>NZ_FOKT01000002.1 GCF_900112305.1 Microbulbifer thermotolerans
TGACGCTGTCACAGCTGGCGATCCACTTCCCGGAACGCTTGGAGAAATACATCAGTCTATGACTATTTGGCTGACACAGAATTTTGAACACCCTCGGTGTCCATGGTTCGTATTCTTTCTCTTGTTTTTGGTGGCGTCCGCTATGCGGCCACCAAAAACAATTTGCTGCATAGTCGCAACTTTCTTCTGCGTTATACATAGGGAGTCTTAGTGAATTTTATCGAACAAATGGTTGGGAGTACTCTTATTGAGTATGTCGCCGTGACATGTGGCCTCCTAAATGTTTATTTTATTATTAAAAGGTCAATATGGAATTATCTTTTTGGCTTTGTCATGGTTATTCTTTACGCGAAGATATTCTATGACTACAGGCTGTACAGTGATTCCTTGCTTCAGGTGTTTTTCTTTTTTACTCAGGTCTATGGTTTTTTCTATTGGGTAAATCATAAGGCGCCTGATGGAAAAGTGCTTATTGCTGATTTGGGGAAAAAGTCTTTTGTATTAGGAATGTTATCAACCACGGTGTTGTGGCTTTTGATTAGTGTTCTGATGCGTCTATATACTGATGCTACACATCCGAATTGGGATAGTGCTATTGCGGCACTGAGTGTAACTGCACAAATACTTCTTATGCGCAGACATATAGAAAGTTGGTATTTGTGGATTATGGTGGATTTGTTGGCTATAGGGTTATTTATTGTGAAAGATTTAACACCAACAGCAGTTTTGTATGCTGTGTTTCTTATATTGGCGATTATTGGTTTATTACAATGGAGAGTGGCGCCTCGTGATTAGAGGGTTATACCTTGGCAAATTTATGCCTATACATAGAGGCCATCTTTATGTCATAGAGGTGGCATCTCAGATGGTTGACGAACTTACGGTACTTGTTTGCTCGGTAGAAAGTGAGCCAATTGATGGGAGGTTGCGTGCAGAATGGGTTAGGGCAAGTGTCCCTCAAGGTGTCGTGGTGCAAGAGCTTCATGAAGAGATGCCTCAGTTGCCAGAAGATGATGTAAATTTTTGGTCAATCTGGAGAAAGGCTATTAATCAGTATGGTAGCTTTGAAAAAGTTTTTGGCGGTGAAGAATATGTTGTGAGGCTGGCAGAAGAGATTGGTGCTACGCCCATCCCATTAGGTAGAGATACAATAAATATTTCAGCCACTATGATCCGAGAAAATCCCAGTGCTTCATGGCCGTATGTTCCGCCTGCTGTTAGGCCTTATTTTCAACGTCGAGTAACACTTTTAGGTCCTGAAAGCAGTGGCAAGTCGACACTTGCAGCTGCGCTGGCAAAACGTTTCAATTTTACCGGCGAGTTAAGTAATTTGATGAATGAGTATGGGCGTACTTATGATGTAACCATGAAAAAAGGTAGGTCTTGGTGTAGGGAAGATTTCCAGGTCATTGCTAATACGCACATCGCTATGCGTAAAGCCTTAGCCCAGCACGCGGGCCACATATTAATAGAAGACACGGATGTTATACAAACTATGGCCTGGGAGAGGACGTTGTTGGGGGATGTGAATTGCGACAGCTATCCCTTACAAGATTTTTCTGACCTATATTTGCTAATGTCACCTGAGGTGCCTTGGATTGATGATGGCACTCGGTATGGCGAGCAGTTTAGGCTGGATATGTTTAACTTTCTGAAAACGCAATTGGAAAATTTAAAGCTACCTTATATGGTTATTGGCGGGAGTGAATGGAGTGTTCGTGAAAGATTAGCGTTTGAAGTGGTTGATCGTTTTTTGTCCGAAACTCAATGATCAAAGCATAGACAGCTTGAATTACCCTGGGGTTATCAGAGGCTAGCTTTCCCGAAGCAGAGGAAATGCAGCTGTTTTTTGCAGACAAACTTTTCGGTCGCTCGTCTCTTTCAGTGCGAATTTAAGCAGGTGATCCCCCCGATCCATCTGGATCAGGGGGGGGTGCGCTTACAGTGAGCGACGCCGGAACATCGGCAGCGGCTGGTCCACGCTGGTCTGGTAGCTCTCGCTAAAGTCGTACATTGAATCCAGCAGTTTTTTCAGTGGCTGCTCGCCCTCGTAGGCAAAGGCGTTGAAGCCGCAGCGGCGCAGGTAGGTAAGCTGGTCGCGGATAAAGGCACCTACTGCCCGCAGTTCTCCCTGGAACCCGTAACGCTCGCGCAGCAGGCGCCCGGTTGTGAATCCACGACCGTCGGTAAAGGCTGGGAAGTTGACGGCGATCAAGGGCAGGGTGGTGGCGTCTGTGCCGATCAAGTCTGCACTTTCATCGCTGTCCAGCCAAACTCCGATTTCACTCGCGCGTTCGGTAAGGCTGCCTTTCAGGGCACTCCAGATGGAGAAGGGGAGAATCACCTTGCCCGGCGCCAGAGTTTCGGCGCTGATCTCGCTTCCTTCCTCGCTCTGCGGCAGTAGGCGCCATTGGTTCTCGGCTATGGCTTCGTCGATGATCAGTTCGGCTGGATTGGCCGGCTGTTTATTTGGCGTTGGCATAGACGCTCTCCTTGAACGGTTGCAGGCCGATGCGCTGGTAGGTATCGAGAAAGTGCTCTTCCGGTTGGCGCTGCTCTATATAGAGATCGAGTATCTTGCCAATCACATCCGGCACTTCGGCGCGGGAGAAGCTGGGACCCAGGACTTTGGCCAGGCTGGCATTTTCCGATGAACTGCCGCCTAGTTGCACCTGATAGAACTCTTCCCCTTTCTTATCTACGCCGAGAATGCCGATGTGCCCCACATGGTGGTGGCCGCAGGCGTTCATGCAGCCGGAGATATTCAGGTTCAGGTCGCCCAGGTCGTAGAGGTAGTCGAGGTCATCGAATTTGCGCTGAATCGCCTCGGCTACTGGAATGGACTTGGCATTGGCCAGGGAACAGTAGTCGCCGCCGGGGCAGCAGATCATATCGGTCAGTGTGCCGATGTTGGGTGTGGCGAAACCGTATTTACGGGCTTCCTGCCAGAGTTCGTAGAGGCGGTTTTGCGGCACATCTGCTAATACGACATTTTGGTCGTGGGTGACGCGGGCCTCGCCGAAGCTGAAACTGTCGGCCAGGTCGGCAATGGCTTCCAGTTGCCGGTCGGTGACGTCGCCAGGGGGGACGCCGGTGGGCTTGGTGGATAACCGCACGGCCCGGTATCCGGGGACGCGGTGGGGGAAGGTGTTGCGCTCGAGCCAGCGGCTGAAGGCCTTGTCCCCATCTGCCTGTGTTTGAAGGTCGGCATCGCTGCTGGCGCCATCGAAGGTTTCGTACTTCGGTGCAGTAAAGAAGGACTTTGCCCAGGCCAGGGCCTCGGGGGTAAGCTTCTCTGCGCCATCTTTGATTCGCGCCCATTCGTCTTCCACACGGCGGGCGAATTCTTCAACTCCAAGTGCCTTTACCAGGATTTTGATGCGGGCTTTGAACTTGTTGTCGCGCCGACCGAGCTGGTTGTAGATACGCACTATGGCTTCCAGGTAGGAGAGCAGGTCCTCTTCCGGCAGGAAATCGCGGATTTCTTCGGCGAGTATCGGTGTGCGCCCGAGGCCTCCGCCGACCAGTATTTGGAAGCCGATTTCACCGCCGCGTTTGACGATCTGTACGCCGATATCGTGTACGCGGATGGCCGCCCGGTCCTGTTCGGAGCCGCTGACGGCAATTTTGAATTTGCGCGGCAGAAAGGCGAATTCCGGGTGGAAGGTGGACCACTGACGGATCAACTCGCAGTAGGGGCGGGGGTCGGCAATCTCGTCCCGGGCCACGCCGGCGTAGGGGTCGGAAGTGGTGTTGCGGATGCAGTTGCCGCTGGTTTGTACCGAATGCATGTCCACCTCTGCCAGCTCGGCGAGGATGCTGGGTACATCTTCCAGTTGTGGCCAGTTGAGCTGGACATTATGCCGGGTAGTGAAGTGGGCGTAGCCCTTGTCGTAATCGCGAGTGATGCGTGCCAAGCGCCTGAGCTGAGTGCTGTTCAGTAGGCCGTAGGGTACGGCGATGCGCAACATAGGAGCGAGTCGCTGGATGTAGAGGCCGTTTTGCAGGCGCAGCGGCAAAAATTCTTCTTCCGTCAATTCACCAGCCAGGTAGCGTTCGGTCTGGCTGCGAAACTGGGTCACACGGTCGCGGATGATTGCGCGGTCGCGTTCGTCATATCGGTACATAACTGCTTGATTCCATTGCGTTTTTGCGCATTCAAAAGGATTCTTGTGCGTACGGTGGCCCCGGCACAAGTCCCGGAGGCGCATAACATACCAGCGCGCTTATGCGAAAAATAACAATATTTTTCGCTAGGTCTCTAACTAAATGTTATAAGGAGTTGAGGCAGATTGGGTGTGGTTTGCTTGCGCGGCGGACGGGGATTTGCTGTACTTGACTGGCCGTTCCCGACGGCCCTGCTACTTTGAATAACAATAATGCACAATCGGAGTCTATTCGATGGAAGAAAAAGTAGTTGTATCCAGTGAAAGCGATAACGTCGCAGATGCTTTTGCCGCTGTAGCGCTTGTGGTTATTTTCGTTGTGACCTGCGTCTACTGGGTGGCCTCCCAGTAGATTCCACTCCTGGCCCGGAGCAGGGTGGTGCCGGGCGGGACCTCTCCTATTGACGTTTCTACCAGGTGCCCCCGAGGCGCAAGGATCCAGTTTGGGCTTTGCCGCTAGCCCATATTGCTTAGTACGGTTTTTACCACCAGTACCAAGGTGACGACGAACAGTGTGGTAAAGATGATACCCGCGGCAATATAGGTCTTGATGCTGCCGCCTTTGAAGTCGCGCTCCCGATTCTTATTGCTCTGCACGCCGATGGCGGCGGCCAGGGTGCTGAGCAAAACCTGACCGGCAGAGGGCTTTTTCTGATTGTTATCTTCATCTCTCATCCTGATTGATCCTCCAGGTTAGGCCGTAGCCAGCGTTCCAGTTCCCGCTCATCCATGCCTTTGCGGTTAGCCAGATTTGCGAGTTGGTCGCGGCCTATTTTGCCAACATTGAAATATTTAGCCTCCGGGTGGGCGAAGTACCAGCCGCTGACCGAGGCGGCAGGCAGCATGGCGAAGTGCTCGGTCAGGTTGACCCCGGTATTCTGCTCGGCGTCGAGCAGTTTAAACAATGTGGTCTTCTCCGTGTGATCCGGGCAGGCCGGATAGCCGGGGGCAGGGCGGATGCCCCGGTAGGCTTCCTTGATCAGCTCTTCGTTGCTGAGTTGTTCTTCCGGTGCGTAGCCCCAGTACTCTTTGCGCACCAGCCTGTGCAGATACTCGGCGAAGGATTCTGCAAGGCGGTCCGCCAGTGCTTTTACCATGATCGCATTGTAGTCGTCGTGTTTGGCCTGGTAGTCCGCCGCCAGTTCGTCTGCGCCATGGCCCGTGGTTACCGCAAAGCCCCCCACATAGTCACCTACTCCGGAGTCCACGGGGGCGACAAAATCCGCCAGGGAGCGGCAGAAGCCATCGCCGCCGCGTTTCTGCACTTGTTGGCGCATATGGTGGAGGCGCGCCAGTTCCTCGGTACGACTTTCGTCTTTGAAGACGATGATGTCGTCTCCGATGCTGTTGGCGGGCCAGAGTCCGAAAACGGCGCGGGCTTTAAGCAGTTTTTGGTCGATGATTTGCTGCAGCATGCGCTGTGCGTTGTTGAACAGGTCGGTGGCGGCCTCGCCGACGACTTTGTCTTTCAGTATTGCTGGGAATTTGCCCGCAAGATCCCAAGAGATAAAGAAAGGGGTCCAGTCGATGGTGTCGACAAGCTTTTCCAGCGGGAAATCATCGATCACGGTAACGCCCAATCTACGCGGCACCGCCGGCGTGTAGCTGTGCCAATCGAACTTGGGTGCCGCCGCTACTGCTTCCTCATAGCTGAGGCGGGTGCCGTTTGGCCTGCGGTTGGCGGTGCGGGTGCGCACTTTTTCGTATTCATCGCGCACCTTCTCCACAAAGGCGGGGCGCAGTTCATCGGAGATAAGTTGGCTGGCCACACCCACTGCACGGGATGCGTCGGCGACATAGACTGCCTGGCTGCGGCGGTATTGGGGATCGATTTTTACTGCGGTGTGTGCCTTGGAGGTGGTGGCGCCGCCGATCAGCAGTGGTATATCGAAGCCCTGGCGTTCCATCTCTGCCGCCACGTGGACCATTTCATCCAGGGAGGGAGTAATCAGGCCGGACAGACCAATAATGTCGCACTGCTTTTCCCGTGCCGTCTGCAATATGGTTTCACAGGGCACCATCACACCCAGATCGACGACCTCGTAGTTGTTGCAGGCCAGTACCACGCCGACGATATTCTTGCCGATATCGTGCACGTCACCTTTAACTGTGGCCATCAGGATACGGCCATTGGGCTTGGCATCGGCTGTTTTTTCCGCTTCGATAAAGGGTTGCAAATAAGCCACTGCCTGCTTCATCACCCGGGCAGACTTCACCACTTGGGGCAGGAACATCTTGCCGGCGCCGAAGAGGTCTCCAACCACGTTCATGCCGTCCATTAACGGACCTTCGATAACATCCAGAGGGCGCTCGGCGGCGAGGCGGGCTTCTTCTGTGTCCTCTTCGATAAAGTTGTTAATTCCCTTGACCAGCGCATGTTCCAGGCGTTTGTTTACCGGCAGCTGGCGCCAGCTCAGATCTTCCTTGCGCGCCTGGCCTCCACCTTCGCCGCGGTACTTTTCCGCGATTTCCAGCAATTCCTCGGTGGCGCCGGGGTGGCGGTTTAGGATCACATCTTCAACTTTTTCGCGCAGCTCCGCCGGGAGTTCGTCGTACACGGCCAGCTGGCCGGCGTTGACGATTCCCATATTGAGGCCCGCTTTAATGGCGTGGAACAGGAATACCGAGTGGATGGCCTCGCGCACCGGATTGTTGCCACGGAAGGAAAAGGAAACATTGGACACACCGCCGGACACATTGGCGCCGGGCAGGTTTTCGCGAATCCAGCGGGTGGCCTGGATAAAGTCCACTGCATAGTTATTGTGTTCCTCAATGCCAGTGGCGACGGCGAAAATATTGGGATCGAAGATAATGTCGCTCGGTGTGAAACCGACTTGCTCCACCAGTATCTCGTAGCTGCGTTTGCAGATTTCTACCTTGCGCTCGAAAGTGTCCGCCTGGCCGTCTTCATCGAAAGCCATGACAACTACCGCGGCGCCGTAGCGCAGGCATAGGCGCGCCTTATCGATAAAGTCTTTTTCCCCTTCCTTCAGACTGATCGAGTTGACGATCGGCTTGCCCTGGATACATTGCAGCCCAGCCTCGATGACCTCCCATTTGGAGGAATCCACCATAAAGGGCACCTTGGCGATGTCCGGCTCAGTGGCGGCGAGGTTGAGAAAGCGGCGCATGGCGGCGACGGAGTCGAGCATCGCCTCATCCATATTGACATCGATTACCTGAGCGCCGTCTTCCACCTGGGTGGCGGCGATCTGCAGGGCGGTGTCGTAGTCCTCTTCCATAATCAACCGCTTGAAGCGGGCGGAGCCGGTCACGTTGCAGCGTTCGCCGACATTAATAAACAGTGCGTTTTCGTCGGCGACATAAGGCTCAAGGCCAGAGAGGCGCAGCGCCGGCTTGATTTCCGGCCGTTGGCGCGGCGCCAGGTCCGCTACTGCTTCCGCGATAGCGCGGATATGATCCGGCGTGGTGCCGCAGCAGCCGCCGAGAATATTGACGAAGCCGCTGCGGGCGAATTCGGCCACGACGGCTGCCGTCTGTTCCGGTGTCTCGTCGTATTCGCCGAATTCGTTGGGCAGGCCGGCATTGGGATGCGCAGACACATAGTCGGCGCATACGTTTGAGAGTGCCTCAACATAAGGCCGCAATTCGCTGGCGCCGAGAGCGCAGTTGAGACCGACGGACAGCGGCTTGGCGTGGGCTACGGAATAGTAAAAGGCCTCGGTGGTCTGCCCCGACAGGGTGCGTCCGGAGGCGTCGGTGATAGTGCCGGATATCATAATCGGCAGCTCGAAGCCCTGCTCTTCGAACAGCTGTTGCAGCGCGTAGATGGCCGCCTTGGCATTGAGTGTGTCAAAAATAGTTTCGATCAGTATCAGATCGCTGCCGCCCTCAATCAGAGCGCGGCCGGCCTCGATATAGTTTTCCACCAACTCTGCGAAGGTGACATTGCGTGCGCCCGGGTCGTTAACATCCGGAGAGATGCTGGCGGTGCGCGAGGTGGGGCCGATTACGCCTGCTACGAAGCGGGGCTTGTCCGGGGTGGAAATGGCGTCCGCGGCGCGGCGCGCAATTTGCGCCGATGCCCGGTTCAGCTCCGGCACCAGCGCCTCCATACCGTAATCCGATTGCGACAGGCGGGTGGCGTTGAAGGTGTTGGTCTCGATGATATCCGCACCGGCCTGGAGATAGTCCCGGTGGATACGCTCGATCAGTTCCGGTTGGGTCAGGCTCAGAAGATCGTTATTGCCTTTCAATTCCCTATGGAAATCCGCGAAGCGCTGACCGCGGTAGTCAGCTTCAGTCAACTTCTCCCGCTGAATCATGGTGCCCATGGCCCCGTCCAGAATCAGGATACGCTGGCCGAGGGCCGCGTAGATCTGTTCGAGGCGTTGACTGCGGGGTTGTTGGGACATGGATGCTTCCTTATTCGCGGAATTGAGGGGGCGGCCATATTAACATGGGCTTGGCCCGCTGAGTTGGGAAGCGGCAGTGACAGAGATCTTGCAGGAGGTTTAATTGGCTGAAGTTTCGCGTAGGTTGAGGGGCTCCCGGGATACCAGACCTACGGCAATCACTCCTACACTGTGAGGGTGTTGGCTTTCTCCGGGCGATTTCTGGGCCGTTCACTGCCCGGCGATAAAGGGACTTCGCGGTCACTTGAGAAGGGCCTGGTGATGGGATGGATACGACCTGATGCCCCTGGAGCAACGGTTAGATATGCGTGTATGTCAGGTTCCCCTAGAGGAGAAAATGTGCAATGAAAATTCTGATGGTGCTGACTTCCCATGACCAGCTCGGTGATACCGGGCACAAGACCGGTTTCTGGCTGGAGGAGTTTGCCGCACCATATTATGTCTTTAAAGATGCCGGTGCCGAGGTGGCACTGGCGTCGCCGAAGGGCGGTCAGCCGCCGCTGGACCCCAAGAGCGACGATGCCGACGCGCAGACCGCGGCCACGCAGCGTTTTCACCAGGATTCGGATGCGCAGGCAGCGTTGGGGACTACTGTCCCGCTGGCACGAATAGCTCCCGCAGATTACGACGCCGTTTTCTATCCCGGTGGTCATGGCCCTTTGTGGGATCTCGCAGAAGACCGCTATTCAATCGCACTAATTGAAGCCTTCGATGCGGCCGGTAAACCGATCGGTGCCGTATGCCACGCGCCCGCGATCTTTCGCCACGCCAGGCGATCAGACGGCACGCCCCTGGTTGCCGGACGGGAAGTTACCGGGTTCAGCAATTCGGAAGAAGAGGCTGTCCAGCTGACGGATGTGGTGCCCTTTCTGGTGGAGGAGATGTTGAAAGAAAATGGGGGAAACTATTCAAGGGCGGATGACTGGCAGTGTCATGTGGTGGTAGACGGCAAGCTGGTCACCGGTCAGAATCCCGCCTCTTCAGCGGCGGCTGCCGAGTCATTACTGTCCCTGATGGCTCCTTGAGCTCCCTGCGAGCTGGGGCCATTCGTGCCAGTTTAACTTGCCTGCAACTGGGAGTAGAATACCCGACAAAGAAGCTCGGTTATTTGAGAAGTCTTATGTCAGAACTGAATGTCACCATCACTGAATCCGCCCAGGAATATCTGCGCGAGTTGCTGGAGAAACAGGACTGCGAGGGCATTGCTGTGCGCATGTTTGTGTCCAACCCCGGCACGCCGAATGCCGAGACCTGTATTGCCTACTGCCGCCCTGGTGAAGAGCAGGAGGATGATGTGGTGATGGAGATGAATGGCTTCAAGGCCTACTTCGAAGCGCGTAGCGTCCCTTACCTGGACGAGGCGCGGGTAGACTACTCAGCAGACAAGATGGGAGGGCAACTGACGATCCGCGCCCCCAATTCCCGTATGCCCAAGATTACGGATGACAGCCCTATAGAAGACCGTATCAATTACGTACTGTACAACGATGTAAATCCTGGGCTCGCGGCCCACGGCGGACAGGTGAGCCTGGTGGAAGTCACCGAGGACATGTTCGCGGTCTTGCGATTTGGCGGCGGTTGTCAGGGGTGCGGTATGGTGGATATGACCCTGAAAGAAGGTGTGGAGAAAACACTGAAGGAAAAGATTCCGGAACTCGCTGGGGTCAGGGACATTACCGATCACAGCGATAAATCCCAAGCCTATTATTGATCGGCCAGTGCGAAGCCGTTGATGCGAGGGCGAACCATTTGGTTCGCCCTTTTTTGTTGGCTTCTAAGGTCGATGTTACTGGTAGACCCGAACGTAATCCACATACATCCGCTGAGGGAAAACACTCGTTCCATCCGGACTGCCCGGCCAGTTACCGCCCACGGCAACGTTCAATAGGATATAGAAGGGGTGGTCAAAGACCCAGTTGCCATACTGTTCCACCTGAGCGCGGGAGACACTGTAGAAGTTGTTGCCGTCTACAAACCAGTGGATAGAGTCGCTGTCCCACTCCACGGCGTATACGTGGTAGTCGGTATCGACACTGGCGCTGTGGTAGTAAGTGCCGGCGAATGGTGTGTTGCCGTAATAGCCGGGTCCGTGCAGTGCGCCGTGAGACAGGGTGGGTTCATAGCCGACATGTTCCATAATGTCGATTTCCCCGGAATTGGGCCAGCCAGTGCTGTAGATGTCACTGCCGAGCATCCAGAAGGCCGGCCAGATGCCCTGAGTTTGGGGCAGTTTGATGCGCGCTTCGATCCGACCGTATTGGAAGTCCTTCTTACCGGCTGTAATCATGCGCGATGAGGTGTACTCGCAAGCACCGTACCAGCAGCTGTTGCCGCCTTCGCGGCGGGCCTCTATAACCAGCACATTGCTGCCCGCCTGGGGATCATACTCGATGAAGGCATTCTGTCCGTTGGTGTAGTACTGCAGTTCGTTGTTGCCCCAGCCACCGCCGCCGGTTTCGAACGACCAGTTGTTCATGTCAATAGTGTCGAATTCATCGCTCCAAACCAAGCCATTGCTCTGTGTCGGGCTGACGACGATGGAGGACACATTATCGTTAAAGCCTTCGTCCGTCAGGCAGCTGTTATCGCCGGTGACGGTGACGGAAGCGCCGGTGAAGTTATCGTGCTCATAGAGGGTTACCTGGTAACCGGGAGAGACCTTGATGGAAGAGGCGGCGTCGTTGACGAATCCTAGTGCCTGAAGGGCGCTCAGATTGTACGAACCCACATCCAGGCTGGCAGACCAGCCATTATAGTCACAATGCTCGTGGACAGTGGCGACGCCGCCCTGACTGTTTTCCGGGACCACCTCTATCCAGTTCAGATTCCAATTGCCGGTCACGGCGTAGACGCCGAGGGAGTAGGTACCGGCGTCGATATGCACGGTGTGGGAAATGGTCTGCCAGTTCTGCCAGCCGCCGGTATTGGGCACTGTCAGACTGCCGAGCACGATGGAGCCGCCATTCAGATCATTGGAAAGGGTTCCGCCGACTTCGCTGGCGACGCGGAAGCGCACTGTGTACTTGCCGCTGGTCGGAATATTCAAGTTGTAGTATGCGAGCCACTCACCGGCGTCAATCCAGCCGACGTTGTATCCGCCACCTGTATCCGTGGTTACCTCAATATCCACGTCTTCATTGCGGTAGGCCCCGCCGCTGTTGCCGGGGGTGGTGTCGTAGGCGTTGTCATAATCCTCCGCCTGAAACACTGTGGTTTGAGCGTTGGCAATGGAAGCACCGGCTAGTAGGCCGGCGCCCATAATCAATAGCTGGGTTTTTTTCAAGACTCTGAAACTAGTCATAGTTGTCAGCCTATGTTGATTTTTTTATGGACCGCACCGTCTGCATAATGCATGAGTGGTCCACTTGTTGGACATATTAATTGGTGCTTTTGCAGCGTCACGCTGCGCGCGGAATTATTGGGTTTTGTTGGGGCGGTAGCGACCCACAAAGTACAAAAATCGCAAAGTGGCACATGAGTGAACTTGGTTTTGTGCGGAAATTTTTCTATTGGAAATAAAATCTATTTTTATTGGTTTAAACTCGCGCCATTTCGGGATGATGGCTGAAAGGCTTTGGAATCATTTACAGGAGGGGTGTGCTTGATTTGGGCGGGCCGGAAAATGGCATAATCACGTTAAACACCGCGGGTAATTTACTGTCGTATTAACTCCTGTAGTTGACGTTAATGGATTTCCCAGCTCATCCATTGCGTTTTTTGTGTGTTTAATCGTCGTGCCGAATAAAGAGAGGTGCACCGGGAGACGTTGGGGTTTGCCGTCGGCAGGAGTTAGTTAGAAATTTTTTGAATTTAGAGTGGGTCATTTCCGGACTTTGACTTCTGTCACGAAAAATGCACGCTGTGCATAGATTTCGTTTCTGGCCAACCGGAAATGACATTTCTCGTTACTGGTCAGATTCCTTTTTTTCTTCGAGGTGCTCGTAAACCTCAATGCCTTCCAGGAGTACGCCGTCAAATCCCGCGTCCAATATCTTGTCCAGATAATCAGAGGTTTCTCCGAACAACAGATCGCGCCAAGCCTCTTGCCAGTAATTAACATAATAGTGACCTCTGTCACTGAGGTCTTCCTCTTTTAGCCAGGATGGGGGGCTCGAATACCAGTGACTTTCCCAGTAGAAACGGTCATTCTCCGCCTGGCCGATATTCATGGTGGTCAACAGCAGGCGACTACCGCCGTCGCTCTTGACTTTTAATGATTCAATCTGGTCTTCGGTGTAGGCGGCGCCGTTAAAGAAGAAATCGATGATGATCAAGTCATAATTGGTATCGTTGATTGCGTCCACCAGTTCCTGAGGTGTGGAGTAAAGCCGTGTATTTGTCAGGCTTAAGAAGTTTCTGGCTTCCAGCAGTTGCTCGATATCGTTGCGGTTTTCTTCATTGGGTTCCGGGGGGTAGATCGGGATATCGTCCAGTGTCCGGCTGTCGGTAACAAAAGCGTTGTAACCGGCTCCCTCGGCCAATTCGTATGCGTCATCGATATTGACCTCACTTAGTGCGAAGTCGGTAACCAGTATACTGACATCGTCGTCCTGTGCGATATCGAGGAAATCGAGCAGACGTTCCTGTTCAGCTTCCGGCGTCGGTTGGTCGATAATGGAATATCCGTAAAAAACGCCATTCTGATTGATGCCATCAATGGCATTCAGATACGCGCTGTCGGGAGTGCCATTTGTTTTGCCATTGGTGGTGATCAGTTCGACGCCACCGTTGGGAATGATGATAAAGCTAGAGTCCACACTCTTCGCGTAGCGGCTGATATCCTGCACCAAATCCCGCATTTCTTGCCGGTAATCGGTATGCCCCTGTTCGGGTACGAAACGCGGAACATCATCGAAATCGCAACCCGAAAGAGCCAGGGGGAATAGAAAAGTGAATACAATCCGTTTCATCAATTATCTCCAAAGGTATTGAACCCCTGCCTCGGCACTGGACTTCGATGCGGTGTCAGGGGTTCACGAAATCTTCATTCTTTTTTTGGTTGTGGATGTGGCGGGCGCCGTCAGTGGGTCCTCCGGCCAGAAATGCTTTTGGTACTTAATGCGCAGTTCTTTACGCACCTCATTGTAAGTATTGACCCAGAAACTGGCCAGGTCCCGCGTCACTTGCACCGGTCGGCCGGCGGGGGAGAGCAGGTGGATCATCAGTGGATAGCAGCCATTCAATATCGCGGGTGTTTGTTTCTGGCCAAACATCTCCTGTAACCGCACTGCCAGAACGGGAACTTCTTCGCCGTAGTCGATGTGGATTCGGGAGCCGCTGGGGACTTTAAAGAGGTCCGGCGCAAGCTCATCGATTTTTTGCTGGCTCGGCCAGTCGAGCTGGCTGAGCAGAATAGTGTGCAGATTCAGTTGCTTGAGATGGTCCAGTTTGCTGGCGCCTTGCAGGTGTGGCAGTAGCCACTCCTCCAGTGAATGTAAAAGCGCAGCGTCGCTCCAATCTGGTAGTGGCAGATCCGAGAGCATTTGCGGAAATTGGTCCGCGTTGCGGCGCAGGAATTCCACTCTGGCGCGCAGGGCACTTGCCTGCTTGCTCCAGGGCAGTAGGTGCAGCCCTTTCTGACGCACTGCGTCGAGCAGGGCGCGGCTCAGTTGTTCCACAGAAGGGGTGGGGGCCGGTTGTTCGTCCAGTATCAGACATCCAAGCTGGGTGCGAAGGCTGGCAACGGCGCGCCCGGCCTCGTCGTCCCAGCGTACAGACTCGCTTTGTACAATCAGGTCGGTGAAGTGTTCCCGCAGTGCGCTTTCCGAAATGCGCGCGGCCAGGTGGATACGTGCATCGCGCCCCTGGCCATCCAACTCTGCGATTACCAGGTAGTCTGCCAGCGCCAGCGCATCGTCGTGGGAAAAGCGTGCGCCGCGGCCAGCGGAAAGGCGGAAGCGTCGCTCCCGGTCGCGGCGATTTTGTGCAATGCGATCCGGGTAGGCGAGACCGAGGAGAATGCCGATGCGGTCTTCATCGTCTATGTGTACGGCGCACTGCTGTGGACTTTTCTCCAGTTGTTTCTGCCAGATCTTTGCTTGTTTGCGGATCCGCTGCACGGCAGCGCGGTCTGCGCCGTGATGTTTGCTTTTGCCGGTCAGCACGTCGATGCGCTTACCGATATCTCTGTCCCAGCGCGCCTCACCGCGGAAAATATCCCGTTCCGACAGCAGAGCAGCCAGTAGACAGGCTTCTTCTGTTAGTCCGAGGTCCTGGCTGCGGATCATCATATGGGCCAGGCGCGGATGGGTGCCAAAGGCCAGCATGGCACTGCCGTGAGGGGTTATGCGTATCTCTTCATCCAACGCGCCCAGCTGTTGCAGCAGCGACCGGGCCTGTGCCACCGGTCCCGGCGGTGGCGGGTCCAGCCAGCGGAGCTCGTTCACATCGCGCACGCCCCACTTGGCCAACTCCAGTACCAGGGGCGCCAGGTCGCTGAGCAGTATTTCCGGTGTATTTTTTGGCGCCAGCTGACGGTGGTGGGCTTCGCTCCAAAGGCGCAGGCAGTGCCCTTCGCTCAGGCGGCCCGCGCGCCCGCAGCGCTGGGCGGCGGACGCGCGGGAAATGGCGGTGGTTACCAGTCGGTTCATCCCGGTGTTAGGATCAAAGCGGGATTCCCGCATTAACCCCGAATCCACCACCATGCGGATACCCTCGATGGTCAGGCTCGTCTCGGCCACATTGGTGGCGAGCACCACTTTGCGCCGGCCGGGCGGGGCGGGGGCAATCGCTGCGTCCTGCTGCTCCCGGTTAAGATCACCGTACAGCGGGGCTATGGTGATTTCAGGCCGGTCTCCCAGCTGCTCCTTGAGTAGCGTATCCAGTTGTTTGATTTCGCCAATGCCGGGTAGGAAGGCGAGTAGGCTGCCATCTTGTTCATCCATCCACTGAGCGATTTTGCGCGCCATCAGCGGCGGCAGCTGCTTTGTATCGTCCGGTATCTGCTCCTGTGGCAAATAGTGCAGGTGCACCGGATAGCTGCGGCCCTCGCTGGTTATCACTGGTGCCTGGCCGAGCAGCTCGGCGACCGCTTCTGTCTCCAGGGTGGCGGACATTACCAGAAGCTTCAGGTCCTCGCGCAGGTATTCCTGTGACTGCAGGCAGAGTGCCAGAGCCAAGTCTGCTTGCAGGCTTCGCTCGTGAAATTCGTCGAAGATCACCAGGGCCGTCTGTGCCAGTTCCGGGTCCGATTGCAGCAGCCGTGTCAGTATGCCCTCGGTGACAACCAAGATACGAGTTTTGTCGCTCGCTTTGCGCTCGGCCCGGATCTGATAGCCCACGGTTTGCCCAACGGATTCCCCTAGTAATTCCGCCATTCTCGTGGCCGCACTGCGCGCCGCCAGCCGCCGCGGTTCAAGCATGATGATGTTCCTGTCGCCCAGCCAGTCGCATTGCAGTAATGCCAAGGGCACTGCGGTGGTCTTGCCCGCACCGGGTGGGGCCTGGAGGACAAGGTTATTGTTGTGGCTCATTGCCGCCATTAGCTGGGGCAGTACGGAGTTAATTGGTAATTCTGACATGGCGGCGATTATAGGGGATTGACATATGCCGCGGATACAGTGGTTGACAATGTCAACCAGTTGGCGGTATGGTTGACATTGTCAACATATTTGTCGGAGGCGAAATGTCATCTCCATCCATTAGTGAAGCGCTGCTCAGGTTGATGCACGCGTACAAGTCTCGTATGCGCCGGGCACTACAGGACGAGCAGTTGGGGGTGCCCATTACTCATATCCGGGCTCTCAAGGGTATATGCAGACATCCGGAGTGCACCGCCCAGTCAGTGGCGCAATGGATGCAACGGGACAAGGCGCAAATCACCCGGGTACTCAATGACCTGCTGGGAGAGGGTTTGATTGAAAAGCGGGACAACCCTGCGGACCGCCGCAGCCAGCTGTTACTTCCCACTCCAAAAGGAGAGGCACTCATGGGGCAGCTGCAGAACATAGAGCGGCAAACCGCTGCCGCCATGACAAAGAATCTCGATCGGGAAGAGGTGGCGCAATTTGTCCGCCTCGCCGCTGCCATGGCCAAAAACCTCGGCGGCGATCCAGAGTCCCCACAGCGCTGAACCGGAGGAAAGCACGCTATGGCCAAACCTATGATGAGAGAATTGCAGGTGCTGCGCAGCGCCTATGTCACCCCCCATATGTTACGCCTTACTTTGGGCGGAGAGGAAATGGATGGCTTTCCACCGGATCAGGAAAGTGCCTATGTCAAACTGCTGTTTCCCCAGCCTGGACAGGCCCGCCCGTTGATGCGCACCTATACCATCCGTCAGCAGCGCGAGGGGGAAATTGATATCGACTTCGTGATGCATGAGCATACGGGCCCGGCGTCATCCTGGGCCAGGCGTGCACGGCCGGGTGATCGGATAACGATTGGCGGCCCCGGCGCCAGAAAGCTGATTAATCCGGAGGCGGATTGGTTCCTGCTTGCCGGCGATATGACCGCGCTGCCGGCGATCAGCGTGAACCTGGAAAGTTTGCCGGCATCGGCCCGCGGGTATGCAGTTATCTCAGTACTTGATGAGGCGGATATACAGCCGTTACACCACCCGGCTGGTGTGGATATTCAGTGGGTGATTGATCATCAAGAGGGGGAGAATGATTTCACCATCTTGGCGCAAATCGAGAAGCTCGATTGGCTGCAAGGTCAAGCCTCGGTATGGGCTGCCTGTGAGTTCAGCGAAATGCAGCAGTTGCGCCGCTATTTTCGCCAGCGTGGTGTACCAAACAGCCACCGCTATATTTCCAGCTATTGGAAAAAGGGACTCAGCGAGGATCAACACAAACTGGTGAAGCGGGAGGATGCGGAGGGAGACTCCGGCTTATGACGGATTGTGGGCGTATCAGCCGGACACGCTCAGGGACTTTCGATGAAATTTGAATGAGCGCTGTAGTTGATAGCGAAGCGCTCAGGTAACGGAGTCGGCATGTCGCAAACGCACGAGTTCACCCTTGTAGTTCCGCTGGATACTTCCCTGTATCCGGCGGTTTCGAAATGTCCACTCCATCGCCTGAGTTGGCATCTGGCCTAAAGTCATCTTTACCGCTATGAAGCGGTTTACTCACAGGTTTTAATGCCCGGCACTCAGTGCTTCGCTCTGATCATTCCGCTCCAACGCTTTCCAGAGGTGGGTGTACATCAGTGCAACCCGGTGCGCCAGCTGCTCGTTGGTCGCGCTTCCCTTGTGGCCGCCTTCGAGATTCTCGAAGTATTCCACATGCTGGCCCATTGCCTTCATGCGGGCAGCCATTTTACGCGCGTGGCCCGGGTGCACCCGGTCGTCGCGAGTGGAGGTGAAGAAGAATATCGACGGGTATTCGACCCCGGGCTTCAGGTTTTGATAGGGGGAATATTCCTTGATGAACTTCCAGTCGTCGGTGTCCGGATTGCCGTATTCCCCCATCCAGGAGGCACCGGCCAAAAGCTTGTGGTAGCGCTTCATGTCCAGCAGGGGAACACCGCAAATGACCGCGTTGAAAAGGTCCGGACGTCGAACCATGCTCGCTCCCACAAGCAGCCCGCCGTTGCTGCGGCCTTCGATGCTCAAGCGCTGTGGGCGGGTAATACGGCGCGCGATTAAATCTTCCGCGACCGCTTCGAAGTCCTCATAGGATTTGATCCGATTCTCGCGCAGAGCCGCTGCATGCCAGCTGGGCCCGTACTCGCCGCCGCCGCGGATATTGGCCAGCACGAAGACACCGCCGCGCTCCAGCCAGAGTTTGCCGTAGGCGCCGTTTAGTGGCTCGTAGGAACCGGAGTAGGAAGGCAACAGGGCATTGCGGAAGCCGCCGTAAGAGAAGATGTGGGTGGGATTGTCACTGTCCAGTTCAATGTCCTTTGCCATTACCGCGAAGTAGGGTACCCGGGTGCCGTCAGCAGACTTGGCAAAGTACTGCTCAATTTTAAACTTGCTTCCGTCGAAGGTTGGCGACTGCACCATTATACGGTCGAGTTTGTCGCTGTCGGCACGGTAGTGATAGAGGCTCGGTGGCGTGACAAAGTTTTCCCAGGTCAGGTAGGCGTTACCGCTTTCATCATTGTAGGTGGCGATAACCAACTTGCCGTTGTCGGGGAAAGTGACAGGAATCTTTTTAAAGCCTTTGTCGTCACGGCGATAAAAGTAGGCGCGGCCTTTGACGTCGTCCAGCATGGTCACCAGTACACCGGCTTCAGAAACTGCCACGGATTCCACTACTTCGTGCTCGTTTGGGGTGACCAGCGCGGAAACTCGGGGGGAACCCTCGATCAGTGCATCCAGGGATACCAGTACCAGACTACCTAGTGGCCATTGCTTGCCGCCCACTTTCCAGTCCTCGTTCAGCATCACTACCAGAGAATCGCCCAGGGCACCCTTGATGACTGCTGTTTGTGGTAGGGCCAGTGGTAGGGTTTTGTTATCGCGGTAGGCAAAGGTGCGGGAATGCCAAAAATCCAGTCCCTCGTTGAGAATAATGGTGCGCTGATCGCCGCTGCCGACTGCGTCGGGAGAAAGCCATGCGGACAATTTCGGCACTTCCAGGAGCACTTCCGCTTTCGCCAGAGGCTCGCCCCGGCGCCAAATCTTGGCCTTGCGGGCATAGCCGGAGTCGGTCGCCGCATCCTCGCCCCGGGCGCTGGCGATCAGCAGGTGGTCTGCATCGATCCACACCGCGGACTGCTTGGCCATCGGCGAGAAGAAACCGTCTTTCACGAATTTTTTGTCTCGGGCGTTAAATTCGCGCAATTCCACTGCGTCGCCACCGCCTTCAGAAAGTGCCACCAGACAGCGGGTCTGGGCCTTATCTTGGCAGTCCATGCCCTTAAACACCCATTTTTTGTCTTCCGTGCGGGATAGGGCGTCGATATCAAGCACCGTTTCCCACTGGTCGTTGCCGCGATCGAACTTGTCTGCCTGGATGCGGCGGTACAGTCCGCGCGGGTTTTTTTCGCTGTGATGGTTTTCGTACAGCCAATCTCCTTTCTGGGTGATCTCCGGCAGGCGGTCTTTTGAGCTCAAAGCCGCCAGTGCGTCGGCATAGAGGGATTTGTACAAGTCACTTTCCGCCAAAGTGGATTGGGTTTCGGCGTTCTGCTCTTTTACCCACTCGATGGCGCGATCGCCGTCGACGTTCTCTAGCCACAAATAGGGGTCTTTCTCAGCCCAAACCGCGGGCGTGGCCGCAACGGCCAATGCCGCAATCGCCAGCTGTTGAAACTTTGTACTCATTATGAATTAACCTTTGGGAACTGATTGCTGCGAAATTGAGATCGCACATGATCAACCGGAACAGAATATTGTCGCCAAAAGCCGCTGTAAAGATTGCCTATCCCCGGCTGAGATACTGCGTTGGTTTATTGAGACGAAGATGATGCGGGCCTTTTGTATTTGGATGTCCAGGTAACGAGTGGTGCGCCACCTGCCGCGGAGCGCCTTTACAGTAGGCTGACCGCTGAACTAAACCTTAGGCTGCTGCAAGGTGTGACATGGCTGAGCTGCGCGGTGCCTATGTAGTTTGGTACGACCGTATTAGTCTTGGCGCCTGTCATTATCTGCCTGGAGGCCACAGATAACGGAGAACGCGATGGGGTTTAAACTCGACCACTGGGACTATCTGACCTTCCTGGTCATCATTGCCGCGGGGATATCTATCCTTTTGATTCTGCTTTGGATTGCGGGATTACCGGGCAAAATTGCTTTGTCGCGGAGGCATCCCGACGCAGAGGCGGTAAAGATTATGGGGTATGCGGGATTTCTTGCCGTGGTGCCCTGGATCAACGCGTTTATCTGGGCCTTTAAACCGACCGATACCGTTGATATCCGGCGCTTCCCGGAAGAGGAGGCGCGGGCAATGGAGAAAGAGATTGGTCGCCTGCAAGGGGAATCCCGCTCACCAGACAAGGACGGGCGAGATTCGGATAGCGATAACAGCGGCTGAGGAGGATCCCGTGCTCCTGGGATTTGTCATCCTGTTTGCCTACATCATTGTGGTGTGGCTGACCTTTTTCAAATTCAAATGGATGAAGTTCAACATTACCTGGGGCATAGTTTCCGTATCAGTTGGACTGCACCTTTTGATTATTTTTTTGATTGGCCTGCGTTTTATCACACCTTACTCCACTAATGCGCGGATTATTCAACACACCATTCAACTGACACCGCGCCTTACCGAGCCCACTTTAGTCACGGACGTACTGGTAGAGCCCAATGTCCCGGTTAAAAAGGGGCAACCGTTGTTTCAGTTTGATCGCAGGCCATACGAGTACAAGGTGCGGGAGCTAGAGGCGGAACTCGCCAAAGCGAAGCAAAATGTGCATGTCCTGGAGGCGGATATCGAGGTCGCCAGGCAAAAGGTCATTCAGCTGCAAAGCGAACTGGTGTATGCCCGCTATGAGCAGAAGCTTTCACAAAATCTGGCCAGTCGCGGTGCAGGTCCGGAAGAGGATGTGCAAAAGTGGGCGGCGCGAGTAGCAGCCAATGAAGCGGCTATCCGCGAGGCGCAGGCGGAACTCAAGCGAGCGGAGCTTAATTATCAATCGCAAATTGATGGTGTGAACACTACGGTGGCCGCTATTCAGGCCAAGCTGGATCTTGCCCGTTACTATCTTGACAACACCCTGATGGTGGCGCCAGAGGATGGGTATATCATCAATTTACAAGTGCGCCCTGGAATGGTGGCAGGGGCTTTGCGTATTGGTGCCATCGCCACATTTATATGCGACTCTGACCGCTATTTGCTGGCTAATTATTTTTTGGAGAACCTAAAGCATGTGAAGGAAGGGCAAGAGGCGGAGGTGGCCTTGGACCTCTACCCCGGCCAAATATTTACCGGCAGGGTAGAGGCCATTTGGCGCGGAAGTGGCCACGGACAAATGTTGCCTAGCGGCAAATTGCCAGATTTTTTCTTCAGGCCCACCGAGTTACCCCAGGGCCAGTTTGTAGTCGCCATCCGTCTCGACGAGGAAGACCAGTCCAAGTTTCCCATCGGCACACAGGGGCGTGCGGCTATTTACACTGATACTTCCAGTGGCTTCGTAGTGTTGCGCAAGATTGGAATCCGCGCATACTCCTGGGCCAACTGGCTCTACCCCTTTGCCGGATAATGCGCATATCACGAGCGGCTCTCACCTTGGTTCTGGCACTCGCCGGATGCGCGCTGCGGCCGCCGCCATCACAGCCGGAAATCCTCGCAAGCGCGCTCCCGGCGGAAACGGTTATTCCCCATGAATGGATTGCAGACCGTTACCCTGGGGCGGTGACGAACGACTGGCTGAGCGCTTTCAATGATCCGGTACTGGACGCCATTCTGGCGGAGGCGCTCGCCAACAATCTGGATCTGCTCCAGGCGGCGGATAAGGTGGAAGTTGCGCGGCAGATGGTGACAGTGGTTGGCGCCAAGCTGTTGCCGCAGATCGGAGGCAAGATTGCCGGCAAGCGCACGCATGATTTCGGCGACGAAGATTATATAAAGCATACGCACAGCCACACAGTTGCAGCACTTAATATTGCTTGGGAAATGGATGTGTGGGGACGGTTGCGCAGCCAGCGCGCCGCGGCGGAAGCTGAATACGATGCCGGTGTTTTTGAATACGCCTACGCGCAGCAGTCCCTGGCGGCGACGGTGGCTTTGAACTGGTATTTGACCACAGAGACTTACCAGCTACTCCAGTTGGCTGAACGTGCGGTGGAAATCTATGCTGGCCTGTTGCAGCTGGCCGAAATCCGAAGAGATAGTGGCAAGAGCACCGATCTGGATGTGGTAGATGCTCGGGCGCGAATGGAAACCGCCATGAGTGAATTGCAGTCCGCACGTATCGATTTTGATCGCGCGCGACGGACTCTGGAAGTGCTCCTCGGCAGGTACCCGGCGGCAGAAATACAGGCAGCACCGCACTATCCGCCGTTGCCGCCTCCGGTCGCGACCGGTTTGCCGGCCACCCTGTTGGAGCGGCGCCCGGATATTCTCGCCGCCGAATACCGGGTGCTTGCGGCTTTTCGCAAGCGAGAAGCCGTGCGGCTCGCTCTGCTGCCGGATTTTTCTCTTTCGCTGACCGCGGAACGTTTGGGTGATCACCTGTTGGAGGTTCTGCATCTCAGTCCGTACCGCGCGTCGGTGGAGATGGGCGCGACTGTTCCTATTTATGAAGGCGGCGCCCTCTGTGCCTATCTCAATATCGCCACTGCGGAACAGGCACAGGCGGTGGCCCACTACGGCAGCGTGGTGCTCAATGCATTCCGTGAAGTGGAAAATGCAATCGCCAGTGAAGCTTTGTTGGCACGCCAACTCGAATATGCTCAGCGGGCATTGGCAGATCGCACCAGGGCGGTGGAGATTGCCAGAGTGCAGTATCGCGCTGGGCGGAGAGATCTACTTTGGGTAGAGGAGTTGCAGGCGGGACAAATCGCCGCGGAAGCGAAAGTGATTCAGTTGCGCAATGCTCGGATTGCCAACCGCATCCGCCTGCACCTCGCCCTAGGTGGTAGTTTTGGCGGAGGACTGGCCGCGCCAGGGGGGCTCAGCAAATGAAGGCGCGGGCAGAGCGGCGTCATTGGCGTAGGACTTTGGCCGCAGCCCTACTACTGGCTGCCTGCATCTTCCTGTTTCACACAGCTGTATTACTGGAAGTGGCTCGCAATCTGGCGTGGTTGCACCGCTGGTTGACGGGTAATTACGGCGCCGCAAATGCCGGCAGGATTTTGGTTTGTATCTGCTTCTTTATCCTCTTTTTGACCCACATTATCGAAGCTGTATTTTGGGGGAGTTTTCTGTGGCGCAAAAAAATGGTGGTCTGCTTGAGTGATGGAATTTATTTCGCAGCAAGCTCGATTACCGCATTGGGCTATGGAGATTTGGTTTTGCGGCATCCCTGGAGAGTGCTTGGGCCCTTGGTCGCCATCAATGGCTTATTAATGTTTGGATGTTCCACGGCTTTTCTGTTTCTGGTGTTGCAGAGGGTATGGGAACAATTCTAGAGGGCTGTAGTTAAACTGCTTCTAACGGCAAAGATACTTGAAAGGCAGGTAGGAGTCTCACAGGTGATGGGATGGTATATCGAATTGTTGGATTGCAGGGCGCCAGTATGAGACGTTTAATGGTGAATTAGATGTCAATTTGGCTCTATTGCCTTTGGTGTTGATTGAAATGAGATGTAGTTCCTGTTTTGCTGTTATTCCTGTGATTCCCTTCATATACCTCTGTCAAATCCCACTCCCTGCGAGAAGTATTTTGCATTGCAATATTTTTTGTCGACATTGGTCGATGTGCACGTGAGCTGCGGGTGAATCGGGGTTGATTAAATAATAGGAGAAGTGTTTGCCTAATGTAGGCTATTTCCCCCATGGCTCCGTCGCCCACTTCCTTGCATGAGGTGGTTTTGAACATTTTAGCTCGCCATTTGGTCTTCCTTCTTGCGTCCCTGATCCTGTAATTGTGAAATGCCTATCCATTTATTGAGTTTTGCATTCAGGGTGAATGCTTGTTGCAGCTGTTATTTTAGTTAATCAGAGGTTTCTGGCATAAAATCTAAAGGAGAGGAACATGTTTGCGTCAAAAAGCCAAATTCTAAATGGTGGATTTGACTGCGTGGATGTCTCAGGACGTATGTATCTTTGGACGCCCAAAGGAAAGAGTCCGGACAGGTTGATTATTAGCGCGCATGGAATTCGTAGAACGACGGCTTCCTTTGTGTTGAGGGGAGATGCTGTTATCAACTTCTATTCGCATGATAGGAACAGTGTAAGAGATCCTGGAATCAAGCGTTTTTATGAGGGTAAAACCGTTCCTGTTGAGACGCTGCGCAAGGGGGATCAATGTTTCAATTATATTCTTGCCAAGTATACAAATAGCTCTAATAATTCGCGGCATAATGGGGAGTATGAGAGCTACGATAAGATTCAGGAGATAATGGCAACGGATTACATTAAAAAAGGAATGGACGATTTGTCTGCGGTGATAGATATGGGAGATAAAGTTCCGGCAGGAATGCGGGAAAGTTTACGCAAGTCCGCCATGAATAGTATGAAGTTGCGGCCTGCCAGTATTTTAACGATTCGTAATCGCTGCTTGCGCGCGGATATCAATCTGGAGTGGGTGTTGAATGCGCTTGCTGAGAATGGTTATCACTTTAACAAAATAGATTGCCTTTTCTGTCGCAGCACTCTTTGGACATCGTTTGTTGATATGTTGCCTGTGGGGGCTTCATACGGGGATGATGTGATTTTCTCCTAGAGACTGTGATCGATACGGATGCTATATAATTAACATTTAAGGAACCTCTGATTAATTCGCGTGAACACTATGGTAGCTTCCGGGGCGCTCAGGCAATAGGACGGGCATTTCGAAAACGCACGAGCGCTTCCCTGTAGCTCCGACGGATACATCCTTGTATCCGGCGGTTTCGAAATTCCCGTCCTATCACCTGAGCTTCACATCCGCCCCCGAAGCGCCTCTGCCACCAGAAAGTGACTTAATCAGAGGTTCCTTAAATTTTCAAAAGGTGGATGGAAATTTCAAGAAGTCAAGAAGCTGAGCTTGGCCCAGACAGCTTCTTAAATGCTATTTGAAGTAGCCGTCCCATCCTCTGAAATCCTCACCTGACTTTGAATATTCTTTACCGCCAGAAGTCAAATTGCCTGAACTTCTTCAGCTGATTATCGTTGTCCGATGCGGTGGCTGCGTTCGAGGATCCAGCAGCGCTCATTGCGTTGAAATCCAATTTTTTCATAGTATGCGTTTGCTGCTGGAGCGGCAACAAGGATAAGTTTGCACTTTGGGCCCAATTGCTTTTGCGTGATTGACAACAGTTGCTTCCCGACACCTTTTTTCTGATGGCACTTGCTTACAGCAAGGTCGGATAAGTAGCATGCGTAGCTGAAATCCGTAACGCTTCTCGCTATGCCAATTAGTGTTCCTGAGTTCCATGCGGTGACGGAAAGATTGCTGTTTTTTAGCATTCCTTCTATGCAGTTTTTGTCGTCGATTGGTCTCCGTTCAGAGAGGGTTGACCTCTTTAGCAGGTCGATAAACTGCTCTGGGCTAAGGTCAGCATTTATTTTGTATTCGATGTTCATTTTTTCGGTTAAGAGGGTGAAGAGTTTTCAGATAAAAGAGATTAAGTTGGGATTTTTAAAATGATAATAATTTTATGCATTAGATGCTGTAATTTGTAATCAGAGTTATTGTTTTAGCTCGACCAGAACAAATTCATTGCCGTACAAATCTAAAAAATGCGCATATTCCGCATTTGATTCTACTTTGGGTTTGCTATTGAAGATAACCCCGCGCTCGCTAAGTTCTCTGTAGTCCTCTTGAAGGTTATCCGTATATAGCACTGCACAGGGCTGGCCTGCAGTCTGTTGACCAACTTGGGATTTTTGATGTTCAGAAGAGGCTTTTAGTAGCCAGATTCCAACATCGGGTTGCCCCGGCAGGCGAAGGTGTACAAACCTGTGAGGTTCTGAGTTTATATCAACGAAAACTTCGAATCCCAGCTTATCCCTGTAGAATTCAATGGCTTCGTCATAGTCCTTTACCAGAATTACCAATCTTCCAATTGATTTCATTTTGTTTTCCCGTTTCCGATTCCCTGGTTTTCGCTTGCAGTATTAGTTGGGCTATGGCTAGTTGTTCTTTGATTACTTGACTGTCTTTAATCACTACGGCGCGGGAGGTGTCAACATGGGCCTGTATTTCACCTTTTGAATCCTCGGGAGTTTGACAAAGGACCCGCAGACTTGACATGGCTGTAGTTTACTCCATAGACAGGCGATTTGGGGGCCTAGCTTAGAGTAAGTATGCTCGGGAGGGACGGTCCATACAATATTTGCCACAGCAATATTGACGGACCTTTCGCCCCTATCAAATGCGTCTTTGGGCGGGTGTAAGAGATAGGGGCCTTGTTAATCTCTACCAGTGTGACAGTGGTGGGGCCTTGTGCCGCCGTACCCTACACCTCTCCTTTGGGTTGTGTCCAGAAAGAGCCGCTCGGCATTCACATTGGAGCGGCATTCGGGTCATCGTTGTGAATTTTTCCTTCAATAACCACTGCGCGGTAGGTGATACCGTGGAATGTAGCGTAGGGAAGGGAATCCATCGGCGAATTGGGCCAGATAGCCCGCTGAAACAGAATCAGCGCTTCCCATAGCTCCGGTACAGTGCGCTGTTACAGGTTTCGCAGATATGGGTCCGCTTGGTGTCTTGGGCGTTCCAGACTCCCCAGTTGCGGATTCGCTTTCCACCACAGTGAATACACTGAATACCGCGCTTTGTATTGGCGTCGGGGTTCTGTGACTTATAGTCTGCCAAGGTGGGCAGCTTGCGCCATCGCAGCCAACGGATCACCGTGGGGCCGGAAATCATCAGGAAAACAGCAATCCACCCTATGATGCCCGCAAGGGGGTGAACACGATGTGCAAGCCATGCTGCCGGGATCAGAGCGGCGAATGTTCCGAGGAGCAGAGTGATTATCAAAGTGAACATGGTATACATCTGGATTTCCTCATATCAATTGATGCATGGGTATACGTTGGGTGGATAATTTTCCGGCGGGGATTTGCTGTTGGGTGCATAAAGCTGCGGCGGATCCCGGTGTGTTACGGGCGGTTGGCCGCTAAATTCCGAACTGCATTTCACCTGTAAACGCAGGTAACTACTTGTTTTTCATGCGTTTTCCACTGGAAAGTGCGATTTTTACCACACTGGCGTCGTGACGCAAAATTCAACGTGATGAGGCGGGGTGGTGCAGGGGTAGGGGTAGGGGGAGGGATTTCCGTGTGGTGGCGGTAGGCCCGGCACCGGAATGCCGGACCTCACGGCCACTTGACCCGAATCCATTTTTAAGAGTTGCGGGCCTTCAGGGGTTCCTTTAACTGTTCAGCCATCTTCAATAGAAGGGTCTCGGTAGTTTCCCAGTCGATACACTTGTCGGTTACCGATACGCCGTATTCCAGCTGGCTCAGATCTTCTGGGATTTTTTGGTTGCCGGCTTTGAGATTGCTTTCCACCATGATTCCGATAATGGATTGGTTGCCATCCAGAATCTGGTGGATCACGTTTTCAACAACCAGTGGCTGTAGCTCGTGATTTTTGTTGGAGTTGGCATGGCTGCAGTCGATCATGATGTTCGGACACAGGCCTGCTTTGCGCAACTCCTGCTCGCACACGGCGACGCTGACGGAGTCGTAATTGGGCTTGTTGTTACCACCGCGCAGCACTACGTGGCCGTATTTATTGCCGGTGGTGTGAATGATGGCAACCTGCCCCTGTTTGTTGATACCCAGGAAGCGGTGCGGGTTGGCAGTGGACTGGAGGGCGTTGATGGCCACGTCCAAACTGCCGTCGGTGCCGTTTTTGAAGCCCACGGCGGAGGAGAGACCACTGGCCATTTCGCGGTGGGTTTGGGATTCTGTGGTGCGCGCACCGATCGCGGACCAGGAGATCAGGTCTTGCAGATACTGGGGTGAGATGGGGTCCAGAGCCTCGGTGGCGGTGGGCAACCCCAGCTCGGCGATATCCAGCAACAGTTTGCGGCCGATATGCAGGCCGTCCTGAATCTTGAAGGTGTCGTTTAGGAAAGGATCGTTGATCAGGCCTTTCCAGCCGACGGTGGTACGCGGCTTTTCAAAATAGACGCGCATAACAATCAGCAGCGTGTCGGATACCTGGTCCGCCACTTTTTTCAGTCGCTTGGCATAGTCGATGGCTGCGTCCACATCGTGAACGGAGCAGGGGCCGATTACTACCATTAGACGGTGGTCTTTGCGGTCGAGAATATCGCGCACGGCGGCCCGGCCGGCGGCCACTGTGGCTTCGGAGGCATCAGTTACCGGCAACTCGGCCTTGAGCTCCTCGGGGCTGATCAGGATTTCCTGGGAGACGACGTTCAGGTCGTCGAACTGCTGTGTGGTCATGGGGCTCGCTATCAGTCTGGTCCTTTCCAATACTCTGGCTGGCGCGCAGAGGGAGCGCCTATGCTACTTGCTGGGTTGGGGGAGGGCGAGGGTTTCATTTGAAACCAAATGCCGGTTTTCAAGCGCGCACATTATTGCAAACAAGCTCCTATCTTTTGGCGACATGGAGGGATCGGATTGTTGTCTTCTGTGTTGGGGCTCATTGCCAGTGTTCATCGAAACCAATTACCTGACCGGGAAGTTTTTTAAGGAACCTCTGATTAATTCGCTTCCTGACGGTAAAAATTCTTTGGAGCTAGATGAGAAGCTCAGGTGATAGGATGGCCATTTCGAAACCGTCGGATACAGGGATGTATCCGTCGGAGCTACAAGGAAGTACTCGTGCGTTTTCGAAATGGTCATCCTATTGCCTTAGCGCCACGAAACTAACCAAAGCGTTCACGCGAATTAATCAGAGGTTCCTTAAGTGCTGGGAGTGAACGTATCCGAGCTTTCCTAGTTGAGTTCAGCCAGTTTCTTTAACAGGGGAAAGTAGAGTGCGCAGCGGATATTGCGCTCTCCTCTGGCGTAAAAGAGTTTGCGGTAATTTTCCAGTTGGCCGCGATATTGCTCCAATTGCAAGTGGACAAATTCGTTTTCGTTTTCGCCAGCGCCCGGCTCTGCAGTTTTGTAATCCACAATCCAGCGCACATTGTTTTCGTCGATAAAGGTGCGGTCGACAATGGCGCGGCGCAGTTGGCGGCCGCCGCTGTGAAGTTCGAGTTCACAGGCGGAGGATTTGTGATTGCAGTCGAGTAGCCAGCGTCCGGTTTCGCAGTTCAGGGTGTTCACGACAGCCTGCTCGACTTTTTCTCTGGCTTTTTCCAGGTTGCCGCCGTAGAGCCCCAGTTGTCCCAGGCGCAGTTGCCAAAGGGGGCGCTGGTTCTGAATGCGCTCCGAATTCCATTCGTTCAGGTCAGATTCGGCAATAGCGGCCAGTGTCTGGTGGGCCACTGTGCCAGCGTGCCGCAGCCAGCGCAGAGCCACCTGGCCCATTTCGGGGTAGTTCGGCGCTTCGCTTTCCCGAGGCTGATAGTCCGGCATGCGGTAGCGGGCCAGCCAGTTTTGTTCGGGCAGCTCCGGGGTCTTCCAGTCGCGGGGCAGGCGCAGCAGGTAGTCGAGCTCGCCGGCGCCTTTTGCTTGTGCTTCAGCCGCAGCCTCAGCTTCCAGCCAGTGGCACCAGTTGTTCGCTTGATCGCGTTCGATCGATGGCCAGATCCCGGCGAGCAGGGCGGCGGGGCCGGGAGCCTTTAGTTCGCCTTTTTTTTCGTCGCGTTTCAGGCAGGCGAGGAGGTGCAGGGAGCGGATAGCGCGGGTGCAGCCGACGTAGAGGAGGCGCGTGCCTTCCAGGCGCTCGCGCTCTCTGTTGTCATGCTTGAGATAGTCGAACAGCGGGTCGGATTCGCCGCGGGCACTTTTCGGAGCCAGCAGAAAGCGGGGATCGCCCTCCCGGTTCAACCATTCGGCCCAGCGCAGCAGCTGGTCGCCACCGGGTTTGCCGCCCTGGTCCAGGCCGGGAATCAGAACGTGTTCGAATTCCAGCCCCTTGGATTTGTGAATTGTCATCACTTGTACTCCGGCATCCTGGCCGGGGCGGGCGAAGAGTTTTTCCAGAGCATTGTAGAACGCTTGCCAGTCGCCGATGGTGCCGCCGCTGTCGTGTCGCTCCAGCAACTGAAAAAAGTCTTGTGCGTTGTCGAGCTCGCTTTTGTCCGCGACAGCGGCGGGTCCGCCGAGTGCCAGCCAAAGGCCCTCGATCCAGAGGCGCAGGGGTTTGCGCCCGCGCTCTTCCCAGGCATCGAGAATTGGTGCAGCAGTGCGGCGCAGGCGCGCGCGCCCATCTTCGCTGAGCGGTTGGATCGTATCGATTTCCCTCAGTGCCATCAGCAAAGGCCGCGCGGCGGTGTCGGTTGCGGGTGTCTCGCCATTGCCCCAGTTGGCCAAATGGTAAAGATCCGCCAGTTGCAGACCGCACCAGGGAGCGCGCAGCACGGCCAACCAGCTGATGCGATCGCTGGGGTCGAGCAGGGCGCGGGTCAGGCTGAGCAGGTCCAGTACCACCATTTTGCTCGCCAGCGGCGCCAGGTCCGGCGCCTGGTAGGGAATACCGGCGGCGGCGAGTGCGGGCAGTATGCGGCCCAGGTGTTTTTTCTTGCGTACCAGTATGGCGATGCGGGCTTCCGGATCATTTGCCTGCAGCGTTTTCACAAGCTCGACCGCTTGTCGGGCCTCCCGGATGCGTTCATCGTCGTCGATACAGCCGTAGAAATTCACCGCCGGCCCCGGCCAATGGGTCTTTTTGAAGGCATGGGAGTGCAGGTAGCGCACTGCGCCGCGGCCGATATTGTCTTCGGCCGGGAAGGCGTGCTGGAAGGTTTCGTTCACCCATTCCACCACCGCGCTCTCGGAGCGGAAATTGACTTGAAGGTCCAGTGGTGTGAGCGGTACTTGGCCGATGCCGTGTGCGCGGGCTTCGAGAAAAATGCCCACGTTGGCATTGCGGAACCCATAACAGGACTGCATGCCGTCGCCGACGATAAACAGGGTACGTCCGTCGCCCGGCTCCCAGCCGGTGGTGAGCTTTTCTAGCAGCTGCAGCTGTAGTTGCGAAGTGTCCTGGAATTCGTCGACAAGGATATGCCGGGTCTGCAAGTCCATTTTCAGTGCCAGGTCGGTGGGCTCTTCGCTGCTGCCCAGTGCCGCCAGTGCGGCCTGGGCCACTTCGGTATAGTCGGTGGCGCCGAGCTGTTGAAAGACGAGCTTTAATTCCGCCACCAGTTTCGGCAGCACCTGCGCGAGTGATTGCAGCAGTTGCCACTGGTTTTGCTGAAGCCCCGTCGGCAGGGCGCGGACCTCATCGAAGGCCTCCGTCAGGGCCGAGTTTTCACAGATTTCCTGGGACAGTGCATAGAGGCGGCTTTTGTAGCCATTGGCACCCGGGACTTCTTTTTCCGCCGGAAATCCGTGGCGTTTATCCACCCGCTTGCGCGGTGTGTTTTTGTCGGTGACCAGCATATTGATCAGAGCCAGCCAACGGGGCAGGGCGCTGGCATCGGCGCCGGGAAGTTCGTCGATGCCCGCGCAGGCGGCAAGCGGATGGCCGCTGTCGTTTTCGCGCAGGTAGGCGCCGGCAAAATCCGCCAACTCCAGCAGCTCACCCCGATAGAGAACGAGACGCTCCGCCAGCTGGGTAAGGCGTTCCGCCACCAGTTCATCGATCACGAAATGGAAATAGTCCTGTGCGCCCGCCTGGCTGACGCTGAGCAGCGGACCCAGCCATTGCTCGCGCTTTTCCAGTAGTGTCTGCAGCAGCTTGTTGAGTTGTCCGAGGTCGTTGTCCAGATGCAGTAATAGGTCCTGCAGGTGGGGATCGGGTGTGTCTCCCTGCAGGTGTTTGAGCAGGTTGACCACGGCCATTTCGAAGGCAATCTGGGTTTGCTCCAGTGGCTCTCCCGGCGCGCCCAGGCCGCTTTCGATCGGCAGCTGGCTGGCGAGGCTGCGGCAGAGGCCGTCGATGGTTTGAATGCGCAGTCGCTGCGGCATTTGCAGCAGTTGCCAGTTCAGTTCCGCGTCGCGGGCCAGCAGTTTTTTGGCCAGTTCCCAGGTAGTAGCGTCGTGGGGATTTTGTGGCTGTGTTGTGTCGCGGGCCATGTGCAGCGCTTCGATCAGGCGCTGGCGCATTTCTCCGGCGGCCTTGCGGGTAAATGTGATCGCCAGCACTTCCTCCGGTTGCTGGCAGGTGGCGAGCAGTTTTAACACCCGCTGAGTGAGCAGGCCGGTTTTCCCCGAGCCGGCGGGAGCGGATACGGCAAAACTCTGGGTGATGTCCAGGGCGCGGTCGCGGACTTCGGCGTCGATGGGCCGGGATGTGGTGAGCACTTCATTCATATGCGCAGTTTTCAGTTAGCGGTCCTGTTCCCGTTCCGGCCAGCGGTTGAGGGGCCAGAGTTGCGGATCGTTGTCCGCGGGGCGATCAAAGATCAGGGTGGCGGTCCCGCTTCGGTATTCCTCGGCCAGCATTTGCAGGCTCTGCCGCCAGCGGTCGTTCAACTCCTGCCAAGTGCTGTAGGGGGCGTCTTTCTGGGTATCGACAACAGCCTTGATCCCGTCGATGGGGTCTTGCAGGTCGCCGCAGCCATTCCATTTACAATCGTTGGTACGCACTTGAGCAAAGGCGATGGCACGGGCTTTGGGTTGGGTCAGGGCATAGAGGGGTAACTGGGGTTCGCGAATACGCTCGCTGAGCCAGTCGTTGATATTTGGTTGGCCGGTCTTGTAATCGATAACCAGCTGCTCGCCGCTGGCGAGCTGGTCGAGGCGGTCTAGGCGCAGGCTGAATTTGAGTCCGCCGATTTCCACCTGCTGTTCCCATTCGATGTTTTCCACCGCAAAGGCAGGGCGCGCGGCTTCTAGTTGTAGCCATTGCTGGAGCAGGCGCTGTAGCCGCTGTTTCTCCATGTCCCAGAAGCCCGCGGGTAGTTGTCCGTGCTTTTTGCGTGCGCCGCGCAGTGAGCGGTCTATGGCCGCATCTATGATCCCTTGGCGCGCTTCGTTGTCCACGGACTGGAGCCGCACGGAATCGCCGCACTGTTGCCAGAACTCCGCCAGTACCTGATGCACGATATTGCCGCGCTCGGCGGGACTGGGACCTATATCCGGCAGCTGGAATTCCACGGCGCCAAGGCGGTGGCGCAGCTGCGCGTTGAGAGGGCAGCGGGCTTGGGCCTGGAGTACCGAGGCGCCGCCCCGCACGCGCCGGCAGTCTGCCGGGGTTAGAGGCGGAAGGCGGTCGTCGGTGATTTTCTCCAGCGCCACTGCGGCGGCAAGTTGTTCGCAGTGCGTGCTCAGAGGGTCGCCATCCACTGGACCTGCTGTTTCCAGCTTGCCGAACAGGGGGCTGAGTTCCTGTGCGACGCCATCTTCTTCGCAGGCATAGCTGACGACGATTTCCGGGCTGGCGTTGAGCAGGTCGGCGGTCAGCTCAGTGGCCAGCTCTAGCTCCCGCTCGGCGGTGGCGCGGGGCATTTTCCAGTGTTTCTGCCACTGGATGGGCAACAGTGGGTTGGGATTGGGTACCGGCGGCCATTGCTGTTGGCCGAATCCCACCAGGCGCAGGTGATCGAAGGCGAGACCGCCGGCTTCGAGCACGCCGAGAATCTGCAGTGGCCCGTCGCGGGTCTCTGCCTGAAAGGGGGTCCGGCTGGCGATCTGGCGCAGTTGCTGCAGGGCTTGGGCCAGACTGAGGCTGCCAGCAAACTCGGACAGGGCGGCCAAGTCTTCGAGCGCGCTTTCCCACTGTTGCAGCTGCTGATATTCCTGGCTGTCCGGGTTGCGGCAGCCGGGCCAGCCGAGGATTGCGAGCACCTCGGAAAATCGCACCGCCCAAATTTCCGCCGGAGCACGCTGCCAGCGGCGCTGCCGGTCACCGATCTGTTCCAGTTGGCGCGGCAGCTGTGCGGTTTCCAGCCCCAGCTTTTCCGCTGTGCGCTCGACCCAGTAGCGGAGCGTGGCGCCATCGATACGTCGCAGCTCGAGTTGTTGCAGGCGGCGGAAAACGGCACTTCTGAGCCAGAAGCCATCCGTTTCCGCTTCATCGGGGGTATGCCAGAAAGGGTTGAAGAGCAGGTTTCTGAGCTGGGTGCAGTCCCAGTCGTCCCGCAGCAGTTCCAACAGTTGCAGGGCTGCACTCCCGACCGGTGTCTGGGCCAGTGGTGTGCCGGCGGAGAAGTTAAACGGCAGGGTGTAGCGGTGCTGGGCAGGACTTAGGAACTGTGGCTCCAGTACGCGGGCGAAGACGGCCTCAACCTGGGCGCGACACTGCCCCAGATTGTTGACCACGATACCGACACTGGCGTTGGGAGAGTGCGCCAGTTTTTGCGCGGCCCAACGGGCGGCCTGATAGAGTTCGTCTTCCAGGTCGCGGCAGGGGGCGCGGCGGATTTCCGCACGGCGTTGACTGGACTGGTGTTTGACCACTTTGTCCGCCGCACTGTGAATGATGGCTGCCGCCAGCGGCGGCATCTGCGCGAACCCCGCGGTGTCGATGCGCGGCAGTGGTTGCAGGACATGCTCGCGCAGGGCGCGCAGAATCAGCTGGTCGCGCTGATCCGGTGTGATCGCCTGGTGATTGTGAAGTTGCCGGGCGAAGCTGCGGATCATTGCAAAGAGCGGATACTGATCTTTATTCAGAGTCAGTGCGAAGCGTTCCAGCAGCGGGTCCAGCGCCGCATCCAGTTGTTCAATATCGTCCACCAGCTGCCACTGAAGCAGTTGTGCCAGGGCGTTGTCCGCATCCCGACAAAGCTGCGGCGCGTTCAACAGCGGGCGCTCAAGGGCTTCATCCAGGGCCCGCTGCCACAGCAGTTCCCGTTGCTCGCGGTTCAGCAGCCGTTTCATGGCGGGTTTCCAGCCGCGTTGCTGCAAGTCATCCCACAGTTTATCCAGCCAGCCCGAAAGGGATTCCACCGGCGGTGGTACCCAGCTGCCACCGGGCGGCTGCTGGGCTGCATAGACTTGCTGACAGCGGTTGCGCAAGCGGTTGTTTGGCGTTAGGAGCAGGCCTCCCGGGGGAAGCTCGGCAAGGATATCCAGGGCGGGGAATGCCGGTTGCAGCATGGAATCAGGATTTCGGTTTTACGTGTCGCTTGGATTAACCCGGTTTCGCTGGCAGGTGTCAAGCGGGTGAACCGCTGGAAATCAGCAGGGGGGCAAATTCGGAAAAAGCGCCGGCAATGCGGCCGCCGGGATCGGGGGCACTGGTCAACAGCAGGCTTTGCTCCGGTTGTGCGCCGGTCTTCAGGTTCAGCTCTTCGAGCCACCAACGCACCCGCCGCGCGATTGCCTCTCCGGAATCCAGCCATTGAATGCGGCGCGGTGCGAAGCGATCGAGCTCTTCGCGGAGCAGTGGAAAGTGGGTGCAGGCCAGCACGGCGATGTCCACCTTATCGCCACCGGCAGTGTGAAAAATCCGCGCCAGTACGGGCGTCAATGCTTCTGCGGTTACCGTTTCGCCGCGGAGCTTGGCTTCGGCCAGGTGTACCAGTTCCGGAGCCGGCACATTGATAACGCGGTTGCCGTTGGCGAACTGCTCGATCAGTTCACGGGTGTAGTTGCGGTTTACGGTTCCCTGGGTAGCTATCAGGGCGATGGTGCGTGTCTGGGTTGCCGCCGCCGCCGGCTTGATGGCCGGTACGACACCAACCACTGGTTCAGCGAGCACTTCCCGCAGCTGCGGCAGGGCCAGGGTGCTGGCCGTATTACAGCCGACTACGAGGATGTCGGCTCGACAGCGGGACATCATTCTGTAGGCTTGATCGACGATACGCGGGCGCAACTCGTCTTCGCTTTTAATACCGTAGGGATAAAAGCCGTTGTCTATACCAAAATGCAGGGTTAGACCGGGCAGCAGGCGGCGTATCTCCCGCGCTATGCTGATGGCGCCCACTCCGGAATCGAAGATCAGCGCGCTGGGGGGCAAGCTGTTAGAATACGCGGCTTCCGTCATTGTTCACAAATTAATCCCGACTGCTCAATCCGGTCAGAAAAGAATACCTCAAATCCAAGAGTTTTATATGGAATTGTTTCCGCTGCAGTTAAGCCTGGATCTCGTTATTTTGCTCGCCGCCGCCGTGGCGATACTCGTCGTTTTGACCGCGTGGCTGGCGAGAGCGGCGCTGGGGCGCCGGCTTGCACAGACAGAGGCGGAGTTGCAGGCTGCCGGGGCGGAACTGAAGATCGTGGAAGCGCGCTTGGACAGCAGCCGCGAGCGCGAGACTCAGCTCGAGGGTGAAGTGAAAAGGCTGCGCGAGGATCTTGCGGACAAATTGCAACGTCTGACCCGCAGTCAGGTGCTGGTGGAAAAAAATGAGGCGGCCCTGAAAGAGCAGCAGGCGCTGCTCGAGCAGACCCGCAGGGCCATGGCGGAACAGTTTGAAAATCTGGCCAATCGCATTTTCGAGGAAAAGCAACAGGTGTTTGTGCGCCGCAGCGAGGACAGCCTGCGCAAGAGCCTGGACCCGTTGGAGCGCCAGCTGGGAGAGTTCCGCAAGCGGGTGGAACATGTCTACGACCGCGAAAACGCGGAGCGCAATAGCCTGTTGGGGCAGATAAAGGCACTGCGTGAACAGACACAGCGGATCAGCGAGGAGGCGTTGAATCTGACCTCGGCCCTGAAGGGGGATCGCAAGATTCAAGGGAACTGGGGCGAGGTGGTGCTGGAGCGGTTGCTGGAGGAGTCCGGGCTGCAAAAAGGGCGCGAGTACGAGACCCAGGTGACCATTACCCAAGATGGCCGCCGCCGCCAGCCGGACGTGATCGTGCGCCTGCCGGAGAACAAGGATCTGATTATCGATGCCAAGGTTTCACTGGTGGATTACGAGCGTTACAGCGCCGCGGAAACTGAAGAGGAGCGGGCCCGGGCACTGAAGCAGCATGTGAACTCCCTGCGCGCCCACATTACAGGCCTTAATAAAAAAGCCTACGAGCAGTTGGAAGGTGTGCGCACACTGGACTTCGTTTTTATTTTTGTTCCCATCGAAGCGGCATACATGCTGGCAATGCAGGCGGACCCGGAGTTGTTCCGCTTTGCCTATGAACGCCAGATCGTGCTGGTAAGCCCCACCAGCCTGATGGCCACCTTGCGCACGGTGGAGAATATCTGGCGTTATGAGAAACAAAATAAAAACGCGGAGAAGATTGCCGAGGAAGCGGGCAAACTGCACGATCAGTTCGCCATGGTACTGGAATCACTCGATGAACTGGGAGGGCGCCTGCGCCAGGCGCAGGATGCCTATGACCAGACCTATAAGCGCCTGGCCACCGGCCGCGGCAATGCGGTCAAGCGTATCGACAGCCTGCGCAAGCTGGGTGCCCGCACTCGCAAGCAGATTGCCGCGGAGCTGCGCGAGCGCGCGGCGGCGGAGGAACAGGCAGCTCTGCCAGAGCCGGAAGCGGACGGCGGCTGAGCCAGATGGAGACATTTTCCTTTGCTTTCTCTGTTACCGGGCCGATTTTTCTGACGCTGATTATCGGTTACTGGCTGGCGAAGATCGGTTTGTTGCGGCGCGCCTTTGTCGACGACGCGTCGCGCCTGGTGTTTCTGATCACTCTGCCGATATTGCTGTTTATTAATATTTTTACCGCAGAGGCGGAGCTTCGGCGCGAACTGCCGCTGCTGGCGGCGGGATTGATCGGTACCCTGGTGACAATTCCTCTCGCATGGCTGGCAGCGCGACCGCTGACACGGGGGGATCGCAGTGCATTTATTCAGGGCGCCTTTCGCGGCAATTTGGGAATTATCGGCCTCGCCTGGGCGGCCAACGCTTACGGCAATAGTGGATTGGCGCAGGCGGCGCTGCTGATGGCGGTGGTGACAATCGTCTACAACCTGGCAGCCGTCATTTTGTTCTCAGTGTACAGCCAGGATATCAAGTTCAGTTGGCGCAAACTGGCGAGAGATATTGCCCAGAATCCACTGATTATTGCCATAGTGCTGGCGCTGATCTGTAAACAACTGGCATTGGCGCTGCCGCAGATATTGCTGCAAACAGGGGAATACCTGGCATCGATTACGCTTCCGGTGGCGCTCTTGTGCATCGGTGCCAGTCTGGATTTTAGCCTGTTGCGCCGCAGCTCCCTGGCCGCTTTGGGGGCGGTCGGCTTCAAATTAGTGCTGGTACCCGCAGTCATGCTCACCGCTGGTTGGCTTTTTCAGCTGCCGGCACAGTCCATGGGGGTGTTGTTATTGCTTGCCTGTACGCCGAGCGCCACGGTTTCCTTTATTATGGCGCGCGCAATGGGTGGCAATAGTCAGCTTGCCGCCAATGTTGTTGCCCTCAGTACACTCCTTTCCATTATTACCGCGAGCCTAGGGCTGGCGTTGTTAGAGGTGTTTTTCCAATGAATGTTTTTCCCGTTTGGGTACTGATTGTGGCCGCCCTGATCTTATTTGCTTTGGCGGTGGTGGCTGGTTATTACCTGCGCAAACTGCATCTTGCACAAAAACAGCAGGCGCAGCAGCTGGCGGAGTTGGAACAGGCCGCTGCAGACCAGCGCCAGCGGGTTAACGACAGTATTCAGATAATTGCGCGCACATTGTTGGATGATGGTGTAGGGCTGACGGAGGCGTCGATCCGTATTCGCGTACTGTTGGATGCCCTGCAGGTGGAGCAGGGCGTCCGCGAGGAATTTGTGGTTTTTTATACGGTCGCTGAGAAAACCAGCCATATTCCAATCCTGAAGGAATGGAAAAAACTGCCGCGCAAAAAGCAGTTTCAGTTTGAGCGCGAAATGGCAAAAATCGAAGATGAGTACCGGGATTTTGCCCTGGATGCGGCGCGGCGGATTTTGGGCCGCACCTTCTGACAGGTGTGCGGTGTTACGGTGCCAGGGGCCGGGGGTATCCGCGACCTTTGGAAACTCTGATTAATTCACGTTCTGGGGGCAGAGATTCTTCGTGGGCGGATGAGAAGCTCAGGTGATAGGATGGATATTTCGAAACCGTCGGATACAGGGATGTATCCGACGGAGCTACAGGGAAGTACTTGTGCGTTTTCGAAATACCCATCCTGTTGCCTGAGTGCCCCGGAACCCACCGTAGTATCCCCTCGAATTAATCAGAGGTTCCCTTTGTGAAAGAATCGCGCTTCCTTGGCGGACCGGGGCGGCCACAGTTGCAGTGCGCATGGATCAGAGGTTCCCAGGCTTGATCGCTGCTCTGTCGGTGCGGCTTTTGCGCCGCGCCTATTTTCGCACCAGTAACAATCCCGTTTCAGTGTGTTCCGTATAGGGAAACTGATCGAATAAGGCAAAGCGCTCAATTCTGTGTGTCTTGCTCAGAGCCTTTAGATTGTCCAGCTGTGTATGGGGGTTGCAGGAGATGTACAGAATACGCGGAAAACGCGCGACCATGGCACAGGTCTCCGCATCCAGGCCGGCCCGCGGCGGGTCCACCAGCACCGTGGAAAAGTCGTAGCTGTCCAGGTCGATGTCCCGTAGTCTTCGGAAGGGCCGCACCCGGTCAATGGCTTGGGTAAACTCCTCGCTGGACAGGCGCACGATGTTTAGATTGCTTACGCCGTTCATGCGGATGTTTTCCTGCGCCGCATTGACCGAAACCTTCGAAATCTCCGTTGCCAGCACCTTGTCGAAATGTTCGGCCAGGGGAATGGTGAAGTTGCCATTGCCGCAATAAAGCTCCAGCAGGTCACCCCCGCTATCGCCGCAGGCATCTTTGGCCCACTGGATCATGGCGCGGCAGATTTCGCCGTTGGGCTGGGTAAAACTGCCTTCTACCTGCTTGTAGTGATAGGTTTTATTACCTATTTGCAGCGCTTCGGTGACATAGTCCCGCTCCAGTACGAGCTTTTGCCTGCGTGAGCGGCCGAGAACCGGGTAGCCGAGTTTTTCTTGCAATGCACGGGCTTCCGCCACCCAGGCATCATCCAGTTTCTTGTGGTAGATCAGGGTGATCAGTGCGTCACCGCTCAAGGTGGTCAGGAATTCCGCTGAGAACAGCCTTTTACGCAATACTTCACTGTCGTTGACTGCGGCTAGTAGCCTTGGCATCAGGTGATTGATCAGCTCGGAGCCGACGGTGAATTCCTCGATAACAAATGGCTTTTTGTACTCACCCTGACGGTACATGGCGTAGTGGGCGCGGCCGCCTTCCTGCCAGATCTTGAACTCGGCCCGCAGGCGGTAGTGGATCGGCGGTGACGGGAAAACTTCCGGTTCCAGGTCCGTATAGCCGCTGTAGGCCTCGCGCAGCCGTTCGGCCTTTTGCCGCAGCTGGTTTTCATAGTCTCCGGTGTTAACGCGATGTATAGCCATATTAAAATGCCGTGCTGGATCAGTAAGCGGGCGCGCATTGTAAGAAAAGCATTGAGGAATCTCTATGGCGATAGGGGAGCTTAGCATCCCGGTACGGGGGCAGGGTTTGCACGAATTCACCGCGCAGGTGGCTGAATGGCTGGCGAAGCAGAATGTCGATGAAGGGCTGTGCACCTTGTTTATCCAGCATACCTCCGCCAGCTTGCTGATCCAGGAGAACGCTGACCCTTCGGCGCGCACAGACCTGGAAAACTGGCTGAACCGGCTGGTACCCGAAGGTGACAGGCTCTATACACACACGCTTGAGGGGCCCGACGATATGCCGGCGCATATCAAAGCGGCGTTGACGGCAACGAGCCTCTCTATTCCAGTGAAAGGCGGGCGCCTGCTGTTGGGCACCTGGCAGGGCATCTATTTGTGGGAGCACAGGCACTGCCGCGGCAGGCGGCGCGTGATTGTGCATATCTGACGGGCGAGGGGGGGCTACAGGCAGTTTGTCGGCTTCGGCAGTCCGGCGATTTTGCTTGCCACCTTTGCTGGGCTGGGGGGAAACAGCTGCATCAGGTAGATGCTTTTCCCTTTTTCAGCCCCCAGGTGCTGGCCGATGTACTTCACCAGCGGGCGCATTGCCGGGGACAGCTCGAACTCTTTGTAGAAGGCTTGCAACAGCCGGATGACTTCCCAGTGTGCTTCTGTGAGCTCAATTTTTTCGGCACCCGCGAGTTGTTCGGCTACCGCAGGGCTCCAGTCTTCCAGATTGCGCAGGTAGCCCTCTTTGTCCAGCGCAATTTCGCGCCCTTGCACCAGGAGCTTGTTCATCACTTGTACCAACTGACAATGGGATTGTGCCGGGTACAGAGCTCTACCCAGCGGGTGTCATCAATGCCCTCGACCTTTTCCGGTATCGCGATTCCGCGGGCTTCCGCATCTGCTCTCAGGCAGTAGACAGACCCCGCGGGGGCCGCTTCCCACTTGTGGTCGGTCAGAGCGTAGACACCATCTTCAATCAACAGCAGTACATCGCCCTCGGCAAAGGTGGCGAGGCACTCGGTCAGGGCGTTACAGCCGTAGGGAGATTTACTGACGATATGCAGAGTCATTTTCAGAAACTCAAAACCGTATCGTAAGCGGCGATTAGCTTACCGGTATCCTGTACTTGGCGCACTTCCACGCCAGGGATCGTAATTTGATCCGCACTGATGCCGCGCTCAATGAGGCTGCGCCCACAGACGAAGATTTGTTCGATGCCAAACATTGGGAGTGCCTGTAGGTTTCGCTGCAGGCTTTTTTGGTGTATTTCAGCGGGGGACTGGTTGTCGAGCAGCTGAAAAACACCGTCTGATAGAAATAACAGGTCTGGTACCAAGTCCATTGCCGCGGCGGCAAGCACGGCTTCCAGTCCTTCGCGGGCCAGGGCATTGCCGTAGGGCGGCTGGCGGCAAAGTGCCAGTGTGCTTTTTCCCTCCACCGTGTCAGCCTCCAAAGGTTACCAGCCGGTCGGCATTGGCGATTGCGTCAGCCAACTGGCCGAGGCCGGCCAGCTCGAAACCGGGTGCCAGGTTTGCTGCTGATTTTTCCAAGCGTCCGGCTTCGGATTCGCTTAATACGCCCCGGCGCTGGGCCGCGGCGATGCAGACCACCAGGTCCAGACCGTGGGCTTGTTGCAGCGCCTGCCATTCGCCGACCAAGTCTGCCTCATCCTGTGGCGGTGCGGCCAGGACACTGCCGTTGTGCACACCGTCGCAGTAAAAGAACACCCGGTAGAGTTCGTGGCCCTGGGCGAGCAGAGCGCGGGCGAACCGCAGTGCGCTGGCCGCGGACTGGGATGTGTGCGGGGCTGAGTGGACGGCTAGGGCAAATTTCATAGGCTTGGCAATTAAAATGCCCCGCACAAGCGGGGCATTGGGTGGACCTGAAAACAGGGCTGCGGATTAATCGTCGGAAGCGAAGCCGAAGATGTGCAGCAGGCTGGTAAACAGGTTCAGGATATCCAGGTACAGCGCAGTGGTGGCCATCAGGTAGTTGGTTTCACCGCCGTGGATAATCCGGCTGGTATCGAAGAGGATAAAGCCGGAAAACAGCAGGGCGATTACACCACTTAATACTACGCTGGCCAGGGGCATATATACACCAAAGAAACCGGCGATCACCATGCCCAGGCTGCACACCAGCACACCGATCAGCCCCACGAAAAGGAAGCCGCCCATAAAGCTGAAATCCTTGCGGGTGGTTAGAACATAGGCGGACAGGGCGAAGAAAATCAGCGCCGTGGTTCCCAGTGCCTGCATGACGATCTGGCCGCCCCCGGCGAGGCCGAGATAATGCTTGAGCATCGGGCCGAGAGAAGCGCCCAGCAGACCGGTAAAGGCGAATACCACTCCGATACCCGAGGCGGAGTTGGCGGTGCGCGGCAGCACGAACCAGATGAGTACCAGGGCAGCGATGGAGCAGATAAGGCCCATACCGCGACCCATGTCCAGCGCCAGCGCGATACCGGCGGTCACGGCACTGAAGAGTACGGTCATCGCCAATAGGGCGTAGGTGTTGCGCAGAACCTTGGCCGTATCCTGGCGGTCCAGCGCTCCGGACTGTGTGTATATTTGCGGCTGCATTAGCGACTCCTGCTAGTGAACAATTGTATTGAATCATATAGCCGCTAGATTGGACCATCAAGTCAACAGGCCGTTCGTTGACGATTTCCTTGACCAGCTGCCAGCGTCGCAGTGATTTGGCCACAAAAAATAGGAATAGAGTCGCTGCCTTTCGCCCTTGGTTCTGTGTACCAGCTGCTTTACGGCAGTTGAATGTCTGCGATCAGAGGCAGATGGTCCGAGGCTAACTTGGTCAGTTCGTTGCGCGGCACCAGGGTTTTCTTCACCCTGAGGTGCCTTTCCACAAAAATGTAATCGATACGGACCTGCTTCATGCGGCTGGGGAAGGTACCTTTGGGTTTGTGGCGCGGCGCGAGCAATTGTACGTCGTGGAGGCGGCCGCAAAGGCGCTTGTATTCCACCGAGTTGGGCAGGGCGTTGAAATCTCCCATCAGTATTGTGGGGCCCTGGCAGTCGATGTGTGCCAGCCATTCGGGGCCTAGCAGCGTATCTATCTGCCGCAGCCGTTCGAGCTTATCCAGTCCCAAATGGGTATTGAGTATCTGTAGCTTTTCTCCTTCCAGTTGCACTTCTATCCATATGGCGCCGCGGGGTTCGATCACCTTGGGTACCAGGCGCACGCCGCTGCGCGGCGGCGGGCCGGGCAGTATGCCTTTTTTGACCAGGCGCATTGGCAAGCGGCTGAGAATTGCATCGCCGTAGCGCTCATTTTCCATGTGAATCGCCGGGTGGAAGTGGTAATCCATCGCCAGGTACTTGGCGATCTGCTCGGCCTGATTCACACCGCCGCTGCGGGAGCGGGTGACATCCAGTTCCTGCAGCGCCACTACATCTGGCCGATAGCGGGCGATAATGCGGGCGACACGCCGCGGGGAATATTTGCCGTCCAACCCCAGGCAGCTGTGCACGTTGTAGGTCATTACCCGCAGAGTCTTTGCTGTCTGTGGGCGCGGCGCCGGTGGTGTCTCTATCTCGCGCAGGAATGTTTGCGCGCAGCGGCGCAGGTCTTCCGCGCGCCAGTAGCCTTGTTCCGGCGGAAGGAAGTCCGCGGGCAGTAGGGCGAAGGCGTGGGTTTCGTTGGGGCCGGGCCCGCCGTGGCTGCCGTTTTCCACCGCAAAGGTCATGGGACGTTCACCGGCACACCAGCCGCACATAATAAAGTCCCCGGCGTCCGGGTGGCGGCACAGTTGGACCAGATCTGCGGTGGTTTCCGCAGCAAAAGGGTGATCTTCCCCCATCAGGCGGAGGCCGTCCTCAGGCAGTTTTACCGGCCCGTCTTTACACCAGCCGTGCACCGGCGCCCCATCTTCCGGGCCGGAGCGGTAGAGGACCAGAGGGACACCAGCCCGCTCGACGATCCGCTGCGCCACCTGAGCTGGCGGTACCCCGCCCAGGTGCAGGTTGTAGAGCATGGCCATGGGCCCCAGCCCTGTCAGCGCCAGAGGGGATTGGCTGTGTGGATGTTCCGGGCCTTCGCCCGGAATAAATTTTTCGATCCATTCGGCGCCAAAGAGGCGCGCTGGCTCCAGCTGTACGGCGCGGCGGCCGGCGGACCGGTACTCCCTGGGAAGGCCGGGCAGTTCGGATAGGGCTTCGGTCAGGGCTTCTCCCAGAGTGCGACCGTAGCGGGTTTCGTAGGGTTCCGTATGCTCCTGGCCGTGATCGGAGAATATCCAGACGTCATAGTGTCGCCGCTCGGACCGGTGCGCGGCGCGCCAGATGCGCCCTATGGCGTCGTCTATGCCTTTGAGTGTCCAGTGGGCGAAGGCGGAGTCGGGGCCGCGGCGGTGAGATTGTTCGTCGTAACCGAGCAGGTTGATATAGATCACCGGCATGCCGCGGGCAATATCCATCTTGACGCCGAAGGTGCACAATTCGCGCATCAGGATAGTAACCGCAACCCGGGTGGGTACGAACATGAGTTCGCGCAGGAAGTTCTGCCCTTGGATAACACCGCGCACCAGATCCACCAGTGCCAGTACGGTCTCCACAATCAGCAGGCCGGCTGTGCGCAAGAGCCCCCAAAGATTGCTCGCCAGAAGGGCCAATAGCTTCCACGGGCTGGCGTTGCGGAGTGCCGGTCCCCAGCCAAGGGAGGCTGGACAAAAATGGGCCTCACCCTCATCCGTGCCGGCGCGAAACAGGCTTAAATAAGAAGAGCCACCTTTGAGTAGCGGATCGGAAGCGATGTTTTGCAAGCGGGCTTCAACCCGTGTTGCTGCGTCTGGATCATACATACGTACCAGTTGCTGCGTATCGCGCATCATAAAGGCAAAAGCGGGTACGGCGGCTCGCACGCCGTAAAAGAGTTCCGCCTGCACAGCCGGGGTGGTGGAGGGAACACCGGGAAACATATGCTCCAGATGGTAATGCTCCTTGCGGATCAGGCGTTGCAGGAAAGGCATGCGATTCTTCGCCAGGGCTTTTTGCAATTGCGGATAAGCGAGACCATCTATTTGGATGAGTACTAGGCCGTGAGCGCTGGGGGGGCACTTGCTGGTGGGGAGCTTGAGGAGGCGCACCATCCATTCACTGCGGCTGAATCGCCGGCGCCAGCGGCGCAGCGCCGTCTCTATACGCGTGAGCATCTTCAGGGCCACCTTGGCGGTGTGTGTTGAAATGCGGCCCCCGCTGCCCCCGTTACGCCTTCTAGGATTTCCCACTGGGCACCTATCAGGTTACGCAGTCGGTGCCATTGGGCGTAGAGGGAGTCGTCCAGTGGCCAATTGTGTTTCAGCAGGGGTTCATAGAGCGCCAGAGCGCGGGTTGCGCAGTTTTCCATGGAAAAATTTTCCGCGGTGCGCAGTGCCTCTTGCTTCAGTTTATGGCGCTGTTGTGGCGTTTGTTCACAAAGCCATTGCAGCGCGGCGATAAAATCACCGCGATTCTCTCGAGGCAGAAGACGGCCGTTGATACCGTCGCGTACCACTTCACGGGTCCCGTTTGCATCCAAGGCGATGACCGGGACTCCGGAGGCCATGGCCTCGCTGAGTACCATGCCCTGAGTCTCACTGGTGGACGTAAAAATGAAACCATCCATCGCTGCATAGGCGTCGCTCTGGAGAGCGCCCTGAAGGGTTCCGGGCATGTGCAAGCGCGCCGATAGCCCCCTGCTGGCAAATAAATCCTTTATCTCCTTTGCCATAGGGCCGTCGCCTACCAGCAGAAAATGTACATGGGGATTGTTTTGCATAAACTCCGCCACTACCGCGGAGAGAAAGGTTAGATTTTTTTCCGGTGCCAGTCGCCCCAGGTGTCCGAGTACAAAGGCGGATTGCGGAATCTGATATTTTTCCCGCGCTTTATTGCCGTTGCCGGCGATAAAGTGTTGTCTTTGCACACCGGTGGGAACTTCGGCAATCGCTGTTTTGACACCGCGTCTGCGCAGCAGGGCAGCGATACTGGCGCTGGGTGCAAATACAAGGCTCGCCAGGTTGGCATAGCGGGTGGCCAGCTCTATCACAAAGCGCTTGAGCGCCTGGGAGTCCGCGGGCACATAGTGGGTGTAGCGCTCGTAGAGTGTGTGGTGGGTAAATACCAGTGGCAGCTCCCAGGCGCGGGAGATTCGTAGGGCGGTCATGCCGAGTAGGAAGGGGTGGTGGGCGTGGACAATGTCCGGCCGGAAAGCTTCCAACCGCTCACGCAAGTGGCCGGAGAAGGGCAGAGCCACCGAAAAATCACTGCCGTTGAAGTTCTGTAGTGCGTGGATGCGTATTACATCCTGCTCGCCTTTGATTTTTTCCGGAAATTCCGGTGCTACTACCAAAACCCGATGGCCTCGCTTCCGGTATTCTTCAGAGAAAGCAGCCACCGAACGTGCAACACCCCCTACATGCGGCAGGTAGGTGTTTGTGAGCATGACGATGTTCATTGGCAACTCACAGAGGAGACAAGGTTACTCGATTTTCCCCCGGAGATGCGCCTATAGGCCGGAAGCCGAAAGGGCGTATCTCTATTCGCGGTGTATCACTATGCCAGTGGGTTGTCCAGGAAACTTGCGGTTCGGTCCCGGGAATTACTTCCAGATCAATGGTGCCGAAGCGGGTTGGTGCAGGGCCGAAGTGAATGGGTTTTTGGGCGGACTCGCCTGTCAGCCATTCTGACGGCAACCCGGAGATAAGTATCAGCGACTCGCCCTCTTCGCGTACAAAGCAGTTTCGCATCATGCTCACCCACTCGGCGGCGGCCCAGGCGTGTTGGCCATCCCCCATGCAGCCGCCCATGGAGTGCGGGTGTATCGCTTCCGGCCACTGGCCTGTGGGGGAGGCGAGTGCCGCGACATTGCGCATCAGCTCGAAGCAGCGGGAATCGCCGGAGCGTAGCAGTACCTGGGCAATATGTAGCGTCAGATAGGCATTGATGCCTGAGTGGACCATGTCCTGGAAAAAGCCGCCGCTGACGAAACACCTTTCCAGTAGAAATTCCGTCAGATCGGTCAGGCGCGGGTCTTGCGCCGGGTAGAGTTGCAGCGGATAACCGGCGACGATGGAACCTATGGCACCTGCGTCCAGGCGCCGGTTGGGAGAGGCCGGCATGGCCGCACGGCCCAGCCGCCTCGCAGCCGCGGCCAGGCTGTCTTCAATGGTTTTTTGGAAATCGTCGGCCTCGGCGCTAAACGCGCGGGCTTCCCGGAAAAGTTCCTCTCGCTTGCAGATTCTGGCTGCCGCACGCAGGCCGGCCACACCCCAGAAGTCGTCCCAGTAGTAGCAATCGTTGGGACCCAGATGTTCGGCGCTGAAGCCCGCGGGCAGCAGGCCGCCGCAACGGCCACCATTTTTATGCAGCCGCTTGTTCACAATCCAGCGGGCACCGCGCAGTACCGGTTCGCGCCACTCTTTTTTCAGAGGCCGGTTGGTCATCTGGCAGAAGAGATCGAAGATCCAAAGGGCTTCGCCGTTAGAGTCCCATTCGCCGTCCTGAGAGAGGAAGAAGCCGTCGTGCTTTTGCCGTTTCGGGAACTGGTCCAGGGCCCGCTCCGCCCGGGCTGTCAGGCCGGCCTGAAGCAGTGACTGGATGATGAACACGGCATCGCGGAACCAGAAACGTTTGTAGGTATAGGGGCCTGGGTAAACCTCTTTTGGGGAGTGCAGTATCAGAGTGCGGATGGCGGCATCGTATAGAAACTGAAATTTCCTGTCCGGTACCGACAGGGTACAGTGGTGTTTAAGGTTGTGCTGCCAGCCTCCGGATGGATGATCGCGGTGTGAGGCGTCGCGGCCACTGCTGTGTAGAGGGATCCTGACGCCGATGCGCAGAGGTGTACCCGCCGCCAGACTGAACATCGCTGCTGCCGAGGCCATACCGACCTCGCACTCGCCGTGCAGACATTCGGTCTCGTCGCGTAGGTGCAGGTAGATATCCCCTTGGCGGTAGTTGGATGCCAGGTGTTTTTCCACCGGTCGTTCAAATATCACTGCCGTTTTGTCTTCGATTAGCCAGCAGCGGCGATTTTTGTCTAGGCGGACCTGGTGTAGAAAGCTTATTCCCTCCGGATTGCAAGGCCGCAGGGTTATTACCAACCAGCCCCCGTCGCCACTTTCGGCGATCAGCTCTAGCAGGCAGTGGCTGTCACTGCTGTCTCTCTCTACTTTGACCCGGCTTTGGAGCTGAAGGTCATCCAGGCTGCTTTCGGTGACTACGGAAATGTTCTCATCCATTTCCAGGCGTTGGCTGCACTGTTTCAGCTTGGAAGGGAGCAGCTGGCGGCCGTTCTTCCCCAGCACCCAAGCATCTATGGACCAGCCGTCGTAGTGCGGTGTGACCAGGCCGCGAGGGTCGACGATGGGCATCTCCTCGCAGTCGGGTACACCCACCGCAGTCCAGTTGCGGTGACTGAGGTTGCAGTGAGTAATAGAGAAAGCGCGGGGAATAAAGGACTCATCGCGGGGATTGAACTGGCGTTCAATCCAGTGCGGCCAGATCCAGTCCAGATTGTGTTGAATCACCTTGCTGTTGATCAGCGCGCGCGCATGGAATACCGCACCTGCGCGCAGGAGTTCGATGGGTTCGTTGACCTCCGAGGGCTCTGCGAAACGCTGCAGGCGAGCCATTACCGCTAATGGATCGAGAAAGCCATGTGAGGTGGCAAAGCGTCGCACCAGATAGCGCCAGGGGAGCCATTTCATCCAAGGCATCAGAGGTCCTTCCTATCTAATTTTTGTGCCAGTGCGCGGCGTGCCATGCGCATCAGCCCAATCAGTGCGGCCACCGCCAGCAGAAAGCCCGTGCCGTAAAAAAACCATTGCAGCGGCGTTCGCTCTTCTACCTGCCCTAACGTGGTCAGGTCGGCTGCGATGGAGCCCAGATAGACGTTGTGCAGGGTGATGGGAATAACACCGATAGCGTTACCCAGCATAAAGTCCCCAAGGCGTATGGGGGTCAGGCCAAAAAAATAGTTGGAGAGCTTGAATGGAAACAGGGGGACTAAGCGGGTCAGCATAATTAGACGCCAGCCCTCGTCGCGGATGGTCGACACCAGTTCCGGCGGTTGAATATGAGATATCAGCCAGCGGGATGGACGGGGACCGAACAGGTAGCGTGAAATCAGGAAGGCCATAGTGGCCCCGAGTACTGTGCCGGTGACAACGAACAATGTCCCTTTAACAACACCGAATACAAATCCGGCCCCCATGGTGAAGATGACCCCGGGGACCATGAGCACAATTGCCACCGCCACGATAAGGATAAACAGCAAACTGGCTTGCCAGCCCTGATCATCCAGCCATTGCAATATGGCGATGATGCGATCGTCTAGATCGAAATAGAGCATCAGGCTGATCACAACGGCGACCACCAACGCGCAGACCACAATAATCAGGACAGGAAAATACTTCACCGTCATCGTTTTACTCGGTAGCACCGCAGTTTGTGAGTCGCCAACTTATAGCCTAGTCAATCGAACGCGGTGTGTTATGACGCCTGGGGGCATGGCGAAGGGGGCGCCTGGCGCATGATTTAAGTTTGGGGATGATTCCAGTGTCCGATACCCAGTGCCGTTAGCGGCTTTAGCGTTACCGCTTTGCAATAGGGCGGATCGCACTTCTGGCCCAAGGTGTCGAATTACCAGATTTACCCAGGAACGGCTCGATCAGCGATTTTATTGGGCGTATATGCGGTTATTGATGAAGTGCACATGTCCGGCCGAAAAGGGAACGCCGGCAAGGCAGATGGCAGTATGGAAAAGCCATACCGGGCTTTATGGATGCCGCGCAACCGGGAGCCGAGTGAGTCATAAAGCTTGTTCAAGCTTAGATGTGCAGCGAAGTCAGTTACTGCGGATTTGTTCAATTGACGCGCGAGCTGACAGGGTAGAGGGCTGGGAAGCTGGAACTTCACCCTTGGGTTAAATTTTTTGAGTGAGGTCCAGTTCCCGCGTTTGCGTGGATACTTTGGTGGCCCCAGAACGAAAAAAGGCGCGATCAAACCAGTTGATCGCGCCTTTCTGTGCTTAGCAACTCATTGAGTTGCAAGGCTTTTTATGGCGGAGGGGCAGGGATTCGAACCCTGGGACCTGTTACAGTCAACGGTTTTCAAGACCGCCGCTTTCGACCACTCAGCCACCCCTCCAAATTGTCCGGCGCATTATACCGGGCGTGTTCTCAGGCACAAGGGTGCTGATCAATTTTTTTAAGTAGTTCAAAGGGTTAGCTGATTTATTAACCAGCTAACCCAGTGCACTTGCCCCCTTAGCTGGCTTCCGCAGAGTCATCGCGTGCACTTTCGCCCACCCTTTTTGCCTGGCGGGCGACGCGGGGGTCATTGGCCGGGCGTGGCAGGGGGCGTGGTTTGTGCTCGACACCCGCAGGCTGCGTTGTGTCCAGTGGGCGCTGTGAACCGATATCACGGCGCTCGGTGACAATGGCCAATTCTCTCAGCGGCTGCGGGTTGACCCGCGGATCGTTCACAGCGCGGGTGGGAGCTGCTTTAACCGGAGCGCTCGGTTCTACCGGGACTGTGGTACTCGACGGTTCCGCTGACGCTTCGTTATCTGCGGCCGTGGCTTCCTCGGGTTCCACAATTGGCTCCTTGTGCAGCGGTGCCTTTTCCTCCGGGGTTACAGCTTCAATTGCTTCGGTTGCCGGCTCTGCTTCCTCGACCGTTGGTGCGGGCGCAGTGGTGGCATCGGCAGAAACCGGCGTTTCTTCCAGTGATTCTTCCGCGCTGGCTTCCGCTTCTTCGGTGATGGACTCGGCTTGCTTTGGCTCCGCGGCCGCTTCTTCGGCCGCTGGCTCCGATTCGGCCGATGGTTTCGAGGCAGCCTCTTCGCCACCGACATCGGATGTCTGCTCCGGCACCTGTCCCTCAGTAGCAGCCTCCTCGTAGGCCTCCTCTTCTGGCGTCGGGGCTACCAATTCCGCGGGCGTTACTTTTTCGATCTGCGCAGCCTGGGCTTCTTCTCGGGACTCGATGGCCCGGGTTGCTGAAACCGATGCTTCACCCTCTGCCTCATCAATGGCTTCGTTGACTTCTTGCTCCAGCTCCTCCTGGCGCTGGGCCACGGCGGCCGCGGCGGCGTTATCGCGGCGGCCGCGACGGCGGGGCTGGGGACGGCCGCGCACGTTGTTGGGACGGCGGGCCGGGCGTTGTCCGCCGGCTTCCTCCGCACTGGCCTGTTCGGGCTCTGAGGCCTCTACAGCAGTTTCGGTTGTTGTTTCCGACTCCAGTCCCGGGTGTTGGTTTTCCTCCCGGCGGCGGCGATTTTCGTTGCTGCGACGGCGGCGGCGGCGACGCTGGCCCTCGCTGCGCTCGGTGGCGTCACGGGACTCCTCGGGTTTCAGCGGGCGCTTGTCTTCCCGCTGTTCCTCGCGACGTTCTTCGCGTTTGACGTCTTTTTTGCCTTGTTCGTCTCTGCGGCGATTCCGGCCGTTGCGGTTTCCGCGTTGGCCGCGGCGGCGCTGTTTCTGATAGTCCTTGCCGCGCCCTTTGGTTTTCTTGTGTTTCTTGGTTTTTTCTTTGGTGGAGAACAGGTCCGCAAGCGCACTGATCAAACGGCTTAACAACCCGGGCTGTGGTTTCTTTTCCGGGGTGGGGGCAGGGGCGGTATGCGCAATCTGCTGCACCGCGGGTTGTACCGGCTGGCGCACAGGCTCTTCTTCCCTGGTGCTGGTGTCCTCCACGCTGCCGGAAATCTTATAAGAGGTCTCCAGGGTGCCGGTGTCGTCGTCGCGCAAGCGTTGCACTTCGAAGTGCGGCGTCTCAAGGTCCGCGCTGGGTACAACGACGACGCGGGTACCGTTGCGTGCCTCTATCTGGGAGATGGTCTTGCGCTTTTCATTCAGCAGATAGGTAGCGACGTTAACTGGAGTGATGGCGCGGATTTCAGCGCTGCGCTCTTTCTTCGCTTCCTCTTCCACCAGCCGCAATATGGAGAGTGCCAGAGACTTGGTGCCGCGAATCGTGCCCTGTCCACTGCAGCGGGGGCAGACTCGGAAGGTGGTTTCCCCCAGGGATGGGCGCAGGCGCTGGCGAGACATTTCCAGCAGGCCGAAGCGGGAGATGCGCCCGATCTGCACACGTGCGCGATCCATGCTGAGCGCCTTCTCCATGCGCTTTTCCACCTCGCGCTGGTTGGACTTGCTCTGCATGTCGATAAAGTCGATGACCACCAAGCCACCCATATCGCGCAGGCGGAGCTGGCGGGCAATTTCGTCCGCGGCCTCCAGGTTGATATTTCGCGCTGTTTCCTCGATATCGCCACCTTTAGTGGCTCGAGAGGAGTTGATATCGATGGAAATCAGGGCCTCGGTGACGTCGATCACAATGGATCCACCGGAAGGCAGTTTAACCTCGCGCTCAAAGGCGGTTTCTATCTGGCTTTCGATCTGGTAACGGTTGAAGAGCGGAATGGCGTCTTCGTAGTACTTTACCTTGTTGGCATACTGAGGCATGACCTGCCGGGCAAATTCCGCGGCCAGCTGGTAGGCCCCCTTGTCATCGACAATGACTTCACCGATATCGTCGCGCATGTAGTCGCGGATAGCGCGAATGATGACGTTGCTCTCTTGGAACAGGAAGTGTGGCGCCTTGGAGGAATCCGCTTCTGTTTTGATGGCGCTCCAAAGCTGCAGCAGGTAGTTCAGATCCCATTGCAGCTCTTCGCCGCTGCGGCCGACGCCGGCTGTGCGCACGATGATGCCCATACCGGAAGGAACTTCGACATTGGCGAGAGCGTCGCGCAGCTCCGCGCGTTCCTCACCCTCGATGCGGCGCGAAATGCCCCCCGCGCGGGGGTTGTTGGGCATCAATACCAAGTAGCGGCCCGCCAGGCTGATAAAGGTGGTCAGGGCCGCGCCTTTGTTGCCTCGCTCTTCTTTATCCACCTGGACAATGACTTCCATACCCTCTTTAACCACATCTTTGATTTTGATGCGGCCTTCAATCTCCTTGGGCTGTTTGAGGAAGTACTCGCGGGAAATTTCTTTCAGAGGCAGGAAGCCGTGGCGTTCTTCACCATAGTCTACAAAAGCAGCTTCGAGGGAGGGCTCCACCCGGGTGATTTTACCCTTGTAGATGTTGGCTTTTTTCTGTTGCCGTGTGCGGTTTTCGATGTCCAGATCGTAGAGCCATTGGCCATCGACCAAGGCGACGCGCAACTCTTCTGGTTGAGTTGCGTTGATCAGCATTCTCTTCATATGTGTCTCATATCCTTGCTTTGCGCAAAGGTAGGACACCGAAGTTCGCAGGCTTGTTGTGAGGCTGCCGCGCGGCGGGGCCGCGGGACGGGCAGGGACTTGGGGGAGCGCTGCCCGGAAACCTGTTCGGATGGGCGATGCGAGTTACTACCCTGGTGTCACACTGCTGTAACTCCGGATGCGTGTAAATTGACTTGCATCCGTTGGTACCTTTAGCACCGTTGTTTGTCGAGTACTACCCAGTTTCGGCTGAGCGCCTGGTGCATTTGCTTCGAGGCGCGTTCAGGCTGGGCACCGCCCTCAGTCTGTGGTCGTTGCGGGCGGTGAGGTTATGCGTCCTGACATTCGGCTCTGTTGGACCGGCTTGTGGCCGTCCTCCTTTGATTCTGTGTGTTGTCTCGCCGGGCTGGCCATTGCCAGCCGGGGATGCCAGTGCGGTCGCTGGCTGCTGCTACAGAGCGGGACGCAGAAATATGAGTTGTCCTTTCAAGCGCTGCGGGCTTCAGCCCGTCTTACCTTCGCGATAATTGCTGCCCGCGTTTAGGGCGGGCTGTGTAACCGGCGAGGTACTTAATGGCGGACCTTGCCGGCGGAGTTTTTTTCAATGACGCGGCCTAATGTCGATAGTGAGGCGCGCACCGGCCGATTGGCGGTATTTTCTCAGAAACCACGGCTGTCACTTCTGGGTCCGTTACAGGAGAAGCCGCCAGTGGCGAAAACCAGCCCAATTCAGGCCGGTCGAATATAGCACGCCTCTATGGGCGCTTCAATTGTATGGGTGGGGGCGCTATTATGCGCCCCATGCGAAGTAACCCTCCTATTGAAAGGCCCTCCGAGGCCCCCCCAACCGATACCTGGAACCCCTCTGGCGGTGTGCAGTTTTTGACGGTGCCCGGTGAGCTGGCAGGGCAGCGTATCGACAACTTCCTGTTGGCGCGTATGAAGGGAGTGCCCCGGGCGCGTATTTACCGCATTTTGCGCAAGGGCGAAGTGCGGGTAAATAAAGGAAGAGTGAAGGCTGAGTACCGGCTGGCTGCGGGTGATGTGGTTAGGGTGCCGCCGGTCCGGGCAGGTGAGCAAGGGGAGGTCCCGGTGGCGGGCGATCAGTTGCGCCGCTTGTTGGAGGCTTCCGTGCTCTATGATGCGCATGGTTTGCTGGTTATCGACAAGCCGGCCGGCTTGGCCGTACATGGTGGCAGTGGCGTGCGCTTGGGGTTGATTGAAGCGTTGCGGCAGATGTATCCACAGAGCCCCTTTATTGAGCTGGTGCACCGTCTAGATCGGGATACCAGTGGCGCCATTATGGTGGCGCGTAAGCGATCAGTACTGCAGCATGTGCAGGCGGAATTGCGCTCGGGCAGAGTGGGTAAGTCTTATTTGGCGCTGGCCGCGGGTAAGTGGCCGCGTGGCCGGCGCGTGGTGGAGGCGCCGCTGCGCAAAAATACTCTCAAGAGCGGTGAACGAATGGTATCGGTGGACCCAGAAGGCAAGCCGTCTGAGACTCAATTTCGGGTTTTGGAGCGCTTTGCGGGTGCGACCTTGCTGTCGGCGGAGCCAGTGACCGGCCGGACTCATCAAATCCGCGTCCATGCGCAGTTCGCTGGTTGCCCCCTGGCTGGTGACGCCAAATATACCGCTGATGGAACGAACCGGGTATTTCGTGAGTTGGGACTAAAGCGCCTGTTTCTGCATTCTGCTTCAGTGCGCTGCAGCTTGCCCAGCGGCGAGAAGGTTGAAGTGTCGGCGCCGCTCCCTGCGGAGCTGCAATCGGTGCTGGCCGCGTTGCGGTGTCGGAATTAAAGGGGGTCTTATGTTAGTCATCCTCGACTGGGACGGGACTGTTTGCAACTCGGAGGCGCGCATTGTTTCCTGTATGCAGCGCGCTGCGGAGCGGGCGGGATTGCCAGAGCGATCTCCGGATGCAATTGGCAATATTATTGGTTTGGGGTTGCCGGAGGCGGTTGCCACTCTGTTTCCCGATGCGCCTTTGGCGCAGCAACTCAGTTTGCGCAATTACTACTCCGAGGAGTGGATGGCTGCGCGTAAGGAGCCGCTGCCGCTGTTTGATGGTGTGATGGAAACCCTGGATCAGCTATTGGGTGCTGGTCACCGCTTGGCGGTGGCTACGGGCAAGAGTCGGAGAGGGCTCAACCGGGAGTTTGAGGAGCATGGTATCGGCAGTCTGTTTACCGCCAGTCGCTGTGCCGATGAGACAGCTTCGAAGCCGAATCCGCTGATGTTGCGGGAGTTGCTTGACGAAACTGGAGTCGCAGCGGCGGATGCGGTAATGGTGGGCGACACCATTTATGACCTGGAAATGGCGGCCTCGGCAGGGGTCGCGTCAATCGGCGTCAGTTACGGGGTGCACGAGCCGGAGCGGCTCGCCGCTCTTCGCCCCAGCGCTATTATCGACCGCTTTTCCGAGTTGCTGGATTGGCCTCCCCTGGTGCCCTAATCGGCCAGGGGGTCTACCCCAAATTCACGCAGAAAATCAATTAGTCGAATTAATGGAAGCCCAATCAGCGAATTTATATCAGATCCTTCCATTTTTTCGAATAAAGCTATCCCCAAACCTTCCGCTTTGAACGAGCCTGCGCAATTGAGAGGTTTTTCCAGTTCGACGTAGCGCCGAATTTGGGATTCGTCCAGTTGGCGAAAATAAACGGTAAAAATTTCGACAGCAGAGCGTTGTTTTCCGCTGTGCGCATCCAGCAGACAAATGCCTGTGTAAAAGTGTACTGGGTGGCCACTGCAGAATTGCAGCTGCTCCTGGGCGCGCTCGCGGGTACCGGGCTTGCCCAGTATGCGACCGCGACATTCCGCCGCTTGGTCGGAGCCGATGATTAGCGCCTCGGGGTGGCTGTTTGCAATCGCGTGCGCCTTCTCTTCGGCCAGTCTTTGAGCGAGCGCCTGCGCTGCCTCCCCAGGTAATGCTTCTTCATTTATATGGGGGGTATGACAGGTAAATGGGAGTTGCAGTTTTTCCAGTAACCCTCTCCTGTATGTGGAGCTGGAGGCTAAAATCAGTGGGCGGGCCATTTCGGATCAATCCTTTTGCTATCAATAAAGCTGTCTGCCGGAGCGCGATACTGCGGCGCTTGATTTGTTTTGACAAGGGTGGGGCTTGTCCATAGAATTGCGCGCTTATGTCGATCTCCCCCTTTAATGCCGCGCTTCCCCAAACCGTTGATGCGCGTAAATTGGCCCAGCGCGAGCAGCAGTTGGCTGGTGTATTGCCTCGAGAGTCACTTGAGCGCGTGGGTGCGGCCGTGGAGGCGATGGATGGGGATGTCCGCGTTGAGCTTCTGTTCGGGCGGGATCTGCAAGGGCATTTGACGGTAAGTGGCAAGCTGAGCTGCGATGTGCAGCTTCTTTGTCAGCGTTGCCTGCAGCCGATGCCGGAACAGGTCGAGGCGGAGTTTCTCTGGGGGATAGTTTGGTCTGAGGAGCAGGGTAAGGCATTGCCCCGCGAATTGGACCCTGTGGTGCAGGATGGCGATGAGCTGGGTCTGCACCAAGCTTTGGAAGATGAGATTTTGCTCAATCTGCCCATGGTGGCCTACCACGTTGCGGAGTGTGTCGCACGAGAGCACTTTCATAGTGGCGAGGAGGCTGGTGAGGCGGATGGGCAACGGGAAAACCCCTTTAAAGTGCTGGAACAGTTGAAGGGTTCATCCAACAAGCCATAAAGGAAGTTGGGTGAGTTTGGGCTCGCCGGTGGGCGCCCCGGTTCCAGCTTAAATTGTTGATTTAGGAGCAAGCCATGGCTGTTCAGCAAAACAAAAAGACTCGTTCCCGTCGCGGTATGCGTCGTTCTCACGACGCTCTGGGTGCCGGTGCGGCGCTGTCTGTTGATCCGACTACTGGCGAGAAGCATCGTCGTCACCACGTGACTAAAGATGGTTTCTATCGCGGTCGCAAGGTGATCGAAGTCGGCGCCTCTGAAGAAGAGTAAGCTTTGTCCAGCCAATTGCGATTGGCCGTGGATGCGATGGGCGGGGACTTAGGTCCCCGCTCTGTCGTTCCGGCCTGTATCAGATTTCTCAAAAAATTCCCCCAGGCTGAACTGAAACTGTTTGGCCCGTCAGCTCAACTCCAAAACCTGATTGATGATGAGCGCCAGCCGCGGCTCGCGTCCAGGCTCGAGATCGTGCCCTGCGAGCAGGTTATCACTCAGAGTTGCAATCCCCTGCAGGCAGTTCGGCATAAGCGCGATTCCTCTATGGCATGCGCGCTGCAGTCGGTTGCGAGTGGTGAGGTCCAGGCGATGGTGACGTCGGGCAACACCGGTGCCTTGTTGGCGCTGTCCAGAAATATTCTTGGCAATATAGAAGGAGTGCGCAAACCGGCACTGGGTAAGGCGCTGCCGACAGAACGGGGGTTTTGTTATTTGTTGGATTTGGGGGCAAACATTGATTGCAGCGCAGAGGATCTGTTGCAGTTTGCCCGAATGGGGATCGAGGCCCAGCGGATACATACTGGAAGGCGCAATCTTGCGGTAGCGTTGCTGAATATTGGTGCTGAACCCCATAAGGGGACCGAGGAGATTCGTCGAGCCGCCGAGCTTTTCGAAGCTGACCCGAAAATTCACTATGCAGGGTTTGTCGAGGGGCACGACATCTTTACTGGGGTCGTGGACGTTGTTGTCTGCGATGGCCTGATGGGGAATGTGGCGATGAAGTCCGCGGAAGGCGTCATTCGACTGATGGGTCAAAAGGTGTTCACCATCGAGAAAAAAGGCGCCTTCAAGCGTTTTTTTGGCCAGTTAGCCATAAAGCTGTTGCGAAAATGGCGTACACAGGTCGAACCCGCCCGCTATAATGGCGCCTGCTTTTTAGGGGTGAGAGGCAACGTGATTAAAAGTCACGGTGGCGCCAGCAGCGAGGCTTTTTATCGCGCGATGATCACCGCCAAGGAGTGTGCCGAGGCCGATCTGGCCGCGAAAGTCGGACGCGCCATGGCGGAAGCAGAGTGGAATCGCGCTATGGATAAGTCTTGAGTTGGCATCGGGTGAATAGATCCGTAGACAACTTCCCCTATGACAACGCAACTAGGTTTAAGGATGTTCCATGACCAATGCAAGGCTCGCATTCGTCTTCCCTGGCCAGGGCTCCCAGCAGATCGGAATGCTGGCGGACGCCTCGGCTGAATTTCCCGAGATACTGGCCACTTTTAATGAGGCGTCCGATGTGCTGGGTTACGATCTTTGGGATCTGTGCCAGACCGGTGAGCCGGCGGATATCAATCTCACTGAACGAACCCAGCCACTGCTGCTGACTGCGAGCGTCTCTCTGTACAGGGCTTGGTGTGCCAAAGGCGGTGTGCGCCCCGCTCGTATGGCTGGACACAGCCTGGGAGAATGGTCCGCGTTGGTTTGCGCGGGCGTACTGTCTTTTCCAGATGCCGTGCGCCTGGTCCGTGAACGCGGACGTTTGATGCAGGAGGCAGTACCTGCGGGAGAAGGGGCAATGGCGGCAGTAATTGGCCTGGATGATTCTGCCGTAGAGAAGGCCTGCGCGGAGGCGGCGCAAGGTGAAGTGGTTGCCGCTGTAAATTACAACTCTCCTGGCCAGGTGGTTATCGCCGGGGCCGCAGCTGCGGTGGATCGGGCCATTGATCTCTGCAAATCGGCGGGTGCCAAGCGTGCTATGCCGTTGCCCGTGAGCGCGCCGTTTCATACCGAATTGATGCGCCCTGCGGCTGAAAAGCTGGCGCCGCAGATTGAAGCCACGGCTTTTCACGCGCCGCAGATTCCTGTAGTTCACAACGTTCATGCGAAACCGGAAACAGACCCCGAGGCAATCAAGGCCTTGATGGTTGAGCAGATCTACAGCCCGGTTCGTTGGACTGCCTGTGTGCAGGCAATGGCCGCTGAAGGTACTGAACAACTGCTGGAGTGTGGCCCCGGTAAGGTGCTGGCTGGCTTGGCCAAGCGTATTGATCGAGGCCTGACTTGCCGTAATATCGAGGTGCCGGCGCAGTTCCACGACGCGCTGATTGCCACCGCAGAGTAAACTTTGGAGCAACAATGACACTAACGATTTCTCTGAACGATAGGGTGGCGCTGGTTACCGGCGCGAGCCGCGGCATAGGTTCTGCTGTCGCCGACATGCTCGGTGGCTTGGGAGCTACAGTTATCGGAACTGCCACCAGCGAATCCGGTGCGGAAAAAATCAGTGCCCGCTTTGCCGAAAAGGGTATCAAGGGTTCTGGTGCGGTGCTGGATGTAACCAGCGTGGAGAGCCTGTCAGGGGTGCTTGAATTTGCCAAAAAAGAGTTCGGGGCGCCTGTTATCCTGGTTAACAATGCTGGCATCACCAAGGATAATCTGCTGATGCGTATGAAGGATGAGGAGTGGGAGGCCGTTATCGATACCAACCTTACGGCTGTCTACCGCTTGAGTAAGGCCTGCTTGCGCGACATGACTAAAGCCCGCTGGGGGCGGATTATCAATATCAGCTCCGTAGTGGGCAGCATGGGGAATCCCGGCCAGAGTAACTATGCGGCCTCCAAAGCGGGGGTGGCCGGGTTTGCGCGCTCTCTCGCGGCAGAAGTTGGCTCGCGCGGCATCACCGTCAATACCGTGGCTCCAGGATTCATCGATACCGATATGACTAAGGTGCTGCCGGAAGGCCAGCGGGAAGCACTGCTGTCCAGAATACCTCTGGGGCGCTTGGGGCAGCCGGAGGAGATTGCTTCCGTTGTTGCATTTTTAGCCAGTGACGCAGGTGGCTATGTCTCCGGAGAGACCATTCACGTCAATGGCGGCATGTATATGGCGTGAGGGTTTTTATAGAAAATCTCTGTAAGTAATTGATTTTTCGGTTTTTTTTGTCAAGGCTGAAGGTGCCGCGCGGCAGCGCATTACATCCCTAAAAAGTTGGGGTACAATGCCGCCTCGCATTATCCAGAAGCTGTGTGAGCCGGTCGTTATCTCCGCACTCAATGCGGCATGTCCCAAAAGCAGGGTAACAATAACGACTACAACAGATTTTTATCCACTAGGAGTTAAATTGAATCATGAGCAGCATTGAAGAGCGCGTAAAAAAGATCGTCGCTGAGCAACTGGGCGTAAAAGAAGAAGACGTTAAGCCTGAAGCCTCTTTTGTTGAAGATCTGGGCGCTGACTCCCTCGACACAGTTGAGTTGGTAATGGCTCTGGAAGAGGAATTTGAAACTGAAATTCCCGACGAGGAAGCCGAGAAAATCACTACTGTTCAGTTGGCCATTGATTACATCAAGGAAAATCTTGGTTAATTGCTGCTGAGCAGCTGAGGGTCCGGGAGCTTGCTTGCCACCCGGAGCCTGCATTATTTGCAAGTTTTCAGAAGAGCCGTTCTATGCCGCATAGTACGGCTCTACTTTTATTTGCGCTGAAAAATTGTGACTGCTGGAACAGGCTCTGTCCGGCAGCCTGACAAAGCGCAGCCGCGTGTAGTTAAATTTTCGGGAGAGCACGAGTGTCGCGTAGAAGAGTCGTCGTAACCGGAATGGGTATGGTCAGTCCGCTGGGGAATACTGTGGATGAGACATGGTCTTCCATCCTCGCCGGCACCAGTGGTGTTGTGCCGATTGAAACTTTTGATGTCTCGGCATTCCCCACTCGTTTTGCGGCTACGGTGAAAAATTTTGATCCCTCCCCTTATATGCCGGCAAAAGAAGCACGCAAGATGGATGTGTTTCTACAATACGGTTTGGTGGCGGCGATTCAGGCAGTGCAGGACAGCGGTCTTGAAATTACTGAGGAGGATGCCTCACGGGTCGGTACCTGTATTGGATCTGGTATGGGGGGCATCCAGGCAATTGAACACAACGCGATGTTGATCGCGGAAAAGGGGCCGCGCCGGGTTTCCCCATTCTTTGTCCCGGGAGCGATCATCAATATGGTTGCGGGCAATCTGTCGATCAAATACGGTATGAAAGGCCCGAACCTTTCTACCACCACCGCATGTACAACTGGAACCCATGCTATCGGGCTGGGTATGCGTACTATTCAGTATGGTGACGCAGATGTCATGGTGTGTGGTGGAGCGGAAATGGTTACCACTCCGGTAGGCCTGGGGGGATTCTGTGCGGCCCGTGCGCTCTCCACTCGCAACGATGACCCACAGGCTGCCAGCCGCCCCTGGGATGTCGACCGCGATGGCTTTGTGCTGGGGGAGGGGGCCGGCGTGCTGGTCCTGGAAGAATACGAGCGCGCGAAAGCGCGGGGTGCCACTATTTATGCCGAGCTGGCCGGTTTCGGTATGAGCGGCGATGCACATCACATGACCTCGCCACCGGAGGATGGCGCCGGTGCGGCGCTGTCCATGCAGAATGCCCTCAGGGATGCCGGACTGGATGTGGAGGGTGTGCAGTACATTAATGCCCATGGCACTTCCACGCTTGCAGGTGATAAAGCCGAGATCAAGGCGGTGCAGGCGGTCTTTGGGGAAGCTGCTGATAAGCTCGCTGTGAGTTCCACCAAATCCATGACCGGCCACCTGCTCGGGGCGGCGGGTGCGATCGAGGCCATTTTCTCTGTGCTCACTCTGCGGGACCAAGTGGCGCCGCCGACTATCAACCTGGACCATCCAGACGAAGCTTGCAATGACGTCAACCTGGTGCCCTGGGAGACACAAGAGAGAGTGGTTGATGCAGCTTTGTCGAATTCCTTTGGATTCGGCGGCACCAATGGTTCGCTGATATTCCGGCGCGTTTGATCCGTTGCGCCCTTCCACAATGTGGAGGGCGCTTACTTATACGGGATCATATGTCTGTACTCCCACTTTTTTTTCTTCGCGGCCGCGCCGTGGCTGCTCTGCCTCCGGATGACGACTACACCGACGGTCTTTTGGAAACCATGCGTTGCCAATCCGGAAGTCTGCCGCTGTGGCCTCTGCACCGTGCACGCCTGTTGCGTGGCGAAAGTCTGAGACAGTCGGAAATTGCCGAGATTGACGCGCTGATAACGCAGCTGGCGGCTGCCTGCCCAGTTCCCGTTGCGAGGGCGCGTTTGCGTTGGGGCATTATCGACGGCAGGCGCCAATGGGATTTGAGCTTGTTTCCCCTGGAGCAGACACCTGGATTGTCCCGGGGGGTTCGCTTATATGTCTGTGATACGCGCCTGCCGACAATCGAATCTGCCAACCCGGGATGCAAAACACTGGCGCGCGCGCGATATAATCGCGCCAAAGCGGAGTTGCCTAGTGACGAACCCTGCGATGGATTGCTGTTGGATTGCGAGGGCAGGGTGATTGAGAGCCTGCGCTGCAACTTATTGATCCGGTCGGGTAGCGCTTGGGTGACGCCGAATTTGCACCGTTGCGGTGTGCGTGGCGTAATGCGGGAGTGGCTTGGCAGCCGTATTGTGCTCCGCGAAGCGGATATGGATCTCGAATATCTGTGTGCGGCGCAGGAAGTGGCACTGTGTAACAGCCTGCGCGGTGTTATGCCTGTGCGGGAAATCATCGGCTTGCACCGCTGGTCTCTGGGATCGGAGACTGGGCTTGAGGTGCCGCGGTTGCAGCAGCTGATAGCGGAAGAATTGTGGTGAAAGCAAAGCGAGCACAGCGCCGCACACGTGTAGGGCGCTACCTGATCGGCGGTTTCCTTTTGATATTGCTATCGCTTGGTGGTGGCCTCTGGGCCTTGAAAATGGCCTTGGTTCAGCCGCTTGCCATCGGTGAAGATGGTCTGCGCTTCGAGGTCAGTGGCGGCAGCAACTTATCGCGCGTATTGCGGGAACTGGAACAGCGTGGCGTACTCAAGGGGCGCCGCCTGGTACTGATCTATGCCTATTGGCGTGAGCAGACGGGGATCCACGCTGGTGAATATCTGCTGCCTAAAGGCAGCAACGCAATGGACTTGGTCGCGCGTCTTAATCGGGGCGACGTCACCCGCTACCGGTTGACCCTGGTAGAGGGCTGGAGTTTCCGCCAAGCACTCGCTCAGGTGCGCGCGGGTCGGGGCATTGTGCAGTCGGAGGCGGGCGGTAGTCTGGAGACGGCCGCACGGGCGTTGGGCTTTGGCGATGGTGAGAGCCCCGAGGGTTGGATTTTTCCCGACACTTATATCTACCGTTCAGGCACCACAGATATCGACCTTTTGAAACAGGCCCATCAGCGCATGCAGCAGGTGCTGGATGAAGAGTGGCGCGCGCGTGCGGACAATTTGCCGTACGGTACGCCTTATGAGGCGTTGATCATGGCCTCTCTCATTGAAAAAGAAACCGGCCTGCCATCGGAGCGCAGTGAGATTGCAGGTGTTTTTGTTCGGCGCCTTAAGAGAGGTATGCGTTTACAGACGGATCCTACGGTGATCTATGGGCTCGGTGATGCGTTTGACGGCAATCTGACCCGTGCCCATTTGCGTCAGGCGACACCCTACAACACCTATGTGATCGATGGGCTTCCCCCCACACCTATTGCGCTGCCTGGGCGTGGTGCCATACACGCGGCTTTGAATCCCAAGGACGGCGACAGTTTGTATTTTGTCGGCAAGGGAGATGGCTCCCATCACTTTTCCGCGACACTGGCGGAACACAACCGGGCAGTGCGTGAATACCAGCTGAAAAGGCGTGCCGATTATCGCTCCAGTCCAGCAAGAGGAGACTGACGTTGCGGCGTGGAAAGTTTATTGTTCTAGAAGGCGGAGAGGGTGTCGGCAAGTCCACCAACCTGCAGTTTGTAACCAACTGGTTGCAAGAGCGGTCCATCTCATTTGTTCAAACCCGTGAGCCAGGCGGTACGCCACTGGCTGAAGAGCTGCGAGAACTCTTGTTGCGCCGGCGGGAAGAGGTCGTAGATCCTGTCGCGGAGCTGCTGATGGTTTTTGCTGCACGGGCACAGCATCTCGCCCGGGTGATTGTTCCGGCCCTGGAGCAGGGGCAGTGGGTCATCTGCGATCGCTTTACGGATGCCACTTACGCTTACCAGGGAGGCGGACGCCAGCTGGATCGGGCACTGATAGAACAGCTGGAGCAAAGGGTCCAGGGCAGTTTGCGTCCGGACAAGGTGCTTCTGCTGGATTTGGACCCGCAAACGGGGCTTGAACGCGCTGCCAGTACCGGTGCCGCGGATCGCTTCGAAAGTGAGCGGCTGGCCTTTTTTCAGCGGGTGCGCGCCGCCTATAAGGAACGCGCGGACGCCGCTCCGGAGCGGTACGCCGTCATTGACGCGAGCCGTCCACTGGAGCAGGTACAGCAGCAGCTGCACAGTGAACTGGAAAAACTTCTTCCATAGTGGTTCCGGCCGCGCCCGCCGGATGGCCTGACAACAACGCATATGGCTTGAGTAAGTGTCCGAACCAGAACCTTCCCCAATCCCTTCGCCACTGCCCTGGCAGGCCCCTCAATGGCAGCGTCTCGGTGCGCAGTGGCGGGCCGGTCGTTGCCCGCACGCTCTGCTGTTGAGCGGGCAGGCCGGTCTTGGTAAGCGGCGTTTTGCAGAGGCCTTTGCCGCCCTCGCGCTGTGCGAACAGCCGCGGGATGGACTCGCCTGCGGTGAATGCCGCGGTTGCCGCCTTTGGCAGGCCGGGTCTCATCCAGATTTTCTGCGTGTAGAGCCGGAAAAGCCCGGTGGACCGCTGAAAGTGGAGCAGATTCGCCAGTTGGGTGGGTTTGTCAGCAGGACCAGTGGCCGGGAGGGCGCCCGGGTGGTGTGGCTTGCCCCCGCAGAGGCCATGAATGTCAATGCTGCCAACGCGCTGCTGAAAAACCTGGAGGAGCCTGCGGCTTCCGTAATATTCCTGTTGATCAGCGATTCGCCCTCCGGCCTACTACCGACTATCCGCAGCCGTTGTCAAACAGTCGCTTTTCCCGCCCCGACGGAAGAAGTCGCACTGCACTGGTTGCAAGAGGGCGGAATTGAGGGCTTAGCCGCCCGCCGCGCTCTGGCCCTGGCGGGCGGTGCGCCTTTGTTGGCACTGGCGCTGATGGAACCGGAAGCCAGTGAAGCCCGCGACCAGTTTTTCGCCGACCTCACCTCGCTGGCACAAGGTGCGGGCAGGGCTGTGTCCCTGGCCGGGCGCTGGGAGAATCCGCCGGAGGGAGTGGAGCTGGCGGAGCTTCTGCGCTCTTGGCAGCAATGGCTGGCGCAGATGCTGCATGCCCGCAGTTGTGATCTGACTGCGGATGAGCAGGTGATGGGGTTACTGCAGCGGTTGCCGGGGACGGGGCGGGAGAGTTTGCGCCCGCTGTTTGATTTTTATGATCTGCTGCTACAAGCACGGCAGGTTCTGATGAGCGGCGCAAACCCGAATAAGCGGCTGTTGATAGAGGAGTTGATGATCCGGTGGGCGAGACTCTACGCATAGTGTGACTGGCTCGCTGTCTGACTCGTCATTCTGTCTGGACACGACCAACTCGCTCGGATAACTTAGCGCTCAATTGAAAAAAACAAGAGGTCCAGCCATGAAAGCCATGGGGGGCGGTGCCCGCAACGGCATCCTTTCGCTGAAGATCCAGGATAAATCAGTGCTCTATGCAGCCTATATGCCATTTGTAAAAAATGGTGGTCTGTTTATCAGCACTGACAAGTCATATAACCTCGGTGACGAGGTGTTTCTGCTTTTGAGCCTGATGGACGAGCCTGAAAAGGTACCGGTTGCTGGCAAGGTGGTATGGATTACGCCGAAGGGTGCCCAAGGTAACCGCACGCCGGGTATCGGAGTCCAGTTCAGCGAAAAGGACAATGTCGCGCAAAACAAGATCGAGACCTATCTCGCTGGATCACTCGAGTCCAGCCGGCCCACGCATACGTTGTAACTATTTATGCTTGTAGACAGTCACTGCCACCTCGACAGACTCAAACTGGATAACTTTAACGGCGATCTCGACGTGGTGCTGGATTTGGCACGTGACCGCGGCGTGGGCAAGTTCTTATGTGTAGGAATTAGTCTGGATAACGCTGACCGAGTTGTAGATTTGGCGAGCCGCTATGAGGATGTGGTCTGTTCCGTGGGTGTGCATCCACTGGATGTGGACTCAGGCCTCGCTGATGTCGGTATGCTGATGGCGCTAGCACAGAGGCCAAAAGTTGTCGCCCTTGGCGAGACCGGTCTCGACTACTATTACAGCTCCGAAACGAAGCAAGTTCAGCAGCAGAGTTTTATTGCCCATTTGGAGGCGGCCGGTCGTTCCGGTCTGCCGGTGATAGTCCACACCCGGAATGCCCGCAAGGACACCATCGATCTACTGCGCGAGCATGCCAATCGCGAGTGCGCAGGTGTGTTGCACTGCTTTACCGAGAGCTGGGATATGGCCCGAGCGGCACTGGATCTTAATTTTTATATTTCCCTGTCCGGTATCGTCACCTTCAAAAATGCTGAAGAACTGCGCGATGTAGCGCGAAAGTTGCCACTGGACAGACTGCTGGTAGAAACGGACTCTCCTTATCTGGCCCCGGTTCCCTACCGCGGCAAGCCGAATATCCCCGCCTATGTGCGCGAGGTAGCGGAGTTTATCGCCGAGCTGCGCGGCATAGCTTTCGAGCAGCTGGCTGAAATTACCACTGAAAATTTCTACAGACTTTTCCCCCGGGCTGCCTGAGCCCGTCAACCGGATTCAATCAACATGATGAAACAGCAGTTGCAGACCATGTTGGCTCTGCAGGACGAGATTAATACTCTGGTCAATGATAACTGGCGCGAACAAAATTTTGCCTGGTACCGCGCTATTTGGGTTGAGAGCGCTGAACTGTTGGACCACTACGGCTGGAAGTGGTGGAAAAAGCAGGTGCCGGATATGGATCAGGTAAAGCTCGAGCTGGTTGACATATGGCATTTCGGTCTTAGCCTAGAGTTGCAGTCCGGATGTCCGGAAGAAGTGGCGGCGTCTATGTGCCAAGCGCTGAAGATGCGCGTATGCCAGCCGAGCGATTTCCGCACGGATCTCGAAACTTTCACGCTGAACACCCTGGCCGACAAGCGATTTGACTTGGTGGGCTTTGTCCAGCTGCTGGCAGATGTCAATATGAGCTTCGATGAACTCTATCAGCGCTATGTGGGAAAAAATGTTCTCAACCGTTTCCGTCAAGATAACGGCTACAAAACCGGTACTTATGTAAAAAACTGGGGTGGACGCGAGGACAACGAGCACCTGGCGGAGATCTCCAGACAGTTGGATACTTCTTCACCGGATTACAGTGATCAGGTATATCGGGCGCTTGAGGCTCGCTACCGTGAAATCACGCGTGCATGATTTGCACAGCCTGCTTTGTCTAATAATTGTGCACCTGTGGTTCTACGACTTTGGTCTGGAATCTCTTCGGGCGTGATGAAATTTACCTGTAAGCCTCTATAATGCTGGCCGCTTACAAACGAGGGAGAACTATCGTGAAAGCACCTGTTCGTGTTGCTGTTACCGGCGCTGCCGGTCAGATCAGCTATTCGCTGCTGTTCCGTATCGCTTCCGGCGAAATGTTGGGCAAAGATCAGCCGGTGATCCTGCAACTGCTGGAAATCACACCAGCCCTTGAGGCACTCAAAGGCGTGGCTATGGAGCTGGAAGATTGCGCCTTCCCGCTGCTGGCTGGAATTGTTCAAACCGACGACGCCACTGTTGCTTTTAAAGATGCCGACTACGCGCTGTTGGTGGGGGCGCGTCCGCGAGGGCCGGGCATGGAGCGCAAAGATCTGCTGGAGGCCAATGCCGCTATCTTCTCTGCGCAAGGTAAAGCGCTGAACGATGTTGCATCGCGCAATGTGAAGGTGCTGGTCGTAGGCAACCCGGCCAACACCAACGCGCTGATCGCCCAGCGCAACGCACCGGATCTGGATCCACGTAACTTCACCGCCATGACTCGTCTGGACCATAATCGCGCCTTGTCTCAACTGGCGGCCAAGACGGGCACTACCGTAAACGATATCACCCACATGACAATCTGGGGCAACCACTCTTCCACTCAGTACCCGGATCTGCACCAGGCCAAAGTGTCCGGCGAAGCCGCCATGGGCAAGGTGGAGCAGGAGTGGTACGAGAATGATTTTATCCCCACGGTGCAGCAGCGCGGCGCAGCGATTATCAAGGCGCGCGGTGCTTCTTCCGCCGCTTCCGCAGCCAACGCCGCCATCGATCATATGCGCGACTGGGCACTGGGTAGTAAAGAGGGCGACTGGACCAGCATGGCTGTATACAGCGATGGCTCTTACGGCATCCAGGAAGGGCTGATCTACTCTTTCCCCTGCGTTTGCAAAAATGGTGACTGGGAAATTGTTCAGGGAGTGGAAATTAACGATTTCTCCCGTGAGAAAATGAAGGCCACTGAGCAGGAGTTGGCTGAAGAACGCGATGCCGTGGCGCACTTGCTACCGTAAATTCAGCCTTTCTTTGAATAAAGACCCGCATTTCGGTGCGGGTTTTTTATTGGTGAAAAGTTTGCTGTTGTCGGCAAGCACGAAAAAAGGCTGCTTTCGCGTCATCCGTGCTCGTTTGCAAAGCCGGTGTATCTTGCGTCTCTCTTTGGCTGAACAGCCTTAAATTCAGTGATGGTGCTCAACAAGCGGATCAATCAGAGGTCGCAAAGCTTCTGTGGCGGTAGCGCATTGCTTTGGGTGACAGATATTCCGGAGGGTTGGAGAGGCACTGTGTTTCGGGTCGGGAAGCTGTAAGTGCGATGCTACACTTCAGACTGTGTAGTATCCGGGGGTAGGCTCTATGGTCACCCAAGTTGGAAGCAGCTCAGCGGGCAGTGCCTGTATTCTGCTCGCGCCGAACCAGTCTATATCTCGTTCAGGCAGCCTGTGGGTATTTACCTCCCTATTGGCTCTTTCATTGGGAATCAGCCTCGCGTTCGCTTTAGCTGGTGCCTGGATGATATTACCGTTTGCCAGTCTGGAGATGCTGTTGCTGTTTGTGCTCTTCGGTTTTGTGTATGTGGAGGGGAGCCGTCGGCAGGTGATACGTATCAGCGGTGAGCGGGTGATTTTGGATTGGTGCCGGGGCCCCCGGCAACAGAGCGTTTATCACCGAGAATTCCAGCGGAGCAGCTTGGCAGTACTGGTGAGGCTCGGGGATGGCGTCAATGAGCCGGCTTCCCTCTGCTTCAGCGGTCCGGAAGGCTGTTTGCAGGTAGGTGATTTCCTGACTGATGCGGAGCGGGCTGATTTGGTACAGAAGTTGAGCCAGTGCGGCATCTATGCCCGCAAGGAAAGAGGTTACAGGCTTCGCCAGTTTTGACGCTCGGTTAGGATTCTTAGTTGTTGTTTCCGCTATAATTTTCGGCCATTTTCAAGCGGATTTGATTTAGGGGGCTTTAATGGCATTTCCAAAGATCGGCAACCTGGCGCCAGTTTTTACTCTGCCTAATCAAAAGGGTGAAAAGGTGGCACTCAAGGATTTTCGTGGGGAGCGCAATGTGGTGCTGTATTTCTACCCCAAGGCACTGACGCCAGGGTGCACCACCCAAGCCTGTGGGATTCGAGATAGTGCCGCTGAATTCGACAAACGGGATACGGTGGTGCTGGGAGTGAGTCCGGATCCGGTTGCCCGATTGCAAAAATTTATCGAGAAGCATGCGTTGAATTTTGACCTCCTTGCTGATGAAGATCATAAAATTGCCGATAAATACGGTTGCTGGGGGCTGAAAAAATTTATGGGTAAGGAGTATATGGGATTGTTGCGAACCACATTTATCATCGACAAAAATGGTCGTTTGCAACATATTATCGATAAGGTGAAGACTAAGACCCACCACGATGATGTCTTGCAGTGGATCGACAAAAATCTCATTTGACCACGGTATTCCGGCAGCGCTTCCAGGCAGGGAAAAAGACTTGGGGGCGCTCCCCATCGATATTATTTGTCTAAAATCTTTGTTTAAATGCCACACTCCAAAACAGGATGTGCCATAGCCTCAAATTGGCGCATCACTGCCTTTTGTGACAGCGTCTAAAAAAACTCACTGTCGTCCCTTGCATTGCGGAATCTTGGTCTATACTGGCCAGTGTGAAGGAAAGGTACGCCGGCATCGGTTTGTTCCCGATGGGACGTTGCCGGAATGATGTGTTTAAAAAATGTTCAGCTCTGTGAAGGATTCGGTGTCTGTTTCAGGTGCATCCCGGCACCCGGGTTGTAACCCGCTCTGGTAGGCAGTTTTTGGGCAGGTTGAGGCAATAGGGATTCGCAGGAAGCGGGCATAGAAAAATAACTGCGGCTCACGGAACTTAAAAGGAGCAGCTCTATGAACCATATACAGCCAGATCAAGCCTCTCTCGCAGAAGATAAATCGCTTCAGCAAGCCAGAATATCCGGAGATCCCAATATTCTGGACCAGTTGCTCGCCCCGCCTGAAGCTACAAGCTTTGGCATTGCCGCGCGAGTGATCGATGTTTTGGAGCAACGCATCGGCAAGGCTTCGCTGGCCATTCGTCCGGTGGCATCGGATCTCAGTATGTCCACCCGCACCCTGCAGCGGCGCCTGCAGGAACACAATCTCAGTTTTGCCTCTCTGCGCGACCATGTGCGTTTTCGCCATGCGGTGCATTTCCTCAAGGATACGGCGCTCAGCGTGGATGGTATTTCTCGGATTCTTGATTTCTCCGACCGCACCAGTTTCACCAGCGCCTTTAAACGCTGGACGGGCATGTCGCCGACTGGCTATCGCCGCCAGGTGCGGCAGCGCTTTTGATGGCTTCGCGCGGATTGCCTCGGCAGAGCAAACCCGGTAGAGTTGTGCGCAATTTTATACGTCTGACTCTCAGAGGTTTTGCATGAGCTTTTTTATTCCCAATGCCGTGGCACAACAGGCGGCTCCGGCGCCGCAGGGCAACCCTATGGTAACCCTGCTGATGTTCGCTGGCTTGTTTGCGTTTATGTGGTTTTTTATCATCCGCCCGCAGCGTAAACGCCAAAAGGAACATCAGGAGTTGGTCGAATCCCTCAAAAAGGGGGACGAAGTAGTGATGACCAGCGGTATGCTGGGCCGCATCGACAAGGTTGACGACGACTACATCGTGTTGCAGGTCGCTGACAACATGTCACTCAAGTTTCAGAAAGTCGCCGTCCACGCGGTACTGCCTAAAGGCACGATTAAGAAGATTTGACGCCAGTTGCACACTGGATTGGAAAGCCCGGCAACTCGCCGGGTTTCTTGTATTATCAGTTGTGTAGCCGGGCGTATTGATACAGTTTGCGCACAGCCTTCTCGCAGGGTTTCCCCAAGGTTTCATGAATTATCTTTCGGATACCCCAAAGGTAATTGAGTAAAAAATGACTTATACAGTGGGCAGCCAATGAACCTCTCTCTGCCGCCGAGAATCCCGCTTGCGCGCCTGCCGACGCCGCTGCAGCCCCTGGACCGCATTACGGAAAAATACTCCACGCCCCACGGTGGGCCGCGCCTTTGGGTCAAGCGTGATGACTTGACTGAGACGGCTATGTCAGGCAACAAATTGCGCAAACTCGAATTTGTTGCCGGCGCAGCCCGGGCCCAGGGCTGCGATACGTTGATTACCTGTGGCGGGATTCAGTCAAATCACTGCCGCACTACAGCGCTCGTTGGTGCCCGTCTCGGGATGCGCGTGCAGTTGATCCTGCGAGGAGAAGAGAAGGGTGTCCCGGATGGCAACCTGCTGGTCGATAGACTAGCTGGTGCTTCCACCGCCTTTTATCCTGCGCGCCAGTATTTCGAAACGCTTCCTGAACTATTTGCCCATTGGTGTGACTTTTATGCAGACCGGGGTCACAAGGCTTTCTGTATCCCGACGGGGGCCAGTGATGGCTGGGGTATTTGGGGCTATATAGCGGCTGCGGAAGAGCTTCTTGCAGATTGCCGTGCGCAGGGCTTCGAGCCGGAACATATTATCTGCGCCACCGGCAGTGGCGGAACCCAGGCGGGACTGAGCCTCGGATGTCACCTACTGGGGGCGAACGCCCGCGTGACCGGTTATGCGGTTTGCGACAGCGCTGATTATTTTCAACGCAAGGTGCTCGAAGATATTCGGCACTGGGAGGCCCTAAATAGTCAGTCGGTCGATGAAACGTCACTAGACGTGCGAGTCAATGCTGACTATATAGGGCCCGGATACGCGGAGGCGGAGGAGCCTGTGTACCGGGCGATCGCGGAAGCTGCCAGCCTTGAGGGGCTGCTGCTGGACCCGGTATATACCGGGAAGGCATTCTACGGCCTTCTACAGGAGCTGAGGAAGGGCAGTTACCGGGATTGTGAGAACCTCGTATTTGTGCATACGGGCGGCCAGTTTGGGCTTTTTCCCCATCGCGAGATGTTCCCTTTTCTTCTATAACAGGAATGTGACTGTTATGACTCTGTGGAAACTGCTAACCTGCGCAAAAATTTGCATTTATTTTTGTATAAAAGATAATCAGAAATAACTCAGAGCAGTGGGGGGTTAGTTTGGAATCCTTTAATCAATTCCTGTTAGCGCTGGATGGAGTACTCGGTTCGGCGCCCTGGTTCCCTTGGGTGCTGCTGGGTGTCGGCCTCTTCTTTACAATCTATCTTGGCTTTCCCCAGATCCGCTATTTCGGGCATGCAGTAAAAATTGTACAGGGGAAGTACGACAAACCCGGTGACCCCGGCGATACCTCTCACTTCCAGGCCCTTTCTACCGCGCTTTCCGGCACAGTAGGCACTGGCAATATCGGCGGTGTGGGATTGGCGATATTTCTCGGTGGTCCGGCAGCGCTCTTCTGGATGTGGGTCACGGCCTTCCTCGGGATGACGACCAAGTTTGTGGAAGTAACCCTCTCCCACAAGTACCGGATCAAGGCGGCCGACGGCTACTACGCCGGTGGGCCTATGTTCTTCATGGAGCGCCGCCTGAACATGAAGTGGCTGGCAGTGCTCTTTGCGATCGCCACTGTGATTTGTTCCTTTGGTACTGGCAGTTTGCCCCAGGTGAACAATATTGCCCAGGCGATGCACGATACCTTTGGTCTGAACAAGGCGCTCACCGGCGGCATTTTGGCAATTCTGTTGGGTATGGTCATCATCGGTGGCATCAGCCGCATCGCCAAGGTGACTTCTACGATAGTACCGGTCATGGCTGTGCTGTATGTTATCGGTGCTCTGGCGGTGATTATCTATAACTATCAGAATATTATTCCCTCATTCCTCGCAGTGTTTGAGGGGGCTTTCACCGGTAGTGCCGCTACTGGTGGCTTCCTCGGTGCCACTTTTGCGTACGCCTTTAACCGTGGGGTAAATCGGGGTCTCTTCTCCAACGAAGCCGGGCAGGGCTCTGCGCCCATCGCGCACGCTGCGGCCCGTGCCGATGAACCGGTTTCCGAGGGAATGGTGTCCCTGCTGGAGCCCTTTATCGACACCATTGTGATTTGCACTCTCACGGGCCTGGTGATTTTGTCGTCCGGTGTCTGGACGGAAAAACACATGAACAAATTTGAGCGTGCCGATATGGTGGCCGTTGCCGGTACTTATACCGACAGCAATCCAGAGGACGTTGAAAAGTTGTTCAAGTTCCTGAGCGGCGGTGAGAGTGACGTACAACCCTATAGCGGATCTGTCGTGGTGGCAGACGGCCTTGCACTAAATGAAAAAGAGTTCACTTTGATTCACGCCCGTTCGGTAGCGGAGGATGTCGAATTCCGGGTGGGGGAAGATAACTTCAGCGGTGTATTGACGGTGGTGGATGGCAGATTTGCCAATCCGGATGTGGATGTCTGGGGTAAGTCCTTGGTGCATTCGGTCGCTCTGACAAACATCGCTTTCCAGCGCGGCTTCTTCGGCGATTATGGCAGCCTTATTGTAACTTTGGGGATTCTGCTGTTTGCTTTCTCCACGGCTATTGCCTGGTCGTACTACGGTGACCGTTCGATGATCTATCTCTTTGGTCCCCGAGCAGTGATGCCGTACCGACTGGTCTATGTAGTGGCTTTTTTCTGGGCCGCGATAGAGGACACCACGGTTATCTGGAATCTGTCGGCGGTTGCCATTGTGATTATGACCTTGCCGAACCTGTTCGGTATCTCGGTGCTGGCGAAAGAAATGAAAGATACGGTCAAAGAATATTGGCGGGATCCCAGTCATAAATAGAGAGCGGTAGGGCTGGATGTCTCGGGATCGGTCGTAAATGCATAGAGGCATTAAGCCCCATACAAGAATGCTTTTAACACAGGCCCCGCTGAGCGGGGCTTTTTATTGCTTGTTGCCTGTGTTTGTTTGAAAACCGTGCTTCTGCACGAATGGAGCTGCCGCGTCTATGCGGGCGCTATACGTTCAGCAGTAGGTATTCCCGTTCCCAGGAGCTGATGACCCGATTGAATTCCTCATATTCGTCGCGCTTGATGGCACTCCATGCCCGCACGAATTTTTCCCCGAACATATCCGCGGCTTCTTCGCAGTCGGCGAGCAGGCTCAGTGCATGTTCCTGGGTGCGGGGCAGGGTGATGGGTTCCACGGAGCAATCGCCTTGATAAGGTGCACTGGGTTTTATTTTGTTGATCATGCCCAGGTAGCCGCAGGCTAGTGAGGCAGCCAGTGCCAGATAGGGATTGCAATCGGCCCCCGGGAACCTGTTTTCCAGGCGTTTTGCGTGGGGTGGGCTGTCGGGCACTCGCAGCCCCGTGGTGCGGTTGTCGTATCCCCAGTGGAGGCTGGTGGGGGCCGCCATCTCCGGGGTAAAACGTCGGTACGAGTTAACGTTTGGGGCAAAAAAGCTGATAAAGCCGGGGGTGTATTTCTGCATGCCACCGATAAAGTGCATAAACATATCGTTTTCTTTGCCATTTTCGTCGACAAATAGATTCTTGCCGGTTTCCGCGTCGACGATACTTTGGTGGATATGCAACGCACTGCCTGGCTCGTCTTCCATTGGTTTTGCCATGAATGTCGCGTAGATGCCGTGGCGTAGGGCTGTCTCGCGTACGGTGCGTTTGAAGGTAAATACCTGGTCAGCGAGATTGAGTGGATCACCGTGCAAGAAGTTGATTTCCATTTGCGCGGTGCCAGATTCGTGGATCAGTGTGTCCACGTCCAGCCCCTGGGCCTCGGAGAAATCGTACATATCCTCGATGATTGGTTCGTATTCGTTGGCGGCGTCAATACTGTAGGACTGCCGGGTTTTCTCCGTGCGCCCGGAGCGTCCCACCGGGGCGGACAGCTTTTCGTCAGGGTCCAGATTGCGTTTGACCAGGTAAAACTCCACCTCCGGGGCCACAATGGGCCTCCAGCCCATCGACTCGTACTTCTCCAGCACAAATTTGAGGATGTTGCGTGTGCTGATCGGGTGAGGTTTGCCATCCCGGGTGTAGCAATCGTGGATAATTTGCGCTGTGGGCTCATTGGCCCAAGGGTTTAAACGCACGGAATTGGGGTCGGGTACCAGCAACATATCAGTGTCGGCGGGGTCGACCAGTTCGTTGTGCTCGTCCACATAGTCGCCGGTAACGGTTTGTACGAGAATACTTTCCGGCAGGCGACTGTCCTCAGTCAGAAATTTGTCCGTCGGGGTGAATTTTCCCCGGGCGTTACCAGACATGTCGGGCACAAGACATTCCACTTCAGAGATGTTGTGATCTGCCAGCCACTTAGTGATCTTGTCCATTTTGCACCTTGATCAAAGTGATCTACTTCTAAGGAACCTCTGAGGAATCCGCATGAGCGCTGAGGTTGCCTCCGGGCGCTGGGCAGCGGGGGATGCGCGGGGATTGCCAGATCGCTCCGCCGAATGTGTTCCTGCGCTCGACGGTTGCGAAATGCGGCCCCATTAGCCGAACCTGGCGTCCGGACTCGGAACATCATTAGCATTGGGAGCGGATTAATCCGGACTTCCCCAGTATACGCCCGGATACTCAGTAACAGCACCAGTAGCTGCCGGTGAATCCGCCGACAACCTGGGGCTGTTTTGATTATGACAATAAACCGAATTATTATTCAATATATTATGAATTTTAGTCCGATTTTGCTTCCGGCTGATATTTGAGTGCGATCTGGAGTGAAACATATGACCGCCGCAGTTACCCCTGGCGCAGTGAACAAGCTTTTCGGCCATATCGATTCCTACTATGCGTCGAGTGCAAATCCTGCGCCGCTCCACCCGCCCTTGGATACGGTAGTCGATGCGGATGTATGCGTGATTGGCGCAGGCTATACCGGACTCTCATCTGCGCTGCATTTGGCGGAGCGTGGATACAGTGTGGTGGTTTTGGAGGCTGAGCGGATCGCGTGGGGGGCTTCAGGTCGCAACGGCGGGCATGTCGGGGTAGGGCAACGTCGCGCCCAGGGGGATCTGGAAAAGATGCTCGGACTGGATACCGCAAAATTATTGTGGGACATGAGCGTTGAGGCGGTGCGGCTGGTTGAGTCACTGATTAATAAGCACGGGATAAAATGCGATCTGAAGCGCGGGATTATGCACCTAGCGGCAAAGCGCAGTCACAACGAAGATTTGCGAGCGGAGGCCGAGCTGCTGCGGGAGCGCTACGGATACGAGCAAATCCGCTATGCGGAAGAAGATGAGGTGCGCGGCCTGGTGGGCTCCGAACGTTATTTTGGTGGACAGCTGGATAGCGGCTCTTTGCATCTCCACCCGCTAAATTACGCGCTCGGGCTGGCTGATGCAGCTGCTGCTGCCGGGGTGCGCTTTTTCGAGCACAGCCGGGTGAAGGGGTATCGCACCGGAAGTCCCTGTATCGTAGAGACGGCGAGAGGCCAGGTGAAAGCGCGCAATCTAGTGTTGGCTTGCAATGGCTACTTGGGAAACCTGGAACCGCGTATGGCCGGCAGGATAATGCCCATCAACAACTTTGTTCTGGCCACGGAACCGCTACCGGAAAACTTGGCGAGGGAGTTGATTGCCAATGATTATGCATTGCAGGATACCCTTTTTGTGATCGACTATTGGAAGCTATCCGCAGACAACCGGCTGATATTCGGTGGTGGCGAAAACTATACCTCGAGATTCCCCCAGGACATTCGCGGCTTTGTGCGCAAATATATGCTGCGGGTGTACCCCCAGTTGGCAGACACGCGTATCGACTACGGTTGGGGAGGGACGCTGGCGATTACATTGAACCGCATGCCCCATTTGGGGCGGCTGGAACCCAATGTCTATTACAGTCAGGGCTATTCCGGTCACGGCGTGCCCACCGCGACCTTTGCCGGCAAGTTGATCGCCGAGGTGATTTCAGGCACTGAGGAGCGTTTTGATATATTGTCGCGCATTCCGACCCCTGCTTTTCCGGGCGGTACCCTGTTGCGCTGGCCGGGATTGGTGGCGGGGATGCTCTACTACAGTCTGAGGGACAAGCTGTGGGGCTGACAGCGCTTTCGTTAAGCGCTCCACAGCGCTATGACTGAATTGGATCTTGAGCCATTGCTCGGCTTATGGGATAAGACACTTACCTGTTCACGCCTGGGCTAAAGTCTTCAGCAGCATCGAACGCACAGCCCTGAATAAAAATAGTACGGGGACAACCATGCCTGAATTAACGAAAGCTTTGCACACCAAAAGACAGACACTGGCAGTGGTAATAGGCGCGGCGCTTATTGTCAGTGCTGGAGCTTCGGCGGGGGAAATCGAGGAGGTGACGGTGACTGCGCAAATGCGGACCGAGTCTCTCAAGGATGTCCCCATGGCGGTGAGCGCCTTTTCCGGCGACACGGTGAAAAACAGCAATCTGAGCGATTTCAAAGATCTTTTCGCGCTAACCCCAGGGGTTTCCGGGGAAACCAACGATTCTTTTTTCGACGCTGTGTCTGTGCGTGGTGTCAACAACAACAGCTTCGGTAGCGGTAGTGACCCGGCCTTGGGAGTATTCCTTGATGGCGTTTATCAGAGTCGCACCGGTGCCACGCCGAGTATGTACGACCTGGAGCGGGTGGAAGTGATCAAGGGACCACAGGGTACTCTATTCGGCCGTAACACTGCTTCCGGTGCCATTTCCATGGTATCCCGCAAGCCTGGAGATCGACTTGCCGGTGAGATCTCCGTGGGCGCCGGCCAGTTCGGGCGCGAAGAGATGGAAGGCGCTTTGGATATCCCTTTAAGTGAGAACTTGGCGGTGCGTCTTGCGGGTATGCATCGGCAGGAAGACGGTTATATCGAGAATCTGGCTGGCGGTCCGGATCTCGGTGCCAGCGAAACGGATGCCATGCGCATAACCGCTGTCTACAGCGGTTTGCGGAATACCACCATCACTCTAATGGCTCAGTATGAAGATCGCGCTGGCGATGGCACCATTTACCGGGCATTGGATACCAATGCTGACTACGATCAGGTGTACAACGACACCCGTGGCAAGGATGAGTCCGAGATCGGCGACCTAATCCTGACGGTGGAGCACGAACTGACCGGTGGCGCCACCCTGAGTGCCATCACCGGTTACAAGACGCACAATTTCAGCTATGTCGAGGACTTCGACGGTACCGCCAGCCCAATCGATGTGTATACGCGTGATCAATCCGGCGATTTTTTCAGTCAGGAGTTCCGCCTTGCCTCGAACAACAGCGGCATCTTCAACTATGTTGTCGGTGCCTCTTATTATCAGGAGGACCTGAAAGCCTTTTTTACCGGCGTCGATCACGAGGACTTTATTTGTGACGGCATCTATGCCGATGAGTGGGAGGAGGGCCTCGATACTTTCGACACCTGCGCCTCGCTGCCTCAGGAAGCCTTGGATGAATTCTTTGGCCTTGAGGGTGACCCCTGGGAATATGCTCCGGACATGCTATCCGTTGAAGCTGCGGATACCGTCGGAGATTATTCCGGCTGGGGGGTGTTTGCCAACACCACCTTCGACTTCACCGATGCCACCAGTCTCGGCCTCGGTGCCCGCTATACCAGGGATAAAAAGTCCTATAGTGTCGACTCGCCCTGGCCGGACACCTGGACCGGGGGGTGGAACTATCAGTCGATGTACACTGATGGCCCCATTACCGGTTCCAGCACTTGGAGCAATGTCTCCGGTCGCGCAACGCTCACCCACCACTTCGACAGCGCCGTCACGGGGTATGCCAGTGTTGCTACTGGTTACAAATCCGGCGGTTTCGACTATCTGTCATACCGGATTACGGACCCCGCCTATGGCAGTGATGAAGATAGCCAATATGCCTGGCTGGAAGAGCAGGGTTACGAAGTCAATGCGGATAACGCAGAACCGAGCCGTTTCGATGAAGAAAAGGTTCTGTCCTATGAGCTTGGACTGAAGGCGCGCCTGCTCGACAACCGCCTGGCTGTAAACGCCGCGGCCTTCCAGTACACCTATGACGACCTGCAGCAAGCCTTTTTCATTGGTGCCGCCGCCGTGACCCGCAATGTAGGCGAGTCCACTGGTCAGGGGGTTGAGCTGGATGCCCGCTGGCTGATCACCGACGACCTGGATCTTTATCTGGGATTGGCTTGGCTGGACACAGAGTTCAGTGGCGCTCCGGAAGCTCTCTGTGAGGACTGCGATGGCAATGAAATGGCATTTGCGCCTCGTTTTTCCGCAGCGGCTGTGCTGACATACAGCCAGCAAACGAGCTTGGGCGAAATCGCCTATTCTGCGGAATACACCTTTACCGGTGAGCAGTGGTCCGACCTGGAAAACACCGAGGCTGTGAGGCTGGACAGCCGCAATGTCATCAATCTGCGCGCGGCACTGACATCCGCGGACGACAGCTGGACCGCAGGTATCTACGCGGAAAACCTGTTTGACGAAGAGTATTATCACTGGGGTTACGCAGAGGCACTGTACAACCTGCCGGCAACCAAGACAGACCCCTCCCGTGGCCGACTGCTGGGGGTAAATCTGGACTATCGCTTCTGATTGTCACCCGCTCGCACGATCGGGCAAAAACCGGTGCTCTGCGCCGGTTTTTGCATTTCGGCCGACAGTTCATCAATTGGGGTGGATATTGCAAATCCATTGGATCCGGGATGCGGACGGTCGTTACTCGCCTGTTTTTTACGATCCGTCCCGTTGCCCATCTGTCTCTGACGTTATCCCGGCGCCCTGGATGGATTAAGCCGGGGGGGCTTCAGTGGTAAACTTGCGCCAATTCAAACCGAGGTACATGCCTTGTCTAACGCCGAGCGGAAAAAACGCAAGAGCCAACTCAGTCCGCGCCGTGAGCCGGTACAAGCCCGCGCACGGGCGCGGGCAAAGCAGATTCTCGACACCACAGGGCGCCTGCTGGAAGAGGTGGGGCTCAACGATCTGACCACCATTCTGATCGCCAAGGAACTGGGCGTGTCAGTGGGGTCCGTCTATCACTATTTCCCGAACAAGCACGCGATTCTCTATGCGATGGGGGAGCAGTGGCTGGCGAGTATGACTGCGGTATTGGAAGAGCTGGCCGGGCAGGAGCTGGAACAAATGCCGCTGGAAAGCTTTATCTCTGAGCTGCTGGAGCGACTGCTGAGGGTATATCAGGAGCAGCGTGGTCTGCTGCCACTGGTGCAAGCCATGTGGGGGATTCCCGAGCTGCACGAATTGGACGAGCGCCACGATGAGCTGATCATCACACATTTGATCGCCATGTACAGGCGCCTGGGCTTCGTATGCCCGCCTAACGAAATGAACCGCTTGGCCCGCGCCACCCTGGAAACCTGTCACGCATTGCTTCTTGTCATCGTAAATCAGACGGGTTTGCGCTCTCAGCGCACCCGGGAGGACCTACAGCGGATGTTGCTGACGATGTTGGAGTCCCACCGGGGAGAGGGTCGCCCGGGTGGACTTGATGACGTGGAGGCACCCTGATGGCCGGACGTTCGGACAAACTGGTCATTGCCATATCTTCGCGCGCCCTGTTTAACCTCGAAGACAGCCACCGGGTATTCGAAGAGCAGGGTCTTGAGGCGTTCTCCGCCTATCAAATAGAGCGTGAAAACGATGTTCTGGAAAAGGGGGAAGCCTTCCACCTAGTGGAAAAATTTTTGCAGATTAATCACCTCTTAGAGGGTGAACCGCAGGTGGAAGTGATTCTTTTGTCTCGCAACAGCGCCGACACGGGGCTGCGGGTATTCAATTCCATCGAGCATTATGGCCTGGATATTACCCGCGCCGCTTTCTGCAACGGGGAAAGCCCCTACCGCTATATCGCGCCTTTCGGTTGCCATTTGTTCCTGTCCAGCGACGGCCGCGATGTGCGCCAGGCACTGGAGCAGGGAGTGGCCGCAGCTACCCTGATTGCCGGCGGTGCCCGCGAGCATCGCGATGATATTTTGCGTTTTGCCTTCGACGGTGACGCGGTAATTTTTTCCGACGAGGCAGAGAAAATTTTCAAGCGTGATGGTTTGGCTGCTTTTGCGGCCGCCGAGCGAGCCTCGGCGCAGAAACCATTGGGCGGAGGCCCTTTTAAAGGTTTTCTCGAGGCGCTACAGCGCTTGCAGAGCCAATTCAGCGCCGACACTTGTCCGATCCGCACGGCCCTGGTCACTGCGCGCTCGGCGCCGGCACACGAACGGGTGATCCGCACCTTGCGCGCATGGAATGTCCGCATTGATGAGTCGATATTTCTAGGTGGGTTGCCCAAGGGGGAATTTCTGCGCGCATTTGGTGCCGATGTTTTTTTCGACGATCAGCCCAGCCACTGTGTCTCCGCCGCCGAGCATGTAGCTACAGGCCATGTGCCCCACGGGGTGGCCAACGAGGTAGATTGACTTCCAGAGGGGCTCCTGGTTGTTTGGCGGCCGCCTAGCAGAGTTCCACAGCGCGATAGATGGCTTTATCAACAAATTTCTGTTTTACGCCTACGGGGACAACGCCCTGACAGTTTGTGTCGGGCGTTTCACGGGGATTGATACCTCTTTCCATTGGCTAGCTGGCGGATTCACTGCTATTCTTTTCCCGCATAAATTAAGATGGTTTTTATAACTGCCAGGGACCGCGGCCCTGTCGCCGCGGCGACCGCAGGCTAGGGAGCAGGGAGAATCTATGAAGCTGCAGCAGTTGCGCTATATCTGGGAAGTGGCTCACCACGACCTCAATGTTTCTGCGACAGCACAGAGCCTATATACCTCACAACCGGGCATCAGTAAGCAGATTCGCCTGTTGGAGGATGAACTCGGTGTGGAAATTTTTGCCCGCAGTGGCAAGCACCTGACCAGGATCACGCCCGCAGGCGAGGCTATCCTCAAGACTGCCGGCGAGATCATGAGCAAGGTTGAAAACATCAAGCAGGTTGCGCAGGAATTCAGCAACGATAAAAAGGGCAGTTTGTCCATCGCCACCACGCATACCCAGGCCCGCTACGCTCTGCCACCAGTCATTAAATCGTTTATCGCCCATTACCCTGAAGTGTCTCTACATATGCATCAGGGTACGCCAATGCAGATCTCGGAGATGGCTGCCGACGGAACCGCGGACTTCGCCATTGCCACCGAGGCGCTCGAACTTTTTAGCGACTTGGTGATGATGCCGGTCTACCGTTGGAATCGCTGCATATTAGTTCCTAAAGACCACCCATTGTGCCAGGTGGATAAGCTGACCCTGGAAGAGGTGGCCAAGCATCCGATAGTAACCTACGTTTTCGGTTTCACAGGCCGCTCCAAGTTGGATGAGGCGTTTATGGAAAAGGGGTTGTCGCCTAAGGTGGTTTTTACCGCCGCGGATGCAGACGTGATTAAGACTTATGTGCGCTTAGGGTTGGGTATTGGCATTGTCGCCGATATGGCAGTGGATGAGGCGGATGAGGACCTCGTGGCTCTGGATGCCAGTGCACTGTTTGAGTCCAGTGTGACGAAAATCGGATTCCGCAAAGGAATTTTTCTGCGTGGCTTTATGTATGACTTTATTCAGCGGTTCGCTCCGCACTTAAACCGGGAGCTGGTGGATAAAGCCGCTCACGCGGCGTCCAGAGCGGAAGTGGACGAGCTTTTCGCCAAGCTGGAATTGCCCGTGTACTGACAGTGCTCGTTCAGCAGCTGGCAAAAACAAACAATGCGGCTTGGGCCGCATTTTTTGTCTTCGAGGCACTTATCACATTACCCGCACATGAGTGGGGCGTAGTGCACAAGAGATGTTAACTCGCCAGTTTTGATTCTTCGGCTTTTTTCTGCAGTACGTCTTTGACGAGCTTGAAATAAACCGTGTAGATCTGCGGTTCCCGGCCTTCTTCCTCCACCACAAAGAAGGGCGCGCGCTCTACGTTGTATTTCCGAGCCAGCTGTAACCCTGGGCTCTGCTCGTCGCGCATGTCGGCGATCAGGGTTTGATCGATAAAGCGCAGCTGGTCGTTTTCCTCCAGCTTCTGCTGTACATCGCGGCATTTGGCGCAGGGGGAGCCGTCGGCGAGTATCTTCTTGACCAGCGTTATCTTCACTACAAATCCCTACCTTTGCTTCGGCGCTGGACCCATCTGGATCAGCGAAGCCTCGGAAGATAACAGAGCGCTTAATAACTTTGAAATATCAATAGTGGATAGTTTTATAACCAAGATCCCTAAGGTCCGACACTGGCCCTGGGGGCGAAGTACCGATTGCAGACGCTGGGGATCAGTCCAACTGTTCGAGTGTCTCCAGCATCAGCCGAATTTTGGCGAGACATTCCAGGTGCTCCTCGGCAGGATCTGAATCGGCAACAATACCACCGCCAGCACCACAGGAAATGCGGCCACCACTGGCGGAGAAGGTCCGGATAGCGATATTGGTGTCGGCACGGCCGCAGCAGCTGATATAGCCGACACTGCCGCAGTAGGCACCCCGAGGGCTCAGCTCCAGTTCGCGGATGATCTGCATGGCGCGGCGTTTGGGGGCGCCGGTGATGGAACCGCCGGGGAAGCAGGCGCCAAGCAACTCTGCAAAGCTGTGGTCTTGTGGCAATTCTCCGGTAATTGTGCTCACCAGGTGGTGTACATTGGCAAAGCTCGCCAACCGGAACAGTTCCGGAACCCGCACGCTGCCTGGGGTGCAGAGTTTGCCCAGATCGTTGCGCAACAGGTCTACGATCATCAGGTTTTCAGCCTTATCCTTGGCACTCTTCAATAGCGTGATTTTTCTGCGCCCATCTTCCGCAGGATCGGCACTGCGCTCGGCGGTGCCTTTGATCGGTTCGGTTTGCAGATTGCCGCCATCAGCGCGGATAAAGCGCTCCGGCGACAGGCTCAACAGGCTACCTTCCGGTAGGGACAGATACGCAGAAAATGGGCCCGCGGCGCATTCGCGCAGGGCCAGGTATGCGGTGAAAAGGTCCCCCTCATAGGCGGCGGAAAAGCGCTGGGTAAAGTTGGCCTGGTAGATATCGCCGGCGGCGATGTAGTTGAGAATTTTGGCGATCCTGGCCTGGTACTCACTGGGGCTCAGTTCATGTTCAAAGGCAGATAGAAGCCGGAACTTTTCCCGATATGGCGCAATTCGCCAGTGCACGGCGGCAAAGCGGGCCTGTAGGTCGTCGATCTGGACCTGAGTGCTGGCGGGGTGAAAAACTAAGTGGCTGGCCTCCAGTTTGTGATCGACAATCAACGCCCAGCTGTAAAGGCCGAAAAAGCCTGCCGGCAGGCCCGTTTGGCGGGTGTCTAGGGGGAGATAGTTGCCGCCCATTCCAAGCTCGTATCCGGCATAGCCGATGACGCCGCCACAGAACGGCAGTTGTGCGTCCATGTCCTGGGGGCAAAGCTCGCACAGCAGGTCGTCCAGCTGTACAAAAGGGTCTTTACTGTCCGCTGGCAGTTTTAGGGTCTGAATGGGATCGGCGCTGATGATGTCGTAGCGACCGCCGCTTGCCAGCGGCCGCCCGCTGTCAAGCCAAACGGGGGCCGGCAGATCGGCGACAGCCTGAAAGGCGGCGGCGGTGTTTGTGGAGTAGGGTAGAGAGACGATACGCATAGTTGGTAGTGACGACCACGGGATTGGCGCGAAATTGCCCAATCTGCAAGAGGCGGCTACTTTACCCGATTCGCCGCTCAATGCCAGCCTGGGACATCAGACGCGTGGCCAGTTCCTCCACAGACAGTTGGGTGGCGTCGAGATAAGGCACCTGTGCCCTCCGCAGCATTTGTTCCACCTGTCTCACTTCAAACTCACATTGTTCTAGTGAAGCGTAGCGGCTGTTGGCGCGGCGTTCCTGGCGGATCTGCATCAAGCGTTCGGGATCTATGGTCAGGCCGAAGAGCTTGTGGCGGTATGGGCGCAGGATTTTGGGCAGTGCGGTGGAGTCCATATCCTCTTCTGTGATTGGATAGTTGGCCGCGCGCAGCCCAAACTGTAATGCCAGATAGATACAAGTTGGGGTTTTACCGGAGCGGGAGACGCCCACGAGAATGACATCCGCGCGCTCAAACTCCCGCACCCGGCGGCCATCGTCGTTGTCCATCGCGAAATGTACCGCATCAATGCGCTCACTATAGCGACGGTCGTTATCGATGCCATGGGAGATATTGACCGACTGTGCGGGATCGCTGCCGAACAGATTTGCCAGCGGTGTAAGGTAGCTTTCAAAGACATCCAGCATCAGTGCTGAACTGCGGTGCAACCGCTCTCGTATGCGATCGGAGACGATGCTGGAGATAACGATCGGCTGCAGTCCCGACTCCTGCGCTGCCTTTTCGATACGGGTCAATACCTGCTCCACTTTTTCAGGGGAGTCAACATATGGCAGGGTAACCTGTTCCACCTGCTGATCGCGAAACTGCGCCAGCAGGCTGTGACCAATGGCCTCCACGGTGAGGCCCGTACCGTCGGAAATAAAGAATGCTGTGCGCTTGTTTTTTGCCATTGAAGCAACCGAAAGATTTCACTTCGCGCAGTGTAGCGGGTTTTGTCTCTCCGGTCTCGTTGTGTTTTGTAGAAAATTTACAACATTTTTGGCGCTTTTTATGGGCTATTTTTTACAAGCCTCATCCTTATAATCGGCGCCTAAATTCCTGTTGCAGAGGGCCTTCACTTGACGAATTTCACCATTGATTTCGCGCATTTGGGCATGGGAGATGTCGACAAGGTCGGCGGAAAGAACGCGTCGCTTGGCGAAATGATCTCCGAATTGTCCGGCGCCGGGGTCAGCGTACCCGGCGGTTTTGCCACCACGGCTGAGGCCTTCCGCACGTTTCTCGTGCACGAAAATCTGGAACAGCGCATCGCTGAACGTCTGCAGGCGTTGAATGTGGAAGATGTGGCTGCGCTGGCAGAGGCTGGGGAAGAGATTCGTGGCTGGATATTAAACACACCTTTCCCCTCACAGTTGGAGCGGGAAATCCGTGAAGGCTATGAAGCGCTGGGGGGAGGGGAGACACCGGTGGCGGTGCGCTCCTCGGCTACAGCGGAGGATTTACCCGATGCCTCATTTGCCGGCCAGCAGGAAACCTTCCTAAATATCCGCGGAATCGACGCTGTGCTGCAAGCGGTGAAAGAAGTCTTCGCTTCTTTGTACAACGACCGCGCCATTGCTTACCGCGTACACACTGGCTATGCGCATGCCGGCGTTGCTTTATCCGCGGGTATACAGCATATGGTTCGCAGTGAAACTGGCGCTTCTGGCGTGATGTTTACCCTGGACACCGAGAGCGGTTTTCGCGATGTGATTTTCATTACCGCGGCCTTTGGCCTCGGTGAAACGGTGGTGCAGGGCGCCGTTAACCCGGACGAGTTCTACCTGTACAAACCCGCCCTGGATGCCGGCCGCCCGGCGATATTGCGTCGCAACCGGGGCAGCAAGGCCATCAAAATGGTCTATGAGCAAGGTGGGGATTGCGGCCGCTCGGTAAAAACCGTGCCAGTCCCGGAAGAGGACCGCCTCCGTTTCGCCCTTAACGATGAAGAACTGACTCAGCTTGCACTGCAGGCGCGCAAGATAGAGCAACATTACGGCCGCCCGATGGATATTGAGTGGGCCAAAGACGGAGAAACCGGCGAGCTGTTTATCGTCCAGGCGCGTCCGGAAACTGTCCGCTCCCGCGATGCGGGCACCAGTATTGAGCGCTACCACCTGCGGGAGCGGGGAGAAGTATTGTGCGAAGGGCGCGCCATTGGCCAGCGCATCGGAGCCGGCAAAGTACGTGTGCTGGAGTCGGCTGATGATATGGCCGCTATGCAGGAAGGCGAGGTGTTGGTCACGGATATGACAGACCCGGACTGGGAACCGGTACTGAAGAAAGCCAGTGCAATTGTGACCAATCGTGGAGGACGCACCTGTCACGCAGCCATCATTGCCCGGGAGCTGGGTATTCCCGCGGTGGTGGGCTGTGGCGACGCGACTGACACGCTGACCACTGGCACTCCGGTCACTGTCTCCTGTGCGGAAGGGGACACCGGTTTTGTGATGGCCGGGGAACTGAACTTCGAGCGGGAAGAGACTGAAGTCAGTGATATGCCCGACCTGCCGTTCAAAATCATGCTGAACGTCGGCAACCCGGATCGCGCTTTCGCTTTCAGCCATCTTCCGAACCAGGGCGTCGGTCTGGCGCGGTTGGAGTTTATTCTCAACCGCATGATCGGTATCCACCCCAAGGCACTTTTGGAGCTGGACAGCCTGCCAGAGGAATTGCAGGGGAAAATCCGCGAGCGTATCGGTGGCTATGCCTCTCCGGAAGATTTTGTTGTGGAGAAGTTGGTGGAGGGAATTGCCACCCTAGCCGCGGCCTTCGCGCCGAATCGCGTCATTGTGCGCCTTTCGGACTTCAAGTCCAATGAATACGCACACCTGTTGGGTGGTCAGCTGTATGAGCCCAGCGAGGAGAATCCGATGCTCGGCTTCCGCGGCGCGGCCCGCTACCGGTCGGCGGATTTCCGTCCTTGCTTTGCACTGGAGTGCCGCGCACTGAAAAAAGTGCGCGATGAAATGGGTTTGACGAATGTAGAAATCATGGTCCCCTTCGTGCGCACACCGGAAGAGGCTGCGGAAGTGATCGATTTGCTGGCTGAGAATGGCCTGGTGCGCGGCGAAGGCGGTTTGAAGATTATTATGATGTGCGAACTGCCCTCCAACGCGCTCCTCGCGGAGGAATTTCTGCAGTACTTCGATGGTTTTTCCATCGGCTCCAATGATCTGACCCAGTTGACGCTGGGCTTGGATAGGGATTCCGGTTTGGTGGCAGACTTGTTTGACGAGCGCAATCCCGCCGTCAAAGTACTGCTGTCCCGAGCCATACAGGCGTGCAAAAAAGCCGGCAAGTACGTGGGTATATGCGGTCAGGGCCCTTCGGATCACAAGGATTTCGCCCGCTGGCTGATGGAGGAGGGAATAGATAGTGTTTCCCTGAATCCCGATACGGCCGTTGATACTTGGCTATTTTTGGCTAACCAGAAAGGTTGACGTTGTATAAAAAGCGGCCCATTAGGGCCGCTTTTTTGTGTGGCCCATAAGAAACGTCGATATGAATTCACATTTTATTGCCGGGCGTTGTTGATTTCGGCAATTTCTGACGAATTTCCCTCCGGATGGTAAAGCCTCTTTAATCCCAAATGAGAAGCGCGGGCAATTGGATAGAAATCGTATGTAATTTCCGCGTTTGCGCGGATTAATCAGTGGTTTCTTAGACTTTAGTTGCCGTACTTGACACACATTCGGCAACGATTTCCTCTATATTGTATTGTCGATTTGCGAACTACACCTTATGTTCAAGTCGCCTCTCAATATCGCCGTTTCTGCAGAGAATATTTCAATCTAAGCAACGCTGCTCCCCTCAATAAAATCGAATCAGTGTCAAGGTCGGATATCACTGCGAAAGCGGCCCTGCACTTTTCCTGTAAATGCATTGCCCCGTCAGAGAAACATTGGCGGGATTACATCGCTGTCGGACGGACTGCTGTATCGGCCGGCAATTTCAGTGAGTGGAGAGCGTTGTTGAGGTGAGTTATGCACTCGAGAAGCGAAAAAAGAATACCGCTGTGGTATGCCTCTGTGGCATTTTTTCTGCTGTTGCTACTGGGAGCGGATGAAGCGCTGGCCAAGCCCCGTGGAGTCAACTGGTTTGATGACAAGGCAGCGGCCTCAGCACCCGGTCCAGTCTCTGTCACAATAAACCTCACGGAACAGCGTGCCTACCTCTACAAAGGCAGCCGACTGATAGCTGTATCCAAGGTGTCATCCGGAAAACCGGGCTATAGCACCCGTCCGGGAAACTTTCGCGTACTGTCCAAGCATCCCTATCACCGTTCATCTGTTTACGGCAGTTATGTCGACCGGCGGACCGGGCGAGTGGTCAGGGCGAACGTCAATACACGCAAGCACCGTAGACCTCCGGGCACCTATTACCGCGGGGCGCAAATGAACAACTATATCCGTTTTAACGGTGGTATCGGTCTACACGCGTCGAACAATGTGCCGAATTATCCGGCATCTCATGGCTGTGTACGTATGCCGCCACATATGGCGCAGAAGTTTTTCCAGTATGTCCGCGTTGGGACACCGGTAAAAGTCACCCGCTGAGAGGATTATCCACCGGGCTGATGGCCGGTATAAGTGCTGCGCAGATGTTTCGGGGCAGGGAAGCCGCTATGATCCACGGACACGGGTTAGGCGGATTTAAGGGGGAGCCAGGATGATTTCCACTCCAGATCTTTGCGATGCGCACCCGGAGCTGGTCCGGGTCGTGGAGCCTATGTTTTACAACTACGGTGGCCGCGAGCGCTTCGGGGGACAGATCGTTACCATCAAATGTTTTGAGGACAACTCACTGGTGCGGGAAATGGTGGGCGAAGCAGGGCGCGGCAAGGTGTTGGTAGTGGATGCCGGCGGGTCCATGCGCCGTGCGTGCCTCGGAGATATGCTCGCGGAAAAAGCCTGCAATAACGGTTGGGAGGGTATCATTATGTACGGCTGTATCCGCGACGTGGATGAAATTGGCAAGCTGAACCTGGGGGTTCAGGCGCTGGGTACCCACCCGATGAAAACTGAAAAGAAAGGGATTGGCGACAAGAATCTGGATGTGACCTTTGGCGGTGTCACCTTTCGTCCCGGTGAATACCTGTACGCGGATAACAATGGCGTTATTGTTTCATCTCAAGCCCTGATCTGACCTAGGGGACCTCTGATTAATTCGCGTGAACACAATGGTAGTCTGCGGGGCGCTCAGGCAATAGGACGGACATTTCGAAAACGCACGAGTGCTTCCCTGTAGCTTCGCCGGATACCTCCTTGTATCCGACGGTTTCGAAATGTTCGTCCTATCACCTGAGCTTCACATCCGCCCCCGAAGAACCTTTGCCACAAGGAAATGAATTAATCAGAGATTCCCTAGGGCGGCCCGTCTCGGTAGCCTGCTGCTGGTGCGTAATCCGCGCTTTCTCCGCCGGTTGATTGGAGCGCTGATCAACTTTTCTACGCCCACAGGCTGGCGCCGGTCCGTATTTTCTCACCTATCATTGTGTGCTGATGCCCCTTTTGGAGGCCGGGGCCTCTGCGTATTCACATGAGTACTCTGGTTGACTCAGGGGGGGGATTTCCCCCTGAATTTAGCGCCCCGCGCTAACTGCTATGGAAGGTGACAATGAGCGATCTGCGAAAAAAATGGATTACCCGTCCGCTGCTCAAGCTGATTAAACGAGTGCTACCTCCCATTTCTGAAACCGAGCGGGAGGCAATGGAGGCGGGGGAAGTCTGGTGGGATGCCCAGTTGCTGTCTGGGAAGCCGGACTGGGAGCAGCTTCTCGGTATGGGTCCTCCCGAGCTGAGTGAGGAGGAACAAGCTTTTCTGGACGGTCCGGTGGAAGCGCTTTGCCGCATGCTGGACGACTGGCAGATCTCCTTCGAGGACCGCTGTATACCGGCGGAGATTTGGGATTTCCTCAAGCGGGAGAAGTTTTTCGGCATCATCATTCCCAAAAGCTATGGCGGTCTGGGCTTTTCACCGAGTGCACACGCAGAGATCGTCACCAAGATTTCCACCCGTAGCACTTGTGTTGGCGTCACCGTAATGGTGCCCAACTCCTTAGGGCCGGGCGAGCTGTTGATCGCTCATGGAACCGAAGCGCAGAAAAACTATTATCTACCCCGTCTCGCCGATGGTCGAGAGATTCCGTGCTTCGGTCTCACCAGTCCCGAGGCGGGTTCCGACGCCGCGTCCATGGTCGATAGTGGAGTAGTCTGCTACGGCGAGTACAAAGGCCAAAAAACCCTGGGGATGCGCGTGAACTGGCACAAACGCTATATCACGCTGGGCCCTGTGGCGACGATTCTCGGACTCGCCTTCAAACTGTATGATCCGGACCATATTCTCGGCGACAAGGAAGCGCTGGGTATTACCGTAGCGCTGGTGCCTACGGATACCGAAGGTGTCACCATCGGTCAGCGACACCTGCCGGCCATGCAGGCTTTCCAGAATGGCCCCAACTGGGGCAAAGATGTGTTCGTGCCCATGGAGTGGGTGATCGGGGGACGGGAGAACGTCGGCCGCGGCTGGCATATGCTGATGAAGGCGCTAGCTGCGGGGCGCGGTATCTCCCTGCCGTCATTGTCTACCGGCGGGGCAAAAATGGCCGCGCGCACTACTGGCGCTTATGCGCGTATCCGCGAACAGTTTGGTATTCCCATTGGCAAGTTTGAGGGGGTGCAGCGGCGATTGGCGGAAATTGCCGGCATTGCCTATGTACTCGACAGCGCCCACAAGACCACCACACGGGCCCTCGATGAGGGACTGAAACCCGCAGTGGTGTCGGCGATTATGAAGGCCCACGCCACCCAGGGATTGCGCCAGTCGATTAACGACGCCATGGATATTCACGCAGGCAAGGCAATAATGGACGGTCCGCTCAACTATATCGGCAATGTCTATCGGGCGGTGCCGGTGGCCATCACCGTCGAAGGGGCCAATATTCTCACCCGCAGCTTGATGATTTTCGGCCAGGGCGCTATCCGTTGTCATCCCTATCTGTTCGAGGAAATGCTGGCGGCGGAAAATCCGGATAGCGAGGCCGGGGTTGAAGTTTTGGACCGCTTGCTGCCCAAACACTTCTGGTTTCAGGTGAAAACCTTCGCTCGCGCAGTGCTGCACGGCTGGACAGTGGGACTCTTCGCCACCAGTCCCAAGGGGGTGGGCAAGGCGGCAAAATACTACCGTCAGTTGAACCGCTACTCTGCGGTGCTGACTTTGGTCACCGAATTTTCACTGATGTCTTTGGGCGGTGAATTGAAACGCAAGGAACTGATTTCCGCACGCCTCGGCGATGTGCTCAGCGAACTTTATCTACTCAGCTGCACCCTGAAACGCTTTAAGGATGATGGCAGCCCCAGGGCGGATAGGCCCTTATTGGAATTTGCCATGCGAGCCGGTCTGCACCGGATAGAAGAGCGCCTTCTGGAAGTGTTTCAAAACTTTCCGCACCGCTTCCTCGGCCAGCTGATGCATTTTCTCACTATGCCCTGGGGGCACAGCATTAATCCGGCTTCAGACCGTCAGGCCCGAGCCTGTGCGGAGCTATTGATGGCTCCATCGGAAACGCGGGATCGCTTGACTAAAGGGGTTTTTCTCGGAAACCCCGGCGATGGCGTTGACTTGGTCGAGCAGGCTTTTATCAAAGTCTGTGCTACTCAATCGATCAGGGACAAGCTGAAAAAAGGTGGGATCCGAACACTGAACCACGCTGCAATAGATGAGGGGATACAAAAAGCGTTGATCAGTGAAGAGGAGGCGGAGCAGCTGAGGGAAACGGCGGATGCTGTCAATCTCGCCATCCAGGTGGATCATTTTGACAAGCTGGGGTCGGAATCCGCTGCCCATTAGTCTTAACCGTCGGTGATGCTGCCGTAATCGTCAAAGGCCCACTGGAAAACGATGACTCTAATCACTGATAGCCCCCGGCGTTTCGACCGTGCTGAGCAGTGTGTGGATGCTCTGCTGGAGATGGTGGGGAAGCGGATTGTGCTCGGTCTGCCGCTCGGACTCGGAAAGGCCAATCACTTTGTCAACGCCCTATACGCGCGCGCTGCCGCCGATCCCAGTATTTCGCTGACGATATTCACTGGCCTAACTCTGGAACGTCCCGAAGGACACAGCGAAATCGCTCGCCGTTTTGTGCTGCCGCTACTGGATCGCCTTTACAGTCAGGGGCGGGATCTGAGTTACGCGTCGGCGCGGCGCAAGGGGTTGTTGCCAGCCAATATCGAGGTTTACGAATTCTTTATGCAGCCCGGCGCTTTCCTCGAAAACAGCGAGGCTCAGCGAAATTACATTTGTTCGAATTACACGCATGTACCGAGGGATTTGCTGGACCTCGGTGTCAATGTCATTGCGCAGATGGTGGCGCCCTCTGCAGGCGGCGACAAATACAGCCTCAGCTGCAATCCGGATCTGACCATTCCTGTGATGGATATGGCGGTTGCGCGGGGTGTTCCGCCACCGGTGCTGGTGGGAGAGGTCAATCCGCAACTGCCGTATATGGGGGGCGACGCGGAAATCCCTGCGAGCAGCTTCACCTTTTTGCTTGACGGTGAAGCTTTCGATGAACCGCTTTTCGCCGTGCCCACGCAGCCAGTAGACTTGACTCACTACGCGCTGGCGTTTCACATCGCCAGCCTGGTTGTCGACGGCGGCACACTGCAAGTGGGCATAGGCGCGCTTGGCGATGCGGTTTGCCACGTATTGCGATTACGTCAGACGAATAATCGACAGTACCGATCCATAGTGCGCGATCTCACCAGTGATGACTCTCTGCAACTGCGGCAAAATTTACAACCAGAATTAGGGCCTTTTGCGAAGGGGCTCTACGGCGCCAGCGAAATGGTGCCGCCGGGCTTTCTGCACTTGCGCCGCGCGGGGGTGATGAAGCGGGAGGTTTACCCGGATGCTGCCCTGCAGCGGCTGCTGGACGCCGGTGAGATATCCACAACTGTCAATGAGGAGATGCTGTTGGCTTTAAAGGAGGCCGGTCGCATCCACTGTCCGCTTACGCCAGCCGATACGGTTTTTCTACAAGCACTGGGCATTATCGATTCCAATTACAGCTGGCGCGGGCACAAGCTGCTTTCGCCCCAGGGGGAAGAAGAGGAGTGCGATTTGCACAGCGAACACGGGCGGCGCAGGCTGCTCGGTACTTGCCTGAACAAAAAACTGCGTGGTGGTACCTGGCTGCATGGGGGTTTCTACCTCGGCCCCGAGTTTATGTATCGGGAGTTGCGCGCGTTAACGGATGAAGAGCGGGCGGGTATATGTATGACTGCCATCGACTTCATTAACGATTTGCAGCGGGATCGGGACCTCAAGGTGGCACAGCGGCAAAAGGCACGCTTTATCAATTCGGCGATGATGGTTACCGTGACTGGTGCCGTGATTTCCGACGGTCTGGCTGACAACCAAGTGGTCAGCGGCGTGGGCGGGCAGTACAACTTTGTCGCTCAGGCTCAAGAGCTGCCCGGTGGTCGCTCAATCATTGCTTTGCCGAGCACATGGCAAGACGGCGGGCAGTGCAGGAGCAATATCCTGTGGGAATACCCTCATTGCACAATCCCAAGGCATCTGCGGGATATTGTCGTTACTGAATACGGAGTTGCCGACCTGCGAGGAAAATCCGATCGCGACGTTATTGCGGCGATGCTCTGTATCTGCGATTCCCGTTTTCAGGAGGCTTTAATGGAAAAGGCCAAAAGTGCGGGCAAACTGGAGAAGGACTACGCGATACCACTGCAATTCACGTCCAATACACCGGACAGAATTGCCGCTGTCTTTAACGATGAGACACGCTTGCGGTTGCTACCTTATTTTCCGCTGGGAAGCGACTTTACCGACGAAGAGGCGCTGCTTGCTGTAGCCCTTGAGCACTTGCAGAAAGTCAGTAAACCCCGGTGGAAAGCCCTGCCGCTAATTTTCGCGGGGCGTCGTATCTGCAAGGATTCCTCAGGGGAAAACGCCTGGATTCACCGCTGCCTGGAGCGTATGGGGTATGATTACGCGGATACCTACGAACACCGGCTGGAAGCTTATGCGGTAGCCGGCGCACTGCATGACGCTATTGATCCGCGACGTCCGCTCAGGGGGGATTGATCGAAAAAGGGGCCGCAATTGCGGCCCAAACCATGAGTGAAATATATGGGATATTTGGTGCGGTAGAGCGATGGCCGCTCACTTAAACTGCTCTTCCTCGGTAGAGCCGGTCAGCGCGGTCACAGAAGACTGGCCGCCCTGAATGACATTGGTCATATCGTCGAAGTAACCGGTGCCCACTTCCTGCTGGTGCGCAACGAAGGTATAGCCCTTCTCGGCGTCGGCGAACTCCTTCTCCTGCAGGCGCACGTAGGCACTCATATCCTCGCGGGCGTAGTCATAGGCCAAGTTGAACATTGCGTTCCACATACTGTGGATACCGGCCAGGGTGATGAACTGGAACTTGTAGCCCATCGCAGAGAGCTCGCGCTGGAACTTGCCAATGGTTGTGTCATCCAGATTTTTCTTCCAGTTGAACGAGGGCGAGCAGTTATAAGCCAGCAGTTGATCCGGGTATTCCTTGCGGACTGATTCGGCGAACTTCTTCGCCTCTTCCAGGTTTGGAGTGGCAGTTTCGCACCACAGTAAATCCGCGTAGGGGGCGTATGCCAGACCGCGGGCAATTGCCTGGTCGATGCCAGCTTTCACCCTGTAGAAACCTTCGGAAGTGCGCTCTCCAGTCAGGAAGGGTGCATCGTATTCATCGCAGTCGGAGGTCAGCAGATCCGCTGCATTGGCGTCGGTGCGCGCCAGCACGATGGTGGGGACACCTTCCACGTCAGTGGCGAGCCGTGCGGCGATCAGCTTCTGTACCGCTTCTTGGGTTGGGACCAGTACCTTGCCGCCCATGTGGCCGCACTTTTTCACCGAGGCCAGCTGGTCCTCAAAGTGCACACCTGCGGCGCCGGCACGGATCATATTTTTCATCAGCTCGTAGGCGTTCAGGACACCGCCGAAACCGGCTTCTGCATCGGCGACGATGGGCGCAAAGTAATCGATATACCCCTCATCATCCGGGTTTTTGCCGCTTTTCCACTGGATTTGATCGGCCCGCTCAAAGGCGTTATTAATGCGGCGCACCACAGTCGGCACTGAATCCACGGCGTAGAGGGATTGGTCCGGGTACATGGTCTCGGAGGTGTTGGCATCCGCCGCTACCTGCCAGCCAGACAGGTAAATGGCCTGTACCCCGGCTTTTACCTGCTGAACCGCCTGGCCGCCAGTCAGTGCGCCCATGGCATTGACAAAGTCTTTGTCGGGGCGGAAGCTCGGACGGCCGCCTTCGTTTACCAGCTGCCACAATTTTTCGGCACCGCGTTTGGCGATGGTATTTTCGCGCTTAATGGAACCGCGCAGGCGAATAACGTCCTCGGCACTGTAGGTACGTTTAACGCCTTTCCAGCGCGGATTTTCAGCCCAGTCTTTCTCAATAGCGGCGATTTCCGCTTTGCGGTCGTAGTTGCCGATGCTCATCTCTTAGATCTCCCTCGATGCGGTGACTGCGAATAAGTGTTGAGTATGCTAGTCGCTCTGGCATAATTTGCCCAATTTATTGGTCTTATTTTCACTATCAGTAGAGCAAATACTCTATGAATATCGAACGCGCCGACCTGAACCTTTTGGTTCATTTGGATGTATTGCTGCGGGAGCGCAATGTGACCCGTGCAGCGAACTATCTGGGGTTGTCCCAGCCCGCGATGAGTAACGGCCTCAAGCGCCTGCGGGAACTTTTTGACGACCCGTTGCTGGTGCGTACCCGCGAGGGGATGATGCCGACGGAGCGGGCCTTGGAATTGCAACCAATGGTGCGCGAGGCACTGGCGGCGATCGACCGGGTGATTCAGCCGAACCGGGATTTCGAGCCGGCTGACGCGCGCCGTACCTTCCGTATCATGGCCAGTGACTACGCCGAATCCACACTGATTCCACCGCTGTTGAAAGAGCTGCGGGAGCGGGCGCCCGGTATCAGCCTGGATATCATGACGCCCAGTGACGTCAGTTTCGTGGATGTGGAGCAGGGCAAGGTGGATATGGTGATCAACCGCTTCGACAGCATGCCGCAGAGCTTTCACCAGGCCACGGTGTGGCGCGACTCCTTCTCCTGCGTGATGCGTGCCGATAATCCCATCCTGGACGACTACAATCTGCAGAGTTACCTGCGCGCTCAGCATATCTGGGTCAGCAAGACCGGCATGGGGGTGGGGGTGGGCGTCAACCCGGAAGATGTGCAGCGCCTGGGCTGGGTTGATGAGGCGATAAGTCGCTTGGGAGAAAAACGAACAATCGCCGTTTTTACCCGCCATTACCAGGTCGCGATGCTGCTGGCGGAGCAGAGTGACCTAATTGTTACTGTGCCCACACGGTTGGCACAGCTGGCGAGGGATAACCCGCGTGTGGTGCGCCGGGACCCACCGCTGGAAATCCCGCCGCTGGAATTAAAAATGGCGTGGAGTCCACTGTTGCAGCAGAGTGCGCCACACCGCTGGTTGCGGCGTTTGATTCTGGATATCGGCCGGCAGCTGTGAAAAGTGAGCGAGCGTCTGTTACGAAAAATTCATAGTGTGAATAGTGGAAATTCCATCTATAAATTAGCGATATGAGTGGGCGGCTGTTTAGAATGCCCGAATCTCAATCACAGAGTTCCCACAATCAGCGAGAGGCCCGGATATGACGGAACGAGTCCAAATCGGAGAACTGCGAGTCGCATCAGAGTTGTACAACCTGGTTACCGAGGAAGTGATTCCCGGCACTGGCGTCAGTGCCGATGTTTTCTGGGCAGAGTTCGAAAAAATTGTCCGCGATCTCGCACCGGTAAACCGTGCTTTGCTCGAAAAGCGCGACCGCATGCAGGAGGCGCTAGACCGCTGGTACACGGAAAATCCCGGAGCCTACCGGGATCTGGATAAATACAAGGCGTTTCTGCGCGAGATTGATTACCTGGTGGAAGAGCCTGAAGATTTCACGGCGACCACAGAAAATGTCGACCCGGAAATCGCTACTCTGGCCGGTCCGCAGCTGGTTGTGCCGGTGATGAACGCCCGCTACGCCCTGAATGCCGCCAACGCCCGCTGGGGCAGCCTCTACGACGCGCTCTACGGAACCGACGTCATCAGTGAAGAGAACGGCGCCACAAAGGGAGGCGAATACAACCCGGTGCGCGGCGCGGCAGTTATCCGCTACGCGCGGGAATTTCTCGACCGCTCCGCGCCGCTGACCTGCGGCAGCCACAAGGATGCGGTGGAGTACCGCATCAACGGGTCTCTGCTGGAAGTGGAGCTCGCCGAGGGCGATATCGCCACCTTGCAAAACTTCAAGCAATTTGCAGGCTACCGCGGGGACAGTGACAAGCCGGAAGCCATACTGTTGCGCCACCACGGCTTGCATTTTGAGATTCAAATAGATCGCGAGAGTCCGATTGGCAAATCGGATCCGGCGGGTGTCAAAGATATTCTGATGGAAGCCGCACTCACTACCATCATGGACTGTGAGGACTCGGTTGCAGCGGTTGACGCTGAGGACAAGGTGGTTGTTTACCGCAATTGGCTCGGCCTGATGAAAGGCGATCTCAAGGAGATGATCACCAAGGGCGGCAAGACTTTTGAGCGCACACTGAATCCCGACCGGGAATACACATCCCCAAACGGCAATTCTTTCACGCTGCCCGGGCGCAGTCTTTTGTTTGTGCGCAACGTCGGGCATCTGATGACCAACGACGCCGTGCTCGACGGGAATGGCAATGAGGTGCCCGAAGGCATTCTCGACGGCATGGTCACCAGTCTGATCGCAATGCACGATATTCGCGGCAACAGCCCCTTTAAAAACTCCCGAACGGGCAGTATCTATATCGTCAAACCGAAAATGCACGGCCCTGAGGAAGTGGCGTTCTCCAACGAACTGTTTGACCGCATTGAAGATGCCCTGGGGCTTGAGCGCAACACCCTGAAGATGGGCATCATGGACGAGGAGCGCCGTACCTCCGTAAATCTCAAGGCGTGTATTGCAGCAGCAAAAGCGCGGGTTGTGTTTATCAATACCGGCTTTCTCGACCGCACCGGGGATGAAATACACACCTCGATGCTGGCTGGCCCGATGATCCGCAAGGGAGATATGAAACAGTCCAAGTGGATCAGCGCCTATGAAGACAGTAACGTCGATATCGGTTTGGCCACCGGACTCAAGGGGCGAGCGCAGATTGGCAAGGGCATGTGGCCCATACCGGACCAGATGGCAGCAATGATGCATGCCAAACTGGCCCACCCAATGGCTGGGGCGAACACTGCCTGGGTGCCGTCCCCGACCGCGGCCACTTTGCACGCCTTACACTACCACAAGGTCGATGTCGCCAAGCGCCAGGAAGAGTTGGCCGGCCGCGCCCGCGCCAGCCTGGATGACATCCTCACTGTGCCTGTGGCGGAAACTCCGGATTGGAGCGCCGAGGAAATTCAACGCGAATTGGACAACAATGCCCAGGGAATACTCGGCTATGTGGTGCGCTGGGTGGAGCAGGGCATCGGTTGCTCCAAGGTGCCGGACATCAACGACATAGGCCTGATGGAAGACAGGGCGACACTGCGCATTTCCTCACAGCATATCGCCAACTGGCTCAAGCACGGTGTCGTAACCAGGGAACAGGTGCTGGAAACCATGCAGCGCATGGCCGCGGTAGTGGACCGGCAAAATGCCGGAGACCCCAATTACCGCGACATGTCGCCGGACTACGATAACAGTATCGCCTTTCAGGCGGCCTGTGAGTTGGTGTTTGAGGGCTGCACCCAGCCCAACGGTTACACTGAACCGGTGCTCCACCGCCGGCGCCGTGAGTTTAAGGCGAAATACTCTGAGGAAGCCGCTGCATAATGCGCCCGGGGGCTGCCCCCTCGGAGCACAAGTCGCCGGGAAACCATCTAGCAAAAAGGCCCCTCGGGGCCTTTTTGCGTTGTTGGTCTGGGGGAGCGGCTTGACCTAAAGAATAGTTGAGGTTTTAAGCTGCGTATTTCCCTGATTTGCCTCAAAGGTACAACCCCTATGAAGCATACAGCAATCGATATGGAGGCATACTTTGCGCGTATCGGTTACACCGGTGAAAGCGTGGCGGTCCCGGAAACTGTGCGTGCGCTTGTCAGCTGCCATGTCCGATCCATTCCGTTTGAAAATATAGATCCCTTTCTCGGCCGGCCGGTGGCCATTGATTTGCCGAGTGTCGAGCACAAGCTGGTGCGCGGAGGACGGGGTGGTTACTGTTTTGAACAGAATACCCTGTTGCGAGCAGTCCTCACAGAAATGGGGCTGCATGTTAAAGGGCTGGCTGCAAGGGTCCTCTGGCAGGCCCCGGAAAACTGCCGGCCGCCTCAAACACATATGATCCTCTGTTCCAAAATTGGTGGTGTACCCCACTTGATTGATGTCGGCTTCGGGGCGCGGACACCTACGGCACCTTTGCGACTGGATACTGAAGGCGAGCAGGTGTGCAGTCACGGTGTCTACCGTCTGCTCCGGATCGGCGAGGATTTCGTTTTGCAGATGCAGATTGACGGGCAATGGCTGCCGCTGTACCGCTTTGATCTACAGCGCCAGACACAAGAAGACTACAAGGTCTTCAACTGGTACAGCTCCACCTACCCGGAATCCCAGTTTGTACGGGAGTTGATCGCTGCTCGGGCACATGATCGCGGCCGCCATACTCTGCGCGGCAGGGAACTGCGTAGCTATCCCCATCAGGGAGCGGGTAGCATTTCCATGCTGGCGAATCCACGCGAGCTATGCGAAGCACTCGCCGATGTTTTCGGCATTAGACTGCCGGCCGGACAGCAGGTGACGCATGCTTTTGCGGCCTTGTTTGCCCGAGGAGAGAGCGCGTAAACAAGGCCATTGCAAACCGCGATTGCCTGTGGCGGCGGCAATTTTATTAAAAGTGAAACGCCCGTCTCTTGGAGACGGGCGCGGTGCTTACAACTGTGTCCAGGCATCCTGCCAGTTGGCGCCTGTTCCCGGCGCATAATGGTAGGCGCTGTTAACATTGCACCAGTCTCCATATGGCCAGGGGCGGCACTGATAACGCTTGCCGTCACTGCCCAGAACTATGGTTTCACCGGGCACGTAGCTGCCGATCGCTTCCGGGTAGACATAATCGTAGCCGCCAGTCCCGCCCGGACTATGATCGATATCCACTGTTGTGCTGTCGGTGAGTTGCCCATCGCTGACGGTGACCCTTACCGTGATTGTCTGGTGTTGTATCGGTTCACTGAGGTGAAGTGTTACGGAATCACCGCTTTCATCGCTGAGGCTGGCACCGCTGCCGGCGATTACGGTCCAGCTGAAGCTGAGTGGATCGCCATCGGGATCGCTGGAGGCCGCTGCGGACAGGGTTATGTTGCCGGCGCCGCTAAGTGCGTTCGATTCAGCACTGAGCACCGCGACAGGCGGGTTGTTGCCGCGGGGAACCTGAATGTCGATCTCGTGGCTGAGATTGAGGTCGGCGAGGGTGTACACCCGGTTTCCATCGGCGGATCTCACCGGTGTTACCTCTCCGCTATTTGGGTCCAGTACGCCGATACGCGCGTATTGGGAGTGATTGTTGACCATCCGTGCAAAGCCGTAGGCCCAGTCCGCGGCGGATGTGGCGCCGGCAGTCACCGTATAACGCACACTTTCCATATCGTTGCCGCTGCTGTTGAACAGGCGCAGGGTCACACTACTGCCTTCAGCTAAATCTGTTTGCGCTGAAAAGTCGCCCTCATCGGCCCATGGGCTGGCGGCATTTCCCAGAATAACATCGGTGCAAGTGTAGAAGGCTTCTCCGCTGTCGGAGCGCTGCCAAGTGGTATAGATCACGTGTTTGCCGCTGACCGGTGGCAGAGGACAGTTGAGTTTATAGCGATTGTTGGCACTGAGCGGTACTTCTCCCAGGCGGCAGAATTCGAAAAGGTCGCTCCACTTTAACGGCGTGTCCGGTGTATAGCCCTGACGGGTTACGTAGAAGACCCATTCCTGAGTTGCGTGGGGCGCTGTGGCCCAGAATTCGAACTCAAAAGTGCCGTCACTCTTAGGGGCAATGGGGGTTGCCTGCCAGTCGGCGCGGGCAAGGTCCAATCCGGCGAACTTGGCATTGCCTCCAGCGCATAGCTGGCCATCCGGCACCACGGCACGATGGTTGCCATTGGCGGCGGCCTGATTGATGCCGTTCCAATCGTAAAATGCTTGGGTTCCAGCAAAATCCTTGGCCGCGGCACATGCCGGGTCTGAGGGGTTCTCTGGGTTATTGAGGAAACAGTTGTAGACGCGGCTTTCGGGTACCACCATGGTGCCGTGCGCGAGCGCCTGACTGGCGGAAAGCATAAGAGTCGCGGTACAAAGCAGGGGCAGGGGGTTGCGCATCATGCGGTTTCTCCTGTGCATATATTTCTTTTTGTTGGCATTAAGAACGCGGAAAAAATAATGACAGCGCTGACATCTGGTTTTTATGCTATGTGTTAACTGTTAGATGCCAAGTCATTTCGGCGCCAATTCGATTTGGATTGGGTGGGGCATTTAAAATTTGCGCTGCAGCGCACAGTATTGGCGGGAGATGCTTCTCACGGTCATGCCGCTATGTGTGGTCGCCACTTCCTGCTGAGCGCGCTTGCGGCGGGAAGCTATCGGTGGGTTAGAGTTGCAGGCACCGCAGGTTGGGGTCTGTTGTGGCCAGGTCCCAGTCGCGTTCGAATATATCTTGCAGCTTGTGTGCGCGAACCTGGTTTTGCGCATGGTAGCTGCCAGACCAGCGCTCCCTGTCATCGCACTGCAGTACACCGCGGCCATCCGCAACTGCGAACTCCCAGTCTGCGGTGTCCACTGTGGCTTGAATCTTGCGGATCTGTATGCGCGAGCTGAGCCGCTGGGCCAGGGCATGGGTGCGATGGAATTGCCGCACAATGGGGTCTGAGTCCCGGATCAAAATGCGCACCCGCGCAAACCGGCTGCCGCGGGCGAAATCTGAGAGTGCCTGTGTTACCGCTTCGTCGTGGTAGAGAGGGCGGGCCAGGTTTTGGGAAAAAATCAGGCACTCTCTGCGGGCGTTGCCAACGAGTGTGATCAGTGCCGCGCGGAAGGCGGCGATGTCTTCCAGCAGCTGTGCGTCAGTCAAGGAGGCGCACCATCTTGATGTGTGGGATATCCGCCTCGATGAAGGGTTCTCCCTCGGAGCGGAATCCCGCCTTGCGATAGAAGCCCTCTGCATGGGACTGCGCGTGCAGGTAAACGCTGCTGAAGCCGTGTTCCCGCGCATAGTTACAGATAAAGGTAAGCAGCTGCAGACCCAGACCGCAGCCGCGAGCCTTTTTCACCACCGCCATGCGTCCAATTTTGCCGCTGGTGGTGATGCGGGCGGTCGCCAGGGGTTCTTTGCCTTGCACAATCAGGAAATGTTGTGCTGTTTCTTCTTCCTGGTCCCACTCTATGTCTGGATCTACATTCTGCTCATGGATAAATACCGCTTCGCGTACCTGGCGAATCAACGCAAGATCCGCTTCCCAGGCCGCCAGGCGGATTTCCGTGTCGGCCATTAGAAGTCCTCCGGCGGGTAGATCAGGCTGCCTTGGGAAACAAGCTGATCGATTAGCCCATCATTTGCAGCCAATTCCGGGAAATTGTCGGTATCCATTTGCGTAATAACCCGGTTTTCACAGAAGCGCTCAATGAAGGGAAGCGGGGCGGAGTAGGGTTCTCCGTCCACGAATAGCGTCTGTGGTTCGCGGCAAAAGGCACAGCGGGAACCGGGGTTAAGGACCAGAGTTGCACCTGCCGACAGCTGCGTACGCCAGTCTTCGGCATCACCGGCGTCGAGTGCTACTGTCTCGGGATACTTCACCTCTGTCATTACTGCACCCAACCACTGGGCGACTTTGTGCGGCTGCTGCAGCCAGCTGCTCAATTGCTCCTGCAGGCGGATTATTGAGGCGGGGTCTATTTCCGCCGGATGGCGCGCAGGAGCGATGCCCGGGTCCGAGTAACGCAAGTGCTGCGGCAGCCCTTGCGCCAGTTCTGCTGCCAAGTCTTCCAGAATCGTCGCTGCCGATGGAGCTCGAAATCCGATGGAAATTGTGGTGCAGGGGCCTTCGGCGATCCCCCAATGACTGAACTGGGGCGGCAGGTAGAGCATGTCACCGGGTTCCAGAAGCCAGCTGTTTTCCGCTTCGAAGTCTCTGAGAATATTAAGCGGTGTCCCTTCGACCCGCGGGCTATCATCATTGGCTTTTGCCCCCTGGTGCCAGAGACGCTTCCCCTCTGCCTGCAGCAGGAAGACATCGTAATAGTCAAAGTGGGGGCCGACACTGCCCTTGTCCGCGGCGTAACTGATCATCACGTCGTCCAGGCGCCAGTCCGGAATAAAGCGGAAGTGTTCTTTCAGCGCTGCGACTTCTGACAGCCACTGATCCACCGCCTGTACCAGTAAAGTCCAGTGGCTGCGGGGCAGGGAGAGGAAATCCTCTTCGGAGAAGGGGCCTGTACGCAATTGCCAGGGCCCTTCGCTGCCATTTTCCAGTACCAGGCGCGACTCCACGGTTTCTTCCAGCGCCATACCGGCAAGCTCCTCGCCGGATATCGGCGATACGAAGCCCGGTATGGCGTTGCGGATCAGCAGGGGTTTTTGCTGCCAGTAATCGCGGAGGAATTCCTCAACGGGCATGTTGCCGAGATGGGTAAATGGTTTGGCCACGGAAAGCTTCCCAGAGATGCCAATCAGCACCTATTGATTGGATAGATTTGAACCGGGGTGGGCGGCTTTTGTCGCCCACCTCACCGGGATACTCCACACTCAGATTCTTTTTGCCTGATCTGCGGCGTTGCCAATGTAAGATGCGGGCGTCAGTGCGAGTAGTGACTGTTTCGCATCTTCCGGAATTTCCAGCTTGTTAATAAAGGCTTTCAAGGTGTCCTGGGTTATGCCCTGGCCGCGTGTCAGTGCTTTCAGTTTTTCGTAGGGCTCCTCAATATCGTAGCGCCGCATGACCGTTTGAATGGGCTCTGCCAACACTTCCCAGGCGTTGTCCAGATCTTCGGACAGACGTTCCCGGTTGATTTCCAGCTTTCCGAGTCCTTTCAGGGTGGCTGCGTAGGCGATGACGGTGTAGCCGATGCCGACCCCCATGTTGCGCAACACCGTGGAATCGGTCAGATCCCGCTGCCAGCGGGAAATGGGCAGTTTGGCGCTCAGGTGCTGGAATACCGCGTTGGCCAGGCCCAGGTTGCCCTCGGAATTCTCAAAATCGATCGGGTTCACTTTATGGGGCATGGTGGAAGAGCCTACTTCACCCGCGATCACTTTTTGCTTGAAGTAGCCCAGGGAAATGTAGCCCCAGATATCCCGGTCGAAGTCGATCAGAATGGTATTGAAACGGGCGATGGCATCGAATAGTTCCGCAATATAATCGTGGGGCTCAATCTGGGTGGTGTAAGGATTCCAGGTCAAGCCCAGGGAAGTGACGAAAGCTTCGGCATTCTTTTCCCAGTCTACATCCGGGTAGGCGGACAGGTGTGCGTTGTAGTTACCCACGGCGCCGTTGATTTTGCCCAGCAGTTCCACGCTTTGAACCTGCTTGATTTGCCGGCGCAGGCGCGCTACGACATTCGCCAATTCTTTGCCGACGGTGGTGGGGCTGGCTGTTTGGCCGTGGGTCCGCGAAAGCATGGGGATGTCCGCGAATTTTGTGGCCAGTTGCGCGATTTCAGTGGCGAGTTGCTCCATTGCCGGCAGCACCACCTGATCGCGACCAGCACGCAGCATCAGTGCGTGGGACAGGTTATTGATATCCTCCGAAGTGCAGGCGAAGTGCACGAATTCACTGACTTTATCAAGCTCACTGTTAGCGCTGATTTTTTCCTTTAGGAAATACTCAACAGCCTTTACGTCATGGTTGGTAGTGCGCTCGATTTCTTTAATGCGCTCGGCATCTGCCAGGGAAAAATTCTCAACAATATTGTTGAGCAATTGGTCGGCCTCCGCTCCGAACTGAGGCACCTCTTTAATTTGCGGGTGGCGGGAGAGCTGTTGCAGCCAGCGTACCTCGACTTCCACCCTCGCGCGAATCAGACCGTATTCGCTGAAAATAGTCCGCAGTGATGAGGTCTTACTCTCGTAGCGTCCATCGATAGGGGAGACCGCGGTAAGGGCGGATAGCTCGACTGTCATAGTGTATCTCCGGATTGTGAAATTGAGGATTCGATTTGCGTGATCAATGCGTTGGTCGCGGTCAGCAGTTTTTTACGCTGAAACAGTAAGTGCAGGCGACTGCCGCCGAGCTGCCGCCAAAGAGTGGCCGCGCGCACCCCAGCGAACAACATGGCGCGTATCTGGTTGGCGATGCGCTGTTGCTGTAAATAGTTGAAATCTCCCAGCACCTGGATGCGGAAACGGAAGGTACTGAGTGTGTCGCTATAGATACCAGCGAGATTGGAAAAAACGTTTTCGTGGGTCAGGCTGAAATGCTCGGCCTGAATCCGGGCCTTTTCCAGGCGGCTTCCAATAATTGAGAGCAGCTCTCTCTTCTTGGCGAGCTGCCGTTGCAAATAAAGTATTGAAAGAACGTAGCGCAGGCAGTCTGTATATTCCGGGTGCTGGCGTGACTGCAGCAGTTGCCGGGCTGCCTTCAACCCCGGCAGCAGTTTATCCGCGCCGCCGAAGACCGCTTCGGCACTTTCCGGATTCTGCTGAAAGAGGCTGTAAACACCAGTCTCCAGTTGCGACTGGGGTGCAGTACCTGTTTTTGCCAGGCGCTCCACCAGGGTTGCGAATTGAAAAATACCCGCCAGTGCCAGTGCCTGATCCCGCCACTTACTCAAAGGTACTCCTTAATTTTCCTGATATTTTTTCGGCAAGGATGTGCCCACCCCGGTGGGCTTTTCGATGACAGCACCACCGAGACAGATATCGCCGTCGTAGAGTACGAGAGACTGTCCCGGTGTAATTGCCCGCTGAGGCTCGTCAAAGACCACTATAAGACCGCCATCTGCACGCAGTCTGACTGTACAGTCCTGATCGGGCTGACGGTAACGCGTTTTGGCCTTGCAGCGAAACTCGGATGCGGGTGCGCTGCCGTTGATCCAATGTGCCAAGCTCGCTTCGAGGCCGGTAGCGTACAACAGTGGGTGGTGTGCTCCCTGGGCAACGATCAGCACATTGCGTCCAAGATCCTTGCCGACCACATACCAGGGGGCATCACCCGCACCGCGAACGCCGCCGATTCCCAGCCCTTGACGCTGTCCTATGGTGTGGTACATCAGACCGGAATGCTGCCCCATGACTTGGCCTTCCGGGGTTTCCATGTCGCCCGGTTGTGCCGGCAGATACTGCTCAAGAAAATCCTTGAAACGGCGCTCCCCGATAAAACAGATGCCAGTACTGTCTTTCTTGTTGTGGGTGACAAAGCCGTTCGCCTCGGCTATCCGGCGCACCTCCGGCTTTTCCAGCTCACCCAGAGGAAATAGCGACTTGGCGAAAGCCGCTTCATCCACCGCATGCAGGAAGTAACTCTGGTCCTTATTTCCATCCACGCCTTTCAGTAAGCAGGTGCGGCCATTCTCGGTTTTGCAGCGCGCATAGTGGCCGGTGGCAATGGCATCAGCGCCCAACACTTCCGCGTACTCAAGGAAGACCTTGAACTTGATCTCGCGGTTACAGAGGATATCCGGGTTCGGCGTCCGGCCAGCCTTGTACTCGGCCAGGAAGTGCTCAAACACCTGATCCCAATACTCCGCGGCGAAGTTTGCCGTGTGTAGTTTGATGCCGAGCCGTTTGCACACAGCTTCTGCGTCGGCCAGGTCTGCCTTGGCTGTACAGTACTCGGTACCGTCGTCTTCGTCCCAATTTTTCATGAACAAGCCTTCGACCTGGTACCCCTGCTGTTTCAGCAGCAGGGCGGCCACGGAGGAGTCCACGCCGCCGGACATTCCGACGATCACGCGTTGGGGCTTTGCAGAGGTGGAATCAGACATAGATGAGAATGGGCAACTACACAAAAGGGGGCGAATTTTACCCGTGATTAGGGGTTGTGACCAAGACCGTGCTTACCGCGGCCAGCGGCGCCGGCGCTGGCCGCGCACAGACGCGGGTCGTGCGGGAGCTGCAAATACCTCCTCGGCGCGCTGCTCTCCGGGGCGCAGACCGCCGAGTTGCCAATTGCCGATGGCTGTGCGGATCAGGCGCAGCGTCGGGAAGCCAACCGCCGCGGTCATGCGCCGTACTTGCCGGTTGCGCCCTTCGCTGATGGTTAACTCCAGCCAGGAGGTCGGGATAGCCTTGCGCTCTCGCACCGGTGGGACCCGCGGCCATACCGCCGGCTCCCGCAGGTGCCGGGCTTTGGCCGGTGCGGTCAAGCCATCCTTTAGTTTGACGCCGCGGCGCAATTCGCCGAGCGCCGCATTGTCGATTTCTCCCTCAACCTGTACCCAGTAAGTTTTCGGCAGTTTCTGCCGCGGATGGCTGATCTGATGTTGTAATGCGCCATCATCGGTGAGAAGCAGCAGCCCTTCGGAGTCGAAATCCAGGCGCCCGGCGGCGTAAAAGCCCTTTCGATGGATAAAGTCCGCCAGGGTGGGGCGCCCACTGCTGTCGGTGAATTGACTCAATACGCCGTAAGGCTTGTTGAAAAGAATGATTTGACTCATGAATGCGCACCAGCATGTAATCCAGCTACAAAAGCGGGGCGATATTGGTATAATCCCGCCGTTTTTTCATTCCGCCCCGACTTAGTGTCGACGGAGTTCGGGGGGCGGGGCAAGCAACACCCGACCTAAACAGTCACAGAGTTTTGGGAGTTTAAGCAATATGGGTCATATCCAAGTGCCGGCAGACGGCGAAAAAGTTACAGTCAACTCCGACGGTTCGCTGAATGTGCCGAATCGCCCGATTATTCCTTTCATTGAGGGTGACGGTATCGGCGTGGATATCACCCCGGTAATGCGCAAGGTGATCGACGCGGCCGTGCAGAAGGCCTACGGGGGCGATAAAGGTATTGCCTGGATGGAGGTTTACTGCGGTGAGAAGGCGGCGGAAACCTATGCCGGCGACTGGTTCCCCGCGGAGACTCTGGAAGCCATTAAAGAGTATGTGGTGAGTATCAAGGGCCCCTTGACGACCCCGGTGGGTGGTGGCTTCCGCTCACTGAACGTGGCCCTGCGCCAGGAGCTGGATCTCTATGTGTGCCAACGCCCTGTACGCTGGTTCAGCGGGGTGCCTTCTCCGGTTAAAGAGCCCAACAAAGTCGACATGGTGATTTTCCGGGAGAACTCTGAGGATATCTACGCTGGCATCGAGTGGAAGGCGGATTCCGACGAGGCCAAGAAAGTGATTCAGTTCCTCCAAGAGGAAATGGGAGTCACGAAAATCCGCTTCCCCGAGCACTGTGGCATCGGCATCAAGCCGGTATCTGCTGAGGGCACCAAGCGCCTGGTGCGCAAGGCTATCCAGTACGCTATCGATCAGGACCGCGACTCTGTGACTCTGGTGCACAAGGGTAACATCATGAAGTTTACCGAGGGTGCCTTTGCGGACTGGGGATACGAACTGGCTCGCGATGAGTTCGGCGCTCAGCCTCTGGATGGTGGCCCCTGGCACAGCTTCAAAAACCCGAAAACCGGCAAAGAGATTGTTATCAAGGATGTTATTGCAGACGCCATGCTGCAACAGATCCTGCTGCGCCCGGCAGAATACGACGTGATCGCCACGCTGAACCTCAATGGCGACTATCTGTCTGACGCCTTGGCAGCTCAAGTTGGTGGTATCGGTATTGCCCCGGGCGCCAACCTGTCTGACGAAGTGGCTTTGTTTGAGGCAACTCACGGCACTGCACCCAAGTATGCCGGTCAGGACAAGGTCAATCCGGGTTCCCTGATTCTTTCCGCGGAGATGATGCTGCGCCACCTGGGCTGGAACGAGGCTGCGGATCTGGTAATCAAGGGCATGGAAGGTGCCATTGAGGCTAAAACCGTAACCTATGACTTCGAACGCCTGATGGACGGTGCAGAGCTGAAATCCTGCTCCGAGTTTGGCGAGGAAGTGATCAAGCACATGGGCTGATTGCCGAGGCAAGTCCAGGATTGCCGCAAAAAAGCCCCGCACCTACCGGTGCGGGGCTTTTTGTTCAGGGTGAGCAGCTTAATCGAGTGCTTCCGCCTCTTTTTCTCGCTGGACCTGCCCTTGATCGCTACTGGAGAGGCCGGTATTTCCAGAACTCTTCTCTCCGCTAGCTGATTCGTTGGGGATTACTGTGGATATATTGGCTGCATGATAGCCTTTTTCACCTTTGACAATGTCAAAAGTGACCTGTTGGCCGGCTTTGAGGGTGCGGTACCCGTCCATCTGTATCGCGGAGTAATGCGCGAACAGGTCCTCCCCCCCTTCATCCGCAAGAATAAACCCATATCCCTTGGCGTTGTTGAACCACTTGACGGTACCGGTAGGCATGGCGAATTCCCTCTAATTGCCGGGGCGACAGCTAGCCGCCTTACAGTGTCATTTCTTTATAGTTATCTGTGCTTGCAATTCGACCGCGAAAGCACTCCCTTATATCGCGTTTGCGCCTGAGTCAGGCACTACCTCTTGTAGCCAACTGGTTTCCGAATGTCAAGGCTTTCTGGCGCCCGCTGTGCCTCGGAGGAAATGAGGTTACAATTCCGAGTCGCTAGACCAAATTACTTTCAGGATCTTATTGATAAACGCTATGGGAATTTCACAGGCCATTAAACTACACTCGGACGACAGCGATAATGGCTTCCAATATCCGGGGGGTATAGGCGGGGATCTGGTGCTGGAAGAGGCACCGCCCAAACTCAAGCGGCCACCGATGTACAAGGTGGTCATGCTTAACGATGACTACACCCCCATGGACTTTGTGGTTGAGGCGCTGGAGCTTTTTTTTGGCGTCGACCGCGAGCGTGCCACCCAGTTGATGCTGCAAGTGCACACACAGGGAAAAGCAGTCTGCGGTGTCTATACTCGGGATATAGCGGAGACGAAGGCCGCACAGGTCAATCAGTTCGCCAGGGAGCATCAGCATCCTTTGCTGTGCGAGATCGAAGCGGATGAAAGCGAGGATGATTGACACTGGACTGGCAGATGGGATCCGTCCAGTGGCGGAGCCGGACACACACAAGACGCCAACCGGGCGCATTGTCCAGTGAACGGGCGGGTGACATTGGCGATTAGGGTTTGAGGTTTAGATGCTCAGCAAGGATTTAGAGGTAACGCTCAATCTAGCGTTCAAAGGTGCACGTGCAAAACGCCACGAATTTATGACCGTGGAGCACCTGTTGCTGGCGCTTCTGGACAATGAGTCGGCCGCGGACGTGTTACATGCCTGCGGTGCCGACCTCAGTGCCCTGCGCCGTGAACTGCTCGAATTCGTGGATTCCACTACGCCCCTGATCCCGGAAGCGGATGTCGACCGGGAAACTCAGCCCACTCTGGGCTTCCAGCGCGTACTGCAGCGGGCTGTATTCCATGTGCAGTCCTCTGGCAAGAAAGAGGTTACCGGAGCCAACGTATTGGTCGCGATCTTCTGTGAGCAGGAAAGCCAGGCGGTTTATTACCTGAAGCAGCAGAGCGTTGCCCGAATCGACGTGGTTAATTACATCACACACGGAATTTCCCGTGTTGGCTCCAGCGGCAACAATCACCACCACCATCACAATACCGATCCCGCACCGGAACAGGCGGATGAGGATATCGGCGCGGGTGCAGAGCCCGGTGGGTCAGACCCGCTGGAAAGCTATGCGACCAATCTGAACCAAGAGGCAATACTCGGCCGGATTGACCCGCTGGTTGGTCGGGGGCCGGAAGTGGAGCGGGTTACTCAGGTTTTAGCACGCCGACGTAAAAACAACCCTCTGCTGGTGGGCGAGTCCGGCGTGGGTAAAACCGCTATCGCCGAAGGGTTGGCTCGCCGTATTGTGGACGGCGATGTGCCCGAGCCCCTGAGCAACAGCACAATCTATTCGCTGGACCTCGGCTCGTTACTGGCCGGCACCAAGTACCGCGGTGATTTTGAGAAGCGCTTTAAGGCGTTGCTGGCGGAGCTTCGCAAGCGCCAGAACGCGGTACTGTTTATCGACGAAATTCACACCATTATCGGTGCTGGAGCCGCCTCTGGCGGTGTTATGGATGCTTCAAATCTGCTCAAACCGCTGCTCTCCAGTGGCCAGCTACGTTGTATCGGCTCCACCACCTTCACTGAGTATCGGGGCATCTTCGAGAAAGATCGCGCTCTGTCGCGGCGCTTTCAGAAGATCGATATCAACGAGCCTTCGGTAGAGGAAACTGTGCAGATTCTGCACGGCTTGAAGAGTTGCTTTGAAGATCATCACAAGGTGCGTTACACAGATGCCGCGCTGGAGGCTGCGGCACAGCTCTCCAGTCGCCATATCACCGAGCGTTTCCTGCCGGACAAGGCGATCGATGTTATCGACGAGGCTGGGGCTTACCAGTCGCTGTTGCCGCCGGAGGAGCGGCGGGAACTGATCGGCGTCACCGAGATCGAGACGGTCATTGCCAAAATGGCCAGGATTCCAGCCAAGAGCGTCTCTGCCTCCGACAAGGAGCAGCTGGCCAAGCTGGAAGAAAATCTCAAAATGGTGGTGTTTGGCCAGGATAAGGCAATTGAGGCACTGAGTACCGCAATCAAATTGAGTCGTGCCGGTCTGGGCGCCGAGGAAAAACCGATTGGCTCCTTCCTCTTTGCCGGCCCGACGGGGGTGGGCAAGACAGAGCTTTGCCGGCAGTTGGCGAAGGTAATGGGGATTGAGCTGATCCGTTTTGATATGTCGGAGTACATGGAGCGCCACACCGTCTCCCGTCTGATCGGTGCCCCTCCGGGCTATGTGGGATTCGATCAAGGTGGGCTGCTGACCGACGCAGTATCCAAGCATCCGCACAGTGTGGTGTTGTTGGATGAGATTGAGAAGGCGCACCCCGAGGTCTTCAACCTTTTGCTACAGGTAATGGACCACGGTACATTGACGGACAACAATGGCCGCAAAGCGGATTTCCGTAACGTCATACTGATTATGACCACCAATGCCGGTGCGGAATTGATGAGCCGCCGCTCCATCGGATTTTCCCCGCAAGACCACTCCAGCGACGGAATGGAAGAGATCAAGAAGATGTTCAGCCCGGAGTTCCGCAACCGCCTGGACAGCATTATTCAGTTCAGCGCTCTGGATCTGGATGTGGTCAAGACTGTGGTGGATAAGTTCATTGTCGAGCTGCAGGCGCAACTGGACGAGTCCCACGTGACCCTGGTGGTGGGCGAAGAGGCGCGCGAGTGGCTGGCGGTCAATGGCTACGATGAAAAGATGGGAGCGCGTCCAATGGCCCGTCTGATCCGCGACAAGCTGCGCAAACCGCTGGCGGAAGCAGTGCTTTTCGGAGATCTGGCAGAGGGGGGCGGCCGCGTGGAGGTCACGATCGAAAACGACGAGCTTACGATCAAGACCGCAGTGCCAGCCTGATTCTCAAGCCAAACAAAAAAGCCACCTTCGGGTGGCTTTTTTGTTTGCACGGCAGCTTTGCGGTGGCTGCCGAGCGCTTCCGTTAACGGGCCCGATAGGTGATGCGGCCCTTGGTCAGGTCGTAGGGCGTCAGCTCTACTTTGACCTTATCACCGGTAAGTATACGGATATAGTTCTTGCGCATTTTTCCGGAAATATGCGCTATCACCACATGTCCATTTTCCAGTTTCACGCGGAATGTGGTATTGGGCAGGGTGTCGATCACCTCGCCTTCCATTTCAATGTAATCGTCTTTTGCCATGCGGCAGCAACCTTCAAAATAACCAGTTTTGAGCTTTACCCCGGCCAGGGCCGCGGCGCGACGGGCGTGCATTTTGCACGAAAAGCCGGGATAGAGCAAAGGTACTTAGTGAGACTTCAGCGCCCAGCGGTTTTCTCTGAGCAGCTCGATCGGCTGGAACTGCGTCTTGTAGGCCATCTTCTGACACTGTTCGATCCAGTATCCCAGGTAGAGGCTGGGCAAGCCGAGTCGCCGAGCCCATTCAATTTGATAAAGAATGCAGTAACTGCCTAGGCTTCGCTTGCTCTCGCCGGGGTCGAAGAAAGTATAGATGGCCGACAAACCAGTGGTGAGCATATCTGTTACGGCGACGGCAACCAGCCTGCCTCGAGTTCGAAATTCGATATAGTGGGTGCTGCCCCAGGCCTGTGTAAGAAAACTGCGGAATTGATCCCGATGCGGCGGGTACATTTCGCCATCCGCGTGCCGCTGCTCGATATAGCGCGCATAAAGTTCGAAGTGCTCATCGGAATCGATGGTTTGCACGTGGAAGATATCCAGGTCCCGATTGCGGCGCCAGCAGCGGCGCTGCTTGCGGTCCGGTACAAAGAGGTTCACAGGTACCCTTGCGGGCACACAAGCCTGACAGCTGGCGCACTGAGGGCGGTAGAGGTAGGCGCCACTGCGGCGAAAACCGAGTTCAGATAGTCGAGTGTATAACTGCTGGTCGACCGGTGTTTGCGGATCCACAAATACGGTGGTGGCCTCACGCTCTGGCAGATAGCCACAAGGGTGGGGCAGGGTAGCCAGCAGGCGCACCGAATCCAGGCGGGAGGGTTTGCTCATCGTCCTATGGCTGGGCGTGCTACTGCGCAAGATGGGCGCAATGAGCACGCTTATCAATCTGGCACTGCGGACTTGAATACAGGCTTTCCATTAGGCCTCCGGAAATACAGAACACGCTCAAACGCAGCTTTCTGGAAAAGTCCATGTCAGTTTCCACGGCTGTGGGAAAGGTGTCTGTGTGACGCCCTTCTCCAGCAATCGCTCGAACTCTTCCCGCGACACTTCTACCGCTCCGAGGCTTTGAAGGTGAGGGTTTGTCACCTGGCAATCGATCATCGGGCAGTTCCACAATTCTAACTGCCGCACCAAGTGCACAAAAGCGACTTTTGAGGCATTGGTTTCCCGGTGGAACATCGACTCTCCGAAGAAGATGCGCCCCAGGGCCACGCCGTAGAGGCCGCCGACAATCTCCTGCCCTCGCCAAACCTCAACTGAGTGGGCATAGCCCAGGCGATGCATTTCCCGGTATGCCTCGCTTATCTCCTCGGTAATCCAAGTGCCTTCGTTGTCGCCCCGCGGTAGGCGGCAGGCTTCGATCACCCGGTCAAACGCTTGGTCGAACGTTACCGAGAAATCGCCGCGGCGCAGCACCTTGCGCATGCTCCGCCCAATGCGAAATTCGCTCGGGATAAGCACACAGCGTGGCGATGGGCTCCACCAGAGAATCGGCTGGTCGTCGGAATACCAGGGAAAGATGCCGCGCCGATAGGCTGCCAACAGCCGGTCGACACAGAGGTCGCCCCCTACCGCAAGGAGACCGTTGGGGTCTTTTAGAGCAAATTGGGTGGGGGGGAACTCTATCTGCTCAGGGTTGAGCAGTGTCAAATGGCCGCCAGTGGATTTGGTCACGTTCAGTTGCGCCGCTGTGATTTCTTAGCTCTGAGATTAATCAAAGGTAATGGGGTCTCACAAGGCCCTATGCGGTGGATGTCGCGGCTGACAGGTGTCTGCAGACAAAGAACTCTGCCGATAGCAGCAGTAATCCATATGGCCCACAAGTATTCGACGGTTGCCGCCCGAAGGCGACAACCCGGTAGGCTGCGTTATTGTGCGTCCAGGAAGCGTTCCGCGTCGAGCGCCGCCATGCAACCGGTGCCAGCGGAGGTGACCGCTTGGCGGTATACATGGTCGCAGACATCGCCCGCCGCGAAAACTCCCGGTACAGAGGTTTGGGTGGCGTTGCCTTCCAGACCACTTTGCACGACGATATACCCGCCATTCATTTCCAGCTGGCCTTCGAAGATGTCAGTGTTCGGTTTGTGACCGATGGCGATAAACACACCGGATACTTCCAGCTCGCGGGTACTGTCATCCTTTGTGCTGCGCAGGCGCACGCCAGTTACGCCGTTATCGTCGCCCAGTACTTCCTCCACGGTATGATTCCAGCAGACATTGATATTGCCGTTTTCTACCTTGTCCATGAGGCGGTCTTGCAGGATTTTCTCAGCGCGCAGCTCATCGCGGCGGTGGATCAACGTCACCTCGCTGGCAATGTTTGACAGATAGAGCGCTTCTTCGACGGCAGTGTTACCGCCGCCGACAACGGCGACCTTTTGATCGCGGTAAAAGAAACCGTCACAGGTCGCACAGGCGCTGACGCCCCGGCCCTGGTATGCCTCCTCGGAGGGCAGGCCGAGGTATTGAGCGGAGGCTCCGGTGGCGATAATCAATGCATCGCAGGTATAGGTGTCATTGCCCTTCAGGGTGAAGGGGCGCTGGTTCAGATCCACCGACTCAATATGATCGAAGATAATCTGTGTATCGAAACGCTCGGCGTGCTGCTGCATCTGCACCATCAAATCGGGGCCCTGCAAATCGGCGGAGCCGCCGGGCCAGTTTTCCACTTCGGTGGTGGTGGTCAACTGGCCGCCTTGCTGCATGCCGGTGATTACGACCGGTTTGAGGTTGGCGCGGGCAGCATAGATGGCAGCAGTGTAACCGGCAGGGCCGGAGCCAAGAATAATCAGTCGATGGTGGTTGTTGCTCATAGAGGTCTCGTATACAGACAAATGAGGAAATCGCCCAGGCGTCAAATCGCCAGGCGGCTTAAGGGTTGTCAATGCCCTTCGGCAATGGTGTTCAGGGCTATCAAATTGGCGTTCATGATAGGCGAAACCCCTGGCTTGGCGAAATAGTTTGGTTTTATTTGCACTATTGGAGGTGCCAATTCCCATGCTTTCCAGGGTAAATTCTCTGGTGCTAAATCACATTAAGTTAGTCAACTTTTACATTAATAAGAAGCTGTAACCTATTGATTTAAAGCAAATTTTTTTCTTTTAAAGTAATGTCTTAAGTCGGCTGCAGGTAGCATTTGGACCGCTCCTGTAGTACACAGTCGGCTGCCGGGGAAGGGCGATTGCCGCCTTTGCCCCTGGAAGAACCGCCCGAACAGGTGAAGACAGTCACAAGATCACTGAGGTATGCCATTGAAGGCTGAAAGCACCACAGACCAATCCGCCGACGAAAGCGGAACTCCGCCGGATTCATTGATCGCTCGCCTGTTGCGCGAGGGGGCTCTGATCGCATTACTTGCCGGGGCCCTATTATTGGCAATCAGTCTGATCAGCTACGATTCGGCGGATCCGGGTTGGTCACATACCGGACATAGTGGGCAGGTGAACAATGCCATTGGTCCCACCGGTGCCTGGCTGGCGGATGTCTGCTTATCTCTGCTCGGTTGGATGGCGTATTTGTTCCCTGTTCTGATCGGTTGGCGTGCCTTTCGCATCCTGCGCGACCGCAACGCGCGCTTTCACGGCCCTCTGTTTGCCATAAGAGTGTCGGGGCTGGGGCTTTTACTGGCCAGCGGCGCTGGTATCGCCACACTGTGCTTTGCCCAGGGGGAAGAGCCGTTGCCGTTTTCGAATGGTGGCATTATCGGTGCGGCCATCGCCGGGGCGGCGGAGAGCAGCCTCGGCTACGTGGGGGCGACCATTCTATTGTTAGCGCTGTTTGCGATTGGTATTTCAGTGTTTACCGGGTTGTCCTGGTTGAAGCTGGCGGATGCGATCGGTCGCAATGTGCTCGGCTTCCTTGCCTGGCTGGGCAACCGCTACCGGCGCATGCGGCAGAAGCGCGAGGAGGCGCGCGCGGCGCGAGAAGCCATCGTGGTGCGCAAGGCCGCCGTGGAGGAAGAAAAGCAACGCAGTGCCAAGCGGCTGCCGCCCAAAATAGAGCCCGCCGCCCCGAAGCCCAAGCAGAGTCCTCGCGCCGCCAAGGAGAAACAGGGCGAGCTTTTCTCTGCCGGTCCGGTCACCGGCACTTTACCCGCGCTTTCTCTACTGGACCCTGCGGATCAAAACAAGAAGGCGGGTTTTTCCCGCGAGTCCCTGGAGGCACTCTCGCGCCTGCTCGAGCTCAAGTTGAAAGACTTCGGCGTGGTTGCCGAAGTGGTCTCGGTGCTGCCGGGACCCGTGGTGACCCGCTTCGAAATTCAGCCGGCACCGGGCGTCAAGGTAAGTAAGATTTCCAACCTGGCCAAGGATCTGGCTCGTTCACTAGCGGTAATCAGCGTGCGGGTGGTGGAGGTAATTCCGGGCAAGTCTGTAGTGGGTATCGAGATTCCCAATGAAAACCGGCAGATGGTGCGTTTAAGTGAAGTTTTGTCGGCAGATGTCTACGAGAATGCCAAGTCCCCGCTGACCCTGGCCCTTGGGCACGACATCTCTGGTCAGCCGGTGGTGGCGGATCTGGCCAAGATGCCACACCTGCTGGTGGCGGGTACTACCGGCTCCGGTAAGTCGGTGGGCATCAACGTGATGCTGCTTTCTCTGCTGTACAAATCCACTCCGGAAGAAGTGCGCCTGATTCTGGTGGACCCCAAAATGTTGGAGCTGTCGGTCTATGAGGGGATACCGCATCTGCTGACGCCGGTGATCACCGACATGAATGACGCAGCCAACGGGCTGCGTTGGTGTGTGGGCGAAATGGAGCGGCGATACAAGTTGATGGCGGCCATGGGAGTGCGCAATCTGGCGGGCTTCAACCGCAAGGTAAAAGAGGCCATTGCCGCGGGGGAACCCCTGGAAGACCCGATCTGGCAGCCGGACCCTATGTCCAGTGTACCGGAAGAGGAGCAGACACGCCCATACCTCAAGCCACTGCCATCTATCGTTGTGGTGATCGACGAATTTGCCGATATGATGATGATCGTCGGCAAAAAGGTGGAGCAACTGATAGCGCGCATTGCGCAAAAAGCCCGCGCCGCTGGCATCCACTTGCTGTTGGCCACCCAGCGCCCGTCTGTCGATGTCATCACGGGGCTGATCAAGGCCAATGTCCCCACGCGCATCGCTTTCCAGGTATCGTCCAAAATCGATTCCCGTACCATTCTCGATCAGGGCGGCGCAGAGCAGTTGCTGGGACATGGCGATATGTTGTACCTGCCTCCGGGTAGCGGCGTGCCTGTACGGGTGCACGGCGCCTTCGTCGATGATCACGAAGTACACAAAGTCGTGGCGGACTGGAGTCGCCGCGGAGAGCCGGAATATATCGATGGCATCGTCGATGACAGTAACAACAGCATTCCAGTGCCCGGCTTGCAGACCGAGGGCGGGGATGAGAAAGACTCGGAATCCGACGCGCTCTACGACGAAGCGGTGGCCTTTGTCACCAAGTCACGCAAGGCGTCTATTTCCTCGGTTCAGCGCCATTTACGTATCGGTTACAACCGGGCCGCGCGCATTATCGATGCGATGGAGGCAGCTGGTGTTGTGTCTCCAGCGGGCCACAACGGCAACCGCGAGGTATTGGCGCCACCGCCCCCCTGAAGTCGGTCGGCACACGAAGAGGCCGCCGCACGCGGCGGATTCAGCCAAAATTCACCTGTCGGGCGCTAGCCTTAAAGGAAACCCTCAAACTGGAATGCCGTCATGAAGAAATTCTTGCGCAATTCGTTACTGGCCCTGGGACTTGTCGCATCCACCACCTGGGCCGACGCTACTGATGAACTGAGCCGCCTGTTGCAGCCCCTGGCAGGCCTGTCGGGCAAATTTCAACAGACCCTGGTCGATGAGCGCGGCAAAGTGGTGCAAAAGAGCAGTGGCAAATTCTCCGTACAACGCCCCGGTAAGTTGCGCTGGGAGACCGGCGAGCCCTTTTCGCAGCTTTTGGTGACCAATAACAAGCAGCTGTGGCTTTACGACCCGGACCTTGAGCAAGTCACCATCCGCCCGGTGGACAAGCGGATGAAAGAAACTCCGGCGCTGTTGCTCGGTGGCAAGGTGGAGGAAATTCGCAGTTCCTTCAGTGTTAAGGCAGCCAAAGGCGCCTATCAGTTGACCCCGAAGAATGGCTCGGCCCCCTTCAAGTCCATGGAAATCCGTTTCGGCAAAAACGGCTTGCCGTCGGCGATGAGCGTGCGCGATGGCATGGGGCAGACCACCAAGATCAAATTTAGCGGTGTTCAAGCCAACCCTAAGCTGGCTGCCTCCCTATTCAATTTCAAACCTCCGAAAGGTACCGACATCATCCGCGATGAGTGATCTGTTTCAATCAGTCCCACGGCCGTCGCCTTCGGGACAGCCCCTGGCCGCGCGCATGCGACCGGACTCCCTGGCTCACTATGTGGGTCAGGCACATTTGCTAGGGCCAGGGAAGCCGCTGCGCGAGGCCGTGGAGCGTGGCCAGTTACACTCGATGGTGCTATGGGGCCCCCCAGGCGTGGGGAAAACCACCTTTGCACGCCTGTTGGCAAAGGAGTGCGACGCTCGTTTTGCCACTTTGTCCGCGGTGCTTGCCGGGGTCAAAGAGATACGCCAAGCGGTCACAGAGGCCAAGCAACATTGGGCACAATACGGTCGCAGCACCATCCTTTTTGTGGACGAAGTGCATCGCTTCAACAAGGCACAGCAAGACGCATTTCTTCCGTATGTGGAGGAGGGTACGGTTACTTTTGTCGGCGCCACCACAGAGAACCCCGCATTTGAGCTGAACAATGCGCTCCTATCGCGGTGTCGGGTCTATGTGCTCCGCTCAATTGCCGAGGAGGAGTTACTGGGACTGCTGCGGCGTGCTCTGGACGAAGACGAAGAACTGGCCAAGCGCAATATCGCGGTGAGTGACCCAGTGCTGAAGAAAATCGCGAGAGCGGCCGACGGCGATGCGCGCAGTGCGCTCAATTTGTTAGAAATTGCCTGCGATCTCGCGAGAGAGGAGGGCGGCCGTCAACTGGTTGACGACACCGTATTATCGGAGGTACTGAGCGCGGATGTGCGTCGCTTCGATAAAGGTGGCGATTACTTTTACGACCAGATTTCGGCGATGCACAAATCCGTGCGCGGCTCAGATCCCGATGCCGCTCTCTACTGGTTTGCGCGCATGCTCGATGGCGGTTGCGATCCGCTGTATATCGCCCGCCGTGTGGTGCGCATGGCCAGCGAGGATATCGGCAACGCGGACCCGCGGGCACTGCAACTGGCGCTTAACGCCTGGGATGTGCAAGAGCGTCTGGGCAGCCCCGAGGGAGAGCTGGCAATCGCTCAGGCCGTGGCCTACCTGGCCGTGGCACCGAAGAGCAATGCGGTCTATACCGCGTTCAAGCGTGTTCTGGCGGATGTCCGCCACGATCCCAGCTATGATGTTCCGATTCACTTGCGCAACGCGCCCACCAAGCTGGCCAAGAGCATGGCCCATGGTGCCGAATACCGCTATGCCCACGATGAACCGGAGGCCTTTGCCGCGGGTGAGAACTATTTCCCCGAGGAAATCGCCGGGCGCAGTTACTATCATCCCGTGCCACGGGGGCTGGAGCTGAAGATTGGTGAGAAGTTGGAGCACTTGCGCCGGCTAAACCGCGAAAGCGACAGGCAGCGCTACCCAAGTAGCGAAAAAAACTGAGGACTGGTATGCAGTGGTTGGCGATTGCGGTCGGCGGTGCCCTGGGAGCAATGCTCCGGCACCTGGTTACTATTGGCAGTTTTAATCTGTTCGGGGGAAGGTTTCCCTACGGCACATTGATTGTCAACGTCATTGGCTCTTTTTTGATTGGTATCGCCTATGTCCTGATCGTCGAAAGGGCCCTGTTGGGGCAGGAGTGGCGGTTGATGCTGACCACCGGATTCTTCGGCGCTCTGACCACATTTTCCACATTCTCGCTGGAAACGGTCATGTTGTGGCACAATGGCCAGCCTTTGACGGCGCTGGCCAATATCCTTGTCAGCCTGATGCTGAGCCTGTCCGCCACTTTTGGCGCCATTGCGCTGACCATGAAATACTTTTAACGCAGTAACACAACCAAAATGCTCGACCCAAAACTCATCAGAACCCAAATGGATCAGGTGGCCGCGATCCTGCGAAAGCGCGGCATGGAGCTGGATACGGCGAAACTGAAAAGTCTCGAGGAGCGCCGTAAAGAACAACAGGTGCTCACCGAACGGCTGCAGAACGAGCGCAACAGCAAATCCAAAAATATCGGCCGCGCCAAGGCCGCTGGCGAGGATATAGCGCCCCTGCTAAAAGAGGTGGAGTCACTCGGCAGTGAGCTGAACCAGGCCAAGCAGGCGCTGGTCGAGCTGCAGGAAGAGCTGGATACGATTTTGTCCGCGATCCCGAACCTGCTGGACGATTCAGTACCGGAGGGAGAAAGCGAGGAGGACAATGTCGAGATTCGTCGCTGGGGTGAACCGCGGCAGTTTGATTTCGACATCAAGGATCACGTGGATCTGGGTGCGCAGTTGGGCGGGCTGGACTTCGAGATGGCCACAAAATTGACCGGTTCCCGCTTTGCGGTGATGACGGGACAATTGGCCAGACTGCACCGGGCCCTGGCGCAGTTTATGCTCGATACCCATATTGAGGAGCACGGTTATTGCGAGGCCAATGTGCCGGCAATCGTCAATGGCGACTCCCTTTTCGGCACTTCGCAATTGCCCAAGTTTGAGGAGGATCTCTTCAAACTGACCGACGAGCGCGGCTTCTATCTGATACCCACAGCGGAAGTTCCGCTGACCAACTTCTATCGCGATGTCATCGTAGAAGACGCCGAGTCTCTGCCGCATAAGTTTGCCGCTCATACCCCTTGCTTTCGTTCCGAGGCAGGCTCTCACGGTCGCGATACACGGGGCATGATCCGCCAGCACCAGTTCGAGAAGGTGGAGCTGGTATGGGTAACACGCCCCGATCAGTCGGAAGCGGCGTTGGAAACATTGACGCAACACGCCGAAACCATATTGCAGAAGCTGAAGCTGCCTTACCGCACAGTGGTTCTGTGCGGCGGTGATATTGGTTTCAGTGCACGTAAAACCTATGACATCGAGGTATGGATTCCATCCCAGGATAAATACCGGGAAATCTCCTCCTGTTCCCTGGTCGGGGATTTCCAGGCCCGTCGTATGAAAGCCCGCTGGCGTAATCCGGAAACCGGCAAGCCGGAGCTGCTGCATACACTGAATGGTTCCGGATTGGCTGTGGGGCGTGCTCTGATCGCGGTCATGGAAAATTACCAACGCGCAGACGGCAGCATCGAAGTACCGGAAGTACTGCGCCCCTATATGCGCGGGCTCGAAGTTATAGCTCCCGAGTCCTGAGAGGGGGTCGCTTGCAGAGTGCCTGTGTTCTGGCGCACAGCAAGGGCCCAATTTTGACAGCGAAGCTGGGTGTTGCGGATATCGGTTTTGCTGGCTAGAGGCCAAATGGCCGCAGCCAGACCTCTGGCACCGCACACCCCACAATTATCCAAGAGCCTGCCTTGCGCTATTTACCGCTCGCTTTCGACATCCAAGATCGCCTCTGCCTGATCGTGGGCGGAGGTTCCGTTGCCACGCGCAAGGCCCGTCTGCTGGTCAGGGGTGGTGCGCGCTTGCGGGTAATCTCACCTGCGACAACTGATGAGTTGGAGCAACTGGTCGCGGACAGTAACGGGCAGGTTTTCCAGGGCAACTATCACTCGGGGCATCTCGATGGCGTCGATTTAGTGGTTGCCGCCACAGGGGACAGGGAAATCAATCGCATTGTCTCCGCAGATGCCCGTGCCCGACACTTGCCGGTCAATGTGGTGGATGCCCCCGATTTGTGCACCTATACCTTTCCAGCCATCCTCGAACGCGGCCCCCTTTCCATTGGTATCAGCAGTGGTGGCTCGGCTCCGGTGCTGGCGCGCTTGATACGCGCGCAGTTGGAAGCACTCCTGTCACCAGGTATTGCTTCTCTGGCGGCGCTAGCCGGGCGTATGCGAGATCGTGTGAAAGCCGTACTGCCAGAAGAGCGCCGCAAGGATTTCTGGCAGTGGGTTTTTACTGGTCCTGTGGCCTCGAAAGTCGATGCGGGAAAAAATGCCGAGGCGGAAGCCCAACTACTTACAGCATTGGACGCGTGGCAGGGCAGCCCGGCGCCCTCTGGGGAAGTGTACTTGGTCGGTGGAGGCCCCGGAGATCCGGACTTGCTGACATTCCGCGCCCTGCGCCTCATGCAACAGGCCGACGTGGTGCTCTACGATCGCTTGGTCTCTCCCGAGGTGCTCGACTTAGTACGTCGCGATGCCAGGCGGATCTATGTTGGCAAGAAAAAGGAATTCCACTCAGTGCCGCAGGACAATATCAACCAACTTCTGGTGGATTTGGCCCAGCAGGGAAAGAAGGTGCTGCGTCTGAAAGGCGGTGATCCTTTTATTTTCGGTCGGGGCGGAGAGGAGATCGACAAGCTGGCAGACGCGGGAATCCCTTTTCAAGTGGTGCCTGGGATTACAGCGGCTTCCGGTTGTGCGAGTTACGCTGGCATACCACTCACACATCGGGATCACGCCCAATCGGTCCGCTTTGTCACCGGGCATTTGAAGAAAGGGACGCTCGAGCTGCCTTGGGCGGAGTTTGTCTCTCCCGGACAGACGCTGGTTTTTTATATGGGACTGACCGGCATTGACACTATCTGTGCCAAGCTGAAAGAGCACGGCATGCCTGAGGGAACCCCGGCGGCATTGGTGGAGAAGGGAACCACCAGGGAGCAGCGTGTGGTTGTGGGGAATCTGTCAACACTCCCAAAACTGGCGAAGTCGGAAGGGGTAGAGGCTCCAGCACTGGCAATCATTGGCACTGTTGTCAGTCTGCACGAGAAATTGCGCTGGTACAGTTCCCGGTAAAACTGCACTCCGCGGAGTCTTTTGGGAGGGCATTCGATTGCCCACACCCCGGGCGCGGTAGGGCATCTATACTGCAAAGGAAGTTTGTACGCGGTGCTCTCAATGTTTATCGCCCTGATCCGTTTTTACTGCACTCTTTTGGTGCGCTTCTTTCTTCCCCGGATGGGCGAAATCTGCCTTCCCAATCCCCACGATAGTCACACGCGTAGGTACAGCCACCGCTATCGCTTGAAAAGAGGTTGGGTGAAAAACCTCTGGATAGGTACATCTCTGCTGATGCTCTGCTTCCCGTTACTGCCCTTTGTATTGGTAATCGGTCTGCTCACCTCTTTTCTCTCATTTGCGATCCTGGATGAGACCGTCTGATTAACGCAACCTGAGTGTGTAACGGCTTTCACTTTCCACTAGCGGCGATGGATTCCCCTCTACCCAATCTTTGTGACCACGGTCAAAAAATGGGGATAGCGGATGTGCGCTTTGGCCAGTGGCCATATGAAAGATGGCGTTGTCCTCGCGCCCAGGGGCTACCACCATGCGCTCTGAGGCACCGTTAGTCGTGGATTGGAATCTGGGCATATGCGTGTCGCCGGGGAGTTGGTCCGCAGGCATCGCAGTGAACCAATTGATCGCCGCGATAGCCTTACCCAGTGGGTGTTGAATACGTACCGTATTTTCCACGCCCCAGGTTTGTTCCTGTAGCGAACGGTTGTCCGCTGACATTTCTTGTAATACCTGGTTCAGGGCTGCGAACTTGAGCGCGCGCCAGGATTCGTAATCCGGGTTTAGCAACTGTGAAGGCTCCCGCTGAGCCATTTCCCACAAGGCATATTCGAACTGACGTTTGACGGGGCCGAAGGAAAAATCCGGTTGATAGCGGCGCATGTAGCTGAGTATTGGCGCCGTAGTGAGCTCCATAAACTTCAGGCGGTAATTTCGGACAATGCGATAGCCGACGGAGTCGGCACTGGCCCGACCTCCCCAGTGTTTCACTTGGTGGCGCACGTCTGTGTAGCTTTCTTCTCCATCCAATAGCTCCAGTAGGTGCTCCTGCCACCGCTGTAGAAAAATAGCACGATCGTCCAGCTGTATATTCAGTAGATCTTGCTCACTAAAAGTATCGCGGGCAAAGAGGCGATCGCGAATCTGTTGTTGGCGGGCACCCAGGGCGTAACCGCGGTTACCCATAACTTTGAGGTATTCGCCATCCATGGTGCGGGCATTGGCTGTCCAGATGCGGTGCGAAGGTGGGTCATAGATACGGGGCTGCTCCTCTACGGACAGGTAGCCATCCCAATAAGCTGAGCCGTCGGCCCAGGAAACGGAGCGGCTGCCGTCGAGGCCGACGCGCCGCGGGATGGGGCCGGCCACTGTCCAGCCGATATGTCCTTTCGCATCGCCCACTACCATATTCTGGTGTGGAATTCCGAGCGACGGTCCGAGATCCAGGGCTTCTTTCGCAGAGGCAGCTGTTTCCAAGCGCAGCAGGTTCAGGTTGGCGCCTTGAATATCGTGAGCGACCCAGCGGTAGGCCAGGGGAACCCCGCGGTGGTTTTCTGCAACGACCGGGCCCCAAATGGTCTTTTTCACCTGGAGGACTTGCGGTTCTCGACCTTTGATTTCAATCGTCTCCCGCTCTATCTCGAAGTTGCGCCAACCTTCCGGTGTCAGGTATTGATCGCCCCTCTCGCTCAGTTCCAGGGGAATCAGATCGCCCCAATCGGCGGTGGTATTGGTAAAGCCCCAGGCCACTTTGCCATTGCTGCCCACCACCATGATGGGGCCTCCGGGCAGGGTGGCCCCACGGATCACCCGGCCAGTGCCGGGCAGATTCCAACCGGCCCGGTACCATATATTGGGGACATTCAGCGCCAAGTGCATATCGTTTGCCACAATGGCGCCATTGTGTGCTGTGAGGGCGCCGCCAACCACCCAGTTGTTGCTGCCGTAAATATTGTCCTCGCTCTCCATGCTTTCATAGGTGATGGCATCACCACTGTTAAGAAGAGAAGTAATGGAGGTGTCGGGGATGGTAACCGGTCCGCGGGCTTCACCGATCAATGGCGCGTCCCAGCTGCCGCCCTCGGGAAAATAAAATTCGTATAGGTCCCTGGGTAGCAAATCCGCAAGGGCGGTATCCCGCAGTTCGAATTTGCCGATGGGACTCTGCAATGTCAGATACATACTGAAGATCGTCAGCAGGCTATCGGCGCTGGTCCAAGGTTCCGGTTCCTGCCCGAGAAGCGTGTATTCCCAGGGATTGGATTTCAGCTGCCGCAGACCGAAATTCACTCCCGATACATAGCTGTCTAAAAGTTGTCTGTGGGCCTGGGGTAGGGCGGCGATATTTTGCTCGGCACGTTTGCGGAACTGGTGTCGGCGCACGGCCTTATCCTGTTCAAGCGCTACTTCTCCCACTAACTCAGACAACTCACCGGCGGAATTGCGGCGCAACAGATCCATCTGGAAGAAACGCTCCTGAGCGTGGAGAAACCCCAACGCGAATGCAATTGAATTGCGATCCCCTGACTCTATCAACGGTATTCCCTGGGCGTCCCGGTGAATCGTAACCGGAGCCTGCAGGGATCCACCGGTGTCCACCTCACCTTCCAGTATCGGCAGGCTTTGGCTCAGCCAGGTTCTACCCACAAAAACGGTAACTGCAAATAGAGCGGTTAGACCAATCAGTAGGTGGGGAATGCGGCGACGGGACAAGAGAGGGTACGCCATGGAAACTCCGAAGGACTTTTTATTTTTTGAAGATTCTAGCAATGAAGAAAAGCATAAAAGTAGTAACCCGAGGACATTGCACAGTCACAAAAGCCCTATTTTTGTTCTTCTGTGCGCCAAATGTATACGGGTAGATTTTTTGATAGCGTCTAGAACTGACTAGTCACTCAAAAAAAGTCATACAGACTTTCAAATCCTCTGCGGTGATCGTAAGATGGCGCCCAATAACAAAAAATTACTGGACATCACGCTTTTCAATAACAACAAACGCGAGGACGCGATGATGCATGACGCCGATCAAAGCTGGAAAACCCGCCAATTCAGGCTGTCGACTCTCTCCGGAGCTATTGCCTTTGCCACTGCGATCAGCGGCACGGCATATGCGGCCGAAATCGAGGAAGTCGTGGTAACCGCACAAAAGCGTGCGGAGAACCTGCAGGAAGTACCCATCGCCATTTCCGCCGTTACCGGTGAAAATATGAAGGCTATGGGGATCAAAAACCTGACTGACCTGGGTAAATCAACACCCGGCGTTGAAATGAACAACGACACCCCGCTGCAACCCACTTATAACATCCGCGGCATTCAGACTTCCGACTTTACCGTGGGTTCTGACCCTGCCGTAGCTGTGTATATTGATGGTGTCTATAACGGTCGCGGCGCCGGGGCGGAGGTCCCGCTGGCGGATATCGAGCGGGTTGAGGTATTGAAGGGCCCTCAGGGTACCCTCTTTGGCCGCAATGCCACGGGGGGGGCCATCCATATCATTACCAGGAAGCCACAAGCGGACGATACAACCGAATTGAATATTACTGCCGGTAACTATGGTCGCCAGTCTGTGGACCTACTCGTCAACCGCCAGCTGAGTGACAACCTGTACGGTCGTATCACTGCATCTACCAACCGCCGAGATTCCTTTGCTGACAACCTGGCCGGGGACTTCACTGCGGGAAACCAAGATACCCAGACCTACCGCGCTTCTCTGTTGTGGGAGCCTACGCCGGATACAGAAGTACTGTGGCGGGCTGAGTATGGCGTAATGGATCAGGGAAGTGCGCTGCGCTCGAGCATTGTACCCACCCTGCAAGCAATGGATGGCGGGAGCGATGTATTCGAAGACTATGCGCTGGATACCCCGACTATCGAAGACCGCGATTCCTTTGGCACTTCTCTCACCATCACCAGTGATTTTGACAACTTCACCTTTACCTCCATTACCGCCTTCAGCAAATTTGACGCACACCTGCAGCAGGACGAAGACGGCACGGCAAATCCGGATTACATGTTTGGTTCCGCCAACTTTGACGAGCAGGAACAATTCTCCCAGGAGTTCCGTCTCAACGGCGCTACCGATACATTGAAGTGGACCCTGGGTCTTTCCTACTCCCAGGAAAAACTGGAGCATTTGACCGACGCTTACTTTACTTCCGGGTCCCTTGAGTCTTTTGCGGTATACGAAGGGCTGAAGGGAAATCCTGAAGCTTTTGGAATTCCTCAGTCCGTGTTTGACCAGATGACAACAACGGAAAAAGAGGACTTGGCGGCTCAGATTCGTTCCACTATGGCAGCAGGCGGAATCCCGGCTATGCCGGAGGGGTCCGCGGTGTCGACTTTCGTCTACGACCTGCTGGTGCAGTCGGGACAGGCGGATGCGCTACTACAGCAGTTGGGGGCGCCGAGTGGCGTCACCGCCAGTATGCTGGATCGCAACCAAATGATTGCCCAGTTGATGGCTGGCATCGCCCCTTGGGTAATGGCGGATATCCCTTGGACAGAATCCGTTTTCAATACAGGGGATTATCGTTCCGCAGCCATCTATGGTGACTTTACCTGGAGCTTGACTGACAGGATGGATCTGACTATCGGCGCCCGCTATACCGCCGATGAAAAAGACTTTACTATCGAAAGTTCTTACCAAAACACCCTGCCGATTGCGCTGGCCGGAGGTGCCGTTGACTTGATCGGTCCTGATGGCAGTGTCATCGGTCAGTTGCCAATCCCTGCTGTGCCCTCCTGTGATACCGCGGCCTCGGCTCCCTGTATCCCCGCAGAGCGCTTTGGCATGGCGTTTAACAACAATGGCATTGCCGATTTGTATCAGGAGTTAGATGACTCCTGGAGTGATATCTCTGGCCGTATCGTGTTGGACTACCGCTGGAACGACGAGATCATGACCTATGTCTCGCTGTCAGAGGGCTTCAAGGCCGGTGGATTCAACAGCTTCAGTGCGGCTGAGGGCATTGATCCGTCATTCGACCAGGAAGATGTCACCAATCTGGAAATTGGCTTGAAGAGCAACCTCTTCGATAACCGTGTGCAGCTCAATGCGGCGGTTTACAGCTATGAGTACGATAACCTGCAGGAACTGGATCTGGTGGGCAAACCCATCCCCAACTACTACCTGCGCAATGCCGACGCGGAAGGGCAGGGCATGGAACTGGAGGTAGTCTGGGCCGCTTCCGATAACTTGCTGATCGCTGGTAACTACTCGCATTTGGAGACTGAATATACCCGCTATCAGATCCTCGAAGCCGCCGGTGAAACTGAAGAGGATTCCCTCGTTGGCGAACCGCGAGTGGGCACGCCGGAGAACAAGTTTAACCTAATGGCGGAGTACAACTTTGAGCTGGCTTCTGGTGCCAACGTGGTTTTGCGCGGCGACTACAACTGGACCGACGAGCGCGTCGGCACGGTTGACGACCCCACTCGTGTCGTGGATGACTATCAACTGCTGAATCTCCGCCTGGGGTGGAACAGTGCGTCAGACCGCTACTCCGCGGCACTTTGGGTCCAGAATGCGACAGACGAAGAAATCGTTGGCGGCTACGGCGGTACCGGCTCCGCAATTGGCGCCAGCCCGGCGTGGCGCTATATGCCGCGTATGTACGGCGCCGACTTCACCGTGCGTTTCTAAGTAAGCAGCCACATGCTGTAATAAAAGGAGGCGACACTCTCGCCTCCTTTTTTATTTCCGTCCTATTTTCTGGGCACCTCGGAAGCTACCATAGTGTTCACGCGAATTAATCAGAGGTTCCCTAGAGGACGCAAATTCAGCGGAGACCTCCTCATAACGCGCAATTTTCCCATCCAGTGCTTGCAGATAAGGTATTCCAGTAAATTTATCGCCGCTTTTTGAGAGAAAGTGGCACGGATTTTTACTTATAGGTTGGCATTGTTGTGGGAATTGGACAAAAACTGCGTATGATCAATAGCACCCTTTGGAAAAGGAATCCCAAGCGGCGGCACTCATGACGACTCTCGCCAGTGAGGTAGACATCGAAATCCGGCAACAACTCCTCACACATTACAGGCGGATACGCGGGGAGACGGAACAATTGGCCGATCCGCTATCGGCGGAAGATATGCAAATCCAGTCGATGACGGATGCCAGCCCCACCAAGTGGCACCTGGCGCATACCAGCTGGTTCTTTGAAACCTTTATTTTGCGTCAATACTTACGAGACTATCGGCAGTTCGATCCCTCTTTCCACCAGCTGTTTAACTCCTACTACAATAGTCTCGGTACCCCCTTCCAACGCCCGCAGCGCGGCCTGCTTTCCAGGCCTGATTTGGACACAGTTTTTGCCTATCGGCATACCATCGATAGTGCCATGGAAAAGCTACTGACCGATGGTCCAGTGAATAAGGAACTCGAAGCATTAATCATCTTAGGACTGAACCACGAACAACAGCACCAGGAATTGTTGCTTACTGATATCAAACACGCTTTTTCCATCAACCCCGTCAAACCCGCCTATACGGACAGCTCTCACGAGGACGATAGTCAAGCGCCTGCTCATACCTTGGAATGGCTGGAAATTCCCGGTGGTCTCTACAGTATCGGCGCTGAAGGTGAGCATTTTTATTTTGACAATGAGGGGCCGGCGCATCAGCAATTACTGCGGGACTTCCGTATTGCATCGCGCCTGGTTACCAATGGTGAATACCTGGAATTTATCGAAGACGGTGGCTACCGTGAACCCCGCTTGTGGTTGTCAGACGGATGGTCACTGATACAGCAGGATCAGCGGACTGCACCACTTTACTGGCAAAAAAGGGAAGGGCGCTGGTATCAATTCACGCTATCCGGCTTGCAACCCATCGTTGAGCAAGAGCCTGTTTGCCATATCAATTACTACGAAGCCGATGCCTATGCCGCTTGGGCGGGATGTCGCCTGCCAACAGAGTTCGAGTGGGAGGCGGCGGTCTGGATATTGCGTAAACCAGATCAACTGGCCACTGCCAATATGTTGGAGCAGCGCAGCTTCCGCCCTGTGGCGCCAGCCCCCGGTCAAACGCAGTTTCTCGGTGATTTGTGGGAGTGGACCTCCAGCGCCTATCTACCTTACCCGGGCTTTCGCGCCAATAGCGGTGCTGTCGGTGAATACAACGGCAAATTCATGTGCAATCAGAAGGTTTTGCGCGGAGGATCCTGTGTCACGCCTGCAGACCATATACGGATCAGTTATCGCAACTTCTTCTATCCTCATCAATCTTGGCAGTTTACCGGAATTCGCCTTGCTGGAGAGTGAATCGTGACTATGGCCTTGCCTTCCCAGAGCGAAGAACAGATACAGGACCGAGAATTTCTGAGGGATGTACTGGAAGGGCTGGGACGAAGACAGAAAGCACTGCCGTGCAAATATCTCTATGACGAGACGGGTTCCCGCCTTTTTGAGCGTATCTGTGAACTCGACGACTATTACCTGACCCGAGCCGAAGCCGATATCTTCTCGAAATATCTTACCGATATGGCCCGGCGGATTGGCCCCGCTGCGCTGATCGTAGAACCGGGCGCAGGCAATTGTAAAAAGGTTCAGCAGTTGCTTCGACAGCTCGATAGTCCAACAGGTTACTATCCTATTGATATTTCTCCGGAAATACTGATGGCCGCTCAGGGTAGGATGGCTGCACAGCTCCCCGGACTCACCATTCGGGCCGCGGTAGGGGATTTTAGTGACCCGGAGGCTTGGACTGGGCTGATGGATTTTCCCGCGTGTAAAAAAGTGGTGTTTTTTCCGGGGTCCACCATCGGAAACTTTTCACCGCAACACGCGGAGGATTTACTTGCATTCTTTAAGTCTATGTTGCAACCGGGAGATGGTTTGCTGATAGGGACCGATCTGGTCAAAGATGCCGTTGTGTTGGAAAGGGCGTATGCGGACAGTGAGCATGTCACAGCCGCCTTCAATAAGAACATACTCGTTCGCATCAACAATGAACTGAATGCAGATTTTGACCTTGCGCTCTTTGCCCACCGCGCTTTCTACCACCCATTACGGCAACGGGTGGAAATGCATCTGGTCAGTTTGAAGACCCATAGCGTCCATATCGCTGGGACAAGAGTGTATTTTGAGGAAGGTGAAACGATACACACTGAAAACAGTCATAAGTATTCTGTCGCAGGATTCAACTGCCTGCTCGGAAAAACCGGCTTTACTCCAGTCTGTCACTGGAGTGATATACAGCGGCGCTACGCGGTCCACTATGCGCAGGTCAATTGACGTTCTTATCGGCCTCTCGTTTCTGACAGTCCTTTATGCGGGTACATTTGCACTTGCAGCGGACTTTGAGGCAACGAAAAGACCTCCAGACATGGTGGTCTATAAGCACCCCTTGTGTTTTTGCTGTAAGAAGTGGATACGCTACCTGGAAGAAAAAGGGTTGGATGTACAGCCCATATCGCGCATGGATATGCGTGGCGTCAAAGGTCACTGGCATCTTCCGCCGGGGATGAGATCTTGTCACACTGCCGTTTGGCGGCAGCAATATGTGTTTGAGGGGCATGTCCCGGCAAGGTATATCCGGCGTTTCCTCCTTGATCCCCCGCCCGGCGCCCTCGGATTGGCCGTACCCGGAATGCCTGTCGGCAGCCCCGGAATGTACGATGGAAAAACCTTTGAACCCTATACGATATATCTGCTACTGCGGGACGGAGATTACCGTTATTACACCCGCGTTGAAGCTCCGGAATAGGAATAACTCCGACAGACTTTTTCATCTTACGATTGCTGACGAGTAAATAAGTACTTATACGTCAATACCGCATTGTTAGCCCATATCTATTGCCGTAAAAGGCATAATCTATTGGCAAGCTCAATATCCATGGTCTATTGGATTGAGTACCTCTCGCAGCAGTAGTGTCGCCCGACGCTTGGAGAGCACTCTGATAACAAATTGCGGAGGATTTCTATGTTCAGCTATAGTCTGAAGTCCACGGCACTCGCCCGGATGCTGCTCACCGGTATTACCGCCATTTCTCTCCCGGTACTTGCACAAATGGCTGCCCCGCCAAGCAGCTATATGCCAGTGGTGGACAAGGAAAGCTTCAATACCACTCTTAAGCGGATGCGGGCGGAAAAGTCCGATATCATCAAACGTCACAAGACTCTACTCAATCAGCGTTACGATCTCTCCAACCGCCCGGTTCAAGGTGTGACCATGAGTGGAGGTAAAGCGGTGCAGGGGGGCGTCAGAGTCAAACTTCCCCGTGGAACCACTTGGGACCAGCTGGCGAGAATGTCGCCGTCTGAGATCAAAGAAAAAGGGTTGTGGCCGGAGGGCTTTTATCCGTTGCCGCATCCTAATCAGAATGAAGGCGGAATGCTTTTTCCCCAATTTCACATCGATGAAGTCAAGAAATTGGAGGGTAGGGACCTCACCCGCTTCGATCTGGATTTTGTGCTTCCAGACGAATTTCTGCCGGAATTTCCGCCACCAATCTTCCTGACTACCCGCCCTGATCTGGGGGATGTATCCCAGGGGAAGCTGGTTAACCTGACCAACTACTATGACCTTTTCAATGGCATCCTAAACCCAAAACAACTGGAAGGTCTGCGCTTACTGGTGACTCCATTCCCGCAGCAACAATTCAATGCCACTTGGGACAGGCGTTCCGTAAAGCCAAGCCAGGGAGTCGCCTGCTTCGACTGTCATGTCAACGGTCATACCAATGCGGCCACGCACCTTGTGGGCGATATACGTCCGCAGAAGCACCGCCACCGCATAGATACCCCTACGCTGCGGGGCGTTAACATACAGCGTTTGTTCGGGTCTCAACGTGCCCTGAAAACTGTCGAGGATTTCACTGAGTTTGAGCAGCGAGCCGCCTATTTTGATGGCGACCCTGTGATCGCCACCAAGAAAGGAGTGAACATTCTCGAGCGCGGCAGCCAAGTGCACTTTATGGCGGAGCTACAGGAGCTCTTAGATTTCCCTCCAGCACCAAAGCTCAACCTGCTGGGCCGGCTGGACAAAAATATGGCGACGGAGCAAGAGCTGCGAGGAGAAGAGATTTTCTTCGGCAAGGGGCAATGCGCTGTCTGCCATATGCCACCGTACTTCACCGACAACCTGATGCACAACCTGCGCACTGAGCGCTTCTTCAAGCCCAAGATGATCAACGGGCGTCTCGCGAGTGCGGATGGCCCAATCAAAACCTTTCCACTGCGCGGTATCAAGGATTCTCCGCCTTACCTGCACGACGGTCGCCTAATGACGTTGGATGACACAGTGGAGTTCTTCAATATTGTTCTCGGTACCCAATTGACCGAACAGGAGAAAAAGGACCTGGTGGCTTATCTTTATACGTTGTGAGGGCTGACGAGGAAAAAGGGGCAAACCTTATTGAAGCAGTGGGTGAGGGAAGCGCCTTTTGTTTCCCTCACCGAACGGGTATCTTGGCCTCAGACGATTTCTGAGTGGATGTATGACCGAGAAGTTTTCCCCGGCTGCCGGCCTAGGAAACTGCCATTTGCAGACGGTATTTGCCCGCTTTCACCGGCCACAGCCCTGGGTATCCACAGATTGCCACTGGTTCGATACACCTGATGGCGACCGGCTGGCCCTGCACACACCGCGGGAGCTTAAAGATGACGCGACGAGGCCCCTGGTGCTGATCCTGCACGGTCTGGAGGGATCTGTGGCGTCTCCTTACGCCCAGGGGCTGATGGAATCTCTGCTGGAACGGGGTTATCAAGTTGCAGTGATGCACTTCCGCGGTTGCGGCGGTGTTCCCAACCGATTGCCGCGCGCATATCACAGTGGTGACAGTGAGGACCCGCGCTGGCTTGCAAAGCAGCTCAAGAGACAGCTGCCGAACACACCATTAGTGGCGGTCGGCTATTCTCTCGGTGGTAACGTCTTGCTGAAATGGTTGGGAGAGGATGGGAAAGAGAGTCCCCTCACTGCAGCAGTGGCAATATCCGCGCCAATGGATCTGCATGCCTGTGCCCGGCGAATAGACCGCGGCTTGTCCCGGGTTTATCAAAAACACCTGTTGGCCTGTCTGCGCCGTAGCTTGCGCATAAAGGCCGCGAACCCGGAATTGGCAGAGGCTATGCCAGACCTGGATGAGGAAGCACACTTTCGCAGTTTCCGCCACTTCGACAACGCTTTCACGGCGCCCATCCATGGCTTTCGCGATGTAAACGACTATTACACCCGTGCATCGAGTAAACCACTGCTGCGTTATGTCCAGGTTCCTACGCTGATTATCCACGCGGAAGACGATCCCTTTATCTGTCCCAGCGCGATACCCACTAAACCAGAACTCAGTCACTGTATCCGTCTGGAAGTGAGTGCAAAGGGTGGTCATGTGGGCTTTATCGGAGGCAGCCTCTTGCGGCCGGTGTATTGGCTGGAGCAGCGGATACCAAACTTCCTCGAATCAGTCCTGAACCGACGCTAAAAAGGTTACATTCTCATTACCGCCCGGAAGCGAATAATCAGAGCCTCCCTGAGCCTCAGGGAACCTCTGATCAATTCGCGTGAACACTATGGTAGCTTCCGGGGCGCTCAGGCAATAGGACGGACATTTCGAAAACGCACGAGTACTTCCCTGTAGCTCCGACAGATACATCCCTGTATCCGACGGTTTCGAAATGCCCGTCCTATCACCTGAGCTTCACATCCGCCCCCGAAGCGCCTCTGCCACCAGAAAGTGACTTAATCAGAGGTTCCCTCAGCCTTTTTGTAACGAAACATCTAAACGAACGACTAACTACAAAGAAATCACCGCACACTGAGAAGGTTCGCCGACATCGGTTACCATTGCCTGCCTCAGTGTTGCTTGTCCCAGGAGAAGGCTTTGAGCGAAAGTACGGCCCAAAATGCCGGCAAATTAAGCGATGATACGGTACCTTCCGCGCTGATGGATGGTGAGTTCTTGCAGCAGCTGCGCCAGCAGATGTATCGATTCTCCCTGCTGCAGCTGGATGATCCACAGCTTGCGGAAGACGCTGTACAGGAGGCTCTGCTAGGAGCTCTAAGAAATGCCCGGACCTTTGGCGGCCGCGCGGCACTAAAAACCTGGGTGTTTGCAATATTAAAAAACAAGATCGCCGATACGCTGCGCCAGCGCCACCGCTTTGTGGATGCTGACCAACTTCTGCGCAGCGACGCGGAAGAGGATATCGTCGATACACTGTTTAAAGAAAGCGGCCACTGGCACCGCCAGGAACGCCCCGCGCATTGGGAGAACCCGGAGTCGGCAATCCGCGATAAGCATTTCTGGCGCATTTTCGAGGCCTGCCTGGAGCATCTGCCCGCCCGTCAGGCAAAGGTGTTTATGATGCGCGAATTTATCGAGCTGGAAAGCCACGAGATCTGTGCCGCTGCGGAAATCTCTGTCACTAACCTGAATGTCATCCTGCACCGCGCACGCCTTCGGCTGCGGGAGTGTCTTGAAAACAACTGGTTTATTAGGGAGGGGTAGCTGTCATGAAGAAGTGCAGGGATATCACACGTCTGCTTTCTGAGGCGCAAGAGCGTGAACTGACACCCAGTGAGCGCATCAGTGTCAAACTGCATACATTGATCTGTTCCGGTTGCCGGAATTTTGGCAGCCAGGTAGACATACTGCGCCGTATATCCCGGGCCTATGTCCGCGGAGCCGCAGATGAACCTCAGCGTGAAGAGGATTCCGGTGACTGAGGGCTTAAACGGATCACAAACGTAGATTGACCCACCATCTAGGGGCAAGCTCCGACCTCCCGCTCGCATCCATCCAAAGGTTTCCTGGCTCATGTGAATCCGCACCTAGCCCGAGCGCTTTTTGTGGCGATGCGCACCTAACAACAAATTGACTCCTCATTCAACCCGGATTGTGCCTCGTACGGGTACTCTTACCTCCAGAGCGGCTAAGCTCAGATCGGGCTAATCGGGCCTCACACTCATGGAAGTCGGCAATAAACCGGTAATCCAATAACGCGTCGACACCGTTATTTTTCTTGCAATCACAGATAGATAAAAGGACTGCACAACACCGGGCAGAGGAAACACGCATGCCATTCAAGCACATCTTATTGCCCTTAGACGGTTCCTCCACTGCAGAGGAAGCTGTTGCCCACGCCGTGACTTTGGCGAACACCAGCGGCGCGGAGATCCATCTGTTGCATGTTCAGAGATCCCACACCGGCGAGCCCAGTGTCGATCCTGTTGACTGGCGCTTGCGGCGGGCAGAGCTGCGCAGCTATTTGAACCGGCTGGCCGAGCGCCTTACCCGGCGCGATATCCCCGTGACCGTATCCGTTGTAGAAGGGCGGCCTGCCGAGCAGATCGTCGAATACTGCGAAGAAATGCAGATTGACCTCATTGTGTTCACCGCCTTTGGCAAAGGGGGGGTAAGCCGTTTCGCTTTCGGTAGTACCGCACAAAAGGTGTTCAGCGGTTCCGGGCGCTCCTTCATGGTGGTACGGCCAGGGGAGACTCCGGCGGATCCCGAAAAGACTGCTTACCGCCGAGTGCTCGTTTCCATGGACGGTTCGCCGAGATCCGAATGGGTGGCCTGTCAGGTAGCATCCATGATGCGAGGGCAGGAGGTGGAACTGATATTGTTGCAGGTCATTGCGGTACCGGATATGCCGCGGCGTATGCCAATCACCCAGGAGGAGCGTGCTACCAGGGAGAAATTTGTTGAATGTAACCGACGCGCGGCACGGGCCTACCTCGATGAAGTTGCCCGCCAGCTGCAAAACGGCATCACGGTACGCCCGCTGCTAGTTGTCGCTCAAAATGTTGCCGAGCGTATAAACGCTACAGCTATTGAAGAGAGAGTCGATCTCATCGCCATGAGCGCCCACGACTGGCAGAGCGGGGCGCAGCAAGTGACCGGCACCGTCTGCCACACGGTAATGAGTCACAGCGACCGTCCAGTATTGGTCTTCCAGGACCTGCCCGAAGCTCAATTGCAGGCACTGCGCGCCGGTGCCGACTTCTGCCAAATACGCCACCCGACACTTCCGGAAAGTGACGCTGCCCAGCGATGAAACTCAGATTTTGGAAGAAAAATGGGGCCCTCCACGGACTCCGGTCCTTTTTGCGGCCAAAATCAACGAAAGTTACGCCCTCGGCCAATAAATCCGCAGGCCAGAGTGGAGCCAAGCGTGAGCAGGACGATGAACAACAGCGTCAGAATGACATAATCACCCTTGCTAAAGGCCATCAACGTCTGACGGAAAGCAGACGCAGGTACCGGCTTAAATACCACCTCTGGCTGTTGGAAGGGCGGTTTCAGGAAATCTACCGCCGTCTGTCTGCACGCGTGGAAGCGAGAGAGAAGGGGACCCGCAACGAAGAGTGGCTTTTAGATAACCGCCACATAGTGCAGGAAACTGTCGCACTTGTACGCGAGTCCCTTCCCCGCAAGTTTCTGCGTCAACTGCCGAAAGTCACTTCGGTAAACGGACACATCGATCTGCGCGCGCGGGCCCTGGCGGAAACGCTGGTGGCTGACATCAGTCAGCCACTGGATATGGAAAGCATTCTTCAGCTGGTTGACCTGTACCAAACAGAGACCATCCTGACCACAGGAGAGCTTTGGGCGCTGCCAGCCCTTCTGCGCCTGAGCTTGCTGCAGCAGTTGGTGGAACTCGCGGAAGAAGCACTGGACTGTGCGGAGACAGAGAGTGAGGCCTGTGGTGTAGGTATAGCCAGCGCGATTATCAGCTTGCGGGAACTCCGCTCCCACGATTGGCGTGACTTTGTAGAATCCTTAAGCCGGGTTGAACAAGTTCTGCGAGAGGATCCGGCCGCCGCCTATCGCGACATGGATTTCGAGACCCGCGATACCTATCGCAACGTGGTGGAAAAACTCGCCCGCGGCAGTGGCTGTTCCGAAGAGCAGGTGGCCCGGCAGGTGATTGAGCTGAGCGACAGCCAGGCCCCCGATAGCCGCGGGCGCCATATCGGCTACTACCTGATTGGAGATGGCCGTCCGGAATTGGAAAAACGTCTCGGGTTCCGGCCCGACTTTTTCCCGGGTCTCTATCGTCTGCTTTTGCGTAAAGCGCCGAGCGCCTATTTTGCAGCGCTGGCGCTTTTCTCCGCACCACCACTGCTTGCCCTCGCTGTCTATCTGCTGCAACAAGGCACTCCGCTGTTGTTGATACTGCTGATATCAGCGATTGCCGCCGTGCCGCTGACCGGATTGGCCCTGGCGCTGGTGAACGGGCTGATTACCCACAGTCTCCCACCGCACAAATTACCGAAACTGGATTTCGACAAAGGCCTACCGGACACCTTCCGCAGTGCCGTGGTAATGCCGGTCCTCTTTGCGGATGCGGAGGATATGCGCAAGGTTCTGGAGTGCCTGGAGATCAACTATCTCAATAATGATGACCGCAATCTCGTCTATGCCGTACTGAGTGATTTTGCCGACGCCGATAAGCAGCACATCGAGAGTGATAAAGCTCTACTGCAAGCGACCCGGGAAGCCCTGGATGCACTGAACCGACGCTACGCCGATAGCGAGGGAAGGGCGCCTTTCCTTTTGCTGCACCGAGAACGCCGCTGGAATCCCGCAGAAAATTGTTGGATGGGCTGGGAGCGCAAACGCGGCAAATTGCTTGAATTCAACCAGCTGCTCCGGGGGTGCGAGGACACCAGCTTTACCACTTTTTGCGGCGATAAGGCACAGTTGCGGGGAGTCCGCTATGTCATCACTTTGGATGCGGATTCTCAGATGCCCCCGGGTACCGCCCGGCGCTTGGTGGGAACCATGGCCCATCCGCTGAACCGGGCGGAGGTAGACAGTAACGGCCGACGCGTTGTGGCCGGTTACGGATTCCTGCAACCGCGCCTGGAAATTGACCCCGGCAGTTCACCGGATACCGTTTTCACGGAAGTTTTCTCCGGTGATCGCACCGTTGATCTCTATACGCACGCGGTATCCGATGCCTACCAGGATCTTTTTGGCGAGGCCATCTTCGCCGGGAAGGGCATTTATGACCCGCAGGTATTCGAGCGGACACTGGCCGGCCAGCTGCCGGAAAACGCGGTGCTCAGCCACGACCTGCTGGAGGGTGCGCTTGGCGGTGCCGCCCTGCTGTCGGATACGGTTTTTTATGAACAATATCCACCCAACATTTTCGCGCTGCTGCGGCGCAGCCACCGCTGGATACGCGGCGATTGGCAACTCTTACCCTGGCTGCGCCAGCGGGTGACGGTCTCCAGTGGCGAAAAGGTTAAAAACCCTTTGCCGTCAATTCACCGCTGGAAGATCGCCGACAATCTGCGCCGGAGCCTGGAAGCTCCCTGTCTACTGATTCTTTTCTTGTTTGCTTGGACTGGATTACTGCCCGGTGCTGCCTGGCTTTGGACCGTAGGATTACTGGTGCTGGCGGCCGCACCCGTGTGGCTGGAAATGCTGTCCATGCTCTGGCGCAGCCTGGCCGATCCCCGCCATGTACACAGGCACCTGCGCGGAGGCCCAGGGGTTTTGCGACAGCGGGCCCTGCACTGGATTCTTTCGATGGCGCTTTTGCCTTGCCAGGCCTTCAATGCGATGGATGCGATATTGCGCACACTCTATCGCTTGGGCGTTTCCCGCCGCCATCTACTGGAGTGGACATCCGCGGCGCATACCAATCGCGCCTTTGGAAACGGCCTGAAAAACAATGGTGCCTGGCGTGAACAGTGGATATCGCCGGCCTTGGCCATAGCCTCCATCGTCTGCATTCTGGCCGTGGCTCCGCTGAATCTGTTACCTGCCGCCCCCCTGCTGGCGGCATGGCTACTGGTGCCCCTGGTGGTCCACTGGATCAGTCGTCCCTACCGGCGACAGGTGGCTCCCCCCTTGTCCGCGCGCGACAGGCGCGAACTGCGTCTGCTGAGTCGGCGCACTTGGTTCTTTTTTGAATATTTCATGGGCCCAGATGACCACTGGCTGCCGCCGGACAACTACCAGGAGGAACCACTGGCAGCATTGGCAAGGCGCACTTCGCCCACCAATATCGGCTTGGGCCTGCTAAGTATTCTCACTGCCTATGACTTTGGCTACTTAGACCTCAACCTGCTCTTGGCGCGACTCAATAACAGTTTCGAACGCATGCGCGGGCTGGAGCGCTATCGGGGGCACTTCCTCAACTGGTATGAAACCCGTGAGCTGCACCCCTTGAACCCCCGATATGTGTCCACGGTGGACAGCGGTAATCTGGCTGCGAGCCTGCTGACCTTAGCCCAGGGCCTGGAGTCATTGCAGACCCAGCCGCTCAGTGGCCACCAGCTGGTGATGGGGATCGCCGACACACTCGGGGTGGTGGCCGAGACCCTGTTGCCCGCGGAGCCGGCGACCGCCTCAGCGGAAGTGCGCAAAGTGATCGCCGAGATCGAACAGCTGCGTAGAAACCTGGAATCCGGGGCCCAAGAGAAAAACTGGTGGGAGTGCATCGACAAAATCTATGAACGGCAGATGCCGGTCTTGCAAGAACGGGTGCTATCGGTGGTGGAAAGCGATGAGATCAATTTCAGCGCCGAAGCATTGGGACGCCTGCGTCAATGGTTGGATGAGCTGCAGCAGCAGACAGTGGCCGCGCGGCGCCACCAGGAACAACTGGAACCCTGGCAGCGCCTGTTGCAATCGCCCCCATTGCTATACCGGCAAGACGGTGCCTTGGCGGATGGATTCCAAGAACTTGAAGAAGTTCTCCGGGCACCGTTGACTCTGGCATCGCTGCCCCAGAAATGTCAGGTGGCAGAGGCACTGCTCGCAGATCTGGAAAGTGCGCTCAATGCGGAAGGGGCAGAGCATCGCGATGACGCCGTTGCCTGGAACAACAGATTGCGCGCTGCTCTGCGGGAAGCGCAGGCAAATGTCGACGGCTACAGAAGCGATCTACAGCGGTTGGCGGCGCGGGCACGCCAATGGGTCGAAGAAATGGATTTTGCGTTTCTCTATGACCCGGACCGGCACCTGTTCCATATCGGTTACAACGTTACCGATGCCGCACTGGACCCCAACTACTACGATCTGCTGGCTTCGGAATCGCGCCTTACCGGGTTTCTGGCCATTGCCAAGGGCGATGTGCCGGCGCGCCACTGGCGCCACCTGGAGCGCCCTTTCCGGCGGGTGCATCGCAGGGTGGTACTCATGTCCTGGAGCGCGACCCTGTTCGAGTATCTAATGCCGCGCCTGCTGATGGAGACGCCGGACAACAGTTTGATGGGGCGGGCCTGCCGCAACGCAGTGGAAATACATCGGGAGTTCACCGCCGAATTCGATCTTCCCTGGGGGATCGCCGAATCCGGGTATTATGAGTTGGATAGCCATCTGCACTACCAGTATCGTGCCTTCGGCGTGCCGGGGATCGGTTTCCGGCGCGACCTCGGTGAGCGCATTGTCGTCTCACCCTACGCCTCCCTGATGGCACTGCCGTTCGGCGCCGATGCGGTGATGGAAAATCTCCGTCAGTTGAGGGCTCACGGCTGCTATGGTCAGTTTGGTCTTTACGAAGCCATCGATTTTGGCCGCACCGCTAAGCCGGCGCCCCGACGTGCACGTACTGTGCGCTCCTATATGAGCCACCACCAAGGCATGATCCTGCTGGCAATCAATAATTATCTGCACAACGACATAATGTTGCAGCGCTTCCACAGCGATGTACGGATTTCCGGCCTGACTCCGCTGCTGTACGAACGCCTGCCATCCGCGCCGCCAGCACTCAAACCCTGGAGGCGGCCCGGCGTCCAGCGCAGCTTCCGCGCAGAAGTGGCGCTGGAAAATTGGACAGTGTCACCGGCGAGCCCCCAGCCGCACTACAACCTGTTATCCAACGGTCACTACACCCTGGTGTTGGCTGCGGACGGAGCTGGCGGTGCCTATTGGCATAACATCGCGCTCACCCGCTGGCAGCCGGACCCAACTCAGCATCAGTGGGGGCGTTGGAACTATGTGCGGGATTTGGACAGCGGTGAGTTTTTCTCCCTGGGGCTGGCACCGTGTGGCGGCGAAGCAGGGCACTGCAATGCCAACTTCTCTCCCCACCAGGTGGAGTTCCAACGCCGAGAGGCCGGGCTATTTTGTCGTCTGCGCGTCGCCCTCAGCTCCCAGCACGACGTGGAGGTGCGTCAGCTGATCATCAAGAACGAAAGGGACCACAAGCGCCGCTTATTGCTGGCGAGTTACGCGGAGGTGGTGCTCGCGCCGGACAAAGAAGACCAGCGCCACCCGGCGTTTGCCAAGCTATTTGTGGAAAGCCGTTTTCTGGATGACGAACAGGTGATGCTCTACCGGCGCCGCCCCCGCAGCAACGCTGAGAAGCCGGTGTATTTGGCACACTCCATTCTGGTTCAGCCCGGTGTGAAACACCGGCTCGGCTGGGAAACAGACCGCCTGCGTTTCCTCGGCCGCGGTGGTGATCCCGCACATCCTCGTGCACTGGAGAACGGCCTGGAGGGGTTCAGCGGCACCACCGGCCCGGTGTTGGACCCGGTCATCGCCACCGGACAAGAGGTGATCATCCCCCCGCAGTCGGAAATTGAAGTCATCTATCTGACCGGTGTGAGCAGGTCGCGGCGCGAAATCCTCTCCGCCATGCGCAGCTACCGCTCCCAACCCAAAGCGCGCTGGATATTTGATCTGGCGCGCATGCAGTCAGAGCATGAAGTGCGCAACCTGCAAATATCCGGTGGGGATATGCGCTGGATGATGGACCTGCTGTCCGCAGTACTGGCGCCCTCCGGCACTATGCGCGCCCCTTCGCGCGTGCTGGCCCGCAGCCGCCATATCCAGCCGGGGTTATGGAGTCGCGGCATCTCTGGAGACAATCCCATACTGCTGGTGCAAATTCGCAGCGACCAGGAAATCAGCTTCGCCGAGCCCATACTAGAGGCGCACACTTATTGGTGTGGGCGCGGCATTGCGGTGGACTTGGTCATACTTGACGAAGAGTCCGCGGGTTACGCACAGCAAACCCGCGACCGGCTTCAAGACATGATCGCCGATATACGCGGCCGCACACTGCGCAAACTGGCTGGCTCAGTGGTGCTTGTCGCGGGTCAGGAGTTACCCGGCGTGGAACGCATTCGCCTGTTGGCGGCGGCCCGGGTCATTCTGGATTCCGCGGCCGGTCCCGTGACTGCGCAGCTGGAAGCGGCGGCTTCGTCTTTGCAGGCACAGTTACAGCCACTGCCGCCCTTTGTGCCCGTGCACCCCTCGGATCGTGTGCCACAGCCTACACCGCTTTTGGAGCGGCCTGCCGACCTGCAATTTGACAACGGCATCGGCGGCTTCAGTGCGGATGGGCGCGAATACATATTGCATCTGCAACCTGGGCAACGCCCGCCGGCGCCCTGGGTAAACGTTATTGCCAACCCAAATTTTGGCTGTCTGGTATCCGAGGGCGGTTCCTGCTGCACCTGGAGCGGCAACAGTGGTGAACACCGGCTGACCGCCTGGAATAATGACCCGGTGCGCGACCCCAGTGGCGAAGTACTCTACCTGCGGGACGAAGAGACGGCGGAGGTATGGACGCCGACACCGGCACCGCGCCCCGCCGATTCCGCCTACCAGGTTTGTCACGGTGCGGGCTACAGCGAGTTCCGGCACAACAGTCACGGTCTGAAGCAGACGTGGCGGATTTTTGTCGATCGTGAAGCGCCAGTGAAAATAGGGCGCCTCACCCTTACCAACTGCTGGGACAGCCCGCGGCGGCTCACGGCCACATACTACGTAGAATGGGTTCAGGGCTTGGTCCGCGCCACCAGCTGGCCGCATCTCGTCAGTGAGTATGTGTCAGAAGAGGACGTTTTGCTGGCACGCAACGCTTTTGTCCCGGATGCGAAACCGGGGGTGGCCTTCCTCACGTCAAACCTGCCGGCACATGGGCTGACCACCGATCGCCACGAATTCCTGGGTAGATCCGGTGGGCTCCAGGCACCGGAAGCACTTTTCCGCATTGGCCTTTCCGGCCGGGTACAATGCGGTATCGACCCCTGCGCCGCGTATCAGGTCCACATCGACCTGAAAGCGGGGGAATCCCAGCACATCTATTTCGTAATGGGGGAGGGGACAGATCGCAGCAAGGCCCTGGCGCTTGCGGCGAAATTCCGCCAGCCGGAGATGGCAGAAAAGGCGCGCGCGGAAGTCGAGGACTTTTGGGAAAACTACCTTGGCACAATACAAGTGGAGCTGCCCGATCGCGCAACCGAGCTGATGCTGAATCGCTGGCTGCCCTATCAGACACTGGCCTGCCGGCTTTGGGGCCGAAGCGGCTTTTACCAATCCAGTGGCGCCTTCGGTTTCCGCGATCAATTGCAGGATGTGCAGGCTCTATTATGGACCCGCCCGGATTGGGCGAGGGCGCACATACTGCGCGCCGCCTCACGGCAGTTCCAGGACGGAGACGTACTGCACTGGTGGCATGAACAACCCCTGCGTGGCGTACGCACCCGCTGCTCCGATGACCTCCTGTGGTTACCTTTTGTCACTGCTCAATATATTCGCAGTACCGGGGACTACGGGATTTTGCACGAGCAGATTCCCTATCTGCAGGGAGCACCTTTGGCCAAGGACGAGCATGAGCGCTATGCGGAATATGAAAGCAGTGAGGAGTCCGGCTCTCTGTACGAGCACTGCTGCCGCGCCATTGAGCGTGCCGGCGCAGTGGGCCCACACGGACTGCCGGTCATTGGCAACGGTGACTGGAATGATGGCTTTAACCGTATCAGCACCACTGGCCGCGGAGAAAGCGTATGGATGGGGTGGTTCCTTCTGCGCGTATGCCGGGATATGGCACCTTTGTGTGACTACATAGGTGACAGCGCCCTGGCAAACCACTACCGTCAGCTTGGCGAAAATCTCCGCCAGCAGGTGGAGGAGAGCGGTTGGGACGGAGCCTGGTACCGCCGTGCTTATTACGATGATGGTACCCCCGTAGGTTCCAAGGACAGCGACGAATGTAAGATCGATCTTATTGCGCAAACGTGGTCGGTGCTGTCGCAGGAACATCCGACCGACCGTTCTCGCCAGGCAATGGAATCCGCCTACAAGCATTTAGTGCGCGAGAAGGCGCGGCAGATATTGCTGCTGACACCGGCATTCGACCGCACCAAAAAGGACCCGGGCTACATTAAAGGCTACCCACCGGGCATACGCGAGAATGGCGGCCAGTATACCCACGCCGCCACCTGGGCGGTCTGGGCTGCCGCCGGGCTCGGTCAGAGTGAACGCGCCTGGCATCTGTTCAATTTGATCAATCCCATCACACATACCTCCGACGCCGCGGGCGTACACCGTTATCGCACCGAACCCTATGTGTTGGCGGGTGATGTTTATGGCGTTCCGCCGCATGTGGGTCGAGGCGGTTGGACCTGGTATTCCGGGGCATCAGGATGGTTGTACCGCGGGGCCATTGAAGCGTTGCTCGGCCTGCAAATGGTCGGTGGAGACACCCTTGAAATTAGACCCTGCCTGCCGGATTCCTGGAGTCACTACCGGGTGCATTTAAGATTCAAGAGCAGCTGCTATGAAATTGATGTGCACAACTGTGGCGGTTGTCCTTCGAGAATGGCTGAGCTGACCCTGGACGGCGTAACACTGGACGACGAGCGGATCCCGCTCGTGGATGACGGTACAAAACACCGTGTGAAGGTGGTTTTCGATAAAGTAAAGGCGCAAGCGATCTGAGCTAAGACATTTCGGATGGGTTGTGGGATATCCTTGGAGCCATGGGGCCAGGCGAGAAGCTCAGGTGGGTGGCGGAGTATTGATGTAGGAATTATTAATTTAACATAATATATATTATGCGAACTAAATATTGTTGTGGAATCCAGCGCGGGATACGGGTCTCAGCGCCGCTCTGTGCTCCTCCTGCGCATAAATGCCTGCATCCGGTTGGTCGCCACCAAGCAGACAGTCCTATTATTGGAAGATGAATCACATCAACCATCGGCCCCGATGACAAGGAGACTGGTGACAATGTCCGGTGAACAAGCGCATACGGCGATTTCCAGAAGCGTGACAGAAAAGCTGCGCAACGGTCAGGTGGTGACAATCCGTCCCATGGAAAAGAGCGATATAGAGTTGGAGCGGGCATTTATCACCAATTTATCACCGGAATCCCGCCATTTCCGTTTTCTAGGGGGTATCGGCGAGCCCAGTGAACAGCTGCTGAAGCAATTGACGGATATTGACCACGACGAGCGGGAGGCGTTTATCGCTCTACTGGAGAGTGACAAAGGGCCGCTGGAAATCGGTGCGGCGCGCTATATTCTGGAAGCATCGCGCACAGCGGCGGAATGCGCCGTAGTGGTGGCGGACGATTGGCAGATGCAGGGATTGGGGACCCTGCTTCTCAACCGCCTGATAGAGTCGGCCCGTGCGCGCGGTGTTAAACACCTTTATTCCATTGACTCGGCAGAGAATATCAAACTACGCGATGTGGCACGCAGTATGGGGTGGGACTGCCACACGGACCCGCAGGACCATACTCAGGTCATCTTCACCCTGGATCTAAGTGCAACATAGCCCGATCAACGCTGAAACCCACATTTGCGAAAGGCCATCGCTGCGTATTGCGGCGGCAGTTGGGCGCCAAGCAGCTCATACCGGTATGCGGTGAAGATCTCAATCGCCAGTCGCTTCCCATCTTAGGTTATGTATGTCTTCAGACTGTCAGCCGTTTTCCGCTTGCGCCAGCGAGTGATGGACAATAGCAGCTCCATCGCTAAAAGCTGCAGCAGTGCCACTGTCAAAAGCGTTACCCATTCTCTGGCGCTCACCGGAGACACCCCGAGCAGGTCCTGCATCAAAGGTGAGTACAGTGACAGGATATGAATTCCCTGCCCGGCTAATGTTCCCAGCAATAGTATTGGATTGGAAAACAGTGGCTGGCGGAATATGGAACGGTATTCGGAGCGGCTATTGAATACCTGTACGTTCTCAAACAGCACCATCAGCAGCAACACGCTGTTGCGCGCTGCATCTACCTCCCAGCCTTGCTCCAACAACCAGTAGAAACAGCCGAAAGCAAGCCCACCCATCACAAGTCCGGCGGTAATCACACGGCGTAACATCAGTGGATCGAACAGAGATTCTTGGGGGGAACGGGGCGGTCTTTGCATTTCGTCACCCTCGCCGGGTTCCAGCGCGAGTCCGATACTTTGCACACTGTTGGTGACCAGGTTGAGCCACAATAGTTGCACGGCGGTCAGTGGTAAGGGCAGACCGAATGCGGTGGTAAGAATAAACAGTACGACCTCCGCTGCCCCGGTGGATATCAGGAAAAAGATCACCTTACGGATATTCCGATAGGCGATACGCCCCTCTTCCACTCCGGCCACCACCGAGGCGAAATTGTCGTCTGCGAGCAGCAGATCCGCGGACTCCTTTGCCACCTCCGTTCCTTGCTCCCCCATGGCCACACCAACATGGGCACTGTTGAGCGCCGGCGCATCATTGACGCCATCACCGGTGACCGCCACAAATTCTCCCTGGCGCTGGAGCGATTGCACAATGGTTAATTTTTGCTCTGGAGATACTCGCGCGTAAACTCGCGTATCGGCGGTCAGCGCGTCCACTGCCGCTTCTCCCCTTGCTTCGGCCTGCGCTAAATCGGTGCCGGTAACCGCTTTGTCGCCCTGCTCTGCCAGTTTTAGCTCTCGGGCAATGCTGAGCGCGGTATGCGGGTGGTCGCCGGTGAGCATACACAAGTGGATGCCCGCTTGTTTACATTCCTCTACGGCGGCGGCGGCCTCTGGGCGCAGAGGGTCAAACATCGCCGCCAATCCCAGCAAACAGAGGTTTTGCAATTTTTCTTGCGATAGCGTTTCCGATTCGCCCAACTCTCCTTCCGCAAGTGCCAGCACCCGAGCGCCCCTTTCCGCGAGACGATGCATTTGCTCAGTAATGGATGCACTGTCCAGGGGGACATCACCGTCGGCGGTGGCCATACGGCTACACATGGGTAATAGTTTTTCCAATGCACCCTTCACGCAAACCAGCTGCCGCCCCCCCTGCCCTTGCGGATTCGCATGCGATGTAGCAGCAAATCCAAGCGCCGGCTCGTAATGTATCTGCCCCTTTAACGGATATGTCTGCAGCAATTGCGCCCGACTAAATCCCGTCTTGTGGGCCATAACCAGAAGCGCTTGGTCAACAGCATCACCGCTGCTGTGCCACTGACCATTTTCCAGCGGGTGCAACTCTGCCTCGTTGCACAGGGCGGCGGCCCGGGCTACCCGCGCCATTATGGCGTGATCGACAGGGGGTGACTGCGGATGCGACGGTAGTATGCCGCCGTCCACGGTAAACCCCTCGCCATCACAGAAAGCGACTTCACTGGCGGTGAGTCGATTTTCTGTCAAAGTACCGGTCTTATCTGCGGCAATCACGGTACAGGACCCGAGACTCTCTACCGCCACCAGTTTGCGGACGATCACATTGCGCTTGACCATGCGGCGGGTGGCGATGGAGAGCACCACGGTCAGTGCCATCGGCAGCCCCTCGGGAATAGCGGACACAGCGAGAGCAACTGCCGTCATGAAAATCACCAGTGGCGGAGTGTCTCTGGCCAGTTCGATTGCGGCGAGAATGGCCACTGTCGTCAGCAGTGCGATTGTGAGTTTTTTACTAAAGCGCTCAATCCGTTGAAAAAGTGGTGGCTGAACCGTCTCGGCGGATTCCAGGGTGAGGCTCAATTTACCCATTTCCGTATGCAGTCCCGTGGCTGTCACCAGACCGCGGGCACGGCCACTTGTAACAAGGCCGCCTGCAAAACATTGATTGATTCGCTCTGCCACCGGTGTATCGGCGTCACACAGCAGGTCGCTGTTCTTGCTAACCGGCAACGATTCTCCAGTTAAAACAGATTCATCGACCTCGAGCCCGACAGACTCCAGCAAGCGAAGATCAGCAGGTACCCGATCGCCCGAGGCAAGTAGCAGCAGGTCACCAGGTACCAGCGACTCCGCATCAATCTCCAGTATTTCTCCGCCCCGAATAACCCGCGCGCGACTCACCATTAGTTTGCGTAGTGCCTGGGCGCTGCGGTGCGCGTGATACTCCTGCAGTGCGCCGATTAGCGCATTCAGCAGAAGAATCAATCCGATAAATGTGGCGTCGGCAAATTTACCGGCAATCAATGAAACCACCATTGCCGCCAGCAGCACATATATCAACGGGCTGACAAATTGCCGCAGAAACAAATGGAGAAACCCCGGCAGCCGGGGCTGTGGCAATGTATTGGGGCCATATGCGGCAAGGCGGTGGTTGGCCTCCTCCACCGATAACCCTTCTTCACCGCTATCGAGGCGATTTGCGGCTTCCTTTGCTGGTAAGCAATGCCACTGGCGTTGTGCATCCGTGTCGGTCATTTTGGCTTTGGCGCTGTCTGGCTGCGCAGTGATCGAGGTGAACATACAGGCTCCGATTCTGCAACATTAGTCGAAAACCTATACGGCACTGACCTCACAAGGCATTGATCTAAATCAACCTTTCCCCGGCTTGAGTGAATGCTGGCGCTTATTCCCTATAAATGAGGCAATAAGGAGGGAATGCACGTGCACGCAAGCCGCTTGAGCCCTTGAATCTGTACTTGCTATAGCGCCAAAATCAGCATCAACCCCAGTCCGGTGATAAAAAAACCGAAATGCAAGGATACAGCGTGCAATGATGCCTGCTGCTTAATTTCCGGTATCAGGTCCGATGCTGCGATATAAATAAAATTGCCCGCGCCAAAAAGCACCAGCCCAGTCACATCAAAGCTTTGAGAAATCCCGTAGGCAATCAACGCTCCCAGCGGAAAGGTTAACGCAGACAGAAAATTCCAAATCAGTGCACGACGTTGCGACCAGCCACCGTGGACCAGTACGCCGAAGTCCCCCAGCTCCTGAGGGATCTCATGGGCAACCGCTGCAATCCAGGCGGAGATGCCCGCTCGAGGGTCAATTAAAAAGGCACTGGCGATAGCGAGTCCCCCAATAAAGTTGTGAATGCCATCGCCGAGAAGGATGAGATAAGTCACCGGAGGCGCGTCCGCCTCCCTGGTGCTGTGCGAGTGGTGCCAGTGCAACAATTGTTCCAATAACAAAAAAGTCGTAAAGCCCGCCACCATCCACAGACTTGCAGAGAGTGGCGTAGCCCTACCCAATCCCTCCGGCAGCATATGAAAAAATGCTCCGCCGAGCAGAGTCGCGGCGGCCAGGGACACCAAGGGCAAAAGCAGCCGCTCCAAGGTGGCAGGACTGCAAAACACTGTGACACCGCCAACCATGGCAACAGCGCTCATCAAAAAGCTACCGGTAACAATCCAGATCAATGGTTCGGACATCACAACTATTCCCGGCAATTCGGCTGCTCAGTAGCGCTTGGGCTGGGCTAGTAACTGGCACGCCCAAATATCCCTAGGGAACCTATGACTAATTCGCGTGAACACAATGGTAGGTTCCGGGGCACTCGGGCAATAGGACGGATATTTCTAAAACGCACGAGTACTTCCCTGTAGCTCCGCCAGATACTTCCTTGTATCCGATGGTTTCGAAATATCCGTCCTATCACCCGAGCTTCACATCCGCTCCCGAAGAATCTCTGCCCCCAGGAAATGAATTAATCAGAGGTTCCCTAGGTTGAGATTTATTTTGGCTCATTAATCACACAATGCTGGCGCACACCTTTTTATAATGTTATATCATATCTACCTTATGAAGAATGAGGCGCCTCAGCACAAGATGCACTGCCAATCTGTGCAAATAGCGCCCACTCATAGTGCGACGTCACAGATCGCTTAATCCACACCAAAGAATGTATAAATAATGAACAAGAGTATATTTTTGCTGCTACCTGTCAGCCTTTCTGTACTTGGGATATGCGCAGAAACGGCACATGCCGTGGAAGCGTCCGGGCTGGAAACGATTGTTGTGACAGCCAGCCGTCAGGAATCCAAACTTGTAGACGCGCCGGCCAGTATTTCTGTCGTTACGGCGGACGAGTTGAACCGGATTGATGCCGAGGATTTAGCCGATGCACTCACCGCGCAGACCGGTGTAACCGTCACTTCCGTGGGACAGACCCGTCGTGGCATCAGCATTCGCGGCATGCCGGTCGAGCATACGCTGTACTTGGTCGATGGCCGCCGAATCAGCTCCAGTAACAGTGTCATTGCCCACTCGGACTACGAGCTGAGCTGGTTGCCCCAGTCCGCTATTGAGCGAATTGAAATGGTCCGCGGGCCAATGTCGTCTCTCTACGGCGCCGATGCACTGGGCGGTGTTGTCAATATCATCACCCGCGAGCCCGGCGACAGCTACCACGGCGAAGTAACGGCCTCACTCACGAACCTGGATCAATCCGGTGGAAATACAAATCAAGCCACTTTCTATCACTCCGGGCCTCTGATAGCAGAAACGCTGGCGTTTACCCTGGCGGGACAGTACTTCCAGCGTGACAATCTGCCAATGGAGGATAATGAGGCTATCTCAGAAATTGAAGGGAGAGAGTCTAAAGCCGCACAAGGTTCCCTATTATGGACTCCGCGCGACGGCCAGAAACTGCGGTTTACCTACAGTCGAAATGACGATGAGCGTGAGCGGGATGTTGCTAGCTACTCCAATGGCTACACCTCTATTGATGATATCGAGCGAGAACAGTTCGCTCTAAGTTATTACGGCGACTGGCAATGGGGACACGCCAGAATCAATGCTTACCAAGCTGAGTTGAAAAGGAAAAATCTCCGTACAAATGGTGTATCTGCTACGCGTCCACAAGCGCTTAAAGACCACATCATCGATGGTCACCTCGGTCTACCGCTGGCCTCAGGCCACTATCTCTCCATTGGTGGGCAACTGCGTGACGAAAAACTGTTCGACACTGAGTCATCCGCCATTGGTGAATCCTCGGCAACGCATAAGAGCCTCTTCCTGCAAGATGAGTGGAGGTTATCTGCTCCACTGAAAATCGTTTCTGGCCTCGGTATCGACAGCCACGAGGACTACGGGCAAGTGATCAATCCCCGTTTGTACGCCGTATACCATCTCAATGACAGCTGGACCCTAAAAGGCGGTTACGGCGAGGGCTTTAAAGCCCCTTCCCTAACGGAGCTGTCTGGAGAATTTCGGGTATTAGCCGCCGGCGGTATGTTTTGGGTTGAAGGTAACCCGGATCTCGAACCTGAGCGCTCAACAACTTATGAGCTCAGCTTTGAGTACACGCGGAACGTTTGGTTTATTGCCACTAGGATCTATGAAAATCAGCTCGAGAACCTTGTGCAAACTGTGTGCTATGCCGACTGTGGACTACGCGGCATTGAGCGGCGCAGCTATCAGAATGTCAGCGAGTCGCTGATTCGAGGACTCGAACTCGAGCTCAGCCGCAAACTGACCGATACGCTGCACGTCGACATCAATCATACGTACCTGGAAACCGAAGATCTGGATAGCGGAGAACCGCTGGAGGAACGGCCGCAATACATCAGCAACCTGATTTTGACCTGGTCTCCCTTGGACTCTGCACAACTGCGCTGGCGGGCTGAGTTTGTCGGCAAACAGTATGTGGGCTCCGAGCGCTATGCGCCCAAATATGATCTTCACCATATCGATGTGGATATTGAATTAACACCTTCGCTAACGCTGTATTCCGGCGTTGAAAACATATTCGATGAGCGACTGCTGGACTCCTCCGATCTCTACAGTCTGGCTGAGCCTGGGAGAGAAATTCGTTTGGGAATGCGAGCAAAGTTCTGAGGTAATTCATGTCGTTTACGTCTAAAAATCTCATTTTTTTGCTATTCATTATCCTGCCCTGTGGGGCACTTAGCCAAATGGATAAGCCCATTCGGGTCAGTGTGGTGGCCAATGATTTTGTGCTGCCAGGTAAAATCTCCCGGCTACGCGAAATTGCACAGCAATACGGTATTGAACTGACGGGGTTCACCGTCGGCCACTCGCCGGGAAGCGCGCGCTCTTGGCTTTCCCAATCAGACTTGGTCATTATCGATACTCCCCGCGGCGGCGATCGTGCCCAGGTAATGGCCTATATTGGCGATGCGCTAAAGAGTGAGACGACTCCTTGGATTGCGATCGGCGGCGGAAAGCCTACAGGGGAACATCTGCCCGGCGAGGTAAAGGCAGCTCTGTGGGGATACTACAGAGCTGGTGGTCAAAATAATTTCCATCATATGATGGCGTATATCGCGGCTTGGTGTATGGGGAAAAGTACAGCGGATGTCCCCCTGCCAGAAACACTACCCGTGGCGGGCTTCTATCATCCTCAGGCGCCGGAATACTTTCAGAGGCTCCAGAATTATTTTTCCTGGGGCGCTGATCGCTGGGACATAGGTGCTCCGGTCATGGCAGTTGCGATTGCTTCTTCGGCAGTTTCCAACGGCGAAACCGCCTTTTACGACGATCTGATCCAGGCGGTCGAGTCGGTTGGGGGCATACCGCTTGTATTCTGGTTTGACCGTAATGCGCCCGCTCCCATCACGTCGTTAATCGCCGATGCAAACCCCGTCATGCTGGTAAACAGCACCCACATGATGGGGGAAAACCTCCGCCGGGACTTGGAACTTCTGAATATCCCCGTAGTAATGGGGCTCAATTATCGCAGCGGGGACATACAACACTGGCGCGACGCCACCCAGGGCCTGTCCGCGGCGTCAGCAGCGGCACTGATGATGATTCCGGAAACTTGGGGGATGTCAGACCCCCTGGTATTAAGCGCGGTGGAAACGGGCACACCGAAAGCGATTCCAGAGCAGGTATCGATGCTGATTGGCCGCTTTCTTGCCATGGCGCACCTGCGCAATGCCGAGCGTAACGAGCTACATCTCGCGCTGTTGTTCTGGAATAGCCCCAGTGGAGCGAAAAACCTTTCCGCCTCCAATCTGAATGTGCCTCGCAGCATTGAAAATATTCTGCGCGCGCTGAAGGAAAGCGGCTACGCCGTGACACCCGTTCGGGAGCAAGAGCTGATCACCACAGCACAGCGGTTACTGTCCGCCTACTATCACCCCGAACAGCTCGATTCCCTGCTGGCAGATGGCCTTGCGGTCACGCTGCCCTTGGATGACTACCGCAACTGGTTACAAGAGCTGCCGGCGAGAATCCGTAAGGAGCTGCAAGATACTTGGGGCAGGCCGGAAGATCACTGGGCCTACCGCCGCCTGAACGGTGCGGATTACTTTGTGATACCGTTGGCGCGGGCGGGTAAACTCGCCCTACTCCCGCAGCCACCCCGTGCCGACCGCCCCGGAGAGGGGGTTCACGATACACACCAGGCGCCGGGGCACTTTTACCTGGCAACTTATCTCTATCTCCGTGAGCACTTTGCCGCAGATGCCTTAATTCACTTGGGTACCCATGGCACCCAGGAGTGGACGCCGGGCAAGGACCGGGGCCTGTCGGCTTACGATTACCCCAACCTGGCGGTGGGCAATGTGCCCGTATTCTACCCATACATTCAAGACAATATCGGCGAGGCCATGCAAGCCAAAAGGCGCGGTCGAGCCACTGTTATAAGCCACCAGACGCCCCCTTTTTCTCCGTCCGGACTATACGATGAACTTCGGGATATCCACGACTTGTTACACCGCTATCAGCAACTGGATAAGGGCGCAGTACGTGATACTACATTTGACAGGATATTGTCCGAAGTAATGCAGCATGATTTGCATCGCGATCTCGGCTGGAGCGAGGAAGCCATGCGCCGGGAACACAGCACCTTTCTTCCCCTGCTCCACGATCATCTGCACCTGCTGGCAAAAAGCAGTACTCCCATTGGCCTGCACAGCTTTGGTGAGTCCGCACCGCTCAAGTACCGCATCGCCACAGTGATGCAGCAGTTGGGAGAGGATTATTACCAGGCTCTCGATATTAATCCCGCGGAGGTTCACGCGACCAGCTATGATGCGTTGTTTGGCCAGCCCACTTATCAATACCTCGCACCCTTTCTGAACGGTGAGAAATCGCCGTCTGCCGCGGGTTCCCGCAACCTGAGGATATTGATGGAAAAGGCCCAAGCCTTTCACGACCGGCTCATCCACAACAGTGAGATCGAATCACTTCTGGCGGGTTTGCGGGGACAGCTGGTTCCCCCGGGCCCGGGAGGAGATCCGGTACGAAACCCGGAGACCACCAGCGGCACCAACCTTTTTGCACTGGACCCGAACAAGGTCCCCAGTCCAGAAGCCTATCGCGCGGCCGAGAAAACCTTTACCGACTTAGTCAAGGACTATCAGGAAAAGCACAATGGGCAGTGGCCGGACAAACTGGCTTTTTCTCTCTGGTCTTCGGAAACCATCCGGACTCTGGGCATAACCGAAGCGCAAATTATGCATGCGCTGGGTGTGCGTCCAGAGTGGGACCGCGGCGGTCGGGTCACAGGCCTTACGATCATTCCAGAGGCGGAGTTGGGGCGGCCCAGGATAGACACGGTGATTCAAGTCACCAGTGTTTACCGAGATCAATTTGACGGCATTATGAAGAAATTAGCCCGGGTGATCCGGATACTTTCTCAGCAAGAGGCTGACGATAGCAATACCATTGCCCGCAACAGCCGGCAGTTGATGTTATCACTGCGTGAACAAGGCTTAACCAATGCAGAAGCGGCCCGTTATGCGAGTGCCCGGATCTTCAGTAATCCGCCAGGCGATTACGGCACAGGTGTAACTGTTGCGGCGATGAACTCCACGGAGTGGGAAGATGAGGCCGTGCTCGCCGATACCTTTATTCAAAGCCAGTCCTATATTTATACAGAAGAAGACTGGGGCATGCCGGTTCAGGACTTGGCGTTGCTGGAAGCACAGTTACGGTACGTAGATGCTGTGTTGCTTTCAAGATCCTCCAATTTGCACGGGCTCCTGTCCACCGATCATCCCTATGAGTATCTCGGCGGACTCTCCGCCGCGGTCAAAAAAGTCAGCGGAGAACACCCGCAACTCTATGTTTCCGACGCCAGGTCGACAACCGCGACTATCACCGCTGCAGAGCAATTTTTTAGCAATGAAATGCGCATTCGCTATCAGAATCCACAATGGATTGAAGGCATGAAAGTCGAGGGTTACGCGGGAACAGTACAGATACTGAAAGTCGTCAACAATCTATTTGGTTGGCAGGCCATGGATTCCAACATGGTGCGGGAAGATCAATGGCAGGCAATGCACGACACCTATGTCATGGACGAGCGGAAGCTGGGGCTCAACCAATGGTTTGCGGAGCACAACGCTACTGCCCAGGCACAATTAATAGAGCGCATGATGGAGGCCGTGCGCAAGGGATACTGGGATGCCAGTGAGCAGACCCGGCGGGAAATGATCGAACGCTGGCAGTTGTTGGTCAATGAACTGGGAGCGGAAACCGACGCGCAAAAAACAGTGGAATTTATCCGCCAGCAGGCAGCGGGCTTCGGCCTGGAGGCTGCCGGCCCCAATGAAGGTAACCACGTCAAGGGGCAGATTTTAGAGCCGGTTATGGAGCAGTCAGCCTCACAAGGTGAAACCCGCTGGGCACTGTGGATTTTCTTTTTCTTGCTCTGCGGCAGTTTTGTCCTCGGCGTTGTCCGCACGCTGATCCGTTACCAAAAACTAGGCATTGATCATCTGGAGCCAGAGAATGTTCAGCAGTAACTTGGAAAGTGTTTTATCTCAGGTATCGGCGGTTTTTTTAGCCCCGTCTCTTCTGTGTATTGTTCTCGCCCTGATATATACCCTCTACGCCTTCGGGGCCCTGCTCACCGACGCCTGGCTAATGCGTAAGGGGGTACGGAGAACAGAGCTCAGTGCCTATGCAAGGAAGGCTGCAAAGCACAGCGATGATCTGGAGCTGTTTATCATGCGTAAACTGGAATTGTTGCGGCTCACTTCCCGGGTTACGCCCATGCTGGGACTGGTGGCGACTTTAATCCCTATGGGGCCCGCATTGCTGGCCCTTTCGGAAAACGACACCACCTCTGTCGGCAGTAATATGGTTGTCGCCTTTTCCGGTGTGACTCTAGCACTGATCACCGCCAGCCTCAGCTTTGTGATACTGAATATCCGCCGCCGCTGGCTGTTTGAGGAACTGCGCATGATTGAGCAGGATAGCGAACCAAGCGCAGGAGGGAGGGTATAAAGTGGCAAGGCGTTTTCTGGAGCAGGAAGATGATGATCCGATTCTGTCAGTAGTCAATCTAATCGATTTGTTTCTGGTAATTGTCGTCATCCTGCTGATCATTGTGGTCCGAAACCCCCTGAATCCTTTTTCCAATAAGAACGTGGTGGTAGTTGAAAATCCCGGGGAAATGAACATGAAAATTACGATCAAAAATGGCGAAGAATTAACCAGATATGAAAGTGATGGAGCTATCGGCGAAGGCGACGGTATCAAAGCTGGCGTCACTTACAAGCTCTCGAATGGCAAGATGATTTATGTTCCCGAGTAATACGGGAAATATGCACTCGACCGTCTCCTGCGGGGTAAACAGAGTATGCCCTGGATGGCAAGCATATATGCTTGCCATCCTATGATTTAAGGAACCTATGATTAATTCGCGTGAACACTATGGTAGCTTCCGGGGCGCTCAAGCAATAGGACGGACATTTCGAAAACTCACGAGTACCTCCCTCCAGTTCCGATGGATACACCCCTGTATCCGACGGTTTCGAAATATCCGTCCTATCACCTGAGCTTCACACCCGCCCCGAAGCGCCTCTGCCACCAGAAAGTGACTTAATCAGAGGTTCCTTAAATCTCAGCGTAATATTGAGGAAAATTTTAGTGAACCTGCAAGTCCACTAGCACCTGGTTGGCACCGGGCGTGAGTGTATGACTGGTCGTTTTTCCACCACTGGTTACATTGAGGGTATTTACTTGATCTCGCTCAATATCCATCAACATGGATTGCCGCACTGTCAGTTGGTTGCCCTGAATATCCGCTAGAGGGACTTCCTGATAGATCCAGATGTTATGCACATCTGCCTCCATACCAACCCATTCAGGTTTTAAGGCTGTACCCTTTTCGTCCCGTATCTGGAATCGAGCGTTGATATATTTTTCGATTTGCGCTGGTACATCCTTGAGATCCTTATCCGCATTGAGTGACAGCGCTCTTTGCATGTCGGCAACAAAAAAACGATGGGAAACCTCCAGCATCTGTGTTCTTTTATTCACTGAAAGCTCAGTAAGACCAAAGTGATATCGGTGCGCTTGCGCATGCAGAGAAAAAGCCATCGATATCACTAGGAAGATGAAAGACGAAAAAGGAATCTTCATGGGGTGTCACCGGGATTATCAGGATATGAGGAGATGATTGGGAACGGGAGCCCCCAGTTGGCGTCAGTACAACTGGAGGCTCACAGAAAAGAAGGTCAGCCCTTCTCTTTTAGTTCAGTGTCCCAGTCTTTCATGAGGTTGCGCCGTTTCTCTTCTTTAAATAGCTCAAGGCGCGACTTGATAATACGGCGTGGGTAGTAATTGTTCTCCACATTAACATCTGCCGTTTCCCAGTGCGGATCAAGAATGACTGATTTTAGAATCTTGTTTTTATCCCGCACTAACATTTTGGAGGTTTTACGACTGTTTTTTGCCCAGATCTCGGCAGGAATCCTGAGGTCCTCCACAGTGCCATCTTCATATTCCAGACGCAGGAACAACGGCATAACCAAGCCGCCGATATTGGAGAAGTCCAGGACATAGACATTGCTTTCCACGCTGAGCATGTCTCTTTCCCAGTCTTCCAGTCCAGCGAGCATATCCCGGTAGCTGTTGCGATCGGCATTGGATACATCAAACTCGTCGTGTTTGTTGTAAAAGTCCGCAAGCTCCGGCTTGGCATCAACAATCCGGGGCAGTTTACGCGCCCGATTTTCAATTGCTGTGATGCTCTCAGGCTCACTGTTGTGCTGCTCCCGTTTCCAGGGACCTTCGATGTCTGGGTTTTTCGTACCTACTGTGTAATGACGCACTTGGTCGAGACTGATATCCACATGATCGGTGGTATAGAACCACCCGCGCCAGAACCAATCGAGATCCATGCCGGAGGCATCCTCCATGGTGCGGAAAAAGTCCGCGGGCATCGGGCGTTTGAATTTCCAGCGCTGGGCATACTCGCGAAACGCAAAGTCGAACAACTCACGCCCCATAATTGACTCGCGCAATATGTTGAGCGCGGTGGCCGGTTTGCCGTAAGCGTTATTGCCGAATTGAAGAATAGATTCCGAGTTAGTCATAATCGGAACCTGGTTATCACTCTTCATATAATCGACAATTTTTCGCGCATCACCACGGCGGGATGGGTATTTTTCTTCCCATTCCTGCTCTGCAAGGAACTGCAAAAAGGTATTCAGCCCTTCATCCATCCAGGTCCACTGCCGCTCGTCTGAATTGACGATCATAGGGAAATAGTTGTGCCCTACTTCATGGATAATGACTGAAATCAGTCCATATTTGGTAGTGCGCGAATAAGTGCGCTTGCTTCGGTCCTCGTCATCGATTTCCGGCCGGGGGCCATTGAAAGTAATCATCGGGTATTCCATCCCGCCGACAGGACCGTTAACGGATATGGATACGGGATAGGGATAGTCGAAGCTATAGCGATTGTACACATCCATGGTATGGATGATGGTCTCTGTCGAATATTTATCCCAAAGTGGCATGCCCTCTTCCGGGTAGAAAGACATGGCCAGGGTATCGGTCCCGCCTTTTTTATATCCCTGTGCATCCCACAGGAATTTGCGCGAGGACGCCCAGGAAAAGTCGCGGACATTCTCCGCTTCAAAAATCCAAGTTTTACGCTTTTTCGAGCGGCTCTTTTCGTTCTTGAGCGCTTCTTCCTTCGTGATAATCATCACTGGTTTCTGCGCGGTACGCGCTTTTTTCAGGCGTGCACGTTGTTCCCGGGTCAGCACCTCCTCAGGGTTCTGCAAAACACCGGTGGCAGCCACCACGTGGTCGGCAGGAACATTGATAGCGACTCGATAGTTGCCGAATTCCAGTGCAAATTCACCGCGCCCCAAAAAGGGTTTGTTCTGCCATCCACTGACATCGTTATAGGCGGCCATGCGCGGAAACCACTGCGCGATTTCGTAGAGATAGTTGTCGTCGCGCTTAAAATACTCATAGCCGGAGCGCCCGCCGAGCGCCTTCTGCTCAATGACTTTATAACTCCAGTCGATTTGGAAACGCACTTGCTCTCCCGACTTCAGAGGTTTCGGCAAATCGATGCGCATACCAGTGTCGACGATGGTGTGGGCAAGCTCGCGTCCCTTGCTGTCAGCCACGCGCGAAATCTGGTAGCCGCCGGGGAATTCATCCGCTACAACTTGCCGTCGAAAAACGCCAAAAGGAATTGTGTCAGGCGCAATAGACTCGAGGTCTACTGGCGTTGCCAGATTGCCCATGGAGTCCGGCTTAAATCGGTTTTGATCTAGCTGTAACCAAAGGTAGCGCAGGGTATCCGGTGAATTATTGGTATAAGTCACCGTTTCAGAAGCCGTGATTAACTGCTTGTCATCGTCAAGGGATACCTGGATATCGTAATCCGCCTGCTGCTGCCAGTAGGCGTGCCCTGGTGCTCCAGAGGCGGTGCGATAGGCATTGGGGGTCGGTAAGAGTTCGTCTAATTGCCGGAACTTATCACCGGTGACATTCAAGGGGTCCGAGGCCATGGCCAGGTTCACCCCAGCCATGGCAAAGATTGCCGCTCCCCAGCGGCGGAGTGAATTTACATTCATCACACAATCATCAAAGTTACAAAAAAATAGGGAGACATTGTATCATCCGAAGAGTGGCGCGAAACTTTTCTGCAAGTGATTTGTCGCAGCGATGCAACCGTTTATCCCTGGGGATACCTTCCGCCTTGTGCGGGAATAAGGGCTTTAGGAAATCTCAGACGCATTCGCGCCCTGGCCGCAAAGATACTTCCTGCTCGAGTGGCGGGATGGGCATTTCGAAGTCGGCGGATACAGGGCGATTCTGGCGGAGCTACAAACACTTTCTGGTGCGTTTTTGAAATATTCATCCCACCGGCAAAGTGCCTCGATACCAGCGACAGCGCGCACGCAGTTTAGTCAGAGACCTGTGGACCGATTGCTCAGGCAGCACTCAATGCTTCCAGCCAAGCGCTTTCCATCCGGGTCCACTCACCCGGCTGCGCGTCGATCACCTCTACGCGGCTTTCCGATATATCGTCAAGCTCCAAAACGCTCAGTACGGAATCCGCCTTATTGAAACCAAACACCCCGTCTTGGGTGATAAAAACGCCCTTAACTCTATCCGCGCCGATACCGCTAATTAGGGAAAACAGTTTGTGAAAATCAAATACCAAGGTGGGATCAAATCGCCAGCCACAACTATGAAAGCCCTCGCCACTGTGCTCCAGACGTAGATAGCCGCATTCCGGTATCGGTTGCTCATTTATCTCCGGATGCGTGGCATGGGTGTGCGTTTGAGCCTGCGGCAGCGTGAAACCACTGGGGGAATGCAGCCATTCCGGCAGAAGCCTGCCCTGCTCGACCACCTTTAGCGGTTTAGTAGGGCCGTGCGCACTGCTGGAAAGAAAACGGCGAAGCGCTTCAAGGTCGCGCGGACCGTAGAGATCGGATTTATTGGCCACCACCAGATCCGCCACTTCCAGCTGCTGGCGGAAGGTATCGTTACTCAGGTAGCGTTCATCCGCCAGACAGCGCGCATCCACGAGTGTCAAAGTCGCGCGCAAATCCAGCACCCCACTGGATGCAGCCTCAGAAAGTGCGGTGAGGACTTCGCGGGGGTGACCGAGGCCAGTGGGTTCTATCAGCAGCCGCTGGGGTCTCGCCCGCCTCAAAAGCTGATTGAGAGCCACCTGCATGGGTAAGCCGGCTGTACAGCACATACAACCACCGGGTACTTCGCGGATAAAGACCTCTCCGTCATTTTCTGAGCCAAATAGGCTGCCATCGACGCCGATCTCACCAAACTCGTTCACCAGCACCGCCCAACGCTCGCCGGTGGGCTTATTGTCCAGGAGGTGACGAATAGCTGTCGTCTTGCCAACCCCCAGAAAGCCGGTAATCACATTGGCCGGCACTTGGCGAATCGGGTCTTCTATCTTCATTCAGGCCGCACTCCGCCCGCATTCATCGCACAGGCAGTCCAGTTCCAGTTGAGACGTCTGCAAATGGTAACCGGCCGCTTCCACTGTCTCCCGCAGCGCAGCGATCACTTCAGGTTTAATGCCAATTTCCCGCACTTTGCTGCAGCGGCTGCAAATGAGAAATTGCGGAGTTTCATGCCGGTGGTCACAGGCAATATGGGCACAGGCGAGATATTTATTTTCCGAGTTTAATTTATGCGCGAGATTCTCATCGACCAGGAAATCCAACATCCGGTACACGGACATGGCGGGAATCGGCTCACCGAAATCGACCCGGTACTGATCTGCAATCTCGTAGGCGGACAGTGGCGTTTTCGCGCGCAGCAGTACTGTGAGGATGTTTCTGCGCTTTTCGGTCAGACGGGCCCCGGAAATGCGGCAGCTTTGCTCCGCGGCACTCAAGTTGCGTTTAAGCTCGGATGCATTCATGGATTTATTAATTTCAACTTGTTTCGCACCAGGTGGCGATTCACCTGCTGTGCAATGTTTGTCTGCCCTAAGGAAAAGTCCCCAAGGCGATGCCACTATGGCTGACTTTTCGAGGTTATCATAATAGAAAGCCTCCGTTCATTCGCATGAGCGTTTCCCTAGATTCCCGGGTCCGCAGACAGTGGATTCGAAAACGTGTGAGCACGCCCCTATAACTCCGCAACCCCCGTGATTCCGACGGCTTTGACATGCCCATTTCACCACCCGAGTTTTGTCATCGGGCCATTAAGTCTCTTTACAGTCATGTCGTGTTGCATCAAATGTTATGTTATAACATATGAAATGTCCAGAATTTGGGAGGCAACAGTGATGGATAATCGCTTACCGGTAACAGTGCTGTCTGGTTTTCTCGGCGCCGGCAAGACCACCTTGCTCAACAGTATTCTCAATAATCGTGCCGGCAGACGTGTAGCGGTAATTGTCAATGATATGAGTGAGATCAACATTGATGCCGGCCTTGTACACAGTCAGATTCACCTCCACCGCGGGGAGGAGAAGCTGGTGGAAATGAGCAACGGCTGTATTTGCTGCACCCTGCGCGAAGACTTGTTGGAAGAGGTAAGCCGCCTGGCCCGGGACGGGCGTTTTGACCACTTATTGATCGAATCCACCGGGATATCCGAGCCTCTGCCGGTAGCAGAGACCTTCACTTTTGCCGACGAAAACGGCAACAGTCTTTCCGATCTGGCACGCCTGGACAATATGGTCACGGTCGTGGATGGCGTCAACTTTCTGCAGGAATACCATGCGGCCCGCTATCTCAAGCAAACCGGCGAATATCTTGGCGATGATGATGAGCGCAATGTGGCCGACCTATTGGCGGAACAGGTAGAGTTCTGCGACCTGCTACTCATCAGCAAAACAGATCTTATGACCGCTTCACAGCTGGCTGATCTCAAGGCGGTATTGCGCAGCCTGAACCGCCGTGCGGAGATTATCCCAATGGAGAACGGCAATGTCCCTATTGCCAAGATCCTCGATACCAGGCGGTTTGATTTTGAGCAGGCCCAGCTGGCGCCGGGCTGGCTCAAGGAGCTGCGCGGCGAACATACCCCGGAGACTGAGGAATATGGCATTCGGAGCTTCACCTATCGCGCGCGACGCCCCTTCCACCCGCAAAAGCTGTACGATTTTTTCCACCATCCGGCACTCAGTGGAAAGCTTCTGCGCTCTAAGGGTTTCTTTTGGCTCGCCAGCCGCCCTGACTACGCCGGCAGCTGGAGCCAGGCGGGAGGCATAGCGCAACACGGCGCCGCAGGTTATTTCTGGAGTGCCGTACCCCGTGACCGCTGGCCGGAAAATCCCGAGCAAGTGCAATATATTCTCGAAAACTGGCGGGAACCTTACGGCGACAGACGGCAGGAATTGGTCTTTATCGGCCAGAATCTGCAACAACCCTGGCTGCAAGAGCAGCTGGACTCATGCCTCCTTAACGATGAAGAAATCGCCGCCGGTGAGAGATTCTGGCGAAGCCTGCCAGACCCCTTCCCCGCCTGGGACTGAGCTCTCACGATGCATCGCCATTTATTCCCGCTTTCGCCCTGACTTTTTCTCCATCCTCCCAGTCTTCGCCGGCCCCGAGGGGTCGGCCTTTTTGCGCTCCGCGAGCGCTTTATAATGTGCCAAGTTGGCCTGACAATGTGCCAGGTTAGCCTGCGCTTCAGCCAGAGTCACCTCCAATGCGCGCTGCCGCTGCACACATTCTCGATATTGCCCCTCTGTGCGCTCCAGCTGTTCCCGCAGCAAGTCCCGCTCACTTGTTTTTACACTGAGGGCCTTTTCGGTGTCGCTCAGCTGTTTTTGCAGTGGCGGCAGCTGATGCTCCAACTTTTCAACAGCGCCTTCCAGACTGACCATCTGTTTGCGCGCTGCCCCCAGTTCACTGAGCAGGCGCGCGTTGTCCTTGTTGAGCTGAGTGAGCTCCTCCTGTTTTACGATCACAGTTTGATTGGCTTGTCGCAGCTCGGCTTGCAGCTGCTGCAGCTGCTGCTCATGTCGGCGGATATCCTGCTCCCGCTGTTCTTTACTGGCTTGGCGGAAGTGCTCAAGCGCATCTCGGGCGTGTCGATGCTTCTCTTCCAGAGAACTCAGGTGAGCATCTTTGTCTGCCAAGTGCGCCTCCAGCCCTTCCACCTGCTGTGACAAGCGCTGACTTCTGACCTGTTCAGCTTGTAATGACGCAGCGGATTCCTCCAGCGACGCCTGAGTAGCTGTCAGGCTGCGATTCAGCCTATCTACGTTTATACGGCTCTCCTTGAGTGCGGATTCGAGTTCAACGCGCTCCTTTTTCCATTGCGCCTCCCGCTCAGCGTGGCGTTTTTCCGCCGCCGAGACGATTTCCTCAGCCTCTTCCCGCAGCTTGGCCGCCATCTTCGCCACCATCTCCCGCAAAGCCTTGCTGAGCAGCTGCTCATCGTCGAGCCGGGTATTTTCCTCCGCTTCAAGCTCTTTCAAGTAGCGGTGAATGGTGGATTTTGAGCCGGTATTGCCCAGCTCAATACGTATTGCATCAATTGATGGATTTTCCCCTCTCGCCAATAAAGCGGCTCTAGCCCGCGCCACCTGGACCTTATTGATACCTGCCCGCGCCATACAAAGCCCTTCTATTATTTTGTACCATAATACGTATTATGTATTTACATACTAAATTATAATGTAATTCTTGCCAATTTTTAGAAAAACTTACTTTTGATAATAATGAATTATTCATTGTTATATATTTTTTGAACCGTAAAATGCGCATTTTCAGTACGAAACCCATCCGATTCAGGCCCCTGCCCTACCGCCTCCCGAGGTGCAGCGATGAGCAAAATTGAGCAGTACATCCACGCGGCCACCCGCGAAAACACAAGGCGCAGCTATCAATCTGCAATCCGCCACTTCGAGGTAACCTGGGGTGGCTTCCTGCCAGCCACCGCTGACAGTGTTGCCCGCTACCTGGCCGAACACGCAGATACTTTGGCTGTCAGCACACTTCGACTGCGCCTCGCCGCACTGGCCCAGTGGCACCGGGAGCAGGGATTTCCCGATCCAACCAAGGCTCCTGTTGTGAGAAAGGTTTTGAAGGGCATCCGCGAACTCCACCCTGCGCAAGAAAAACGCGCACGCCCGCTGCAAGTGGAGGAGCTGGATAGGATTACTGACTGGCTGGAAGGTGCGCGTGAAAAGGCGGAAACGAGGAACGACCGCAAAACCCTACTCGCCGCTACTCGCAATAAGGCGATATTGCTGCTGGGTTTTTGGCGCGGTTTCCGCAGCGATGAGCTCTGCCGTTTACAGGTGGAGTTTGTAACTGTCAGCCCCGGAGAAGGGATGACTCTCTTCCTGCCGCGCAGCAAAGGGGATCGACAAAGCGCGGGGCGGGAGTTCAGGGTGCCGGCTCTGAGCCGGCTATGCCCTGTTGCCGCCTATGAGGACTGGATCCGGCTCGCCGGGATCGGAGAAGGCCCCGTTTTTCGCGCTATCAACCGCTGGGGGCAGCTGTCCGGGCAAAGCCTTAGCCCCAATAGTATCTCCCCCCTTCTCCGCCATTTGTTTGCAGAGTCCGGCCTCGCCGCTGATACCGGAATAAGCAGCCACTCATTGCGCAGGGGGTTTGCCAACTGGGCGAGCAGTCACGGCTGGGATACCAAGACTCTCATGGAATATGTGGGTTGGCGGGATGTTCAGTCTGCAATGCGTTACATCGATACCCCCGACCCGTTTTCACGTCAACGCATTGAAAAGAGCCTGACCGCTTATACCTCCAACCGCCTTACAGATAACTCTGATCGTTGACTATTAGTGGCTAAAAGACAAAAATGATCGCGAAAATTACTGCGGCACTGGATAGACCGGTACCGCCCATCTGGCAAGGAGCTTGCTTTCATGTTCAAAACTTACGACTTTGCCGTCTTTATTGGCCGGTTTCAGCCTTTTCACGCGGGGCACCTCAAAGTAGTGGAGGAAGGGTTATCCAGAGCGGAGCACCTGATAGTACTGATCGGCTCGGCTTTTCAACCCCGCAACCTCCGCAACCCGTGGACGCATGAGGAGCGGGAAGCCCAAATCAGAGCTTGTCTGCCGGCAGAAGACAACCGCCGCTTGATCTGCCTACCCCTGATGGATGTGCCCTACAACGACGAGTTATGGGTTCGCAATGTACAGACTTCAGTCAATGGCATAGTGACGGCGCATCATTCAGTGCCACACAAACCACCGAAAATCGCATTGATCGGTCATCGCAAGGATCACACCGGTTTCTACCTGAGCCTGTTTCCACAGTGGGATTCAGTGGGTATCGGAAACTTTAACGGGATCAGTGCCACAGCTATCCGGGAACGTATATTCTCCGACAACGCCACTGGCCAATTGCATGACTTAGAAGAATCACGAGTGCTGCCGCCGCCCGTAGCACAGGCACTGCACTCTTTTGTGGAGGCGGATCCCGCCTATCAGGCAATACGCAAAGAGGCGGAATTTGTTGCCAAATACAAAGCATCATGGGCCGCCGCTCCCTACCCGCCAACCCATGTTACCGTCGACGCGGTGGTTGTGCAGTCCGGGCACGTTCTGCTGGTAAAACGGCGCGCTTACCCCGGACGCGGCCTATGGGCCCTGCCTGGCGGGTTTGTCGATCCCCATGAGAAATTGGTAGATGCATGTTTACGGGAACTGCGCGAAGAAACCCGTCTCAAGGTACCGGCGCCAGTGCTAAAGGGTTCAATCCGCCGGCAGAAAGTGTTTGACGATCCTCATCGCTCTGCCCGAGGCAGAACCATTACTCATGCCTTTTATATAGAGTTGGAGCCCAACAGCCAGCTGCCCAAGGTAAAAGGTGGTGATGACGCCAGCCACGCCAAATGGGTACCTCTGGGCGCACTGAACCCACGAGAGATGTTTGAGGATCACTACGCTATCATTCAATCACTGATGGGGGCTGCGTAACGCAGCCCCTGCTACGTACCTTCTGCAGTCCTCCCCTGCCAGCCACCCCGACTTCGTCATTGCGTAAAATTTTCACCAATTTCCCCTTGACAGGATAGTGTCTCTAAGACACCATTCGCGTTAGAGACGAAACGTCACTAACTGAGTGGCCTCTTTCTCTAACGGAGTACCGGATAGACCGGCACTAATAATTCTTTCGACGGAGGGTTTCCGCGATGCAAGACTACAACCCGATACTGAACGTAGACAGCTACAAAACCAGTCATTACCTCCAATACCCGGAGGGTACCCAATACGTAAGCAGCTATATTGAAAGCCGCGGCGGGCAGTTCAAGGAAGCGGTGTTTTTCGGTCTGCAGGCTTTTATCAAGCAATACCTGAGCCAACCCATTACCCGGAATGACATCGAGGAAGCGGAGGAGCTCTGCCTGGCCCATGGGGTTCCGTTCAACCGCGCGGGTTGGGAGTATATCCTGGAAGCCCATCAAGGCTATCTGCCCATTGAAATACAGGCCGTGCCCGAGGGCACCGTGGTACCGGTACAAAATGTGCTGGCGCAAGTTGTAAATACCGACCCCAAATGCTTTTGGATTACCAGTTATGTTGAGACTGCGCTGCTGCGCGCTATCTGGTATCCGACCACAGTGGCAACACAAAGCCGGGAGGCGAAAAAAATTATTCAGCGCTACCTGGAGGAAACCGCGGATACTTTGGACGGCCTGCCCTTTAAGCTACATGACTTCGGCGCGCGCGGCGCAAGCAGCGGGGAAACCGCCGCCCTGGGCGGGCTTGCCCACCTGGTGAACTTCCAGGGTACCGACACTGTGGCAGCCCTGGTTGCCGGTCGCCGCTTCTACAATGCCCCAATGGCCGGCTTCTCTATTCCGGCGGCAGAACACAGCACTATGACCAGCTGGGGGCGAGAGCATGAAACCGAAGCCTACGCCAATATGCTGACCCAATTCACCGGAGACGGACGCGTCGTAGCAGTAGTCAGTGATAGCTACAACTTGTGGAATGCCATCGATAATATCTGGGGCGGTGAACTGAAAGAGCGGGTGGAAAATAACGGCGGCACCCTGGTGATTCGGCCCGACAGCGGTGATCCCGTGGACGTGGTAACCCAAACCATCGAGCGCCTGATGCGTATCTTCGGAGCCCGAATCAATAGCAAAGGTTATCGGGTTCTACCGGATTATATCCGCGTAATCCAGGGGGATGGTATCTCACTGCACACCATCGAAGGTATTCTGGCCGCGATGAAAGCCCGCAAGCAGAGCGCAGATAACATCGCATTTGGTATGGGGGCGGAGCTACTGCAAAAAGTACACCGGGACACTATGAAATTTGCCATGAAGGCGAGCGCAGTACGGGTCAACGGGCTATGGCGCGATGTGTTCAAAGACCCAGTTACAGATACCGGTAAACGTTCAAAAAAAGGACGCCTGGCTCTGATTCGCCGGGGCAACGGTGAACTTCGGACAATTCGTGAACAGGACCTTGGAAATCGCCAAAACCTGCTGCAACTGGTGTTCCGCAATGGAAAGCTACTGACTGAGCAAAGCCTAGAGGATATCCGTAGACGCGCAGCAGTCCCGCACAACGAGGACGAGCTTGTCATGGCAGCTGTTTCTTAGCGTATCTTCAACCAATCCGTATAAACCCAGAAGGGAGTTATGCGACGAGAGCCCGGCCAAACCGGGCTTTTGTTGTTTCACGCTTCGCCAATACAACCCAGCCACCTCAGGAGATTGACAGGGGTAGTCCCCACCGACTGTATGCCGTACCGGTTAAAAAGTACCGCAATAACGCTGTATACCGGGAACCTATGTATATTCGAGGAAGCCGCCGCTGCCCGCCGGAACGCCTATGCGTATAAGTTGATAACCGTTCATTGACAACGCAATGGTGTTAAATCACTACTGCTCAAGATTGCGCACAAAGGTGTAGTCACCAGACTTTTCCCGCATCCGGTACAGGGCAGCTGGGCGTCCACCCTCGGAGCGTTTCTCGCCAGTATCAATTAAGAGGTTGGCCTGTTCGATCCTGCGCCGGAAGGACTTCTTCTGTAACGGCTTGCCGATAATCACTTCGTGCACCCGCTGTAACTCCGGAAGAGTGAAGGTTTCAGGAAGCGCATAAGCGGGCACTATGCTGTACAAGGCTTTCTGGCGTAGGCGTTCGCGGGCGCGATACAGTATTTGCTGGTGATCGAATGCCAATTCCATCTTTTCCGCCCGCGCAACATTCATCCAGTCCACATTCGATACCGTCTCAATATGGCTCCGGCAGGCCTGGTGCGCAATCAGGGCGGTATAGCTGATTGTCACCGACCAACCCCGTTTGTCCCTGTCAGGTCCGCCAAAGGTATACAGCTGTTCAATATAAGGCGGCTCCACCGAAGTCTTTTGTTTGAGGATACGGATCACCGTGTCTTCCAGAGAGCGGTCTTTCTTCTCGTCAACGAACCCACCTGGCAAGGCCCACTTCCCCTTCTCCGGATGGTTGGACCGCTCGATGAGCAGTACCTTGAGATCGCCCTGGTGGTAGGTGAATAAAACCGCGTCCACCGTAAGCAAAGGACTCTCGAACAGCGTTTTTTTGTAGTTCTGTAAGTACTTTTCTTCGCTCATAAAAGCCCATCATATAGTGTCGTTTAGGCACTATATTACTTGCTCACAGCCCACGACCACAATCGTCAACGTGGAAAGGAGCGCCTCAGTCTCCTCAGGATTGGCTACTGCGCTCATGGGGAGAAAACCAGGCATTCCTTAGTGGCTTGCCTTATCATACTGCATAAATATACAGTCCTCGCTATGCAATCCTGGTCGCAAGCAGTGCCTGCATTACGAGATAAGCAACAAAATGCCTTCCCCCGCCGAATTGAAGCCGGACTACTATCTGACCAATTTTCAGACATTGGTCGATTTCGTTATGAAACGATACCAGCACTTACTCTCGGAGAAGGAGCTGGCTTTCCGACGCAGATTGGAAACTCTGGACATCAACAGCCGACGACTCTTTGTGCGGCTATTACTGCGTAAAGGGGTACCCTCTTCTGCCGGAGCGCTGTTTCGGCAGGACAAGCTCAACTACGCTGAAATTCAGCATTTGCCACGGGCCGTGGTGCGCTTGATAGATGCGGGTCTGCTACAGCGCAACCCGAAACTGCCCGTGGAAGCATACCTGCCACTATACAACCGAGCGGAACTGGCCGCGCTCAGCCCCATCCCCCTCCCCCGTTCACTCAAACGCCAGGCACTGGTGCGAGCACTACTGGAGCAAAGTCCACAACCGTTAAACCTACAGGAAGCCTTATCTCGGTTCGGCCCGGTCTTGGCCGTGCAGAAGGCGGAGCACTTCAAGACCTTTCGCCTCCTTTTTTTCGGCAATCTAAGTCAGGATCTGAGCGAATTTGTGTTGCGGGATCTGGGGCTTTATCGCTACGAGCCCTATCCCCTGGAACAGCGGCACTTGCCCTTCCGGAGCCGGGCGCAGGTCGAACAGCACCTGCTCTATTATCAGTGCCAGGAAGAGCTGGGCGACGCGCTCGACAAAGGGAAAGACGCTATTCTGGCACTGGCCGAGCGGTTGCCATCCGGAATTGACGGGGACGCCGCCCTTCAGCGCCGCCTGGATCGCCTGCGTTTAAGCTTGGCCCGACAGCTCGAACGGCTGGAAGCGCTGGAGGATGCCGAACGCCTGTACCGCCTTTGCACCCATCCGCCTGCGAAAGAGCGCAGAGCGCGTATCGCCGTCAAGCGAGGAGATATCGAAAACGGGCTCGCCCTGTGCCGGGAAATTCTGGCCACGCCCTGCAACGAGGCCGAGCGGATATTTGCCGAGCGCTTCGGCCACCGCACAGCCAAAAATACAGTGTTCGAAAACGACTGGCCCCCTCCCACCCAATACCGGCCACCAGCGCAAACCATCAGGCTGCCGAAATCCCTGGAGCGGGTGGAACTGCTGGTCATGAAGCACCTGGAAAAGTCGGACGGGGGCTGCTGTTACTATGTTGAAAACAACTTGCTTAGCAGTGTATTGGGGCTTTATTGCTGGGATATTGTCTTCAAACCGATACCCGGAGCATTTTATAACCCGTTTCAGGCGGAACCGGGGGACTTTCGTACAGCTGACTTTTATCCCTCGCGGCAGTGGGCGTTCGATCGACGCCTCGCGGAGCTCAACACAGAAACTCTGACGCAGCGTGTATGGCGCTGCTACCGCGAAAAGCGGGGCATCACCAATCCGCTGGTGATCTGGCAGGCCCTATCGGATAAGCTGTTGCAACTGGCACTGACACACATTCCCGTACCGCATTGGTACCAGTTGTTTCGGCGCTTCCTCGCGGATATTACCCATCACCGAAACGGCCTGCCGGACCTGATTCTGTTTCCTGAATCCGGTGGCTATCGCCTGCTGGAAGTCAAAGGGCCGGGCGATCGTCTGCAACCGAATCAGTTGCGTTGGCTGACCTTCTTTGCCCAGCATCAGATTCCCCACAGAGTCCTGCATGTGGAGTGGCAATAACTGTGAACGAGGTCGAAACCCCGATAGGGGAAGCACAGACCGCGGGTTCCGAAACTATCTTGCGGCGGCCGGTAGCAGAGTACAGGCTGGAAGTTCAGCGGCAATACGGAGATCATGCAGAGATCTTCACAGGTCCCAAATGCTGTCAGCAACACCGTAAACAGGTACGCGCAGGTTGGCGTTTCCTTTCCCCGACTACCGCTAGCCGGGAATGATGAGAGTGCCTCAAGCCGCGGATCGGGTAATCCGCACCGACTCGGATCGCGGCGTATTGATACTGGCCGACAGCCGCTTTACCCCGCCCTTTTACAGGGAGCAGTATCCGTCACACTGGCAGCTGCATAGATACGGCCGCGGAAAGAAACATCGAGAGAACTTTATCCGTTGTGGAAAACGGAGTGAATCAATCCATGCTGCTGTCGCGAAAATTTTATCGGCGCGGTCCCACTCGAAGAGAATCGGGCCCTGTATCTTTTTCGGATATCCGGAAGCGGTTTGGCTTTAGGTCCATCGGTATCGGCCGCTGGGTAACGAGGGAAGAGCGCGATGTCGCGGCCAGCCTGTTTTACGATGCGCTCTCCGATCTTATGGCGATACTGCGCGGCCCGGAAATAGTCATTTCACTGCGCGGTACCCTGTCCTTCCAATACGGTATTGGAGGACGGCCCGGTGTATCGGCTTTTTATGAACCGGCAAGCCGATGCTTCTCGCTGGCGAAAAATGCCGGCCCCGGCGCTATTGCCCACGAGTGGTTCCACGCATTAGATCATTATCTAGGCGATAAGGCATTCAGCGATACAGATGGCAGTGTATTTGCCTCCGAGGCGTGGCTGAGAGACGCCACGCCGGTTCCCCACCCCCTCAACGACCGGTTGTTCGATTGCTTCAAGTCCATCATGTTGGATGAAAGCGGGGAAAAGCCCAGTGAGCTGTTCCGTGCATCCTGCCGGATCGACCGGGAAACAGGCCGCCTGTATTACAGCAGGCCCGCAGAGATCTGCGCCCGAGCATTTGAAGCCTTTGTCCAAGATGCAACGATCAGCAATAACTTTCTTGTATCCGGCACCAAAGTGAGCGAGGAGGCGCAAATGGGGCTATACCCAAATGCCGGACACCGCAGGCGTATCAACAACGCATTCAGCAACTATTTCACCGCACTCGGAACGGCTCTGCGTGCGGAGGCCGAGAACCGCCGGGATCAGCCATTCAGTAACACCCGCTCCAGCAGGTCAAGACAGCGACAGGCATAACCGAATTCGTTGTCATACCACACCTGGACCTTCACGAGGTTTCCCTGTGCGCGCGTGGATAAGGCGTGCAGTATGCAGGAATGCGCATCTCCGATGATATCGCTGGAAACCAATTCTTCCTCGCTGTATGCCAGAATGCCCTGCAGCGGACCGTGTGCGGCGGCGCTGAAAGCAGCGTTAACTTCCTCCACGCCGGGGCTGCGTTTAAGTTGCGCTGATATATCACTCAGGGAGCCGTCCGCAACCGGCACCCGCACCGCGAGTGCATTTAGCCGGCCCTGCAACTGCGGCAGAACCCGAATTGTGGCGGCGTCGGCACCGGTACTCGTAGGGATTATGTTGAGCGCCGCGGCGCGCCCACGGATCTTCTTCCCCGCAGCCTGATCTACTACGCTCTGGCTGGCCGTATAGGCGTGGATAGTGGTGGCTGAGGCCTGCTCAATACCAAATTCGTCATCCAGCACCTTCAGTACCGGTGCCAGAGAGTTAGTGGTGCAGGAAGCATTCGATATCACATAGTGACGCTCCGGCACATAGTCGGTCTCGTTGACCCCCATTACCAAGATCACGTCTGCGTCAGCCGAAGGTGCGCTGATCAGAACCCGCCCTGCCCCGGCCTCGATATGCTTGGCCGCGGCCGCGCGCTTGGTAAAGTGGCCGCTGCATTCGATCACCAGGTCCACCTGCTCGGAGCCCCAGGGCAACTTCTGCGGTTGCGTTTCGCTAAACAGCGGCACACTGAGTTTACCCACAGTCAGCTTTCCATTCTCAACGGAGACCGGTGCATCCAGTCGGCCGTGTACCGAGTCGTAGGCGAGCAGATAGCGCAGATTGTCCGCAGGCATCGGTTCGTTGGCGGCTACCAGGGTAAAGTGCTTGTATTCCACCTGTAGATAGCGGCGCAACAGTAACCTGCCAATGCGGCCCAGACCGTTGATGGCAACGCGTTTCATCAGACCGTACTCAATGATGATGGATTTATCTCAAAGAATAGAAGCTACTGCGGCGGCAGGGGCCGGTGTTAGGAGGGCCCGGATAGCCCCCGGTAGCCGGCGGTTTTACAATCGCTATTCCATCACTTGTGCCTTTCATCCTGCTACGGCGCTGCCTCAAGCCTGAGACACGATGCGCTCTTAGCAAAATATTGTCGCTTAATTCATGATCTTGTTCGGAAAACCTGTTTGGACTGACCTCCCCTTCCTTTAGTATGCGCCGCTTCTACCCCGGGGAAGCACACCCATGACGACAGCAGAGAGAATCTATCAGGCGGTTGAGCTGTTCAGCGCGGAAGAGCCTCACTACCACCTCTTCGAGCTCGCCTTCCAGGACGCGCTGACCAGCGACGGTACTCCAGGCGCTGATGCCGAGGAAATGGCACGGGTGGCAGCGAAATCATTGCGAAGCCTGGGGTACTCGGATTATCACTTGGCGATGGCGGCCACCATCGCCTACAACAGTGACTTTGAGAAGCTCATGTATGGCAGCCCGGCAGCCGTTCAGGCAATGCACAAATATATGTCCTACTACCTGGAGTTTGCAGATCACCAACAGGTCGCGGCAGTGCAGTAACCTCAGCCTGACCTTTTTCCACAATACGGGCAACGCCGGCTTGCCCCCTGTCTTTGATTCGCGCAATGGCACACGCGCGGGGCTCAACCGTCTATTTACTTAACAGGGCACGAAGCGCTACAGTGTGGCCGGCGAGGAGAGGCGTGTATTTCTACCAAGTGAGGTCGCGGGAAGACTGTGCGCCGCATTCAAGACACCGGCGGGGCGCAGATTCAAGCCGCCAGCAATATGAGTTTTTATCGAGCAGGACCGGAAATGCTGGAAGCGCTTTTGACGCACAAATTTGTCCTTACCCTGGCGACTATCGTTACTATTTTGTTGCTGCGCTGGTTGCTCGCCGCTGCTATAGCGCGCAGCAACTGGGCCAAGGCAGATAAGCGCCGCCGTATCAGCACGGTACACAATTACAGCAATCTGCTGCTGGTCATTGGCCTGATCGCCATATGGATCACCGAACTGCGTGAGTTTGCCCTGTCTATCGCCGCATTTTCCGTAGCGATTGTCCTTGCCTTGCGGGAATTCGTTCAGTGCTTCGTCGGCGGCGTTTTTCAGCGGAGTATGCGCGCATTCAATGTGGGGGATTGGATTAAAATCGGCGATAAATTCGGTGAAGTAATCGACAGTGACTGGCTCAGTACCACCCTGTTAGAAATAGATCCCCACGGACTCGGCAATGGATACACAGGGGCGACCTTATTTATTCCCAACAGCGCCTTCTTTACACAGCCGGTAAAAAACCTGAACTTTATGCGCCGCTATATAGAACATTCTTTCGCCCTGGTGCGCGAGAGTAATGGCGTGAACCCCATGGCGGCTAAAGAGTACATCAGCACGCGCATACGCGAGCACTGCGAACCTTTTCGGGAAGTGGCTGAGCGCTACTGCAAACTCATTGAGCACCGCATGGGCGTTGAACTATCCGGTCCCGATGCTGAAGTGCGCATCACTACCAATGAACTGGGGCACGATGTGCTGACAGTTACCGTCTTCTGTCCGCGAGAAGAGGCGCACGAGATCGAACAGAAAGTTACCGAGGATTTCTTCAACTTCTGGCACCAACAATTTGAAGCCACCTCCCGGGGTGGGGCCAATACATCAGCTTCCGGAGCTTAAAGCCGGCTCCCGATCTATATTGGTTTCCGTGCGCCGGGCGATGAGAAATGCATTGCGAAAACAGTCGAGACCATCCCTGCAACTCCGCCGGATTACCTCAAGGTATCCGGCGTTTTCAACATTTCCTCCATCACCCGAACTTCTCGCCTGGCTTTTTTTACCTTTACCCTCAGAAGCGAGTTAATCGAAGTTCCCCTAGAGAACCTCTGATTAATTCACTTCCTGACGCTAAAAACTCTTTGGAGCCAGATGGAGAAGCTCAGGTGATAGGCTGGCCATTTCGAAACCGTTGGATACAGGGATGTATCCGACGGAGCTACAGGGAAGTACTCGTGCGTTTTCGAAATGGCCATCCTAGTGCCTGAGCGCCCCAGAACCTACCATAGTGTTCACGCGAATGAATCAGGGGTTCCCTAGGTGCCAACGCCGGGTTCCTGTAGTTTCGCACGGATTATCTCGGCTAGGCGTAGAGCGCCCGGTCCGGGGGCATCCCTATCGGCAAAGATCAAATACAAGGGAATACTGCGCGCACTACCACCCCGTATGGGCAGGGGTTTTAGCAAACCGCTCTCGAGTTCCGCGAGGATCTTTTCCTTCGGCAGCCAGGCAAATCCATAACCGCGGCAAGCGGCACCGATAGAAGTCGCCATATTGGTCAGCGTCCAGCGCCGTGTCACTTCAACGGTAGTGGTTTTGCTGGTGCGCTGAGAACCTGTGTCCCGAACCACCAAATGCCGGTGCTGGCGCAGGTCGCGCAGTGTGACCTCGCGTCCCAGCTGATGCAGGGGGTGATCGGGATGTGCCACTGGAATCACCTGCGCCGGCCGGGGAAGCATTTCACCGACAAAGCCTCTGGGCACATGTGGTGTGATCGCGAGATCCACTCTGCCCTGTTCCAGGGCCTCCGGCGCGCCACCAATCACCGTTTCGTAGAGCTCGACCCTGGTTTGCGGACTCTCGCGGCCAAAGTCATCCAGGCAGCCAAGCAATAACCAGGTGGGAAACAAGACTTCCACGGCAATGGCAATCTCCGCTTCCCAGCCCGCTGACGCTTTGCGTGCCGCTACCTCCAAGCCCGCGGCATCTTCCAGTAGCTGGCGAGCACGGCGGTAGAGCATCTCTCCCGCCCTGGTAAGAACCGCACGGCGTCCCTCTATGACAAAAGCCTTGATATCCAGCACAGATTCCAGCTTTTGCACGGAATAGCTCACCGATGACTGGCTCTTATGCAAGCGCGCCGCCGCCTGGGCGTAGCCGCCCTCCTCGACAACCGCTACCAGACAACGCCACTGTTCCAGACTGATACGCGGTGTCAAAGGGGTCTCCATCTGCTTCTTGTCGGCCATTAAATCTATCCGTTCGATGAGTTTTAGCAGTTTTTTATATTTTTTTATCGAATTAATCAATGTTTAAATGGCCTCACATTCGGAATACAGTGAGGAAATACCGAAATGACACACCGAGAGCAAAAGCTACTTAAGATCCAAACCAGCCTATTTCAGAATGACGGTGTATCGTCTCAATTGGCAGATGAATTCGCCCGCCAATGGCAGGCACAGAACCCTCAGGGCCAGGTAATCACCCGCGACCTCGGCGCTGAGCCAGTCCCACATCTCGATCTGGCGCGCTTCCAGTCATTTATCACTCCGGAAGAAGAGCGCACTGCGGAGCAAAAGGCCGTGGTGAACTATTCCGATCAACTCATTGCAGAGATCACCTCAGCGGATGTGCTGGTACTGGGCATTCCGATGTATAACTTCAGTGTGCCATCCACATTGCGCGCCTACTTCGACCATGTTGCCCGCGCGGGCGTGACTTTCCGTTATACGCCCGAAGGTCCCCAAGGACTGATCAAAGGCAAACGCGCGGTGGTGTTTATCACACGCGGTGGTTTCCACGGAGAAGATCATTCCCAAACTGCCTACGTGCGCCAGTTCCTCGGGTTTCTCGGCATCACCGACGTCGAGGTTGTCCACGCTGAAGGCTTATCGGTAAGTCAGGACGCCAAGGAAAACAGTGTCAAAACTGCCCGCGAAAAAATCGCTGAGTTGGTTTAAGGAGGCACAGACCAAGGCGAGCCCCTTGTCTTCAGCCGCCTAAAACAAACGGCCGGTGGCCGCGATCGAAAACATCCTCCATCGATCGCAGCCACCGGCCGTTGTTTTATGGCAGCCTGACTGAGACAGGCGATATCTTCGCTAATACAAGGCTCAAACAGCTTCAGCGGCCTCTCGGCGCTGCTTCTCTGATTCAACCTCAGAGCTTTCCATTGCGGCCGTTTTGCTGCCGAACAGTCGCTGCACTACCACAAAGAACAGCGGGATAAAGAAGATCCCCAGCAGTGTACCGACAATCATTCCGCCCAGGACGCCAGTGCCGATAGCACGTTGCGCACCCGAGCCGGCACCAGTAGCCACCGCTAATGGCAATACGCCGAGGCCAAAAGCAAGGGATGTCATCAGGATGGGGCGCAGCCGGTCACGCACTGCGCGCATCGTCGCCTGAATCAACTCCATGCCACTTTCCAGGTTCTGCTTGGCAAACTCCACGATCAGAATCGCGTTTTTGCTGGTCAATCCCACGGTTGTCAGCATCGCCACCTGGAAGTAGACATCCCGCTCCATTCCGCGGAAGGTATTCGCCAACACTGCGCCAAGGATCCCAAGAGGAGCCACCAACAGAACGGCGGTGGGCACGGTCCAGCTTTCGTAAAGCGCTGCGAGACAGAGGAACACGATCAGCAGTGATAAGGTGTAGAGCAGTGGTGTCTGCGCACCGGCAGCCCGTTCCTGATAGGAGAGACCGCTCCACTCCATGCCGATTCCATCCGGCAGCTGCTTCACCAAGCGCTCCACTTCAGCCATGGCTTCGCCAGAACTGACACCGGGCGCCGCTTCACCGTTGATTTGCATCGCCGGCACGCCGTTGTAGCGCTCCAGACGCGGTGAGCCATACTCCCAGCTAAAGCTGGCAAAGGAGGAAAGTGGCACCATTTCTCCCTGGTTATTGCGCACCGACCACAAGCGGAAATCCTCGGGCACCATGCGGAAAGGCGCATCAGCCTGCAGATAGACCTTCTTCACCCGGCCGCGATCGATGAAGTCGTCGATATAGGCTCCCCCCCAGGCGGCGCTCAGGGTTGAGTTGATATCCGCGATCGAGAGACCGAGGGCCGCTGCCTTGGCAGTATCGATATTCACCCGGAACTGCGGGGTATCCTCCTGCCCATTGGGACGCACATTCGCCAGTAGAGGACTTTCGCCAGCCATACCGAGAAACTGATTGCGCGCGTTGGTCAGTGCCACATGTCCCAGGTTGGCATTGTCCTTCAGGTAGAAATTGAAACCATTGGATGTGCCCAACTCGGGAAGTGCCGGTGGCGAGAAGGCATAGGCGATGGCATCCTTAATTTGCATCAGCGCCCCCATGCCGCGCATGGCGATCGCGCTGGCCCCCTGCTCCGGCGCCTTGCGCTCATCCCAATCCGCCAGCTTGATAAATGCAATGCCATTGTTCTGGCCGGAACCGGCGAAACTGAACCCCTGCACAGAGAACACGGACACCACATTGTCGGGCTCATTGTTCAGGAAGTGATCTTCAATCTTATAGATGGACTCCATGGTGCGTTCCTGGGTGGCCCCAACTGGGGTTTGCACCATGGAGAAAAGCACGCCCTGATCTTCTTCCGGAAGGAAGGATGTCGGCAGCCTTAAAAAGAGCACGACCATCACGGCCAACAGCCCGGCGAAGATGGCCATAAAGCGGCCACCGCGCGCAAGCAGTCCGCGCACACCCCGCTGGTAGCGGTCAGTGCCGCGCTCGAAATTGCGGTTAAACCAACCAAAGAATCCTTTGTGGCCGTGAGCCTCGCCCTTTTTCAGCGGCTTCAAAATAGTGGCGCAAAGCGCGGGCGTGAGAATCAAGGCCACCAGCACAGACAGCGCCATTGCGGAAACGATAGTCGCAGAGAACTGTCGGTAAATAACTCCCGTGGCCCCGCTCATAAACGCCATGGGGACAAACACCGCGGACAGCACTACACCGATACCCACCAGGGCGCTGGAGATCTGCCGCATCGACTTCTTGGTCGCCTCCTTCGGCGACAGCCCCTCCTCGCTCATCACCCGCTCGACGTTTTCCACCACCACGATGGCATCGTCCACCAAGAGACCGATAGCCAGCACCATGGCGAACATGGTCAACATGTTAATGGAGTAACCCAGCGAGAAAAGTACCCCGAATGTGCCGAGCAGCACGACTGGCACAGCGATAGTCGGGATCAATGTGGCGCGGAGATTCTGCAAGAAGAGATACATCACCAGGAATACCAGAACCACCGCTTCGACCAGGGTATGGACCACCCCCTCGATAGAGACCTGCACGAAAGGCGTTGTGTCGAAGGGCACTACCGCTTTCAATCCGGTGGGAAAGAATTCCTCCAGCTCCTTCAGCTTCGCCTTGACATTCTCGGCAGTCTCCAGTGCATTTGCGCCGGTGGCCAGAGTAACCGCCACGCCGGTTGCCGGCTGGCGGTTATAGCGGGTCAGGGTCTCATAGCTTTCCGCACCGATTTCCACCCGCGCGATGTCTCCGAGGCGCAGCACCGAGCCGTCATCGTTGGCCCGGATCACAATATTGCGGAACTCCTCCGGTGTTTGCAGACGACCCTGCGAGTTGATGGTCGCGTTCAGCTGCTGACCGGGTACGGCCGGGGTACCACCCAGGGAGCCAACTGCCACCTGTTGGTTTTGCGCCTGTACTGCTGCAGCGACATCCGCCGGTGTCAGGCGGTAAGTCTCGAGTTTGTGCGGATCCAGCCAAATGCGCATGGCGTATTTGGAGCCGAAGACCTGCAGACTACCGACTCCGGGTACCCGGCTGATCGGATCCACCAGGTTCGACGAGATATAGTCGGCGATATCGGCTTTAGACATGCTGCCGTCTTCGGACACAAAGCCGAGTACCATCAAAAAGCCCGTGCGACCTTTACTGACACTCAGCCCCTGACGCTGCACCTCTTCCGGCAGCAGAGGGGTCGCCAGTTGCAGCTTGTTCTGTACCTGTACCTGGGCCGTATCCGGGTCAGTACCATTCTCAAAGGTCAAAGTGATCGAAGCGGTACCATTGGACTGACTGGTGGCGGACATATAGAGCAATCCGTCCAGCCCCTTCATATTTTCTTCGATAATCTGGGTAACCGAGTCCTCCACCACCTTAGCGGAAGCACCGGGATACACGGCGCCGATGGTGACCGCTGGCGGTGCGATATCCGGATAGCGCTCCACCGGCAGCTGGGTAATGGCCAGGCCACCGCCGAGCATGGTGATAATTGCCAGCACCCAAGCGAAAATCGGGCGATTGATAAAGAAACTAGCCATTGCCGGGCTCCCTTACGACTCTTGAGCGGTCGGCGCTTGAACTTGTGATTCAGTGTTGGCATCACCGGCGACAGCATCACCCGCTGCCGGAGTTTGCGGTGCCTCCTGTTCGACAGCCTGCACCGGTGCGCCCGGGCGAATTTTTTGCAGCCCCTCTACAACCACCTTATCACCGGCCTGCAGCCCCTCTTCCACCAGCCACTTGTCGCCAATCGTGCGGCTCACTACTACTGAGCGCTGAGCCACGACACCTTCTCCGCTGACGACCATCACAGACGTATTGCCTTTCGGGTCCCTGGCCACAGCCTGCTGGGGCACCAGTATTGCCTGTTGGCGCACTCCGCTGCCCAAAAGGGCGCGCACATACATACCCGGCAACAATATATTGTCCGGATTGGGGACAATAACCCGCAAAAGCACACTGCCCGTGGATGGCTCCACACTAACCTCGGCAAATTCCAGCTTGCCCTTATGTTCATACTGGCTGCCGTCTTCCAGCAGGATGGTTACAGGCAGCTCCGTACTCTCCACAGTGCCCGCCTCTAGCGCCTTGCGCAGTGCCAGCAACTCGGCGGTGGACTGGGTCACATCCACGTAGATGGGATCCAGTTGCTGCACCGTTGCAAGAGCCGTGGTCTGATTGGCGGTGACCAGCGCGCCCTGGGTAATGGAAGACTTACCGATCCGGCCACCAATAGGCGCACTGATACGCGCATAATCCAGCTGCACTTTGCTGCGCTGAACCGCTGCGCGGGCTGCCGCCACATCCGCCTCCGCCCGCTGCAGTGCGGCCTGGGCGCTGTCGTTATCCTGCTTGCTCACAGCCCCGCTTTTTACCAGTTCCGCAGTCCGCTCCGCGGTCAGACGCGCTTCGTTCAACGCCGCCAGGGCACCTTGCAGATTGGCGCGGGCACTGTCGTAATCCGCTTTATAAGTGGCGTCATCCAGCTGATAGAGGGCCTGGCCGGCCTCTACCATGCCACCTTCCCTGAACAGCTGCGCTTTTACGATACCGCTGACCTGAGGGCGTACCTCGGCCACTTTGAACGCCGATGTACGGCCCGGCAGCTCCCGGGTCAGTGTTACGGGTTCTGCCTTGAGAGTGACTACAGTCACCTGCGGCACCATCATCGGCGGCGCGGCGGCCTCCTTGCCGCATGCACTGAGCAGTGCGCATGACAACAGCAGGCTGATTAGTACTTTCTTCTTCAGCATGACTACCTCAACAGGGGGTAGGCCGTCCCCGCGGCCAATGGAATTGAACAGGTTTGTACGGACAGACAAGTTAGGCCCTTATAGGGAACCGGCATTTTATATTCATGCATGAACAAACATCAATTATTCATTCATGAATGAATATAAACTAGTATGCTGTTCCGTGCAGGTGCCCCGATGCTATCCGACCTTTTGGTCGCTATTAACTGCTCTGGATCGACACAGTTCAATTTCACTGCGACCAGGCGTCTGTCTACTGGGACCAACTGAATATCGCAACCTCAACGGAATCTAATAAACCAATGGCCAAACGCAGAAAAGAAGATGCCCTGGAAACGCGGGAGCGGATTTTGGACGCCGCTATTGAGGTGTTCCACAAACGCGGTGTTGTCCGCCCTTCCCTTACTGAGATCGCACAGCTCGCTGGCGTCACCCGGGGCGCTATCTATGGCCACTTCCGCAACAAAGCGGATCTTTTCGCCGCGCTCACCGAGCGGGTGCAGTTCCCCGATGAGCGGCTGTGTGAGTGCGCCTGCGATGAAATAATGAAAGATCCACTTGGAGTACTGCGCAGCCGGTGGCTGCGGATGTTCCAGGAAGTGGCCCGCAACCGCGAGTGGCAACTAATCCTGGAAATCGTCTTTCACCGCTGTGAGCTGGTCACAGAAAGTGGCGAGATACACCAGCGTTTAATGGAGGGGCACGCCCAAGGGGTGGAGCGTATGCGCTTTCTCATCACTGCCGCGGTGCAGCGGGGACAACTGCCTACCGACCTGGCTATAGAAGTTGCCACGCCGCTGCTGCACGGCTCGCTTGTCGGGGTACTGCAGGACTGGCTCCTGCAGCCTCAAATCGGTGACCTCGCGGTATTGGGCGAGCGCTATGTCGATGCGCTGATCGATATGCTCCACGCCTCACCGGCACTACGCCGACCAATGCAGTTGCAGATGACCTGCTGATACCCGCACAGCCTATCCCCTGTAGCGGCTAGCGGCGATCGGAAAATCCGCCGGTTGTGAGGGGGGCGCTCGCAAAATAGGTTAAAAAATCGCCTATCACTGACTTTCTATATCGACACAATGCGGCCAACAGAGCACAACACCCGTAAAACCCGGCATATGGCGCAATTTCTTCTCGCAAAAAGGCTTTTGGCGGCACCATTTGCCTCGGATTAGAGGCAATTCATGCCTTTTGGAGCTTTCAGCCTATATACTTGTCCTAAGCTATAGGTCGCCAGCGCTCCACCGGACGCTGACAGCCCGTGAAGTAGGACGTATAAAGAGACTCTCTATGCAGACCAATCGGATCGCCGCTCTGTTTTCCGGCTTCTTGTTTCTCACCCTGACCCTGTTCTCCGCTGCGACGCTGGCCGAGCTGGACAGCCTGCAACCCGAAGAGGACCAGGGCAGTACCGCTCGCGAAATCGTCGGCAAGCTGGAAATGCTGCACTACAACAAGCTGAAGCTCAGCGACGATATGTCCGAAAAGCTCTGGGAGGAATATATCGAGGCCTTGGACCCCACCAAAAGCTACTTCCTCGCCTCGGATATCAGCGAATTCCGCCAGTGGCGCACCAAGCTCGATGACCAACTGCGCGCGGGCCAGGTAAAGGCCGGTTTTGACATTTACAATCGCTTCCGCCTGCGCCTGACAGATCGGCTCAACAATATTCTCAACCAGCTGGACAAAGGCCTGCCGGCCTTCGACTTCACCCGCGACGAATACCTCGAATTGGACCGCGAAGACAGCGACTGGCCGGCCTCCATTAGCGCCGCTGATGAACTGTGGCGCAAACGCCTTAAAAGCAGCGTGCTCAACCTGCGCCTGACAGGCAAGAAAGATGAGGAAATCCGCGACTTGCTGGTACGGCGCTACAAAGGCCAGCTGAAACGAATCCACCAACAAAGCAGCGATGACGTCTTTGAGCTCTACATGAATTCTCTGACCCGTCTGTACGATCCGCACAGCAACTACCTGTCACCGCGCTCACTGGAAAACTTCAATATGAGTATGTCGCTGTCCCTGGAAGGGATCGGCGCAGTGTTGCAAATGGAGGACGAATACACCAAGGTGGCACGCTTGGTTGCCGGCGGTCCGGCCGATCGCTCTGGCAAGCTCAAGCCCAATGACAAGATTGTCGCGGTCGGCCAGGGCAAAGAAGGCGAAATGGTCGATGTCGTCGGCTGGCGCCTGGACGATGTGGTTGACCTGATTCGCGGCGAAGCGGGTAGCTACGTGCGCCTGGAAACCATCCCCACTGGTGGGGACGGCACCCACAGAACCATCCTGATCAAGCGCAGCAAGGTGAAACTAGAGGATCAGGCCGCGAAAAAGGCGACCTTTGAATTCTCCGACGGTGAAAAAACGTACAAAATCGGCGTCATCAACCTGCCGACCTTCTATATCGATTTCGAGGCCTACCGTCGGCGCGATCCCAACTATAAAAGCACCACTCGCGATGTCGCCAAGTTGCTTGAGGAGCTGAAAGCGGAAAAAGTAGACGGCATCATCCTCGACCTGCGCAACAACGGTGGCGGCTCTCTGCAGGAAGCCACGATGCTCACCGACCTCTTCATCGATCAGGGGCCGGTAGTGCAGATTCGCCATGCCAATGAACAGATATCGCGCCACAACCGCTCCCGCTCGCGTGCCATGTACCGTGGCCCTCTGATGGTTTTGATTAACCGCCTGTCCGCATCCGCATCGGAGATCTTTGCCGGCGCTATTCAGGACTACAATCGCGGGCTGGTTGTGGGCAACCAGTCCTTTGGTAAGGGTACAGTACAGACAATGGCGCCTTTGAAGGAAGGCCAGCTGAAGATCACTCAATCCAAGTTCTACCGCGTATCCGGTGACAGCACGCAACACGCCGGGGTAACCCCGGATATACAGATGCCGCGCCTGATCGATGTGGAAACTGTCGGAGAGAGTGCCTATGACACGGCCCTGCCCTGGGACCGAATCCACGCGGTGCCCCACGCCAAATATTTCAATCTCAAGGAGCTCCTGCCGTCACTGATCAGCAAACACCAGCAACGCACGGCGGCGGACCCGGATTTTATTTTCCTGCGCGAACAATTCCAGTTCGAGACCGAGCGCGCGGATCAGGAATATGTATCCCTGAACGAAAAGACGCGCGAAATGGAACGCAAAGAATTGAACGAGCGCCTGCTCACAATGGAAAACCGCCGCCGCACCGCCAAAGGCCTGGAGCCGTATAAAACCTTTGAAGAGTATGAGGAAAGCGAATCAGAAGAAGTGGCAAATATCGGCGGGCCTGTGGAAATCAAACTGGAAAAAGACCCGATTCTGAACGAGGCCGGTTATATCATGGCTGACTTTATCAGCCTCTACGACAAAATCGCCAAGTCGCCACCCCAAGTGGCAAACTTCTGAAAGGTCCCCGGGCGAGAGTCACAAGGGGCCCGGTGGAAGGTAATCAGACTCACAGCAAAATGATTCAGGCCGGGCATGCCCCGGCCCTTTTCTTTGTTTGGGGAACACAATAAATGAAAGTTGTCTCTTTTAATGTCAACAGTATCCGCGCGCGCCTGCACCAACTGAAGGCGTTGGTTGATTCTCATCAGCCCGACATCATCGGTCTGCAGGAAACCAAAGTCACAGACGAGGATTTTCCGGTGGACGAGGTTCGGAATCTGGGCTACGAATTGATATTTTTCGGTCAGAAGACACACTATGGCGTCGCCCTGCTTTCACGCTTTCCCTTTATCGATCGCGAATACGGTTTTCCCGGAGATGACGATAATGCACAGCGGCGAATGGTCATGGGAAAATTCGATATCGGCAGCGATAAACCTCTGACGGTTATCAACGGCTATTTCCCCCAGGGCGAAAACCGCGAACACCCGGTGAAGTTTCCCAATAAACGCAAATACTACGCAGACCTGGAAGACTACCTGCAGACCACCTGCAGCCCAGAGGCGCCCGTATTGGTAATCGGCGATATGAACGTCTCCCCTACCGACCAGGATATCGGCATTGGCGAACAGAATCGTAAACGCTGGTTGCGCGACGGCAAATGCAGTTTTTTACCGGAAGAACGCGAATGGCTGCAAAAGATCCAGGATTGGGGACTGGAGGATACTTTCCGCGCACGTTATCCCGATAGCGATAACGTATTCAGCTGGTTCGACTATCGAAGCCGTGGCTTTGAACGGGATCCCAAGCGCGGCCTTCGCATCGATCTGATTCTGGCGAGCAAACCACTGGCGGAAAAATGTGTAGATGCCGGTGTGGATTATGATATCCGCAGCATGGAGCGCCCATCAGACCACGCTCCCGTGTGGGCCCAATTCGACATATAAGCCCACTCTGGTTCATTTCTCAAAAATACTATTCACCCTGTGAGACGCTCAGGCTATGAAATATTCTTCTCATTGTCTGAGCGCCTTGCCCCCACTACCGTACTCACACGAATCAGCTAGAGCTGCATAAGCAGGAACTCCCGGTTTATTGCACGATGGCCGCGGATTTTATCTGGGCCCAGACTTTCATTCCCGGCTCAATGCGCAACCGCGCCAGTGATTTTCGCGTCAGGCTGGCAATAATGTAACTGTCCCCGCATTTCAAGCGCACCAAGGCTGTCGCTTCATTACTGCCCGCCCCGATTTCACATACTTCAACCGGCAGTCGATTGAGAACACTTGTGTCATCGCGCGCTTCCAGCGCCAGACTCACATCGCGAGCCAATATGCGTACGCGCAGCGCTTCTTTCCCCAGATCGCTGTTGTCGGGCAGCCAAAGTTCTCCGCCGGAGAAGCCGATGCGTACCAGGTGCCAACGGCTATCCCGCTCCAGCACCTTGCCCGTAAGCACCACTCCCGCCTCCTCGCCGAATCCCAATGGCAAATTCAGCTGTGAGAGGACATCGGACACCGCGCCCTGCGCCGCCACCCTGCCTTTGTCCAGTACCAGTAAATAATCCGCGAGGCGCGCCACCTCATACATTGAGTGGCTGACATACAGGATGGGAATAGCAAACTCCGCACGCAATCGCTCCAGATACGGCAAAATTTCCTGCTTGCGCGCCATATCCAGAGACGCCAGTGGCTCATCCATCAACAGCAGACGTGGGCGGATCAATAGTGCGCGCGCAATGGCCACGCGCTGGCGCTCTCCTCCCGACATTTGGTCGGGATAGCGATCCAGTACAGGCTCTATACCCATCAGAGCGATTACCCGCTGAACCATTTTCGGTTGGCAATGACCACCGGAGCGTTTTAGCGCGTATTCCAGGTTGTCTCGGCCGCACAAATGGGGAAACAGACTGGCTTCCTGAAAAACATACCCCAGCTGCCGCTTATGGGTTGGAAGAAAATTCTTTTCGTCCTGCCAGGTTTCCCCGTTGACGATCAGCCGCCCCCTGTCGATTTTTTGCAGCCCTGCGATGCAGCGCAACAGGGTAGTCTTCCCGGACCCCGAATGACCGAAAATCGCAATGATCCCACTGCCGGGCAGCATTGCGTCCACGTCCAGGCAGAAGGATTGTCCTCGCTCTGATGGAAATGCGATGTGAAAGCGCGCGCGAATAGTGTCCGGCATCAAACCCAATACCGCAGGCCGGGACGGTGCGCCCGGTGTTGGAACAAATACAGGCCCAGCAGCACGATGAAAGAAAATACCAGCATGGCGCCGGCCAGTCGGTGGGCCTTGGCATAGTCGAGCATTTCGACATAATCATAAATCTGCACAGACACCACACGGGTCTCTTCTGGAATATTGCCTCCAATCATCAATATCATGCCGAACTCACCAACGGTGTGGGCAAAACCCAAAATGGTTGCAGTGACAAAACCCGGCCGTGCCAGGGGCAATACCACAGTAAAAAAGCGATCCCAGGGGCCCGCACGCAATGTCGCTGCCACTTCGAGAGGGCGGTCTCCGAGTGCCTCCACGGCATTCTGTATTGGCTGAACAACAAAGGGTAAGGAGTAGAATAAAGAGGCCAGTACCAAGCCCCAGAAAGTGAACGGGAGTGTTCCCAGCCCCAGGGCCAGAGTGAGCTGGCCCACCGGGCCATTCGGCCCCATTGCCAGCAGCAGATAAAAGCCCAGTACCGTGGGCGGTAGAACTAGCGGCAGGGCCACTATTGCTCCAACGGGCCCCTTCCAGCGCGAGTGGGTTTTCGCCAGCCACCACGCAATGGGCGTACCAATAAACAGTAACAACAACGTAACAGTACCCGCGAGACGCAACGTCAGCCAGATAGCCGACCAGTCCGCTTGAGAAAAACCCATACCCGGCAACCTCCCTAGCGGGACTCAGGAAGCCTGTATCCGTAGGAGCGGATAATGGCCCTGGCCTTGTCTCCGCGAACGAAGCGGAGAAATGTAGCAGCAGCTGCGCTATTGCTGCCTGACAAGAGCACCGCATCCTGCCGGATCGGGTGGTATAAGTGGCTTGGCACAATCCAGGTGGCCCCTGTATCGATACGCCCGTTATGCATCACTTGCGAGAGTGCCACAAATCCCAACTCCGCATTACCACTGGCGACAAACTGATAGGTCTGTGCAATATTTTCTCCCCGTACCCATTTTGCCTGAGTGCTTTTCTGCAAGCCGAGATTGTGCAGCACTTCTTCCGCAGCCACACCGTAGGGCGCCAATTTTGAATTCGCCAGGGCCAATCTGTTATAGGTGCCTTCACGCAATACCGAGATACCGTCACTCAGCAGATCCGGACTGGCCGACCAGAGGACCAAGCCGCCGATTGCATAGGTGAAGCGACTGCCGGGCACGGTGAATCCCTCTCTCTCCAAAGCCTCGGGCTTGGCAGTATCGGCGGAAAAGAACAACTGGAAAGGCGCACCGTTTTTGATTTGGGCATAGAACTTACCGGAAGAGCCAAAGGAAAGTATGACTCGGTGTCCTGTGGACTTTTCGAATTCCGCCGCGATCTCTTTCATCGCGGGGGTGAAGTTGGACGCTACTGCGACTCTCACATCCTCCGCAGCCGCTGGCAGACCAGTAAGCGCAAAAAGCAAACAGAGCACCAACTGGCACACTCTCATCAGAAAAACCTCCGTTATGGGGCGGACCCGAGACTTCCCGGGCGCCATATACTGGAATATGTAGCGGTTACCGACAAGCCCAGCGATAGCGCTCTTTTTAGGTAGACGCTAAACACTCTCTTTGGATAGCCTCCGAATACTCTGTTTGGGTACCCCCAGGATACTCTCTTTGGAGGGTTTCTGATTGTTTCGCGTGAGTGCTGTTGCTGGTTCCGTAGGCTCAAGCAATGGGATGCTTGACTCAACAGGGTACGACTCGGTCTCTATGATGCTCGCCCCTGTATCCCAGGACATCGCCGTGTTTTCCCTTCAACCCTGCTGTGCCTTTATATATTCGCCAAACCATATATAATGAAAAACGTATATATTTGAGCGCCAAGGGTAGCTACTTGAATCCATTAACGTTTTACAAATGCCTCGGCGACGAAACCCGCCTGCGTTGTCTGCTGCTAATCGCCCACGAAGGCGAATTGTGTGTATGTGAGCTGACCGAGGCGCTTGCGGTCAGTCAACCCAAAGTGTCGCGCCACCTGGCACAGCTTCGAAGCTGCGGCCTGCTGCGGGACAGACGTCAGGGCCAGTGGATCTTTTACCGTTTGGAGCCGGCCCTGCCCTCTTGGGTCACATCTGTCCTAAACCAGACCCTGGATGCCAATCGGACATTTATCCGGGACAACCTGCGCAGTCTCAGCCTAATGGTCGATCGCCCCAACCGCTGCTGTGATACCGGCTGACGTTTCTCCAGGGAAATCACCTCCCCCTCAAAGCCCAATGACCTTAACGAGCACAAGAGCCAAAAACCGTGAAATTACTTTTTATTTGTACCCACAATCGCTGCCGCAGCATTTTGAGCGAGGCGATTACCAATCATTTGGCCCAGGGCCGCATCACTGCCTACAGCGCCGGTAGTCAGCCAGCGGGACAGGTACATCCCTTGTCCCTCAAGTACCTCGAAGCCCGCGGCATCAGCACCGCTGGCCTGAAAAGTCAGTCCTGGGACGATTTTTCGGACGTAGAACCTGATGCAGTCATTACCGTCTGTGACAACGCCGCCAACGAAAGCTGTCCGGTGTGGTTCGGCAACACAGTCAAGGTCCATTGGGGACTACCAGACCCATCGAAACTAGACGCGCCCGAAGAAGTGCTCGAATCCGCGTTCAACTCTGTCATGGACACCATTGAAGGGCGCATTCGCAAGTTGCTGGCACTCGCGCCGGAACGCATGTCGCCATCTGAACTGCAAGCCGCACTGGAATCCATCGCCAAAGAGGACTAATCCCATGGGAGTTTTTGAGCGCTATCTGACTTTGTGGGTGGGGCTGTGCATTGTTGCCGGTGTCACTTTGGGCAATTTGTTTCCAGGCTTGTTTGAGTGGTTTGCCGCCCAGGAAGTTGCCCATGTCAACATTCCTGTCGCCCTGTTCATTTGGGTAATGATCTACCCGATGATGGTTCAGGTAGACTTTTTCGCCATCAAGGATGTCGGCAAAAAGCCCAAGGGCCTGTTCCTGACGCTATTTATCAACTGGCTGGTTAAGCCTTTCACAATGGCGGCTCTGGGCTGGCTGTTTTTCCGGGTAATCTTCGCCGATCTCGTCGATCCTCAGACCGCAACCGAGTACATTGCTGGGATGATCCTGCTCGGTGTAGCCCCCTGCACGGCAATGGTGTTTGTCTGGAGCCATTTGACCGAAGGTGATGCCAACTACACCCTGGTTCAGGTTTCAGTAAACGACCTGATCATGATCTTTGCGTTTGCTCCCATTGCCGGATTCCTGCTCGGCGTCAGTGATGTCACTGTACCCTGGGACACGCTGTTGCTATCTGTTCTGCTTTATGTGGTCATTCCCCTGGTGGCCGGCGTCATTACACGCAAGAAACTGGATTCTGGCACCAGTCATGAGCGCTTGAATCATTTCATTCACAGACTCAAGCCGGTATCCATTGCCGGCCTGCTGGCCACCGTAGTTCTGCTGTTTGGCTTCCAGGCGGAAACCATCATGGCCCAGCCCTTGGCAATTGTCCTGATCGCCATTCCGTTGCTGATACAGACCTATGGCATTTTCGCTATCGCCTATGCCGCTGCCAGAGCGATACGTCTGCCACACAATGTTGCCGCGCCGGCCTGTATGATCGGCACCTCTAACTTTTTTGAACTCGCAGTGGCGGTGGCCATATCCCTGTTCGGCCTCAACTCTGGTGCAGCTCTGGCCACTGTCGTCGGTGTGCTGGTGGAAGTGCCGGTGATGCTCACCCTGGTGGCCTTCGCCAACCGCACGCGCCATTGGTTTGGAGGAGCCCCGGCATGAACAGTAACGATCTCCCCAATGTCAGACCAGAATGCTTGCAACCCATTGACCAGGACAAGTTGCAGGCGGAAATAAGTGCAACTAAGCCGAGGATACTCCTGCTCTACGGATCACTTCGTGCGCGATCCTTCAGCCGGCTCGCAGCAGAGGAGGCACGCCGCCTGCTGGATGCTTTCGGCGCGGAGACACGTATGTTCAACCCTGCCGGCCTTCCGCTACCGGACGGCGCCGACCAAAGCCATCCGAAGGTACAGGAACTACGTGAACTCGCTCAGTGGTGCGACGGCATGGTTTGGTCATCACCAGAACGACACGGCGCCATGACCTCTGTTATGAAGGCCCAAATTGATTGGCTCCCACTGTCGATGGGTGGTGTGCGCCCAACTCAGGGAAAAACCCTTGCCCTGATGCAAGTCTGTGGCGGCTCGCAGTCCTTCAACGCCGTCAATCAAATGCGCGTACTGGGACGATGGATGCGTATGGTGACCATACCCAACCAGTCATCGGTGCCGAAAGCCTGGTTGGAGTTCGATGACAACGACAGAATGAAACTATCATCCTTCTACGATAGGATTGTGGATGTGATGGAGGAGTTGATGAAATTTACCCTGCTCCTGAAAGACAAAAAGGATTACTTTGTCGACCGTTATTCAGAGCGCAAGGAAACTGAAGAGGAGTTCCGCAAACGCATTGACCAGCGCGCGTTACAAAACCCTGAGAGCTAGGGGGCCGCTGAAAACTGCCATTTATCAAGTCGCGCTCAGGCATTGAGATGGCCTCTCCGGAGCGCACGATAACCCCAATGTATTCAGTGGCTGGGAAAGCCAGTCCTATACCTGGGATTCTTACCTAGTCTCGAATGATGTCGTTACCACCGGGAAGCGCATGAATCAGCGCTTCCCGGCAGAAAAACTCACTCACCCAGTGCCCGATTGAGAACTGCAGCCAACCTTACGCCGCCCTGGCGCAGTCGCAGCGCAACGATTTCCCGATTGCGCAGATAGTAGTCCTCTCCGAGTGCCTTCTCGGTAGTGTAGGCGTGACTGTGCACCAAGCGTTGGGATTCTGCGGCCCACTCTGTCTTATCGCCGCTCAACCATCGGCTTTGCTGTTGTTCATCAATCACTTCCAGCTGTGCACTGGCGTATTTTTTCCAATCCTGCACAAATCCAGCGGGCAAATACACGTCCCAAAGCGAGTGCAGATTGGTTGGAAAACCGAAAAAGCGAACTTCTATATCATTGCCCCCCCGATCGGCCGCCAAGCCGGTATGCAACGGCTGATGTAGATCACCGATAAAATGCGCGACAAACATCAGAGCCTCTGCGCGCTCACTCTCTATCACATTGCGATCGCTCAGTTTCTTCTCAAAATTTTCGATTGCTTTAAGAATGCATCCCGCCGGCGGACAATCACGCGCCTCCCGGTACCCATCCCAATGGCGCGGAAGGCTGATGTAATGCATAGGGGCTGCCCAGTCATAGCGCCGGTCACTACGGATACGGTCCGCCCAAGTGGATGCCTCGGCCAGGCTGGGTTCCCCAGCGATTTTCAGCAAACGGCTAACTTTAGTTTTGGTCTCTGGCTGCAAATAATGCCATGCGATTTCACCAACTATCCGGTGCCCGTCTGCCCCCCAGGCAAAAGCACCAGCACTGACACCACATAAGACAAAAAGAAAAGCCAAGCGAAGTAACATCTTAATTTTGATCACCGAATTAATTCCCAGAAAAATGCGCGAACACTTTACCTCCTGGATATGACAAGAATTTAACAATAAACCGCCCCTTCATAAGGTTTGAGATACAGGCGCAATAAAATCTTCACTATTCCGTAAATATTTACTGTTAAAAAACGCGCTGGCTCAGATGCATACCTTGATTCACTGCGCCGACAACAAAAGAAGTTAACCGCCAATAGATGGCTTCCTCACAACCATCCTTGTTGGCACTATCAGACCAGGAGAGTTTCATGAAACGCTGCATATTCCCCCGCGCGCTGTTATCCGCCGCGGTGGTTTCCGCTATGGGCACTGCGCCTGTGGCATTTGCGCAGGAGACATCAGCAACCATTCGCGGCATCGTCACCGGGATGGATGGTAAACCGGTAGACAATGCCAAGATTACCGTCGTTCACACTCCTTCTAACAGCCGCAGTGAAATTTTGAGCAGCGATTCGGGCCGTTTTAACCTAAAGGGACTTCGGGTTGGTGGCCCCTATACTATCCGTGTGCAATCCGACGAAGGCGAAGAAGTACTGGACGGGATCTACCTAAGTCTTGGCAAGCCACTGACATTGCCGATTGATCTGGCAGATTCTGAGCTTGACACAAACGGCGTCGAAGAAGTCGTAGTTACCGCGGAAGCACAGATTTTCAGCAACCGCGGCTCCACCAGCGTATTCGGCGAAGATCAGATCGCCAACGCCGCAACTTTTAACCGCGACCTAAAAGATGTAATTCGCTCGAACCCCCTGGCCGTCGTCAGCCCGGATGGTAACGAATTGAGCATTGCCGGCACCAACCCCAAATACAACTCACTGACCATCGACAGCGTGGGCATCAACGATACTTTCGGCCTGCAATCGAATGGCTATCCAACTAACCGCCCGCCAATTTCCCTGGATGCCGTAGAACAAATCTCCCTTTCCTACGCACCCTTTGATGCGCGCAAAGGGAATTTTACCGGCGGTAATATTAATGCGGTAACCAAGTCCGGCACCAACGAATTCCATGGCAGCGCCTACCTTGAGTCCGTGCCCTGGTCAGGGACCGCAGAAGACGACAAACTGTCCGATGGCACCGAGTACGACATCGATAACGAAGAGGAAACCTACGGCGCCACGTTCAGTGGACCGCTGATTCAGGATAAACTTTTCTTCTTCACTTCCTACGAGAAGTGGGAAGAGGAAATCGAGTTTAACTACAATCTCAACACCCTCGAAAACCATGACGTAAGCGTTGAGGAGCTGTCTCGAGTACTAAACATCATGCAAGATGTCTACGGTCTCAGCGACTCCGTGGGCTCCGCTCCCGACCCCGACAGCGACGAGAAAATTCTGGTCAAACTTGACTGGAACATCTCGGAAAACCATCGCGCGGATTTTACGTATAGCGATCAGGAAACCCGCTCAGCGCAAAATTACACTGACAGCGACGGCACCCTTAACCTCTCATCCAATCTCTGGACCATGGCCCAGGACACCACCTACTATACGGCGCACTTGTTCTCCGATTGGAGCGACGTGTTCAGTACCGAGGTGAACCTGTCCTACAAGGAGTACGAGCAGGCCTCGCTGACTAACTCCAGTTGGGGTGAAATCAATGTGCGGACCGACAATGGTACTATTGTGGCTGGTGCAGATGAAAACCGCCACGCCAACATACTGGCGAATGAGGTTTGGAACTTTGGTGTGCATGGCACCTACATGGCTGAAAAAGCCCAGTACCGTTTCGGCGCGGAAATCGAAGACACCTGGAACTATAACGTCTACGGTCGCCATGCCTCCGGTACCTGGAGCTTTGACAGCATCGATGATTTTGAAAATCGTGTAATCGGTGACTTCCAGTACAGCAATGCCTACACCAATAACGTCGACGATATCGCATATGACGTGAATGGCAAAACCTACTCGCTCTATGGCGATGTCACCCTGGAGCCATTCTCCGGTTTCGAGCTGGTGGCCGGTCTGCGCTATGAGACACTCACTGTCGACGACGCTCCCAACCGCAACAGCCATTTTGAGGAAACATACGGCTACGCCAATAACGAAAATCTCGATGGGCGCGATATATGGCTACCGAGAGTCAGCTTCAACTGGAATCTGCGTGACGATCTGACCCTACGCGGTGGCATGGGCCGATTTAGTGGCGGCATGCCGCTGGTATGGGTAGCCAATGCCTACACAAATGATGGCACCACCAAAGACTCTGTCTATCTCACCGATCTGGACCCAAGCGCGGTAAACTTTACCAGTGTGCCCCAGGTGGCAATGGATACGCTAGCACCCGGAGCCGGCAGTACAAACAGTATCGATCCGGATTTTGAGCTGCCGTCAGATTGGCGCTACCAACTCGCCGTGGACTACGCCTTTGATATTCCCGGTGTCGGAGAAGGGTTTAACTGGACCACAGAGCTAACCTATGTAGACCGTCAGGACTCCGTTTTCTGGCGCGACCTGTCCCGGGTAGACAATGGCGATAGGACTGTGGACGGCGGTCGTATTATCTGGGACAACGTCTATGCGGGTACCGAGTACGAGGACAACTACGATCTCGAGTTAACCAATGTGGACGATGGCGGTCGCAGTATCATCTGGTCTACCAGCCTGGACAAAACGTTTGAAAACGGACTGTCACTCAACCTGTCTTATGTCCATCAAGACATCACAGAAGTCAATCCTGGCACCAGCTCGACTGCGGAATCCAATTTCCAGTACGAAGTTGTTGAGAACCGCAACGTCCCACTTGAGGATACCGCCTACTACGAAATTGAACACCGCTTTGTGCTGAATCTGGGCTATCGCAAGGAGTTCGTTCCCGGTTACGCCACCAACTTCAATCTGTTCCTGGAGCGCCGCTCCGGTCGCCCGTTCTCTTGGACTCTGGGCGCGTACCGCGATGGCGACCTCGGAGATCAAACAAACTTCGACGATTCCGATGTCTACCTCGCCTACATTCCCTCCGGTGCCGACGATCCCGCCATGGATTTTGAGAACGGCCTGAGCTACGCGGAGATCATGGAAATTGCAAAGGCGGCGGGCGTTTCAGGCGCAGCTGGCGGCTTCGTGGACAAGTATTCCGACAACATGCCCTGGGTCACCACTATGGACTTGGCTATCACTCAGGAAGTACCAGGCTTGCTACCGGAACATCGCGGCGTGGTTTACCTGACCATCGATAACTTCGCCAACCTGTTGAACGATGACTGGGGCAAGGTGTACGACATTCAGTACCCGCAACAGATTCTGTTTGACTACGACGTCAACGAAGACGGCCAGTATGTTTACTACGAGCCTTTTGGCGGTCTGAATACGAAAAACTACACCCGTTTTCAGGCTGAGGAATCCACCTGGCGAGTAAAACTGGGACTGAAATATAACTTCTGATCCCCATCCCCAAAAGCCGGCGCTCTGCGCCGGCTCCCAGCTTTCCAGGGGTGGCCCGGGGCTTGCTGCATGTTGCCAACCCGACCGCCCGCGTATTCGACAAGTCATTGTGGACGCTTGCGCGGTGTCGCGGAAGCGGAGCGCTCAGGCGTTACCCAGCCAGCGATCCAGAGTTTCCCGCAGCAGATCCTTGCTCAATGGCTTGGTCAGAAAATCGTCCATACCCGCCGCGAGGCAACGACCCTCGAACTGCTCTTCCGTTGTACTAGTCAAAGCGATAATAGGCAGCCGATCTTCCGGCTTGTGCTCGGCCTCCCAGTGGCGCAGACTCTCGATAATCTCGGCACTGCGCTCAGTATTCTGCTGGCAATCCACCAATAGCAGGTCGTAATCGCTTTCCGTCAATTGCCCGAGGGCATCCTCGGTCGAGGCAGCCACATCCACGCGGTAGCCAAGTGCCTGCAGCATCTCCTCAGTCACCCCCTGGTGCTGGCGCGACTCTTCGATCAGCAACAACGAATACTGGCGCGGTTGACCGCCGCCGCTGGAAACGATACGTCGGCTGGCTTTTTTTGGCGCACCGAAGAGACGTTTAATCAGCGCATCGTGCAACTCTTTGCGCGTTACCGGCCGCCCGAGGTATAGAGCGCCAGACACGAAATGTAACAGCGATGTAAACTGCGACTTATGCCCATAGGCCCCAAGGCATATCAGTTTACACTCCTCAAGTTCGGGGTCCGCCCGCTGCAGAAATCCGCCCACAGCCTCCAGCAGTTGGGAATCTCCCATAGCCGGCGCCAATATCACCAGCTGTTTGCGTTCCAGAGCCATGCGGAACGCCTCCTCCACCTTGTCTGCGGTATCCGGTGTCCACTTGACGGTGCCGACATCCATACCGAAGGAACGCATCATCTGCGCCAAACCGGCGACAAACAGGCCTTTCTGATGTAACAGCAGCACTTCACTGTCTTGCAGGCGCCGATCCGGCGTCAGGTACACGCGCTGGTTCGGCTCCATCGCGAATTTGATCACCACTTGATAGCGATTGCCCTCGGGGGTCGAATACAATTGCAAATGACCGCCCATCGCCTCTGCCAGCCCCTTGGCGATTGACAGGCCGAGCCCCGTAATGACTTCGGTGCTATCCAAGCTAGAAAAGGTTCCGAACAGTGCCTTCTCATCCGGCAGCGTCTCGCCCTGGCCATCGTCGCTGAGACTGATGGTCAACTGCCCCTCGGCATTGCTGATCGGTGTGAAGCTGACCTGCCCCCAGAGTTCCCCTACTTGTGCCATCACGGTGGCGGAATCCACCAGATTACGAATCAGCTGGGCAGTCTTGCGGTTGTCACCAGTAACCATCACCGGTAGGTTGTCATCGATCTGGAAGTTAAACTCCAGGCGCTGACGGTGGGCGACGCGTGCGGCGAACTTAAAAGACTTCTCGATCGTTCTGACGAGATTAAAGGGGCCGTGGCGCAAGCGGATGTTCTTGCGTGCTACCCGCGTGTAGAGACCCACATTATCTACCAGTTTGAGCTGTTGACTGCTCGCTGTTTTGGCAAGCTTTACCCAAGCCTTCTGCCGTTCGGAGAGGGGCTCAGCCTCGAGCAGTGCCAGCGCGCCAAGGGAATCCGACAGCTGGCTGCGAAATTCCTGCCCCACATTGGCAATAAACTCATTGGTCAGGTCCGCCGCCGCCAGTGATTGCTTCCGCTCCGCCGCCAAGTGGCTAGCGCGCTGCTGTAATTCCTGCATTGCCGCAAGGCGGTCCCAGTAGTTTTCTGATCGCCGGCGCGCCTGATGGGCGGTCAACCATACAAAGGCGATGGTAAGGGCACCGTAGATAGTGCCGATAATCTCACCAGACAGACTGGCCACTAGCGCCGCGGGTACCAGGGATAGGGAGATAAACCAAGTCAGGAAGCGGTGATAAGGCGAGAATACAGAGGTAACACTGGAGCAAAAGATTACCGAATACAGCCAGAGAAAGTGCGTTTCCGGCACAAAACCCAACAGCCATACATGGCAAAAAAGAATGCCCCCCCACCAGGCAGCCCCCAGCGTGGAGGCGATAAAATAGTGGCGGCGCCAGCGATGGGGACCGGAGGAATAAAGGTAGTTGAAACGGAAGACGTAATAACCGCGCAGGAGTGTCAGCAGCAAGAAACCGATTGCCAACACCAGCAGTAGTTTCGGCGCTTCTATACGCATATCGCCGACGGCCGCGGCGACTGCCAGGGCTGCGAGAGAAAACAGCATGCCGCGCCGGCTGTATTTGACCATACGGGTGTCGGTCACTCGGCAGACGCGGCGGTCCTTCTGAACCTTGAGTTCGGGGCGATCGAATATCGGCATGGAAATCTTCTCTGCTTGGCGGTTAGCCTATGCCCATAAGTTCGACCAGGACCGTCTTAATCAGAAACCCGAGCAGCCCCAGCCCCAGGGCAATAAACAGAATGAAAGTGCCGAAACGTCCCGCCTTGGACTCCTTCGCCAGGTTCCAGACGATGAAGATCATAAAAAGAATGAGTCCGCCAACTCCCACCCAGAGGGAATACAATTCGAACTGCTCAAACGACATGCGGCTACCCCCCAAAAAATTGGCGCGCATTGTACAGCGGTTGGCGGCCAGTGGTAAGAGACTAAGCCCGTGGGCGCCCCTCTTCAAGTCCGCCAGTCAGGCGCCTTGGTAGTGGTCGCCATCATTGACTTTGGTGCCACACTTCAGGCGCCGCAGCTCGTTATCCCGGTAGCGGCTGTCGTACCAGCACCGGGGCAAGACCTCTCCCGATAAGAAACGCAACAGCGTTTTATCGAACACCTCCGGATCTTGCATTTCCTCGCCCCAGAGATAGCGCCCGACAACGGTCAGCTCATAGGGGTTAACCAGGGTGACGACATCCGCCACCTCAACCAAATGGTTGGTGTTTATATCTTTGAACAGCATATCGCCACCCATTACAGCACTCTTATCAAAGTATAGGGATTTTGGCGCCATTTACGTGGCTGGTGGCGATACATGACGATCTAGGAGCCTCCCAACCCTTTTAATATATCGAAAGATTCAGCGTCTTATCGACGATAAACATCGAAAAAACAGGAGATAGCCGTCTATATAGACAACAATCTATCGAACCAATGATTAGAGGAAACTCCGATTAAGTCGACTGACCGCTGTAGGTGGTACTGGCTGCTCACCCTTCCAGAGTCAGCCGTGCCGAAACCATACCCTCTTCCTGCAAGGCATCCATGTTGAGCGTACGAATAGTGAAACGCTGCTGTATCAGATTATTCAGCCAGGGTTGTATATCCTGATAGCGCGCCTCCTCGATCCAGAGCCGAATACGGGTATCCCCCTCGGGTTCAAAGCGTTTAATGGTGATTTTGTGTTGCTTCGCCGCAGCGGTAACCCGCTGCAATAAAGTGCCCGATGCCTGACCCGCCGCTCCCGGCTCCAACTGTTCCAGTACCGGGCGCTGGGATTCAATCCAGGCTACCAATTGCCGGGATTCCTCTGCGCGCGCCAGGGCGCCATCGAAAAAGTGTTTGGCCGGTAAAAAGAGTCCGTAGATGAGCAACATACTACCGAGGAACAGGATCAATACCCCCAAGGCTCTCTGGTCGCTGGGAGGCAGAGCCAGCCACTTTTGCTGCCACTGTTCGATTTGTTCTTTCATTGTGCTTGAATCACCAACATATTTCGTGTCATTCCAACAGCTCCTCCGGGACCACACGAGGGCTCACCGCCACACTGTAGTTTCTCTACGCCTTGTCAGCGCAGCCTGATTCTTCCCGAAACCCCTTTTTCCAGCTCGTTGGCTCCCAGCAGATCGGCGCGGAATTCTCCCTCGGAAAGACGGCTGACCAGGGTATCCAGATCCGTGAGGTTGGCTGCCTGCAGCTGCAGCACCATTTCCCCCCGATTACCGTCAAAGCGGAGCGACTGCAATTTCAGGTCACGCCCTTTTTGCTGCTCCCAAACCCGGCTTAGCAATTGCATCTGGCTACCAAAGCCGCCACCACTAGCACTCGCCCTTTTCAGGTAGCCCTCGATTTGCCGGCGGATATCCACACCGGGCCTGTCTTGCGGGAACAATTCGGTGAACAACGCTCGAGCTTGCTGCTCGGCATTGCTGGCACGCCACTGGAAATAGCCGCCTGCAGCAGCGAAAAGTAGCAACTGTGCCACAAAGCAGGCTGCGGCAACTTTGACCGGACGATGCCACCAGTTACGCTCTTCTTCACCGCCCGCCAGTTCAAACTCACCGGTCATCAAGTTGACCAAAGGTCCCAACTTACAACGAGCGAGCATTACCTCTTCGGCAGGGCCTTCGATCAGCTCCAGCTGGTCGCCGAACAGGGATTCCAACTCCGCGAGGATCATGCCATCCCCATCGCCAGCCCCAAGCAGTTGGATGCGCGGTGCTCCCTCTTCATCTCCACGCAAGCTCCCTAGCAGCGGCTGAAGGTACTGGCGCCGCACGGAGAGGCCATATCCCTTCTTGTGCCAAATATGCGCCTGCGCCCCATCCAGCCAGAGCACGATATCGCCCTCGAGCAGATCGAGTAGTTGATATTCCGGCAATACCGCTGCTACCGGCCATCCCAGCCGTTGCAACTGGCTGTGCAAGGCTTCCATTTTTTCTGTGGCCGCAGCGTAAACACTGCAAGTGTCGCCCCGGCGGGCCTGGCAGACAAAGTGCAGCTCCTCTACGTCTTCCGCCAAACGCTCTTCGACCATGTAGCCGATCGCCCTACTCTGGCGGCGTGCAGCCTTGGGAATTGTCTCCAAACCGGTCCACACCCAATTGCCTGGCACCAGCAGCAAGGCCCGCGCACCCTCGGGAAAACTGAGCTGTAGCGCATTTTCCTCGCTGGCCAAATCACCATCCGGACAGAAAGCGCGTACAAAGTCATCGTCCAATGCCACTGCGCGCCACCCATCGCGACTCCAGCATTGCAGTTGCAACCTGCGGTCGCCGCTATCCGGGCAGGAAAGGCGCAGCAACATCAGTTGTCGTGCGGGCGCGGATGCCGGCGCACTTTTTACCGGATGAAATTTGTTGATCGCAATCATAGGGCTTCAATACTGTTAATTCGCTTCAGCCGTTTTGTAATTCAGGAGTTCCCGCATTGCGACTCCCGAAAACTCACGGCGCTGTCTTTGCACCACCCTGGCCTCACCGCTGGCTTCGTCCAGCTGCAGTGTACTTTCCCAATACTGTTGGTAATCCCCATCGGCTCCCAGCTGAACCGCGATGCGTGCCAGGAAATATTGGCTGTGGAATACGAACCCATTGCTATTGGTGATGCCATAGCTGGCCAGCTGAGAGCGCTCGTGAAAAACGCCACCCGACTCCCGGAAACCAAGAATGTCTGCCGTCTTAGCCTGTGGATCCAGTGCTTCGATCAACTCTGCCGGGGCAAAATTAATGTTGATTGCAGTGCCCGACTCCGGCAGAGCACAGAGAAAAGGCTGCAGCTTCTGCCAGTCTTCCATTTCCATTCCCTGCACGGCTACCAGCTCAGAAACGTCCGTGATCAGGGTGTCCGGGGTTCTGTGGGCCAGTTCACGGCCCAAATAGCCGTCATCCTCAGTGCCGGAAAGCAATGGCGTATCGCCCGCATCGACCCAGTCCATAATTGACTTGGCCAGCTCCGTATTGCCACTGATATTGCGTACCAGCCGCTCAAACGCCTCACGGTCCGCACTGGACACGTTGTTAACAAGATTATTAACATTAAAACAAGAGTGTAAGTCTTTGATATTAATGCGAATTCTTCCGTTGTCCGGATTAAAAGCCAGAGCCTTCTGCGCCCAGGCCTCATGCGCGGTGTCCGCGGACTCACTCGCCTCCCGGTCAACTTCATAGTCTTTCTCCAAAGCCACCCGCGCCCAGACTTCTGCACCTGTCACAAATTCAGCCAGCTGGGTGTTGGCAAGCAGTGCCCCAGTTCGGGTCACTGCGACGCGGTTGCGGGTGATGGCGTGAGTAACTGCCGCGATGGCAATCACCATCACTAACAATACAGTGATCAGGGCGACGCCCCGCTGACGCTGGAAGGACTCAATCATCCGCGCGCTCCGAACTGTCGTCATCCTCACCGTCATCACCGCTAGTTCCAGTGCTGCCAGTACTTCCCGTGGGAGTCACTTGCGGCAGAGAGAAGAGGCGGCGCATTTCTCCGCCGGAGCGGGTGACGAGCACAAACTCTATGGCCCGCGGCAGGCTTGTTTGTACATTCCCCGTGGAAGAAGCCGAGGTGATAGGCGGCCATTGGTCCAGCCAGGTTTCAGTGTTTGCATCGTAGTAGCGGAGACTCAGGCTTTCGACACCGGCGAGCAGCGGTTCAGTCAAGGGCTCGGAGTCCGGTGCGCGGTCGAGTACTTGCCAGCGGCTGCGCAGCAACACTGCCGCAGGCTCCTCCTCGAACCCGTCGTCATCACCTTCGGCGAAGCCGATGCTGTAGCTCAGCCGCTGCAGCTCACCGCGGGGCTCCCCTGTCAGGTTGGCGGCACCGAGGCGGGTGAATTCCAGTTCGTCCGTATCCCCACGCAGCGCCGGCTCGTAGCCGTTGTAGGCGTTTTTCACGGGGCGCGCGGTCAACTGGCGCAGATCATCATCAATGCGGTACATGGTCATGGAAAAGCGCCTGAGTTCTTCAGCGCGCAATTCCAACACCCGATCTGTGCCGTTAAAGGTGTCCAGCAATGCGTATGAGCCGATGCTGATAATGGATACCAGCACCAACACGACAAGAATCTCGATCAGAGTGAAGCCGCGCTGCCCCATGTCATTCCTCCTTCGCCGCCCAGGCGTCGAGGGTGAGCGTGGGGTTTTCCGCCTCCGGCGTCGCCACCTCAATGGCTATATGGCGCATACGCGCTTCGGTGGTGGATTCTACGCGTACAGTAACTTGCCATTCGCGCTCACCGACAGGCACCAGTTCAGACTTATCGCCCAGCGGCGGCCAGGGGCTCCTCACTCGCAACTCGGCCAATACTTGCTGAGCCACCCAATTGGCCGCCAGTCGCTCTTCCATCGCCATTTGCTGACGCACGCTATCCTGCATTGTCTTGAGAACACTGACTGCAATTACACCGAAGATCACCAGCGCCACAAGCACCTCGACCAGGGTGAAACCGCCCTGCTTCCGGGAGCGAGAGGCAGTGCCAGGAGACACTCTGGGGTTACCGGTATAGCGTCTGCGCGCACAAGGACAGCAGTGCGAATTAAAAGCACGGGGCTGAGCGGGCGGTGCTGACAAGCCACAAGCCGCGAACCTTTGTTTATTCATCGCTTTGCCACTCGAGCTTTATCCCGTCCAGGCTGTTGTAGGAGATAAACGCGCCCCGACTGATATCCTTGTCCTCCAACAGATAGAAAGCCAGCTCCACCGGCAGAATTTCTCCGCTTGATAGAGCGACAAAATGGGGGGATGGCTGCTTTTTTTTGCTCTTTTCCTCGGCCGCGAACTCAGCCGGGGCCGCAACGGGCATCTGCGCTTCTTCCAGCACTTCCAGGCGCATATTGTCCGGCAGCTGATGCGCAACAAAACGCGCTGCTGATTTCGTCCCGCTATCTTCCAGCGTCTCCCACTGCAGTTGCGCGGAGTTAAAACGCACTACGGCGTAGCCATCGGGCTCGATCACCACACCGTAATGGGCCCGGTCGATCAACGCCCTGTCCGCCACCAATTGCAGCAGCGCCGCGAGACGTTGAACTTCAGAGCGCCAGGCGCGGGCACCGGAATTGCCGAGGGACAACCCTGCCATGCCCGCCAGGGTGGCGATGATGACAATCACCACCAGCACTTCGATCAGGGTAAAGCCCTTTTGCCGGGCCGGGTGCCAGGAACCAGCGGCCCGAGACACTGCCTGCCTGCGAACCCGACCGCCCCGGACGGACTGAAGCCGGTGTGTCATCCCCATCGGACTCAGAGTTCAGCGGCAAAAATGTCGGCCGCTTCACCTTCGCCACCGGGCTTGCCGTCAGCGCCGAGACTGAAGAGGTCGTAGGGGCCATCGCTGCCCGGACTGATGTACTGATATTCATTGCCCCAGGGATCCTTGGGCGCCTTTTTGAGGTAGGGTTCCGTCCAGTTTTTCGCCTCGGGAAAACCGGACGGCTTGCTCACCAGCGCCTGTAAACCCTGCTCGGAGCTCGGGTAGACGAAATTGTCCATGCGGTACATGTCCAGCGCAGTTTCGATCGCGCGGAGATCCACCTGTGCCGCTTTTACGCGCGCCTCACCCGTGCGGCCCAAGACATTCGGGACCACAAGAGCTCCCAACACGCCAAGAATCACGATTACCACCATGATTTCGATCAACGTAAAGCCGCCGCTTTTTCGCAAAGTTTTCATCTTCCTTTTTCCTCGCCTCGATACAGGCATCTAAACCACCAGTTGATTCATACTCATAATGGGCATCATGATAGCCATGACGATAAACAAAACGATACCGGCCATCAGCAGTAACATGGCCGGTTCAAATAGGCTGACAAAAGCCGTCACCGCCCCCTGGAGGTCCTGCTCCTGGGATTCAGCGGCGCGGCCAAGCATTTCGTCCAATGTGCCAGAGGATTCACCGCTGGCGATCATATAGATCATCATGGGGGGAAAATATTCCACATCCTCCAAAGCCTTGCGCAGGCTTCCGCCTTCCCGCACGTTCTTTTGGGCAATCTGCAGGCGCTCCTTGAGAAAATCGTTGCTCATAACGCCACTGGCGATACCCATTGCCTGCACCAGGGGTACGCTGCTGCCGGTCAATATGGCCAGGGTTCCCACATAGCGGGCGCTCTGGCTGCCGCGTACCAGCCAGCCGATCATTGGCAGCTCGAGTAACTTGTGATGAAAGCGATACCGCACCGCCGGACGGCGCAGCAACACTGCAATCGCGACAACCAAGGCCGCTACAGCTGGCGGCACCAACCAGCCCCAGGCGGAAATAAAGTCGCTAAATGCAACCAGTATCCGCGTTGGTAGGGGCAGGACTTGGCCGGTACCAGTGAAAACCTCTATTACATCCGGCACCACATAGACCATCAGGCCTGTCACAACCAAAATACAGATCACCACCAGTACCGCAGGATAGATCAGCGCCAGCTGCACCTTCTGGCGGAATTTCTGCTGGTTTTCCGTGTAGTCTCCGAGGCGTTCCAAGACGGCGTCCAGGTGTCCTGAGTGCTCTCCCGCTTCCACGGTGGCGCGGTACAGCTTGGGAAAGGCACGCGGAAAACTGCTCAAAGACTGAGCGAAACTGTGTCCTTCCAGTACTTTGCCCCGCACAGCCAAAACGATGCGGCGAATTTTCTGATTTCGGGTCTGATTGGCAATGGCACCGAGCGCCTCTTCGAGTGGAATACCGGCGCGCAACAGCGTTGCTATTTGGCGTGTGAGGAGCGCCAGGTGCTTAATACTGAGCCCTGGGCTACCGGAGAAAAGTCGGGCACTGCCGTTGCCCGTTTCAGTGGCCGGGGCCACCTCCAGCGGTACCAACCCCTTGGCACGCAACTGTTGACGCGCGGCGCGCGCGCTGTCTGCCTCCAGGGTCCCACGGCTCTTGCGCCCGGAATCCGTCAGGGCTGTGTATTCAAAGGCCCCCACCGTCAGGTACCTCCAGGCCCGGACAAACGAGATTCAGGCTGGCAAAACGGTGTGCTTTTTTTACGATTCTTGTGTAACACGCAACACCTCCTCCAGTGAAGTGATACCCGCGAGCACCTTGGCCACACCGTCCTCGCGAATGCTCGGTGCCACCTTGCGCGCCTCGGCCACCAACTTGCTTTCAGAGGCGCGATCGTGAATGAGTTGGCGCATGACTTCATTGACCGGCACCAGCTCGTAGATGCCCACGCGCCCGACATAGCCGCTGTGGTTACATTGCTCGCAGCCATTGGGGCGGTATATGGCGGCATCCACGGAAGGATCTAACCCCAACAACTGGCGCTCGTTACTGTCTGGCGCGTGGGGCTGTTTGCACTCCGGGCACAGGACCCGCACCAAGCGCTGGGCCAGAACACCAATCAGGCTGGACGACAGCAGGAAAGGCTCGATCCCCATATCCACCAGACGTGTCACCGCCCCCAGGGCAGTGTTGGTATGCAATGTGGATAGCACCAAGTGCCCGGTGAGACTTGCCTGGATCGCAATCTGCATGGTTTCGAGATCACGAATCTCCCCCACCATAACGACATCCGGGTCCTGACGCAGAATAGCGCGCAGACCGCGGGCAAAGGTCATATCCGCCTTGGTGTTGACCTGGGTCTGCCCCACCCCCTCCAGGTTGTATTCCACCGGGTCCTCGACAGTCAGGATGTTTTTTTCCCGGTTATTGATCGAACCGAGGCCGGCATAGAGCGTGGTGGTTTTACCAGAGCCGGTCGGTCCGGTGACCAGCAGAATTCCGTGGGGACGTGACAATAAGTCCGTCATGACCTTGAGGTCCCGGTCAGACATACCCAGCTTGGTCAGGTCCATACGGCCCGCCTGCTTGTCGAGAAGGCGCATCACCACACGCTCACCGGCGGAAGACGGCATGGTGGAAACCCGCACATCCACTTCACGCCCCGCCATCAACAAAGAGATGCGACCGTCCTGGGGAACACGCTTCTCCGCGATATCCAGTTTCGCCATTACTTTGATACGGGATACCAGTAGCGGCGCCAGAGCCCGCCGCGGCTGTAGCACCTCGCGCAGGACGCCGTCCACCCGGAAGCGGACCACCAGGCGCTTCTCAAACGTCTCGATATGAATATCCGAGGCCCCCTGTTTGAGGGACTCGGCAAAGATTGCGTTGATCAGCTTGACGATAGGGGCGTCGTCTTCCTGCTCCAGCAGATCTTCCGCCTCCGGCAGGGAGTCCACCACCGCGGCCAGATCCAGCTCTTCACCAAGCCCTTCCACCTCGGACAGATTGCCACCTTCGCGGTTCTCGTACTGGCGCTGAAGTTCGGCCTGAAAGGCTTCCTCTTCCACAGCTTCCAAGTCCACCGCACATCCGCACAGGCGCTGTACCTCCGCCAGCACCGTGGGGTCCAACGGCTCAACATAACGGCAACTCGGGCAGCCGTTGCTGTCACCCAGCAACACCCGATGGCGCTTGGCGAAGGCATAGGGGAGACGCCGCACCGCACTTATTGTGTCTACAGCTTCCGACGTCATTTCCCGACTTCCGCCTCCAGCACTTCGACCGGCGCCTCCTGATCGCCATCGTCATAACTGCCACTGGGTGGCAACAGATCCGGCAGCACGTCACCCCTATGCCAGTCCCAAATCAAGCTGGTCCTGTCTTTCAAATTCATCTGTTTTTGCTGAAGGTCGAGATAACGCCTGCGGGTCTCTTCATATCCCGCCACTTGGGTACTGAGGATTCTGGGGCGCAAAAACACCATCAGGTTGGTTTTGGTTACGTCTTTGTTGCTCGTTCTGAAAAGACGTCCGATCCCGGGAATATCTCCCAGCAGCGGCACCTTGGACTTGGTCTCAGTAACTGTATCTTCAATCAGGCCGCCGAGCACCAGTATGGCGCCGTCATCGATTAAAACCTTGGTCCTAATTTCCCGCTTGCTGGTGATGATGTCGGAAGCCCCGGTGGCCGCTTCAGCCGTTACAGGCAGGACATTCTCTACTGTCTGTTCTATCTCCAGCGTAACGGAGTTGTTGTTATTGACCCTGGGCGTTACTTTCAAGGTAGTGCCCACATCCTGGCGCTGGATGGTGGTGAATGGATCGCTGGTACTCCCGGAAAGCAGCTGTTCGCCGGTAATAAATGGCACATTCTGACCCACTAGGATTTCCGCTTCCTCATTGTCGAGCGCCATAATCGTAGGGGTAGACAGAATATTCGCGTTGTTTTCCGTTGCGAGCGCATTAATTGCCACACGGATATCGGTGCCGCTGATATAACCCAGGTTCAAACCGCTGCCGATGAGCGAAGCGGGACTGAGAGAAAATGGGTTAAAGGGCAGAATTTCGTTGCCGTCGTCATCTTCTAAAGGCACATCAGAGGCATCATTATTAAAGCCCGCAAAAACGTCGTCGTCGGCACCGGCGATCCATTTAATACCGAGCTCACTTGTGGTGCCCTCAGACACTTCGACAATAATCGCTTCGATCAGCACTTGGGCACGGCGCACATCCAGCTTGGCAATAACCTCTTTCATGGTTTGCAGCAGGGACGGCGGCGCGGTAAGTACCAGTGAGTTGAGGGATTCGTTGACCTGAATACTGACCTCGACATCCGCGGCCTGCTGATCCTTCTCAGTCTTCTGGATACTTCCGCTCATTCCTTCGAGGATCGGTTTCAGATCCGCGGCGTTGGCATATTGCACGTAAACGACCGCAGTATTACCTTCGCCCGTCAGCGGTTGGTCGAGACGGTGAATCACGTTCTTAAGCTGCTGGCGGGTGACGGGGTCGCCGGTCAGCAGCACACTGTTGGAGCGCTCATCAACAGCAATACGCAGAGGCTGCACTTCGTTGCCGGCCTTGCCTCCGGATTGCAGCAGTTCAGTCAACACCTGCTTTATTTCCTTGGCAGAAGCAAACTGCAGAGGCACCAGTTCTATGTCGATGGCTCCCGCGCGATCCAACTGTTTTACCAGACGCACTATCTGGTCGATGTTCGCAGCCCGATCGGCAATGATCAGTGTATTTGTGTCGGCATAGGCCGCCAAGTGGCCAGTCTGGGGGATGAGGGGGCGCAGCATGGCGATCAGTTGTGCTGCGGAAATATTCTCGACACGCACGGTACGCACCACCAGAGACTCCCCTGGAACACGCACCCCGTCGTCTGTCACCGGAATGGCCTGCTGCTTGGCCAGCGCGTCTGGTACCACCTTCCATGTACTACCCTGCTCCACCAGGCTGAAGCCATTGACCTGCAGCACGGACATAAAGACCTCAAAGGCCTCCTCATGAGTCATCGGGTCGCCGGCGACCACGGTGACTTTGCCCTTCACATTCGGGTGCACAATGATATTTTTGCCGGTGAAATCGGCGGCCCAGTTGATCAGGTCGCGAATGTCGGCATTGTCCAGAGATAGGGTAACTCTTTCCGGAGGCTGAGCCAGTACTGCGATAGATATCAACAATCCCAGGCCGACAGCAAGCAGCCGCTGACAGAACATCCTCTTCATTATGTATCTGGCTCTTCTGATTTTTTTAAAATGGTCTTGGCAAAAAAATTCAATTAATTTCTGCGTTCAGCACGGTGCTTCCGCGCTTGGGCGCGCAACTCTTCCAAGCGTTCGCGGATAGATTGCTGCTTCTCCGAGCGATTGGCCCCGGTGGCCGCGCTAATTTCAGCCGCTTGGCGAATATAATTAGAATAATTGCGCAACGGGACGCTGGGGCGACCATCCTCGTCTGGATAAGTCAGCTTTTCCATTTTGCCGTTACGGCGCAGAACAATATGGTCAACAGCCACAGAATAGAGTTCCGCGCCACCCGGAAGTCTGTCGCCAATATAAACACGTTGCGCCGGCTTGCCCTTTTCCGCCACCAGGGCGCTGGCCCTTTCCTTTACACTGCTGTCCAGTACGCCAGACAGCACTAGATTGAGCTGAGTGATAGGGATGTTCGACAGGTCCAAGTCCAGCTGTGGCGCCTTCTCTACAGAGGCCACGCCGAAGAACGGAGTATCTGGGATTGAGGCTGCCCGCTGGATTCGCGCGGTACGGCTACTGCGCTCGACCAGCAGTGACTCCGCCTGTTCAGCGGGCATCAGCAGCGAGCCATAGGCCATCAAATTGACCAACAGCCAGCCGGCGATCACAGCTACGGAAACAACGGCGCTACGCGGCAAGGGTTTGCGCTGCTCTCGCGACGCAAATCTGGCACCGATGACCCCAACGGCTCGCTTTACTGCGGACATGAACAAACCTGTATATCAGCGCAACGATTGACTGAATTTATTGATTATTGACGCCTATTCTCTTTCGTCATTTAACGAAAGGCAACGTTCTGGAAGCTTTGGATGATACTGCATAGAAATCACACATTCCTAGCCGCACTTCGCTTCACGCCTCTTCCTACGGCAATTATTGGATCGAAAGAAAATTTAGGCGCCACAGGTGCTCGGGCCGTACACGACCTGAACCAAAAGAAAGGGCGGCTCAATGCCGCCCTTCCAGCTGCAGTTCAGTATATTAATCGATGATTACAACTTTGTTTCAAACTCAGGTATCACTTTGAAAAGATCATCAACCAGGCCGTAGTCGGCAACCGAGAAAATCGGCGCCTCCTCATCCTTGTTGATCGCCACAATCACTTTGGAGTCCTTCATGCCCGCCAAGTGCTGGATAGCACCGGAAATACCCACGGCGATATAGAGGTCCGGCGCGACAATCTTACCCGTCTGCCCCACCTGCATATCATTGGGCACAAAACCGGCATCCACCGCAGCGCGGGAAGCGCCCACTGCGGCTCCGAGCTTGTCTGCCAGTTTGTAGAGCATTTCGAAGTTCTCACCGCTCTGCATACCCCGGCCGCCGGAGACGATCACGCGGGCGGAAGTCAGCTCCGGACGGTCGGAGGCAGCAAGCTCTTCACCAACGAAGGTGGAAACACCGGCATCCTCAACGATAGTGACGCTTTCGACCGCCGCACTACCGCCTTCAGCCGCCACCGGATCAAATGCAGTTGCACGCACAGTGACCACCTTGATGGTGTCTGAGCTTTGTACAGTTGCGATCACATTTCCGGCGTAGATCGGGCGCTTAAAGGTATCAGCGGCCTCCACGGCGATGATGTCGGAAATAGGCTGCACGTCCAGCAGGGCCGCTGCGCGCGGTAGCATATTCTTACCAGTGGTGGTAGCTGGCGCCAGGATATGGCTGTAGTCTTTGCCCAGATCTGCAACCAGTTTGGCCACGTTTTCCGCCAGTTGATGCTCGTAGGCGGCATTGTCCGCAACCAACACTTTGCTCACACCCTCGATTTTGGCGGCGGCTTCGCTGGCGGCAGCGCAGTTCGCACCTGCAACCAAAAGGTGGATATCGTCACCAATCGCCTTGGCCGCGGCGATGGTATTGAGCGTAGCGCCCTTGATCTCGGCGTTGTCGTGTTCCGCAATAACCAGAATGCTCATCAGATTACCTTCGCCTCGTTTTTCAGTTTATCTACCAGTTCGTCCACGCTCTCCACTTTGACACCAGCCTTACGCTCAGCAGGCGGCTCAACCTTAAGTGTCTTGGTGCGCGGAGCGATATCCACCCCGAGCTCATCCGGAGTCGTGGTATCAAGCGGCTTCTTCTTCGCCTTCATGATATTGGGCAGAGAGGCATAACGCGGCTCATTCAAACGCAGGTCGGTGGTGACAATGGCCGGCAGCTTCAATTCCAGCGTCTGTAGGCCGCCATCGATTTCACGGGTTACTTTAACCTTCTCACCCTCAACGGTGACCTCAGAGGCAAAAGTGCCCTGCCCCATGCCGGTAAGGGCCCCGAGCATTTGGCCAGTCTGATTGTTGTCACCGTCAATCGACTGCTTACCCAGAATCACCAGCTGCGGCTCCTCTTTCTCTACGATGGCCTTCAGGCACTTGGCCACTGCCAGCGGCTGCAATTCAGCGTCGGTCTCTACCAGGATGCCCCGGTCGGCACCCAGTGCCAAGGCAGTGCGAATTTGCTCCTGACACTGTTTGGGGCCCATGGAAACGGCGACTATCTCGCTGACAACGCCCTTCTCTTTCAAGCGGACCGCCTCTTCTACAGCAATTTCGCAGAAGGGGTTGATAGACATTTTTACGTTGGCGGTGTCGACGTCAGAGCCATCCGCCTTCGGGCGGACCTTGACGTTGTAGTCCACAACGCGTTTCACAGCTACTAGAACTTTCATGGAAATCCCGTCTTCAATAAGCCTTTTGGGAGCCGCGACTGATTGTTCACAATCGCGAACGGATAGGGTCTAGCGGTCAAACAACTGTTTGAACGGCGTGTATGGTGGCCCTTCTATACCTCAAAATCAATAGCCAAATAGAGAGCCTCACCGTCATTCAGCAAATCTATTTCTGTGTATAAAAAGGGGCAATTCAGCCACCTAAGCCATTGAAATGCGGCGTATTTGCCACACTAATTGAATAGTCCTGCAATTGGTAGGGCTGTTTGAATCGCTATATACTTCGCGGCCAATGATAGCCAGGATTCACACCGATAACTTATTGCCTTTGTGAATACCCGCTGTTGGAGGGGCCGGGAAGCCTTGCGGCATGCCCCCGCACCTGAAGTAGCCCAAGTGGGCTCCCAGAACCCATAGAATAAACAGAGGAGAGCGCCGTGGAACGCGAATCAATGGAATACGACGTAGTGATAGTCGGTGCCGGCCCCTCCGGCTTGGCGGCGGCCTGCAAACTGCGCCAGCTCAATGAAGATATCTCCGTGTGTGTAGTGGAGAAAGGTTCCGAAGTCGGTGCCCATATCCTCTCCGGGGCAGTCTTTGAGCCCACAGCCCTTAACGAACTATTCCCGGACTGGAAAGAGCGCGGCGCCCCCCTCAATACCGAGGTAAAAGGTGACGACATCTACGTTATGCGCAGCGCCGACAAGGCGATGCGGGTACCCAGCTTCTTTGTACCCAACACCATGCACAACGAGGGCAACTATATCATCAGCCTCGGCAACCTGTGCCGCTGGCTGGCGGAACAAGCCGAGGCCCTGGGTGTGGAAATTTTCCCCGGCTTCGCCGCCGCAGAAGTGCTCTACAACGAAGACGGCTCTGTGAAAGGCATCGCCACTGGTGATATGGGCGTAGCCGCCGACGGCTCTCACAAGGATTCCTACATGCCCGGCATGGAGTTGCATGCCAAATACACGCTCTTCGCCGAGGGCTGTCGCGGCCACCTTGGCAAACAATTGATCGAGCGCTTCAAACTCGCTGATGGTAAAGACCCACAGCACTACGGCATCGGTATCAAGGAAATCTGGAAGGTTGCCGACGACAAGCACAAGCCCGGCCTGGTTGTGCACACCGCCGGTTGGCCGCTGGATGAAAGTAACTCCCACGGCGGGGGCTTCCTCTATCACCTGGAGGACAACCAAGTGGTGGTGGGCTTGATCACTGACCTAGCCTATAGCAATCCCCATGTCAGCCCCTTCGACGAATTCCAGCGCTACAAACATCACCCCGTGATCAAACAGTACCTGGAAGGCGGTCAGCGCGTTGCCTATGGTGCCCGCGCTATCACTAAAGGCGGCCTCCAGTCTCAGCCCAAAATGACATTTCCCGGCGGCCTGCTGATCGGTGACAACGCCGGTACCCTCAACTTCGCCAAGATCAAAGGCAACCATACCGCGATGAAATCCGGTATGATCGCTGCCGAAGTGATTGTCGAAGCACTTAAAGCGGGGCGCACCAACGACGAGCTGAATGAATACACCGACAGGTACCGCGACAGCTGGGCCTGGAAGGAGCTCTACAAACAGCGCAATTTCGGTCCGGCACAGCACAAGTGGGGCAATATCCTCGGCTCCGCCTACGCCTTTATCGATATCAACATTTTCCAGGGCAAACTGCCTTGGACGCTGAGTGACTCCAAGGCGGATCACGCCCAACTAAAACCGGCTGCGGATTGTAAGAAAATCGACTATCCGAAGCCCGATGGGGTACTCAGCTTCGACAAGCTGTCATCGGTATTTATTTCCAATACCAACCACGAGGAAGATCAGCCTTGTCACCTGACGTTAAAGGATGACGAAATTCCCTTGAATCACAATTTACCCATCTATGACGAGCCGGCCCAGCGCTACTGCCCCGCCGGAGTTTACGAGGTCGTCGAGGAAGCGGGTAAACAGCGCTTTCAGATCAATGCCCAGAACTGTGTGCACTGCAAAACTTGTGACATTAAAGATCCAACCCAGAACATCGTTTGGGTGGCTCCTGAGGGAGGCGGCGGCCCCAACTACCCAAATATGTAAGCGACCTATTCAAAAAGCGCCCAATGGGCGCTTTTTTTGTTTATGTTACGCACAAACGGAGCATAAAAAAACCGAATGCCCAAACAGCATCCGGTTTTAATGTGCCTTCCATTGCGCATATCCAACGGTTGCTATCCGCAACCGGTTTATTCCCTGTGAACTTCTCCTTGTTATTGGATTTAGTCGTTGCTAAATTTGGCTGCTTAGAACTTATACTGGGCACTCAGCATAAACGATTGCCCCGGTTTCTCCTCGAAGACAATCACGTCGCTGCGCTCGATTTCTACGGCTTCATCCAACAGGTTCTGAATCTTGGCCTTGACAGTGATTTCCTGGGTGGGGTACCAGGAATACGTCAGGTCAAGAGAGTGGAATGGCTGCTCGAACGCATCCGGAGCACCGTTACGGCCGGCCAGGTACAGCCGTTCACCGAAGACATTGTAGCCCAGGGTGGCCGCATGGGCGCCGTCCGGAGAATCGAAGCCCACCAGCATATTGACAACATACTCCGAGGCGCCCGTCATCTCTCTTACCGGATTGGTAGGCGCATCCGCTTCAGAGCCGGCGACCAGTTCAGAATCCTGCAAGGTGATATTGCCCTGCACGAAGAAGCTATCCATGATTCCGCCGAGGAATTCCAGCGTCTTCAGGCCCTCAATTTCGACACCCGTGATTTCTCCGGACTCAGCATTAATTATTTCGCGGGCCACGTTGGTATCACTGGAAGCCAATTCGAAAAATTCGATCGGGTCCGCAATATCCTTGTAATAAACGGATACTGTGAGGTTGTCGCCGTTATCAAAGAACCACTCTGCACGTACATCGTAGTTATTGATTTCAGATGGCCGAACATTCGGATTACCCTTCACCTGCTCATCGGTAATCGGATCGATATAAATCGCATCAGTGATTTCGCGCAAGTCCGGCCGCACCGCGGTCTTACTGGCAGCGAAACGCAGCTGGAAGGTTTCCGCCCACAAGGAACCCATATAAGTCAAAGAGAGCGAAGGATAAACTGCGTCTTCGGTAAAGGTGGCATTTTTCAGCGCCTCAACGTCCATAGTAATCTGTGGGTCGTCGATGCTGTAGCCGTAGGGGTTCCAGTCTAGAGCGACTTGACTGTAGTCTTCCCAACGGGCTCCGGCGGCAATACGCCAGGTTTCATTAAGCGTCCAGTCCACTTTACCGAAAGCAGCGTCGGTGGTGGTAGCGGCAATATAGCTCTGATTATTTGTGCCAGCCCGGTCGAAAACATAGTTGTTATTTGGATCAGTAATTTGCTTGTCACTGAAAACCTGATCCAGGGATCCGCTCAAAGAATCCGGATCCGCTACGCTCAACGCTCCGAGACGGAACTCGGTTTCCTTGTAAGTCCGCCCTTTCTCAGTGCGAGAAAAACCACCACTCAACTCAAGAGTCGAGCTGGAGAATTCCATAGGCACCATCGCGGACCAACCGTAGCTCGTTACTTCATCTTCCAATTCTGTAAAGCGGAACCCTGAGCTGTTTACACCGACACTGACGGTTGAACTTATCGCTTCGCCATTTTCCTTGGTAATGGTATCAGCGCTTACGCTAACCTCATTGGGGATACTTGTCTCGGCCGTGGCGTCCGAATAAAACCATTCCAGCACCAACTCCTCGGGCACCCAGTCCAGGTAAGAGCCGAACAGTGCCTTGGTTTCAGGGCCCAATGAGTGGCGCCCCTTCGCTTGATGTAAAAGCAAATCGCGCTCTTCATACTTAATGGTGTACTCGCGGAAGCCCCGCCCATCGGAAACTTCACGGTTTTCGTTGAAGTAATCGCGAATCGCGGTCTCGTCGTCAGTATTGCGCAGGTAGAGACTGGTTGTGGAAACCTCATGCTCATCCGCGTAACGCAACCCAAGGTTTAAGTTGCCGCTGAGGTCCACCGAGTATGTAGACTTGTTCTGAGTGTCTATACGTTCTTCCGGAAAACCGTAGCTGCGCTTGATACGCTCTTCCTCTCTCCACCTGCTCTTGTAGGAGCCGCCGGCCAGGAAACCCAGCTCCCAGCTGTCCCCGATGTAAAACCGATTACCAACACTGGCTTTTACATCGCTATCGGGGCTACTAGACTCTTCCTCGATCGCGATATCGCGATTTAGACTCAGGGCCAGTTCACGGTTCAGCGCCTGTGCGGCAGCAATGGCCTCTTGAGGCGAGCCGTACTCGTTACCTTCAGATTCGAGCGTGGTGCGGATTTCGCTGACGCCCAGACTCCCCTTAAAGCGCTGCAAAGCTGTTGCCAGTTCTGACGGCAGTGCCCGGGTTCCATCATCCGTCCCGAATACATCGTCGTCACCGCCATCATAGGTCAGTACATCGCCTTCCGTTTCCGTATTGAACCCGGTACCCAGTTCAAGGGAATAGGTCAAAGCATCCGGGATGCCCTTGGTACGGATATCCACGTTACCGCCACCAAAACTCGCGGCCTGATCGGCGGAATAGGACTTCTGCACCGCCAGGGAGTCCACGACAGAAGTGGGAAATATATCCAGGGGAATCACGTTGCGTGTGAGATCCGGCGATGGCACGGCAGCGCCATTCAGTGTCGTACTGGAGTAGCGCTCTCCTAGGCCGCGCACATAGACAAATTTGTCGTTCACCAAAGACAAGCCGGATACCCTGCGCAGCGCTGCGGCCACTGTGGAATCGCCCACACGACCGATCATCTCGGAACCGAGAATATCCGTCACGACTTCTTCTTCCAGGCGTTCATTGATCAGCAATTCAGCCGAGTCACGCAGACGCCCCTGCACCATCACTTCTTCGATCTGCTGGGCTTGCGGGCTCAGCACATTGTCCATTTCCACCTGCGCCCATGTGTTGGGGGCAACTGCTGAGGCCGTGGCGATAGCCAGTACCAACGGCGCTCTCTGATATTTATCGATTTTAACCATTACACAGGCCTCTTAATCGTTCCTGTTAACACTGCGGTAGAATCAAACGGGGCGCCGACTCCCGCTGAGAAAGTGGCGCCCCGTGGGATCAGGGAGCGAGTCCCCAACCATTTCTACAACTTATATTTCTTATTGCTCGAACCACAGTGCCTGCGCGCGGCTGCCTTCATGCAAGCCATATGTCCAGCCTTGAGTCCAATCGGTACCACCCTGGCTCAGAGCGCCAAAGTAAGCGCGGGAAATTGGGGAAATCGCAACAGCGGCATCGTTGACACGCATATTGGCGGTATCGATAGAGTAAACAGCCGGTGTGCCCTCAAGCAGTTGCAGCTCCGTGCTGTTCATAGCTGTTGCATCCACAGCGCCAGTTACATCGGCGAAGACGTTGTTGTTGGCAACAGCCCAGTCTTCCAGAGAGTCTGCACCGACAGGACCGCCTTTGGTCTTATCTTCACAGGCGAAGATATTGGACTCGATCTGCACTTCTGAGCCCGACTCGGCTTCGGCCAGCGTTTCGGTACTCTCTACACGCAGACAGTAATTGCTGCCTTCCGCCCCATTCTCATCAGCGGTGAAAGAGGCCACCACCATGGAATTGGTAATTTTCGGGAAGATACCTTCGCGGAAACGCCAGCCGGCACCCGGATCGTGTGTACCACCAGCCTGGGCGGAAATAATGCAGGTTAGTCCGTTGATTGTCGGGCGACTGTTCAAGCCGGCGGCAATCAGAGCTGAGTAGTCATTACTGTCACTGTAGCTGCCAATGCCATCCGCCTCGATACAGTGGTTGCCGTCGGCTTCAGCCTGAATCACCAGCGCATTGGTGATAGAGCCCTGCCAGCCTTCGTCGATATCGATGGCGTCGTCACGTACATACAGAGCCACATAGTTGTCAAAACTTACCGCACCACCGAACATTTCAATGCCGTCGTCATAAGTGGAATAAACCTGCAGGTTTTTGACGATAGTTCCACTACCCACGGCGCTGAAAGTGATACCGTTCAGCTCGTCACCATTGGCTACTTCGGCACCGGTGTGCTTAACACGGACATATTCGAGCTGGCCGGAATTGTCTTCATTATTGTCACCGCCGTAGTTGGATTGATCCTTGCCGGCGGCACCTTCTGCCAGCACGTGACACTCGGAAGTTTTCAGGTTGCCATCATAGGCGCATTTATTGGTAATACCGAAGCCATTGATCACCATACCGCCCCACTGCTGCACATCATCAAAGGCAACAGTTCCGTCTATGGCATCAGATGTGGAAGTAAAAGTGATCGGGTCCGTAGCGGTACCGACTGCGAAGATCTGAGATCCGCGATTGATTACGATAAATTTGGAACTGTCGGGGAAAGCGATGGTCGAACCCGCCTCGATGGTGAGTTTGGCGCCATCGCCACCTTCAGTGATACCAGCCGCAGCCATAGTAGCATCGTCATCATAGTTGTTACCGACGAACAGGCTTCCTTCGAAAATATGCACACCACTATTGTCCAGAGCCGGAATATACAGGTCGACAGTCAACGGGTTACCGGAATCTACGAAGCTAGCAGAGTATGTGCAGTGTGTGCCATCAAAGCTTCCCTGTTTGACTTGACCGCTCTTTTCATAAGATGCACAGGGATTGTCTGAGCTGTCGCTGCTACCGCCACCACTTGTGGAGTTGTCAACGGAATTGTCGACAGTAGTAGGATTAATATCGATACCACCACTATCACAACCAGCCAACAACGCGGAAATTGCGGCTGCCAGCAGAAGTTTATTGTTTACTCGCTTCATATTTCCCCCTACAGGAAGTGTTGCAATTTTTGGCAGCTGAAAACCTGTTTTTCTAACTCAGCTGTGCGTCCTGAATTTGGGTTCCGATCTTCAGGCTGCCCTGAAACTGTGACTTGTTTTATTCGCCAGAGCGATTCGGACGCGGGGGAGTTTAGGAAGGGAATGTTGCGAAAATGTTACTCTTGGAGTTTTTTTTCAAAAAACCTGTAATATATTTTCATCTCAATAAACAAATGACATTTTTATTGCAATAAGGTTTCAGAAGTACAAATATCGGACAAATTTGCAGGTAGTCGCGGCAATCAATTTTCCAGTTATTATTACAGTAAACCGAAATGACATCGCGTCCAGGGGTACTTGTCGAATCAAAAGGGAAAATTACCAGCGGATGCCGGGCGGCAGTTGGTAAAGTGATAGAGTATATCCCGCGCGCTGACCAAGTGCGGCCTACCCCAAGAGAGCCACTGATTCATGCGCAGCGCTCACCCGCGGGCCAGTTCACCCAATAGTGATTTGTCGCGACAAAGTGAGAAACCGGGGGAGTCTCTGACGATGTCGTTTCATGACGGAAAGGTTGCTTTGGCGCCAAACAAGAAACTCAGGTGATGAAGTGACCACCCCAAAGCCCACTCCCCCACCTGCATTCGTCATAGGTTACCTAGGGAACCTCTGATTAATCCGCGTGAATACTATGGTAGGTTTTGGGGCGCTCAGCCAATAGGACGGATATTTCGAAAACGCACGAGTACTTCCCTGTAGCTCCGTCGGATACATCCCTGTATCCGACGGTTTCGAAATATCCATCCTCTCACCAGAGCTTCTCATCTGCCCGCGAAGAATCTCTGCCACCAGAAAGTGAATGAATCAGAAGTTCCCTAGTAACTACCGAGCAGAAATTGTTCACCATCACTGTGTAACCACAGCTGACGGCAGTTCTCGCCCGCCCTGTCCTCGGCCCAATCCACCAGCTGATAATAAACTTGACGGGAAATCCGCGCCTCTAGGCCTTGACGCACCTCTATGTAGGGAATCTGCAAGGGGGGATCACCGTAGGGTTTCAGTTGCCAGCCGCGACCGGATTCCAGCGGTACTATGTCCCCGGTATTTGAAGTAAAAAGCAGACACTCGCGCCCGGCTTCCACCCCCTTTGCCACCTGTGTGGCAATAAAGGGCACATCTTCAACACGAATACGTAGCTTCTCTACCGGAGTGACCAAAAAGTAGTCATCACCTTCCCGCTTGAGAACGCTGGCGAACAACTTGACTAGGGGCTGACGCCGAATCTCGACCCCCTCATGGATCCAGCGCCCATCGCGTCGAATGACCAAATCCATATCGCCGCAAAAGTCCGGATTCCACTTGTGTACCGGAGGATGGCCGGAAAACTCCCGTTGCATGCGCTGCAGCGTTTCAAACAGACTCTCAGCCAAGACAGGCCCTCACCGGTTCAAATTATCTGCCGCCTCGCCAGCGGGACGGCGGCCGGAGATATCGCCGATATGCACGCCGACATCCATGATGAACTCCATCAACCCTTCTCGATCCTCGATGACATTGGCAAAGGATTTAGAGTGGTACAACTCAACCGCACCCTGCACCAGCGCCCAGTAGGTGGAATAGTAGTAGTAGGCTGGGACTTTTTTCAGCACACCCTGCTCCATACGCCGCTCGAAGACCCGGTTCAGAGCAGAGGCATTGGAATTGCGAATCGCGTGCAATTCTTCGATCATCTCCGGCGCCAGATTCAATGCAATAATTTTCTCCTCGAGACGCTGGAACAGGCGGTCCTTGGAAGGGTCAGCCATACGCGATTCGAAGTATGCCCGGGCGGGCGCTGTGATATCACCCTGTTCCGCCGCCGCCAGCGCGGTCTTGAGGCGCTCGGTCAAGGACTTCTCATAGTCCATTAACAAACGCATGTAAATCTCTGTTTTTGAAATGAAATGCTTGTAGATCGTACCCTTGCCGATATCCACGCGTTCGGCGATCTGCTCCACGGTGACCTTCTCTTCACCGTGCTCCAACAGGAGTTCCAGCGCTGCATCCAGAATGCGCTGCTCGCGGGCGCGAAAACGCTGCACTTTCTCTTTTGCCTTGTCCATACTTCCGACCTTACCTGTCCGCATACCTAAACTTGGAGACTGAAATTGACTATTCATTCATGAATGATAGGCAATTCGCGCAGCTTGGGAAAGCAGAGCCCAAAAATAGTGTCGGTTTAACGCCGCCGCTCCTGTGAGAGATTCATTTGGAGGTAAGCCCGGTCAAGGCTGCCCTGAGCGGGCGTGCGGACATCCCACATCTGGCAACTGGGCCGCTTGAAAGCCCACAAGGACATGCCCCTTGATCAATTCCGCAATGGCCAAAGCACCAACTATTGCTATTATCCCCAGCCAAAGGGCAAGCCTGCGCGCTTCCTCATGCTGACTAGCAACATTTCAAAAAAAGGCAGTACCACCATGCTGGACAAGCTGAGCAAATTACTCGATGTCGAAGAGCTGGACCACAACCTGTTCCGCAGCCGTCATCACGTGGAAAACTATCGCAAGATCCTCTTCGGGGGACAGGTGCTGGGGCAAGCCTTAATGGCGGCGAGCCGCACTGTAAAGGAGCGACTGCCCCACTCGCTGCACGCTTACTTCTTGCGTCCTGGAAGTAGTGAATTACCGGTCATCTATGATGTCGACCCTATTCGGGATGGCGGCAGCTTTACTACCCGGCGCGTGGTGGCCAAGCAAAGGGGCCGCGCCATCTTTAATATGTCCGCCTCCTTCCAAATTGAGGAGCCCGGCTTCGATCACCAGGCAGCCATGCCCAGTGGCGACATTCCTGAACCTGAGCGGCTTAAGAACACACAGCAATTGGCCGCAGAAGCTGGCCTTCCCACTGTCCAACATGACCAGCGCCGGTATATGGTCGATTTTCGGCCCGTGGACCCCCACAGTTACTTCAACTCGGAGGCTCGAGAGGCGCGCTGCATGTTCTGGTTTCGAGTCGAGGGCGAAATGTCCGACGATCCGTTGGAACACCGCTGCGCGCTCAGCTACGCCTCTGATATCGCCCTGCTCGGCACTAGTCTGCAGCCCCACCCTATGTCCCTATTCGATCCGCATCTGATGCCGGCCAGCCTCGATCACGCCATGTGGTTCCACCGGAAGTTTCGGGCTGATAACTGGCTTCTCTATGTGACCGACAGCCCGTCAGCAAGTGGTGCGCGGGGCTTTTGCCGAGGCCAAATTTTCACTCGCGAGGGCGTTTTGGTCGCCTCTACGGCCCAGGAGGGTCTGATTCGGCAAATTAAAAAGTAAATCAATGGTTTACAGCGGGGAAATCGCTGCTATAATGCGCCCCGCTTCACTGATGAAGCACTTCAAATGTCGGTGAGTAGCGCAGCCTGGTAGCGCACTTCCTTCGGGAGGAAGGGGTCGGAGGTTCGAATCCTCTCTCACCGACCAACTTCATATCAGCCAATAGCCTTCCCTACGTTTTCCCCGAGCTTCGCCCTATCAGCTTCTTATGGCGCACGCTTACGCTTATACCGCTCATACACAGCGCCCATCGGGCATCGAAATCCCCTTCCACTGAGCTTGAACCCTTGTCCAGGGCACCGTTACGCTTGCCCGTTGTCAAATCTGACTCAGGTTTCCAGATAGGCGTATCTATGTCATTGCGATTAGTTGTCTACCTTCTATTTTTACTGCCCACAGGGGCAATTGCTGATAGCTACAGCATTCTCTATCGTGCAGAATTCAACCCCGATTCCGGTATGGCTGCAGTGGACATCCACCTCGACGGAGATAAGCTGCCCCGTGAACTGTCTCTCAATATTTCCTCAGGCCGCTATTCAGCCCTTGAAAGCGAATCCCCACTGGAACTGCAAAAGAACAGAGCCATCTGGCGCCCACAGGGCACCAGAGCCAAACTGAGCTACAAATTTACGGTCGACAACCGCAAAGGCAGCGGCAGCTACGACTCCCTGATGACCGACCAGTGGGCCATACTCCGCTCCGATAAGCTGATCCCCTCAATGGCGGTCACCGGTGGCGGGCAGTCCAAGGCGGAGCTACAGCTGGTGCTGCCCGAAGGGTGGTCATCGGAACTTCCCTACGAAAAAATCAGCACACATCACTACCAGCTAAAAGACCCAGGGCGCCGCTTTGTGCGCCCCAAGGGGTGGATGATTATCGGTGAGATCGGCAGCCGCCAGGACACCATCGCCGGTGTCTATACAAAAGTGGCCGCCCCTAAGGAGCAAAAGGTTCGCCGTCAGGATACCCTGGCGTTCCTCAATTGGACCCTGCCGGCCTTGAAAGAGGTATTTCCCCAGTTCCCGGATCGCTTGTTGATCGTCAGTGCAGGCAACCCAATGTGGCGCGGCGGCCTGTCTGGCACCCGCTCACTGTTTATGCACGCCGACAGACCCTTGATCAGCGGCAACCGCACCAGCAGCACCATTCATGAACTGGTGCACGTGGCGACGGGGATCAGCGCCGGAGATGACCAAAGCGACTGGATTGTCGAAGGTTTAGCGGAATTCTACGCGGTGGAAATCCTGCGCCGAACCAACGGTATCGGCCAGCGCCGTTACGATGAGGCTATGGACAAACTGGCCAAGTGGGGCCAACAAGCACCCAGCCTGCTGGTCAAGCGTTCCTCCGGCCCGATCACCGCGCGCGCCGTCGGTGTTATGCGCCAGCTTGATCAGGAAATTCGTGCAGCGACTGATGGCAAGGCCTGTATTGACGACATCGCCCGGCGCTTGGCGGAAAAACGAGGCAAAGTGACACTCCAACGACTACAGAAACTGGCCGAGGAAGTTGCCGGACATCCCGTTGAAGCCCTGAACATTGAAAATTTGGGCGAGCGCAATTCCTAAGCCAGCAGACAGACAAAAAAAAGCCCTGACGACGGGGGGGGGGAGAGCGTCAGGGCCAAGACCATTAGGAGTGAAACTTGGAGGATTTCATCCTTACTACACAGCGGGCGAGTACCTAGCAGAGCGCCCTACCGGCATTACCGCGCACGCTTGGGGGGAATCGTGCTAGCCAGTTAAATTCAAGTATCGATCAAGGCTGATAAATTGCCAGCACTGTCTTAAAGAAATTTAGAACAATTGGAAATAGCTGCCCGCCATCTAAAACAAATCGTTATTAAGTAGACGCCCTGCATAAAAAATCACCACTCACCACCCCGCTCCACGGCTTCCTCAAGCTGTGGGGCTGTATCCGGCGGAATATCAGCCTATGGAAAAGCCGAATTACTCAAGCTCTGCTTGACTAATCCAAACCAGCCCCTAGAATAGCGCCTTCTTACCCGCCAGCGGCGCGTAAGTATAAGAAAATGCTAGGATTTTTGGTTTCAATCCGATAAAATCCGCAGCGTTTTCCGCTCCGGGAGGGGCCTTCCCGGTCGCCGGTACCGAAGTGCGCTGCGAAGTGCAATTCGCATCCGGAGCGCAAATAATGCGCCGGTCGTATCAAACCGGCAGAGGAATAGCTCGAATTTTGACACAATGGCTAGGTGGCAGAGTGGTTATGCAGCGGACTGCAACTCCGTGTACGCCGGTTCGATTCCGACCCTAGCCTCCATTTTCTTTTTGCAGGCTTACCCCTGTGGAGTCTGTAAATGGTGAGGCAATAGATACACACTACCTCACCCAGCTGCCCGCCCGGGTGGTGGAATCGGTAGACACAGGAGACTTAAAATCTCCCGGCCTCACGGCCGTGCCGGTTCAAGTCCGGCCCCGGGCACCAAAAATCCTTTCAGAAGCGTGTATTGTACCCAATTCAATCCCTAGACCGGCACGCCCAAACCACCAACTTTCCACGCACCGTGAAATGGCGGAACTACGACCTCCTATACTGAAAATAGCGGTCTAAAGTACAGGCCGGATGCAGTAAAGGGAGCATCGCGCTATGGCGACAATCACCTGGGCATGCCTGGAATGCGGCACGGAGAGCCGCAAACCCATCGATGCCAGAGACGACATCTCGGCGAGGGCGCTGATCCGCCAATTACGGGAAGACTTTGATAGAGGGGAAAACCTATTCCACTGCGCTGTTGGCGAGTGCGGCGGCAAAATGTATCCAGTGAGAATCGAGGGCATTCAGTAGCAAGCCACGCCCCACGAATTCACCGCTTGGCCTCTGGACGATACGCGCGGCACACTGTCGCAATGCATTTGGCGAACCGGAAATCAGGATTGGTCGCCACTCCCTTCACTTGTCAGCGCAGGCCAGGCCGCACGCAAATAGAGCATCATGCTCCACAGAGTAAGTGCGGCGGCCACATAGAGGAGCACATACCCCAGGATTTCCATCAGGGGGTATTCACGCACATCAAAGGCAAGCAGAACGATAATCGCCGCAATCTGCGCGGTTGTCTTTACCTTCCCGATATAGGAAACGGCCACACTACTGCGCTTACCCAGCTCCGCCATCCACTCTCTTAGACCAGACACGGCAATTTCCCGGCCAATAATGACAGCGGCGGCAATGGTGAACCACGGACTCTTGTGCAACCCAACCAATAAAACCAAGGCGGTGGCAACCATCAGCTTATCGGCAACCGGATCGAGGAAAGCACCAAACGGGGTGCTCTGATTCATTTTGCGCGCCAGGTAACCATCAAGCCAGTCGGTGGCCGCGGCAGCGGCAAAAATGATGGCGGACGCGAGGTAGCTCCACTTATACGGCAGATAGAAGACCAGCACAAATACAGGTATAAGCGCGACGCGAAGGAGTGTCAGTTGATTGGCGAGTGTCATGCTAACTGCTGGTCCTTTATTTCACCTGTAAACAGGCTCCTAAAAACTGAGGCGTAACTTAGAGCCTGATCACGCTAAATTCAATAGTCGCGGTAAGGCTCCAGGCGGCCGGAAGAAGGCGCGAGGAGTTTGACTTTAAACTAGATGTGCGATAGGCAGCGCGATTTGACCTATTATGGAGCAGCGGCCTCCACTTTGACTGTTGAATTGCGTCGGTGCTGGACCCGGCAAGCACCGTCGCGAATTCGAACATTATAGCCCTACTCCCGCTCACTGGGGCGAGTAATTCCCCCCTACTCATTATGCAAGGCGGAGTAAATTTCTTGGGCCAGTTTGCAGCTGATTCCCTCCACGCCAGCGATTTCATCGACTGAGGCACGGCGGATTTCTTGTAAGCCGCCAAAGTGGCGTAAAAGAGCCCGGCGCCGCGCTGGGCCGACGCCGGAAATTCCTTCTAGCGGTGACTCCCTGCGTTTCTTGTCGCGGCGTTGACGATGACCAGTGATGGCAAAGCGGTGTGCTTCATCACGCACCTGCTGGATCAAATGGAGTGCCGGCGAATCGGCGGACAATACCATTTCCTTATTGCTGGAAACCACATGCAGCGTTTCAAAACCGGCCTTGCGGGTCGTTCCCTTAGCGACACCGACAATCTGTACACCGACAATACCTAGCTGATTCAATACTTCCACCGCCTGCCGCACTTGGCCCTTGCCGCCGTCGATCAAAAGAATATTGGGGAACTTACCCTCTCCACTCGACAAACGCGTGTAGCGCCTCTTCAGGGCTTGCCCCATGGCCGCGTAATCGTCCCCTGGGCGGATATTTTCAATGTTGAATCGGCGGTAATCTGACTTCACCGCTCCCCCAGTATCAAAAACCACACAGGATGCAACGGTGGCTTCGCCGCTGGAGTGGCTGATGTCGAAGCACTCCAGCCGTTCCGGCAACTGTTCGAGGCCCAAGGCGTCTTGCAACGCCTCAAATCGACTTTGCAATTTCTGCTGTGCCGCTGTACGGCTACTCAAATTCTGCTCCGCCGCCTGGCCGGCCATGGCGACCCAGGTGGCCCGACTGCCGCGCAGGCGATACACAATACTTACATCCCGACCGCTTTGCGACTTCAGCGCTTCTTGCAATACCCCCTCATCCTCCAGGGGCTCCGGGACGAGAATTTCCCGAGGCACCTCGCGCTGACTGCCAAGATAGAACTGAGGGATAAAGGCGGACAACAACTCGGAGTTCGACAGGCCCAGGCGCTCCTCGGGAAAATAACTGCGGCTTCCCAGTATGCGGCCCTGGCGGACAAATAAAATATGTACGCAACAGGAGCCGCCCTGACTCGCCACACCCAGAACATCCACATCGCCGTGGGACCGTTCTGCGACCTGGTCTGCCTGCAGACGACGCAGAGCTGAGATTTGATCCCGCAGGCGCGCCGCTTTTTCGAACTCCAATGCCCTGGCGGCAGCATCCATCTCATCCGCCAATTCGCGGAGAATTTTGTCGCTTTTACCGGCCAGGAACATCTCCGCATGGCGGACGTCCCGACGGTATTCCTCTTCACTGACCAAGCCGACACAGGGCGCTGTACAGCGCTGGATTTGGTACTGCAAACAAGGGCGCGAGCGGTTGCGAAAAACACTGTCCTCGCAGGAGCGGATACGGAAGGTTTTCTGTAGAAAGTTCAAGCTGTCGCGCACTGACGATGCATTGGGAAACGGTCCGAAATACTGCCCTTTTTTTCTCTTCGCCCCGCGGTGAAAGGCGATGCGCGGAAAGGTGTCACGGCTGGAGAGAAATATATAGGGATAGCCTTTGTCATCTTTCAGCATGACATTGTAAGGCGGGCGCTGGGATTTAATCAGGCTCTGCTCCAGCACCAGGGCCTCGGTTTCACTGCGGGTAACCGTCACCTCGATGCTATCGATGCGCTGAACAAGCGCCATTGTCTTGGCGGTAAGACCTGAGGCGCGAAAATAGCTTGACAGACGGTTGCGAAGATTTTTTGCCTTACCTACATAAAGAATGCAGCCGTCGGCATCAAACATCTGGTAGACGCCAGGTTTTCGGGTAACGGTTTGCAGAAAACGCTTGCTGTCGAACATCAAAAATCAACTGAAGATGGCGGATCCGCCGCATCGATTGCTACCACGCTAACGCCGCTGGGCGCTAACGTGGAGCACAGCCCCGCCAATCGGATACGGAAATTTACAAGGCGGCCTCAGGATCCAGTATCTGATGCTTTACCGCCAGTAAAGTCAATTCCACGTCACTGTGGATGCCGAGCTTGTCGAAAATCCGGTAGCGGTAACTGTTAACCGTCTTCGGACTCACCGAAAGGGTATCGGCAATTTCCGCGACTTTGCTGCCATTGACGATCATAATAGCAGTCTGCAGCTCACGCTCCGACAGCGCGTCGAACGGCGTATTTTTTTCGCTATTGCCGCTGACATTGCGCAGCGCCAATTTGGTCGCCATGGAGGTGCTGATGTAGACGTCACCCGCGTACACTGTGCGAATCGCCTTGACCATTTCTTCCAGGTCCGCGCCCTTGGTGACATACCCCTTCGCACCAGCCTGCATCAGCCGGCCGGGAAAGAGGTCGTCATCCAATGCACTGACCGCGATCACCTTGGTCTCAGGGCAACGGTTCAACAGCTTACGGGTCGCTTCCAATCCGCCCATGCCCGGCATCCTGACATCCATCAGGATCACATCGGCCTCCGTTTGGCGAAGGAAAGCGAGTGCCTCTTCGCCACAGTTCGCTTCGCCGACGACTTGTATGCCGTTGACGTCACCCAACATGCGCGAAATCCCCATACGCACGAGGTCGTGATCGTCCACCACTAAGACTTTGATCAAATTAGCCCCAACTACGGATATATGCACCGGCCACGCTGCGCGCTCTTTGCGGCCGCATGCGTTCTATTAACTGCTTTCTTGTTTTGCTCAGCGAGTCTGTTGCCCGCTATCAATTTACCTACAGTGCTGGCTGCAACATACCAGACAAATAAGCCGCTGCAAAGCGAAGCAAGCGGTTCAAAGTCCGCCAAATTTAGACGCTGGAACAGTATTCAGTTTTTGGTAAAACCGGTTCTAATAGCGCGGAAAGTCAAGCTGATTCTGCCGCCCAATTCGCGCGCACTTTTTGACACTCCGTGCAGCCAATGGCGTTGTACGGCACCGGATGTCAGTAACAGAGAACCATTGGGAAGTAAAACAGAGAGGCGCTTCCCTCCCGCACGCGGCTTAAACCCGAGGCTGCGTTCCTGCCCGAGGCTGACGGTGGCCACCACCGGCCAATCTCCCAGCGCCTTTTCGTCATCGGCGTGCCAGCCCATGCTGTCCTCGCCCCCGCGATAGTAATTCGCCAATACCGAATTGAACTGAAAACCTTCCGCGCGCAAGCGTGACCGAAGCGCGGCAAGACAGTCATTCCAAGACTGCGGTCTCAGCTCAAGACCAGACCAACGATAGATTACTGCGGGATCAGCGACGAACGCATGAAGACGCGGTATCGGATATTGCTTGCCGAACAGACGCAACCGCGGCTGCTCCCATAACAACTCCTGCAAACAATTCCGGTAAATAACCGCGGTTTCGAGAGGCGAAATCCAGGTGGGAATGAGTAAAGCTTTTCCGGGAGGAAGCTTGATCCAATAGCTGTCCGCATAGGACGCCTTTAACGCGGCCGCGCGGGTGGCAAAAGCGGCCTCGTGCATTACACCCCCGCACACTTCAAAAGCCATCCCCATCGCGGTCTCAGGGGTAGTAACGCGGTTCGGGTTCCAGATCGACACCGAACTTTGCGCGGATATCCGCCGCTATCTCCTCCGCCAGGCTGGTAACCTCTGCCCCACATCCGCCACCCGGATTTACCAGGACCAGCGCCTGACGATCGTGCACGCCCACCGAGTTTCGGCGCACACCCCGCCAGCCTGCACGATCAATAAGCCAGCCGGCGGCCAGTTTCCACCCATCTCCTGAGGGGAAAGCCACCAAGTCCGGATAAGACTTCTTAAGGTTCTGGTAGAAATCCGCGCCTACCACCGGGTTTTTGAAAAAACTGCCCACATTGGGGATGTCGTCTGGGGACGGCAGTTTGCTGTTGCGGATCTCAATCACCGCACGCGCGACATCCGCGGGACGGAGCTCGCCGGTCTGCACTCCCCGCTCGGCCAAATGTCGCTCCAGGGCCGGGTAATCGAGCTTCGGCCGCCAGTCATTCGGCAAAAATAGGGACACGCGGGTGATGATATAGCGGTCCCGGGCTGCTCTTTTAAAGACGCTGTCGCGGTAGCCGAACTGGCAATCGGCGGCGGGAAATTCCCGCAGTTCTCCGGTGGCAATATGCACTGCCTGTAAACACTCAAACGTATCACGCAACTCCACCCCATAAGCACCGATATTCTGGATGGGTGCGGCGCCCATACTACCGGGAATCAGGGCCAGATTTTCCAGCCCTCCAATCCCCTGCTTTACTGTATGCATAACCAGATGGTGCCAGTTCTCTCCAGCTGCCGCGCACAGACGTGTGCCACAAGAATCCTTTTCCAGCGACACCCCGCGGAGGGCCATATGGATCACCAGACCAGGATAATCACTTGTCAGCACAATATTGCTGCCGCCACCCAAGGGAAGAATCGGCAATTTTTTCTCTTGCGCAAACGCCAGTGCCTCCCTTAGCTGCTCGAGACTTTCCACCCGAACAAAATAGGCCGCACGCGCCGCTATGGCCAGGGTGTTCAGGGGTTGCAGGTCGACATTGGTTTCCAAGCGCAATTGCTGCCTCATACTAGCCCAACAACTCCCGCATACGATGCAGGTCCGCCTCAGTATCTACCCCACCGGGAACCGCTTCGCAGGCATCCGCAACGTGAATATTTTCGTCGTGGTACAGAAAACGCAGCTGCTCGAGCGCTTCAAATTGCTCCAACGGCGCCACTGGCCAGGAGACAAAACGATTTAGCAGTGCCACCCGGTAAGCATAGATTCCAATATGGCGGCGCGCATTCAGACCTGCGGGCAACTCAGATGCATCGCCGGAAAAAGCATCGCGGGGCCAGGGCACCGGGGCGCGGGAGAAGTAACGGGCGAGGCCGGATTCAGCGGCGACTACCTTGACGATATTCGGATTGTGGAAGTCCTGCAATGTTTTGATGGGTTCAGCCAAGGTGGCAACACCCGCACGGGGATTGGCCGACAGATTGGCCGCCACTTGGTCAATCACCTTCGGCGGGATCAGTGGTTCATCCCCCTGCACATTAACCAGGATGCGGTCAGACGAGAGGCCGAGGATAGTGGCAACCTCTTGCAGGCGGTCGGTACCCGACGCATGGTCCGGGGATGTCATACACACGTCACCGCCAAAAGCGCGCACCGCCTCCGCCACACGCTCATCATCGGTGGCCACAACAACCCTATCAGCACTGCTCTGCAGCGCACGCCGATAGACGTGTTCAATCATCGGACTACCGGCGATATCCGCCAATGGTTTTCCCGGCAGGCGGCTGGATGAGAAGCGCGCGGGGATAACGACATCGAAAGAAAGACTATTGGTCATCTTCGGAAAACTGCTTCAGATGCTGGTGAATTTTCTGGTAAAAAAGATCGGGCAGTCGGGCACTGACTTCCAGCGCCCACCAGTGGCTCTGCCAAAAATCGCGGCACTTGACCGCGTCTTTCATTGTCATGATCACCGGTGTCACGCCGTCGAATTGCAATTCCTGCGGACTGAACTGGTGATGATCGGGGAAAGGCCGCTCCATCACCTGATAACCCATTTGGCGCAGCTCGTGGAAAAAACGCTGGGGATTGCCGATGGCGGCGACCCCGTAAACAGGCCCCGGCCCTGGCCCCGATGCAAGCTTCAGTTGCGAAATCTGATCCAAGTTGAATTGATGCCAGGCAGCGGGCTGCAGCTGCATTGAGAAAGCCAGCAGCTCACCGCACTGTTCTCTGACATGTTCCGCCGCCTCGCCGTTGGACACCACCAGATCCACTTCCCGCAGCCGCTCCGGCGGCTCACGCAGGGGGCCCCGGGGCAGCATACGTCCGTTACCGAGGCCGCGCTGGCCGTCCACAACGCAAATTTCAAGGCTGCGCCACAGTTTGTAATGTTGCAGGCCATCGTCAGACAAGATGACATTGCACTGGTGATAATCTATCAAGGCCTGCGCAGCCTCTGTGCGGTCCGGCGATACCATCACCGGCAGACCGGTAATCAGGTGCAGCATCAATGGCTCATCGCCGGATTCGAGAGGATGGGACTGCGCAGTGACCTGATAGGGATAGCGTTTGGCCCGACCACCATAGCCACGACTGATAATCCCCGGGTTCCAGCCTCGCTCCCGCAGCCACCGGCCCAGTTCGGCCACCAGCGGGGTTTTGCCCGCACCGCCGGTGGTTATATTTCCGACCACAATGACAGGAACAGACAATGGCGCTGGCGGCTCCGCAAGCTCCGCTCGCCGGCGTCTCGCACTCACCTGCCGATACAGATGTTCCAGGGGCGCCAGCAGCGGCAGCGAGTTCCCCTCACCTCCCTGCGGATACCAGCGTCTGTTGAACCAGTTTTCCAGTGACATATATCAGTTGCACAATTTGTGAGAAATCACAGGCGCGGATAATGAATCAGCCCCTTGGATACCCCTTGTGGTGATTTCCGTCCGTCACAAACTCAGCGTTGCTGTTGTAGCAGCGCCGCGTAGCGGCCACCTTTGGCGAGCAGGGAGGCGTGATCACCACTTTCAACGACTCTGCCCTGCTCCATCACCAGAATGCAGTCAGCGTTTTCGATGGTGCTCAGGCGGTGGGCTATGACAAAAGTAGTCCGGTTTTTCATTACTTCCGCCAGGGCCGATTGAATCGCGCGTTCCGATTCATTATCCAAGGCCGATGTTGCCTCGTCCAAAATCAATATAGGGGCATCTTTCAGTAATGCTCGGGCAATCGCCAGGCGCTGGCGCTGTCCGCCGGACAACATCTGTGCATTATCGCCCAACACCGTTTGCAAGCCCTGGGGCAACTCTTCGATAAAATCCCGCGCGTGGGCCAGTTCTACCGCGCGCTGAACATCTTCCAGGCTGGCACCTTCCAACTCACCGTAAGCGATATTGCGATAAACCGTATCGTTGAACAGCACAATATTCTGAGACACCATACTGATTTGATGGCGCAGATCAGCGAGCCGAAGCTCCCCGGTATCGACCCCATCCAGCAGTATGCGGCCGCTGCTCGGCTCGTAGAAGCGCGCCAGCAGGCTGACCAACGTGCTCTTGCCTGATCCCGAGGCTCCGACCAGCGCCACCGTCTGCCCCGGCTTTACGGAAAAGTTGATATCCGTCAACACCGGCGGTGCGGAACTGTCGTAACTGAAACCGAGATTCTCGAAGGTGACCTCACCGCGCACCGGTTCCCGCAGCTGTGCCCTCCCCCCCTGCGGTTCCTTGGGCGCATCCATCACTTCAAAGATACTCTCTGCCGCGGCAATGCCCTTCTGAATGTCGGCAAAAACCTCCGACAAGCTGCGCACCGGTTTTGCCAGTGACGCCGCAGCACCGATGTACGCCGCAAACACGCCAGCTGTCATCGCTTCAACCATTCCCGGCGCCAGGGCCAACCAGACAATGGTCGCGGTGGACAGCCCGACGAGGATCTGGATCACCGAGACACTGGCGTTATCCGCAACAACCAGCTTCATAAACTGCTGGCGGTTATTGTCGCTGGCAGTTTCAAAACGCGCATTTTCATACTGCTGGCCACCGTACATACGCACCACCTGATAGCCGTTGATGGCTTCCTGAGTGACATGTGTCACATCCCCCATGGTGTTCTGAATCCGATGGCTCAGTTTGCGAAAACGCTTGCCGACACTACGTACAATGAAGGCAATAAACGGCGCAAAGAGGAAAAAAGTCAGTGTCAGTTTCCAATTCACCAGTAGTAGATAAACGAGCAGGCCAATCGTGGTGAAAGACTCGCGGATCAAGACCTTCACCGCCTTGGTGATGGAGTTGGTCACCTGCTCCACGTTGTAGGAAACTTTGGAGATCAGATAAGCACCGGTGTAGCGGTCAAAGTAAGCGCTGGGCAGCTGACCGATACTTTTGAACAGCGCCGTACGCAACTGATGAATCACCGCCCGCGCCACATAGGCGAGTCCGTAGCTGCCAATAAAATTACCGCAGGCCCGCAGCACAATTATCAACAACATGGCCAGCGGAATGAGCCAACGCGCCGTCGGCTGCGGCATTACACCGCCAGGGAACCAGGCGGCGACATACTTGGCGAGAAAACCGCGACTCTCCTGAACCCCGGCGCCAACCGCGTCGAGCAGCAGCTCAGTCACCGCAATCAGACTGACCCCCATAGTGGAGAACAGCAAAAAGCCGAACACAGAAACGGCAAAGATCGGCCAGTGCGGCAGCGCGTAGGAAAGCAAACGGCGGTAGGTTTCCGCCCCGCGCCGCGGTTTGCTCGGGGGCGTGTTGACTCTATTCATGCAATATTGTGGCTGGGCCCACTCGCGGTTTTATCGCATGGACAGGCATCAGCACACGCACGCCAGCGGAGGCTGGACATACCCAAATGTACGACCTGCGAATTGCTCCAAAACCAACTGGGCAGTTAATCCTGTTCCGGCTGCCGCGTGGTGATACTGAGGTTCACAAAGCCCAGCTGCCCCGCGGCGTCCATGGCCCGCACCACGGCCTGATGTTGGGCGGTGGCGTCGGCCGTGATGACAAGAGGTCGATTGTACTCGCCCGCGGAAGCTTCTGACAGCGCCGATTTCAACGTGGACAGTTTTTTATTGATCAAGGCGCGCCCGTTGACCGAATAGGAACCGTCCGCAGCGATCAGTATCTCCAGCGCTCGGGGTTGCTCCTGAGCCTGAGGCCCCGCCGCCTCAGGCAAATTCAGCTTCAGGTGGCTTTCCTTGGTAAAAGTGGTGGAAACCATAAAGAAAATCAGCAGCAGGAAGACCACGTCGATCAACGGCGTCAGGTTGACCCCATCCTGCTCCTTGGGCTGACGGCGAAACTGCATTGCACACTACTCCGCTTCAATACGGCGGTCACTGTGCAGCGCATCCACCAGCTTAACCGCTTCCTGTTCCATGGTGACGACAATGGTATCCACGCGGCGCTGGAAGTAACGGTGGGCCATCAAGGCGGGAATGGCGACCGTCAGCCCCGCAGCGGTGGTGATCAGTGCCTGACTGATGCCTCCAGCCAGTATGCCGGCATTCCCGGTCCCCTCAAGCATAATGGCGGTAAACACCTGTATCATGCCGAGGACGGTACCCAGCAGACCAATCAGCGGCGCCACCGCAGCGATGGTACCCAGTGCGCCGAGGAAACGTTCCAGCTCATGCACCACTTGGCCAGCCGCTTCTTCGATACTGTCTTTCATCACTTCGCGGCCGTGACGGGAGTTGGAAAGGCCCGCGGCGAAAATGCGCCCCAGCGGCGAAGAATCCCGCAGCTCCTTCAATTTTTCACCATTAATTTGATTATTTTTCAACCAACCCCAAACGTCACCGAGCAGAGTGCGCGGCGCGACACGGCGTGGATTGAGGCTCCACAAGCGCTCGATACAGATGGCGATAACAGCGACGGAACAAAGCAATATCGGCAGCATCAGCCAGCCGCCAGATTTTATTATCTCTAACACTTTTCTCAGATCCTTGACTGCGGATGAAAAAATTGGATGGAGACTCTACCACAGCTGGCTCCGGCGGCTAAGTCTCCACTCGGCATCTGCCCCATCCGTGTGATCCGCATACCAAAACCGCGGTGCCGCCCGCGCGACTTCCACCAAAGGCGCCCCGGCGCCCCGCATCCAGGTAAATACCAATGCCCCGCTTTTAGCGGTACTAAACAGCGCCGCACCACTGGCCGCATAACGGGCAACGACATCCGGGTGCGGATGACCGAAGTGATGGCGGAAACCAGCGCTGAAAACCACCCTACGCGGCGCGGCCCACGCGATCAACGCATTCGACGATGAACTGCGCGATCCGTGATGGGGCGCCAGCAACAGGTCCACCGGGCCCGAAAGCGGATAGGACTTGGCTAACTGCCGCTCCACTTCCGCGGGTACGTCTCCTGCCAGTAGTATTTGAACGCCGTGCCACTCGATCACGGCAACGCAACTGTGATCGTTTTCTTCCCCAGTGATATCTGTCGAATCAGGCCAGAGCCAACGCAACCGTAAATCGCCCAAAATTTCTTCACCACCAGCCACACAAGGGCTTGTCCTCCGGGCTTTTTCCCCCAACCGGCGCTCCAGTCGACCGGGCGCGATCAAGTGTGCCACCGGCAACGATTCCGCCAGCCCCGCGAAGCCGCCGGCGTGATCCCTATCCCCGTGACTGACCACTACCGTATCCAGAGCGAGCACCCCCTCTCCGATCAGATAGGGAACGATGATCTCTCTACCCGCGCTCCAACCCGAACCGGAAATGGGCCCGGTGTCGTAAAGCAGCCGCTGTCGCGGCGTGTGCACCACCACCGCCAGCCCCTGCCCAACATCCAGCACGGTCACACGGAGCCATTCCCCCTCCCCCACCCTTGGCAAAAACGGCAGCAATGGGGGCAATAAAAGCAGCCAGCCGAGGTTGCGCCCAGGCAAACCGGGTGGCAACAAAAGCAACACCGCCCCCAAGGCGGAAAGCACAAGCAAGCCCACCTCAGCCGGAGGCCCCAATATCTGCCAGGAAGGCAGTAGATTGTGTCCACCGCCGAGAAAATGCATCAACGCGTCCAGCTGCCAGGCGGCAAAGTTGATGCACCAGGCCCCGGGGGTCGTGACCAGCAGCAGTACGCCGAGCATCAAGGGTGGCAAAACCAAAAATCCGAGCCAGGGAATTGCAATCAGGTTGAGCAGCAGCCCTCCCGGACTGAAACCGGAAAAAAACACCAATGATGGTAATAACAGGGCCACAGTGACCAGCCACTGGCTGCGCAACAGACCCGCGGTGCTTCCCAGTAAGCGCCCCCCGCGTTTGTGCGCTTGGCAAAGATACTGGCGGCCCCGGAACCCCAACAAGAGGGCGCCAACAGCGATGAATGAGAGCCAGAAGCCGGCACCGTAAAACGCCAGAGGTTGAATTGTCAGTACCAGAGCCAGGGCCAGGGCATAGGCGAAACCACTACTGATACGGCGCCGCCACTGCCAAACCAATAACAGCACCCAGGTCATGACCAGCGCGCGCTGTGCGGAAAGTGGCGCGCCGGCCAACAGGGTATAAATCAGAGAGGCGCTGAGCGCGAATAGTAGCGTTATGCCCCTGGGCGTGGCCCCAGTGCAGATTCCGATCGCCCGCCCGAGCAGGCCGCCGACCAGCATAAAAAAACCGGTGACCATGCCAACGTGTAGACCCGAAATCGCCAGCAGATGAGCGGTTCCCGTTTCCCGCAACAACCGCTGGTCGCCAGCATCAATACCACCTCTGTCGCCGAGCAGCAGCGCGCTCAACAGCTCTCCCCGCGTCTCTGCAGTCTCCAACAGCTTGTCGCGCAGCCAGTGGCGCAGCGCCGGTATCCCCGGCTGGAGCCCCAGGTACTGTGGCGGTTGAACTTGCGGATGCACATAGCCGGTGGCGTAAACTCCACGCCGTAACAACCACCCCTCGTAATCGAAGCCGTGTGGATTGACGCTGCCCCGCGGAGGTTTCAGTCTCACTGGCAGCAGCCAGAGGCTGCCGCCACGCAGCTGCGTCAACACACCCTCGTCGATACTGTACCAAGTGAGATCCAACAGCTGCCCCTGCAAGGGCGGCGACAAGTCACGACCATGAACGCGCAGCACCCGCACACTGAAACGTACACTGCTCGTAGCTGCTGCCTCGTCAAACGCGGATTCGGTCAAACTTGGCCGGGGCAGGGAAACCACTTGCACTTCCACCAGGAAATTCGCACCGTGGGCAGACAGAGGTAGACGCTGTTCCAGCGCATGCTGGTTGTGCCACAAGCCCCAACCAGCCCCGAGCAACGTGGCGATAAACGGAACCGACAACCAGCCGCGGCCCGGAAGTATAAGTACCGGAGCCAGTATTACGACGCCGAAGGTGGCCAGCTCGCTCCAGGAAGGGAGCTGCGGCAAACTGCCCACAAAGACAATGGCCAGAGCATAGGCCCAAAGCAAGGCCGTTGGTGACATTACCCTTTGTCTGACTGCACTAGTTGCCTGTTCCATGGCCCCTGCTCTGCTGATCAGCGCTATTGATGCTGTACCACTTTTATAGGGAACTGCTGATTTACCCCTTTAGACGTTGTAAACCGAACCGAGAATGCAAAATCTACCTGAAAAGACCAAAAAACAACCACATTAAACGGTCATTTGCCGCCCCACCAAAAGGCATTACAAAGTCACAAAACTTTAAAAAAAATGCCATTTTTAACACATTTGTAATAATTCCCGCTCAAAATCCGCGCAATTCGAGGCAGGCCGACATTTGGACATCACATGGCCGCTCTCGATTAAAAAACCAAAAACTGCGCGAGAACACTGATGAAAAAGACGGTAATCTACCTGGCTGTCGCCATGGTACCGGCGCTGGCTGCGGCCCAAGACGATACAATAACCTTTTACGGCAAGGCCAATGTGGCCTTCCAGTCCGCCGACGAAGGCGATAGTTCTGTCACCGATGTCAAGAGCAACGCCTCTCGCCTGGGTATTAAGGGCGCCCTGCCCCTGGATAATGGTGTCAAGGCGATCTACAAGATGGAGTACCAAGTGGATATCGATGGCGATGCCGAAGAGACCTTCGAGCAACGCAATATCTACGCTGGTCTGGAAGGCGGTTTCGGTCAGGTCATTGCCGGCAAGTTTGATACCCCTCTGAAAGTCGCCCAAAACAAAGTCGACCAGTTCAATGATCTTGAAGGCGATATCAAGAGCGTTATCACCAGAAGCGACAACAGGGAGTCCAACAACCTGCAGTACACGACCCCATCGTTTGGTGGATTCAGGTTGTCCGCAGCCTACATCAGCAATCGTGAAGAAGTGATCGGCACTGATGACTCGGGCAGCGACATTACCCGCGACGACGGCACCTCCGTATCTGTGGCCTATGACAATAACGGGGTATATTTAGCCTATGCCTACGACATGAGTGTCGAGGCCAATGATTGGGATGTACAGCGATTTGTCGCCCAATACGGCATAGGCCCGGTACAGGTGGGCGCACTCTTCGAAGAACAGCAAAAGGCAGACGGAAGCACCCAGGACGGCTGGCTAGCCTCCGCCGCGTACAAAATCAACCAGTGGACTGTAAAAGCACAATACGGGCAATCGGATATTGTTGTAACCGATGCGGAAACCTTCAGCCTGGGCCTTGATTTCCATTTCTCCAGAGCGGTCAAGGTATTCGGATTTTACACCGATGAAACCGCGGCAGACGATTACGACCGCAGCTATTTCGGCATAGGCACTGAGTTGAAATTCTGATCAGTAGCACGCGCAACACTGAGAAAAGCCCCGGAAACCGGGGCTGTTTATTTTGGCAAAGGAAACCGAATGAGCGCGAGAATACTATGCCTGTATTCCGCCAAGAGAACTCTGAGCGATTAGCATGTGCACTATAGCTGGCGCACGGGTATTTCTGCGGCCGACCGGAAATTGCTCAAGTGACAAATAAAGCCATAAACGCATCCACCGGCGTCTGCTCCAGTTGTTTCCGATCACTGCACAACGCATAAATTTCCTCGCAGCGGTGCCGAGGAAAGCGCGTCCCCAGGTTCGTTGTAAATTTCTTTTCCAGAAGTGGGATGCCCTCTTTGCGGCGCCGGCGGTGTCCTACCGGATACACCACTTCCACTTTCTCCGTCGCAGAGCCGTCATTGAAGAACACTTGCACCGCATTGGCAATGGAGCGACGGTGCGGGTCCAGATAGTCCCGCGAATAGCCAGGGTCCTCCCGCACCTCCATCTTGTTGCGCAAAGTGTCAATCTGCGGGTGCGCTCGATGAAAACTATCCTCGTAGTGCTCCGACCGCAGTTCACCAAAGAGTAGCGCTACCGCCGTCATATACTGTAAACAGTGATCCCGGTCGGCGGCATTGTCCAATGGCCCGTCCTTACAGATGATGCGGATGGCGGATTCCTGGGTGTTGACTACGATCCGAGTGATCTCGTCGATACGTTCTTTCACCACCGGATGCAGCTGTACCGCAGCCTCACAGGCAGTCTGGCCATGAAACTCCGCGGGAAAAGAGATCTTAAACAGTGTGTTTTCCATCACATAGCTGCCATAGGGGCGTTGAAAACGGAAACGCCCGCCAGAGAAACACACATCGTAAAACCCCCATTGTTTCCGGGTCAGCACGGACGGAATTCCCATTTCCCCGCGCATAGCAATATCCGCCAAGTACACCCCGCGTGAGGTGGCATCACCAGCCGCCCAGGATTTGCGTGAACCGGTATTGGGCGCATGGCGATAGGTACGTAGTGCGCCGCCATCTGCCCAAGCCTGGGAGAGCGCCGCCATAATCTGCTCGCGCGTACCACCCATTAGTCTGGCGGCCACTGCCGTGGAGGCAACACGCACCAGCAGCACATGATCGAGCCCGACCCGGTTGAAGCTGTTCTCCAGCGCCAGTACACCCTGTATCTCGTGTGCCCGGATCATTGCATCGAGCACTGCCCGCATCATCAGAGGGGGGCGGCCCAGAGCCGTATTCTTCTGCGACAGATAATCGGCGACCGCCAAAATTGCGCCGAGATTGTCCGAGGGATGGCCCCACTCTGCAGCAAGCCAGGTGTCGTTGTAATCCAGCCAGCGCACCATGCAGCCGATATCCCAGGCAGCTTTGACGGGATCCAGTTGAAACTGGGTACCCGGAACCCTCGCTCCCCGGGGTACCCAGGTCCCCGGAACGATTGGCCCCAGGAGTTTGGTACATTCGGGGTAGCGCAGCGCCAAGAATCCGCACCCCAAGGTATCCATCAGGCAGTAACGCGCCGTATCCCAGGCTACTTCTGAGTCTATCCGGTACTTCAGGACATAATCGGCGATATCCTGGATCACGCCATCGTATTCCGGACGGCTATTTTGCCTGGAATTGACACGCATTTTGGTTTCCTTCGAGCGTTCAACGCCGCTTGGTGCCGCGTCTTGAAAACCCGGGCATAAACGAATGAGAGATTTCTTGGCAGAGGATAGATAAAAACGGGAGCCTCGGATGGGCCCCCGGCGGGGATTGTGTTTTTAGAAGCAATCGCCGGGCACCCGCACCCAGCCTTCCATCAGTACCCGCGCGCTGCGGCTCATGACCACCTTCGTCGCCCGCCAGCTGCCGTCGATAATCTCGGCCTCAGCGCCGACGCTCAGGGTTCCAGAGGGGTGGCCGAAGGTGACTGAGTTGCGCCCCCCTCCCCCAGCAGCCTGATTCACCAGCGTGCCGGGAATAGCGGCCGCAGTGCCAATGGCGACAGCGGCAGTGCCCATCATGGCGTGGTGCAGCTTGCCCATGGAGAGCGCACGCACCAACAGATCGATATCCTTCGACGCAACGGGCTTTCCGCTGGAGGCAACATAATCCCTGGGCGGCGCAACAAACGCTACCTTGGGGGTATGCTGACGTATGGCTGCGTCTTCCGGCCTTTCGATCAAGCCCATTTTGACCGCACCGTGGGCGCGAATGGTCTCGAACATAGCCAGCGCCTTGTCGTCGCCATTGATAGCTTCCTGCAACTCCGTACCCGTACACCCGATCTCGTCCGCGCTGAGGAAAATAGTGGGGATCCCGGCATTGATCATGGTCGCCTGTACAGTACCGACACCGGGAACCTCCAGTTGGTCCACCAAGTTACCGCTGGGAAACAAAGCCCCCTCACCGTCCGCAGGATCCATAAACTCTATGCGTATCTCCGCGGCGGGAAAAGTGACCCCATCCAGTTCGAAATCGCCGGTTTCCTGTACCTCGCCGTTGGTGACGGGGACATGGGCAACGATGGTCTTGCCGATATTGGCCTGCCAGATGCGCACCGTGCAGATACCGTTATCCGGAATCCGGTTGCTGTCGATCAACCCGGAACTGATGGCAAATGCACCAACGGCCGCAGTTAAATTGCCGCAGTTGCCGGACCAATCCACAAAGGGCTTATCGATGGAAACCTGGCCGAAGAGGTAATCCACGTCGTGATCTGGCTTTGTGCTTTCGGACAGGATGACTGTTTTACTGGTACTGGAGGTGGCGCCACCCATGCCATCAGTCTGCTTGCCGTAGGGGTCGGGGCTGCCGATGACCCGCAACAGGAACTTGTCCCGCGCCTCGCCGGGGACCTGGGCAGCCTGAGGTAGATCCCGCAGGCGGAAGAAAACCCCTTTACTGGTGCCTCCGCGCATATAGGTCGCGGGCACCTTGATTTGCGGAACGAAACTCACGATTGCGCCCCCTTGGCCTCAGCTTCGAGAAAATCCCTGGCAAAACGCTGCAATACACCGCCGGCTTCGTAAATGGAAACCTCTTCCGCTGTATCCAGACGGCAAGTCACCGGCACGTCGACACTTTCCCCATTGGAGCGGTGAATGATCAGTGTCAAAGTGGCGCGTGGTTTGCGTTCACCGATCACATCAAAGGTCTCGGTGCCATCAATTCCCAGTGTCTTGCGGGTAGTGCCCGGCTGGAATTCCAACGGCAGCACGCCCATGCCGATCAGATTGGTGCGATGAATGCGCTCAAACCCCTCGGCGACGATGACCTCGACGCCGGCCAGACGCACGCCTTTCGCAGCCCAGTCGCGCGAAGAACCCTGGCCGTAGTCGGCACCGGCGACAATGATCAGCGGCTGCTTGCGCTCCATATAGGTCTCAATCGCTTCCCACATACGGGTTACCCGACCGTCCGGCTCTATCCGCGCCAGAGAGCCCTGAATGACCTCGCCCTTTTCATCCCGCACCATTTCGTTCAGCAGTTTTGGATTGGCGAAGGTGGCACGCTGGGCAGTCAGGTGGTCTCCGCGGTGCGTCGCGTAGGAGTTAAAGTCCTCTTCCGGCAGACCCATTTTGGCCAGATACTCACCGGCGGCACTGTCCGGCAGAATGGCGTTGGACGGCGACAAATGATCGGTGGTGATATTGTCCCCAAGGACCGCCAGCGGGCGCATGCCACGCATGGTGCGTTCGCCGGCCAAGGCTCCTTCCCAGTAGGGCGGACGGCGGATATAGGTGCTCTTCGGGCGCCAGTCGTAGAGTGGGCTGGCGGCCGTCGCCGACGCTTCCTTCACTTCAAACATGGGAATATAGACTTGGCGGAACTGTTCCGGCTTGACGCTCTGGCGGACGATTTCGTCTATCTCCTCGTCGCTCGGCCAAATATCCTTGAGCGTAACCGGCTTGCCATCTGGGTCGTAGCCCAGGGTGTCTTTTTCAATATCGAAGCGGATGGTGCCGGCAATGGCATAAGCCACCACCAATGGCGGCGAGGCCAGAAAGGCCTGTTTGGCATAGGGGTGGATCCGACCATCGAAGTTGCGGTTGCCGGACAACACCGCGGTTGCATAGAGATCGCGCTCGATCACTTCCCGCTGGATCTCTGGTGCCAGCGCACCGCTCATCCCATTGCAGGTAGTGCAGGCAAAGGCCACCACACCAAAGCCCAGCTGTTCCAGTTCCGTCAGCAAACCGGCCTCTTCGAGGTACATTTTCACCGTTTTGGAACCCGGTGCCAGAGAGGTTTTTACCCACGGCTTGCGGATCAGCCCCAAGCGGTTGGCATTACGGGCGAGCAAGCCGGCGGCAATCATATTGCGCGGATTGCTGGTATTGGTGCAGCTAGTGATCGCGGCGATGATCACGGCACCATCTGGCATCAGGCCCTCTTCCTCCTTCCACGCTTTAGCAATACCGCGGCTCGCCAGTTGCGATGCCGGCAAGAGGGCGTGGGGGTTGGATGGGCCGGCCAGGTTGCGGCTCACCGACGACAGGTCAAAGCGCAGCACCCGCTCGTATTCCGCTTCTTTTAATGTACCGGCCCATAGGCCGGCCTGCTTGGCGAAAACTTCCACTAACTGCACTTGTTCGTCGTCGCGGCCTGTCAGTTTCAGGTAGTCGATGGTCTGTTCATCGATATAGAACATGGCCGCAGTGGCGCCGTACTCGGGAGTCATATTGGAGATGGTGGCGCGGTCCCCCAAGGTCAAATTGGCAGCACCCTCACCGAAAAACTCCAGATAAGCACCGACCACTCGCTCCCGGCGCAGAAATTCCGTCAATGCCAGCACCAGGTCGGTACCAGTGATACCGGGCTGCAGTTTACCGGTCAACTCGACGCCGACAATATCCGGCAACCGCATCCAGGACGCCCGACCGAGCATAACACTCTCCGCTTCGAGGCCGCCGACACCGACGGAAATCACGCCCAGTGCATCCACCATCGGCGTATGGCTGTCAGTGCCGACACAGGAATCCGGAAAAGCCACCCCATCGCGAACCTGCACAACAGGAGACATTTTTTCCAGATTGATCTGGTGCATGATGCCATTTCCGGGCGGGATGACATCGACATTCTCAAACGCGGTCTTGGTCCAGTTGATAAAGTGAAAACGGTCTTCATTGCGCCGCTCTTCAATCGCGCGGTTTTTTTTGAAAGCGTCTTTCTCAAAACCCGCATGCTCCACCGCCAGCGAGTGATCGACAATCAGCTGGGTGGGCACCACTGGATTCACTTTGGAAGGGTCCCCCCCTTTCTCGGCAATGGCATCGCGCAGGCCGGCGAGATCCACCAGAGCCGTTTGCCCAAGTATATCGTGGCAGACGACGCGGGCCGGGAACCAGGGAAAGTCCCGCTCGCGCTTGCGCTCGATAATCTGTTTGAGTGAGTCGACCAATATCTCCGGCTCACAGCGACGCACCAAGTTTTCCGCCAGAATACGCGCGGTATAAGGCAGTTTGCTGTAGGCACCGGGCTCGATAGCGTCAACAGCGGCGCGGGTATCGAAGTAATCCAGATCCGTGCCGGGTAGCTTTTTACGGTAATCAGTATTCATATCAACTCACTGCATTAGCGATTTGCACTGCCGAAAATCTACAGCCATCCCTGATCCTGGAATGAGCAGCTCCAGAGCCTCGGCTACATAGAGGTAACCGGCAAAAGTACAGGCAGTACTCGTGACTTTTCAAACCCCAGTCCATGCCTGAGCGCACCGGCCCCAGCGGCGCGCCAGCCTGCGGCAATCCTTAACCGCGTTGGGAAATCGGTACGACCTTGCGCAATTCCGGTCCGATATATTCCGCGCTCGGGCGGATAATGCGGTTATCGGCGCGCTGCTCAAAGACGTGCGCAGCCCAGCCGGTTACCCGGGACATGACAAATATAGGTGTAAACAGTTTGGTCGGAATGCCCATAAAGTGATACGCGGAAGCATGGAAGAAGTCGGCGTTGCAGAACAATTTTTTCTCTCGCCACATGACTTCCTCGCAACGTACAGAAACCGGATAGAGCACTTGGTCCCCAACGTCCGCGGCCAATTTTTCGGACCACTGTTTAATAATGGCATTGCGCGGATCAGACTCGGTATAAACCGCGTGGCCAAAGCCCATGATTTTTTCCTTGCGCTCCAGCATTTTCAGCAGTTCCGCTTCGGCTTCGTCGGGGCTGGAGAACTTCTCGATCAATTCCATCGCCGCCTCGTTGGCGCCGCCGTGCAGCGGACCGCGGAGCGAGCCAATGGCACCGGTGATGCAGCTGAACAGATCGGAAAGTGTGGATGCACAGACGCGCGCGGTGAAAGTGGAGGCGTTAAACTCGTGCTCCGCGTAGAGAATCAGGGAAACATTCATTACCTGCTCGTGCAGCGCATTGGGCTTCTCGCCCCGCAACATATGCAGAAAATGACCGCCGATGGAATCGTCATCCGTCTCGGTTTCAATACGCACCCCATCGTGGGTAAAGCGGTACCAGTAGCAAATAATCGACGGGAAGGCAGCCAGCAGGCGATTGGCTTTTTCCTGCTGCTGATCAAAAGACGCTTCGCCTTCCAGGTTACCCAACATGGAGCAGCCGGTGCGCATCACGTCCATCGGGTGAGCATCTGCGGGAATGCGTTCGAGCACTTCTTTCAGCGCCTGCGGCAGCCCGCGCATGCCTTTGAGCACGCCTTTATAGTCTGCCAACTGCGCCTTGGTAGGCAGCTCACCGTAAAAAATCAGGTAGGCCACCTCTTCGAATTCGCAATTTTCCGCCAGATCCTTAACGTCGTAGCCTCGGTAAGTCAATCCGGAGCCGGAAACCCCCACGGTGGACAGCGCGGTTTTACCGGCGACCTGGCCACGCAGGCCTGCGCCTCCAATTTTTTTCTCTGCCATCTTCATTTCCCCTTGTCGATTTTATGTAAGGTTCTGTTAGGCATTGCCCAATTGGCTGATGCGGGAACAAGCAGTCTCTGTATACCTGCACTCATCGCAGTATTTACTTCTTAAACAGCTCGTCCAGCTTCTGCTCGAAGTCGTGGTAATTGAGATAGCTATACAATTCTTCGCGAGTCTGCATAGTCTCAACCACGGCCTGTTGGTCGCCGTTTTGCAAAATACTGGTATAGACATTTTCCGCGGCCCGGCTCATAGCGCGAAATGCGGACAGTGGATACAGAACAATGTCCGCCCCTGATTCCCCCAGTTCTTTGGCGTTGTACAACTTTGTTTTACCGAACTCGGTGATATTCGCGAGGATGGGCACATTTAGGGCATCCTTAAAAGCACGGTAGTGCGACAGCTCGGTAACCGCTTCGGCAAAGATGCCATCGGCACCCGCTTCAATGCAGGCTTGTGCACGGTCGATTGCAGCCTCAAGCCCCTCCTGTGCGAAAGCATCGGTGCGGGCCATGATAAAAAAGTCATCATCCGAACGTGCATCCACTGCCGCCTTGATACGGTCGACCATTTCTTCCTTGGAAACAATTTCTTTATTGGGGCGGTGACCGCAGCGTTTCTGAGCCACCTGGTCTTCGATATGCACAGCTGCGGCCCCGGCGCGGATCATCTCCTTGATGGTGCGGGCGATATTGAAAGCGCCGCCCCAGCCAGTATCTATATCCACCAGCAGTGGCAGGCTACTGGCCGCAGTGATACGCCGCACATCCTCGAGCACATTGTCGAGACTGGTCATTCCCAGGTCCGGCAAGCCGTATGACGCATTGGCAACACCGCCGCCGGACAGGTAAATCGCCTTGTGGCCAATGCGCTCCGCCATGATGGCCGCGTAGGCATTGATGGTGCCCACTACCTGCAGCGGCTTGTTTTCTTCCAGTGCGCGGCGAAAACGAGCGCCGGGGCTAAGTTTCTGCTTCATGGGTCTACCTCAGTTATCTTGTGTCAGTTTCTGTTCGATATTGTGCCGGGAAGCGCGGATGTGCCGGCGCATCAGAAGCTCGGCCAGCTCACCATCTCCCGCCTCGATGGCTTCGATAATATGGCTGTGTTCACGGAAAGCCCGCTTGGCCCGGGGGCTGGGCATTCCCAATTGATAGCGGTACATGCGTACACGGTGGTAGAGCCGGTTGCACAAAGTATCGATCAGCAGTTGATTCTTGGAGGCCTGCACAATGCGAAAGTGGAAATCGAAATCGCCCTCCGGCTGGAAGTAAGCCTTGCCTGCCTGCAACTCTTCCTGCTGCTCGTGGCGGTCCAGCATTTGCTGCAATTCCGCCAAGTCCTCGTCACTGCGATGCGCCGCCGCCAGGCGGCAGGCCATGCCCTCCAGCGCCTCCCGCACCTCATACAGTTCCAACAGGCCCCGCTCGCTCAGTTCCACCACCCGTGCCCCCACGTGCACGCGACGCTCGAGCAGCCCCAGGGACTCCAGGCGCATCAGCGCCTCGCGCAGGCTGCCGCGGCTGGCATTAAAGCGCCGTGCAAGTTCCGGTTCACTGATTTTGCTCCCGGCCGCAATGCGCCCTTCGACAATTTCACCACGCAGGGTCACAAACAGGCGCTCCGCCAGACTCTGACTTGTCCCCGGTACCCGCAGCTGCGCACCTTTCACACTTACCTCTCTCAACCGGCCCTTAATTGTCGACAACTTTAATCCAGAAAGACCATAAACCAGGAAAAAATGTAGGTCAATAGCGTTCAACACCTGCAAAGTGTTGACAATCAGTGGAAATAACTGACCTTTGGGCGAGTGGTAGTCTTGTAACAACGAAGGGGGCATAATAGCGCCCGCGCCGGCACGCCCCCTCGCGCAGCACCCTATGCTTAGATAGGCCCGGGGGAAAGGTGTGTCACGCTGTTTGACACTTTGTATTGGCGATTAAGGCTGCCAGTATCCGGATTGATTGAATTATGCCGAAGAGTTTTATCAGGCGATGGCTGCCTACACCAGAACAGGTTCGCGCTAACAGCGGCCTGAAGTTTCTCGGCACTCTTCTACACGACCCCAACCTTTTTCACCTGAACCGCCACTCGGTTTCTGTGGCCTTTGCAGTAGGGGTTTTTACTAGTTTCCTGCCGTTGCCCGGGCAAATGGTCATCGCCGCCCTACTGGCATTGTGGTTCCGTTGTAACCTGCCGCTTTCAGTCATTCTTGTTTGGATCAGCAACCCGGTAACCATGCCGGCAATCTTCTACAGCACCTACAAGCTGGGCGCCTGGATACTCGGCACACCGCCGCTGGACTTCAAAATAGAGCTTTCCTGGGAATGGCTGACTGAAGAGATCGGGAAAATCTGGCTACCGCTCTTTTTTGGCTCACTACTGGCGGGCGTTTTCTTTGCGACTGTGTCTTACTTTGCGATGCAGGCGCTATGGCGCTGGCATGTGGTGAAACGCTGGAAAATGCGAATTAATCGGCGCTCCACCGCCAATTGAACTCTCCGTCTCTTCTCTCCCTTCAAATCTCACTGTTCATTGCGCAATGCCGCCGCTGGCTGAACGCGGCTCGCCTGCAGCGCCGGATAGAGTGTCGCCAAAAGACTGAGTAGAAAGCCCGCGCTCACCACCAGTGCCACATCGCCCCACTGCAATTCGGATGGCAGATAATCCACCGGATAGACATCGGACTTCAGAAATTGGATGCCAAGCAGAGACTCCAGTCCCGCCACCAAATCAGTGACTGTCAAGGCGCCCATGATCCCCAACAGCCCGCCGAACAAAGCGCCGACCAGTCCTACCAACGCGCCCTGACTGACAAAAGTCAGCAGAATCTCCCGGGTACTGGCACCCATAGTGCGAAGTATGGCGATATCGGCGTGCTTATCGATCACGACCATGACCAGGGTGGACACAACATTGAAAGCGGCGATGGCAATAATGAGTAAAACCAGCAATCCCACCAGATTGCGGGACATCTGTATAGCTTGGTAGAGGTTGCCGTGGGTGCTACTCCAGTCAGTGCCGTAGAAGCCCTGCGCCGGCAGATCCTTGAGCAGTCGGCGCAATGTCCAGTTGGCTGCCAGCATCTCCTGAAAACGCAGCTGCACCCCGGCACCACTACCACCGCCCGCCAGAGCCGAGGCCTGATCCCAGGAAACCAGTGCCAGTGATTGGTCCAGCTCTGTTCCGGAGTGGAAGATATCCGCCACCACAAACCCAGCCAGACGCGCGGCATGCCGCCCGCCTGCTTCCTGCTCGCCGTCGGCGTTGCTCGGCACAATCAGGGATAAATGTTCACCTACCCGAACATCGAGTTTCTCTGCAATCCCCTTGCCGAGAACTATCCCCGGCTCGGCGGAGTCCGCCAACGCATTGAAGGCTGCGGGGGTCACAAAGCGGTCAATGTTTGACACGCGGACGATCGTATCGGGATTAATACCCTGCACCAAAAGCGGCGCTACCGCGCTGCCCTGACGGGCCAAAGCGTTGATCTGCCACACCTCTGCGGCAGCTACTACCTCGGGGTCGGCAGCCAACTGATCGCGTACCGCTGGCCAGTCAATGTCCGGAGCGGAATTATAGATAGTGGCGTGAGGCATAATTCCAAGGATCCGCTCGCGCAATTCCCGGTCAAAACCGTTCATCACCGACATCACCACAATCATCAATGCCACGCCGAGAATCAGACCGACCATCGACAAACCGGAAATAAAGGACACCAGGCCGCCGGTATCTCCATTGCGGCGCTGAGCGCCGGCGTAGCGCAGGCCGATAAAAACGGGCAGAGGCTTAAACACGGTTTTCCCCGGCGTGTTCCAGTTTGCCGTCTATCAGATGCAGACAGCGGTCCAAAGCGGCCGCCAGGTCCGGGTCGTGCGTAACGATGACAAAGCTAATGCCCATCTCCCCGTTCAGCCTCTCCATCAGCTTGTGGATCTCTTTCGCAGTGGCGCGATCCAGATTGCCGGTGGGTTCATCCATCAAAACACAAGCGGGCCTGGTCACCAGCGCCCTGGCGATGGCCACCCGCTGTCGCTCACCGCCGGACAACTGCGATGGCTTGTGGGTCAGGCGCTCACCGAGCCCCACCGCCCGCAGCATCTCCGTCGCTTCTTCACGCGCACGGGACACCGCCTGTTTACCGATCAACAGAGGCATAGCGACATTTTCAAGCGCAGAGAATTCGCCCAGCAAATGGTGGAATTGATAGACAAAGCCCAAACTGCGGTTGCGCAGCCAACCGCGTTGGTTTGCGTCGAGCTCGGAGAGATTTTGATCCGCGACCCACACCTCGCCAGAACTGGGGGTATCCAGCCCGCCTAGCAAATTCAGCAGTGTCGATTTGCCCGAACCAGAAGCACCCACTATCGCCAGCTTTTCACCGCGTTTTACTTCCAACTCAACGCCGCGCAATACCTCCAGCTCACGGTTGCCCTGCCGGTAGCTCTTGCGCAAGCCGCGACAGGCGAGTACGACGTCGGCGCCGCCGGTATTGACGGGCACAGCCTGCTCGGTATGGATTTCCACTTGGCTGTTCATTAATTCAATTCACTTTTTGGTTGATCTTCACACTGACCTTCTCGTCCGCCCTGCGTTCATTGGGCACCCGAGCATTTGCTGGCCACCGTGGCTGTTTATTCGTACCGCAAAGCTTCCGCCGGCTCTATTTGTGCCGCGCGCCAGGCCGGAAAGAGCGTTGCCAGAAGGCTCATCAGCACCGCGGCGGTGAGTACCACAGCGGCATCGGAGGCGCGAAATTCCGAGGGCAAAAAGCTGACAAAAAATACTCTTGGGTCGAAAATCTTCGCGCCCAGACGATTTTCCGCCCAGCTGACTACGTCCGTCAGATTCAGCGCGATCAGGATCCCCAGCAACGCACCAGCTAAAGCGCCGATTATTCCGATGGCGCTGCCCTGCACAACAAAAATTGACATTATTTGCCTGGAGGTAAGTCCGAGCGTGCGCAACACTGCGATGTCCGAACGCTTGTCGGCCACCATCAGTACAAGTGCGGAAATGATATTAAAGGCTGCCACAGCAACGATAATCATCAGCATCAAAGTGACGACGGTTTTTTCCATCTTCACCGCCTGAAAGAGGCTGCCCTGAGACAAGCTCCAGTCTTCCCCCTTGAAGTCCTCGCCCAGTGCCTGTGCATAAGCGGATACACGTCCCAGGGCATTGTCCATGTCGTCGAAACGCAGCTGCAGCCCCTGCACTTTACCCGGCATACGCAGCAGTCGTGCCGCATCGTCCAAGTGCATTAGGGCCATGCTCTGGTCCACCTGGGCGCCCACGGAGAAAACTCCGGCCACGGTAAATCGCTTGGTGCGGGGGAAAATGCCGGCCGGCGTTACCACAACCTCCGGCAGGGTGAGCACCACGGTATCCCCAGGAATCACGTTCAACTGCCGCGCCAGAATACGGCCGAGCACAATGCGGTAACCGCGCGACTGCAGTGCGTCCAGGCTGCCCATCATCATGTGCTCGCCCACCTCAGACACGCCGCGCAACGCCTTCGGATCCACTCCTTGGAACTCCACGCCATGGCTGGTCCCACCGGCACTCAGAAGAGCGAAACCGCGCACAAAGGGGCTCGCCGCCTCCACGTGCGCCTGCCGTTCCAACTGTTGCGCAACACTGCGCCACTCTTCCAGACCGCCATCCTTCTCGATAAAGCCATGGGGTACAACACTGAGAATGCGGGTTTTAAGCTCCCGGTCAAAACCATTCATCACCGAGGTCACCACGATCAGGGCCATAACGCCCAACGCCATGCCCAGCAACGAGAAGCCGTTGATAAAAGAGATAAACTGCCGGCGACGGCGGGCGGCCACATAACGCAGGCCAATAAAGAGAGGGACTGGTTTGATCATAGGCGTGATTTAAGCGGAAAAGTGGCGGGAAATCCAAATATTTCCACACATTTATTTCGCATTGAACTTGGCCAGCCGGTCCCGCAACCGCCGCAGGTCCACTTCGCCCCACCCGTCCGGCTCCGTCAGTGCCAGCCACGCGCGTACATAGTCCGCCGGCGCATAGCTGTGTCCGAAGCCCATGGGCGCAGCACCCGCGTGCATGTCCGCCGCCAACTGAAACATTGTCACAATCGGATACCAGTGCAGGTCCGGCGATACATCCGGCGCCCGCGGTTGCTCCATCCAGTCGGGCCTGCGGTACAGTGCGCCGGGATCAAAGAAAACGATGGGATCGCTGCCGTGCTGCAGATAGGCGAGGCGAAAAGCCCCCCAGGGCAACCCGCCCTGGTCGTAGCCGCCGAAATGATTGCCAAAGCGAACCACTGCGCCGTCGCGGAACACCGGCAGCCATGCCGGTGAGCCTGGATCGCGGTGTGCGGTCACCATCCGCCAGGTATCGCTGCGAAACGGCGGGCCGGCCCATAGGGCGCCGTCGAAGGGGTCATCAATAATGTCGTAAAAATCGAATGAACGGTCGGAGTTGAGGGCCCCCAGGCTGAGGCCGAACAAATAGAGCCTGGGCCTTGCGTCCGCCGGCATCTGGCGCCAATGTCCATAGACCGCACGAAACAGCGCCTGCGCAGACTCCCGGCCGTAGGCATTCTCCGTCATCAATGCGATCGGACTCGGCAGATAGGAATACTGGGCCGCGACACTCGCGATATCTCCCCGGTGTAAAAACTCCACCGAATTGATGGCCCCAGGGTCCACCCAACCCGTGCCCGTGGGTGTGATGAGAAGCAGTAGAGAGCGCTCAAAAGCCCCCACCCGCTTGAGTTCTTGCAAAGCCAGCTGCGCGCGCTCCGCCGGCGTATCCGCCGCGTTCAACCCCACGTACACACGGATCGGTTCTTTCCCCTCACCGGCCACCGCTGCAATATCTGCCGCGGTGGGACCCAGTGCCAAGTAGCGCCGCCCCTGATGCCCCATATCCCGCCAGCGCAGCAGAGACTGGGCGCTACCGGCCTTCATCGGATCCTGTGGCGCGGCCAACTCCGGTTCCATGCCCGCATCCAGCTGCTGGTAAATGGAGTCCACCGTGCGAAGTGCGGCACTTAACAGCAAGTCGTTGATAATCCCCCAAAACAGCGCAAAGGCGGCAACCAGCCCCAGCAAAATGGAAACCCGCCGAGGAATCAGTCTTTCCAGCTTTTGCGTCAGGAAAATGTAGGTGCGCCGAAATAACTTCGCAATGAGCAGAATCGCGAGAAAAAATGCCAGCGCCACCAATGACACAGTGAAAGGCCTTTCGCCAGAAACCGCTTCCAGGCCCATCAGCGCGCGGACGGTATTCTGCCAGTGGCTGGCACGAAAAAGAAAGGCCAGCGCTACGAACATGCAGACCCCGCCTGAGATCAACAGTAACCACCGCCTGACGCGCCGTCCCGGCAGCGGCAGGCCGAGAAAGAACCACAGCCAGCTGAGTAATACGCCAACAGCGTAGCCTGCGGCCAAAGAAACGCCGGATATACCGCCTTGGACGATGTCACTGCGAGGAATCAGAGAGGGCGTCAGGGAAAGGGCAAAAAAGAGACTGCCAAGCAGCAATCCTGCTGGGGAAAAAAAGTGTCCACGCCGCATCCCTACCACCTGGGGGTATTCCTTTTGTCTACAGAATAGACGCAAGCCGCGCTGGGGACGTACCACACGCAAAAAACGTGAATAAATCCAATTGTTTCGGCACAATATCTGCTTTAATTGGCGACAACCAAGAATAATCCCGGAGAAGAATCCATGGTTATCAGACTCCGCAGCCGCATTCCCCTCCTAATCAGCGCCGCCGTCCTCTCCCTGTCGTTTGGAGCGCGGGCGGAAAGCCTGCAAGTGCCCGTCGGCGCCCAGGGAAGTGAAGTGCACGTCGAACAGCTGCGCGGCCTGAAGAAAGATCAAGTCAACGCCCGTCTAGGCGAGCCGCTCAGCATAGAGGGCCCCGTGGGTGATCCTGCCATCACCCGCTGGGAATATCCGGACTTCTACGTGTACTTCGAGTGGGACGTGGCGCTGCATACCGTGAAGAAGCACCGCGGTTAACCCGCGCCCTCTTCTGTTTGCCCCTGCTGCGCGGGCGCGGGACTGCACTCCCGTGCCGGCGTTACCAATTCTCTGCTCGGATCAAGCCCGCCGGCCCCGTCCAGTCATTCTACAGCAAACAATTTCCTCCACCTGGGCGTCAGCTGAATGGTCTACACCCAGGGTAAGCGGTCCCACATTGCATGCGACGCTAGCGCCTGGCACAAATCCTCGACAAGTGTTTCAACAATTTCTCGGTATAGATAAATTCGCGCGCAACCCGTGCGACCTTTGATGGCATAGCATTTGTTCGCATCGCCGAAGATGAATTGGAGAGAGAAAACGCGGCTTCCCAAGGACTAGACTAAAAACTTTCGCGCAATGGCGGGCGGAAGGAATCACACATGTTAATGTGGGTCAGTAAAGATAGGTTGCAGTACCGGTTGCAATCAGCTCACCGGCGTCGTTAACAAGCTCCATCCGCGCCACCACCAGCTTGTTACCCGTACGCAATATGCTGCCCTGGCAAATGAAGTGTTGTCCCCTGCCCGGCTTTAAATAATCCACCCGCATATCCACAGTGCCCAGCTTCGACAAGCGCTCGGTCTTCTCCCGCCAGCTGATATCCCCCAGGCGCTGGTAGGCGGCCACCATAGCGGTAAGACCACCAACGGTGTCGAGCGCCGTGGCGATCACACCGCCGTGCAGGATATTTTTCCACACATTACCGATCAATTCCGGGCGCAGCTCAAAAGACGCCGAGAGCCTGAGCGCTTCCAGATCCAGTTCGCGCATTTCCAGCCCTATCTGACGGTTAAAGGGGATCTGTTCAAAGAACCCCTTAACCAAATCGCGGAATTCACCGGGAGAAGGTTCACTCACAAGCGCATTACCCTATTGAGCCCATCCAGGGCGGCACTGCGGTACGCCTCAGCCATAGTCGGGTAGTTGAATGTAGTATTAACAAAATAGTCAATTACATTATTCGGCGCAGGTTGCTTCATGATCGCCTGTCCGATATGCACAATCTCCGCCGCCTCTGCGCCGAAGCAGTGAATACCGAGGATCTCGTGGGTATCAATGTGGAAAAGAATCTTCAACATACCCACCCGCTCACCGGAAATCTGCGCCCGGGCTGTGTGTTTGAACAGAGCGCGCCCCACTTCGTAAGGCACCTTGGCATCTGTAAGCTCGGACTCCGTTTTTCCGACCGATGAAATCTCCGGCAGTGTGTAAATACCCGTGGGCGCATCCTCGATGATTCGATGGCCTCGGCCGGCTATCGCGGCCGCCACAGCGCGACCTTGGTCATAGGAGGCGCTGGCGAGACTGGGCCAGCCGATCACATCCCCCACCGCGTAGATATTCTCCACTTCCGTGCAATAGTGCTCATCGACAGCCAACTGGCCGCGGTGATTGGCCTCCAAACCGATATTTTCCAAGCCCAGTCCGCGCGTATTACCGGTGCGGCCGTTGCTCCAAAGCAGCGCGTCGGCATGAATTCGCTTACCGGATTGCATTTCCATAATCACGCCCGTATCGCTAGGCACTACCCTTGCATACTCTTCCTTGTGACGCACGGTGACGCCCATGTCGCGCAGGTGATAGCTGAGCGCGTCGGAAATCTCGTCATCGAGGAACTCCAGCAGGCTACCGCGGGTATTGATCAAATCCACTTTGACACCAAGACCAGCAAAGATGGAGGCATACTCACATCCAATCACGCCAGCGCCATAGATCATAATAGAGTGCGGCGTATGCTGCATTTCCAGGATGGTATCACTGTCGTAAATACGCGGGTGAGAGAAATCGACATCGCCGGGGCGATAGGGACGCGAGCCCGTGGCAATAACAAACTTCTCCGCCGCAATCGTCTCGGTGGCGCCATCGGGCAACAGCACTTCCAGTGTTCCAGCATCGCGGAAACGGGCTTCGCCAAAAATCAGCTCGACACGATTGCGCGCATAAAAAGCGGTGTGCATTTCCACCTGATAGTTGATGACTTTATTGACAGTGCGCATGACCTGCGGAAAGGTTAGACGGCGAGGCTCACCCAATGCCCGGAAAACACTTTGCGTGTTGTAGCGCATTAGCTGCTTAACCGCGTGCCGCAGGGCCTTGGACGGAATTGTGCCTTTATGTGTACAGTTCCCCCCCGCCGCAGGCCGCTTTTCGATCACCGCCACGCGCATGCCTTTCTTGGCGGCGCTCATCGCTGCCGCTTCGCCAGCGGGACCAGAACCGATTACTACCAAGTCGTATTTTTGATCTGCCATTCAATTGCTCTGTCAACTTTTGTCGCTTGCTACGGCAACTGGAACCCAGTTTGAATGTTCTCTACCGCAGGCTCGCAAGTACCACTAATTGGGAACCACTGATGAATTGAAATAAGCGTTGCCATTGGTTTCGGGGCGCTAAGACAATAGGGTTACCTCAAATTGGAAATACCCATCCCATCACCTGAGCTTTTCATTTGGCCCCGATGACGTTTAACCACCAGATAGTGAATTCCTCAAAGGTTCCATAGCCAGGATCAGGAACAATCAGCGCCCGCTATACCTTATCGCACATTCTCACCCGGGCCGACCGCTGTCGCATCATAAGCCAGCTCAGTCCGTTTGGCTTGGCGCTCCTGCTCCTTTTTGCATTCATCGTCATTGCCGCCGCAGATCTCACAGCCATCTTTCAGACCGAGACTATTCAAACCGCCGCAAGAGCCCTTTAGCGGCTTGTTCTGAAAAATTGCACCCAGCGCCATACCGGTAACAATCAGCAGCAGGGCCACGAAAGCTAAAACAAATACCATCATGATTCAGACTTCTCCAGGTAGGGGGCAAAAGCGCTGCTGTAACGCTCTTCGAACCCTTTATCAGTTTTTACCAGCATAAAAACGGCGAGATTTTCCCGCTCGGCCAACTTTAACCCCGCCTCGGCACCGAGTACATTCAGAGCTGTCGCCAAGCCATCCGCTTCTGCACAGTTGTCTGCGATTACGGTAACTGAGGCCAATTTGTGTTGTAACGGACGACCAGTGCGCGGATCGATACTGTGCGCGTAGCGCACTCCGTCGCGCTCGTAATAATTGCGGTAATCGCCACTGGTGGCAACGGATTTGCCACTGATCGCAATTGGCCGCTGCACTACGCGTCCTGACGGATCGGGACTTTCGATACCGATGCGCCAATCCAGACCTTGCGGATTCTTGCCCCGGCTACGCAGCTCACCACCTATTTCCACCAGATAATTGCGAGCGCCCCGGGCTTCCAGCAACAGCGCAACACGATCGACACCGTGGCCCTTGGCAATAGCGGACAGGTCAATCTCAACCGGACGGCTTCGTGTAATGCGATCGGGATTGCGCTCAACGGTCAGCGCATCCGACCCTATCTGTGCCAGTAGTGTCTCTATCTCCACAGCAGTCGGTATTTGGTCGGGTTCCGGCTGAGGACCAAAACCCCAGAGATTCACCAACGGGCCGACAGTGATATCAAACGCGCCGCTACTGCGCTGGTAAATATCGAGTGATAGCGCTACAACATCCGCGAGGGGAGCACTGACCGGTACCGCCTCACCGACCGGCCCACGGTTAAAACGCATCAGCTCGGAATCGTCGATATAAGTCGACATTTCCTGGTTAACCCGCACTAGCTCCGCATCGATCTCCTGCTGCAGCCCAGTCTTATCCAATGTCGCAGGCACATCGACCAACGTTATGTGGTAGCTGGTTCCCATCGTGGCGCCGCTCAGCCGCCAAACCTGCGGTGCGGGGGTACAACCGGAAACCAATGTCGTTATTACGACCGCTCCAAAAAGCAAAAACAGGGTCCGAATAGCGGACCCTGTTTTTATGGTTGTCGGCACTTTCAATGCAGTTTGCAATCTGGACACTCCGATCAGCCGCCGAAGTCATCCAGGAGGATATTTTCATCCTCAACGCCCAGATCCTTGAGCATATTGATCACTGCGGCGTTCATCATGGGCGGTCCGCACATGTAATACTCGCAGTCTTCCGGCGCCGGGTGGTTTTTGAGGTAGTTCTCATAAACCACATTGTGAATAAAGCCAGTGTAGCCGGTCCAGTTGTCCTCGGGCTGCGGGTCTGAGAGAGCCACATGCCACTCGAAGTTATCGAACTCTTCCTGCAGCTTGTCGTACTCGTCCTGATAGAACATTTCCCGCAAAGAACGCGCACCATACCAGAAGCTGATCTTGCGCGTGGTTTTCAGGCGCTTGAGCTGATCGAAGATATGAGAACGCATTGGGGCCATACCCGCGCCACCACCGATAAACACCATCTCGTTGTCGGTATCCTTGGCGAAAAACTCACCAAATGGACCGTACACTTTGATTTTGTCACCCGGCTTCAGGCTGAAGACGTAGGAGGACATCTTGCCCGGGGGGATTCCCTGAGTACGCGGAGGCGGAGTTGCGATACGGATATTGAATTTCACAATACCCTTCTCTTCCGGATAGTTGGCCATGGAGTAGGCTCGTACTATCGGCTCGTCCACCTTGGACTCGAGATTGAAGAAGCCAAAGTGCTCCCAATCACCCCGGTACTGCTCCTCAATATCAAAGTCGGAGAACTTCACGTGATGGGGAGGCGCTTCCAGCTGTACATACCCCCCCGCGCGGAAGTCAACATTTTCACCTTCCGGCAAACGCAGGGTCAGCTCTTTAATAAAGGTGGCCACGTTGGGGTTGCTTTCCACAGTGCACTCCCACTGTTTCACCCCGAAGACCTCCTCCGGAACCTCGATCTCCATATCCTGCTTCACGGCGACCTGGCAAGAGAGGCGCTTACCCTCTTTGGCATCGCGCGGCGTGAAATGCGCAGCCTCAGTGGGCAGCATATCGCCACCGCCGGATTTCACGATACACACACACTGGGCGCAGCTGCCGCCCCCACCACAGGCGGAGGCCAGGAAGAGATTGTTCGCCGCCAGTGTCTGCAGCAGCTTGCCGCCAGCGGGCACCGTGAGGGTCTTTTCCCCATTGATCAGAATGTTGACGTTGCCAGTGTTTACCAAGCGTGAGCGGGCGACGAGAATAACCGCCACCAGCGCCAGCACGATCAGGGTAAACATGACTACGCCGAGGATAATTTCAATATTCATGCTATCGTGCTCCCCCGCTTAGATGTCGATGCCGCCGAAAGACATGAAGCCCAGAGACATCAGACCTACGGTGATAAACGTGATACCCAGGCCTTTCAGACCATCGGGCACATCACTGTACTTCAGGCGCTCGCGAATTCCGGCTAGAGCGGTAATTGCCAAGGCCCAGCCGAGACCGGCACCGAAGCCATAGGCCACACTTTCACCGAAATTGTATTCACGCTCCACCATGAACAGAGAGGCCCCCATAATGGCGCAGTTCACAGTGATCAACGGCAGAAATACACCCAGCGCGTTGTAGAGAGCGGGGACATATTTATCCAGGAACATCTCCAGGATCTGTACCAAAGCGGCGATAACGCCGATATAAGACAGCAGGCCGAGGAAGCTCAAGTCCACGTCTGGATAACCGGCCCAAGCCAGAGCACCGTCTTTCAACAGATAGGTATAGATCAGGTTGTTGACCGGTACCGTCAGGGTCAGAACAACGATAACCGCCACACCCAAGCCAATGGCCGCTTCAATTTTCTTCGATACGGCCAGGAAGGTACACATACCGAGGAAGAAGGCCAGCGCCATGTTTTCCACAAAAACGGCGCGGATAATCAATGAAATAAAATGCTCCACGATCAGGCCTCCTGCGCTTGTGCCGGTAGAGGTTTAGTGTTGGGCGCAATTTTGAACTCATCCTGTTCCACCTGACCCGGCTTCCAGGTGCGCAGCCCCCAAATAATCAAACCGATCAGGAAGAATGCGCTGGGCGGCAGCAGCAACAAACCGTTGGGCTGATACCAGCCGCCATTGCTGACCGTTGGCAGAATTTCAAAGCCGAACAGTTTGCCTGCTCCGAAAAGCTCGCGGATGGTCGCCAGAGTAATCAGCATGGCGCTGTAACCGAGGCCGTTACCGATGCCGTCCAGAAAACTCGCCACCGGCGGGTTCTTCATAGCAAAGGCTTCCGCCCGCCCCATCACAATACAGTTGGTAATGATCAGGCCAACGAACACTGACAGCTGCTTGGAAATGTCGTACGCAACAGCCTTGATGATCTGGTCAACCACAATTACCAGAGAGGCGATCAGAGTCATCTGCACGATAATGCGGATGCTGTTCGGAATCTGGTTGCGCACGGTGGATACCGCAAAGTTCGAAAAGGCGGTTACCAGGGTCAGCGCCACACACATTACCAGTGTCACTTTCAGTGAACTGGTCACCGCCAGCGCGGAACAGATGCCGAGGATCTGTAGCGCGATGGGGTTGTTATTGAAAATCGGATCGAACAGAGTCTCTTTCAGTTTCATCGCTTACGCCTCCCCTGCTTTCAAGTTTTTCAGGAAGGGGCCAAAGCCCTCACTGCCCAACCAGAAGTGCAGAAGATTATCCACGCCATTACTGGTCAAAGTTGCACCAGAAAGTGCATCCACCTGAAATTCCGCATTGGGGCTGTTCAAGTCGACGCCGCCTTTGACTAAGTCAATCGCGACATTGCCGTTGGCATCGTAGATCTTTTTACCCAGCCATTTGGCTTTCCAGATGGGATTGTCGACCTCACCACCGAGTCCGGGCGTTTCTTTGTGCTCATAAAAGCCCAGGCCGGCAACTGTATTGAGATCGCTTTCCAGTGCCAGGAAGCCGTAGAGCGTGCCCCAGAGACCATAGCCACGCACCGGCAGAATGATCTTTTGCAGCTCACCGCCCTGCTCCACCAGGTACACCTCTTTGATGTTTTCCCGGCGAATCAACTTGGCTTTGTCTTTCTCTGGAGACAGCTTTTCACTGGCCGACGGCACCTTGGCCGCAGCGCGTCCACTGCCTCCAGCGGGGGCTTCATCGGTGAATTTTCCGGTTTTCAGGTCTACATACTTGATGGCCACACTCTCGAAGAGTTTTTCAACCTCCGAGGCACTTGTGCGGGGATCCTTGATCAGGCCGCCAGCCATCAGCACGTTGCGCTTCATATCCAGCGCGGCATTAGCCTGTTGCGCCGGCTTCAGCATCACCGCTGCGGTGGACACCACAACGGAGCAGACAATACAGAGTGCCAGGGCAACCAGCAGCGTGCCCTTGACGGAATCTTTATTAGCCACGTGCCAACCTCCGTTTGATATGGGACTGCACCACGAAGTGGTCGAACAACGGTGCGAACAGGTTGGCGAACAAGATCGCCAGCATCATGCCTTCCGGGAAGGCCGGGTTCACCACGCGAATCAACACACACATTACCCCGATCAAGATGCCGTACCACCAGCGACCGGTATTGGTCATGGCGGCGGAAACCGGGTCCGTGGTCATGAAGATCAGGCCGAAGGCGAAACCACCCACCACCAAGTGCCAGTACCAGGGCACATTGAACATCGGGTTGGTTTCAGATCCGATTGTGTTGAACAGGAAGGCAGTGGCCATCATGCCCAGCATGGTACCGGCGACAATGCGCCAGCTGGCAATCTTCATCAGCAGCAGGATAGCGCCAGCGATCAGGATCGCGAGCGTGGAGGTCTCGCCGATGGAACCGTGCATATTGCCGAGGAAGGCATCCATCCAGGTCAGCTGACCGGTAGGTACACCTACGGCCCCGCCCTGAAGACCTTCGCTTGCCAGTACGGACAGGGCAGTCGCGCCGGTATAACCGTCCACCGCGGTCCACACTGCATCACCGGACATGGCGGCCGGATAAGCGAAGAATAGGAAAGCGCGGCCGGTAAGTGCCGGGTTGAGGAAGTTCTTGCCGGTACCGCCGAAAACCTCTTTACCGATCACCACACCGAAGCTGATGCCCATAGCCACCAGCCACAGGGGCAGATCCGGCGGGCAGGTCAGCGCGAACAAAATGGAGGTCACGAAGAACCCTTCGTTGACCTCGTGTCCGCGTACTGCCGCAAAAAGCACTTCCCAGAATCCACCTACCACGAAGGTGACGAAATAGATGGGCAGGAAGTATACGGCTCCGTGCAAGAAGTTGTCCCAAGTACTGTTGGGATCATAACCGCCCAGGGCGCCGATAATGGCGTGACGCCAGCCTGACAGCTCGGGGTTGCTCATCCCCTCGATGATGGTGTTGGCCTGGAAGCCGACATTCCACATACCGTAGAACATCGGAATCAATGCACAGGCCCACACTGTGATCATGATGCGTTTCAGGTCAATACCATCACGCACGTGAGCGGTGGTCTTGGTGGTCGCCGCCGGCTGAAACAGCGCGGTGTCAACCGCCTCGTAGAGAGCATAAAGCTTCTCGTATTTACCGCCCTTGTGAAAGTGCGGCTCAATAGAGTCGAGGAATTTGCGCAACATCCTTACCCCTCCTTCTCAATACGGGTCAGGTTGTCCCGCAGGATTGGGCCGAATTCGTATTTGCCGGGGCACACGAAGGTGCACAGCGCCAAGTCTTCTTCGTCCAGCTCTAACGCACCCAGCTGCTGGGCGGTCTGGGTATCACCGACAATCAACGCTCTCAACAGCTGAGTCGGCATCAGATCCAGAGGCAAAACCCGCTCGTAGGTGCCGATTGGCATCAGGGCACGCTCAGAGCCGTTTGTGCTGGTGGTGAAGTTGAACTTGCGGTTCTTAAACAGACGCGACAAGTAAATCGGCAATATGGAGAAGCGGTTGCTGCCCGCATGCAAGTAGTGCAGGAAGGGACGTTCACGGCCCTCTTCCAAAACGCTGACTTGGTTGTGGTAACGCCCAAGATAAGCCAGTGGCCCCACAGCAGTGCTACCACCGAATACCGAACCGGAAATAACCCGGTTTTCGCCTTCCTCCAACTCACCCGCGGTCAATTCGGACAAGTTCGCACCGAGCCGGGTCCGCAGCAGCCGTGGATTTTTGACCCGCGGACCACCCAAAGCGACGACGCGCTCGGTAAAAAGCACCCCAGTGGTAAACAACTTACCGACAGCGATCACGTCTTGATAATTGATCGTGAACACGCTGCGGCCCGCCCGAACCGGGCTCAAGAAATGGATATGCGTACCGGACAATCCTGCCGGATGGGGACCGGCAAAGGTTTCGTGACGAACATTGCTCGCGCTCGGCAACGGCAAATCGGCATCCGGCGCGCTGCACACATAGGTGACTTCCGCCAGCTTGGACAAAATTTCCACGCCCTGTTGGAAGGCATCGCGCTGCCCGGCAATCACCACCTGCGGGTCCGCAGCGAGCGGATTGGTGTCCATGGCGTTGATGAAAATAGCGGCGGGTTCAGCATCCAGAGCCGGCACTTTGCTGTAGGGGCGGGTGCGAAGTGCAGTCCAGAGGCCGGATTCCACTAGATTTTGCACCACCTGCTCGCGGGTGAGTTCGGCCAGCTGTCCCGCGTCGTAACTGGCAAACTGCTCAGCCTCGTCGCCATCGATCTCGATCACCACAGACTGCAACACACGGCGGGCACCGCGATTGATCGCCACGACACGGCCTGCGGCGGGCGCTGTGTAGCGCACACCTTCGGTCTTCTTGTCGGTAAACAGCAGCTGTCCGAGTTTGACGCTATCCCCCTCGGCCACCGCCATGGTCGGCTTCATCCCGTGGTAATCGGGGCCGAGCACAGCGACGGTCTTGAGCGCAGGGCCATCGTGGATGACCTGCTCGGGCGCGCCGGATATGGGTAAATCCAATCCCCGACGGATCTTTCTCATACGCCTATGCCTAGTTTCTAGTTTGAAAATATGCAATGCAGCCCGCCGACCGGATCGCAGCCAAACATCAGCCGGCGCCCGTTCGGCGGGCCGCATTGAAGAATTCCCGCGTTGCGGGGGCTTAAACCGCTTGATCCCGGACTCGGGTGAGGAGAGAACTTCTCGGCGCACGGCGGCCCCGCCAAAATCGCGCGCATTATAAAGACGGGCTTGGGGGTTTACCAGTGCGCAAATGGTCGAATTGAGCTGGATAGAGAAAATTATTACTGAAAAAACAGACAGTTGAGCGGATATTGGTCAGGAATGATCCAGGGGTGGAGCGGTGTCGGAGGGCTATGGAGTACCGGGCACACCCCTGAGGTGTGCCCGGCCAATTATACTGCGGGCTGCGAATCAGTCCTTTTTGGGAAATAGTTCGTATCTAACCCCCGCCATATCCTCCAGGCAGCGCACCACTTGACAACTGTAGCCAAACTCATTGTCGTACCAGCAGTAAAGTACGGCGTTGCGGCCATCGACGATAGTGGCTATAGAGTCGAAAACACAGGCTCGGCGGGAACCCACGAAGTCACTGGACACCACTTCTGGGGAGTTGGTGTAATCGATTTGCTGACGCAGCGGCGAGTGCAAAGCCACCCCGCGCATATACTCGTTCAACTCCTCCTTGGTGGTTTCCCTGCCCAAAGTCAGATTTAGAATCGCCATGGAGACGTTGGGCGTAGGCACACGGATGGCGTTACCAGTCAGTTTACCCTTCAGTTCCGGCAGAGCCTTAGCCACAGCCTTGGCCGCACCGGTTTCCGTCAGCACCATATTCAAAGGTGCTGCGCGCCCCCGGCGCTCCCCCTTGTGATAATTATCGATCAGGTTTTGGTCATTGGTGTAGGCGTGCACAGTCTCAACGTGCCCGTGCTCCACCCCAAACCCATCCATCACTGCCTTCAGTACCGGAACAATCGCATTAGTGGTACAGGAAGCAGCGGACAAAATTTTGTCTTCCGGCTTGATATCAGAATTATTAATACCGTAAACGATATTCTTGATATCTCCCTTGCCGGGTGCGGTCAGAATCACCTTGGCGGCACCAGGGCACTGCAGGTGCTGCCCCAACCCCTCCTCGTCGCGCCACACGCCGGTGCTGTCCACAACGATGGCATCGTGAATACCGTGGGCTGTGTAGTCCACCTCTTGCGGCGAGTTAGCATAGATCACCTTGATCTCGTTGCCGTTGCAGATCAAAGTGTTGGTCTCTTCATCTACGCGAATAGTGCCCTTGAAAGCGCCGTGTACTGAATCGCGACGCAGCAGGGAGGCGCGCTTGACCAGGTCGTTATCCGCCTTGCCTTTGCGCAGCACAATCGCGCGCAGGCGCAGCACATCGCCACTGCCGGCCTTGTCAATCAACACCCGCGCCACCAGGCGCCCGATGCGGCCAAAGCCGTAGATCACCACATCCCGCGGCTCGGGCAGTGGTTTACCGGCACCCTCAGCATCGGCGAGCTCCTCCCTGACAAACTCGTCCACGGACAGGCCGCGGTTGTCGCGCATATACTTGTTGGTCAAGGTACCCAAGTCGATATGCACCGGCCCTAAATCCAACTTGCAGATCGCTTCCAGCACCGGGAAAGACTCGAATTCAGAGAGCTCGTTCTCCTCAACCTGACGTACGAAGCGATGCGCTTTCATAATGCTCAGCACAGAGCGGTTTACCAGGTTACGGCCATACATGTAAATGCCGACATTACGCTCGCGGTTGAGCTTGCCAATCATCGGGATCATGGATTCGGCGAGGGCCTCGCGCTCTTTCCAGTCCTTGAAAAAATCCGCGGGCTTCGGTCGCTTCTGATTCACTGTCAGACACCTCTGCAATGTGTTTGATGGCGGGGGTTAGCGGCGGGAAAAATCTGCCCCAGTGCCGCGTGGCTGCGCAATATAAGCATTCACCTAAAAGCGCGCAACTGAGCAAAAAAGAGCCTAAAAATTGTAGTAAAACTACCAATTTATTCCTCTGCCAAGCGCCCGTTTCCCACCCCGGGCCGCGGCTTTTCACGACCGCCAAAAATGCAGCCTTTACGGATTATCTGCAGCATAGAACATTCACCGCTACAATAACGCCCCAAACCACTTCTCAGCCCAAAAAATGCGGATATATTAAGGAAAGATGACTGATTTTGATCCCGTCGCCCCACCGGCCTTCCGCTCCTCCAGTGACCGCCAATTCTGGGGGCAACTGCACGGCGCCGCCGCTGCGCTGGCCGTATTAAATGCCGCCCGTAGACGCGCAACCCCCACCCTGCTGGTCACCCGCGACAGCCTCGAAGCGCACCGCATGGAGCTGCAGCTGAAATTTTTTAACAAGCCCGGGGGAGATGGCGCGGGCCGTGAGCAAGTAGAAATTTTTCATTTCCCGGACTGGGAGATACTGCCCTACGATACCTTTTCCCCCCATCAGGACATCATCTCGGACCGTCTCGCAACCCTCTATCAGCTGCCGCAAATGGAAAGTGGCATCGTGATAGCGCCTGTCAGCACACTAATGCACCGGCTTCCGCCGCGCGACTATGTGGCCGGCAATGCTCTGATACTGCACGAGGGACAGCGGTTCGATATCGACGCGCAGCGAATCAAACTCGAACAGGCCGGCTACCACTGTGTGGATACCGTTTATGAACACGGTGAGTTTGCGGTGCGCGGTGCGCTGATGGATATTTATCCGATGGGCAGCCCCCTGCCCTACCGCATTGATCTATTCGATGACGAAATAGATTCTCTGCGCACCTTTGACCCCGAAAGCCAACGCACCGTCGATAAAGTTGACAGTATTCACCTGCTACCAGCGCGGGAGTTTCCACTGCACAAGGCAGCTCTGGCGGAGTTTCTGCAGAACTGGCACGAGCACTTTGAAGGCGATCCCACCCAGGTGCCCATCTATCAGGATATCAGCGCCGGCATCGCCCCCGCCGGTATAGAGTACTATCTGCCGCTCTTCTTCGGCGGCAATTGCGCGAGCCTGTTCGACTATTTGCCCGCCGACAGCCAGATCTTTCTCCTCGGAGACATTCAACAGCCACTGGAAAACTTCTGGCGCGAGGTCAACAACCGCTATGAGAGCCGCCGCGGAGATCTGCACCGGCCGATATTGCCGCCGCGGCAGATACTGCTGGACGTAGCAGAATTTAATGCCGCACTGAAAAAACGGCCCCGGGCGATCCTTTCCCCGGATACACTGCCGAACGCCCAGGGGAACTACAACTTTGCCAGCGAAACGCCCCCGTCACTGCCCGTGGACGGAAAATCCGAGCAACCTCTGGCGGCACTGCAGAGCCACCTGGCGAGCTATTCGGGGCGGGTTCTTTTTTGTGCCGAAAGTGGCGGTCGCCGCGAGGCTCTCCTGGAATTGCTCGCTGGAATCAATCTGAGACCCGTGCAGTTCGAAAGCTGGTCCGAATTCCTCGATAGCGGCGAACCCCACGGTATTACCGTCGCCCCCTTGGATCAGGGAATGGTCCTCAGCGAACCTCCTGTCGCGCTTGTGGCGGAGCCGCAATTGTTCGGCGAAAGGGTCATGCAACAGCGCCGGCGCAAGAAAGCCAAAGACGACGCAGAGATTGCGGTCAAGAACTTGGCAGAGCTGCGTATTGGCACCCCGGTGGTGCACATTGATCACGGCGTCGGCCGCTACCGCGGTTTGCAGCACCTGGAGTTCGATGGCCAACCAGCGGAATTCCTGACCCTGGAATACGCCGATGAGGCCACGCTCTATGTGCCCGTATCCAACCTACACTTGATCAGCCGCTATTCCGGCGCTGACGAAGCTCTGGCACCACTGCACCGCCTCGGCAGCGAACAGTGGCAAAAAGCCAAACGCAAGGCAGCGGAAAAGGTCCGCGACGCTGCCGCCGAGCTACTCGACATTTACGCCCGCCGCGAGGCGCGCCGCGGCCATGCCTTTGCCGACCCGGGGCTCGCCTACCGCGAGTTCGCCGCCGGTTTCCCATTCGAGGAAACGCCAGATCAACAGCAGGCGATAGAAGCCGTAATTGCAGATATGCTCGCGGAGAAACCGATGGACCGCCTGGTTTGTGGCGATGTGGGCTTCGGCAAAACCGAGGTCGCCATGCGCGCCGCTTTCGTCGCCGTGCACGCTGGCAAGCAGGTGGCAATGCTCGTCCCCACCACACTGCTCGCCCAACAACATTTTCAATCCTTTCAGGACCGCTTCGCCGACTGGCCGGTTACCGTCGAAGTGCTTTCACGCTTCCGCTCCGGCAAGGAGATCGACAACGTCAAGGAAAAAGTAGCCGATGGCAAGGTCGACATTCTGGTCGGCACCCACAAACTGCTCTCCAGCGATTTGGACTTCCGCAACCTGGGCCTGCTGATCATCGATGAAGAGCACCGTTTCGGTGTGCGTCAGAAGGAGCGTCTGAAGAGCTTACGTGCGGAAGTGGATATCCTTACGCTCACCGCGACACCGATCCCGCGAACCCTGAATATGGCCATGTCCGGTATCCGCGACCTGTCGGTGATCGCCACCCCACCCGCCAGGCGCCTGTCGGTAAAGACCTTCGTGCGCGAACGCGACGACGCTCTGATCAAAGAGGCGATACTGCGCGAGATACTGCGCGGCGGTCAGGTCTATTTCCTGCACAACGAAGTGAAAAGTATCGAAAGGATCGCGCGGGAAGTGCAGGATCTGGTGCCGGAAGCCAGGGTCGGAATCGGCCACGGACAAATGCGCGAACGGGAGCTGGAGCAGGTAATGAGCGACTTCTACCACAAGCGCTTCAACGTGCTCGTCTGCACCACCATCATTGAAACCGGCATAGACGTACCGACCGCCAACACCATCATTATCGAGCGCGCGGATAAATTCGGTCTGGCACAACTGCACCAGCTGCGCGGCCGCGTCGGGCGCTCCCACCACCAGGCCTACGCCTACCTGCTCACCCCAAACAAGCGCGCGATGACTGCCGATGCCGTCAAGCGCCTGGAAGCCATCAGCGAGGCCCAAGATCTGGGGGCAGGCTTCACCTTGGCCACGCACGACCTGGAAATCCGCGGCGCCGGCGAACTGCTCGGCGAGGAACAGAGCGGCCAGATCCAGAGCGTCGGCTTCAACCTCTACATGGAAATGCTCGACCGCGCGGTTAAAGCTATTCGCAGCGGCAAAACCCCCAATATCGATGAGCCGCTCGAATCCCCTGCCGTAGATGTCAACCTGCGGGTACCGGCGCTGATCCCGGACGATTACCTCCCAGACGTACACGGGCGGCTCATCATGTACAAACGTATCGCCAATGCGGCTGACAGCCGGGAGCTCAAGGAGCTCCAAGTAGAGATGATTGATCGCTTCGGCCTGCTGCCGGAACCGGTTAAGCATCTATTTCGCACCACCGAGATCAAACTCAAAGCGGACGCCATGGGTATCCGCAAGCTGGAAGCATCGGCAGCTCAGGGACGCATCGAGTTTGCGGACGACACCCGGGTGGACCCGCTAACATTGGTAAAAATGGTGCAGAGGGAACCGGGACGCTATCAGCTCGCGGGCGCCAACCAGTTGAACTTTGCCCTCGACGAAGGCGGGCCCAGCGAGCGTCTGCAACAAGTAAGCGGAGTGTTGGAACGGCTGGCGCAGTGATACTATCCGTTCGCAAGGAGCTTGCATCCATGGCCCAACTGATTTCGGCCGTCGAATGCAGCAAAGTCCTCGAACGCGGCACCAGCCTTGTTTCGCGGTAGATTCAGTAACGAGACGACCAGAAAGCGGTAACTCCATGACAAACATCCTAAGACTCTGCGCCGCCTTGCTGCTGGCAGCAACGGCGGCAAGTGCCCAAGCTGTCAACTATGCGGGCACCACTTTCGAGATAGAGATGATCGTCTTCGAGCGCATTGGCGGCATGGAAAACTCCAGTGAAGACTGGCCCGCAGCGCCACGACTGCGCTACCCAGAAAAATGGGTGGATTTCGATACCGCTACTGGCGGTGCCCCCCTTCTGGTCCCGGCGGCCACACAACTGAGTAACAAGGCAGCGGCACTGAACCGCAGCGGTGACATGCGGGTACTTTTCCATAAAGCCTGGCGCCAGGTGCTGCAACAGAAGCGCAACTCCCCGGCGATTATTATTGACAGCGGCGAGAACCCGGGAAGTCAAAGTCGTCTGGGCGGTAGCGTGACACTAAGTGTGGCGCGCTATCTCCATCTGAGCACCAACCTGTGGCTAAGCGAACCCAGCGATGACAACACCGGTATCCCGCTGCCTCTACCCCCGAAAGCAGCTACGGAAGAACCTCTGGACCTGATGAGCACTGCAGACTTTCGGCCAGCAATGGCAGACAGAGCCATGGCCCCAGACACGACCTACGCGCGCCATGTGGCCCTGTTACAAGCCGAGCGGCGCATGCGCAGCGGTGAGCTGCACTACATCGATCACCCCGCCTTCGGCGTGCTTATCGAGGTCAGAACAATAACCTCGGCAGAGGAAGCTTCGGGCACCTAGGGAACCTCTGGTTAATTCACTTCCTGACGGTAAAAACTCTTTGGAGCCAGATAAGAAGCTCAGGTGATAGGCTGGCCATTTCGAAACCGACCGATACAGGAATGTATCCGTCGGAGCTACAGGGAAATACTCGTACGTTTTCGAAGTGGCCATCCTATTGCCTGAGCGCCCCGGAACCTACCATAGTGTGCGCGCGAATGAATCAGAGGTTCCCTAGCGCTTGTAGAGCGCCCAATACGCTGATTCACTCTAGCTCTCCGCACAGGCGAAAGTCTGCCAGCCCATCTCCGCTGGCAGCCCGATAGCCAGAACATCCCGCAACCACGCCAGTGCTTTCACGGTTAGCAGAAGTATCACAATTCTCTTGCTTTTATCGATGATGACTGAAAAATACCTTGACCAATAGGTAGTGTGGCAGCAAACAACAGGCACGGGGTTCGAATAACTTACCCAAGCTGTTGCACTCCGGTATACTAAAAACTTCCGAGTGATAGAAGCATCCCATACAGGGAACCTTTGATTAATTCGCAGGGTCGCTCAGGCAAAGAGATCGTCATTTCGAAAACACAAGACTCCACCGGATAAGGTCATGTATCCGACAGTTTTGAAAACAGCCGAGTGATCGCATCTGCGCCTGGAGTCTCTGTCGTGCCAGTTAGCGATTTCATCACGGGTTCTCTAGGATAAAATGCTGTCACTCCTGAGGTTTAACCTTCCCAACCGCTCGGAGCAAAAGCCAGTTCATCGAGCGCTATGGCAGACACAGAGTTATAAAACCCCTAACAACTAGCCAGTATTTCCATGATTACCAACGATGCAACAATTCTCGGCATGCTTGCCGCCATTCTGGGCTTTGTCTTTTACACCGCCGGTAGCGAGCACCCGTTTTGGAAGCGCTTTTACCGCTTCGTGCCGGCTCTACTACTCTGTTATTTCCTTCCTTCATTGCTTACCACATTCGGCATTATCGATGCGGAAAACTCAAACCTTTACTACGTTGCTTCCCGCTATCTGTTACCGGCAAGCCTGGTGTTACTGACCCTGAGCATAGATCTCAAAGGCATTATCAATCTGGGGCCGAAAGCGCTGATTATGTTTCTGACCGGGACTTTGGGTATTGTGATCGGCGGCCCTGTGGCACTGCTGATTGTGTCCGCGGTAAACCCGGACATGATCGGTGTCGACGGCCCCGATGCAGTTTGGCGCGGCATGACCACCGTGGCTGGCAGCTGGATCGGCGGCGGGGCCAACCAAGCGGCGATGAAAGAAATCTTTGGCGTGGGCGATCAGATCTTTTCCGCCATGGTGGCCGTGGACGTGATCATTGCAAACCTATGGATGGCCGTGCTCCTGATTATGGCGGGCAACGCCAAGACACTGGACCAGCGCCGCGGTGCCGATACTGAAGCCATCACCCAGCTTCGAGAAAAAGTGGAGGCGCTGCAGAAGAAACACCAACGCATTCCCAGCCTGCCGGACCTGATGTTGATTGCCGCCGTCGGCTTCGGCATCACCGGTATTGCCCATGTAATGGCGGATCAACTCGCCCCTTGGTTCCAAAATAATGCCCCGCAACTGGCACGATTCAGCTTTACCAGTCAGTTTTTCTGGGTAATCGTTATCGCCACCACCCTTGGCGTGGCGATGGCCTTTTCGCCCGCAAAACAGTTGGAAGGGGCCGGTGCCTCCCGCGTAGGATCGGTATTTATTTACATCCTCGTGGCCACCATAGGCACGCACATGAATATCGCCGCTCTAAAAGATAGCCCCGAGCTATTTGTGCTCGGAGCCATCTGGATGGCAGTACACGCGGGGCTAATACTGCTGGTGGCGAAACTCATCAAAGCCCCCACCTTCTTCTTGGCGGTAGGTAGCCAAGCTAATGTCGGCGGCGCAGCCTCAGCTCCGGTAGTAGCCGCAGCCATCCACCCCGCGTTGGCGCCTGTAGGGGTTCTACTGGCAGTACTGGGCTACGCGCTCGGCACCTATGCATCCTGGTTCTGCGGCCAGTTGCTGCGGGTGATCGGAGGCTGATCTCAGGGGCGGCGGCCAACCAGTACGCCCCGTCGCAGCAACAAGGGGCAATACACCGGTGGCCACAAGCTGGAGAAAAACGAAAGAAAGGCGGGTCTTTGACCCGCCTTTCAGGCTACACCAGTGGGAACTCAGGGCTTCTCTGTCCCTTGGATTCCATTTTGCAGAAAAGTTATTTCAACGAGTAAATTCAGCGGGAATCACTCACAAGGAACAACATCTTCCGCCAGCAATCCCTTATCGCCCCGCTGCATTTCAAACTCTACCGCTTGGCCTTCGTTCAATGTTTTATAACCATCGCCGCGAATGCTGCGGTAGTGAACGAAAATATCCTCAGTTCCTTCTCCACAGGTAATGAAGCCATAACCCCGGGCGTTATTGAACCACTTCACAGTACCTGTAACGCGATCACTCATTGAGACAACCTCATTATTGTTATTGCGCCCACCCCACTCACCCGAGAAAGGCGTTAGGCCAAGCGCCACCCCATTATCAGTAATCACCCCAAACAGCGATTACGGTTTCGAACCGTCCACCGAGCACAAGCTTGGTGTACGAACTCCGATTCTTAGATAAATCGGCGCCAGTGTCTAGGGCTCGATGCGAAATAAATACCAAGATTCAACGATTACATGCAACAAATCGTCAAAATTTGATTTAAATCCGCTGTAAATGGAAAAAATATACTTTTCACCCTCTGATTGACATCAAGTATCCAAGGCAACTTCGCGCTTTAGCGAAGACAGTTCGGCAATATGCAGCGTTGAGGTCGGGAAGGCGCAAGAAGCCCCGTGACCTTCAATAATCTTTAATATTGTTAATAGGACGTCCTGCTTTATCTCGTGATATCGTACCCAATCGGTGGTTTTGGTGAAGGTATAGATAAAAAAGTCCAGCGATGACGGAGCAAACGAATTGAAATTGACAATCAACGTTTGATTAGTATCGATTTCAGGATGCTGCTGCAGCATTGCTTTCACGTCGGCGATAATGGCCGGCATCAGAGGCGCATCCTCATAGCGGATGCCAATGGTCTCGTATATGCGCCGATTCAACATACGCGAGGGGTTTTCCACCGCAATCTGGGTGAAAACACCATTGGGGATATAGAGGGGCCGTTTGTCGAACGTGCGGATACGGGTGAGACGCCAGCCGATATCCTCAACCACACCCTCAATTTCCTTGTCCGGCGAACGGACCCAATCGCCGACGGCAAACGGGCGATCCAAATAGATCATCAAACCGCCAAAAAAATTAGCCAGTAAATCCTTGGCCGCAAAACCCACCGCGAGTCCACCGATACCGCCAAAAGCCAGGACACCACTGATGCTGTAGCCAAGGAATTGCATAATCACCATCGCGGCGGTAATCACGATTGAGGCGCGCACCAACTTGCCCACTGCCCGCACTGTGGTCGCGTCCATGGGTTTACCCATATAACGGGGATCGCGAAGATTGTGTTCCACATTGCGCGAGAATCGCCAGGCGAACCAGGCCAACACCAGTATTAGGCCAATCTCCCGCGCCGGCACCGCGAGGGAAAAAATTTCCGCCCCTGTCACTACACCGGCTCTGTTGGCAGCCACGCTGAGGCCGAGCAGCCAGATCAACACCGACCCAGGAGGCATCAAAGCGCCGACCAAAGCATCGTCCCAAGGGTTTACAGTCCGCTCCGCCCGCTCGGCGAGCCGGTGAACAAAGCGGCCCAATAACCAGGAGGACAGGGCCGTTACCAGAACGATCAAAAAAATGGACAAAATCCAGAAGCGATTGTCCCCAATCCAGGACAACATGAGTTCTTTAGCTGATTCCACGAAATACAACTCCCGCTACACGCTGTTTATCGCTATATCTTACCCCGCCCGGACGGCTCTCTATAGCCACCCCTTCACGCTCAGTGGGCAGCTTCATCTTTGTTGCCGATACTTCACAAAGCGGCAACCCGGCCTCGAGCCCCCTACATCCAGGACGCCAGCCAATCACGTGTTTTATGCCAGCGCTCACAGGATTTCAGCTCCCGCCAGGACTGAATCACCGGTCTACCTCGCATTATTTTCAACCGCTCGCTGGATTCGCGGCGGGGAGAATAGCCGTCCAGCGTCTCGAGTATTTCAATAACCCCGGCACGGCAGTTGCAGACAACCCCCATATCACACCCGGCTTCCAAAGCCGCTCGAATCCTGTCTGCGTACCCTCCCGCGATAGCCGCGCCGCCCATGGAAAGGTCATCACTGAAGATAACGCCACTGAAACCGAGTTGCCCGCGCAACGCCTGCTGGAGCCAGACCGGGGAAAATCCCACCGGCCGGCGGTCCACCTGAACAAAGCGGATGTGGGCGGGCATGATCGCATCCAGCTCCCCTGCCTCTATACAGTCAATAAAGGGCTGCGCATCAGTCGCCATAATTTCCTGCAGCGGGCGCCCGTCCTCGGGCAGCTCCTCATGACTGTCCTCGATCACATGGCCATGACCGGGAAAGTGCTTACCGGTGGTCGCCATGCCGGCCTCCCGCATTCCCCGCATAAAAGGCCGCACCTGCTCGGCCAGGCGTCTAGGGTCGGCGCAAAAGCTGCGATCCCCAATGACGCGGCTGCGATGATCGTCCGCGTCCAGCACTGGGGCAAAGCTGAAATCCAAGCCAACCGCCAACAGTTCCGCCGCCAACAACCAACCGACGTCCTGTAACTGGCCGCTATCTGCGCGACCACACAGCGCTTGCATGGATGGCAGCCGGGTAAATTCATTACGGAAACGCTGCACCCTGCCACCTTCCTGGTCCACTGCCAACAAGATTTCGGGACGCACCTCGCGAATCGCCGCAACCAATTCTTCCAGCTGGACTCTATCGCGGTAGTTACGCGCAAAAAAAATCAATCCACCTACCAGCGGGTGCCGCAGTAACTCGCAATCTTGCCCAGTCAACTCCAGCCCCTCGATATCGATCATTACCGGGCCGATCATGGAATATCCTCTTCGTTAAATGTGAACGACACAGCAGGGGGCAGCCAGACACCAGGTAAATCCGCGCGATTGCACCCTTTTCTGACGCTACTGTTGTGGGGTGCGCTTCTATCCCCCCCTTCACGCTCCACTCCCTTCCCGCTGAGTCAGATAGTATTGCAATGGCGTCCTAGCCGTTGACCTTAAGCATGGCCGATGCCGCGGGTACCAAGCGTTCCAGCGTCTCCTGGAGACTGCTCTCCGCCCCGAAATCCTCCCTCAGGATAGCCTCGATGGCATCAAAGCTCGACAAAGTAAAAATAGTGGCCCCAAGCATAAAATAGAGGCGCCAGTAAAAGGTCACCGGGTCCAATCCAGGCAGCGCCTGGGCCAGGAGACCGGCGAAACGCCGGTAGCTATCGCCATAACGGGACACGATAAAACGGCGCAGATGTCCCTGATACTGGGTATAGGCCAGCCCGAGCAAGCGCATAAACCGCTGCGGATCCCTGCCCCGCTTCACCAGGCTGCCTATGGCCACTTGGTAAATACTCGACAGAAGATCCTCCACAGTAAGCGGCTCTCCGGTAGCGACACGCCTGTCCAATTCGACAGCCAGAGCTTGGGTGAAAGGTGTTAAAAACCGCTCGAATACCGCTTGTATCAGTTCTTTTTTAGACCCGAAGTGATAATTAACCGCAGCGAGATTGACACCGGCTGTACTGGTAATGGTGCGTAGTGATGTCTCGGTAAACCCACGTTCGGCGAAAAGTATCTCCGCCGCATCCAGGATCCGGCTAACGGTATCCGTCTGACTCATGCCTGTTTAAACCATCATTTAAAACAACTGTTTGGTTTTGCCAGATTAGCATATTCCTGCTTGGATGGCGCCTTGTTGCCACGGGTGAACCGACCCTAGATTGAAAGGAAAGCAACTGGGAGAAGCAGCCATGGCACATCCTAAACCCGATATTGGCGATTGGTACGAAGATATCGACAGCGGCGAGTTATTCGAGGTGGTGGCCATCGACGAAGTACACGGGACCGTGGAAGTACAGTACCTGGATGGCGCCGTCGGCGAGTTCGAGCGGGACCACTGGCCGGCTTTGCCGATCGTCGACGCTGAACCGCCTGAAGATGCCAATATCGCCTTTGGCACCACCGCTCATGAACAGGACGCAAATACGGTGGAACCAGCCAACCCGCTGGATACCCTGGAAGGCGAGAGCTTTACGGGAACTGACGAGCCTGATCACTGACATCACCCGCCATCCAGCAAGCTGGCCACAGCGGATTTATTCCCGTTCTTTGATGTGCTCGATAATCAACTCGGCAGCCTCATCGACGGTATCCACAATTTTGAATAAGTCGAGGTCCGAAGAATCGATACACGCCCTCTCCAAAACTGTATCCACCAACCAATCCCGCAACCCAGACCAATAGCGCTTGCCCACCAGTACAATGGGAAAACGGCGCACTTTTTGGGTCTGTACCAAAGTCAAAATCTCGAATAGTTCATCCAGAGTCCCGTAGCCACCCGGCAAACCGACAAAGCCCACCGCATGCTTGACAAACATGAATTTTCGCACGAAAAAATAGCGAAAATGTAAACTGATGTCCTGATAAGGATTGGCTTTCTGCTCGAAGGGTAATTCTATATTGAGGCCTATGGAGGTTCCTGGCTGCGGATAAGCGCCGCGATTACAGGCCTCCATGGCCCCAGGACCACCGCCGGTTATCACCGGGATACCCTCAGCGGCCAGCAATTCCCCCAGCCGTACGCCCTGCTTGTATTCAGGGCTGTCTTCCGCAAAACGGGCGCTGCCGAACACGGTGACGGCACCGCTCAGAGCAATCAGGCGCTCTATGCCGTCCACCAATTCTGATTGAATACGCAACACACGCCACGCTTCGGGCATTTTCGCATCTAACATTATTGTGTTCCCTCATTGTCGCACTTATCGTCAGAATACATACTTTTCTTTGCATTTCCTTCTCAATGTAGCAGCTGCACCCCGAGGATTGCACTGCTGTCAAATCTGTATATAATCCCAGCAACTGTATAAAAATACAGACAAAGATCAGGTGATTCCATGACAAACCTCACTGCACGCCAGGCCCAGGTACTTGAACTGATCAAGGTGTATCTGGAGGAAACAGGTTACCCGCCCACGCGGGCAGAGATCGCCCAGGAACTGGGTTTTCGCTCTCCCAATGCTGCGGAGGAACACCTCAAGGCCCTGGCCCGCAAGGGCGCCATCGAAATGGTGGCAGGCGCCTCCCGGGGTATCCGTATACCGGATCATCAGACAGGCCTCCCCATTGTCGGCCGCGTGGCGGCGGGCAATCCGATCCTGGCGGAGGAAAATATTGAGGATTATTGCGATCTGCCGGCAAATTTCTTTCACCCGCCAGCGGATTATCTGTTGAGGGTACACGGGATGAGCATGCGTGACGCAGGGATCCTCGACGGCGACCTGCTCGCGGTCCAAAAAACTGACCAGGCTCGCAACGGCCAGATTGTGGTCGCCCGCATTGAAGACGAAGTGACTGTCAAACGCTTCCGCCGCAAAGGCAATCAGGCAACCGTTCAGTTACTTCCGGAAAACGAGGACTTTGAAGTAATACAGGTGGATATGCGGGACAAAAACTTTGCGATTGAAGGACTTGCGGTGGGCGTGATCCGCCAAAACCCGTAGACGCGGAACATCTGATATTCAGGCCGAGTCTTTGCTTGCTAATCGATCGCTCGGCCTTTGCAAAACTTACGCGGGGGCATTGCTTGCGGGGGCCCGGAAGTAACTAGCCGGGCACGGAAAGACCACCCTCCTGCGCGCGACCGAACATTCCGCACCCATCAGTCAGTGTACCGTGTGATTAACCGGTACCGCTTCTTCCTCTTCCTCGAGATACTCAGCCCCCTGCTCCTCCATATACTGAACAGCCTCTATTCCAGCCTCCAGCATTGCTCTCGCCACAGCGACTTTGTGTTCACGCAGGAATTCCAGACTTTCTGCCGAAAAATGGATGCGAACCAGCGGGTCCTCCCTGTGCCCGGCCCGGCGCAATGCCACATCGCCGTTGGCCAGTTCGACAATTTCAAAAGTTTCGGAGGACATGGACTTCTCCCTCTACATCGATTTCCACGCAGTGTAACACAGGGGCAATCATTCAGTGACAGGAAAAAGAAGGACAGGTCTGCGGTGAAATGGCGTTACCATTCCTCCGCCTGTGCGCGCTGGCGTTGCACCAGCTCCCCCAAAGCCCCGTGCCACTCCCACAGCAGGCTATCATTCAGCACCGGGGCGGCAGATGCCGAGATGTCTTGTACCGGTATCAGATTGTCGCCCTGGGGCCGGTCGCCGCATTTCTCTTGGGAGAAGTGCCACAACTGCCTCCAGGCCGCCTGCATCTGCGCCAACCAGCTGTTGCGATTGGCCAACAGCTCTTGGAGCTCCACCGCCTGGCTGCAGGTTTTACCCGCAGCCTGTGCACACTCGGCAAGTGTCTGGGCGGACTCCGGTTCGGTCATCAATTGCAGCTGAAATGCCAACTCGGCAAGAAATGCGCGATAGGCGCGCCACAACTGCAGTACTACCGCCTCATACAACGCAGTGCGCGCCAGCGGAGCGGCGTTCTCAGTCTCCAACAGCAACGCAGCCTTGCGCAGCGACGAAGCCACAATCCCGGTATAAGGATTACTCATTTGCTTTTCGCCATCGCCTTTTTGCGCGCGGGCGCGCGCTTGGCTTTACCTGCGTCTATCTGCCACTTGCCATCGCGGTAGAAGGCGCGCCATCCCGTGGCTTTGCCATTTTCTTCGGATTGCACATACTGCTCCTGGGTTTTGCGGCTGAAGCGCACTACCGTATCGCGCCCTTCGTCATCTTCGACTGGCGCGGAAAACAGAAAGCTATACTTCGGATCTATCTCATCCTTGTGCGGCAGCAGTTCCTTTACCAGAGGCGCACGGGTCTCGCGGTTTTTCGGAAACTGACTGGCGGCCAAGAATAGACCGGTGGCGCCGTCACGCAAGATATAGTGGTCGTCCACCTTTTGACATGGAAGTTCCGGCATGGGTACCGGATCCATTTTCGGCGGCGCTGGCTGACCGTTTTTAAGCAGCTTGCGGGTGTTTTTGCAGGATTCATTGGTACAGCCAAAATACTTGCCAAAACGGCCGGATTTCAACTGCATATCCGAACCGCACTTATCGCACTCAATGACGGGGCCATCGTAGCCCTTGATTTTGAATGTGCCCTGCTCAACTTCATAGCCGGGGCAGTCCGGGTTGTTGCCGCAGATATGCAGCTTGCGGTGCTCGTCCAACAGATAGCTGTCCATGGCGGTACCGCACTTGGGACACCGGCGCTTTTCACGCAACAGACGGGATTCGGCCTCTTCATCCTTGTCCGCATCCACCGCCTCGTCACCGGGCACTAGGTTCATGGTGTTCGTGCAACGCTCCTTGGGCGGCAATGCATAGCCGGAACAGCCGAGAAATACCCCGGTGGAGCCAGTTCGAATCTGCATGTGGCGGCCGCATTTGCTGCACTCAATATCTGTGTCTGTTGGCGTGTTGCGGCGCATTCCTCCCTCTGCCGCCTGGGCTTTTTCCAGCCGTGCGGAGAAATCCTGGTAAAAGTCGTCGAGCAACTCCTTCCACCCCTTCTCGCCCTCTGCGACAGCGTCCAGAGATTCTTCCAGGTTGGCGGTGAAGCCGTAATCCATCAGATTCTGGAAGCTTTCGTTCAGCCGGTCGGTGACTATGTCCCCCATCTTTTCAGCGTAGAAGCGGCGGTTCTCCAAGCGTACATAGCCTCGCTCCTGGATTGTGGAAATGATGGATGCGTAGGTGGAAGGACGGCCGATACCGCGCTTTTCCAGCTCTTTTACCAACGCCGCCTCACTGTATCGCGCCGGCGGTTTTGTAAAGTGCTGTTTTGGATCCAGCTTTTTCAGCGCCAGCTTTTCGCCAACTTTTACGTCCGGCAACACCAGATCTTCATCTTTCTTGCCAGCCGGTGGTGCCACTTTCATAAAGCCGTCGAAGCGGATCACTCGACCGCGAGCGCGAAGCTCAAAGTCCCCGGCACTGACCACGATCGACGTGGAGGTGAACTGGGCTGGGGTCATTTGGCAAGCCACGAACTGCTGCCAGATCAAGTTGTATAGCCGCTCGGCATCCCGTTCCATGCCAGGCAGCATATTCGGCTGCACACGCACATCCGACGGCCGTATCGCCTCGTGCGCTTCCTGAGCCCCCTCCTTGCTGCTGTATACATTGGGGCGCTCCGGCAGATATCTGTCACCGTACTGCTCGCCAATAAACTCGCGAACGGATTCCACCGCCTCTGCACTCAGATTCGTGGAATCGGTACGCATATAGGTGATGTGGCCCGCCTCGTAGAGGCGCTGCGCCAACATCATGGTTTTCTTGACACTGAACCCCAGGCGGTTACTGGCCATTTGCTGCAGTGTGGAGGTAATAAAGGGTGCCGAAGGCTTGGAGCTGGTCGGCTTGTCGTCCCTTGCGCTGACGACGAAGTCACTGGCCTGCAGGGCCTGGGCCGCAGCGCTAGCCTGAGCCTCATTGGTCGGACGGAAATTTTCCCCGGCCTGCTTTTTTACCTCCAGGCGGAGCGCTTCTGCCCGAGCGGTCTCTGTGTCGGCGTTAATTGTCCAGTATTCTTCCGGAACAAATGCGCGGATCTCGCGTTCGCGCTCCACCACCAAACGCACCGCCACTGACTGCACCCGCCCGGCGGAGAGACCGCGGGCAACCTTCTCCCACAGAAGCGGCGATACCATGTAGCCGACAATGCGGTCCAAAAAGCGCCGCGCCTGCTGAGCGTTTACACGGTTCATATTCAGGCGGCCCGGATCCTGGAAGGCCTCCCGGATCGCAGATTTGGTAATCTCGTTGAACACCACTCGGCGATACCGTTCGTCATCGCCGCCGATGGCTTCGCGCAGATGCCAGGCAATGGCCTCTCCCTCGCGGTCCAAGTCCGTGGCCAGGTAGATGTGATCCGCCTCAGCGGCAAGCTTGCGCAATTCAGTGACCACCTTTTCCTTGCCGGGCAAGATTTCATAGTGGGCTGCCCAGTTGTGGTCCGGGTCTATGCCCATGCGCTTAATCAGTTGCTCGCGGTTTTTCTTGCGCTTGTAGGCCTCCTTGGCCTCGGGGGAGAGTTTGCGCGTCTCCGCAGCCCGGCGAGCGCGCTCCTTGGGATCCACCGCCTGCTTCCCACCGCTGGGTAAATCGCGAATATGGCCGACGCTGGACTTAACCACGAAGTCCTTGCCGAGGTATTTGTTGATGGTTTTCGCTTTGGCCGGTGATTCGACAATGACCAGTGATTTACCCATAAGCTCTTGATTTCAAATAGAAAATTTACTGCCTTCCGCCACCCGTCCCCCAGTTGGGGGCCACCAGCGTTGCGCGAATATATAAGCTCCGCTCCTTGTGCGGTCAAGCGAGTAAAACAAAATCTTTAAACAGAGGTTACAATTTGTGCACTCGCCCACATGGCAAGAATCGCTTCAAATAGCGGCATATTTGCAACAATTCAAGGCAATTCCGATAGGATTAAAACCGATTAAGCATCCCCTGGTTGCGCTGGGGCGGCTTGCCGTATCGCTTCCTCTATTGGCGGACGGAATTCCGCGAGCGCCGCTTCCAGCGCATGAAAGCCTGCGTCACCGCTGGATTCCCGCCACTGTATACCCAATCCGTTTTCCTGCGCGATTACGGCACAGGCGTCCTCCGGTAAGTTTTTTAGCATTTGGCGAAGCGGCTCCCAGGCCGATTTCGGTGCCGCAGGCCGGCCATTCCGCCAGTCCCAGCGGCCGGCAAAATGCAATTCATGCTCGACTCGCTGCAACTCCAATATCCAGCCCAATTGCAACCGGCGTCCATCTCCCCAGCGGCTGCTGTAAACCGCAGCTGTCCCCTGCCCCAACGCCGCTGGCAGTGCCTGCATTTGCACCGCGAGTCCGCTGGCAGCGGCCCGAGCACGCATCGCGGCAAGACGCCGGTCGCGTGCGCTCGGTTTCATCCACATCACCGGCCCCACGACAAGGGCAAGCACAAATAATAGGATGAGCAAAGGAAGCCAGCCGGCCATAATCACTCCTTGTCAGCGCGAATTGACGCCTATTTTGCGATGCGCCGCGCTATTTATGTCAACCGGTTTTTTTACAGTAGACTTAGGGAACAACCGCATCTAGACAGCAAAAACTTGAAATAATAGGAAGGAGCGGAGGACTTATGGCCGGTTACAAACGCATTCTCGTCGGTTTAGATCTTTCGGAGGAATCCTCGCAGATACTGGAAAAAGCCGGGGAGATCAGCAGGGCCTTCGCCGCCGAAGTCAGCCTCGCCCATGTGATTGAGCCGCTGACCTTCGCCTACGGCGGTGATATTCCGATGGATTTATCCGAGGTTCAAGAGCAGCTGCAGACCCAAGCCAGGGAGCAGCTAAGCAAGGCGGCTCAGAGGCTGGATGTGCCGACAGAACGCCAGCACGTCATTCTTGGGCAGCCAGCCACGGAAATACACAGGCTGGCGGACGAGCTTGAAGCGGATCTGATTATCATAGGCAGCCACGGCCGGCACGGTTTGGCTTTGCTACTCGGCTCCACCGCCAACGGCGTATTGCACGGTGCCGGTTGCGACGTACTGGCGGTTAGAGTCCAGAGCGAATAAAAGTCAGGGCGACCGCTTTCACGGTGTAACCGAAGCGTGAAACACAATCGGATACTTCGCCAGGGGAGGCTTGCACGCAGCCACACACAGCGATCACTTTCGCCCTGACTCGCTGGCGGACACACGACCGCATATTGCGAGCCGGTACACCGCTTCATGCGCCCCCGGCCATGCCGTCCAGCTCAGCCCAACGCTCAAAGGCGGCGTCCAACTGCGCCTGTTTTGCTGCCAGCGTCCGCAAACTTTCCTCGACCAACGCTTGCTCCCTTTGATAAAAATCCGGTTGTGCGATGGCCGATTCCAATTCAGCGATCTCCCCTTCCAGTTGCTCAATCAGGCCCGGCAGGCTGTCCAGCTCACGCTGGAGCTTATAGCTGAGCTTTTGCTTTCTGGGCGCTGACTGGGGCTTGCTTTTCACTTTCTCCACCGTCGATTTATCGGCGGAACTGCCGCTTTCTTCCGGCAGCAAAAAACTGCCTCCCTGACGCAGGAAATCGGCATAACCGCCAACATATTCACGCACGATGCCACCGCCCTCGAACGCTAGACAGGAATCCACCACGTTGTCGAGAAAAGCGCGGTCGTGGCTAACCAGCAGTACTGTACCGGGAAAATCCAGCAGCAGCTGTTCAAGCAGCTCTAGCGTTTCCACATCCAAGTCATTGGTAGGCTCATCGAGTACCAGGATATTGGCTGGCTGGCTGAACAGTTTGGCCAATAGCGCGCGGTTGCGCTCACCACCACTGAGAGCCCCGACTTTAGTGCGCGCCTTAATACCACTAAACAGGAAGTCCGCCAGGTAAGACATGGCGTGACGGCTTTTGCCACCGATACTGATGGACTCCCGCCCCCCGGCAATGTTATCCAGCACAGTCAGCTCGGGATTGAGTTGCTGACGGCGCTGGTCGAAGTAAGCCACCTGCTGCTTTGTGCCCAGGCGAACCTTGCCCCCGCCCGGCTGCAGCTCGCCCAGCAAAATCCGGATCAGGGTGCTCTTACCCACCCCATTGGGGCCGATCAGACCCACCTTGTCACCGCGCATCAAGGTAAAGGACAGATCGCGGATCAATGGCGGCTCGCCGGGATAGGCAAAGGATACGTCTGTCAGTTCCGCAACCAGTTTGCCGGACATTTCTCCAGCATCCAGCGCCATCTTGGCGCTGCCCTGTCGATTGCGGCGCGCCTCCCGCTGTCGGCGCAGCGCCTGCAGGGCGCGCACCCGGCCTTCATTGCGGGTGCGGCGGGCTTTGATCCCCTGGCGAATCCAGGCATCTTCCTGAGCCAGCTTCTTATCGAATAGAGCTTCGCTCCTGGCCTCTTCCTCCAACAGTTTTTCCTTTTCCCGCTGATAACGGTCAAAGTCACAACGGAACACGCGCAAGTGTCCGCGATCCAGATCCCACACCGTCTTCGCAAGACGCTGCGCCAGCGCGCGATCATGGCTGACAAACAACAGAGCGCCACGGTATCCGCCGAGAAAATTTTCCAGCCACTCCACTGCGGAAATATCTAGGTGGTTTGTGGGCTCATCCAGAATCAGCAGATCCGGCTGCGTCACCAGTGCCCGGGCCAGCGCGGCACGCCGCTGCCAGCCGCCAGACAACTCGGCAACTATGTGATTTCCGTCGAGCCCGAGCCGGTCTATTACGCTCTCGATGCGCGGCAGCAATTCCCAGCCATGCGCTGCTTCGATTTGCGTCTGCAGATCCGCATCTGGTTCCGCGCGATAATCCGCCAGCCACAGCCCCACCTCACCGAGACCACCGGCTACGTAGCGGTAGACACTGTCGATACAATCCGAGGGCAGCTCCTGGCCCAAGGTCGCCAATACGATCCCCCCGGGGCGCACAATTTCACCCTCGTCCGGCTCAATGTCTCCGGCAATCAGCCTCAGCAGGCTCGACTTGCCCTCGCCATTGCGCCCCACCAAGCAGATGCGGTCGCCGCGCTCTATTTTGGCGCTGACGTTCTCCGCAAGTACCTGCGCCCCGTATCGCAGGCTTACGTCATCCAACTGAAGCAACATAAATAACCACTACAATAACTAATTGAACCGGCGGCACTCACCGCTCGAACGTGCGCAACAAAGAGCGCGAGCTAAAACTGGGTATTTTACGCATTTTTTGTCGCGCTGTTCTGCTAGCCTGACCGGACAGCTTTCAATCGGGTAATTGCAATGTCGATTGGCGCAAAGGGATTCGCGTTTTTCATTACGCTACTACTGACAGCCGTTCCCACTTCGGGACTGGCCGGTGAAGCGGAAGATGCCGTCGCCCAGAGGGAAAAGCTGCGCGCCGCTCGCATGGCTATAGCCCGCGGTGACCTAAACCGCTTGAAGCAGCTCAAAGCGGATTTGAACGGCCACCCTCTTCTTCCCTACATAGACTACTGGGCGCTTAGCAAGGAGCTCTCCCGGCTCCCGTACGACAAAATCGACAAATTTCTCGCCGACAACGAAAACACCGCCATTGGTGACTGGTTACGCGTCCGGGTACTGCGCGAGCTCGGCAGCCGGGCGCGCTTCCGCGCCTACCTGAAGTACTATCGGCCAGAAAAGATAACCCGGGCTTCGCTGCGCTGTTACTACGCTGATGCCCTATCCCGCCACGGCGACAAAGCAGTTGCCTACAGGCTGGTAGAAGAACTATGGCTCGTGGGCAGCTCCCAAGCAGACGAGTGCGATCCCGTATTCCGGCGGTGGATGCAGGACGGAGGCCTCACCCAGGAACTGGCTTGGCAGCGACATCAACTCGCACTACAGAAGGGCAACCTGGATCTGGCCGCATATATCGCCACCAAAATGACGGGAACCTACGCGAAGCTGGCGGCGCTGATGCGTTCGGTACACAAAAATCCAGAGCAACTTCTCGACTATCCGCGCTTCGCCAGTTTCTCGCCCGGCGATTATTCAAGGGAGTACCGCGCCATCGTTGTACACGGTCTTCAACGACTGGCTCAAAATGACGCCACCAGCGCCGATCAGGCTTGGCAACGCTATCAAGCAAGCTACCTGTTCAGCGATGAAACACAGGAAAGGATGCTCCGATACCTGGCTCGACAATTCGCACGCCAGGATAACTTCAATGGTCTGTTGCAATTGGTAAAAGAGCGGCAGTTCACCGATGCCAGCTCCATCGAGTGGCTGGCGCGCCAGTCGTTGCGGGAGCTGGACTGGGAGCAGCTCGCCTTCTGGATCGACCGCATGCCGGAAGAGCAGCAACAGCATGAGCGCTGGCTCTATTGGAAAGCGCGTGCCTTGGAAGAACTATACGGCCGGGAGCGGGCCAGCGCAGCAGTGCAACTGTACAGGAAAGCCGCGCAAAACCGCAGCTATTACGGATTTTTGGCAGCCGATACACTGGGGTTAAATTACAGTTTTATCGACCGCCCGGTTCCCATCAATCCTCAACAAGTCGAAGAGATGGCCGCGCGGCCGGCCATGCGACGGGCACGGGAGTTACAAGCCATCGGCGAGCTCTATCACGCGCGCAGAGAATGGGACTACGCGACCAGAGATATGTCCCATGGAGAATTGCTCACGGCCAGCAAACTCGCCAGCTCCTGGGGCTGGTACCACAAGTCGATTCAATCAGTTCTGGCCGCTGACTATCTGGACGATCTGGAGCTGCGCTTTCCCTTGGCGTTTGCCGATATAGTCGATGATGTCAGCAAAAGAATCGGGGGCAAAACAGCCCTTGACCCCTACTTTATCTACGCCGTGGCCCGGCAGGAAAGCCACTTCAGCCACGATGCAAAGTCTCAGGCTGGCGCTTTGGGACTGATGCAACTGCTGCCATCGACAGCACGCGCAACTGCCCGCCGCGCCGGCGTGAAATACCGGCGCAGTTGGGATCTTCTCAGCCCCAATACCAATATCGCACTGGGCAGTTTTTATTTGAATACGCTGCTGGACCGCTTTGACAACAACCGCATACTGGCCGCGGCGGCCTACAATGCCGGCCCCACGCGAGTGGCCAACTGGCTTAAAGAAACTAAGAACCGCTTGCCTTTCGATGTTTGGATAGAGACGATTCCGTACAGAGAGACCCGCCATTACGTGCAAAACGTGCTGGCTTATTCAGTCATCTACGCCTACCGCAGCGGTACCAAGTTGACACTGCTGCGGAAGAACGAAGCAACCAGCAAGCTTTAATTTAAGGAACCCTCTGATTAAATCACTTTCTGGTGGCAGAGGCTCTTCGCGGGTGGATGTGAAGCTCAGGTGATAGGACGGACATTTCGAAACCGAAGGGTACAGGGATGTATCCTTCGGAGCTACAGGGAAGTACTCGTGCGTTTTCGAAATATCCGTCCTATTACCTGAGCGCCCCAGAAGCTATCATAGTGTTCTCGCGAATTAATCAGAGGTTCCTTAAATAGCCTATTGATGGCGCAGCCACTCTCGCAGTTGCGCACTGTCAAAAGGCCAGCAACAGACTTGGTTGGGATCCCCCAGCCCCACAGCCGGAATACGGGTGGAAAGGCGCTCCATCAGCAATGGGTCATCGGCAATATCCACTTCCCGCAGGCGCAGCTGAAACCGCTCCAGTAGCGGCCAGATTTCCACCTTTGCCTTTTCACACAGGCTGCAACCCAAAGTGGTATAGAGAATCAGCTCGCGGGGTACTGCTGTCATAAAAGTCCCTGGTGGCGCGCCCAAAAAAAGCCCAGAGCCGCCGCAGCAACCAGCAGCCCCCCCATCCAGAGCCACAGACTTCCACCACTATCCGCCAGTTCGCCGCCATTTTCGTACTTGCGGCGCTCCCGGGTCGGCTCTCCGGCAGCGGTCTGCGCGGGCTTAACCACTTTCGCACTCCCCACCTCACTTTTAACGGGAGACGAGGCCAGCGCCGGGCGCACACTGGTCTTATTCCGGTCATCCGCTGGACCAACCACACTGAAGCTGAGGGTATCAAAACGCAGTTCATCGCCACGGCGCACCCGGGATTCAGTGATGCGCTTATTGTTCAGATAAGTGCCGTTGGCCGACCCCAGATCTGTCACGAAAAGCAAACCTTCTCGCACATCCAGGCGTGCGTGACGACGTGACAGGTGAGACAAAGAAAATGTGATATCGCAGTCGTCCGAACGCCCCACCACACTGCTCTCGCGGATGGGGAACACCTTTCCTGCGATCGCCGGATGATTGGCACGCAAAGCCCAGGCGACACTACTGGCCGGTGCAACCTTCTTGAGCCTGGTCACCTTGGGGTCCACAACCCTTAGAGTCCGCCCTCCGATTTGCAATTCGTCGTCGCGCTTCAATGGGCAACTACCCTGTACTGGGGTGCCATTGAGCAGTGTCTGGCCACTTTCTGCGAGGTGATGCAATGTCAGCACATCCCCTTCCACGGTTACTTCAGCGTGCAGCTTGGCCACAGATTCATCGGCGATGGCCAAATCACAGTTACCGGCGCGCCCAATGGTCACTTTGGGTGCTACCAGCCACACACTCACGCTGGCATCCTTCAGGTCACAAAGTTTGAACATGGAGCATTTTCCTTTAACCGTTTTGGCCTGGGGCCAACGGATTTTGATTGCGGCGGCCTGGCAAAACCGCCTGTTTATTATCTCTCGCTCTGATGGCGGCAAGTTTATCACGGGGATTTTCGTTAGCGTATGATGTGGTTTGCAGCTTACAATGGCATCGCGTTCGATAATTGAGAGACATAATGGGCGGTAGCCGGCGCTCCGGCCAATGAACAGGGAACCGGAATCGACCGCATCGCAGGGATGTCCCGCCGACCGCGGCACAGTCGCCTCGGGACGCCGGGTAAACTCAAAAATAACGACAGGTAGTTGCACGCACGTGAGTGAAGCCAAAGTACGTGAAGTATCGCGGCACAAAGGAACAGCCCAGCGCGCCAGCGCCAGCCCGCGCAGTGCCGGCGCAACCCACCCCGGCTACAAGCGCGAACAGAACGAAGACGCCTTCTGGGCCGATGAGGAACTCGGTATCTGGGTGGTAGCGGACGGACTCGGGGGGCACCAGGCCGGTGAAATTGCCAGCCAGACGGTGGTGGAGGAAATTCAGCGCTCCGCCGCGACGGACCGCCACTACGAGCGGGCACTGCAAAGAGCGCACGCCCTACTGCTCGGCGACGAACAGAGCACCGGCAATATGGGTTCCACTGCGGTAGTGGTGGCCGAAGACAACAGCTACTTCCATGTGTACTGGGTCGGTGACAGCCGCGCCTATCTCTGGACTCCCGGCGCTGGCCACGGTCAACTGAAGCAGCTCACCAGTGACCACTCCTACGTGCAAATGCTTGTGGATTCAGGGGCAATCAATTCCACCGAGGCCGCCAACCATCCAAACCGCCACGTGATTACCCGCTGCATCGGCGGCAGCACCAATCCCAAGCTCGAAATCGACCGTGTGTCATCGCCCTGGTCTCCCGGACAGCGTCTGCTGCTGTGTAGCGATGGACTCAGCTCCGAGGTAGAACCGGATCAGATCGCACAAATCCTAGCGGAGAACAGGAACAACCGCCGCGCTGCCGAGCTTCTCGTCGGAGCGGCTCTGGATGCCGGGGGAAAAGACAATATCACCGTGCAGGTCATCGATGCGCCGACTGCGGTGCCAACAGCTCATAAAAAGTGGACTTCCCGCACAGGCAGTGCGCTGAGGGCTTCCGCGCAAATACTGAAACAGCACGGCAAACTACTGTTGCTTCTGGGCACACTTGGCCTAGTCGCAGTCGTTGCCGCCAGACTCATCGGCGCATCTTGAATTACGGAAAGAGGTCGATGGAAGTCGTCAGCAACAGCTCTCTGGAAATTCCTGGCTACCGTATCCTGAAAAAAATCAACCAGGGCGGGATGTCCACAGTATATCTCGCGATCCAGCGCAGTGTGGGCCGCCAAGTGGCGTTGAAGGTGATGTCGCCGGTGCTCAACGCAGACCCGGTGTTCAGCGAGCGTTTCCAGCGAGAGGCAAATATCGTCGGGCAGCTGTCCCACCCCAACATCGTCAGCATCCACGATATCGGCCGCTACCGCAGTCTCAATTACATCGCCATGGACTATATGCCAGGCGGATCGGTATCCGACCGTCTGTCAAAAGGCGCTTTAGAACCGCTGGAGGCCCTGAATGTGGTCCGTGAAATCGCCATGGCACTGGACCACGCCCACAGTAAAGGCTACGTGCACCGGGACTTAAAACCGGAAAATATCCTCTTTCGCGAAGACGGCTCCGCAGTGTTGACGGATTTCGGCGTGGCGCGGGCCGTGGCTCGGACAACTCGTATGACCAGCTCCGGTATGGTGGTTGGCACTCCCCATTACATGAGCCCGGAGCAAGCCCGCGGCGCTGCCATTGACGGACGCGCCGACCTCTACAGCCTCGGCGTGGTTTTCTATGAAATGTTAACCAGCGCCGTACCCTACCAGGCAGAAGAAGCCGTCGCTATCGCAATCAAACACTTGACGGACCCAATACCCCGGCTGCCGGCACGGCACTCTCTTTACCAGAGTCTGATCGACCACTTTCTCGCCAAGGATCCCGAACACCGCTTCCAGCGGGGCCTGGAAGTGGTGGACGCTATAGACCAGCTGCTCGCAGCCCTGGCCGGCAAACCCGCTGCCCAAACCACGCAACTCAACAATACACCGGTGCGCGTCTCCAGCCTGCTGCGCGCCCTTCTTCTAACTATCTACGGCACCATCAGTGACCAGCTGACTAGAGCCTGGGCCCGCTGGCGCGACAAGCCACTAAACAAAAAACCAGTGCGGGCTGAGCAGGAAACCCTGATGCGCATCCATCAGGTAATCCGCCAAGCGCCTGTGCGCAAGCACCGCCAGTGGCTGTTCGGTAGCCTGATCAGCGTCACCGCGGTATCCGCTTGGCTGCTTTTCAGCACAGGGGGTAATGAACAGCAACAGCTGCAGAATTACCCTTTATTGAACGGGGCCAGCGCCCTTCCCGCACGATCTCCGCAACCGGGCACAACCGGAAGAAGCGGCACACCGAAACCGAAGGAAACGCCGCAGGAGCGGATGACACCGGTAGCTGTTGAACACCCAACAGTGCCAAATACCGCGCAAGTTACATCCGCTACAGGCGAAGCGGCTGCCCGGACAGAGGAAGGGGAAGCCGACAAGCAGGTCGCAGGTACAGCTCAGATATCTGCCGCGACCGAGTCCACCCCCGCATTCGAGAGTGAGGCCCCCTCTCCCGCCCAAGCCGCTTCCCCGGAGATGGAAGTCTACCAGCTCACCGTGCACCCGAATCCCAGGGACGCGAGAGTGCGCATCATGAACATCGCTCCCCGTTACCAGCCCGGCATCGAATTGGCACCGGGCAGGTACGATCTGGAAGTCAGCAAGCCGGGTTACACAACGGTTCGTCGCTGGATTACCATCAAAGACGGCGATCTGACAATTCCGGTGCAGCTGAAGCGAGCCTGGTACCATGGCAAAACATTCCGTTCCCCCCTGTCATCTGGTGAACAGGGTCCTGAAATGGTCGTGGTCAAAGGCGGCCAATTCCGTATGGGCAACGACAAACGCGCCGTCTCCAGCCCCGCGCACAAGGTAACCATCGCCAAAGCCTTTGCCATCTCCACACACGAAATCACCTTCGACGACTACGACCGTTTCGCCGACGCCACTGGCGCCGCACTGCCCGGTGACGAGGGTTGGGGACGCGGCAGCCGGCCGGTGATCAATGTCAGCTGGCACGATGCACAGCAATACGCGAAGTGGTTGTCGAAGGAGACAGGAAAACGCTACCGCCTGGCAAGTGAGGCGGAGTGGGAGTACGCTGCCAGAGGTGGTGTACAGGCCCCCTTCTGGTGGGGTGGCGACGATCCACGGGGAAAAGCCAACTGCCGCCGCGGCTGTGCCAGTGAGTTCAACGGGCTGTTTTCTTTCTCCAGTGCGCCAACGGGACACTACCAGGCCAACCGTTTTGGCCTATTTGACACTGCCGGAAATGTAGCCGAATGGGTACAGGACTGCTTTGCCAGCGGCTACAGCAAACACCGCAGCGACGCCCGCCCAGTCCTAATATCCAACTGTGAGCTGCGCACAGTTCGCGGCGGTTCCATGCGCTCGCCGCTCAAAAATATCAGTTCCGACTACCGCGAAGGCTTACGCGAAGACGCCATGTCCCGCGAAGTGGGCTTTCGCGTGGTGATGGAGCTCGAATAGTGAGGAGCCTGAGCGGCGCGTGAGCGCCGTATCCATAAACTGCAAACGTACGGAAATAGTGTGACGCGGTGCGATCCATGATCGCACCCACTCATCAGCTAACGCTCAGGATGCTTTATTTCCCACACATTGTGAATTTTCGGATTGCGCTGGAAATCCCTGTCCAAAAGCGGCAACGTTTCCACATTAAACTCCGCCGCTAGCTCCTTATCCATTTTGAAAGTGCGTAAATTGTTGGAAAACACCAGGGTTCCCTCCGGCCCCAACAGGTTCATACACTGGCGAATCAGCTTGGCGTGATCCCGCTGGATATCCAGCACGCCGCGCATCTTCGCGGAATTGGAAAAGCTCGGCGGATCGAGAAAGATTAAGTCGTAGCCGCCGCGCCGATTCTGCTGAGCGGAATCGAGCCAGCGCAGACAGTCTGCCTCTACCAGTTGGTGCTGTCGACCGTCCAGGTGATTGCGCCGGAAGTTGCGAGCCGCCCAGGCCTGGTAGGTCTTCGACATATCGACGCTGGTACTTTGCCGGCAACCGCCCAGTGCCGCCTGCACAGTGGCACTGGCGGTGTAACAAAAGAGGTTCAGAAAGCGCTTACCATGAGCCCGTTCGCGCAAATACTGGCGCACCGGCCGATGGTCCAGGAAGAGCCCGGTGTCCAGGTAGGCGTAAAGATTCACCTCCAGTTCGGCCCCGTATTCATTGACCCAAAAAGACTTCGCAGCCTCTGTTTGCTTCCGATATTGGCCACCGCTCTTGTGGCTGTGCCTGCGGCGTTCCTTGATACTGATAGCACCTTGAGGAATTTCCAAAACCTGCTGTACCGCCCGCACAAGGTCTCGCAGTCGGGTGCGCGCCTTGTGCTCATCGACAGTAGACGGCGCGCGGTATTCCTGCACATGGGCGTGCCGACCGCCGTCAAGAGACTGATAAATATCGATTGCCGCCGCGTACTCAGGCAGATCCGCGTCGTAGAGACGATAGCAGTCGATTCCGTTCCTCTGCGCCCACTTGCCAATAGTGCGCAAGTTTTTGCGCAGGCGGTTAGCCACCATTTCAGCTTCGGGGGAAAGCGCCGGCTTGCCTTCTTCCACCTTTGCGTCAGCGGCATGCTCGCGAACATTGAACATTAACAAGCGGCTGGGAATACTGCCGTTGTATAACTGGTACTGTTTGTGGGAGCGCAATCCCGTGTCAAAACCGAGTTCGGGATTGCCGGTGAAGATTCCAACCTGCCAGCCGGGGAACTCTCTTTTCAATTGGCGCCCAAGTTCCGCGTAGGTCTCGCGCAGGGCCTCCTGCTCACCGAGCCGCTCACCGTAGGGAGGGTTGGTCAGCACCAAACCGCGTTTGACCTGCCGGTGGGTAGGCACCTTAAAAGCGGATACCGGTCGGCAGCTGACCCGCACGTGTCGCTCGAGGCCGGCACGGGCAATATTGGCCTCAGCGGCAAACAGCACTTTCGCGTCTGCGTCGTAGCCACGGATTTCCGGCAATTCCCGCTCCAACCCTCTCCGCCGACGTTCCAGGGCTTCTTCGCGCAGGCAATTCCAAATGTCGCTCTGGTGATTCAGCCAGCGCTCGAAGCCAAAGCTGTCGCGCTGCAGGCCGGGCGCTATGTCCGCGGCCATCATCGCCCCCTCTACGAGTATGGTGCCGGAGCCACACATAGGATCCAACAAGGCGCCACCAGCAGCCGCTATTTGCGGCCAGCCCGCGCGCAACAGCAGCGCCGCGGCCAGATTTTCCTTCAGCGGCGCGGCACCGATATGCGTGCGGTAGCCGCGCTTGTGCAGACTGTCTCCACTCAGGTCTACAGCGATATCCAGTTTGTCCCGGTGCAGGCGTAGCGCCACAGTCAGATCCGGGTTGTGACGACTCACCTGTGGTCTCGCGCCACTTTGCTTGCGCAGGCGGTCGACGATCGCGTCCTTGGCTTTCTGGGCACCGAACTGGCTGTTGCGAATCTCGCGGTTCGTCCCCGAGAACTGCAGCCACAGCGTACCCGATGGACTGATATGCTGCTCCCACGGTAGTTCGACCACCGCATGATAGAGGTCTTCGGCATTGTCGATACGCACCTGTGCGAGACACAGTAGTACGCGGTTGGCAAGGCGGCTCCAAAGACAACAGCGGTAAGCCAGTGCCAAAGGACCGGTGAAATGCACAGCCGCTGGCTGCTCACGTATTTCCACTGCGCCGAGATCCCGCAGTTCCGCAACGAGCAGCCCCTCTAGACCTTTGGGGCAAGTGGCGGTGAATGTCTGTGTTCCTGCTAAATATTCAGTCAAAATTTGTTACTCACTCGCATCGGAACGCGGAAACCGCTGGTGCAGTAGTTTTGCAATGCAAGTTTCCAAGCGCTCATTACAAAGTCAAACATTATCAGCCGTGCCAGTACGATGGAATCTCTGATCGATGTATCAGGGCACTGTCATTGGTTTCGGGCGCTCAGGCAACGGGATAGTTTTTTCGCAAACGCACGGGTACGTCCCTACCGGTCCGACGGTTTCGAAATGTCTATTCCACCATCCGGATCTCTCATCTGACCTTGAAGTCTCTTTACCTGCGGCCAGCGAAGCAATCAGAGAATCCCTATACAGTTTTCTTCTATAAGACATAACGCTAAGACAAAAGCGTTTGTTCACAGGCCGATCACTTTTTGTTCTACTGAAAACGGCACATATTGCCGCTCGCTCTAGGAGCCAGCGGCTCCAAGAGCGAAAACGCGGCTCAGTGAATGAAACAGTGTGCCCCTATAAGCGCTTTTTTTGATTTTCCACCAGCGACAATAGGCTTGCAGCACCGCAAGTAGAAACAGAAGGCGCTGTACCGACCGGACCAAAAGGTTGACTACGCTTACAAGTGCAGATGTACAAAAACTTTAAAAAGGCGCCCTGTGACGCTTCGACTGTGCACAGCCTGTCTACTGCGCACCCGAGTATAGAGGTACTGCAACAATGAAACGCCAAAAACGCGATCCATCCGAACGGGCCTTCTACAGAGGCTACCTGGCCGCCACGCAAAACAAAGCCTTGGCAAACTGTCCCTACGAAAACGGCAACCTGCATCAGGCCTGGGTCAACGGCTGGCGCGAGGGCCGGGAGGATTACTGGAACGGTTTTGGGGGTTCAACCATGGCGCAAAAGCTGGAAATCTATTCAACGGTGAGCAGTGAAGTGCACCACCCGAATGGCTGGAGCAGCACATAACTGCGGTTTTCCCGGAGGAAACATCAGGCCGAGTCTGTGTGCCGGCGCGCTTTATGCAGATAGCGGCGTGAAAAATTCACCGCCGCTAACCTTGATCTTCCAATCGGCAAAAAGCGATTTCAATCTGCGCTCTGCCTGCGCAGCAGCGCAATGGCTTCGACAGCCTCCCGGATTACAGCCGGGCCGCGGTAAATAAAACCGGTATAAATCTGCACTGCAGTGGCACCCGCGCGGATCTTTTCCGCGGCACTCTCGCCGTCGAATATTCCTCCCACACCTATAATTGGGAGTTCTCCGCGCAGTGCTTTCGCCAGGCGAGCGATGACTTCGGTCGACTTGTCCCGCAGTGGCTTTCCACTCAGACCGCCCTCTTCGCGGCCGTGCGGCAGGTGCGCAACGGAGGATTTGTCGATAGTGGTGTTGGTGGCGATGACTCCGTCTATTTCAAATTCCCGTAGTGCCGCGGCAATTTGCTCGATGTCATCGTTCTCGATATCGGGCGCGATCTTGACCGCAAGCGGCACGTAGCGGTCGTGTTGTTGCGCCAGCCGTTGCTGCTTTTCTTTGATGGCACCCAGCAGCCGGTTAAGGCTGTCGCCAAACTGCAGGTTGCGCAGTCCTTTGGTGTTCGGCGAAGAGACATTGGCGGTGATGTAATCGGCATGTGCGTAGACCTTATCCATGCACACGCAGTAGTCATCCGCGGCCCGCTCTACCGGAGTATCAAAATTTTTTCCGACATTGATACCGAGTACGCCGCCATAGCGGCGCCGCATGACCCTCTGCACCAGATATTCCACGCCCAGGTTATTGAACCCCATGCGGTTGACAATGGCCTCTGCCTCTTCGATACGAAACAGGCGTGGTTGCGGATTACCGGGTTGTGGGCGCGGTGTCACAGTGCCCACTTCGATAAAACCAAAACCCAGTGCACCCAGTCCGTTGAACGCCTGCGCGTTTTTATCCAGACCCGCGGCGAGACCGACCGGATTGGGCAACGTCAGTCCCATCAGCTCCACCGGATCATCCGCTACCGGCTTGTTAAACAGGGACACCAATCGCAAGCGCTCGGCGGCGCCGATCGCATCCAGGGAAAGTGTATGGGCAAGTTCAGGATCGAGCGCGAATAGAGCTTTGCGCAGGTATGAGTACATTATTTCCCTTTATTCCGTCGTTTCACTTGTCAAGCGCTGCGCCCAGCGCTCTTCCCCATCCTTAAAAGGCCGGAGAAGAGCGCTGGCAAGCCTCAGTTTACTCCGCCAGCGTCTCCTGGTCCGCAGTGGCATTGGCCAGATACATCAGCTCACGCAGCGCCACGGTAAACATGGCGAAGTCCGCAGCCGGTGCCGCCTTGAGTTCGGACACAAGGCTGTTCCAGCGTTGAATCGCGGGCGCCATGATAACGCTCCAGCGGGACATTGCACCATCCACATCCAACCCCGCTTCTCCGGCCAGGCGCAACAAATTTACCGCGAGCGTGGAAAGCTGGCTGTCCAGGTCATCCATACTCGTTTCACGGGCCTGCGCCTGCCAATAGCTTTCCACCGGCATACCGGTAATCTGGGTGCCGAACCAATGTAAATCCAAAGCATCCGCGAGCCGGAAGTAGATGCTGGCCACTTCCTCCACCGGGCGCTCAGCGGCGCGCGCCGACACTGCAATTCCCAATGCCGAATACAAGTGCGTGGGCGATGCCGCCAGCAGTGCAATCTGCTCTGGCACATTGGCCTCCAGCAGCTCTTGATAGCGGGCTTCCCAATCGCGGCGGGGTGCGCCGGAGAGCACTTCCGGCAGCGCGCGAATGACCCGCTGCACCGGTTCCTGGAACAGTTCGCGATTCTGCGCAGGCTCCAGATCGTTGCGCCGGCTGCGGATAAACCAGCGGGTAGCGCGGCGCACACGGCCAATCATTGAGCTGAGCAGCTCAATCTGCAGTTCCGCAGGAACCTTGTAGTCCAGCGCCGCCACCTGCCGTTGAAACTCCGGCATCAGATAAACATCGCGGGCACTGATATAGGCAGCGGCCACTGCGTTGACGTCGGCACCTGTGGCACTGGCAATACGGTGATAGAAGGTGATGCCCAGGCTGTTGACCATCTCATTGGCCACCTGGGTGGCTACGATCTGGCGACGCAGGGGGTGGTCATAAACCATTTCCCGATAACGAGCCACCAATTCTGCCGGGAAGGCGGATTCCACCGCTTCCTGTACTTGCGGGTTGTCGATAACCTCGGCGTGCAGTAACTCTTCCTTCAACTTCACCTTCACGTAAGAAATGAGTACCGACAGTTCCGGACGTGTCAGGTGCTGTCCCTTGTTGTGGCGCTCAGTGATCTGTTCGTTGTCGGGGATAAATTCCAGTGCCCGGTTGAGACGGCCTTCACTCTCCAGATCATTAATTGTGCGGCGGTATTCGTCCAAACGCGCCGCCACCTGATACTCTGCTACGGAAAGCGCACAGGTCTGATCGTAGTTGTTGTGCAGTACCAGCTCGGAAACCGAGTCGGTCATTTCCTCGAGCAGCTGATTCCGCTGCTTGTCTGTCAGATCGCCATTGGTGACCACTTTATTGAGGAGGATTTTGATATTCACCTCGTGGTCGGAGCAGTCGACGCCAGCTGCGTTGTCGATAAAGTCCGTATTGCAGCGCCCACCGTTGAGTGCGAATTCGATACGCCCCCGCTGGGTCATACCGAGGTTGCCCCCCTCACCGAACACCTTGGCCCGCAGCTCCCGGCCATCGACCCGCAGGTGGTCATTGGACTTATCCCCCACTTCTGCATGAGTCTCGCTGCTGGCCTTCACGTAGGTACCGATGCCGCCATTCCAGATCAAATCCACCGGTGCGCGCAACAGAGCGCTGATCAGCTCATTGGGGTTCAGCTGATCCGCCTCTATGGCAAACGCCTCTTTCATCTCCGGCGTAATCCGGATGGATTTCGCGCGGCGGTCAAAGATACCGCCTCCCTTTGAGATCAGCTCGCGGTTGTAATCCATCCAGGTGGAGCGCGGCAGCTCGAACAAACGCTTGCGTTCGGCAAAGCTGGTGACAGCATCCGGGTTCGGGTCGATAAAGATGTGCATATGGTTAAAGGCCGCCTTGAGGCAGATATGTTCGGACAGCAGCATGCCGTTGCCGAACACGTCCCCGGCCATATCGCCAATACCGATTACCGAGAAATCCTGCTCCTGAACATTGATGCCCATCTCGCGGAAGTGGCGCTGCACGGATACCCAGGCACCCCGGGCAGTAATGCCCATTTTTTTGTGATCGTAGCCCTGGCTTCCACCGGACGCGAAGGCATCGCCAAGCCAGAAGTCGTACTCGGCGGCAATACCATTGGCGATATCGGAGAAAGTGGCAGTACCCTTATCTGCGGCAACCACCAGATAGGGGTCGTCGTCATCCCGGCGTACCACCTGTTCCGGCGGCAACACTTCGCCACCCTTCAAGTTGTCCGTGATGTCCAACAAGCCGCGGATAAAGGTCTTGTAGCAGGCGATACCCTCCGCCATCATGGCCTCGCGACTGCCGTCGGCCGGCGGGCGACGCACCACAAAGCCGCCCTTGGCGCCGCTGGGTACAATCACCGCGTTCTTTACATTCTGCGCCTTTACAAGGCCCAGTATCTCAGTGCGGAAATCCTCGTGGCGGTCGGACCAGCGCAGTCCACCCCGCGCCACCTTGCCGCCCCGCAGATGCACGCCCTCGACCCGCGGCGAATAGACAAAAATCTCAAACTCCGGTCGCGGCTCGGGGATTCCGGGTATATCCCGAGGACTGAATTTAATGGAGATATAGTCCTTAGGCTCTCCATCACTTCCGCTCTGGAAAAAGTTGGTTCGCAAAGTGGCCAAGATCAGGTCCAGGTAGCGACGGATCACTTGATCTTCGTTCAGATTGTCAACGCCGTCCAACCCTTCGTGGATCTTCTTGATCAGCCGCTCAACCCGGGTCTGGTCGCCTTTTCCGGCACTAATACGCGGGTCGAACATGGCACGGAACAAAGCGACCAGGTTACGGGTAATTTCCACATGGTTGGCCAGAGTAGCGGCAATATAACCCTGGCTGGCGCTGAATTTGGTTTGCTTCAGATAGCGGGCATAGGCGCGCAGCATCGACACCTCGCGCCAGTTGAGGCGCGCCGCCAGAACCAGGCGGTTGAAGGCGTCGCTCTCGGCCACGTTACTCCAGATTGCGGCAAAGGCATCCTGAAACAGATTGCGGGAGGCTTGGGCGTCGATGCGGGTAGGCAGGCCAAACTCCAGATAAAATTCGTGCATCCACACATCAGTACGGCCGGCGGGGCGAATCGTATAAGGGAATTCCCCCATTACTTTCAGGCCCAGGTTTTCCAATACCGGAATCACGTCGGACAGTGTCAATCCGCTACCCCAGTTAAATACTTTAAAGCGCAGACTTCCGGCAGGCGCTCCAACAGGCTGATAGAAGCTCATTGCCACCCGGTTGGTTTCGCTCAGATCCTGAATCGCGGCCACATCCTGCACGGCGATACGCGGCTCGAAGTCCTCCCGGTAGCCGGCGGGGAAAGCCCGACCGTAAATACCATAAAGACGGTTGCCCTTCTCCTCACCGTGACTTTCGATCAGGGATTTTTGGAATACGTCTTCCCAGGAACGGGTAATATCCACTATTTGCGCCTCCAGTCGCGCCACATCGAACTCCACCGGTTCACTTGGGGAAACACGGAAAACAAAGTGCACCCGGGCGAGGATGGATTCGGAAAAATAGGTTGTGAAATCGGATTCCTTGGCCTTGACGGCGTCGGCGATGTGCGCGCAAATCTGCTCGCGCACGCTGCTGTTGAACTGCTCCCGCGGCACATACACGGTTGCAGTCACGAACTTGCCGAAAGGATCACGGCGCATAAACAGCCGGATATGGGCGCGCTCGTTCATCGATAGCACACCCATCACCGTTTCAAACAGCTCCCGGGTGCTGCTTTGAAACAGCTCGTCCCGTGGGAAGGTATCCAGGATGCGGCGCAGCGCCTTGCCGTCGTGGCTTTGGGGGGCCAGGCCACTGGATTCCATCACCGACGCCATTTTGCGGCGGACAATCGGAATTTTGGCGGGACTTTCGGTATAAACGGGGGAAGTGTACAGCCCCATAAACGCCGACTCACCAATCACCTCGCCCTTGGCGTTGTAACGCTTAATGGTCACATAGTCGGAATAGGCCGCGCGGTGCACTCGCGATTTAACAGACGACTTGGCGAAAGTGAGGAAGTTTGGCCCCTGGTAAAACTTTTGCTTTCCCTCGTTGAATGCCGTTTCCGGTGTCGGCTCTGCTGGCTCCTGCAGCTTTTTAAATATACCCAGACGGCGCTTCTCCACCTCGCAGAGTACTTTTTTCTCCCCCTGTTGGCAGAACTCGTATTCGCGATAGCCAAGGAAGGTGAAATTGCCATCTCGCATCCACTGCAAAAACGCGCAGGCTTCCTGCAGATTGGCATCTTCCCCGCCCTCGTTGCCACCGCCGAGACCGGCACGCAACTGGTCTTCCATAGCGCTGCAGGTATCGAGCATAGGGACATAGTCGTCCACCACCAGTTCCACGTCACCGAGCACATCCGTCAATGCCGCGGACAGATCGGCAGCGTAGGCCCGGGAAGTATCCAGATTGATCTCCACGTAGACGAGCGCCTCGTCGACGGCATTCTCTTCCGATACTTCTTTCAGCCCCGCGCGGCACGGCGGAAGCAACTTCTCCAGTTTGCCGGATGGATCCCGCTGCAGGCGCATCACCGTGCTCTTGATCGAATGGATAACCGTGTCTCGGCGGTTGATCTCAATACGTACTGAGTCCACCAGAAATGGCATATCCCGCTGCAACACACCCACCACCGTGTGCGAGCACTGCCAGCCGTCGTCCTCCAGACGCGGATTGAACACCCGCACCTTCGGCTTGTCTCCCGGCCGCTGCTGAATAAAGTTCCACCAGGTGTATATGCAACCATACACATCGACCAGCCGGCGCCCGGCCAGATCTTCCAGCGGGTACTGGTGTAAAAACTGCTGTGCGAAGGCCACCACTGGCTCCGCCTGATCCGCCAGCTTCTCCCGTATCAAGGCGCTGACCTGTTCTACCAATTCCTCGCGGCTTTCGGTAATTACCGTCGCCATATTCACAGGGAACCTCCCGATTTACTTCTTATAGGAATGGCCTGTCATCGCCAGGCCCGAAAATACTGTTGTTCTGTCTCCACTCTTGCCCGGCATCAACAGTGGAGGCGTTAAACTTTGCCGGAACCTCATTTGTTTACTCGGCGTGCCCGGTTGAACTTTGAGCCACCAGACAGGTCTATAGGCCGCTCATCGGTTGCCTCGCCGACGAGCGCCGCTAAAATCAACACGCGCCGCTGGATCGGCGGCGACTATATATAGAAGATGATAGATTGCCGCCCGGCCGGACGACTGCGGCACCACTCACAACAGAAGTGAAATTGACACTATGGAAAACCAGAACATCAGGGAGCGCCTCATCGCCCTCGGCGACTGGCTCGGACAACAGATTATCGGCCAGGAGACGCTGGTGAATCGGATACTGATTGCCCTGCTGGCGGACGGCCACCTTTTGGTGGAGGGCGCTCCGGGACTCGCCAAAACCAAGGCGATCAAGACATTGAGCGAGGCTATTGAGGGTGATTTCCATCGCGTCCAATTTACGCCGGATCTGTTGCCGGCGGATATAACCGGTACCGATATCTACCGACCGGAAACCGGAGAATTTCACTTTCAACCCGGGCCTGTGTTCCACAACCTGATACTGGCCGACGAGATCAACCGCGCCCCCGCCAAAGTGCAATCAGCGCTGCTGGAGGCCATGGCAGAACGGCAGATCAGCGTGGGGCGCAAGACCTACCCCCTGCCCAAACTATTCCTGGTCATGGCGACACAGAACCCCATTGAGCAGGAAGGAACCTATCCGCTTCCTGAAGCACAACTGGACAGGTTCCTGATGCAGGTGAATCTTGCCTACCCCGGTGCCGAGGCGGAAGCGAAAATTTTGCGCCTGGCCAGATCCGAGGCAAGCCATGGCGAAAATCACCCTTCCGAAATCATCACCCAGGAGACCATTTTCCGCGCCCGCCAAGAGATCTTAGGGATGCAAATGGTAGAAGCGGTGGAGACCTATACTGTCCAACTTGTCATTGCTACACGAGAGCCGGCAAAGTATGACAGCGAGCTTGCCTCCTGGCTAGATTTTGGCGCCAGTCCACGGGCAACTATTGCGCTCGACCGCTGTGCCCGCGCCAGAGCCTGGCTCGCGGGCCGCGACTTTGTCACTCCGGACGATGTCATGGACGTGGCGCCAGACATTTTACGCCATCGACTATTGCTCAGTTTTGAAGCTGAAGCCGCCGGGGTAACGGCTGATCAGGTCATTGAGCGACTTCTGCAGCAAGTACCGGCAATCTGAAACGATCCCTGCCACGCTATTGCGGGGCGAAATCCGACAGAGCAGAGCTGAATGCCTTTGGCGTCCTCTGGCGCAGATCATCAGATTGCGCACTACGCACTAACGGGAGCGGAGAGAGGCAATAGAACCTTGCTTCAAGCAGTGAACCACACAGAATTGGAAATCCGCGGCGCCTACCCTAAGGTGGAACCCCTGGTGCGCCTGCGCCACATTGCCCGTCAATTGCAGCTGTTCAAGCCGCGCCTGGCCAGAAGTGATCAGGCCGGCAATTTGCTTACCCGCTATCGCGGTCGCGGAATGAATTTTGAAGAGGTGCGCGACTACCAACCGGGTGACGACGTACGTACCATCGACTGGCGTGTCACCGCGCGCACCGGAAAGGCACATACCAAACTGTACCAAGAAGAGCGGGAACGTCCGGTGGTGATCCTGCTCGATTTGCGCGCACCGATGTTCTTTGGCAGCCAAGTGGCTTTCAAGTCCGTAGTCGCCAGCGGCATAGCCGCGGCACTGGGGTGGGCCGCATTACAGCACAGTGATCGCGCTGGCGCGCTGCTGTTCACCGATACCAACATAGACACAGTGCGTCCGCGCCGCAGCCATCACGCGGTGCTGGCCATGATTCACAATATCGTCGCCCGGGCCGGCGAGCTCACCAGTCCTGTTACCGGCAACTCACAGCCGCTGAAAAACATGCTCGAAGAGGCGCGCCGTATCGCCCGCCCCGGCAGCGCCCTGTTTTTAATCAGCGATTGTCACGACCTGGATGACAGTTGTGCGCAACCCTTGTATCTGCTCACCCGCCACGCGGATCTGCAAGTGATCCGCGTCAGTGATCCCTTGGAGCGGCATCTGCCGGATCAATCCCTTACCATCTCCGACGGCCGCCAGCGCACCTTCATAAACGCCGGCAGCCGTCCACTGCGCGAACACTTTGCCGAACACCAAACCCAGGTCCGAGCAAGAGTGGAACAGCTTTGCCACAAACACCGACTGCCATTACTGGACTTCGATAACACGCAGCCGCTGATACCGGCATTAGTCGCCAAATATGGAAGCCGCGATTCAGCCCTTGCCGCGCGGAGAACAAAACGATGAGGTTCACCGCAGCTATTCTTCTGCTCACTTTTGGCTGTGGGATAGCGAGCAGAGGCGCACTCGCGCAACAGCAGCCGCTTCAGCCGCAATTGTCGCCAGAGGCTCAGGAGCTGCTGGCTCAGTTACGCGATATCCATGAACCCGCTCCGGTCGGGTGGTGGCCACCGGCGCCCGGCTGGTGGCTCCTCGCCCTGTTGCTATTGACTTGTGCCGGTGCGGCGTTCCTGTGGTTGCGGTACAAGCGCCGACAGCGCCGAAAAAATCGCTACCGGGCCGAAGCCATAAAATTGCTGCGAGGTATAGACATTAAACAGGCACGGGCCACCCAGGATATCAACGAAATTCTCAAGCGCGTGGCGGTCACTCATTACGGTCGCGGCGTTTGTGGCAATTTGACCGGCCGCAAGTGGCTTGAATTTCTTCAAACCAGGGTCGCGATTGACTGCCCGGAGGAAGTACAAAAAATTTTGCTGGAAGACCTTTACCGGGAGAGCGGTAACAATATTTCCGGCAACCAGGCTTTCCTGGACTACGCCGTGAATTGGGTCCAGCGGCACGGGCAGCGCAACGCCAACGGCGGGAACTTAACCGCAATGGAGGCGGAGAATGTTTGAATTCGCCTCGCCGTGGGCATTCCTCCTGCTGCCCCTACCCCTTTTGGCACGTTGGTTGCTGCCACGCGCCAAGCCACTGAGCAGTGCAGTGAAGGTTCCCTTTTATGCGGAACTGTCACAGCGTGGCGGCGGAGAACAGAGCAATCTACTGAACTTGTTATTACTTTCCCTCATCTGGCTGCTGCTGGTGGGCGCCGCTGCCCGTCCCCAGTGGTACGGGGAACCCATTACCCAGACCAGCAGCGCCCGCGATCTGCTGTTGGCGGTGGATATTTCCGGCAGCATGGAGACCCCGGACATGCTGCTGGGCGGCCGCCCCGCCATGCGCATCGATGCGGTCAAACAAGTTGTCGGCGACTTTGTCCAGCGGCGGCAGGGCGACCGCCTCGGCCTTGTGCTCTTCGGCACGCGTGCCTACTTGCAGGCACCGCTGACCTATGACCGCGAAACCGTCGGTACCCTGTTGTGGGAGGCGCAAATCGGCTTTGCCGGCCAGGGTACCGCCATTGGCGACGCCATCGGACTTTCAGTAAAGCGCCTGACCCAACGCCCGGCGGAACACCGAGTGTTGATCCTTTTGACCGATGGCGCCAATACCGCCGGAGAGGTTGCGCCGCTGAAGGCCGCCGAACTGGCCCAACAGGCAGGAGTAACCGTCTACACAATCGGCGTCGGCGCAGAGGAGATGGTACAGCCTGGCCTGCTCGGTGGGCGTTTTGGAAGCCGGCGTATCAACCCCTCCCGCGATCTGGACAGTGAAACGCTGCAGGCTATCGCAGACAAAACCGGAGGCCGTTATTTCCGCGCTCACAATCCCCAGGAACTCGTGCAAATTTACGCTGAACTGGACCGCCTGGAACCCGTGGAGCAAGAGGCCGAAAGTTACCGTCCGCTAAAATCCCTCTACATCCTGCCTCTAGGCGCCGCTCTGGCGATTGCCCTCCTCTGGGCTGCAGTACCACTGCTCGCCAATGGTCTTAACTGGGGAAGTACAGCAGGCGACAGCCGGAGGCGCACAAGCTGATGTTTATAGAAGACCTCAATCAGTTTCACTTCCTGCGCCCACAGCTATTGTGGCTCTTAGTTCCAGCCGTAATGCTCTGCTGGGGCCTGGCGCGCACCATTCTCAACAGTGGGCAGCTGCAAAAAGTTATCGACCCGGAACTCCTGCCCCATCTGCTGCTGCGCGGTGGAGAACAGCGGCCTTGGCTCTTCACGCTCATCTTCGCTCTCCTCTGTGGTGCGATTGTCGCACTCGCCGGCCCCAGCTGGCGCAAACTGCCGACCCCCGTCTACAGCAACCAGGACGCACTGGTAATACTGCTGGACCTGTCGCCTTCGATGATGGCTACCGACTTATCCCCCAACCGCCTGACCCGTGCGCGGTTAAAAATTCTCGATATTCTCCGTCAGCGCAAAGACGGTCTCACCGCCCTAGTCGCCTATGCCGGAGAGGCCCACGTAGTCACGCCCTTAACGGAAGACACCGCCACCATCGCCAATCTGGTCCCGGCCCTGTCGCCAGCCATAGTGCCGGTATCTGGCAGCAATATCGAAATGGCGGTGGAAACCGGCATTCGCCTGCTCAAAGATGGCGCCACCGGCCGAGGGCAACTACTAGTGGTAACTGACGGTATTGACGATGCAGCTTTAGACACGGTTGCGAAACAGGTGGCGGATGCGGGAGTAGTACTGAGTATCCTCGCTGTGGGCAGTGGCGAGGGCAGCCCCATTCCCCGTGGAGACGGCGGCGGTTTTATCACGGATAACAACGGCGCCATCATTATTTCCAATTTCGACGCCCGCGCCCTGGCAAAACTCGCTCGCCGCAGCGGCGGCCACTACGCCACAATCAGTGTGGACGACACCGATATCGCCCAACTGCTTCCAGAAAAAGAGACGCCGACACAGGCCAGGCTCACGGAACGTGAATTCGATCAATGGCGCGAAGAGGGGCCCTGGCTGGTATTGCTATTACTGCCATTTATCGCCCTGCTCTTCCGCCGCGGCACCCTCGCCTGCGCACTTCCCTTCGTCCTGTTGACCTCGCTTCCCCAGCAGTCCCAAGCCTTTGAATGGCAGGATCTCTGGCTGCGCAAAGATCAACAAGCCCAACAGTTGTTGCAACAAGGCGAAGCCGAGCAGGCCGCAAAAACCTTCCGTAACCCCGAGTGGCGTGGTACCGCCAACTACCGCGCCGGAGACTTCCCTGCTGCGGCGCAAAACTTTGCCCGCGGCGACGCCCCTGAAAGCCTTTACAACCTCGGCAACAGTCTGACTCACCAAGGCCGCTACGACGAAGCCATTGCCGCCTACAACGAGGCACTGAAACAGCAGCCACAATTCGCCGACGCTCAGCACAATCGAGAAATTGCCGAGAAACTCAAAGCACTGCAGCAACAACAGCAGCAACAGCAACAATCACAGCAGGACCAGCAACAATCCGGAGAACAGGAACAACAACAGCCGGGCGACAATCAGCAACAGGGCCAGAATCAACAGCAGGATCAGCAGCAGGGACAGAATCAACAACAGAGCGGAAACCCGCAATCTCAGCAATCGCCCGACAACCGGCAATCATCCGAACAACAATCCAAAAATAACAGCCAACAAGAGCAAAACAAACGCGAACAAAGTGCCTCGCAACAAAAAAGCGAGGATCAGGAACAGACAGATGGAGAACAACAGCCGGTTGGCGTGGATGAGCAACCACTGGACCCCGAGACGCAGCAGGCCTTGGATCAATGGTTGCGCCAGATTCCCGACGACCCCGCCGGCTTGATGCGCGAAAAATTCAAATACGAAAGCCTGCAGCGCCGCCGCGCCTACCGCAGCGGCGAATGGCAACCCCCGGAAAACGGAGCCACGCAGAGATGGTAAGTAAATGCGAAATGCGGAGCACGGAGCAATTGGCAGCGGCAAATCCAAGTGCCACACCCACCAAGTCCAATAAACGACTTGGCAAGCACACACACTGGTTAACCACTTTCCTCCAGGCAATGCTGCTGATGGTGCTGGCCAATTTCGCCCAGGCAGCCGGGAATCTCACCGCTACTGTGGATCGCAATAAAATCGGCATTGATGAAACATTGAACCTGCGCTTGCGCTACACCGGTGACGAGTCGGGCGGCCAGCCGGATTTCGAACTGCTGGAACAGGACTTCGATATCCTCTCCCGCCAACAATCCAACCAGTATCGGGTCATCAACGGGCACGCCGAAAGTTTTGTCGAATGGATGCTGACTCTGGCACCGAAACGTGAGGGCAACTTATTCGTGCCGTCCTTACACTACAAAGGAGAGGTATCCGATGCGATACCGGTTATTGTCACCGAAGCCGGCAGCGGCCCCGGCGCCGACAACCGTCAGGCATTTCTCGAAGTAGAGCTGGATAAGGAAAGGCTCTACGTGCAGGAACAGCTTCTGGTCAAGGTGCGCCTGTATACCACTATCGGCCTCCACGATATCGCCACGGAACCGCTGCAAATTCCCGGCGCCCATATCGAAAAGGTGGACGAGCAGCGCTATGAGCGCCGCATTAATGGTGTCGCCCACGCGGTGTATGAACTCACCTATGCCGTGTTCCCGGAAAGTTCCGGAGAACTAACCATACCGGCGCTCAATTATGTTGCTATCGCAGGCAGGCGCGATCCCTTTTCCCTGTTCAATCGCAACAGTCAACGGCTGCGCCTGCGGTCGCAGCCAAAAACCATTGAAGTCCAACCCAAGCCTGATACATACAGCGGCACTCACTGGCTTCCCGCCGCCAGTCTCGGCATAGTGCAAAGCTGGAGCCAGGATCCAAAGACATTTACCGTCGGAGAACCGATCACACGCATCGTCACCCTGCGTGCCGAGGGCCTGCGCGCAGCCCAGTTGCCACCGCTGCCGAAACTCAATGTCGAGGGCCTTAAAACCTACCCAGATCAACCCCAACAGGATGATCAGGCCGATCTCAACGGCATCACCGGCAGCCGCACGGAAACCACCGCCATCGTCGCCACCAAACCAGGCGACTACCAGTTGCCGCCCATTACACTCACCTGGTGGGATACCAAAACCGGGCGCCAGCGCGCCACTCAACTACCCGCCTTCCGTTTCACAGTCAGCGGCAGTGCCACAGCCACAATGCCTCAGCAGCCCGGCGCCACTCCCGATCTTATCCCTGGCGCCACCGCAACCACGGCCGCACCATCAGTAATACAAAGCAATTTTTGGCGCAACCTCGCCATCGCCGCCCTCGCCTCTCACCTGCTGTGGCTGTTGTACTTCCTGCGGCGTCGCAGCGTCCAACCTGTAAACAGCAACGCTACAAAAAAACAACCAAACGCCAATCAACAAGCCCGTAACCTGGAAAAAGCGGCCGAGACTGGGGACCCAGCCACCATCCAACAAGCCACCCTCAAATGGCTGCGTGCCCGCTGGCCAGAAATATCGGCAAGTGGGCTGGAGGAAGCAAACCGACAACTGGGATTTGAGGAACTGGAAAAACTACAGGGATTACTGGACGCGGCCCTATACGCCACACCACCGAAGCCGCTGAACCGTCAACAGGTGGTGATTTTGGTGGGGAGGTTGCTCAAGCGGGAGCCTAAAAAAGCCAAAATTACGAGTGATAATCCACTCCCAGATCTGTTCCTCTGATTACCCGCTGAACAGCTGGGGGCATAATGACATAAAGCGAAAATACTATTAAAGATCTGTCAAATAGATCTATAAGAAAGCGTGGTTTAAATTAAAGTCTCATTGAACTCTTGTATAGCCTAAGTGTCTGCGAAATAACTTTTTCGCTAGAAAAATGATTTTCGACAAGCTTCCTTCCAGCAAGACCGAACTGGTAACGTAAATCTTTATTTGTCACCAAAGTCTTCAGTGCGATAACTAATGAGTCCACATCACCCGGCTGGATAAGTAACCCATTGAGACGGTGTCGTACAATTTCCCGACAACCCGGAACATCTGTTGCGACTAATGGCCTTCCACATGCAGCTCCTTCTATCAGTATTCTCGGTATACCTTCACCATAAGAAGTAGGCAAACAGACGATATCACATTGTGAAAAAGTGGGGATCATATCCTCCACTCGCCCTAGCCATCTGATAAATTCTCTATTCCTTAAAGCCTGTATATCTTCTTTATCCAATCTATCAATATGGGATTCATCCGGTATACCGGCAATAACCAGCTCTAACTTATATCCTTCTCTAACCAGCCTAGCCACAGCATCTTCTAATAACTTGATGCCCTTGCTTTTTAACAGGCGTGCAGCGAATAATATTCGGACAGTTTCACCTTTCTCTGGCTGACAGAGTAAAGGGTATTCATTTAGATTAACACCTGCACCTGGAAGCACTTCAACGGAAGAAAACAATAGACCTTTTTTCTTTGTCAAAGCATAATCATCACCATTCTCGAATGTGGCCAGAGCCCTTTTCTTTTTCTTCCCACTTGTTGTTTTTAACAGCACCTTCAAAAAAAGCCATACACTTCTTGATATAAAAACATCTGACCGAAGTTTTCCTAAACCAGGAAAACTGGCAACGATCGGCTTTTTTAAAACTTTGCTGATTAATAAAGAATAACAAATTGGTTTTATTGTTATAGCGTGAATCAGCGCTACATCTATTGATGACAGCGCACGTGCTATCGAGACCAATGATTTTAATTCGAACAACGGATTAAAAGAATGGCGCACTATTGGCACATCTAAGAGTTTAAACCCTAAAGAAACGATCTCATCTCGAAACTTTTTTTCTGTAACCCGAGTAACAATACAGACATCCCAGCCATCGAATTTAGCTGCAATTGCACGCTCCTTCCAGTGCAACAAGAAATACCAGTCTACATTAATCAAAAAAACCAAAGTTCTTTTAACTCTCTCCTTAGTCAAGTCTGTAGACTCGGAGGCCAATCTCATACCTACCTCTAAAAATTTCTTTATGCATCGCGAAGTGCACGCAGGTAAATCTTAAAAGATCTTTGACGAATAGATTGCAAAAACCAGCTAGCGCCCTTTATCGCCAATGCGGGATATCGAATAAGAGCCGGGAACTTTTTGATGGTTTTTAATCCGTTTCGAACAAAATAATAAAAACGAGTGCCGGATATTTTCCCAGACCGCCTGGGACAATCATGGTAAAAAATCAGTTCTTCACAATAATTTACCATGATACCTTCAGCTCTCATATCTAAACAAAATGAAATATCATCCCAGTACAAAAAATACTCTTTACAAGGCATGACTTCAGAGTTTTTTAGAGCTTCTAGTGGAATAAACATTCCCACAAAAGAAGAAGCCATCACAGGTTTCAGCCTATCCCCCTCACATGATGGGTCCGACAGTGCTAATAGACTATCTCTTGCAATAAAATTTCTCAGCAATAAACTTAAGGTAGGATTGGCCATGGGCCTATTCATTGGACAGGCTTGGCCATCAGGAAATAGTACCTTTGCAGCAATTATTTGTTTATAATTGCTGTTGATCATTTCACTACTCTGAAATCGATCTATCGCATTAATATCGGGATAGCTGTCATCATCCGACAAAACCACCCATTGACATACCCAATTATTCTTTACATATTCCAACCCATAATAGTAGCCACCTGCCCCACCAACATTTTTCTCCAGACTTAGAACAGAAATACGATCAGATTCCAGACATTCTAACTCTTTTAGATAGAGGGCTGTTGAATCAGTTGAGGCATTATCCACCACCAATACTTTTTGTATAGGCGATTTCAGATAACATTGTAGAGTTTTCTTTAACTTATCAATACGGTTGTGGGTAACCACAACCGCAACTATTGAGCAAATATCAGTCATCCTAGCGGGTTCACGTAAAAAGATTGCATCTGCCTTCCGTTTTTCATACACAAAAGAAACTCTCGGGCAGTGTCCAGTGCTTCACGAATAGTCACATCCATATCTAAATAGCGATAGGTTCCCAAGCGACCAACGAAGGTAACCTTTTGCTGATTTTTCGCTAACTCAACGTATTTGGCAAGCAATTCTTTTTCTTTTACCAAGCGTATAGGGTAATAAGGAATATCATCTTTTCCACAAGCCCTGCTATATTCTCTATAGCAAACTGACTTATCGTGTTCCTCCCAAGGTGCAAAATGTTTATGTTCTGTAATACGTGTAAAAGGAACTGACTCCTCACCGTAATTCATAACAGCGCACCCCTGATAATCTCCATCAAAAGTAAAACGCTCAAAATCCAGAGTGCGATAACCCAGCCGCCCCAATTCATAATTAAAGTATCCATCAAGAGGTCCGGAATAAAAAACATGATCGAACTCAGCTCCGTCTCCACGCTCAAATTTTTTATTCAGAATAACCTCTATATTAGGATGATCAAGGATGTTTTCAACAAGCTTTGTATATCCATGCTCAGGCATTCCCTGATAACGATGAAAGAAATAATTATCATCATAGTTAAAACGCACCGGCAACCGTTTTAAAATACTTGCAGGTAACTCGTTGGGATGACATCCCCACTGCTTCTGGGTGTACCCTTTGAAAAAGGCTTCATAAAGCTCTCTGCCTACAAAGCGCAAAGCCTGCTCTTCAAATGTCTTCGGCTCTTCAATAGAAGTGTCAGCCTTGGATTCTATAAAAGCGCGGGCCTCATCAGGGCGCATAGCCTTTTCAAAAAATTGGTTAATCGTGTGTAGATTTATCGGAAGTGAATAAACCTGACCATGTGTTGTTGTTTTCACTCGATTAATATATGGCTTAAATGATGAGAATTGATTAATATAGCTCCATACCTCCTCATCATCTGTATGAAAAATATGCGGCCCATAGACGTGAATGAGAACACTTGTTTCTTGATCTCGCTCAGTGTGGCAGTTGCCTGCTATATGCGCTCTACTATCAATAACTGTCAGAGAATAACCGGCTTCTGCAAGCTCACGCCCAATAACAGCACAGCTGAATCCAGCCCCAACCAATAATATCTTCATATGCACCTAATAAAATAATATATTTTAGCTAACAGAGTATCTAAATTTTCTGTATATACCTAATAATTGAATATATACTCTAACCCCAAGCTTTCTTCGAATACTTCCTGGCGGAAAAATATGCTTGACAATAGGTCTCACTCTTTTCCTAAAACGCTCCTCGGCTCCGAGGCTCGAAGAGTTTTGAGAAGCTTGCATATTTGACAGCAAGCCAAATTCTTTTAATAAATATTTCGCATATTGCTCTTCATACCAAGGAGTTGCTCTTAAAGCATTCCAGTAAAGATCAGAAAAATCTACAGATTTATTTACCCATGGTTTTTGATCTCCAGCGTAATGAATCATGGAGGGCTCTTTCCTGGCAAACAGAAATTGCCTGTATGTGGAAAACCTCAAACCAGGGAAAAATTCATCAGTGTTACCGTTGCCATGAAAAACATTCCATTTCATTGGCAAAAATTTTACGCGGCCATGAAAAACTTTGTTCATTATATCCTGATCTAAAAACCAATAAGGTTTCTCTTTCAGGGTCTCCATAAGACTATAAAACGTATTTTCCTGTCGCATTAGATGAAGATTAAAGACAATCAAACCTGCCTGAAAATATTCATCTGGTTTTGCAAGCCCTAAATATTCTTTAAGATATGTCTCTGCTTCCATACATCCGGTATGCTCATCTGATAATGCACCATACTTGACGAAGCCTTCCATAACGATATCTTTTACAGCAGCAATTAAGCAGCCGCCTAAATCTATATCAAATAGCTTAGATACATCATCGTTTACCACTGTATCCGCATCAATAAAAAGCACTTTATCCTGAGATTGGAATATCTTTGGAATAAACAATCTCGCATATGTTGCGGGGCTAAAATGGGCTCGAGTATGAACGCTATCTAACACGCCAAAAGCATTGACATCAAAAAACCTTATAGAAAAGTTTTTATTACGCGACACCAAGGAGGAAAGCCGAGCTTTGTTCTTTTGGCTTACCCGATCTTCCAGGACCAAAATGTCATAATTTTTTTCAGGGTCCGAATGCTCGAGTATAGATTGGATTAAAGCCCCGCCAGAGTGGGCATAATTGTCATCAAAACATATAACTATTGGATGATTATTCTTATCAAATACTGGCTCTATAGATCCATTAAATTCTTGCTCATCAATGAATGTTCGCTGGAGCTCTTTTATTGTAATGTTTGATTCTTTTTCTTTATAAAGAAAAAATATACTCAATAGACGCTCTGCGATGTGCCCAAAAACGCGACGCTGCTGTTGATTATAATTTTGAAGAGAAATACAATCTTCCAGCTCATCAAGAATACCAAAAAGCCACTCAGAATACTCTTCAAATATATCCCGGCGCATCAAAAAAATATTCGTATAATAACCGTAGCTAGAATTGTTATACTCCACAACTGTACTACGATATTCTGGGTGCTGCTTCAACAGAATGTCTAAAGCAGCCTGATAGTCTTCAATAAATAAATCATTAGACCGTTTGTAATGATCGTAGTTGTTTTTACTTCCAGCGTTGCGAACATCCCATTTTTTTGGCAGAATGACATCAGTATTTTCTAGATGAGCTGATATATCTTCTTCGTTCAACCCATACTTTCTTTGATATTCCTGAAATTTCTCTTTAGCAGGGATTACTCCCCACTGGTCTTCTTTAAACTCTTGATTTGATGAAAAGTTTAAATGTCTCCGGTAGTGCATCAAGCCTAAATAATCGCTTGTATGATCATTCTTCCACATCCAGTAATGAGCAGTTAGCTCGCAATAAAATGGATTCTTGTAAGAGATATTATCTCCAGAGTCATCCCCAACACAGCCTATGTTCTGAAAGCTTATGGATTTACCAACATGTAACGGAACAAAACATTCCCCCTCTAAAATTGCTCCTGGCTTGTGATGTGATATATAGATTTTTAGAGACATAGTACACCTTCAAAAATAAGTCAGTCATCCCAAACCAAGATTATTAAATCCGTTTGAAAATATTTAGTCCAACTTTGCGCAGAGAATTGACGTAATAGCTGTAACGCTCAACATAATTTTCTTTAAAACCTTCCAAAGAGGAACGGCTCAATTTCTCAGTAATAATTTCATCAAAGTTGAAATCCCGCTTTAATTCGCCTAACGATATACTGGGAATTGAAAAAAGAGAAACAATTTCCTCTACCCGCAAATCATCATAAATCAATATGGATGGCACTGATGCCTGCATACTTGCAATTCCACAATGTAGCCTATCCCCAAAATATAAGTCTTGGCTAGATAGGAATTGGCGCCATGCATTAGAGTTCCGAAAATGTCTATATGATACAAATTCAGGAGCACAAAACCCCTTCGATAACAAGTATCTATCGACATACTCCTTGTTTACCGCACCAGACGCCTCATTATAAATCGGAAGCGAATCGTCAATCTCATCATTTTGGTATATGTCATCTTGAAAAACATAATGCACTGATCCAAGTTTTGACAAATTCAAAATAACCTGGGACCGGCATCTGTCGTATTTAAACGTTAAATCTCTTAAATAACCCGCAGTAACAATACTCAAGTCAACCGACAGCTTTTTCTTAGGGGCCTCTATCGCCAAAATATTTTCAGGGTATACAAACATACTTGGACACCCTAAAACTACCACATTGTTAATACCCGCAGCCCTTAACCAGTCTCTACTCGCCCTCCCCCTAACAGCAAACAGAGCAGCTTTCGATTCACATACTTTTAGAAACTTAACAATATTTTTGTCAAAATCCTCTAGTATTGGCGGAGTTTTCGTTTGTACTCCAACACCCATTACATAAAACGGGACTGTCAATTCATTTAGGATATCCGCAATTATTGAAAGGCGTTTAGTATTAGCCTCACTTTCCACTTTATTCCGCCCATGAAAGCGAATAACATTTGCCTCCGAAATAACAACAGCATCATATTTTTTTGAAACTTCTTTCGCTATCGCAACAATATCGCCATTATATTGCTCATAAAGTTCAGAAAAAAAAGTAAAACAAGAGTTAAATTTGTCATACTGTAGAGATCTCGATGGAGCCTCTACATGAATAATATTTCCAACATTATGAGTGCAAGTTCGGAGCTCTGATTTTAGCTCGCGCAAGTTTCTTGCAGGGTTTTGCGGACAACCTGCAGCAATCGGCAACGGATTCTTAGAATTTCCCGCTCCAATATGATACGGATAAAATAAAATTTTCAAGTTCAACTCCAAATTCACACAAACCAAAGGCTTATAATTTTATACTTCTATCACACAATAAATTAATATCATTTTTATTATGTGAGACAAGAACCACTGTTGAGCCAGACTTAACCTTTTCTAGCATTTTTGCATTAGATTTTTTTCGAAAACCTGAATCACCAACAGCCAAAGCCTCATCGATCAACAAGACATCAGCGTTTGTATTTATCATAACACTAAAACCTAACCGGGCCCTCATGCCAGAAGAATAAAATTTTACTGGCTTCTCAAAGAAATCATTCAAATCAGAAAAATCTTTAACTTCCTCAGCAATGCTTTCTGCTATCTTTTTGGAAAAACCGGTCAACATCAAATACAATATTGTGTTTTTCCTACCACTTACATTGGGGTCAAAGGCTAAACCTAAAGACAACAGAGCAGTAGAAAAGCCATAATTTCTTATTTCACCACATGTCGGTTTAAGTATTCCTGCAATAATTCGTAACAGTGTACTTTTCCCTGCCCCATTCCTTCCTTCAATCCCCAAGCATTCGCCTTTATATATATCGAAATTCACGTTTCTGAAAGGAGAGTACTTTTTTTCTTTATCAAATAAAGAGAACCCCCCTGTATACTCATATGACACGTTTCTTAGCTGAATAACAACATCCATCAGTGCTGTCCTACAACATTTGGCAATACTGCGTCCAATTTTCTGTATATATAAAAAACAACAAAAACCAATACAAAAACAGCCGACGACAAAACAAGAAAATACTGCCAATCAATGATTTGGTTGTAGAGTATACAACCCCTTATCCCCTCGATTATCATTGCCATTGGATTGAAATAAAAATAAGCTTGAAAGTTGTCGGGAACATCCGATACAGAGTAAAAAACCGCCGACAAGTAAGTGGTAAGCCTGACTGCATTCGGGATAATATGAGAAAAATCAGGAATATAAGCAACCAGCAAAGATATCAATGCACAGCAACTCCATATAAAGTAAAACATTATAATAAGCAATGGCAACACTTGTAAAAAATATAGCGTTGGCGTATAACCAATAACAATCAATAGAAAAACCAATAGTAAGAAAACCACTGCAAATTTTAGAGAACAACTTATAACCACCGCACTAGGTAACACTAGCTTTGGGAAACATAGTTGGTTAATTAGCCCCTTTTTATTGATTATTGCGTTGGTAGAGGCAGAAACCGCATGATTAAACCATTGCACTACTACCAGCCCAATTAACAGAAATGGAATAAATCCATCCCCCCCCCTTTTCAATAAGACCCCGAAAACCACATAATATACTGCAAGCATCAATAACGGTTCCAAAATCCACCACAAAAAGCTTAGATAAGTTCTTGATGCTTCAGAAAAAAGATCGCTCACAGATTTATAATATATGTAATCTCTGTATCTTTTAGAGACAGGAATCATAAAACACCTTTAATTACTAAATCGTCCACCCTAACTTAGACCTACATATCCCATAAAAATTATGATCTAGAGGGTGAATCAATGTTAAACGGTGTGGCTTTTTATGAATCCGCACTATATCTCCCGGCCCCGTAATCAATTGATCATGCCCATCACAAGTCACATGCGGATTCGCTGTGTTGTGTTCACTCACAACAATCTTGAACTCACTACTACCCTCTACCACAATCGGCCTACTGCTCAGCGTGTGCGGGTTCAATGGCACTAAAACAATCGCATCCAGCTTCGGATGCATAATCGGCCCACCACCCGACAGGGCATATGCTGTAGAACCCGTCGGAGTGGATACAATTAACCCATCCGATCGCTGTGTGTATACGAATTGACCATCGATGTAGAGATCAAATTCAATCATGCGGATGAATTCACCTGGGTGAATGACCACATCATTCAAAGCAGATCCCTTCCCAATCGGCTTCCCATCGCGGGTGACAGACATATCGAGCAGAAAACGGCTTTCAGCCATATATTTGCCGGCCAGCACTTCACCGACTTTCTGTTCAATCTCATCCGGAGTGATATCGGTTAGAAAGCCCAGGCGTCCACGGTTGATACCTAGGAGAGGAACGCTGAATTTGGCCAGAGCGCGCGCAGCGGCGAGTAGGCTGCCATCGCCGCCTACTACAATGACCAGATCACAGAGTTCTCCGAGCTTGTCTTTTGGGGCAACACGGGCAGAGTGGTCAGAAACAGCCCCAGCAGTTCCTTGCTCCAGAACCACTGCATAGCCTTCCCGTTCCAGAAACGCCATCAGACGTTTGAGCGAGAGAACAGCACTGTCACTTCCTGTACGACCAATCAAGCCAATATTATGAAATTCCGACACCACTCCCCCATAGTGCCCCATAACGGGCCCAGCATTTGACGTTTATTTAGCCGGCCCTAGTAACTGCACCTCTGCATGCCGACAGGAAAGCCCCCTAATTAGGAACCGGCAATTATGCCTGAGCTTAGAGTATGAGTCGAACTGACCCGGAGAGTTCAAATGAGAAGTTATGGCTCAATTCTGTAGCCTTTTCGACAGGACTTTTTCCCGAAATCCGCGCCGTCCTTGCAGCCCTCCCGAATGCAATACAAGCATTCGGCTTCCGGAAGAAATTCGCCCTCCCTCGCTTTCTCTATGTAACGCGTACATAAGCTTCGCGGTGTACACAGGATCGAGCGGTATACCGGTTTGGCATTCGAAGACTTTCTGGAAGTCTCTCAGATATTGAGGATTTTTCGCGTAACCACCACAGTGGTATGTGCTGCTCAAAAAAAGATCAGCTTCGGTGTGATATCGCTTTTTTGAGGTGCACCCTGGCTCATGCATGGCGCCATAGGGTTTAGGCAGTCGTTTCAACCATCGCTCTATAACCCGCTGAATTGAGCTGCCGGCTTTCAGCACTTCCACACCGCAGACAGAAAAGTGCGTGAGTGATGCGGCCAGGCCGGCTGCGGTCAAACCAGTGCCACAAGCAAGCCACAATTGGTCAAAATCTATGGGGGCTGTTTCTTCAATTACTTGCCCCAATAGCTGTATCCCCCTGGCACCAGCAAGATTGGCTCCACCTTCGGGGATGTACAGAATGCCCGGTTGCGCCAGGCCCAGCTCACTCAGGAATTCCGGTTCGTTGCGTCGGCGATAGGTTTCCCGTCTGACGAACCGAAGCTGCATGCCGAGACGCTCAGCATCCTGCAGTGTAGCGCTCAATACTGGACGCCGTTCACCACGGATGATTCCGATTGTGCGGAAGCCAAATCGTGCCCCCGCGGCTGCCGTTGCGTGGATATGGTTAGACCAGGCGCCGCCACAGGTAACTATGGTGTGGGCCCCCTGCTCTTCCGCTTCGAGTAAGTTGAAAAGGAGCTTATAGGCCTTGTTGCCAGAAATGACCGGGTCTAGCAGATCATCGCGACGAATCCACACCTCTATGGCTGGGAAAAGATCACAGTGGATGCGCTGATAGGGGATCTGCCGCGCAGTTTCTTGCAAATATACCGGATCGAGGTGCGTCAGGTAGCGGGGACTCATCATGCCGGCCTCGGTAGCCGTCCATTGACCTGAAAGCTTTCCAGGGCAAAACTGCACGTCTCCGTTCGGTTTCCGAACTTCACCAGAAAAACCACTTCCTTTTCGCTGGTATCTGCTGTGACATCTGCTTCCTGCATCGGCGGACGCTTGAGCAACGCCCCGGGTTCGAACAGGGCGACATTAATGCCTTCTGAGTTGCTGGGGGGCAATTGTGCCAACGCCGCTTGCAAAGCACGTGCTGAAGGTGTCTCAAGACCCATGATGCCGGCTTGGCGTAGCTGACTGCCCAGCTTTTGGCAAAATTGGTAGTCCTCCGGGTGCGTCACTTTCGACCAGTCACTTGCCCAGGCCGGGTCTTGTAGCCGGATACCGGGATCAGCACAGTACTTGGCGGAAAAGATAAGATGGTAACTGGTAATGGGGTGCAGGGGCACCGGGTCCATGTCATGGAAAAACAGTAATCGGTAGTAGGCAGCTTCGGCAAGCACCGTGGGAATTGTTTTGCTGCCATAGAATATGCCGGATTCCGCTGTACCGCCGAAGCGGGAACCCCAAGGTAAAGGCGGATAGCGGAAAGGGGTTGCCAAGAGATAATGCAGATTTTCACTGCCGGGCAAACGCGGTGGCTTGCTCTGTTCCAGCAGTTCTTCCAGCACTTGCTGTTTCTGCAGATTGTCGACCAGGCTACGGGTGGCGACCTCCTCCTGAGATTCGACGATCCGATACAAGCGGCCAAGCAGACGTTGGCAATTGGAGTGGATGCGCTGCAATAAATCGCCGCTCACACCTTACCCCGCATGGCATCCAGGTAGGAGACAATTCGGACTAGCCCATCAATGCGGCACGCCAGTGTCTTGGGCACCCCACCCAGAGCGCGGTTGGGTGTCGAGAACCAATAGCGAGCGCCTTCCGCTCCCCCCATCAGCACAAAGGCCGCTCGGTATGCGCGCACTAGCAGGAGAGCCAGTTGGCCGGGGGCACTTTCCGGGTCAAGCCCGCTTCTGCGCCTCAGGGTACGATCGTCCAGATGGATGATTTCGCCGAGCTCTTTCTTTTTCAGCCCAAGGTGGTCAGCGGTGTTCAACAGGGCTTCGAGAAGTACCGCGTCACCACTGGGGTGAGGCTGATAATTGGGAATTGAAGTCATGGCGCCTTCTCTCAACTGAGACTGGTCACTTGACCGAATATAGGGTTAAAACGGTCAATATGCAACTTAAGAGCGCTTTAGGTACTCAAGCGGGCTTGAGATCCTGCCGAGAACACACTCGGTCGTACAGGTATAAAAAAAGCCCACACTTCTGTGTGGGCTTTTGCGTATATGGCGGACCGGACGGGACTCGAACCCGCGACCTCCGGCGTGACAGGCCGGCATTCTAACCAGCTGAACTACCGGTCCGCAGTAGATGCACTTCCTATCAGGAAGTGGTGGGTGGTACAGGGGTCGAACCTGTGACCTACGGCTTGTAAGGCCGTCGCTCTCCCAACTGAGCTAACCACCCTTATTGCTTCAGGGCCTTGCCCCTCGAGCGACGCGCATCATACCGGATTGCGCGGGGCTGTCAACAAAAATACGCCAAAAATTTTTGCGGCTATGGATTTTCCTTTTCACCGCGTGGAAAAGACACGGGCAAAGGCTGCGGCTCCACTTCTTTTGAATCTTCCTCCGCAAGCTGATCGATGGGACGGCGGTAGTCTGGTTTTATCAAGTGTCCGGCAATTTCCACTGGACGTTCGCCAGGAATCAGCTCTTCTTTCGGTCGAGCGATATCCGGTTGATTGTAATTGCAAACACCGGACGGAAAGATCCGCCGCATATCGTCGATTCGAGCAGCGATTTCTTCCGTATACGCACCGTAAATCCCTTTGGCGATAGCCCGCTCCACCGGCTGTAACGCACACTTGAATACATCCCCGGTAATCGGCGCCCCTGCGACTTGGCGCGGTGTACTGTAAATCGGATAAACCTGCATACACTCGCCCACAGCCTGCCGGTTCCAGGCCCCATTCCACACACCTGTCCCTGCGGCCATCACATTGCCTTCCTTGTCAAAGCACCGATCGCTGGCGTCCTCCGGGCGATTGGCGGCGACACCGGCCTCGGGGTTGTCGATGATGTTCATCATCCAGCGGTCCATAGTGTCGAGCGCCTCATTGAGAGGGGTGTAATTCTTGTGGCTGATCCAAATTACCTGATTGTCGGCATGTCCCCTAGCACGGCGGATACGTTCACGGGCCGCGAAAGAGGCGGCGCTGTGGTGCATATCCAGATCTGTGTCCAAGTAGTGGCGCAGGTCAATGATTGGTATTTCCACATCACCGAGGAATACGTGGCCAGAGCGGTAAATTCCCTCTATTGCCTCCCGGCTAGCCCTGGTGCGCTCAGCCGGCTTATCCAGGCTTCCCAGGTTCATGTTCTGCTCACTCCAAATGGATAACTCCACCGGAAAAAGGCCGCCATTGACGAACCAAAGTTTTTCATTGCTTTGGTCCCGCGGCGACTTCCATCCCCCGATGGTGGCATTCAGAGCCAGAAAGGTGTCCACAGAAATTTTTCCATTCACCAAAGCCTGCAAACCGTACTGAACACCCTCGTTGTCCCAGGCGCTGTTGGCATAGCCATCGTCACCGGCCCCGTAAAACCGGCGCAAATCTTCCCAGTGGGACCAGTGTGTGCGGTTCGCCACCTCTTCGGCAAAGTTCTTTATGAAGTGCACAAAGTTGGGGTTGTTAACAAGCGGCACCAACCCGCGCCACCCCTGAGTACACTCGGTAGCTCCCCGCGTGGCATTGCGATAGCGGCCGTCAAACAAAGACGCAGCCCTTGTTAACAAGCGGAAGCGGCTGTTTATCTCATTATTGGCGGAAAGCCCCTGAATGAGCGTGCGGCTGGCCGCGTCGCGCCAACGGGGATTGGTCGCATCCACCACATCGAAAAAATACTCCAAAGGCTCGCAGTCGAATACATAGATGGTTTGGCTGACCATGTCAGGATAGGAGTAAAGAGGAATGGCTGCATCCAGCAGGCCAGGCGCATTCTGCGCAAATAAATACTGCTGGATAGCGCCACCGGAACCGCCGAGACCAACGGTGTACAGAGGTTCACCATAGAGCGCTATAAATTGTTTCTTCAACCGGCGCGCCGTATCCTCCGCCAGCCAAATGTTGTAATGGTTGCTGGTTTGGTTGGCGGTTGAGTAGACAACCGCATAGCCCCGCGCCAGCTGATCGGCGCGGCGGGTCACTATATCTCCCTTGCTGATATCGCCCTGACGACGGCCTATCCCCACGCCGCCCCGCATCTGATAGATCAGCCGGCGGTTCCAGTTGCTGGGACTGGGCCTGTCCGCGGACTCCCCCTCTCCCCGCAACGCGGCAATGGCGTAGAAGAACCGATTGATAGTACCGGTCTCGAGGCGCACCACGAAGTCGGTGGCTCTGCCGTTGACAGTCACCTGATCGATATCGCCATTGGCCTCTTCCAGCGGGTGAAACTTACCGTCGCGCGTGCTGCGGTAAAAATAGACAACGTCCGTTGGGTGGCTGCAATCACGGCTGTAGCCGATAATTTCTCCGGTTTTATTGCCCTTTTCGTCCACGGCAAATACAGGGACACCCTCGCCCCGCTGATTGTCCACCAGCGGTTGGCGGCGGGTAATGGCATTGGAGCCGCAGTAAAAAGGATAGGTAGAGGGGCCCGCAAATAGCGTTTCCACAGGACCGACCTCTCCAATAGTGATCGGAAAAGGGAAGTATTCCGGCGGGCGCTCCATTACCCGCGGATGTGGCCCGGTATAGGCGGGTGCGGGATGATGATCCAGTGCCCCCTCTGGCACTCCGACTACAGGCGCCTCGGGTACACCGGGTAACCGGGGCAGCTCACGGTACCCATACCAAGCGCCGAGTCCAACTGACAACGCCAGTGCTAAAAGGCACCCAGAGAGAATCCCCGCTCTCCGAACCGACATATTTGCCTCCACTGCTGCTGAATGGTACAGCTTGAGTATATGTACGGACGGGCGGGCCAATCGGCAGTTGGCGCCGAAGGGGACTTCAATAAGAAATGATCACCGCCCCGCAAATTGAATGCGGGGCAGAACCACGATGTGATTAAGCGATGATTCCTCGGGCCTGAAGGCTGGAAATGACCGTTTCCACCTCTTCTTCCAGGCTCATGCGGTCAGTGCGCAAATGCAGCTCGGGAGAGAGCGGCGCTTCATAGGGGTCATCGATGCCGGTAAAGCCACGGATCTCTCCGGCGCGGGCTTTTTTATAAAGCCCCTTGGGATCTCGGGACTCCGCCTCTTCTAGAGCACAGTCGACAAAGACTTCCAGATAAGGCAGGTTGCCCTCCTCGTGCATACGGCGCACCATTTCACGATCTTCCCGGTAGGGGCTGATAAAGCTGCTCAACACCACCACACCGCTGTCAGCAAACAGCTTGGATATCTCTCCCACGCGGCGGATGTTCTCCTTGCGGTCTTCCGCAGAAAAGCCCAGGTTGGAATTGATTCCCAGGCGAATGTTATCGCCGTCCAGGCGGTAGCTCAGTACCCCACGGGCAGCGAGCGCCTTCTCCACGGCAACGGCGATGGTGCTCTTGCCGGAACCAGACAAACCGGTGAACCAAAGGGTCACGCCCTTATGGCCGAGGATACTTGCCCTGTCCTCACGGGTCACATCGCCCTCGTGCCAATGTACATTTGTCGCCTTGCGTTCAACAGTTACGGTCACCGGTTACTCCCAATTGCAACTTTGTAATCTCTTCTTCCTTCCCGAGTGGGCAATTGTTATAACCAAAAGCCAGCAAAACTCAGGAGCGCTTATTATCACGGACTGGCGCAAGCAGCGTAAAGCACCCTTTTATAGCATTCGGGTCTGAATCCATGACAAAAAAGCAGGGCTGCGCTTTTAGGTGCTAACGGGAATAGGGATACAAAAAAGCCCGGTAGAAACCGGGCTTTCGGTGAATGGGGTGGCCGACGGGGATCGAACCCGCGACCTCAGGAGCCACAATCCTGTGCTCTACCAACTGAGCTACGGCCACCATAGAAAGTGCTATGTGATTGCGCCCTGTGGCGACGCAACTGGTGGAAATAACAATAATTCCCACCAAAACCAGACAGAGTCAATACCAGCAGCAAGTTCCTCTAAACTGCCAAGCTCAACGCCACCGCACATGGTTGGCACGCCCGGCAGGGTCAGAGCGACCGTCTGCAAAGCATTGCTTTGCGGTTGCTCTGGCGCCAGCCAGCCTTGCTGACTGGCCGGAATAGTCCTGCGACTCGATACCGGCAGTAAGCTTTTCGAAACCGCCAAGCTCAACGCCACCGCACATGGTTGGCACGCCCGGCAGGACTCGAACCTGCGACCATCCGCTTAGAAGGCGGATGCTCTATCCAGCTGAGCTACGGGCGCAAGGTAAACCCGGTAAGCGTCTGGTCGGGGCAGAGGGATTTGAACCCCCGACATCCTGCTCCCAAAGCAGGCGCGCTACCAGACTGCGCTATGCCCCGCAAACTCTTTGCTCCATCGCTCTGGACGCGCTTTATGGCAACTGCTGCAGCGCCATCTTTAAGCCACCTCCCTTGCGAGGAGCGCGCATAATACTGACAGCTTAGCGGGGAGTCAACGGCGCCAAGCCATTCTTTTTAAAGAAGTTTAGTCCGGCGAAGATCTCCGCCCTGGTGAGCAATCGGAAGGCGTGGCCAAATCGAGAAATTAATCGGCGGCTGTGCGAAAATAGGCGGCTTCGCCAATTAGGCCGGACGGCTTGGCTCAGCGTTGATGGACACTGGCGGCGAGAGGGAGGCTATACCAGGCTTACCTGAAAGCCGCCCCAGCCACTGGTGCTCCAGAGGAGCGCATCCGGCCCGAGCCCAACATTCACATTGTTTGAGATACATCTATGTCTGCACTGGTTCTGGACGGCAAAGCCCTGGCACAGAAAACGGAACAAGAACTCTCGGCCCGTGTAGCCGCGCTGAAAGAAAAAAGTGGCGGCCAGACACCGATCCTGGCAACTATCCTAGTGGGTGACGACCCCGCCTCCGCGACTTACGTAAAAATGAAAGGCAACGCTTGCCGCCGCATCGGTATGGACTCTCTGCAAGTGGAAATGCCCGCAAGCACCACCACCGAACAGCTGCTTGCCAAGATAGAGGAACTCAACGGCAATCCCAATGTGCACGGCATTCTGCTGCAGCACCCGGTACCCTCTCAGATCGACGAGCGCGCCTGCTTTGACGCCATCGCGCTCGACAAAGATGTCGACGGCGTCACCTGCCTCGGTTTCGGCCGTATGGCAATGGGAGAAGAAGCCTACGGTTGTGCAACGCCCAAGGGCATTATGCGGCTGTTGGAGGCCTACGGTATTGAGATCGCCGGCAAGCACGCCGTGGTTGTCGGTCGCAGCCCCATATTGGGCAAGCCCATGGCCGCGATGCTGCTAAATGCCAACGCCACGGTCACCATCTGCCACTCCCGCACCCGGGATTTGGCAGAGCACATCCGCCGGGCGGATATCGTTGTCGGTGCCGTTGGCAAACCGGAATTTATCAAGTCCGATTGGATCAAGGACGGCGCTGTGGTTGTGGATGCCGGCTACCACCCCGGCGGTGTAGGCGATATCGAACTGGCACCGCTGGTGGAGCGCGTCGCCGCCTATACGCCGGTGCCCGGCGGTGTCGGCCCTATGACCATCAATACCCTGATCTATCAATCCGTGGAATCGGGTGAGCGCAAGATCGGGGGGTAACCCCGCCCCGGCCCTCTTCCACTGAGGGGGAGAGGGCTGCAATACCTCAGTCAGCCAAACGCCTATCTCCTCCGGGGCACTCCATTCCAGGAGATAAGGCCTATGGAAGATCTTGAATCACTGCACCTGATCAGAATTTGTGTCACTGGATTGGGGAGCCAGACCACCCATGCGTTTAGATAAAGCAGTCAGCCAGGTCACCGATCTCTCGCGCTCAGACGTAAAACGCGCTGCCAAGGCGGGGCGTATTTCTGTCAATGGGGATATTGTGACGGACCCTTCCTCCAAGGTGGTAGAAACGGACACGCTTTGCCTGGACGGAGAACCACTGCTGGAACCGGGGCCGCGCTACCTAATGTTGCACAAGCCGCGGGGCTGCGTCAGTGCCACCAAGGACAGTGAGCACCCGACAGTACTTGACCTGATCGATGAGCCCAACAAACACAAACTGCATATCGCGGGACGCCTGGATATCGACACCACTGGACTACTGCTACTCACAGACGATGGCCAGTGGTCACACAAAGTTACCTCCCCGCGACACCACTGCGACAAAACCTACTATGCCCACCTGGCGGAAAGAATCGATGAAAGCGCGGTAGAAAAATTTGCCAAAGGCATCTGGCTTGAAAATGAGAAGAAGCGGACCAAACCGGCAACACTGGAAATCCTCTTTGCCAACGAGGTGCGCGTCACTATCAGTGAAGGCCGCTACCACCAAGTCAAACGGATGTTCGCCGCGCTCGGAAACAGAGTTCTGGAACTACACCGGGAGCGCATCGGCGACATAGTACTGGACGAAACACTACAGGAGGGAGAGTACCGCCCCCTCACCCCGGAAGAAATCGCCTCGGTAAAATAATCGGCAGCTCTTGCCGTAATTCCACCGGCGCAGCCTGCATTTGCCCACGATACAACCAGGAAAAACAATGGCCACCCTACTCAGCCAAGAGCTGCAAGTCGCTCCACGGGACACCCTCTGGATCGCCGATGAAAACAGCAAATCGCTGCTGATGCAGGGCTTCACCTTCGCCGGTGACCTACTCAGCAATCGCTGGGATGTCGCCAAACTGGCAGAAGGCAAAGTCGGGCGCAGCTTTTTTAATGACTTTGCGTTTGAGGTACTGGAACGCAGTTACCGCCGCATTGTTTACCCGGTCTCAAAAGAAAAAGCGGTGGTACACCATGTCATTAACCGGGCACCACACCTGTTAGAAGAAGTAGAAAGCGGAAATCCGGGCGAACTGGTATTACTGGGCGGCAAGCAAAGCGGTATTAAAAGTTACGCCACTAAAGCGGCACAGCGTTTTGGCTGCGCGAAGCAGCTGCAGAAACACGGCACCGAATATATCAGCTGCAATCCCCTGCACCGCAGTGGCGGTGAGGCGGTGGACGACCAGAACTACACGCAATTGCGCCCGCTGGAGGAATTGCACGGTCTACACAGCAAGCCCGGCCTGTTTGGCTGGAATAAAATCGACCGCGGCAGCGCCCTGCTCGCCCGGCACTTTGCGGAGCTGACGCCTTCGGATGGCGCTTGTGTAGTCGATCTCGGCTGCGGTTACGGCTATCTCTGTGCGCAACTTGCCCAGCAGGGACATTTTCACTTTACTGCCACCGACAACAATGCCGCTGCCCTACTTGCCTGCAGTAAAAATTTCCGCGAGCTGGGTATCGAAGGTGTGGTGGTCCCATCCAATGCAGGTGCCGAATTGACCAGCGGCACAGCCGATCTGATCATTTGCAATCCGCCCTTTCACCAGGGGTTCCAAGTGGAGGGAGAGTTGACCGATCGGTTTCTTTCCCAAACCGCGCGCCTGCTCAAGCCGGGCGCACCGGCGCTTTTTGTGGTCAATGCGTTTATCCCGCTGCCGAGAAAGGCGGGAGAATATTTTTCCGAAGTGCATCTACTGGCGAAGGAAAACGGCTTTTGCGTTTACAAACTGAGCATCTAGAAGTGGAGGTTTAATAATCCCGCAGATTAAACAGGTTTATGGACAAGGTGTGTTCCTCCAGCTCCTCCAACTCCTCCAACCGTTCAAAGGCCTCCCGTGCCGACTGAGTCTCCGCGCCTTGGGCCAGGTCCCGGTATTGATCGGATAAATACACCTCGACATCCATCGCCACTTGGGCAATCTCATCAAGGTTGTTGATATCGATATTGCGCAGTCTTTGAAGGAGTTCCTTCTCCCGCCCCTCGGGCGCGAACTGAACCCAAGTGTGCAGAGCGCCCGGAGTCAGATCATCGTGAAAATTCTCCAGCGAGAACTTCATCGACTCCTCCCGCCGCCGCAGCTGATCTAGCAGCAACTCGATGCGCTTATCGGTGGCCAACTGTTCGTACTCGCCGTACTGGCGCGCCAGCCTGGCATGAAAGTCTCGCCCCTCCCGAATCACATCCTCCACAGTCTTATAACGCATTACCCGGTCCCGGAACACAGTATGCCTCTCTTCAGTATAGGCCCGGGGTGACAAGTGGCGCCAATCGACGGTAGCACTACAAAGGTCCCGGGACCGGCAAATTCTCAAGGAAGGCGCCTCAATTGGCAGGGAAGGCGGCTGCGGGGATTACTTGGACTAATCGGGACTGGCGCCTGGGCGGTGAGATCCGCAACAGACAGCACACTGCGACTGGCGACCAGTATGCAGTTTTCATAGGCGGGATGCTCCGCAGTCCAGGCTCCACGCAACTGCCTGCGGATGGCGGCAGCGCGCCAGCCAGAAGCCAGAAGTTCGGTGCGACTGCCGAAATTTGCAACCAACAAGCCTTCTGGACTCAGCAACTGCAACAACTGTTTGCACCAGGGCTGATCCGCCACCACAGCGCGCTCTGCGGCACCGCCACAGTGGCCAAAAAGATCATCAATGATCAGATCAAAAGCACATCTGTCCCCGGCTGTCAGCTGTGCAGCGACATAATCCCGTGCGTCAGCATGCACCAGCTCCACGTCGCGCACGCCAAAATACTTGCGTGCGATCTGCAGGTGCACCGCATCGAGCTCCACACCGACAATCCTGTCCGGTGTTATATAGCGCTGTAGCAGCCGTATCAGGGCACCGCCGCCCACACCGAGCAATAGCACCGAGCGAATCTGCCGCCGCGGGAGAAAAAAAGCCGGCAGTAACAGCATTTCCCACAGAGATCCCTTCAGGGGATCGCGTGGATTCCACTGCGAGTGAAAGACACCATTGCTGTACAAACGCACACTGGCGCCGTGACTGCGCACTTGGTAGTGATTATCCCCTGCCCGCTTTTGCCACAACAATGCCATGGGCTCTGGTGCCTCAAATACCCGAGACCGAAGGAGTGTCCGAGCAGCGCAAAAGAACCCGGGCAAATTCCTGCATACCCGCCAAATCTTCACCGGTAAATCGCGCCCGGGTGGGACTGTCGATATCCAACACACCGAGACAGCACCCATCGGCATAGAGTGGGATCACAATCTCGGATGCGGAAACCGCATCGCAGGCAATATGACCGGGAAACTGGTGCACATCCTCCACCAGCTGCGCCTCTCCAGTGGCTACAGCGGTGCCGCAAACTCCGGCACCGACGGCAATACGCGTACAGGCAGGCTTGCCCTGAAAAGGTCCCAGACGCAATTCGTCACCATGCAAAAAATAGAAGCCGGCCCAGTTGATATCTTCGAGCTCCATAAACAGCAGCGCACTGGCGTTGGCGGTATTCGCCAGCCAATCCCGCTCACCGGACAACAATGCCGCCAGCTGTTCGCTGAGCGATGTATAAAAAGCGTTCAATGACATAAGGAACCCTTATCCAGGTGTACTTAAACATTCGACAGCGGGAAACTTATACCCGCAAAAAGCTGTTCGTCTTCCCACAGGTAGAGGGCGCTTGCTACTGGTATGGGTCCAACAACTCTTGTGATTCCGGCTCCGCATCCGTCGTCGGACCATCCCATTCTGAGTCCTCACCCTCAACGTTGCGGCGCCCGTGGATCGCTGGCGGTGCCGTAGTTACATCGGAGGCTATCAGCTTGCCGGAATGACTTTTAGCCTCTGTTCGCGCCGGTTCCGACACACTAGAAGCGGCGCGTTCACTCCTGTGGATACGTCGAGAAATTGTCTTCAAGTCTGGATGGCGGCGCTGCGCCAGTTTGACGGCTTCCAGCTCACCACTGAGCCGGTTGACTTCCGCCTGCAAATCCCCCAGCTGCGCCTGTAGCTCTGTGATCTGTGTCAGCACGCCCTTGACCTTGCGGCTCTCCTTTTCATACATCACCGCGGCGCCACCAAAGGCGAGAGCGAAGACGACCAGGATAGAAAACTGACGCATAAAAACCTCCGCGAATTCCCTTTTATGCAAAAAATCTTTATTTACAGCAAAGTGGTCCCATCTTCCGAGAACCTGTGCATAAAATGCAATAGCAGGCTATGATCAGGAGGTTCTATTTAGGGAACCTCTGATTAATTCGCGTGAACACTATGGTAGCTTTCGGGGCGCTCAGGCAATAGGACGGACATTTCGAAAACGCACGAGTACTTCCCTGTAGCTCCGACGGATACATCCCTGTATCCGACGGTTTCGAAATGTCCGCCCTATCACCTGAGCTTCAAATCCACCCCCGAAGCGCCTCTGCTAAACGAAAGTGACTTAATCAGAGGTTCCTTAAATACCGCTAAGCGCCAGCGCGCAAAATCCAGTCCATCAAAAGTCCACCTTCGCCGCTGCCGCGTGCAATTCTTCCGGTGTGACCGATTCCTGATCCACATAACAGCCAGTGTGCCAGAGTGCTGGGATCAATTCAGTGTCAGCGTAGTCACAGCCGGTGCTCTCAATGGCGCGCTGGCGGTTCTTCTTTGCCTGCAGTGGCCGATGACCTCCCCCGCTGCAGAGTCGTTCCAACATAGGCGCATACCCCGGACGCCAGCAGTCCAGAGAGGTAAAGCTGCGCCGCAAAGCGGCAGCGATCTGCATCCCCTCGTAATCCAAGTCCCCCCAGAAGTATGCCGGCAACTCCTGCTCGGCCTGCCCCTGCCACCAGCGGATAAACTCTCGACGCGCCGGCTCCGCTATATCGTTCAGGGTGCTGAAACGAGCCACTCCCGGCAACCTGACCCGAGCGGCGCCACCGCGATAACCTTCTATGTACACCAGAGCGGTGGCTTTCGGCTGGCAGTCCGCCAACATCAGAAAGGAGTCCTGGTTTTCCACCATCACCACCCGCTCCGACTGCGACGGCAAGTACAGATGCATCAGCAGCGGGCGCTCCTGTACCCGCTCGCAGAGTTCCGGAAACAGTGCGCGCGCCAGCGCTTGATGCCCATCAGCATCCAGATATTTGGAGTCCCCGAAAAAACAACGCGCGGACAACTGGCGCCATGACATGCCACCACTGTGGGCCAACTCTTCGCCCAACCGGGCCCAACAGGCCAGCAGTTGCTCGTAACCATCGAAGCCGGCATCCAGTTCCAGTCCCCCCGGAGGAAAGGCCTCAGGGTTTTCAAAGCGTGTAGCAAAACGGGTCAGCGCCGCCTGCCACTCCGGGTCCACCCGATGCGGCCGCGGCCTGTCCAGCCATTCGCGGATCATCGCCTCACAGCTGTCCTCAAAAAAAAGGCGTACCCCCTGCCAGGGCGCGGAGCCGGACGGTCGCCGCGCCGGTTCCTTGATTTTGAAGCAGCGGTAATCGCGGGACAGCCACACCAGCTCGTCCCAGAGTTCGCAGTCGTCGTAGGCGGGATCGGTAAATGGGGTCAGTGCAGCTCTCAGTGCCCGGGGAGCACTTTTGGGCGACCCCAGGGTGATAGCGATGCTTTTTTCTTCTCCTGAGAGTATCTGATCGTCCCGCTTGTCGAGGACATATTCCAGCAGTCCCATAATCACAGGGTTTGCCGCAGCCAGATCGGGAATCCGCCTCGCCATCATCTCCTCCCATTCGGGAACTTCTGATTTATTCGCATAAGTGCTGTCTTTGTTTCCTGGGCGTTGGCAACAGCGACTCAAGTCTCAACCAGTTCCATAAAATCCAACGACGCCTGACGGCGAATTGTGCGGCGGTGGTTGGCCCACAATTCGGCAATTTTTTCCCGGTTACAGACTTTGCGGTCCACATAGACGCGCGTGTTCAATTGGCCAATGGGCTTGGGACTGGGGCATTTGCTGAACACAAATTGATTCGAAATCAAATCCATGAAAGGACCGGATTTACTGCTCGGCATAATGAAGAGTAATTGCAGTCCCAATGTCTCGGTCAGATAGCGGATCACCTCTCTGGAACGGGATTCATCCATCTTAGAGAAGGCCTCATCCACCAATACCATTTGCAGATGGCTGCTACCCTCGTTGAAGCGGAAGGCCGAGGTCACCGCGGCGGAGCGGATGATATACGCCGGAGTTTCCAGCTGCCCTCCTGAGCCGGTGCCGTACTGGCTGAGCGCGATAGGCTCCTTGCCTTCGGGCTCTTTGTAGATTTCGTAGTTGCGGTAATTGCGGTAGTCACTGATGCGCTCAAGCTCGCGTCGCGCCAACTGCTCGTCCTCACTGAGCAGCATATCCAGCAGTTTGTCCCGAACCTGCTGATGCTTGGGTGCCAGATCCGCGTCGAAGAGGCTCTGCTCTTCTCCCAGGTTTGGCAACTCAATGACGGCTTTAAAGAAATTCCAGTACTCCTTGAATTCGGGCACCCAGCTGTAAGCGAAGCGGAAGCGTTCGCGGTCGGCCCCAAACCGGTGGTGTTCCAGTTCTTTGTTCAGGTCGTCCAGCACCCGCTTACCATCATTGATGGATTGATAAATGGCATGGCAAAGGTGTGTGACGAAAGTGGTGTTAAAGGACTTTTTCAGTCCTTGCAACTGCTCGTGACGGTCCACTAGCAGATTGTTTTTCAAGCGGTTGCGCAGCGCCTCCACCTGATCGCAGAGACCGCATACCAGTTTAAACAGCACCTCGTTGTGCCCATCACTCAGATCCGGCTCGAAAACCAGCGTGTCACCGGCGGCACAGTTGGCATTGTATTCCATTACCGAGCGATCCAACTGGCGGCAATATGTTTCCAACTGCCCCTGCCACTGCTCGATATCGGCGCCGAAATCAAAGTTATCGCCAGCGCCTTCAACCTGTTTATCCGCCAGCTCCAACACCTTCTCAACATCATATTCCGGGGAGGTCTGAGCGATGCGATGTAACGCGGCCTCACAGTCGCCGAGTGTCTCGTCGAGTGCTTCCAGTTCGTCCGCGAGTGCCTTTAACTGTTTGCCGGTATTTTCCAGGTCCCGCTCCAGCTTGCCGGCCTCGTGCTGAAGGTCCAACTGGATCTTCTGCTGTGCCTGCAACTGTTGGGTCAATTCCCCCAGCTGTCGTTCCAACTGTTCGCAATCTGAAAGGTCCAGGTTTTCCAGCGCCTGCTCGGCACTGCGCCATTCCCGCTGGGCGGCCAGCGCGGCGTCCACCGTCGACACCAATTCCAGATCGCTCAGGTCCCGCACCGCGGCGGCAACCCGGCGGTACAGCTGGTGCTGTTCATTGACCTGTTTCGCTTCGACCACCATCTGCTCCAGCATCCGCTGCTGCGCCGCCAGCGCGCGCGCGCGGGCCCCTTGGCCGAAGACCAGTTCCGCATCGTCGATATCGCAGCGCCACATGCTGTAGTTTCCGCTGGCAATGCCGTCTGCGGTCAGACCGCGACGGGTACCGCGCAGTTCGTGTTCGTCACGCACCTGCAACACAGAACCGTATGAGGCGCGCAGATAGTATTCGGCGGTTTTGTGGTTGAACGCCATCAACTCGACAATGGACCCTTTGGGCAGGGGCACGCGCTCCGCATCCCGGCGCGCCTTGTCCCCCTGAATCACCCGCGCACGGTTGTTGCGGCCGGGCAAATTGCGCACGATACGGATGGCCTGCGCCTCGTAATCGGGTTCAACAATAATGGAGAAGCGGGCGCCGCCGAGATAGCCTTCCACCGCCATCTGCCAGCGCTCATCCAGCACTTCCACATAGTCACACAATACCCGCGGCTCGGCCTGGGGACACTGTTCGCGGATAGCAGCCAGCGCCTGCTCCACCGACTGCGGATAGCGCACCCGGTTGGCCTGCAGGTGTTGAATGCGTTGTTCCTGGTTGCGCAGCTGCTTTTGTAGCTGCTGCACTTTCTGATCCCAGTGGGATACCTGCTGCTCTATCAACGCTTTCAGAGAGCGCTGACCGCTGTCGGCATCAGTAACCAGACCGTGCAGCCGGTTGTGCCGCGCCTCTGTCGCCGCCGCCTGCTGCCGCAGCGCATCGAGCGCGGAGAGATCAATCCAATCCTTGCCCAATAGCTTGTGCAGGTCCGGCAGTGTCTCCTCTTTCGCGACCTCCTTGATGCACTGGGTCAACGTTTTGTTGCCGAGGGCAGGAATATCCAATATTGCCGCGCTGCCGGAGAGCAGTTGCAGCATTTCACTGGCGGCATTGCGGTTGCCCTGCCAGCGCTGCTCCTGAGCCGCCAGCGGGCCGCTCAACTGCGACAGCTGGCGGTGCGCGTTTTTGATGCGCAGTTCCAGTTCGTCCTTGGTGCGCAGCGCATCGATGCCGAGGCGTTGGGCCTGCAACTCGATTAGTTGCCGGTTCAACTGCTCGGCGCGCTCCGCCGCCAAACGTGCCTCGCGAGCATTGTTTTGCTGATCGGCGCGTAACTGCTGCTGATTTTGTTTGCCGGCGAGGTAGCTTCTCTGTACCCGCAGCTGGCGGTGGCGCGCCAGCAAATATTCCTGCAGGCGCAATTGCTGCCACTGCTCGCGGTAGAGTTCAGCGGATTTGGCGATCTGTTCCAGGGAGGTCACCCGCTCAACAATCTGACGCGCTTCCTGTTCCATCGCGTGGATGGTTTTCATCAACTCCGATACGGAGCGAATGGCCTCGCCCAGATCGCGCTTTTCCAGCACTTCCTGGGCAACGAAGTCGTTGATACTCTTGACCGGCTTATAGGCCATAAAGTTAGAAAAGGTGCGCGCGGCATGCATGGCTTCCCTATCTGGAACGGCATCGCGGCGCCCGCGCAATGCGCCGTATAAGCGACGCAGGTAGGCCTTTTTCTTGTCGTACTGCTCGACTTTTTCAAATTGCCGGCTCAACACCGCGTGGAATTTGTCCAACGGCAACAGGTGTTTTCCGTCCTTGTACTCGCGAATAAAATCGCCGATGGCCAGTTGCTCTCCGGGGAAGATAAAGAAACGCAGGTCATCCTGACGTGCCTGCGCCGGCTTGCTACTGCTGTCCAAGTGCGCGCGGATTGCCATCACCGCCGTAAAAGGTTCGCTGTCCTCGCCGCTGGTGGGGTAAAAAACACCAGCGATGTAGCAGTCCGTCGGCGCCAATCGGGCGTAACTGCCATCGTCACAGCCGAGTACATAAGAAGCCAGTGTCCGCACCTGCTTGCCACCTCGGCCCCGCTGCGTCGTTTCATCCTGCCCCGGGTTGAAGGTGAACAAGGTGTCGTGGGCAGCGGTCATCAATGTTTGGATCGCATCGGCGGCCGTGGTCTTTCCGGAGCCGTTGCCACCGGAAAACAGATTGATGGGGCCGAATTCATATTCCAACTGGGGAATATTTCCCCAGTTGATCAAGATCAGCTTTTTCAGAAACATGTTATTGATGCCATCTCAGGTGCACATTAGTGCCGTCGGGAATCCGTTTGCAATCAGTGATCGCAGTACTACGATCCTTGTTCGCCCACAACGCATCGCTGTCAATCGGTGTGTTGTTGCTATTCGGCGCCTTGGTAAGCAGCCGGAAATCTTCCGATTGTTATAGCGACTCGCCGGAAGCAAAAAGGCTGTGATCTTCATTTTCCGGAGTAATGCGTTCCGGTTCCGTCTCTTCCGCTTCCAGTTCCGGCGTCTGCCCACCGAGCAACTGCTGTAATGTTGATTCACTGACGAAGTGGGATATGGTCGGGCGTACTCGCAGCCAGATTTCCGCCATCGATTCCGCTTCCTCACCGGTGAACTGGATCAGGCGCAATTGCCGCAATTTTTTTAACAGGCCTTTGCGCTCCGCCATCTTGTCTGGCAACGACATCTTGAGCAGGTTGCGCAATCCCAGTTCCAGGGCCTCAAGTGAGAGCGCAACACAACCGTTGTCATCCACCTGGCCTTCCCTGAGCGCCTTGTCATATTCGACGCGCAGTACCAATATGGCCGCCACCTCCTGCTGCGTAAGGCGCGCGCGGAAACCGCCGTGATGGGGCTCTTCCTGATCCGGCATCCCTGGCACCTCGGCACCGGGGGGATAAATACGAATAAACTGGAAGCGGCTGTCGTGTTGCAGGCGCAGTCCCAGCGGGGCCAGCCATTCCCGGATCAGCTGTTCGCAGCGTTGGAAACGGTCGTACAAAACCGTCTCCACCTGGCTTTCATCGCGGCAGATAACACCGTAATCCAGCAGGCGCACGAGCAGTTCGGAAAATTCCCCACGGGTCAAGCGGCATTCGGCCAGCGCTTCTTCCAAGGCCTGTTCAATCACTTTCTTTCAATTCCAAGATATATTCATCGAATCGGTCAAAGTAGTCGTTACTCGCGCTCTCGCCAGTAAATTCCACCCTGAGCGCCGCTTCTCCGTTTTGGCTCACCGCGGCCGCCTCAAGGGCGTGGCTCATCGCCAGTAAGTCGCGGGCATCTGCCAGCGGCAGATCGCGACTGTTGATACGGCGCCCTGCGCCCAGGGCTTTGTGCAGATATTCACGCAAGTGACTGCCGTTGAAATTGAACGCCTGATCGAGCAGCTGCTGTAAGAGAATTTCCCGCCGGCTTTCCTCAGCGAGCGGCACTTCCTCGTCCACACGGGTTTCCACCGGTCGGCGGCTGCGCCGCCACAGCCGCACCTGCCGGGGATCAAACAGGCGCAATTGGAAACCCGCCAGATCGCGGCCAAGCTGTGTCAACAACGCGGACCGCTCTTCGCTGTCACCCAGACGCTGGCACAACTCGGCAAAACCGCCTTCGGAGCGGCTGTGCAGATAACTCAGCTGACGAATAATAATATCGGCGCGCTTAGTAAACCCCTGCAATGCCCGGCGCAACGCCGGCAGTTTCACCTCACAGGCCCGGCGCATGCGGTCCTCAATGGTGTCGAGCATCAGCCAAAGCAGTGAGCGCCCTTCTTCTACCAGCTCCGGCAGCAACTGCCGCAGACGCTTCTCCCACTCCGCCTTTAGGGTCTTATCCTTACGGCGGATACGCGCAATCACTCGGTGGATAGCGTCTCGATGTTTTTCCACGCTGTCGGCGGACAAGCGGATAGCCAGATCCGGCTGAAACCGGCTTTCCATAAAGGTGAAAAATTCTTCTGTGGCCTGCTGCACCAACAGTTGCGCCTCCACCTCACGCACCAGTTCACGCTTGCGCTCTTCCAGCTCGGCAATCATATCGGTGAAATCGGCCACGATGCGCTCTGAATATTCCCAGGCGTCGATCAGGTCGTAGATCTCTCCCCTGCCCGCAAAGGCCTCCAGCGCATTTAAGGTATTTCGGGTATTGCGGTGGCGGGTGCGGACACGGGTGCTGTCCACCTCCACCAGCGGCTGGGTGAACAGGCGGCCGCGGCGGCTAAAGGGGTAAGAAACAAGCAAAGTGGCACTGTCCACTTGCTTTTCCAGCCAGCCGTATTCCACCAGCGTGTTCAGGATCCAGCCAGCCTGCTCGCGCAGATTGCGAAAACGACCCTCGGGTTCCTGAGTGGTGTCATCGCTGTCCAACTGCGGAGCGCGAGTGAGTGCCTCAGAAAAAATTTCGAGAATTTGTTCGCGCGCGAGGGACTCGCCGTAATCCGCCTTGGCGGTGTAGAGCCGCTCGTATAGGAGGCGCAGGCACTCTACCACCTGCTCGCGGTATTTACCGGTCAGCGGGCGGAAGAAGTGCTGATAGGAGTCGGCAAAGAACAAGTTGTCGATTCCGCTTACTCTTTTTCAGGTTTCTGATTGAACACACAGTATTTGGTGTAGTCAGTGGCGTCATTCAGAGTCCATTCGCCTTTCGGCGTTTCGTCCATTTTCTCGCACCATTGATCTGAACCGCGCTCGGGCTCACAGGCGGTCAGCATTGGCAAAATGGCGGTGAAAATGGCGGTGACGAGTAATTTTTTCATTCGGATTCCGTATGTACTGCAAAAGATAGCCACAGTGCTACCCCAAATATGATTTCTATCCTGCCATAGAGTGGGAAGACTATTCGCGACGCCACTTGGTACCTTCGCGGCTATCTTCGAGTACCACCCCCTTGGATTTCAGCTCCGCGCGGATTTCGTCGGCACGGGCAAAGTTTTTTTCCTTTTTGCACTGGGCCCGCTCGGCAATCAACCGCTCGATCTCCTCCTCGGAAATTTCGGCGCCGCCGCGGGCCTGTTTGAACCAGCCCTCGGGGTCCTGCTGCAAAATACCCAGTTGCTGGCCGGCCCCGAGCAGCATGCCCTTCCAACGTGCCTTTTCCACATCGCTTGCCTTGTTCAGCGCTCTGGCCATCTGGTGCAGCTCGCCGATGGCAACCGGGGTGTTCAGGTCGTCCTCCAGTGCCGCCATAAATGCGGTGCCCTCTATATCCTCGCAACTGGCTTTTACATCCGCGGCCTCGCGCAGCGCGCCGTAGAGGGAGTCCAGGCTGCGCCATGCCTGGTCGAGCAGGTCTGAGCTAAAGTTCAATTCCGAACGGTAATGGGCGGACAGGAGTGCAAAGCGCAGGACTTCTCCCGGGTACTGCTGCAGCAAGTCGTTAACCAAACGGAAGTTGCCCAGGGATTTAGACATCTTCTCGCCTTCTATGTTGACGTAACCGTTGTGCATCCAGTAGCGCACGAAGTCAACGCCATTTGCGCAGCAGCTCTGGGCCCGTTCGTTTTCATGGTGCGGGAATGTGAGATCGCGGCCACCGCCATGAATATCGATGGTGTCCCCCAGATGCTTCTTGATCATCGCCGAGCATTCCAGGTGCCAACCGGGACGGCCGCGTCCCCACGGGCTGTCCCAGCCGGGTTCATCTTCCCTGGAGGGTTTCCAGAGTACAAAATCGCCCGCGTATTTTTTGTAAGGCGCAACTTCTACCCTGGCCCCGGCGAGCATATCGTCCAGGGAGCGTTTGGAGAGCTTGCCGTAATCCGACATGGTTTCCACCGCAAAGAGCACATGCCCCTCCGCGGCATATGCGTGCCCTTTTTCAACCAGTTGCTCAATCAAGGCGATCATTTCCGGCAAATGCTGAGTGGCATAGGGGACAACATCCGGCTCCAGGTTGTTGAGGGCGGCCATATCTTCGAAATAAGCCTGGGCGTAGCGCTGGCTCAAAGTGCCAATGTCCTCCCCCTTATCCCTTGCCGCCTTCATAATCTTATCGTCGATATCGGTGATATTGCGCGCGTAGACGACATCGGCGAACCGCTTCTTCAATAGACGGTAGAGAGTATCGAACACCACGGCCGGGCGGGCGTTACCTATGTGCACCCGGTTATAGACGGTAGGGCCGCATACGTACATGCGCACGCGGTCTTCCACCAGCGGTTTGAAAACTTCTTTCTTTCCGGAAAAAGTGTTGTAGAGCTGTAAGGCCATAAATTCGGTCTTTCGCGCCCTCAAGGGCCGCGCCACGTAACGTTTTTTGCCGTACGCCCGCGGCGCACGGCTGCGATCGTTCGGCTTTTCAGCCAAACATTTACTTGTTTTGCTCCTTGGCCCAGGAATCCCGTAGACCAATAGTGCGGTTAAACACCGGTTTTTCCGCACTGCCGTATTCACTGTCGCGACAGAAGTACCCGTTGCGCTCGAACTGGTAGCTGATACCAGCGGCTGCGGTGGCAAGACCGATTTCCGCCTTACAACCTTCGAGAACCTTGAGGCTGTCCGGATTCACACTATCGAGGAAATTCTTTCCACCGGCGTCCGGATTCGGGTCACTGAACAGGCGATCGTACAAGCGCACCTCGCACTCCACATGCTTATCTGCGGAAACCCAGTGGATCACGCCCTTGGGCTTGACGCCGTCCGCCGGGTCCTTGCCAAGGGTGTCCAGATCTACGGAACAGATTACCTCGACAATTTCTCCGGCCTCGTTCTTGACGACCTCTTCCGCCTGAATCACATAGGCATTGCGCAGACGCACTTTCTTGCCCAACACCAGGCGTTTGTATTTTTTATTGGCTTCTTCGCGGAAATCCTCTTTTTCAATGTAGAGGGTACGGGTAAACGGCAGCTCCCGCGCCGGCAGATCATCGCGCACCGGGTGTCCAGGGGCACTGAGCACCTCCTCTCTGCCCTCCGGGTAGTTGCGCAGTGTCACCTTGAGCGGCTCCAGTACACACATGGCACGGGGTGCCGTCTTGTCCAGCTCGTCGCGGATACAGTATTCCAACATACCCACATCCACCACGGAATCGGAGCGGGTTACGCCGATCATCTCGCAGAAGTTGCGTATCGCCGCGGGCGGCACGCCACGCCGGCGCTGACCGGACAGTGTGGGCATGCGCGGGTCGTCCCACCCATCCACGTACCCCTCATCCACCAGCTGTTTCAATTTACGCTTGGAGACCACTGTGTAATTCAAATTCAGACGCGCGAATTCGTATTGGCGCGGGTGCGACGGCACTGGCAGATTGTCCAGGAACCAATCGTAGAGCGGTTTGTGGTCCTCAAACTCCAGGGTGCAGATGGAGTGGCTGATCCCCTCGATGGCATCGGACTGGCCGTGGGCAAAGTCGTAACTGGGATAGATGCACCACTTGTCCCCGGTCTGGTGGTGGGCCATCTTTTTGATACGGTAGATGACCGGGTCGCGCAGATTGATATTGGGCGCAGCCATATCGATTTTGGCGCGCAGGCTGCACTCGCCCTCGGCAAATTCACCATTTTTCATCTGCTCGAACAGCGCCAGGTTCTCCTCTACGGAGCGGTCCCGGTAGGGACTGTTGGTACCCGGCTCAGTCAAAGTGCCCCGGTACTGACGCGCCTCTTCAGGAGTCAAATGGCAGACGTAGGCCTTGCCTTCCCGAATCAAATGCAGAGCCCACTCGTACAACTGGTCGAAATAGTCCGACGTGTATTTGACCTCACCGTTCCACTGATAACCGAGCCAGGATACGTCGCGCTTGATCGCCTCAACGTACTCTTCCTCTTCCTTGGCCGGATTCGTGTCATCGAACCGCAGGTTACAGCTACCGCCGAATTCCTGTGCGAGACCGAAGTTGAGGCAGATGGACTTGGCGTGGCCAATGTGCAGGTAGCCGTTCGGCTCCGGAGGGAAACGCGTGACCACTTGAGACACCCGGCCCTCAGCCAGGTCTTCGCGAATGATGTTCTGCAGAAAGTGAGCAGGCTTGCTCTCGGAAGTCATAGGATTCTCTACTACAGCTGTGCGAATTGAAACGGCGGATTATAGCCTAGTTGAGACACAGAATACCGGTTTTGAGTCATGGACTCGAATCAAAGCAGTTCATTTTTTACACAGAGATGGCATTGCCATTTTACTGCCCCGGTCGACAAGGTATTATGCCGCCGCAAATTCATCCAACAGGACACTTTATGATCACCCTGCACACGACTTACGGCGACATCGCAATAGAATTGAATTTCGACAAGGCGCCCAAGACGGCGGCCAACTTCCTGCAGTATTGCCGCGATGGATTCTATACCGGCACCATTTTTCACCGGGTGATCGACAACTTTATGATCCAGGGCGGCGGCATGACACCGGACATGCAACAGAAGGAGACCCGCGATCCCATCGAGAACGAAGCGGACAACGGCCTCAAGAACGACACAGGCACCGTTGCCATGGCCCGCACTATGGACCCTCACTCCGCCAGCTCTCAGTTCTTTATCAATGTGCAGGACAACGACTTCCTGAACTTCCGCAGCAAAGACCCGCAGGGCTGGGGATACTGTGTATTTGGCAAAGTGGTAGAGGGCATGGATGTCGTCAATAAAATCAAAAGCGTGGAAACCGGCAGCAGAGGCTTCCACCAGGACGTACCGCTGGAAACCATTGAGATTACCGGTGTAACCATCGCCGAGGACTGACCTCGGCCTTCACTGTGCGGAAGCCCCAATAGGCTGCGATTCACCCCATAGATCAAAGGCACCGCAGCCGGGGACCGCACCTACCAAAGCACCAGACTGCTATGCCGGCGTCCAAGAGGCACTCGCTGTGACCACTTACCTGATTTCCGATCTGCATCTGGACGAAACCCGTCCGCAAATCACCGCCGCCTTCTTCGATTTCCTGCGCAACCGCGCCGCCGGTGCAAAAGCGCTGTACATTCTGGGAGATTTTTTCGAAGTCTGGATCGGCGATGACGACGACGCCCCATTGGCCAACCAAGTGGCACAGGCGCTACGCGAATACAGTAGTACAGGAGTGGAAGTCTACCTGATGCACGGAAACCGGGATTTCTTGCTGGGTCATGATTTTGCCCAGCGGGCCGGTGCCACCCTTCTGCCCGACCCCAGCTGTGTCACATTCAATGGCCAAAAAGTACTGTTAATGCACGGTGACACCCTGTGCACCCGCGATATCGAATACCAAGCGTTCCGGCAGCAGGCCAGAGATCCGAACTGGCAAAAGAACCTGCTGGCCAAGCCCCTTGAAGAACGCCGCGCCATCGCCGCGCAGATCCGCGCCGTCTCCAAAACCATGAACAGTCGCAAGGCAGAAGACATCATGGACGTCACCGAGGACGAAGTCGAGAGAGTGATGCGCGAACATGGAGTACAGTTGTTGATTCACGGCCACACCCACAGACCTGCCCGCCACCCGCTGTCCGTCAAAGGCGAACCGGGCGAACGTATCGTACTGGGTGATTGGGGTGAGCACGGCTGGTGCGTCAAGGTGAGCGAACATCACCTTGAATTGATGCACTGGCCCATAGGATGATCGAGCAATCCGACAAGGTTACCCTTCTTCGGTGGAGAAGGGACAATAGAAGACGCAAGAGAAGGTCCGCATTACCGGGATGGTCAAGAATAACAACAGGAAGCGCGTACTGATTCTCGGTGGCTACAGCGTCCTCGGCACACACATAGCCAGGCTGCTCAGCGCCGATCCAAACCTACAGTTGACCATTGCCGGGCGAGACAAACTCCGGGCGGAATTCTGCGCCTCCAAGCTGCCGGGCCCAGCTGAGAGTCTGCATCTGGATTGGGACGCCACGGACCTGCCCGCGCAACTCAAAGCGCTGAGTCCGGACCTGCTGATTCACTGCGCCGGCCCCTTTTGCAGCGAGCCGGACTACCAGGTGGCGCGCGCCTGTATCGAATCCCGAACCCCCTATCTCGATATCGCCAATGCCCGTCGTTTTGTTTGCGACTTTCGCCGCCTGTCTGCAGAGGCCAACGCCGCTGACATTCCCATGATTTCGGGCGCAGGCCTCTGCCCGGCACTCAGTTCCGCAGTCCTAAAGGAAATCCGGCGGGAACTGCCGCTCATTCACACTGTGAACATCGCGGTGGCACCGGCAAATGACAACGAATTGGCTCCGGCAGCGCCTATCGGCGAGCCATTCCCACAGTTGCAGGACGGCCTGTGGCGGGAAACCTTTACCGGCAACCGCCTGCGCAGGATCAGTCTCGCGCACCCGGTTGGGAAACGCTGGCTATTCGATGCCGATGTGCCGGACCTGGAACTCTGTGTCCAATGGATACCCGCGCTGCGCAGCGTGCGGTTCGCCACTGGCGTCGAATCACGTATCACTCAAATCGGATCGACCCTCTGTGCGCATTTAATGCAAATGAATTTCCCCACCCCCGGCAGGAGCCTCAGCCTCAATCTGGCCCGTTACAGAGCCCGCACTAACGGACACAGCGGCATATTGATCCGCGCCGAAGGCAAAGATACCCGCGACGCCCCGGCGGGCATTCAGTGGCAAATGCTCGGATTGAACGGCCAGGGCCCGTGGATGGCCGCCGCTCCGGCGGCCGTCATGGCCCGCAAACTGTTGCACAAAGGTTCTGAATTCATCGGTGCCAGCGCCTGTTGGCAACTGCTCGACCTGGAGGAGATCCTGGCGGAACTGACACCCTACCCCATCGTCACCGCTACTGAACGACTGGAACTGTAGATATCGACTGCCGCGCGCCCGTCACAAGATTTTACAAACCTCGTCAAATTCAAACCGGCGGCTTCTCGGGTGTAGTATACTGTGATCTCCATAACCCAGATTGCACAGGAAGTTCGACTTAATGTAACCCTCTGAGCAGCACTCCTGCTGGAAATCCCGCCCAAACGCCTTCTCACTAAAAAATTCCCGATCCACCATAGCGTTGTCGAAACCCGACATGGGACCGCAATCCAGCCCGAGAGAACGGGCAGCGAGAATAAAGTATCCGCCCTGCAGTGAGCCATTGCGGAAAGCCGTGGTGACTGCCAACTCTGGATTATTCACAAACCAGTTCCGCGCCGGCGCATGTGGAAACAGCCTAGGCAGATATTCGTAGAATTTCAGATCATAAGCGATGATCGCAGTAACCGGCGCCGCCATGGTTTTTTGTACATTTCCCTCGTTCAGCGCCGGCTTCAATCGCTCCTTGCCTTCCTTTGTTTTAACGAACACTATGCGTATGGGGCAGCAGTTGGCACTGGTGGGACCCATTTTCATCAGATCGTAAAGCTGTTTCAGTGTCTTATCGCTCACCGGCTTGTCGAGCCAGTGACTGTGAGTTCGCGCCTCGGTGAATAACTGCTTCAGGGACGCCTCGGGAAGTCTCTCACCCATAACGGTCTCCAATGTGAACAAAGCCCCTAACTTGAGACACTATAGTGTGGTTTAACCTTGAAAAAAGAGCGCAATCGTGGAACAAGAGCACAAGATCGACGTCAAGCAGGCGCTGCGGGTGTTCAACCGAATCACCAGGGAGGGGCAAAAAGAAGGCGACCAATGGCGCTACCGGGGGCTGACCGCGAGCGCGGATTTTGATGGCTACACCGTATTCATCAAATCCGCCAAAGTGGCATTAACGATATTTTTTCACAACAAGTACTCCGTCGAGTACAGTAGTGCGCGCGACCTGCAGGAGTTCGTGGATCTCCTTCAAATACTCGACCGCGACTAGTTTGGGCTCTTCTGATGAATTCGCGCCCTGTTGGCTGAGTGCCCCGCTATCAGCTACAACGCTTATGTGACTGATTCAGCGGTTGGCCGGGCTGCGGGTACGCCGCTGTGAAAACGGAATTCGCCATCCTCACCCTCAACCAATGCCTGCTCCACTTCCAGCAACTGTTGCACACGCGAATAGATATCCCGCCCGGCCGCCTTGCGCGCCAGAGACAGATAATCACGGAAATGACGCGCCTCGGACTTGAGCAGTGACACATAGAATTTTTGTAGTTCCTCGTCCAGATAGGGAGCAACACGCGCAAACCGCTCGCAAGAGCGCGCCTCAATAATCGCCCCACAAATCAACGTATCCACCAGGCGGTCCGGCTCCCGGGTGCGCACTTCGGCGCGCAACGCGGCCGCATAGCGCGATGCACTGATATGCGGATAGTCAATACCCCGCTTTTCCATAATCGCCAACACCTGCTCGAAATGGCGCAGCTCCTCTCGCGCCAGGCGCGACATCTTGTTCAACAATTCGAAGTCATTTAGATAGCGGAACATCAGATTTAACGCCGTACCTGCCGCCTTCTTCTCACAATTGGCGTGGTCCACCAGCATCAGCTCAGGCTCTGCGAGGGCCGCCTGCACCCAGGCGTCTGGCGTCGGGCACAGCAGGAAATCGCGAATAGCGGACAGATCGGGTATCGGATCGCTCATAGGCTTTGAAACGCAACAACAAAAAAAGAGGCGCATTATATCCGTCCAAAGCGGTTTTTTCAGTGCCGCGCCTGCACAGCCCGCACCAACCCACAATGCTCAGCCACCTCGTCGCGGTAGCTGTACCAGGCGTGCAACACCTGCCCCATCCATTGCAGCACCTGCGGGCGCGCGGCTTCACTCGCACAGTCCAGCATCAGGTGCCAAGCGGCCTTGCGATGGCGTCCCACTTCCTGCCGATGAATCCGGCTGAGCGCTAGGTTCTGAACCGGCAGCCCATAATACTTGACTAGAGGGTGCTCCGACGGCGCAAATTGCGGCTGCCGCTCTACCTTCGGCTCCAGCACACCCCGCTCGTATTCCGAACCCTCGAGAAAGATCATTGTCACCGCCGCCGCGACTTCCCAGCCATGCCCACAACAGGCTTCATCCAAGAGCGCCCGAAAGCGCGCCGCTGCGGGCAAAAGACGTATATGCCGGAAGCGCTCCAGATTCATACCCAGGCCCCGCGGATATTCGAGAAACAACGCCGCATGAGATTCACTACCGCTCAGACCGCCAGTTTCTCTTTCGTAAATGGTCTCAGCCAATACCCGGCGCGCGGCAGGCACGGGGCATTGCACATATGCCCGAGCGACCAGAATGGGATAGTCACGCACGTAAGTGCCGTATTCCTGTTCCAGGTGGATATGCAATAACTCCTTTGCAACCTGCCCGCCAGTGAATGCCGGCCAGGACCAGTGGACTTTGCGCTCCATCACCCGCAGCAGTCCCTCTTTGAATTCACAGCGGTTCATGGGCCAATGATAGGCCCCCGCCATCTCGCCCAGTACACGCACACTGGCGACTTGTTGTGTGGCACGATTCTTGGGGTTGGCATCAGCGGCGCAAATTGATAACGACTTATTAAGTGGATAATATTATGCGTAAATTTTTGTACGCATTGGAAATGACTGATCATCAAAAGCTCGCGGCAGCCATCCCGCCGCTGCTGGAAAAACTCTACACCAGCACTGCCGCTCTGCGCTGCAGCCTAGAACAACTGCAGGAATCCCCCAGGCCCTGGCAGTCCTATCTACTTCAACCCCCCTTCGCCCGGGATGCAGCGGCACAACTGGATATGACGTTTGATCGCCCCTTCGCGCTGACCGGCGCCCTCTTCGCACAGCTGAATTACTGCGATACAGCGGGGGACGCCCGCAGCACCCTGCAGATTCCCGGTCTGCTGGCCGTTCCAGAGAGCACTATCGCCCTGGCCCGTCAACTGAACACAGACAAAGCCGCCTTTGCTCAGGCGGTCAGCGATTTCAAATCCGCCCTCAAAGACCGCACCGCGCCGGAGCGGGACCTGAGTGTACGGGAACTGCTCAGTGCTGCCGGCTATCCCCGTGCGCACTTGCGCCAGTGCTACCGCCAAATTTTGCTGTGCCCGAAACGGCCGGACGCCATCGCGCTGTCTTGGATCAAGGCGCGCAAGTCAATTCGTAAAGTCACGGTTCAGTGGTGTGAGAGAAAACTGGTACAGCTGGACCCACAAGGCGCCGATCCGGGTATTCAATACCAGCGCCATTTGCTGGCCGAGCTGCCCAATAGCCGCCACGATGATTTGCGCCAGGTTCAGGTGCAAAGCCGCCCCAACCTGCAGGTGGCTGAGATATTCCGCGACGATCAGGGAGAAACTTACCGCCAGGTTGGCTACTCAGCCATGCCCGTGCTTGTTCCGGCCGACGAACGGGGACAACTGCCTGACTTCACCCGCGTAGACCACCAGCCCGGCCCTGGCCGGCGGCGGCAACGGCGCGATCTGGCGCTTCCCACTGAGCCACTGCTGCCCGCTCTACGCGTCTTCCTGCGACAATCGGACTCCAAGTGATAGAGGGCGCGTGCCCCGGCGCAAGGTCCAGGAATACACGGTTAACAACACATTTCGGCCACTTCACAGTTAGCGCCCGGAGCCAAAGCGTAAGACAAGGACCGCAGGAGATGGGCAGAGCTCCGGAAGCGCATCAATCAGAGGACCCTTCGCCGGCATTCTGTAGCCCCGGCACCACATAGCGCTGGTAGTAGGCAACCGATAAGGCATAGAAGTCCTCATCAATGCGCTTGCGCAGAGCAACGAGAGAGATTCCGCGCGCCTGGGGAGTGCGCCTGAGACCATAGTGAGCGGGATCATCTATCTGGCTGGCACCAGCCCGCAATAGTTCGAAAACCCAGCAGTAGGGGTTCTGGTCCTCATCAAAGCGGATCTGTTGGTGGCGTAACTGCGCCAGAAGCAGATCCCGGTCTACAATTTCCAGCTGACTACGCACCGCATTGGCTAAATAACCCTCTCGACGCTCGGCAATAATGCGCCGCTGCTCCTCCGAGTATGCATTCCAGTGGATCACCTCGTGGGAAAAGCGCTTACAACCCCGGCACACATCGTCGCCAATACCAGTGGAACAGACCCCAATGCAGGGCGTTCGGACCTTTTTGTACATCAATCAACCAAATCCGCCTGCCCGGTGTAAACCGGTCAAAAAATTTGGCCGCTAGACTATTTTGTTTGGATGCGGAAGAAAAGGTCGCTGCACACGCAGCAACCAAAATTCATCAAACAAATAGCCACAATTCGCGCAAGTTATTGATTTTTCAATAAACTTAACAGCTATAGGGCTTTGCTGTAGAATTCGCCACCCGCCTCCAGCGGCACGAATGCAAAGAAATCCCGGCACAGAAAAAAACGATCGGGAATTCCATCCGCTGTTGGTGCCACCCCACACACCAAGAGGGACTTATCCGTGCTTGAAGCCTATCGCAAACACGTAGCCGAACGCGCCGAACAGGGCATACCCCCGAAACCGCTGGATGCCGAGCAAGTAGCCGGCCTGGTGGAACTGCTGAAAAACCCTCCCGCCGGTGAGGAAGAGGAACTGGTTGAATTAATCACCCACCGGGTGCCGCCTGGTGTGGATGAAGCCGCCTACGTCAAGGCCGGCTTTCTATCCGCCATCGTCAAGGGCGAAGCATCTTCCCCGCTGATCGATCGTGAACACGCCGTGAAACTGCTCGGCCAAATGCTGGGCGGCTACAATATCGCCACCCTCGTGGAAATGCTGGAAGACGCCGACCTGGGCGCCCTGGCCGCGGAGCAACTGAAAGGCACCCTGCTGATGTTCGATGCCTTCCACGACGTGGAAGAGAAGGCCAAGGCCGGCAATGAAAACGCCAAGGCTGTATTGCAGTCCTGGGCGGATGGCGAGTGGTTTACCAAGCGCCCCAAAGTACCGGAAAGCATCAAAGTCGCCGTGTTCAAAGTAACCGGCGAAACCAACACCGACGACCTGTCCCCAGCTCCCGATGCCTGGTCCCGCCCGGACATCCCCCTGCACGCCCTGGCCATGTACAAAATGCCGCGCGAAGGGCTGGAGCCGGAAGAACCCGGGGTCAAAGGTCCACTGAAGCAAATCGAGAAAGTAAAAGCCAAGGGCTTACCGGTTGCCTTTGTGGGCGACGTGGTCGGCACCGGTTCTTCCCGCAAATCCGCAACCAACTCCGTACTCTGGTACTTCGGTGACGAAATGCCCGGCGTACCGAACAAAAAGTCCGGCGGCATCTGCATCGGCGGCAAGGTTGCCCCTATCTTCTACAACACCATGGAAGACGCTGGCGCACTGGTATTCGAAGCGCCGGTGGACGAGCTGAACATGGGCGATATCATTGAGATCCGCCCCTATGACGGCAAGATCCTCAGCGAAGACGGCAAGGTACTGTCCGAATTCAAACTGAAGTCCGAAGTACTGCTGGACGAAGTCCAAGCCGGCGGGCGCATCAACCTGATTATCGGCCGCGGCCTGACCGGCAAAGCCCGCGAATCTCTGGGATTGCCGCCCTCCACCCTCTTCCGCAAGCCTGAGCAGCCCCAAGACACCGGCAAGGGCTACACCCTGGCACAGAAAATGGTTGGCCGGGCCTGCGGCGTCGAAGGCATTCGCCCCGGCACCTACTGCGAACCCAAGATGACCACCGTGGGCTCCCAGGACACCACTGGCCCCATGACCCGCGATGAACTGAAGGATCTCGCCTGTCTGGGCTTCTCTGCAGACCTGGTAATGCAGTCCTTCTGCCACACCGCCGCCTACCCGAAGCCGGTGGATATCGACACCCAGCACACTCTGCCGGACTTCATCATGAACCGTGGCGGCGTTTCCCTGCGCCCCGGTGACGGCATTATTCACAGCTGGCTGAACCGCATGCTGCTGCCCGATACTGTCGGTACTGGCGGCGACTCTCACACCCGCTTCCCGATGGGCATCTCCTTCCCAGCCGGCTCAGGCCTGGTAGCCTTCGCTGCCGCCACTGGCGTTATGCCGCTAGATATGCCGGAATCCGTACTGGTACGCTTCAAGGGCGAAATGCAACCGGGCATTACCTTGCGCGACCTGGTACACGCCATTCCCTACTACGCGATTAAGCAAGGCCTGCTGACCGTAGAGAAGAAAGGCAAGAAAAACATCTTCTCCGGCCGCATCCTCGAGATTGAAGGCCTGGAGAACCTGACCGTTGAACAGGCATTCGAACTGTCCGATGCTTCTGCCGAACGCTCCTGTGCCGGTTGTACCATCAAGCTCTCCGAGGAGACCATTGCCGAGTACCTGCGCTCCAACATCACCCTGCTGCGCTGGATGATTGCCGAAGGCTACGGCTCCAAACGCACCCTGGAGCGCCGCGCCCGCGCCATGGAAGCCTGGTTGGAAAACCCGGAGCTGCTGGAAGCGGACGCCGACGCTGAATACACAGAAGTGATCGAAATCGACCTGGCCGAGATCAAAGAGCCGATCGTGTGCGCGCCCAACGACCCGGACGACGCCCGCCTGCTCTCCGAAGTGGCCGGCGACAAGGTCGACGAAGTGTTTATCGGCTCCTGTATGACCAACATCGGCCACTTCCGCGCTGCGGGCAAACTGCTCGACCAGCACAAAGGCGGCATCTCCACCCGCATGTGGATAGCACCGCCCACCAAGATGGACGAACACCAGCTGATGGAGGAAGGCTACTACAACATCTACGGCGCATCCGGTGCCCGCACCGAAATGCCTGGATGCTCCCTGTGTATGGGTAACCAAGCTCGCGTGGCCCCCAACAGCACCGTGCTGTCCACCTCCACCCGCAACTTCCCCAACCGCCTGGGCGATGGTGCCAACGTCTATCTGACCTCGGCAGAACTCGCAGCTGTGGGCGCTATCCTCGGCAAACTGCCCACTCCAGAGGAATACATGGAGTATGCGAAAAACATCAACTCCATGGCGGGCGAGATCTATCGCTACATGAACTTCGACCAGATTGCGGAATTCCAAAAATCTGCCGAAGAAGGCAAGCGCATCGCCGCCACTGAAATTCAGGAAGTCTCTGCTTAAGCGATAACCTGAACCACGTTAAAAAGCCCCGCTCTGACGAGCGGGGCTTTTTTGTACGGTGGGCAAAACATCTGGAAATAAAGTGAAATATACCTCTGCCCCACTCATGGCGAGATGAGCCAATTCATGCATTCACCGATCGCCGACAAAACCAAGCGGCGCGGGCCCTGGCGACGAGAGTAACACCGAAATCATCGCGCGTGGAAAATGAGCGCCAATTTTTGTATCAGCGCTTTCTGAGGGTCGACCCACGGGCATCCAGGCGCGCCATAATCGCCCTCATCTCAGCAGCCTCTTCCGCCGCCTGTTTGGCTTTGGCGGCTGCGATGGCTGCCTTTTCTGCCTCTATGGCCTCCTTGATCCTGCGCTCTTTAGCGGCGCTGCCAGTGCGACCGCTCGACAGCTTCTCCTTGACTGGCTTTGTGCCAGCACGCGATTTCCCCTGTGTCGCGGACTTCCTGGCAGCTGTGGTTGCAGATCTGGACTTTGGCTTGGGAGTCAGGGATGCGTTGCCTGTACCGGGCCGGACGGTTTTGATACCAGCAAGACTTTTACCACCATAGGTCTCGAGCGCCTCCTCCAAATACATCTTCAGTTCCGCCGGGTCTTCAGCCGCTGCGAACATATTCACCGAGAAAGCATCCGGACCAAATGTCTTTAGCTCTTCATAAAACGGATGGTCGACACCAAGGGCGAGCGCCTCCTGGAATTGCTTGAACCGGGCTTCCGGCGACACACCTTCCCGCGTAGTGCCGACCCAAACTTCATCTGTCCTCTCGTTTACAAGGGTAAATACGATCATAGAACCTTAAACAACTTTTTAACGAAAAAAATTAGACCACCGATTCAGAATACTCTGAAAGGCTAAAAGGGCGCGCATTCTAAAGAGTTAAAAATAAAAGTGCAGTCTTGACTTGGCGGAATATAAATAACTGCGGACAAACCAAGATGATTATCAGCGCACAAAAGTGAGTTCAAAGCTTGAGCACTTACTTGGGAACCTCTGATTTATTCGCTTACTGACGGTAAAGATACTTCGGAGTCCGATGAGAGCCTCAGGCAATGTGGTCCAGCTAGGAAGACTCCGCCCAGCCCCTTACCCACTGCGACCACATGTATCCATTCCGTCACTGAGCCCGCGTATCCCATACATAAACAAGCCGATTCTCCCTGCACAACTGCAGCCCCCCGAATAGTGGCGCTCCCGACCGTACCCTTTGGCAGCTCTAGCCCTGTAAAACCGGCTTCCTGTATATCCAACCCAGACTGCTACTCTTATTTCGTCAGCCCTTTTACGACCTTCACTATAGGGCCGGCGCTCACAAGTCCAAGGAGTTCACAGAATGACCCTTCGCCTTCAAATCTGGGCGGCAAATCGGGCGAGAAGCTGCCTGGCCGCAGCCGGTATCACTGCACTGAGCAGCGCTATCCCAATCCAGGCAGATGCCTGTACCCGGGTACTCTATGAGACAGGTAGCGGAAATTACTTGACTGGCCGCAATATGGATTGGAGCGACATGAAAGCGCAGATGGATCTCTGGGTTTTCCCCAGCGGAATGCAGCGCAACGGCGGTGTCGGCAAGGGCTCCACTACGTGGACCTCGAAATACGGCTCAGTGATTATCAGTATCTATGACAGCGTAACGTCTGATGGTGTCAACGAGGCGGGGTTGGCCGGTAATATGCTCTATCTGGCGGAATCAGACTTCGGCAACGCCAAGAACCGCGGCAAACCACTGATCTCCGTTGGCGCCTGGCTGCAGTATATGCTCGACAACTACGCCACCGTGGCCGAAGCCGTAAAGGCCATGCATTCCGACCCACTTACGGTTATTCCAGCCACAGCGCCGAATGGGGCCCCAGCCCTGGCGCACCTATCCCTGTCAGATCCCAGTGGCGATTCGGCAATTCTTGAGTTTATCGACGGCAAGTTAAATATCCACCACGGTCGCCAATACCAGGTAATGACCAACTCACCAGTTTACGATCAGCAGCTAGCGATCAATAGTTACTGGAACCTTATTGGTGGCGACCACTTCCTGCCTGGCACCATCTCCGCTCCCGACCGCTATGTACGGGCCAGCTACGCCCTGAAAACCAGCCCGAAATTTAAAGACAAACGAGACGCAGTTGCTTCCATTTTTTCCCAGATGCGCTGGGTCAGCACGCCCCTGGGCATGAGCGATCCGAACAAGCCCAATATTGCCCCCACCCTATGGCGCTCGGTCACCGACCATGAGTCTAAACGCTACTACTTCGATTCCGTGATCAATCCGGTCGTCCTCTGGGTGGACCTCGACAAGCTCGACCTCAGTCAAAGCGGAAAGGTATTGACCCTCAACCTCAACGCCCCGAACGATGCGGGCGGAGAGATTAGTGGGAAGCTGAAACCCGCCGTCCCCTTTACATTTATTGCACCTTGAGCCTAGGGAAACCCATAAACACCTATGGTTAACCACAGCTACTGAGGCCACACCTCAAAACCAACTCATCCTACCTCACGATATCTAGATAACCTTTGATTAATTCGCTCTCAGACGATAAAAATACGCAGCGCCCAGACTGCGGGAGCCACCCAATGCACCCGCCTTTAATTCCTAACCTGTAGATTCATTATGTGCGCGTACCCTATCAGCAACTCAGGAGTAGCCATGCGTATCATCCCCCTGATCCTGATCCTCTGTAGCTCGGCTGCAGTGGCCGCATCCAACTTCTACGCCAACCCGCAGCTACAGAGACAGATGCCCCACGCCTTCGCACTGCAGCCAGAGGCACAGAGCTTTCTCCAACCTGCGTTCAGGCAAACACAGCAACAGGGTGATGCACTGGTCTCCGCCATACGCAAGGACCAGCAGCTCGAACAAGCCATTTTGCAATGGCCCAACCTCACGATTGAAGAACAAATCCCCCACCTTAAGCGCCTCTTCAAACTGGAAGCCGCAGTAATGGGCATAGAGCCGCCGACACTGCTGATCGACAACCATAGCTACCCTGACCGAACCGTATACTTTGATTTTGATCCGGAAGCCCCTTCAACAGGAACCGTCTATCTGAATCCAGACAAACTGGTCGAAAGGGACAAGTTCGACTCTCTGGCATTCCTGATCCACGAAACACGCCACTCCTACCAATTCCAGAGAGCCTTCTCCACCGGACCTGAGGTGGATGACCCGATCACCTCAGGCTACGCCAATGCCTTTAAGGCACAGAAGTCACTGAAGGGGTTCTCCTTCAGTGACTTTCTGACACTGTTAAATGAATACGAAGCCTTCCAGTTTGGGAACTATGTGATCGGAAGGCTGACAGGGTGGAAGGTGCAAATGCCGGATATGGGCACCTTCGCCAGCCAGTTTGACAGTGAGGGAAACCTCAAGATCGACTTAATCCAATTATCGGAAGAGGTTTCGGAGCTCAGCTTGCTCGAACGCTACAACTTGCTGGCAAAAGAACAGTACGAAATGAGGCAGAGCAAGCAATAAGCCCCATACAAATACAGTACAGGATGAAGTACACGTGAGGTTATGGAGCCCTGGTGCCAGTCCTGTAAAATTTTTCCACTTTCCCTGTGCATTATCGGCAAAGAAGCTTAAAGAGCCTCCGACTAATTCACGCCCCAATGATAAAGACACATCGGGGCCATATGAGGAAGCTCAAGTGATGGAATGAATATTTCGAAACTGGCGGATACAGGGATATACCCGTTTTTTTTCTAACCTCCGACTTTGTGCAATTTCCAAGAAATACACCCCAAAGGATAGATAGCAATACAGTTGCTTATTTCTTTTCTTCGCCCTCTTCTTCCTGCACCGGCTTATAGCCCCAATCCCTCACCCCCTGGATAACATCATCGATACTTGAAGAAGAAACTTGCAACATTTCCAAAGCTGCCGCGCCGAGTCGAAGGCTGGCTTCAATTGTTTCTGGATAAGCGTGAGCCGCTCCGGCCTCCAGTAATCTTGTACTGGACTCCAGATCTCGCGCCCTCGCAATCACCGGGACCTGCGGACAGCTGGCTCTCAAATAAGATAGAGTGCGCAAAGCCGTGCCTGGGCAATCGACAGTAATCACAACCAGTGAAGCCCGCTCCACATGGATTGCTGATAGTAATTCGGGGTCTGAAATATCACCAAAAGACACCGCGTAACCGTCAGACCTCCCTTGAGCCACTCGCTTCGGATCACAGTCAAAGGCCACAAACGGAATACCTGTTTCATGCAATAAGACAGCGATTGTGTGCCCTACCCGCCCATATCCGCCGATTACCACCTGTTTTTCCGGTACATCCGGTAGCTCAGTACTTGGAAGCTGCTTGGCTTCTGGCTTTCTTATCAACCATGATGCGATATTTTTATTAAAGCGAATGAGTATTGCGCCCGCAATCATCGCGAGCAATACCGAAGTGATGGCAATTTGCCCCAGTCGCATATCGATGACGCCGGAGTCCTGCGCAATGGCTGTGAGCGCAAGACCGAACTCACCACCCACACTCAACAGTAGGCCTGTGCGCAAACCAACATAGGGATCAACCCGAGTCCGGTGTAACAGAGCAGCAACGATCAGTATCTTGCTTACTAATATGAGCAATGCCCCTAGCACAACCCAAAGCCATATTGGGGGTATTGCCGCCGGGTCAAAACGCATACCAATCCCCACAAAAAACATACCGAGCAACACATCACGAAACGGGCGCACACTTGATTCCACCTGATGGCGGAACTCTGTTTCCCCCAACATCATACCAGCCAGAAATCCCCCAAATGCCAAAGAAAGGCCCAAGTGGTTTGTTGTCCATGCTGCGAGCAATGCCACCATGAGCACCGCCAGAGTGAATATCTCAAGTGAACCTCGTTCAGCAACAAGATGAAATAATGGACGAAGCAGCAATCTTCCCGCCAGAATCACTAAAACGAGTGCCAGTATGGCTTTTGCGAGCGCCCATCCCAAAGCACCAGCTAACAAACCGATATCTACAGTTGAAGCCAAAACCGGAATAATCACCAGAAACGGAACCGCCGTGACGTCTTGAAAAACAGACATAGCGAGACCCAAGCGCCCGTGCCGGGTATTTTCCTCAGCTTGCTCTTTCAAAAGGCTGGCAATGATCGTGGTCGAAGATTGAGCAAACACTGCACCGAATACAAACGCAGCAGAACCGGGAAATCCACCAAGCCATAAAACAAGTGCAATAATCAGTGTTGTAAGTACGACCTGCCCTGTTCCCAGACCGAGAACCTGATGTCGCAATGCGTGTATCTGCGGTAGGGAGAAATTAAGCCCAATAGTAAAAAGCAGAAAGACAACACCAAACTCGGCGATTGAATCGAACTCAGGAACGGAAAGTGTCGGCCCTAGTGTGTACGGGCCGAGAATAATACCTACTAATAGATACCCCAAGCTGGTGGGAATATGTAAACGCTGAAAAATGACTACGACGGCAATCGCCAAGGACAGAAGCAACAGGATTTGTGCAAGATGCTCCATCATAGTCTCAATAGTTCCCAAACCTGACAACAGAAATAAAACGCCAGCTAGAGTACCAACGGGAATCGACCGGAATGAGTCCTTACTATTGGCTTTCAAGAAAAACTATCGAAAGATGAGAAAACGAATTCCGCCAAATAAAAGTCTCAAGCGACAAAATATTACTGCAACTGTTTATTCAGAAACGTTCTGTTTGTTTATGCGACTTCTGTTAACTCCTGGAGATACTCGTAAAGCACTGTAGTCGATGAATAGACTTCACAGGAAGCTTTCGATGTCATCAATACCGATATAGATTACAGCGTGAGTGTTTCGTGAATATAGACGCGCTACTATCTACGAAAAAAACGCCTCTGACTCTATATTGGGAAAAAAGCGATGCGCGATACCAGTGCATCTGAACCTTAACTTCTGAGACTGCCTAAAAGCTGTGGTTGTTACTACCCACTCCAATGCGCCCGGCTTGTAATCGTCCTGAAAAACTGCAGACCCGAGAAACAGTCATGAATGGCATACCTTTCAGTGAAATACCAGAGGAAGCGGAGAATCTAAAAGGCGCTCAACAGGCGATTAGCGCTCTATCACTATTTAGTAGAACATTGAGTATATCTTCGTATGCCCCCCCTGAACCATCCGGGCGAATCGACCATTGCCAGCATCTACTTGAGACCGAAGAAAGCAGTTCATCAACATTCTCTACCTCACCGAAAATACTGCTTATCTATACATCCAGGTAAATAGTGCGAATGGAAAGCCCGCGAAAACCCCTGATCTCCCTCAACGGCGTATTCCTACCGCTCAGGATGGCAAACAGCCACAGCGGCGCTTGCTCTTCTCTGGCAAGCCCCGACAATCCATACCAACGGAATTGCTATTTCAGATACAGGACTATCTCGAACTAGTGGGCTGGAGTGACCGTTGCCTTCGTGAAGACAAGCGCGGCGCGATCGACGAGCAACTGCCGCCGATTCTCGACCGGCTGCAGATCGACCCGCGGCACTGGCTCTACCTGAACCGAAACTTTGAAAGCCACTTCAAGTCCTTGGTTGGCGCCGCACACTCAATGCGCAACGTCTGCGAGCAGCTCGGCAAACACTGTTCTCAAGGAATCCGCGACTGCGCGCGCTGTCTCTCCCCGCCGATCACTTCCTAAAATTTTGTCTTCCCTTGAAAAATTCCGTCGCAGGCTTCTGAGAAGAACTGCTGCACCTTAACAAAACTGTTTGGTGCAACTCCACACAGAAGCCTGAGCCCACCTAGCCAAATAGACCGCCTTGGCAACAGCGGACTGAATATGCAGATCCTTTCCATCAAATTTTCAATTGATGGGTGTCCAATTTTGTTGCACTTTATGATACTCCGCGCCGGTAAGAAGCGCTCCTACAGCCTGTCCAATGGATAAATTATCGGTGCAGTTTGGGATAGTCGAGAAGTTCGACTGTACCATGCGCCAAATCCAGGTCACACCAGCGGTCAATACGCAGATGCATATGCACCACGGCAGCTGTGGGAAATTTAGGCAGCTTCCAGCCTGTGAGATAGCCACCCAAATCCTGGAGGCCAGGGTTGTGCCCAACTACCATAAGGTGCAGCCATTGATCGTTCTGCCGCCGCAGCAGGCACAATAGTTCCTGCAAGCCTGCGGTGTAGAACTCAGGTTGTACGAGCACTTGATCCGGCCTTAATGCCAGCTCGCAGGCCAGCGCTTTAGCCGTTTCAAGCGCGCGTTTAGCGCCGCTGGTCACCAATTGATCCGGCGCTAGCCCGAAGTCACGCACACGCCGTGCCATGGATTGAAGGTCCCGTATCCCGCGTTTGTTGAGTGGCCGGTCGAAATCTGCCAGCCGAGGATCACTCCAGCTGGATTTCGCATGGCGAATCAGGGTTAGCGCTTTCATTGGGTGTAGCTACAAGCCGAACTTTAGGATGCAGTTCTAAGGAGGATATATGTTTGATGTCAAAAGGGTCGCGGACAATCGCCTGGATATTATTTTCAGCGGAAAACTGGACGCCGAGGAGATGAAGCGGGCGTTGAATGCGCTGGTAGAACAGTCTGATGGCATAGAAAATGGCACTATGCTGTTTGATGTTATCGAATACTACCTACCCTCACTCGGAGCTATCGGAATCGAGCTCGCGCGCCTTCCGGAAATGTTGCGCTTCATCCGCAAGTTCAATAAGGCGGCCGTGCTCACCGACCAAAATTGGATCGCCAAAATCAGCGAATTGGAGGGCGCCTTGATCCCTGGATTGCATATCAAAGCGTTTACCCGCGCACAGCGGGCGGAAGCGGAAGCCTGGCTCAATGCCACTACCGCTTAGGGCGCTCCAGCACTTACACCAGACTGCGGGGCATCGCCACCCACGCTTTGCCCCCTGCCCTATGCGCTGCGCAACGTGGCTAACATATGCCCCCAGGTGGAACGGCCACGAGGTGTGTCCCCCGCGGACCAAGGCCAGCTGTGTCCAAATCTCGCTAGACCGGTTACAAGCTTGTCTTAGCGGCTCAGTGTGCAGACTTGGTCTCCGTAGTAGTTGTCCGCGTAGTTGCACTTGACCGCCTCGGCCCGGTTGCGATTGCCGGCACCAATGGATTGGCTGACGATGTTGATCAGGGTTTTCATGTGAGCCTCCTCTTCTACTCGTTTCTCAAACGCCCGGCCAGAATAGCGGAAGGCATGCTATAGTTTAAATAAATTTTTTTGTTAACCCTGATAAACTATTGTTATTCAAAGCGCGCTGGGACCCTATGGCGGTTTGGTAGAAAGTTCAGCTAGATATACTGGAATCGCCGCTTCGGTTTGCACTGCTCGCTCACAATCGCCTACCGGCAGGCCCAGATGTCTCGAGAATTCACCAGTCTGACCCAGCTGCTGGAACACATTGAAAAAACCGCCAAGCGCCGCAAACGCGTCTCTTTGGACTTGGTGGTCCGGGCCGTTGGCAGACGCGCATTTGCGCCGCTGTTATTGCTGGCTGGGATTATTCTCTTCTCACCGCTTTCCGGAATTCCCGGCGTTCCCACACTGATGGCTATTCTGGTACTGCTCGTTACCGTGCAGTTGCTATTGGGGCGGCGACGCTTTTGGCTGCCGCACTGGTTACTGAACCGGTCAATGTCGAAAGAAAAACTGTTAAAAACACTGGACTGGCTGCATAAACCAGCCTATTGGAGCGACCTCTGGTTGCGGCCGCGACTGATGTTCCTGGTACACCGCTCGGGCACCTATGTCATAGCGGTGATCTGCACCGTGATTGCATTGGGGCTGCCGGTAATGGAAATAGTGCCCTTCTCCGCGACTTTTGCCGGTATGGCACTGGCCGCCTTTGGACTGGCGCTGGTGGCCCACGACGGCGTGCTTGCTGTTCTGGCGTTCACCTTTACCGCACTGGTTTTCGCACTGATCGCCGGAGCGCTGCTTTAACTGCCGGAGAATCAGCCAGACCTGGCCCCCTACAACGCATCCGTAGGGGGCTGGTAGCCCGGACCAGCACCGCAGGAAGCTCGGACCACCAGCTCAGTGGGCAGGACCTCCGAATCCGCCTGTTTCCCGGATACCAGGCGCATTATCCGGTCTACCAGCAGTTCACCACCCCGGTGGATATTTTGTCGCACAGTGGTCAGCGGCGGAGTGTAGAAAGGGGCTATGGGAATATCGTCAAAGCCAACGACGGCAACATCTCGGGGTACTTGATAACCACAGTCTTGCAACGCCTTGATCGCCCCCATGGCGATATTGTCACTGGCGGCAAAGATGGCATCGAAACCGGCAGGCCCGCTTTTGATCAAATCCGTCACGCTCTGGTAGCCGGCTTCAATGGAAAAAGCGGAGCCTACCTGCCAGGCGCTCGCTTGCAGACCAGAACCATCCAGAGCGGCCAGATAGCCCTGGTAACGCGCTTCGATCTCGGGGTGGGCGATGTCGCCGAGAAAGACGATTTTCCTGCGCCCCAGGCCGATCAGGTGCTCAGTGGCCTGACGGCCACCCATTTTATTGTCGCTGCTGACGATGCAGTAATCCGCCCCAGCCCTGTGCATCCCTCCCCACACTACCAGCGGATCGCCGAGCCGCTGCAATTCACGCAGCGGGGTGTCATCGACCCCCTGGCCGATCACGATAACACCATCCGCACGACGGGCACCCAACAGGTAAGAGTGCCAGTCGGCACTGGTGACGACACTGCTGGCAAACAGCAGATCGTATTTATACCTTGCCAGCTCATCGGCGATAGCCCCGATCATATCGATCATAAAAGGATCGGAAAAAGACTGGCCACCAGTTTTGCCGGTATTGATAACCACTGAAACGGTATGGCTGCGCTGCAGGCGCAAATTGCGCGCGCTTTCATTGACCTTGTAATTCACCGAGCGAGCAATGCTTTGAATGCGCTCACGGGTCTTTTCGTTGATCAGCGGACTGTTATTCAGCGCGCGAGACACGGTGGATTCAGACACCCCGGCCAAACGCGCAATATCAGACATGGATACAGGAGCAGAGCTATCCTTGCGCATGGCGCCATTACCTAGAAAAACAAAGAAGGCGCCATCTTAGGCGCGCTTCAGGGGTTTGTAAAACCGCGTTCACTGGGAAGAGGAGAGCGCAGCTTCGGGGTAATCTGGCCGGCCCACGCGTTCCACCGCACGGCGGAAAAAGAACAGGCTCAATAGGATGACGCCAATTGGTACCAGTGACAGATAGAAGGCGAAACGACCGTCAAACGCCTCGAAGACTGTGCCGGTAATCAATGAGCCAGTAGTACCGCCCAGTGCGGAAAAAATCACCAATAAACCGGTCATCGCCGAGTGCTGGTGCTTTGGCAGCGAACTCAGCATCACGGAGTTAATCGCCGGGTAGATGGGGGCCATAAAGAGGCCAATCAACGGCAGAATAAAGGCCGCCACCGGTGCGTTCAGCCAATTGATCTCTGCCTTTGGCACTATCCCCTCCGCCAGCGGCAGAGTCAGCAGAATCAAAACCGCCATCGCCACCAGGCACCCATTTAATACGGGGTACCAATGCACGCGCCGCATCATCGCGCCCGCCCCCAGCCGACCGATCGCCAAACCGGCGGCAAAAATACTCGTGGCCTGCACACTCATGGCGGGAGGGAGTTTTAGGATTTCGTTATTGAAAGTAGGCAGCCAGGTGCCTATGCCCTGCTCTATCAACACGTAAAAAAAGGCTGAAATAATATAAATACACACCAGCGGCCTGGCCACCAGGCGCAGCATGGCAAAAAACTCCCGCATGGGGCTTTCACCTTCGATACGCGTACCGGTTTCATCTAGTGCTGTCGTCCACAGCAACACAAAGGTGAGCGCGCAAATGGCAGCCAGCACCCAGTATACGTTCAACCACGCGGTAGACTCAGGGTCGGAGGAGTCGATAAATGCACTGAACAACCAGTAACCCCCAAGTACACCCACCATAAACACCCCCTCCAGTGTGTTTACCATGGATGCGTGTGTCTTGCGGTCCCGTGCCAATAAGCCGATAGAGGAATAGACCGCGACCTTTACCAACGCAAAGGCAACACCCACAGAAAAAAAGAGCAACTTTGCAGTCCAGAAAGCGGGAACCAAAGGCATACAGAGGCTGGCCGCGGTGACAATCGCCAACCCGACCAACATGGCGTTTTTAAAACCAAAGCGAGGTAACTGGGAGGCCACCAGGAAAGATACTATGCCGATGGGAATGTCCTTAAACCCCTCCAGCACACTGGCAGCGGATTTACTGACACCATAAGTATTGATCACCTGCAAAATTACAGTGCCGACACTGTTCAACAAAATCGCGAACACCAGATAAATAGCGAACAGGGACAAAAGTACGCGTGGGTTCTTCATAGCGGCTTCTTCATCATTGCTGCGGCCGGGACTTCGCCGGCCCGTTATTGTACATTTTTCACCCACACCGCGAATGGCTAAGGCTGCGGCTGGCACAGCGATTGGGCGACTGTCCTGCGATACTACTGCAATCGTTTGCAGACAAACAACCGAAGAGTGAACCCAAAACCCGTCTCCAATTCACCACTCCGTTACCTGATTTTCTATAAAACCCTTATAAAACAATAGGTTATCTATAAATTTAGGCAATTTGATGCCGATTACCCGCCCCTCAAAGCGTCTCATCCAACGTATTGCAATCGATTGCATTTAGACCTGGACAGACGATAAACTGAGAGTAAGGCAATACCCATGCCTAAGGGGAAGCCCCCAATTCTGAGATCCGACAAGCGATGGTGCTATGCAGCAACAACAACCAAAACTTCAGGTGCATCCCTGGGAACTGGTGGAGCCCGAATTCCAGCCGCAGGACTACAACCTAAACGCCACCCTGTTTGCCCTGGGCAATGGCTTTATCGGTCTGCGCGGCGCTTTCGAGGAAGGCTATGAGCCGGAACCCTTTGCCGACGGCTGTTACCTCAACGGAGTCTATGCCAGTGAGCCTATCACCTATGGTGAGAGTGCCTATGGCTATGCCAAGAACAACCAGCGCATGCTCAGCGTGCCCAATGGCAAAGCGCTGCAAATATGGCTGGATGGGGAACGCTTTTCCCTGGCGGAGGGAACACTACTCGACTACGAACGACGCCTAGATATGGCTTCCGGCCTGCTGCACAGAAAACTCCGCTGGCGCTCTCCCCAGGGCAAGACACTGGAGCTGCACAGCCGCCGATTGGTGTCGCTCACTGAAAAGCATCTTTACGCGCTGGATTTCCGCCTTATACCGCTGGATTTCGACGCCGAAGTGCGGCTTGTCTCATCGGTGGACGCAGGGCTCGCGCAAGCGGAAAAAAGCGATGATCCACGCTTGGCCTCCCCCATCGATAGCTCAGATATCCAGTTGCAGAAAACACTGGCTGAAGGCGATTCCCTGGCGCTCATACAAAAGGTCCACAGCAGCGGCTTCACCCTAGGCACTGGGGCACTGCACCGGGTGGAATGCGCTTCCGACTGTACACGGCGCTATTTTGTCGATGACTGCCGCGTGTCAGTGGAATACCGCCTGGCTGCCCAACGCGGAAAGCCGATACAGCTAACCAAATACGTTGCACATTTCGCGAGCCGGGATGAAAGCGCAATCAGCACCACTCAGCTGAGCGACTATTTAGAGCGGTGCAGCGGCAAGCATTTCGAAGATTACGCCGCGCTACAACGCCGCGCGCTGGATGAATTCTGGGCCGGCAGCGATTTGGAGCTGCGCGGAAACGACACCCTGCAGCAGGGTATGCGCTTCAACCTCTTCCACCTGTTCCAGTCTCTGGGACGGGGCGGCCGCACCAATATCGCCGCCAAGGGACTATCTGGAGACGGTTACGAAGGCCACTATTTCTGGGATACGGAAATCTACATCCTGCCATTTTTCCTCTACACCCAACCGCAGCTGGCACGGGGATTGCTGGAATATCGCCACTCTATTCTCGACGCCGCCCGGTCCCGGGCTCGCGAACTGGCTGTCAAGAAAGGCGCACTTTTCCCCTGGCGCACCATCGGCGGTGAAGAGTGCTCGGCCTACTATCCAGCGGGCACCGCGCAATTTCACATCAATGCGGATATCGCCTACGCAGTGCGACAATACTGCAGCGTCACTGGCGACACGGATTTCCTGCGAGACAAGGGCGCGGAAATTGTGATTGAGGGCGCGCGCCTGTGGCTGGAAATCGGCCACTACAATCCGCGCCGCAACAACCAATTCTGCATCAATGAAGTCACCGGCCCGGATGAATACACGGCACTGGTGGACAATAATTTCTACACAAACCTGATGGCGCGCGCGCACCTGTACTACGCCTGTGAAGTCTATGAATGGCTGCAAGCCCAGGCACCACAAGCCGCCGCCGCGCTCGCGCAGCGCATCGGGTTGGACGCCGACGAACCCGCGGCCTGGCGCCGCGCGGCGGATGCCATGTACCTGCCGCAGGACGAGACCCTAGGCATCTACCCCCAGGACGACAGTTTTCTGGGCAAGCCGGAATGGGACTTTGAAAATACACCCGCAGATCACTATCCGCTGTTGCTGAACTATCACCCTCTGGTGATCTACCGCCACCAGGTATGCAAGCAGGCAGATGTAATTCTGGGACTCTTTCTACAGAGCCCGGAATTCACCGTGGAGCAAAAGCGCCGTAATTTCGATTATTACGAACCGAGAACCACCCACGACTCCACCCTATCCGCCTGCATCCACAGCATTATTGCCAATGAAGTGGGCTATCACGAAAAGGCGCTCAGCTACTTTCAACAAGTAGCCCGTATGGATCTGGACAACCTCCACAATAATACCCAGCACGGCATACACACTGCCTGCATGGGCGGCACCTGGCTGTGCCTAGTGCAAGGATTCGCCGGAATGCGGCTGCACGGCGACACCTTACATTTCAATCCAACAATTCCCGACGGGCTGCAAGGCTACCGCTTCCGCCTGCAATTCCGGGAAAGCATTCTGGAGCTGGATGCGGATAGGGAATCAACCCGTTATACCCTGGTCAGCGGTGCGCCGCTGACACTACGCCACGCCGGGGAATCCCTGCTCTTGTCCCAACCCGGGCAGTCGCTTACCGCCCAACAGGCAAATGTGCAGGAGGCACTGGTATGAGCTTCCACGCGGCTATATTCGACCTGGACGGCGTGATCGCCGATACCGCCCGACTGCATCTGCAAGCATGGCGTCAATTGGCTAAAGAGCTGCAACTGCCCTGGAACGACGCCATGGAAGAAGGCCTCAAAGGCCTTGAGCGCATGGCTTCACTGGAAGTGATCCTGGGCCACCGCAGCCCGGATTTTACCGACGGGGAAAAAGTGGCCCTGGCCTCGCGTAAAAACGACTGCTACAGGGCGCTGATCGAGACACTCTCGCCGGCCGATCTTCTGCCCGGTGCCGGGGAACTGCTGCACTGGCTCCGCAGCCGCCATATCCCCATCGGCCTTGCGTCCGCGAGCAAAAATGCACCGGCGGTACTCAATGCCCTGGAAATCGCGGATTGTTTTACTTATATCGCGGACCCAAGCGCGGCAGCCCCCAAACCGGCACCGGATATTTTCCTCGCCGCCGCCACAGGGCTCGCGGCGGAGCCGGCCGTCTGTCTGGCCTTCGAGGACGCGGCCGCGGGCGTGGACGCCATTCAGGCCGCGGGCATGACTGCGGTCGGAGTCGGCGACCGGAACGCCCTACAAAGCGCAGACCACCTTCTCAACAGCCTGGTTGAATTCGAGCCTGAACGCTTTTTTTCAGCGCACAACACACCGAGCCCAATCTCCGCTTCTATCGCCTAAGGAGCCTCCGGTTAATTCGCTCCTGACGATAACGAGACGTCTACTCACAATGAGAAGATCGGTTGATGGGGTGGCTATTTTGAAGCCGCCGGATACAGGGAGCTATCCGTCGAAACTACAGGGAAATCATCGTGTGTTTTCGAAATAGCATCCCGTTGCCGGAGCGCCCCGCAACCAACGATAGCGCTCAAGCGAATTAATCAGAGATTCCCTAAAGCAGCCAGTCCGGAGGCAATGCCCGCCTCCGGCTTCCCCCTCTGGGGATGAAAATCTGCCACATACCCCGCCCCGGCGCCTGAAGTTTCAACTTATCGATAATCCGCACCAAGGAACCGCTGTTTCATTTGCGCAAGCGCATCCCATGTGCTCAAAACAAAAAAAGCCGCATGGTGGGGTTCCATGCGGCAAGCGATGATGAGAGCACTAGTGCTGCCAATAAAACGTTTAGAAGTCGTAAGCGACGCTCAACTTGATATTGCGCGGCAAAATGTAGCGCACGTTGGCTGCGAGCGGGTCGCGAGGATCACCTTCGGTCGCACCTTCTTCGTCAGTAAGGTTGTTCACCGCCAACTGAACATTGAGGTCATTGATGTAAAAGACCGTGCCCAAATCCACTTTGGTGTAGGCAGGCAGGGTTGTGAGATTACTGCTATCACTATAGCGTTCGCCAACCCGGCTGACCGCCCCGTAAAGGGATACCTCCACCCCGTTGCTCAAGGTCCAGTCATAGTTCTGAGTCAGGCGTACCTGGTGTTCGGGCTGGCGCTGTACTTGGTTGCCCTGAAACTCGCCACTGGTGATTTCCGCGTCCTGGAAGGTGGCATTCAGCCCCAGAGTGAAATCGCCCCAATACAGTTTGCCGTCCAGCTCCAGGCCCGTGGCTTCGGTTTCCAGCCGGGTGCAAACATCACTGCCGACAACACAGTCGGGCATCCCCTGGGTCTCGTTGTAGAACAAGGTCGCGAACAGGGAATAGTTGTCGTCCTGCAACTTGTAACCCAGCTCGGCCTGGTCCACATCAATCACCAAATCGGAACCAGCGCGGAAGCTATCGCCAAACTCGCGGTAGTTATCGAAGTCGGCAAATTTGAATCCGGAATTGATTCGGAAGAAGCTGCCCATATTGTCGGCGAACGCCCAGTCCACCGCAGCGGTATAAGCTGTACCATCTTCGTCTGCTTTGTAGGTGGTGAAGACCCCGTCGAGCGCGCCATCATCCACCGAATAATTGGTTTCGCGGTTTGCGGAACGCACCCCTAGGTCGAATGTGAAGTCTCCAAGGTAAAACTCACCGGCGAGGTAAAGCGCGTTTTCACGGGCGTCACCGCTCGCATCTACATCGTAACTCCAGCCGCAGGTTGCCACCCCGGCCGCATTACAGGCGATCTCCCCAACACCGCCAACACTGGCAATCTGTTCACCGTCATGCCCCAGGACATAGTATTTCTGGTTGCCGATGGACCACCACTCATTGACCTCCCAACTGGAAGTGTAATAGCCCGCAGTGATTTTGAACGTATCCCATTGTTTGGCAATGCTGAGGTCGTTGGTCACGGCCTCGATGTCCTTGCGTACAACCCAGGCACCGAACTGCTGCACCAAGGTATCTCCACTGACGGTAGCGCCGGAGACAGTGGTTGCAGAAGTGATGGCGTCGCCATTCAGATCCGTCAGGCTATCCAGGCGCACGGGGCTGCCATCGGGTACAAAACCGAGAGTATCCGCATTGCCAGAAGTCAGAGAGAAACGCTCATTGAGCGTCCAGCCGTCTCCAAGATCCAGCTCTAAGTATGCGCCGCCGATACTACCATCCCAGCCACGGCCTTCGCCCATATCGAAACTCTGCCACGCTGTGCTGGAGCCGCCATTGCCATCCGCCTGGCTGACGGGCACCAGTACTCGGCGGTTACTGGGGCCTACTTGGGTGTAATCCGCCGGGAGCGTGGAGGCCCCAGGCAGATACCAGGTTCCGTGATCGTCAGTATCCCGCAGATAGAAACCGGCCTTACCGTTATCCAGCTCGGCAGTCAGGTGTACTGTAAGCTGATGCCCTTCTTCTGCACTGAAGTCGGCGTCGCGAACCCCCGGAGAGGAGCTAACATAACCGCCAATCATGTAGTAGACATCATCGCTCAGCTTGCCGGTCAGCAGTGCATCCGCCCGCTGCAGATCGTAGTCGGAGGTGGAATACTTCAGCCGTCCTTCTGTCTGCTCGGTGCCCTCTTTCAGGATAAAGTTCGTGGTCAACCCAGGCTGACCATTGGAGTAGACTGGGTTGGGGCCACCGCGCAAACCCTCTACCCGCTGAATGGTCTCATCGATGCGAAAAAGCGAGGAGTTTTCCAGGAAGGACAATGTCGGGGCGGGATAAACCGGCAATCCATTCAAAGATACGGTTACAAAAGGTGCGTCGCTGCCGCCGGGAAAGCCACGCACGTCGATGTTGGCGCCCGAAACACCGCCAGAGCTCTCTACCCAAAGCCCGGGAATCGACTTCATCAAATCCGCGGTGCTGGTCGGGGAGACTTTTGCGATTTCATCGTCATTCAAGGTGGTAATGGAGAAGCTGGCATCCAGCTTGCGAATGCTGGCGCCACCGGGCGTTCCAGTGGTCACCACCTCTTCAATCACCATAGTGTCCGAAGTGGGTTCCTGGCTTAGCTGCTGAGCCACCAGGCCCCCGCTGAACCCCAGGGAAATTACAGCCAGGGATACCGCCTGGGCCAAAGGATTCTTATTCATCTACTCTTCCCTCTCGTCCTCGCTTTTATGCAAGTTATTGTTCGCGGTGTCATTTTTCCGACAACAGGTCGTTTTATACTGCGACCGCATGCAAACGATTGCATGCACCAAGAATGGGCTTTCTTAAGGTCGTACACCACCCCTGCACTATAATTCGGCATTGCAATCGATTGCAATAGAAAGGAGAAAAATTTTAGAATACTTTGGTTATTAAAATCATATTTTTATTACAAATGGGAATTAAAAACCGTAAATGTGGGGTGTTTTGGAAGCGTTATAGGGAATGTTATTGAAAGGGCATGTTCGATACCTGTGCGAGTTGAAGTTGAACATGCGCTTCAGCGCGCCTCTGCTAACCGCAGCAGATGCGGAAAGCGGAGCATAACCGTGAGAACAAACAGGTCGTAGGCGGCATGCCACACCGCGACACAGAGCAGGCTCTCCGTCATCCGGTAGCAGACCCCAAAGGCGATGCCCACTAGAAACGTAGCGGCAAAATAGATAAAGGAGGCGTAGTGGAGTAAGGCAAATACCAGCGACGCCACCAGTAAACCAGCCGCAGGTGAGCTGAGGTGGGATAACCAAGACTGCAAAAAGCCGCGGAACAAGACCTCCTCGCAAATACCGGCGGCAAGAGAAATCACAACAATCTGCACGGCGGAACAAGCGGCCATAAAGTGGCGCAGGTCAGCGCAATGCCTGCGTAATACGCCCCCAATATGCGAATTGGAGCGAATCAGCCAGAGCACAAGCAGAAAGCTGAGTGTGGCGAAAATAAGGCCCGTTAGAGTGTCCCCGTAAACCGATTCTCTCCGCCAATACACTTGAACGCCAGAGACGAAAACACCCACCAACCCCACCACTAGAGCCACCAGTTCCAGCAGCAGAATCAATCTGAAAATATCGCGGGGGTAAATTCCGGTGCCGCTCATCGCCCCACCAGTAACTGTCTATTTCGCGGGATTGGCCGAAACATGCTTAAGCCGCGCCCGACCGCTCTTTGACACCATCACTTCAGCAATCCCCCCTTTGCGCAAATCCGTTTCCAGCCCCAGAGCCTTTTCCTTAGGCGCGAAATAGGCCTCGATGCCATAGCGGACTCTGTAGCTACTGATTGCACCCCGGAACCCGCTACCCGCAATCCTGCCACGCAGAAATCTGCCCTGCTGTGGTTTTTTCAGACTGACACCGGCAAACCGGTAGATACCACGCCGGTCAGCCGTAAGTGCAACATAAATCACCTCCCCTTCGCGCAGCCTTTTCCCCGCTGGAAAGAGTGCGATATCCAAGTGAGAAATTTCGTACTCCAGGCGCGCGTAGTTACCGCGAAACAGTGAACGCGGGTCCACCGGTATCGCCTCCAGACGGATTGCCTCTCCAGTCCACAGTGGCATTTGCGCACTCAGATACATGCCAATCAAAGTCAGAAACTGAAAGCCAATGGCGGCGGCGAGACCGAGCAGGATTTTCCGCTTCATAGCAACCTCTCCCTCGATTGCTGATATTTCCAATACTTGGCGGCGCCAAGAAGCAGTGCGGCAAACACAATAAACATCACCGCCCCACCCACATAATCACCGATCAAGTCAAAATAACGCAGCAGCGCGGTGACCAAAATAGACAACACACCGAGGAAGAAATAATGGGAGATACCGCTGTGGATACCGCGTACAACCAGCCAGATACCTGTCGCGATCAGGCAGAAATTTGCTGCAACCTGATAGTACACCGCGTGAGTCTGGTCTCGGGACAACAGCACTGCAGAAACGGCAAGTAGAAGAGCCACCAACAGTGCGGCAACCGAAGATGTACGCCCTGCTTTCTCCGCCAGCCACAAAGCCCCGCCGCCCAGTAATGCGGTTACCCCCCACATAGACGGCAGATGCTTCCAGTCCGCATCCAGCAAGTCTTTCCACGGGCCGGAAAAGCTCAATACCAACAACAGCAACAGTGCAAAGCGTAAGCTCCAAACAGAAATGATTGCGGCGTAGTCGCGGGCTGCCGAGGATGGCAGGCTGGCAAGCCGCTGAGCCGTGGCGAACAGCAAGATAAACAAGGCCACTGCCACTACCAGGTGCTCGGCGTGGAAATCGAATAAGAAAAACTGATCATCTTCCCGCCACAGCACGGCCAGCGAATACTCCAGCCAAAGACCACTACTGACGAGCACCGCCAACAGCAGCAATACGCTCCGAGGCCCTTTCCACAATACATACACTGAACTGAGCACGAATAGCGGGAACAGGCCCGGGTAATAACCGAGACTGATCTCTATAAAGAACCAGATCAACGCAAGCGTGTTGGCCTGCAGCGCCAGCCAGGGACTCTTTGTCATCACAGCGAACGGCAGACACCCCAGTGCCCACCAAAAGACCCCATCCGGCATATGCTCGCCAAGATGATAGATCTGTGCAATTAGAATAATCGACGCGCCATAGAAGAAGTTACCAAGCAGAAACAATCCGACTCCGGCGTTATGCTTTCCGCTGAGACAGTGGCGCAACGCGATTACCTGAGTAGATACCGTCAGCAGGATCAAGCCCCACATGCGCAGCGCCCTCGGGATCTCATCCCAATTGGCACCGAGTAAAGTGATCATTGCCAAGCCGATAAAGAGATATCCCAATCCCACCAACACTCTGTAACCCAGGGAACGGCTCCCATCTTGATGGAGGTCTACGCCATAGCGATCGCAGATCCGTGCCGCCTGAGCCTCACTGATCAAGCCTTCTTCGACCCACGCTTTGGCCTCACGCGCCAAGTCGTTTTTCAACAAACGAATCAATCTCATAGGCTCCCCGGGGTTACTGCTGGCACCGGACCAGATCCGGACCATTGGTCACTACCGGAGTATCTGCAATGAGAGCAGACACTGCAATCCTGATATCAAGAAGGAATCAACTATGGAGGGATCTCGCTTAATCAACTGAAGCTATCAGAGCCATTTAAATAGATTATTTTTATCAACTGCCATTAACCCATAGTATTAATCGCGTCCAAGCAATTTAACGCAAACGAGCGAACAAGGAGCTATCTATGTCCCGCTACATTGAATCTGAACTGAAGCCCTTTACTGCCAAAGCCTACCAAGGTGGCGACTTCATCGACGTCAGCGATGCCGACGTAAAAGGAAAGTGGGCAGTGTTCTTCTTCTATCCCGCCGATTTCACCTTCGTCTGCCCCACCGAGCTGGGCGATCTGGCGGACAACTATGAAGAATTCAAGAAGCTGGGCGTCGAGATCTACTCAGTATCCACCGACACCCACTTTACCCACAAGGCGTGGCACGACACTTCCGACACCATCGGCAAAATCCAGTTCCCGATGATCGGCGATCCCACCGGCACCATCACCCGCAACTTCGGTGTGATGATTGAAGAAGAAGGCATCGCCGACCGCGGCACCTTCGTTATCGATCCGGAAGGCAAGATTCAGATCGTAGAGATCACCGCCGGTGGAATCGGCCGCGACGCCCAGGAGCTGCTGCGCAAAATCAAAGCCGCTCAGTACATCGCCGCCCACCCGGGAGAAGTATGCCCGGCCAAATGGAAAGAAGGTGACGAAACTCTGGCGCCGTCTCTGGACCTGGTCGGCAAGATTTAACCCCCCCTCAACCGGGACTGCCATCCCATTTGCCCACCTCCGGGTGGGCCTTTTTTGACCGAACCCACAATGAACAGGACACACCGATGTTGGACGCCAATCTGAAACAGCAACTGGACACCTACCTGCGCAATATCATCGAGCCAATCGAACTGCGTGTGTCCGGTGACAACACACCTAAATCCAAAGAGCTCGAGACCCTGGCCGATGAAATCGCCAGTCTCTCTGACAAAATAGAAACCCGGCAAGGCAACGGCAAACGCACACCGAGCATGGCTATCGCCCGTAAAGGCGAAGAAGCCCGTGTAAGCTTCGCTGGTATTCCCCTGGGACACGAATTCACCTCTCTGGTGCTCGCCCTGCTGCAAACGGGCGGCCACCCAGCCAAGGCCGACCCGGAATTGCTGGAGCAAATCCGCAATTTGGAGGGCGAATACCACTTCGAAACCTATATTTCATTGTCGTGCCAAAACTGCCCGGACGTGGTGCAGGCCCTCAACCTGATGGCGACACTGAACCCGAATATCACCCATGAAATGATCGACGGTGCACTCTTCCAGGAGGAAGTTGAACAGCACAATATTATGGCCGTACCCTCCGTTTACCTGAATGGCGAACACTTCGCCCAGGGTCGTATGACTCTGCAGGAAATTGTCGCTAAGCTCGATACCAATGCGGCCAAACGCGAAGCCGAAACACTGAATGAAAAAGCGCCTTACGACTTATTAGTTGTAGGTGGTGGCCCGGCGGGAGCCGCAGCGGCTATCTACGCGGCACGCAAAGGCATCCGCACCGGACTGGTCGCGGAACGCTTCGGCGGACAGGTCATGGATACCGTAGGTATTGAAAACTTTATCTCTGTTCCCTACACCGAAGGCCCCAAACTCGCCGCCAGTCTGGAGCAGCATGTCAAAGAATACGGCGTGGATATTATTACCGGTCAACGTGCAGCGAATTTGAGCCGCAATCAACTACTTGACCTTGAACTACAGAGCGGTGCCACCCTGCAAAGCCGTGCGATAGTGCTCGCCACTGGCGCCCGCTGGAGACAACTGGGCGTTCCCGGTGAAGAGGAATACAAAACCCGTGGCGTCGCTTACTGCCCTCACTGCGATGGCCCCTTCTTCAAAGGTAAACACGTGGCGGTGATCGGCGGCGGCAACTCCGGCATAGAAGCGGCAATTGATCTCGCCGGTATTGTCAAACATGTTACCGTGCTGGAATTCGCCGACACCTTACGCGCCGACGAAGTACTGGTACGCAAGGCCGAATCCATGGATAACATCGACATCATCACCAATGCACAAACCACCGAAATACTCGGTGACGGCAGCAAGGTGAACGGCCTCCGCTACACCGATCGGGTCAGTGGTGAAAGCAAGCAGCTGGAACTGGCTGGTGTCTTCGTGCAAATCGGCCTGGTCCCCAACACGGAATGGCTGCAGGATTCGGAGGTGGAACGCAACCGTCTGGGGGAAATCGTGATCAACGAACGCGGTGCCACCAGCCTGCCCGGTGTCTACGCCGCAGGCGACGCAACCACAGTGCCCTACAAACAGATTATTATCTCCATGGGCGCTGGCGCTACCGCCGCCCTGGGCGCCTTTGATTATCTGATCCGTACTTCCGCGGAAACGGAAACAAATGAGGTACCGGCAGCGGCTTACGGCTAATAGTCTGAAAAGGGGAAAAATAGCGGCCGAGCATATTTCGGTCGCTTTTTTATACAGTCCCAAATCGGCTGAAAAATGCGAGGTAAAGCTCCCCCTGTCGATGCCCAAGATACCCTCCCTGTACTGACCTGCATGTCTCTCTGAACGATTTACTACACGTTTGTATGTATTGTCCTAATGTCTGACTACTGACCCGAGCCATCTGCTCATAGACAATTTAAACGTCAAAAAAGTAGTCGCACTTCTCATTTTTAAGGTGCTGTTCCAATCGCCCCCCACAAATGTACGACAATATCCGCTGTAACGCCCCTTCCGTACGCACCCGGGTTCTCTTAATACCACTCTCTCAAAATGAATCATGAGGCCCATGGTCAACGCACCTAAGGAAGGTCTGAATAACCCCTCCATTTCATAGTGTTCATGAAATTTTTTACGTTGAAGCTAAATTTTTTTAGATTCCTTCCCAAAACTGATCATTTTATTGCCTGAAATCCGCTTTCAAGCGGATTTCAGGCACACTGGCCCTAGGCCAGCAGATATTTTTGACAGCGAAGTAAGTTCGCCAACCCCGATAACACATAAAGGCGATTGGTGTTTTTCGCCAAACCGAGATAGCGAATCTTGCTGTAACCAAACATGCGTTTGATATAAAAGAAAGCATGCTCTACTTTGTCCCGAACACTGGCCTTTATCTTCTCTGCTTTTTTGTATGTGAACAACCAAGCTTTTTACGTGAGCCTGGGCGCATACCAATAAACCATTCCAGGTTCCGTTTTTTAAGCTCTTTAGCTTCTTTGCGCCACCATAGCCTGCGTCGGCCCAAACTCGTTGTTCATCGCCGTGCAATAACTTGTGTGCCACATTCAGGTCGTGTTCGTTCTCTGGTGTTGTTTCTACACTGTGTATCAGCCCCAGAGACTCATCTACGCCAATGTGCATTTTCATGCCGAAATGCCACTCCTTGCCTTTCCTAGTCTGATGCATTTCTGGATCTAGAGCACCTTTCTTATTCTTGGTTGAGCTGGGAGAAGAAATGATAGTGGCATCTACAATACTGCCTTCGCGTAGTATCAAGCCGTGCTGATCAAGATGTTTGTTGATTTTTTGGAACAGCTTCTTGCCCAGATTGTGTTTCTCCAACAAGTGCCGAAAATTTAGGATTGTTGTTTCATCCGGGATTTTGTCCAAGCGGACACCGGCGAATCGGCGCATGGACTCGATTTCGTACAGGGCATCCTCCATTGCCAGATCGCTCAGGTTATAAACCAGCTGCATAATGTGAATACGCAACATCATAGACAGTGGATAGGGAGGGCGACCTATTCCCCCACGGGCATAGTGCTTGGCTATAGGTGTCTCCAACTGTTTCCAAGGCAATAGCTTATCCAGATGTTCGAGAAAGAGTTCCCGTCGTGTCTTCCGCTTTTTGGTTGTGTATTCTGCTTCGGCAAAAGTCAGTTGGCTCATAGATTTACCTAAGGAGCCTCTGATTAATTCATTTCCTGGTGGCAGAGGTTCTTCGGGGGCGGATGTGAAGCTCAGGTGATAGGACGGACATTTCGAAACCGTCGGATACAGGGATGTATCCGACGGAGCTACAGGGAAGTACTCGCGCGTTTTCGAAATATCCGTCCTATTGCCTGAGCGTCCCGGAACCTACTTATTGTGTTCACGCGAATTAATCAGAGGTTCCTTAGAATAATAAGGAGCTAATGCAGCATTTAACGAGCAATAAGTAATCTCTGGATAATTCGCTTCCTGACGTTAAGCCATTTTGAATTCAAAGAAGAATCTCACCCCGCTACAAATTCATTGCACACTCATCAAGGCTTGCCTTTCGAGCTCATGGGCTAAACCAAATTGGCCCGGACCTGAGAAAATGCCTGAAACTGTGTCAGAAAAACTTTTCCGGACAGATGTTTCAGGAATCCGCTTTTCTGTAGACTGTCCATCACGGGGCCTTTTACCTCGGACAAATGCAGTTGCATCCCCTGCTCTGCCAGCCGTTCATTAACCGCTTCCAACACTTCCAGTGCACTCCAGTCTATCTCGTTGATAGCACTGCACATCAATATCACATGCTTCACTTGCGTATTGGCCGCCAAGTCTGCGTAGATACGGTCTTCCAGGTAACTTGCGTTGGAAAACATCAGACTTTCGTCAACGCGAATGGTCAGTATCTCCGGCACAGTCAGTACCTTGTGCCGTTTAATATTGCGAAAGTGCTCAGTGCCTTCCACCAGCCCAACCTCGGCAATATGGGGGCGGGAAGTGCGGTAAAGGAAGAGGAGTATGGAAGCTGCCACACCACAGGATACACCGACTTCAACACCAAACAGCAACGTTATTGCTATGGTAACCAATACCGCAAAAAAATCGCTGCGAGAAAAGTGCCAAGTCTTTTTCAGGATCGTAAAATCCACCAGCGACACTACCGCAACGATAATAGTGGCCGCAAGGGTGGCCTTGGGAAGATAGTAGAGAAAAGGCGTCAGAAATACTGATGCCAAGGCAATGCCAAAAGCGGTAAAGACACTTGCCATTTGCGTCTCCGCCCCCGCATCAAAGTTAACCACGGAGCGGGAAAAGCCTCCGGTGACAGGGAAAGCTCCGGAAATACCGGAGCCGACGTTTGCCGCCCCGAGAGCGATCAGTTCCCGGTTTACATCGATCTTCTGCCGGCGCTTGGCGGCGAGTGTCTTCCCAACCGACACAGATTCCACATAGCCAATAATGGAGATCATTATCGCCGGTGTTATCAGTGCCTCAAACAGTTCTCGGGAAAATACGGGAATCTGTAACCCTGGCAGACCGGGAGGAATCTCTCCTACCAGGGCCACCTGCTTGCCTTCAAAATCAAACAGCGCAGCAACGGCTATACTGGCCAACACCCCCACCACCGGTGCGGCTTTAGCCAGTAGGTCGGCGGTATGTGCACGCAACGATAACCCTTTGAGAAACCGGACCGCCCCAGCCCGCGACCAAAGTAGGAACAGTATGACCGCACCACCAGTAGCCAGTGTATAAGGATTGATGCTGTCCAGTTTTTCCGCTATCGAAAGTAGCAACTGGGGGAGATTGTCACCGCGCCCCCCAACACCGAGGATGGTTCCCAATTGACTTAGCGCAATCAAAATGCCAGAGGCAGTGATAAACCCGGAAATCACTGGATGGGAGAGGAAGTTGGCAAGAAACCCTAGTCTCAGCAACCCGAGAAGAACAAGAAACAGACCTGATAAAGACGCCAATAGCGCGGCGGCAAGCAAATACTCAGTAGTCCCCTGCAGCGCCACTTCACTGAGCGCCGAAGCGCTCATCAATGATGCCACCGCAACCGGTCCCACCGATAAAGTCCGGCTGGTACCAAACACCGCGTAGGCCAGCAGCGGCACTATGCTCGCGTAGAGCCCGACCTGTGCCGGTACCCCCGCCAGCAGCGCATAAGCCAGCGACTGGGGAATCAACATAATGGTCACGACAATCGCGGCCATCAAATCGCGGCTGAATGTGCGAGCGTTGTAGTTTGCCAGCCAGTCCAGGGCAGGCAGACAGGTCGACAATGCACGCATGGCGTTTTCCTTTATTAGTGGATATCTGGTTTATTCAGTATCAAAAGCAACCAGCACATCACGGATTTCGAATCCCGCCGCGCGGGCGCTTGCAAGCAGAGACTTATCCTCCGCCCCCTTGAGCCGGCAGGCAACTGCCCAAAGGTTGCAGGAGCGGTTTCCGGTACGGCAAAAGGCATGAATCCTCTTGCCGGACGCCAGCAATTCAGAGAATTCTCGACAGTGCTGTAACGTCATCTGCCCGCGAGCAAAAGGAATGGCAATAAATTCCATGCCGTTCTCGCGAGCGGCTTTTTCCAACTCTGCAAATGTCGGCTGATCCTCACTCTCATTTTCCTGCCGATTGCACACAACCAGCTCTACACCTGCCAGCGCTAAACGGGCTACAGCATCACAGTCCAACTGCTCGGAAACACTGACCTGCTCATCCAAATATTTGATCTCTGTCGTCACTTCAACGCTCTCCGTAGTGGCTCAATTTGTGGGTGGGAAAAGGGGAACGGGCCTGTATGAGTACGCTAAAAGCCATTTCACCTGCCCACCCAATGTTCACCAAGTGCTCGTTAGAGTGTGTTGATCGGCACTTTCAGATAGGTGGTGCCGTTATCTTCCGGGGGCGGCATTTGTCCGGCGCGAATGTTTACCTGAATAGAAGGAATGATCAGGCGCGGCATCGGCAGGGTTGCATCGCGTTTGTTTCGCATGGCGACAAACTCCTCCTCGCTGATCCCTTCATGCAGGTGAATGTTATTGCGCTTCTGTTCGCCCACGGTGGTTTCGCAACGATACTCACGCCCGCCTTCGGGCGGGTAGTCGTGGCACATAAACATGCGCGTATCTTCCGGCAGTGCCAGCAGTTTCTGTGCCGAACGGTACAAGGTGGTGGCATCGCCTCCGGGGAAATCGCAGCGGGCACTACCCACATCAGGCATAAACAGAGTGTCTCCCACGAATAAAGCGTCGCCGATCAACCAGGCCATATCCGCCGGTGTATGGCCGGGAACATAGATGACCCTCCCCTGCAACTCGCCGACGGTAAAGGTTTCACCGTCGTGAAACAGGTGGTCAAACTGGCTGCCGTCCACCAAAAATTCCCGCTCCAGGTTAAACAAGTCGCGGAAGATGGTTTGCACTTTTCGGATTTGATCGCCAATGGCGATCTTGCCGCCCACTTGTTCCCGGATATACGGCGCTGCGGACAAATGGTCAGCGTGCGCGTGGGTTTCCAGTATCCACTCCACGGTGAGCTTTTCTGCGCGCACAAATTGAATGATCTCTTCCGCACCGGTGGTGCTGGTGCGCCCGGAGGCCTGATCGAAATTGAGCACCGTATCCACCACCGCGGCACTACCGCCCGGGTGGTCGTACACAACATAGCTCCAGGTTTCTGTATCGCGGTCAAAAAACGGGCGCACTTGGGTGATAGGTTTGGTCGCAGACATAACATGTCCTCCCTATTAGCAACACAAACAATATATTTGCAAATAATATATAAATCAATATAATGTTTTTACGTAAAGTGACATTACGGAGATCCGATGCCAGATACCGCCAATATCAGCTTGGACAAAATGCGTGCCACAGCGGGGGAGGTGTCGCAATTGCTGCGATCCATTGGCAACCAAGACCGGTTGCTGCTGCTGTGTCAGCTGAGCCAGGAGGAACTCAATGTGAGCCAGCTCGAGAGCCGCCTAGGTATCCATCAGCCCAGCCTGTCCCAACAGCTGGGTGTGCTGCGTCGGGAAGGCTTGGTGAGCACTCGCCGCGAAGGCAAGCACATTTACTACCGAATAGCGGATGAACGGGTGCTGGCACTGTTGCAAACCCTTTATGAACTCTACTGTGAGGAGTAACTGCAATGATAACCATAGACTGGAACGCATTTACCCCTTGGTCCGCCCTCGCAGGCGGCGCTCTGATCGGCTTGGCAACGGTAATTCTACTGCTGCTGAATGGTCGCATCGCCGGTATCTCCGGTATCGTGGGCGGTCTGTTTGGCCGTGCAGCAGGTGAGACCGGCTGGCGTCTTACCTTCACCCTAGGCCTGCTGGCCGGCCCTGCCCTATGGGCCGCGTTCCACACACTGCCGCCGATTCAGATTGAGGCCGACTACCCGCTGCTGGTAGTCGCCGGTCTGCTCGTGGGATTGGGTACTCGTTACGCGTCTGGCTGTACCAGCGGCCACGGGGTCTGCGGCCTGTCGCGCCTGTCGCCGCGATCGCTGGTGGCAACACTGATGTTTATGGGCGCAGGATTTACCACTGTCTATGTGACTCGCCACTTGCTGGGAGGTTGACCCGATGCATCAATCCAAACTTTCCCTAATCTCTGCCTTTGCCGCCGGCTTGGTGTTTAGCTTGGGGCTGCTGGCCTCCGGAATGGCCAATCCGGAAAAAGTCCTCGGGTTTCTGGACCTGGCCGGGGTCTGGGACCCATCCCTGGCGCTGGTGATGGCAGGTGCTATCGGCGTTGGCTTACCGGTGTTCCAGCTGGTAGGAGCGCGCAGAGAAAAGTGGCGCGGCCTGTCCTTGATCGGCGAAAATATCCAGCTGCCAACAAGGCGGGATATTGACCGACCACTAGTGATCGGCAGCCTGGTGTTTGGGATCGGCTGGGGGTTAGCTGGCTTTTGCCCGGGACCAGCCATAGTGGCAACTGGCGCAGGCGCGATAAAAGCGGTGATATTCACCGCGGCCATGCTCGCGGGCATGGGGATCTTTCACTTGTTAAGCCGGCGACAAGCCAGTGTCTAAGTTGAGACCACGGGCCGGAACAGGTGGGAGTGGTGACGGCCCCCTACTCTGAAACCAATCCCGTCTATCTTGTCTGAGAGTCTTGTTCAACCGAAAGATAGCCTGGGATGCCGGCCAGAAAATTAGTCCCCCACTGGTTTAAGCACTACCGGCGCGAATGGCTGGCGGGGGATGCCACCACTGCGCTGGTGGCCACCATGATGTTGGTACCCCAGGCCCTCGCCTATGCGGCCCTGGCGGGCCTGCCGCCCCATATCGGCCTATACGCGGGGCTTCTACCTCTCGTAGGCTATGCCTTATTCGGTACCAGCTCTGTGCTGTCAGTAGGGCCGGTGGCAGTGCTCGCGCTGATGACCGCCCACGCTCTATCCCCCCTGGCCGCACCGGGCAGCCCAGAATACATCGCCGGCGCTGTCCTTCTCGCCACCCTGAGCGGACTGATTCTGTTTGCAATGGGGTTACTGCGGCTCGGCGTTTTGTCCAACCTCCTCAGCCACCCGGTGATCAGCGGCTTTGTCTCTGGTGCCGCGGCGCTGATTATCGCCGGGCAGATAGCGCCACTGCTCGGCATCAACAGCGAGGCGGAAGGGGACACAGCGCTGCAATTGTTTCTAAGCACACTGAAGGAAGTCCCCAACGCCGACCGGGCCACCACCGGGCTGGGGCTGGCATCGGTGCTGACCCTGGTGGCGGCACGGATATGGCTAACGCCAGCACTCAAATTACTGGGGCTTTCCGAATCGCGCGCGCGACTGTTCGCGAGGCTCGCGCCCATGTCGGTGGTACTGATAGCGATTGCCCTGACAACGCTATTTCACTGGGAAGAGCAGATGCCTGTCGTCGGCGAGATTCCCCGGGGGTTGCCGAAGCTGGAGATACCGGCGCTGGACTGGCAGCTGATTTACAAATTGCTATTGCCCGCGGTGATAATCGCACTGCTGGGCTTTGTGGAAAGCTTGTCCATTGCCCACGCCATTGCCCTGCGCCGCGGGGAACGCCTCAACGCTGACGCCGAGTTGCGGGGTCTGGGGGCAGCGAATTTGCTCAGCGCCCTGTCCGGCGGGTTTCCGGTTACTGGCAGCTTCGCCCGCACCGCTATCAACGATGAGGGCGGCGCGGTTTCTCCGATGAGCAGCCTAATCGCGGCGGGGCTGCTGGCACTGGTCCTATTGTTCGCTACCGCCCCATTTACCGAGTTGCCCCTGTGTGTATTGGCCGCCACTATTATCGTCGCCGCAACCAGCCTGATCGACGTGCGGGGGTTTCTCAATACTTGGCGCTACGATCGCACCGACGGCGTCGCCATGGCGGGCACTTTTTTCGGTGTCTTGCTATTCGGGGTCGAGGCGGGCATAGGGCTGGGCATCGGCTTCTCGTTCGCCACACTGATCTGGCGCACCAGCCGCCCACATATCGCCGTGGTCGGCCGAGTGCCAGGCACGGAGCACTTCCGCAACGTGCTCAGGCACACAGTGGAAACACAACCGAACATCCTCTTCCTGCGCATCGACGAAAGTCTTTTTTTCAGCAATATCAGTGCGGTTGAGGAGCGGCTGTTAAGCGAACTGAAACGCCACCCCAATATCCGCGAGCTGGTGCTGATATTGTCTTCGGTCAATCGAATCGACGGTACCGCACTGGAAAGATTGCAGCAGGTGAACCGGGATCTTCTCGCGCGGGATATTCGGCTACACCTGTCGGAAGTAAAGGGACCGGTACTAGACCGCCTGGGACGCTCTAAATTTCTTGAGGAGTTGAGCGGACGGGTCTTTTTGTCATCCTACATTGCCGAATTGGCACTCTCCAGGGATCAAAGCAAACAGTAAATCCCGCTGGCGATAGCGACCACCACCTGCGCTCTTGTACCCCACCGCTCACTACTGGCAAAATATCCAGTATTTGAACCCCCCTTTCCTATGCAGCAACTCACAGAAGAACAACAGGCCATCGCCGACCACCCCGGCGGTCACGCCAAGATCATTGCGGTCGCCGGTTCCGGCAAAACCACCGCGCTGCTGCACTATGTCAAAAAACGCCTGCAAGCTGGAGTACCCGCGGAACGGATACTGGTGCTTATGTACAACCGCAGCGCGAAGGAGGATTTTGAGCGTCGCCTGCAATCGCTGGTGCACGGCGCAGCCCCGGCGGTGCACACTTTCCACAGCCTCGGCTACCGTCTCTACCAGCGCATGATCGCCAGCGGCCATATAACACCGGCCAACCTTACTCCCCTGCCCCAATCAGTGGTGCAGTTACAGATCTGGAAGGCGATCGAAAAGTGTGCTCCTCCTTATGAGCTGGAGGAAATCCGCGCCCGCAAGCAGTCGGAAGTGGAGGCTGCGGAATTTTTTATCGACTATACCAAGACGATACTCAGCGGTGACCTCAGCGCTTACCAGGAGCTCAAGCTCGGCGACGAGTATTTATATTTCCTCAAGGTATTCCGCGCTTTCGAAAGCTGGCGCCGCAGCCAGAATGCCGTAACTTATGCGGACCTGATTTACGATCCGGCACTTCTGCTCAGCCTGGAACCGGATATCGCCGAACAATACGGCAGCCACTACGAGGATATCCTGGTGGACGAATACCAGGATATCAATGAAGTACAGCATTTTCTCCTGCGCGTACTGTACGGAAAATCCGGTAATGTGATCGCCATTGGCGACCCGGATCAAACCATCTACGAATGGCGCGGCTCCAAACCGAAATTCCTGCTCACCTATTTCGACGGCGATTTCCCACCGTCCAATGTCTATCACCTGAGTCGCACCTTCCGCTACGGACATCAGTTGTCCCTGGCCGCAAACCACTTTATCGGTCACAACCGCGAGCGTGCGGATATATTTTGCGTGTCTGCGGATTGCAAACAGCGCACGGATATCGAACTGGTTCAAACAGACCGGGAAACTCATTGGCTGGTGGAGCACCTGCGCCGCCGCCAAAAACACGCTCAACCCCTGGGGCAAACCGCAATTCTGGTTCGCCTCTGGTCGGTGGCCGCCCCTGTGGAACTGGCGCTGCTGGCCAACAACATTCCCTACAAGTCGGCCAACAGTAATACGGTACTGTCGCGGCGCGAACTGCGCCCGCTTTTCTGGAGCCTGAATATAGCCGCCGGCCGCTTTGCCCAACTGCCCGCGAAAAAACGCGAACAAGGCATCTACGAATGGCTGACGGCTCCCCACATCCGCGTTCCGCGCAAGGTACTGGAACCTGTCTGCGTTCGACTGGCCAAGCGCGACAGTGACTGGGGCAAATACTTGCTGGAACTGATTCCGGAGTCTTTAAGCAAGGGACAAAAAAAACGGATGCGGCAACGCGCCGAACTTTTGATGGAGGTGGAAAACTGGCGCGGCCTGGCCGGCGAACTTCTCCGCCGCCAGTTGGCGGCCCTGGACTACCTCAACGGCATCAGTGACGACAGCTTCACCCGCCAGCAGGGAGAGGAGCGCAAACAGACGATTCTCGCCTTCTGCCAGTTCCTGGATACCCTCAAACAGCCCCCCGCCGAAGCTCTGCAGCACCTGCAAGCACTGCAACGCCAGCACCGCGAAGGTGAACAGGCGCAAGCGGATGCCGTACAGATTACAACCATGCATCAAGCGAAAGGGCTGGAATGGGATGATGTCATTATTCCTTCCCTAAGCCAGTACACCATGCCCTATCAGCCACAGCGGGAGTTCACCACGCCGGCTTCAGTGGAAAGCGAACGCCGCCTGATGTATGTGGCCGTGACCCGTGCACGCCGCCGCCTCTATCTGCTCGCACCACCACTGGCACCCGATAAAAACAGTGGAGGCGCGGAACAACAGCCATCGCTGTTTATCGAAGAAATGCAGCTTCCGCTGTGCAAACTGATCGACAACGCCTTGCGCGAGCGCCCGGCTCAGATCCAAAGTCCCTTCCCTGTCACTCGTCAAGCACTGCGCTATATGGAGGCCTGCGATTACAACCCGGAAATCCAAGGTCCCCGAGCACCAGTGCGTAAACCCATCCCCGGCGAAGGTATACGCCACCGCAAGCTGGGCCACGGGCGAGTTATCAAATGGGAAGACGACAGGGTCGAGGTGCTGTTCAGCGACCGCCAGGTGCGCCTTTTTGTCTGGGAGAAGCTACAACAGTTTCTGCTGTAGTGCCCGCTAACAGACAAGGAACCTCTGATTAAGTCGCTTCGTGACAGTGAACGATACTAGTTGAGGCCAGATGGCAAACTCAGGCGCGAAATGGGAATAGCGCAACGGCCTCCAGCAAATTCATACCGTACACGCCCTAGTCCGCAGCACTTTCCACACCGTGCACAAACTGTCGGCTGACATTGAAATAGAGGGCGTACTCATCGCCGGATACCAAGTTCCGCACTTGTATTTTGTCGTAAATACCGCGCTGGTCGTAAACGATAGATTGATCCAGTACCTCGAGCCCTTTCAGGCGCACAAAACCGTTCAATTCCGATGTGCTAATAGTTTGATAAGCACTTTCCTGACTGCGGCCATCACCACTGCGTTCGATGGAATCCATCAACCCTTCGGTCATATAGCGGTGAATATCCTCGCGCTGCAAATTGGCACTGCGAGCAGCACAGAGAACACCGATCATATGGGCCTCAAGACTCATATAACTAACGTCCAGCACTCTGTCCACCTGCTTCAGGCATTCACCGTATTCGCCCCTCTCCTCCGCGCGGTATGCCTCGGTCAGCCCGACCAGCTCGGCACCACCGCGGGGGTTGTATTCCGGCGATGCCACGTAAGCGCGCCGCAGCTGGTCGAAATCAAGGGTGAAGGACAGCGCCCGCGCCTGTGCAAGCAAGCGTCTGTACTCACTTTCCTCCGCCTGAGGCAATACCAGTTGCGGTGCGCTTTTGCCTGCCGAACTACTGCAGGCAGAGAGAAAAACCACAGTTCCCAAAAGTGCCGCTATTCCAATGCGCTTAAGATTGCGTGTTGCCATCATTTGCTTCCGTTACCGGTTTTACTCTACGGCCAAACAGGCCTCTGCGCGCCTCCTGAACGGAGTCGGCTTCCGGTTGCAAGAAAGCGCGCAGTTTATCCCGCTCCCACATGGCGTCCTGATAGCCCAGTTCGACCAGCTCACTGATAAAAGGTTTCTCAAACAAGAGATAGCTGGCGGCGGAGGCGCCGCCGCCGGATGTGGTGGCACCCGTGGCGCGGAACAGCCAGCGCAAAGCAGGTGGCAGAAAGCGGACCTTGCGTCCCGCCAGGCGGTCAAGGCTTTGAGAAGGCTCTATCACAGCGGATTCTACCGGACGCAGTGGCGCCAGTTCGCCGAGTTTCTCCCCTTCCACGCTATCCAGCAGCAGATTGACCCGGTCGAGGTGCTCCAGATCCCCCTCCAGGCTGTCGATAAAAGCCGCATTAAACAGTTGACCGGCGATCTGCGCTATGGATGGGGAGTGGCGTGGCGGCTTACTGCGCTGCTTGCCCCAATGCACCGGGGAACGGTTATTGGACACCCCCACCACGAACACCCGATTGGCACCCAGGTGCAACGCCGGACTGATGGGTGCCAGCTGGCGCACGGCGCCGTCACCGAAGTAGTCATTACCGATCTTAACCGTAGAAAATAACGTCGGAATAGCCGCCGACGCCATCAGGTGATCGACGGTCAGCCTGGTCCTCACGCCGTAGCGGCGGAATCGGTGCCATTCACTCAACGTTTCCGCCCCTTGGAAAAAGCTGACAGATTCCCCTGCGCCATACGACAAGGCGTTGACACAGACAGCTCGCAGAATTCCAGCATCGATATTGCGCTGAATATTGTCGAACTGGATCACCTCAGTAACCAGATCCCGCAACGGCGTATTGTCCAGCAGCGCCAGAGGCCTCTGGCGCCCCACCCCCTGGTTAAAGAGCGAGCGGGTGATGGCGAGCATATTACCCATCAGACTGAACCAGCCACTGCGATAGATCTGATCGACCGTGAGCTGCAGCCATAAGGTGCAGAGACGCTCCACTGCCTCCTTGAAGGTACCCGGATGAGAAGCGAGTAACAGCGCGTTGACGGCACCGGCAGAGGTGCCACAGATAATTTGAAACGGATGTGGATTGGATTCGGGTGCCAACTCCGCCAATGCCTTGAGCACGCCGGCCTGGTAAGCGGCGCGGGCGCCACCACCGGACAGAACCAGCGCACTAGCCTGGTGGGTTAACTTTGGTAATTCGTTATTCGCGGACAATCTGTTCTACCAGTAGCAACAAAGCCCGAACAACTGTACCCACAATCGACACAATGAGAAACCCGCTTCCAGGCGGGTTTCCACCGGGGAATTTCAGCTTAGCAGCCAGCAAGCGCGGAATATGCGCCACGCCAGCGTAAATAAGGGCTGCAGGGTCGGGTTGTTAGAGCGCCATATCCACTACATAGCGACCGATTCCATGCCCTCGGAGCAGCCTGGCGAGAAACTCCGGCGCCTGCTCCAAAGAAATATCCTCGGCGATGCGGTTCAACAGTTCACTATTCTGCCACTCGGCAGCGAACTTACGCCACACGGACGCCTTTTTCTCCAACGGCAACTCAACACTGTCCACTCCGAGAAGGCTGATACCTCGCAGGATAAACGGGAACACATTGGCTTGAAACTGAGCCCCGGCGGCCATTCCGCAAGCGGCAACGCCGCCACCATAGGCCAAAGACTTGATGACATTAAACAGAGTGTCGCCACCGACAGTATCCACGGCCCAGGCCCACATCGGCTTCGCCATCGCCTTACTGGCAAATGGCGCCAGTGTCTCCCTATCCAGCACTTTCCAGGCACCTAGCTCGGTGAGGAAATCCGCCGATTCCAGCTTGCCAGTAACCGCCGCCACACGGAACCCTAGTTTTGCCAACAGGGCGACGGCAATGGAGCCAACACCTCCCGTGGCCCCGGTGACCAATACCTCACCATCTTCCGGCTTGGCGCCGGCCTCCAGCAGTTTCTCAACACAGAGACCCGCAGTGAGACCGGCGGTGCCCAGGATCATCGACTCCCTCGCGCTCAGCCCCTCAGGCAACGGCAGGGCCCAGCCAGCGGGGATACGTATACATTCCGCCAGGCCGCCACAGGTGTTCATTCCCAGGTCGTAGCCAGTGACCAGGAGCTCATCGCCAGGGGCGTATGTACCGCTCTTGTCTTCGATCACTTTGCCCACAGCGTCAATACCTGGCGTGTGGGGATACTCGCGCGTGACTCCGCGGTTTCCGAAAGCGGAAAGTGCGTCTTTGTAATTCAGAGATGAATGGGTCACCGCCAGCAGCAGCGGGTGGTCAGGCAAGTCACCAACTTGCCGCTCAACAATCCGCTGATCGAATTTGCCCGGTGCCACTTCCTCGACCCAGACAGCGCGAAAGGTATCTTTCATAACTACAACTTCTTAAAAATACATCTTACAGGCCACGCAATGGCAGTCGTCACTGCGCCTGGTGACGCCATGCTGCCAAGCGGGAAAAAAGGCGCATTAGCATTGACTCTACTCCCCCCTGTGCGGCGAGGCCAATTTTTTTAGCGATATTCCGCCGCTCCTTATATTCCACCTGGTAAAGATCTGCTTCCTGCGCACAGTGGGTAAGATATTCGTCGGAGGTTTTCAATTCATCCACCAAGCCCAAATCCAACGCCCGCTGGCCAAACCAGACCTCACCGGTGGCCACTTTGGCAATATCCAGTGCCGGCCTGTACTCTGCTACAAAGTGTTGGAAGAGCGCGTGGATCTCTTCCAGGTCACTCTGGAACTTCTCCCGCCCCTCGGGGGTGTTTTCGCCGAACATGGTCACTGTGCGTTTGTACTCTCCTGCGGTGAACAACTCAAAATCCACGTCGTGGCGCTTGAGCAACCGGTGGAAGTTCGGCAGTTGAGCCACCACCCCAATGGAGCCGACCATTGCGAAGGGGGCCGCTAGAATACGGTCAGCCACACAGGCCATCATGTATCCGCCGCTGGCCGCCACCTTGTCTACAGCCACTGTAAGCTGGATACCTGCGCTGCGCACTCTTGAGAGCTGGCTCGCAGCCAAGCCGTAATTCGCAACCATGCCGCCGGGGCTCTCCAGGCACACCAGTACCTCATCACCGGGTTCGGCGACCTGCAGAACAGCGGTGACCTCCTCGCGCAGGTTAGACAAAGCACTGGCTTTGATGTCACCGTCAAAGTGCATCACAAAAATGCGCTTGCGTTCACCCGCAGGCTTTTCCGTAACCAAGGCTTGAACATGCTGCTCCCCCGCTTCCGCATCGGCGGCACCCTGCTCCGGCACAGGTGTATCAGTGCGCTCCAGGCCCGATTGCCGAACCTTTTCCTGAGGCTGTTTCTTTAACACCTCCTTGTGCTTTTTCGCCAGCGCTTTATCCCGCGCTTTTCTGTCCTTGGCCATTTGCTTTTTACGCCGCGAAAACTCGTGTTTATCCATCACCGCCTCGAGCAGGGTTTCTTTGAATTGCTCATAGCGATCGTTGAGCTTGGTGACACTGATATATCCGGGCACTCGCTCTTTCAATTGCTCGCGGTTGGCGGCAATAAACCCGATGAGAACCAGCAAGGCGACAACAAGCGTCACTACTTTGGCCAGAAAAAGGCCATATTCACTGAGAAATTCCACTGAAACTCCAGATTGCTCTAGCTTGTAAAAATGATAAATATTCAGGCAGACAGTGCGCGGCTACAAGGCCTGCCGTTCAGACCTAGGTTACTGCCACTCCTCTACCGCTGAAGTGGCCTGTTGATTGAGTGGCCGCGCCAGCAGACCGTTGTGGGTAATCCGTACATCGTAGACCGCGCCGTCTTCCATCGGCAGGAAGGTGGCTGTGCCGTAGACCGCATCGACAAACGACAATTTTTTGTCGATACCGCGCAATGACTGCCAAATATCGATACCAAAGGCGCTGCTATCTAGTTGATGCACCGAACGTTCCTTGATGCGTTCATCTTGCAGCGTCAAATAGCGGCCACTGAGCCGGTCCAGGCGGTAGGCAGGCTGAATGCCCCAACGGGCCAAAACGCCCTTCCATTTCAACATGCGCGCATCCAGCTGCCACTGATCACCGTGCAATTCGAAACGCTGCGCCAATCCGTCCGCATCGGAAAAGGTGACTTCGTAACGCTGCTCACCCGTTTTGCGGAAAGACACTGTGCCGACACTGTGCTCCTCCGCAAGATTTCTGTAACTGTACACATCCGCTGCCACCAACACGATCAACAGAGCTGTCGCAAGAAACAGCAAACCGAGTGTGCCGCGGATAAAACCGAGTATCCACTTGCCGCTTAACAGGATCCTGCCGCCCCAGAAAACCAGCAGCAGTGCCAGCAATGCGATGAGAAAGGTGATGGCAATATACATATTATTTAGCTCCGTCCGGACCTATGGAACCTCAGAATAATTCGCTGGGGTGCGGTAATTGGCTTGGGAGCGCACAGGCCTTAATTTCCTTTACTGCCAATAAACGCCTTAATCAGAGAAGCCCTAACAGCGCTTTTCACCGGATGCGCGTTTTGCAAACAGGCGGATCAACTGCCCGGACAAGGTCTGCGGCGGCGGGATTTCCGGCAGCGCACTGTAATGAAACCAGCCTGCCTCGGCGATCTCTTCCCGGTCGGGCACCAACGCGCCACCAGTCCATTCCGTGTGGTAACCGAGCATTAATTGCCCCGGGAAGGGCCAGGACTGACTGCCGATATAGCGGCTTTTACCGACTTCGAGCCCCACCTCTTCTCGCACTTCCCGCGCCAGTGCCTGCTCGGCATTTTCCCCCGGCTCGATAAAGCCGGCCAAAGCCGTATGGATACCCCGAGGATGGCGGGTATGTCGCGCCAACAAGCACTCGTCACCGCGTGTAACCAACATGATGACGCAAGGGGAAATGCGCGGATACACCGCCAAGTTACAGTCGCGGCACACGCGCGCTCGATCCCTGGGGTGATACTCCGTACCCCGGCCACAACGGCCGCAGAAGCGGTGATTTATGTCCCAATCAACAACTTGCAAGGCCCGCCCGGCAAGCGCGAAGTGCAGATCATCCACCCGTCCCAGCAGACTGCGCAAACTCCGCCACTCACAGCCCTCAACATCCGCCGGTGTGGCGATCTGGTGTACTCCACAGGCTTCCCCCCGCAGCTCCCCCAAGTAGTGGCTGCTCTCGACCATCGCCGCCGGCAGCAAGGGCTTAGCGTGTAAAAAACTATCACCGCGACAGAGTAGTTGCCCATCGGCAACCAGAATGTGTAGTGTCAATGGCGGAAGAGGCAATACACGGGCGGCGGGGACGAAAATATCGCTCAAAACACACTTCCTCTGGACCCTGGGCAGCCCGATCAATCTTCCTCGACCGGATAGCCGAGAGCTTCGAGGCTTTCAACAGCCAAATTCAAGGACTGGATATCCGCGTTGCGATGCAGTTTCACCTCGCCCAGATAATACTCGAGGCTGATAATGGCATCCGCGAAAATATCCAATGATTGCTCGATACCCGGTGCTGCTTCGCGCTGCTCCATCACCGCCTCGACAAAATCCACCAGCCGTGCCACCACCGCCGAGGCACGGCGCAGATTAAGTACAATTAAGCCGCCACGTACGGAGTTCAGGGTGGTGGAAACGTTGCGAATATGACCATGATCGAAGCCGGATTCAGCGTAGGAACCCAACGCACGCTTGATCAGTGAGAGTCCGGCCTCAGCTTCTTTCAGCACGGCCAACTCCGCCTCCGCCAACTGGCTGCGCTCGAGGACCAAATCTACTTGTCCGTATTCATCCAGGTCGAGAGAAGAGCTTTGCCGCAGAGCGCGAATGGCGCTATCCACCATTAACACCTGGTCCGTCAGCTTCTGTAGCGCTGATTCTGCGGCAGATCCCCCGGCAGGGGCGGCGGTGCGGAATTCCTCCACCGCGAGGCTCAAGCCATCGCCAACCTGTTTGAAATTCAGCAGGCGTAGAATGCTTGCAATGCGCTTCAAGGTGCCCGCTAATCCGTCTTCACCGTCCAGGCCGCTAATGCCAAGCATCTCCACATCGTCGAGCATACGGCGCACTCCGGAAAGCTCTTCGTCCAGAGCACCCGCCACCGCGGTGATAGCGGTGGCGCCCGGCCCGCCGAGACTGGCCCGTTCACGCTCCAGCTCCGCCTCGCTGTAGCCGAGCGGTTTGGCCGAGAAGGCTTCCAGCATCTTCGCCCCCTGACCACTGGGGGCAGACAGTGCCAACCAGTAGAGACACTCTTTCAGTAGTACCGGCGGGGGCGGCTGGTCCAGCGCAGCATCCGCTTCCCTCTGCAGAACGCGCAGCCGCCGGTCAAACATACTGAATACCATGACCCGCGAGCGGTTGATATGCATTTCCCGCGATGCCATACCGCCCAAGGCTGCACCCGCCACGGCCCAGAGCTTGCCGTTGGGACGGCCGGCACAAATGCTGGCAACGCGCTGTAGCGCGCGCGCCATCATGGTGTACGCGGGCTTGGCCGGCTTGCCTTTCAGCAGGGCCAACAGACCAACCTGGTACATGTGGCGAAAACGGCGCACGAAACTGGACAGATCCTCGGACATCACCGATGACGCGACCACGCCGGGGACATTGCCATCCAGGTTACAGCGGAAAAAGTGGCTCTCGGGAACCGGCGGCTGTGCGCGCGCCAAACGCAGATTGTTGATATAGGGGATGAGCAACTCTGGGCGTGCCATGCCGCGGTTCTGCACAAAATCCAGGTAGCGCGTAAGTACATAAAAGCCGGTGCCAAGCCCCTCCATAAGGTCGCCAGCCGCTTTCTGGCGCCCCTCGCGGATATCCGTCAAGGCGGTCTGCATTTCCTGAGCCAGCAGCTCCCCTGCGTGCAGTTGCACCATCTGCAGAACACCGCTGACTTGGCGCAGCCCTGCCAGACACTGGTCCACCGACTGCTTGTTATTCTGATCCACTGCAAACTGGTCAAGATGAGCCGCGGCGGCGTCCACCGCTGCCACCAGCTCGTCCTTAACCACATTAACAGAGGTTATATTGATATCCCGCAATTCCGTCACTGACTGCACCGCTGCACTCATTCACTATTTGTTGTACAAATCCCGCTCGATCAGGTGTAATTCTGACCCGAAAAAGGCAATTTATACCAAAGCTGCCAAGAATCCAGCTTTCCGCAGGCAAATTCTATCGAGTAATCTGCAAAACTGACTAACAGGACAGCAAATTGGTAAAACCACTTGAATTTTCCTACAAACTGGGTAGCGTTTTCTACTTCTTACTGCTGCAGCCTATCGATCCTCGCACAAAAACACCAGCGGGCGGCCCAACACAGAAGTCAACCCAAGGAAGTAATCAATGAATACCTACAATAACGCTCTCACCGCTTCCGGCAGCGGCTTCGGTCGCGCCCTTACCGACAACTTTCTGGGGGAGGCACCCGACTGGTACAAGGCCACCATCGCCGCTTTTTTGATCATCAACCCAATACTCCTGTATCTCAGCGGCCCCTTTGTCACCGGATGGGTGCTGATTGGTGAATTTATCTTTACCTTGGCGATGGCACTCAAGTGCTACCCCCTACAACCCGGTGGTCTGCTGGCCATAGAAGCGGTGCTCCTGGGAATGACGAGCACAGACGCTATCTACCATGAGGTGAGCGAAAACCTCGAAGTGATTCTGCTGCTGATGTTTATGGTGGCCGGCATTTACTTTATGAAGAGCCTGCTGCTTTTTGTATTCACAAAAATTCTCATCAACGTTAACTCAAAGACTCTGCTGTCACTGCTGTTCTGTGCTGTGGCAGCCTTACTGTCCGCATTCCTCGACGCATTGACAGTGACCGCGGTACTAATTGCTGTAGCGATCGGATTTTACACTGTGTATCACCGGGTCGCGTCCAATCAGCCCCACCACCATCGAGATCACGACCACTCCAATGATGAGCACGTTGTGGAATATCACCGCGAGGATCTGGATCAGTTCCGCGCCTATCTGCGCAGCCTTATTATGCACGGTGCGGTAGGTACGGCCCTGGGGGGCGTCTGTACGCTTGTCGGCGAACCGCAGAACCTGCTCATTGCAGAAAAAGCCGGCTGGGAGTTCGTGCAGTTTTTCCTCAATATGGCCCCGGTCACCATACCCACTCTCCTCGCCGGACTCGCCACCTGTGTGATTTTGGAAAAGACGGGCATCTGCGGCTACGGCGCCAAACTGCCATCCACAGTGCGGGAAGTGCTGGAAAGCTTTTCCCGAGAAGAGGAAAAAAAGCGCTCTCCAAGTGATGTGGCAGAACTCTGGGTACAGGGAGTCGTAGCGGTTTTGCTGGTGCTGGCCCTGGCATTCCACATTGCAGAAGTGGGCATTATTGGCCTGATGATCATTGTGCTGCTGACCGCATTTAACGGCGTGGTACAGGAGGCTCGCATTGGTCATGCCTTCGAGGAGGCACTGCCATTCACGGCACTGCTGGTGGTCTTCTTCGCCATAGTCGCTGTAATACACCAGCAACACTTGTTCGCACCGGTCACCCACTTTGTGCTTGAACTAGAACCCAGCCACCAGCCGGGCATGTTATTTCTCGCCAACGGAATCCTGTCGATGATCAGCGACAACGTGTTCGTAGCCACCGTGTATATCAATGAAGTCAAGGATGCGCTGCTCGCTGGCGAGATCACTCGCGAGCACTTCGACAAGCTCGCCATCGCCATCAACGCCGGCACCAACCTGCCGAGCGTGGCTACGCCCAACGGCCAGGCGGCTTTCCTGTTTCTGCTGACCTCGGCGCTTGCACCGCTGATTCGCCTTTCTTACGGTCGCATGGTACTGATGGCCCTGCCCTATACCGTTGTCCTGAGCGCAACAGCGCTCCTCTGTGTGATTTATGCAATTTGAGAGGGGCCTTAGAGACTCTGAAGCATTCCTTGAGCCCTAGTAACGCCCAGTAGTGGAATGCGTAGTCCAGGTGGCGTACTGAGTAGTGGCAATGGATACAGGGAAAGTATCCGTGCGTTTTCGAATGATTTATCCCGCTACCTCAGCGCGCCTGAACAGGCTACTGGCTCGCGCGAATGAAAGGGACACCTCAGGCGGCGCCCAAAGAGCGTTGCGCCGCCTGGTGGCCTATACGGAACCCATGGATTCCGAATGCCTTCACCAAAAATGCTTCCCCGCATTTTTTTCCAACATAGCCAACATAGCCTGATGTGCCTCAACCTCCTCTGCGCTAGCCTTCACAACGCGCAGTGGTTTCCGATCTGCTGCCAATCGACGAATGGCGCCTGGCGCCGCATCCCGCTGCTCACCGCTCTCTTCTTCACCCGACTGTTGGTCGCCCCCCTGGGCTAACGCCAGATCCGTCTGGCCTCCCGTCATCATCAGGTAGACATCGGCCAGTATCTCTGCGTCCAGCAAAGCGCCGTGCAGATCCCGCTGTGAGTTGTCGACGAAATAGCGCTTGCACAGTGCGTCCAGGTTATTCTTCTGTCCCGGATGTTTCTCCCGCGCCAACGCGAGGGTATCCAAAACAGTGCAATGCGCGGCCACGCTCTGCCAACGCGGACTTCCCAGCAGCTTTAACTCCCAGTCGATAAAGCCCACGTCGAAAGGTGCATTGTGGATTACCAGTTCCGCACCATCACAAAATGTCATGAACTCATCGGCAATCTGAGCAAAAACCGGCTTGTCGGCAAGAAACTCATTGGTGATACCGTGTACCTCGATAGCACCGTCGTCGACTTCGCGTTCGGGATTAATGTACTGGTGGTAGTGGCGCCCGGTCAGCTTGCGATTGACAAGCTCCACGCAGCCAATTTCGATAATGCGGTGCCCGGCCTTGGGATCCAGGCCGGTGGTTTCAGTGTCCAGAACTACCTGGCGCATAGCGGTGTCCCCCTTCAATTCCGCATTTCATCAATGCCGCGGTTTGCCAACCGGTCGGCCCGCTCGTTGCCCGGGTGGCCAGAGTGGCCCTTGACCCAGTGCCAATGCACTTCATGATCAGCAATACGCTCATCCAGCGCTCGCCAGAGATCAGCATTTTTTACCGGTTTTTTACTGGCAGTTTTCCAGCCGTTCTTCTTCCAGTTGTTAATCCAACTCGTAATTCCCTGGCGCAAATACTGAGAATCCGTATGCAGGTCGACACGGCACGGCCGTTTTAACGCCGCTAAGGCCTGTATCGCTGCCAATAGCTCCATACGGTTATTGGTGGTGTGCGCTTCACCACCGTAGAGTTCTTTTTCTGCGTCTCCACAAACCAGCAGCGCCCCCCAGCCTCCGGGGCCGGGGTTTCCGCGGCAAGCGCCATCAGTGAAAATCGTAACCTGTTTCAAATTGAATACTTTTTACCGCTAAAACCTTGGAGTGCACGTTTAACGCTTGCGATGATGCCTGCGCGCCGCCACGCGCGAACTGGAGGGCACAGCAGTCAGTGAGGGCTTCTGCTCCCCGCGCCAGTTGATTTTTATCGCGCGCATGCGTGCCACTTCTTTGCGCGCGACTATGATGTAAAAGCCCCCCCAAGGCAAGTGCCAACGAGCGCCCAGGCGCTCCATCCACGACGTCTTCGCCAGTAAGTCCCGCTGCTGTAGCGGCAGGCGAAAGAACCCCCGTTCCAAAGTACTCGCCTGTAGATCCAGCAGATGCATCCAGTCGGCTATCCGTGCCGCCCGCAGTTGATTCCCGCGCTGGTAGGCGCTGCGGGCGAATAACAGCCTCGACAACCCCAGAAGAGAAAATGGATTGAAGCCAATCAGCAGCAAGTGACCGCCGGGTATCAATACCCGCGCTGCCTCGCGCAGCACCTGATGGGGCTGCTGGGCAAAATCGAGCAGATGATGTAAGAGCACCACATCGATGGACTCGGAAGGCAAGGGGAGTTGCTCAAATTCCACCAACGCAGCCCCTTCCTGTCCGGCACAGCCACTCAAACGGAACCGGTGGTTGATACGACTGCATGCGGAAAAATCAACGGCGCTAGTTACCCCGGCTTGCATTAGATGGTATCCAAACATGCGCTCAACGAATGGCTGCGCCAGCGCAAGCTGCTGCGACAGAATCTCCTGCCCCAGTGGGCTGGTGAACCAATGCGCCACGGCTGCACAGGACTTCGCGAACGGGGGTATTTCAGCACGCCCACGCGAATAGGACTTCTTCGTCATATTGGCTCCATGCGAGTCCGTGTGAACAGCGTATTAGTGACACCGAAAAAATGAGACGCAAGTTCTTCACAATTCATCATTGTGGAAACGCGTGTCATACCACAGGCCAGCTCCTATCTAAGTGCAACCGGAATCTCACCTTTGTGTATTGCAGGCTACCTTAATGGTATCGTTTCAGCACTCAGATTATTGACGTCACGACGAAATGCTCAAATTCTCCCCAATTCCGGCATTCAGCGATAACTATATCTGGCACCTTACCCGTGGTGACGAGCACTGGGTCGTGGACCCCGGCGACGCCCGCCCGGTGATTGAGGCATTGGGCGACAGTGCCCTGAGCGGCATACTAATCACACACCACCACCTGGACCACACCGGCGGTGTCGCACAGCTCAGCACCCGTTTTCAATGTCCAGTTTATGGTCCCGCTTCCATCAAGGGGGTCACGGAACCACTGACTGACGGCGACCAGCGCGAGCTCCTCGGCCTGCCGCTGCGGGTAATGGCCGTGCCCGGCCATACCTTAGACCACTTGGCGTTGCTACTCGAGGAGGAGAACCCCGGCGGAGCCCCCCGGGCGCACCTCTTCTGCGGTGATACCCTTTTTGCCGCTGGCTGCGGCCGCCTCTTTGAAGGCACCCCGGCGCAGATGTACGCCTCCCTAAGCAAGCTGGGCGCACTGCCGCCAGAGACCAAGGTTTATTGCGCTCACGAGTACACCCTGGCGAACTTGCGCTTCGCGGAAGCTGCCGAACCGGGCAACACGGCCATTGTGAATCGCCTTGCCGAGGCTGAAGCATTGCGGGCGAACGACCGTCCCACTCTTCCCTCTACCATTGGAGAAGAGCTGGCCACGAATCCGTTTTTGCGTTGCCATATTCCCGCCGTGGCCCGCCGCGCACTCAATCACGGTGCCGACGGCAGTCTCGAAAACCCGGATGAAGTGCAAGTCTTCACACTGCTAAGAAGCTGGAAGGACAATTTTTAACCAACGACGCGCTGTGCACAGTGCAGACAAGGGTCCCCCGAATAAACTGTACGTCCGCGCGAAATAATCGGCGACACCCCAGTATCTTTGGGCATCGCGCAATCGTTGACCGAAACCAATTCAGATCTTTAGAATCAGACAATTACCACGCAAAGCTCAGGTGCTATACGAAATAAGCGCACGCTGGGTGAAAATTACAAAACGACCGCGGAAACACCAAGCATGGTCCATAAAAAACTTACCATCGCCATTCTGGCCGCGGCGGTGGGGGCCTGTGCGCAGATACCGGAACAAAATGTAACGCCGGAAGATTCTGCACAGCAGGCGCAGCAAAATACCGCACAGGATAGCGACAACGCAAACGCCCCCAGCCCGGAGGAAGCGGCATTGCCGCCAGTGGATATATGGGACCGGCTGCGCCGTGGCTTCCAATTGGATCGACACATCGATCACCCCAAAGTTAAAGACTATATTGCCTACTTCTCCCGCAATGAAGGCTATATGGCACGAGTGACTGAACGCTCGCGCCGCTACATCTTCCATGTGGTAGAGCAGCTAGAGGACTCCAACCTGCCACTGGAGTTGGCACTGTTGCCAATCGTCGAGAGCGCCTATGATCCCTTTGCTTACTCCCATGCCCGCGCTTCAGGCATGTGGCAGTTTATCCCGTCCACCGGTCGTTCTTTCGGATTGAATCAGAATTGGTGGTACGACGGGCGCAGGGACGTACAGGAATCCACCCGCGCTGCGATTCGCTATTTCACCTATTTGTCCGAACGCTTCGACGGTGACTGGGAACTGGTTCTTGCCGCGTACAATGGCGGTGAAGGCACTGTCAGCCGCGCACTCGAGCGAAACCGGCGCCGAGGGCTCGGCACCAGCTTCTGGGACTTAAAGCTACCCCGTGAGACTCAGCGCTACGTGCCGCAACTTCTTGCGCTCGCGGAAGTGGTATCCCGACCGGACCACTACCAGGTGCCGCTGCATGATGTGGCCAATGCACCTTATTACACCGAAGTAGATGTGGGCAGCCAAATCGACTTGGCCCAAGCTGCCGAACTCGCCGACATCCCAATTGAAGAGCTCTACCTACTGAACCCCGGCTTCAACCGGTGGGCGACCGACCCCAACGGCAATCACCGGCTGCTGGTACCAGTGGAAAAAGGAGAGGCCTTTGCAAGCGCATTGGCAAAACTCCCCGTCGACCAGCGCGTCACCTGGCAGCGATATCGCATTGCCCGCGGCGATACCCTCTCAACCATCGCCCGCAGATATGAAACTACGGTGGCCGCCATCCGGGAGGCCAACAATCTGCGCAACAACAACATCCGCGCCGGTAGCACCTTACTCATCCCCAGTGCATCGGGCCCGGCATCCCAGTATGCCTATGCCCTGGATCAACGCGTTAAACGCAGCCAGAACGCCGGCAAGGGCGTCAAAACCAGCTATACAGTGCGCCCGGGTGACACTCTGTGGGATATCGCCCGCTCACTCAATGTCAGTGTGCGCCAGCTGGCCAGCTGGAATAATATGGCTCCCGCAGACACATTGCGTCCGGGACGTCAACTGGTAGCTTATAACGGTAGTACTGACAGCAGCCGAACCACCCGCAAGCTCTCCTACAAGGTGCGCAAGGGTGACTCTCTGTACCGAATCGCGAGCAAATTCCGTATCGATATCGATGATATCTTGCGCTGGAATAAGATCAGCAAGTCCCACTACCTGCAGCCGGGACAAAGGCTGACCCTGTTTGTGGACAGCGCCGCCAGTGGCTAAATAACGCCCTGCACTCCATTCGCCTGAGCGCAGTAACCCTGCGCTCAGTGCTGTTCGGGCATGAGACGGAAAAAATATCCAAGGAATCTCTAATTAACCGCCTCATGGCGGTAAAGACACCTTCGGACCAAATAAGTAGCTCAGCCCACTAAAGTCCCACGCCCATGAATTAAAGGTTTTCTCAAGCGAGCGAGTATTTGCCCAGCCCCTGACTCCGACAATTTCAAAACGCCCAACCTGCCACCTAGGGAACCTCTGATTAATTTACTTTCTGGTGGTAGAGGTTCTTCCGGGGCGGATGTGAAGCTTAGGTGACAGGACGGATACTCCGAAACCATCGGGGACAGAGATGCATCCATCGGAGCCACAGGGAAGTACTCGTGCGTTTTCGAAATGTCCGTCCTATTGCCTGAGTGCCCCGGAACCTAGCATAGTGTTCACGCGAATTAATCAGAGGCTCCCTAGCCGAGAAAGCTGTCAGCTCTTTAAGGAGAGCCCCTACCTAGCACGCTAGCATGCAAAAAAAAGCCCGCTAACGCGGGCTTTTTATTCAAACTAATCGGACTCTGCGACTTACATCACTGCTCAGCGAGTTCAATATCCGCCTCATCGGACAGATAACGCTGCACCGCCGCCAGCTCCGCACCGCCGCTGATGGATGCCAACTGCTGTATCAATGCGCGTCGTTGTTCGCTGCTCTGACGGGATAGCTGACCAGGGTTAACACTGCGCAGTTTCAACACCACCTGGTCGCCGTCACTGACGGCAAAGGTAGTAATACGTTCACCGCGGGAGTCCGGTGCTGGCAGCTCAAATGCCTTTGCAATGATTTCGCCGCGTTGCCCGAAGCCTCCGCGACGGGTCTTATCGCTGGTCTCCAGTGTCAGCTCACTGGCCTCAGCTAATTCGGCAAAATCACCGCCCTCTTCCAACTGTGCCTTGAGCTCCTTAGCGCGGGTAGCCAATTGCTCGCTGGCCTTTTCTCGCTTCAGGCGCTCAACAATCTGCGGCTTCACTTCTTCCAGAGGATAGATGCCCGCTGTTTTATGCTCAACTACCCTCAGTACCACCGAATGATTATCGGTAAGATTAATTACATCCGATGTATTCCCATCCTCTTTCACTTCAGGGGCGAAGGCCGCGGCCACCACTTTGTCATTCGCGGCAATACCGGCGCCACCCTGACGACTGAACAATTCGCTGGTTTGTAGCGGTACACCCAGCTCCTCGGCAGGCCCTGCGAGCGTATCGGCGTTGTAGGCAAGATCGGCCAAGCGCTCCAGAGCCCCCACAAACTCACGTTCAGCCTCCGCACTACGCAACTGTGCGGCAATGGCATCCTTGCGCTCCTCATAGGAGGGCGGCTCGGCATTCTCCACTTCTAGCAGCTTGATAAAGTGGGTACCGCTGTCTGTGGTCACAGGGCCGGAAACCTGCCCTACTTCCAGAGAGGCCAGCGCCTCCTCGAAAGACTCAGGAAAAACATCGCCACTGGTAAAACCGAGATCCCCGCCTTCATCCCGAGACCCCAGATCATCGGAGTAAGATTTCGCCAGTTCTGCAAAGTCCTCACCGGCGTTGAGCTTGGCCTGCACTTCGGCAACTTTGCCCGCGTTGTCACCTTCCAGCAATATATGCGCAGCACGGCGACGAGTCTTGGCCTGGAAACTGGCTAGTTCCTGCTCATATTGGGCGCGAACGTCCTGTTCAGACACATCGATACTGTCGGCAAACAGTTCCGGCGTCAGTTCAATATATTCAATCGCTACCTGTTCAGGGCGTTGAAACCGATCCTGATTGTCCTGATAGTACTCTTCTACTTCGCTATCGCTGACAGTTGTCTCATCGAGCAGCTGTTGGACTGGCAAAATGACATAATCGAAATCGCGCTCCTCCATGGAAACAGCCACTACACGCTCGGCATCCGCACGAGTGGTGAAAGCACTGTTCGTGATTCCATCGATATATTGCTGCATCACCAAGTCACGCTCCATGACCTGACGAAAACCAACGGCACTGTAGCCCATACGCCGCAACGCATCGCGATAAACCTGCGCATCAAACTTGCCGCCCACTTGAAAACCAGGAATCTGCACGATTTCTCTGTCGATTGCGGCGGCACTCATCACCATGCCACTATCCTGCGCAGCTTGGCGCATCACTGAGCTGCTTACCAACTGCCGCAACACCGGTTCACGGAGCTGCTCATCGCTCAGCAGGTCAGCCGGTACATTCTCACCGTACTGGCTCATGATCATATTGCGGCGATTTTGTATCGCGCGCTGGAGATCCAGGTTAGTGATTTTCTCACCATTGACCTCAGCCACCGCATCGGCCGCACCGCCACTGGCACCAGTGAAAAAATCAATCCCTCCAATGACCATTATGAAACCGAAAAAGCCGGCGACGATAATTGCCGCTGTACCCTTCAGGTTATCTCGCATGGACTGAAGCATTGTCAGCTCCGAAACTTATAACGTTTAATTGATTATCAGATACAAAAAAGGCGCATCCATGTGATACGCCTCTTTGAAGCTTCGACTATTTAACGAGGCTTCCTATCCTACCGCTTTACTCAGTTTACAGCGTCCTTCAAAGCCTTGCCGGCCTTAAAACTAGGGATTTTTGCCGCGGCAATCGGAATCGGATCACCAGTGCGCGGATTGCGACCGGTACGGGCGGCGCGCTCCTTGACAGAGAAAGTGCCGAAACCCACTAGCGCTACCTGATCACCCTTTTTCAGAGCGTCGGTAATGCTCTCTACCATTGCGTCCAGAGCGCGGCCGGCGGCTGCTTTTGGAATATCTGCAGATGCGGCAATCGCTTCAATCAGTTCGGACTTATTCACACTTAATCCCTCTGTTCTTTTCTGGATATGTTGGAGTGCCCGCTTTTGGACACCAATGCGTTCACGCCTTCAATCGCCGGCAGTTACTGGGCGTTGGGCAATAAGGCACGTTTTATACCAACTGGCCGATAGCGGGTCAAGGAACCATGCGGGTTTCCGGGCAGTTGGGTAAACCAAGGCCTGCTTTTCGATTTTCGCAGACTATTTTTTAAACGAGACATACGGGACGCTTGGTCGCGCCCCGCCAAAGTGATCAATGCGTGTGCACTGAGCGTTGCGAGCGCTCCTCAGCCTGCTTTTGCAGGGCCGAATATTCCTCGTCGGACAGAGACTCCGGTTTGTGCTCAAGTGCCAATTCCAGCACCTGATCTATCCACTTGACCGGCTTGATAACCAAATCCTGCAGAATATTGTCCGGAATATCTTTCAGGTCTCGCTCATTGTCCGCGGGAATCAGCACTGTCTTAATCCCACCGCGGTGGGCCGCCAGCAATTTCTCTTTTAGTCCGCCGATGCGCAACACTTCTCCACGCAGAGTGATTTCCCCAGTCATAGCCACATCGGAACGCACCGGGATACCGGTAAGCACAGAGGCGAAAGCAGTGCACATCGCAATGCCCGCGGAGGGACCGTCTTTCGGCGTGGCGCCTTCCGGAACATGGATATGAATATCCTTTGTTTCGTGAAAATCCGGCGCGATGCCTAAGGTTTGCGCCCGCGTGCGCACGACAGTGAGTGCTGCCTGTATGGATTCCTGCATCACGTCGCCGAGAGATCCCGTCTTGATCACCCGCCCCTTTCCTGGAACAGCGGAGGCCTCGATTGTCAACAGGTCTCCACCGACTTCCGTCCACGCAAGCCCGATAACCTGGCCAATCTTGTTTTCCTCTTCCGCGCGGCCAAAGTCGTATTTGCGTACTCCAAGCAATTCCTCCAACTGCTCCGGCGTCACCGTCACCTTCTGGCTGGTTTTCTCGCGCACGTGCTTGGTAACCACTTTGCGGCAGATTTTAGCGATCTCCCGGTCCAGGTTGCGCACGCCGGCCTCACGGGTGTAGTAGCGGACTATATCGCGTACCGTATCGTCGGCCAGTGCCAGTTCATCGTCTTTCAGGCCCGCGGCTTTGCGCTGTTTTGGCACCAGGTAGCGCTGAGCAATATTCAGCTTTTCATCCTCGGTGTAACCGGGAATACGGATCACCTCCATGCGATCCAGCAGCGGACCGGGGATATTCATGGAGTTGGCCGTACAAACGAACATCACGTCAGAAAGATCGTAGTCCACTTCCAGGTAGTGATCGTTGAACGTCTTGTTCTGCTCAGGATCCAGCACCTCCAAAAGTGCAGACGCCGGATCTCCGCGGTGATCCATGCCCATTTTGTCCACCTCATCGAGGAGGAATAACGGGTTCTTCACCCCGACTTTTGCAATTTTCTGTATCAGCTTACCGGGCAAGGAACCAATATAAGTTCGGCGATGGCCGCGGATTTCTGCTTCATCGCGTACACCGCCAAGCGCCATACGTACATATTTACGATTCGTGGCCCGGGCAATTGACTGGCCGAGAGAAGTCTTACCCACACCTGGAGGCCCCACCAAGCAGAGGATCGGCCCTTTAACCTTTTTCACCCTCTTCTGGACCGCGAGATATTCGAGAATCCGCTCCTTGACCTCCTCCAGTCCGTAGTGATCCTTTTCTAGAATCTCTTCGGCCTTAATCAAGTCATGGCGGACACGGCTCGCCTTTTTCCAGGGGACATTCAGCATCCAGTCAATGTAGCTACGCAACACTGACGCCTCCGCAGACATCGGAGACATCATTTTAAGTTTTGCCAATTCCGCGCGGGTTTTCTTTTCCGCTTCAGCACTCATGCCGGACTCGGAGATTTTTTTCTCCAACTCCTCGATTTCATTCGGCTCTTCGGAAATTTCCCCCAGCTCTTTCTGAATAGCTTTCATTTGCTCATTCAGGTAGTACTCGCGCTGGCTTTTCTCCATCTGTTTCTTGACACGGCCCCGGATACGCTTTTCCACCTGAATCAGGTCGATTTCCGAATCCATAAGACCGAGCAGCTGCTCCAGGCGTTCCTTGACACTAGCGGTTTCCAGCAGTTCCTGCTTTTGCGCCAGTTCCAACGACATATGGGCTGCGATAGTGTCGGCAAGGCGGCCGGGTTCATCGATTCCCGAGAGCGAGGTGATTACCTCGTTTGGGACCTTTTTGCTAATGGAGACATATTGCTCAAATTGGGCCATCGCTGAACGCACCAGAGCTTCCGCCTCCGCTTCGGGCAGATCCTCTGTTTGCATCGGCTCTACTTTCGCACGGTAGTGCCCATCGCCGTCAACGACATCGAGAATTTTGACGCGCTGGCCGCCCTCCACCAGCACCTTGACGGTGCCATCAGGCAACTTGAGCAACTGCAGCACACTCGCAACAGTGCCGACACGGTAAATATCTTCGGCCCCGGGATCATCTTCCGACGCCTGCCTTTGCGCAACTAACAGTACCTGCTTGTCACTGCGCATCGCTGCTTCCAGGGCATCAATCGACTTTTCCCGGCCGACAAACAAAGGAATCACCATGTGGGGGTAGACGACCACGTCCCGCAACGGCAACAGCGGATATTCAAGTTGGGTATCGGATGGCTGATCCATAGAACTCCTCTCGGCCCGGTCACTGGGTTATTGGCGCGGCATCATTCGCTGCTGGAATCTACAGCTTAATCTGGGCCGCCGCCCGTTGGTTGCTAGAAATGGGGGAGCAACAGCCGGATTACAAGCCCTTAGTCTATTCCAATCGAGGATTTGTGCCGACCCTATGTGAAAAACCTGAAAACTCGCCAACCGGCTCACAAAAAAAGCCCCGTTGCGGGGCTTCTCTGCCGGGCTCCAGGCCCGGTGTGTTCGACCGAGCCACACAGTCAAGCGGCGATATCACTCTTCCGGAGCGGCCTTTTGCGGCTGGGAGTCACTTTCGTACACCAGCAGCGGCGCAGACTCGCCTTTAATGACCGCCTCGTCAATAACAACTTTGGCGACATTATCGGTGGACGGAATATCGTACATAGTCTCCAGCAGCACCGACTCCATAATCGAGCGCAATCCCCGGGCACCGGTCTTGCGCTCCATCGCCTTGGCGGCAACCGCGTCCAGCGCGTCAGGACGGAAATCCAGCTCAACCCCTTCCATCTCGAACAACTTGGCGTACTGCTTGGTCAGGGCATTGCGCGGCTCTGTTAGGATCTTGACCAAAGCGGGACGATCCAACTCATCGAGCGTCGCGGTCACAGGCAAACGACCAACAAACTCGGGGATCAGTCCATAGCGCACCAAATCCTCGGGCTCCAGGTCTCGCAGGATTTCACCAAAATTGCTCTTGCTATCCTTGGATTTGACCTCGGCATTAAAGCCAATGCCACCTTTTTCCGACCTGTCGCGAATGACCTTGTCCAGCCCCGCGAAAGCGCCCCCACAAATAAACAATATGTTAGTGGTATCGACCTGCAGGAACTCCTGCTGGGGATGCTTGCGGCCGCCCTGAGGCGGGACGGAAGCCACAGTGCCCTCAATTAGCTTGAGCAGCGCCTGTTGCACACCCTCACCGGATACATCCCGGGTGATGGAGGGGTTGTCAGATTTGCGTGATATTTTGTCGATCTCATCAATGTAGACGATACCCTGTTGGGCTTTCTCGACATCGTAATCACACTTCTGCAATAACTTTTGAATAATATTTTCCACATCCTCGCCGACATAACCCGCCTCGGTCAGAGTAGTGGCATCGGCGATGGTAAAAGGCACATTAAGCAGCCGTGCGAGAGTCTCCGCCAACAACGTTTTACCGCTGCCAGTGGGGCCCACCAACAGGATGTTGGACTTACTAAGTTCAACATCGTCCTTGCTTTTGACGCTGGATTTGCTGCGCAAGCGCTTGTAGTGATTGTAGACAGCCACCGCAAGCACGCGCTTGGCGCGCTCCTGGCCGATTACGTACTGATCGAGAATCTCCGTGATCTCTCGCGGAGTAGGCAGACGCCCCTCAGGCCCCTCGGAAGATTCCTGCACCTCTTCGCGAATGATATCGGTACACAGCTCGACGCACTCGTCACAAATGAAAACGGACGGCCCGGCGATAAGCTTGCGAACTTCCTGCTGGCTCTTGCCACAGAAAGAACAGTACAGCAGTTTGCCGTTGTCTTCTCCGCTGCTCTGGTCGGTCATCAAAATACTCCGTGGTCTTCGGCCAGCCGGGGCCCTTTCGCGATTACTTGTGTTATTGCAAGATGCTGTCTTTTGACGGCTTTTTCAAGCCCTTTGTGCACCGGCAGGCCACAGGGCTGTCAGAATCGGCGGCCACACCGCCGAACAGTCCACTATTTTCACCAAAGAGAGGTTATTTTTCCAACGTCTGGCGGCGCGTGAGCACATCATCGACGAGACCGTATTCCCGAGCCTCATCTGCACTCAGGAAGTGATCCCGCTCCGTATCGCGCTCAATTTCGCTCACACTGCGGCCAGTATGGGATGCCATTAGCTCATTCAAGCGTTGGCGGATCTTGAGAATTTCCTGGGCGTGGATGTGTATATCGCTCGCCTGCCCCTGAGCACCGCCGCTGGGCTGATGGATCATCACCCGGGAGTTGGGCGTCGCATAGCGCTTGCCGCTTGCACCAGCCGATAGCAGAAATGCCCCCATACTACAGGCCTGCCCAATACACATAGTGCTGACGTCGGGCTTGATAAATTGCATGGTGTCATAAATGGACATGCCCGCCGTCACGGATCCACCCGGAGAATTAATATACAAGTGTATATCCTTGTCCGGATTTTCCGCCTCCAGGAAAAGCAATTGCGCCACGACCAGATTGGCCATGTGATCTTCCACAGGTCCCACGAGAAAAATCACCCGCTCCTTCAGCAGACGGGAGTATATGTCAAATGAGCGCTCCCCTCTGGCGGTCTGCTCCACCACTATGGGCACCAGACCAGTGGCTGTGGGATCTATTGATGAAAAAGGATAATCAAAACGAGCCATAAGTACCTTAGATTCCTTTTGTGGCGTACTTGGCGAGCAACCTGGTGGCTGGGGCCGCCATTCGCTGAAAGTTCACTTTTTCTGAGCTTAACCGGTCGAAGGCGAGAAAGCCAGCGGGTCAAATGAGGAAGGGGAGAAAGACGACCGCGATCGCGGCCGCCATTCAGCAGAGTTAAGCTTGCTTCTGCGGTTTGATCACTTCGTCGTAGCTGCTCTCGACATCTTTCACTTTTGCAGACTCAAGCACAAAATCCACGACCTGGTCTTCCAGAACCACGGATTCCACACCGGAAAGCAGCTCGCGATTGTTGTAGTAGTAGTCCACTACCTCTTCCGGCTGCTGGTAGGTAGAAGCCAATTCTTCGACCTTTGCCTTCACGCGATCTGCGTCCACAGTGATTTCGTTCTGCTTAACGATCTCTCCGACTACCAGACCGAGCACAACACGACGTTTGGCCTGCTCTTCGAACATGGTATCCGGCAGCATCTTTTCCGCATCTTCCATTTTGATCTGGCCGCCAAACTGCTGCACCATTTGGCCGCGCAGCGCACGCACCTCGCCAGCAACCAGAGCGGAAGGCAGTTCCACGGGGTGCTTTTCGAACAGCTGATCCATCACCTGGGTCTTGATTTTGTTCAAGGCCGCATTCTTGAGCTCGCGCTCCATGTTGGCGCGTACTTCTTCACGGAATTTTTCTTCACCACCCTCTTCCACACCATATGCGCGGAAAAATTCTTCATCCAGCTCCGGCAATTCCGGTTTTTCGGAGGCGGTAACCTTGATACTGAAAGTCACTTCTGCGCCGCGCAAGTTTTCCGCTTGATAATCCTCCGGGAAGGTGACATCAATATCTTTTTCCTCGCCCGGCTTCATACCGAGGATGCCGTCTTCAAACCCGGGGATCATCTGACCGGAGCCCAATACCAGCTTGTGCCCCTCGGCCTTGCCGCCCTCAAATTCCTCACCATCTTTGCGTCCGACAAAATCGATGGTCACCCGGTCACCCTTCTGGGCTTTGCGCTTGGTTTCTTTCCAGCCGGACTGTTGCTTCCGCAACACGCCAATCATGTTGTCGACATCTTTCTCAGTCACTTCAGCAACCGGGCGTTCGACACTAATTTCAGACAAGTCCGCCAGCTCCACGTCGGGGTAGACTTCAAAGGTAGCGACGTATTCAAGATTTTCACCAGGAGCAGTCTGTTTCGCCTCGATACTCGGCTGTCCAGCGGGCTTGACCTGCTCTTGCTGGACCGCCTCGTAAAAAGAACGGCTCATCACTTCGCCCAGCACTTCCTGGCGCACACCGGCACCAAAGCGCTGACGAACAACTTTCAGCGGCACTTTACCTTTACGGAAGCCATTGATTCGAACGGTTTTAGCAGCTTGCTGGAGCCGCTTATCCACTTCCTTGTCGACGATTTCCGCCGGCAAATTAACCGTTAAACGACGCTCCAGGCCGGAAGTTGTTTCGATGGAAACCTGCATGTTTATCCTCGTGAGACTTTCTCTACTCGCGCCACAGCGCATTAGACTCTTCTGTTGTTGCCAGCGCGCGCAGCGCCACTGCTAGCCGGCCGCCGAAATTCAACCGGTAACCGTCTGCCGGCACGGTTTCGAGATTGCCCTGCAATCGCCAACCGATGCCAAATGCAAGCAGCCCGCACCTTGCCTATGGGGCAGGCGGCGGGCTGCGGAGTATTTGTTTGGTGGGGACGGGGAGACTTGAACTCCCACACCTTGCGGCACCAGAACCTAAATCTGGCGTGTCTACCAATTCCACCACGTCCCCGAATTCCACCTCGGCGCTAACTTGTTGATATTTCTGCAATTTCGTGCAAAAGCATCGGGTCCTGGCGACGAGGGGAGCAGATTGTGCCACAGGCAGAGGGCATGCTTCAACAAATTGCCTCAACTACCCGCTGGAAGAATGGTCTTCTCAACCGGGCACGGACATAAAAACACCGCGGCAACCCCATCAATGACTACTGTTTTCTCAGGCTTTCCACTGTCGCCCAGGCTTTCGAATCAGCCCAAAGCGGCCCCAAATCCAACAGCAGCCACACAAGTTGCCGCGGTGAAGGCTCGAAGCGGCGCTGCACTACAACGCCGCTCCAGGTTTACACACGCTCAACGATGGTGGTGATCCCCTGCCCCAGTCCGATACACATGGTGGATACGCCGAGAGTTCCCCCTTCGTTCTGCATTACAGACAGCAGAGTGCCGGTAATACGCACACCAGAGCAGCCAAACGGATGACCTAGGGCGATGGCTCCGCCGTACAGATTCACCTTGTCATCCATAACATCGAGCAGATTGAGGTCTTTCAACACCGGCAGCGACTGCGCAGCAAATGCTTCGTTCAGCTCCACCTTGTCGATATCGTCGATAGTCAAACCCGCATTTTTGAGGGCTTTCTGAGTGGAAGGCACCGGTCCGTAGCCCATGATCGACGGGTCCACACCCGCCAGGGCCATCTCGCGCACCTTCGCAATGGGCGTCATACCCAGAGACTGTGCGCGCTCAGCGGACATAACCAGCATGACGGAGGCACCATCGGTGATCTGAGATGAGGTGCCGGCAGTTACCTGGCCATGTTTCGGATCGAAGGCCGGCTTCAACTGCGCGAGCGCCTCAACCGTTGTGTCCGGCCGGATAGTCTGATCGGTTTCCACCAGGAAGGGGACACCGTTATCGTCATGCCCCTCAATAGCGATGATCTCGCGGTCAAACTTGCCCTCACGGGTCGCCGCGGCAGCACGCTGATGGGAACGGGCACCAAATTCATCCATCTGTTGACGCTGGATACCATGCATCATCGCCAAGTATTCCGCCGTCATCCCCATAGAGCCAGCAGCCTTGGCCATATTGCGGCCCAGCATCGGGTTGGGGCTGACATGCTCCATCATGTTCAGGTGTCCCATATGCTCGACACCGCCTACGACGTAGACGTCGCCAAGCCCCGCACGGATATTCGCCGCAGCGGTATGCAGCGCCGACATGGAAGACCCACAAAGGCGATTGACTGTCTGTGCCGGAATAGTGTGCGGCAGGCCTGCGCGCAAAACGATAAAGCGCGCCACATTAAAGCCCTGCTCATCCCGCTGCATCACACAGCCCCAGATCAGATCATCGATCTCAGCCGGATCCAGTTTGTCGTTACGTTGCAGAAATTTTTTCAGCAATTCCGCCGACATGTCATCAGCGCGTACATTGCGGTAGACGCCATTCTTGGAGCGCCCCATGGCCGTGCGCGCGTAGTCGACGATTACGGCATCTCTAGGATTTAAACTCATCGCAATTCTCCTCACTTGTCGCCGTAGTAGGTTTTGCCACTGGCGGCCATTTCACGCATGCGCTCCGTGGGCTTGTACAGCTCGCCCAGGTCTGAGTATTTGTCGGCAATCTTCACGAACTCGTCCAGGCCGATGCTGTCCAGCCAGGCGAAAATACCGCCGCGGAAGGGCGGGAAACCAATACCGTAGATCAAGGCCATATCCGCCTCTGCCGGGGAATCGACAATCCCCTCTTCCAGGCAACGGGCCAGCTCAGTGGCCATTGGCACCATCATGCGCTCAATAATTTCATCATTTTCAAATTCACGACGCTCTGCCACATGGGGCTTGAGCAACTCATAGGACTCTTCAGTTGCAACCTTTTTCGGTTTGCCTTTTTTGTCCTCTTCATAGTTGTAGAAGCCCTTGCCGTTCTTCTGGCCATAGCGGCCGGCTTCAAACATCACATCAGATGCTGCAGTGAAAGTCTTACCCATACGCTCAGGGAAGCCTTCAGCCATCACCTTCTCAGCGTGTACGCCAGTATCGATACCGACAACATCCATCAGGTAAGCCGGCCCCATAGGCCAACCCCAGCGCTCCATTACCTTGTCGATCTGCTGGAAATCGGCCCCATCCCGCACCAGCATTGAGAATCCGGCGAAGTAAGGGAAGAGCACCCGGTTGACCAGGAACCCCGGGCAATCGCGTACAACGATGGCCTTCTTGCCCATTTTGTTTGCATAGGCGACCACTCGGGCAATGGCCTTCTCGGAAGTCTTCTCACCGCGGATCACCTCCACCAGCGGCATCTTGTGCACGGGGTTAAAAAAGTGCATTCCGAGGAAGTTTTCCGGCCTGGACAGCGGCTCGGCCAAGAAATCGATGGAGATGGTGGAAGTATTGGAGGCGATCACCGTATCTTCACTGACGACTTTTTCCACCTCTTGCAGCACTGCGTGCTTCACCTTCGGATTTTCCACCACGGCCTCGACCACCACGTCGACATTATCGAAGCCATCGTAGCTCAGCGTGGGTTCAATACGATTCAGGGTTTCCCCCATCTTCGCCGGTGTCATGCGACCGCGCTCCACCAGCTTGGACAGCAACTTATTGGCTTCTTTCAGCCCCAGATCGATGCCTTTTTGATCAATATCCTTCATCTTGATCGGCACGCCTTTATACGCGGATTGATAGGCGATACCACCACCCATAATGCCCGCACCCAACACGGCCGCACGCTCGATCTGCTTGTCCGCTTTCTTTTCCCAACCTTTGGCAACCTTACTGATGGCCTGATCATTCAGGAATAAGCCCACCAATGATTTGGCTGCACCTGTCTGCGCGCATTTAATAAATTGCTGCTGCTCGACTTTTAGCGCCTCGTCGCGGCCGAGCTTGTAACCCTGCTCGATGGATTCAACCGCCGCCAGGGGCGCAGGATAATTGCGGCCCGCCTGCTGACCGACAAACGCTTTGGTGGTAAAGAAGGCCATCAGCGCTTCCGTGTCATTCAGCGGAATCGGTGATTTCTTGATCTCGCGACGGGACTGATAATCCAGCTCACCACCTATCGCCCGCTCAAGGAGTTTGAGCGCAGATTCTTTCAGCTTGTCGGCCTGCACCACCGCATCCACGGCATGCACGGTCAAAGCCGCGTCCGGACGCTGCTCCTTACCAGCGGCAATCCACTCGGCCGCCACGTCCACGCCCACCAGTCGCGGCAGGCGCACTGTACCACCCCAGCCGGGAATCAGGCCCAGCTTCACTTCCGGCAGGCCCACTTTGGCCTGATCGCTCATTACGCGGAAGTCACATCCCAGGCACACCTCAAAGCCACCACCCAGCGCGTAGCCATTAATGGCGACAACACTCGGCACAGGCAGCTCTTCCAGCCGGCTGATATTTTCATTGTTCTTGTTCATCAGCTCCGCGACACCCTCCGGTCCCGCGGCAAAGGCATCGCCGAATTCGGTAATATCGGCGCCGACGATAAACACACTCTTGCCGCTGGTCAGCAGCACGCCCTTAACGCCATCCGCCGCCTCAATAGCGTCCAGAGCCTGGGAAAATTCTGATACTGTCAGGCGATTGAATTTGTTGACGGACTCGCCCTGCAGGTCGAAGTTGAGCTCGGCGATGCCGTTGTCCAGCATCTGCACCGTAAGCGCTTTGCCACTAAATAACATGGATTGACCTCATTGATTCGGGGCCTGGAAACCTGGCCCGGGGTCGGATTTTTCTGTGATCGCATAGCCTGCGCCACCCACTGAAGGAGGAATGACGCAAAAAGCCATTGCGGTCAGCCAGCCTTAGTATAGCCAGATTCAAACATTTGTTTGAATACCATTTCCCTACATTTTGAATGGCACCATAGATGCCGTGGGTCATATATGCACCAGCCCGACAGCGGACGGGGGCGCGGAGAACGGAGCAAGTCTACATTCCCAGGCGACAGTGGAGTATCCGCCTGGCGCCGCCTGCGTTGACTTACCGACTGATGATGAGAATTAGACGCTCGGAGGAGAATTTGCACTGACTAGTATGCAGTCAGACTCTCCAGGATTACGGAAACGATGCGGCCTTCGGCTGTTGAAGTAGTAGCCATCACCCGGCCCTAGCAAGGCGACCTCACCTCCCACAGTTACCTCCAACTCTCCGGCCACCACTATTCCACCTTCTTCGCCTTCATGACTCAGAAGATCGGGGCCAGTGTCCTGCCCCGGGGGATAGACCTCGTAGAGAATGGACATCTTTCGCTTGCTGTTGGTCACTCCCAGCAATCGGTACTGAATGGGGCCTGTGCCCACATTGGGCATCTCCTCGGCGCGAAAGAAAACCTGTGGATTGTCGTCAAAACGCAACGTGAAAAAGTCCGCGAGGGACATTGGAATCCCATCGAGCACCTTTTTTAGAGATCCAACCGAAGGGCTAACGCGGCCCTGTTCAATCAGAGAGATGGTCGCATTGGTTACCCCGGCTCGCTTGGCGAGTTCGCGCTGGGATAACCCATGCATCTTACGCACAGCCTTCAGCCGCACACCCACATCATCGCCGTCCTGGACCTCTGGCCGCTGAATCACAGAATCCATGCTCATGGGATCGCCTGGTGACTCTAATGGTAATGTGGCCAGTGTGCCGCAAAGATGAGTACCTGGCCACAGGGCAGGATCAAACCATATCCGCAAACGGATTGATATCCGGAAGTTCCACCGGCGGAACTCCGGGCAGCACCAGGCGTTCCGTAGAAATATCTATTTCGGACTCGTCCACCAACCCTTCGCCGAAGCGATAGATGGCACAGAGGTCTCCCTGGCTGGCGCGGGTGTCGTAGTTTAGGGACTTCTCCCCCACCACCTCATTGCGATTGGCGTGATCTCGCATCACAGCCGCCCCGTGGCGCTTGGCAAGCATGCGTCGCACCAGGTGCGGCGCCAGTACGCAGGCGGTGGCATTGTTGCCGCCGAATCCCTTGGAGTTGAGGAAGGCCACATCCAGAGATTCCGGATCCCGCTCGGAGTGCTGGAGGGGGATATCCAGGTTCTTGCAACTAACATCGTCAGCCACCCGGTCTATCGTGGTGATGCCAGGCAAAATACCACGGTCAAATATACCCAGGCTGGTGATCAATTGATCGCCGCTGGCGGCTGCCACCGTGTGGCCGAGAAACGCCTTGACTGCACACACAGGCCAATTTTCAATGCCGAAAGCGCCCGCCAGCCGATCAAAGATCGCCGACTCGGTCACCCTGTTCTGAGGCGTACTGGAACCGTGCGCCTGCACAAAACTGCGCTTCCTAAGGCTTTCTTCACCGACGATGGCACGAGCTTCCGCCATTGCCCGCGCCATAGTCAGGTAGTTGCCCGGCCCAGGCGCGGAAATGGACTTCTTGGTCCCATCCGCATTGACAAACACATTGGCTACGGCGCCGTGGATATTCGCGCCCAGCTCCAGGGCCAGGGCATCGTCCATCAGAATAACCCATTGACTGCCCTCCCCCAGCGTAAAACCGCAGTTTTCCCCGAAGGGACGGCTTGCGCGCCGGTAATCGATCTCACCGTCGAAAATTTTGCGCAGGCCATCGACATTTGCCAAGGCACCCATGGTTGCATAACCATCCACAACCTCTGGCACCAGCGGCGCTTCCGCAGCGCCTACCACAGCCACACGGGCGCGACCGGAGCGGATATCCTCCACTGCAGAGCGCAGGTTATAGAGGTAGGTGGCACAAGCGCCAGCGACAGCGCCGGTAGTGCCCACACTGCCCAGCACATAGGCGTTGACAAAGTCTGCAGGCATACTGGTCAACCCAAGCGCCAGCTGCTTGGAACTGACCCGACTCCCGCGCAGACGAGACTGCAACAAGCCGCCATTACCGTAGGGATCCAATTGACTCATGGCGGAACTGGCGTAAACGGAGATCTTATCCGGCCCGGCGGCAGCGGCCACGGCGTCCCAGTCAATACCAAGGGACTGTACCGCGTCGGATGCCCCCAAAATGGCCAGCTGCAGCCCTCGGGGGTGGAAGCGCGAATTGTACCGCTCTCCCGGTTCAAACCCGGTCGGCAGTTGGCCGGCCGCGGCCACCGGAATCTCGCGATAGCTGTCCAGCATCACCGACAGGCGTTCCGCGCGCACCCGCACACGGCCATCACCGAGAGACTCGACCTGCCAATCTGCCGGCAGCGGATCCGGAAGCTGACGCGCAGACATTTCAAAAGTCAGGGCCTCTACGCCTTTCAAGTCCGCCGGCTGGTGAAAGTGGCAATTGCGGTAATCGTAATAGCGCTTTTCCAATTCCCGCACCAAAGTGCCGTTCAACACCTGCTGCTCCAAGGCCGGATCCAGGGGGGTGTTAGCCTCTGAACCGGAGCGCAGCCCCATCAAAACCGCCAGATCGGATAGGGTATCGGTTCGATCCGCGGCACTGAGCTTGTCCAGCACCAGACGACGATAGCCGCGGTGAAAGGAACTGCGGCCGGCGGGGTTATAGCCACCAAAGGCGGTAATTACGGGAAGGCGCTGCATCCTGACCTCCAGCAAAGCGCTGAAAACTAACGAATTCCAAACAGGGTCAGTTTAGGGGGTGGCGATTCGGCCGAGTTATGGGCATACTGGCCAGCAAAAATGAGTTTTTGGCCACGAGCCCAATTCGGACTGAGATGTAATGCGTACAGTCACCTTCCTGTTGATAGACCAGATGCTCGCCACTGGCACGGTGTTGCCACTGGAAATGCTGCGTGGCGCCGAGAGCCGCGCCCGTGTCGAGGGCGAAGGCCCTGCAATGCGACTGGTTACCACCAGCCAAGACGGAAAACCAGTCACCACCAGTTCCGGCTTCTCGTTTACTCCGGACGCGCCTCTGGCAAACACACCGGACAGTGACCTCATCTATATTCCCGCCCTGTGGCGCAATCCACGCCCCGCACTCAAACGCAGCGGACCGTTGCTGAAGTGGCTTCGCGACCAGGCGGAGGCGGGCGCAGCCATCAGTGCGGTAGGCACCGGTGTCTGCTTTCTCGCCGAGGCCGGATTGCTCGACGGTAAACCCGCCACTACACACTGGCACTACTTCGAGCGCTTTGCCACAGACTATCCGCAAATCAAGCTGAAGCGCCAATACTTTATTACCCGGGCCGACAAGCTTTTCTGCGCCGCGAGCGTCAACGCGCTGGCAGATGTCACCGTCTACTTGATCCGCCAATTGTACGGCCCCGCGGTCGCCAGCCATGTTGAACGCAATTTCTCCCACGAAATACGGCGTCCTTTTGAGGAAATCGCTTATTCAGAGGGCGCAGTACAGCTACACCCCGACGAAGACATTATCCAAGCACAAACCTGGCTCAAGGAGCACTGCAGCGAGGATATTCGCCTGAGCACTGTCGCCAAGCGATTTGAGATGAGCGTGCGTTCTTTCAACCGCCGCTTTAAACTCGCCACTGGACAGACGCCACTCCAGTATCTGCAAAATGTACGTGTAGATATGGCGCGAGAGCTGCTGCAATCAACCAATCTCTCGGTAAACGAGATTGCGGAAAAGGTGGGCTACCAGGATATGGGGCATTTTACCGCGCTCTTCAAAAAATTCCTCTCCACCACACCGAGTGAATACCGCACCACTGTACGCGCAAAGCTCTTTCGGGTGGATACTTGACGAGCGGACACAAAATATATCTCTGATACATTCGCTCTGGAGACGTGAGGAGACTCCCACCTACGCCAGGAACACAAGTGATGGGACCCGACCTAGCCGACCCGCATGCATATTGTGTTTAGCCCGGAAATTTTTTGCGCAAAAAAATCACATCACTGGCAACGAAATTTAGTTCTGCCGACAGCCAATCCGCCAGCCAGCGGAAAGTGTGCGCACTGAAAAAACAGATATGTGTGGGATCGCGAATATAGTGCCAAGTGGTAAAGCGCTCAGGCGAAATAACCAGCTTGGTCATCAGTGCCAACAGTCCTCCGGGCTTGAGGCAGCCCCACAAGCGCTGCAATTCTGCTCCCGGTGACGCAAGGTGCTCCACCACCTCCGTGGAAACAATAAAATCATAGGGTTTCCGCATCACCGCGGGATTCGGCATATAGTACGCATCATACAGCGCCACTCGATGCCCTGCCTCTTCGAGCATTCGCGCCAAAAGCGGCGCGGGGCCACAACCAAAGTCCAGTCCTTCACTGCCGGGCCGCAATTCTGCCACGAGCGGATTTGCGCAGCGGCTCAAAAAACGCCGATAACCTTGGTCCTGTAGGGAGTTCTCATGAAGATCGTAATAGGCCCGCTCCTGTTCCGGAGGCAGATGAAATTCTGAAGGCACAAAAACCAGTGCACAACGCTTACATTGGAGGTAATCGCGAGATCTGTCACGGTGATAAAACTGTGCCGCCGGTTGGCGGCACAGCGGGCAATGGTCGGCCAAATCAGGCGGCAGCCTCGGCCTTTCTGTCCTGGTCATTGTGCTGCAACAGGTTGCCCTCGGTAATTTCAATCTTGCGCGGCTTCATTGCTTCCGGAATTTCGCGCACCAGTTCGATATGTAACAGCCCATTGGCAAGTTTCGCATCGGTCACTTTAACATGATCGGCAAGCTGAAAGCGCCGTTCAAAATTGCGCGCGGCGATGCCGCGGTGCAGGTAGTTGCGCTGTTGCTTTTCCTCTGCCTTTTTACCACTTACGGTCAGGCGGTTCTGCTCCACTTGAATATCCAATTCCGATTGCTCGAAACCGGCCACTGCCATGGTGATACGGTAGCTATCCTCCCCTGTCAGTTCTATATCATAAGGGGGATAGGTCGGCTGCTTCTGCTCACTGGTAAGCATTGCATCGAGCAGATTTGCCATACGGTCAAAGCCAATTGCGGAGCGGTAGAGGGGAGAAAAATCGAGAGTTCGCATTGTCATATCCTCAATTCAGAGCAATATTTACGTTGTGCCCGTCTAAAGACCGGGCGGTTTGAGAGACACCTCTATGCAGAGCCTGCCTCCCATGCCATATAGATAAGGCCTAACAATAGAGTTTCAAGTGGCGAGAGAGGAAAAATGCAAAAAAAAACAAAAGAATTGGATAAGGGAATATCGCGCTTGTTCATCGGTGTCCGTCCGGACCAAGACACACAGCAGCGGCTTGATGAACTAGTGGAGCAGTGCCGGCAACAACTAGGAACGAAAAAATGCAAGCAGGTTCGCTGGACTAAGCCTGAAAACCGCCACCTGACGCTGGCCTTCCTCGGAGCAACCCCCGACAAACTAATCCCCCTTATCCGGGAACAACTGACGCAGATTGGCTCCTATCTGCCCGCCTGTTATGGCCAAATAAACTCGATAGCCTCCTTCCCACACCCGCACTCCCCCGGACTCGCTGCCGAACTCGCAAACAATCCAGACCTACAACGAATGCACGAAACGTGCCGACAGCTGATGCTGAGCCTGGACATGAAACCCGAATCGGCCGCCTTCCGACCTCATTTCACCCTGGCTCGCAGTCGCAATGGTTTTGCCGAGTTGAGCCCGCAGGTACTGAATATCACAGTGTCGCTGGGCAATATAACGCTCTATAAAAGCCACACATCCCAAGCTGGAAGCCGATACTCGTCATTATTCGCTATCGAGCTAGAGGGAAGCCGATAAAAGTTAGGAAGCCTCTGGCCGATTTATCTGCTCACAATCCAAGATGCTTCGCGCCCACATGTGAAGCGCTGGTGATGGGAGGAGATTTCGACACCGCCGGATACAAAGCCGCTTCCAAACGGCAATACTTTTGCCTGAGCACACCGAGTCAGTTATACAGCACTCAAGGGGAAACATCAGAGCCCGCCCCCAAGACTATTGCCGTCAAGCGTTAGCCCAAACACAAAAAGGCCCGCACTCAGCGGGCCTTGGAGAAAAGAAGCTAATCACTTATCCAGATAAGGCAACACATACTCGGGATACATTACCAAGCGCGGCCGGGAAAGGCGCCGTCCATCGAATATAAATACGTAGCGTTCACCGTCGTCATCGGCCGGAATTGTGCGGCGAAACTTCCAGGTGTTGATTTTATATGTCTGCCGACCCGCCTCTACAGGCGCTACCAGACGGTACTGGTTATGACCGAGAAACTCAAAGGGAATGGGATCCCCTTTGGCTGGCTTTAACTCAAGGGAGCGGAAAGTATGCTTGCCCTCTTTTCCGTCTGCCAGCAGCTTCTCCATACGGGCACGCTCGCGCTTAACGTAATCGAGCAGCTCCGGGTCCACTTCGCGCTCTGTCGCCCCCTTAGAGATGTCAGCCTCTTTCGCCGCATCTGTATTGGCAGCCACGGGTTTCGGTGCTGGCAACGGCGGTTTTTTCACCGGAGGTGCACTGCGGACCGGAGCGGACTTACGCTCTGCGGTATCAACTTTCGCAAGCATGGCATTGATCATCTGATCAACTTTCTCTTTTTGAGCAGCAAGGCGCCCCTCTGTCTGCGCGATCGCCTTGCGCCCCGCTTCCAGTTGCCCCTGCAGCTCATCGTAGTTGGACTGAATGAACTCTACCCTGCGGGTCCGGCTGTCGACGCCTCTCTCCGCCATAGCGAAAGCATGCTTGGCCTTATTCAGCGCCCGCTCCGTATCCGAGTTGGCCTGCTGTTGATGTGCCAGCTCCGCCTGCTGCAGCTCCCGGCGGCTTTCCTCGAATTTCTGCTGGGCTTTGTCCAAAGCCTCTCTGGCTTTCTCGAGCTTGTACTCGTAGGAAAGTAATTCGTTTTCAATATCCTCGACTTCGACACGCCGGTTTTCCAGTGACTGCTCCATTCGCGCCAAGCGGTTTTGCTCCGCCGTCAGGGATGCCTGTGTTTGCGCCACAGCTACCGCGCTTCCAAGAGCTAGAAGACCCGCCAAAAGCAGCGAGCGATACCTCGTTACCGCCATAATAGAGAACCTGTTACTTGGTTTTGTGATGTCCATAGAAAAATCATGCGCAGATCAAATTTTGCACAGCCGGACGATCAGCCGATGCACGAGCCCGCAATTTTACGCAGCGCTCCGCCGCCGGGCAATGACTGATCGGTGCCGATTCATTCACATTCGGCTTACAGCCACCGGTTTTTCAGCGTCATATTTCACAGCGATAACAGCTCTACTAAGTTTTTGTGACATTTTACCTTCCAGGTGCTTGATTTTTTTTTACACGGGCGCATTATGGGTATCAGGGAGGAGATCAGTGAACCCGGCGGAAGCCGGCCCGGACGTAAAACACCCTCAGCTGTTCAGTCAGCAAAAATTCGTTGCGTTCCCGGTGCTCCGATTTCCACAGGCGGTTCCTACCACTCCCTCAAGGGCGCCCTACCTTCTTTCTGCAAACCGCTATAGGCGGCCTGCATGGTCTCTTTTAACCGGAGGTATTTGCCCATGAAATCTGCGCCGAACAATAACATCGTGTTCCGGGATATCGACAGGTCAGCAGCTCTAGCCACCACCGTGTCGAAAAAACTACATAAGCTGGAACGTTATTGTGGCGACATCATACGAAGCCGCGTCGTTCTTGAGGCCCCCCACCAACACAAATCCAAAGGCAAGCAGTTCAAGGCCTCCGTCGAACTCGCGGTCAGCGGTAACCCAGTGACCATCACAAGTGAAAACGAATCCATTCATCGCGCGGTAAGCGATGCCTTTGCCTCTGCCGAGCGTTGCCTGAAGAAGCGCACAGAGCGCCGCAAGGCCCAACGCCACCAGGCTCTCAGTTCAACTGAATAACTCACGATCAGACGATAAGGCGGTGCAGTTGCACCGCCTTTTTTTGCACCCATCAAGATGCGGGCGTACGCATGGTTACAAACTCTTCAGCGGCAGTCGGGTGAATTCCGACAGTCTGGTCAAACGTCTTTTTGGTGGCTCCGGCTTTTAGCGCAATCGCCATGCCCTGGATAATTTCTCCAGCGTCCTGCCCCACCATGTGAACCCCCACAACCCTGTCATCTCTCGAGTCCACCACTAGCTTCATCAGGGTCCGTTCGTCGCGGCCACTGACAGTGTGACGCATGGGTCTGAACTCCGACTTGTAGACGACCACAGGGATCCCCGAATCCCGCGCTTCCTCCTCCGAGAGACCTACCGTGCCGATATTCGGCTGGCAAAAAACGGCGGTGGGAATATTGTTATAGTCCATCTCCACTGGCTCCCCAGTGCGCAGATGTTTAACCAACGCCATTGCTTCCGCCAAAGCCACCGGCGTCAGTTGTGGTTCTCCTGTGACATCTCCAAGCGCATAGATAGAGTGCACACTAGTGCGGAAGTTATCATCCACGGATATTGTTCCATCCCGGTGCAATACCACACCGAGTTTTTCCAATCCCAATCCCTTGGTATTGGCCTGTCGCCCAGTAGCGTAGAGCACAGCATCCACTTCTAATGTGGACCCGTCTTCTGCACGTACTAGAAGACTGCCATTATCCCGCTTGTCTATCGCACAAATGCGGTGGTTGAAATGCAGCCGCACCCCTTTTTTGCGCATTTCCTCGCGCACAAATGCGCGGATTTCGCCGTCAAAGCCGCGCAAAAAAAGGTCTCGTCGGTAAGAGAGATGAGTTTCCGCACCAAGACCGGCGAAAATTCCGGCAAACTCCACCGCTATGTAACCTCCGCCCACAACAAGCATGCGCTGTGGAAATTCAGGCATGGAAAACACTTCGTTGGACGTTATCACATGTTCGCGCCCGGGAAAGTCAGGCACAAAGGGCCAGCTGCCGGTGGCAATGAGGATACGCTCAGCGGTATATTGCTTTTGGTTTACTACTACGGCATTGGGGCTCTCAAGGCTCGCCCGCCCCTCGATCACAGCGACGCCGGCATCTGCCAGCAACTTGCGGTAAATACCGTTTAGGCGCGCAACCTCGCTGGCGGTATTATTGCGCAAGGTCTCCCACTCAAACTCTGCTCCGCGGTTGCACCAACCGTAGGCGGCGGAATCTTCAAAGGCTTCTCCGTAGCTACTCCCGTAGACAAACAGTTTCTTCGGCACACAACCGACATTGACGCAAGTACCGCCCATATAACGATCTTCCGCCACCGCCACCCTCATGCCGGACGCAGCCGCCATACGCGCGGCGCGTACACCACCTGAACCCGCGCCGATGACAAACAAATCAAAATCAAACTCAACCACAAATCACTCCTATTCAAAGTGCGGCCACTGCCCGCTTTGCGGGAGCGGCGAATAGTTTACGGCAACAAATTGCCATTCTTTTACCCAGCCCGATAGCGCGGATTACACATAAAAATGCAGTCAGAACAAAGTTGACAATTTTTTACCTCATACCCGTTGACATCTACCCATGCTTTCGATATCCATGTGATGTTTTTCACAAAAGCGACCTGATTCTGAGAACAGGGTGCTTTAACGAATAAAATAGCCACCAGCAAGAACAACAAATTGTAGGCGAGAACAATGAAACCCCGATTCTTCAGTAGCAATTACATCAAGCGAGTTCTCTGGTTTGCCTGTCTGCTGCTGGTCAGCAGCGTCAGCAATGCCAAAACCCACCCGTCCTACCTGAGTGAGGAATACTGTGACGGTCTGGTCGAACAGTTTATCGACTCAGGGATGCGCAGTCTGGGCAAGTACATCAACGAGCACTTCAGCCCAGAGTACAAGGGCGGCATTCGCAACACTATTCACTTCCTGGAGCAGCGTTCCGCCTGGCTCGGCGAATGTAACGACTATCTACTCGATACAGGGAAGAATTATCTCTTTTACAGTGAAAAGACCACCAATGACATTTTTGCGGCTATAGACGCTCTGGCCAAGGAGTTGCAACATGTCAGGCAAGGCGTGGAATACCCCGACGAAACGGGCAATAACAACCCGACACCTTTTATCAAGCGCCGGTATGAAACGCTAGCCAAGTTGATCGATCAGCACCATACCCGCATGCTGATGAAAAAGCAGTTTCAGTAATTCGGAATGTCGTGCGGGCAGCCAGTTCCGGCCGCCCGCTTACTACTCTGAGTTCCGCACGGCTCTTCTGCAAAAAGAGCCAGACACTATCCCAAACCAATCCCGCACTCTCGCAAACAAATCGGAGATTCCCTGAGGTTCGATCTTACTAGCGTCCTGCAGGTGCCTGTTGAGTATCCCCCGACTCTACCCCAGTACGGCCATCGCCCTTGCCCCTCAATACCCGTTCACTAAGGCTCGCTGCTATGCGCTTGGCCAGGGTGCCCAGGCGCGGGCGGCACTTATCAGCAAAGGGGATCGGTCTGCAACTTTGCATAGCAGCCAGGCCGATGCGGGCCATAAACAGGCTGGCTCCCATACCCTGCCCCAGACGCGCAGACAAGGTATTGAGGACACTGTCACCGACTAATTCGGGCCACAGTTCACTGACCGCATATTCACTCGCACCACTATAGGCGACCAGTGCCAACACCTGCTTAAATAGTCGCCAACGCACTACCAGTGAAGGGCGCACACCGTAGATCTGTGCCACATCGTCAATCATACGGAGCGACTGACGCAGCGCCACCAGGATATCGAGACTGGCAAAAGGGCTCAGCCCCACCAATGCGCCAGTGGTGGTGCCGTGGCGCACAATGCGGCGCAATGCCTCCTGATCCAGCGCTTCTAAAAAAGTAACTTCCAGGTGCTGAAGCAGTTCGCTGCTGTCATAGTAGTCTGGCGCCTCCTCCAACACCCGGCTCAACAATACTCCCTGGGGTTTACCGGCGAAATGATCCCGCAATTGACGACGAAATGGCAGCGTTTCCTCATAACTGCGGCAGTCGCGTAATTGCGCGGCCAGCTCCCTGGTCTTGTGTAATTCGCGCAACGGTCTGCCAGCGCTAAAATACTCCCACACCGCACTAACAATGACGAGGCAAAAACTCGCAATTACTGTTCCGGCAAGCAGCCCCAAGCTCCAGTGCTTGTCCGCTGCCCAGTTGTAGAGATCGCGCAACTCCCAGACAACAGCGCCAATGGCCAGTCCCAGTGCCGCAACTAGCGCAGGCTTCCAGAAACGCAAGCGGTACCGTGGCAAACGCAGTTCTGAGAATGAGGTCTTATCCGGCAGGGATTCACCGGTAGTAATGGAGCGCGGCAGCTCCTCACCGCCCTCCCCTAATGTTTCCACTCGGGTGGAATCCCGATGGCGCGATACGCTCTCCACTTCCTCTAAGGGTTCAATGCGGGTCTGCCGAAGCTTTGGCTTTTGTTCGCCACTCATCAGACTTTGTCTCCCAGCAACAGATTAAGCAGAGCATCGACGCGAATATGTGGGATACAACCGCCAGCGGCCATCCCTGCAGGCGGGCGCAACTGTGGAGGCGCCGTGCCGGAGTAATGATTCCACGCCTCGCCATCGCGAGGAACCTGGGCGCAGATTTCCGCGTTTTCAAACCCCAGGTAACGCCCTTCCAGGTCGTGCCCCATCAACATTCGCCGTCCATTGCGTACCCCTTCATTAGAACAGCGCACAGCGGCTATTGCTTCGCAGTAGAGCGGCAGCCCCCGGTGTCGCGCGCCAGCAAAGGCCTGTAGCAGTTGCTGGCCAAGCAGCTGCCGCAGGTTATCGTGGTCTGCAGCCAGCACTTGATCCGCCTTTGTGGCGGCAAACAGCAGACGATCCACCCGCGGGCGCCAGAGCTTGCGCAAAAAGCCGGACTGCCCATAGCGGAAAGTATCGGCAATGTGATCAAAGGCCAAACGCATATCGTCCAGCGCCTGTTCACCGGCAAACAGGGTCCCGATCATATCCACCAACACCAGTTGCCGGTCCAAGTGTCGAAAATGATTCTCGACGAAAGGCACCACCCGTTTACGCACATAATCTCGGTAGCGCTGCGCCAAAAATTGATAGTTAGTCTCTTCCGACAAGGCCTCCAGCTGCTCAGAACTGTAACCTCGGAGGTCCAGCATAGGCACCAGACCATAGTTTTCCCGGTCGAGCAGGGCCCGCCCTGGCTGCAGGTAGGAAAGTTTGCGCTGACCGCGGCAATCGAGCAGAAATTGACGATAATCTTGCCAGAGCGCCTCTAGGCGCGCGGGTTGAGCGGTAGCACCTGGGTCCAGCGCCGCCAACTCTGATATCAGTTGGGGCGCCAGCCCGGCGCGACTATCTGTGCCGATGAGGTGGGCTTGATGCCTGCACCAATCCCTGTAGTCCATCCGCAGTAGTGGCAGGTCCATCAACCACTCACCGGGGTAGTCCCGCAGCTCCAGAATCAATGTCTTGGTGTCTCGACCAGTAAGATGCCGGCGACGACGCAAATGGATATGTAGCTCCATCGCCGATTCTTCCCGCGTACTCTCAGGCCAACGTGGGGGCTGTGACATCAGTGCCGCAAGGCACTGTTCATAGTCGAAGGGGGGTAAACCGGAATCCAGCGCAGGCTTTAGTTCAGCCCCCAGTAAATCGCCGTTTAGCGCTGGCGCGAATCCTGGCAGTTGTGCTTTTTGTGGATGGCTGAGCTGATAGATGAGGCTGGTGAGCAGAGTGGATTTTCCGGCACCGCTCAAGCCGGTAATCCCCACACAAACCCGGCGATCCAGCAGTCGTTCCGCGACCCACAGCGACTTGTCACGCACCTCGCGGTGCAGTCGGCGCAGCCTGTGTTTTACACGCCGACCGCGCCCTGAATCAAAACTGGCGTCGCGCTCGCTCATTTGCAATTCCGTGTCTGGACTAGATGGGCAGGACTATGCGTCCTGGTGTGATCAGCTGGATATAAAAAAGGCACCAGCTCAATGGCAGGCGCCATAATTATTCGCTGCACCGAATCAGTCAATCAGAGCCACGTCACCCGACCCCATGACCGAAAAGGAATCCTTGGCCGGACGGCGGATCACGATATCACCGGAGCCCATCACCGAGCCGACGGCAATATCCGCGTGCAAACGGCGCCCGATGAAGTCGCCGGACCCCATCAGATTGATCTGCAAATCGACCACACGTCCACCGACCGCCATGTCACCAGACCCTTTGATACTGGCGGTGAGCTGCTCACCGACGAAGTTATCCATGCGCAAGTCGCCTGATCCCATGATGGCAGCCTGGCCGTTCACCGCAAGAACAGTGCCTGCCGACAGGTCCCCGGAGCCGGTCACCGAGGCGGATAGCGCTTCTGCGGCGACCTTGTCTATCCGGATGGAGCCGGAGCCTGTCACCCGCAATTCCAGATCTTTACTTTCCAGGGTTTCCGCTCGCGCTGCACCGGAACCCGCCACTTTGACCCCCTCTATTACCGGCATGGTCACTCGATATTCAACACCGGGGTCGATGCTGACCGTGATAACGCCGAACCAACTTTTCTTTTCCGCCTCCACTGACAGCTCCAATGTATCGCCCCGCACTTCCGCTTTGGCATAGGCCATGGCATCTGCTGGACCGGTGGCCACCACTTCATAGTGGTCCCCCTGGACAATCTGCACCTGGGAACTACCCTCGAGGGCAATACGGGTAAAGCCCGACACGTCGAACCGCTTGCTCGCGGTCTCGTCCTCTGCGGCGACCCTAACGGGGGCTGCGAAAATCAGCAGCAGAGCTATCAGCAGGGATGAACAACTCTTGTTCACAGCCATGGTTTCCTCTCGCATCAAATTACTGTTGCTATGCGTGATAGACGCGCCAATGGGGGCAATAGGATGCACCTCTGGCAAAAAAAAGGAGCTTTTGTTTCATTCGTTCTGGAGAAATAAAGATACTCCTCAGTCGGGAGAGAAGCTCAGGTGATAGGATACCTATCCCACCACCCGAGCCTCCCTGACCTATCTAAAGCGCTCAGGCTCAGATAGATGCGTTCGCTCCCTTAACCACACTCCGCCTCAGCGTACCCCAGCTCTTTGAGAGCGGCACGAATCTTTTGCGACTCGGCGGCGAGCTGCTCCGCCTCGGTGGGCTTCTGTAGGGAAAAGTCAAAGTCCTCGAGCGCATCCACCGGAATCAAATGCAGGTGGGTATGAGGCACTTCCAAGCCCGCCACCATAACCCCCACCCGCTTCGGTGAATAAACCGCTTTGAGTCCCTTGGCCACCTTCTGTGCCACCTGCATCAGATGGGCTGCCAGATCAGCGGGCACATCGTCCCAATGATCCACCTCCTGCACGGGAATCACCAAACAATGTCCGGGCTTGATCGGAGCAATGGTCATAATGGCCACTGCTTTGTCATCGCGCCAGACGAAATGCCCAGGCAACTCACCATTGATAATTTTCGTGAAAATGCTCGCCATACAGTACCTCGGTATCAACTGTGAAAAAAACGTTCGACCACTGAGTCTAACAGTTTGTTATGAGTGGCGCGCGTCGCAGCCACCGTATCGTAGATCCAATGAGCGGCGCACAATGTGGCACAACCAATGTAAAAACACTGTGCGAAGGAGCGGAAAGCACGCACCACCAACGACAGCCTTCCAGCATGCTTGCTTACAAAACTCACCACCTTTACACGCCAAGTTACTGAATTTCCTGATCACCGAAAAACGCTGCAAAAAATACAGCGCCGAAGACCTTAAACCCGCTATTTTTCCTTCGCTGACAACCCGTCGAACATGATGACAATTTTCTTAAAGCGCGTTGGCAGCACAGGGCAGATGCCTTAGGCTCCACCCCATAAAGAGGTACCGCCGTGGAGCCGCGAATCCGAGCGATTATTTACATACGACAGTTGCCGGCTCAACGCAAACACTAACAATTTTGTCCAAGTTAACTTCTCGCCGGGGGGAAGTCTTATGAAATGCCTGTTGGATCAGGTTGGTGGCACTCAGTTTGTCAACCAGACAGTCAGCGAATTCTATCAGGTCATCGGCCGCCAGCTCTCCTCTTTCGAAGCCTGCGATCACAAAAAGCAGCAAAGTCGCCAAGCCCAATTTATCAATCACGCACTCTCCGCTCAGCCGGAACCCGTGCTCAGTCACCGCGCCAACTTTCTCGCCCGCGGTTTAAATCCCGCCCTGTTCGAGGCACTGCTCGAATACATAGAAGCGCGCCTGTTGGAGCTGGGATTTTCCTGGCAACTGAGCAAGCAGCTGGTGAAAACCGCGGGCGGTCTTTACGACCGTTGTGAGCAGCACCTTTCCATCGCCTGTTAACGCCGGTTCCGCTCTTGCGATTGGGCGGAACCCTCAATACAATGGTGGTTTCACAGCCTTATCTTCCGTTTGTTACCGCATCCGGTAAGCGCTATTCAACCCACCTGTCATCATTTCCAGAGAGTTCTCATGAAAATTGCCAACCACTCCGTAGTGGAGATGCACTACACCCTCAAAGACGCAGAAGGTACAGTCATTGACTCCTCCTCCGGCGGCCAACCGTTCAAATACCTGCAGGGTGTGGGCAACATCATTCCCGGCCTGGAAAAGGAAATGCTGGACAAATCCGCAGGAGACAAATTTACCGCGGTAGTGCCACCGGAAGATGCCTACGGCCCCCAGAACCCCGCTCTCATCCAAACACTGCCGCGCGCCGCCTTCGGCGGTGTCGACGAACTCGAAGTTGGGATGGCGTTCCACGCCCAGGGCGCAGAAGGCCAGCCGATCGAAGTAGAGATCATCGATATCGACGGTGACAACGTCACCATCAACGGCAACCATCCCCTGGCCGGAGTAGAACTGCACTTCGATATCGAGGTAATTTCTGTACGCGAGGCCACCCAGGAAGAGATCGAGCACGGCCACGTGCACTGATACATCTGCGCGGCGGCAATTCCGCCGCGCCCTTTACTCCGCAATACGTCTCCAGATAGCATTCCAAGGCACGCAATCACTGGCCTCAAGCAGCCGTGCCCGAGAAACTTCCGGACCGAATCATCCTCTTCGACAGCCTCTGCAACCTCTGCAATGGGTGGAGCCGATTTATCCTCACGCATGACAAGAGAGGCATCTTCATCCTTTGCCGTGTACAATCCCCCGCCGGCCAACAATTGCTGGCGCAACTCGGACTGCCTCTGGACACTTACGAGACGGTCATACTGCTGGAACGGGGCACAGATGGCTACCGGGATTACCACAAGAGCGAGGCGGTATTGCGCATCTTCGCACAACTGCCCGTCCCTTGGCGCCATTTGACGCTGTTGCGCCGGCTCCCTGTAAGACTGCGGAATTTTGTCTACGACGCAGTGGCCCGCAACCGCTACCGCCTGTTCGGTAAGCGCAACGAGTGCCGACTGCCATCCCCTGGGGAATTAGCGCGGTTTCTGGAAGAGATAGATGTTGACTGAGCAGTACCTGCAACGCTTTGGCGGTATCGCCCGCCTCTACGGTGAAGATGCCCTACCGATATTGCATAGCGCCCACTTCGTAGTGATCGGGGTAGGTGGCGTCGGCAGTTGGACAGCCGAGGCCTTGGCCAGAAGTGGCGTCGGACGTATCACTTTGATTGATCTGGACGACGTCTGTATCACCAACAGCAACCGGCAGAGTCACGCTCTCACCGACACCATCGGCCGCATCAAGGTGGATGTCATGGCGCAGCGGCTCCGCAAGATCAACCCGGAGATCAAGGTACACACGGAAGAAGAGTTTATCGCCGCGGACAATTTCTCCGAGCTGCTCGATCCATACAGGCGCCCCATCGATGTGGTCATTGATGCCATAGACGCAGCTCGGGTCAAGGCTGCACTGATCGCCTACTGCAAGGCCCGCAAACTGAGGCTCGTTACGGTCGGCTCGGCCGGCGGCAAGCGGGATCCTCGCCTGATCGACAGCGCCGACCTGGGCCGGACGACCAACGATCCCATGCTGGCCAAGGTGCGCAGCCATTTGTATCGCTTCCACAACTTTCAAAAGTCCAGCAAGCGCCAATTCGGGGTCGACGCGATCTATTCCAGGGAACCCATGGTTTATCCCCAACCGGACGGCCGTGTCTGCCAGCAGAAAAGTGTTATGCAGGACGGAGTAAAACTCGACTGCAGCGGCGGTTTTGGCGCCGCCACCATGGTCACAGGCACCTTCGGTTTCACGGCGGCAGCACGCGGCATAGAGCGGCTACTGCAGCGAGCCCGGGCGGCTGCCGCCAAGGAACCTCTCGCAGCCACTGAATAATATGAGTAAGCACTGTAGTTGATTCCGGGGCGCTCACTTAAGCAAAAGCGCCCTAACCAATAAGAGCCAACACGCGCCGCACCAGCGCATAGAAGCCGTTGCTGCGGGATTCACTCAAGTGCTTTTCCATACCTAACTCAGTAAACAGTGATTTGATATCCAGCGTCCGAATCTCATCCGCCGTCCGCCCATCCACTTGCGATAACAACAATGCGCCAAGCCCCTTGACGACCCGACTGTCACTGTCCAGGGCGAAAAAGTAGCGGCCTTCTTCTTCGCGACACACCAGCCAGGCGTGGGACTCGCAACCCTGCACCAAGTGTTCGGGCTGGCGGATTTGCGGTTTTTCCGCAATTGCCCTGCTCCAACGCATCAGTTCCCGGTAGCGGTCTTGCCAGTTGCGCCGGGCGCTAAGCTGTTCAAGCTTCAAGGCAGATAGATCGTCACCTGACCAAGCAGAGACCTCACGCCGTGCTGTCACTGGTGCGCTCAAATCCGCAAGATAATCCGCCACCGCCTGCACCAATTGCTCCACATCACTTTGCGTGGTGTATCCGGCGACAGACACCCGCACAGTGGCACTTCCCCCAACAGCACGAATCAGTGGCTGTGCGCAGTGATGGCCGACCCGCACTGCGATGTCCCTCTCGTCCAGCCAGTGCATCAAATCCGCCGCATTGCCGTGCTCGGGGATAAATGCAGTAATCCCCAAATTGTTCCGAGCTTCACTCAGCAAGTGCACCCCGGAAAGCTTTTCCAACTGACCGTGCAGCCACGCCGTCAACTTTTGCTCGTGTGCGGCCATGGCAGCGCGATCCTGTTGATCGAGAAACGCCAGAGCCGCACCTAGTGCGGCGATCGAGGCCAGTGGCGAAGTTCCCGGCTCGAACCGGTGCGGAGGCTCTGCATAGCGGCTGTCGAACAGATCGACTTCCGCGATCATTTCACCTCCACCTTGCCAGGGGGGCATCGTCTTCAGTAAAGACTCACGCCCATAAAGTAAACCTATACCGCTGGGGCCATAAAATTTATGCGCCGAACAGACAAAAAAATCACAGCCGATCTCTCTTACGTCAACATTCTCATGGGCGGCGAGTTGTGCACCGTCGACGATCCAGCGCAAATTGCGCCCTTGCAGTTGTCGTGCGATATGCGCGAGATCCGGGCGTAGGCCAAGCGCATTGGAACCACCGCTTAAAGAGACAATGCGCGTGCGCTCGTTCAGCACTTCGTCCAGGCGGTTGAAGTGGGGAACACCCGCGGTATGCGGGATATAACGCAGATGCAGCCCATAGCGTTGCGCCATCATCTGCCAGGGAACAATGTTCGCGTGGTGCTCCAAAGTCGAAACCACGATTTCGTCTCCTGCACGCAGTTCACTGCAAAGACTGTTGGCGATCAGGTTGAGCGCTTCGGTGGCACCACGGCAAAAAATAATTTCCGCTGCGCTTGCAGCATTGATAAAGGTTGCGGCTTCGGCACGTACCCGCTCCACTGTCTCCGTCGCGCGGCGGGCCAGCCGGTGACTGGCCCTGTGGGCATTGGCGTTACTATGCAGATAAAAGTCGCCGAAGGCGTCAATCACCGCCTGCGGCTTCTGCGTCGTAGCGGCATTATCCAGGTATACGAGCCGCTTGTTCTCGGGCTGGGAGAAAAGAGGAAAATGGCGTTTAAAAACTTCGGGGGAAAACGTCATAGAGAAAATAATGCTTCAGTGTTTCTGCGCGTCTGATCAGCCACCGTTTCAACAGAGACTCCGCGCAGCTCCGCCAATGTGCGGGCGATACGCGGCAGACAAGCTGGACTATTGCGCTGCCCCTGGTGGCCTTGAAGGGGCATATCCGGCGCATCGGTTTCCAGCACTATGGCCTCCAACGGGAGGGCAGCAAAGGCTCTGCGGGTCTTGGCGGCGCGGTCGTAGGTAATGGTACCGCCGGCACCCAGGGAGAACCCCAGCTTCCAATACTCTCGCGCGATTTCCACGCTGCCGCTGAAAGCGTGAATAACACCACCACGGCTGGGGCGATACGCTTTCAAGAGATGCAACATCTCATTGTGGCAGCGGCGAGCGTGCACAATCAGCGGCAGTTGCAATGACTCCGCCAGGGCCAATTGCGCGCGGAAGACCTCTTCCTGTTTTTCCAGGGGCGTGGCTATGGCGCCATCCAGACCACACTCGCCAATCGCCACACAGGCGTTCGCTTCCAACGATGCCGCCAGATCCCGCTGCAGTTGCGCCGCTCCGCACTTCGATTCTGCCACCCACCAGGGATGCACCCCCAGCGCGGCATGCCAAGCAGGCTCACTCCGAACCAAATCTAGCAGGGCTCGCCAACGCGGCGGGCTGACACCGGGAATAATGATCCTCTCCACCCCAGCTTCCCGGCACTGCCGCCAAACGCTGGCGCGGTCCTTGTCAAAGGCAGCAAAGTCGAAATGACAGTGGCTGTCGATCAGTCGCACTTGAGATTTCCTCGATTTATCAGCATCTTACCACGGTTGTATTTTCCGCCCCGAGGCAGCCGTGTTAGAGTCCTTGCTCCCCATAGCGCTATTCACTTTCTCCACGAGCATTACACCGGGCCCCAACAACCTGATGATAATGTCATCCGGCCTGAACCACGGTGTAAGCCGCTCGCTACCCCATCTGCTCGGCATCTGCCTCGGCTTTCCAGCGATGATCATCGCCATAGGACTCGGGCTGGGTACGGTTTTTACGCGGTTCCCGTTGCTACACGAAGTCATTCGCTGGTTGGGAATCGCCTATCTGCTCTACCTGGCGTGGAGCATCGCCAATACCCGGAAAGTGGGCAGCGCCGGCAACAGCAGGCCCTTTTCCTTTCTTCAGGCTGCAGCCTTTCAATGGGTAAACCCCAAGGGTTGGATTATGGCTATCGGTGCGCTGGCGGCTTTCACCGACAGTGGCAGTGAAATGTGGCTGGAGGTCGCGCGCATCGCATTGACCTTTTTCGCCGTAGGCAGCCCCTGCATCATTGTCTGGATGCTGTTTGGCGTTGGCCTGCAACGGGTTCTGACCGAGCCGCGGAACCTGCGCCGGTTCAATCTCGCAATGGGGATGTTGCTAGCGGCGAGTATCATACCCATTGCATTTGAATAGACTCAGGGCCTGCGCGCGGGAGATCTTGAAGGCACGGATTTATAGAAACTTGTGCCTTTTCCAGTCTTGAATTTTTGTCCCCGTTTCCTATATCGAAAGACGTGGATGGCCCATGTCCGATGGCACAGATTTTCCGCAGTAAGGGTGTATATCCCCACGAATGGGTGGATCATGGCACGCATCGGAGCAGCCACACCACAGCGATTCATATCATCTTGAAAACCTACCGGGAAAAGAGGAATACAGTGTAGTTTTCTGGAGGATTTTATGGAAATCTGCCGAGCTATTTCATTTATTTTCTGTCTCTTGACCGCACCCGCCACCGGAGCGCAAACACCCGAAATCCAGCACCAGGGAAAACTGCGCTACGTGTCTGGCGGCATCGGGATAAACGAGCGGCGCGAACTGGAAAAACTCGCGGCGGACTTCGATATCAAAGTGATACTCAGCACCGACACCGGGCATTTTCTCGGGGGTGGACAAATCAAAGTCAGGGATGCGACGGGTGCGCTGCTGCTGAACACTACTAGCAATGGCCCCATCTTCCTGCTCGATGTTCCTAAAGGCGCCTACGTCATCGAAGCAATGATCGGAGACAGGGCGCAGGCCATGCGCTTCGAAACCAGTGACACGTCCAACCCTCAATCAGCCTACCTGACCTGGCGTATTGACGAACCCTACCGTCACTACTCTGACCCGGCCGCCAACGCGGCCCTCTGAAATGGCCCGCACTGAGCTACTGGGTGTCATCGGGGACTATTGGTGTGGCGGCAACGGCTGCCGCCTCATTTACACCCGGTCCCCCGAGCCACATCCAGCTCCACGCGAAAACGCTTCACCATCTGTTTCATAAACAAACGCGGGAAGAATTTGTACAGATAAGCGCCCAGCAGGGTTCTATCGCGGGGGAACAGACGCTCCCGCCCCTGCTCGAGCGCAGTGACAATCTTTTCTGCCATCCATTCGGCACTACGCACGCGGCCGACAGTGCTCTGTTTGTGACGCGCGCGTCCGCCGTCCCCAGACAGCGCATTGCGCTCGATATTGGTGGCCACAAAGCTGGGATAGACCATCAATACCTTGATCCCCAAATCGCGCACTTCCTCACGGAAGGTCTCAAAATATTGGTGCAAAGCGCTTTTGGCCGCACAGTAACCGGCCCGCCCCAACACCGGCATCCAACCCGCCATGGAGCTGATATTTACGATGCAACCCTCGGCTGCGCGTAATTCCTCCAGCAGTCCCTGCGCCAGCTCAACCGGTGCGTGATAGTCCACAGCCATCACCCGGCGGATTACTGCATTGCTGGTTTGCGTTGACAAGCTGCGGTGAGTGATACCCGCGTTATTCACCAACAGGCCAAGCCGCTGGTATCTGGCCCGCAGCTGCTTTACCAGTTCCGCCACGGCGTGCTCGCAGGACAAATCCGCCACAAAGCACTCCGCCGAGATTCTGCGCTGATGCAGCTCCCTTACCCGCTCCTCGAGAGCCTCAACACTGATATCCACCAGTGCAAAGCGGGACCGTCCACGGGCTACCAGCGCTTCAACGATGGCCCACCCCAGGCCACCGGCCGCCCCCGTAACAACAACAACGTCTCCTCCTTTCATGTCCCGCTCCCAACCTCATCTCCCCAAGGCTCAATACCAAGTGCCTCGCGGGCGAAATAGACAAAGGCCTGGCGGGAGCTTTTTTGCGGAACAAATCCCAGCTCTTCTTTCAATCGGCGGTTTGAAAGCACCGGTCGGTATTGCAAAAAAATCACTTGCCCGGGTTGTTTGTCGGTCAAATGCAGAAAATAGCCGATCCCCAATATCAGCTTTACCAGCCAGACTGGCGGCCTACGCAGCGGTTTTTTGAGTAACCGGGCAATCTCCTCCGGCGTCAGAGCACCGTCACCGGCCAGATTGTAAATACCGCTGGCGGAGCGCCGCACACCGAACTCTATCGCCCGAATTACATCCTGGTCCCAGACGAAAACAAAAGGCGAATTATGGCCACCCGGATCGAGGACCGACCCACCGGAAAACAGTTCACCAATCTTATTCTTTGTGGCAGCGCCAACAATGGAGCAGGGGCGGAAAATCAACTGCTTTAGGCGTGGGTGCTTTTCTCTGTAGACCACCAGCATCTCTTCCACTCGGCGTTTATTATCCGAATACCCGAACTCCGGGTTACCGCGCAATGGGTGCTGTTCATCCAGCCATTCAGGGTTATCCGGGTAATAGCCGTAGGCGGCACCACTACTGGCCACGGTGATATGTTCAACCCCGGCATAGAGGCAGGCCTTGAGCAGATTTTCCGTACCTTCGACATCGATGCGATATTCGGCCTCCCTGTCCCGCCCTGCGGCCATCACCGAGGCAAGATGAACCACGTGGGTAATAGATTCCGCCCGCAACAATTCGCCCAAGGCCGGATCACAGATATCCAGGGTGAATATCGGAAAGGGGGCGGGCCGGGTGCGAATATCCACACCGACCACCGGCATTTCTTGCACCAGAAGCGCTCCCAACTGGTGCCCTATGTAGCCAGCGGCACCAGTAATCAAAACCCTCTTTCCCGTCATAATGTTGTCGCTGTTCAAGGTTACAGATCCTGCTGCGGTGCGCTTTTTGGTGCCCACCTTTGATTTTGGACATTCCATAGTCCGGCCAGGCTCAAACCGGATACCAAATGCCATACGCCCCAAAAACCCGCCACCACCAACATGGGGCCTGCGGAAGGATAAAAAGTAAAAAGTATCGCCAAGGCCAGCCCTGAATTCTGAATCCCTACCTCCATGGTTACCGCCCGTCGGTCGCCCAACGGCAGGCGCATCACGCGGCCACTGAGGTCGCCGATCAAAAATGCCAATGCATTGTGTGCGACGACCAACAGCAACACCGAACCGGCCACCTGTACCGCTGTCTGCCAGTGCCTGCTGATGGAAACGGCTACAAAAAGAAGGAAAACAAGCAGCGACCCGGCCCGGAAAATGCGTTCACTGCGTCGTGCAAAGCGTGGAAAACGCGCCCCCGTAATCATCCCGAAAAGCATCGGCAGTGCCAGTACCGCCACAACCAATAAGATCATATTGTCTGCGGGTAGTGTGATGGCCTGCAGCCGTTCCCTTGTATAGGGATTTAAACTGCCGTAAAGCGCAAAGTTTAGGGGGGTCAACAACACGGCGGCCACACTGGAAACCGCAGTCATGCTGACAGAAGTAGCGACGTTGGCGCGCCCTATCCATGTCATGACATTAGAGAAAGTGCCACCGGGACAACACGAGACCAGTATCATGCCCAACGCCAAATCTGGATCTATCCGCAGCCACCAGGTCACCAGGCAGGTCGCGCCCGGCAGCAACAGGAACTGGGCCACCAGTCCGGTAGCCGGAGCCAGCGGCCGGCGTAAAACCTCCGCGAAGTCCCCGGGCCGCAGTCCCAGGGATACGCCAAACATCATAAACGCCAACACCGCATTTAATAGCAGCAGCGCCGCCGGAGACATCTGAAAACTACTGGCAAGATTTTGGTCCACTAGATAGCCTCTGCGTTGCCGGTAAACGCATCAGTATCCTCAGTTTGCAAATCCCGCTGCAAGTCTGCTGTGTGACTGCGCAGTGCCTTCAGATAGGTGTCCTTATGTACGTAATAAGCCATGCGCTCGAGATCCAGATAGTTCACGCCACCATCAGTGCGCTGCGCTGCCCGTTCGCGTTTGATTGCCTTAAAGCGCCGTGCGGACTCCGCCCCCAGGGACAACTGGCGGATATAAAGAGCCACCAGCTGCGCCTGCTCATTGCGCCCTTCCCAACCTAAACCAACCGCCTCCACCATTCCCATCAGGAACAGATTGTCATACTCCGGGTGAAAGACATTGAGATACAACCGGGGCGCGTAGCCAACCCAGTTCAAAAGGTCCTGGTCAATAAACGGATAGTGCAACTTGTAACCGGTGGCGAGCAGGATCATGTCGTATTCCCCGCTGTCGCCACCCTTGAAAGTCACCTTATGGCCATCGATGGAAGCAATATCCCCCCGCGGGTGGATATCGCCGTGGCCAATATGATGCAGAATCAGCGAATTGATCACCGGGTGAGACTCGAACATCTTGTAGTCCGGCTCGGGCAAGCCGTACTGGCTGGGGCGGCCCAGCATCAAACGGGACAAGGCCACACTGATGCGCTGCTGGATAAAGCGCGGCAATTTGATTCTGCCACCCACTGCATCGGTGGGAACGCCGCCGATAAACTTGGGCAAAAAGTAATAACCGCGGCGCAGGCTGATATCCACGCTCTTCGCCCGGTGCACGGCGTCCACGGCAATATCCGCACCGCTGTTGCCGCAGCCCACCAAAAGCACCCGCTTGCCGTCGAAGATTACCGGGTCACGATACGCGGACGAGTGCAGTACTTCACCGGCAAAATCCCCCGGCAGTTTGGGAATATTCGGATGGTGCAGTGTGCCGTTGGCGATCAAGAGACCACCGAAAACCCGTGTTTGCTCCCTCCCCTTGCCATCCCCACTGACGATGCGGGTGGTGATGCGCCAGTCATTGCCATCACGCTCGCAACGTACTACTTCGGTGTTAAATTCGTAACGCTCGTAGAGGCCAAAGGCTTTCGCATAGGCCCGGAAATAATCCCGCAACTCACTGTGGTGGGGAAACTGGGCCACATGATCCGGTAGGGGGAACTCGGCGAACTCCGTCATTTTCTTTGACGAAATCAGGTGCGCAGACTCGTACATGGTACTGGTGGGACTGTCGATATCCCACAGCCCCCCCACATCATTGTGAATTTCAAAGCCGATACAGGGAATGCCGTACTTCATCAGATTGCGCACCGTACACAGCCCCATGGGCCCGGCGCCGATCACCGCGTAGGGTTTCATTGTTATTCTCGCTTTCGTTCGCTGCGTCGATTGCAATATACCGTGACAACTCCCAGACAGATCGTCATAATCGGGCGATCATTGGTTAATTCCGGACGCCAGCGATGAAAGCAGCGGACTGCAGAAGTGTCACTCTGAGCTATACACGGGCAATTACAGCAGCTTTAAACAGTCTGGAACTGGAAATCCCTTCTGTCGCCAAAGAGATTTTGTCCGGGATAGACGAAAATCAGAGAGTGCCGATGGGACTCCAGGAACAACTATGGCTGGCCCTGGCCGAGGCACACCCGGATCCCTTATTGGGCGTCAAGTTAGGCACAGCTATGCACAGCAGCCAGATGGGCTTGGTGGGTTATCTGCTGATGACTCAAAAAACCCTCGGTGCCGCCATAGATCAATTGCTGATCTATCACCCACTGGTCGGCGAAGGCGGCCGCTTCGAACTGCGCCGCGGCGCCCATCACGCGGATCTCTGCTACCTGCCCAATTATTTGCGCTGTGCGCAACTGCGGGTTGAAACCGTGCTGTCCGCGTGCCTGAGCCAAACCTGCAGTATGACGGGAGCCCCTTTCCACGCCCAGGCCCTGCTGCTAGCCTATCCGGCGCCCTCCCTGGCTATTCAACAGAGGTACCAACAGCTGCTCAACACGCCAGTGCAATTCAACGCACCGGTATCCGCGATCCGCTTTCGCCCCCAAGATCTGGATATTCCACTGGTGGCCGCCGATCACCAGGTGATGGCGCGACTTAAACCTGAAGCCGACGCCCTTTTGCGCGCCCTAACCAACAAGAGTCTGCAACTGCAGGTCGCGCACCTTTTGCAGCAGGAACCCCAGCTGACACGCGAGCAAGTGGCCAGTCAATTGTGTATCAGCCCTCGCCACCTAGGGCGCAAGTTACAGGAGGAAAACGCCAGTTTCCGGGCAATTCAAGACGAGGTACGCAGCCACTACGCGCGCCAGTGGCTGCGCCGCGGTGATAAGAACAATGCGGAAATTGCCGCCGCTCTGGGTTACTGCGACGAAAGCGCCTTCGGCAAGGCTTTCCGCCGCTGGACCGGCCTTTCTCCCAAGGCCTACAAACGCGCAGAGACCTCCGACTGATTGCGCAAGACCTCTGGGTGCATGGACCAAGAATACTCCTGCGCAGACAACGGAGACCTTTTGATGCGATTTCAAGCGGTCTGGCCAATCGAATAAGCACCCGGGAACCACAGTGGCACTGCGTGAATCAATGCCTCCACGGGCCTTCGGGGTGCTGTGCATCCGGATAAGAAATGCACTTAGCCGCAAGCCTACAGCGACCCCAATTTAACGCACAAAGTGATATCGCCTAGCGCGCCGCCATCTGCTCAGTCATTGCCGTGCGTAGCGCCGCCAGATTTTCCAACCACACAATATCATTCATCACTACGTGGCGGCCGGTCGCGGTAGAGAGCGCTTCACCCAGACGTTGCAATCCTTCACCCTCGCCCGCCAAGCTGTCGAGCGGTATTTCCAGCCAGACCTGTCCATTTTGATCTATCACTTCACGCACCTCGCCGTCATCCAAGTGGCTAAGGTGACGGTCAATGGCAGAAGAGCCACCGGGAGGAAGATAGATAGTCCCGTTGGTAAAATCGACTGCAAAAGCCACCACACCCGGCAGAACCCCAAACAGGAGCCCCGCAGCATCCAAAATGACAACCACCGGGTCCACACGACCACCTTGCTGCCCCTTACGCTCCGGGTAGAGGAAATAGCCGCAGGCAGTGAGGTTCATCATCAGCACCAACAGGCTGCTGATAACGACTCCACGTTTGATACTTCTTTTCATGGCCTTTCTCTTTTTGCTGTACAAAACAAGAGCGGTTAGCTTAACTAAAGCCTGCCTGGTCCGGAAGTGGCGCCGGCTGCCACCTTTGCGGCCTGGATCGCAAAAGATGACAAAATTTCCTGCCATCCGCCGTAATAGTTAACCAAAACCGCGCCAACCTGGTGGAAACCCGCCTATGCCCGCCTCGAATCTGCCTAAACTTTGATCAGCGCCAGCTGCGAGTCAAGGGATGAAGTAAACGATTTCTGATGGTGCCGGTTTCTGCACCTGTGATCAGGCCAGGCAGTCAGCAGTCGCCACGGGTCCATCACCGGAAATTTTTCAGGGAGCAGTAATCGCAGCGGGTGCCGCCAAGGAGTGGCAAAGGCACGGTGCCGATTCCGGTACCGTGCCTTTTTATTTGCCCGCGACTTTTACCCCGCTTACATCCTCTGTATCCTGGCCGCGAAAAAGCAACTGGAGCAGATATATGTACATCACCAGCGATTTTGACAGCGGCAATATAGAAGTGATCAATGCCGAGAGCAGCCCGGTGCAGCTGGCTATCCGAAAAGACAATAACTCAGACTTCTACCAGTGGTTCCATTTCCGCCTGGAGGGCGAGGCCGGCAACAGCTATCCCCTGCGCATCGTTAACGCGGGGAAATCAGCCTACCCTGAAGGCTGGGAGAACTACCGTGTCTGCGCCTCTTACGACCGCCACAACTGGTTCCGAATCCCTGCCGAATACAACGGCGAGTCCCTCGACTTCACGGTGGATCTGGATCGGCCGGCCATCTACCTGGCCTATTTCGCCCCCTTTTCCTGGGAGCGTCATTTGGACCTGCTGGCCTGGGCCCAGCTCGATGACCGGGTACAACTGGAAACCCTCGGCAAAACTCTGGACGGCCGCGACATGAGTCTGCTGACCGTGGGCGACGCGAAAACAGCAAAACACCGTGTGTGGATGATTGCCCGCCAACATCCCGGTGAAACGATGGCGGAATGGTTTGTAGAGGGCTTTTTGGAAGCGCTACTGGACGATGCCAATGCATCGGCACAGGCATTGCTCAGAGACACCGTCTTCTACATAGTGCCAAATATGAACCCAGACGGCAGCGTGCGCGGCCACCTGCGCACCAACGCCGCTGGCGCCAACCTGAATCGCGAGTGGCAAGACCCGAGTATGGAACGCAGCCCGGAAGTTTACCTGGTACGGGAAAAAATGCTGGCAGTCGGTGGTGATCTCTTCCTCGATATCCATGGCGACGAGGCCCTACCCTTCAATTTTGTGGCGGCCTGTGAGGGCATTCCCGGCTATGATGAGCGCCATGCCATGTTAGAGGAAACTTTCAAACGCGCCTTTGTCGCCGCCAGTCCCGACTTCCAGACCGAGCGCGGTTATGGAACGAGCAACCCCGGCTGTGCCAACATGACGGTCGCCACCAACTGGCTCGGCCACCAATTCCGCACCCTAGCCCTGACACTGGAAATGCCGTTCAAAGATAACGATAACCTGCCCGACCCGGTCGAGGGATGGTCTCCAGCTCGCTGCAAGCAGCTCGCAAGGGACATCTTTTTCCCAATTCGCGAAACATTGAAAGTTCTCTAAGAAGTCTCTAATTAACTCACTTCCTGGCAAACTGCCAAGCGAGATGAGATAGACATTTCGAAGCCGTCGGATATAGGGATACATCCACCGTTGCTGCAGGGACGCACTCCCGCGTTTTATCAATGCCTACCCGATTGCCTGAGCGCCGCAAATCCAACCACACCGAATTGGAAAGCTGGTAACCATTGACACTCTGCTCGCTTAAAAGCAGCAACAAAAAGCCCCGCTCAATAGCGGGGCTTTTTGTTAAGGAGCCTCAGAAAAATCGCGTGACTACAGTGACAAGTTCCAGGGCACTTAGGCGATGAGCCTGTCCCCTGAACTCGATGCCTCTTTAGCGTCGCAAAGCGACTTCATCTGTGGCTCCTTTAGAAGAAAAATCAAACACTTACGGCAGCTTCAATTTTCTTCAGCTCCTCATCGCGTAATTCCCGACGCAAAATCTTGCCGACATTGGTTTTCGGCAAGTCTTCTCGAAACTCCACCTGTTTCGGCACCTTGTACGCCGTCATATTTTCGCGGCAGAAAGCGATCACTTCCTCCTCACTCAGAGAGGCGTCCGCCTTGACGACAAAGAGTTTAACCACTTCACCACTCTTGTCATGCGGAACACCAATGGCGGCAACTTCGGCCACTTTGGGGTGCGTGCTGACCACATCTTCGACTTCGTTGGGATAAACATTAAAACCGGAAACAATAATCATGTCTTTTTTACGGTCGACGATCTTAATGTATCCGTCATCCTGAATGACCGCCATGTCCCCGGTGCGCAACCAGCCTTCGCTGTCGAGCACTTCGGCCGTGGCTTCCGGGCGCTGCCAGTAACCTTTCATTACCTGCGGACCGCGCACACAGAGTTCTCCAGGGGAGTTGTTCGGCAGGTCGTTGCCATTTTCATCGACCACTTTGACTTCAGTACCAGGCACGGGTACACCGACAGTGCCCAGCTGGACAGCTTCAGTGGGATTGAAGGACACAACGGGAGAGGTTTCGGTCATGCCATAGCCTTCCAGCACCACGCAACCGGTCATCTCCTCCCAGCGCTTGGCAGTGTCGCGAGTCAATGCCATCCCGCCAGAGCAAGTGGTGTGCAACTTACTGAAATCCAACTCAGCAAATTGTGGGTTGCGCATCAGGCCGTTGAACAGAGTGTTCAAGCCGCAAAAGCCGGTAAACCGCTTACCCTTTAGTGACTTGACAAAGCCCGGGATATCGCGCGGGTTCGGAATCAACAGAGAGTGGTTGCCGGTTGCGAAGAGGCACATGCAATGAATAGTGAAGGCGTAAATGTGGTACAGCGGCAGCGGTGCCACGTAGAACTCCTCGCCCTCTTTCATAGAGTCCCCCAACGCCTCGCGCACCTGCTCCATATTGGCCACCAGGTTGCGATTGGTGAGCATCGCGCCCTTGGCCACGCCTGTGGTGCCGCCCGTGTACTGCAACACGGCGACTTCCTCCGGCGCACGCTGTACATCTTGATGTGGCAGTTTGGCACCGAGAGACATGGCTTCGCGAAAGCTGATTTGGTTGTCGAAGGAAAAGTCAGGCACCATCTTTTTGATGTATTTGGCCACGCCATTAATCAAGGTGCGCTTGAGGGGGCTGTGCAGGTCAGCAATCTCGGTCACTATCACCTTTTCCACCGAGGTTTCCGACACAACCGCAGAGGCGGTATCAGCGATGTTTGCCAACACCACCATCGCTTTGGCGCCAGAGTCGTTCAACTGATGCTTGAGCTCACGCTGGGTATAGAGCGGGTTGGTATTGACCAAAACCAAACCCGCGCGCAGAGCACCGAATACCACTACTGGGTACTGCAGTACGTTGGGCAGCTGTACCGCAATGCGATCTCCGGGCTCCAGGTTCGTGTGGTTCTGCAGGTAGGATGCGAACTGCGCACTGAGTCTGTCGATATCACCGATAGAGAGTGTGTGTCCGAGGCAGGTGAAGGCTGGCCTGTCACTGTACTTGCTCCAGGCACCTTTAAATACGTCAAGTATGCTGCGGTCGATGTCCAACTGTCTTCTCCCAGTCCTATTTGTTGTCTTTGGCCTGCATTGTTACAAGCCTCCCGCTGCTGCGACATCAAAGTACGCGAGGCTGGTTTTCGTCAGTTCTGAGCGAAGTACCGCAGTTTGCGCGCATTTTGGCTGTCGCACTAGCCGACCATGCCGCTCTAAAGCCACCTCACTATGGATCCCTGTGGGAAATGCGGACTTGCCCACATCTTCCGTTTTTATAGACGAAAACTGCCAGCTAGCGGGAATATGCAGGCGTATATTTATTGTTCGCAGTGTTATTTATTACTCCGTCAGTGCTCCGCGGGAAAAAGATCTGCCAGTGAAGCGGCCAGTTCCCGGTTACCGGAATAGCGGATGTCGCCCAACAAAAAGGCGTGGCGTGCACTTAAACGACCTTCCCATATAGCACTCAGAGTGCCTTTTGCCATTTCCAGGGTCAACGCGGGGTTTTGCGTGTGCCCGAAGTGAGACACCACTTGATGCGATTTTCCCCCGCCATCGCCGGATTTAGGTGACATCTCGAGAAAAAAATCACTCGCATCCGGAAGCCGAAACTGTACCCGAGCAAGTGGGTACAAACAAGCCAAGTGCTTCAAACGGGCGATTATATGATCCGGCAGCTGCATGGGCAGTGGACTCCAGAAAGTACTTGTTTTTCGGTTTTCGCCCCGGGGCGGCCCCTGGCTGCGAGCCTTGTCAATGCTGAAAGGCCCAGTTTAGCCTTTCACTTCCCCGCCTCAACAGACCCCCACTGTTTTGGCATCGCTAAAAGTCCACGCTCCTTTGCCCCGCGGCGATATTTCATCGCTGCCCCGCAGTCGGGAGTCCCACTAGCAAGTTGCACAGCCGTCACTGGCAACCCGAGCAATGGCACTTATAGCAATAAGCATCATGGGTGGCACAACACACAATAAAAAAACCGCCGGTGCGGCGGTTTTTTTACCCCGAGCGAGATTAAAAGGCGAAATGCTCAGCATCCAACGCCATCAGATTATCGGCCCCACTCAGAATTGCCGCGGCATGACTGCTGGTACGGGGGAGTATCCGGTCATAATAGAAACGCGCAGTAGCCAGCTTGGCACGGTAGAAATCCGCTTCACCTGCGCCCTCACCCAATTTCTCATTGGCCACCTTGGCGGCTCGGGCCCAGAGGTAAGCTTGCACGACATATCCTGAGAACATCAGGTAGTCAACGGAAGCCGCGCCCACTTCATCCGGATTTTCCATCGCCTTGGCACCCACCTGAAGCGTCAGATCACCCCACTGCTTGTTCAGTTCCTGCAGCTTGGTAACAAACGGTGCCAGCGCTTCATTGTCTATCTCCGCCTGACAGAATTTGTGCACAATCTTGGTGAATTTACGCAGCAACTCTCCCTGACTCATCAGCACCTTACGGCCCAGAAGGTCCAGGGCCTGAACACCGGTGGTGCCCTCATAAATGGTGGAGATGCGCGCATCCCGCACATTTTGCTCCATACCCCACTCAGCGATATAACCGTGGCCGCCAAAACACTGCAGGCCGAGGTTGGCGGATTCAAAACCGGTCTCTGTCAGGAAAGCCTTGGCAATCGGTGTCAGGAAGGCGAGCAGGTCATCAGCTTCCTTCTTATCTTCCTCGCTGCCTTTGTGCAGACGATCCACTTGTTGCGCACACAGTAGGGTCAGCATACGGCCACCCTCAGCAAAGGCTTTTTGGGTCAGCAGCATACGGCGCACATCGGGGTGTACGATGATCGGATCGGCGGGGCCATCGGGGTTTTTCGGGCCGGACAGGGAGCGCATCTGCAGGCGCTCTTTCGCGTACGCGAGCGATTTTTGGAAGCCGGCCTCGGCATGCGCCAGCCCCTGCAGGGCGGTACCCAGGCGCGCAGTGTTCATGAAGGTGAACATGCAGTTAAGCCCCTTATTGGGCGGGCCGATTAGGAATCCCTTGGCACCGTCGAAGTTCAGCACCGCAGTAGCGTTGCCGTGAATACCCATTTTGTGCTCGAGAGAGCCACAAACCACAGCGTTGCGCTCGCCGACAGAGCCATCTGCCTGGGGCAGGAATTTAGGTACGATAAACAGGGAAATCCCTTTAGTGCCAGCCGGTGCGTCAGGCAGGCGCGCGAGCACGATGTGCACAATGTTTTCGGCCATATCGTGCTCACCGGCAGAGATAAAGATCTTGGTGCCAGTGATGGAATAGGAGCCATCGTCATTAGGCTCGGCCTTGGTGCGCAATATGCCCAGGTCGGTGCCGCAGTGAGGCTCGGTGAGGCACATTGTGCCAGTCCAGCTTCCCTCCACCAGCTTGGTCAGATAAATGCTCTTCTGCTCTTCGGTACCGTGCGCCTCAAGGGTATTCATGGCACCGTGAGACAGGCCGGGATACATACCCCAGGACCAGTTGGCAGTACCGACCATTTCGCTCATCACCGTGCCCAGCGACGGCGGGAGCCCCTGCCCCCCGTAAGCCGGATCATGCGCCAGGGAGGGCCAGCCGGCCTCGACAAACTGCTGGTAAGCCTCTTTGAAGCCCTCCGGGGTAGTGACTTCGCCGTCTTTCCAGGTGCAGCCCTGCTGGTCACCGACTTGGTTCAGCGGCGCCAGCACGTTCTCACAGAATTTGGCGCCCTCTTCCAGGATGGCGTCTACCAGATCCGGAGTGGCCTCCTCATAGCCCAGGGACGCATAGTGATTGTCCCAGTCCAGCAACTCGCGCATGGCGAAACGCATATCGCGCAGTGGAATCTTGATATCGGTCATCCTGCTACCCTCAATTCACCGTTGTATGTCCACCGCCCGGACAAAACCGGGCAGTCGGATTTGTGACTCATATTTACATTTTGTTCATCATAGTGGCAAGCCAAGGCCGGCCTCTATGGCGAAATCCGTCCAAAGCAGTGACAAATCTGGGCAGGCGTCAGGCACCCTTGCGGCTGCGGTATTCGCCGGGAGTGATACCGGTCCACTTCTTAAAGGCCCGGAAAAAGGCACTGGACTCGTCGAAGCCCAGCATTTCGGCAATCTGGGCGTTGGACAGGTCCGGACAGCTCAGATAGTGAAAAGCGGCCTCCATGCGACACTCATCCTTGAGCTTCTGATAGGACGTGCCCTCCTGCTGCAGGCGCCGTCGCAGGGTGGTGACTGACATGTTCAACCGCTCGGCCACGGCCTCTGCGGCCGGCATGGATTCACTGACATCCCTGTTGAGAATCGTTTTCACCTTTGTTTTGATGCTGTTCGCACTGCCATCGCTGATGACCAAGTGATAGGGGGCGGTGCGGATGAAATCCTCAACCGTTTGCGGATTTTGCACCACAGGGTAATCCAGGTAGCGGCTATCGTATTCCAGGGCGTTAACCGGCTGCTCAAACAAGAGTTCTTCAGCCTCGCTCTGGGCGAGCGTGCGGAACTCCTCGGGACAGGGAAAGGAAAAATGCAATTTTGACAGCGGTATTTCGCGCCCCACCAGCCAGCAGTAGAAGCGATGCCAAACCGCAAGCGTGGTGCGAATTACCCCCGGGTCCGTCTCGGCGATCAACTGCTCGAACTCACCAGCAGCCAGAGAGCTGATCCCTTGGATGACCACCCTTTCCCGGCCACCTGGCGCAGGTTCAATAGCGGGCTTTACCTTAAACCCGCGGCAAATCTCCATAAACTCTGCGGATAGAGTAATAGCTTGGCGCACGGTCGCACAGTTGACCACCGTTAAACACAGTAGGCGGAAAGACCCGGAGCGCACGCGGCCGCCGCTCAGCATGCCGAACCACTCGTCCTGCGCCAACCACATCACCCGCTGGTACAAGCGGCCGTATTTCAATGCGGAAAAGGCCGCAACTCCCGTCAGCTCCTCCTCCTCGATACCCACCGAGGAGAGCAACTCACGGCGGTCACAGCCGCGGCGCTGCGCTTCTTCCAGCAACCGCTCCAGGTAGGTTATGGGAATGCGGATGTCCTCTTCAGACACTGCCATTTATTTTTTTCGCCTGCGCAACCAACTGAGCAACGCACCGCCCGCCAACGCGGCGGCGACAATTACCGCGAGAAAAACCAACAGTAGCACCAAGTAGGCGACAACGTCTTTGACCGGCAAATCCCAGCTCCAGATAGCCGCTGCAACGAAGGCAATACAAGCGAGCACACTGGTGATAAAGGAGCGGCGACTCTTTCTTGCCATGAGAACCTGTTCGGATTGTTCGTATTGTGTGGACAGTTGGTCGCACCGCCTGCGGCACTACCATTGTAATGTCGGTACGTGTTGCCGACACGGCGCCGAATCGTGAGGTATAGGCAAATTTCTGTCAACGCGTGGAGGTTCCCATGGCTAAGAGAATGCTGCAGCGGGAAGACCGGAGAACCGTCTGGCATCTGTTCAGGTGGCTCGAATACATGGCGGCGCTTATCGCCGCAATCATGATGGGGCTGGCCCTGCTTGCGTAGTTTCGGCAAGCGGCTGGTACGCGGCCGCCTATCCGATCAGCCCCCCCTGAGCCAAACGCACCGGATCCAGTAGTTTCCGGAGCGTCTCCTCGTCCAAATCCGTCATTTCCAGCGCGACATCGAGGATCGGCCGTCCACTGCGGTAGGCCTCCTTGGCAATTTCCGCCGCCCTGGCGTAGCCGATTACCGGGTTCAGCGCCGTCACCAGAATAGGGTTGCGAGAAAGCGCCTGTTCTATGCGTTCGCGGTTGACCGTGAATCCAGCGATCGCCCTGTCCGCCAAAATCCGCGCGGCGCTGCTCAGAAGGCGAATACTCTCAAGTAATGTATGCGCCACCAGTGGCAACATAACATTAAGCTGAAAATTGCCGCTCTGCCCCGCCAGTGCAATGGTCCCATCATTGCCGATCACCCGCGCCGCCACCATTGCCACAGACTCGGCGATCACGGGATTGACCTTGCCCGGCATAATGCTGCTGCCAGGCTGCAAGGCCTGCAGTTCGATCTCACCGAGGCCGGCAAGTGGACCGCTGTTCATCCAGCGCAGGTCATTGGCGATTTTCATCAGGGCGACCGCCAACACTTTTAACTGACCGGACAACTCAACCGCGGTGTCCTGACAGGCAATAGCGGCAAAGAGATTATCGGCGGGCCGGAATTGCTGACCGCAGTTGTTGCTCAACTTCTGCGCAAAGCGCTGGGCAAAGTCCGGGTGCGCATTGAGCCCTGTACCTATTGCTGTGCCGCCCTGGGCCAACTGCGCCAAGCGTGGCAATGTACCGCGAATGCGTTCACGGCAGGATTCCACCTGGGCCCCCCAGGCACCGATTTCCTGTGCCAGCGTCATAGGCACAGCGTCCATCAGATGGGTGCGGCCAGTCTTGACCACGTCTTCCAGTGCCGCCGCCTTCTCCCCCACAGCGGTGTGCAGATGACGCAAAGCCGGCAGCAGGTGGTCGCGCACCGCCAGCAGTGCAGACACGTGAATGGCGCTGGGAATCACGTCATTGCTACTCTGGCTCATATTGACGTGATCGTTGGGGTGAACAGCGAGGCCGCTGTCGCGAGCCGCGATCCGGGCCAGCACCTCGTTCACGTTCATATTGGAACTGGTACCGGAACCGGTCTGGTAGATATCGACGGGAAACTGAGAGTCGAAGTCTTCTTCCGTCAGGGAATCGCAGGCCGCCACGATAGCATCCGCTAACTGACCTTGTAACAACCCCAAGTCACTATTGGCCTGGGCGGCCGATTTTTTGATCAGCACGATGGCGCGGATGAAGTCTGTCGGCAGCCGGCTGCCGCTCACTGGAAAGTTTTCCAGCGCCCGCTGAGTTTGGGCACCGTACAAGGCGTCCTTGGGTACAAGCACTTCGCCCAGGCTGTCTTTCTCAGTGCGAAAACTGCCGGCCATGCGCGTTCCCAGGGTATCCCCTATTCGACGGTAACGGTGATTTTTTTCGAGATCACCAGCGGCTTGTGCGGAATGTGCAGATGATTGCCAAGCACCAGCTGCAGGGTGTGCTTACCCGGCGGCAGAGTGACCTCGGTTTCGGTCTGGCCGCCACCAAAATGAATAATGTTTTCCGACGCCGGCAGCGGCTTGGTCATATCCGGCAGTTCATCCACATCGATCAACAAATGGTGGTGACCGGTCTTTTCTCTGTCCACGCCCGCGGGCGCCACGCCCATTCCAGACAACCCAAATTTCACAGTAAAAGTTGTGCCGACCTTTTCACCGTCCTTGGGAGAGATAATGTAGACCTTGGCATCTGCCGGGGCCTCGGAGATCAGCTTCGCCGCCGCATCCTCACTGGCGTGCAGGAAGGGGGCAAACAACAGTGCACTGGTCAGAATCACAGACCGGTAGACATTCATAACAACTCCTTTCGTCAGTAATCAATATTCTGGAAAAGCCGCTGATGGGCGCAACTCGCGGTTATCTTAGCCAAACGGTGGGATAACCGGTAGCGCAGTCAGACGCTGACCCGTCCCTCCTGAGTCCACTCACAGCGCACCTGCATGCCACCGCAGCCCGGCTCATGGTAGAGGCCCGCAGCCTCCCAAGTAAACGAATGAATGCCGGACAGCTCCGTCTCCAAATGTACCGTGGCAGAAACCCAGTACATATTGCGCAGCAACTCCTCAAATTTCTGTATCCAAAGATTCCACTCGTATTCCACGGCCCGGTAGGAAGCGCCGAAGTGAATAACATCGGTTTGGTACTGGGACTTTTTCACTTTGATCGTGGGAATGGAAAACATATCCCGGCATAGGAAGGGCCACTCGTCCGCACTGGGCAACGCCAGCACCGCCGCGCGATTAACACGCCTGCGCTCGGCACCACCCGCGAGGCTGTTACTGTCTTTGATACAACCGTAGACAATAGATTCCTGATCGCCCTGAAGCACTTGAAACTATCCTTACAGCGGCGCTTTGGATAAAAATTATCCTGCGCGAATAAAACCTGGGCTCCACTTTAACGGCCAAGGGGAGAGAAAGCTACAACCGAAATCTCACCCGCAGAACAACACCTGCCGATCAGATAACGAGCACGGAGCACAGCCCGTGTACAGTATCCACCAGCGGCCTTCTGTGATTGCGGATTTGTGCGCCAAATCGAACCCTATAATCACACAAATGACCACTTCCTTTTTGTGTTATGCCCGCAACCAAGGAACCACTAATTAACTCTCTCCTTGACGGCAAAGATACATCGAAGCCAGAGAAGAAGCTCAGATGATGGGGTAACCGTCGGATACAGGGAAGCATCCAGCGGAGCCGCAGGGATGTACTCGTATATTTTCGAAACCTCGATCCGACTGCCTGGGCGCTTAAAACCAATTACAGCGCCCACGCGAATGCACCAGAGGGTCCCTAAATGGCGATGCCGCGGCCCCGCAACATGGCTAGGAATTCACCCTCATCCATCGTGGGGATATTCAGCTCCCGAGCTTTATTCAGCTTTGAACCGGCACCGGGGCCAGCGACGACTGTATCGGTGTTGGCGGAAACACTACCGGCCACCTTGGCACCGAGACGCTGGAGATGGTCCTTGGCTTCACTGCGCGACAGCGTTTCCAGCTTGCCAGTCAATACCCAGGTCTGGCCCGCAAGCGGCTGCGCCTCGCCGCCCTGTTCCACCGGTTCCCAAAAGATACCGGCTTGACGCAGCGCCTCAATTTCTTCCTGGGCGTGTGGCTGGCGGAAAAACTCGGCGACAAAGTGCGCCACCACCGGCCCTACATCCTCGACTTCTTGCAATTCCGCTTCATCGGCTTGCATCAGTGGGGCCAGATCGCCAAAGTGCTTGGCGAGGTTGCGCGCAGTGGCCTCCCCCACTTCGCGAATGCCCAGCGCGTAGAGAAATTTCGACAGGGTTGTGTGTTTGCTGCGCTCCAGGGCATCGAGCAGGTTCTGCGCTGATTTTTGCCCCATGCGCTCGAGCGCCACCAGCTGCTCGAATTGCAAGTGATACAGACCAGAAACAGAGTGCAACAACCCCTCATCCACCAGTTGCTCCACCAGCTTGTCTCCGAGTCCTTCGATATCCATCGCCTTGCGCGAAGCGAAGTGCTTGATCGCCTGTTTGCGCTGCGCGCTACAGATCAAACCACCGCTGCACCGCGCCACCGCCTCTCCGGGGGCGGACTCCACCGGCGAACCACAAACCGGGCAATGCGTTGGAAATACGATGGTACGCGCATCCCGCGGGCGTTTGCTCGCCACTACCGAGACCACCTGTGGGATTACGTCACCAGCTCGGCGGACTACGACTGTATCGCCGATTTTGACACCGAGGCGCTCAATTTCATCGCGATTGTGCAAGGTGGCATTAGATACTGTCACGCCGCCGACAAAGACCGGCTTCAAGCGTGCCACCGGTGTCACAGCGCCAGTGCGACCCACTTGAAACTCCACATCCAGCAGTTCGGTCATTTCCTCCTGAGCGGGAAATTTATAGGCCATAGCCCAGCGCGGTGCCCTGGCGACAAACCCCAGGCGCTGTTGCAGGGCGGTATCGTTCACCTTGAACACGATGCCGTCTATGTCGTAGGCCAACGCTTCGCGCTTCTCGCCGAGTTTGCGGTGATAGGAAATACATTCACCGATGTCCCTTGCCACCGACATTTCGCTATTGATGCGAAACCCCCAGCGACTGAGCTGCCGTAGAATTTCCGTATGCCGCTCAGGCAAGGCGGCGCCCTCTACCAGGCCGACACCGTAAACACAGAATTCGAGCGGACGCTGTGCAGTGATCCGCGAATCCAGCTGTCGCAGGCTGCCGGCGGCGGCATTGCGCGGATTGACGAAGAGCTTTTCTCCAGCCGCTGCCGCCTTTTTGTTCAATTCTGCAAAACCCGCTTTGGGCATGTAGATTTCTCCACGCACTTCGAGAACCGCGGGCGGATCGCCGCCCAGCAGGCGCAACGGCACCGAGCCAATGGTGCGCACATTACGGGTAATGTCCTCTCCTGTTGTGCCGTCCCCACGGGTTGCCGCGCGTTCGAGAAGACCACCGCGGTACAGAAGGCTAACGGCAATGCCGTCCAACTTGGGCTCACAGGCATATTCCACCGGTTCACTGCTATTCAGGCGTTCGCGCACACGGCGGTCGAACTCCCGCAACTCCTCATCACTGAACGCATTGTCCAGGGAGAGCATGGGCACCTCGTGGTGCACCTCCGCAAACGCTTTCAACGGCTCTGCGCCAACGCGCTGCGTGGGGGAATCCGGGGTGATCAGTTGCGGATACTCTTGCTCCAGGGCCTGTAGCTCGCGCAGGCGACGGTCGTATTCGGAATCCGGCAGTTCCGGGTTGTCGAGTACGTAGTACATGTGATTGGCGCGCTGGAGAATTTCGTGCAGCTCCTGGGCGCGCTGCTGTATTTCGCTGGGAATTTTTTTATCCGTCATTTTGGTGCTATCAAAAACTGGGGATTGCCGCCACCAACAGGGAAAACCGCGCTCGCTACAGGCGGAGCCGCGGTTTCCTCCCTGACGGTGAGATGGGGAAATGGAATTAGGCTTGTGCCTTCGCCAGTGCTCTGCGCCGCTGGTATTCCACCACGCGCTGGCGGTAGTGTTCCGCGGTCTGAGCGGTGAAAACACTGCGGTTTTCATCCTTCAGTTCACCGCCGAGCAATTCCGCGATCTGGCGCGAGGTGGTCAACAGCTGCTCGAAAGCCTTAATGGCCTCTTCCTCGATCGGCAGTGCGAGAAACAGGCTCAGGCCGGGGGTGGAAAACGCCTCCATACGCGCTAGGTCAAACACGCCAGGCACCACCATATTCGCAAGGCTGAACACTACAGGGCCGTCGTCGGCGCCGCCCTGGTGATAGTGGAAGATATCCATTTCTCCGAAACGCATGCCGGCAGCCATTACCGCGCGCAATATATCCTTGCCGTCGAAACTATCCCCGTCGGGCGCTACGACGTTGATAATCAGCACCTCCTCCACTGGGGATTTTTCCCTTTGCTCGCGCTTGTGTTCCTCGCCGACCTCCGCATCCACGGTATGTTTCTTCACGGGCTTCTCTTTGCGCGCCTGGGGCGCTGCCTTGCCTACTGCGGGCTTGGACACAGGCGTCTCTTCTTCCGGCGCCGTGTAGAGGGCTTCGAGGCTTTCCGATTCGTCGAGTTCCGGCTCCCGGCGCTCGTCGTCGGCAACCGAATCCATCAGCGTGGGCACCTGTTCTTCCAGATTGAGCGATGCCTGCTCCGGCGCTTCCCGATTGGGGTTACTGCCGGCCAACGGCTTGCGGGAGGACATAAAGCTCTCCTGGACTTTGCGGTTTACCCGCAGCGCATCTTCCAGAGCACGCCGTTGTACTACGCGCACCTGGCCGGGCAGTTCCGCGGCGATCTGGCGGCGCTTCTCCGCCTCCTCCGGATCTGGTTGCCCACTTTCCCCTACCGCTGGATTGTCCGCCCGGCGGGGCGCCGCCCGGCGAGGCGCAGACAGGATATCGTGATCATCACTCTCCTGGCGCATAGCCCGCGACAGATTGTCCGAGACTTTCATCGCCGCACGGTGCTTTAAAATTGCGCGGCGCACGCCGTCGAGCACCGCCAGCAACACGATCAACCCGAGGATTGTAATCAGCCAGTTTCCCATTTCAGCGTCTCTCCGTTACGCCCCTCATGCGGACGCCAGTTCGGCCGCTTCTTCCACATTCACGGATACCAGGCGCGACACACCCGGTTCGTGCATGGTTACCCCCAACAGCTGGTCGGCCATCTCCATGGCAATTTTGTTATGGGTAATGTAGATGAATTGCACATACTCTGACATTTCTTTAACCATGCGCGCATAGCGGCCCACGTTGGCATCGTCGAGCGGCGCATCCACTTCGTCAAGCATGCAGAAAGGCGCCGGGTTGAGTCTGAATATAGAAAACACCAACGCGATGGCTGTGAGCGCCTTCTCTCCGCCAGACAAAAGGTGAATAGTACTGTTCCGCTTGCCCGGCGGGCGCGCCATAATCGCGATACCGGTATCCAGCAGATCTTCGCCCGTGAGTTCCAGATAGGCGTGACCGCCGCCAAACACCTTGGGAAAGAGCTCCTGCAGACCGGCGTTGACCTGATCGAAGGTTTCCTTGAAGCGGGTACGGGTCTCTCGGTCAATTTTTTTGATGGCATTTTCCAGAGTTTCCAGCGCCTCTGTCAGATCACTGTACTGGCGGTCCAGATAGCTTTTGCGCTCGGACTCCTGCTTGTATTCATCGATGGCCGCCAGGTTGATCGCCCCCAGGCGCGAGATGCGGGCGGCGACTAACTCCAGTTCCTCCTGCACCTGTGAGATGGTCAGGTCGCCTGGGAGTTCCGCCAGGATCTGCTCCACTTCGTGACCGGTTTCGTGCAACTGTTCTACAAGTCCGTTGCGCTGTACTTCGAGGGTCTGCGCCGCCAGACGCTCTTGCTCCAACTGGGCGCGCACGCCCTGCAGAGCGGACTCCACCTTGTGGCGCTCCTGCTCCAGCTCACGCAGCCCACTCTCCACTTCCTCCAGTTTCTTGCGCGCGTCGGCGAGTTCCGCTTCCACCTCCATCCGCTCGGCGAGCTTCTCTTCCAGCTCCACCTGGAAATCCTGAGATGGGTCCTGGCTTTCCGCCATTTGCTCCTGCAACAGTTCGCGACGGCTGCGCAGCCGCTCAAGCTGTTCGCGCATTACTTGCAGGGTGCGCTCCAAGGACATCATCTGGGTGCGTACCGACTGCTCGCGCATAGCGAGCTCATGGGCGCGATCCTTGTCTTCGCGGGCGCGGGTTCGCGCCGCTTCCAGGGCCTCGCGCAGCTCGTCGCGACGCGCCAGCAGTGCTTCGCGGCGGTCGGTGTCAACGCTCATGGCCTCCACGGCCTCCTGCAGCAACAGCCGCGCCTCGGACAGGGACTCCCCCTCCAGCTCCAGCTGTTCGCGCACTTCGACGATTTCCTGCTCCACGCGGGTGCGGCGCTCATTCATCTGTTCGGCGCGGGCGCGGTGGGCGGACAGTTGACTGCGCAGCTCCGCTTCCCGGCGGCCCAGCTGCTCCAATTCGCCGCGCGCTTGTTCTATCTCCCGCTCCAGTTCAGCCACTTTCAAGCGCAAGGTTTCACGCTGTTCGGACAGAGTTTCGATCTGCTCCTCGGTGGCGGTAATCGCGCGCTCCAGCTCCTCCAGCTCCTGCTTGCGCGCCAGTACCCCGGATTCAGCATCGGAGGCCCGGCTGACTCTCAACCAGTTGGGGCCGAGCCAGAGCCCATCGCGGGTAACGATGGATTCGTGGGCCTTGAGCTGTGCTCGAACCGCCAACGCCGCGGTCAGATCTTCCGCGGTATAAATTCCAGCGAGCAGGCCGGCCAGTGAAGCGGGACCTTCAACCACATCCGCCAGGGCCGGCAGGTTTCCACGCGGGGCTTCGCTCACCCGATACTCATCGACAAATACCGCCTGTCCGCTTTCGAGAGCGGCAATCCCTTCGGACACACTTTCCAGTTGATCGACGCACACCGCCTGCACCTGGGGCCCCAGCACCGTCTCTACCGCCTTTTCCCAGCCGGGTTGGGCGCTGATCTGGTCCGCCAGACGCGGCCTGTCCGCCAGGGCCTGCTGCTGCAACCAGTTTTCCACGGCCCGGCCCTGTCCCAGTGCCGCCTGCTGCAAAGCTTCCAGAGAGGCTTGACGACCTCGACTGGTCTGCAGCTGCAGGCGCAGCTGGTCCAGTTCCGCGGCGATCTCGCGCTCGCGCGTGCGGAGTTCTGTCAGAGCTTCGTTCTTTTCTGCCACCGCTTCGCGGCGTTCGCCAGTCTGCAGCTCCAACTCCGCCAGCTGCTCTCTGAGCTGTTCCGTCTCACCGTCGTCACCACTGCTCTGCAGCCCGGCCTGCTCCGCCTGCAGTTTGTTGATACGTTCCTGCAAACGCTGGCGGGAAGTTTCCAGATGCTGTATGCGAGACTGCTGTACCTCAGCTTTCTGGCGAGAGCCGGAAGCGCCCTGGTTGAACTGGTCCCACTCGTTTTGCCATTCGCGCATCGCATCTTCCGCGGCGAGCAGCTTCTGCGCCGACTCCTCCTCAGCCGCCTGAGCCAGTTCCAGATCCGGCGTGACCATTTCCAGCTCGGCCTCGAATTGGGCGCTTTTCTCTCTGTCCGCCTCCAGGGCCGTTTCCGCCTCGCGGAATTCCTGCTCGGTCTGCGCCAAGTCCGACTGCAGTCGGCTGCTGCGCTCGCGCGCGTGGGCAATACTTTGCTCCAGACGCGCGATATCGGCGCCGACGGCGTAAAACCGGCCCTGCACTTCATTGAAGCCATCGGACAGTTCGTGGTAGCCGACGCGCTTCTGCTCTATCTCTGTATCGCAACTGACTTGGCGGGTGACGAGTTCTTCAACCGTCAGTTCCAATTCAGATATCTGCTGCTGCTTGGCCTTGGACTGATCGTCCAGATCGCGGTATTTGAGTGCCTGCAAGTGCGCTTTATGGGCGCGCTCTTCCTCCTTGAACCGGCTGTACTTTTCCGCAGCTGCAGCCTGGCGCTCCAGGCGCGCCAGCTGCCGGTCCAACTCGTCGCGGATATCCGTAAGGCGCTCCAGGTTCTCCTTGGTTCGGCGCATACGATTTTCAGTGTCGCGGCGACGCTCCTTGTATTTGGAGATACCGGCGGCCTCTTCGATGTATACGCGCAGTTCCTCGGGCTTGGCCTCAATCAGCTTGGAGATCATGCCCTGTTCGATAATGGCGTAGCTGCGCGGCCCCAGGCCCGTCCCCAGAAAGAGGTCGGTCACATCGCGGCGGCGACACTTGTCGCCGTTCAGGTAGTAGCTGTTCTGACCATCGCGGGTTACCTTGCGTTTGACCGAAATCTCGGCAAAACCGGCGTAGGGTCCTGTGAGCTTGCCGTCGGAGTTGTCGAACACCAACTCGATTGAGGCCTGTCCCACCGGCTTACGGCCACTGGAGCCATTGAATATCACATCGGTCATGGAGTCGCCGCGCAGGTTTTTGGCCGACGACTCCCCCATAACCCAACGCACCGCATCGATGGTGTTGGACTTGCCGCAACCATTGGGGCCGACCACGGCACTCAGATTCGACGGGAAATAAACAGTGGTCGGGTCAACAAAAGACTTGAAACCCGCAAGCTTGATGCACTTCAGACGCATGTAATTGTTAACTCGGTATTTGTTTTATGCCGTCAGGCAGCGGCTCGCCAAACCGCTAATTGTACATGGCGGCGGCGGGGGTTTCAGCGGAAATTTATCGGACCAAAAGCGCATCGCTGCACGTTTCACGCAAAGTGCGTTGGAAACCACCCAGGGCCTCCTACCTCGCTATTGAGCGCTTAGAGTTCCGAGTCGATAGTAATAGCGACCGGATCACCCCAGGCCGACTTCGGCAGTGTTTCAATGCTGCCCTGCCAGTCTCCCGGTGCTGGGCGTGCATCGCCATTTACTGCCAGGCGTGCCACCAGCTGCACCGTGTCGACATTGGCAATGGAGCGCCCCGGCATCATCGCGCGGGACTCATCCAGTACCACTTCCGCGGGCAACTGACCGGCTGAAAGGCGTACAATTGCGAGCGGCATAGGGCTGTCAGCGCCGCGAGCATAGACAAATACCGGCGTCGACGGCTCCGCGGAAACGCCCTCCGCCAGGTTTACCCGCACGTGAATCGCAGGGCCCGCCACCGAATCGCTTTCAGATCCAACCGGCACCATGGGCTCGCCACTATCCGCCAGCGCCCGTTCAGCCCGGGCCACACCGGCGGCCAACGCCTGGGCAGCGGCAGATTCCGCTGGCAGCTGATTCAGGGCGCGCTGCCAATGCTGCCTCGCCATGCGAAAATCTCCGCGTTCAAACGCCTCGATCCCCGCCAACCCCAGTGCCGTGCCGTTGTCCGGCTGCACATCCAGCACCTGGCGCACCAAGCCGCGCACCTCGCCGTCGATGCGGGATCCGTTAGCAAAAAACAGGGCCTGCGCCAGCTCGGCCTTGACGACCACCGCCTGTGGCTCGCGCTCCACCACGTAGCGGTAAGACTCCACCGCTCCTTGCAAGTCCCCTTCCGCCAGCAACCACTGCGCCAACACATAGCGCCCGGTCAGATCGTCCGGATGACGCTCGGCTCGCGCCTTCAGTCGGGCAATGATGCTCGCCTGATTCTCTGCACTGGGCGAGCCTTTCTGAGCTGCGAGCATATCCCGGTAGAGCGACAGGTCGCCGGCATTGCCGGACCAACGGTACAGTCCCACTGCCACCAACGGCATAATCAGCACCAAGGCAAACAGTAGACCGCGCCCTCGGTCGGATTCGGCAAGGCCGGATGCGGACTGCCCTGCGGCCAACAGGTTGCGCGCCATCTCCGCTTCCAACTGCGCATACTGTTCTTTATGGATGGCACCGCTGTCCAGAGAAGCCCGCAGCTCTGCCCGCTGCTCGCGGTAGAGGGCCGCCAGGGCAGTGCGCTTGTCCACCTCCTCCCCCTTGCCCGCACCGCGCAAGACCGACCACAGAATCACGCAGGCCAGCAACAGCGCCAGCAACGCCACACCAAACCAGAGTCCAATCATTTTTTGTCTGCCCCGCTGCCGGCCGATTCATCGATTTCATCTCCCAGCAACTGCCGTAGCCGCTGCCGTTCACCCTCTGTCAAAGCACCTCCGGCATCCTGCTGACCACCCTCCACGCCAGTGCGCGAGCGCAAAACGATAACGATCAGCGCCAGCAGCCCGATGGCGCCAAAAATTCCCGGCGCCAACCACAGAGCCAGTGTATTGCGCTGCAGGGGCGGCCGGTAGAGCACAAAATCCCCATAGCGCGCCACCATATAGTCCGTTACTTCTCCGTCAGTAAACCCTTCCTCCAACAGGCGTCGAATCTCCCGGCGCAAGTCTTTTGCCACCAGTGCATCGGAATCCGCCAGATTCTGATTTTGGCACTTAGGGCAGCGCAATTCTTCGATCAATACCTCGTAACGCGCCTGCAACTCCGGCGTGGACAACTGCTCCGCCTCCACCGCTGCCAACGCCGCCGTGGACAAACTCAAGGCACACAGGATTTCTAAAACTCGGGCCAGCCAGCCTCTCTGGATCAGGGGTTCTCTCACAATCGTCGTTCCGCCGGAATTTCGCGCGATTATAGCAACGCCGCCGCGATCACTGACAGTTTTCCAGCAGCGGCCACTATCCGCGCCCGCTCGAGGATAAAATATGCATGTGACAGGAGGCGCCAGCCGCAGCACCCAGGCAAATTTTTCCGAGCCACCTCAGCAACCTGTGATTAATTCATAAAGGGCCGTTGCTGCAGTGGGCTTCCACATACCCTCCCCATCACCCGGGCCTATCAACAGACCTCAAAGTATCTTGAGCGCTTCGAAGCAACTTCATCAGAGATTCCTTAACTCATTGAAAGACAAAAAAAATTTTCCGAAAGCGTTGACGCGGCAAAATTTTTCATTAAGATACGCAGCTCCTGACGCGGGGTGGTTAGCTCAGTTGGGAGAGCGACGGCCTTACAAGCCGTAGGTCACAGGTTCGACCCCTGTACCACCCACCATTTTCCTCTCTCGCTAGGCGGGGGTTGGAAAAAATGCGGACCGGTAGTTCAGCTGGTTAGAATGCCGGCCTGTCACGCCGGAGGTCGCGGGTTCGAGTCCCGTCCGGTCCGCCATTTTTCAAAAGGCTCACACAATAGTGTGAGCCTTTTTCGTTTTACCAAATGATTTTCCACCAGGCCTAAAGCTGACAGCCAGTGACCAGAGGTCGCGAAATTAATCCGACCTCAAAGGAAATGCGTCACTCCTCTGCCATTGAAATATGCAACCCTTCCGCCACCAGCTGCTTCCGAAACGCTGCCAGGCGATCTTCCGGCAGCTCTATTTGCACCGTCACCTTTTCACTGTAAACGGCATCAATGCATTTACCGCCATGCTGGTCGGCGAGAAAACGTAGACGGGATTCTTGCGCAAAGTCGCAAGTCACACTCACCTGTCGCAAGGGAATAAACGTTGTCAGCTCAACCGACTGTAACGCCGCCCCGACTGCGCCGCGATAGGCGCGCATCAACCCTCCGACACCCAATTTGGTACCACCAAAATAACGAGTAACTATGGCTCCGACATTGCCGATTTCCTGTTTTAACAGCAATTCAAGCATCGGCCGCCCAGCACTGCCGCCGGGTTCTCCATCATCATCGGACAGCATCACCTCCGGGTTGGCGGGATTCCCGATGACAAGCGCGGTGCAATGATGTGTCGCATCCGGATATTGGGTGCGCACTACATTCAACTGCTGTTGAAAATCTGCCTTATCCTCAACCGGCCCCAGCCAGCAAATAAAGCGGCTCTTTTTTTCTTCCGTCTCAGCGACAACTGTCGAGCAGGGAATCCGGTAGCTCACTGGCGAAATCGTCCCAGGGTTGTTCTTGCAATCTCTCGTACAGTGGTTTTAGTTTGGTCAACCATACCCGCTCATCCACAACACTTACATGTCTGCAGCGAATAACACCTTCGGCATCCACCAAAAAAGTTTCCGGCGCACCGGTCGCTCCCAAGTCCAGGTAGAGCCGCCCTTCCCTATCGGCGACACTGAAGCGGTAAGGATCGTGCATAGTATCCAGCCACTTCTCGACATCCGCCGGATCGTCCCTCAGGTTGACGCCAATAATCGGCACTCCGTCCTGCGCCAACTTGTTCAAATACGGATGTTCGACGCGACAAGGGGGACACCAGGTGGCCCAGACATTCAGCAGATAGGGTTGCGAAGGCAGATCCTTCCTCTCCATTATTTCCGCTTCGTTGCGCACTTTGGGCAACGAAAACTCCGGCACTGGCTTATCCAATAGCTCAGAAGGCAGTTTTTGCGGATTCAAATACAAACCACGCCAAAACAGCAGTGCCAGCGCGGCAAAAATCATCAACGGCAAAAACAGCTTTAACCTTGCCATATTCGCTTGCCTCCCCTTATGCAGTCACGGCGGGGCCGGCGGCTAGCTCCCGAACCGCTTTTGCCTTGCGGTAACGCTTGTCGGCAACCGCCAGACCTCCTCCCACACTCATCAGCACCGCTCCGAGCCAAATCCAGACTACAAATGCTTTGTACTGCAGCCGCACAGCCCAGTCGCCATTGGGGTTGTTTTCCTCCAGCGGCTCGCCGAGGGCGACATAAATATCCCGGAACAGCCCCGAATCGATAGCCGCCTCGGTCATGGTACTGCCGCCGGAGAAGTAGTTGCGCTTCTGCGGGTACAGTTCCGCCACCGCCCGCCCGCGCCTGCTGACGGACACTATGCCCTCAAATGCACTGAAATTTGGCCCCTGTACCTTGCGCACACCGTCGAACCGGAAATCGTAGCCGGCCACACTGTGGGTGTCGCCAGGCCCCATGCGCAAATCCTTTTCAACACTGTAGATAGTGGTCAAAGCCACGCCCAACACGGATACCGCCAAGCCAATATGCGCCAAATGCATACCGTAAAAACTGATGCGCTGTCGCCTGAGACCGGCAGCCAGTGTTGCCGCATGACGGGTCTTGGCGAGAATATCGGCCAAACTGGCAGCGACAACCCATACGCCGACAAAAATGCCCAAAGCCGCGCCCCAGTGGAAACCGCCCGCCGCAAACGGCAGAGTCAATGCCGCGGTGACCGCGACCAGCAGCGGCAAACGCCAGGCACCGAGAAGCTTGTCCCAGCGGCTGTCCTTCCAATTGGCATGAACCCCCATCCCCAACAGCAGACATACCAGCGCCATCAGCGGCACGAAGAACATATTAAAAAACGGGGGCCCCACACTGATCTTGCCCCAGTTCAAGGCATCGGCCAGCAGGGGGTAAAGGGTACCGGTCAGCACTACCCCCATGATCAACACCAACAGGACGTTGTTGCCGAGCAGGAAAGTTTCACGGGCGCGGAATGAAAAAACGCTGACCGCGCTGACCGCGGGCGCACGCAAAGCAAACAACAGCAGAGATAAACCCACTACTACCGCCAGAAAGGCGAGAATAAAGCCTCCACGCAGGGGGTCGGTGGCAAAAGCATGCACGGAAGTGAGCACACCGGAGCGCACCAGAAAGGTTCCCAACAGGCTCAGGCTGAAGGTGAAAATTGCAAGCAAAATGGTCCAATTTTTAAACAGGCCACGCTTTTCCGTGACCGCGAGAGAATGCATCAGCGCCGTACCCACCAACCAGGGCATAAATGAAGCATTCTCCACTGGATCCCAAAACCACCAGCCGCCCCAGCCCAGCTCGTAGTATGCCCACCAGCTACCGAGGGCAATACCCAGAGTGAGGAAACACCAGGCCACCGCAGTCCAGGGCCGCACCCACCGGGCCCAGGCCGCATCCAATTGACCACTGAGCAACGCGGCTATGGCAAATGCAAAAGCCACCGAGAAACCCACATACCCCATATACAACAGCGGCGGATGGAAAATCATCCCCGGGTCCTGGAGCAGCGGATTCAAGTCGTTCCCCTCCAGTGGCGGGAAAGGCAGGGTGCGCTCAAAAGGATTGGAGGTGATCAGGATAAACAGAAAGAACCCCACCATCACCAGGCCCATCACCGACAGCACCTTTGCGACCAGTGCCAGCGGCAGCCTCCGGCTGAAAAGCGCCACCGCTGCAGTCCACCCCGCCAGGATCATCAGCCACAACAGAATCGATCCCTCATGCCCTCCCCATACCGCTGTGAACTTGTAATGTAATGGGAGAATACTGTTGGAGTTCTCGGCGACATAATTGACGGTGAAATCGCTCTGCACAAAAGCCAGGGTCAGGCATATGTATGCGATGAAGACAAAAGTCAGCACGCCGAGCGACAGCGGTCTGCCCGCAGCCATCCACAGCGCCCGCCCGGAATAGCTGCCGACCATCGGCACCGAGGCAAGCACAAGGGAAAGCAACAGCCCGGCGATCAAGGCAAAATGGCCCAATTCTGGAATCATATTTTCGCCCCACCGGCACAGCTGGCTTTGTCATGCATGGATTCAGCCACCTCGGGCGGCGTGTAATTCTCATCGTGCTTGGCCAGCACCTGGTCCGCGCGCAGAGTGCCGTCCTGTAACAGACGCCCAGTCACAACCGCCGCCTCTCCCTCGGCAAAAAGGTCCGGCAATATTTTATCGAAAACCACCTGCAGCTCTGCTTTTCCGTCGGTAATTGCAAAGCGCACATCCAAACTATCCGGCGCCCGCTTGACGCTGCCGGGAAGCACGCAGCCACCCGCGCGGATACGTTTATCAAAGGGGACCTCCCCCGCGGCAAAGGCGCTCGGCGCGTAAAAATAATCCATATTGTTGCGCATCGCATAGGTGATGAAACCGACCGCGGCACTGGAGAAAACCACCAGGAAGATCACCAGGATCAGGCGCTGTTTGCGTGCTGGATGCATTGTTTCGTTTGTGCTCCGGAAAATTTGACAAGGGGATTCTTTTCAGGGCAGGAACAGAAAAACACCAACTGGCGAATTTTCCGTCCCATGATATTCCACGGACAGACAGCGATCAGGCAGGTTCCGCTATCTCTGTTCGCTTCACCTGCCGGCGCCGCTCAATTCGCTGCTGGCGCAAGAGCTCACGCCGCAGCTGTCGGCGGCGCAGCGCCGGGTAGATGGCCAGCGCCAACAGCGCGGCAATTGTGACGGCATAGGACGCCCATACATAGGAACCGTGCCCCCCCATCGCCAGAAAATCCGCCAGCGTGGCAAACTGGAATTCCATGCTGTTTTCCACCTACTTCTCCTCCACCAGTGCTTCCCGAACCCACTGGGTGCGCCACTCCCGCTGCAGCAGCAGTACGCGCGTATGGGCGATCAATGTCCAGGCATAAAAACAGTAAAAACCGGCGATCATCGTCAACAGAGGGTAAAACATGCTCGGGTCTATGCTGCTCGCTTTCGTCAGCCGGATCGTTGCCGGCTGATGCAGGGTGAACCACCAGTCCACCGACTTGTAAATAATGGGGATATTCACAGTGCCCACTAGTGCCAAGAGCGCACACGCTTTATCCGCCACCTGCTCCCGGGCAAAAGCACGGCCCAGCGCAATGACGCCGATATAGAGGAACAGCAGTATCAACATCGAGGTGATGCGCGCATCCCACACCCAATAAGTACCCCAGGTCGGCTTACCCCACAGGGCTCCAGTAAACAGGGCGATAAACGTTAATACCGCGCCAATAGGTGCCGCCGCCCGCATCACCGCGAAAGACAGCTTCATCTTCCAAATCAGGCCAATGGCACCGCCAACTGCCATGATGTAGTACCCGGCCAAGGCCAGGAAGGCGGCGGGCACGTGGATGTAAATGATCCGGTAACTGTTGCCCTGCTTGGCATCTTCGGGCGCAAAGCCCAGGCCCCAGACTGCACCGGTAGCAAGCAACACTGCACTTGCCAGCGCCAACCAAGGCAGCCAGGCGCCGGTTTTCTGATAAAACCAGCGCGGCGAACCCAAGCGGTGAAACCATTGCCAAGCCAAGAAGACCTCCATCAAGTCTCTGTACTGATACGGATAGCGCCCGCGGCTGCTAAAGGCGCCAACGCCGCCGCGGCGGCCAGATAAGCAGCCAGAACCGCAAGTTGCGCACTGTAGCCGTAGCCATCGATTGCCGCCTGCACCGCACCGGTGCCGAAGATTAACACGGGCACATAGAGCGGCATAACGATCAGTGCCAACAATAGGCCCGGGCGGCTCAGCGCCACCGTCAGAGCGGCACCCACGGCCCCGACCAGACTCAGACTGGCACTACCCAGCAGCAGGGAAAAAAACAGGCATAGGTAGCCGGCTGCGGGCAGGTTCAACATCAATCCCAGCAGCGGCGACAACAGAGCCAGCGGGAGGCCGGTCACCATCCAGTGCACCATCGATTTTGCCAGCACGGCGAAATAGAGGGGCTGCGGGGACAGCGCCATCTGCTCCAGGCTACCGTTTTCAAAATCACCTCGAAACAGACTCTCCTGAGAGAGCAAGGTTGCCAGCAGCGCCATCACCCAGATCATGCCCGACGCCATCTTGGCCAGCAGCGCAGGCTCCGGCCCCACCCCCAGCGGCAACAGCGCGAGAACTGTGACAAAAAACAACAGCGGGTTGGCAATATCCGCCCGGTGGCGCAGCGCCAGCAGCAACTCCGTTTTAAACAGCACCCCGAATCCCGGGGCAACCCGTCTACCGGTGGGCGCATCAAGCATGGACATCCTCGCCTCCCACAAACACACCTCCGGCAACCGTATCCCCAGCTGCATAATCTGCCAACTGAATACTCTGTAGCGGTGTCAGACCCACCGGCTGATGCGAGGTAAACACAATGCTGCCACCGCGGCTCAAGTGACAGGCCATCTGCCCCTGCAGACACGAAACACCCGCCACATCGAGCGCCGCCAATGGTTCATCGAGTATCCAAAGCGGCGGTGCCTCCGGCAAAAACAGGCGTGCCAGTGCCACACGGCGGTTCTGACCGGCGGATAGTTGCTGGCACAGAGTATCCTCAAACCCGTAGAGATCCAGCAGCTCCAGTGCCCTATAGGCCGCATCTCGGCTGGCGCCGTACCAAGCCAGATTCTCCAGCGGCGTCAAACCACCACGAACACCGGCCCGGTGACCGATATACAGCAGGGATTCGCGCAACTTCGGCAACGCTTTGGGGTACGACTCACCATTCCAGAGGATCTCACCGGAAAAATCCGCGGCGGAACCGATCAATGTGCGCAGCAAGGAGGTTTTGCCTGCGCCATTGGCGCCCTCAATTTGCACCGCGCAACCAGAAGCCAGGTCAAAACTGAGACCCGCAAACAGGTCCCGACCATCCCTTTCACAGGACAGATCGCGCACTTGCAGTAGATGGGGTGAGTTGGAGGGCATAGTCCGCTGTTGCCGGTGTTGCTGAAAAACTGAGCGGCATTATACCGGCACCGGCAGCAAATGCATTGGACTTGGTGCTCACGTGCACACTTTGGGCGGTTGGCAGTGGGTACCGGCTTTGCTATGTTGGCGCCTTCGGCCGCGAGGGACTGCGGTGTCGGTGATGCGCAGTCAAAGGGTAACTACCTCCAAGGCCGGGGATTTCGTGATGTTTTCGCGATCTACTCCTTGAGGAAACCGGGGAGTGCCATGCAATGAGGACGCATAACAATGACAACCATCGCCACCGAGCGCAGCAGCTGGCTGCAGCCCACCACTCTGACTAACGGGAACACTCTGGTCAGATCAGCCCCTTTCCCCTTTTTTGTCGGCAGAGACGTTTTATCCCGAGATCTGCTGCCGAAGCTACTGGAGGACTTTCCCCGGCTCCGGGGTGCCGGCTACCTGCCCTATGAAAAAGCCCATTGCGGTGATGCCATTAACAAACTGATTGAGCAGTTGGTGGCTCCTGACTTTGCAGACACCATCGGCGATAACCTGGGTATCGACAAGCTGTCTCAATACCCTACCTATGTCTCTATCAGCCGCTTCCTAAAGAAGCGTCATGGCAATATTCACACCGATGGCAAATCCAAAATAGCCACCGCTTTGCTGTACTTAAATCCCGAGTGGACTGTGGACGGCAACGGCTGCCTGCGCTTTCTGAACCGAATCGACGACTATGACGATATGGTAGTGCCGGAGATCAAACCCACCTACGGCACTCTGGTAGCTTTCAAGCGGACGGAAAATTCGTTTCACGGCCACTTGCCCTTTGAAGGCGAGCGCCTGGTGATCCAGGTTGCCTGGCTGGCAAGTGAGGCAGACAAAGCACGCAAAGCCAGAGATGGACGCCTTTCGTATAAGTTGAAGCGGATACAAGGATGGCTGAGTCGGATTTTCGGCAGGGAAAAACAGGCCGGGCAGCCCTGACCACACCCACTCTCCGCAGCAGCGGGCCGCCAGCTCTGCCACGGCGGCCCATACGTCTCCTGAACACCTCTAATTATTTCACCTAATATACGTTACTGATTTCAGGTTACTCGGACATTGGGATTCATCGCCTTCTGATCACACCTGACGGAGGAACACATTTAAAGTCCGGGGCAAATTGTGAACAGCTTATCAAAATTGGATACTGCCAAAAGCCGACATACATCCGTATTGGCGTTTCTCAACTCAATACAGCACTCTCCCGCATAGGTACACTCACGCATACAGTGGTCGCGCAACAGCAACAGCATCCCTAGAGCCGCACTGTCCATATGCTGCGTTTCCGAAAGGTCTATACAGTAGCGCCTTGGCGCGGGTGACAAATCTTGGTAAGCCCGCAGAAAATCGCGGTGTATATTGAAGTCAAAATTTCCAGTCACTCGGATGGTCAATGCGTCCCCACTCTCCGACAGCTCAGTGGAGATCCTGGCCGTAAACTGTTCCGAAACCGCCATTGCGAATTTCCCTTTCCGTATCTCGACAATTCACCGGATCATCCAGATCCACGCAATTGCCGCCCGACAAGAAATCGCAAGAGTGGGATTTCTTGTCGGACAAGTAACAACGCTTGCAGTGACGGTTTCCTGTGGCGCCTCTGCCGCCCACTGCTTCTACACTCGATAGCGCCACAAATTAGGTAGCCACCCCCTGATCAATACATACCAGGAGGGTAGCGAGAACCTACGCCCGGATGGAAAGCTTAAGTCGCGGAGTAACCCGCTAGCTGCACACACCAATATTTGCAGCCGCGCCTGTGGATTTTCGAGGCCCCCCTGCCCCGCTCAAGAAACCGGATAGATTCCAACAGCAACCCAGGGATTGCCCACACATAAGCCCATCACGGCCCAAAACGCAGAAAGGCGCCCCTAAGGGCGCCTTTCCAATATTATAAGTCGAAGTCGTAGTCCATAAGCTCCCGTCTAAGGCGCATTTCCTCCAACTTATCCTCGACCATTCGCCGGGCATCGCGAGGCGGCTTTGACGTGGCTTGTCTAAGCACCTCGTTTGCTATTTGGGGAAGGTCCTCGTAATCAAAATCGTAGTCATTTCCGCTAACGTTGCCGCTCATACGAAACTCCACAATCTCGATCTGCGAAAGCAGAAAAACCTGCGGTGTTTTTTTGTTGTGCCGTTGCAGATTAGCCAGCACTGCCAAGCCTGGTCAAGAAAAATTTTACCGCTGTAACCAGGTTTTTTTTCGCCGTTTCCGAAGCCGAATCGGGCGCGCAAAAACATCCCACAAAATTCGGCCTCTGGCGGCAAATTACCGCCGAACAGTGACTAATTTTCGACAGTTTTTCGACAATTTGTTGACAGCGAAACAAGTATCCCCATGTAACCAGCGGGCGACTGACGTTACCGGCAGTAACACCACTGCCTACCACCCGGGGAAGGTGGCCAACTGGGCGATGCAGATAACCGGCATGACACACGCGCGACAAGCCGTTAGAATAGCCGCCCGCACGCCTCGGTGGGCATTCCCCCGCCTACAAAGATAGGCTTACGCTCCCGTCGGTTAACAGGATAAACCACGGACCTCCTAAGTCCGGACTGGTGGTTCGAGTCCACCCGGGAGCGCCACCCTTCTCCAGGGCAATATTTCAAGCCAGGGCGGCATGCATGAGTAAAACTGCGAACAAGCCCGCCAGTAGCACTCCGCCCCAGAAAAGTCGCACCGAGCGCTCTATCTCCCTCCGGTTTAGTCTCTTCCTGCTGCTTTTTGCCATGATTGAACTCCATCTCAGTCATCGATAAGCCATATGGATTGGGCGCGCCCACCCTACTCGAATATAGCCACCCGCGCGGGCTGAGCCGAGGTGCGGCTAGCCCTGTACATTCCTTCGGTATTGAAGACCATGGCGAAATTTCCGGCGGCGTCCAACACGATCACCCCGCCGGTACCACCGGCCCGCTGTAGAACCCGGTGGACAACCTCATCCGCCGCCTGCACAACCGACTTGCCCAGGTAACCCACCCGCGCACAGATATCGGCAGCCACGTTATAGCGTATAAAGTACTCTCCGTGACCAGTGGCGGAAACAGCGCAGGAGGAATTATCGGCAAAGGTACCGGCCCCAATCACCGGCGAATCCCCGATGCGGCCATAACGTTTGGCCGTCATGCCGCCGGTAGAAGTGCCAGCGGCAAGATTGCCGAACTTGTCCAAAGCCACAGCCCCGACAGTACCCATGCGCAGAGGCGACGGCAGCCCCTCCACAGCGGCCCGGTAATCTTCACCCCGCTGTCGCTCCAACCTTTCCTTAGCCCTCTGCAACTGCCGGTACCGGTGTTCGCTGTCGAAGAGATGATTGTCCACCAATCGCAGCCCCTGAGACTCGGCGAAAGCTTCAGCCCCCGCTCCGGACAACATCACAAAGGGGGACTGTTCCATCACCAGACGCGCCAAACGAATTGGGTTTTCAACACGCCTGACCCCGGCCACAGCACCAGCCTGACGGGTTCGGCCGTCCATGATCGAGGCGTCCAGCTCGTGATGGCCGTCATAGGTGTAAACAGCACCCCTTCCCGCATTAAAGAGGGGGGAATTCTCCAACAGAGTGATTGCCTCAGTGACCGCATCCAGACTGGTCCCGCCATCTTCAAGCACTGCGAAGCCCGCGTCCAATGCCTGGCGCAATTTATCGCGGTAGGCTTGTTCCCGCTCCGGGGTCATGGCGCCCTTGTCGATGGTACCGGCGCCACCGTGAATAACGATCGCCAGCGGCTGCTCGGCGGCCTGAGAGAGTGAACAGAAAAACAGCAGCAAGAACAGCAGTGGCCGCATCACTTTTGCCATGACACTTAACCTTTTATCCTGAGAAAAGTATTAGGGTACCCCTGATTGCTTCACCTTGAATACAGAGAGCCCCCCGGGCGAGACAATCAGCCCCCAGACAGGCGCGTGCGGCAGGAAGATTTCTTGAGTTAGGCGCTGTCAAGCATAGACTGGCATAAAAAAACCCGGCAGAAAGCCGGGTTTTTCAAAGTGGCGGTGAGGGAGGCCGCCTAACCAAAATAACGCCAAATAATCACGAATAATAAAAATCCTTAATTTTCAAAGGCTTACGAACACATCCCCCAATCCTGTTACCTGAAATTATCTCAAATGGTATTCTGTGAAGCGTAAAAGTGTGGGGCCATTTGTGGGATAAAATCATGAACAAACTACGAGTCAGCCAAATAAAAGGGCTGGGACCGGGGCGACATTCGGATGGCGGCGGCCTGCTGCTAAGCGTTTCAAAAACCGGGCGCAGATCATGGATTTTCAGATACCAGATTGCCGGCCGGCGTCGAGATTGCGGCCTCGGGAGTTTCCCGGCGGTTTCCCTTGCCGAGGCGCGAAGGATGGCCGCAGAAATGAGGGCGCAAGCTCAAAGGGGCGTAGACCCAATTGAATGGCGAAAGTCCGAGCGCGAAGCCGCCGCCCGAGTTGGTGAGACGCCAACCTTTGCCGAGCTGGCCGAGCGGTTTATCAGCGAGCAGGAACCCGGCTGGAGCGGCCCGAAGCAAGCGCCACAATGGCGCGCTTCGCTGAAGGCATATGTTTTTCCGTATATCGGGAGCAAGACGCCAGGCCAGATAAGCGGCGATGACGTGCTGGCACTGCTGCGCAAAATCTGGACCAAGAGACCGGAAACCGCCAGCCGGGTGCGCCAGCGGATCGAGCGCGTTTTAAATTATGCCGCTGCGCAAGGCCACCGCGACCGGAGCCAGCCGAACCCGGCAGCATGGCGCGGCAATTTGGATAATGTTTTGCCGCCACACCGGAAAATCCAGCCAGTGCAGCACTTCCCCGCCCTGCCGCACCAGCAAGCCCCGGATTTTTGGGCATGGCTGAAGGACAAGCACAGCGCCAGCGCCCAAGCCCTGAAGCTGCTGATTTTGAGCGCCTGCCGCACCCGCGAGGTGCTGGGGGCGCGCTGGGACGAAATCGACATTGATGCAGCGGTCTGGACCGTGCCGCGGGAGCGTATGAAGGCCCGCAAGCCGCACACCGTGCCCCTGAGCACCCAGGCGCTGGAGGTGCTGGCCAGCATCCCCAGGACAAAAAGCCCGTTTCTGTTCCCCGGCCGGGGGCGCAAGGTGCCGCACATGTCGAATATGAGCATGCTGGTTTTCCTGCGCAAAAACGGCCATGGCGACGTAACGCCGCACGGCATGAGGAGCACTTTCAGAGACTGGGCCTCAGATTGCACAAGCTTTGATCACGCCACTTGCGAGCAGTCTCTGGCACACACAATCAGCAACGCCGCCGAAGCCGCTTACAGGCGCGGGGAACAGCTGGCGAAGCGCCGCCAGCTGATGCAGGCCTGGAGCGACTTTTTGGAAGGCAAACCCTACGCCACCGCCCCGGACCTGGACCAAGCACAGCCCGACACCGCCGACCTTGCGCGCCAGCTGGCGGAGCTGGACGAGGATCAGCGCCAGAGACTGCTGGAGATTTTGCAAACGTCGGATTAGACCAAATTTCCCCCTTTCGGAACCGGCCTTGGGCCGGTTTTTTATTGCCTGAATAAATATTTTTCGAGATTAGCGTCAAAGGGCCGTTATTCCTCGTTAGCGGGGGTTAATTTGTGCGGGGAAAAAGGGAAATTTCGCCAGAGGGTTTAGGTCAGCCATGAAAATTTAATGGGGTCGTTCAATTTGATTCGGAGAACGACAACCATGCACGACAAGATTCTGAGATTGCCTGCCGTACTTGAGGCCACCGGCCTTAAGCGAACCAGCCTTTACATGATGCGCCGCGATGGGGGGTTCCCTCAGCCGGTACAAATCGGCAAGCGTGCCGTTGGCTGGAGGCAGTCGGATATTCAAAAGTGGATCGATCAGCGCGCTACCATGCGCGTCGGGCAATAAAAAGGGGGCCGCCGTGGAAAGCAAGACCCCCTCAAATCATCGAACAAATTATAACCATGCTTTGCCGGATGCGCAAACCCTGCACCAGGTTGTTGACGGGTTCCGTGCCGCGATGCAGGAAGCCGGCATAACGCCACCTGACCACATTGATACAGACGGCGAACTACACCGGTTTACCACCAACGGCAAGGCCGGCGACAAGGCCGGATATTATGCGCTGCACACCGATGGCACACCTGCTGGATTCTTTGGCTGCTGGCGATCCGGCACCTACCAAACATGGACCGCCAGCGGTGGCCGCAGACTGAGCGATCAGGACCGCCAGCGCCTGCAGGCTGCACGTGATGATGCCAAACGTGAGCGAGAACGGCGCTACAAGGCGCGTGCTGCCGTGGCTGGTGACATATGGAACGCTGCTGGCGCACCTGATCCTGCGCACCCCTACCTAAAGTCCAAATGCATTGACCCCGTTGGCGACATTCGCCAGGCGGACGCGATCCCCAAGGGTGTATGGATGGATGACGACACGCGCCGTGGAGCCCTGGCCAACTGTCTGCTGATCCCCGTTCGTGGCGTGGACGGTCGGATTCAGTCGCTGCAGGCGATCACCCCGAACGGCGACAAGTGGTTTCTGGCCGGCGGTCGTATGGCTGGCGGTATGCTGCTGATCCCTGGCGACGAAGGCCGCGTCATCTGCTGCGAGGGATACGCCACCGGCGCGACATTGCAAACCGCTACCGGGGCCACCGTGGCCGTGGCTTTCAATGCTGGCAACCTGTGCAGAGTCGCAGAGGCCGTGCGCCGTATACATCCAGACGCCGATATGGTGATTGCAGGCGACAACGACCACAAAACCGAGGGCAACCCTGGTCAGACCGCTGCCGAGGATGCGGCCGCTGCCGTTGGTGCGACTGTCGCCCTGCCTGAATTCGCCCCCGGTGAACAGGGAACCGACTGGAACGACTACGCAGCCAGCTACGGCATGGATGCGCTGGTGGATGCCCTGCCGCTGAAGGACGACAAGCCGGACGCTGGCCGTCAATTCGGATTCACGGCCATTGGTGATCTGGTCGGAACACTGAAACCTATTGACTGGCTGGTAAAGGGCTATTTCGAGTCTGACTCGCTGGCCGTTGTGTACGGCGAGCCTGGGCACGGCAAGTCCTTCTGCGCGATTGACGTGGCGTGCTGCGTAGCTACCGGTACCGACTGGCACGGTCACCAAGTGAAGTCTGGATCCGTGGCCTATATCGCCGGTGAGGGCCACAACGGCTTGGCGCGACGGTTCAAGGCCTGGGAGCTCGCCAACGGTGTGGACCTGGCCGGGGCTCCGCTGTTCGTGTCCACCATGGCCGCGCCGTTGAATGACGTTCTGGCCGCGTGCCACGTGGCCGATGCCGTCCGCACCCTGGTGGACCAGACCGGCAAACAGCCCGCCCTGATCATCGTTGACACCCTGGCGCGTAACTTCAACGCGGACGAGAACTCCGCCGCCGATATGGGGCAGTTTGTTGGGAACCTGGACAGGCATCTGCGCGTACCCTGGGGCGCCACGGTGATGGTCGTTCACCACAGCGGCAAGGACGCCACCAAGGGCGCGAGGGGCTCCACGGCGCTGCGTGGTGCCGTGGATGCTGAATACCAGGTGGAGCGTGACGAAACCGGCATTGTTCGCATGCAGGCGCACAAGATGAAGGACGCAGAGCAACCTGACCCCCTGGCGTTCAAGCTGGAGGGCGTGAAACTGCCGCTGGCGGAGGAGGACGGTTCCCCAGTATTTGGCGCTGCGCTGCGAGGCATTGAATACGTGGCGCCGGCCAAGCGTGGCAGCGAGGGCAGAGGCAAGAACCAAACCAAGGCGCTGGCGGCACTGAATGATCTGCTGGATGAACACCAACAACGGTTGATCGACGGCGGACAGAGTCCTGATGGTGCCAGGGTGCGAATTGACGACTGGCGCGATCGGTGCGGGTTCGACCGCAAGACATGGCACAAGGTGAAAACGTCGCTCGAAAAAGGCGGAAAGGTGGCTTTCCTGCCCGGCGGGTACGTGGAGCCGGTATTTTGAGCGTCCCAAACATGTCCCCAAACATGTCCCCAAACGTGTCACCAAACATCCCCAAAGCGTCCCCAAACCGCCAGCCCGAAGCGTCCCCAAACGTCCCCCTCCCTATAAGGAGGGGGACGGGGACGGGTGACGGGGACGGTGACGGCTGCAGAAACAGATATACAACGGAGACTTTCCAAACCATGAACACCAAGACACTTGAGCAAGTACTGACTGAAAACCCCGGCCTGACTCCCAATGGCTGGCGCTACTGGTGCATGAATCTTTCCGACTTCAAAGCATGGCGTGAGGAAACCGCGTCCGAAGAGTTCAAGGCGCAGTTTGAGGCCGCCAAGGCGCTGCTGGAGACGGCGACTCCGATCAAAACGCCTAGCGCCCACAGTTACAGTCTGAAGCACCTTCTGGAGATCCATGCGGGGCGGTATATCTCCAATGGAGCAACCATAGCCGCGGCACTGGCGTTGGGGCTCACAATCAGGCGGGACGCTTTCCACGAAAGCCCGAACTGTCTTATTGGTGTATCAAAGCGCAACGTGAAGCACTGGCGGGACACTCAGCACGAGGCCAGGCAACGCAGAATGGAGGGATGCAAGTAATGAGGATGCCAAGTACTTATGCGCTCCACACGAGCCCTGACGTGGAGGCGAGCAGAAGGATTATGTCCTTTCTGGGTGATTTTTATTCCTTTAAAGACGAGCACCCGGACGTGGCGTATGACTTAATTCACAGTGTTGATTTTGATCGCGAATCCCTCACCTTCATTATCAGGCTGGATGGCGGAAGGGCAGAATTGAGCGGGCTCGCCAGGGAGTGTGCGCTGTGTAACCTCAGGCGGTTCGTTGTGGTCACTGTTCCCGGCTGAGCGCCAAGCCAATAGAGCCCGGCCACGGCGCCGGGTTTCTTGTTGCAGGCCACCTGCAGGGCTACCAGAACGGCCACAGGCGGGGCGCTGTTGGTCGGTGGTGTGGTGGTCGTGGTGCTTGCTGATCGACGGGCAGCGGGGCGCTGTGTGGCGCACAAAAGGTACTTTCTAGGGGGTGCCACCATGCGGGTGGCACGGTGCGCGGTTTTTCACTTGTGCGAGGGCCCAAAATTCCGACACAACAAGAAGATGCGAACTTATCTCATTTGCGCAATGCCGCATGGAAAAGCCGCCAGAGGATTGCCGAGAAGAAAACATCTAGTTTTATCGGGTCCCAACGGAAAAGAGATTGCACCCGTGAAAATGAACAGAACCGAAATGGCCGACTGTCTGAGCGTTGCGCCGACCACCTTGGACGCCTGGACCCGTGAGGGCTGCCCGGTTGAGCACCGCCCCGGCCAGGGCAAGGCCGCTGAGTTTGACAGCGGCGATGTCATTCGCTGGCTGACCAACCGCGAGAAGGCCAAGGCCGCAGCCCGCGCCGATGCCGGAGACCTGGACGAATTGCGCGGCGAGAAGATCCGCGTTGAAACGCGGCTCAAGGAGCTGCAACTGGCCCGCGAGGCTGGCCAGCTGGCCCCGCTGGAGCACATCGAGCGCGCCTTGACAAATTGGGTGATCGAGCTGCGCACCCGCCTCCTGGCGCTGCCGCAGAGGGTTGCTCCGCGAATTCTGGGCGAGACAGACGAGAGCCTCTTGAAGGCAGCGATGAGTGACGAAATTCGCCAGGCGCTTAGCGGACTGGTTCTCGCTGATCTGTTCGAGAATGACGAAGAGTTTGGAGGTCTTGCCGATGGCTGATTTTTCAAACCCCCGCGGCATCGTGGCCGCAATTCGCGAAGCCCAGAAGCGCCTGCGCCCGGATTGGGTCGAGCCCGAGCAGCGCGCCCGCGAAGCCCTGGCCGAGGCCGCCGAGGCTGCCCGCGAGGCCTTGGAGCCGCCGTACAGCTGGCGAGCCGAGAAAAAAATCCTGAGCCTGTCCGCCAGGCTGTTTCCGGCCGAGGAGGGCGTCGAACCATGATTGCAGACCGCCAAAAAAACCGCCGCCGCAAATGGCGCGCGCCGAGCCGCCGAGAGAACCCAGCGGCCCGGATCACCCGCCGCCGGCTGAAGAAAGGTTGGAAGCGCCTGGAATGGGCATAAACAAAAAAACAAAAACGCCCGGACCGCTGCAACGGTGCCGGGCTGTCACCGCGAACCGGAGATTCCGCGATGAAATTAATTATCACACGCATGGTTGCGATTTACATAGCCGCGGCTTCCCTTGGCTGGAAAATCGGATCGACCGCGCCTGGCTGGCTGGCCGAAAGCGAAGAGATGTTGATCGCATCGGCCCGGGAAAACTCGGAAATTCCGCCAGAGGAACCCGGCGGCGAACCGAGATAAATTTCAATCATTCCTTTCATTTAACATCTCTTTGCCTCCTCCTTCGGGTTTTCCGCGCAATTTGCGCGGTTTTTTTTGCCTGCGATTCCAGCGCGGAAATTCCGCCAGAGGACGCTGTAACGCGCATTCGGAACAATGCTGAAAAGTTCGGAAAGCAGAGCCAGCCATGGACGACAAAAACACTCAAGAGCCCCAATTAATTTTCGCCACCGGCAGCGTCCACACAAGTGTGGGGCCGATTTTTATCAGCCTGCCCGTCGCGGAAAAAATCGAAAACCCTTCAAAGGAAGACGCCCGTGAAAAAAACTGAAATCGAACGCCGCCTGACCCGCGGCCAGCAATCCGCAGCCGTGGAGCTGGCGCAGCTGATTGAACGCGCCAAAACCGCACAGCCGCGCAACATCCGCCAGACCGGCCCCGCGTCGTTCAAGATCGACCACCGCCGCAGCGGCCTGGCCGGCCAGACTGGCTGGCTGGATATGCGCAGCCTGCTGCCGGAGCTGCTGGACGCCGAAGGCGTCCTGACCAAGACCCCGGCCGCGACCCCTGCCGGTGAAACCAGAACCTTGGAGGCCAGCATTCTGGCCAATTCTCGCGCCTGCCAGGCCGGTGCGCACTTGCTTGTGGTTGAACCCGCCATGGAGCCCATCGAGGGGGCCGGGGCATTCCGGATGCAGAGGGCTGGCTTCCGTGTCATTTCGCCCGCCACCGTGGACGCCTTGACCCTGGACGCCAACGGCGAGGGCACAGCAACCGCCCAGGCATTGCCGATCGCTGAAGCCGAGATTGACCCGGACGCCTGGACCCAGCGCGCCTGCCGGTTCGAGATCAGCCGAGCCGAGATGCGCGACAATCCGCAGGTGGTGGATGAGCTGTTGATCGCCATTGGCGCTGGCCTGAGCCATGCCGCAGACCAGGAGCTGCTGACCGCGATTAGTGCCGCCGCGCCGGACGCCTTCAGCCTGGCCGCTGCTGCCGCTGCTGGCTGCCGTTTTTCCGACCTGCGAGCCCTGACCGATGGCACTGGGGCCACCGTTGCCGATGATGGACAGCTGCGCCTGGCTGGCGTGCCTGCCGAGCTGAGCCAGGATCTGCCCGGCTCACTGATTGGCGACTTTGGAACCGCTGCCCTGGCGATCAAGCCGGAAATCACGGTTTTGGCCGAGCGCACCGACGCCCAGGGTGGTCTGGCGCTGACTGTCTGGGCTGGCATGCAGGCGCTGCTGCCGACCGCCAGCAAATTCTGGAGCGTGTCATGACCTGGTGGCCGTTCAATAAGCAGGAGCCGGAGCACGGCATCCCTGCCGATCTGAGCACGGCGATTGAAGCTGCCAGCGTGGTTTTCCGCGACTTTGGCGGCGAGGATGGTGAGGGGCGTTTGCTGGTTCGCGTGGCTGGAACTGGCGCCTGGTACTGGTCCGGCACCAACGAGGCCGCCGAACGGTTCCAGCGTATGCACGACCTGCCGCCGGCAACCGCACGTAAGGCCGCCCGTTTGCTGGCGTCCGTGGTGGCCAGTCGGAACCGGGCCGAATACCGCCAGCCGCGCCAGCGCCGGAGCAGTTGGGTTTTCAGCGGATGGGAGACATTGTGATGACCGACAAGACGAAAATATCAATCGTTGCTGACAGTAAGCTGGTGGAACAGATCCGCCAGCGCCAGCGCAAGCTGAGCGAGCAGCTGGGGGCTAAGATCAGCATGAATCAGGTTGCCACTGGTCTGCTGACCCGCGCCCTGGAGCGCGAAGGGGGGCGTTGATGGATTGCCCCTTGCCCGAATCCGTGCAGGAAATTGCAGACGTGATAGGCCGGGACCGTGCCCTGTATCTGATCGGCCAGCTCCCGCAGATCGGCGCCAGGAAACGGCGCCGGTGTATTTCCGTGCCGAAGCCAGCACGCCTGACGGCTGACCACCAGCTGGTGCAGATCCTGGGCTGGGACGACGCGCGCAGGATGAGCGAGGTCTTCGGCGGGGAGATCCTGCAGCCAGCTGTCTGCCGGGGTCTGCTTGTTCGCTGGCGCCACATCGCGGTGCGGCGGCTGGCCCGACAGGGTTACAAAAACTCCGAATTGGCAGAAATTTTCGACATGAGCATTCGCGGGGTGAGGCTGATCACCCACGGATGCTGATCTTCACCCCCACGGTGTGGGGCCGATTGTGGGGCAGAAAAAAAGAAACCCGTTGATTTTCTTTTAGAATCAACGGGTTACATATATTAGATGGCGGTGAGGGAGGGATTCGAACCCTCGATGCCTTTCGACATACACACTTTCCAGGCGTGCTCCTTCGACCACTCGGACACCTCACCGGAAGGAATTGTCGCGTTCTTGGCCGGCCTGATTTGAGTCCGGCGGCGCACGCCTGCGCTATTTGCATTTCTTCCCAAAAGCCGACCGCGTACTGGCCATAGAGAAAAATTGCTTTGCTAATCAGGAACATAGCTCCCGTTCAGCGAGCGCGCACTCTACACAAACACGAGCTGGTGTGCAAGTCTTATGGTGCATCCCAGTTAAAGAAATATTCTTCCACCGCCAACTGCGGTGCCGGGCGTGGAGGTTTCACCGGTGTCCCGCAGTAGAGAAAACCATCAATGCGCTCGTTTTCCGCCAGGCCCAACTCTTTTGCCACAATGGGGTTGTAGGCCAGGGCCCCAGTGCGCCAATAGGCACCGACACCTTCCGCGTAGGCCGCAGTCAACATTGCTTGCACCGCCGCAGCCGTGGACATCCGCTGTTCCAGGTGAGGCACCTTGGGATGCTCCTGCAACCGGGTGACAGCGACAACAATCAGGGGCGCCCGCAGAGGCATGGCCAGGGTGCGCGCCCTCTGGGCTTCATCCATGCCGTCCCCGGCCCCCTCGGCGGCACGCAGGAATATTTCTCCCAGCCGCTCCCGGGCCTCTCCTTCGATAAGGAGAAAGCGCCAGGGGCGAAGACAACCGTGATCCGCCGCACGCAGAGCGGCGCGGAATATATTCCTACGCTGCTGTTCATTGGGGGCAGGATCGGTAAGAAGACCCGTGGAAACTCGGTTATGCAATGCCGTCAGGGCGTCCATGATACTCTCCAGTCAGTGCGAGAGCAGTGAATTCTACTGCACTCCCCTGCCCCAGACAGCCAACGCTTCCAAACTTTGCGTCACTTCATAGATATTTCGCATTATTCGCTCTAGCGGAGTACACTTCCCCGCAGTCAGTCACGGCGGCTTCCCGCGAGACCGATCCGCACCGCAGGAGCGCCGCCTCAAATATGTACAATTTCTGTTCAAAAGGACACGCTACAACAACAATGCAGGACCAATCCGGGGAAAACTCAGGGCGGACCATTGACTCCCGCTATTTGCATTACTTCCGCCCCTTGATTTGTTTTGTCGCGGCAGCCACCCTGGCGAGCGCCGTCAACTGGTCGTCCACCTGGAATCCCGACAAGCTAATCCCCATCGGTATGGCAGTGCTACTGCTGGTCTATACCGCTATCGCTTACCAGATAAGCGTTAAAGCCAGTGCTGACAGTGTGTCCCCCTCCCGCACTCAACAGCTGCTCTCTTTCGCCGATGCCGCACTGGTCGGTGTTGCTATCGACTTGGTGGACTTTAATCTGCTGCCTTCGCTGATGCTCGCCGCGTTGATTCAATTCAAAGCGTTGACCGAAGGCAGCCTGCGACACTGGCTTGAACAAAACACCAGTCTGCTGGCAGGCATGGCCGCCGGCTACCTGATTCACAAACCCACCTTTACTACCAGTGTGAACCTGACCGTCAGTGCCGCCAGCCTGATCGGAGTGTTCACCTACGTTTTTGCCTATACCCTCTACACCCGAAAACAGATAAACCAGCTCAAGGAAGCCAACCACACCCTCATTCAAGACCAGCGCACCAGCAAAATGCGCACCTACAAGCTGTCCAAGTATCTACCCCAGCGCCTGTGGCGCGCTGTGACCACCGGGCGCGAAGGCGAGTTGGTGACCGAGCGCAAGCTGCTGACGGTATTCTTTTCCGATATCAAAGACTTCAGCCAATTAACCGAAGAGCTGGAAGCCGAAACATTTACCCAACTACTCAACAACTATCTGTCGGAAATGGCCCGAATCGCAGGCCAGTACGGCGGCACCATCGACAAATTCATCGGCGACGCGGTGATGGTGGTATTCGGAGACGATGACAGCAAGGGGCCCAAGTCCGACGCACTGCGCTGTGTAGCCATGGCTCTGGCCATGCGCAAGCGGGTGCGCGAAATGAAACAGGAGTGGTACAACAAAGGGATATCGCGGCCATTGCAGGTGCGTATGGGCATCAATACCGGCTACTGCACTGTGGGGATTTTCGGTACCGCCAACTATCAGTCCTACACAGTGATGGGCACCCATGTGAACCTTGCCGCGCGCCTCGAAGGCGCGGCACAGCCGGGAGAAATTCTCATCAGCCACGAGACCTGGGCCATGATCAAGCACTCAGTGATGTGCCGCGACAAGGGCCATATTACCGTCAAAGGCTTCAGCTCTCCGGTGAAGGTGTACCAGGTCACCGATTTGCGCAAAAACCTGGGCGGGCAACAGAGTTATCTCGAAGACCACGCCCCCGGCTTTTCCATGCACCTGGACCTGGATAAGATCCGAAACTACGACAAAGAGCGCGTACTGCAAACACTGGAAAAAGCTGCCTCAACCTTAAAAAGCAAGGTCATTATTTAGCGGCTGATTCATTCGCGTAAATTTTTGCCCGGATGCGGAGCCGCAGCGCAAAATATCCCTCGAGCTCCGCGAATCCAATGGCAACGCCTACGCTCATGAATCAGCCATGCGCACGCTCTCCATACAGCAGCTACCAGGCCGCCCGCCCCACATCTCGGTTGTCGGTCCCGGCAGAATCAGGTGCCACCGCGGTACCAAAGTGTCAACCGGATACACTATCCACTTACCTGCTGCCGACGCCCCGAGATCATAATAATCCCGACAAAAATCAACTTGATACCGAAGAGAATTCCCAGTACCCAGCTGCCGGCGAGTGGAGACTGCATCCAAAGGATCACGCCCAGGAGGATGGATACAATCCCCCCCAGCACCAACCACATTTTTCCGCTTTCCGCGCTGGCGCGCCAACCGGCCATCAACTCCACAACGCCATCGACGATAAAATAAATCGCCAGAAGAATAACTAGGGTTCGGGCAAGCAAAAGTGGATGGCTGAGCAATACCACCGCGGCGATTATCGTCAACACTCCGAGGAGAACCCCCAGAATTCCCTTGCCCAGGCTGTCGGCCCGAAACGCCCAGATCAAACGAAAAATACCTCCGACCAGAACCAGCACACCGACAAACATAGCCACGGAAATGCCGGTCATCACCGGAGCCATCAAGGCGATCACACCCAGAACTATCGTCAGAATACCGAGTGCGGTCATGGTCTTGCCGCTCGCATCCGCACCAATCATAAACACCTCCCGCTCCATCAGAATCAGGAACTATCTCCTTCATTAAAGACCATTCTGACGACGGGACAAGGAATCTACTGACGTGCGAACCTCGGCGGTAATGGTTTTCCGGCAATGGTACTGCGCAGGGGATTGATATCCAGCCCTCCGCGGCGGGTATACCGCGCACTGACAGTCAGCGCCTCGAAGGCCGCCAATCGATGCAGATCGCAGAAAATGCGCTCAACGCAATGCTCGTGAAAGTCCTGGTGCTCACGGAAGGAAATAATATAGGCCAGCAACGCCCCCCGATGGAGCGCAGGCCCCTGGTACTCGACACTCACCGTCGCCCAATCCGGCTGACCTGTGACCGGGCAGTTGCTGCGCAGCAGGTGGCTGTATAGTGTCTCAGAAACAGGTTCCGCCCCGCCCGCCAGTTTGAGTATCGAGGCATCCGGCTGGTAGCGGCGGGTCTCTATATCCAGCCGGTCCAGGCAGATGCCCCGCGGAGGCTCCGGCGCGAGTACCGCATCCTCTACATTGTAGAGGTTAACCTCGACCGCAGCGCCCGAAACCTCACTCAGGTCTTTTGCCAGCGTTTCACGCACTGCATCCCAAGACGCAAACTCGGTCTGGTTAAAGGAATTGAGATACAGTTTGAATGACTTGGATTCCACCATCCGCGAGCTCGAGGCTGGGAAGGAGAACCTGGCCACCGCTACTTGAGGTACACCCTTCGGGTTCAACCAGGACAGTTCATAACCCCACCACTCATCCTCACCGACAAACGGCAGCTCGTCGCCCAGGCCCAATTGCGCGCGGGAAACCGCACGCGGAATCGGGTACAACAACCCCGGGTTGTAGGTCGACTCATAGCGGGTTTCCTTGCCCAGGGGAAGGTTTTGCCAATCTTCTCGGTTCATTGAATTGTCGCTGCCCAATCGCTTTTCCGCCTCGCGGACAGATAGCGGAATCTGAACGCGAGAATCAAATGTTTAATGCCGCAGGCGCTTGCCGTTGCTCATCAAGTGCATGCCCCAGCCGAACAAAAATCCGATAAAGACCAATACTCCGATAAAGGCCCAGATCACGTTGATATCAGACACACCCAGCACGCCATAGCGGAAGGCGTTGACCATGTATAGAACGGGATTCAATTTCGAAAGCCCCTGAAAAAAGGGGGACAGCAGATCAATTGAATAAAAAACCCCGCCCAGATAGGTCAGCGGCGTCAACACGAAGGTCGGAATAATCGAAATATCGTCGAAGCTATTGGCGAAGATCGCGTTGATAAATCCAGCCAGGGAAAAGAGTACCGCCGTCAGGAAGACAATCGCCACAGTGATCCCGACATGCTGCACGGTAAGGTCAGTGAAGAAAAGCGCTATCAGTGTGACAATCAGCCCGACTATCAGGCCGCGGGCCACACCCCCCAACACATAACCGGCCATGATCACCCAATTGGGCGTTGGAGACACCAGCAGCTCTTCGACACTGCGCTGGAATTTGGCGCTGTAAAAGGAAGAAGCCACATTGGCATAGGAGTTGGTGATCACCGACATCATGATCAGACCAGGCACCACAAACTCCATATAGGAATACCCGCCCATTTCACCGATACGGCTACCGATCAGAGAGCCAAAAATGACGAAATAAAGCGACATGGTAATCACTGGCGGCACCAAGGTTTGTGGCCAGATCCGGGTAAAGCGGCGTACTTCGCGGCGCAAAATGGTGGCGAAGGAGATCCAGATTGTTGTGTTCATCACTTGTTATCCTCCACCTGTTTACCCTCCGCGAGCAGGGAGACAAAGAGTTCCTCCAGGCGATTTGCGCGATTGCGCATACTGGTGATGGCCACCCCCTGCTCTTCGAGAGTAGCGAACAGCGCATTGAGCGACTGCCCCTTTTCAATCGTTACCTCCAGACTATTCTCGTCAATCAGCCTACCCTCGAATTTCCCAAGCTCGGGGCACTTGCTCAAGGATTCAGCAGAATCGAGAATAAACGTCTCCCGGTTCAACGTTTTCAGCAGGGACTTGATGGAGGTGTTCTCCACAATATCGCCCTTGTCGATAATCGCGATATTGCGGCACAGACTTTCCGCCTCTTCTAGATAATGGGTAGTGAGAATAATGGTCGTACCCTGGCGGTTGATCTCTTCGAGAAAAGTCCACATGGACCGGCGCAGTTCAATATCCACACCTGCGGTGGGTTCATCCAGAATCAGCAATTCCGGCTCATGGATCAACGCGCGGGCGATCATAAGGCGGCGTTTCATACCACCGCTCAGCATGCGCGCCTGAACACCGCGCTTATCCCATAAATCCAGTTGTTTCAGGTACTTCTCTGTGCGCGCTGCCGCCAATTTGCGCGGCATGCCGTAGAAGCCCCCCTGGGTACACACTATGTCGTAGACCTTTTCAAACTGGCTGAAATTAAACTCCTGCGGCACTACCCCCAAAAGGCGTTTGGCCGCCGGAAAATCGCGGTCGATATCGATACCAAATATGGACACCTGCCCCCCGGTCTTGCGCACCAGGGAGCAAATAATGCCAATAGTGGTGGACTTGCCGGCGCCATTGGGCCCTAGTAAGGCGAAGAAGTCACCCGGCTGCACTTCGAAGCTGATACCCTTAAGGGCTCGAAAGCCGTTGTCGTAGGTTTTTTCTAGATTGCGGATGGAAAGCGCGGCGGTCATTACTGCCTCCGATGGGTTTGAGGGCGTATTCAACGCGCTCGGGCGGATGATTGCAACTGGCAGGACTCGGGCCCCGAGTGACGCCCTTGTTTAAACGGCACACAGCCGTACACGGAAAATAAAAAAGCCGCTCAATTGAGCGGCTTTTTAATTGGAGCGGGAAACCGGGCTCGAACCGGCGACCTCAACCTTGGCAAGGTTGCGCTCTACCAACTGAGCTATTCCCGCTTTTTCTGTCTGCCCGACAGCACTGTTGTGCTGCCGGGACATGTTGGCATCCCCAAGGGGAGTCGAACCCCTGTTACCGCCGTGAAAGGGCGGTGTCCTAGGCCTCTAGACGATGGGGACGTAAAACTTGCACCTGGCCCCTCTCTGGAAAGCCAATGCAGTCACCTCTCGGTGACAACGCTACTCTAACCCCGTAGCTACTCTCTGTATCGTGACACAACCACGCCACAAAGAGCAAAAAAATCTGGAGCGGGAAACCGGGTTCGAACCGGCGACCTCAACCTTGGCAAGGTTGCGCTCTACCAACTGAGCTATTCCCGCTTTGGCGTCCCCTAGGGGAGTCGAACCCCTGTTACCGCCGTGAAAGGGCGGTGTCCTAGGCCTCTAGACGAAGGGGACCCCGGACTTACTTCTGTTCCGCTCGGCGCCTCAAGGACCGCTCTGCGTCAGAAGTGGGGCGCATTCTATGTAGCACCCGGGGGACTGTCAACACCCACGACAAAACTTTTTTTGTATTTTTTTCTTTTGCAGTCAGTCACTTACCGAGACCCCAGAAACCGCTCGCGGTCCCGCCTTAGTCTTTTGCGGCCGCGCGCTGCCCGAGTTCCCCGAGGAAACGGCGAATACGCTTGGCGTTGGCCCCCAGGTCACTGATGCCGACACGGGAGCTGGAGCGCACATCCACCCGAGCGCGGCCATTTTCAGGCCTCACCCGCACGACGACGTCATCGGTGAATCCCAGCAGCAGAGTCCTGTCCACTGCTTCCAAGTGGCCGCGCTGCGGCTCAAACGCCACCAGTCTCCAGCCCAGGGATTTCGCAACCTGTGCCGCCATTTCCGTAGCCCGCGCAACCGGCATATCGAGTAGCAGCGGCTGAATATCCGCATATATCTCCGCACCGCGCTGCTTAGCAGCCACCGTTTCACCGCCGTACAGTGGACTGTTGTCTCCCTCCTCGCGTAGAGAAAGCACCACTTCATAGCGCGGCGGATCTTGAGTATCAGTGCTGATATCGTGAATCCGGGGCACATCGAAATTGCCTTTGCCCACTGTCAGGAGCGGCACCGCCACTGGCAACACCCCCAGCACCACAGCCCAAATGGCATTGCGGCGGCTGTCCGCGCGCCGACTGACCAGCCCCCAGATAAAGACCGGCATACTGATCAGCGCCACCCCCAAGGCCGCCAAACCCGAAAATTTAAAAACCTGGAAAGCCGGCCTGAAGTCAATTACATCCAGCCGCAGCAGCAATCCGGCGATAAACATTGCCGCTAACAACAAGCACTGCACTACCAGCAGCCAACGGCTCCAGTGTTTCTTTTCTCTCAATGTTTCCCGCCCTGGGCCACTTTCTTGCGCTTAGCCTCGATATCCAGCTTGATCGACAGAGAATTGATACAGTACCGCAGCCCGGTTTCCGTCGGGCCGTCGGGGAACACATGCCCCAGATGACTGCCGCAATTGGCACAGACGACCTCGGTACGCAACATGCCCAAACTATTGTCCGGCCGCTCTTTCACCGCGCCCGGCCTGGCTACAGCATCGAAACTTGGCCAGCCACAGTGGGCATCGAATTTACGATCAGAATCGAAAAGCACGTCGCCGCAACAGCGACAGCGGTAGAGGCCATCTTCGTAGACATTCCAATACTCACCGGTAAAGGGTTCCTCCGTCCCACCCTCGCGGCAAACGTGAAATTCTGCCGGGGTTAGCACGTCGCGCCAGTAGTTATCATCCTGTACTTTTGACATACTCTGCTCCTCATTCCACCCAGTTTACGCGGTAACAGCAAGCGATTGGCTGCTGCCGCAAAGTAGTGTCCGGGACCACACCATGAAGGATATTCTCAAGTCGGAAAAACTACACGGCGTCTGTTACGAAATTCGCGGCCCCGTTATGGAGCAGGCCTACCGTATGGAGGAGGAAGGGCACCGTATCCTCAAGCTGAATATCGGCAACCCCACGCCCTTCGGTTTCGACGCCCCGGACGAAATCATTCAGGATGTGATCCACAATCTCCCTCAGGCTCAGGGCTATGTTGAGTCAAAGGGCCTCTTCGCCGCGCGCAAGGCCATTATGCAGGAGTGCCAAACCCTCGGTATCGAGGGGATCGAGATAGACGATATCTACCTCGGAAACGGCGTCTCCGAGCTCATCACCATGGCCACCCAGGCACTGCTGAACACCGGCGACGAACTGCTGCTGCCGATGCCGAACTATCCCCTGTGGATGGCCGCCACCAATCTGACCGGCGCTCAGCCGGTACTCTACCGCTGTGATGAGGGCGCGGGCTGGATGCCGGATATCGACGACATCAAGGCCAAGATCACGCCGCGCACCCGCGGTATTGTCGTGATCAACCCGAACAACCCCACCGGCGCTGTCTATCCGCGTGCGGTTCTTGAAGAAATTGTAGAGCTTGCCCGTACCCACGACTTGGTTATTTTCTCCGACGAGATCTACAGCAAGATTCTCTACGATGATGCCGAGTTCACCCCCATGGCCAAGCTGGCCGAAGATCTGCTTTGCCTCAGCTTCAACGGTCTCTCGAAGGCCTACCGCCTGGCGGGCTTCCGCTCCGGCTGGATGATCGTCAGCGGTGCCAAGCACCGCGCCAAAGGGTTTATCGAGGGCATGGATATTCTCTCGTCCATGCGCCTGTGTGGTAATGTACCGGCCATGTTCGCGGTGCAAACGGCGCTCGGGGGCTACCAGAGCATTCGCGATCTAGTATTACCTGGCGGCCGCCTGCGCCAGCAGCGGGACCTGGCCCACAAGATGCTCAACGATATTCCCGGAGTGAGCTGCGTCAAACCCGAAGGCGCTATCTACCTGTTCCCCAGAATTTGCCTGGACAGACACAAGATCCACAACGACGAGCAACTGGTGCTCGACTTCCTGCGCCAGGAAAAAATTCTTCTGGTACAAGGCAGCGCCTTCCACTGGGATGCGCCGGACCACCTGCGCATCGTCTTCCTGCCGCGCACCGATGACCTGTCCCACGCAATTGAGCGCCTGGGGCACTTCCTCGAGCGCTACTCACAATAACAGCCCATGCTCGACGACCTGCATATTCACGACTTCTACCGCAACGCCGGCAGGATTCTGCTGGCGCTGTTCAACCAGTTCCCGACACCGGCGACGGTTTACGTGGAGGATATCTCCGGCCCGGATACTCCGGATGAATACGGCCTGCACTCCCCCCGCCACCTGGCCTGCCTGGGCGCCATGACCTGGCTGAAACAAAGTGGCTACATCCACTTTTCGCAACTGGTGCGCCAGGAGGCCATAGAGGAAGCCGTGTTGACTCACAAGGGTTTTCTATTGTTGATAAACAAAGTGGAGTCCGGGGAGAGCAACGCACAACTGCTGGACGAAGCGGTGCGCCACGGTTCGTCGATGGAAATGCAGGCGTTGATGGAGCGGTTGATGCGGGCATTTTCCGCCCTGTGACCACCGCCCCCATCTTTATTGACGAAATCTGACGTGGAGCATTTTCAGTGCTGCGTCCGGATCCCGGTCAGGAAAGTCCGGGCTCTGCGGCAAGCGCTCCACGATTTCGAAGCGGCTGTCGGCACCTTCAATCAGACTGCGAAAATGTGCCTCGCCGTGACGCGGCGAATTCATCACCACCAGCAAATCGGCCTCCCCGGCCAGACACCCCGGCAGCAGCCGCAGCAATTTCTCGTAGTGCAGATTGATATCAAAGCGCCCCTTCTGCCAGGTGGGCGGATCCACCACCGCCAATTGGAAGGGACCGCGGCGATCGAAACGATTGAATTGCCGCAGTGCATCCAGTTGCAAAAAGTGGATGCCAGCAAGCGGCAACTGGTTGGCTATGTGATTGTCCCGCCCCCGGTTTAGCACACCGCGGTTAACGTCAATATTCACCACTTCCAATTCCGCCGCCGCGCGGGCGATCACGGAAAAGGCACAAGTAAAGGCAAACAGGTTCAACAGCTTGAGATTTTCCCGGCCGGCGCGGGCACGGATCTGCGCTTCCAGCCAGCGGCGCCCGGGCTCTATATCGAGGAAATAACCCACATTCTGCCGCTCGAACGTCAGCGGAAACTGCAAATCGCCGCGCCGCGCCACCGGCGCTGCCACCGGCTGACCGCAGTGCCAGCGCACAGGCGCACCCCGCAGGTAACGGCGCTGCACCGCCACCCCTTGGTAGCCGCGCGCTTCAACCAATTGCCACAGCGCCTGACACAGCCCTTCTTCTCCGTCACAGGCTTCAAAAAAAGTCACCAGCAGCGCGGGGAAAAAGCTATCTACACAGACCTGCTCCAGGCCTGGAAAACAGCGACCACGGCCGTGGAAAAGGCGCCGGCTGTCCCGCCCGGTTTCCGCTAACTTGCATTCCACCTGCTCCAACAGGACGCCCCAGTCAGAGGACATGCACCGAACCCTCCCCGTTGCCCAGCGGATACAAAATCGTATCCCGGTAGCCAGTGATCACTCGGATAAAACCGGCCCACGCCTCGTCTAGTTGCGGGTCACCACTGTCCACCAGCAGCGGCCGGCCACCGAGTTGGGTGATCTTGGTTTTGGTAGCGACAACCATCAGATTATCCCGGCCCACAGCGCGCAGCACTCCGGGGGAAAACTGCTGGTTACCGCGGCCGATCAAATGCCCTTGGCCACCGATGGCGGTGAGCACAATTTTTACCGGCCCGCTGTGCGCTTCAATGGCCCGCTCGATTTGTGCCGCTCCCACATCTGCAGCGATCAGCTGCCCATCGCGCAACAGGTCAACGCCCAGTAAAGTGCCCCCGCACCCCAATTCATCGAGCAGTGCCATGGTGGTGGAGCCGGGTCCGACCAGATAGAGGGTACCGGGGTCCAGTTCCTCGATCACATGCGCGGCGATATCCGCCACCGCAAGTTCCTCTACCTCGCGCCCCGCATTCTTTACCGCCTGTAGAAAGTGGCCCTCCTCGGGGACCAGCAGTTCGCCGTAGTAACGCGTACTGACACGGCCCTCGCGGAAAGACTTTTCGTCGATATCTCTCACCTCGCGCTGGTGCAGATCCACAAGCTGGCCAGCCATCAGGCGCCGCAACACCTCGCCGCCGGCCTTGGGGGAAATCGCAAAGCAGGCGGAATGCATTTTCACGCCGGCGGGGATGCCCAGCACCGGGAAATCATCTCCGAGCGCGTTCACCATATTGCGCGCCGTGCCGTCTCCGCCCGCAAATACAATCAGGTCTGCACCGGCGTCGCGGATCACCCGAGCCGCCCGCTCTGTGTCCGCTGGAGTTGACGGGCTGGACTCAGCCTCGCCGACCACTGTCACCCGAAAACCGCACTCTCTGGCCAGTGACTCGCCCATGTCGCGCGCATAACAGAGAATCTCCAAACCATCCGCGTAGGGCTTCAGCGCTTCCAGCGCCACCGCCGCGCGCCTGTGAGACTGGGGTTCTACGCCCGCCGCCAGTGCCTGACGCACGGTTTCGACACCATCACTGCCCTTCAAGCCTGCGGGGCCGCCGACACCAGCCCAGGGGTTGATGATGAGTCCGAGTTTTTTCAGTTGCACTTCTCTTCGCATTTCAACCCCAGTATTGCCAACTGCCTCCGCTGGTGCTCCGTCAACGGGGCGCCATCGATGCGGTAATGAGAGAACTCCAGCCGCTCGGGGTATTCCCGGCGCAGCCGATCAAAGGCCCCGCCCATCGGCTGATCACCGCCTGCGGCTGCACGCAGGCGGCGATCGTCAGCGCGGGGGTCGTATATTTGCAACAAGTAGTCAGCCATCGCGGAAAATTCCGCAAAGCTGCTCTCTGCCCCCACCCCAAGTTGCCGCACCGGCAGGTGCCGCTCATCGGCCGCCGGTTGCTGGGGGAGTTTGAGCGCCCGCGCCAAGGCCCCGCGGATCATCCGGGTACCCGCAAGCTTGCCGTCTGCGCTGTAGCCAGCGATATGGGGCGTGCCGATATCCACCAGATCGAGCAGAGCAGTGTCGATATCCGGCTCGTTCTCCCACACATCCAGCACTGTGTTAAAACGTTTGCCCGCCCGCAGAAGCTCCAGCAGCGCCCGGTTGTCCACCACCGCCCCGCGGCCGGCACTGATCAGCGTGGCACCATCTTTAATCCGTGCCAACTGCCCGGCACCAATCATATGAAAACTGGGATGCGGCCCACCTTTCACCAGCGGCGCGTGCAGACACACCACATCCTGCTCCAGCACTCTTTCCAGGCTCGCACTATCGGGGTCGTCCGGGCGCCAGGGGTCGTAGACCGCGCAGGGAATATTCATTGCCTGTAGCCGCTCACGCAACAGCCCCCCGACATTGCCACAGCCGACGATGCCAAATTCACGCCCGTTCCAATCAATTCCCAGTGCCGCCAGCGCGCAAAAAACATACTCGATCACTGAATTGGCGTTGCAACCCGGCGCCGCGCTCCAGCGGATGCCCTGCCCTTCCAGCCAGGCGGTATCCAGGTGGTCCGTGCCGATGGTGCAGCTGCCGACAAAACGCACCGGGGTGCCGCTGAGCAGTTCCTCGTTTACCCGCGTGACAGAACGCACCAGCAGTATGTCGGCATCCATCAGCTGTTCACGGGACAAGGTCCGCCCCGGCAGGCGCAGCAGCCGACCCAGATCGCCGAAGTACGTCTCCAGCGCGGGAATATTTTCGTCGGCGACAATGGTCAGTTCTGAGTGTTTCAAAGTGTTTCCCCATTAACGGCAGCCAGTGTCCGGCCAATTTTTGCCTTGAGCCCTCCAATACCGAATTCGTCCGCGAGTGCCTGGACGAAATGGATATCGGCCTTCCGCGGTACCAAGTCGTCGACGCCCACGGACAATTCAATCCCGTCTTCCAACGAGGTCAGGCGCTTGGCCAGACGTATCTGCTCCGCGTAGGTTAAAAGCCGCTTGGCAATGCCCGCAGCCCCACGCAGCGGCAGACGGGCCACCCGTTCGGTGTGCCGCAATAACGCCTCTATATCATCGAATTCCATAAGCAGCCGCGCCGCCGTTTTCGGACCGATTCCGGGAACACCGGGAATATCGTCGCTGCTGTCCCCCACCAGCGCCAGATAGTCGGCGATTTGCTCCGGGCGCACACCGAATTTCGCTTGTACCGCCGCGGCGCCCATATGTATGTCAGCGGCGAAGTCCCACAAGCTGGCCGCGCCGCGGGCCAACAGCTGCCCCAGGTCCTTATCGCGGCTGACGATCACCGGCCGCTGATCAGCACTGATGCGGGTCAGGGCCGCGAGCAGATCGTCCGCCTCATAACGCTCACTGGCGAAACAGGCAATGCCCATTGCCTCCGCCATCTCTCTGCAGGCCGCCAATTGAAAAGCCAAGGCCTCGTCCGGCTGAGCACGGCTGCATTTGTAATCGGGGTAGAGTTCGTTGCGGAAGCAACTGCCAAGCGACTCATCGAAGGCACAGGCCATATATCTCGGGCCGCGGCCGAGCAGATCCAGTGCGAAGTTGGTAAAGCCGTACACCGCCTCTGTGGGATACCCCTGCCGCCCCGTCCAATTCGGCGGCAGGGCAAAGTAGTAGCGAAAGATATAGACAGAGGCATCAACGAGATAGGTAGTCACGATAAGTCCGTCAACTGGTACAGAGCCGGGTCCAGTGGGTCCGGGCGTCCAAACTCCGCGGCCAGTGCGCGGGCGAATGTCTCGGCGCGAGCATTGACCCCCCTTTGGCAAAACGTCTGTACCTGCTGCCATATGGCGCGCTTGAACCCAACGCTCGGCCCCAAGCCACTTTCCAGGTTATCGGCACTGACCCGAAAGCGCAGGCTGCAGGCACAGGCAAAAATCCACTCCAGTGCCTGGGGCACCACTTCCACCCGTTCAAATTCCGCCTGCTGTTCAGCGCTGCGGCCATCCGGAGCATACCAGTAGCCGTAATCCGGCAGCCGGCGCCGCGCTTCTCCCGCCACACACCAGTGGGCGGCCTCGTGCAGCGCGCTGGCTGGGTAGTCGCGGGTAAATTCCACCCGGTGATAGTCCTGCTCTCCCTCCGCCGGCCGATAGTAGGGTTCCGGGAAGCCGCCACACAGCCGGGTATTGAAACCCGCCGGATCGGCAAAGCAGCGATTGAATACTGTGACTATTCGGTCGCAAGGTGGCAGATGGACCGAATCGGGACAGGTAACAGCCAAGTAGTCCTCCGCTAACGGAAAAGGCAGGGACTATAGCAATGCCACCTTCGTGATGAAAGTCACCTAAAACTCTTGCAAAGATAACCAACCAATCTAAAAGGCCAGTTGTGTTTCGGGAATTCAGCATATACCTTTATTCGCAGGGATGCCGGACAAGGGCCCCAGCCCTGCTTCGGCACCCACAGGGGGGAATAAGCAGTCAAACGCCCTCCTGCCCCGGTCTTCGTCCCGAAGGGGCCCTCGCGAGAGCGGTCGCAACAGGCACCACTCTGGGCGGAGACGGTATACAACCGGCCCTGCAAGGAGGTGCTCCATGACCGACCACAGACTCTCCAACGTGGTTGACCTCTTCACCGGCGAGCCGATCGAAACTTCAGCGAGCAGGCGGTTTATCCGCCTGTCGCCGGAGCTAGACGGCTTGGAAATGCTCTACTCCAACAGCTCCAGTGGCTCCGATCTCTACAGCCTGAAAATTCTGTGCTGGGGCCTCAAAGCAAACGGCGAGGTGGTAGGACTCGTCCCCTGGTTAAATTCCATTGTCGCCTGCCCGGAAATCAAGGACCCCTTGGATGGACGTTTCGAGGGTTACTACGACCCCGGCATTGAGGAAATCTTTTACGACCCCCCCATTCACAAAATCGTCGAGCTGGAAACAGCAGCGGAATATTTCGAATACGAAAGCAGCAAAGCCGAGGAAGTGCTACAGGAGATCCCGGATACCATCGGCACCCACGCGGTGTTTATGGATGATCAGCGGGAGAAACTGACGCTCGCCGAAGTTGTGAGCTGGCGGCTGTATGCCAGCGGCGAAATTCACGGCATGCTGATCGACCACGACATAGTGGAAACCACCCCGGTGCTGCCGGGCGATCTGTGCCTCTACCCAGCTCAGGAGAGCAGTGGCTTCCGCTACTTCTTTCAGCACCATATCGCCAACAAAATCAAATCCGAAGACCCGGAAGCCCTGGCGGCCATTGCGGCGCTGGTTACTTCCCCCTAATCCGCAACCTGAACGCCTCCCCCACTTTCGGGGGAGGCCCGGCTTAAGCGGAATCCCCCGATTTTCTGTGCGGGCACCCAGATCTGCGCAGGAGGAACGCGGGCTCACCCCCAGGCACCACAGGATTCACCCCGTGCGCGGGCTTCTCAACACACGCCCATTGACCACACCATCCCATACCTAAGCCCCAGGACCAGCAACAGTGCTCAGGCGAACGAATCAGAGCTTAGTCAGTCAGCGCTTTCCCGAGACCCGGCCTTTTTGATCCAGTAGAAGAACGCGTCGTTTTCCTCGGCGTGCTCCACCAGTTCATAGCCGAGAAACTGGCAAAACTTGGGCACATCCCGCTGAGTGGATGGATCGGTGGCAACCATCTGCAGAATTTCTCCGGGAGCCAGCTTGCGCACCGCGGTGTGCAACATCATGACGGGCTCAGGGCAAAGAAGACCACGGGCATCTAGGGTATGATCTGATTTCATGGCGCCATTTTCCGGGATTTTCCCGCTGTAGTCACCTGCTGCGCCCCTGACCACCCGGCGGACAGCCACACTTGAGAGAGCATAGGCCAGATAAGAGAGGAAGATGATTCACGTACTGATCGAACGGGAAATCGCCCCGGACATGCAAAGCACTTACGAAGAAGCCGCGCGCAAAATACTCGCCTCCGCCTACCGCACCACGGGTTTCGTGGAGGGTCAAACCTATATCGAAAAAGGGAATCCCCTGCGCCGCTTCACGCTGTCAAAATGGCAATCGGAACTCCACTGGCAACGCTGGTACAGCAGCGAAGAGCGGCGCGAGCAAATGTCTCAACTAAGGCCGCTTTTGTTGGAAAGGGAAAAAATTACGATTCTACAAGCTGCAGAATAAAATCCGCCACTTCATCCACCGCCGCCTGCCAGTGCTGCTCCCGGGTGAAACCGCTGGCGCGACGGGGCTTGAAATCATGGTCGCCATCCTGCAGCCACTGAAAGCGGATAGCCTCCGGCAAACCGTAGCCCGGCACCTCTTCCGCACTACCCAGCGGGTCCCTGCTGCCCTGCACAATCAGTGCCGGGCACTCGAGCCGCTGCAGATGCTCAGTGCGCAATCTTTCCGGCTTGCCCCGCGGGTGGAAGGGATAACCCAAGCAAATCAAACCGGCCACATCGCCACTGTCTGAATATTCCTGTGCCAACAAGCTGGCCACTCTTCCTCCCATGGATTTACCGCCGATAAAGAGCGGCAACGGGCTGCTCGCGGACGCTATCTGTGCGCGATAGCAGTCCAGCAATACCGGCATCGGGTTCGGTGGACGCTTTCCGCCACCCGCGCGCCTCGCCGCTATATAGGGAAACTCAAAGCGGATCACTTCAATGTCACGGACACACAGGCCGGAGGCGATGGTCTGCATAAAATCGCTGTCCATGGGCGCACCGGCGCCATGGGCAAAGAGAAAGCGGGCCCGCGGCCGGGACGGGCGGTCAATCAGCAGGTCAGACATAGCCTTCCACATCCCGCGCCAACACCAGATTGACCGATTCTTCTCCGGGCTCGAACCAGATTACCACCTCGCCGGATTGCAATTGCCGGCGTAAATTCGCCACCTTATCACTCAGGCTTAACTCCCGCTCACCGTAGTCGGTGCCTTCGCGGGTCACATACTCCTCCAGGAGATTCTGCAGCGTATCTGGATCGAGTTGTTGAAAGGGAATAATCATAAAATTGAAGGGAAATAAATTCAGGAGAAGCGGTGGCCGCGACTTGGGAGCGCCTGACGCGTTCGCTCTCGCCCCCAGGCAAAGCCCAACTCAGTCGCGGCCGTCGCCCCGCTTACATTTTCGGCTTGCGGAAGCGCAAGGTCATACGATCACTCTCGCCGATCGCAAGATATTTATCCTTGTCCTTGTCGCCGAGACGCAACGAGGGAGGCAGAGTCCAGACGCCTTTCGGGTGATCGGCGGTATCTTTGGGGTTGGCGTTTACCTCGCTGGACGCTTCCAGCACAAAACCCGCTTTTTCCGCCAGATCGATCACGTAAGCCTGGGTGACATAACCGCTCTCGATCATGCGCTCTCGGGAAGTGCCCGGCTTGGCCCGGTGCTCAACCACGCCGAGTATGCCGCCGGGTTTCAGCGCGGCAAAAAACTGATTAAACGCTTTCTGATCGTTGTCACTGCGCATCCAGTTATGCACATTGCGGAATGTCAGCACCGCATCGGCACTGCCCGCGGGCGCAATTTCTTTAGCGGAAGCCGGGTCAAACTCGGTCAAAATCACCTTGCCGTAGTTGTCCTTGTCCGCGGCCAACTTTTCCTTAAAGGCAGCGAGAGAGCGCTGGTAGTAACCGACATCGCTATCTTGCGGAAAATGGGCTGCGTAGAAGGTCCCCTTGTCCTTCAGATACGGCGCGAGAATTTCGGTGTACCAGCCACCACCGGGGGAAATCTCCACCACCGTCATATGCGGCGCTATGCCGAAGAACGCCAAGGTCTCCGCCGGATGGCGGTATTTGTCGCGCGCTACATAGGCTTCCGTGCGGTGTTTACCTGCGATCACCGGCTCGAGGTCGTTCGCCTGAGCCGCACCAGCAAAAGCCGCGGAACAAAGCACCGCGGCCAGAATTTGCTTGATATTCATACTGTCTCCTGTTTGTTATTACCGTTTAATTTCCTCTGAACACTGTCGATTTTATCCTGCAAAGACTGCTGGCGGTCAGTACGAGTTCCCAGTTTCAGGCTGGTACTGATGCGCGGCGCACCCATGGCGTGCACACGTTCGTGGCAGCGCTTTACCGCTGCCATTACCCTGTCCCAGTCCCCCTCGATATTGGTACCATATGCGTGCAACCGGTACTCCAGCCCGGCCTCATCCAACACCCGCTGGCACTCGGCGATGTAGGTGCCGACGGACACCCCGACCCCCAGGGGGATAAGACACAAATCTGCGTGTACTTTCATCGACAAAATCTCCCAAAGTGAAACGACCAGCTCGCGGGCGTTATCAAATACAATGCAGTGTAACCGCCCCCTAGACAGCAAAGGAACAGGCTATGCAACAGCACCTCGTTATCTCCCTGATCAGTGACGACAAACCCGGCGTGGTGGAAAAATTATCCGCCGCGATCGCGGACAATCGCGGCAACTGGGAAGACAGCCGCATGGCACACCTGGCCGGAAAGTTCGCTGGCATACTGCGCGTCAGCGTGCCCAGCGAAGCCAGTCAGGGGTTGAAGGACGCGCTCGCGGCTCTCGCCGACGAGGGCTTCAAATTACAGATCGAAGAGGCCCTTGCCGTAGCCGCAGGCCCGCAGCAAACACTGAGACTAAAACTGGTCGGCAACGATCGCCCGGGTATCGTACACGAAATCGCCCGCGCCCTCGCCGCGCGCCGGATCAATATGGAACAGCTGGAAACCGGTTACGGCAGCACCCCGTGGAGCGGAGAACCACTGTTCACCGCCGAATGTATGATCAGCGTGGCGGGCGACATGGATCTCGAGGGGCTCCGCGACGAGCTGGACGAGATCGCCGACGAATTAGGAGTCGATATCGACTGCGAAGAAGTGCCCACCGCGGTATAATCCGCCCCCACTTTCTGCGGGAGCCCGCCCCGAAACAGATACCCGCGCGCAATCAACCGGCTCGCGGTGGGGGGCTCGCGCAGCAACTCAGTGGTACGCCATCGGCCAATGTTCAAGATCGTCCTCTACCAACCGGAAATCGCCCCCAACACCGGCAACATCATCCGCCTCTGCGCCAATACCGGTGCCGAGCTGCACCTGATTGAACCACTCGGATTTGCGATGGACGACAAGCGCCTGCGCCGCGCGGGTCTGGACTACGGCGAATACAGCCGCGTGCGGCGCCACCGCGACTGGGCGGCATTCGCCGAGGCGGAGCGGCCGACACGCATCCTCGCGCTCTCCACCAAGGGCAGGCGCAGACATACGGATATCGACTACCGCCCCGGCGACGCCATCGTTTTCGGACCGGAGACCCGCGGTCTGCCGGCAGACTTTCTCCAACAAGTGGGCTCCGCGCACACGCTGCGCATCCCAATGCGGCCAGAGAGCCGCAGCATGAATCTCTCCAACGCCGCTGCGGTGGTGATTTACGAGGCCTGGCGCCAGCTGGACTATGCCGGCGCCGCAACGCAATAGTTTTACCGGATATGCAAACACCTCTTGCCCCCATTGGGCTTTTTTACGGTTCCAGCACCTGTTACACGGAAATGGCCGCGGAGAAAATCCGCGACCGGATCGGCGCCGAGTGGATAGACCTGCACAATGTCGCCGACAGCGATATCGCCCTGGCCGAGCAATACGACTTTCTCATCTTCGGTATCCCCACCTGGGACTACGGCGAATTGCAGGAAGACTGGGAAAACGTGTGGGACGAGTTGGCCCAGCTGGATCTGTCTGGAAAAACCGTGGCCCTTTATGGACTCGGCGATCAGGCCGGTTACCCGCAGTGGTTTCAGGACGCCCTCGGCTACCTGCACGCCCAAGTGCGCGCCTGCGGCGCCCGCACCGTAGGACACTGGCCCGCGGAAGGCTATACATTTGAAGCCTCTAAGGGGCTGACAGAAGACGGCACACACTTTGTCGGCCTGGCCCTGGATGAGGAAAGCGAATTCGAAAAGAGTGACGCACGCCTCGACCAATGGTGCACCCAGATAATGCGCGAGTTCGGCTTGCAATCCTGAGGGGACACAATAGCAATGCGCGAAGAATCCCCCTACGCAGACATCCTTTGGCGCGACGACGCCCAGCCGTTATCGAGGGCCTTTGACGACATCTATTTCTCCACCAGCTCCGGCCTGGAAGAGAGCCGCTACGTCTTCCTGCAACAAAACGACCTGCCCCAACGCTGGGCGACTCTGAAACCGAGCGACACCTTTACTATCGGCGAAACCGGCTTCGGTACCGGCCTCAATTTCCTCACCGCCTGGGAGCTGTGGCGGCAACGGGCGCCAGCCGGCGCGCGCCTGCATTTTATCTCGGTGGAGAAATATCCCCTCCACCCCAGCGATCTGCGCCGCGCCCTGGACTTGTGGCCCCAGCTGCAGCCGCTGGCGGAACAGTTGATACGAGAATATCCGCCACTGCTGGCCAAGGGTGTACACCGGCTGCACTTAGAGCAGGCCACCCTTACCCTCGTTGTCGGCGAAGCCAGCGAAGCCTTCCACAACCTTCGCCTGGAAGACGACAGCCGCGACCAGTTAGTGGATGCCTGGTTCCTGGACGGTTTTGCCCCGGCGAAAAATCCCGCCATGTGGACCTCGGAGCTGTTCGAAAATCTCGCCGCACTCAGCAGACCCGGCGCCACCTTTGCAACTTTCACCTGTGCGGGGCTGGTAAAACGAGGCCTCAAGGCAGCCGGTTTCACAATACAAAAAGTGCCCGGATTCGGTCGGAAACGGGAAATGTTGCGCGGCCGGCTGGAAGCGCGAAAGCCGAGCCAAATCACCGCCACCCCCTGGCACCTGCCGGGTGGAAATCCCGAAATAAAGATCCGCAAAGTAGCCGTGGTGGGTGCGGGCATCTCCGGCGCCACCACTGCCCGCACCCTGGCCGAACGCGGGATCGAGGTTCACGTCTTCGACCAGGCCCCGACACCGGGTGCCGGGGCATCCGGCAATGCGCAAGGCGTCCTGTACGCGAAGCTTTCCCCCAAGCCCGGCCCTAACGGGGACTTCAACCTGCACGCACTGATGTATGCGCTCCGCTACTACCAGCGGCACTGCCCTGAATCCGTGCATTTCTCCGGGCTGCTGCAACTGGCACAGACGGACAAAGAACGCCAGCTGCAGGCACAGATCGGCCAGTGGCTGGCACCGTACCGGGGCAAATCACTGGCAACAGAAGTAACACCGGCACAGGCAAGTGAGATCGCGGGGCTTCCACTGGCGTTTGGCGGGCTCTACTTTCCCCAGGCGGGATGGCTGGAGCCGCAAAAGGTCTGCGAGGCACTGCTGCGGCACCGCAATATCCACCTGCACTACACGCGCAAAATCGACCAGCTCACTGCGACGGATTGCGGCTGGCAACTCACAAGTGCGGAAACCGGGTTGCAAGAGGAGACGGCGAAAGAAAGCGTATTGACTGCGGACGCAGTGGTAATCTGTACCGCCAACGGCATACGTCATTTCCTGCAAACCGCCGCCCTGCCCCTGCGCCCCATCCGAGGCCAGGTGTCCAGCGCCCCCGCCGACGATTTGTCGCGACAACTGAAAATCACCCTCTGCGGCGAAGGCTATATCGCCCCGGCTCACAACGGGCGCCACTGCTTCGGCGCCACCTTTAAATTGAAAGAAACTGCGACGGACTTGCGCGCGGAGGAACACCGGGAAAATCTGCATACCCTGGCGGAAATGCTGCCCCCGATAGCCGACGCATTTTCCACCCAATCGATCAGTGGGCGAGCGGCTTTGCGTGCGGCAACGCCCGACTACCTGCCGATTGCAGGCCCTATTCCAATTTGGGATTCGTTAGAAGAAACCTACGCGGAACTGCGAAAAAACCGCAAACGCCTAATTCCGCAAAAAGCGCCTTACCAGCCGCACCTGTATGCGCTTGGCGGTCTGGGCTCGCGCGGCTTCGCCTATGCGCCCCTGGCAGCGGAGGTCATCGCCGCTTGGTTGTGCGGCGAAGCCATGCCGGTTTGCAACACTTTGGCAAAAGCGCTGCACCCGGCCCGTTTCGCGGTCAGGGATCTCGGTAAAAACCGCAAGGGAGTGGCATCCTAGCGGGGTGGAATCAGAAACCTTTAGGGAACCTCTGATTAATTCGCTTCCTGACGGTAAAAATTCTTTGGAGCTAGATGAGAAGCTCAGGTGATAGGATGGCCATTTCGAAACCGTCGGATACAAGGATGTATCCGTCGGAGCTACAGGGAAGTACTCGTGCGTTTTCGAAATGGCCATCCTATTGCCTGAGCGCCACGGAACTAACCAAAGCGTTCGCGCGAATTAATCAGAGGTTCCTTAGGGAATCCATGTCAGCCGAGTATTAGAAGCCGCGCTTGCACACATCTGCAGCTGCATACACGCGAATGAGCCGCCATTTCCCTAGATCCGCTCCTTTGGCGCCAACAGGCTGCCGCTTCCAGCTCCGCAGGCGACAATGGACTTCATGGCCGCTTCCACCGTGACCTCGGGCAAAATCTCCACGCACCCCGCCGGCACATGGTATACAAGCCCGGAAGTGGGCACCGGCGCTGTGGGCACGTAAACGGTGTAATCACCGTTGGGATGGCGGGAGGTGACGATCGCCGTCACCGACAGCGGGTGGTCCGGGCCGTGAATCCGCACCCTGGCAACTGGTCCCGACAGCACGCCCTCCCCGGCTCCGCCGCCAATAAACTGCAGCACCAGTTCCTTAATGGTGTTGTAACCGGGCGCCAACCGGCCGAGCCAGTGGTCCAAGTGCCGATGCAACCAGCGCCCCACACTGGTCTTGACCAAAAGGCCGATCACAAAGCACCCGCCCAACATCAGCACTATCACCGCCAGTTTGGCGAGGGTATCCTTGAAATCTGTGTGCGCCTCCAGCCAGGCGACAGCGGGCGCCACCAGCTCGCTGATCTGGCCGAACAACCATTGAAACAGCAAAATAAAGATGGCGATGGGCAACACCACCGCCAGCCCCCCGAGAAGGGTCAACGTCACAAAGGTTTTTACTCTGGTCATAACTTTCTTCTAATGCGTAAATTCACGATTCTGTTTCTGCTTCTGCTCTCTCCCCTCACACTGGCCGAAACGCCGCCAAGCGTCCCCTTCTCGGTCCTTGAAGAGCGCCAGCGCCCAGCCGATCACTTCACACAGGGGCTCTATTTCGACGGCCAGCGCTGGTGGGAGAGCAGCGGTCTCTACGGCCGATCCTGGCTGGCGGAGTATAGCGATCCCGGCGCCAGTCCCCTAAGGCGTAAATGGCTGGCGGAGAACCGCTTTGCCGAGGGATTGACGGTATTCGGCGACAGGCTATACCTGCTTACCTGGAAAGCGGGGGAAGTGCAAATTTACCGCGCCGCCGACCTGTCGCCTCTGGGCCTGCGCCGCTATGCTGGCGAAGGCTGGGGGCTCACCAGCGACGGCGAGCACCTGATTATGAGTAACGGCAGCGGCAAATTGACGTTCCGCGACCCGGAAACCTTTGCCGTGCTGCGCAGTGTGGAAGTGCACGGCGGTGGGGAAAAGTGGAAATGGTTAAACGAGCTGGAATACGCGAACGGGTTGATCTGGGCCAATATCTGGCAGGACAGTCGACTTATCGCCATAGACCCCAAAAGCGGAGAAGTGCGCGGACTGATCGACTTGAAACAATTGACGCCATCCCTGCATCACCCGGACGCAGTCGCCAACGGTATCGCCTGGGACCGGGTACGCAATGGCCTGTGGGTGACGGGGAAATACTGGCCGAAGCTCTACCTGATCCGGCCGCACGGACTGGGCTTTGCGCCGCGGTCAAAGTCAGCCCCAGCAAAATCAACAGCACCCGGCAACTAAACCCAGGCGCTATCCCGCGAGCCGTTGCGAAAAATAACGTGGACTAAGGATTGGGTCCGGCGCGGTGGTCGACCACCGTCAACAGTCCGCCGTCGCGTATCAAATCCAGCGCCTGGCCCACAATCCGCAAACGGTAACCGTGTCCACGGCTCTCCAGGCTTACGCCGTCAAAACCGTTGACACCATCGTAGAGCCGCATCTGCTCACCTTCATCACCGACCCACTGTACCTCCTTTACCTTGCGCATACCCGGCAGTTCCAGTGTCAGCGTATCCAAATGATCCGGCAGAGGCCGCAAGGTCACACGACCAATACCAGACGCCGTGGCAAGTGCAAACGCTAACTGATTCTCCGGCGCCGGGTGCCAGCCCAGATGAGTGTCGGCCAGCGCCGATTGCACCAAGGTATGAGGGGAAGTGGCGGAACATCCCGCAACGCCCACCCCCATCATCACCAGCACCAAGATTACTGAAGCTCGCATCGCCTTATCCTTGTCTGTGCATGCGGTGCGGCGATTATAGACCTGAGAACTACGTCACAGAAACAAGTAGATGACACAATCAAGGGGCGAATACCCTTCCAGCCTCCCTCACCTGTCCCACCGGTAGCGTCCCCGGCACCTGCACGCGCTATACTCCGCCGCCATGGACGCACCACAAGAAATTCTCGAACACGTTTTCGGCTACACCCGGTTCCGAGGGCAACAGAGACAGATCATCGACACACTCATGGCAGGTCGCGACGCTCTGGTACTGATGCCCACTGGAGGCGGCAAATCCCTGTGCTATCAGATACCGGCCCTGGCCCGCCCCGGCTGCGGTGTGGTGATATCACCACTGATCGCCCTGATGCAGGACCAAGTGGAAGCACTGCGGGCCGCCGGTGTGCGCGCGGCTTACCTCAACTCTTCCCTGCCTTTCAGCGAGGCCCAGCGAGTCGAAGAGGCGCTGGTGCGCGGAGAAATGGACCTGCTCTACCTGGCCCCCGAACGGCTGTCGCAAACGCGCACACTGGAACTGTTGCGCCGCGCGGAGCTGTCGCTGTTTGCCATCGACGAGGCCCACTGTGTATCCCAATGGGGCCACGATTTCCGCGCAGATTATCTGCAGCTCAATTGCCTGCACGAACAATTTCCCCATGTACCGCGTATCGCGCTTACTGCCACCGCCGATCGGCGCACCCGCGCGGAAATTGCCCGGCGCCTGGATCTGGAAAACGCCGAGCACTTTGTCAGCAGTTTCGACAGGCCCAATATCCAGTACCGCATCGCGCAAAAGGACAATCCACGCCGCCAGCTGCTGCAATTTCTGCGCTCGGAGCACCAGGGGCAGGCGGGTATCGTCTATTGTCTGTCCCGGACCAAGGTAGAGAGCACCGCCAATTGGCTCTGCCAGCAGGGGTATACCGCCCTGCCCTACCACGCCGGACTACCCGCTGAAATGCGCGCCGAGCACCAGCGTCGCTTCCTGCGCGAGGACGGAATCATCGTCGTCGCCACCATCGCCTTTGGCATGGGCATCGACAAACCGGACGTGCGCTTCGTCGCCCACCTGGATTTACCCAAAAGCATTGAAGCCTATTACCAGGAAACTGGCCGCGCCGGACGAGATGGCGAGCCGTCGACGGCACTCCTGCTGTACGGCCTCGAAGATGTGGTCAAGCTGTCGCAAATGGCTGCAGATTCCGACGGCAGCGAAGAGCACAAACGCCAAGAGAGCGCGCGCTTGAATGCCATGCTGGGCCTATGCGAAATCACCAGCTGCCGTCGCCAGGCCCTGCTGCACTATTTCGGCGAGGAGCTGCCGGAACCCTGCGGCAACTGCGATACCTGCCTAAACCCGCCGCAAACATGGGACGGTACGGAAGCCGCGGCGAAGTTGCTGTCCTGCGTCTACCGCACCGGCCAACGCTTCGGCGCCGCCCATGTCATCGACGTGTTGCGCGGATCGGAAAACGAGAAGGTACGCAAGTTCGGCCACGACACCCTGTCCACCTACGGCATCGGAACCAACTTGTCCGCCAGCGAATGGCGGGCAGTGACGCGGCAACTTGTGGTACGCGGTTACCTCGAAGTTGAGGGTGAATTCCACAGCCTGCGCCTGACCGAAGCCTGCCGCCCACTACTGCGCGGCGAGGAGCGCATTCAGTTGCGCAAGCTGCCGCCGAAAGCCAAAGGGGCCCGAAGTGATGCCAGTAAGGCCACTCCACCCGCAGAGATAGCGCCCGCCGATCTGCCGTTGTGGGAAGCGCTGCGCGCCTGCCGCAAACAGCTCGCGGACCGACACGGTGTACCGCCCTATGTGGTCTTCCACGATGCCACACTGCGCGGCATGGTGGCCGCCCGACCGCAAAGCCGCGAAGAAATGCTCGCCGTATCCGGTATCGGAGACAGCAAGCTGGAAAAATTCGGGGACGCTTTTCTGGCGGTGTTACGAGACTTCAACCCCTCTGCTGTCGATTAATATATTTAACACATGGTTATAAAAAACCCCAGGATATCGCCCGTTGGCTCACCATTGCTGCAAGAGACGCCACACAAAAAACTGAATAATCCTTCACCTATTGTAAATTTTATTAATCATCCCTAGACTCACCGCGATACGATAACAAAACCGTACGAGGTGAATCATGGCCGAGATCGACAGCTTTGCCGGTCTGAGCCCCGACGAACTCGACGCGCACTGGATGCCCTTCACCGGCAATCGCCAGTTCAAGGCCAACCCGCGCCTGTTTGTCCGCGCCGAAGGAATGCACTACACCACCGCCGACGGCCGCCAAGTGCTGGACGGATTTTCCGGCCTCTGGTGTTGTAACGCCGGCCACGGCCGAAAAGAGATTGCCGACGCGGTGGCCCGGCAGCTGGTTGAGCTGGATTACTCCCCCGCCTTTCAGTTCGGCCATCCACTGTCTTTCAAACTGGCCAAGCGCCTGGCCGATATGGCGCCCGACGATCTGAACCGCATTTTCTTTTGCAACTCTGGTTCAGAGGCGGCGGACACAGCGTTGAAAATCGCACGTGCCTACTGGCGCGCCAAAGGCCGACCGGAAAAGATTCGCCTAATCGGCCGCGCCCAGGGCTACCACGGTGTGAATTTCGGCGGCATCTCCATCGGCGGCATGCCGGGCAACCGCAAACACTTTGGCCCGGCCCTGGATGTGGACCATTTGCCCCACACTCTGCTGCCGGAGAACCGCTTTTCCCGCGGCCTGCCCGCGCATGGCGGCGAGGCCATGGCGGCGAGGCTGCTGGACATTATCGAATTGCACGGCGCAGAAAATATCGCCGCGGTGATGATTGAACCCTTCGCCGGCTCAGCCGGAGTGATACTGCCGCCGAAAGGCTATCTGCAGCGGCTGCGCGAACTCTGCAACCAATACGAAATTCTGCTGATTTTTGACGAGGTGATTACCGGCTTTGGCCGAACCGGCGCAGCTTTTGCAGCCGAAGCGTTCGGCGTGGTGCCGGATATCATGACCACCGCCAAGGGCATTTCCAATGGCGCTGTCCCAATGGGAGCCGTTTTCGCGCGGGAAGAAATCTACAACACCTTTATGCAGGGTCCCGAGCATATCCCCGAACTGGCCCACGGCTACACCTATTCCGCCCACCCGGTGGCCTGCGCCGCGGCCATGGCCACTCTGGATATCTACGAGCACGAAAAGCTGTTCGCGCGCGTACAATCGCTGGCGCCGCACCTGGAAGAAGCCCTGCACAGCCTCCGGGATTGCCCCCATGTGATCGACATCCGCAACTGCGGCCTGGCCGGTGCCATCCAACTGCAACCCCGCGCCGGGGAGGCATCCAAGCGCGCGATGGAAGTGGTATTGGAATCCTACCGGCGCGGACTGCTGCTGCGTTGGACCGGCGATACCATCGCAGTGGCGCCGCCGTTTATTATCGATACCGCTCAGATTGAAACGATTGCAAAGACCCTGCGAGCCGTGCTGCAAAAAGTTGACTGACCCCCACCGCGCATTGGCAAAAATCACCGCAGCACTACGACCACGGAGCACCGGAGCCATCCGAAGGAGCACAAACATGAACACCATCGGCCACCTGATCAATGGCACTACCACCGCCAATGACTCTCGTCAGCAGGAAGTGATGAATCCCTCCACCAGCGCAGTGATCGCCAAAGTCGCCCTGGCCAGCCGCGCTACCGTGGAAGACGCCATCGCCGCCGCCGAGGCCGCTTATCCCGCCTGGCGGGACACTCCGCCCATCAAGCGCGCACGCATCCTATTTCGCTTCAAGGAATTGCTGGAAACCAATGCCGACAAGATTTGCGAACTGATCACCCGCGAGCACGGCAAGGTACTGGGCGACGCCATGGGCGAATTGCAGCGCGGCATCGAAAATGTCGAGTACGCCTGCGGCATCCCAGAACTGCTAAAGGGCGAACACAGCAGGAACGTCGGACCCGGCATCGATGCCTGGAGCGAATTCCAGCCCCTGGGCGTCTGCGCCGGTATCACCCCGTTCAACTTTCCCGCCATGGTGCCCCTGTGGATGTGGCCCATGGCCATCGCCTGCGGCAACACCTTCGTACTCAAGCCCTCCGAGCGGGCTCCCAGTTCCGCGCTGTTTATTGCCCAGCTGGGCCTTGAAGCGGGCATCCCCGCCGGCGTGCTGAACCTGGTCAACGGCGACAAAGAAGCGGTGGATACGCTGCTGACGGACCAGCGGATACAGGCGGTCAGCTTCGTGGGCTCCACGCCGGTTGCCGAGTACGTCTACCGCACAGGTACCGCCAGCGGCAAGCGGGTCCAGGCGTTCGGCGGTGCCAAGAACCATGCGGTGATCATGCCCGACGCCGACTTGGACAACGCGGCCAATGCACTGATGGGCGCCGCTTACGGCTCTTGCGGCGAGCGCTGCATGGCCATCTCCGTCGCAGTGGCCGTCGGCGACGCCGTCGCCGATGCATTGATTGGGAAACTGAAAGCCCACATCACCAAACTGAAAGTCGGCGACGGCATGGACAACAACAACGATATGGGACCGCTGATCAGCCGCGCCCATCTGGAAAAAATCCGCAGCTACATCGCCAAGGGCATTGAGGAAGGCGCGGAATTGGTTGTGGATGGGCGTGATCTGAAGGTTACCGGTTTCGAGGATGGCAATTTTCTAGGCGCCTGCCTGTTCGACAAAGTCAAAGAAGGCATGACGATTCACCGCGACGAAATCTTCGGCCCGGTGCTCTGCGTGATGCGGGTTCGCACCCTGCAAGAGGCGATGGAGATTATCAACGCCCACGAATACGGTAACGGTACCTGCATCTTCACCCGCGACGGAGAGGCCGCGCGTTACTTCTCCGACAATATAAAAGTGGGCATGGTGGGTATCAATGTACCGCTGCCGGTACCCGTGGCCTACCACAGTTTCGGTGGATGGAAACGCTCACTATTCGGCGATCTGCACGCCTATGGCCCTGACTCCGTGCGTTTCTACACCAAGCGCAAAGCGGTGACCCAGCGCTGGCCGGCCAGCGGCCTGCGCGAGGGAGCCCAATTCAACTTTCCCAGTAACGACTAAAGACTCTACCGGCAGTCTGATACGTTTGCTTAGTCGCAGTAAAGATACTGCGAGACCAAATAAGAAACGCAAGTGATGGAAAGGAAATTTCAATACTGCGGATACAGGGATGTATCCGGCGGAGCTACAGGGAAGTACTTGTGGTTTTCAAAATACCCGTCCTATTGCCTGAGCGCCCCGAAACCTACCATTGTGTTCACGCGAATTAATCAGAGGTTCCCTAGCGGAACCCCGCTACACCGAGCGATTGCAGCTTCACCCCCAGGAGCTGCACCTCTTCGTGGCGCAGAAAGCTGACGAGCTCCCCCGCCCGCTGGGGCCCAATACCCGGAAACTGTCGCCAGTCTTTTTCTCCCCGTTTGGAAAAAATAGAAAACGAACCTTGCCGCCAGGCCGCCTCCGGCAACAAGTGGATTGACGGCATGCCCAAAGCCAGCATCCAGCTGCGGAAATCCTGTGCCAGTGCCCGGTTAAAATTATCCAGCAGCTGCCGCGCCCTTTTCGGGCCAACACCGGGCACAGCGACCAATTGCTTCTCCGAAAGCGATGTCCAGGCCAATAGGTCTGTCAACAGACCTGTCTCTTGCAACGAGCGCCAGCGCGCCTCACCCATACCGCGGAATTTCAGACTTTTCCCAAGCCACAGCAACCGCGCCAGGAATTGATCCTCGCAGCCCGGCTCCGGTTGCCAGCAAGTCAAAGGGCCATAGGCATCGGGGTCCGGCACTGGCAGTGCCGTCCTTTCCAGCGCGGGCAAAACCACGTCTCGAATTTGCGGGATCGTCTGGCCAGCGAGTGTTAGGCGTAACTGATCACCGGGGCGGATATCCAGAGACTGCCAGCGCTCGAAGGAACCGGCACTGACGCGGCGGATTTCGCGATCATCCAGTAACGTTGGCGCAACCTCCACCACCGGCACAATCTTACCGGTACGACCTACGGGAAATTGCACCCCCACTACCGACGCCAACGCTGTGGCCGCCGGGTGCTTCCAAGCCACCGCCCATTCCGGCGGCTGGGGCTGCCAGCTATCTCCCGCTGGACGTTCACTTTGCCGCAGAACGACCCCATCTGTGGCGAAAGGCTGAGGGGACTCGTAGTAGTGCCGGCGCCAGCGGCGCACTTCATCCAGCGAGCGCACCCGGTGTGTGTAATCACTGACGTCATACCCCAGCGCCCTCAGAGCACGCAGCCGCTCGGGCATTGTCGCGGGGCCATTGGGCCAATCCCAGACAAACAACGCCAGGGACTGCGCCTGCGGGCGCGACAAGACTCGGGAAGCCATGGCCCCACTGGCGAGACCCCGCGCCTTGCCGCCGCCCTCTGCCTGCACATGATTCTCCACGCGCCAGTAGATTTCTCCCTGTAATACCAGTTCTTCCCGCTGGTCGGGAATTTCCAACTGAATAGCCGGCATTCTGCGCGCATGCCGGGTCCAATCCTGACCGCTTCGGCCATCGCCGCGACTGATCATTTGGTGCAACAATCCCCGCCGGTAAACCAAGGTCACGGCAACGCCATCGATTTTGGGTTGCAGCCAAATGTCACCATCTCGTTGTAACCAACGCTCCACCGCATCGGCATCGCGCAGTTTCCGCAGGCCCGTATGAGCCACCGGGTGAACGAGAAGGCCCCCAGCCTGACGCGGTGGCGCCTCCTGTGCCCGCGACTGCTCCGGAAAGCAGCGGTTCCAGGCCGCCAGCACCGCTTGCGCACGGTCGTACACCGCATCGTCCACCAGTGACTGGTGTTCCAGGTAATAGGCCTGATCCCACTGGCTGATCTGATCGGCAAGCCGGTTGATTTCCCGCTCTGCGCGGGAAGCGGTCCAGTCGGGACACTCGATTGCAAGAGCGTTTCCCGCTCCAGCGCTACTGAATAGAACAAAGAAAACCGCGAACATTAGTCCGCGAATAAGGCCCCGCGCGCCTGAGGGAGGTGACAATTCCATTTGCCATACTCCGTCATCGTAATTGACTGAGGCTCTACATTAACCGATTTGCCAACGCGAGTGATAGAGTCCGGAAAACAGCGGATGCATTAGGGAATCTCTGGTTAATTCATGTCCTGGTGGTAGAGGCTCTTCAGGGGCGGATGTGAAGCTCAAGTGATAAGACGGCTATTTCTAAACCGTCGGATACAGGGATGTATCCGTCGGAGCTACAGGGAAGTACTCGAGCGTTTTCGAAATATCCGCCCTATCGCCTGAGCGCCCCGGGACCTACCATAGTGTTCACGCGAATTAATCAGAGGTTCCTTAGCAATCAGGAATACAAAAAAAGGCGCCGAAGCGCCTTTTTCATCTGCACTGTAATGCAAACGATTCAGAATCGATATCCGATACCCAAGTTGTATACCCAGGAATCCAGTTCAATGTCTGTTCTCGCCGCATTAATAACGGTAGTGGGAGAAAAATAAAAATTGGGAGCCTGATAGTGCAAATCGGTTTGCACATCTGAATCCAGGTACTGGACAGCCGCATTGACCAGCCAGTTACTCTCGCGGCCCAGCATAATATCGATCCCTATTTGACCAGCCCAGCCCCAATCATCTTCCAGATACAGTTTTGCCGGCCCTATGGCTCCGGCCACTTCTGCCAGATAGTCATTGGCCGCAGTTCGAAAGCGCACACTATCGTAATCGGTATAGTGCGCTCCGATGCCCACGTAGGGCTGCACCCAGGACTCCTTGCAAACAGGGAACCAGTTGAACATCAGTGTTGCCGAGCGGCGGTCGATACTGCCGGCGCGAATTTTGCTGACGCCAAAATCCTGCACAAAAGTGGCATCCAGCCCCGTTAAATCCAGATCGTGCTCCGCTTTTCCGATATAGCCCAGTTCTACGGACATATGGTCAATCGGCATAAACCCCACAGAGAAATTCCAGGTTGTCTCTCCATCCAGGTCGTATCTGAGCCCATCAAAAAACGGTTGCAGATCCCGGTCGTAGCGCCACTTACCTGAGTCATCGTCGAGATCGACATAGGAGGCGCCAATGCGAAGCATCACAGTACCCGCCTCATACACCGCCGGAGGAGCTGAAGGTATTGGTGCTGCATAGCCGGACGGGCCGGCCAGTACCGGTTCAGCACTGACCGCCGCGGCTACAGCAATCGCCATAGGTGTCAGAATGCGCGTCAATTTCATCTGAAGTACTCCATTGATATTCGGCTAATTCAACAACAATCAACCCAATCACTTTTCAGTCTAGACACGAAAAAACACCTCTGTAGAAATTCCTCCCCCAGCCATTCACCGACAGCCCATATAGTGTGGTATTGGCGCATTTTTATTCGCATCTTTTGGCGCGAATTTCTCCATTGCATGCTGTGCCAACCTTTTCACTGGCCCTCCGCTTTGCTATGCAACCCCCTTCTTTTTCATTTGAGCGTCATTGTTGGCTCCGGTGCGAACAATCACTTTCCTCTCATTAGCACTATTCTCCCGACCGCTGCATTTCAGTGAATAACCCTACATAGCCGCTATAAAAAAGGGCGCCGAAGCGCCCTTTAACACAACCTTTCATCATCAGATTCAAAAATCAAATTTGTATCCGATGGACAAGTTGAACACCCACGGATTGTAAAGGTAATCACCGGAATAAGATTCCAGGAAGAAATCGGTATTGGTTGAGGCGTTATTGCGGACGGTGAATCCCAAATCGGTCTCCGAATCCACGTAGATTGCAGCCATATTCACCAGCCACGCACTATCGTGGCCAAAGTTAATATCGGCACCAATCTGCCAAGTGTATCCCCAGGAATTTCCCAGAGACATGCGAGAAGTGAGGCCAAGGTCATTGAGGTCCGCACGTGCAACCCCTCTGAAGCTCTCACCGCCAAAGTCCGTGTAATTAATACCAACACCGACATAGGGCTGGAACATGCAGGATGGATCCAGCGGATACCAGTTGACATAAGCCATGCTCATATCGGCTTCAAATTTAGCGAGGTTCCGCAGTGCCACATCGTCGAATCCGGCTACTGTTACGAATCCTTTGCTGTTGCCGCCAACATGATCATCGCCGTCAACATACATCAACTCGAATCCGAAATGATCGTGAGGCTTCCAGACACCGCTGATATTCCAGCCCCACTCATCATCCGGGTCTATAGTTGCCCGAAAAGCGTCGAAGTACTGTAGCGAATCATCGACAAAACTTACTTGCTCCGAATTCGGATGAATATAAGAGGCACCGATCCGGATAATAAACTCCTGAGTTTTAGGCGGAGGCGGTGCGGGTATATAACCCGAAGGACCGGCTAACGCATTAGTAGAAACCGCCAGTGCCAGAGGTGCCAGAACCGGGGTCAGAATACGCATCATCTTCATTGAGGTAACTCCATTGATTTTCAGCGGATTAAACAGCAATCAGCCCAATCAATGGTCAGTTTAGTCGCGGGGTAATACAGCTGTAGAAAAAACAACCAATTATTGGCGTCAAAAAAAAAGTCACGGAGATTTTGGCGCAAGAAAAGTTCTTTTGGCACGCATAGTCACTTGCCATACTCCCTGCCCTAAGGCTGTGAAACCAGCGACAGCGTTCGCACGAACTATGCAGAGGGCCCTAATTCCATCGGAAAAGAAGCGAACGCCATACGTGGAAAAATATGCCGACGTGAAAGGAACAGCCCGATAACAAAAATGCCTTTGATTAATTCACACGGGAGCTGTAATGGCTCTGGGACACTCAGTCAATGGGATGGGCATTTTGAAAACGCCCAGGTGCACCCCTATGCCCAACAGTTTCGAAATATCCATCCCCATCAGCTGAGCTTCTCATCGGATCTCAATGTATCTTGACCGTCATGAAACGATTTATTCAGGATGACTTAGCAAATTCAATGTTTGCCGCCACCGAGGCACTCCGGACTCTGCGGCGCCTCACCCGGCCACTCTTCCGGACTGTATGTATGTAGCGCCAGGGCGTGAACCGGCCCTGCCATTTCCTCGGCCAGTATTGCGTAAATCCGCTGGTGGCGTCGCACTTTACTCATCGAAGTGAAAGCGTCACTGACCAAAACGACGCGAAAGTGCATCTCCGCGCCAGGCGGCACATTGTGCATATGACTTTCGCATTGTACATCGATATATTCAGGCGCCAGCGCCTCGGTAAGCTTCTCTTTAATCTGGTTTGCCAAGCTCATGCCACTACCTCTCAAAATATCGCTGATCCATTCCTGTGAAGTGTCGTAGGTAGTTACGGGTGCTCAGGCCGAAGCCCCCGCCTTGCGTTTGCGCGCCTCCACAATGGTTTCGTAAGCCAGAGTGATACTTTTCATCTGGTCTTCTGCATGCCGCATAAACTCTTCCGGTAACCCCTTGGCGGCGAGCTTATCCGGGTGGAATTCCGCAGCCTTGCGCCGATAGGCGAGTTTCAGCTCTCGGTCGCTGACATCGGGAGTGCAGCCCAATACATCGTAATGCTGCTTCAGGCTCTGCGCGGAAACCGATGCGCGATGGCCGAACTCCCCCTGCATGGCGGAAAAAATGGAGCTATGTAACCCCAGATCTTCGGGAATACGGCGCAGTATCTCCTCTTCCGCCGCGTGCAGCTCACCATCCGCACAGGCCACTGCGAACAGCAGGCGGTAGACCATTTCGCGCATGGCCTCGTTGCGCACCAGCTGACGGTACTGACGGGCGTAGTCGTAGATGCTGTAAGCGTCGGTTTTCGCGTTTTGGAAAATCTTGATGGCCTGCGCCCGATCCTCGGCGCTGAGGCGCAGATTATTCTGCATGAAGTCTTCAATCAGGTTGACTTCCGCCTTCGAAACCAGACCGTCCGCCTTGGCCATCTTCGCCAACATGGAAAAAACGGTGACGATAAATACCGTCTGTGCTCCTTCACGGTTCAGACCTGCCACCGCGGCACCAGCCGCCCGTTGCAGTCCGGAGCCAAAAGAGCTGCCTATCCAGGCGCCCAGTGCCGCACCGATAGGGCCTCCAAACATCAGGCCGATACCGGCTCCGATTCCCGCGCCCAACCAGGACATAATCGTTCCTCCAGGCGCCTCACCGCGCCCCTCATACAAAAAGGCGCCTATGATACCACGCGCCTCCAGCGCCCTGGTGCCCTGCCGGGAAAGTCATTCCCCCATACCCAAATTCATGGCACTCCGGGGTTCCTTTATCGGCGACTGCTTACTGACTCTGTAACCAATTGCGCCAACCGCCATAGTGGGTGATTTCTTCGGCACCCTTGAGGCCAGACGCCTCGCAGATAAACCCGCTCACCCAACGGCCATCGGCCAATTCCACCTTGCCGATACCCAGGGGGGCCGGGATGGCGGCGACGAAGCTGCCCAGTTCTGCGGTGGGAATAGACCAGACTTCCACTTCGATACCTCTGCCGCCGCTTTCATCGCGCATAAGTCCCGGTCGCAACGGCGGACCTCCGGCGAGGGCGAACAGCCGGTAACAAGCCGCGGTTTGGGCGCGGGCCTTCAGAACAGCCCCGCGCTCAGTCAGCTGCCAGTTCAGAGGCAATTCTTGCAAGTGGGCACCGCAAACTAACAGATCTGTGCGTTCGCTTCCGCCGCAGTCTGGCGCCGTTGTGGGCGCAGCTTCTGTGCCCAGAGCACCTTGAGGAAGCGGCAATATCTGGCGTATCCGATTACCGATGGATAGCAGTCTGCGATCGCTGAAGTGATCCCCCACCAGGGTCACGCCAAACGGCAAACCTCGCGTTGTAAAGGCCGTGGGAATGGCAACCGCCGCCATATCCAACAAATTCATGAAGTTGGTGTAATAACCCAACTGGGAATTGAAGCGCACCGGCTCGGCCAGCATTTCGTCTACGCGGAAGAGACGTCCCGCCGTCGGGGTGAGCAGACAGTCCAGCCCTTCCATCTGCTCGAAACAGGCCAGGCGCAGCTCCTGCAAGCGGTATTGGGCTCGGAACAGGTCTGTGGCAGGTGGCGTCTTGCCCGGCTCAATGATGGCGCGCACCACTGGATGGATCGCTTCGGGATCACTGTTTAACAGGGACTCGCAGGCGATATAGCGTTCGGCCACCCAGGGGCCTTCATAGAGCAGCCGCGCCGCCTCATCGAAGGGGGTGAAGTCAACGGTTACCAGTTCGATGCCCGCGCCAGTCAGTGCCGCCAGGGTATCCGCATAGGCCCGCGCATAGTGGTCAGACCCAAAGAATTTCAGCTGTTCCTGAGGCAAAACGCCGATTCGCAACGGACCGCTTCGCAGGCCGTACTGGCGGGCGGCGTTATCGAACCCGTTGCGACGACTATAACCGTCGCGGGCATCAAAACCTTCAGCGCAGGCCAAAACCGTATTGGCGTCATCAGTGTCCAAAGTGAAAATGCTGATGCAATCCAGCGACCGGCAAGCGGGCACCAGCCCCGTGGACGACAAGAGTCCCCGTGTGGGCTTGAGGCCAACCAGATTGTTGAAGCAGGCGGGGACCCGGCCAGAGCCCGCAGTGTCCGTGCCCAAGCTGAAGCTGGCCAGCCCCAGCGCCACCGCTACAGCAGAGCCGGAGCTGGAACCTCCGGAGATGTAATCCGAATCAAAGGCGTTGCGGCATGGTCCATAAGGTGACCGGGTGCCGTTCAGCCCGGTGGCAAACTGGTCCAGGTTAGTCTTGCCGACGGGAATGGCGCCGGCATCGATCAGCTGCTGCACTACCTGTGCCGAGCTTTCCGGTGTGTAGGCAAAAGTTGGGCAGGCCGCGGTGGTGGGTATCCCGGCCAGATCAATGTTGTCCTTGATGGCAAAGGGAATACCCCACAGGGGGTGGCTGGCCGGGTCCTTCTGTGCCAGGGCCTCCAGCCAGGGTTGCTGCTCCTCGGCCGTCAGCAGGTGAATCCAGATATTGTGCGCCTCATATTCAGCTGTACGGCGGCGGATATCCGCCATCAGCTGCGCCGGTGTCAGGCGGCCTTCGGCAAAGGCACGCTGAAGCGCAGAAATACTCATGTCAATGCTCATACCTTGTCCTCCCCGGTTGTCAGTGTGGCTTCATCCTCCAGCACCACCAGCGCCTGACCGGCGCTGACCCGCCCGCCTTGGTTGGAGAGCAGCTGGCTGACGACGCCGCTACAGGGGGCGCAGATGGGGATTTCCATTTTCATGGACTCAAGAATCATCAGCAGCTGTCCGGCTTCCACCGTGTCACCGGCCCGGACTTCCGTCTGCCAGACGCTGCCGGACACAGGGCTGTCCACCAGAGTGGCGTCCTCTGGCCAGCTCTGCTCAATGGATTCGGCTTCTGCCTCCTCCACTTCAAAGTTGAACTGGCCGTTGGCATGCCAACGTTCCAGCTCTTCCTGAAAGGCCTCGTTGCGCTGTTCAAGGAATGTCTGGATGTCACCGGCGTTGTCCGCAACAAACTGCTCGTATTCCGCCAGGGAGAAATGGCTGTCCTCGATCTTCAACGGGTAGCGACCTTGCGGGAAGTCGCGCCGAATCTGCTGCAGCTCCTCATGGCTGACTTCGTAAAAACGTATCTGATCGAAAAAACGCAGCAGCCAGGGTTTTTCAAAAGCATCGGTGCGCCGGTAGCGATTCCACATCTGCAGGGTGCGGCCGACAAACTGGTAGCCACCGGGCCCTTCCATGCCGTACACGCAGAGATAGGAGCCGCCAATCCCCACGGAGTTCTCCGCGGTCCAGGTGCGCGCCGGGTTGTATTTGGTAGTCACCAGGCGGTGGCGCGGGTCTACCGGTGTGGCCACCGGTGCCCCCAGGTAGACATCCCCCAGCCCCATCACCATATAGGAAGCGTTGAATACGATCTGTTTGACCTGGTCAATGCTGTCCAGGCCGTTGATGCGACGGATAAACTCCAAATTACTTGGACACCAGGGAGCATTCCTGCGCACGCTCTGTTCGTATTTCTCAATAGCCAGCCGGCAGGCCGCGTCATCCCAGGAAAGTGGCAGGTGGACAATACGCGACGGCACACTCAGTTGCGCCAGCTGCTGTGACAGCTCGCGCTCGCCTTTCTCTATATGGGCCAGCAGATGTTTATGGCTGAGCTCCTGAGTGTCGAAGTGGATCTGCAGGGAACGGATACCCGGGGTCAGCTCGCGCAACCCGGGCAAGGGATGCTGCTGCAGCCACTGCATCAGCGCATGGGCGCGAAAGCGCAGGCGGATATCCAGCGCCTGGGGGCCGTACTCCACCAACAGGAAATGGTCCCCGGCAGCGCGGCAGACGATCTCGTCGCCAAAAGTCTCAGCGTCAAATCGGGCCAGTATTGGGGTGTCCGGCTCCACCGGCTGCCAGCTGCACGTCTGTGCCTGCAGTGTTTCGATCGCCCGGTTCTGAGCCGCTTCCAGGGCCACGGCCTGTTCCAGGCTGACCGGCACAAAGCGCACCTTGTCCCCGGCCCGCAACTGGCCCAGTTTCCACAGGTCCGCCGTGATCACCGTGGCCGGACAGACAAAGCCGCCCAGGGAAGGACCGTCCGGCCCCAGAATCACCGGCATGTCGCCAGTAAAATCCACGGTGCCGAAGGCGTAGGCGTTGTCGTGGATATTGGAGGGATGCAAACCGGCTTCTCCCCCATCGCGGCGCGCCCATTGCGGCTTGGGGCCGATCAGACGCACACCGGTGCGGCTGGAGTTGTAGTGGATCTCCCAATCCGTATCGAAGAAGGTGCGCATATCCTCATCGGTAAAGAAGTCCGGAGCCCCGTGGGGGCCGTAGATCACGCGCAGCTCCCAGTGATGGTCCAGAACAGGCCGCAGCGCCTCCGCGACCCCCCGCACGGGAACAGAGCCGGGGTCAGCGGCCGCATCGAGATGCAGTACATCACCGGTACGCAGAGCGCGGCCATTGTGGCCGCCGAACTGACCGAGGGTGAAGGTGGAGCGGGAGTTCAGGTAACCGGGACACTGAATACCGCCACACACAGCCAGGTAGGCCCGCGCCCCCGCCCGGACTCGCCCCAGCTGCAGAGTCTGTCCCGCCGCCACCGGAACTACCTGCCAGCCCGGTATTGCCTGTCCGTCCAGGGTGGCATCGATGGTGGCGCCCGTGAGGGCAATCCGGGTATCACAGGCAAAGGTCAGCGTGGGTCCCTGCAGGGTGATCTCCAGTCCCGCTGCACTGTCCGGGTTACCCAGCAATCGGTTGGCCAGGCGGAAGGAGCGGCTGTCGAAAGGACCGGAGGGTGGCACGCCCACATCCCAGTGCCCCTGCCGCCCCGGAAAATCCTGGATGGTGGTCTGAGTGCCCCCCTGAAGCACATCGATCCGGGCCGGCTGATAGCGGAAGCTGTTCAGGTAGCGAGTGGTGACCTGGCCCCGGGCCAGGGTATCGTCACGGCTGAGCGCACGCAGGTAGTCCAGGTTGGTTTCGCTGCCGTACAGTTCGGTGGCATCCAGTGTCTGTTGCAGTTTTTCCAATGCTGCGGGGCGATCGCCGGCGCGGACAATGACCTTGGCCAGCATGGGGTCAAAGAAAGGAGGAACCTCGATGCCGGATTCGATCCAGTGGTCAATCCGCACACCTTCCCCCTCGGGAAAGGACACATGGCTCAGCAGGCCGGCACAGGGCTGGAAATCGCGCCAGGGATCTTCCGCATAGAGGCGCACCTGGATAGCGTGCCCCGTCGGTTTCAGCTGTGCCCGCTGCGCCTCCAGATCCGGTGCTTCGCCAGCGGCGATACGCAGCATCCATTCCACCAAATCAACGCCGTACACCTCCTCGGTCACCCCGTGCTCCACCTGCAGCCGGGTGTTGACCTCAAGAAAGTAGAAATCCCCGCTGTCAGCGTCGTAGATGAACTCCACCGTGCCCGCGTTGCGATACTCAACACTGGCCAGCAGCTTCTCTGCGGTACTGTGCAGGCGGGTGCGCACCGCTTCACTCAGATTGGGCGCTGGGCACTCCTCCACCACCTTTTGGTTGCGGCGCTGGCTGGAGCAGTCCCGCTCACCGATGGCCAGGGCTCTGCCGGAGCCGTCGCCCACCACCTGGACTTCGATATGGCGGGCACGGGCAATGAACTTCTCCAAAAAAACACCGTCATCGGCAAAGTTGTTGGCGCCCAGGCGTTTGACAGAATCAAAGGCCGCATCCAGCTCTGCGACGTCATGGCATAACTGCATACCGATGCCGCCACCACCGGCGGTGCTCTTGAGCATAACCGGATAACCGATGCGTTGTGTTTCGGCGCGGGCCGCGGCCAGATCGGTCAACAGCTCCGAGCCCGGCAGCAGGGGCACACCGGCGGCCTCCGCCAGGGCACGGGCCCGGTGCTTCAGACCGAACGCCTGCATCTGCTCAGCGGTGGGGCCGATAAAGGTGATGCCCGCCGCCTCACAGCGTTCCACAAAGGCGGCATTTTCACTGAGGAATCCGTAACCGGGGTGTATGGCCTGAGCGCCGCTGTCGGCGGCGATCTCCAGCAGGCGCTCGACATTCAGATAGGTATCAGCCGCAGCGCCTTCCCCCAGACTGTAGGCTTCATCGGCGTGACGCACATGCAGACTGTCGGCATCGCACTCGGCATAAACTGCCACCGAGGCGATACCCATACGCTGCAGCGTGCGAATCACGCGGGTTGCAATAGCGCCGCGGTTGGCAATCAGAACCTTGGTAAACATGGTGGTATCCCGCACGGGCCGTCCCGTGAACTTCTATACGACAGCGGTCGTCCGCTGAAGGTGTGTATCCGGTGTGGTGTCTGAAGACCGTTGCTGACAGGGAGCAAACGGGGATGGTTGGCAGTGCCTTATTCGTTATCCCACACCAGCAGTTCAATCGGCGTGGGGTTGTAGCCGTTGCAGGGGTTGTTTAGCTGTGGACAGTTGGAGATCAGTACCACCACATCCATCAGAGCCGTCAGCTCCACATATTTGCCGGGGGCCGAGATGCCGTCCTCGAAGGTGAGTCCGCCCTCTTCGGTGACCGGAACATTCATGAAGAAATTGATGTTGTGGCCGATGTCGCGCTTGCTGATGCCATATTCCGGGTGCTCGGCGATGGCCAGCATCCAACTGTCCCTGCACGCGTGCATGCAACGCTTTTCCAGGGCGTAACGCACTGTGTTGCTTTCGGTGGCGCAGGCGCCGCCCAGGGTATCGTGGCGGCCACAAGTATCAGCCACGATTTCCAGCATCGGGCGGTTTTCGCTGGAGCGCAGTACGCTGCCGGTGGTCAGGTAGAGGTTGCCCTGCTCGCGGATGGTATCCATGGCACTGTAGCGTTCGGCAGGGTCGGCCGCACTGTAAAAGAGCGTATCCGCCGCTTGGTTGCCCTCCAGATCCAGGATGCGCAATGTCTGTCCCTCACGGACAATACCGATAAAGTAATCCCCAGCATCCACCTTGGTACGGGAAACCGCCTGCTCTGCCTGACGTGTACTTTCAGTCAACATATTCGCCTCCTTATTTGCCCAGGTGATACAAGGCGTTGTTCTGGAAACCGCGCCGGTTTTCCGGGCGGAAATTCAGGCAGTAATCGTCGTCGGACACGGGATCTGCTTCACCCAGATCGATACGGACCGGCCTTTGGGGATAGGTGGGCTCCTGGCACAGAGGGTGCGGGCAGTTGTGCAGCACCACCAGGGTGTCCATCTCGAAACGCAGGGTCAGATGGCTGCCCGGCTGGCTGTGTCCCTCCACCAGTTGCATACGACCTTCAGCGTCGGCGGCCACCTTGCTGAACCAGTTGATATTGGCCGCCAGGTCCGCACATCCGAGACCGTACTTAGCCAGCTCGACAAGAAAGGCGTCGTGACCATTCTGGTGCCAGTTATTGCGGTCGTGCTGATAATCACGCACACCCCAGCGCCCGGTGACCTGATCGGCGCGGATATTGCCGCAGACGGTTTCGTGCCAACCCAGGCTGTCCTCAACAATGGAGGCAAAAATACGTCCCATATCGGAGTAGAGACAGTTGCCCCGGGTGAGCTTAAAGGTATGTTGGCACTTGAGCGTATCTGGTGCGTTGTAGCGCTCCAGCAGGTTCTCCGGATTGTAGAACAGCATGCCCACATTGGCGCCGCCCTCGAGATCGGTCAGGCGCATCAGGGTGCCTTTGCGCATGCGCAGCGACCAGTGGCCACCCGCCGGAATTTCGGTGGTGTATTCAATGCTTTTCATAATGCCTTTTCTGTTTCTCTTGCAGTGAGCGTGAGATCGCGATCAATTTTCTTAAGCTTTCTGCCGTCCATCTGACCCACCGGCAGGTCGTAAGTAATCGTGGCGCCATAGGCATCAGGCGCCTGGGGGTCGAGACGGGTCTTGTCAAACACCCACAACCGGGTACCTAAATAAAACCCCTCGGTGAGGTCATGGGTAACCATAAACACAGTGAGCTCGTATTCGCGCCAAAGACGCAACACGAGATCATGCATATCGGCCCGAATACCGGGGTCCAGTGCGCCGAAAGGTTCATCCAGGAGCAGAATACGCGGCTGTCCCAACAATGCCTGAGCAATGGCGAGACGTTGTCGCATTCCCCCTGAAAGCTCCCCCGGATAAAGCGATTCCGCATTTCCCAAACCGACTTCCGCCAGTATTGCCCGCGCTTCATCCCGCGCCTGCTGGCGGGCCGCCCCAAACAACAAACCGGTCACGCCGGGGCGCCCGAAACCGCGGGCCGCCATGACGTTTTCCAGCACTGACATGTGAGGAAAAACCGAGTACTGCTGAAAAACAATGCCTCGATCCGGACCCGGCTCGTCGGGGATCGGTTTTCCGTCTAGCAGAAGTTCACCACTACTGGCGGTCTCTGTCCCCAATAGCATTTTAAGAAAGGTGCTCTTACCACAGCCGGACGCCCCGACCAGCGTAATAAATTCACCTTCTTCAACCCGCAGATTGAGTCTTTCCAAAACAACCTTGTCACCGTATTTCTTCCACAGATTGCGCGCCTCTATCATTACTGCACTCCTTTACTCTGCCAGGGGAAGAGACGGCGACTGACCCAGGCCAGAACCGAATCGATCAAAAAGGCCAACACAGTGATCCAGGCCACATAAGGCAATATCACGTCCATGGCCATATAGCGACGGACCAGAAAAATCCGGTAGCCGAGGCCATCAGTGGAGGCAATGGCTTCCGCCGCAATCAAGAACAACCAGCCGGCGCCCAGCGACAGGCGCACGGCGTCAATCAGTCTCGGCATTAACTGCGGAAGTAATACGCGGAAGATAATTTGGCTGGTATTGGCACCGAGGGTTTGTGCCTTTACCAGCTGTTCACGGGGAATTTCCAGTGTTCTGCGCTGGATATCACGCGCGATAAAGGGTGTGATCCCAATGGCGATCAACGCCACTTTGGATACTTCCCCCAAACCGAAGACAATAAACAGCACCGGCAAAAGAGCCAGCGGGGGAATCAGCGATACCACAGTGAGCAGTGGACTGGCCACCGCAGAAACGCTGGGCAATGCACCGGTCAGTAAACCCAGCACTAAACCGACAAACGCTGCGATCAATACACCCAGCCCCAGACGGGTCAGGCTACTGGTGGTATCCCCCCAAAATAAATATTCCCCCGTGCGCTTGCTCGGTTCAAACGCCATACGCTGGATAGCGTCGCCAATCTGACTGAAGCCCGGCAACAGTTTGTCACTGGGGTTTTCGGCCAGGCGTGCATCCGACGCAACAATGTAAAGAATCACCAGCAATACAAAAGGCAGCAAACCGAACATCATGCGCGTTGCCGGTGCCGGCGTCAGGTTAATAAATCGTTTCATCTTCAGTCCTTAGGGAAGCACAAACTTCCCTCCTAAGGGCTCGGGGGTACCGGGCTTAATACGCCCGCACGCAGGGCTTCAGAGATCACCATCAACGGCCATCTGCAACCAGGCTGGGTTGAAACGCAGCTTGATATTGTTGCGATCGCCATAGATACCGGCAGGTGTTTCGATACCGATAAAACCGGCATCTGGTGCGCCTTCCCCAAGCAGACCGTGCTCGAAGGAGAACTCGGCCACTTTTTGCATCGTGGTGCGCAGGTCTGGACTGTTGGTAAATTTCAAGGCCGCTTCAGGGGTGTAGAACATCGCGGTAGTGGCAAGCTGTGCTTCATAGCCTGCCAAATCAGTACCTGCGGCCTGAGCCATAAAGGTTTTTGCTGCCTTAGCGGTGGCATCCTTCGCCTGCATAATTTCCGTTAATTCGAACCAGGCTCCGGTCAAAGCTTTACCGAGCTCGGGGCTTTTCTCCAGAACTTCGGTTTTAACCACCAACATATCGAGGATTTCCCCGGGGATTTGGGACGAATCAAATACTTGGTTTGCGCCCGGCATGGACAAAATCTCACCCAACGGCGGATTCCAGGTCGCCACCGCCGTAACTTCCGGCGTTCCATAGACCGCGACCATATCAGCATCAGAAGTGTTGACCACCTGAATATCCCGCTCACTCAAGCCGACCGTTTCCAGAGCGCGGGCGAGGAAGTAGTGGGATACACTGAGCTCGACCAGATTCACTTTCTGGCCTTTAATATCCGCCAATGACGTTTTGTCTTTGAGCACAATGCCATCATTGCCGTTGGAAAAGTCATTGATAATCAAGACGGTGTTATCGACACCACCTGCTGCGGGAATGGTCAGCGTGTCCATGTTGGTTATGGAACAGGCATCGAATTCGCCGACCGTGTACTGATTGATCGATTCGATATAGTCATTGAACTGCACAACTTCGATATCGATGTCGTACTTATCGGCCCATTTCTGCACAATCCCCTGCTCGACACCATATGCCCATGGCATCCAGCCGGCATAGATGGACCAGCACACTTTGAAAGTATCGCGGGCGGAAGCTGTCGACGACAGCGTCAATGCAAGTAGAAGAATGGAAAGTCGCTTCATGGCGCACCTCTCAGTTGGCTTCGGTCGGTTGCTCACGGAGTACTCCCGGCATCACGCCTGTAGTCCTCCCGGGCTTTTATCCCGCCGTGTAACCTTTCACTGAAAGGTCGAGTGCTCTCGGACCAGTCACCGTTATAAAACAGCCGGAACCCTAGCGCTCCATTTTGCGAATTGTCTGTCACGTAGTGTCAGGAGTACGGACACAAATAAACAATCAAAATACGTGCCAAACATAAAAGTCTGTCTTTGCGCTTCATTTCCATATAAAAGTCCAAACAGAACAATATCCAGCCTTTTTGCGCACCACTTTGAATCAATCTAAACCTCTGAACGCCCACTTTTGGCGCAACACAATGCGCCGACATCGCATTACTCCAAAGCACATACATTTTTACCCATGGAATAAACCAATATTCCATGCATGTAGCCAAGACCCAACCTTTGTTGGTGCTTTCTTCGCTTCACCAGCCTCTATCACAATAAAATTGTTCCACAAAGATGCACCAAATCCCTCTGAAAATACTCTTAAAACCCTCTCTTTCAGAAGAGCTATCCCATCACTTGCGCTTCCTATACCCGCCAGCATATTCCTGCACACCGGGAAACATACTCTCCAGTGGCCGAGTGGCATAATTAGTGCATAAAAATTGAGTTACATAGTTACATAAAGTATTCCCCCCAACCGGGACGACCCGGCCGGCATCCGCCGGAACCGCTCTGGACGGCCAGAAACCTTTTTATTGCACAAAGGAGACTGGAGCATGAGCAAACCCACCCGCACCTTTGACCACATCCCTGTTGTCGATATCAGCGGCCTTTATTCCGATAAATTGGCAGATCGGCAGCAAGTGGCCAAACAAATCGCTGATGCAGCCACCAACGTGGGCTTCCTGTACATTACGGGCCACAGAATTCCACAGTCGTTGATCGATGCCCTGCTAATCCGCACCAAGGAATTCTTCGCCCGCCCTCACCGGGAAAAAATGCGCTACTACATCGGCAATTCATCCAACCATAGCGGTTATGTCCCCGAAGGCGAAGAGCAGTTTTACGGTGGGAAAATCGATCACAAAGAAGCCTATGACATCAATAATGATCTTGGCCATCTGAGCCAGCAAGGGCCAATGATAGGCCCGACCCAATGGCCGGATATGGCTGGTTTTAAAGAGGATGTCAGCGCTTATTACCAGGCTGCGTTAAATTTAGGTCAGTTACTCTTCCGGGGCTTTGCGCTTGCACTCGACCTGCCGGAAGATACCTTTGACGATAAAGTCAAAAACCCTCCCAGCCAGCTTCGACTGATCCATTACCCTTACAACCCCGATGCTCAGGACCGGGAGGGCATCGGTGCTCATACAGATTACGAGTGCTTTACCCTGCTATTACCAACTACCGATGGCTTGGAAGTTCTAAACGATAACGGAGAATGGATTGATGCGCCCGTAATTCCTGGGAGCTTTGTTGTCAATATCGGCGATATGATGGAAATACTCAGTAATGGCCGTTTTATCGCCACCTCACATAGAGTCCGCAAAGTAAAAGAAGAGCGCTATTCTTTCCCATTGTTTTGCAGTTGTGACTACGACACGATCATTGAACCTCTCGTCGATCCTGCTCCCGGAATTAAGCCTGGGACCTATCAACCCATGTGCTGTGGAGATCATTTACTCGCTCAAACCATGCATACGTTTCACTACTTGAAGGAGCGGGTAGCAAAAGGCGAGTTGCAATTCCCAGATTCCTCGGCCGATGCATCATCCTTCGGCAAACTGCGGGAGGTTTTATAATCATGCACCTTGCCGAGCTCACTTCTGTAATCAATTCACCCACTGCTAACACTGTGCCGCGCTGGATGCGCGGCTGCTTTCAGCGGCGCAGTATCAGTTTTGCCAACGGCCAGACGGATACAGATACCCGCGTATTTTGGCTGCAGTCTAACCTTCTGACCATTGACCTGCGTTTACCGGTCACCGCACAGCAGGAAAAAGAAGGCGACGATATTCAAAAAAAAGCAGATTACGAAGGTTGGTATGCGCATGCCGACTGGGATGGAAAACAACTTCAGTGGCGTGGTGGTGCCACTTATCAGTTGCACAATCGCTGGCCGGAACCGGCGATTTTACAGCGCATCGGCAATTGCATGATGGAATTTGCCCCGAGTGGTATTTATGTCGAGGATTGGCGGTTACTTTCAGATCAACCTGGGCCACTCATTGGACTGGAGCTGATCAGTGAGACAGACCTCAGCAGCGGCACAACGTCTCCGCGCAAGGGGGCACTGATTATCTGCGGCCGGCATGCCGGACTGGTAATCGACCGCCCCCACCCGATCAGCGATAGTGGAGGCCTGTTAAAGCAACGATTGACGAATCTACAGATTGATGAAAGCGAACGGAGCAATCTGTTGGACTTTGAAACTTCAGTGGCTTTGGGATCGCTGTCTGAAGGGTTCACCGTACAGCACAGCCTGCATAAATACCGCTTGCAACAACCCCTGCTTTCTCTGACCGGGTTTGAGCTCGATGCAAAATCGGGTTACCTGCGCCAGCGCACAGAAGACAACGGCAAAGCAGTAGAGCGGCTCTTTCGTATTGATTGTTGCGAAATGGAATTTCCCTTTACCCCGTGTACACCGTCGTCAGAGGATAGCCTCGAGTGGTTCCAGCGGGAGGCACCGACTCTGACGCGCTATACCCGTGTGCTTTATCAGAATTGAAAAGCCGGCCTGAATTCAAGCAACGACTGATAAGCTCGCGGGAAAGGCGTATTCGCTTCTAGAGGGCTTTGTGAATTTGGAAAACTGATTTCTGTTGCGCTGCCGGACACATCCCTGTATCCAGCGGCTTCAAAAAATCGCTCTCTCAGCGCATCTGAAGCAAATAAATCAGAAGTGTTGTCGAAGATACATCAGCCTGTCATCGCCCGCACCATGGTGATCATCACACCGGCGGCCACCGCTGAGCCGATCACACCGGCCACATTGGGCCCCATAGCGTGCATCAACAGGAAGTTATGCGGGTTGGCTTCCAGGCCCAGCTTGTTGGATACCCGCGCAGCCATGGGGACTGCGGAAACACCGGCAGAGCCGATCAGCGGGTTGACCTTGTGCTTACTCACTAGGTTTAACAGTTTCGCCATCAATACACCTGCGGCGGTACCGATCGCGAAGGCGATAATTCCCAGTGCGAGAATGCCGAGGGTTTTGGGGTCCAGAAATTTATCCGCAGCCAGCTTGGAGCCCACAGACAGGCCAAGGAAAATCGTCGTGATATTGATCAGCGCATTCTGAGCCGTATCCGACAGCCTGGTTACCACGCCGCACTCGCGCATCAGGTTACCGAAGCAGAACATACCCAGCAGCGGCGCTGCATCCGGCAGAAACAGAGCCACCAGAATCAGCAACAACAACGGAAATACGATCTTCTCGCGCTTGCTCACATGGCGCAGCTGCACCATTTCGATTTTGCGCTCTTCCGGCGTAGTCAGGGCGCGCATAATCGGCGGCTGAATCAAGGGCACCAGCGCCATATAGGAGTAGGCCGCCACCGCGATGGCACCGAGAAGATCCGGAGCCAGCAGGCTGGACACATAGATGGCCGTGGGCCCGTCGGCACCGCCGATAATGCCAATGGCCGCAGCATCGGCGATAGAGAAATCCATAATTCCCGCCACAGACAGGCCCACCGCTCCCAGCACAGTGGCAAAAATACCGAACTGTGCCGCGGCCCCTAGAAACAGGGTGCGCGGATTGGCCAACAGCGGACCGAAGTCTGTCATGGCGCCGACGCCCATAAAAATCACCAGCGGTGCAACGCCGGACGCAATGGCAACGGAATAGAAGTTATAAAGCATGCCATTGCTGAAGCCGGCATCCAGCGCATATTGCGTCGCCTGGGCGTGCACTGCCGCCGGCGCGCTGGATAGAGCCGCTTTTAGCGCGTAGATATCACTTGTACTTTCCACGCCCAGGATCTGAGCCATTTGCGCCAGCACCAACGCATCGCCGGAGGTCAATGCTGTCTCCGCCGCCGACAGCGCCAGATGTGCTCCGGGGATATTGGCGAGAATGCCCCCGAAACCAATGGGCACCAGCAACAGCGGTTCAAAGTTCTTGCGAATGGCCAAAAACAGCAGCACCAACCCGATCAGGATCATCGTAAACTGACCTGACGTGATCTGATTGGCGCCGGACGACAGCCAGAGATTCAGTAGATTTTCCACTTGCGACTCCTGTTACGACCTTACGCGATGGACAGGAGGGCATCGCCCACCGCCACGGAATCGCCCTCTTTCACAGACACGCTGGTCACACTGCCGGCGCGAGGCGCGCTGACGGCGGTTTCCATTTTCATGGCTTCCAGCACAATGATGGTCTGCCCTTCCGTCACCTGGTCACCGGGTTTGACCAGTACCTTGAAGATATTGCCCGCCAGAGGTGCCTTGACTGGTTCACCGCCGGAGACAGGCGCCGCCGCACCAGCAGGCGACGCAGCCTCACTGGCCACGGGGGTGACACTGGTCAGGTCGCCGCCGTCGGCAACGGTCACCGTGTAGCTCTTACCCTCCACTGTCACGGTGTAGACTTCTTCACCCTTGTCGTTTTTAACCGCACTGCCTTCATTGCCCGTAGGTACAGGCTCAAAGGCATCAGGGTTTCCGCGATTGCTTAAAAACTTGAGACCGATCTGCGGGAACAGTGCGTAAGTGAGGACATCGTCGATTTCCCCTTCACCTTCAGTTAGTGCGACTTGCTGCTCCGCAGCCTTCTCTTTCAACTCTGCGGTCAGCTTCTCCAATTCCGGTTGCAATTGGTCCGCCGGACGGCAGCTGATAGGCTCAGCACCTTCCAATACCCGCGCCTGCAGTTCCTTATTGACCGGAGCCGGCGTAGAACCATACTCGCCCTTCAGCACCGCTGCAGTCTCCTTGGAGATGGATTTGTAGCGCTCGCCGGTGAGCACATTGAGCACTGCCTGGGTGCCGACGATCTGAGAAGTCGGTGTAACCAGCGGAATAAACCCCAGGTCTTCTCGCACACGGGGGATTTCTTCCAGGACCTCGTCGAGGCGGTCGCCGGCGCCCTGCTCGCGCAGCTGATTTTCCATATTAGTGAGCATGCCACCGGGTACCTGAGCCACCAGAATGCGGGAATCCACACCTCTCAGTGAGCCCTCGAACTTAGCGTACTTCTTGCGCACCTCGCGGAAATAGGCCGCAATCTCCTCCAGCAGTTTGATATCCAGGCCGGTATCCCGATCAGTGTTTTCGAGAATCGCCACCAGCGCCTCGGTGGGGCTGTGGCCATAGGTCATGGACATGGAGGAAATCGCGGTATCCACATTGTCGATACCGGCTTCAATACACTTGAGTGCGGTAGCGGTAGAAAGCCCGGTGGTGGCATGGCACTGCATATGGATGGGAATATCCACCGCCGCCTTCAGGCGCTTAACCAGCTCGTAGCCTTCATAGGGGCGCAACAAACCGGCCATATCCTTAATGCAGATAGAGTCTGCGCCCATGTCCTCGATCTGGCGTCCCAGATCCACCCACAAATCCATGGTATGCACCGGACTTACAGTGTAGGAAATAGTCCCCTGGGCGTGCTTGCCCTGTTTTTTCACTGCTTTGAGCGCTGTCCCCAAGTTGCGCATATCGTTCATTGCGTCGAAAACACGGAAAACATCCACGCCGTTTTTCGCCGCCCGCTCGACAAATTTTTCCACCACGTCATCGGCATAGTGGCGGTAACCGAGGATATTCTGCCCGCGGAACAACATCTGCTGCGGCGTATTGGGCATAGCTTTTTTCAGCTCCCGGATACGCTCCCAGGGGTCCTCGCCGAGATAGCGGATGCAGGCATCAAAAGTAGCACCGCCCCAGGATTCCAATGACCAGAACCCCACTTTGTCGAGTTTTTCCGCAATCGGCAGCATATCGTCCAGTCGCAGGCGCGTGGCAAACAGTGACTGGTGAGCGTCGCGCAGGACTACGTCAGTAATGCCCAGTGGCTTTTTAACCTCAGTCATGGGTCGTCTCTCTCGGCAAATTTACAGGAAGTGACTCAGCAGTTTTACGTATCAACGTCTTTTGCGGTGCTGATCGATGGCCGCCTTGATAATGGCGCGCAGGCGCGCATCCTCACCGCTGGCACTGCCGGGTACAGGAGCCGACGGCTCCTCCTCAGGAAAATTGCGGGTAATAATGCGGGACATAATGCTGGTTCCAATTACCAGCACAAGCAGGAAAGCAAAAACAATCCCCATGCCGAACAACGTAATGTCCAGCCCCTGTTGTAGAAGCGTGTCTTGCACTTTATTCCCCTATTCGAATCGGGCGATAAAACCGGACATCCTGAATGGTTTTATTTCCGTCCGCAATAATATCCGCTTAACCGCACGGATATATTGGCGCAGTGTGGCTCGCGGGAGATTTGCAATATCCTATCCGGTCAAATTCCCTAGCAGATTGTTATGACAACTTTAGGCGCCACCGCGGGCGCTATTATCAATACAACAACCTTTTAAAATCAAACACTTATTAGTTTCAGCCGCAACGATGACGCAGAAAACACAAACCCTGTAAATCCCGAAAAAATGTGATCAATATCTTCCCGATATCGATTTACCACCCTATCTTTTGCGATTCCCTGATCGCCTTTAGAATGGGCGTCTAATCCAACCCATCACTTAAACGCGCACAAATGACCACCAGCTCAGATACGCCAATGATCTACCAGGCCCCAATGGAAGGGGTCATAGACCACCATATGCGCGCCCTGCTATCCGCCCTCGGCGGCGTGGATATCTGTGTCACCGAATTTGTGCGCGTCACGCACACCCGGCTGCCGCGCCGGGTTTTTACCCGCCTGTGCCCGGAGCTGAAAGCTGGTGCGGTGACCGCATGCGGGGTTCCAGTGCGCCTACAACTGCTGGGCGGCAATCCGGAGGCCATGGCCATCAATGCGGTCAAAGCAGCGGAAACCGGGGCCCGCGCCATAGACCTCAACTTTGGCTGCCCGGCCAAATCAGTCAACAATAGCGACGGCGGCGCCTGCCTGCTGCAGAGCCCCCACCGGGTGGAAGCCATCGTCGGCGCCGTGCGCCGTGCCCTGCCGGATCACATCCCTGTGACCGCGAAAATCCGCCTCGGCTATTTGGACAGAAGCAGCTACATGGACAACGCTCGCGCGGCGGAGAATGGCGGCGCCGCCGAGCTGGCCGTGCACGCCCGATCCAAGGCCGACGGCTACCGCCCGCCAGCTTACTGGGAGTATATCGGCGAGATCCGTCAACAGCTGGCCATACCGGTAATCGCCAATGGCGACATCTGGACACTGGAAGACTTCCAACGCTGCCGCGAAGTGACCGGCTGCCGCCGCTTTATGTTCGGCCGTACCCTGTTGGCGCGGCCCGACCTGGGACTGCAGGTCAAAGCCTTCACGGAAGGGCGCCACTATGAACCCATAACATGGAAACAGGTGGTAGCGCTACTGTGGGATTACTATCTAACGACCCGCGAAATATATCCGGCCAAATACTTGGGCAACCGCATCAAGCAGTGGCTGGCCTATCTCAAACTCACTTTTCCAGAGGCGCAATTATTTTTTGAGCGCATTAAACGGCTTCGCGATGCAGAATGCATTGAAGCGGAATTTTCCCGAGAACTGTCTACAAAAACCGAAGCCGCGTAACGCCCGTTGTAACCGATAAAGTTGTGCAAAGCTGCGCAATCACTGCGAACGGTCTTGGAGCGAAAAGGTAAAAAAACAAGTATTGAGAAATGCACAAATTATTTTTATCTTCGCAATAGAAGAATTTTAAATAGCTGCTCTAACCCAGATAGACGGTTCGCACAAATACGTCTAAGACACCTTAAATATTTGAGCTTTAACTATTTATAGACACCTGTTGCGTTCTTTGAAGCCCGACCAGAATCAGTGACAATCGCTTGAATTTCCGCAGCTTCCAGCGTTTCTTTTTCCAGCAGTGCCTCGGCTAATGCGTCCAACTTGTCGCGATATCTTTCCAGCAATACCCGCACTTGGCTTTCGATACCGGTAATCAGCTTGACGACTTCCTCATCGATAATCTCCGCAGTGTGCTCGCTGAAGTCCCTCGACTGCGCCATTTCCTTGCCGAGAAAAATATGCTCCTCACCGCGGCGAAACGCCACCGGGCCCAGTTTCTCACTCATTCCCCAGTGCGTCACCATATGTTGCGCCAAGCGTGTGGCCTGCTTCAGATCTGCCTCAGCCCCGGAGCTGAGTTCATTGAAAACCACCTGCTCCGCCACACGTCCACCCAGCATCACTCCGATGCGGTCGCAAAGGTAGCTAGCGCGCAAATTGTGATGCTCCTCCTCTGGAATCTGTTCTGTGGCCCCCAGACTGTGCCCACGGGGAATAATTGTGGCTTTATCCAGCGGATCAGCGTGGGGAAGCAGGCTGGCAGCCAGGGCATGGCCGGCCTCGTGGTAGGCAATGGTTTTCTTGTCTTCATCGCTGATGACCATCTCCCGCTCACCACCGAGTACCACCTTATCGCGGGCGGAAAGCATTGCGGCCATATCCACCGCTTCACTGTCCTGGCGCCCCGCCAGCAGGGCCGCCTCGTTAATCAGGTTTTCCAGATCCGCGCCGGAGAAGCCCACCGTCAGCGCCGCCAGCCGCTCCATATCCACGTCCGCAGCCAGCGGCACTTCGCGCGCGTGGATATGCAAAATCGCTTTGCGCGCCTTTCTATCCGGTAAGTCCAGCGTGATCTTGCGGTCGAAACGGCCAGGGCGCAGCAGCGCCGCATCGAGCACATCCGGGCGGTTGGTAGCGGCAAGCACAACGACCGTCTCTTGCGGGGAAAAACCATCCATCTCGCTGAGGATTTGATTTAGCGTCTGCTCGCGCTCGTCGTGGCCGCCACCGAGACCCGTGCCACGAGCCCGGCCCACGGAATCAATCTCATCGATAAAGATAATCGATGGCGCCTCCTTCTTGGCGTCGGCAAACATGTCCCGCACTCGAGACGCGCCGACCCCCACAAACATCTCAATAAATTCGGAGCCGCTGATGCTGTAGAAAGGCACATCACTCTCCCCCGCCAACGCTTTTGCCAGCAGTGTCTTACCGGTGCCGGGGGGGCCCATCAGCAAAATGCCCTTTGGCACCTTGGCACCGAGCCGCTGGAAGCGCTCTGGATTCTTCAGGTATTCTGCAATCTCGCACAGGTCGCGTTTGGCGTTCTCCAGTCCCGCCACATCGTCGAAGGTCACATTGGATTCACCCCGCTCAAACCGCCTAGCGCGAGAGCGGCCGAAACCGAAAGCACCGCCGCCGCCAACACCTCCCCCCATGCGCTCCTGCATCCGGCGCCCGGCCCAGATAAACAGGCCGATAATCAGAATCCAGGGCAATACCCCAATCAGGACCCGCGTCCACAAATCAGCCTGCTCTGACTCGGCCCTAATCTCAACTTGTTGCTCCTCCAACAGCGGCATCAGCTCCGGGTCTTCCACGGGCGGCAAGATCACAGTAAATCGGCTCTCGCGGGGCTGGCCGGACGCTATCTGCCCGCCCGTTGCCTCCTCGTATTCTCCAGTGAGTCGGTCCCCCTTGATGGTCACAACGACAACTTGGCCGCTGCGCACTTTTTCCTTGAACTCCGTATAGGAGAGGGACTGCTGACCCTGGTCCCGCACCATTCCTATCCAGAATTGGGCAACCAGGAACACCAGAAACATCCAGATCAGATACTGCCCCCAAGGAGCCATGGGCCGCGGTGGAGGCGGCTGAACCGGCGGGGGGCCCGGCCCGCGCGTCTGTTTATCCTCGCCCTGCTCTTCTGTCATATACCCTCCGCGGCGCCACTACCGGAACCGGACAGTGACTACTAGTCCCCGTGCAAACAGGCACAGGATGGCACCCGTCACCAGTATAGTTTCCCGCGCCTTTGGACCCCGTCTCCCACGCGTGTGAAAAAATCTAAAATTAGGGCTTGCAAAGCGCCGCGTGTCGCGGCAGAATGCGCGCCCTGTCGAGCTTCAGCGGTGCCCCCAAAGGCCCCTTGGAGTTTCGGTAAGTTGCGGATTTTTAAGACTTTTTTCTTAAAAAAATCTTAAAAAAGAGTTGACACCGCAAAGCCAACTCACTATAGTTCGCAACCACAACGTAACGCGCTCGTAGCTCAGCTGGATAGAGTACCTGGCTACGAACCAGGCGGTCGGAGGTTCGAATCCTCCCGAGCGCGCCATATAAATCCATTGAAAATCAATGGGTTAAAGTCAAGAAAAGGGCGGTATCAAGCCAATTGATACCGCCCTTTTTCGTTGAAGTGTCAACGCTAATCAAAATGCGGTGCAGAGACACCACCAGAACACTACCCCTCTTTCACCTCCTCTGATAACAAAAGCCAGTTTCAGGGCGAGCACGCGCGCCCATGAGAGGCGTACCCAAAGCCAATGTATCTGAGCAACCCGCCAACTTGCACCTGAGAGCAGTGTCCTGCCAAGGTGCCATTGCTCGCACAATTCAGTAGCCAACTAAGAGCATTTAGATCCCGGCACTTTTGTGCAACAACTTGCAAGCCATTCAGGTGCCGGTTCCCGTCCAGTAAAATCGAATCAACCACCCCGATTGAGGACTGCACCGGTGGTGGGGCCTTAATGCCTTAACTCAAAGCGCCACTGGCGGCGCTTTGAGTTAAGAACCCATCTGTATTCGAATCGATTCGCTGTTTTCTCTAAGGTAAGAATTTGAACTGTTGATTGTTAGCCGCCGTACACGCCCATTGCTGTACAGCTGCTCCATTGTTCTGACCAAAACCAGCGATATCCATACACTTTCCACTGGGTTTGGCTCTTAACTCAAACCAACCATCAATCACCGGAGTTAGCAACCAATGCTGGTTTTCATTGGCCACACCACAATTGTATTGCTGGATCATCTGGCCATTTGCGCTTCCCCCATACGCGAGATCAATACACTTATCACTGACTTGCGCACGGATGCTATAATACCCATCGCCACGGCTTTCAAACTTAAACCGTTGATTCACATTCGAAGCGTCACACGTCCACTGATGCAAGCCACTGCCATTGGTAGTTTTTCCACCAGCAACATCCACACATTTTGAGGAATGGCGAACCTGTATTTGGGTCCAGCCTGTAGGGACAGTAGACCCCACACTCGTCACTTGAATACCATTTATCTGTGCAGTATCAAGATTCTGCTTCCAATCCGCCCCTACGGGACGAATTGACCCTTTCAAAATGTAATCATTTCCTGGAACCGCATCAGCCTCCAATTGAACAGTCACTGTAGCGATACTTTCGCCCGCAGAAACCGTCGTTCTACCTTGGCTCAACCAACCGGCGGCATTCCAAATTTCAACAACAATATCTCTTCGTTGCTTCGCCTTAAAATTCACTTTGAAGTGATACTCTTTTTGACTCGGTAACGAGGTCAACGCGTCAGCAAAGCGAAACTCATCGATCACTGCGCCCAATGATTTCTTGACCGCCAACTTGTCTGTCGTTGCAATATTTAAATTAGTATGCCAGTCGCCGCCTACAGGTCGAATACTGACTTTGAAGTAATAGCCCTGCTCACCATCTATGGTTGGGTTAGGGAGCGATACTGTCATAGACTTGCTGCCGCTGCCAGCAGGCACCGTTTCACGAGTTTGGTTCAGATAAATATTGTCTTTCCACAATTCCAGAACCAAGTCTCTCTGCTGAAGAGCGCTGTATTTCACGTCAAGTGTATATTGACTGGCCGGTTCAAGGTACTGCAAGGCACTAACGAAGGATACTGATTCGTTACCAGCTTCTATCGCACCACCGTTAACAACCTTAAGAACGACCGAACTTACTCGACCACCAGTGTCCGGAAATGTAACAGATATAGTATTGTTGGATTTCAGTATGTCATTATTTACCGGAATATGGAGCGAACCAAAAAAGTCATTGCGAGACGCCTGATCGCCACCCATCCAATTGTTTGGGACGCCTACCGTATGCCCATTTACTTTTACAACGGGCTTTAAAGACATTCCATGCTTTCGACCAACACTCAATTTTAAAACCGATGTCCCCTCTGACACTTTAATGCCATTAATTGGGAAGTTAAGCGTCTTGTTCGCAACAATGGGAGTCAAATGCGATTTCGAATAATAAGAATTCACATCGACAGTCTTAGTAAACTCGATTGGGGAATTAAAAGAGTATTCCAGCACCACCGTTTCTCCAGGAATTAACTGGACAGAAGATGGTGCAGAAAGGTTACTTTGGTCAGAATATATTGGGTTAGACTGGGTATATATTTTCAAAGACTTTTTTCGTACATTGGTGACTGAACCCATATCATTCACAAACCCCAAATCAACCCACTGGTTTGTTTCAGATAGACTGTTCAATGCCACATAGGCTTTGCTACCGCTGACAAAAGCTTGAACTTGAATATCAGGGTTGTCAGAAACGGCATAGGCTCGCTTACCTTTTACTTCTGACCACAGCTGGTAAAAGTGAACGCGCGGCGTCCAAATAAACCGTGTTGGTTTTCCATTTACAATGCTGTTTTTATCGGGGCGCAAAAGTACTGCAACATATGGTTCCCAATTGTTTTCAGCACTGTAGTGCCATGCGGATTTATCGCTAATAAAGGGAATGGAAGTCAGCAGACGATCTTGACGTTCCATAAGCTGGAACAACATGTGATTAATTGAACGGATAGACTGAACACTTTTAACATCGCTGTAAGTATCGCCATATCCTTCTTCAATTCCACCATACTCCGTAATGGCGAGCGGTTTGATTTTGTTCCACTTCACATAGCTGTAGGTTTCCACTAAGTCCAATATGGCTTCCAGGTTGCTACCAGAACGCTGACTATTGGCGCCGGTAACATTTACACCATCATATAGGTGCAAGGAAAAACCATCCATGTAAGGACCAGCCTCATCCATAAACATTTTCATGCGTGAATTAAAGTGATCAAAATCCCAGAGTTCCAATGAGGGCCATGCACTGGCATACCCGAGGACTTTTGTATCAATATTTTGCCGATCAAACTCTTTACCAATTTCTTTGTACAAATTCGTTATTTGCTTTCGAGCAATATCATCATCTATACCAAACTCATCAGCGTGCACAAACGGCTCGTTGATTGGCTCATAAAATTTAGGACGGGTTTCGTCGTCAAAATAATATTTAAAATAGTTAGCAGCCCATTTGGCCCCTTTAGTCGGGTCTTCATTGGCAACAAAAACGGCTTTAGGATGATCTGTCACGACAACTCGATTAGAAAAAAAACGATACTTTGGATTTTTTTTGGTATTGGAAATATTTTTTGGACCATTCTCTTTGGCAAAGGCCTCGCTAGGGTAAGGTGCATTACCTTTATAAACTGAAAACGGGCTCCAGAATTGACGGCCATAGCCAATATTGAGATGATTGACTAAATAGTCCAATTCAGATTCAGTCATTCCTGCAGAGGCGTGGGTTGAGTGCAGATTAAAATATTTACTGCGATCAAGTGATGAGACCCCACCAATTTTTTTCTCGGCGGTTAAATCAATAGACACCATAGGTGCTGATAGCGTAAACGAGCTGACGGCAACCATAGTGATTGCCAACAAAATGCGACATATTTTCAACATAGCGTTCCCTGAGCAATGTTCTCGGCATTTAGATCGAATATTTTTTAGCAGCGATCTAACAAAAATTATTGTTAATAGGAACTACGCATTAGTTATGCATCCTAAACACACTCTTTTCAATTAACACCATTGGGCTAGGCATACTATATTTTTTGAAAAAAATGACTTCTAACCCAATTAGAAGATAAGCCCCAGTACCGTAGCAAAGAGCCTCCGCTTAAAATGTGAAACAATGCTATAAATTTTGTTTTTTTGGCACTTTCTTAAACTACCCAGCATTTAGATCGAGCAATTTCATCAACAGACTTGCTTCGGATTCTAAAAATCCAGTGCAACTTCATCCTTCTGTTAAAAAAATTTTTATTTTTGAAAGGTTCACCCATCAAGGTGACTCAGTGCTTGGTCTACACGACCCCAGCCTGACGATAAAAATCATATACAGTTTCGTATCGACCAGGCCGATGGAATTAAAGACTTCGCAATCATCACGACTACCAGCAATATTTGCCAATACTTGCTCACGAGTTGAAAAAGTGGGCATACGGTTTGGAAATACTGTTCATAATTCTGCGTCATTTCTTTACCATTAACAAAAAAGAGATGACCCATGACCAAACCTACCTTCGATATGGATGCCGCATCAAGGCACTGCGTGAGGGCAAAGACCTCAGTGGCAAAGACGGCATCCTGACCCCACTGATCAAACAGCTTACCGAAGCGGCCATGCGGGCGGAGCAGGAGGAGCACCTCACAAGCGAGGACAAGCCCAACCGAAAGAATGGCCATACATCTAAGACCATAAAGAGCTACACTGGCAGCTTTGAACTGGATACGCCGCGGGACCGTGCCGGCACCTTAGAACCACAGATCACCCAAAAGCGTCAAACGCAGCTTACCGACGAACTGGATGCCAAGTGGGGCAATAAATACCCAATGGTAATCAAATCCTGGGGCAGCAAGTGGCCCACACTATCGGCCTACTTCAAATATCCGGAATACGTACGCAAGCCAATTTACACCACAAACGCCGTTGAAACCGTGCACCGGCAGTTTCGAAAACTGACCAAAACCAAGGGTGGCTTCGCCAATGCGAACAGCTTACTCAAGCTGCTGTACGCCGGTATACTGAAGGCCTCCGAGCGCTGGACGCACCCAATCCAGAACTGGAATCTGACGCTGTCACAGCTGGCAAACCACTTCCCAGAGCGCTTGGAGAAATACATCAGTCTGTGAGGCTATTTGGCTGACACAGAATTTTGAACACCCTCGAACTTTTCAATTACAGTTTTATCGGTGTCCCGAAATGTTGCAAGGAATGCCCGTGTTTACTTGATCACGTCATTTTCTATAACACTGAAGTACTGTATATTATATGATCGTCCCAACTCATTCTTAAGTTCTTCCCAAATTGCCCTGCCCTCGATGTCAAAAGCTTGTTCTGCATCAGGGCTTTCAAAGCCAGATGAGGTTGGATCAACTTCATTTAGAGTGGCGTCATATACATCTTGCCACTTTTCGATTCTTTTTTTGAGATCTTCTGAGATCGGCAAGCTAGCTGGATTAATATTGTCAGTACTATCGATATCCCACAATGCGAAACATTCGTAATCCGGCATAAGCTTTAAATTTTTAACCATGTATCTTACTCCGTTGTATATGGTGAAGGCCGTGATTGAGGATTAGCTCCAACGATGAATCGGTTATCAGAGACAGTGACACTAATTCGATGCCTAGTATCGTTAAACACAGTTTCATAGATTGGTCTACCCCGATTCTTACCTTGATATCCTATTATTTTCCCTTGAGTGACCGCAGTCATTACTGCGTCTGGAATCTGATCTGAATGTATTCCGACATTGGCAAAATCTTGCTTATGTCGAGTTAGTATATGCTCAAGGCCAGCTCGTTTATTTCCCGTTTCGAGGAAGACAATTTTTCCATCTTGAGCCTTACGTATGTCTACGATGTTTTCCGCAGTATGCTTAATAACTCTCTGGCTAAGCTCATCTAAATAATAGCTGCTTATTCAGCGTAGCTAGTTCATCCACGTACTTAGCATGCAACGCACTATTTACAGTACTACTATTGCCTGAAACATTAGGATGCTGCGTTTCTTCTTTACACGTCAATCCTAGCGGATCAACCCAACCCACCGGATTCGGCACATACCGGTAGTTATTAACCCCACCTAAAAGCCCAATCGGGTCCTGCTGCGTAAACGCCCCAACCTCCGGATCATAATACCTGAACCGGTTGTAGTGCAGCCCAGTTTCTTCATCGTAGTACTGTCCCTGGAACCGGATCGGTTGTTCGATGCGGTTGCAGTGTTTGATGGCTAGGTTGCCATAGGCTGTGTAGCTGACGCTCCAGGCAATTTCGCCCTGGCTGTCGGTCAGGGTGTCGGGGGTGCCCAGGTGGTCCAGGTGGTAGTGGTAGAGCTCGCCGTTTTCGTCCAGGGCGATGGGTTTGAAGGTGCCCGGTTCGAAGTAGTAAGTGCGGGTTTTGAGTTGCTGTTGGGTGTTCAGGTCGCGCGCAGTTTCGCGCAGGAGTAGGTCGCCGTCCCAGAGGAAGTCGGTGTGTTGGTCGCTGTCGGTTTTGGCGATGCGGTTGCCGCGGATTTGGGTGTTGGCGGCTTGTTGTTTGGCTTCTTCCACGGAGCCGGCGGCGGCGAGGATGTTGTGGGCCGGGTCGTGGATGAAGTGTTCGGGGTTGGGGCCTTCGACCTGGGTGAGGCGGTCGAGGGGGTCGTAGTGGTAGTTGCGGGTGCCGCGCAGGCTGTCTTCGATCTGTGCCAGTTGGCCTGCGGTGTTGTAGCGGTAGCGGCGTTGGTGCAGGGGGTTCTGCACGGGTTTTTCGGTGGTGCCTTGGGCTTTGCCAAGGCGCATTTGTTGCAGCCGGCCCTGGGGGTCGTATTGGTGTTCGGTGGCAAGGCCGTTGCCGTGCTGGCGCTGGATTTCGCGGCCGAGGTTGTCGTGGGCTATCGCGGCGAGTAGCTGTTCCGCTTCGGCGCCGGCGAGTCGGCGGTGGAGGCTTTGGAATTGGCCGGCGGCGTTGTAGGCAAATTTCAGTTGTTCGCCGTCGGGCAGTGTGGTGGCGATGCGGTTGCCGGCGGCGTCGTAGTGGTGGGTGATTTTGGCCTGGCCTTGCCAGTCGGCGATGAAGCTAAGGAGGGTATTCTATTTTTATGGGTGTCCCGAAATGTCGTACCGAAATGTCGTAGTCGAATTGGTAGCTGTAGGTGGGCTGGCTGTCGATGGGGGCGCCCCATTGGCGCAGACAGCGGGCGCTGGGGCTTTTCGATTACATTTTATGGGTGTCCCGAAATACATTGGGGTTACATTTTTATGGGTGTCCCGAAATGATGGCGTTTATGGCTAATTTTCTTTATCTTTCCAAGTTTTGGGCGCCCCGAAAATGCTCCCGGAAATGATCTATGGGTTATAGCCATTGGATTTAATTTCTGCAAGAAAAGCTTTAGCCTCAACATTTCCTGATAATGCTGATTTCTCAGCCCATTTTATTGATTCTTTAATTTGACCTTCTTCTCTTAAAAAAATGGCGTAACGAAATTGGGATATGGCGTCCCCCAAGATTGCGGATTTTTTCATCCAATAAATTTGTTTTTTTCGGTCTAAACGGGAGAACGTATAATAATTTAGCACTTTTGTGGCACTTACTACGTCGCCAGACTCCCCCTTCTTTATATAACTAGAAAGTTCATCAGGGTTCAGGAAATAGATCGAGGCAGTAGAAATTGGTTGCTCATCGGAGATAATGGCGCTTTCTTTACTTTTAGTTATCTCTGGCATTTCAACAGGTTTTGGTTTTTCTTGTGACATGGTGCTATCTATCCTTTTCTTATAAGCCGTTTTGAGGTTTAAAAAGATAAAAATTTCCAGGCCTATTGTAGTCTATGCCCCCGATTTCTAATTCCTCATAAGGGGCTACCTTTCCATCAGGCCAATACCATAACGTAGTATCTGGCGCCAATACATCTGACTTTATTTCATTAGCCAATTGCTGTGCATAGCAGTTGCTGTTGGCTTTGAAATTTCCGGTGTTGCATGATAGCAAGTTCACTCGCATCCCGGGTTCATACTTGGGATGACTTAATATCATTTGGGCCAATTTATTTGCTGAAATTGGATTGTGATTTTGATCGATAATTTCATGCGGATCCCCATGAGCCCCAATGCTTAAGCTAGTATGGTTGTTTGGAACTTTTTTAGCATAGTAGTGAATATGTTCATTTGTCGGGAATAAATTAATATCAACACCAGTATAGGTGTCTGTCAGGGGGTCATAATTTTCTGGGATTTCTTTACATGTTAGGCCTAATGGATCGACCCATCTAACGGGGTTTTTTACGTAGATATAGTTATTCAGGCCAC
>NZ_FOKT01000010.1 GCF_900112305.1 Microbulbifer thermotolerans
GTGTGAAGAGACGCACAGAGACTTGCGGTGTATTACTACAGTTTGTTTCACCGACTTATTTGGGTTGGCTGTCAGCGCTGAGAGATCAGCGAGGCAAACGGACAGTCAAACGGCAAGGCAGAGCAAAAGCTCATAAGACCGGAGCCACCCAAGCCAGTTTGCCTGACGACAATAGAGTTGTGGAACCACCTGATCCCATGCCGAACTCAGAAGTGAAACGCAACATCGCCGATGGTAGTGTGGGGCTTCCCCATGTGAGAGTAGGTCATCGTCAGGCGCCAAATCGAAAGGCCACCCAACTGGGTGGCCTTTTTTTATGCCCGAAATCCACAGCCTTAACAAACCTGCAAAAATCTGCACGGCCTGTTTGATAACCTCCTGCACAAACCGCCCTTACCTCCCGCAGGCGCGAGCAAAAAACCACCGCTGCTTTTTTATGCGCCTCCTGGGAAGTGGCGTAACGCCTTGATTTAACGGGGATATCCAGTAGTTATACACAAGTCTGTCCATGTCTTCTGTTAGTAACCGGGATGTCATGGAGCAGTTGTGGGTGGAGAGGACAGGGGGCGATGTTTTTTTACGCGCTTAGTGACTGGCGGCATAAAATCGGGGGCTGGGGACAACTATCCCATAGTTATACACAGCTCTGTCCATGGTTTTTGTGAGTAACAGAGATTGTGGCGAATAGTTGGCCTGCGCCATCAACAGGAAAATTCAACTCAGCGATCTATACACATATGCAGCGTATCAACTCTTCTATAGACCAAACCTTTTCTATGTCCCGGATCGCCATGGGACTCTGGCGGCTTGCTGACTGGAACTACACCCCGCAGCAGACCGTAGAATTACTTGAGCGGGTGCTCGAACTGGGTATTACAACCTTTGACTTGGCGGATATCTATTGTGATTACCGCTGCGAACAGCTGTTTGGAGAGGCGCTTAAGCTCAAACCGCAACTGCGCGGGGAGATGGAAATTGTTTCCAAGTGCGGCATTAAGCTGATGGGTGAAAACAATAACTATGCGCTAAATCACTACGACACCAGTGCGGCTCATGTCACTGCCGCTGCTGAGTCCAGCCTGAGCAAGATGGGAATAGAGTGCTTGGACTTGCTGCTCATTCACCGTCCGGATCCGCTAATGGATGCCGAGGTGCTGGCAGAGGCCCTGGACAAGCTGATTACCGAAGGTAAGGTGCGTGCCGTGGGTGTTTCCAATTTTTTGCCCCACCAGACACAGTTGTTGCAATCACGCTTGTCAGCGCCCCTGTTGGTCAATCAGATAGAGGTGTCACTATTACACAGCACGCCCATGTTTGATGGCCTGCTGGATTACTGTCAGCGTGAGCGTGTGATCCCCATGGCGTGGTCTCCTTTCGCAGGTGGTGCACTGTTTACCGGCGATTCTGAGGCCGCCCGGCGGGTTCAGACCTGTCTGGAGGAATTGTCACAAGAGCTGGGGATGGAGGCACAGCAGCTGGCGCTTGCGTGGCTGCTGAGACACCCGGCAAATCTCGTTCCAGTTCTGGGGAGCGGTAAAATTGACCGCCTGCGGATGTCCGTTGCTGCATTGGGAATGGAAATACCGAGGGAGGCGTGGTTCCGCTTGTTGCGTGCTGCCCGCGGCCGGGACGTGGACTAACCGTTATATCCTACCGGTCCCTAACCTACATCTGGGGGACTACAGGGATGTGATTTGTGCCCGGGGCGAAATTTAACCCCCGGGCGCTTGTAAATTACAGGGGCGTCAATAGGCGTTTTCAGGCATCAGGTCATAGTTTTCCCCCTGCAGCTCAAACTCTTCCAGGGGCGCTAGGTGTGACGGCACCAGATAGCGGCGCAGGAGCCGCTCACCGCGCCAATCCATCACGTCCAATGTATCCCCTTGCATCTCCCGCAGAAGTGTTTCGAACTCAGTCATTGCGGTGCTGATCAGGGGCTGATAGTCCAACTGCTCGCCGAGCTTGATAAACCGGTACTCCTCCCCGGCTTGCTCGATACGCAGCCAGGCTTCGCCGCTGAGTTTTTCCACCTCGCCGATAATCAAAGGGCCTTGCTGGTCGTGGAACAACGGCACCAAGTCGGTAAGGCACTCCATTTCGACCGGTCTGCCTACCCATACCCAGCCGGAAAGGCCGATGCGACTCAGTTTCCATTCACTCAGCCACACGGTCTGCTCGTCGTCGATGCGGAATTCGCTGTATTCCTTTTGGCCGGAGCGGTTGTCAAAAGTAATTTCCGCGTTGGGGTTATCCTTGCGGAAGTTGTGCAACTGTTGAGTCATCTCGTAATTGACTTCCCAGTGCTTCTTCAGTCTCCATTGAATCGGATACTGGCCCCACTCGACGATGTACTCCTCCCGTTCCCGCACTGTTTCTGCCACGCGCCAGAATGCGCCATCAATCAGAATGCATGTGTCCCCGGGCTTGCTACCGGGAGCGATGATGCTGCACTCGGGGGAGGGATCTGAGGCGTTGACCACGTGCTCTCCGCGCCCTTCGATCACCTCATACCAGGGGAAGCCATGGCGGAGAGGCGGCGGGAATGCCAGCGGCGGCCGGCCATCCAGCAGGCGGCGGAAGAGCACCGATTTCTCAATTTCCAGGTCCGACAGGGTATAGCCTTCTTTATGGGTGATCTGCCCCCAAGTAAAAGCTGCGCGGATAAGTTGTTTTTCTCTGTCTGAAAAGCTCATGGGTGCTAGCGATGCAAGATCGTAAAGCAAAACCTTACCACTGCAAGCCCCGCTGTGCGAATGGTGTTGGGGGGGCTGCGACCTGTGGCGACAGAAACGGCCCAAATTGGATAGACTGCGCTCCTTCAGAAGGCTCAGAGGGAGAGAGTATGCTGCTATGGAAACGATGTTTGTTTAAGGCAGCCCAGTTACTGTTTGCTTTTGGGTTGTCGGCTCTGGCCTGGGCCGAGGCCGATTCCCCTTTCCAGACCTGTTACCTGGATGGTTGGAGCAATTCACTGCGCTGCTATCTGGTGGCCGTCGGAGAAGGGGAAAGCGGGAGTGAGCTGGCCGTAATGGTAGCGCCCGCTGTTAACGAAGTGGGACGGGAGCCGCTTTATTTACTCGCAGGGGGGCCGGGGCAGGCTGCCAGTGATCTGGCCCCCCTGTTGAATGTGTTTCGCAAGGTCAACCGCGAACGGGCAATTGTGATGGTAGATCGCCGCGGCGCGGGACGCTCCGGTGCTTTCAGTTGCGGCTTAAAAAGAGATATGCCCGCAGACTTGCAACAATTCTCCCGGCGTTTGGCGGACTGTTATCTCGAGCGCGCTGAATTTGCTAATTCGCTCAGCAGCCGACAGACCGTGGAGGACCTGGAGCGGGTGAGAAGCTATCTTGGGCACGGGCGCATCGCTCTGTGGGGCGGCTCTTGGGGCACGAGGACAGCGCTGCTGTATCAGCAGTGGTATCCAGATTCCCTGAGCGCGTTGGTGCTCGATGCTGTAGCGCCGATCGAGACCAAGGTTTTTCTGACCGCGACGGCTGCCGAGCGCGCTTTGCGTCAGCTGGAAAAAGACTGTGAACGGGACCGGGTGTGTGCCGGGTTCGGTGACTGGCGCGGGGCTCTCGATAGGTTGTTGGACAACTGGGGGGAGTTGGAAGCGACACATTTTCCTGATCCGCTCACGGGTGCACCGCTGGAAACACCCCTTACCCGTTGGATGCTCGCCAACGCCATCCGCACGGCGCTCTATCAGCCCACCGCCGCCGCACAGCTGCCCTATGCACTTTACCAGGCGGAGCGCGGTAATCTGTTGCCACTATCCGGTGTCGCCGGGCAATTTCTCGACAATGCAGACTCCATGTCGATGGGCCTCACTTTCTCCGTGGCCTGTGCCGAAGAGTTGAGCCGTATCACGACCGATGAAGTGGCCGCGGACAGTGCGGATTCCTTTCTGGGTACGGCTTTTTACGATTTGTTCGCGACCGGGTGTGAAGCATGGCCGGTGGATTCCAAGCCCTATGAAAAGCCCCAAGTGCGCGAGCAACCAGTATTGTTGATTTCCGGTGAGGCGGACCCGATAACACCCCCCTATTACGCAGAGCGACAACTCGATTACCTGGTCAACAAGCAGCATTTGGTTGTTGCCGGCGGCGGTCATATCAATACGCCCCGCGGATGTATTCCGGACTTGATTGCACAGTTTCTCGATGCACCCTTCGAGCCATTGGCGCAGGACTGTGTAGCCGAAATCCGGCGGCCGCCATTTATGGCCGGTGCTTTTGGGCCGGCACTGGGAGTTATCGGCGGGCAGGAACCGCGGGGAGGGCAGTTGTGATTGAAGTAAATGCTGTCAGTAAAGATTTCGGCGGCCGCAAGATTTTGCGTGACCTTAGTTTCACCGTTCCTGACGGGCGGATCACCGCGCTCCTCGGTGCCAATGGTGCGGGAAAAACGACCTGCCTGCGCATTATTGGTGGCCTGCTGCGGGCGGACTCGGGAGATGTGCGGCTGGGCGGCATTGATGTGGGACGCGATCCGATGGCCGCGCGCCGGCAGTTGGGTGTGGTCGGCGATCGCGAAGGGCTCTATGAGCGGCTCACCGTTGCCGAGTATCTGTCGTTGTTCGCCACGATACAGGGACTTTCCGGTGGAGTGCGCGATAAAGCGTTACAGGCGGTGCGGGAAGAGCTGGAATTGGATGATTTGTGGCATAGGCGCACGCGCGGTTTTTCCCAGGGCGAGCGCATGAAAGTTTCTCTGGCGCGGGCAATGGTCCATCAGCCCCAGCATTTGATATTGGATGAACCCACACGCGGTTTGGATGTATTGGCGGCGCGCTTACTGAGAAAAACCTTGCTCCAGCTGCGCGACCGCGGTACCACCATCCTGTTCTCCAGCCACGTGATGTCCGAAGTATCCGAACTTTCAGACCAAGTATTGGTGATGAGTGCCGGGAGAATCGTCGGCGGCGGTACCCCTGCGGAATTATTGGCGCAAACCGGCTGCGGCAACTTGGAAGATACTTTTGTCACCCTGGCCTATGGCACCGCTGGCGGGCAGAAGGAGGGCGCTCCCGCATGTTGAGAGGGGCTTGGTTTTCGTCCCCGATGGGGGCATTGGTGCGCAAAGAATTTCTGGAGACATGGCGCGACAAACGCGCCCTGTGGATGGCGGTGAGCTTTTCGCTGATTTTTCCGGTAATGCTATTTGCTTTCACCACCTACATGGTGAAACAAAGCACGGAGGAGCCGACCCGTATGGCTTTTCTGGGGGGAGACAGGGTGCCGTTACTGGCCGAGCGGCTCAGTGATGACCAATTCCAGGTTGAGGTATTGTCGGAAGGGAAGCCACGTGAGCTGCTTGAGAGCGGTTATGATCTGGTGCTGGAGCTGAGCGAAGATTTTGTTGAAGACTATGTGTCCCTCCGCTCAGCAAAAGTATATCTATACCTGGACAGCGCCGATATTGCCTCCGGGCGCGCCCAGGGCCGCTTGCAGGAGCGGCTGGGGAAACTGCAACAGTTGGTGGTCAGCCAGCGCTTGTCTGCCCGCGGCGTGGCGCAGCAGCTCCTCAGCCCCTGGAATCTGCAGGTGCGCGACGTGAGTACTCCGTCCAGTCGCGGTGCCATTATCCTGGCGGCGGTGCCGGGGCTTTTGATCCTCACGCTGTTCGTGGCCAGCCTCGCCACTTCAGTGGACACTTCGGCCGGTGAGCGCGAACGGTTGAGCCTGGAAACATTGCTTTTGCAGCCACTGCCCGGTTGGCAGCTGGTGGCGGCCAAGGTGCTGGCGGTAGCGAGCATGGGGTGGATGGGTGCGCTACTGGCGCTGGCGGCACTGGTCTCATTGATGCCGATGATGCCGTTGGCGGAGTTGGGAATACAGCAGGCGGCCACCGTCGGCTCCGCCCTTGGCATGGGGTTGCTGCTTTTGCCGCTGGCACTGTTGGTGGCGGTGGTGCAAATACTTCTGGCATTGCGCTCCAATTCCTTTAAAGATGCCCAGACCCAGCTCTCCATACTGCAAATAGCCCCAGCCATGTTGTTGGTGGTGCTGGACGTCTCCGGTGTGCAGCTGGAGAGCGGGGTATGGCAGCTTGTACCGCTGGTGGCCCAGCAACAATGGCTCAAGGCGCTCTTGGTGGGAGATCCGATTTCCCTGCCCTTGGTACTGGCGGGATCACTGGTGAGTCTGCTGATGGCAGTGTTTGCTGTCGCTTTAGGCGCTCGGGCGCTGAGGCGGGAGCGTTTGTTGAATACGGGGTGAAGAGATGAATGCGGAATGCAGTTTGGGAACCGACGCGCGCGAGGGGGTGTTGACGATCGATTTGCGGGCGATCGGCGACAACTACCTGCATCTCCGCGACAGTCTGGCCCCCGGTAGCCGCTGCGGCGCCGTGGTTAAGGCCGATGCTTACGGCCTGGGTATGGTGGAAGTGGCGCCGGAGCTCTACCGGCAGGGCTGCCGGGACTTTTTTGTCGCTACCCAGACCGAGGGAGAGGTTTTGGGCAAATGTCTGGGGGATGATGTCAATATCGTGGTGCTGACTGGTGTCCGCCCCGGCTGCGAAGCGGCCTGTGCCCGGGCAAGACTGATCCCCGTCCTTTTCACTGTGCAGCAGCTGCGGGATTGGGTGGCAGTCTCTGAGCGGATTGGTGTGGCCGCGCCCTGCGCGCTCAAGTTTGATTCCGGAATGACCCGGCTGGGAATGACCGAAGAGGAATTCGAACAGCTGCTTGAGGAGCGCGAACTTTTGCAGACGGCGGATATTCGTCTTGTGCTCAGCCACTTGGCATGTGCCGATGACCCGGATCATCCACAAAATGCACTGCAGTTACGCCGATTCAAAATGGCTGCCGAGCGGCTGCGGACGCTGTGCCCGGATGTACGCCTGAGCCTCGCCAATTCCTCGGGCATTTTCCTCGGCGACGCCTATCACTTCGATATTGCCCGCCCCGGTTGCGCACTCTATGGCGTCAACCCGCTTCCGGGTTCGCCCAATCCGATGCGGCCCGTGGTGACCTTGCAGCTGCCGGTGTTGCAGAAGCGTCATCTGAGCAGTACGTGCCAAGTTGGCTACGGCGCTACGCAGCAAGCGGTGGCTGGAAGCTGTCTGGCTGTGGCGCGCGGCGGCTATGCCGACGGTATACTGCGGGCACAAAGCGGGCGCGGTTGCGGCTGGGCCTGCGGTCGACGCCTGCCGATGATCGGGCGGGTGTCTATGGATTCCACCATTTTCGATATCAGCGCGCTGAGCGAAAACGAGCGGGACTCCCTGCAATATATCGAAGTGTTGAACAAGCGGTTGACTGTCGATGAAGTGGCCGGCTATGCCGGCACCATTGGCTACGAGATTCTGACCAGCCTCGGCAGCCGCTACCATCGCCGTTACCTGAGAAGCTAACATTGGCCAATTCAAATCTAAAAACTCCTCTGCAACAGTTGCGCCCGGTGCTCAATTTGCTCGCCGATGGTGAGGTGCACTCCGGTGAAAGTCTCGGTGCCGCTTTGGGCGTGAGCCGTGCCGCGGTGTGGAAACAACTGCAAAAACTGACCCATTACGGCTTGTCACTGGAATCGGTCAAGGGGCGCGGTTACCGCTTGCCGGGGGGCTTGGATCTGCTGTCCCCAGAGGCTATTGAAGCCGGATTGGATAGCGCTACCCGCAACCTGCTGAGGGAGCTGCTCGTGCGGGACGAAGTGGATTCCACCAACGCCCGGTTGCTCGCGCGGCTGGAGGAGAATAGAGGGCACGGTGTGGCGATGTTCGCGGAGCGTCAGACCGCCGGGCGGGGACGCCGTGGACGCAGCTGGATCAGTCCATTTGGCGGCGGTATCACTCTTTCTGTCGGCTGGCAGTTCAGTGGCGGAGTGCAGCAGCTGGAAGGACTGAGTTTGGCGGTGGGGGTCGCCCTGGCGCGGGCATTGGGGGAATTCAATGTGCCGGATGTGCGCCTGAAATGGCCAAATGATGTCTGGTGCCGCGGGCGCAAACTGGCCGGCGTATTGTTGGAGTTGTCCGGCGATCTCACTGACCGATGTGCAGTGGTGGTGGGGGTGGGACTGAATGTCGGGTTACGCGCGGAAAACGTCGAGGCAATCGACCAGCCGTGGATAGATTTAAACAGTGTTTGTCCCGGTGTGGATCGCAACCGTCTTGCGGCGGTGATGCTGAACCATCTGTTGCCTTTGCTGCACACCTATCCCGAGCGGGGATTTGCTGCCTACAGGAATGAGTGGTTGGCGCTGGATCAGTTCGCCGGTCAACCGGTACGGCTTGTTTCCGCCAGCCGCGACTGGTGTGGAACAGCTGCTGGTGTTGACGAAACTGGTGCGCTGGTGCTGGAGGTGGATGGTGAGCGACGCTCTTTCCATGGCGGTGAAGTTTCCCTGCGGCGGGAAAGGCATGATACTTGAGGTGGATCTCGGCAATACCCGAGGCAAGTGGCGGCTGATTTCTGACGGTGAAGTGGAGGCTCGCGGAACTTTGTCCACCGCCGACTTGTGTCGCGGCCGTCTACCGGAAGGGTGGCGGGCGCTGCACCCAAAGCGCGTACGCGCTGCCAATGTCGCCGGTGCCAGAGCGGCAGAATCTCTTGCACAAGGTGTGCGCCAGCTTTTCGGGTTGCCGGTGGAATTCGCCCGTGTCGAGACCCACTGCGCCGGTGTTACTTGCGGTTACCGGGATGTCCGGCGACTGGGGGTGGATCGCTGGCTGGCGGTGCTCGCTGCCCACGAGAAAGACCCGCGTGCCGCGCTGATTGTGGACTGCGGCAGCGCCGTGACCCTGGATTTGCTGGATAATGGCGGCCGTCATCTCGGCGGTTATATCGTCCCGGGCCTTAAATTGATGCGCCGTGCACTGTACAAGGATACAGACGCGGTCAAGGTTCCGGAAATGCCGGTTCAGGATCTGCCACTGGCACCGGGGCAGGATACACAAGAGGCGGTCAACCGCGGTCTGCTTCTGATGGTACTGGGCACGGTAGAACTGGCGCTGTGTGAATTGCGCCGCATATGCGGGCAAGAGCCTTTGTTGTGGCTGACTGGTGGCGATGGCCAGCTATTGTCCCCTTTGTGTCAGAAAGAGCACCGGCTGGTGCCTGAGCTGGTGCTCGATGGCTTGTCTCTTACCAACCCCTAATCCGTCCATAAGGAAAGGGGTCGACTGCGAATACAGAAGTTTATGCGCTGGATAGTTCTCGCTTTGTTGTTCGCCAATATCGGCCTTTACGCCTGGTTCCAGATGGCTGCCAACTCTGCCTCAAAACCGGTCGGCTCAGATCGGCAGTCTGTGCAGACACAGGGGGCGCCTATTCAGCTTGTCCGCGAGGTAGCCACTGATCAGCTAAAGCCCATAAGGGAAAAGCGGAAGCCTGAACGAAAGGGGGCGCCGCCGGCTTCTGAGGGTACGCTCTGCACACTGCTCGGACCCTTTACAGAAGAGTATCAGGGGCTGAATATTGTCGAGCGCCTTGCAGCTTTGCAGGTGGACGGTCGTCTGCGGGAAATCGAAATGCAGGGGCAGATGCGTTATTGGGTATTCCTTGCCCCGCTCGGATCCAAGCGCGAAGCCTTCAACAAGCTGCGAGAACTTCAGGCGGCCGGAGTGGACAGTTATGTGATCCCTAAGGGATCGCTGACAAACGGCATCTCCTTTGGAATTTTCTCCGAGCGCGCGCGTGCAGAGTCACTGAAGCGCAAGCTGCGCCAACAGGGAATCGACGCACAGAGCCGCGAGGAGCCTGAAACTTACCTGGAGCGCTGGGTAGTGCTATCTCCGGGCGCGGCTGCGGGACTGGCAGAAAGCTTCTGGGCGCAACTGCAATCGGAATACCCGGAACTGGACCGGCGCCAAAACTTATGCAGTGAGGTAATTGACGACTGATATCCGGCTCGGTGCTGTAGTCCGATCGCCGCTCTACGCCTTGAAATTCTGTCGCGTTTCTTTTCGTTGCCAATTTAGTGTTGCTTGTCGGCAAAACATCCCCTAGAATCCCGCCTCCATCTGAGGGGCGACTATAAAGTTGTCTTCTCGGTGAGGAACAAAGCTGGCGTAGCTCAGTTGGTAGAGCAGCTGACTTGTAATCAGCCGGTCGGGGGTTCGACTCCTCTCGCCAGCTCCAATTTTGTTCTAAGTGCTGCAGCACTTTAAATTTTGCGGGTAAGTCCGTGAATTTGAAGGAAAAATTGTTGACAGCACCGAGAGGCGTGTAGAGAATACACGCCGCCTTAAGCAGGGGTTCCCGAGTGGCCAAAGGGATCAGACTGTAAATCTGACGCGCAAGCTTCGGTGGTTCGAATCCACCCCCCTGCACCATATTTTGATGCTCTGGAGCTTTGGTTTCGGGGTGTCGCCAGCGGAAGGCTGCGGCCTTTTGCATGGGGTTTCCCGCATGCGGGCATAGTTCAATGGTAGAACCTCAGCCTTCCAAGCTGATGATGCGGGTTCGATTCCCGCTGCCCGCTCCACTTTAGTGTGGGACGCTTTTCCGCTGGGTCGGGCCGAATGGTTCGAGTGTGTTGATGATAAGCTCATGTAGCTCAGGGGTAGAGCACACCCTTGGTAAGGGTGAGGTCGGCGGTTCAAATCCGCCCATGAGCTCCATTTTTTATGTGGCCGCAGGGGCAGGTGTCTCTGCGGCTATTTGTATCCGGGTTTTGTATCCTTTGCTGGGTCGTCCCCGGGTGCGCCTGTTCTTTAGGTAGGTGTGCTGGTTTTGTCCGCCTATATTGGGAGGCTGCAATGGCAAAAGAAAAGTTTGAACGTTCCAAGCCCCACGTAAACGTGGGCACCATCGGTCACGTTGACCACGGTAAAACCACCCTGACCGCGGCGCTGACCCGCGTGTGCTCTGAAGTGTGGGGCGGCCAGGCGGTAGCCTTCGACGGTATCGATAACGCACCGGAAGAGCGCGAGCGCGGTATCACCATTGCCACCTCTCACGTGGAATACGAGTCCCCGACCCGTCACTACGCCCACGTTGACTGCCCGGGACACGCCGACTACGTGAAAAACATGATTACCGGTGCTGCGCAGATGGACGGCGCCATCCTGGTTTGCTCTGCAGCTGACGGCCCCATGCCGCAGACTCGTGAGCACATCCTGCTGTCCCGTCAGGTAGGCGTACCCTACATCGTGGTATTCCTGAACAAAGCCGACATGGTCGACGACGAAGAGCTGCTGGAACTGGTGGAAATGGAAGTTCGCGAGCTTCTGGACCAGTACGAGTTCCCGGGAGACGACACTCCGATCATCGTTGGTTCCGCTCTGATGGCGTTGAACGGCGAAGACGACAACGGCCTGGGCACCAGCGCTGTGAAGAAACTGGTGGAAACTCTGGACGAATACATTCCGGAGCCGGAGCGCGCTGTTGATCAACCGTTCCTGATGCCGATCGAAGACGTGTTCTCCATCTCTGGCCGCGGTACCGTGGTAACTGGTCGTGTAGAGCGCGGTGTTCTGAAAACTGGCGACGAAATCGAAATCGTCGGTATCCGCGAAACCACTTCCACCACCTGTACTGGTGTTGAAATGTTCCGCAAGCTGCTGGACGAAGGTCGTGCTGGTGAGAACATTGGCGCCCTGCTGCGCGGCACCAAGCGTGACGAGGTAGAGCGTGGTCAAGTACTGGCCAAGCCGGGCTCCATCACTCCGCACACCAAATTCCAAGCGGAAGTGTACGTGCTGTCCAAAGACGAAGGTGGTCGTCACACTCCCTTCTTCAAAGGCTACCGTCCGCAGTTCTACTTCCGTACCACAGACGTAACTGGTGCGGTAGAGCTGCCGGAAGGCACCGAGATGGTAATGCCGGGTGACAACGTTCAAATGACCGTTACCCTGATCGCGCCGATTGCGATGGAAGAAGGTCTGCGCTTCGCGATCCGCGAAGGTGGCCGTACCGTTGGTGCCGGCGTTGTATCCAAGATCATCGAGTAATTTCTCGCTTTTGATCTGAATAAAAAGCCGCAGCGGAAACGCTGCGGCTTTTTTGTTGCTTTTTCGATGCGCTCGCTAGGACTAAGGTGCTAGGGCCAGTCTTTACTCAGATCACAACTGCGGCAGTCGGAGAACAATCTGGCAAAGTGTGCTCCATCCATTTCGACCAATTCCTCGTGGTCACCGGCTTCAAAGTAGACGGTGTCGCAGTGACGCAGGCTGCTGTCGAGCAGTGTAGTGATGCCGTATGCCTGTCCCAGCGGCGGTAGTGCGCCCAATTCACAGTCCGGGAAAGCGCGCCCAAGCTCTGCTTCCGGTACCATCTCCAGGTGTGGGCGACCAGTTTCCTCGTGGAGGGCGCGCATATCGAGGCTGCTGCTCGCGGGAATCACGGCCAATACGTAACCTTGTTCGTCCTTGAGTAATATGGCCTTGGCTACCTGTTCTTCCCTTACGTGTGCGGCGTGTGCGCTTTCGCGGCTAGTGCGGCTGTGGGGATGTTGGATTAGTTGATAGTCGACTAATTGGTCGCGTAGAAACTGACTGACTTTGGCTGCTATGGTCATAACACTGGCCCTCGCTCCGCTACTGCTGTCTGTGCACAATAAAGTGTAGTTTGGCGTCGTCCGCATTCCGTAATCACAAAAACAGGCACGCCTGTTGACAGCTCTCTGTTCCACCCGTACAATCCGCGCTCCTTTTCGCCCGCCCTCGGGGCTGCGTAAAAGGACGTTCTTTAGTTTTAACGTTGGAGTTTGATTCCATGCAGGGTCAACGCATCCGAATTCGCCTGAAAGCGTTCGATCACAAGCTGATCGATGCGTCTACCCAGGAGATTGTCGAGACGGCCAAGCGTACCGGTGCTCAGGTCCGCGGTCCCATTCCGCTGCCGACTCGCAAAGAAAAGTACACTGTGCTGATTTCTCCGCACGTCAACAAAGATGCGCGTGATCAGTACGAAATTCGTACCCACAAGCGTTTGCTGGACATTGTTGAGCCGACCGAGAAAACCGTCGACGCGCTGATGAAGCTCGATTTGGCGGCTGGTGTAGAGGTTCAGATCAGTCTCGGCTGACTTTTTATAACTAACCACCGAATCCCGAGCGAAAAAGGTTCGGGTAGTGTAACGCTCTGAAACTGGGCGGCCGCAGTGGGTTAAAGCCCCGTGCACTGAGAGGTTGAAAAGATGACTATAGGTATTGTCGGCCGCAAAAGCGGCATGACTCGCATCTTCACTGAGGATGGCGTTTCGATTCCGGTTACCGTGATTGAGGTAACTCCGAATCGCGTCACTCAAGTGAAAACCGTGGAAACTGATGGCTATGCTGCTGTTCAGGTGGCAGTTGGTAGTCGCAAGGCTTCCCGTGTCTCCAAGCCCCAGGCGGGCCACTTCGCCAAAGCCAATGTAGAGGCTGGCGCTGCACTCTTCGAGCTGCGTATTGATGGTTCTGAAGAGTCCTTCGAAATCGGTTCCGAGATCACACTCTCCGGCTTTGAAGCTGGTCAGAAAATTGACGTGACCGGCACTTCCAAAGGTAAAGGTTTTCAGGGCGCCGTTAAGCGCTGGAATTTCCGTACCCAAGACGCAAGCCACGGCAACTCTCTGTCACACCGTGCTCCCGGCTCTATCGGTCAGTGTCAGACCCCGGGTCGTGTGTGGAAAGGTAAGAAGATGGCTGGCCATCTGGGTAACGAGCGCGTCACCGTGCAGAATCTGGAAGTGGTTCGCGTTGATGCGGAGCGCAACCTGCTGCTGGTTAAAGGTGCTGTCCCTGGTGCGCCGGGTGGCAATGTTATTGTTCGTCCGGCAGTAAAAGCCTAAGTCTGAGGGGAATTAGATATGGAACTGAATATCGCTACTCCCGAAGGCGCTAAAGGCACTGTAGCTGTCTCTGAAGTGACTTTCGGGCGTGAGTTTAATCAGGATCTGGTGCACCAGGCGGTGGTGGCTTTCATGGCCGGTGCTCGTCAGGGCACTAAGGCGCAAAAGAATCGCTCCAGTGTGTCTGGTGGCGGCAAGAAGCCCTGGCGCCAAAAAGGTACTGGTCGCGCCCGTGCCGGTACTATCCGCAGTCCGCTGTGGCGTTCCGGTGGTGTGACCTTTGCCGCCGAGCCGCGCGATCACAGCGTTAAGCTGAACAAAAAGATGTACCGCGCGGCACTGCGCTGCATTCTGTCCGAGCTGGCCCGCCAGGAGCGCCTGGTTGTGGTTGAATCTTTTGATGTGGACGCGCCTAAAACCAAACAACTGGTGGCGAAACTCGCTCAGTTCGATCTGTCCGACGCTTTGATCGTGACTGAAGAAGTGAGTGAAAACCTCTACCTGGCTGCGCGCAATCTGCACAAGATCGACGTTCGCGATGTGCAGGGCATCGATCCGGTAAGCCTGATTCGCTTTGATAAAGTCGTGGTTACCGTTTCTGCGCTGAAGAAAATTGAAGAGGTGCTGGGATGAACCAAGAGCGACTCTACAAAGTATTGCTGGGCCCGGTAATTTCCGAAAAGGCTGCTGTATTGGCGGATGCCGCCAACCAGGTGGTTTTCAAGGTGAGCACCGATTCCACCAAAGCCGAGATCAAGGCCGCGGTAGAAAAACTGTTCAATGTTTCCGTTGAGCAGATTCGCACCGTGAACGTTAAGGGCAAAACCAAGCGTACCCGCTACGGCATCGGTCGTCGCAACGATTGGAAGAAAGCCTACGTTCGTCTGGCCGAAGGCAGCGATATCAACTTTGAAGCTGCTGAGTAAGGGGGACAGTTAGATGGCAATTGTAAAAGCAAAGCCGACCTCTGCCGGCCGTCGTCACCTGGTCAAGGTAGTCAATGCGGAGCTGCACAAAGGTGCGCCTTATGCACCTCTGGTAGAGAGCAAGAGTAAAACTGGCGGGCGCAATAACGCCGGTCGTATTACCACTCGTCATATCGGCGGTGGGCACAAGCACCACTACCGTGTTATCGATTTCAAGCGCAACAAGGACGGGGTTCCGGCCAAAGTTGAGCGCCTGGAATACGATCCGAACCGCAGTGCGCACATCGCCCTCATCTGCTACGCAGATGGTGAGCGCCGCTACATTATTGCGCCGAAAGGTTTGAAAGCTGGCGCTACCGTGCAGTCAGGTGACGCCGCGCCAATTTCTGTAGGCAACACCTTGCCGCTGCGCAACATTCCGGTTGGTTCTGTGATTCACGCTGTTGAGCTGAAGCCGGGTAAGGGCGCTCAGTTGGCCCGTTCCGCCGGTGCTTCCGTGCAGCTGGTTGCGCGTGAAGGTCAGTACGCGACCATCCGTCTGCGCTCTGGTGAGATGCGTAAAGTGTTGGCCGAGTGTCGGGCGACATTGGGTGAAGTGAGCAACTCCGAGCACAGCTTGCGCAAGTTGGGTAAAGCCGGTGCCAAACGTTGGCGCGGTGTTCGTCCTACCGTGCGCGGTGTGGCGATGAACCCGGTGGATCACCCGCACGGTGGTGGTGAAGGCCGCACTTCCGGTGGTCGCCATCCTGTGACCCCGTGGGGTGTTCCCACCAAGGGCAAGAAAACGCGCAAGAACAAGCGCACCGATAAGATGATTGTACGTCGCCGCGGCAAGTAAGCCGCGCGATGTCTGAGCAGCTAGAGAGGAATCGACAGTGCCACGCTCATTAAAGAAAGGTCCCTTCATTGATCTGCATTTGATCAAGAAGGTGGAGGCGGCGATTGAGTCCAATGATCGTCGACCGATTAAAACCTGGTCCCGCCGTTCCATGATTATGCCGGAAATGGTTGGGCTAACGATTGCCGTGCACAACGGTCGTCAACACGTCCCGGTACTGATCAACGAAGAAATGGTTGGTCACAAGCTGGGTGAGTTCGCCGCTACCCGCACTTACCGCGGTCACGCTGCGGACAAAAAAGCGAAGAAGCGCTAAGCCGAGGTTAGTGAGATGGAAGTAGCAGCAAAATTACGCGGTGCTCGTCTGTCCGCACAGAAAGCGCGCCTGGTTGCCGACCAGATTCGCGGTAAAGGAGTCGAAGAGGCCCTGGATATTCTGGCGTTCAGCAACAAAAAGGGCGCGGCGATTGTCAAGAAAGTATTGGAATCGGCCATTGCCAACGCCGAGCACAATGAAGGTGCTGACGTTGATGAGCTGAAGGTGTCCACGATCTTTGTGGATGAAGGTATGACCATGAAGCGCATCAAGCCGCGCGCAAAAGGCCGTGCCGACCGTATTCTTAAGCGTACTTGTCACATCACTGTGAAAGTGGCCGAGAAATAAGAGAGCAGGCGAGAAAACCATGGGACAAAAAGTACATCCTACCGGCATTCGTCTGGGTATCGTTAAAAAGCATACCTCTGTCTGGTATGCCGGCAGTGACGAGTACGCAGACAAGCTGTACACGGATCTGAAAGTTCGCGAATACATTCGCAAAAAGCTGGCCCACGCTTCTGTGAGCCGTATCGAGATCGAGCGTCCGGCGAACACCGCACGTGTGACAATTCACACAGCACGCCCGGGTATTGTGATCGGTAAAAAAGGTGAAGACGTGGAGCGTCTGCGCAACGAAGTAAGCGCGCAGATGGGGGTTCCGGTTCACATCGACATCGAAGAAGTGCGCAAGCCAGACCTGGACGCAGCTCTGGTTGCCCAGAACGTCGCCCAACAGCTGGAGCGCCGTGTAATGTTCCGTCGTGCTATGAAGCGCGCGGTACAAAACGCCATGCGCCAAGGTGCCGAAGGTATCAAAATTCAGGTAAGTGGCCGTCTCGGTGGTGCGGAAATTGCCCGTACTGAGTGGTATCGCGAAGGCCGTGTGCCGCTGCACACCCTGCGTGCAAACATCGACTACGCCACTGCCGAAGCGATGACTACCTACGGCATCATCGGTATTAAGGTTTGGATCTTCAAAGGTGAAGTTATCGGCGATGAAATTCCCGATGAAAAGCCGGCGAAGACCCGTAAGAAAGCTTCTAAATAAGGGGTACGCAGATGCTGCAACCGAAGCGTACAAAATTCCGCAAGGTTCAGAAAGGTCGCAATCGCGGTCTTTCTCAGCGCGGCTCCAAAGTGAGCTTTGGTGAGTTTGGGCTCAAGGCTGTCGACCGCGGTCGTATTACTGCGCGTCAGATTGAGGCGGCTCGCCGCGCAATGACCCGTCACGTCAAACGTGGCGGAAAAATCTGGATTCGCGTGTTTCCGGACAAGCCCATTACCGAGAAGCCCCTCGAAGTGCGTATGGGTAAAGGTAAAGGTGGCGTTGAGTATTGGGTGGCTCAGATCCAGCCGGGCAAGGTTCTCTATGAAATGGAGGGTGTGTCCGAAGAGCTGGCTCGCGAAGCTTTCGCTCTGGCCGCGGCCAAGCTGCCTATTAAGACAACTTTCGTTAAGCGTTCGGTGATGTAATGAAGACTGCAGATCTACGCGAAAAGTCAGTTGAAGAGCTGAACCAGGAACTGTTGAACCAGCTCGAGGCTCAGTTCAAGCTTCGCATGCAAAAGTCCACCGGCCAGCTGACACAGACTCATCTGCTGAAGCAGACTCGTCGCGACATTGCTCGCATTAAGACTGTGTTGACCCAAAAGGCAGCACAAGAGAGGGCAGGTAACTAATCATGGCAGAAGCAAAATTAAAGCGTACTCTGACCGGTAAGGTTGTGAGTGACAAGATGGATAAAACCATCACCGTTTTGATCGAGCGCCGTGTTAAGCACCCGATCTACGGCAAAATTGTGAGCAAGTCCACAAAGCTCAAGGCGCACGACGAGAACAATGAGTGCAACATCGGTGATGTTGTAACCATCGAAGAGTCCCGTCCGCTGTCCAAGACCAAGTCCTGGGCCTTGCAGAAGATTGTAGAGCGTGCGGCGAAGGTTTAACCCCTAGCGCATTGACTGCCGAATTTTAAAGTTTCGGAGAGAGACAATGATTCAAGCGGAATCCTACTTAGAAGTAGCAGACAACAGTGGGGCTCGCCGCGTCATGTGCATCAAGGTGCTGGGCGGCTCCCATCGTCGTTATGCAGGCGTGGGTGATATCATCAAGGTTACCGTAAAGGAAGCCATTCCCCGCGGTAAAGTGAAGAAAGGTCAGGTAATGAACGCTGTTGTGGTTCGCACCAAAAAAGGGGTGCGTCGCGCAGATGGCTCACTGATCAAGTTTGACGACAATGCAGCGGTGCTGCTGAACCAGCAACTTGCTCCGGTCGGCACCCGTATTTTTGGCCCGGTAACTCGCGAGCTGCGCGGTGAGAAGTTCATGAAGATCATCTCGCTGGCACCAGAAGTTATCTAAGCCCAAAGCGGAGAGACAGAGTTATGCGCAAGATCAAGCGTGACGACGAAGTGATCGTTATCGCCGGTCGCGACAAAGGCAAGCGCGGTACCGTACGCAAAGTACTGCGGGATGGCCGTCTGATTGTTGCTGGCGTGCAGATGATCAAAAAACATCAGAAGCCCAATCCCCAGCTGGGTATTGCCGGAGGTATAGTGGAAAAGGAAGCACCGATTGATGCTTCCAACGTGGCTATCTTCAATCCCAATACCCAAAAAGCTGATCGGGTAGGCTTTAAAGTACTGGAAGACGGCTCTAAGATTCGCGTCTTCAAATCCAGCGGTGAAGCCATCTAAGGCTTTAGGCGCAGAAGCAGGTTAGTAGATCATGGCAAAGCTTAAAGAGCTCTACACGAAAGAACTCGCGCCCAAGCTGAAAGAAGAGCTGGGGCTCGACAATGTGATGGCAGTGCCGCGCATCACCAAGATCACCATCAATATGGGTGTTGGTGAAGCTGTTGGTGATAAGAAAGTGCTGGAGCACGCCGTCAATGATATGACGGCTATTGCCGGCCAGAAGCCCATTATCACCAAGGCGCGCAAATCTATCGCGGGCTTTAAAATCCGCGACGGTTGGCCGATCGGCTGTAAGGTAACTCTGCGCGGAGAGCGCATGTATGAGTTCCTGGAGCGCCTGATTGATATCGCCATTCCGCGTATCCGCGACTTCCGGGGAATCAGCCCGAAGCAGTTTGACGGTCGCGGTAATTTTTCCATGGGCGTTAGCGAACAAATCATCTTCCCGGAAATTGACTACGACAAAGTGGACAAACTCCGTGGACTGGATATTTGTATTACCACGACAGCGGCTAATGACGACCACGGTCGCGCGCTGCTGAAAGCATTTAATTTCCCCTTCAAGGGTTAAGAGGATTCCATGGCGAAGAAATCCATGATTGCGCGCGAAGTGAAGCGCGCTCGAACCGCAGCTAAGTTCGCGCAAAAGCGCGCAGAGCTGAAGGCGATCATCGCCAGTGCCACTGCTTCCGATGAGGAAAAGTGGGAGGCTCAACTCAAGCTGCAGAAACTGCCGCGCGATGCAAGCCCGGTGCGCCAGCAACGCCGCTGCCGCATTACTGGTCGCCCCCACGCTGTTTACCGCAAGTTCGGCCTGTGCCGTAACAAGCTGCGCGAAGCGGCTATGCGTGGTGATGTTCCCGGCCTGGTCAAATCCAGCTGGTAAAAAGGCTTGAGGAGTCGTAACAAATGAGTATGCAAGACCCGTTGGCAGATATGCTGACCCGCATCCGCAATGCCCTGGCTCGCGGAAAGGCGGACGTCACTCTGCCTTCATCGAAGTTGAAAGTTGCCGTGGCCAAGGTCCTGAAGGATGAAGGCTACATCACTGACTACGCCGTAAGCGAAGGCGCAAAGGCAGAACTGACCATTACCCTGAAATATTTCCAGGGCAAACCGGTTATTGCCGAGCTCGACCGTGTTTCCCGCCCGGGCCTGCGCGCTTACTCTGGCAAGAAATCTCTGCCGACCGTACGCGGTGGCCTTGGCATCGCGATTGTCTCCACCTCCAAAGGTGTAATGACAGATCGTGCCGCTCGTCAGGCCGGCGTCGGTGGCGAAGTGCTTTGCACTGTATTCTAAGCGGGGGTTGATATGTCTCGAGTAGCAAATAATCCGGTTGTTATCCCCGCTGGTGTGACCGTCAATCTGTCGGGTCAGGATATCGCTGTAAAAGGCGGTAATGGAAACCTGAGCATGCAGATTCACCAGGACGTAGAAGTGAATCAAGCTGACAATCAGCTGACTTTCGCTGCGCGCAGCGGCTCTAAGCAGGCCAAAGCGCTGGCGGGTACCACTCGTGCTCTGGTCAACAATATGGTTGTCGGTGTCAGCCAAGGGTTTGAGAAGAAGCTGCAGCTGATCGGCGTCGGTTACCGTGCAAAGGCGTCTGGTAAAACCCTGAATCTTGTTCTCGGTTTTTCCCACCCGATCGACTATCAGTTGCCTGAAGGTGTGACCGCTGAAACTCCGAGCCAGACTGAAATAGTACTCAAGAGCAGCAACAAACAGTTGCTGGGGCAAGTGGCTGCAGAGATCCGCGCTTTCCGTCCGCCGGAGCCTTACAAAGGTAAGGGTGTCCGCTATGCTGACGAGCGCGTGTATCGCAAAGAGGCCAAGAAGAAGTAAGTAGGGCATAGATATGAACGTTAAGAAAGCATCTCGCTTGCGTCGTGCACGTCGTGCCCGCGCTAAAATCCGCGAGCTGGGCGCCGTTCGCCTGACCGTGAACCGCACCCCGCGCCACATTTATGCACAGATCCTGTCTGCTGAAGGCAACAAGGTACTGGCCACCGCCTCTACCCTCGACAAGGAGCTGCGCGCAGGTAAAACCGGCAACGTTGAAGCTGCGACCGCGGTTGGCAAGCTGATTGCCGAGCGTGCCAAGGCTGTCGGTGTAGAAAAGGTCGCCTTCGATCGCAGTGGCTTTAAATACCACGGTCGCGTCAAGGCTCTGGCTGATGCGGCCCGCGAAGCCGGTTTGAAATTCTAAGGGTTGAGTTATGGCTAGAGAGAAAGACAAAAGCAACGACGAAGGCCTGCAGGAAAAGCTGGTCCAGGTCAATCGTGTTGCCAAGACTGTTAAGGGTGGTCGGATCTTTGCCTTCACCGCACTGACCGTGGTTGGTGATGGTAATGGACGGGTCGGTTTCGGCCGCGGAAAGGCTCGTGAGGTTCCGGTTGCTATTCAGAAGGCAATGGAAGCTGCGCGCCGCAATATGATCCAAGTGGAATTGAATGGTGACACTATTCAATACGCCACCAATGGTCGCCACGGCGGTTCCAAGGTATACATGCAGCCGGCCTCTCAGGGTACCGGTGTTATCGCCGGCGGTGCCATGCGCTCCGTTTTAGAAATGGCCGGTGTTCACAACGTGTTGGCCAAGTGCTACGGCTCTACCAACCCGGTGAACGTGGTTCGCGCAACTTTCAGTGCTCTGGCGCAGATGCAGAGCCCGGAAGATGTTGCTGCCAAGCGCGGAAAATCAGTCGAAGAGATCCTGGGCTAATAGCGGCTCAGACCATAGGTTATTAGTGGGTTGAGACCATGGCTAAGAAGACCATTAAAGTCACCCAGACCAAGAGTGTGCACGGACGCCTGAAAAACCATCAGGCGTGTGTCGCAGGTCTGGGACTGCGCCGCATCGGTCACACTGTGGAGGTGGAAGACACCCCCGCTGTGCGCGGCATGATTAACAAAGTAAGTTATATGGTTAAGGTTGAGGAGGCATAAGATGCGTCTAAATGAACTGTCTCCTGCAGAAGGCCACAAACAGAGTGCCAAGCGCGTTGGCCGCGGAATTGGCAGCGGTCTGGGTAAAACCGGCGGCCGTGGCCACAAGGGTCAAAAGTCGCGCTCCGGCGGAAAAGTGCGTCCGGGCTTTGAAGGCGGTCAAATGCCGTTGCAGAAGCGCCTGCCGAAGTATGGTTTCACCGCGCGGGTTTCCCGTTACACTGCGGAAGTCCGCCTAGCGGAGCTCGCCAAGGTGGATGCGGATGTAATCGATTTGGCAGCACTGAAGAATGCCGATATTATCGGCCACCATATCAAACGCGCCAAAGTGTTCCTTTCCGGCGAGCTGACCAAGGCAGTTACTGTCAAGGGTCTGAGCGTCACCAAAGGTGCAAAAGCGGCCATCGAAGCCGCTGGCGGTAAAGTAGAAGACTAATCGAGGCCCCAATGGCAAGACCAGGATCCGGTGTAAATCCCCTGGGCAACAGCAAGGGATTGGGCGAGCTTTGGGCTCGCCTTCGTTTTCTGTTCCTCGCGATACTCGTTTATCGTGTTGGTACACATATTCCGGTCCCCGGTATTGACCCGGAAAAGCTGTCGAATTTGTTTAATCAGAACCAGGGCACTATTCTGGGTCTGTTTAACATGTTCTCCGGTGGTGCATTGGAACGGATGAGTATACTGGCACTGGGTATCATGCCGTATATCTCTGCCTCCATTATCATGCAGCTGATGACCGCGGTGACGCCTTCTCTGGAAGCACTGAAAAAAGAGGGGGACGCGGGAAGACGCAAAATCAACCAATACACTCGCTATCTGACAGTGGTGTTGGCTCTGATTCAGGGGATCGGTATGACGTTTGGTCTTGCCGGTCAAAACCTGGCGTATTCTGCGGAACCGGCATTTGGCTTCTATTTTGTCGCAGTGACATCGCTGGTCACCGGCGCCGTCTTTATGATGTGGCTTGGTGAGCAGATTACCGAGCGCGGCGTCGGCAACGGTATTTCCATGTTGATCTTTGCCGGTATCGTTGCCGGACTGCCGAGTGCGATTGGTCAGGCCTTCGAGCAGGCCCGTCAAGGCGAGTTGCACATCCTGTTGTTGTTGGCCATCGGTTTTGTTGCTGTGGCGGTAGTGTACTTTGTCGTGGTGATGGAGCGCGGTCAGCGCCGTATTACGATCAACCACGCCCGCCGCCAAGCCGGTCGTTACTCTGCCGCACCAGCTGCTCAGTCCAGCCACCTGCCGCTTAAGGTGAATATGGCCGGCGTGATTCCGGTTATCTTTGCCAGCAGTATTCTGTTATTCCCGGCGACCCTGGCACAGTGGTTCGGGCAAGGGGGTGAAGGTCTCGGTGCCGAGATCCTCCAATGGATGGCGTTGCAGCTCGGGCCTGGGCAGCCGCTGAACATTATTCTGTTCGCGCTGTTGATTGGCTTCTTCTGTTTCTTCTACACGGCGTTGATGTTTAACCCGAGTGAAGTGGCAGATAACCTGAAGAAATCCGGTGCCTATGTACCCGGTATTCGCCCCGGTGAGCAAACGGCACGCTATATCGATAGCGTTCTGACTCGCCTTACTTTGGTGGGTGCCGTATATATCGCGCTGGTTTCCCTGCTGCCGCAGTTTTTGGTGGTGGGTCTGAATGTTCCCTTCTACTTGGGGGGTACATCACTGCTGATCGTTGTCGTCGTAGTGATGGACTTTATGGCACAGGTTCAGTCGCACCTGCTGTCGCACCAATACGAAGGATTGATGAAGAAAGCAAATCTGCAGAGTTACGGTCGTCGCTGATCGCGTCATCCGTCCGCAGCTTTATTGGATTGAGGTAAGGTCATGAAAGTACGTGCGTCTGTTAAAAAGATCTGCCGTAACTGCAAAATTGTACGTCGCAAGGGTGTTCTGCGCGTTATCTGCAGCGCTGAGCCGCGTCATAAGCAGCGTCAAGGCTAATCGTGGGCGGGCTTTCCCGCTCGCTTCTTTATAGGGCTGTGCTGCGTTCTTTACTGTGGGTGCAGTCCAGATGGTATGTTACAGGTGTTCACCAAGATGGCATGCCGGCAGTAAAATAGGCCGATATCGCGGTTTCGCGGTATCGGCAAACCTCCCTTTTTAAGGGCGGGTTGGGGCAGGGTAAATATGAACTCTGCCCCTATCAGGGGGCGTTGACTGTCGTCTGTATCCTCTTCGGGGATCCCGAAGAGGGTGCGGGCTATTGCAATTTGGTGTCTGAAAAGCTATTCTTGCGCGCCTTTTTGGGGTGGCGCAGCCGGTTTTTTAGTCGCTGTCAGCGCCGAATCTAAAGCTGAGTCACGCACTTATTCACAGTAAGTGGCTCCCAATACGTGGAGTATGCCTCTATGGCACGTATTGCTGGTGTCAATGTACCAGACCACAAGCATGCCGTGATTTCCCTAACCCATATTTACGGGGTTGGTCGTACCACGGCGAAGTCTATTTTGGCAGCGGTAGGTATCGCTGAATCCACCAAAATCCGCGATCTGTCTGAAGAGCAGCTCGAGTCTATCCGCGGTGAAGTCGCAAAGCTTACCGTTGAAGGTGACCTGCGACGCGAAGTGTCCATGAACATCAAGCGTTTGATGGACCTGGGTTGTTACCGTGGCCTGCGCCACCGTCGGAACCTGCCGGTCCGCGGCCAGCGCTCCAAGACTAATGCCCGTACCCGCAAGGGGCCGCGCAAGCCGATTCGCAAGTAAGCGCGATATCGCGGTTTAACACGCCTCCTTTTTGAGTAGAGGCGACTTGATACAGGATTTAGGATACTGGTATGGCTAAGCCAAAAACTACTGTTCGCAAAAAGGTCAAAAAGACCGTTGTCGACGGTGTTGCCCACATCCACGCATCGTTCAACAACACGATCGTGACAATCACTGATCGCCAGGGTAACACTTTGAGCTGGGCCACTGCAGGTGGCTCCGGTTTCCGCGGCTCTCGTAAGAGCACCCCGTTTGCAGCCCAGGTTGCCGCCGAGCGCGCAGGTACTGCGGCTCAGGAATACGGCCTGAAAAACCTCGACGTCGAAGTGAAGGGCCCTGGCCCCGGCCGCGAATCCGCTGTTCGCGCGCTGAACAACTGCGGCTTCAAGATCACCAATATCACCGACGTGACGCCGATCCCGCACAATGGTTGTCGTCCGCCCAAGAAGCGTCGCGTGTAAGAGGGGGCTGACAAATGGCACGTTATATTGGACCGAAATGTAAGCTTTCCCGCCGGGAAGGTACCGACCTGCAGCTGAAAAGCGGCGTTCGCCCGCATGACTCCAAATGTCGTGCGGAATCCAAACCGGGTCAGCATGGCGCCGGCCGTGGCCGCCTGTCTGATTACGGTGTGCAGCTGCGTGAAAAGCAAAAAGTGCGCCGTATTTATGGTGTATTGGAAAAGCAGTTCCGCAACTACTATAAGGAAGCGGCCCGTTTGAAAGGTGCAACTGGTGAGAACCTGCTGCAGCTGCTGGAAAAGCGCCTTGACAACGTCGTTTACCGCATGGGCTTTGGTTCCACTCGGGCCGAAGCGCGTCAGCTGGTTTCCCACAAGGCGATTCTGGTGAATGGCCGTACAGTGAATATCCCCTCCTACCAAGTACAGGCGGGCGATGTCATCTCTGTACGCGAAAAAGCTAAGAAACAGCTGCGCATCCAGAATTCCGTTTCTCTCGCCGCCCAACGTGGTGACGTCGAGTGGGTGGACGTTAACGCGAGCAAGCTGGAAGGCACTTTCAAGCGCGTTCCGGATCGTGTTGATCTGCCGGCAGAAATTAACGAAAACCTTATTGTGGAACTTTACTCCAAGTAATCCTCCACTTTAAGGAAAGCAACTGTAAACAGGTATGGCTATGCAGACTGCTGTCAACGAGTTTTTGACACCGCGTCGTATTGACGTCACCGAGTACTCTCCTAACCATGCAAAGGTGGTTTTGGAGCCCCTGGAGCGTGGCTTCGGCCACACTCTAGGTAACGCACTGCGTCGCATCCTGCTGTCCTCCATGCCGGGCTGCGCTGTCACCGAAGTAGAAATTGACGGTGTCGAGCACGAGTACAGCGCGATTGAAGGGGTGCAGGAGGATGTGATTGAAATCCTGCTCAACCTGAAAGAAATCGCCGTTGTCATGCACGGTAAGGATCAGGCGGTGCTGAGCCTGAGCAAAAAGGGCCCGGGTGCGGTGACTGCCGGAGATATCCAGGTTGATCACGATATCGAAATCGTAAACCCCGAGCACGTGATCGCCAATATCACTGGTGATGTGGAACTCAGCTTGCGTCTCACGGTGGCTCGCGGCCGTGGCTATCAGCCCGCCGATGCCCGCCGGGATGATGAGGAAGAGACTCGTGCAATCGGTCGTCTGCAGCTGGATGCCTCCTACAGCCCCGTTCGCCGCGTTGCCTACAGCGTGGAGTCGGCCCGTGTCGAGCAGCGTACCGACCTGGACAAACTCGTACTGGATCTTGAGACCAATGGTACTTTGGATCCGGAAGAGGCTATCCGACGCGCCGCTACCATTCTCCAGCAGCAGTTGGCGGTGTTTGTGGATCTCGAGGGCGAGAAGGAAGCGCAACCCAAGTCCGAGGAGCCAGAGGTGGATCCGGTGCTGTTGCGCCCGGTTGACGACCTCGAACTGACCGTGCGTTCGGCCAACTGTCTGAAGGCAGAGAACATCTACTATATCGGTGATCTGATTCAGCGCACTGAAGTAGAACTGCTCAAGACGCCGAACCTGGGCAAGAAGTCCCTGACAGAGATCAAGGACGTTCTCGCCTCCCGCGGTTTGTCCCTCGGTATGCGTCTGGAGAACTGGCCGCCGGCCAGCCTCAAGGGTGACAGTAAGCTGAGCCCCCTGTAAGCAGAGTTAATAATCAACCCGAGCGGTGCCACGGCTACGCGACACCGCTCCAGCACGACTTGCTGTGACAGCAACAAAGGTCGTAAGGAATTGAGTCATGCGTCATCGCTATAGTGGCCGTAAATTCAGCCGTACCAGCGCTCACCGCAAGGCCATGTTCAAGAACATGACCGCTTCACTGGTGGAGCACGAACTGATCAAAACCACACTGCCAAAAGCCAAGGAGCTGCGCCGCGTTGCGGAGCCGCTGATCACACTGGCGAAGAAAGACAGTGTTGCGAACCGCCGTTTGGCTTTCGCACGTATCCGCGATAAGGATGCCGTGCGCAAGCTGTTCGAAGAGCTGGGTCCTCGTTATGAGTCCCGTCCGGGCGGCTATATCCGCATTCTCAAATGCGGTTTCCGCGCGGGGGACAAAGCGCCGATGGCCTACGTCGAGCTGGTGGATCGCCCTCAGGTAGAGGAAGACGCTGCAGAAGCTGCTGAGGGTTAATTCCCTCAGGTGGTTTCGCGCCAAGGAGGCCGGTCTGTGACCGGCCTTTTTTGTATGTCAGTGAGGTACCGCTTATGTCCTTTGAAGAGTTGCTCAACAATCTCAATCCGGAGATTATCGGCAGTCTCAAGCGCGCTATAGAGCTGGGCAAGTGGCCCAATGGCGTTGTGTTGACCGAGGAGCAGCGCAAGCTGTGTGTGGAGGCCGTTGTGACATGGGAACGGGGCAACCTGCCGCCTGAGGCCCAGGTTGGTTACGTCCCTCCTAAGGATTCCCCATGCGGTGACAAGGATGAAGCACAGACATTACAGTGGATTTCGGTGACTTCGGATTAGTAACAGAGTGTCGTAGCGTCCCCGAGGCGTTGGTTTTTCCCCTCCAAGTAAAAGATTGGTTGCCTGCTTGAGCCCACGGAGTACACTGTTCGCGCCATACTGAAGCGGGAACAAGACAATGCATAAGAAAGTCCGGCTGTATGTAGGTTTCGTCTTTATCTTATTGTTGATCGCTGTTGCCTGGCGATACTTTTCTTTTTCTCAGATTTTTTCCTCTGTTGTAGTCGCTGAGTCGAATGGTGCGGCCCCCCGTGACAACATTCGGTCCGAATTCGCGGCGCCCGAGCGGGATGCGCTACTGAGGCTTTTGTCTGATCCTCGGATTCAAACCTATTTTCAGCGTCAAGAAGATAAGTTGAGATTATCGGCGTATTTTCTCTCTGAAGAGGGAAGTCCCACTGATGAGGAGGCTTGGCGGCTGATTGAGTCGATAGAGCAGGACGGGCGGATTCTTGCCTACGAGGCCATGGCGTTGAAACTAGCTTGGCTCGAGCGTAACAGCAAGAACAAGACAGAGTTTGATGCCGCGGCCGAGGCAATGGTGAAGGAGTATCGGCAGAAAGCAATGCAAAGCGCGGAAGAATACGATCCCTATAAGGACGTACCGGGTTTTGCCGAGTATAAGGAGGCGGAGCGGCGCATAGTGCAGGAGGTGCAACAAATGACCTCATTTCCGAATGGTATGAGTCGGCACGAATATTTGCGCCATAGGCTGCAGGAGGCGCGGGAGGAAGCCTATGGTCGTTGAATTGTGTGTCAAAATCTATGGCAGTGGTATTCGAGCTCCATCAATGACTCAGAAAAAAAGCGCGGCAAATGCCGCGCTTTTTGTTTACGGCTTATAAGAGACCGTCTACCAAGTCGTAGAACCAACTGTGATTGTTTTCAAAATCCGATACTTTATCGGTTTCATAGGCGCGTATCATGGCGCCGCCCTGATAGTTGACAATGTTATTGAGAAAATCACGCAGAACTAGACCGTGCTCGGCAATCTCACCATACTCGAGATCGAGGATGGTAGTGCAGTGACTTTCGTTAAAATCCCTAAACATCGGGAAGTAGTAGCCCCAGTTGCTTGTTTGATCCAAAAGTGGAATCAGGTTGTTGTGAGTGTCCCACTGCCACTTTTCCCTTAATTTATTCAGGCGGGATTCCCCATTTGGATCGCTGTAAATATCTTCGTGGAAGCGTTCGTAAGAATAGGATGAAAAGTTACCATCGGCGAGAAAATGTGTGATTCCCAGCCGATCTTCGGGGAACTTGTCTGACAGAGCCTTATAGAGTGAGGCCAGTTCGTTACTGTTAAAACCGGGTGTAATACTGCTGAGAAAATTAATCGGATTTGTTTCTCTGGGATCACCTCCGGCGGTGTAGGTAGTCCAGGACCGCAATACTTCCTTGTGCAGGGGTACGGAGGGGTAGGACGCAATATCATCACTGTTTAACGGTGCGTGGAACAACGGGCCTGAATCATCGATCAGGTAGCCGTAGGTCGCATCCATATCTGCGCGCAACTTAGAATAGTTGAGCAAAGCGCCAATACTGCCCGCGCTGCAGCCTGCCGCCAATACTTGCTCAGGTTTTTGCAAATTGTTTTTTACCCAGGAAACGACTGCCTGCACATTGCGAAGACCGTTATGGTGCCATATGAGATCTGGGTTTTGGCCTGTGGGATCTTGGTAAATTTCCGTCTTGTCTCCCACATAGATGTCACCGGTGCAATAGGGAACATACACTAGGTTCCACTCTCCGGTTTTGAACTGATTGTAGGGGTGGTGAGTGTAGATCAGGGGGGAGACTGCCGCAGTGGCCAGGTTGGCGGTATTCTGAAAATCCAGCAGATTGATGTTTTGCACATAGTTGTCTGGGATTCCATTGGGATTGCGTGCGCCGCGAATACCCGCTTGCCCTGAGCAACTTTCATAGTCCCAGCAGGCGCCGCCGCCCTCAAAGTAAAAAATGGTATTGCTGGTATCCGGGACCCGGTAGACAAAAAATTTATAGGGCGAGCCGTTGCCGCACATTGCGCCGGTGCTGATTGGAACATCGACTTTTTGCCAGTTGTCATAGTCGCCCGGGTCGAAGCCGTCGTCGAAATCCGGGTCGTGCAGGCTCAACGGATACATGCCCTGTGCTTGCTCCGGTGTCACTGGGGCATTGGCTTTAGGTGGGTTAAACAGATTGCCCAGTGTGGTCCAAAAACCATAATCCCCGGGTTCGGCCAGGGCATGTGCGGACAGAATCAGTGAGCTGGCGGCCAGTGCCAGCGACGACGGACGGAGAATTTTTATCATTATTGATCCCCTTCGGTTGGTTGACATTATTTTTCTGGACTTTGTCCAATTGATAATGCTGCGTCGTACCACTGGGACAATAAAAATCACCCTCGACTAATTCAATCGTGGACGCGGTCCAAACTCTTTTTTGGGTGAAACGCACAGAGGGTAGTGAAGCGGCTGCGGCGGGTCCAGCAATTTTCGCGCAGGAACCATTTGGTCATCGTAGACTTAGCAGTCCGCTGTTTGCTGGGTGAACTGTGTCACAAAAGTTGTTTGACGCGCGGTGAATTAATCCGAAGCGCTATGACATGAGTATTCGGCAGTCAACTGGTTGAGCAACGCGGATTTGCCCGCGAGAATCTCGTGCGCCCGGGCCAGGGAAACCTTTTCAAAGCTGATCCGGTCATTGGCTTTAAGTTGGCCGAGCAGATGTTGGTCGGCACTGATGACATGGGCGATACGCGGATAGCCACCTATGGTCTGACCTTCGACAAAGGCAATAATCGGGTCGCCATCTGGCGGAACCTGTATTGTACCCGGGCACAGCCCGGAGGAGATTATTTGGGTCCTGGCTGCGCAGTGCAGGGGTTCTCCGGTCAGGCGAATACCCATGCGATTGCTTTGCGGGGTGACCCTGAAAGCCTGCGTGTAAAAGCGTTCCAAGGTCTCTCCGGAGAACAGCGTTTCCTCAGCGCCGGCGACGACGCGCAGCCGGGGATGGCCGGTGTATCTGAGCCGGTGTTCTTCCCGCAGCTGACGGTCGGCGACAGTGCGGGTTTCTTCAAAACGGATCAAATCTCCCTTTTTCAGGGGCTGTCCTCCGCAGCCGCCGAAGCCCGACTGGAGGTGTGTGGAGAAACTGTCGAATATCCGTGTCAGTGCCATCTGGCCGGCAAAAGCGATATAGGCCCGGGTACCGCTGAGGAGTTGTCCGAAGTTGAGGACACTGCCGCGCCGGGCTTGGATCACCTGATCGTTTTCGACGCTCTCACCGTCGAGGGTTAGTGTGAAGCGGGCACCGGTAACCACCAGGGATATATCGCATTGAAACTCGAGACGGGGGCCGATCAGGGTGACTTCCAACACCGGGTTGTGTGGCGGATTGCCCAGCAGCAGATTGCCCAGGCGAGCCGCCAATGGATCCGCGGCGCCGCCCTGAGAAACCCCGTAGCGCATCATGCCTGTGCGGCCGAGGTCCTGCACACTGGTTTGCAGCCCCGCATCGATAAACCGAATACTCACGCCGCAGGCTCCTGTGGCCGGGTTGAAAAAGTGTCTGGGTCGAAGCGCTCGAACGCTTCGCTGTCGATGGGGTAGAACTCAATTCTGTCGAGTGGTTCGGCAACGAAAGGCCGGTTGTGTCCGGGGCGGAAAAGCGCAACTGGGGTGCGGCCGATAATTTGCCACCCTCCCGGAGTGGCCTGGGGATAAATCCCGGTCTGGCTACCGCCGATGCCGACAGAACCAGCGGGCACACGAAGCTCCGGTGTGGCCTTACGCGGACAGTGCAACAGCGGATCCAGTCCTCCCAGATACAGGAATCCCGGCGTAAAACCCAGCATATGCACCAGGTATCGCGGCGCTGTGTGCCGCGCGATTATCTGCTCTGCGGACAGCCCGGTGTGCGCGCTGACCGCTTGCATATCCGGTGCAAACTCAGGCGCGTAGCAGACGGGGATACGTATCAGGCGTGACTGATCCGACTTTGATGCCGACACTTCGGGATGACGGTTGGCTAAGATTTCAAGCCGCGCCGAAAGTTGTGGACTGTCGCATAACAGGGGATCGTAGCACACGGTCAGGCACTGGTAAGCGGGGATCAGCTCCCGGACACCCTGCCATTGCTGTGCCTCTATTGCTTGTGCGAGAGCTGTGATGTGCCTGCTGAGCGCTTCACTTGGTTCCGCGTCAAAGCGGATGTCCAGAGCGCTGTCGCCATTGGTGACAATGGAAAAAGCGGCCTTCACTGGCGCACCTCTATTCCCCGTGAGCGCAAAAATTGCAACAGCGCCAGCGCTATTTCGGGCGCCTTGGGGTGATCACCGTGCAGACAGATACTGTCTACCGGAAACTGCAGCGGTGCCTGCCGGTAGGATTCAAAGGGCAACCCCCGGGCCAGGCGCAGAGCCTGCTCCAGGCATTGATCCAGGTCTGCAATCACGGCGTTTTCCAGGTGCCGCGGCGCCAATCTGCGTTTGTCCAGGTAGCGGCGGTCGAGAAACCCCTCGCGAATAAAGGGATGCCCGTGTCTGAGCGCGGCAGCTTCCATTTCTGCGTTGGCAAGTCCCATGATTTTCAATGCGGGAAATTCGCGCGCGATAAAATCCGTCAAGTGCTCGGACAGCTCGGCATCGGTCTCCACGTCATTGTAGAGGGCACCGTGCAGCTTGATATGGTCCAGTACAACGCCCACCTCTGCAGCGACATTGAGTAGCCGGTTAACCTGTTCGCCGATGGATTCGAGCAGCTCATCCACTTCCATGGCCAGGGATACGCGGCCGAAGCGCGCCGGGTCTGGATATCCGGGGTGGGCACCAGCGGTGACACCGTGCTTGCGCGCGTTGTCGAGGGACTGACGCATAGTGAGCAGGTTGCCGGCGTGCGCGCCGCAGGCGATATTGCAGCGGGAGATATACGGCATTATCCGTGCGTCCCGATCGCAATCAGCACTGGACGTGCCTTCGCCCAAGTCACTGTTGATATCGATTCTTTCCATAAGCCTGTACCCGAAGGCGGACTGAAAGCTGCGCTCGCCGTCAGACGAGCATTTGCTTCAGGAAGCGCCCCGTGTGGGAGTTCTTATTTTCCGCGACGTCTTCCGGTGAGCCTGTGGCGATAATCTGCCCACCGCCGGAACCACCCTCCGGGCCCAGATCCACTATCCAGTCAGCCGTCTTGATCACGTCCAAATTGTGTTCGATCACCACAATGGTGTTGCCGTGGTCGCGCAACCGGTGCAGAACGTCCAGCAGTAACTGGATATCTGCGAAATGCAGGCCGGTGGTAGGCTCATCGAGAATATAGAGTGTTTTGCCAGTATCGCGCTTTGACAGTTCGCGGGAGAGTTTTACTCGCTGCGCCTCACCGCCGGACAAAGTGGTGGCGGCTTGTCCCAGCTTGATGTAGGACAGGCCGACATCAATCAGCGTTTGCAGCTTTTTGGCGATGGCCGGCACAGGGTCAAAAAACTCCCGCGCATCCTCCACGGTCATCTCCAGCACTTCGTGAATATTTTTACCCTTGTAGTGCACTTCCAGGGTTTCACGGTTGTAGCGCTTGCCCTTGCAAGTATCACAGGGGACGTAAATATCCGGCAGAAAGTGCATTTCTACCTTGATGACACCGTCGCCCTGGCAGGCCTCGCAGCGGCCGCCCTTAACGTTGAAACTAAAGCGGCCGGGTTTATAGCCGCGGGAGCGGGCTTCCTGGGTGCCGGCGAAGAGCTCGCGGATTGGAGTGAAAATACCGGTGTAGGTGGCCGGATTGGAGCGGGGCGTGCGTCCGATGGGACTTTGGTCGATGTCGACGCATTTGTCGAAGTGCTCCAGTCCGGACACGGCCTTGTAGGGGGCCGCCTTAAGACTCGTGGCCTTGTTCAGGGCAGTGGCCGCGAGTGGATAGAGGGTGTTGTTGATCAGCGTCGACTTGCCGGAACCGGAGACGCCAGTGACGCAGGTGAAGAGCCCCACGGGAATTTCCAGATCGACATTTTTCAGGTTATTGCCACTGGCGCCCTCAATGCGCAACATATATTCCGGATCCGCCACGTAGCGCTCTTCGGGCACGGCAATTTTCTTTTTGCCGGAGAGATACTGGCCGGTAAGGGAGTGCGCACAGGCGGTCACCTCCTCGTGTGTGCCGGCCACTACTACTTCACCGCCGTGTACCCCTGCTCCCGGGCCGATATCGACGATAAAGTCCGCGCTGCGAATGGCGTCTTCGTCGTGCTCGACCACAATCACCGTATTGCCGATATCCCGCAGGTGCGTCAGGGTTTTTAGCAATCGCTCATTGTCGCGCTGGTGCAGGCCGATTGAGGGCTCGTCGAGAATGTACATCACGCCGACCAGTCCGGCGCCGATCTGGCTCGCCAGGCGGATACGCTGGGCCTCGCCGCCGGAGAGGGTTTCGGCGCTGCGGTTCAGGGTCAGATAATTCAGCCCCACATCCACCAGAAAACGGAAGCGGTCGCGCAGCTCTTTTAGTATTTTTTCTGCAATTTCTTTTTGCGCGCCTTCGAATTTCAGTTGGTGGGAAAAATAATCATAGGCGTCGCCCACCGGCATTTCGGTGATCTGAGCCAGTGTACGGTTGTCGATAAAGACGTGGCGGGCCTCGCGGCGCAGGCGCGCCCCTCCGCAGTCGGGGCATTTTTGGGTGCTCAGATACTTGGCCAGTTCCTCGCGCACGGATTGGGATTCGGTATCGCGATAACGGCGCTGGAAGTTGGGAATAATGCCCTCGAAGGCGTGGCGGCGCACGGTGACATCACCGCGGTCGTTCACATAGCTGAAATCAATCTGGGTGGAGCCGCTGCCGTAAAGGATGACCTCGCGGTGCGCCTTGCGCAGCTTCTTCCAGGGTTTGTCCAGATCGAAACCGTAGTGCTCGGCCAGGGAGCTGAGCATGTGGTAGTAGTAGACATTGCGCCTGTCCCAGCCGCGGATAGCACCCTCGGAAATACTGCTGCTCGGGTCCAGAATGACTTTTTCTTCGTCGAAGAACTGCTTTACCCCCAAACCATCGCAGGCGGGGCAGGCACCGGCGGGATTGTTGAAAGAAAAAAGGCGCGGCTCCAGCTCGTCGAGGGAGTAGTCGCACACAGGGCAGGCGTGGCGGGCGGAGAACAGCCGCTCTTCCTGGGCGCCCTCCATAAAAGCGATGGAGGCGATGCCTCCGGTCAGGGCGAGTGCCGTTTCGAAGGATTCCGCCAGGCGCAATTGCAGGTCGGCGCGCACTTTGAAGCGGTCTACCACAACCTCGATTGTGTGTTTCCTGCGCTTGTCCAGTTTCGGTGTGTCATCCAAGTCGCAGACCAGGCCGTCGATGCGGGCGCGTACGAAGCCGTCGCGGCGCAGCTGTTCGAAGACGTGCAGGTGTTCGCCCTTGCGGTCGCGCACCACCGGCGCCAGCAGCATCAGCTTGGTGCCTTCCGGCAGCGCCAGCACCTGATCCACCATCTGGCTTACTGTCTGCGCCTGCAGCGGTTCATCGTGGTCCGGGCAGCGCGGCTCGCCGACGCGGGCGAACAGCAAACGCAGATAGTCGTAGATTTCTGTGATGGTGCCGACAGTGGAACGGGGGTTGTGGGAGGTGGATTTCTGCTCGATAGAGATCGCCGGGGACAGGCCCTCGACTGTGTCCACATCCGGCTTTTCCATCATCGATAAAAATTGCCGCGCGTAGGTGGAAAGGGATTCCACATAGCGCCGCTGCCCTTCTGCGTAGAGCGTGTCGAATGCCAGCGAGGACTTGCCGGAGCCAGATAGCCCGGTGATCACAATCAACTTATCGCGGGGAATATCCAGGTCAATATTTTTGAGGTTGTGGGTGCGCGCACCCCTTACATAAATCGTGTCCACACTCTACCTGCCTGTCTGTTTGCGACCTGGGGCGAAAACCCGGGGCTTCGCGCCTGGTTTCTGCGGCGCGGGAAAACAGCCAAGTATAATCCTGCTACTAAGTGTGCCAAAATTCCCCGCTCCGAAAAGACCAGCAAAAGATTGACAACGCATGATCCCCGTCATTCTCTGCGGCGGCACAGGCTCGCGGCTTTGGCCTCTGTCCCGGGAAGCCTACCCAAAACAGTTTTTATCTCTGACCGGCAGCGACACCATGTTACAGGCCACGGCTCTGCGTCTCGATGGTATCGAAGAGGTGCAGGCCCCCATAGTGGTGTGTAACGAGGAGCACCGTTTTGCCGCCGCTGAACAGCTGCAAGAAATTGGCCACAAGGCGCAGGCAATACTGCTCGAGCCCTGTGCCCGGAATACAGCGCCAGCAATCGCTCTGGCTGCGCTCGCGGCATTGGAGACCGGGGCAGATCCTCTGCTGTTGGTATTGCCGGCGGATCATATGGTGGCTGATGTGGCCGCCTTCCAGAGGGCCGTGGCCGAAGCGTCTGCGCTGGCGGAGGCGGGCCACCTGGTGACTTTTGGGATAGTGCCCACTCGTGCGGAGACGGGTTACGGTTACATCCGCCGGGGCGAAGCTGTCGGCGAAGGGGGCTGGAAGGTAGCGGAGTTTGTAGAGAAGCCGGATGCAGCCACCGCCGAGCGCTACCTGGCCGACGGCGGTTACGCCTGGAACAGCGGTATCTTCCTTTTCCGGGCCGCACGCTATATCGAAGAGCTGGGCCAGCACCAGCCGGAAATACTCGATGCCTGCCGCGCCGCCTTTGCCGGAGCGGCGCGGGATTTGGACTTTACCCGGGTGGATGCGGAAGCTTTTTCTTCCTGCCCCGAGGATTCGGTGGACTACGCAGTGATGGAAAAGACCGAATCCGCGGCGGTGGTGCCGATGGATGCCGGATGGAGCGACGTGGGCTCCTGGTCTGCGCTCTGGGAACTGTCGGAACGGGACGATGACGATAATCTGTTGCACGGCGACGCGCTGGCGGAGGACAGCAGCGGCTGTCTGGTGCGCGCCGACAGCCGGCTGGTGGGATTACTCGGCGTGCGCGACCTGGTTGTGGTGGACACTGACGATGCCCTGCTGATCGCCGATAAGCAGCGGGTGCAGGAGGTAAAGAGGCTGGTGCAGCGTTTGAACGCCGCATCGCGCAGTGAGACCCGGCGACACCGCAAGGTCTACCGTCCCTGGGGTTACTATGACTCCATCGATGCGGGGCCGCGCTTTCAGGTCAAGCGCATCGTGGTAAAACCCGGACGGCAACTGTCCCTGCAAATGCATCACCACCGCGCCGAGCACTGGATAGTGGTGCGCGGTACAGCGAAGGTGACGCGAGGCGATGAAGAGCTATTAGTCACCGAGAATCAATCCACATACATCCCCCTGGGGGTGGTACACCGATTGGAGAATCCCGGCACCATCCCGCTGGAGTTGATCGAGGTGCAGTCCGGCAGTTATTTGGGAGAGGATGATATCGTCCGCTTCGATGACAGCTATGGCCGCGTGTAGGAGGGCTCTTTCCTCGGCGCGGAAGCGGGGCCCACAGCTTGCTGAGGTTTGTCAATACTCCGCCAGTGGTGGGTCTTCGGTCGCGCTGCCTAACGCTGTTACAATGCGCGCCTTGTTTACAGCTGTACCGGAAATCCGATGAACGCCTCCGAACGCCGCGCCCTCGCCGGTCTCGCTTCCCTCTATGTCTTCCGTATGCTCGGTCTGTTTATGGTGCTGCCGGTGATGACGGTTTACGGGGCCGATTACCGCGGCAGCACGCCGGCGTTGTTGGGGATGGCCCTTGGTGTTTACGGTCTCAGTCAGGCACTGCTGCAAATTCCGCTGGGCATGCTGTCGGACCGCTGGGGGCGCAAACCGGTGATGTACGCAGGCCTCGCTCTGTTCGCTTGCGGCAGTCTGGTCGCGGCTTTGACCGACTCTGTATACGGGCTTATCGCCGGCCGTATGCTGCAGGGCGCCGGGGCCATAGCCGCGGCCACTATGGCGTTGGTGGCGGATCTGACCCGCGATGAAAATCGGGGTATCGCCATGGCGGTAATCGGCGCGGCTATCGGGGTGGCTTTTATGCTCGCCGCGGTGCTGGGGCCGCTCCTCGCCGGTGCGGGCGGGCTGTCGGCCATCTTTTGGGTGACTATGGCGCTGGCACTTGTGGGCATGTTGCTATTGTGGCGCCTGGTGCCCACTCCGGAGTCTCCGCGGCGGCCAGCGGTTGTTCGCGGCGGGCTGGGTGCGGTTCTGGGCAATGGCTCTGTCTGGCGCCTGGCTAGTGGAGCCTTCTTCCTTCACTTGCTGTTGACGGCGCTCTTCGTGCCGCTGCCGCTGGTGCTGGTAGAAACTCTGGGGCTGCCGGCTGGCTCGCACTGGAAAATATATGGCCCGATTATGCTGGGAGCCTTTGTCGTTATGTTGCCGCTGATGCGCTTGGCGGAGCGCAGGGGGCGAGTGCGTGAGGCCATGCTGGCGGCTCTGTTTGCACTGGGTGCCGGCGCGGGTGCGCTCCGGGTGGAGTCCGGTTTTCCACTGTTGGCTTTGCTGTCGGTTTTCTTTATCGCCTTCAATCTGCTGGAGGCATTGATGCCAGCGCAATTGACCCGGGAAGCGCCCGCGGAGGCCCGCGGCGCCGCATCCGGGCTCTATGCCACTGTGCAGTTCCTCGGTGTCTTCACCGGTGGGGTGTGCGGGGGTTGGTTGTTTAATTTCGGCGGCGCCGGAGCAGTAGTGGTGATGATTTTCACAGTCTTACTGTTGTGGGCGTTGCTATGGTGTTTATTGCTTTGGCGCGGCAGAACTGCTGGCACTTGCTAACCGGTTGCGCCTGTTGTGTGCCGCTGGATAAATATCCATAATTTGCAAAGTTTATTTTCGGAATCCGTACTGGACCGGTTCCACAGCTACGAGAGGAGAGGCCCATGGCCAGCAGGGGTATCAACAAAGTTATTCTGATCGGTAATCTGGGGTCAGACCCGGAAACCCGCTATATGCCCAGCGGCGGCGCCGTGACCAATGTCAGCTTGGCGACGTCAGAGTCCTGGAAAGACAAGCAGACCGGGCAGCCCCAGGAGCGCACAGAGTGGCATCGGGTGGTCTTTTTTAACCGCCTGGCCGAGATCGCCGGTGAGTATCTGCGCAAGGGCTCCAAAGTCTATGTAGAGGGGCGCCTGCAGACCCGCAAGTGGCAGGATCAGAACGGCCAGGACCGCTATACCACGGAAATTGTGGCCAACGAGATGCAGATGCTCGACAGCCGCGGTGAGCAGGGCGGTTTTAATCAGGGTATGGGCGGCGGCCAGGGCGGCTATCAGCAGCAGGGCGGAGGTCAGGCTGACCCCTATGCCCAAGGCCGATCAGCGCCCTCGCCGATGGCGCCTTCCACCAATCCGTCGGGACAGCAGCCGAACCAGGCGCCCTCTGGTGGTTTCGACAACAGTTTCGATGACGATATTCCCTTCTAAGGTCCCGTCAGTCCCGTGCAGGAGCATCACACCGGTTATCAGCCGGATTCCGTCGCGGTAATCGGCGTTGGCAGCGCCCTGGACGCCGCGCTGCAGAAACGCCTGCAGCGCGCCGGGTTTCGCGTGCAGCTGTTGGCCGCGGCAGAGTTGGGTGAGTTGCGTCCGGGATCCATTGTGATCAATGCCTCTGCTTGCGGGGGACGTCGGGGCATGTCCACCGCACTGGATGTGTGCGAGCAGCTCGCGCAGATAAATAGCGGCAATCTGATCCACCTGTCCTCTTGTCAAGTATTCAGGGGCGGCGAGCGCAAAGTTTACGATGAGGAGGCTCTGCCGCAGCCGGACTGCGAAGCCGGGTGCGAGTGGCTGGCCTGTGAAGCGGCGCTGGGCGGGTGCGAAAACCTGATCACATTGCGTTTCGGCTGGATGGTGGACCTCGATGAAGATGCCTTGCTGGGGCGTATCTTGCGGAGTCTGGTGGCGGGTCGGCCTGTGTCCCTGGACGATCAGAGTCGCGGCAGTCCGGTGACTGTGTCGGACATGGCCAGGGTCACGGTGGCTGTGGCGCAGCAGCTGGCCAGTGGCGCCCCCTCATCCGGCATCTACCACTACGGTTCCGCGGATAGTTGCACGGCCATGGAGTTTGCGCGGGAAGTGGTGGAGCGCGCCCAGTCTTTTTGTGACGAGGACCTATCTGCAGCGCTCAGCCCGTTGGAGGAAGGGGAAGCCCGCAGTGTAGTCCTGGCCTGCGGAAAATTGCGCGATGTGTTTGGAATACAGCAGCGCAGCTGGCGCCAGGGGCTGACCCGGCAGGTGGAGTTGTGGCTGGAGCGGCTGGGAAAAATGCGGCGCGACGAATTCGCGCTTTGAGGCTGTGCAGGTCCCTGGCCAGTCGCGCGGCATAGTAGGCGGGAAGGTGCGGAAGCTCTGTTCCGCACCCGGCGAATTACTCGACCTTGTCGAATATTAGGCAGGCGTTGGTACCGCCGAAGCCAAAGCTGTTGGACATGGCGCGACCGATCTCTTGTTCCCGCATCTGAGTCACCAAGTCCATACCTTCGGCGGCGGGATCCAGATTGTCCACGTTGGCCGAAGCGGCGATAAAGCCGTTCTGCATCATCAGCAGGCAGTAAATGGCCTCTTGCACACCGGCGGCGCCCAGAGAGTGGCCGGTCAGGGACTTGGTGGAGGCGAACGCTGGCACCTTGTCGCTGAAGACCTCGCGCATAGCCTTGAGTTCCGCCACGTCACCGACTGGTGTCGAGGTGCCGTGGGTATTGATGTAGTCCACCCCGCCTTCCAATCCTTTGCCGTCCATCCCGCCCAGTGCCTGCTGCATGCAGCGCACGGCGCCTTCCCCGCTGGGGGCCACCATGTCGTAGCCGTCGGAGGTGGCGCCGTAACCAACGAGCTCCGCGTAGATTTTGGCGCCGCGAGCCCTGGCGTGTTCCATTTCCTCCAGTACAAGGCAGCCGCCGCCACCGGCGATTACGAAGCCGTCCCGGTCCGCGTCGTAGGGGCGGGAGGCGCGGGTGGGCTCATCGTTGTATTTAGTGGAGAGGGCGCCCATGGCATCAAACAGATGAGTCAGGCTCCAGGCCAGTTCTTCGCCGCCACCAGCAAAGACGATATCCTGCTTGCCCATTTGGATCAGCTCAGCACCATTGCCGATACAGTGCGCGCTGGTGGCGCAGGCGGAGGAGATGCTGTAGTTGACGCCCTTGATTTTGAAAGGGGTGGCCAGGCAGGCCGATACAGTGCTGCCCATCACCTGAGGCACCCGGTAGGCGCCGACGCGGCGTACGCCCTTTTCCTTCAGAGTCTGCGCAGCGTCGATGATCTCGCGGGTGGCGGTGCCGCCGGAGCCCATTACTATGCCGGTGCGGGGATTGGAAATATCGCTTTCCTCCAGGCCGGACATGGCGACGGCTTCTTTCATCGCGATGTATGCGTAAGCGGCGGAGTCCCCCATAAAGCGCAGCACCTTGCGGTCGATATGCTCCTTGAAATCGATATCCACCGGGCAGGCGACCTGACTGCGCAGGCCCAGTTCGCGGTACTCCTCCATAAAGCGGATGCCGCTGCGTCCCGCTTTTAGGGAAGCGGTCACTTCCTCTGTATTGGTACCGATGCAGGAAGTGATGCCCATTCCGGTAATAGCAACCCGGCGCATAGTGATCTCCAGTAAGACTTTTCGACAGTGTACCTAGTTATTCTTGTCAGAATAAGTTTGCGGCGAACGTGTCGGGTCGGACTCAAAAATTATCGGTGCGGGTAAACAGGCCCACACGCAGGTCTTTTGCCGTATAGATCTCGCGGCCGTCCACGGAGACAGTGCCGTCGCCGATACCCATGACCAGTTTCCGCTCCACTAGGCGACTCATCTGGATGTGGTAGGTGACCTTTTTGCTTGTCGGCAGTATTTGACCGGTGAACTTCACTTCGCCGCAACCGAGCGCGCGGCCGCGACCGGGGTTGCCCTTCCAGGCCAGGAAGTAGCCAAGCAGCTGCCACATGGCATCCAGTCCCAGACAGCCCGGCATCACCGGATCGCCGGGGAAATGGCATTCGAAGAACCAGAGGTCCGGGTGTATATCCAGTTCGGCGATCAATTCGCCCTTGCCGTAGGCCCCACCGTCTTTAGAAATGTGGGTGATGCGGTCGAGCATCAGCATATTGGGGGCGGGCAACTGGGCGTTGCCGGGACCGAACATCTCACCGCGTGAGCAAGCCAGCAGTTCTTCTTTGCTGTAGCTGCTTTTTTGAACAAAATTACTCATTTTCTCCCCGTCTTTGGGTGTTTGCGCCATCGACCTTGGGCGCTTTTGCAAGAGCGGGCATTCTAAGGTTTGAGGATAGCTTGTCCAGTCGGTCATGATCCTATCTGTGACCAATATGGGGCTGTCTGCCACAAAGCTGTAACATTTGCCCGCAAGGGGGAGCGCCAGGTGGGCGGCGATTTATGGCATCCCATGTGCATGATTTGTGTAACAAAATTGTGATAAGTTTCGTCGTTTGACGCGGGATGGCGCTGCGAAACAGAGAGAGCAGAGGATAAGAATGCTGAAAAAATGTCTATTCCCGGTTGCCGGCTACGGCACCCGGTTCCTGCCGGCCACCAAGGCCATGCCCAAAGAGATGCTGCCCCTGGTGAACAAGCCGCTGGTGCAATATGGGGTAGAGGAGGCGATTGAGGCCGGGCTCACCGAAATTGGCTTTGTGACCGGTCGCGGTAAGCGCGCCATCGAGGACCATTTCGATACCAATTTCGAGCTGGAGCAACAGATTGCCGGCACCAGCAAGGAGAAATATCTCGAGTGCATTCGCCGTGTTATCAGTGACGCCAGCTTCTCCTATACGCGCCAGGGGGAAATGCGCGGCCTTGGCGACGCGATATTACAAGGCCGGCGCCTGATCGGTGATGAGCCTTTCGCCGTCGTGCTGGCGGATGACCTGTGCCTGAACGAAGAGCTGGGTGTTCTGGGGCAGATGGTACAGCTATACAAGCAGTTCCGCTGCAGCATTGTGGCTGTGGAAGAAGTGCCCAGGGAACAGATCCATAAATTTGGTGTTATCGCCGGCAATGAGATCAAGCCGGGTCTCTATCAGGTCACCGACATGGTGGAGAAGCCGCCCGCCGAGGAGGCGCCCAGTAATATGGCCATTATCGGCCGCTATATTCTCACTCCGGACATCTTCGAACTCATCCGCGAGACGCCACCGGGCAAGAACGGAGAAGTGCAGATAACTGATGCCTTGCTGGCGCAGGCGCAGCGCGGCTGTGTATTGGCCTATGCGTTTAAGGGACGCCGCTTCGACTGCGGCTCCGTGGATGGCTTTATCGAAGCCACCAACTACGTCTACGAAAATGTCTATCTGCCGGAGCAAGCCCGAATCGACGCCGCGGAGAAAAAGTAAATGACCGAGCTGACCTGCTTCAAGGCCTACGACCTGCGCGGGCGGGTGCCCGATGAGTTGAACGCCGATATCGCTTATCGCGTCGGCCGCGCTTTCGCTCAGTTCCTGGGCGCAAAACGCGTGGTTGTAGGGCACGATATCCGCCTGACGAGCGGCGAGTTGACCGATGCCCTGGCGGACGGCTTGCGCGATGCGGGCGCCGACGTATTCCATATCGGTCAGTGCGGTACCGAAGAGGTTTATTTCGCCACCTTTCACGGCGGTTTTGATGGCGGTATCTGCGTGACCGCCAGTCATAATCCGATGGACTACAACGGAATGAAGTTTGTGCGCGCTGGCGCGCGCCCGATCAGCGGTGATACGGGCCTCAAGGATATCAAGCGCTTGGCGGAAGAAAACGATTTCGCAGCGGTGGAAAAACGCGGTGATATCGCCCGCTATGAGCACCGGGCTGACTTTGTTCAACACCTGCTGGGCTATGTGGATGTCGAGGGGCTCAAACCGCTCAAGCTGGTGGTCAATGCCGGCAATGGCGGCGCCGGTAGCGTGGTGGATGCGCTGGCACCCCATTTGCCGTTCGAGTTTGTGCGGATACACCACGAGCCGGACGGCAGCTTTCCCAATGGTATCCCCAATCCCATTCTGCCAGAAAACCGCGGGGCCACCGCGGCGGCGGTGCGCGAGAGCGGTGCTGACTTCGGTATCGCCTGGGATGGGGATTTTGATCGCTGCTTTTTCTTTGATGAGAACGGCGACTTTATTGAAGGCTACTATGTGGTTGGCCTGCTGGCTGAAGCCTTCCTTTCGAAGCACAAGGGTGCAAAAGTCGTTCACGATCCGCGCCTGGTCTGGAATACCCAGGACATCGTCCGTGCCGCTGGCGGTGAAGCTATTCAGAGCAAGACGGGACATGCCTTTATCAAGGAGCGTATGCGCGCGGAAGACGCTATCTATGGCGGGGAAATGAGTGCGCACCACTACTTCCGGGATTTCGCTTATTGCGACAGCGGAATGATTCCCTGGCTGCTGGTGGCCGAGCTGGTCAGTCGCAGTGGCAAGCCGTTGTCCCAGTTGGTGGGTGAGCGTATGGCCGCTTTCCCCTGCTCCGGTGAAATCAACTCCAAGGTGGCAGATCCGGCCACTTTGCTGAAAGTGGTGGAAGAGAAGTATGGTCCCGCTGCCGAAAGCGTAGAGCACGTGGATGGCCTCAGCGTCGCCTTCGCTGATTGGCGCTTCAACGTGCGCATGTCCAATACCGAGCCGGTGGTGCGCCTGAATGTAGAGTCCCGCGGGGATAAAGTGCTGATGAAAGAGAAGACCGAGGAGCTGCTGCGTTTGATTCGCGGCTGATAGGAACTTTCACGGGCCAAGGGGCGGGCTCAAATCCGCCCCCTCAAAAAAACGTCAGGTGGACCTTTCCACGGCAAAACTCGCCAGTTGCAGCAAAGCGGTCTTCTGATCCCCCTCCGGCAGAAACGCCAGCCGATTTTTCGCCTCGTCCGCAGCCGCTCGCGCCCGCTCCATGGTGTATTCCAGGGCGCCACAGGACTCGATTGCCTCGACAATTTCCGCCAGCTTTGCACTGCTGCGCTGCTCAATTGCTTCGCGGACCAGGGCCGCCTGCGCTTTTGAGCCGTTGGCCATGGTGTAGATCAACGGCAGGGTCGGCTTGCCTTCCGCCAAGTCGTCTCCGACATTTTTGCCCAGCTCTTCGGGGTTACCGCGGTAGTCGAGGGCGTCATCCACTAACTGGAAAGCCAGGCCGAGGGCGCGGCCGTAGTGCTTTAGCGCTTCCCGCTGCTGTGGCGGGCACCCGGCCAGTACCGCAGCGGTTTCACAGGCGGCCTCGAACAGGGCGCCTGTTTTCTTGTGGATCACGGTAAAGTAATTTTCCTCGCTCACCGCCGGATCCCCGGCATTGACCAGCTGCTGAACTTCGCCTTCGGCAATGGTGTTAGTGGTTTCCGAGAGGATGGCCATGATCTTCATATTTTGCAGCGCGACCATCATCTGAAAAGCGCGTGAGTAGAGGAAGTCGCCCACCAGCACGGCGGGGGCGTTACCCCATTTGGCGTTGGCGGTCAGGCGGCCGCGGCGCCTGTCGGAGGTGTCCACCACGTCGTCGTGCAGCAGGGTGGCTGTGTGGATAAACTCGATAATCGCTGCCAGGTCAATGTGGTCGGCGCCCTTGTAGCCGACGGCGCGGGCGCACAGGAGTACCAGCAGCGGGCGGAGACGCTTGCCGCCAGCTTCAACCAGGTAGTGGCCGATGTTTTCCACCAGGGGAACGTCGGAGTGCAGTTGGTCTAGGATGCGCTGGTTGACCGCGGCAAAGTCATCGGCGGCGGCCCGGTGAAAAGGCAGCATGCGAGGGTTCCTTGTACTACTTGAGCGTGATTTGCCGGGGTGTCCGGCTGGCGAAAGGCGCTATTGTATCAACCGGATGAATTGATTAGAATCTGCGCCCCGCTTAAACCGGGCCTTGGGTTCGGTGGCGGTTCGAGTGAAATAACACGGCGCAAGCTCCCAAAATGCGGATAATGGCTCACTGCTAGGGCCTGCCGCTGCTTCGTGTCGTCCGTATCGGAGCATAGATATGTACGCTGTAATTGAGAGCGGTGGCAAGCAGCACCGCGTGGAAGAGGGCGAGGTTCTTCGCCTGGAAAAGCTGGAAGTAGCCACCGGCGAAACCATTGATTTCGACAAGGTGCTGATGGTTGTTGATGGCGACAAGATCAACATCGGTGCCCCCGTTGTAGACGGCGCTAAAGTGACTGCCGAAGTGGTCAGCCACGGTCGCGGCGAGAAGGTGAAAATCATCAAGTTCCGCCGTCGCAAGCACTCCATGAAGCGTCAGGGCCACCGCCAGTGGTATACCGAAGTGAAAATCACTGGTATCAAGGCATAACAGAGGAGTAACGACTCATGGCACACAAGAAAGCTGGCGGTAGTACGCGCAACGGTCGCGATTCCGAAAGTAAACGCCTGGGCGTGAAGCGCTTTGGCGGCCAGTCTGTAGTGGCAGGCAATATCATCGTGCGTCAGCGCGGCACCAAGTTCCACGCCGGCGTCAACGTAGGCATGGGCAAGGACCACACCCTGTTCGCCACTGCGGATGGTGTTGTGAAGTTCGAGGTGAAGGGTCCTCACAAGCGCAAGTTTGTTTCTATTGAAACTGCCTGAGCGGCTCTGTACCCGATGTTCACAAAAAGCCCCGCTTGAGCGGGGCTTTTTGTTGTCTGGAGGGCTTAGAATGTCCGTGGCGCCGGCAGTTCGCTGGCAATTGGCGGGGTTGAAGGCCGAGCAGATTACACTGCGGTAGAGGAAAACAAGCGCTACAGCGGCGGAGTGAGCATGAAATTTGTCGATGAGGCCTCTATTCACGTCCAGGCCGGAAAGGGGGGTAACGGTTGCCTGAGCTTTCGGCGGGAAAAGTTTGTCGAGAAGGGTGGTCCGGATGGCGGTGACGGCGGCGATGGCGGTTCCGTCTACCTAGTTGCCGATGACGCCATGAATACACTGGTGGATTACCGCTACCAGACCCGTTATGCGGCCGGCAGCGGCGAGCCCGGCCGCGGCCGCAACTGCACTGGAGCCAAGGGCGAGGATCTGATTTTAAAGGTGCCGGTAGGTACCACAGTGATCGATGTGGATACCGGGGAGACGCTCGGCGACATGACCGAGGTCGGCGAGCGCCTGCTGGTGGCCCAGGGCGGCTTTCACGGTCTCGGTAACACGCGTTTTAAATCCAGCACCAACCGCGCGCCGCGCCAGACTACCAATGGTACCCCGGGTGAAGAGCGCAACCTGAAGCTTGAGCTGAAAGTGCTGGCGGACGTGGGCATGCTCGGACTGCCGAACGCCGGCAAGTCCACTTTTATCCGCGCTGTGTCCGCGGCCAAACCCAAGGTGGCCAACTATCCGTTTACTACGCTGGTGCCCAACCTGGGTGTGGTCCAGGTGCAGAAGCATCGCAGCTTTGTGATTGCCGATATCCCCGGTCTGATCGAGGGGGCTGCTGAGGGGGCCGGCCTGGGTATCCGCTTCCTCAAGCATCTGACTCGCTGTCGGGTGCTGTTGCACTTGGTGGACCTGGCTCCGTTCGACGATTCGGACCCGGTGGAAAACGCCCGTGTTATTGAGCGGGAGTTGGCCGCTTTTAGTCCCACTCTGGCCGGGCGTGAGCGCTGGTTGGTGCTGAGTAAAACCGACTTGGTGCCGGCCGCAGAGCTCGATCAGCGCTGTGATGCGATCGTCGAGGCCCTGGATTGGAAGGGGCCGGTGTTCCGGGTGGCAGCCATCCGCGGCGAGGGTACGGACTTGCTTGCGGGGCGCCTGATGGACTACCTGGAGGAGCGCAGGGCCGAAGAGGTTGCCGATCCCGAAGCGGCCGCCGCGGAGCTTGAGTCCCAGCATCAGATGCAGCGCGAGGCTCGTGTGCGTATTGAGGAGTTGAGGGAAATTCAGCGTGCCAAACGCCGTGCAGCCAAAGGGCTGGACGACGATGATGAGGACGACGATTACGATGTCGAGATAGAATACCGGCACTAATGCGGTATTCGGAGCCGCCCTGCGCGGCCTGCGATTTTTTTCTCCTCTCCCGCTTGCGGGGCAGGTCGAGGGGGCAACTTGAGCGCCAGTGGCGCCTATCAAAGGGGTTGGGAGCGGGAAAATGGACTCCGGTTCGTCTCGTCAGCGGCTTGCATCAGGCAAGCGCTGGGTTATCAAAATCGGCAGTGCTCTACTAACCGATAATGGAAGAGGGGTAAACCGCGCGGCCATTTTAAACTGGGCGGGGCAGATAGCGGCGCTGCGCGATCGCGGAATAGAGGTAATTCTTGTTTCCTCCGGCGCCGTTGCGGCGGGTATGGACCGCCTCGGCTGGCGCCGGCGCCCCGAATCTATTCATCAGTTGCAGGCGGCCGCCGCCATAGGTCAGAGCCGCTTGGTGCAGGTGTACGAACACGCCTTCGGTCAATTCGATTGCCGTGTGGCGCAGATATTGCTCGACCACGACGATCTTTCCAACCGCACCCGCTATCTGAATGCGCGCAGTACTCTGCGGACGCTGTTGTCTCTTGGTGCCGTACCCATCGTCAATGAAAACGATACGGTGACTACTGACGAGATCCGGTTTGGCGACAACGATACTCTGGCGGCACTAGTGGCCAATCTGGTTGAGGCGAATGCGCTGCTGATCCTAACGGATGCCGACGGCCTCTTCTCCCAGGACCCCCGCGACAATCCCCAGGCGGAGTTGATTGGAGAGGCGTCGGCTGCGGATCCGAAGCTGTTAACCATGGCGGGGGGTTCCCGCAGTGGCCTCGGTCGCGGTGGTATGGCTACCAAGGTGCGCGCCGCGCAGCTGGCGGCTCGGTCTGGTGCCTGCACTGTAATCGCTGGTGGCGCGCGGGAGAGCGTAATTGAGAGGGTCTGTGCCGGCGAGCCGCTGGGGACCATGCTGACGCCCGAGTCTGACCCCTTGACCGCGCGCAAGCGCTGGCTGGCAGGCCAGCTGCAGGTGCGCGGTGCTTTGACCTTGGACAGCGGCGCCGAGTTGGCGTTGCGCACAGGGGGCAAGAGCCTGTTGGCCGTTGGTGTTACCGCTGTGGAGGGGCGCTTTCATCGCGGCGAGCTGGTTTCCTGCCGCAACAGTGCCGGTGAGGAGATAGCTCGAGGCTTGGTCAATTACGATAGTGGTGAGGCGGCGAAGATACTCCGCCAGCCGTCGGAGAAGTTTGTGGAACTGCTCGGTTACCGCGACGACGATGAGTTGATCCATCGCGACAACCTGATACTGTTGTAGGCGAATTAGCTTTTTGTTTTCTCTTCGCCGATTGTGGGGGAGGGGAGGTGCAGCCGTTTCGGGCGATGAAGGCGGGGAGAGACGATGAGATTGGGTTTCTTTCGGGCGGATGTGCGCCGCCTGCTGCTGGATACTCTGGTGGTTCTGATCGGTGTTCTGGCGGCGCTGCTGGTGAATAATATCCGCGAAGAGATGGTGGCGAAGCAGGCCGCGCGCGAGGCGACGGACCGGCTGCTGCAGGAAATGGCGCTCAACGCCGAAGAGTTGCGCAGCTTTCGCGAGATGGTTGATGTGCGGCTGTCGGCGCTGCTCGATCTGCGCCAGGAGTTGCCGGCAGACAAGAGTCTGCGGGAGCTTATTGGGCGTTTCCACGGTTATCGGATTTTGGATTTGGATGACTCCTCCTGGGAGTACCTGTCCCACAATGCCTTGGCGAGCTCGGTCGACCCTGAATTGCTGCACGAGGCTTTTGCTTTGTACAGTGTTAATGCCCAGTTTGAGGAGTTGAACGGGCGGATTCACGATATTGTTTATTCGGAGCTCTTTGTGTCTCCGGACAAGGTGTTGATGGCCATTGATATCTCGGAGGCCGTCATGAGGCAGCAGTTGCGGTGGGCGGATGAGCTCCTGCCCAAGTACGAGCGCTTTTTGGATCGCTATTCTGGTGAGGAAGGTGAAGGTAAGGCTCGCGGTTAGCTTTGGGGCAGTTTCAGATTACCCACAAAAAAGCCCCGCCGTTGGCGGGGCTTTTTTGTGGGTAACTTCAGGGGGTTCCCCTGCGTAGCTACTTAAGCAGCCAGCTTCTTGATTTGCGCGTTCAGGCGGCTCTTGTGACGGGCGGCCTTATTCTTGTGAATAATGCCTTTGTCCGCTATGCGGTCGATCACTGGTACCGCTTCTGCGTAGGCTGCTTTGGCTTTTTCCGCGTCGCCTGCATTGATGGCCGCAACTACCTTCTTGATGTAGGTGCGCACCATGGAGCGCAGACTGGCGTTGTGCTTGCGGCGCTTGTCGTTTTGGCGCGCGCGTTTCTTCGCTTGAGGTGAGTTGGCCACCGGTTGCTCCTGTCTGGAATCTTAATAAATCTCTAACTAACAGGCCCCGTGGGCCCGATCGGGACGCGACATTATCCCCACCGCTGGTTGTTTGTCAACCGCTGGGGAGGGTTGTGCGCGGCGCTGGTCTAGCGGGGCAGTTCGAGAGTGAAGATCACCCCGCTGCCGTCTTCGCGGTTGGTCGCCGTCAGGCGCCCGCGGTGGAAATCGGCGATTAGCCGGGCGATATGCAGGCCCAGGCCCAGGTGGCCCGCTTTGCCCCCGTCGTCGCGTATTGAGACAAGGGAGTCGAACAGCTTTTGTGTATAGCCTTCCGGCAGCAATGGGCCGTCGTTTTCCACCGACAGCCGGTACCAGTCCGCCGACGGCTGCAGCGAGACCCGAATCTCACTGCCGGCGGGCGCGAAACTGCAGGCGTTATCCACCAGCTTGTCCAGCAGCTGGGCCAGTAGTTCCGGAGCGCCGCAAAGCGGCATTGTGCCGTAGGGTTTCTCCAGAGTGAATTTGTGCCCTGGCTGGGCGTCCGCGTAGCTTTGTATCAGCACTTCCAGCAGGTCCGCCAAATCGAAGTCTTCCCTTTCCGCCTGTTGGATGCTGGCTTCTAGATGGCTGGCGGCGGCCAGACTGTTGAGAATGCCGGAAAGGCGGGCGCTGCCCTCCATGGCCCGCTCGGCGTAGCGGCGGTTCTGTTCGTCGAGCGTCCCGGCGGCCAAGTTGTCGAGGGACGAACGTACGACGGCCAGGGGGGTGCGCAATTCGTGGGACAGTTTGCTCGCCAGGGTACGCAAATACTGGTGGTACTGATCCAGCTCGGCGAGCAGGCTGGCGAAGGCTCGATTCAGCGCGCCCAGTTCGTCGTCCATGCGCGAGCGGGGGAAGTTGCCGCGCAATTTCCCGCTGGCATCTACGGCATTTTGCGCCGCGCGATGCAGGCGGCGGATGCGCCAGGACAGCCAGCTGGCGTAACCCAGCAGAAGTAACAGCGCAGTACCGGCAGCGACACAACTGATCAGCCACAGGCGATGGGCGGCGGACTCTGTCAGGGACTGTAGTACCTGGCCGGATTGCAGAGCGATAACCCGGCCCAGCAAGGGGCGCTCGACGACATCGTCGGCGCGGGTGACGACTGGCACGCTGACGGCGCCGATGCGGCTCGCGAAAGGGCCGCGGAACCATTGCCGGGCGGTGACGCGGTTTTGGGTCAGGGTTGAGGGCAGAGTGTCCTCTGGCATGGGGGACTGGGGCTCTCCGCTCAGCAGTCGGCGGTAGATCCAGCTGCGCAGCCAGAATTGCGATTCTTTTTCATAAGCCGCTTCTATCTGTCCGCTGCCGGCGAGCAGGAAGCCCTCGCTGTCCACAACAGCCAAATGCAGTTGGGGGCGCGCGAAATGATCCAGTTCCGCCTGCAGTTGGGGCAGGGGCCGCACCAGCTTGCCGGGGCGGCCGTCCGCAGGCAGGGTGCCGGCGTTGCGCCGGGGCTGGCCGCCATCGCTGTCGGCGCGGTCGGCGATCTCCAGCGCCAGCTCTCCGCCCGTCAAGGAAAGGGGGATGGCCATTTCCAGCTGATAGCCGCTGGCGGAGGAAGTCCAGCGGCCGCGCAGACGCAGTTCCCTTTCATCTGTGCCGCGGGAGGGGTTGTGCCAGAGGGCGTGGACTGGCCCCTGGCTAGCGACCGGCAGGGTGTAGTGGTGGTCAGCGGTGTGGATTGCGACTGCGTCGCCGCTGGCCAAAAGGCCTGTGCGCGGATCGTGGTGGGCGGGGGTGCGGTCGGCCACGGTCAACAACAGATAGACGTGATTGTCGAACTGGCCCAGGGTCACCTGCGCGAAGGGGCTGCCGTCCGTGTCTGGCAGTTGTCGTGCCGGCAACCGCCACTGGCGCCATTCATCGCCGTAGCCGTCGAGCAGCGGTGCCTGGGGCAGGGGGTGCAAATAGAGTTGTGCGCCCGGCGGTCGGGCGTGGCGTTCGGGGTCCGGGGCTATCAGTTGCGGCGCGCTGGCAAGCCTCGCTGCCACAGCGCTGGCGGTGGCCTCCAGGGCTTGGATCTGCCCTTGGGCCAGCGCTTGCTCCACTTGGCGCAAGTATTGGCAGCCGGCCCAGGGCAGTGCCAGGGCGACCAGGCTGACGAGTAGTAGCTGGCGGCGCAGTTTCACGCTGTCATCCTATGCAGTGACAAACGGGTTGGGAAGGCGGGGCGCCCATAGCGCGACTGTCCCGGCCGCAGCTGAGACTTTTCCGTGGCGGTGTGGAGAGGGAAGTGGGACGCGTCTTTTGTGGTCATGACCTGCACCGTCAGGGTGCCTTCCCTCAGGCTCGCCATCGGTAGCCCATACCGTAGGCAGTGGCGATCGCGTTGAATTCGGCATCCAGGGCCTGGAATTTGCGCCGGATGCGCTTTACGTGGGAGGTGATAGTGTTGTCATCCAATACCACACGCGCCGCTTCCATCAGCTGGCTGCGGGACTTTACATGGCCGGGACGTTTGGCCAGGGCGTGCACTATCCAGAATTCGGTCACTGTCAGGTCTACGCGCTCGCCGTTCCAGTGGCAGTGCAGGCGAGAAATGTCCAGCTCCAGCTTGCCTTGAGTGAGGGTTTCACTGTCGTCGCTCTGATCCCGCAGTACGCTGACACGGCGCAGCAGGGCGTTGATGCGCGCCTGCATATGGGGCAGGGAGATATCTTTGGTCAGGTAGTCGTCGGCGCCGAGGCGCAGGCCCGAGATGATGTCCAGCTCCGAGTCGCGTGCGGTTAGAAAAAGGATCGGCAGGGTGGGCGCCATGGCGCGCAGTTCGCGGCACAGTTCGAAACCGCCCTCCACTTCGGCGCCCAATCCCACATCGATCACGGCCAAGTCAGGGAGTCTCTGCCGAAAGGCATCCAGTGCCGCGGGGCGAGATTCGTAGAGTTCGACCCGGTAGCCGCTGCGGCGCAGGGCGTCGCGGTAGTTTTCAGCGATGGCGCGTTCGTCTTCAACAATGGCGATGGTGGCGGTCATAGGTAAAGGCGCGAGTGTTCTGGTACAAAGTTGGAATCCGTTCTGACGCCCTCCGGCGGTGCGGTGCGGCGATGTCGCAGGATGATGCCTTATTGGCGCGAAATCAAAAAGGCGGACGGCAGGCGCCCGCAAGTACATCAAGTACAACAGGGGTTCGCACTGGAGGGGTATAAGCGGGCCGGTGCGCTGCCTGGATTTTCGGTCCGGGCAAGGCCGTGCGGCCCATAGTTCTTACGCGGATGAGTCAGAGGTTGCGCGGCACTCAGAAGTTACCGGCCATGGATTCCGGCAAGTTGAAGTGGATGTCAACGCGGCGCTCCATTGCGTAGGCGTCGGCATCGCCGCGCGGGGCCTTGGAATGGGTGGCGCCCAGTGCCTGGCGGCTGATGCGGGTGGCATCGACGCCGTAGCTTTCCAGTGCCCGTTGGACGGAAAGAGCGCGTTGGTCGGACAGCACATTGTTATAACCGTCGCTGCCGCGGGGATCGGCCCGTCCTTCAAGGCGCACGTGTAACTGGGGGTGGCGGTTGAGAAAGTTTGCCAGCGCTTCAACCTGGCGCAGCTGGCCTTCTTTCAGCTGGTCATCGCCGGTGGTGAAGAGCAGTTGAAACCGCAGGGAGTCGACGGCGAGCTCGTTGGCGTCGTTGGCCGACAGTCGCGCGGCGTCGAGTTGTTGTGCCAGATCGTTCAGTTCTGCGCGGCTCTCGGTCAATTGTGTCGCCAGCATGTCTGCCTCTTCTGCTTGTTTGATCTGCTCGCCCAGCCAGGCTCCGCCCAGGGCACCGGCGATAAACCCGACCGGACCACCCACTGCGGCGCCGGCTACCGCGGCTCCGGTAAATACAGTGGCCTGCTTGGCCGGTGTGAGCTTCGATCCCTGGAACCCTTCTCGCTGCTCTGTTGCCTGAGCGCCGGTGGCAATGAGGGAACCCAGAGTCGCAACCATCAGTACTTTTTTCATAATCCGTCTCCTTGCGGTATGTCGGTCTTCAGAGGGGCCAACGCTGTTTCCGGCCCGGTTGAGACTTATTTAATAACCGCAAAGAGGCGCTCAAATGGCGCGGCTATGGCGAACTCAAGCGCAATTATGGCGAAATATGGCAACCGCCCCGCGCGCTCACCGATCTTGCTTCCCTTTGGCTGGTCTGCCGCCTTGGCGGTGGTAACGGTTGTCGCGAGGCGCTTCTATGCGCACTCTTATCCGCTGCGGACGCGGGCCGAGTGCCACTGCGACATACAGCACCAATGCCAGTGCCAGAGCAATCATCAGTGTATTGATGGCCATCCATTCTCTCCTTGCGCCACCATTCCTTTGGGACGCACCACTTGCTCATTTCGAGTATAGGCTCGTGCGCTGGCATCCGTAGGACCCAGACACTTCCCGGTTTCCGTCCTTGGGGGGAAATTTAAGGTAGACTTTGCGGCCACGCCTCTACCGATTGCAACCCTTTTGCCAGGAGTCGCCGCTTTGTCACAGCCGCCCGCCAGCCCGAATCAGCCTCACAGCAATGCGGGTGATCGAGGTACCGGTTCCGGTGCTGCACGATTGCTGCGTGGCAGCTCTATTGTCGGGGGCGCGACCATGTTGTCCCGGGTCATGGGATTGGTTCGCGACATGGTTTTGGCGCGCTTTGCCGGTGCCGGCGATGCCGCAGATGCCTTTTTTGTGGCCTTCAAGATCCCCAATTTTTTTCGCCGCCTTTTCGCCGAGGGTGCCTTTGCCCAGGCTTTCGTGCCGGTACTGGCCGAGTACCGGCAGAGCGGCGGAATTGCCGCGGCGCGGGAGCTGAATGACAGGGTTGCGGGGGCCTTGGGCGGCACACTGCTGTTGGTAACCCTGTTCGGCGTGCTCTGCGCGCCCTTGGTGGCGGGAATTTTTGCATTCGGCTGGTGGTGGGACGGCGGCGAGCGGGAAAAGTTCGACCTGGCGGTGGATATGTTGCGCATCACTTTTCCCTACTTGATGCTGATTTCCCTGACAGGCTTTGCCGGGGCGATTTTGAACAGCTTTGACCGCTTTGCTGTGCCAGCGTTGACCCCGGTACTGTTGAATCTGGTCCTGATTGCCGCCGCGACGGTTGCCGCGGGTTGGTTTGAGCCGCAGATCATGGCGCTCGCCTGGGGGGTCTCCGCTGCGGGTACTGTTCAGCTCCTGTTCCAGATTCCATTTCTGGCCCGCCTCGGGCTGTTGCCGCGGCCGCGCTGGGACTGGCAATACCCCGGGGTGCGAAAGATCCTCAGGCTGATGGCGCCAGCCATTTTCGGCGTGTCCGTGACCCAGATCAGTCTGGTGCTGGATACGCTGCTCGCCTCTTTCCTGCCTTCTGGCAGTGTGTCCTGGTTGTATTTCTCCGACCGTCTGACGGAGTTGCCGCTGGGTGTTTTCGGTGTCGCCGTGGCTACGGTGATACTGCCGAGTCTGTCGCGCCAGCACGCGGACGGAGACCCCGAGCGCTTCCGACACACGCTGGACTGGGCGCTGCGCAGCGTGACACTGATCTCACTGCCGGCTTCAGTAGCGCTGGTGGCCCTGGCAGAGCCGCTGTTGACGACATTGTTTCAGTACGGGGCTATGGCACCGCGGGATATGGCAATGTCCGCCTGGTCGCTGCGCGCTTATTCCCTGGGCCTTCTGGCATTCATGCTGATCAAAGTGTTGGCGCCGGGCTACTTTGCCCGTCAGGATACCTATACGCCGGTGCGCTTCGGTCTGATCGCCATCGCTGCCAAGATGTTGTTGAGTTTGGCGTTCGTCATTCCTCTCAATCATTATTTCAGGCTGGGTCATATGGGGCTGGCGCTGGCCACCGCTTGCCAGGCTGTGATCAATGCCTGGCTGCTGTACCAGGGACTGCGCCGCGACCATATCTATCGTCCGGAGGCTGGCTGGGGTGTTTATTTGCTGCGCCTGCTGGCGGCGAATCTGGCGATGATGGGGGTACTGTTGCTGGCGCTGCACTATTGGCGGGATTGGAGCGACTGGTCCTGGTTGGATCGCGCCTGGCGAATGGGCATGCTGGTGGCTGGTGGTGGTGCTACTTATCTGTTGACCCTTTTTGTGGTTGGCCTGAGGCCCCGTCATTTTCGCGCTGCCGGTTGAACCCGTACCCGCCGACTCAGTAGTGGCTGTCTCGGGACTGCGTTTGTGGCCAGAATCTCCGTCACTGACCGCCAATCACTTATCCGCTATACTGCGCCGCTCGATTTCGTGAGGATGGAAAGACCACTTTGGCCCCAGAGCGCGAACTGATCCGCGGGTTGCACAACCTGCGCTCCTGTCACAGAGGCTGCGTGGCCACTATCGGCTCGTTTGACGGCGTTCACCTGGGGCACCAGGCGATTATCGCGCAGTTAAATCGGCGTGCCCGAGAGTTGGGTTTGCCCTCTGTTGCGATTATCTTCGAGCCCCAGCCTCATGAGTATTTTTCCGGTGAGCGGGCGCCGGCGCGACTGATGCGCTTTAAAGAAAAGGTGTTGGCTCTGTTCGATGCCGGAGTGGACCGGGTGTTGTGCCTCCAGTTCAATGAAAAGCTGCGCAGCCTGAGCGCGCAGGGCTTTATTCAGCGCATACTTGTGGATGGACTGAATATTGGCCATTTAGTGGTTGGCGATGACTTCCGCTTCGGCTGCGATCGCAGTGGTGATTACCATTTGCTGCAGCGGGTGGGGCAGCAGGCCGGGTTTAGCGTCGAGGATACGGCAACGGTGGAAATCCGCGGTGCGCGGGTCAGCAGCACGCGCATCCGGGCGGCGCTGGAGGCCGCGGATTTTGAGCTGGCGGAGACGCTGCTCGGCAGGCCTTATCGGATCACCGGCCGCGTGGCGCCGGGGCGGGCGCTGGGGCGACAGCTGGGGGCGCCCACCGCCAATGTGCGCCTGCAACGCTACCGTTCGCCATTGGTGGGCGTATACACGGTGCGCGTCAGCGCAACCAGAGGCCCGCAGCTTGTCGATGGCCGCAAGGCCGTCGACGGTGTGGCCAACGTGGGGTTCCGCCCCACGGTGGAGGGCGCGGGCGCCGAGCCACTGCTGGAGGTTAACCTGTTCGATTTCGATGGCGATCTCTACGGCCGCGAGTTGGCGGTGGAGTTCTGCCACAAATTGCGTGATGAGGAAAAGTTCGCCTCCCTGGAGGCGCTGAAAGCGCGGATCGCCAGGGATATTGCGGAGGCGAAAACGTGGTTTGCACAAAATCCATAGGGGCGGGATATTCGCCCTTGCCCCGCCAGAATTCAATGATCAGCACTTGAGCCAAGCGGATACCCAATGACCGATTACAAAGCCACTCTGAACCTGCCCGAAACCGATTTTCCTATGCGCGGCAACCTGCCGCAGCGGGAACCGGCCATCCTAAAAAAATGGCAGGAGGGAAAGCTCTACGAAAAGATCCGCGCAGCGCGCGCCGGGCGCGATCAGTTTATCCTCCACGACGGCCCGCCCTACGCAAACGGCGATATTCATATCGGTCACTCGGTCAATAAGATCCTGAAGGACATCATCGTCAAGTCAAAGACCTTGAGCGGCTTTGACGCCCCCTATGTGCCCGGCTGGGACTGCCATGGCCTGCCCATTGAGCACAAGGTGGAAACCAAAATCGGCAAAGCTGGCAGTAAGGTGGATTACAAAACGTTCCGCCAGAAATGCCGCGAATACGCCGCCAAGCAGGTCGAGGGGCAGAAAAAGGATTTTGTCCGCCTGGGCGTACTGGGGGAGTGGGACAATCCCTATCGCACTATGGATTTTCAGTTCGAGGGGGACATCATTCGCGCTCTCGGCCGCATCGTGAAAAATGGCCACTTGGCGCGCGGCTTCAAGCCTGTCTATTGGAGCGTGGTCGGCGGCTCGGCGCTGGCGGAAGCGGAAGTGGAGTACCGGGATAAAACGTCCTACTCCATCGATGTCTGCTACCCCGCCACCGAGGAAACGGCCCTGGCCATCGCCGATGCCGCCGGAGGTCACGCCGGCGACGGCCCCCTCTCAGTCGTCATCTGGACCACCACTCCCTGGACCCTTCCCTCCAGCCAGGCGGTCTCGGTCAACGCTGAGCTGGAGTATGTTGTGGTGCAGGCTGGCGACAGGCGTATTCTGGTGGCGGAAGCGCTCAAGGATGCGGTACTGGAACGCGCCGGTCTCAGCGGTGAGGTGGTAGGGCGCATCCGCGGTGCTGCATTGGAACACCTGAAGTTGCACCACCCCTTCTACGACAAGTTGTTGCCGATTGTTCTCGGTAACCATGTAACCACCGACGCCGGTACTGGCTGTGTGCACACGGCCCCGGACCACGGTCCGGACGACTTCCTTGTGGGCAAGCGCTACGGAATCGACACGCTGAATTACGTCGATGACAACGGGGTCTACCGCGACAGTGTGCCCCTGTTCGCCGGTGAGCATGTCTACAAGGTGGACGACAAAATAGTTGCCCTGCTGAAAGAAAAAGGCGTGTTGCTGTGCGAGGACAAACTGGTGCACAGCTACCCTCACTGCTGGCGTACCAAGACGCCGCTGATCTATCGCGCGACGCCGCAGTGGTTTATCAGTATGCAGCAGAATGACCTGCTCGATCATGCACAGCAGGCCGCGGATCAGGTGGAATGGATCCCCGACTGGGGTAAGGCACGTATTGACGCCATGCTGGATGCCAGTCCGGACTGGTGCATCTCGCGGCAGCGTACCTGGGGCGTGCCCATTGCTCTTTTCGTACACAAAGAGACACACGAGATCCATCCGGACACCCCGGCACTGATGGAGAAAGTGGCCGAGCGCGTCGATGCGGGGGGCATGGATGTCTGGTTCGATTTAGACCCGAGTGAGCTGTTGGGCAGCGAGGCCGATCAGTACCAGAAGGTCACCGACACTCTGGATGTCTGGTTCGACTCTGGTGTGACACACTTTGCCGTGCTGGAGCGCCGAGAGGGCCTGCGCTTCCCGGCGGATTTGTACCTGGAAGGCTCCGACCAGCACCGCGGCTGGTTCCAGTCTTCTCTGAAAACCTCTATCGCCATCAACAACTGTGCTCCCTACAAGCAGGTGCTGACCCACGGTTTCACCGTGGATGCCCAGGGGCGCAAGATGTCAAAGTCTGTCGGTAACGTCGTTGCGCCTCAGGAAGTCATTAACAAACTGGGTGCGGATGTGCTGCGTCTTTGGGTTGCCGCTACCGATTTCAGCGGCGAGATGGCGGTCTCCGACGAAATCCTGAAGCGCACCGCGGACTCCTACCGCCGCTTGCGTAATACGGCGCGCTTCCTCCTGTCCAATCTGGCTGGCTTCGATCCGCAAACGGACCTGCTGCCGGAAGATGCGCTGCTGGCGCTGGACCGCTGGGCGCTGGACAAGGCTTCACGCCTGCAGGACGAAATTGTCGCAGCCTATGACCACTATCAGTTCCACCATATTTACCAGAAACTGCACAATTTCTGCGTGGTGGACCTGGGTGGCTTCTATTTGGATATCATCAAGGATCGCCAGTACACCACACAACGCGACAGTGTCGCGCGCCGCTCGGCGCAGACGGCCCTCTACCACATTGTCCAGGCCTTTGCGCGCTGGATTGCGCCGATTCTGAGCTTTACTGCCGAAGAAGTATGGCAATTTATTCCAGGGGAAAAGGCGGAGAGCGTATTCCTCGAGGAGTGGTATCCTCTGCCGAAACTTCCCGCGGATTTTGCCAAAGGGGCGGACTACTGGGCAGCGATTGCCCAGGTGAAAACTGCGGTGAACAAAGTGCTGGAGGAACAGCGCGCGGCGGGCAATATCGGCGGGTCTCTGCAGGCGGCGGTGACGCTTTACGCCGACGACGAGCTGCGCGGCAAACTGGCGGAGCTTGAGGACGAGCTGCGGTTTGTATTGATCTGTTCTTCCACCTCGGTCCAGCGCCTCAGCGATGCCGCAGGTGCACACAGTACTGAACTGTCCGGACTTAAAGTGGATGTGCGCAAAGTCGACCACCCCAAGTGCGCGCGCTGTTGGCATTATCGTGCCGATGTGGGGGCGGACCCCGAGCATCCCGAGATCTGCTCCCGTTGCGTGGACAATGTGGCTGGTTCCGGTGAGGAACGGCACTATGCTTAAAACGGGTTTAAAGGCTTTCAGCCACCCGTGGCGCTGGTACTGGCTGGCGCTGGGGGTGATACTGCTGGATATCGCCACAAAAGTGTGGGCGGTGGAGGCGTTTATGTACGGCCCCGCAATGCAGATCATCCCCGGCCTGCTGCAGTTCACCTACGCGGAGAACTACGGTGCCGCCTTTAGTTTTCTCGCTGATGCCGGCGGCTGGCAGCGCTGGTTTTTCGGTGTTATCGCATTCGGTTTCAGTATTGTGGTGACAGTGTGGCTGTGGCGGCTTTCTCCGGCAAAGCGCTGGGAACCTGCGGCTTTGGGGCTGATTCTCGGTGGCGCTATTGGCAATCTCTGGGACAGGATGCTGCTCGGCTATGTGCGTGACTTTATCTCCGTCTACTATGGCAGCTGGAGCTTTCCAGTGTTTAATGTGGCGGATATGGCGATCAGCATCGGCGCGGCCATGCTGGTGATCGAATTGCTGTTCTTTGCCGGCAAGAAAGGCGAGGCGGAGAAGAGCGCGGAAGTATAGAAGAAAGATGGCAAATACCGTTATCGGAGAGCACAGCCGGGTTACCCTGCACTTCAGTTTGAAGCTGGACGATGGCAGCGTCGTCGACTCCACCTTTGAGGGCGAGCCGGCCACATTCAGTGTCGGCGACGGCAATCTTCTGCCCGGTTTCGAGAAGGCGTTGTTCGGTCTCAAAGCCGGCGATGAGGCGCAATTCGAAATACCGCCGGAGCAGGGCTTTGGGCAGAGAAACCCCAGTAATATTCAAAAGGTACGGCGTGACAGCTTCTCTCCGGATATGGAACTGGAGCCGGGGCTGGTCGTTTCTTTTGACAATGGCGGCGGCGAGCTGCCCGGTGTCATCCGTTCAGTAGGCGAGGACGAAGTCACCGTCGATTTCAACCACCCACTGGCCGGCCAGACGCTGAACTTCCATGTAAAAATTCTCCAGGTGGACTCCATTCAGTAACTGGCCTCCGGTATCTTCGCAGCGAACAAGTGTTGATCTGAATATGCAAATCCGACTTGCCAATCCTCGCGGCTTTTGTGCCGGTGTCGACCGGGCCATCGATATCGTCAACCGTGCCCTGGATGTATTCGGTGCGCCCATCTATGTGCGCCACGAAGTAGTGCATAACAAATTCGTTGTGGAGAGCCTGCGCGAACGCGGAGCAGTTTTTGTCGACGAATTGAGTGAAGTACCGGACGACGTCATCGTGATATTCAGTGCGCACGGCGTCTCCAAAGCGGTACAAGAGGAGGCCGCCGCACGCGGTCTCAAGGTATTCGACGCTACCTGCCCGCTGGTGACCAAGGTACATATGGAGGTGAGCAAATTTAGTGCCGAGGGGGCGGAGTGTATATTGATCGGCCATGCCGGCCACCCAGAGGTGGAGGGCACCATGGGGCAGTATGACACCAGAAATGGGGGTGCTATCTATCTGGTCGAAGACGAGGAAGATGTACCCAAGCTGCAGGTCAAAGACGAAAACAATCTGAGCTTCGTCACCCAGACCACGCTGTCCATGGATGACACCGCCAAGGTCATCGACGCCCTGCGCGCCCGCTTTCCCAATATTCGCGGCCCGCGCAAGGATGACATCTGCTATGCAACCCAGAACCGTCAGGACGCCGTGAAGCAACTGGCACTGGAAAGCGACCTAGTGCTGGTGGTCGGCAGCCCCAATAGTTCAAACTCCAACCGCCTGCGTGAACTGGCCGAGCGCTGTGGCACCACCGCCAAACTGATCGATGGTGCCGCAGATATAGAGCCGGCCTGGCTCGAGGGCAAAAAAGCAATCGGCATCACTGCCGGCGCTTCGGCGCCAGAGGTGCTGGTACAGGAAGTGATCGAGCGCCTGCGTCAGCTGGGTGCCGAGTTGCCACGGGAGATGGCGGGGCGGGAGGAGAATATTCGCTTTTCTCTGCCGAAAGAGTTGCGCTAAGCAGCTTCTGATTAAGCAGAGCTCGCACCTCTAAAAGTGGGCTGGAGGTTAGCTGTCCTCGCTAATCCTCCACCTTCCAATCCATTTGTCGCCTCCCCAGTACCGCCTATCGGCCTCTCCTGCAAATTGTCGATTCCCTCCCTTTAACTGCTACGCCAAGTTGGTATACATGCACCAGGCTAGTTTGATGCATGGCATTGTGCTGGCAGTCCGTGTTTCCAGGGTAAAGCAATAATGAGCAACTTTAGACGGTTAGCTGGTTTCACCATCGTTGAGCTGATGGTAGTGCTTATGATTTTGGGCATTATTACCGCGATGGCTGTCCCTTCCTTTAATACCATGATTAAAAATAATCGTGTCGCCACCATGACCAATGACCTAAACGGCTTGCTGCAATATGCGCGAGCAGAGGCCGTGCGTCGGGGGGGCGGAGTTCGCGTTAGCGCAATTGATGGCGATGTCGCCAATGGGCTTAGGGTTTGGTTCGACAGTAATAGCGACAATGGATTCGATAGTGGTGAAGAGCTGCGGGAGCTCAATATCGATCTTGCGACCTTGGCTCTGGATGCCAATATCGGCGGCGCTAACGCCAAGAATGTTGACTTTACTTTTAACGCCCGTGGCGGGGGCAGCCTGGGCAACACTTTGACTTTGAAACTGTGTGACGATCGCACTGGGAATCATGGTCGAGAGCTCGAGTTGCTGGTGTCTGGTGCAATTCGCTTGAATACCGGCATTGCCTGTAGCAGTGGGGATTAGGATGAAAACACAAAGAGGGGCGACACTGATCGAGGTGTTGGTATCGGTTCTAGTTTTGGCGGTTGGGTTACTCGGCCTTGCAGCCACGCAGATGATGAGTCTGAAGAACGGTAGCGGTGCTCATCACCGTTACATGGCGGCTTTGGCGGCTCAGGAGATCGTCGAGCGTATGCGTGCCAACCCCAGCGGTGTCCAGCAAGGGGCTTACGATGGCACGGTAAGTGGTACTTCCACTTCCAGCAACGACTGTAGTTCATCCTGCTCCGTCAACGAGCTTGCCGCCCGGGATCTTTATGAGTGGGACCAAGTTCTGAAGTCGAATCTACCCTCCGCGAAAGGCACTATCAGCCGCAATGGAGGTGTGGTGACGGTGAAGATTGACTGGAAAGAGCAGCATACCGGAGAGGATTACGGAACCTCGGCAAGTGCACTGGAAGATGCCTCATTTGAAATGATTGTGGAGCTTTAATCATGCAGCTATTTGGCCGGCAGCGCGGTCTGTCGTTGATTGAACTGATGATTGGCATATTGTTGAGCTCTCTTTTGTTGTTGGGAGTCCTGCAGATATTCCAAAGCAACAGTGACACTATGCGTATGCAAACCGCCTTCTCCCGGGTCCAGGAAAGCGGTCGCTTTGCTATCGATTTGCTGAGTAAGGAAATCCGCTCCGCGGACTACTGGGGGTGTGTATCAGATGTGGCCAGTATTGATAATCATCTCAATGTAAGTAGTGGTTTTCTGGCTTCTATCGGTGCCGATGGCGTGCAAGGAATAGACAATGCCGATTCCAGTGAGAAGGTAGATTCAATAGATGTTGTAGATGGCACGGATATTTTGATTTTGAGCGGCACAATGGATGCGTGTGGCGGAGTCGGAAGGTTAGTGGACACTTCTGTCCCGGGCGAGCTTAAAGTCACCTCCAATTGCCCTATTACTGCAGGCCAAGTGGTTCTTGTTTCAAACTGCCTTGCTGCTGATGCGCTGACAATCACAGGGGTTAGTGGAACCCTGGGTGGTGGCAGTGACAGAGTGATTGCCCATGCTGCGGGATCCGTGAAGAGTGGTTGGATAGAAAACACAAGCGACACTTTGACAATGAGTTATGGTGCGGATTCCAGGTTGCTTTTGCCTTACCAGAGGACTTTTTTCATCGCACAAAGTGCCGCTGGAACCAATTCTCTGTTTATGCGAGAGGTGACCGGCTCCAGTGATATCACTCAGGAATTGGTTCCTGGCATAGAGGATATGCAGGTTTCCTACGGTAGAGATACGACCGGTAACGGTATTGTAGATACCTGGCAGAATGCAAGTTCTACCTTAAGTGTAATGGCTGGAGTAACAGCAATTAAATTGCAGCTACTTGTGGCGAGTGAAGGAAATGCAGGTGCCGGTGAACAAAAAATTACTGAGCTGGATGGAACCGAGACGACTTACTCGGATGGGCGCTTGAGAAAGCTTTATGTGGCGACAGTAAAAGTGCGCAACAGGGGGGCTATGTGATGAAGAGTATAGGTAGGCAAAGCGGTGCGGTATTAATCGTCAGCCTGATAATTCTTCTGGTGCTTACTTTGATTGGTGTGTCGGGCGCCCGAGGGGTATTAATGAATGAGCGAATGACGTTTGCCTCCCGAGACGCAAAGATTGCACTGGAAGTCGCTGAAACTATGGCTCGCAAGGGAGAGGCGTATATCGATAGTCTTACGGATACCTCTTCCTTTGGTACCACTGGCTGGTTGCGTACTGCTGGCGACGGTCCCGATGATCTCTTCGCTGCGGATACCTGGAAGGACGCCAACTCCAGGGCTGAAGAAGTTTCAATGAAAGGCCCTGACGGTGTCACCAAACTGAAGGGGCGTATGTTTATAGAAATGGCGGGCCAAGCGACTAACGATGCCGACGTTTCCAGTGTTGATAAGAGTGCGGGGGTTAGCAAGCTCTCCGCTAGTGATGTTCAGGTTTTTAAGATAGTCGCTCGTGGGCAGGGTATTGGCGGTACTGAACGCATAGTTGTAACCCTCTACGGCAAGGCATTTTAAGAGAGTGAAAAAAATGGAATTAAATAAAAAGGCAGGTGTACAGTTTCCATTGCGTGCCATGAGTGCAGCTTTCTTGCTTACTTTAGCCACTAGCGCTTCTGCGGCACCGGGTACGCTATCTGATGTGCCACTCTATACTCGAGGCTCGGCTGAGCCAAATATTATGTTCTTGCTGGACTCATCTGGTTCTATGTATGAGGTTGTGTTGCCGCCGGAAGATTATGACCCTGCTGAGAATATCCCTTGTGCAAATCCAATTGATAAAAATAGGAAAAACTACAACAATTACTATACGGTTAACTACCGAGTTAACAAATATTCTGGCAAGGTGGAATTCAGCATAGAGTCTTACCAGAATGGTGACTGGCAAACCTGGAACTCGGTAAATAATTGTTTTGATAATAATACAAACTTTGCTGTTCGGTTTTATGCAGATGGGAATAGTAGTTCATATTATAGAACGGGGGATTATCAAACTTATAGTTATTTGAATTTGTATGATGATGGCAGTAATGGTGCTCGTCCTAGGCAGTCGGGTCATTTTTTGAATTGGTTCTTTTCGACAAAAACTGCTGCGGGAACATATACTGCAGATAAGTTTTTAGAAGAGGATGGCAAAACTGCTCGTCGAATCAAGCTTGGTGTTGGTCGCCGTACGGACATTATGAAATCTGCAGCAGCTGAATTGGTTTCAGGCCTGGAGAATGTTCGCGTGGGCTTGATGGACTTTAATGCTGGTGACGGTGCCCGGGCGTTGTCAGGGCTTACAAGTATAACTGATGATTCACGCGAAGATTTGCTTGAAGCGATAGATAAGATCAGTGCAAGTGGTGGTACCCCACTGGCTGAAAGTTTTCAAGATATAGGTCGCTATTTTATTAGTGGATATGAAAGCCAAAAGTTATCATATGTTGATAAAAATGGCGATGCCAAAGAAGCTCAAGGAGATGTGATTTTCAGTAGTCAGCCACACTGGAATGGGGTGCCTATTCCTCAGACTGGTGTAGAAAACGGAGCAATTCAGTATTACTGCCAAAAAAGTTTTATGGTGGCGTTGACTGATGGGGAACCTTCTGTTGATGACAATGTTAGCAGTATTCTGAAAAAATATGACACTCCTTGTGAAGGACCGGAAGGGTGTACGCATGGCGATGATGAGTCTATGGATGACGTAATTAAAGCGCTTTACGAAATCGATCTGCGGCCAGACCTAAAGGAACCCGATGGTACTCCAGTAAAAAATAATATCACCAGTTATCTGATTGGCTTTGCAAGCCAAGGTCTATCAGACACAGATGTGATGGTAAACGCGGGTGCCCTGGGCGGCGGCGGCGTCTATTCCGCGGATAACGCTTCGCAACTGAAAACTACTTTTAACCAGATTATCAGTAAAGTTAACGCAATTGTTGGTAGCTCCAGCGCGGTTTCTTTCAATAGCACGTCTTTGGAGTCTGATACAGCGCTGTTTGCAGCCAAGTTTGATAGTGGTAACTGGAGTGGTGAGCTTGCCGCATACTCCATTGATAGCGACGGCAAAATATCATCAACGCCTGTCTGGGAGGCAGGAGCTAAACTGGATGCTCTGTCTGATATCAGTCAGCGCTTTATGCTCACATATCGAGCTGACTTGGATAAAAATAACGATGGCGTTGCTGAAGGTGGCGGTGTGCTGTTTACCGCTGACAGTGCCGGGTTAGACGTAGCCAATGCTGATACTGTCAGTGAGCAGGATTTAAATATAAATACCTCTACCGGAGTAGCAGTAACTGACAGCCGGGCAGTGGAGCGGATAGCCTATTTGCGCGGCGACCGCTCCAATGAAGGCGCAGCCGAAGATGAGTTCCGCCAGCGCGTTAGCCGCTTGGGCGATATTATTAATTCATCGCCCGTATATGTCGCCAAACCGGATGCGGGTTGGGAAACAGAAAAGTTTCCTGAAGCGAGTAGCTATAGCGCCTTTAAATCCGCTAAAAGTAGCCGGACTCCTGTTGTGTATGTCGGAACCAATGACGGCTTTCTCCACGGTTTTAATGCCAGCACCACAGGTTCTGATGGCGGAAAAGAATTGATCGCTTATTCTCCCTCAGCCTTGGCCAGTACCGAGGATGAAAAAGGATTACATGCACTGACTTCCCAGATCTATCAGCACAAATATTATGTGGATGGTACGCCGACGGTTACAGATGCCTACATTGATGGTGCTTGGAAGACGGTTTTGGTCGGTGGCCTTGGAGCCGGCGGAAAGGGTTATTATGCCTTGGATGTGACCGAACCGGCGAACTTTATTGCTGCGAATGCCAGTTCACTGGTGATGTGGGAGTTTACAGACTCGGATAACAATAATCTGGGTTACACCTTTAGCCGTCCGCAGATAGGTCGTTTATCCAATGGTGAGTGGGCTGCAATTTTTGGCAACGGCTATAACAGTACCACTGGCGATGCAGGTTTGTTCATCGTATATCTAGATGGCAATGATGGTCTGGGCAATAACTATGTCTATATCTCTACCGGCGTTGGCAGTTCAATGGATAAGAATGGGTTGTCTACGCCTGCCATAGTGGATGCTGACTTGGACGGCACTATTGACCGTGTTTACGCGGGAGACTTAAAGGGGAATATGTGGGCTTTTGACCTCAGTAAAACCGGTAGTTGGGATGTGATCAAGGATGCGAGCAATAATCCGAAACCTCTATTTTCCACAGGCGGAGAACCTATCACAGCTGCGCCGCTAGTGGCTAAAAATGTTGTGTATAGCCACGGTTCTACCCCGAACCTGCTGGTTTATTTCGGATCCGGTCAGTATTTGACGGAAGTGGATACCGCCGATACATCCGCTGGCGGTTTCTATGCGGTGTCGGATAACGGAAAGTACGGCCTCAGCAAGGCGGACCTTGAAATCCGTACGTTAGTTAATCAGGATGTAACGCAGGCCGATGGTAGTGTAAAAACCTTGCGGAAGGCTACGGGCAGCGCGGTGGATTGGAGTAGCAAAAGCGGCTGGTATATGCAATTAAAAACGGGGGTTACCCCCGATGGTGGAGAGAGAGTGGTCACACGTCCTACCCTTATTGACGAGGTACTCTTTTTCAACACTATGATTCCTACCGGGCAGGTGTGCTCTGCTGGAGGTTACGGTTGGCTAATGTCAGTGGATTTTCGTACTGGCCTAGCTCCGACAGATTTTGCTGTTTTTGATACGAATGGAGATGGAGAGATCAATAGTGACGATCAGGGTTTGATTGGGGAGATGGTGACATCAGGAATGCCCAATGAATCCGGCTTCATTAAAGGCAGCGGCGTCGTATGGCAGTATACCGGGGACACTTCAGGAAGCACCAGTGGAAGGCCTACTGAAACAGGTGGGGGGAGCAGTGCGGGCCGCCTCAGCTGGGAAGAAATTACTCCTAATTAATAGTCTGATATAACAGTTTGATAGTGGTAAGTTACAGGCCCTGATCACACTGACAGAGTGCAATTATGAAAAGACAAAATGGCTTTACGTTAATCGAGTTGATGATCGTGGTGGCGATTATCGCAGTGTTGGCTGGAGTGGCATGGCCGTCGTACCGAGAGCATGTGCGAAGTGCAAACCGTGCCGATGCCCAGGGTGCATTGATGGGCCTGGCGCAGGCAATGGAAAAACATTTTACACAAAATGGTACTTATGCTGGTTCACATACTGGTGGCGTTCCAGATATTTTCCCTAGCCAGGCGCCGCTAGATGGTGGTAATAAAACGTACAATTTACGCATTACAGATGCCGATGCTGAGGGATATACTCTGCAGGCAACCCCGATTAATGGGCAGGATGGTGATGGTAAATTGGAGTTGAGATCATCCGGTGTTCGGGCCTGGGATAGGGATGATAATGGCGCTTTCGATAACTCTGAGATGTGCTGGAGAAAGAGCTGTAGTTAGCTAGGGAGCCGAGGTAACTTACGCAGTTACAGTTCTGTTTTGCTGGTTTTCTGATAATTGGCGGAGTGCTACTCCGCCAGGGAAACACTCATTGAGTGTTTAGTTTTTTGCATCACAGGTCAGTGGAGATCCGCTGCCATTTTCTACAATACCGTCTCCATCCCGGTCTTTTCCGAAATAGGGGCGGCCGATAGTGTTTAAGATAATAAACCAGCCGTATTTTTCTTCGCCTCCAGGAGGGCAGTATTTAAAATTTCCACTTTGTGCCGGGGTTGTGCCATTTGGGCGAAAAGTGATAAAACCTTTATTGTTGAACGCGTTCCAACTCAAAGTGGCGCCATCTTCCAACTTTGATAGTGTGCGTTCAATTTTTTCAGAAGCGTCCAGTTCTCCATCTCTGTCATTGTCTGCAAATAAAATTGCGCCATATGCCCAGTCTTTTCCGCAACTACTGCCATTTTCGCTTGGACATAATGTGTAGCTTTTATGCTCACTGTATGCCTTGGTGCGCATTAAAATGAGTAATTCGAAAAGTTCCCGACCTTTGGCTTCGCTCTTGTAACGCCGGGTGAGATCGCTAAAGGTAGGTAAGGCGTAAGAAGCAACAATTGCAAGGATGGTAATGCTGAGAAGCAACTCGATAAGAGTAAATCCTAAAGATTTCTTCACAGTACAAACTCCTCTTCCTTGAGTTTGCATTAGCATACCGATTGCAGGAAAAAAGCCAATTACAGGCTATTGCAGTACGAACGTTCTAGTCCGCATTTACAGTAATCGTGGAAGAATCTCTGATTAATTCACCCTATGGAAGCGGAGATATTTAGCTTTCAGATGAGAATCATCTGCTGATGAGGTGGACATTTAGAAACTGTTGGATGCAGGATACAATCCGCGGGAGCTACGGGGCGCTCGTACGTTGTCGCAATATTCATCTTATTACTTGAGTCCCCAAGGTCTACTTACCGCACTCACGCAAATTAATCAAAGCTTCCTTAATCTTCCAATCCCAATTTTTTCAGCCGGTACCGCAGGGAGCGAAAACTGATGCCAAGCTTTTGAGCTGCGGCGGTTCTATTCCAGCGGGTTTCGTTCAAAGCTTTCTCGATGGCTTCTTTTTCAATTGCCTGGAGGAAGCTATCCAGGGAGCCGTAGTGGCTTGGGTCGAACTGGCCGGGATAGGTCTGGGCTGCGGCAGGCTGGGAAGGGGGACGGGGAGGAGTCGGTTGTTCTGCGCTACGTGTTGCTGACAGCGCCTCCCGCTCCAAATGCAAATCCTGTGCGCGAATAATCTGTTGGTCGCTCAGTGTAAAGGCGCGCTCCAGGGTGTTTTCCAGTTGGCGCACGTTGCCGGGGAATTGATAGTTCTTTAACGCTTCCATCGCCTCTGCAGAGAGGTGGGGAGGGGAAACACCGGCATTGGTGGCGATGCGCTGCATAATGGTTTGTGCCAGGAGAGGGATATCTTCTTTGCGCTCACGCAGTGGGGGCACAGTGATTTCAATAACGTTGATACGGTAGTAGAGATCGTTGCGGAAGCGACCTTCGGCCACTTCCTTGGCGAGATCTTTGTGGGTAGCACTGAGAATACGGACGTCTATCGGTACCTCCTGACTGGCGCCGATTGGGCGCACGGATTTTTCCTGTATCGCGCGCAGCAGTTTAACCTGCATGTCTAAAGGGAGGTCCGCCACTTCATCCAGGAAGAGGGTCCCGCCTTCGGCGGCCTGCATCAGACCGGGTTTGTCTCTGTGGGCGCCGGTGAAGCTGCCCTTTTTGTGACCAAAAAATTCGCTTTCCATCAATTCCGCGGGAATCGCGCCGCAGTTGATCGGCACAAAAGGTTTGTCGGCGCGTGGCCCTTGGGCGTGGATGGATCGGGCTGCCAATTCCTTGCCGGAGCCAGATTCTCCGCTGATATAGATAGGGGCATCGCTGCGTGCCACCTTGGCGATTTGGCGGCGCAACTCCCGCATCTTTTCGGTTTCGCCGAGCAATAGGTGATCAGAATTTGGTTTTTGCGTATCAGTGCGCTTGTGGTTCAGGCGCAGCGCCAATTGCACCAGACTACGCAGTCGTTCCAGATCCACCGGTTTGCTGACGAAATCAAAGGCGCCCAGTTTGAGCGCCTTGATAGCGGTATCCATATTCCCGTGTGCGGTGATGACCGCCACCGGCAGATCGCTTTTATCTTGCGCTTGGATGTGCTCCACCAGCTGTAGGCCGTCGCCGTCTGGCAGGCGTATATCGGTGAGGCAAAAATCATAGCGATTCTCATCCAACAACCGCTGCGCCTCCCTCAGTGTGGCGGCGGTGTGGCAGTGAACGTCCATGCGCTGCAATGTCAGGGCTAGCAGCTCACAGATATCGGGCTCATCGTCGATGACCAGGGCCAAGGGTTCCATCTAGTTAGTAGTCGCGGTCTTTATTGCAGGATTCCTGAAAAATTGAAACTCGGTGGCCGATTATGGCAGATACTCTTTTCAAGTTAACGAAGGGTTAGATAAATAATTGCCCCTCTATTCTGTCAAAAAAATCTGTTTGAGTGTGCGAACTCTATCCGAAAACAGCTTTTATTGCTTGCTGTGCGGCAGTAGTAGAGGTTGGCCTGAATAGCCTCGCAGAGTTCCCGGGCAATATAGAGCCCCAGGCCACTTCCTCCATGGCCGGTGGTGAAAAAAGGTTCGAATATTTTGTCTTTGTGCTCCGGTAGCACGCCCTGACCGCTGTCGATGACATCGAGTACCGCGCAGTCGCTTTCTTTGTTGTGGTAAACCGCCAGTTCGACTTCCCGACGCCCGGTTGCAAGATGGGAGTGGTGCAATGCGTTGTTGCACAGGTTGGTAACCACTTGCGCCAGTTGCTGGGGATCAAAGCGGGCATTGACTGTCTGTTCAGAAAAGTGCAATTGAATGTTGGCATCGTCCGGAGCGCTGGCCCGATAATCCTGGACAAAAAGTTCAAGCCACATGCCCAGGTCGTGCAACTGTGGAGCGGCGGCGCGGCGGCGGGACAGCTGCATAATATTTTCGACGATTTCGTTTACCCGCTGGCTGTGCCGACAGATGATCCGGGTGAGCTGCCGGTCCTGTTCATTCAGGTGCTGGGATTCCGACAGCAGTTGTGCAGCGTGGCTGATGGCTCCGAGGGGGTTGCGTATTTCGTGGGCTATGGAAGCGGTTAAGTGTCCAAGGGAGGCGAGCTTGAGCTTTTGAGCCGCCTGGGTGAGCTTGCGGTTGTCTTCGATGAACACCAGGGTGCTGTCCCTATGTCCTCGGTGTAGCTTGGCAAAATTGAGGCGCAACTCGTTGCCATTAGCTGCGCGCATCAAGGCGCTGCTGCGGGATGTGTCACTGTTCCACTCGTCTACTATCCGATGCAGTTCCTGCCAGTACGGGGTGGCGGGCCCAGCCGGTCCGCCGAGTAATTGCCGCGCGGCCTGGTTGATCAGTTCGGGTTTGTCTGTGGCATCCAGCACCAACACACCGGTGCGCATGCGCTCTATGATCTGTTGCGCCAGCCGCTGCAGGTGTGCGGCCTGGCGGCTCTGCTGGTCGGCGCGCAGGGTCGCGCTGCGTATACGTGCCGAGAGATACTGCAGGGAGCTGACGGCAACAAAAAGCAGTACGCCGAGACTACCGGCGGAAACGATGTCCTGGGTACCGGCGTTACCGGCGAGCAGGCCGTAGAGTTGCTGGCCGATCACGCCGATGCTGGCAACGGCAGCGAAGAAAGCGCTCATGCGCCGGTCCAAAAGCAGGGACCCCACCGAGCAGTTGACCAGCAGCAGATAGCCGAGTCCGGAGTTGAGGCCGCCGCTGGCCTGTATCAGCAGCAGGAAGGTGAGAATGTCGCAGCCGAGAATCAGCCCGACTTGGCCCGCGGTAGTCTGGTAGGCATTGTGGCGCAGGTGCAAAAACCAGCCCAGATTGAGCGCGGTATAGGCAATCACAGTATTAAAATAGAGTGCCGGAGCGCTGTTGCCCACGGCTCCCTGACCCAGGTCGGAGGTAAAAATGCTCAGCAGAACCAGGGCTATGGCAACCCGGTAAAAGGCATAGACCCTCAGTAACTCTTGGTGTTGTAATGCGACTCCGCCAGTGTTGGTCAATGGACGGCTCAAGTTGTTTCCCCGATTACTCTTTTTGCGCAGTCACTGCTGTTGTCCCCCTGGTCACGGTACAATAGCCGCCTGTCCGGTCTGAGGTAAAACGATGTCTACTTTGCAGCTAGTGCTGGCACAAATCAATTCTTTGGTGGGGGATATTCCCGGTAACACCGCACAGGTGATCGATGTAACACGCCGGGCCTATCGGGACTTTGGCGCCGAGCTGGTGCTGTTTCCGGAATTGACGCTATGCGGTTATCCGCCGGAAGACCTGCTGTTGCGCCCAAGTATGCAGCGGCGTGTGGACGCCGCGCTGGCGCAATTGATGGCGGCGGAGCTTCCCTGTGCGATTTTGGTGGGTTACCCGAGGGTGGTAGCGGGCAAGGTGTTCAATATGGCGGGGTTGATTGTCGATGGTCGACTGTCCGCCGAGTACGCCAAGCAAAAGTTACCCAACTATCAGGTGTTCGACGAACTGCGCTATTTCGTTCCCGGTGACAAGCCCTGCGTCGTCGATATCAAAGGGATTCCGACCGCCATTTCGATCTGTGAGGACATCTGGCACCCGGAGCCGGTGGCACAGGCTGCCGCTGCCGGTGCCAAGTTGATGTTGAACATCAATGCATCCCCCTTCCACCGGGGCAAGGCCCAACAGCGGCTTGAATTGCTGGCGGGGCAGGCCAGGGCGGGGGATATGCCGGTTGTTTATGTGAATTGGGTCGGAGGTCAGGACGAGCTAGTGTTTGACGGTGGCTCCTTTGCTGTGGATGCCCAGGGCAAGCTGTGCGCAAGGGCGCCAGAATACGTTGAGAAGCTGCTGCCGGTCAGTGTTACCTACGAGAATGGCAAAGCGGCCCTAAAGCCCGGCGAGATTACCCCGGCCCTGGAGGATTTGGCCTCGGTCTATCAGGCGCTGGTGCTCGGCGTGCGCGACTATGTCAACAAAAATGGTTTTAACGGTGTGGTGTTAGGCCTGTCCGGAGGCATAGATTCTGCCCTGACTCTGGCGATTGCTGTGGATGCGCTGGGGCCGGAGCGGGTGGAAGCGGTCATGATGCCCTTTCGTTATACATCCGATCTGAGCAAGAACGATGCCGCTGAGCAGGCCAGGCGACTGGGCATTCATTACCGGGTGATCAGTATCGAGCCGGTATTCGACGCCTTCAGCCAAGCACTCGCTGACGAATTCGCAGGCACTGAGCGGGACACCACCGAGGAGAATTTGCAGGCCCGTTCTCGCGGTGTATTGCTGATGGCCATTTCCAATAAGAAGGGGGCTATGGTGCTGACCACTGGCAACAAGAGTGAGCTGGCGGTGGGCTACGCGACTCTCTACGGCGATATGGTAGGTGGTTACAACGCACTCAAGGATGTGCCCAAGACACTGGTGTTTCAGCTGGCCCGCTACCGCAACAGTATTTCCGAGGTGATCCCCGAGACCGTGATCACCCGCCCCCCGAGTGCAGAGTTGGCACCGGGACAGGTGGACTCAGACAGCCTTCCCCCCTACGAGATACTTGACCAGATATTGAACCTCTACATTGAAAGGGACTACTCGGCCGAAGACATTATCCGCCAGGGCTTCGAGCGGAACACGGTGGAGAGAGTGGTGCGCTTGGTGGATCGCAACGAGTACAAGCGACGCCAGGCGGCGGTGGGCGTGCGCATCTCTGAGCGCGGGTTTGGCCGCGACCGGCGCTATCCGATTACCAACGGCTGGAAAGCCGGGGAATGAGCGCGGGCAGTTCGCTGCCCGCCCCCGTTCTTACATTAGTTCTGGCGGCAGCGGCGCCTCTTCGCGTTGGTATTCAGGGTTGTATAGCTCGCGGCTGTCGAAGCCGCGGGGATCGGACTTCTCGAACAGGCCCAGAGTTATGCGGTGGATAAAGCTGCGGCCACTGGCCCCTTTGTAGTAGTTGTAATTGAAGCTGCCGTTGCGCAGGAAGGCCGGGTGATTGGGGTAGTTGGTGCGCAGTACCGATAGCGCACTGGCCTCCAGCTCCGGCATTTCCAGCAGGTGGTAGCTCTGTACCATTACCGCCAGGGCATCCGGTATCGCCGGGGTTTGCTGGAAGTTCTCCACCACGTAGCGGCCGCGGTTGGCTGCCGCCAAGTAGGCACCGCGTTTGAAGTAGTAGTTGGCCACGTGTATCTCGTAACGGGCAAGTAGGTTGCGCAGGTGGATCATGCGCTTCTGTGCATCCGGTGCGTAGCGGCTCTCCGGAAAGCGCGCCATCAGCTGCGCGAAGTGGGCGAAGGACTCCCGCGCCGAGCCGGGGTCACGGCTGGTCATATCGGTGGGTAGAAAGCGCTCGAACAGGCCGCTGCCTTCGGTAAAGGAGGCCAGCCCCTTCATGTAGTAGGCGTAATCCACATTGCGGTGCTGGGGATGTAGCCGGATGAAGCGGTCCGCGGCGGCGATGGCTGCGTCGTTTTCATAGTTGCGGTAATAGGCGTAGATCAGCTCCAGTTGCGCCTGCTCGGCGTAGTTGCCGAAGGGGAAATTGTCCTCGAGGGCGCGCAGGTTCTTGATTGCCAGGTCCCACTGACTGGATCTGAGCTGACGCTGTGCGGCCTCGTAGAAGGCCTGTTCGGTGCGATTGCCGGAGGGCAGCCCCTCTTCGGATTCATCGGTGCTGGCGCAGGCTACCAAAATCGTGGACAAGAGTACCTTGACCACGGTCAACCACAGCGTTTTTCCAGCCTGCATAGCCCCTCGCTCTATCATTATTACTTTCTACCTTTAAACTAGCGGCCAATTATAGGCAACCAACGGCCCGCCATTTAACCACATACGCGGAGCCGTCCAAAATATTTGACCCATGGCCGAACTTCTGAAACTGGATATTGACGTACCCGCCCGGCTTGCCGGACACAGGTTGGACCAGGCAGCAGCGGAATTAATTCCCGACTATTCGCGCGCGCGCCTGCAATCCTGGATAAAAGGCGGGCAATTGACTGTCGACGGCAATACGGCCAAGCCGAAGGACAAGCTGTTCGGCGGTGAGCGCCTGCGGTTGCGCGCCGAGCTGGAGCCCCAGGGGGAATGGCGTCCCCAGGCACTGGACTTACAGGTCGTCTTTGAAGACGACAGTTTGCTGGTGATCAATAAGCCTGCGGGTCTGGTCGTTCATCCTGCGGCCGGAAACCCCGACGGCACCTTGCTAAACGGTTTGCTGCATTACTGTCCGGCGCTGGAGCGGGTACCCCGCGCGGGTATAGTGCACCGGTTGGACAAAGACACCAGTGGCCTGATGGTGGTAGCCAAGACGCTTCCGGCACAGACCAGCCTGGTGCAGCAGTTAAAGGCGCGTACTGTCAGCCGCCAGTACGACGCCCTGGCTCAGGGCGCCATTAGCGGTGGCGGAACCGTGGACGCGCCCATCGGCCGCCACCGGCAAAATCGCTTGAAAATGGCGGTGCTGGACTTCGGCGGCAAAGAGGCGATTACACACTACCGGGTGCGGGAGCGATTTCGCACCCATACGCTATTGCGCTGCGCTCTTGCCACGGGGCGCACCCATCAGATCCGGGTGCATATGGCGTATATCCGCCATCCGCTGGTGGGCGACCCGCTCTACGGCGGCCGCCCCAGGTTGCCGCCGGAGGCCTCGCCGGAACTGGCTCGGGCGCTGCAGCAGTTCCCGCGCCAAGCCCTGCATGCGGCCGAGCTTTGCCTGCGGCACCCGCGTAGTGACGAGGAAATGCGCTGGCGTGCGCCGATACCGGCGGATATGCTGCGGCTGCTCGAACTGTTGCGCGAGGACGCAGGGACCGCTTCCGCAGCAGACGGTATAGGAATATAGAACCATGCCCAGCGAAAACTACCTCTTTCCACGCTGGCCGGCGCCTTCCAATGTGCGCGCGGCCACCAGCTTGCGCTCTGGGGGCACCAGTGGCGCACCTTATACCGCTTTCAACCTGGCCACCCACGTGGGGGATGATGACCAGTCGGTGGCGGACAATCGCAAACGCCTGCAGCGGGATCTGCGGCTCCCTGCAGAGCCCCAGTGGCTGGAGCAAATCCACAGTGACAGAGTTGTGCCGGCCCGAGCCGATGGTCTGGTGCGCACTGCTGATGCCAGTTTCGCAACCAGCCCAGGTGCGGTGTGCGCAGTGCTCACTGCCGACTGCCTGCCGGTGCTTTTTTGTGATCAATCCGGTACCCGGGTGGCTGCGGCGCATGCCGGCTGGCGCGGACTGGCTGGTGGCGTACTGCGGACCAGTGTGGAGGCGCTCGACTGCGACCCGGCGGAACTACTGGTGTGGCTGGGTCCGGCCATAGGTCCGCAGGCGTTTGAAACCGGTGTGGATGTGCTGGAGGCTTTTTTTGAAAATGCACTCAGTGGCGCGCACACGGAAGCAATTGCCCAGTGCTTTCGTCCTCACACGCAAAAGCCGCTGCATTTTCTCGCGGATATATACGCCCTGGCGCGCGCCGAGTTGCACCAGCTCGGCGTGGATGCCATTTACGGCGGTGACCGCTGTACCTTTACGGAAGAAGCGCATTTTTATTCCTACCGGCGTGACAAAATCACTGGACGCATGGCCACTCTGATCTGGCTGGAAAACTGATACAGATCAATCCTCTCTACGGCTGGATGGCGGATGATTTGCCTGTGAAGCCTCTGATACTTGTCTCTTGAGTTTTTCTCTCGGGCCTAAAATCAAGGCGTGGAATGATCAGAGGATTCCCGTACCTTTCCCTCTGCGGAAGGCTTTGGGCGCCGGGTGTGATACGCCTGTATTTTCCGCCCGGATTGAAAATCGCTGTGCCGCCCGCATATCGGTAACCAGACTGAATCAATATGTCGTCGAACAGATCCAGAGAGGGTTTTCCGTGCGCATAGATAGAATGACGAACCCGCTGCAAGCGGCGATTGCCGACGCCCAGTCCCTCGCCGTTGGCCGCGATCACAACCAGATTTATCCCGAACATTTGTTATTGGCGCTGCTGAATCAGAATAACGGCAGTGTCCCCGCTTTTCTTTCTCAGGCCGGTTTTAATCTCAACGGTCTGCGCAACGATTTGGCAAAAAGGCTCGATAGTTTGCCCACGGTAGGTACGCCCACTGGCGATGTCGGTATGTCGCAGGAGCTGGCGCGGCTGTTTAATTTGGCGGACAAACGGGCGCAGCAAAACGGTGACAGTTTTATTGCCAGCGAAACTGTATTACTGGCCGCTTTTGACGCCGCTGCCGGTGAGGTGTCAAAAATCCTCAATGCCAACGGCGATGTCAAACAATTGCAGGCGGCCATTGAAAAAGTGCGCGGCGGTGAGAAAGTCAATGATGCCGGTGCTGAGGACGCGCGTCAGGCTCTGGATAAATACACTTTGGATCTGACAGAGCGCGCCGTGGCAGGCAAGCTGGATCCTGTGATCGGCCGCGACGATGAAATCCGTCGCACCATCCAGGTTCTTCAGCGGCGCACCAAAAATAATCCCGTCTTAATCGGTGAGCCGGGGGTAGGGAAGACCGCCATCGTCGAGGGGTTGGCGCAGCGTATCGTCAACGGCGAAGTTCCCGAAGGCTTGAAAGACAAGCGATTGCTCTCCCTGGATCTCGGCGCGCTTTTGGCCGGAGCCAAGTTTCGCGGTGAATTCGAGGAGCGCCTGAAAGCGGTGCTCAACGAACTCTCCAAGCAGGAAGGGCGCGTTATCCTGTTTATCGACGAACTGCACACCATGGTGGGCGCCGGCAAGGCCGAGGGCGCCATGGATGCCGGCAATATGCTGAAACCTGCGCTGGCCCGCGGTGAATTGCACTGTGTCGGCGCCACCACCCTGGATGAATACCGCCAGTACATCGAAAAGGATGCCGCCCTTGAGCGGCGCTTCCAGAAGGTGCTGATTGACGAGCCAAACGAAGAAGACACCATCGCTATTTTGCGTGGGCTTAAAGAGCGTTACGAAGTACACCACGGCGTCGATATCACCGACTCAGCCATTATCGCTGCGACCAAATTGTCCCAGCGCTATATCACCGATCGCCAATTGCCAGACAAAGCCATCGACTTAATCGACGAGGCTGCGAGCCGTATCCGTATGGAAATCGATTCCAAGCCGGAAGAGATGGATAAACTGGACCGGCGTCTGATTCAGCTGAAGATAGAGCGCGAAGCGGTAAAAAAAGACAAGGACGACGAGGCGGCACAAAAGCGTTTGGCCAAGTTGGAAGAGGAAATCCAGAAACTGGAAAAGGAATACGCCAATCTCGAAGAGGTATGGAAAGCGGAGAAGGCTCAGCTGGCAGGCAGCCACGATATCAAGGAAAAGCTGGAGCAGGCCAAGCTGGATATGGAAGCGGCGCGCCGCGCCGGCGACCTGGAGCGGATGTCGGAATTGCAATACGGATTAATTCCGCAATTGGAAGGACAATTGAAAGCCGCTGCCGAAACCAAGGGTGATGAAGACTTGCGCCTGTTGCGCAACAAGGTCACCGAGGAGGAAGTGGCGGAAGTGGTTTCCCGCTGGACCGGAATTCCTGTGGCAAAAATGCTCGAGGGCGAACGGGAAAAACTGTTGCGTATGGAAGAGGCGCTGCACAAGCGCGTAATCGGGCAGGGCGAGGCGGTAGCCGCGGTGGCCAACGCCGTGCGTCGCTCCCGCGCCGGTCTTGCCGATCCCAACAGGCCCAACGGCTCATTCCTGTTCCTCGGCCCCACCGGTGTCGGAAAAACGGAGCTGTGCAAGGCATTGGCGCAGTTCTTGTTCGATACCGAGGACGCCATGGTGCGTATCGATATGTCCGAGTTTATGGAGAAACACTCAGTGGCACGCCTGATTGGTGCGCCGCCCGGCTATGTGGGTTATGAGGAAGGTGGCTACCTGACTGAGGCGGTGCGGCGCAAGCCCTACTCAGTGATACTGCTGGATGAAGTGGAAAAAGCGCACCCGGAAGTTTTCAACATCCTGTTGCAGGTACTCGAGGACGGTCGCCTCACGGATGGTCAGGGACGCACCGTGGATTTCCGCAACACGGTGGTGGTGATGACCTCCAATTTGGGGTCCGACTTGATCCAGAAGTATGCCGCTGACCGGGATGCGGACGAAGTGGACACAGAAATCCGGTACCGGCAGATGAAGAGTGCGGTGATGGATGTGGTAAGTGGCCATTTCCGGCCGGAGTTTATCAACCGCATTGACGAAGTGGTGGTCTTCCACCCGCTGAATCAGGCGGAGGTGCGTTCTATCGCCGAAATTCAACTGGCGGCTATGCGCCGCCGTCTCGCCGAGCGGGATTTGCAGCTGGAAGTCTCCGAAGCGCTGCTGGACAAGCTGGCCGAAGTGGGCTTTGACCCCGTCTACGGTGCCCGCCCTCTGAAGCGTGCGATACAGATGTGGCTGGAAAATCCCCTGGCGCAGGATGTGTTGGCGGGCAAATTTGTGCCCGGCGACACTATTCATGCCGAACTGGATGGAGACCGGGCGGTGTTCCGTTGAGGTAACCCTGACAAATCCGCCTGAGTGCCGTTAGTGCCGGGCGCTCAGGCGTGAATCTCGCTTTGCGAAACACGCGATCCATTTCTGCGAAACCACCGGCTACTGCTCAGTAGCCGGTGGTTTCGCACTATCCTTCCCTTCGCTCAAAATTTTCATATTACGCGGCGCGTTGCTAAACCCACGGCATGTATTGTTTTCCTGACGTCGAGCGAGTGTGATACAGCGGCAGTCTCCAGGCGTAAATAGCCATTTGTTTATAAACTGAATTTTGTTGTTCGGCGAAAGAGTCGGCCGATGCCGAAATCGCAATTCAGTGGAATGGCACTGTGTCTCGGGTTTTGAACAAACGCATGCTGCTGATGCTCCTCGGCTGCCTGCTGTTGTTCGGCGGTATTTTTGCTTTCAAATATATCGGCCTTGTCATGATGAATCGCGCTTTCGACAGTATGCCACTGCCGCCGGCAACAGTGACTTCTTTTACCGCGGAGGTGCAGGTCTGGCAGGAGACGCTGACTGCGGTGGGAACGCTACGGGCGGTAAATGGTGTGGAGGTCACCACGGAAGCGCAGGGCATCGTCAGCGCCATCCATTTTAAGTCGGGGCAGTCGGTCGAAAAAGGGGCCTTGTTAGCGGAGCTGGCCGCGGAACCGGAAATCGCCCAGCTTCAGGTACTGGAAGCGGAGCTGCGGCTGGCGCGGCGCAACCATCAGCGGGTCAAGGCTCTGCACGCCAGAGGCGTCACCACAGAAGCGGATCTGGACGCCACCCGCAGTGAGCTGGAGCAGGTTCTGGCTAATCTGGAAGTCCAGCGCGCCACTATTGATAAACGTCAAATCACCGCGCCTTTCAGCGGGGTTTTGGGCATCCGCCGCATCGACTTGGGGCAGAATGTTAACCCGGGGGAGGCCGTGGTTTCCCTTCAGCAGCTGGACCCGATTTACGTCGATTTTTTTCTGCCGGAGCGGCACCTTGCCAAAGTGGCGTTGGATCTGCCGATAACTCTGGGAACCGACGCCTTTCCCGGCAAAAAGTTTCATGGGCGCATTACCGCCATAGACCCCAGTGTGGATGCGGCCAGCCGCAATTTTCTGCTTCAGGGCACACTGAAAAATCCGCAACACCGGTTGCGCCCCGGTATGTTTGCGGATGTAGCGGTGCAGATTGACGCCCGGCGAAAGGTCTTGGTGGTGCCGCGCACTGCGCTGATGTTCGCACCCTACGGTACGGCGGTGTTTATTCTGCGCAAGAGCGATACCGGTGACAGCATTATTGCCCGCAAGCGTTTCGTGAAGACCGGGGAAGAACGCGGCGATCTGGTGGAAGTCGTACAGGGCTTGCGGGCGGGTGAAGTCGTGGCGAGTAGCGGTCTGCTCAAACTGCGCAACGAGGGTGCCGTGATCATTGAAAATGAAAACCGTCCGCCCGCCGACGCGGATCCGAAGCCGGAAAATAGTTAGTGGGCCCGTAATTAAACCGCACAAGAGCTGCGGCTTGTTTCGGGGCGCTCAGGCAAAGGGATAAGTATTGCGAAAATGCACGAGTATGTCCCGGCGGCTTCGCCGGATATCTCCCTATTTCCGACGGTTTCAAAATGCCCATCCCATCACTTGAGCTTCTCATCAGGCCTCGGCGTCAGCGTCAGGGAGGTTCCTTAAGGGAACCCTGAAACCATAGTGGCACTGGGCCCGCCTGTTGTCCGGCATTTGCTCAGTTATATTTTCTCATTGCTGCTTTCCATCCGGGTGCAGAGCTTATTCGTTGCCTGAGCGCGGATTAGTCAGCGGTTTGCCGAAGTCGGGATGGCTTGGGAAAAGGCGTGAATTTTACTGAAATTTTTATCCGCAAGCCGGTGCTCGCCTCAGTGGTGAGTTTGTTTATTTTCCTACTTGGCCTGCGCGCGGCCACGGAACTGAATGTGCGCCAGTATCCGGAGCTGGAAAATGCGGTGATCACTGTCACCACAGTGTACGTCGGTGCTGACTCAGACTTGGTGCAGGGGTTTATCACCACGCCGCTGGAACAGGAGATCGCCACCGCGGATGGTATTGATTACATGGTGTCTACCAGTGTCCAGGGCATCTCAACCATCCAGATCTATGTGGATTTTGATTACGATCCCAATGAGGTGTTGACCCAGGTGGTGGCCAAGGTCAACCGGCTGCGCAGTGAATTGCCGGAAGAGGCGGAGGACTCCAGTGTGGATATGGCGCTGGGGGAATCCACCGCAGCTATGTATTTATCCTTTTCGTCAGACATTCTCGATAACAATCAGATCACTGACTATCTGACCCGCGTAGTACAGCCCAAGCTATCGACCATTGCCGGTGTGCAGCGTGCACGTTTGCTGGGCAATCGGACCTTTGCCATGCGTATTTGGTTGAGGCCTGCCGATATGGCCGCGCAGGAGGTGACTCCAGCCGATGTGAGTGCGGCGCTCCGGCGCAATAATGTCCTGTCCGCAGTGGGTGCCACCAAAGGTGCCATGGTGGCTATGGAAATCCGGGCTAAAACCGATATCGCCTCGCCAGAGGCTTTTCGCAGTCTTGTTGTACGTGCCGACGGCGACCGTCTGGTGCGTCTCGGCGACGTGGCGGAAGTCGAGCTGGGGGCGGAGTCTTACGATACCTCTGTTTCCTTTAATGGCCGACCGGCCACTTTCGTCGCCATAGAAGTGGCGCCCGATGCCAATTCGCTGGATGTGATCCGGGTAGTCAGGGAAACCCTGGAGCAGGAGATTTTTCCGCAATTGCCCGAGGGGATGATTGGCGATATCCCTTACGACAGTACGGAATATATTCAGGATTCCATCGACGAGGTGATGAAGACCATCGTCGAAGCGGTGCTGATTGTGATTCTGGTGATCTACCTGTTTCTCGGCTCCCTGCGCAGCGTTTTAATCCCCGCGATAGCGGTGCCACTGTCTCTGGTGGGAGCGCTTTTTCTGATGTTGCTGATGGGTTTCTCCATCAATCTTCTGACGCTGCTCAGCATGGTGCTAGCTATCGGCATAGTAGTGGATGACGCCATTATTGTGCTGGAGAACGTGCACCGGCATATCGAGGAGGGCATGGTGCCTCAGGAGGCGGCGATTGTTGGTGCGCGTGAGTTGGCTTGGCCGGTGGTGGCTATGACCACCACCTTGATCGCCGTCTACTTGCCCATCGGATTTCTCGGCGGTCTCGTCGGCACTTTGTTTATCGAGTTCGCGTTTTCTCTCGCCGGTGCGGTTCTGTTGTCTGGTGTGGTGGCTTTAACTTTGTCACCGATGATGTCGGCCAAGATCCTGCGCCCTCGCACAGGGGGTGGCAACCGGCTGGAAAAGTGGTTGGAAATGCAGTTCAACCGCTTGCAGGAAAGTTACAAGAGCAGCTTGCACAGTGCGTTGAACGATCGCTTGGTGATTCTCCTCTTTGGCGCCATCGTCCTGGTCAGTTGCTATTTTCTGTTTGTATCTTCCCCCAGAGAGCTGGAGCCTGCCGAAGACCGGGGCTTGGTGCTGGCGATCTCTTCCGCCGATGCTTATGCAACCCTGGACTACCTCGAACAGTATACGGCGGAGTTGACACAAATTGCCGAGCGTCACGATGAAGTGGCCAATTTTTTCCTGCTCAACGGTGTCGGCGGTACCAGTAATGCCACCAATAGCGCCGTCGCAGGGTATGTGCTCGCCCCCTGGAATCTGCGCGACAAAGACACGGCGGAGATGCAGGCGGAGATCAGTGCAGAGGTGGCGCAGATTGCCGGGCTCAAGGTGGCGGTTGTGGTGCCACCGAGCCTGCCGACCGCGGGTGGCCGCCTGCCGGTGGAATTTGTAATCGGCGCCACCGAGCCGGTGGAGCGCCTCGCCGATTTGGCCGATGAAATCATGGCGCGAGCCATCGCCAGCCGTAAATTTATTTTTGTCGATTCGGACCTGAAGATCGACAAGCCGAAAATTATCGTCGAGATCGACCGGGACAAGGCGGCGGCCATGGGGGTGAGCATGGCCGACATCGGCCGCGAACTGGGCGCCATGCTGTCCGGGGCCTACATCAACCGCTTTTCTCTGGACAACCGCAGTTACAAGGTGATTCCGCAAGTCGTGCGGGTAGAGCGGCTCACGGGGGAACAGTTGGAAAACTATTATATCCGCGCGGTCAATGGTGACCTGGTGCCAATTTCCACGCTGGTCAATCTGCGTGAAACTGTAGAGCCGCAACAACTTAAGCGCTTTCAACAGTTGAATGCGGTGACCATCTCCGGTGTGCCGCGCCCCGGTATTACTCTGGGAGAAGCGCTGGGTGTGTTGGATCAGGCCGCCCGCGAAATATTGCCCCAGGGGTACTCGGTGGATTACGCGGGCCAGTCGCGCCAGTACAAGTCTGAAGGAGGGGAGTTGGAGATCACCTTTCTTTTTGCCTTGATTGTGATCTATCTCGTGCTGGCCGCGCAGTTCGAGTCCTGGCGGGACCCACTGATTATGCTGGTGACAGTGCCTATGAGTGTCTGTGGGGCCATGATTTTTGTCAGTCTCGGCTTAACCACACTGAATATCTACACCCAGGTGGGATTAGTGACACTGATCGGTGTCATTTCCAAGCACGGTATTCTGGTGGTTGAATTTGCCAATAAACTGCAGGAGCAGGGCCACTCCAAGCGCGAGGCGATAGAGCAGGCCGCCAGTATTCGCCTGCGCCCCATCCTGATGACAACTGCATCGCTGGTGTTGGCGATGGTGCCTTTGCTGGCCGCTGCCGGCCCTGGCGGCGGAGCCCGCTTTGCGATGGGCCTGGTGGTCGCCAGCGGTATGACAATTGGTACTCTGTTTACACTGTTTGTGGTGCCGGCGATGTATTTATATCTAGGCAGGGATTACGGTTATTGAGGAGGAAGAGCGGTTCAGCTTTGGGGAATCTTTGATGGGGTTGCCCGGCACTGTTATCCATTGCGGGCGCTAGCGCTGAGAGCTTCCACCTAGGGCAGGAAGTCTCAGCGCTAACGACAATTTCAGCGGTTACGCTTTAGCAGTTTTCCTGAATGGTTTGCTGCATGCGCCGGATTCGCTCCTGGCGTTCCTCCTCAGGTAGTACCCGCATCTTGCCATCGGCTCCCAGTTCGCGTATGCGGCTGTGGGTGGTCAGTTCCTGCAGGTTAGACTGGGCCATCCGGCAGCGCTGCGCGCGCACAGCTTCTTGGGCCTTGGTGAGGGCTTCATTTTGCTGTTGTTCCGGCTGTGCCTTTGGGGCGGCCGCCACATTTTTTTCACTGGAGGTGGGTTCTTCGGCCGGGGTGGGGTTGAGTGCTGCCTGTTCCGCCTGCCACTGCTTATAGCGTTCTGACTTGGGTTTCTTTACCACTTCGACGGATTGCTTTTGCGGCGGCTGGGAGCCGAAGTGCACCACGCCGTTTTCATCCACCCATTTGTAAATACCATCGGCCCGGGCGGCGAATGCCAGCGCTGAGATCAATATCGCTATAGCGAAGCGCATAGTTGCTCCTCGGTTTTTGTGGTGTCCTTTAGTGGCATTGTACCGGTCTGTGCGCGCTTGCCTACAACTCCTTTAACACTTTGGCTAATGCAGCGTTACTCTATTGACAGCCGGGATTCAGTTTGCAGAATCAATCGCTCCCTCGGCGACTGGAGTTTTCCGCATATCCGCGGTGCCCGCTCCGGCCCGGCGGGCCAAACGCCCGCCACCTCTTGTCGAGAACCCCTCCCCACCCAGGAGGCCTGCGAGTCCGCACGACTCCGGTTAATGCCGGTGTCGGCTCGCGCGCACTGGCCAAGCCGATAGAGCCATCCTAAAAGTCGGCGGGCGATTGCGCAAAAGGCTGATATTTATCATTGATTTCCTTTACAATCGCCTTTTGTTTTTCTCATTGGCTGGCCTAGCTTGCCCTTTGAGAGATGTTTGTCCTATGAATCGCGAAATTTGAGGGGGCTTTTGTGGAATTACTCTCCGGCGGCGATATGTTGGTTCGCGCGCTGCAGGATGAAGGGGTGGACCTGATCTTCGGATACCCCGGAGGTTCGGCGTTGCATATTTACGACGCCATTTTTCGCCAGAAGAGCATCAAGCACATTCTGGTGCGGCACGAACAGGGTGCCACCCATATGGCGGATGGTTACGCTCGCGCCACCGGCAAAGTCGGTGTGGTGCTGGTGACCTCTGGTCCGGGCGCCACGAATGCGATTACCGGTATCGCCACAGCCTATATGGACTCTATTCCAATGGTGGTGATTTCCGGCCAGGTGCCAACGGAAAAAATTGGCGAGGATGCCTTTCAGGAAACCGACATGGTCGGCTGCTCGCGGCCGATCGTGAAGCATAGCTTCCTGGTAAAAAGCGCCGAAGAGATCCCCGAGATTGTCAAAAAAGCCTTCTATATCGCCAGTACCGGACGCCCCGGGCCGGTGGTGATCGATGTCCCCAAGGATGTCACTAACCCGGCGGATCGCTTCCCCTACCGCTATCCGGACAAATTGCGCATGCGCTCCTACACTCCGGCCGGAAAGGGGCACAGCGGGCAGATCCGCAAGGCGGTGGCGCAGCTGTTGTCCGCCAAGCGTCCGGTGATCTACGCCGGTGGTGGTGTGGTGCAGGGCGGGGGTGCCGAATTGTTGACTGAGCTGGCGCGCCGTCTGAATTTTCCCGTGACCAATACCCTGATGGGGCTTGGTGCCTTCCCCGGCAGTGACAAACGCTTCCTCGGCATGCTCGGAATGCACGGCACTTTCGAGGCCAATACCGCCATGCACCACGCGGATGTGATCCTGGCGGTGGGCGCGCGTTTCGATGACCGGGTAACCAACACACCGGGCAAATTCTGTCCGGGGGCCAAGATTATTCACGTCGATGTGGACCCGGCCTCTATCTCCAAGACGATTGTGGCGGACATACCGATTGTCGGCACCGTGCAGTCCGTGTTGAGTGAGATGCTGGAGATACTCAAGTCTTCCGATGAGCAGCCGGACCAGTCGGCTATTGTCGACTGGTGGCGTCAGATCGACGATTGGCGCGAGCGCCACGGGCTTTATACGGCACCGCGCTACCGCACCGATGGTGCCCTGATCATGCCGCAGGAGGTGATTCGAGCGGTATATGAAATCACGGAAGGCAACGCTTTTGTGGCCTCCGATGTGGGGCAGCATCAGATGTTTACTGCCCAGTATTACCTGTTCGACAAGCCGCGTCGCTGGATCAATTCCGGCGGACTGGGAACCATGGGGTTCGGTTTGCCGGCGGCGCTGGGGGTGAAAATCGCGCACCCGGATGAGGAAGTGATCTGCGTCACTGGTGAGGGCAGCATTCAGATGTGTATTCAGGAGCTGTCCACCGCGACGCAATACCATCTGCCGGTAAAAATTCTCTGCCTGAACAACCAGGCCCTGGGAATGGTGAAGCAGTGGCAGGAAATGCAGTACGAGGGGCGCCTCTCGAACAGTGTTTATGAAGAGTCTCTGCCGGATTTCGTCAAGCTGGCCGAGGCCTATGGCCACCTCGGAATGAAAATTGAGCGCCGAGAGGAGCTGTACGACAAACTGCGCGAAGCGTTTGCGATTAAGGACCGCACCGTATTTATCGACGTCTATGTGGACCCGTCCGAGCATGTCTACCCGATGCAGGTGATGCCGAATGGCTCCATGCGGGATATGTGGTTGAGCAAGACGGAGCGGACTTAGGGAAGTAATACGATGCGCAGAATTATTTCAGTCCTGATGGAAAACGAACCCGGAGCGCTTTCCCGGGTAGTGGGTCTCTTTTCCCAGCGTGGTTACAACATTGAAAGCCTGACAGTGGCACCTACAGAAGATGCCAGTTTGTCGCGCCTGACGTTGGTCACCATTGGCGATGACCACAAGATCGAGCAGATTACCAAGAATCTGAACAAATTGATTGATGTGGTTAAGCTGGTGGATCTTACGGAAGGGGCGCATATCGAGCGCGAACTTTTGCTGGTCAAAGTGCGGGCCAGCGGTGCGCAACGCGATGAGATCAAGCGTAGTGTGGATATTTTTCGCGGCCAGATTGTGGACGTCACTAGCAACATGTACACGGTGCAGGTGGCGGGTACTAGTGAAAAACTGGATGCTTTTCTGCAGGCGCTGGGCGAGCACACCATTATGGAAGTGGTGCGCTCCGGAGTTTCGGGTATAGCCCGCGGTGAAAAAGTATTGAGTGTTTGAACTGTTATTAAACCGATGTGAAATAGGAACTGAGTAATGCAAGTTTACTACGATAAAGATTGCGACCTGTCTTTAATCCAGGGCAAAACCGTGGCGATCATCGGCTACGGCTCCCAAGGGCACGCCCATGCCAACAATTTGAAGGATTCCGGTGTAAAAAACGTGGTTGTCGGTCTGCGTAAGGGGTCCAGCTCATGGGCCAAGGCGGAGAAGGCCGGGCTGCGTGTGGCGGAAGTCCCCGACGCCGTGAGAGACGCCGATGTGGTAATGATACTGACGCCCGACGAACACCAGGCGCAGATCTACCGCGAAAAGGTGGCGCCCAATTTGAAGTCCGGAGCGGCGCTCGCGTTTGCGCACGGCTTCAATGTGCATTTTGAGCTGATCGAGCCACCCAAAGACGTCGACGTAATCATGATCGCGCCCAAGGGGCCGGGCCATACAGTGCGTTCCACCTATCTGGAAGGTGGCGGTGTGCCGACATTGATCGCCGTCTATCAAAATGCCTCTGGCACGGCTAAGGAACTGGCACTGTCTTATGCTTCTGCCAACGGTGGCGGCCGTTCCGGCATCATCGAAACCAACTTCCGCGAGGAAACCGAAACGGACCTGTTTGGTGAGCAGGCGGTTCTGTGTGGCGGTGTCTCCGCGTTGGTAACGGCGGGCTTTGAAACCTTGGTGGAAGCGGGCTACGCGCCGGAAATGGCCTACTTTGAATGTCTGCACGAATTGAAGTTGATCGTTGACCTGATGTACCAGGGCGGCATCGCTGACATGCGCTACTCTATTTCCAATACCGCCGAGTACGGCGATTATGTCACTGGGCCACGTATTGTGACCGAAGAGACCAAAGCGGAAATGAAGCGGGTGTTGAAAGATATCCAGACTGGTAAGTTCGCTAAGGACTTTATGCTCGAATCTCAGGCCGGCCAGCCGCGCCTGAAAGCGGAGCGCCGGATTTCCGCCGAGCACCAAATTGAAGAAGTCGGCGCCAAGCTGCGGTCCATGATGCCCTGGATCAAAGCCAACAAAATCATCGACAAAACCGAAGGCAACAGTTGATCGGTTAGGGTGAGATAAAAAAGGCGGGGGAAGCCCCGCCTTTTTTGTTATGTGCGCACCTTCTGTAATCGCTGTACACTCGCCGGCTGCACTATGCATCTGTGGAGTAACTATGAGCGACAAAGGGGAAGAAAAGAAATCCGTGGCTGAGGGCTGTGAGCCAAAGGTTCCGGCTGAGGAGCTGGGGCTGCCTGTCGATGAGCATATCGAGGAAGAGGTCTCAGCCAGTGGTGCGAAAGTCCGCGCGCGCGGTGTTTACCTGCTACCGAACCTGATTACCACCGGAGCCCTCTTCAGTGGCTTTTACGCGATCATCGCCGGTATGAATGGCAGCTTTGAGGCGGCGGCCATTGCCATATTTGCAGCCATGATCCTAGACGGCCTCGATGGTCGCGTTGCGCGCCTGACGGACACCCAGAGTGCTTTCGGAGTACAGTATGACTCTCTGTCGGATATGGTCTCTTTCGGCTTGGCCCCCGCACTGGTTGTGTTCGGCTGGGCTTTGGACCTGCTGGGTAAGTTCGGGTGGGCGGCAGCCTTTCTCTACGCTGCCTGCGCAGCCCTGCGCTTGGCCCGCTTCAACACCCAGGTGGACACCGTCGATAAGGGCGTCTTTATCGGTCTTGCCAGTCCCACCGCTGCGGCCATTGTGGCAAGCATGGTTTGGGCCGGCCACAACACTGATGTAGGTATTGGCCTGGCCGTGGTTGCCGCGGGGGTAACGGTCATTTCTGGCTTGCTGATGGTCTCTAATTTTCGCTACACCAGCTTCAAAAAGGTCGACTTCAAGGGGCGGGTGCCCTTTGTGATGATGTTGGCGGTGATATTGATCTTCAGCTTGGTGACCATAGACCCGCCTCGGGTCTTGCTGACAATCGCTGTCATCTATACAGCATCCGGTCCCGGGCTGTGGTTGTGGCGGTGGTCGCGCTCGAAATCAGCCATGGGCGGTGCCACAGGTAAGGAGGAGGGGCGTCAAGCGGAGGATAATCAGGAATAAGCTGACACCCATTGGGTTTCAGCGGCCTGCAAGGCTAAGCTTAAAGACTGGGCGAAAGGCTGCAGATTGCCGCTCTGCAGGAAATTTTAACGATGTCGAAAAAAGTGCTTGCAGTGCGTCCCGACAACCCGTATAGTTCGCGCCCTCGCTGCTGAGGAATCGGCGGCGGGGCAGCTCCAAGTGATTGATTTTCTTAAGAAAATTTTTCAAAAAAGGGGTTGCCAAGGTCGGAGAGGTCGCTATAATGCGCGCCACTTCGAACGGAGCCGGAAGGGGCTTCGGGAGGTTTTAAGAGCGGCGTTGGCCGCGAATTGAAGCCTCAAAAAAGTCTGCAAAAAAAGCACTTGCTTAAGCAGATCGGATGTGTAGAATACGCGTCCCACGGTTAAGGCCAGGCGCCTAACCGAGTTGTTTAAAAAGTCGATCAAGCAATATGTGTGGGTGCTTGTGGGGCGATGGATCGATCATCTGGTTTCGGCCAGAGACAGATTTATCGGAAGCAAGCAACTCATGTCAATGAATTGCGCGTAATTCCGAGCAAGACTTAAGTCTGGAGTGAGAGATTATCTCACGAAGGGCGACTCTTTAAACTGAAGAGTTTGATCATGGCTCAGATTGAACGCTGGCGGCAGGCCTAA
>NZ_FOKT01000020.1 GCF_900112305.1 Microbulbifer thermotolerans
ATCCAGTTCAAAGCTGCCAGCGGAGCTCTTCATGGTCTTAGATGTATGGCCATTCTTGCGGTTGGGCTTGTCCTCGCTTGCGAGGTGCTCCTCCAGCTCCGCCCGCATGGCCGCTTCGGTAAGCTGTTTGATCAGTGGGGTCAGGATACCGTCTTTGCCACTGAGGTCTTTGCCCTCACGCAGTGCCTTGATGGCGGCATCCATATCGAAGGTAGGTTTGGTCATAGGTCATCTCTTTTTTGTTAATGGTAAAGAAATGACACAGAATTCTGAACACTACCTGGACACCCAAAAAATAAAACGCTTTCTACGCCACTCATATTGCAACATTTCTCACCTCATAGAAAATACTGTCAATTCATACAGCAATATGAACCCAAACCACACCCTACTACCATTGCACCTCTCTCAGTGTGCAAGGGATGAGTACACAGGACGCGGTTTTGAGCAACAGAGATAGTGAATCGACGATCGGCTGTTGGAACTGGCCCGGCTGGAGGAAGTAGTTGCAGAATCATTGCCCGGCAAGCCAATCGGGAGGATGGCTGCACCGGTCGCTTCTGGGAAGGTAGATTCAAATCCCAGGCATTGCTCGACGCGCGGGCCCTTGCGGCCTGTATGGCCTATGTAGATCTGAACCCTATCCGGGCCAAAATGGCTGATACGCCCGAAACCTCAGACCACACTTCCTTACAACGGCACATATGGGCAGCTCGGGATGGCAAACAGCCACATCAGCTCTTTCCCTTCGCTGGTAGCCCACGAGAACCTATGCCAGTAGGACTGCTGTTTCAGTTACAGAACTATCTGGAGCTGGTGGAATGGAACGGCCGTTGCCTGCGTGAAGACAAGTGCGGCGCAATCGACGAGCAACTGCCGCCGATTCTCGAACGGCTGCAGATCGACCCACGACACTGGCTCTACCTGAACCGTAACTTTGAAAGCCGCTTCAAGTGCTTGGTTGGCGCTGCACACTTGGTGCGCAATTCCTGTGAGAAGCTCGGCAAACGCTGGGCTCAAGAAATCCGAGACAGTGAGCGCTATGAGAACAACTTAAATCGATTAGAAAAACTCAATCCAATGAGATTCCAATGACATCCAATTCATTCTCTATCTACACTTCTTTACCGACACCCTGTTCAATCTAAAATGCTTTCTAACCGATAGAATAAAAAATTGAATTACCCCACACATTGATCCGAGAAAAAATCAGCATTACGTGATTTTAACCACAGATTTATTCAACCAAATTGATAATAATAAAATGTACTAATAGCCTATATCTGGTCTTCCGCCTTGGCTAACAGATATATCATAAGCTTCATACCCCCTATCAAAAGCCATGCACATCGCTACTCCACACTGGAGGTTTTGAATGAAGATACAAAACCATAAATATATGACTCCTATAAAGTGGCTTATCGTCGCTACATCCCTATTCGGCCCCAGGAGTTTTGCTGCAATACTACCGGTTTACAACGCTGAAGAGCTCCAAAATGCGCTAAAAAACGCCACCCCAGGTGATGAAATTGTAGTTCACCCAGGCTCTTATATTGGCGACAGAAGTACGAGTGGCGACGGAAGAGCCCACTTCTTCAGCGATAAAAGCGGAACTATAAGCTCTCCCATTACTTTACGTAGCGCCTCTCGAACCAGCAAACAAGCCCTAGCCGGAAGCGATGTTGATATAGGTTACGTATTTTTACTTGAAGGCGACTATTGGGTAATTAAAGATCTTAAATTTACAGGTGCGCAAAAAGGGATAATGCTAGAGGGAGCTAATCACAACATAATCGACAATGTAGAAGTCTATAACATTGGTCAGGAAGCCGTACACTTTCGCAATAGCAGCTCCCACAACAAGCTAACCAATTGCTATATTCACGACACAGGTAAACGAGAAGGCAAAGAAGGTACAGGCGAGGGGGTTTATGTTGGTACAAATAACGGCCATCAGGAATCTCCTCCCGATAACAGTGATTACAATACCATAGGGGGTTGTGCTATCGGCCCCTGGGTGACCGCAGAGGCTATTGATGTTAAAGCCGGCACAACTGGGACGGTCATAGAATATAACCATATCGATGCACGGGGTATTGTAGGAACCTCTGCTTCACCACAGGCCGATAGCTTCGTCGACCTGAAAGGCACCGACGCTCTTGTGCGCAACAATTTCATGGATTATAAGGGCGACAACAATATTACGCACGCTATATACAGCTATCGTGAACATAAAAGCTCGAATGTCTACGACAATATATTTAATCTACCAATTTCAGCGGGAATCTTCCGAGCGCAAGAGCCCACTATACATATTTCCAACAATATCCGATTAGATGGTGGCTACACTCTGGTATGGAAAGAATACCAAATCAAAAATATATCTTACTCACTTGACGAATCTATTGAGCAACCCAACAACGGCCCCTATCCTTGCTTTGACGAGCTGGATGGTGGATGCGGTGGAACCCCTACAGGTTCAAACAGCTCTTCCAGCTCTAGCAGCTCCTCTTCATCAAGCTCCTCATCCTCTGGCTCCACCGCAAGAAACTGTCAGGCAGTAGCTATTAATGTGAGAACTGAAATTACACTAGGAACAGAGAGCTGCGTCGTATTTCCTGAATCTCTTCTAGGGAAAACACTTCAGGTGTGGGATAGTGATGAAAATACGCAGTGTGACTTCCGGGGAGAAATTCAGGACCAGACCAACTCAGGAACGCTTGCTGTAACTGTAAACTACGCATCAAGCGACAACTTCTCAAGCAATACTCTGTTTATTACTTCTAGCAACAGCTGCCCATACCTTAAAATACGAGCATATTGATTTTAATCTTAAAAAGATATAAACCCTCGGCAACTCCTTAGTAAATTACTTTAAAACTCGGTAGATTACAGGGAGTGACCGAGGTTTTTTGTCGATGACAAAAAACTATCTAGCACGGATTTTTCACAACTCGCCTGACGCTCCAGCATTTTATGCTGTATAGCCATGCAGTATACAAGCACCTCCGAAGATGACCTAAAAGCGCTCAGGTTAATCAGTTTGCGACCGGATAATTTTTCTCAAAACACAACTTCCTTTTACCCCATTATTTTCATATGCCGGGATCAGACGGTTGCGCAATGTCGAGATTGAGTTTTTCCGGTGTTTCTTGCTAATTCACTATCCAAGAACTTGGTCCAGCAGATTTTACCCTGATCCCTAGCGGAACTAATAATGAGAATTATGGCTATCAGTGCTTTCATTGTGTTAGCGCCGCGCTCAGTCGCGGATAGTTTTGTACGCTTTGTGCGCGATAGTAGGAGCGTAGCGACCGCGCATAAAGCGTACAAAGCTATCCGTCGGCCTGCAGCGCATTGTTAAGCAGATTCATGCTAACCATTATTGTTTACTTTATATCTTAGCTCCGCCATCCCTACCCCCATTTTCTGAACGGATATTAGACTAAGAGTAGGGCTTAAGACACGGCGCGGAAAAAGTGGCTTACCTTTAGCAAGAGTAGCAGAACCAACTTGAATAATTAGTTCGTCAAGCAATCCCGCGTCATAGAACTGACCAGCTAAGTCACCACCGCCGACGATCCAAATATTTTTATCTTTAGCGGCAACCTTCATTTCTTCGTGTGCTTGACGTACATCTCCAGTTGAAAAATGGATATCTGCACCGTCAATCACCGGTAGCTTACGACTTGAGAATACCCAGGCAGGCTTGTCATAGGGCCATGGAGAACCTGTCTCTTTAGCAACCTGTTCTGCATTACGCACTATCCACTCATAAGTTGATGATCCCATAGCCAAGGCCCCAACTTCGGATATGAACCCAGGATAGCTAGAGCTATTTATATCTCCAAGAGGAAAAAGCCAATCAAGAGAATCTTCTTCGGTCGCGAGGAATCCATCAAGACTTGTGGCTGTGTAATATTGTGTTTTCACTATTTCCCACCTATTCAATTTTAATCGCCTAACGCCGCAAGCAGCTGCGGCTTTGTAGTGGATTGTTTTGCGGTAGCGTAGCGTTAAACCGTAAAACAAAGAACGGAAAAGCCGTCAGACTGCTTTGCTTTGTTAGCCATGCAGCTTGCTATGTGTTTTTTTGTAATTGCACATTGTATATCTCAATAACTTTAGCCGTACCTATTTTTCGTGATCCCTCTCCAACTTCAATGACCATACCTTTATCAAGACAGTTTGAGTATGCTTCTGGAGTGATTAGTTTAACGAATGCTTTAGTTGGCTGATTAGGTTCAGCTTTACCAGTTTCGATAAACCAATGATGTGTACTTGTGAGGTAATCTCCATTTACTTTGTAATTTGGTCGATAACCATTTTTTACCGCTACAGCTTTCTCGGTAAATGTTACCTCTACAAGTACATCTGGGTCCCAATCAGGATTTTCATTTCTATCAAATTTATCGATTATCATGAATGCACCTCTCGACACATAACGCCCGCTTCAGCTGCGCCGAATCCGGAGTGTTTTTTGTGTTAATGTTTGAGCGCAGCTAGTGACACAAAAACGCGTAGGTTTTGGCGTCATCCTGCAAGCGATTGTTATATGCTTGGGCATTTTACACCAGAACAGTAGTTACGCACATGCATACTTTTAAAATTACAGTCTTTACGCAGCTTATCTTCTAGTGTACTGAAAAATGGATAGATATTATCTATATTCTCTTGTGCTGGTTTCCAGTTTAAGCCACCGTAAGAGTGACCGAATGTGGCCTTGTCGTTATAACTTTGGACGAAATAGAAATCACCTTCTATTTCTTTGTATATATACCTAAATCTATGAACAATTTCAGGCTGCTTTATTCCACTCAAAGAAACAACACGACCTCCTTCTTATGTTGAATATTCTAAATATGAAACACCATCAATAGCCCCAGCCGAGTCTAGAACACACTGCATATTCGGAAATGGAGAAAATGGATTAGACTGCTGACTGATACCATAAAATGTATCGCACCCCACCAAGAAGAATATTACCAATAATATTTGAAGTTTTCTCATGATTCGATTCGCATATAACGCCGGGCTTTTTTCGGTAGTGTTCAGAATTCTGTGTCATTTCTTTACCATTAACAAAAAAGAGATGACCCATGACCAAACCTACCTTCGATATGGATGCCACCATCAAGGCACTGCGTGAGGGCAAAGACCTCAGTGGCAAAGACGGCATCCTGACCCCACTGATCAAACAGCTTACCGAAGCGGCCATGCGGGCGGAGTTGGAGGAGCACCTCGCAAGCGAGGACAAGCCCAACCGAAAGAATGGCCATACATCTAAGACCATGAAGAGCTCCGCTGGCAGCTTTGAACTGGATACGCCGCGGGACCGTGCCGGCACCTTCGAACCGCAGATCGTCAAAAAGCATCAGACGCAGCTTACCGACGAACTGGAGCGCAAAGTGATCGCTCTGTTTGCCCTCGGTAACAGCTACCAGGACATCCGCACACACATTGCCGAAATCTACG
>NZ_FOKT01000008.1:0-210914 GCF_900112305.1 Microbulbifer thermotolerans
GGCGACAAATACCCGATGGTGATCAAATCCTGGCGCAGCAAGTGGCCCACACTATCGGCCTACTTCAAATATCCGGAATACGTACGCAAGCCAATTTACACCACAAACGCCGTTGAAGCCGTGCACAGGCAGTTTCGAAAACTGACCAAAACCAAGGGTGGCTTCGCCAATGAGAACAGCTTACTCAAGCTGCTGTACGCCGGTATACTGAAGGTCTTCGAGCGCTGGGCGCACCCAATCCAGAACTGGAACCTGACGCTGTCACAGCTGGCGATCCACTTCCCGGAACGCTTGGAGAAATACATCAGTCTATGACTATTTGGCTGACACAGAATTTTGAACACCCTCAACCTGACGCTGTCACAGCTGGCGATCCACTTCCCGGAACGCTTGGAGAAATACATCAGTCTATGAGGCTATTTGGCTGACACAGAATTTTGAACACCCTCCACCAACTGTCAGACGACCGGTCAATAGGACTATCTTTGTCATCATTAAAAGTAACTGCCTGGCCGTTGTTCGCCCTAAAAATACGCTTGAACACAGCATCTGGTATTACATGAGACTTTTTGAGCGTTTTTTGTTGTAAGCAAAGAGCGCAGTTTGTCACTTGAAACTCTCTCCGAAAGCTAACGCCTGGGCTAAGCCGCCGGTACGGAGCGCAGCGTAGTACCGGTCGGCTTAAGCCCTTGGTTAGGCCTTCACCTATTCTCTGGATGTACCCTTTCCTTAAGAACATCCACAATATTCTGCGGAGAAAGGGGCTCAAAATTTAGATCTCTCACAATTGGTTTAAATACTTCCAGCATACGCCGATATGACTCGATCGAAGGACAGTGGGAATTGAAGTTCCGCCCCTTAAACTCCTCAAAACGATCCAAATCATTAACTAAGAATGAAGCTGTTCCCATATATTCAGATTCATTATTCCCATCAAAACCAGGGAATCTCGGATTTTTACCAAATGGTGCCGCTTCCTTTTCAACCCATTCTTTCTCTTCCTTGGATAGGTTTTCGTAGCTTCTCTCAATCATGCTCCACATATCGAGCACATCAAGAACTTCTTTCACAACCTCGGGAGTCTCTTGTTCCTCGAACGGTATGCCCACATACTTCCAAGGAATACTCCAAGTATTGTTGGAAAAAATAGCTGAGCGGATAAAATCAGGTTCCACCTCACCATCAACGCCAAGCTTATCGTAGATCTCGCTGAGCATTAACAGGATCAATTTTTCGCCGTCTGTAATCTTCATACACTAAACCCTTTATCTTATCGAGACGTTTTCTTTTCGTTCATCGGAGAGTTCTTTTACGAATGGCATAAAGCTGTCAATCTTGTAGTAAATGCTTTTTCCGGCGGCTTTTTTATCGTCAAAAGATTTGGCCTCAGAAAGAGCCTCGATATCGGGATGCAGGTCTTGGCATAGCTCTTTGGCTTTATTTTCGAAAAAGTCATTAAAATGAGAGCTATGCTCATTTATATATCTTGAGTATTCTTCAACGTCCTTGGCGATTGAACCACAATTCACCCCCCTAAGGAGGGACGGATTACAAGCAGGCCCCACTGTTGAAACAATTTTCAGAATCCTCGCTGTCTCTGCATGAACTTGGGACACTTCGATTAATTTTCTGCGAGTAACAATCTCGTCCCTTACTCTCTCTGCTTTTGTAGCAGCTCTAGAGGACTTGCGAGCTTCAATAAAAGCCCATATAGCACCACCAATCGATGCTATAGATCCGATAATCGATATTCCTGTCTCGATCATACTCAAACTTCCGAGTCCTTTATGGGCCTAACAATTTTATTCACAAGCCACCGGCTCTATATCATATTGGCCCTTGTTCACAGGCGCGCAATGCCACATTCTAGAAAACCTTCATTGAAATCAATTAGATAACTTACAGCTCTCTTTAAATTCAGGAGTTAAACGGGCCTGATGCTCAGTTATTTTTTTGTTTATGCAGCTCAAAGTTTTATCACTATGTCCTTTAAAGTCAATAACTTAGCGGATGCTCATCGGTGAACAAGAGCCACTGGCTACTGAACACAGGCTTAACATAGCCGTTCCTGCAACAGCGCTGCATATAAAAACAGTTCCCAAGATCTCTACCATGATCATGGATGACGTTCACCACTAGATACTCGCCAGCACATTTTTTAAACAGTGTGCAGCTACGTATTTCCTCAGAACGGCTTAATATTTAAGATCAAGCGCTCCTATACCCATTGGGTGCGGCGTTTTATCTGATTTCATTAACAATGGCACCCTCAGGAAATAGACTCCGCGGCAGATCGTCCTGTCGGGGCTGCTGACGCCACCCGTACTTGAAGATCAACAGGCGTCCGGGATCTTCTCCCCCAGCGTTCAGTACCACTCCTCCGGAAGAATCGGTGAGCAGGCCTGTGGAGCCCAGATGGACACGCCATAGGAAGGTTTGTTTCTGACTTGCTGGGCGTAGTTGCGGTCGGTTTTAACCTTGTACGCAGCCACGCCGATCTACGTCCCGCTCCCCCCTGCCTGGGGACTGGATTTCCCAGCGCCAAAACGTCAATATGCGCAGCGTAACAACCTAGGGGATGCCTCTCCCAAAAGAACCATTGTTAAGAGCAGATACATGCAAGTTGAATCCGTAGATTCCCTGTTGAAATCCAGCGGCCGCGAGGGCAGTGAGGCCCGCGTGCAGGGCTGGATCAGAACCCGTCGCGATTCCAAAGCGGGCTTGTCTTTCCTGGCCGTGCACGATGGAAGCTGTTTCGACCCGATTCAGGTGGTGGTCGAGGCGGACCTACCCAACTATCAGTCGGAAGTGCTGCGCCTGACTACCGGCTGTGCAGTGGATATTACCGGCACGCTCAAGCCCTCCGAGGGCAAGGGTCAGGCCATTGAATTGCTGGCGAGTGAGGTTCGGGTGGTCGGCTGGGTCGAGGACCCGGACACCTACCCCATGTCCCCCAAGCGCCACACCATGGAGCACTTGCGCGAGCACGCCCATCTGCGCCCGCGCACTAATGTCAGCGGCGCCGTGGCGCGGGTGCGCAACTGCATTGCCCAGGCCATTCACCGCTTTTTCCATGAGCGCGGTTTTTACTATGTACACACGCCGATCATCACCGCTTCTGACTGTGAGGGCGCGGGCGAGATGTTCCGGGTGAGCACCCTGGATCTGCAAAATCTGCCGCGCAACGACAAAGGCGAGGTGGACTTCAGTAAGGACTTCTTCGGCGAGGAGAGCTTCCTCACCGTGTCCGGCCAGCTGAACGTGGAGAGCTACTGCCTGGCGCTGTCAAAGGTGTATACCTTCGGCCCCACTTTCCGCGCGGAGAACTCCAATACCACCCGCCACCTGGCAGAGTTCTGGATGGTGGAACCGGAGGTGGCTTTCGCCGATCTCGCAGACGTGGCCAATCTGTCTGAGGAGATGCTCAAATACATCTTTAAGGCGGTGCTTGAGGAGCGCGCCGACGATATGGCCTTCTTCGCTCAGCGCATCGACAAAGAAGCCATTTCCCGCCTGGAAAACATCATCGAGAACGACTTTGCGCGCATCGACTACAGTGATGCCATCGAGATACTGGAAAAATGCGGGGAGAAGTTCGAGTTCCCTGTATCCTGGGGGATCGATCTGGCTTCGGAACACGAGCGCTATCTGGCAGAAAAGCACTTCAAGAAGCCTGTCATCGTCATGAATTATCCGAAGGATATCAAAGCCTTCTATATGCGTATGAATGATGACGGCAAAACAGTGGCAGCCATGGATGTGCTGGCACCGGGCATCGGCGAGATCATCGGCGGTTCTCAGCGCGAAGAGCGGCTGGAGAAGTTGGATGAGCGCATGGAGGAGATGAACATTCCCAAAGAGCATCTCTACTGGTACCGCGACTTGCGCCGCTACGGCACTGTGCCCCACTCCGGCTTCGGTCTCGGTTTCGACCGCATCGTGGCCTATGTGACCGGCATGGGTAATATCCGCGATGTGATTCCCTTTCCGCGCACACCCAAAAATGTGGCCTTCTAATCAGAAAGCCCCGCAAATGCGGGGCTTTTTTTATTCTGAAAGAAAGCGTCACTCCATCACTTAAACAGTGCCGCCTTTTTTCAGTTGAGCGATCTCGCTATCGCTTTTACCCAGCAGCTCTCGCAACACCTCCTCGGTGTGCTGACCAAGCAACGGCGGCGCCTGCTCGTACTCCAGCTGGGTCTCGGAAAACAAAACCGGATTGCGTACGGTTTTTACCCTGCCTGCTTTGGGATGCGGTTGTTCGACAACCATCTCCCGGGCCTTCACTTGCGGATCGGCGAAGACTTCCTCCAGCGTATTGATGGGGCCGCAGGGTACATGGGCATCGCTGAGTTTTTCCAGCCACCAGGCGGAGTCCTGCTTGCGGGTCGCCTCTTCAATCAGCGGCATCAACTGTTCCCGCGCCATCACCCGAGCGGCATTGGTGGCATAAGCAGGATTTTTGGCCAGCTCTTCTATTCCGGCGATATGGCAAAAGCGCTTGAACTGTTCGTCATTACCCACCGCGAGCATAAAATAACCGTCTCGGGAGGGCACCGCTTGGTAGGGAACAATGTTCGGGTGACCGGTACCCTGGCGCACCGGGCTTACCCCGGAGGTGAGGTAGTTCTGTGCCTGGTTGGCCAGCCAGGCGACCTGTGTGTCCAGCAGGGCCAGGTCAATATGCTGGCCAACGCCAGTTTTATCGCGGTAAATCACTGCGGCGAGTACTGCGGAAACCGCGTACATACCGGTCATCAGATCCACAACCGCCACCCCCACTTTTTGCGGGCCGGCGCCGGGTTGCCCCTCGGGCACACCGGTAATACTCATCAAGCCGCCCATGCCTTGAATCATGGCATCGTAGCCAGCTCGATTCTTGTAGGGACCTGTCTGACCGAAGCCTGTGATAGAACAGTAAATGATGCGCGGATTGACTTGTTTTAAGGAGTCATAGTCCAAGCCATACTTTTTCAGGCCGCCCACCTTGTAATTTTCGAGCACAATATCACAGTGCTGAACAAGCTCCTTGATCAGCTTCTGCCCCGCCTCAGTGGTTATATCCACGGTGATGGACTTTTTACCGCGATTGGCGGCCAAATAGTAAGCAGCATCATCCGTATCGACGCCCTTCCCGTCCTTCAGGTAGGGAGGGCCCCAGTGGCGGGTGTCATCTCCCCGCTGAGGGCGTTCAACTTTGATCACTTCGGCGCCGAAATCGGCAAACACCTGGCCGGCCCAGGGGCCGGCCAGTATGCGGCTGAGATCGAGAACTTTCAGGTGTGCGAGTGGACCTGCCATAATTTCCTCTTTTAGCTTGCCCATTCTCCCCGTGGGAGAAACCTGCGCAGCCTACCAGATTTGAACCGACGCCGCCCGATTTGAACTTAAAACGCGAATAGCCGTAAACTCACCCAAGCTATAACAATAAGGAACTGTGACATGACCACAGCGCAACCGCGAAAATTCCAATCCTTCCGCGACTTTTACCCCTTTTACCTGCAAGAGCACAGTAACCCAATCTGCCGCCGCCTGCACTTTGTCGGCACTGGCTTAGTGATCCTGCTCTTTGCCACCGCCTTGGTTACTGGCGAACTGCTACTCTTCGCTGCCATGCCCATTGCCGGTTATGGGTTTGCCTGGATTGGGCATTTCTTTTTTGAGCACAATAAGCCGGCCACCTTCAAAAACCCCTTCTACAGTCTGTGGGGGGATTTCGTGATGTTTAAAGATATGCTGCTGGGGCGGATAGCCCGCTAGAGGGCCTCTGATTCAATGGCTTTCTGTCGATAAAGAAGTTCCGGGGTAAGATGAAAAACCCTGGTGATGGGATAAACTTTTCGAAACCGACGGATGCAGTGCGCTATCCAGCAAAGTGCTTGGCGTCGTGTAAAAGCATTTTTGCTCTCCTCCCCTACTTAAAAATTCCGTATTTACGCAATTTATTGGCCACTGCCGTGTGGGATATGCCCAAACGCTTGGCGAGCTTGCGGGCGGATGGTTGTTCCGCGGCCAAGTCGGTCAACAGCGCCCGTTCCACCTGCTCCATCATCTCCCGATAACTGAGTCCGCGCCCCCAGTCCCGCCAGGGTAGCTCCGCTCTCACCGCCAGGTCGGGCAGATCCTCGGGCTCAACCCGATCGCCTCCGCGCGCCCTACAGCGACGGACAGCGACGGACAGGTAATCCTTCAGTCCATAGAAATTATCCGGCCAGTCGTGTGTGCGCAGCAGGGGCAACACATCCTCGTGGATTGGCAGTGGATCGGCCCCGCCATCGGCTGCCGTCTCTTCCCGCACTATGGCTGCGGCAAAACGCGCAAGCGACGGACGCATGGTACGCAACGGTGGCAGGCGAAGTGCCAGGCTTGAGAATAACTGCACCAGCACCGGTTGCAGGCGATCCGTTGTGGTACAAGTCGCCACCAGCCTTATTTCTCGCGGCAGATCCCAAAGATTCCGCACCAGCGCGACTTGCGCCTCGGCACTGGTGTGGTGCAGGTCTTCGAGTATCAAGGTGGCCGGGGCGCGCAAGCTCGCGGGGAGCTGCAGGCGGCCTTCGCAGGGGGTACAGCGGTAACATCCGCCACTTGCCCCCAAAGGGGACAAGTAATGCAGGGCAGCGGCAAATGTACTCTTGCCGCTACCGCACTCGCCAGCGATCAGCAGGGGGGAGCCAAGGGTGGCCATCTCTTGGAGTTGGAGACACGTCTGCCGACGCTCGCCAAAGTCCCAAAGCGCCGCGGGCCGAGGCTGTTCCGCCAGGGGCTGGCCCGAGCCCCAGGGCTGCATCGTCAACACCGCGCCGGCCAGCGAGTCCACTGCCTCGAGCTGACTTCCGGGGCAATGGCCACCGTCGGCGAGTGCGATGGGCGCCCAGTCCATGCGGTAAGAGCGACCGCGCACCACAACCGGCAAGCCGTACCGGGGCACAGTGAAGTCGCGCAATAGCTCCGCTACCTGCATCAGCGGCAAGAAACGCTGCAACTGCAGACCGGGAACCCGGTCCAGGTTGACCCCGAAAGCCCGCGCCGCGGCCAGATTGGCGGCGACCACCCGCCCCTCCCGGTCCACGGATAGCACGGGATCGGCCACATGGCGCAGCAGGGTATCCAGCTCGAAGTTGCGCCGTTCCGATGGAATCAGCGCAATGCGCCTCACCCGTTGCACACCCGGCACCTTGTACAGGGATTTCTCAATGGTTTGGTATTGAGTAGCCAGCATGCCCGGCGCCGACAGATAGACCTTGTCCCCACTGTCTCCACCCAGCTCACCAGAAGTTACGTTTATTCGGTATTCACCGAAAATATCCATAATTTCCGACAAAATACCGACTCGATTGGCGCAAGTTATCTCAATTCTCACCGTGCACCCGGCAATAATTATTTACAAAAAGTGTAGCGCTGGCGGCACTCATCTCACAAGAAAAGCCCCGCAACTCTCCCCGTAGAGCCCACTACGCCCTAAAAATAGACGCATAGATAACAACAAAGACAGAGCGGCGCGCCTCCACCCGGTCTTCCCGCCCGCAGGTGGACCGCCGCCGGGAGTACAAAGCCATGACCAAAAACGCCAAGAAACCCAGCAAATATGTGGCCCGTGAACCGGATGAAAAGGGTTTTATCCACTACACCGATTTGGAGCACGATACCTGGCAGCGCCTGATCGAGCGCCAGCTCAAAGTAATTCCCGGCCGCGCCTGCGACGAATATCTGCGCGGCCTGGAGCTGCTGGATCTGCCCCGTGATCGCATTCCCCAACTGGACGAAATCAGCTCGGTGTTGAAGCGTGAAACCGGCTGGGCAGTGGCACGGGTTCCCGCACTGATCGGGTTCGAAACTTTCTTCCGGTTGTTGGCGGAGCGCAAGTTTCCTGTGGCTACCTTTATCCGTACCCCAGAAGAGTTCGACTACCTGCAAGAACCGGATATCTTTCACGAAATCTTCGGCCACTGCGCCATGCTCACCAATCCGGCGTTCGCCAACTTCACGCAAAAATATGGCCAACTGGGCTTGAAAGCGACCCCTAAAGAACGCGCCTTCCTGGCCCGCCTCTACTGGTTTACGGTGGAATTCGGCCTGCTGCATACCGACAAGGGGCTGCGGATTTACGGTGGCGGTATCCTCTCTTCGCCAAAGGAAACCCTCTACGCCCTCGGCGACGAGCCCGAGCGCTACGACTTCGATGTGCTGGATGCCCTGCGCACCCCCTACCGCATCGATATAGTGCAGCCCATCTACTATGTGCTCAATGATTTGCAACAGCTGCAGCAACTGACCGAGAGCGACTTAATGGCAATGGTGCGGCAGGCCATGGAGCTGGGGCTGTTCGAGCCCCGCTTCCCGCCCAAGGATGCCGCCTGAGCGATAACGATTTGTCTTTCCCCGGGAGCTGGCTTCGGCCACTCCCATCTCAATTTGCCCCCCCAATTGGATACCGCGGCAACATTGCGCTACCGGCACGATCAATCGGAGCCTATCGTTACACCAGTGAGTACCGCGTGAGCCCAGACACCCCCGAGGGGGTACCGGGCGGCGCTGACTCTAAGTAATCGGGTATTTTCACAGGGGTACCGCGCCATTGACGGCGCTGCGAACGTCACTAAGGAATGCACGGCCCCGACTTCTGGGAGCTTAGTGGAACCATGTCCTTACTCGACGCCATTGATCGACAACTTCTTGCCATACTTCAGTCCGATGTCAGCCTCTCTATAGAAGAACTGGCGGACCGTGTGGGGCTGACCAAAACCCCTTGCTGGCGGCGCATACAGAAACTGGAAAAGAGTGGAATTATCCGTCGCAAGGTAGCACTGCTGAATGCCGAAATCCTGGGACTGCCAGTGTCGGTATTCGCACAGGTCAAGGCTGGCCAGCAGACTCCGGAATGGGCTGATTCCTTCGCCGCCCACATGGCAAAACTGCCGGAAGTTGTGGACTGCTACCGCATGGCCGGCGACTATGACTATCTGCTCCGAATTGTGGTCAGGGACATCGCCGCCTATGACCGCTTCTACAAAGAGCTGATCCAGCATGTGGGGATCAGCGATATTGTGTCCAATTTCGCACTGGAGCAAATTAAGAGCACAACAGAACTACCGATACCACCGGTCGAGTAGCGCGCGCCGCTGAGGGGTCCCCCTGCAGCTAACCACCACGGGATAAGAAAGCGCGCGTTCCGGCCCGCCCCACAACGGGGTGCAATGCCCACCGGCAAGGGATGTCTAGTGGCGGAACAAACTCTTTTTCAGTCATTTTTTCTGATCTTCACCGGCGCCGCCATTGTCGCTTCGCTGTTTCTTTACGGGCGACAGCCCTTATTGGTTGCCTACATTGCCCTGGGCGTACTGCTCGGCCCTTCGTGCCTGGCCGTTGTAGGCGACGTCAAGTTATTGGCGGAAATGTCGAGCATCGGCATTGTCTTTTTGCTGTTTCTACTCGGGCTGGAAATGCAGCCAAAAGCCCTGGCTTCCGTATTACGCAAGGTCACGGTGGTAGGTTTGGCCAGCTGTACCCTCTTTCTTGTCCTCGGCTTTGCCATTGGGCGGCTGTTCGGCTTTACCGATATCGAATCCTGGGTAATCGGTATGGCACTGATGTTTTCCAGCACAATTATCGGCATCAAGCTGCTACCCACCACAGTTCTGCACCACAAGTATCTGGGAGAGCTGATGGTTGGCCTGCTACTGTTTCAGGACTTTGCCGCCATCCTCTGCCTGGTGATACTGCTCTCCGGCAGCGCCGGTGCGGTGGATTTTGCACGGCTGATCCTTTCCTTCGCTGCCCTGCCCCTACTGCTCGTTTTGGCCTGGTTATTCGTAAAGTTTCCGCTGCGTCCTCTTTTCGCCCGCTTTGACCGCTTTCACGAGTATGTCTTTTTGCTCGCGCTAGGGTGGTGCATGGGGCTGGCGGAATTGGCGGAAGTACTGGGACTATCGCGGGAAATTGGTGCGTTTATCGCTGGTATTAGCCTCGCTACCAGTTCTATCTCCCAATACATCGCACTCAACCTGAAACCCTTGCGGGACTTTTTTCTGGTCATGTTTTTCTTCAGCCTCGGGGCCCAGTTCAAACTTTCGATGGTGCCGGAAATCGCCCTTCCCGCTCTGGCCACAGCCGCAGCGGTACTGACGATTAAGCCGCTGGTCTTCCGCTACCTACTGGGCAACCAAAGCGAACAGAAAGTGCTGGCCTGGGACATAGGCTTTCGACTGGGGCAAATCAGCGAATTTTCATTGCTGATTGCCTTCCTCGCTTTTAAACAACAACTGATCGGGAGTGCCGCCTCGCACCTGATCCAGGCCACGGCGATCCTGACCTTTCTGGCCTCTTCTTACATTGTGGTGCTGAATTTCCCCAATCCCATTGCCATCAGGGACGAATTGCGCAGAGACTAGGGATTAAAGAACAGGAGGTAAACCCAACCCGCCGGACCGAAGGTAACCGGCGGGCAGGATAAGCAGCGCTAGGGAACCTCTGATTAATTCGCTTCCCGACGGTAAAAATTCTTTGGAGCTAGATGAGAAGCTCAGGTGATAGGATGGCTATTTCGAAACCGTCGGATACAGGGATGTATCCGACGGAGCTACAGGGAAGTACTCGTGCGTTTTCGAAATAGCCATCCTATTGCCTGAGCGCCACGGAACTAACCAAAGCGTTCGCGCGAATTAATCAGAGGTTCCCTAGACCCGCGCTTTGGCCGGTTTTCTGCCATTGCGCAACAGGCCGAAAAACTGCGGAATATCCTTGGCAAACATCAGGTATAGACAAGGCACCAGCAATAGGGAAATGGCGGTCGCCGCCAGTATGCCGTAGCCTAGGGAGATGGCCATTGGAATCATAAATCGCGCCTGTACCGATGTCTCAAAAATCATCGGCATTAAGCCGCAGAAAGTGGTCACCGTAGTGAGGATAATCGGGCGGAATCGGCGTGCTGCAGCCTGTTTGATTGCGTTAGTGATATCGACACCCTGCTCCCGCAAACGGTTGCCGTATTCAATCATCACCAGCGTATCGTTAATCACCACACCGGCCAGCGCCACCATCCCCAGCAGGCTCACCATGCTCAGGCCATAGCCCATCACCAGGTGTCCCAGTAGTGCGCCAATAACGCCAAAGGGAATCGCTACCATCACGGTCAGAGGCTGGATATAGCTCTTCAGAGGAACAGCCAGCAAGAGGTAGAGTGCGGCGATCGTCAGAGAGAAGGTCAAGCCCAGTGAGGCGAGTCCCTCGCGCTCGTCCGCCTGGCGCCCCTCATAGGAAATCGTGAGCCCCGCGAACTCCGCCTGCAGCTGAGGCACCACACTGCGGTTTAGTTCATTGATGACCAATGCGGCCTGATCCGGCGGATCCACATTGGCGGTGACCGTCATTACCCTGCGCCCCTCGCGCCGGCTGATGGTGGCATAGGCGCGGCCCTTATCCACTTCGACAAGGTCCGGCAGCGGCAGCCACAGGCCATTGCCAGCACGGATCATAATGCTGGACACATCATCCAGGGATACTCGCTCCTCCTCGGGCAGGCGTACCATCACTTTGACTTGATCGCGGCCGCGCTGCTGACGCATCGCCTCGGCGCCGTACAGGGAGGCCCGCAACTGCCGCCCGATATCCTCCGCGCTAAGTCCCAGGCTCTTGGCAGTTTCGGTGAGTGTCAGATCCAGTTGCTGCTTGCCCAGAGAAATACCCGCATCGATATCGCTCACTGCGGGAAAGGCTTCCAGCTCCCGTGCCAGCCGCTGTGCCGCCTCTTCGAGTACATTTGTATCCGTGTGGCGCAACTCCACTGTCAGCGCGGCGCCCGCACCGGGCCCACCGCGATCGGCGGCAAAGCTGGAACTGAGCGCACCGGGCACGATCCCCACCTCGCGGCGCCAATCGCGCACGAATTCTCCGGTGGTGAAATCCCGCTGATCCGAAGGCACCAGATAAACATCCACCACCACCGAGTTATCCCGGACAAGTCCGCGCATTCCGAGAAATACCTTGTCGCGCTCCCTCTGCGCCAGCACCCGGTCCGCTGCGGCCATAATCTGGCTGCGCGCCCTGTTCAGCTGTTGCTCGGCGATACCCGGAGGAAAAGTGACCTCGACCCGGCCGGAATCCCGTTCCACCTTGGGCATAAGGGTAAAGCCCATGCGCCCGCTGGCGGCGTAGCCGCCCACCACCAGCAAAACAGCGATCGCCACAGCGATTGAGGTGTAGCGGTGGCGCACACACAAATCCAGTAACGGCTTGAAGCGCATCTCGACAAAGCGGTCCAATCCCCGCGCAATTAGCTTTTGTCGCGCCGCGACACGGCGCGCCCAGCCTTTGCGGTAACCACGGCGGGAATAGGCCAAGTGCGCCGGAAGAATAAACAGAGCTTCCACCCAGGAGATCACGAACACGGAACCGACTACCAGGGGGATGACACCGAATATTTTGCCCATAAAGCCGGGCAAATACATGAGGGGAATAAAGGCGACAATATTGGTGAGAATCGCAAAGGTCAGCGGCACCGCCACTTGGCGCGCGCCCGCGATGGCCGCCTGCAGGTTACTGTAACCGCGGCTGCGCCATTCGTGAATGTTTTCACCGGCGATGATCGCGTCATCGACCACAATTCCCAACGCGATGATGAAGGCGAACATACTGACCATATTCACCGAGATACCCATCCCCGGTAAAAACAGCAGCGCGCCGAGAAAACTGGTGGGAATACCCAGCGTCACCCAGAAGGCCAGGCGCAGCTCGAGAAAGGCTCCGAGCACGACAAACACCAGCAGCAAACCGACAAAAGCGTTTTTCAGCAGCAGCGATAAACGCTCCTTGAACACCAGTGAATCGTCATCGCGGATGGTCACGTGCACGCCCGGCGGCAGTGTGCTTTCCAACTCCGCCAGCACTTCGCGTACAGCCTCGCTGACACTCATCGGCGTTTGATCGCCGATCCGATATACGTCAATACCTACCGCCGGTTGGCCGTTGTAGAGCATATTGCGCGGCTCATCCACCAGCGCGTCGCGAATGCGCGCAATATCCCGCAGGTAGACAGCGCCACCCCCGGAGCCCTGGGCCACAACAATATCACCGAACTGTCGCGCCCAGTCGCGCCGCTCGGTGACCCGGACCAGAATCTCCCCCCCCTCATCCGATTTGACGCCGCCGGCCGGCACATCCACCGCGGCATTGCCCACCAGCTGCGCGACCTCCGGCAGCGAGAGACCGTAGCGGCGCAAGTCGTCGCGCTTCACTTCGATGGCCACCTCGAAATCGCGTACACCGGAGGTCTCGAGCTGGGTAATATCCGGGTGCGCTTCCAGCTTGTCGTACACCTGCATGGCGACATCGCGCAGAGTGCGGTCATCGAGATGTCCGTGGACCACCAGATCCATCACATCCCGCTTGCGTTCGGCGAGGCTGACCTGAGGGCGCTCGATATCGGATGGAAACGTGGTCACCCGATCTATCGCCTGCTGCACATCCTGGTAAACCTGGTTGGCATTGGCGTCCTCCTCCAGCTCCAGGGTCAGGCTGGCGCTGCCTTCGGAGGCGTTACCACGCATTTCCTTGATGCCGACGATCCCTTGCACCGCCTGTTCAGCGGCCACCAACACGCCTCTTTCCACCTCCGCGGGGCTGGCCCCTGGGTAAGAGATGCTCACTGTGACGGTGTCCAGGCTGAACTCGGGGAAGACCTCTTTCTTAATGGTGAGAGAGAAAAGCAAACCGCCGAGGATAAACACCAGCATCAGCAAATTGGCGGTGACGTGATTGTGCGTCATCCAGGCGATAGCGCCGGTGCGGGTATCCACCGGAGATTTGGAGAGTTTGGCCTGATTCATTCCCCCCTCCTTCCCTGCGGCGGCATCTGTCTCTGCCGGGGCTCACCTTCCGCTCCAGGCGCACGCATACCTAGCGCCTCCGGGCGCTGCACGGGCTCCTCACCGGCAACCCTGACCGGCATGCCGCTGGTCACCGTGGTTAGGCGCGTGGTCACCAGCCGCTCCCCGCCGCGGAGGCCGCTGGCGAGCACCGCGTAGTCATCACTTAGGTACTCGATATTTACCGGCCGTATCTGGATGCGATTGCCTTGAACTATCCACACCACATCTCCATCCTGCACGGCGGTCAGCGGTACCCGTACCCTATCGGACGTTGTACGCGCGGTGATTTCCACCTGGGCAAGATCATTGAGCAGCAGTTGCGGCTGGGATGGATCATCGATCGCCAGCGGATCCTTCAGTTCCACCAGCACCCGCGCCAGTCTGCCCTGCTCCTCCAGCACCGGGATGGCACGCACGAAGTCGCCCTGCCGATACTGGTCCTCCGGCCACTGGCTGCCGCGGATACGCACTTCGGTGTCCGGGCTGCTGACATACCGCAAGCGGGATGCCGGCACTTCCACCTCGATCTGAAAACGCTCGGCGCCGGCTAGGGTATAGAGCTCCGTGCCCGGGGCCACGCGGTCCCCCACATCCACACTGCGGCTCACCAGCAGAGCAGTAAAGGGAGAGGTGATGCGGGTGAGGCGCAGATCCCGCTCGGCCAGGCGCACCTGAGCTTCCGCCGAATCCACCCGCGCCCTGGCTGCCGCCAGTTGCGGCTCGCGCAGCACTAGGGCCCGGTCAGCCTCCGGCAAGGTGGCCCCCAATAAGGCGTACTCCTCCTGTGCCACCGCCCGCTGGCCCTCTTCCTGCTGCAGTTCGGCGCGGCGCTCGGCCAGTGTGCTACGCGCTGTTTGCAGGGCGAGTTGGTAGGGCTCGGCTTCAATGCGCAGCAACGGTTGACCCCGCTCCAGGGTTGAGCCCGGTCCCAGTCCGTAATCGATCCACTCCACACGGCCTTCCACCTGCGGCTGCAGTTCTACCGTTTCCCTTGCGGTAACCAGCCCGAGCCCCGTGACCGTCAAAGGAAACTGTCCCCGCTCGGCCACCACTGTGTCCACCGTGGGCGGCGGCGTCTTGCGATCGCCGCGGCTCATGGTGGGCTTATCCCGCAACAACCAGCTGGCGATCAATACCGCCAGCAGAATCAGCGCGATGGGCAGGGCAAAATTCCAGTTCAACCGTTTCAACTGCTTAAGCATCTAGTTCCCCCGTCCGGTACAGCTCCAACTCCACCGGCTCCGCCGCGGGCAGGTCTTCCCACGGAAGACCGCCGGAGAGCGCGCGATAGAGCGTTACCCGGTTTTCCAACAGTTCTCGCTGGGCGGTCAGTATCTGCCGCGCCAGACTTTGTTGTGAATTAGTGGCGGTCAACACATTGAGGAAATCCACCGTACCGCGGGCATAGTTGCGCCGCTGGCGTTCCACAATCATGTCCGCCAGCCGCTCGCGCTCGCGCAGATGACGCAAGCGGTCGAGCACCGCCTGTTCGCGGATAAGAGCCTGCTCCACTTCGGAAAGGGCCTGAATCACGGTGCCGCGGTAAAGGGCCCAGCGCTCCTGCAGTGCCGCATCCGCCTGTTCCTGAGCAGCGGCCAACTGCCCTCCGTCGAAGATCACGCCTTCGACGGCGGCAGTGAGCGTCAGAAGCCAGTCGTCGACGATATCCGAGATGGCCGGGCCACCGCCCGAGGCCACGGCGGACAAGCTGATCACCGGCAGGCGGTCCGCCCAGGCCTGCTCCGCCGAGTAGTAGTCCGCGAGCAGTTCGCGCTGGGCTTGTTGCACATCCGGGCGACGCAACAGAAGGCGTCCAGGCACACCTGTGTCCGGAAGCGCGGGCATAGATGGCATTCCCGGAGCGGTTTGTACCAAAGGCTCGAGCCGCTGAACACTGATACCCAGCAGGGCCGCCAACTGCACTTTGAGCGTCTCTATATCCGCCTCTGCCTGCTGCAGCTCCTGCTCGGATTGCTGTACCAGCTGACGCTGCTGCAGCACGTCAGCGGCGGCGGAAACACCGCGGCCAAAACGCATCTCCAAGACCTGCAGTGTCTGTCGGTTGATTTCCAGCTGCTGCGCCAAAAGATCCCGCTGTCCCCACTGTTCACGCAGCTCCAACCAAGCAATGGATACTTCCGCGGCAAGGCTGAGTGCGGCAGTCTGTAGATTCTGCTCCTGGGCCAGGTAGTCCGCTTCGGCGGCCTTACTGCCGGCGCGCACCCTGCCCCAGAGGTCCACCTCATAGCTGGCCGCCAGACGCCCGCTCCAGGTGTTGCCCTCATTCTCACTGCCCTCGAAATCAAAGTCACCATCCGCGCGACGCTGCTCCGTGTTCTCCAGTCTGCCAGTCAGCCGCGGCCAAAACCCCGCGCGCGCGCCGCGCGCGGCGGCGGCCGACTGTTGCAGTCGCCACAGAGTGGCCTGAAGGTCAGGGCTGTCTTGTAGTGCTAGCAGTACCAGTCGATCCATCTGCGGATCATTGAAGCTCCGCCACCAGCGCATTTCGGCCATTTCAGTGCCGGAAGCGCGGAAGGTATCAGGCAGGCCAAGACTCTCTTTTGCCAAGTCCGGAGGCAGAGTCGGGGAGGCACAAGCGGTGAGTAGCGGCAGACAAAGCGCAATTAACCGATGAAATCGCAAAGATATACCACCAAATTATCTGTATTAGTGTGGATCTTGGAAAATTTTTGCGCTTATTATCGGAAACACCCCTGCGCCCGCAAGGTAATTTACGGTTGTTTACGTTTCGGGGGGTGAGGCTTGAGACAATCCGGCCGTGCCGAGTGGCCTCTACTTAGGTATGATGCGCCACACTAAACTGAACGGTCACACAGCGGCCGCAATCAAGTTGGAAGTAGACGAGAAATACAATGAGTAAACATCAGCCCCTGGCCCACTGGGACGACATTCTCCTGCTGGACCGCCAGCTCACCGACGAAGAGCGCATGGTGCGCGACACCGCGCGCGAATACTGCCAAACCAAACTCATGCCCCGTGTCCTGGAGGCCAATCGCCACGAAATCTTTGACCGCGAAATCATGCGCGAGATGGGCGAGTTGGGTCTGCTGGGTTCGACCATTGAGGGCTACGGCTGCGCGGGCCTGAACTATGTTTCCTACGGCCTTGTGGCCCGCGAAGTGGAACGGGTGGATTCCGGCTATCGCTCTGCTATGAGCGTACAGTCCAGCTTGGTGATGTACCCCATCTCGGCCTACGGCTCCGAAGAACAAAAAGAAAAGTACCTGCCCAAGCTGGCTACCGGTGAATGGGTCGGGTGTTTCGGACTCACTGAACCGGACGCTGGCTCCGACCCAGGCGGCATGAAGACTCGCGCCAAGAAAGTCGACGGCGGCTATCGTCTGACCGGTTCGAAAATGTGGATCACCAACAGTCCCATCGCCGATGTATTCGTAGTCTGGGCCAAGGACGACGAGGACGTTATCCGCGGCTTTATTCTCGAAAAAGGCATGGAGGGGCTGTCCGCACCGAAGATTGAAGGAAAGTTCTCTCTCCGCGCATCCATCACCGGCGAAATCGTGATGGATAATGTGTTTGTACCGGAAGAAAACAAGTTCCCGGAAATCGGCGGCCTGCGCGGCCCCTTCGGCTGCCTGAATCGAGCCCGCTACGGCATTTCCTGGGGCGCCATGGGCGCGGCGGAATTCTGCTGGCACGCGGCTCGCCAGTACGGGCTGGACCGCAAACAGTTCAACCGCCCTCTGGCACAAACCCAGCTGTTCCAGAAAAAGCTCGCCGATATGCAAACGGAAATTGCCCTAGGCCTGCAAGGTTCCCTGCGCGTTGGTCGCATCATGGATGAAGACAAACACTTTGACCCCACCATGATCTCCCTGGTCAAGCGCAACAACTGCGGCAAAGCACTGGAAATCGCCCGCGTGGCTCGCGACATGCACGGCGGTAACGGCATCGCCGACGAATTCCATGTAATCCGCCACGTGATGAACCTGGAAGCGGTCAACACCTACGAAGGAACCCACGACGTCCACGCACTGATTCTCGGACGCGCACAGACGGGCCTGCAGGCGTTTTGCTGACATCTGGGCGCAAACCCGGGGCTCCGCTCGGAGGGCAACCGGACTACCGGGGGCCATCCGGGCCTTTCCATGCCCGTTATGGACGTAAACAGCTGTGGACTCGTATGCGCCGCCTCCGTAAATTCCCACCTGTGCGGCCTTGCGCCACATACAAACGCCGTCGCCACCCCGGAAGCCAAAACTTATGGAACAATTGCTCCACTGGTTCGACCTAATCGGCATCGTGGTCTTCGCCTTCACTGGCGTGCTGGCCGCCGGGCACAAACAGATGGACCTGTTCGGAGCAGTGGTGCTCGCCTGCGTTACGGCCACTGGCGGCGGCACCACCCGGGACATGATTCTGAATATTCCAGTATTCTGGCTGCAGGATACGCACTATCTGTGGATCGCCGCAGTCACTGGTGTAATCAGTTTTTACCTGATCCGCTATTTACAGGTCCCCATGCGCCTTCTCATGGTTGCCGATGCCATGGGGTTGGCGGTCTTCGTCGTTATCGGGACCCAAAAAGTACTGGAGCTCGGCCACTCCCCGACAATTGCCATTGTCATGGGGGTAATGACCGGTACCTTTGGCGGTCTGATCCGCGATATCCTTGCAGGCGATATCCCGCTTCTGCTGCGCCGAGAGATCTACGCCACTGCCGCGCTGGCCGGTGCTGCCACACTGGTGCTGCTGCGAGCCAGCGGCAAGGTGCCCGGCGAAGCGGTAGTGGCCACGGCAGTCTTGGTAACTCTGGCGATACGCCTCGCGGCATTGCGCTGGAATCTGTCCGCGCCCATCGCGCGATTCGGCAACAAATGAACGGCATGCAGTTTTTTACGAATTTCCCGGCGGAGAACCGCTTCCGCGCTGCGAATATTACTCTTCTTATCATCTGCCTCCTGCTCGCCGCCTGCGACCGGGAGTTGGCTCAGGATCAGGCCGTGTCCCCTGCCCGCCTGATTCCCAAGGCCTGCTGGTTTGAAACCGATGACAGCTGGCCGGAAAGCCAGTGCTTCATGATGGAGGTACCGGAAAATTACGCCCAGCCGGCGGGCCGCACAATTCGCTTTCCAGTGGTACGTTTTCTCGCCCCGGAGCGCGACCCCGACAAACTACCCCTGCTGCATCTGGGCGCTGGCGGCCCCGGCGCCAGCCTCGGGCTGGAGCCGGAAAACGCCAGCGAGTGGCTGTGGATCAACTACGCCGCAATGACCGTCGACAACGGCCGCGACCTGATCGTAATGGACCCACGAGGTACCGGCATGGCCCAACCGCGGCTCACCTGCGATGAATTTATCCAGGACGCCGATACTGCATACCGGCAGAATTTGTCACCGGACGAGGAAGCGAGGGTATTCACCTTCAGCATGGAACGCTGCTACAGCCGCCTGTCGAAAATCGCCGACCTGACACAGTACAACAGTGCCACCGTGGCCCGGGACGTAGAGGAGTTGCGCAAACAACTGGGGCTGGAGAAACTCAACCTCTACGGGGTCTCCTACGCCTCCCGCTACGCCCTCACCCTCGCCCGCGACTACCCGGATTCCGTGCGCGCCCTGGTACTCAACAGCGCCGTGTTCCCGGACATCAAATATACCCAGCAGCTGGCCGATGACGCACTGGCTGCCTACGAACGGGGTTTGCGCTACTGCAGCGAAAACAAAACCTGTAACAGCCGCTATCCCAATCTCAAGCAGAGACTGGAAAACCTGGTGCAGTCGCTGGATGAAAATCCGCTTACCGTAACCGTCAAACACCGATTCAGCGACAGTGAATACCCCTTTGTGCTTAACGGACAAAGGCTGTTGCGGGTACTGTTTCAAGCTCTGTACGATGAAAACTTCTACAGCGACCTCCCCCAACTGATCGAGGCCCTGGAAAACCGCGAAGAGGAGCCGGCCCGCGCGGCTGTCGCCAGCTTTATGGAGATACTGCTCGACCCCTATTTCGGTGACGCAGCTGGCATCAGTCACTTCTGCTATGAAGAAGCCCCCTTTGTGGACTTCGACAAAGCCCGCGCCAGTGCGGCGGAAAGCGGCATTCTGGGTGGTGCCGTGCGCAGCGACATCGATCTGATTCAAATGCAGTGCCGTATCTGGGCCATCCCCTCCGCATCGCTACGAGAATCCCAACCGGTGGAGACATCATTGCCGGTGCTGGTGATGCACGGCGCACTGGACCCAGTGCTCCGCGCGGACGATGCCGACAAAGCGCGGCGCAAACTAGCCAATCACCAATGGCTGCTATTCCCGCAACTGGCGCACGATGTCGTATCCGCCAGTAACTGCGCAGAGCAGGCCGCGGCCCGCTTTCTCGACAACCCTCGAGAACCCCAGCGGGAAACAGTCCTGGTCTGCCGCGAGGAAGAGCTCGCGGGTCAGCGCTCCGCGAACGGCGCCTGGTCTGTGCCCGCCGTGGACGGCCAGGCGGAGTGAAGCGCGAATGCCGCGCGTTTTGCGGTTCAGATAAAAAAGATCAAAGACAACTACAGCAACACAATGAGTATGGACACAAAGGAAGTGATCGAGGTCCGGGAACTGGCGGAGATAGCGCCATCCTCTAAAGTGGTGATCCTAGACTGCCGCTACGACTTGGCCGATCCCGAGGCCGGTGCCAGAGACTATGCCAAGGGGCACATTCCGGGAGCGCATTACGCCAGCCTGCACCGGGACCTCTCGGGTCCCAAGGCCCGCTATGGCGGCCGCCACCCGATGCCCAGCGCGGAAGACTTTCAGCGCTTCGCCCGCGCCCTAGGCATTGAACGCGACTCTCTGGTGGTGTTATACGACGATCACCGCCTGGCCTTCGCAGCCCGCGCTTGGTTTCTGTTCCACTACTTTGGCCACAATCGCATCGCGATATTGAACGGCGGGCTGAACGCCTGGCGAAATGCCGACCTGCCCCTGCAACACACGGTCCCTGCCCGACCTGACGACGGCGACTTTACCGCGATTCCACGCCAGGAAATTCTGTTGGATCACGGGCGTATATTCAGCGCCCTCGACAACCCGCCCTGGCAATTGATTGACGCCCGCGATCCCCGGCGCTTTGCCGGTATCGAAGAGCCGATTGATCCGGTCGCGGGTCATATCCCAACTGCCATCAATAAACCCTGGCAGGGAGTGACCCGGAAAGACGGCAGCCTAAAGAGCCGCTCCGAGCTGCGGAAACACTGGCAGGATATTCCCGCCGACGATCAATTGGTGAACTACTGCGGCTCCGGTGTCACGGCCTGCGTAAACTACTTCTCGCTATATCTGATCGGCCGCACAGATGCCCTACTCTACCCAGGCAGCTGGAGCGATTGGTGCGCACATATGCTCTATCCGCAAACCGAACAATCGGAGTAATCCAGCACTGTACGCACCTATAGTCAGTCATCAGCGAAGCAAGCAGGCACCGGTGCCCGCCAGGCCACAGTAGCCATCCGGATTCTTCGCCAAGTATTGCTGGTGGTCTTCCTCCGCATAATAAAAAACAGGCGCTTCTGCGATCTCAGTTGTGATGGCGCCTAACCCTTTCTCTTCCAGCGCTTGTTGGAACAGCGCTTCCGAGGCCTGCGCTGCCGCCAGCTGTGCATCGCCAAAGCAATAGATACAAGAGCGGTACTGTGTGCCCAAATCATTGCCCTGACGCATGCCCTGGGTCGGGTCATGCTCTTCCCAAAATCTCCGCAACAATTCCTCGTAGGAAACTTTGTGCGGATCGAAGACGACTAGCACCACTTCGGCATGACCGGTACCTCCGCTGCATACCTCCCGGTAATTGGGGTTGGGCGTACTTCCGCCCGCGTAGCCCGCTGCCGTGCTGTAGACACCCTCTATCTGCCAGAAAAGCCGCTCGGCTCCCCAAAAGCAACCCATGCCGAAAATCGCTTTTTCCAACCCCGCTGGAAAAGGCTCCTTCATTGTATGCCCATTCACATAGTGCACGCCGCTGATGGGCATCGGCTGGTCTCGGCCGGGTAGAGCTTCTTCCGGACTGGGAATGGTGAATTTGTCGTATTGCATTGCGTTTCCTGTCTACAGCGTTAGCGAGGTCCGGCCACAAAAACCGCGCACCTCAAATGTTAAAGGTCCCCACCTGCGATCAACAGACAACCACTGGCCTTCATCGGTCGGGTTACCGCCCAGTCAATAAAATCGGCGCCCAGTCTTTCCTGCGCGCGCGCCCCCAGGCGCAGAAACGGAGAGCGCCCGGGGTCCGCCAGAATCACTTTTCGGACACCGGACTGTAACGCACGCCGGGTCAGGTTGTACAAGGGATTCTCCAGCTGATCCCAAAAACAGATATCGGTGCCGATCAATACATCAAAGTTTGCCAGATCCACCCGCGTGACTCGCTCATAGCGGCAGCGCCAGGTTTTTACTTGAACATCATTGAGCTCCGCGTGATATTCCACAAAGGGAAAAACACTCGGATCTGCATCCAGCCCGGTGACATCCGCCTGGAAATGTTTCGCGCAAAATATCCCGCCGAGCCCCCAACCGCAGCCTAGATCCAGTACCCGTGTGCCCTTTTTTAATGGATTTTTCTTCAGATAATCCATCATCAGACAGCTGCTCTTCCAAAATTTGTTGCCATGCAGTGCCGGCTCCCCGGCCTGCCGCCGCAGTCTGCGCATATCCGGATGGGCATTCTGACGGATGGTGAGCCCGAACAAGCGCCGACTGTATTTTATTTGTGTCATAACTTGGCAGTGACTCCTCACAGAAAGAGATCAGATGATAGTTAAGGGGGCCTGATGATCGCGTAAAGTCCCCGCTGGGCGGGATGCACTTGTTTCCGGATTTAAGGAACCTCTGATTAATTCGCGTGGACACTATGGTAGCTTCCGGGGCGCTCAGGCAATAGGACGGACATTTCGAAAACGCACGAGCACTTCCCTGTAGCTCCGACGGATACATCCCTGTATCCGACGGTTTCGAAATGCCCGTCCTATCACCTGAGCTTCACGTCCGCTCCCGAAGCGCCTCTGCCACCAGAAAGTGACTTAATCAGAGGTTCCTTAAATTAAGGCTTTGCGGCCAAATGTTCATTCCATTGCCTGAGCGCCCCGAGAGCAACTACAGCACTGCTACGAATTAATCAATAGTTCCTCAATGCCCCAACACAGAGATTCCAGCGATCAAATCCGCTCAATTTTATCTTTTGGCGAACAAAGCTTCATCTGTCGCGAAATACGCGTCGCGCAGAACAAGAAACTGTTCACCGCGCCTTTACGGCAGCTCTTTTGTCGCGGGGAAGTACCGGCTGGCGGCTTCAACATTGGTTATGCGGCATTCCACCTTCCACACATCGATGATCTACCCTATAGGACGCGGATAAAAAATTGTCCGTACAACACAACAGGGAAGTGGTATAGAGCAAAATGCGCAGATGTATATGGATTATCCCCGCCTGTGGCGGCCTGCTGTTTTCAGGGATCGGCACGGCCCTGCCCCTATATGAATCCGATCTGGTATCCCTTCACATCAACGGCTACCTGACGGCTCATCAAATCAATATCGACGGTAACACGGAACTGATCGACGGCGCCTCGCGGCTCAGTTTAAAACTGGAGACACCCGCGTACGATCAATGGAATGTCGGGTTCTTTCTCGAGTGGGGCCTTCTGGCCGTTTCCCCCGATCAGGAAATCGTCATATCCGGTGACCAGCAGGCGGAATCCGGCGAGATCGCAGACCCGCTCTACATCCGTCACGGCAACGCGTTTGCGCAACATGACTTTTGGGGCGACTTCCGTGTCGGCAAGCAGTGGTCGGTTTACTACGACATCGCCTATATCACCGATTGGTACAACGTATCGGGCGCACTCGCCAGCGGTGCCTTTGCCTTGGGGGGAGATGGCGGCGTCACCGGTACTGGGCGTGCCGACGCGGCTCTCACTTGGCGCAAACGCTGGAAAGGTTTCGGCGGCGAGTTTCAAATAGGCCTACAGTACGCCGCGCACGCGGGAAAACTGGACTATATGGTGCAAGATGCCAGGGGGCCGGACACACTGCTCGTATGCCCGACAGATGACTGCGAGTACGGCATTTCACGCGGCGCCTCCCTAACCTACACGGTGGATATCGGCGATGGGCTGTTTCTCGGCACTGCGTACAACCGGGTGAACCTGGATCTCTTTACGGAAGATGGCATGCTGTTCGATATTTCCGACCCGGCCTTTCCTGTACTGATCCGCGACGACGAAGAAATTAACGAAAGCGGAAATGATTTCGCCTTTATCGGCGGTATCGCCTACGGTAAGGGCCCCCTGGAAGAAGGGCTGTATGCCGCCTTTAACTGGCACCGCTCCCACAACAATGAAATCGCCCCGCCGAACTCAACCATGGGTGTCCTCAATTTTTTCAACGCGATCGGCTCTGAGTCCTACGTCAGCTGGACCTGGGGCGCCTTGAACTGCTACTCCATCTACGGTGGACACAACCTACTGAAATCCTATGACGACGACGAGTTTGAAGAGGGGCTGGTGACAGGGGATAAATACCGCCTGGCCAAGTACTTCCTGGGATTTAACTACAAGTGGAATTCCCACGTACGCCTCTATATCGAAGGAGGTATAGACGACAGTAACCGGGTGGCGGAATCCTCCGGTGACTTTATCGCGGCGGGCGTAAGGGTCGACATCTGATAAGCTAGCGGACCGGAGTTCGACGCAAGAGGATTGACCTTTGGCCCGCATCATTCTATTGATCGCCGTCGGTATCTTTGCCTGGCTGGCATGGCAAAAATTCAAAGCCAGCGCTCCGCGCGAGCGCCGCAAATTGTTGCTGCAATGGCTGCTGATCGGTCTGGCGCTAGCGGCGGTGCTGCTCGCCATTAGCGGCCGCCTGCACTGGGTTGGCGCCGCCGTGGCAGTCGCATTGCCGTTGGCCGGGAAAGCGCTCGGCTGGCTCGGCCGCCACCTGCCGTGGCTGGCACCGCTGTTGGCCCGCCACGCCCAGGCCAGAAAAGAGCAAACTGAGCGGAACGGCGGCGATACCGACCGCCAGCCGCCGCTAACCGCCACCGAGGCGCGCCGCATACTCAATGTTGGCGAAAACGCCAGTCGCGCTGAAATTATCGATGCGCACCGCAGGTTGATCCAAAAATTGCACCCGGACCGGGGAGGCAGTGATTATCTGGCCTCGCGGGTCAATGCCGCAAAGGAGTTGCTACTGCGCGACCTTTAGAAACCGCAGGTACATTCGCTGCCTGGCACAGAAACCTCTGCAGGCCCCAGTAACTCACGCGCCTTCCATCACGCTGGATACGCCTAAGGAACCTCTGATTAAGTCACTTTCTGATGGCAGAGGCGCTTCGGGGGCGGATGTGAAGCTCAGGTGATAGGACGGGCATTTCGAAACCGTCGGATACAGGGATGTATCCGTCGGAGCTACAGAGAAGTACTCGTGCGTTTTCGAAATGTCCGTCCTATTGCCTGAGCGCCCCGGAAGCTACCAGAGTGTTCACGCGAATTAATCAGAGGTTCCCTAAGGCAACATACAGAGCAGGTGGATATAGCGCGCCAGCTGCCGGTAAGGTTCCACACGGGAATAAGCCAGCTCCTTTTCCACGATCGCCGCCGCGGGCAGGCGGTCGCGCATTTCCGGCGTCATAAAATCGTGGAAACAGCGAATGCCACTGTGGGCGACAACCGCGAGCCCCGCCTGGGCCACCCAGTCCCCCACCCATTCCAGCAACAGCGGATTCTGCGGCGTAAGGCTGCCAGGATGGCCGCCCCAATGCCCCGTTTCGATATTGTGGTCCAGCTGCCGGAAACTGCCCCGCTGCAGCAAACGGAATTCCAAGGCGCGCCGATTGTAGAAGGTCAGGGACAGATGCCCACCGGGTTTCAGCAGCGCGCGCAAACGGTCGATCGCTTCCTTGGGCCGTGCCAGCCACTCCAGCACAGCGTGGCAGATCACCAGATCGGCGTTTTGCAGCTCCGGCAATTCCGCCAACTCCTGCAGTGGCCGCTGCAACAGGGTCACCCGTTCCTGCAGCTGCCGCTCCTGCAACTGTTGCTCGGCTTGCGCCAACATCTGCGCGGAAATATCGGCCAGGAAAACGCGATGCCCGGCGGCGGCCAGATCCATCGCGAACTGCCCCTGACCGCCGCCGGCATCAATCACCTTCAGGCTCGGCCCGCCCTCCTCGAGCAATGGCGCCAAATCGCGGTTCAGCACGGCCAAGCGGATGTCCCCTTTGAGACCACCGTAGATGCGGTTGCGAAAGCGGTGCGCCAAATCGTCAAAATTGCGGTCTGAGGTCATCCGGGATAGACCTCCGCAGTTTTATCCGCGCAGCGGCGTCGGTTTTCGGCAATCTTTTCGGCCAGAGCCTTCTCCATATCCACGTCCAGTATCGCGGCCAATTTCATCAGGTACATCTGGATATCCGCCAGCTCTGCCGCCACCTCGCCCGCTTCCGGGGTGCGCATCATAGCCTCTATTTCCCCGTCACTGCGCCACTGCAAGTGCCGGCACAACTCGGCGACTTCCACGAACAGCGCCATGGCCAAATTCTTCGGCTTGTGCAGCGGCTGCCAGCCGCGGCGGCGGGCAACGTCGTCAAAGGCTGCGAGGATCGTATTGCTATCCATTTACTTATCCCATCGCTGTTCCATTGCGCGCCCCTTCGCGGCCAGTATGGCCTGGAGAGTGCGTGAACGGAATTCCCGCTGGTAGAGCACCCAGACCACCATCAGATAGCAGGCGATAAAAAGCACCGGATGAATAAACCAGCCCATGACCGCCATCGCAAAGTAATAGGATCGCAGGCCATAGTTATAGCTGTGCCCAGCCTGATCAATCACCTTGGCGGTACTGATGGCAAAGCGGCGCCGCTCCTCCTCAGTAATGTCATCGGCATCCGCTGGCGGCGCGGCGCCCATCAGCACATTGGCGAAAGAGTACTGGCGCAGGGACCAGGTGAAATTGAAAAACGCAAAGATAAAAATGAGCACTAACAGCAGTATCTTCAACTCGAACTGCTCCGCGGTTTGCTCGCCGAACGGCAGGCTGCTCAACACCTCTATCGCGGCCTTGTTTGCGGAAAGCGCCGTCACCAAACCCGCCAGGATCAGAATACTGGTAGAGGCGAAAAAGCCGATCACCCGTTCGAGGTTGCCGATAATGGCGGCATCCGGCATGCGCATATCCCGCTGTAGCATGCACAGCATCCACTCCACCCGATACCACTGCAAGGACGAAGACAGGGACCAGGTCACTTTCGCCTTCCTACGCGCAAACACGGTATAGCCCGCCCAGGTAATCATAAAGCCACTGACGCTAGCGATATCCAGCCAAGTCAACGCATTACTCCGTCTTCGTCTACAGTTATGCTCGGTCTACTCGAGTATCGCCAGTTTCAGTCATAAATTAAAGGCGTCGCGATACTTGGCCACCAGTGGGAGAACGCAGACCGCTTGCCGACGATCCCGTAAAATTACCCCTCCGCGATCTTTGTGCAGCGAAGTCTTGGCCCAGCCGACAACCGTGTCAATACTGTTATTCCCCGCGGGGCAAACGGTAGAATAGTGTCCCAATGCCGGCTTGGCCGGCCGCAGAATTTGCATAAATCAACGGAGCTGTCTTTTGAGCAACTCACACCCTGCTTTCGAACTGGTTACCAGCGCGGAAATCGAATCTCTCGGTGTACGCGTGGAAGAGTACCGCCACATCAAGACCGGCGCCCAGCACCTGCATATCGCCGCAGACAATCCGGAGAACGTCTTCCTGGTGGCGCTGCGTACTGTCCCCCAGGACTCCACCGGTGTGGCCCATATTCTTGAGCACACGGCGCTTTGCGGCAGCGAAAAGTACCCGGTGCGCGATCCTTTCTTCACTATGATACGGCGTTCCCTGAACACTTTTATGAACGCCTTTACCAGTTCGGATTGGACCGCCTACCCCTTTGCCAGCCAAAACCGCAAAGACTTCAACAACCTGCTCGACGTCTACCTGGATGCGGTCTTCTTCTCCCGCCTCGATCCGTTGGATTTTGCACAGGAGGGCCACCGTCTGGAGTTCGCGGAGATGGACAACCCGGACAGCGAGCTGGTTTACAAAGGTGTGGTCTACAACGAAATGAAGGGCGCCATGAGCTCTGTCGGCTCTCAACTGTGGCAGACACTGAGCAAATACCTCTTCCCCAGCACTACCTACCACTACAACTCCGGTGGCGATCCGGCGGATATCCCCAAGCTCACCTATGAGCAGCTGGTGGATTTCTACCGTTCCCACTATCACCCGAGCAACGCTATCTTCATGACCTTTGGCGATATTCCCGCCGCGGAACACCAAGCGGTGTTCGAGGAAAAAGCGCTGCACAAATTCGAACCATTGCAAGAGACCATATCCGTCGGGCGCGAAGACCGCTACCTGGCACCGCTGCGCGTCGAGGAGCACTACCCACTCAACGAGGAATCTCTCGAAAAGAAAACCCATATTGTGCTCGGCTGGCTGCTCGGTGACGTCACCAACCTGGAAGACGTACTGACCGCCCACCTGATATCCGGCGTGCTACTGGACAACAGCGCTTCACCACTGATGAAACTGCTGGAGACCACGGACCTGGGGACCGCCCCGTCGCCACTGGTGGGGCTGGACGACTCCCAGCGCGAGCTGGTCTTTGTCTGCGGCATTGAAGGCAGCGAACGGGACCGCGCCGACGAGCTGGAAAAACAGATACTCGCCGTGCTCGAGGAAGTGGCCGAGAAAGGGCTGCCCTACGAACAGGTGGCCGCCAGTCTGCACCAACTGGAACTGCACCAACGCGAAATCACCGGGGACGGCTATCCATACGGCCTGCAGCTGATACTGACCGCGCTAACCGGTGCCACCCACCGCGGCGACGCCATCGGCCTGTTGAATATAGACCCCACGCTGGAGAAATTGCGCGAACAGATCAAGGACCCCCGCTTTATCGCCGATAAGGTGCGCCAACTGCTGGTGGAAAATCAGCACCGGGTACGGCTGGTGTTGACGCCAGATAACAAGCTGGCCGAGCGCCGCGAAGCCGAGGAAAAAGCGCGTCTGGCGGCAATCAAGGCTGGCCTCGATGAAAACGAAAAACAGCGTATTGTGCAGACTGCCCGCGCTCTACAGGAGCGCCAGCAACAGGAAGACGACATATCCATCCTTCCCAAGGTGGGCGTCGAAGATATTCCCTCGCAACTCCCCGAAGTAGAAGGTGAAGAGGTTTCTCTAAGCGACCGGAAGCTCACCCGCTACAGCACAGGGACCAATGGACTCGTCTATCAGCAACTGATCTGCGCGCTGCCCGAATTCAGCGAGGAGGAAAAACAACTCCTGCCCTACTACTGCCAGATACTCTGCGAAGTGGGCCTCGGCAATAAGGATTACCTGGAAGTGCAGCAGTGGCAGACCCGCGTCGCCGGCGCCCTGCACGGATATACCAGCAGCCGCACCGCCATCGACAACTTGCAGCAGCTCTCCGGTCACTTCGTGCTCTCCGGCAAGGCCCTGGCCCGCAACCAGGCTGCACTTACCGAACTGATGCAGGCGACGGTGGAAGAAGCGCGCTTTGACGAACTCCCGCGCATCAAGGAGCTACTGCTGCAAACGCTGGCCCGGCGCGATCAGAGCGTCGTCGGCAATGGCCACGCCCTGGCCATGGCCGCCGCCAGCGCCGGCTACAACCGCGCCGCCTACGAAAGTCACGCCAGCGGCGGCCTGCTGGGTCTGCGCCAGCTGAAGACCCTGGTCCGCGATATCGACCGCGAGCAGGCCCTGGAGAATCTCGCGGCCACTCTGAGGGACATTCACAATAAAATTCTCAAGGCCGAGCGCCAGTTCCTTTTGATCGGCGAAGGCGACAGGCTGCAGGATTTCAGTCGGGTACTGGCGCCCCTCGCCGCCGCACCGGCCCTTGCTGCAGCGGATCCCAACGCCCCCTTCGATCCCCGCCAGACGCGGGAATTGTGGGTCGCCAACAGTCAGGTCAACTTCTGCGCAAAAGCCTATGCCACAGTGCCCTTCACCCATCCGGATGCCGCGCCACTGGCTGTACTGGGGGGATTCCTTCGCAACGGCTTCCTGCACCGGGCCATCCGCGAACAAGGTGGCGCCTACGGTGGCGGCGCCAGTCACGACAGCAATATCGGTGTGTTCCGCTTCTATTCCTACCGCGATCCACGCATGGCCGGAACCCTCAAAGACTTTGACGCATCCCTGCAGTGGCTCGCAGAGGAGCCCCACAAAGAGGAACAGGTGGAAGAAGCCATACTGGGCGTGGTGGGCGCTCTGGACAAGCCCGGCTCCCCCGCTGGCGAAGCCAAGAAAGCCTTCCATTCCGCGCTTTACGGTCGCACCCATCAGGTGCGCCAGGAATTCCGCCGCCGGGTGACCGAGGTGCGCCTGGAGGATCTCAAGCGAGTTGCCGACACCTATCTCTCTCCGGACAGAGCAAGCACCGCAGTCGTTACCGGACAAGCGGGACGCGCGGAAGGGCTGGATCTCGGCCTGACGGAGGAGAAGCTTTGATGGGGCGAAACTCCGACCCGCAGAATCACGGGACCGCAATCCGACGCGACAATATCTACGCGAGCCCACTTGGCGAGGTGAGCGGCTTTACCTTCGACCAGTCCGTCGTTGACGTTTTCCCCGATATGATCCAGCGTTCGGTGCCCGGTTACACCACCATAGTGGCGATGATCGGCACTCTGGCCGAGCGCTATGCCCAGGCCGGCAGCCGCTGTTACGATCTGGGCAGCTCCCTCTGCGCGGCCACCCTCGCCATGCGCCACCGGATTCCGGCGGCGGATTGCGAGATTATCGCCGTGGACAATTCCGAAGCCATGGTGGAGCAAGCGCGCAAAGTGCTGGCGGCGGACAGCGGCAGGATACCGGTGCAGCTGATCTGTGACGATCTGCAAAATGTGCGGATTGAAAACGCTTCCGTGGTGGTGCTCAATTTCACCCTGCAGTTTGTCCCGGTGGCGGATCGCCTGTCTATCGCGCGCAAGATTTACGACGGCCTGCGTCCCGGCGGCATACTGATCATCTCGGAAAAGGTGGACTTCACTGACCCGGACCACCGCGAACTGATGATCGATCTGCACCACGCCTTCAAACGTGCCAACGGCTATAGCGAACTGGAAATCGCCCAGAAACGCACCGCGCTGGAAAACGTGTTGATCCCGGAAACCCTCGATACCCACCGCGAACGTCTGAAAGCCGTGGGCTTCACTAGCGTGGACGTCTGGTTTCAGTGTTTTAATTTTGCCTCTCTTATTGCGATTAAAGCGAAGCCGACGCCCTCACATAGCGGCGCTAGTGACGCCAAGGAGCCTCTGATTCAATCCCCATGAGCGCTGTAGCTGATTCCGGGCCCTTCGGGCCCCGAAGTATCTTTACCGCCAGGACGCGACTTCTTCAGAGGTACCCTAATCGATGATCGACTACACTCCGCTCTACGCCGCCCTTCAGCATATTCCCGAGCTGCGCCCCTGGCTGGCACAACTCCCGGCACAAGTGGCCGAGGGCCTGAGCCCGCACCGCTGGGGCGACCTGCCGGACTGGCACGCGGCCCTCAGAGCACTGCCGGACATTGCCCCATCCACCATCGACGTACAATGTGCGGTAAGTATCGGCAGTGCAGAAGACGCCTCTCCAGAACAATTGGCGGAACTGGAGCAACAGCTGCGCAAACTGCACCCCTGGCGCAAGGGGCCCTGGGAAGTATTCGGCCTCACCATCGACACCGAGTGGCGCTCGGACTGGAAGTGGGACCGGGTGTTGCCGCACCTGGCGCCACTCAAGGATCACTTGGTACTGGATGTCGGCTGCGGCAACGGCTACCACTGCTGGCGCAGTTTCGGCGCCGGCGCACGGCGGGTGATGGGCATCGACCCCTCGGCAAAATATGTGGCGCAGTTTTACGCTCTGAAAAAATACCTGGGCGAAGATCAGCCAGTGGACTTACTGCCTCTCGGCATTGAGGCCCTGCCCCCCAGATTGCGCGCTTTCGATACCACCTTTTCCATGGGCGTGCTCTACCACCGCCGCTCGCCGATGGATCACCTGCGCGAACTGCGCGAAACTTTGCGCCCCGGCGGTCAGCTGATCCTGGAGACGCTGGTCATTGAAGGTGAATTGGGCGAGTGCCTGGTTCCCGAGGGGCGTTATGCCAAGATGCGCAACGTTTGGTTTATTCCCAGCTGTGCCACTTTGGAGAGCTGGCTGCGCAAATGCGGCTTTGAAAATCCACGCACAGTGAACCTCAACACGACCAGCATTGAGGAACAGCGTCGCACCGACTGGATGCATTTCGAATCTCTGGCGGATTTTCTTGACCCCAAATCGCCACACAAAACCATTGAAGGGCATCCGGCGCCTCTACGGGCCGTTGTGGTCGCAAACGCGACCTAATAGTCAGAAACTGTTGTAAGCGCCTGCGATTTTGCCGGCGCTTCCCTCATCCAAGCAGGATTCTGTACGCGTAAATGCGCTAGTTTCAGAGTTTTCTATCTTTTCCTCGCCTGCCTCTTGATCAGTGCCGCACGACTGGCACAGTCTGCGCTCAAATGGTGCATTATCCGGGTGTCCAGCCCCGAGAGCGTTTATGAGCATTAGCGTATTTGAACTTTTTAAAATCGGCGTTGGCCCCTCCAGCTCCCATACCGTGGGGCCCATGGTCGCCGCCCGCCAATTCGTCCACGACCTGGATAAACGCGGGCAACTACAGGCAGCCGAGCGGGTGCAAGTCCACCTGTACGGGTCGCTGGCCCTGACCGGTGTGGGTCATGGCACCGACATGGCGGTGTTGATGGGCCTTCTCGGCGAGGCACCGGATACCATCGATGTGGACAGTATCGACGACAGGCTTGAAGCCATAGCGCGGGAAAGCCAATTGGCACTCGGGGGCAGCCACCCCGTTACCTTTGATCGCAACCGGGACCTGATCTTCCACGGCGACCAATTCCTACCGCAACACGCCAATGGCATGACCTGCCAGGCCTACCGGGGCGGCGAGCTGCTGTTCGAACGCAGCTATTTCTCTATCGGCGGCGGTTTCGTGCTATCGGAAGAAGATTTCGCCCACAAAGAGGAAATCGCCACCTTGCTGCCCTTTGACTTCAGCTCCGCCCGCCAGCTGATGGAATTGTGCGACAAACACGGCTGGACCATTGCCGAGCTGGCCATGGCCAACGAAAAAGCGTTTCGCAGTGAGCGGGAAGTAACCGATCGTCTGTGGCATATCTGGCAGGTGATGGACGCTTCCATCCAACGCGGCTGCCGCCGTCAGGGCATACTGCCGGGCGGTCTCAATGTGCGCCGTCGCGCGGCTGAGCTTTACAGGGAACTCAGCGGGCAATCGGAGGAAGAGCGCAGGAGCGGTCTCGCTATTCTCGACTGGGTCAGCCTCTATGCCCTTGCGGTCAACGAAGAAAATGCGGCCCGCGGGCGGATCGTCACAGCTCCCACGAACGGCGCCGCCGGCGTGATTCCCGCGGTTATCGCCTACTATGTCAATTTTGTCCACGACCCAGCGGTGCACGGCGACCTGAAAGATCAGGTGGTCAAATTTCTGCTCACCGCTGGCGCCATCGGCATGCTGTACAAGAAGAACGCCTCTATTTCCGCGGCGGAAGTAGGCTGTCAGGGAGAAATCGGCGTGGCCTGCTCCATGGCGTCCGCGGGTCTGGCAGCGGTTCAGGGCGGCAGCAACCAGCAGATAGAAAACGCCGCCGAGATCGGCATGGAGCACAACCTGGGCCTTACCTGTGACCCCATCGGCGGCCTTGTACAAGTGCCCTGTATCGAGCGCAACACCATGGGATCGGTCAAGGCAATCAACGCCGCACGCCTGGCACTGCGGGGAGACGGCGCTCATGTTGTCCCGCTGGACAGCGTTATCGAAACAATGCGCCAGACGGGTATCGATATGCAGAGCAAGTACAAGGAAACCGCTCTCGGCGGACTGGCGGTAAACGCGGTGAACTGCTAGGAAGCCTCTGATTAATTGGCTCCTGGACGACAAAGAGATATATCACACAAATAAGAAGCTCAGGTGGTGGGATGGATATTTCGAAACCGTCGGATACAAGGAGGTATCCGGCGGAGCTACAGGAAAGTACTCGTGTGTTTTCGAAATATCCACCATTACCTGAGCGCCCCGGAATCAACGACTGTGCTCAGGTGAATTAATCAGTGGCTCCCTAGAGAACTTCTGATGCGTTTAATTCCTGTCGGTAAAGAGACTTCAGAGCCTGAGCGTCTCGATACTAACTACAGCACTTTTGCACATAAATCAGAGGTTCCCCGAGCGGCAATCCCCTCGATTGGTCACCATTGTCCCGTGTTCCCACACGGCATTACCAACGGTCAAGTCGGTATACCGTGCTTGGTATAGATATCAAAGCGCCCCGACTTACCCTGCAGTGACAGGGCAGGTTTTTTACCGGCCAGGAAGGGGGCGACACGCGGACGCTTGACCACCACCCGGTAATAGCAGGCGGCATAGGCCGGCGCCAGCAGTGCGTCCGCGTCCTCGTCAGAACCGACTAACTGATGAAAAGCCGCCATCTCCTTTTTCACTTTGGCACTTTTGTCCCGCGCGGGGAACATCGGGTCCAGATAGACTACGGGTATTGAGTTCGCCGGCTGCTGCGCGAGCCAATCCAGCGCAGAAATTGGCCGCTCCTCCAAGGTCATGCGCGCGGCGATTTCAGCCAGTGTCGGATCTTCGCTCGCCGCCCGCCGCAACCTTTCCAATCCATCCCGTAACAGTGCGCGCACAACCGTATTGCGCTCCAGCATATGCACTGCACAACCGAGAGACGCCAGCACAAAGGCATCCCGCCCCAAGCCTGCGGTCGCGTCCACTACGCGCGGACCAAATCCGCCCCGTATCCCCACCGCCTTGGCGATCTGCTGTCCCTTGCCACCGCCATACTTGCGCCGGTGCGCCAGCGTGCCACCGACAAAATCCACCAGTACCGGACCGGGTGCCTTGCGCCCGGTAGCGCACAGTTGCAACTGCGCACCCAGCTGCAGCACATAAGCCGGCTCGGCGATATCCACCGGATCTACGCAGTCCAAACAGGGGATTTTCAACTCGTCCGCCAGTGCCCGGGCCTCGGGCAAGCATTCGGCCGCACCGGCGACCAGGGCCAATGGATTTCTCACATCCTGTCCAGAGGTTGTTTCAGAAGAGCGGAATGCTAACCCGGCTCGGCGAGCCACTCCAGCGCCCGCGTATAGTCCGCCGAGGGAAAAGGCCGGACCTCGGCACTGACGAAATGGTCGACCAGGCGCGGCATATAACCGAGCAGGCCGTGATCGGAGACCACCGCGATCCGGTGAATATAGCGGTGGTGATCGCGGACAAATTTACAGTGACAGACAAGCGTGGCAAAACTCTCCCAGCCGGCAAAATCCCTCGCATCAACCAAGAGCCCGTTCAGCCGGCCATACTCGCTGATTACCGGGTCCACCTGAGCTGCCAGTATCCGGAAATCTTCTTCCTCCAGAGGGCCCGAGGGCCGCACTTCGAGTACTTTGTGTCCCCAGTGCCAATTATGATCAATCATCTGTCACGGTATAGCGGAAGCCGCGACGGGTGCGCGGCTTCCACTGACTGTGGTGAAATTAAAGTATCAGTTCTGCGGTTCATCATCACTGTCGCTGTCAGAACTCTCATCACTGTCGGTGTGCTTGCCCCGCAGCTTGTCCGCCGCATCTTCAGCGGCCTTCTTGGTGGCATCACCAGCGTCCTTCACCGCCCGTCCGGCATCTTCCGCAGCGTCGCCGACAGCCTTTCCGACATCCTTGGCAGCTCCCTCCGCTTTATCCATCAACGAGGGATCACTACTCGCTCCCGGCGGCACAGTATCCGGCCGATCGGATTCCTGTGGCATATCTGTGCCCATGCCATCGGGTGGTGTCTCAGTATCAGTTGGAGGGGCGGTGTTGTCCGGTGGAGTGGTATCCTCCATATGTTGTTCGGTTCCGGGCTTATCGAGCGAATCATAGGCATCTTTGGCCTTGTGATCGCCGCCGCGCGACATAAAGTAACCGATAATCAGCAGCAAGATTATCAGTGGAAGCAAAAGCTTTTTCATAAACCCACCTATTGACCCCTGGCTGTTGCGTATTGAGACTTTTGTAGCGAGGCATGCTGCAGCACCGGACCCCGGTGGCCAACAGTAACTCTGCACCCTCCACTCGCCCCTTGACGCCAAGCCGTTCTCCGCGATACGCGGGTTGGCAAAAGAAGTTGACGCCAATATTGATAAGAATAACTCGGCCTTTGGGTTCTTCAAGGAACATGCTTCCCCTTGTTCAGCACCAATTGCTATTAAAAAAAGCGAAATTACAACAAGAGGATTTATCAGTGTGCAGTGCTGGGAAACAAAAAACCACTAGCTACGGCACTTTGTTCCCGGGAAGCTTCAGTGCGTTACACCCTGGGGGTGAAGATCCGCTTCAGCCACACCAAAAAGTTATCTGATAAAGCGACAGAGAAAATTCCGCGGGCTTTCCACCAGCCCTCTTTGCCAGCACACAGCGAAGGAGATAAGCGGGTGAACCAACACTCGCCCTGTCCACCCGCATAAGTATCCAGGGGCTCTACCCCTGTAGCTGAAACTGTTTTAAACGCGCCAGCAGGGGCGCGGCCTCGGACTCTTCCATCACAGCATCACAACCGCGCAGCTGCAGGCGGCCCTTGCTGTCCGGACTGGCAAATATCAGGTACCGGGCGCCCTTTTCCAATTTCTTGTCACAGGACTCAAAGCCGAGCCGGAAAGCGATCAAACCATCGGCCTTACCCTTCCAGACCCGCATGGAGGTGGCTGAATAGACGTAGCCAGAAATGGCTACCATGCCCGGTTCGGACAGGGCGTTATCCACATCCCGGTGAATAGCGTTAATCTGCACCTGCGCGACCAGCTCCGCTTCCGCAAAACGCTCAGCGAGCGTGTCACCGTTCTCAACCTGCGCCGCCGCAAAAAGGGGCGCGATCAACATCGCCAAACCGAGGAAAATTGCCCTTGCGGACAGGCGCCTTCCACTTCCGTTGTTATCCACTCCACGCCTCCTTATCTTGTCTTGCGCCCACAAAAAAGGGCACCAGAGTGCCCTTTGTTCCCGTGTTATTTGAGCGGCAACAGCTCCAGCTCCACCCTGCGGTTGGCTTGGCGGCCAGACTCTGTGTCGTTGCTGGCAATGGGGTAGCGCTCTCCGTAGCCCACCGCTTGCACGCGGCCTGCCGCAACCCCACGGCTGACAAAGAAGTTGGCAACGGAATTGGCGCGGCGCTCACTCAGTGTTTGGTTATAAACATCAGAACCTGTGCTATCGGTGTGACCACTGACGCGGATTGCGGTCTGGTCAAACTCCTTGAGTACCAGAATGACGGAGTCCAGGGTGTCATAGAAGTCGGAACGAATATCCGCGCGGTTGGTGGCAAAGGTAATGTTGCCCGGCATAATCAAACGGATGTTGTCGCCTTCACGCTGTACTCGTACGCCAGTTCCCTCCAGGCGTTGGCGCAACGCCATTTCCTGACGATCCATATAGTAGCCGATACCACCGCCGATGGCCGCACCGCCCAGTGCGCCGGTAATAGCGCCCTTCTCACGGTCTTTTTTGCTGGCGGTAGCCGCACCGACGATGGCTCCCGCCACGGCACCGATACCGGCCCCCTTTGCGGCGTTACTGGTCTTGCTCTCCCCGGTGTAAGGATCCAGCGTGGTACAGCCTACCAGCGAGCCCAGTGCGAGAATTGCTACCATTTTTTTCATCTAAGACTCTCCTAACGCTTTTTTTCGATGAAATGTGTCGAGTGAGGGGAAGTATGCCGGATACAGCTGTCTGGCAGCTGAATCGCCCCTTCATTTCGGTAGCGAAGCCTATGGCGAAAAAGCAGGCACGTCTACTGCTTACCGCTCAAATCTCGACGGCAGAAGTGTCAGGGATTGTTAAGATGCCGTCGACCCATACGCCACCCGAAGCGCGCTCTTTCTTCCACAAATTCTGTGGATAACTCTGTGCAAGAACCGCTTAATGTCAGCGCTAGCCAGCGAAATTTCTTACCCTTAGCGAATCGAACACTTTTTAACCTTTTTAAATTTTTCCTTATAAATCAGTAGCTTACGTCGTATTAAAGTGCTTTCGTACCACTTTGGCGCAAGCTGAGGATAAACACGCACAATTGCCAAATACATGTGGAAAAAATTTTGTCAATACTTGACTTCCAGGTGGGAAATAAATTTTTAAGAAAAATTTATGATTAGATGACAGTGGACTATAGCGTGCTGGTAATTAAGGTACGTTTGTACCAATCAGAAATCCCCCTGGCGACTACTCATTCTGTCGTCTCCGCTTCCGCGCAGGGATAACACACGTGCCGAGTATCACGAGGCTGAAACTTTGCCCCCTCGGACACAGGCCCTGAGCGATGGGGAAGAAAAGATGCGTTTTCCCGCTATCCCCCCTTGGCCCGAGCGCGCGAAAGCGGCATAGCTCCCGTGTGAATTCAGCAGAAGATCCTAAGGAGCCTCAGATGAATTCACCTGAGCACAGTCGTTGGTTCCGGGGAGCTCAGGTAATGGGATGGATATTTCGAAAACGCACGAGCACTCTCCTGTAGCTCCGCCGGATACCTCCTTGTATCCGACGGTTTCGAAATATCCATCCCACCACCTGAGCTTCTCATTTGGGTGATATGTCTCTTTGTCGTCCAGGAGCCAATTAATCAGAGGCTCCCTATCCCTAATAGTGCGGCGGCTTTTCGTTCCGGCTACCGGCGCCACCTTGTATCTCAAACGTCAGATCCCGGTACTTTTCCGCCAGCTCACGCACTTGTGCCACCAGCTGCCGGATATCCGCATCCTGTGCGGCAATCACATCGTTGAGCTGCCCCAGGAGGTCCTCCTGGAAGGCAACGCGGCTCTCCAACTCCTCCACCCTCGCCGACAATTCCGCCATACGTTGTTCCATAACCGTACCGCCCTTCACAACAATTGATACAGGTGTTCCACCAAACGCACCGAACGCCGATCCATAAACAGGCTTTGGCCCAGGCGCGTGGTGACATACCCGCAGCCGAGGCCCCGATCCGGATCGGCGAATCCGACACTGCCACCGGCACCGGGATGGCCGAAGCCGTGCTCGCCGCCAAAGCGCAGATCCGCAGCCCTGCCACTGAGGATATAACCGCAACCAAAACTCACTTCTGCTTGCAGCACCGCGTCGCGCCCGCGACTCTGTTCCCGCCCGGCCTCTTCCACCAGCACTTTGGGCAGAGTCCGCGGTTGTTCTGCAGCGAGATCCCCGTAGATTGTGGCCAGGTCACGGGCACTGAAGTGACCGTTGGCGGCAGGTATCAGTGCACCGCGCCACTCGGCACTGTTGGTGCCCATCATCAGGCTCATGGGATTGGTAAAGGCCATGGCCACCGGACCCTTGCGATCCTCCTTGATCGCCCGGCCCACGGCATTCTCACGCAATTCAGGCAACGGCTGTTTGAGTGGCCCCACATCCGCAATCCGGCTTGATTTATGGCCCACGGCGCCGAAGCCCCCATCCAGATCCAGGGTCCCCCCCAGCCCTTGCCGATACAGTTGCAGCAGTCCGGTGGCGGCGACACGCTCGAGCAGACCGCCGAGACTCCAGCCGTATAGGAATGGCGCATAGCCCTGCTTGCTGCCGGGCTCCCACCAGGGTTCGGTAGCAGCCACCTGGGCACAGGCCCCGGGCCAGTCATAGATCAGGCTGTCAGCAACCTTTTCGCGGAATGCCACCAGGCCCGCGCGGTGGCACAGTAACTGCCGCGCAGTAACTTGCGCCTTGCCGGCCGCGGCAAACTCAGGCCAGTAATCCGCCACTGGCCGATCCAGATCCAGCCTGCCCTCTGCCACCTGCTGCAGTACCAACAGCGCCAATACCCCTTTAGAAGAGGAGAAAACATTGGCCAGAGTATCTTCGGTATAGGGAGTTTCACCGTTGCGGTCCGCGCTACCCGCCCACAGGGACACGACCAGTTCACCGTGCTGACGCACCGCAAAAGCTGCACCGCTGTCGCCGCACTCGCGGAAATTGGCGGCAAAGGTATCGTACAGCGGCTCCAAACCGGGGGCGCAAAAACCATAGATCTCCATGGGTCTCCATCCTGCGGGGTAAAATGAGGCGCAATAGTAGTTTCTTCCACAGCCCGGCTCAAATCGTTAGCATGGCGCCGAATCAACTGGGAACACAACAATGAGTGAACAAAAGGCAATACAGGATCAGATCCCGGGCAACCACTGTTTCGGCTGCGGCCCGGAAAATGAACGGGGACTGCGCATCAAAAGCTACTGGGATGGTGAAGATAAAACCCGCTGCGAGTTCCTGCCGCTCCCCCATCACAATGCGGGCCCACAGCAATACCTAAACGGCGGTATCATAGCCACCGTAATCGATTGCCACACGGTGTGCACAGCCATCGCCGATGCCTACCGGCAGGCGGGACGAGACCCGGGCACAGGAGACAAAATCTGGTATGCCACCGGGAAACTGGAGGTGAACTACCGCGCACCGGCAGCCATCGACAAGCCGGTCATTCTCGAGGCAACCATCATCGAACGCTCAAATCGAAAAACGCTGCTGCACTGCACCCTCTACAGCAGTGGACGCGTTTGCGCCACGGCCGAGGTGGTGGCAGTGCGGGTGCCGGACAACTGGTAATCCGGGCGCGGCAGTGCCGTAACGATAGCGCAAATGCGACGGCTACAGCTCCGCATGGAGGTCCTCCAACTTGTAGCCACAGTACTTACAGTACTCCGCATCCCGATCGTGCCCCGCCCGGCTGCAGTTATCGCAGCGGCGCAGACTGCGTTCCTGATGCAGCTCGGAAGCCAGTTCCGCGGTCACTATGCCGGTGGGCACGGCAATAATGGAATAGCCGATCAACATGGTCATGGAGGCAATCGCCTGCCCCAGCACGGTGTGTGGCGAAATATCGCCGTAGCCCACGGTGGTAATGGTCACAATGGCCCAGTAAACGCTCTTCGGGATACTGGTGAAGCCGTGTCCGGGGCCCTCCACCAGGAACATCAGCGCACCGAATATCACACACATTACCAGTACGCTGGCGTAAAAGACCAATATCTTGCGCCGCGCCAGGCCAAATGATCGCAACAGCACATTGGCATCGCGCAGATAACGCACCAACTTGAGCACACGGAATATGCGCAACACCCGCAACAACCGCACAACCAGCAGATAGCTTGCTCCGGTGTACACCAGTGCCAAATAACTCGGTAATATCGCCAGCAGATCGACAATACCGTAAAAACTGAAGATATAACGGCGGCGCTCCACGGCACAGTAGATACGCAAGAAGTACTCGACGGTAAACAAAGCGGTAAAAAACCACTCGAGCGCAAAGAGGGTTTCACCGTAACGGCCGGCAATGCGCTCCACCGAAGCCAGCAACACCAGCCCGACACTGACCAGGATGGCCCAGATCAAAAAAACATCGAAGTTTCTTCCGGCCGGTGTATCCGTACCGAAAATCACCTCATTGAGCCATTTTCGTCTACCTGTCAGTGCCATGGTTCCTCCGGAAAAAACCGCACTATAGCGCCGGCGCCTTTTTACCGGAAGCGACAGGTGACAGACCCGGCCTGGTACCGTACCCTTGCGCGGTCGAAAACGGGTGAAATAGTGGTTGCCATGAAAAAAGAAAGCCGCCTCGTCTACTCCACCGACCGGGGGCGCATCAAGGAAACGTCTAAAACGGAAATCCGCCGCGAGGGCGATGGCGTAGTGCGCATCCAGCGTGAAACCAAGGGGCGCAAAGGCAAAGGAGTAACCTGTGTGCGCGGCCTCGGCGGCACCGATGCAGAACTGAAGCTGCTGCTGGCGGAGCTGAAGAAACGCTGTGGCTGCGGCGGAGCTCTCAAAGACGGGGTGATCGAGATCCAGGGCGACAAGCGCAGCGAAGTCAAAGCCCTACTCGAGGCGAAGGGTTTCACAGTGAAGATGGCGGGCGGCTGAAGCCGCCTCTACACCTGCTTCACCAAGCGCAGCGGGCGAATCTGCAGCGCCTGCTCTCTTTTCAGGCAGAGTTCCACCAACCGCGCCAACTGTATCCGGTAGTGTTCGTAAATGGCCGCACAGGCATTCTTGCTTCTGAGTTCCAGTGCCTGCAAAGCATCCACGAGTTCCTGGCGCCGCTGCGGCAGTGCCATTGACGCAGTGTCACCCAGGCGCTCCCGCAGCGCCGTATCCAGGCCCAGAGCGCGCAGATCCGCGGAAGCCTTTACCGCTGTGAGGAGCCCCTCCAGCGCCTGCCCCGCCATTAAAAAATATTTTTGTACCAGTTCGCGCTGAGCGGCTTGGAGAGACAAGCGGTCGATCATCAGGCTAAGAATGTCCACGTAGCTCTCCAACTTCTCCAATCGCAGCGCCAGATCCGAATAGGCGCGCAATGCCGCAAGCTGCCGCTGGGCCGGCTGCCGCTCAGCTGCGGACATGGATTGTAGCGCGCGCTGCACGCGCAAAAAGAAAACCCGGTGAATCTGCGTTAACTGTTGCTGCAGCTCTCCCCGCTGGACCCGGTTGTCGCGGATACATTCCTCCGCCGCCGCCGGCGTGGCACCGCTGAGGAAGAACGCCCGCGGATCGATCTTTTCCTGAATTTTGATCAGGCCTGTGCCCAGCTGCATGGCCGCGCCGCGTGCACGCAACTCCTCGCCGCGCTGTTCCAGCTCCCGCAGCTCGACCAGCTTGCTCCGCAACCAGTCAACCGTCTCTTGCAAATCCATCGACTGCATCGTCTCACCCGCGGGCAGCTCCAGCGCCAGGAAGCGGCGCGGGGGCATTTGATTGAAGTACTCTCCCAATACCTTTTGCGCCTGCTCCGCCTCCTTGCTGACGCAGAGCAGCTGCCGGTTTTCCACTGGGCGTGCCCCATCGGGAGCCACCAAAGCACTGACCGCCTCGGCAGCGGCCTCGGGGTTGTCAAACAACTTGCGGAAGGAAAAATCCCGCCCGACCAGCGGTTGCAGATTAAGCGCCTCGACCGCGGCAATACGGTCGTTGTCAGGCGGCTGGGTAACATCCCAGGCATCGCTGGTCTGCGCCATTGCCAATTCGATATTGGAGCGGGTCTCGCCGTCGAGGTTGTTCAATATCCAGTGCACCGCCTCGGGGTAATCCCGCAGCCGCTGCCCTGATACCGATGCCTCGCGGTTGATTTCCGATACGAGCAACTCCGCGTGAATCAACTGGTGCCACTTTTCCGCGAAATGGGCATAGCCTTCGCTGCCGAGTATTTGCGCGGCCCAGGCATCGCCCCTACGCACCAACAGACGCGCAAGAGCCCCCGTCAACAGGCGGTGCCATTCACACAAGCGATCCACCAGGGGCAGTAGTACCCCACCACAGGCAGCGAAGAAAGTGTGTAGTGATTTGAGCCCACGGGGCTCCCCCTTGGGAGCGAGTATATGGCGCTCGTTTTCCAGCGCCCACTGCATTTGCTGCAGTCGCCGTGCGCTATCCAGTACCAGCCAAGTGGCAAGCCCGCTCAACTGGCCCCGGTAAATCCCCAGTGCCTGGGCGACCAGGGCCAGCATTTCACCACCACTCAGCGAGCGCACCGCTGCCAACCCGATGTTGAGAGGCAGTCGCTGGTGGCGAATATCCGTCAGCCCGGGCTGCGTCAGCACCTCTACACCGGCAGTTACGGATATGCGGTCCGCGACTGGCAGGCCGGCCTTTTCGGCCAACACCTCCAGTAAAAGGTATAAACCCGGCGCCTCCTGCCGCTTCAGCGGCACCGCGCGCCACTCCGGCTGCGCCAGACGCCGACCGGCAAAAAAAGGCCAGACGAAAAGTGCTGCGACAAATGCGGCCATCAATATCGCAAACAAACTACCGACAGCGGTGAGCGCACTGAATTGCCCCGCAAAAACCGCCTGGGGAATCCGCCACAGCGCGCTTGCCGCGCCGTATGCACACACTCCCGCCAAAAAAACAAACAGCGCCGGAACCAGTGCCGCCGGGAAGAGCCCCAGCAACAGCTGCATTTTTTCCGCCGGAGACTCGCTCACGGCCGGTGACGCTTCGACAAATAGCGCATCGATCTGCGCTCTGGCACTGTCGCGTGGCTTCTCTGCCGAAGGCGCCGCCGCCGTAGGGGAGTCCGGCTTGACCCGCGCCGCTTTTTTTACTGACTGGGCGGAGGCTCGCGCCCGCCGCTTCTGCGCGAACTGCATCCGCGCAACCAGTGCTCGGTTATCAAACTTTCCGGCCGGAAACACCTCCACTTTGAGGCCGATTTGCTGCAGCCGTACGCGGTATTCCAGCGCTTGTTTCGACGATAGTTGGTCCTTGATCACCCAACCCTTGAGCAACAACCTACGCGCCTGGGACAGAGGAATGGAAAAAGCCTGTGCCGCATCCCGCAGCACCTCCTCCGGCGCCCTGGCACGCAGCGTCTTTCCCGCGGAAACCAGCTGATATTTTTCCTGCCCGGACATTGCGCGCTCCCCAGACAATAAGTGACAGGCAGTGTCACATTTGAACCGAATGAGCGGCGGAGCCTAATGGATTCCGCCAGCATAGGGTGAGCACTGGTTCTCAACGGAATGGCCACTGGCGGCGTTTTTTACAAAAGCCGGTGGGGCGCACAGATTCAAAGAGAAAAAAACCCGTCTTTACTGAGTAGCACGCCCCATGCACGACGTGAAAATACACACGGAGAGGGGCTTCCCCATACGCCGCGCTGCTACACACACGCCTCTCTTTCGAGGAGCCCACATATTGATCCGCGCGCGCACTAAAGTAGATGACCAGCGACCGCCTCCCCAACGGCTTGTATTGCCTGCCGGCGACCGGCAGAATTCGCCGCGAACCGCCCCAGGCAAAAAAAGGAAGCAACCCCATGAGCGACGCCACCGCAGTAAAAACCGCTCCATTCGGCAGCTGGAGATCCTCCATAGATGCGGATCTGCTGGTCCAAGGCAGTGTGCGCCTGAGTGAAGCCAGCCTGGTGGACGGGCGCTACTATTGGCTGGAATCCCGCCCGGCGGAAAAGGGCCGCTCTGTGCTAGTGCAGTTTTCCCCGCAAGAAGGCAGGCGCGATGTGCTCCCGGCGCCCCTTAGTATCCGCTCCAAAGCGCACGAATACGGCGGTGGCAGCTATTTGGTCGACGGCAACACCGTCTACTTTGTACTGGCGGACGACCAGCAAATCTACCGCATGGATTTGAACAGCCAGCTGCCAGAACCCATTACCGCGGAAAACAACAGCCGCTATGCTGATCTCACCCTCGACCGCAAACGCAATCGCCTATTGTGCGTGGAGGAAGACCACACTCCATGCGCCCGAGGCGGACAGCCGGTGGCACGCATACTGTCCATTGATCTGGACCGACCACTGCAGAATGCACCACGCATTCTCGCTCAGGGCGCCGACTTTTATTCCAATCCCCGACTGAACCCCAAAGGCGACCGGCTCTCCTTTCTGCGCTGGCACCACCCGGACATGCCCTGGGATGCCACTGAACTCTGTGTGGCCGAACTGGATGCCGATGGAAACGTAAGTGATGTCGCCCAGGTCGCCGGTGGCAGCGGGGAATCGATTTTCCAGCCACAGTGGTCCCCGGAGGGGGAGCTGTTTTATGTCTCGGACAAAAGCAACTGGTGGAACATCTACCGCCTGGGCAGCGAGCGTCCACTGTGGGAAAAAAAAGCCGAATTCGCCACACCGCAGTGGGTATTCGGTATGTCCACCTACGGTTTTCTAACCTCAGACGAAATCCTGTGCACTTTCACCGAAAGCGGCCGCTGGCAATTGGCAACCATCGATATTCACAGCGGCGAGCACCGGCTGCTGGCACTCCCCTACTGCGACATCGAAAGTGTCCGCTGTGAAAGCCACAGCGCCGTGATGATCGCCGCTGGCGCCGATCGCTTCCCGGCGGTGGTGTCCTACAACAGCCACAGCGGTAAATTCGAGACCATCGCCAGCAGCAATAACACCACTCTGCAACCAGCGCTTTTCTCCATTGCCCAAGAAATTGAATTCCCCGCTGGCGGACGCAGTGTGTACGGCTTTTACTATCCGCCACACAATCCGGCCTACACAGCGCCGGAAGGTGAAAAACCACCGCTGATTGTATTCAGCCATGGCGGTCCCACCGGAGCCACCTCCGCCGGGCTAAATCTGAAAATCCAGTACTGGACCAGCCGCGGCTTTGCCATTCTGGATGTCAACTATTCCGGCAGCACCGGCTTTGGCCGCGCTTACCGGGAACGTCTGCGCGGCAGCTGGGGAATCACCGATGTAGAGGACGTCTGCGCCGGGGCTGAATACCTGGTCGCCAAGGGGCTGGCGGACCCGGAGCGGCTGTTGATCAAGGGCGGCAGTGCCGGCGGTTACACGGTACTCGCGGCACTGACTTTCCACAATACATTTAAGGCCGGAGCCAGTCACTATGGTATCGGCGATCTCACCACACTGGCTCGGGACACGCACAAATTCGAATCCCGTTATCTGGACAAGTTAGTGGGCCCCTGGCCGGAAGCGGAAGCCATTTACCGAGAACGGTCGCCGATCCAACACGTGGAACAGCTGAACTGCCCGGTAATCTTCTTCCAGGGTTTAGAAGACAAGGTAGTGCCTCCCAGCCAGGCGAAAACCATGGCCGATGCGCTGAGACGGCGCGGTATACCGGTGGCTTATATTACCTTCGCAAATGAAGGGCACGGATTCCGCAGTGGCGAAAACATAAAAATGTCACTGGAAGGCGAGCTGGAATTCTACAGCCGCATTTTCAATTTCCCTCTGCCGGAATCCGGCCCCGGCATTACCATTGAGAACCTGTAATAACGAGTAATACACAATGGCAAGATGGAGACCACCGCGCCCGCGCGGCTCCCGCTATATCACACCAGAAGGCGCGCGGCGTATGCGCGCTGAACTGAAACAACTGTGGGAAGTGGAGCGACCCCGCGTTACCCACGCTGTCAGCGAGGCCGCCAAGCTGGGGGATCGCTCCGAAAATGCGGACTATATCTACGGCAAGAAACGCCTGCGCGAAATCGACAGCCGGGTGCGTTTCCTCACCAAGCGGTTGGAGGAAGTCACTGTGGTGGACCGCATCCCGGAAGATACGGAAAAGGTCTTCTTCGGCGCCTGGGTAACTCTCGAAGACGACGAGGGCAATAGTAAAACCTACCGCATCGTCGGCCCTGACGAATTCAACGTAAAGGCTGGGTTGATCTCCATGGACTCCCCCGTGGCCCGCGCCCTGCTGGGCCGACGTCTCGACGACGAGGTGGAGCTCAAGAACAGTGACCGTTGGACTCGCTACTACATTGTAGATATCCGCTACGAGCAGCCCGACAAGACATAGATACTCCGCAGGCTGCCCGCCACTGAACCCCGATGGTTCTGTTCTTACCGGCCTATCCAGCGGCTACGAAAAAAAATCATTTCGCGCCCTTGAAAAATTCGATTTCACACCCACATCTCGCCCCTGTATGCGCCCCGAGGAGGCGCGCACATCTTTTTACCATTTGATTTTTTATGATCTTTACGGAGGTTGTATGGAAAAATCATCTGGTCACCCAAACCACTTCATGACGTTTTCCTTTGGCGGGGATTCCACTCCCGCAACGAATCCGCCCTAGTTGATCTCCGGAGCCGACCTTTTTTCGACGGCCTCCACTTTCTGTAGTCCCTTCATTTGCCAACGGCGCACTGTCCTGATGGCCGCTGCTCCTTTGTGTTCAGCCGGGCCGTGTCCGCTCCGTGGCGAAAACAGGGAATCCAGTCTTGTTGACCAACACACTGAACAATACAGAGGTGAAGCATGAAAAGAATCAAGGTTGCCATTGCCGGCATTGGGAACTGCGCCAGCTCTCTGATTCAGGGTATCCACTACTACCGCAACCGGGATCCACAAGAGGCGGCCGGACTCATGCACCCGGTGATTGGTGGCTACGGTGTCAGTGACATCGACATTGTCGCCGCCTGGGATATTGACGCCCGCAAGGTCGGGCAGGATGTTGCTACGGCCATCTTTGCCCCGCCCAACTGCACCCAGGTGTTCTGCAAGGATATTCCGCCCACTGGCGTCAAGGTGCGCATGGGCCGAATCCTCGACGGTTATTCCGACCACATGGCCCAGCATCCCCAGGAGCACACCTTCGTACTGGCGGACCAGCCGGAGCCGGACAAGGATACGGTGGTCTCTCTGCTCAAGGAGAGCGGCGCCGAGGTGTTCATGAACTACCTGCCGGTGGGATCCGAGGAGGCCAGCCGCTTCTACGCCGAGTGTGCCCTGGAAGCGGGGGTCGCCTTCGTCAACAACATCCCCGTATTCATCGCTTCCGACCCGCAATGGGCCAAACGCTTCGCAGAGAAAAAGGTGCCCATCATCGGTGATGACATCAAGGCGCAGCTGGGAGCGACCATCACCCACCGCACCCTGACCGACTTGTTCAGGAAGCGGGGGGTCAAACTGGAGCGCACCTACCAGCTCAATACCGGTGGTAATACGGACTTCCTCAACATGAAGAATCAGGACCGCCTCGCCTCCAAGAAGGAGTCCAAAACCGAAGCGGTACAATCCGTTGCCGCCAAGCGGCTGGACGAAGCCAATATCCATGTGGGTCCCAGCGATTACATCCCCTGGCAGAAGGACAACAAGGTCTGCTTCCTGCGCATGGAAGGCAAGCTCTTTGGGGATGTACCCATGAACCTGGAGATGCGCTTGTCCGTTGAAGACTCCCCCAACTCCGCCGGGGTGGCCATCGACTCCATCCGCCTTGCCCGACTGGCGCTGGACCGGGGTATCGGCGGAGTTCTAGAGGGGCCCAGTGCCTACCTGTGCAAGCATCCGATGAAGCAGTACCCGGATGACGAAGCCTATCGCATGACAGAAGCCTTTATTCAGGACAACAGGGTGGACCTCGATGAAGTGCGTCATACTGGCCGCTGGACAAGGCCGGCGGCTGAAGCGGTCTGACAGCAAACCCCTCACATCCCTGTTGGGTCTTCCCCTGATCGAGAGGACCATGCGCACCGCCATGGAGGGCGGTGTCACGGGATTTGTCGTGGTGACCGGCTACCAGGCCGAGCGGGTCAGCACCTTTGTCAGGGCTCTGGGAGAACGGCTACAGGTCGAGGTCACCACGGTAAACAACCCGGATTGGGAACACCGGGAGAACGGCTATTCGTTACTCTGCGCCCGCCCGTATCTGCAGCAGGCCCCCTTTCTGCTGACTATGGCCGACCACCTCTTTGAGGCGGATACGGTGCGCCGGTTGCTGGGCGCCTCCCTGCCGGAGGGCGGCATCCTGCTGGCCTGCGACCACCACCGGTGCAATCCGCTGGTGGATCTGGAGGATGTCACCCGAGTACGGGTCGATACCCACAGCGGAGCCATCCAGGCAATCGGCAAGGGATTGGCGGACTACAACGCCTTTGACACCGGCCTGTTTCTCTGTGCACCCGGTTTTCTCGACCGGCTCCAGGAGGCCATCGACACCGGTGACAGCACCCTTAGCGGTGCCGTGCGCAGACTGGCCGACCAGGGACAGGCGCGAACACTGGATGTGAGCGGTGCCTTCTGGATCGATGTAGATGATGACGCCGCTTTCCGCCGGGCGGAAGAGGCCCTGCTGGGGCTGGCTCGGGGCAAGGAGCGGGACGGCCCCGTCTCCCGCTATCTGAACCGCCCCCTCTCGGCGCGGCTGTCTAAACGCCTGGCCTACACCGGGCTGACGCCCAATCAGATCAGTCTGTTCTCCTTTGGGCTCTCGCTGCTCGGTGCAGCGCTGATGCTGATCCCCCACTACTGGGGGCTATTACTGGGCGGCATTCTGGCCCAGGGGGCGTCCATTGTGGATGGCTGCGATGGGGAAATCGCCCGGCTCAAACACCAGCAGAGCGACTACGGCGGCTGGTTGGATGCGGTACTGGATCGCTACTCCGACGCCCTGCTGCTCACCGCGCTCGCCCTGCACTGCTGGCAAATCGGTACTCCGGCTGCCATCCCCATCGGCTTTCTCGCGGTCACCGGGGCTCTGGTGCTCAGCTATACGGCGGACAAGTACGACGGCCTCATGCGTGACAAGGGCGGCAGTCGCTTCCGCCTGGGGCGGGATCTGCGCCTGCTGGTGATCGCCCTGGGGGCCCTCTTCAACCTGCCCCTCACCACCCTGGTGGTGATCGCCACAACCATGAACGGGGAAGCGATCCGCCGTATGGTGGTCTGCCGTGGATAGGGTTCTGCAACAGGCCATGGCGGCCATTCGCCGCTATATCGCCGGCTCCTCCACCGAGGAGGATCCGGCCCATGCGGACAACACTCTGGAGTGGTTGCTGCGGCTCAGGGCGGACGCGGATCCAGCCCTGCAGCTGGCGGCTCTAGGGCACGATATCGACCGAGCCTCCCCCGACAAGGTCCGCCGCCAGGACTTTGCCGATTACGATGCCTTCAAAGCGGCCCACGCCCACCATGGGGCACAGCTACTGGAACGGCTGCTGGAGGAACAGGGGGTGGAGCGGGCAATCATCGAGCGCTCCTGCCAACTGGTACGCCTGCATGAGGTGGGCGGTAACGAAGATGCGGACCTGCTCCGGGACGCGGACAGCCTCTCCTATTTTGATACCAACCTGCCGCTTTATCTGCGCCGGGAGGGGGAAGCGGAGGCCCTGCGCCGCAGTCTCTGGGGCTTGCGGCGGCTCTCCCCTCGCGGGCTGGCGCTGCTGCGACAGCATCCGGTGACAGACCCGGCAGCGGCGGCTGTCCTGACCCGCGCCCTGGCACTGTTCGACCGGCTCGACAGCGGCTGACCGGGAGCCAGCCTTCGCTACGGCCAGAAGTCCAAAGCTATCGCCCACTGCTCTGCAAACCTCGGCCTGGCTCTACGCAGCCTCCGATAAACACAAGGCTTACCCACCACCCAGTGTGCAGTCTCAAAAGGCGATAGCCACTCGGGGTTAAAATCCGCTGTCCGGTGGAAAGTCAGGCGCCAGCTGCGCAAAAATCCAGTCCGGATTCTGAACCGATGATCTACATTGATAGCGGCCTGTGATCGGACCATCAGTCGCACAATGACATCCGACCGGGTGCTGTAATTCCCCCCAAGGTTCATCGTTTCCCACCACTGGTTGGCGTTAGCCGCAATGCCTCGGGACCGGTGGCGCAATCGATGTGTGGTTCAAATACTCCCTGAACAAAAATGCCGGGTGGCAAAGGAGATTCATATGGGAAGTTCAAATTGGTTTGAGAGCGCAATCGCCAAGGCGGATGCGCAATGGGAACTATCCAAGTCCCACATTATTGGCAATACCTACAGCGATGTTCGCGACGACGAGGGCCATCAATATGTCGACCTGGTTCTGGAAGGCGGTGGTATGCTGGGCATCGCGCTGGTCGGCTATACCTACGTCCTGGAAAAAGCCGGCATCCGCTTTCGCAAAATAGCGGGAAGTTCGGCCGGCGCCATCAACGCTCTGTTCCTCGCCGCAGCCGGTAAGCCCAATGAAATCAAGAGCGAGCGACTGTTGACGATTTTGTCCAATACTGACTTCTCCAGTTTCGAAGACGGCAGGGATTTCAGTAAGAAAACGGTCCAGCGACTGCTCTCCGGCAAGGGTTTCTTCGGCGCCCTCGCCTTGCATCCGATCGATGCCTTCCGCACCCTGCAATACCTACTCAAGCACAAGGGATTAAATCCCGGCGACAACTTTAAGCAGTGGCTGCAGGATCAGCTCAAGCAGTTGGGCATAGAGTCCACCGCGCAACTCAACACGCGAATTAATCAGTTTCCGGCCCTGAAATACCGTGGCAAGAAGGACACCCAGGTGGGCAATGGCGCCGTTGCCCTGGTCGCCGCGGATATCCGTACGGAAACCCGGGCCATATTCCCAGAGATCGCTCAGCTTTACTTTTCCAATCCCGATGCGGTCAACCCCGCGGAGTATGTGCGCGCGTCCATGTCGGTACCCGGTTTCTTCGAACCGCATCGAGTGCGCAATATTCCCCATATCGAACTCCACAGCGAAGTGGCGGAGAACTGGAAAAAGTTCAAGGGGATCAGGAACCCGAAAACCTTCTTTAAAAAGGGTTTCCCCCAAAGCGTGGAGTTTGTCGATGGCGGCTTGGTCTCCAACTTTCCCTTTGATATTTTCCATATCAAATCCGGCGTACCCAAGCTGCCTACCTTCGGCGTCAAACTGGAACTGGATCTGTACCAGCCGACTAGCAACAAAATCGGCCGTTTCACCATGGGGCTGATCAACACTTGCCGGAACATGCTCGACAACCACTTCCGCGCCAGTGTGAACGCGGAGTACAACCAGCTGGTTAAAGAAATCGCAATCACCAGACTGGCGAACGGTGAGCGCCCGCACTGGCTGGATTTCTCCATGCCACAATCACACTTGGAGCACCTGTTCGTGTGCGGCGCCCGCGCAGCCATCGACTTTCTGCGCAAGGACCCGGCCGACCCCAACCAGGGTTTCAGCTGGGATAAGTACCTGCAAATCCGCATGACAGAGGCACCCCTGCCCACAGTGGTCGAACCCGAAGTGGAGAAGCAGGAGCAGTAATCCGCTTTCTCTGGCAGCGCCGCGCCCCGCGCGCGGTGCTGTTGTGCCCGGAATATTGCCCCGCACCTCACAGCAACCCGACACTTACCTCGAAAAGCAGTCTCCTGTCGCGCATTCGCACACTTCAATCAGAGGTTCTCTAAAATCATGCAATGGCATCTTTGAGAGGCCACCGGAGTAGCGATGCAGCAACCCCCACCTCCAGCCAGCACCAAAGACGCAATACCTGAATCGCTAAAAGCATTTATCGACTCGGAAAGTGTCATCGCCTTTGCCATTGCGCTGGGACTGGGCCTGTTAATAGGACTGCAGCAGGAAAGGACGAAAGACCGCCTTGGCGGGATTCGCACCTACCCGCTGATCGGTATTTTCGGCGCCCTCGCCGCTAGAATCGGCGCACTGAACGACATTCCCTGGCTGGTACCCACCGGACTGCTGTGCATGACGACACTGATCGTACTCGGCAATCTGGAGCGGATTCGCGGCGAGCAGGAAAGCAGTGGTATCACCACAGAAGTGTCCGCCCTGCTGATGTACCTGCTGGGCGCTTTTCTGATTCTCGGCGATTTGTCGGTGGCTGTTGTCCTCGGCGGTACCACCGCCGTGCTGTTGCACTTGAAGCCCAGCATGCACCGGTTCGCCCACAAGCTACCGGAACAGGACCTGCATGCCATCATGCAGTTTGCGCTGATCTCAATGATCATTCTGCCGGTACTGCCCAACCGTACCTTCGGTCCCTATGACGTGCTCAACCCTTTTAAAATCTGGCTTTTAGTGGTCTTGATTGTCGGCATTGGTCTTGGGGGTTACGGCGCCTACAAGCTCGTGGGCGCACGCGCCGGCACTCTGCTGAGCGGCTTGATCGGTGGCCTGATCTCCTCTACTGCCACCACAGTCAGCTACGCGCGCCGCGCAAAGACCGAAAAGGGGGTGGTGAACATGGTGGCACTGGTGATACTGATCGCCTCTACCAGCATGTTTATCCGCATGTTTGTCGAAATTGCCGTGGTAAGCCCACACATGATGTCCAGGCTGCTGCCACCGCTGGTATTTTTACTGGCGGTCAATGTCGCCACCTGCGCGGTGGCTTACCGCTTCGCGGAACACCGCAATAGTGAAATGCCAGAACAGAGCAACCCCGCGGAATTGGTGCCGGCGCTGCTGTTCGCCGCACTCTTTGCCGTCATTCTGCTGGCCATTGCAGCCGCCCGTGATTATTTCGGCGACCGGGGGATTTACGTAGTCGCCCTGATCTCTGGTTTTACCGATGTGGACGCCATTACGCTTTCCAGTGCCAATCTCGCCGAGCGCGGCACGCTTTCCCCTTCCACCGCATGGCGTGCCATGGTTATCGCCCTGCTGGCCAATCTGGCATTAAAAGCCGCAGCAGCGGGTGTGCTTGGTGGCCAGTTACTGTTCCGCCGACTGCTACTGCTTTTTGCCGCGCCATTTGTTTCCGGACTGGCAGTGATTCTGCTCTGGCCCTGAGCGCGCCGACGCAACGGCAGCGCTCACGCCAATGATCAGAAGGCTTTAGAAGGAGCGGCGGCGGTAGTGCCGATAACAGGGGGTCCAGAAATTGCGTTCGATAGCGCGCAAAAGTCGCTCATCGTCCACCACTGGAGCCACACCATCTTCCTGGGCCTGCTTAGCCACCGCAAAGGCGATGCTGCGGCTCAAGTCGCGGATTTCCGAAAGTGGCGGCAACAGTGCCCCCTCCCCTTTTTTCACTACTGGCGATTGCTCCGCCAACGCATTGGAAGCCGCCATCAGCATATTATCGGTCACCCGGCGGGCACCGGCGGCGATCACGCCGAGACCGATCCCAGGGAAGATATAGACGTTGTTGCACTGTGCAACCACATGGCACTGCCCGTCCAGTTCCACAGGCTCAAAAGGACTTCCGGTGGCCACCATTGCCCGGCCCTGAGTCCAGTTGAAGATATCCTGAGGCCTGGCTTCGGCACGGGAAGTGGGGTTTGAGAGGGGCAGCACCAGGGGCCGCGCGCAGCCCTCGTGCAAGCGCTCGATCACCTCGCGGGTAAACAGTCCACCCTGCCCCGACACGCCGATGAGAACGGTGGGCTTTACCTGCGCAATCAGATCGGTCAGCTCCCACTCAGTCGAGCCTTCCAGTTTAGCGGGGTCCTGGGCCAGCCGGGCCTGAAAATCATGCAGCCCCTTCATGTCTTTGGTAACCAGGCCGTAACGGTCAAACATATAGATGTGGCTTCTGGCCTGCTCTTCACTCAGCCCCTCATCCACCATGGCGGTAACTATCTGCTCAGCGATACCACAGCCGGCGGAGCCGGCTCCCACCACCACAACGCGCTGCTCGGCAAGACTTTCCTTTTTCGCTTTACAGGCCGCGAGTATGGTTCCCAGACTCACGGCGGCGGTGCCCTGAATATCATCGTTAAAGCAGCACAGCTCATCTCGGTAGCGCTGTAACAACGGCATCGCATTGGCCTGGGCGAAATCCTCGAACTGCACCAATACCCGCGGCCAACGGCGCTTGACCGCGGCGATAAACTCGCCCACAAACTCGTCGTACTCCTCCTGAGAGATGCGCTCGTGCCGCCACCCCATATACATGGGATCGTCCAACAGCGCGCGATTATTGGTGCCCACATCCAGCATCACCGGCAATGTATAGGCGGGGCTGATGCCACCACAGGCGGTGTACAGGGACAGCTTGCCAATGGGGATACCCATGCCGCCGATCCCCTGGTCTCCCAGACCGAGAATGCGCTCGCCATCAGTCACCACGATCACTTTGACATTCTCCTTGGTCGCGCTGCGGAGTATGTCGTCCATATGTTCACGATCGGGGTAGGAAACGAAAAGCCCACGGTGATTGCGATAAATATTGGAAAATTCCTCACAAGCGGCACCCACCGTCGGCGTATAAATAATCGGCAGCATCTCTTCGATATGCTGCTCGATCAAATGGAAAAACAGTGTCTCGTTATCATCCTGGATAGCGCGCAGATAAACATGGCGATCCAGATCCGTCTTGCACTGCTGGTATTGACGGTAGGCCCGGCGGGCCTGCTCCTCGATAGATTCCACATTATTCGGCAGCAGGCCGATGAGGTTGAATTCAATCCGCTCCTTCAACGTAAAGGCACTGCCCTTGTTGAGTAGCGGCATTTCCAACAGAGAAGGTCCGGCGTGCGGGATATAGAGGGGGCGTTTATCTTTGGTGCTCATAAACCTGCTTACATCTTGTGCATTTGGGCTGCCACTGCAGCAAAGCGGGAAGACTAGCGACTGCTCCCGGGGATCACAAGACCCAAACAGAGTTCATCTAAGAAACCTCTGATTAAGTCACTTTCTGGTGGCAGAGGCGCTTCGGGGGCGGATGTGAAGCTCAGGTGATAGGACGGGCATTTCGAAACCGTCGGATACAGGGATGTATCCGTCGGAGCTACAGGGAAGTACTCGTACGTTTTCGAAATGTCCGTCCTATTGCCTGAGCGCCCCGGAAGCTACCATAGTGTCCACGCGAATTAATCAGAGGTTCCCTAACAGGTCCGTAGAAGGCAACAAACGATTCTATTGTGCCGCGACTGTTCTATGGACTTTTCCTCTGCCCGTGACCCATAGCGCACTTTTGAGTCATATCTCCAATTTATCCAACAACAGATCCTTAATGACCGCAGTTTGGCGGGCTGAATCACGATGATATACCCACGACCGCAGAATACTGTGCCCCGGCACCCGCTGAAAGGTAAGAAGACGCGCCCCTTTTTAATAGCACAAACAGAATGACCTATTGTTTAAGAAACTTCTGCTGAATTCGCTTTCTGGCTGTAGTGACATATTGGGTCCCTATGAAAGCCTCCGGTGATGGGTGGAAAAGCACAAAATGTGCCCGCAAGCGCCTATCCCAATAGCGAATGGTTTCGCAAGGCCCAAAACCACATTGCCGAGGCGGGATCGCGCAATGTTGCGGATGCGAATGCGGTGTACTTATCTGAAAAGCACAGAGCGCTTCTTGACCCAACAGTGGTGAACAACCCATGAGAGCTTACCGCCACTCAGTTTTACTCAGCCTTTTAATGGCATCCACAACACTCATATTAAGCAATACGCTTCTTGCAGCAGCAGATCCCCTCCCCTCATGGAACGAAGGCCCGACAAAACAGGCCATCACCGCCTTCGTGAACCGGACAACCAACCAATCCAGCCCAGACTTTATCCCGCAGGAGCATCGCATTGCCACTTTTGATAATGACGGCACTCTCTGGCCATCCCATCCCATGTATACCCAGCTCGCGTTTGCCATAGAGCGTATAAAGGCAATGGCGCCGCAACACCCGGAATGGAAGACAAAACAACCTTTCAAAGCGGTCCTGGAAAATGATATGGACACTCTGGCGAGTTCGGGCGAGGAAGGTGTCGCACAACTCGTAATGGCCTCCCACGCGGGAATGAGCACTGCCGAATTCGAAGCCATTGTCACAGAATGGTTTAAAACCGCGCAGCATCCCCACTTCAAAAAGCGCTACACTCAACTGGCCTACCAACCGATGATCGAGCTGCTCAAATATCTGCGTCACAATGGTTTCAAAACGTATATCGTTTCCGGGGGTGGCATTGAATTCATGAGACCAATGACACAAGCAGTTTACGGTATCCCCCCAGAACAGGTCATCGGCTCAAGCATAGAGATCAAGTACGAATTGCAGCAGGGAAAGCCGGTTCTGATGCGGCAGGCTAAAATCGATTTTATCAGCGACAAAGCCGGGAAACCCGTTGCCATTAACCGTTTTATCGGCAAGCGCCCTGTCGTCGCCATAGGCAATTCCGACGGTGACCGCCAGATGTTGGAGTGGACCGATGCAGGAAGTAAATCAAGTCTGAAGATGCTGGTGCTCCACGATGACGCCAAACGCGAATACGCCTACGGACCCGCAGAAGGCCTGCCTGACACCAAAGTCGGCGCTTTTTCCGAATCATTGTATAAAACGGCGAAAAAAAGAAACTGGATTGTGATCAGCATGAAAAGAGATTGGAAACGGATATTTTCCTTTGATTCCGCCGAACAGCTTGGCACTCAAAATACGGGCGCTAAAACATTTAGCACCAATGAGTAATAGAGATGATGATGTGGAAAATTTTCGGGCACAACCCCAAATCGCACAGTCTCGAAATATCCAGTTCACCAACCGGACTTCCGGTCCCAGCATATCTCCCGGAACCCCAAATACATGAATTCTCAGCACAGCAAATGCACCGCCAAACCATCACCCCGAGGCAGCCATGAATAGGAAGAGATCGCAAACGGTTCTGTTACTCAGCCTACTGATACTGATCGCTGCGCCTGGAATTCTAACCGCCCAGTCGAAGCCCAATATTGTATTTATCATGGGCGACGATATCGGCATGTGGAATATCAGTGCCTACCACCGAGGCTTGATGGCGGGACGCACACCGAATATCGATCAACTCGCCAACGAAGGTGTTTTGTTCACGGATTACTATGCCGAGGCGAGCTGCACGGCGGGGCGAGCAAACTTTATCACGGGTCAGCTGCCCATTCGCACCGGCATGACTACCGTGGGCCAGGCTGGCGCCAAAATCGGACTGCCCGCCCGCGCGCCGACCCTTGCCACCGCGCTGAAAGAACTAGGATACGCAACGGGCCAGTTTGGCAAAAATCACCTCGGTGACAGAAATGAGTTCCTTCCCACGGTCCACGGTTTCGACGAATTTTTCGGATATCTTTACCACCTGGACGCCATGGAAGACCCTTTTCACCCCAATTATCCGAAAGACCTGTTAAATACCGTTGGACCGCGCAACGTTTTGCACACCTTTGCCACCGATAAGTATGACGACACCGAAGACCCGCGCTGGGGCAAAGTGGGACGGCAAAAAATCATCGATAAGGGCCCCCTTCCGCCGCACCCTATGGAAGGCATAGAGTACAACATGGAAACTTTTGACGAAGTTATCCTGCAATACACCTTTAACTTTATGAACAAGGCCCAGAAGGAGAATAAGCCTTTCTTCGTATGGCTCAATCCCACACGAATGCATGTGATAACACATCTTTCCCCCAAATATAAAGCCTTGCGAACCCCAGAAAATAATTGGAGCCTGCAGGAAGCCGGTATGGCACAGTTCGACGATATCGTCGGCAGTGTGATGAAGCAACTAGAGCAAATGGGAGTCGCCGACAATACCATCATCGTTGTCACCACAGACAACGGCGCAGAAGGCTTTACTTGGCCCGATGGCGGAACCACACCATTCAAAGGCTGGAAAGGTATGGCAACGGAGGGCGGCTTTCGCGTTCCCTGCATCGCCCGCTGGCCGGGCAAAATTAAGCCCAACCAAGTGAACAATGAAATCATGTCCGGGCTTGACTGGTTTCCCACCTTCGTTGCCGCGGCGGGATACGATGGAGATATCATCGAAGATCTCAAAAAGGGAAAAACGCTCAACGGCAAGAAATACAAGGTCCATCTGGACGGATACAATCAAATGGATATGCTCACCAAGGGCAGCAAGTCCGCTCGCAATGAAATCTGGTATTTCACAGAGTCCAGTCTGGCAGCGGTCCGTATAGGGGATTACAAATACACCTTTCTAAACCAACCTCAAGGCTGGTTTGGCCCCAAAGTTCCAATGGACTGGCCGGGTATTGTGAACTTGCGCCTCGACCCGTTTGAAAAGATGGGACTCAATGAATCCCTTTTTGCCGCGAATTGGTGGGCCTACGAATTCTGGCGTTTTGTCTTTGTCCAGCAGCAGGTTGAAAAGCTGGCTAAGACCGCCGTTGAATTCCCCCCCATGCAACCCGGCGCAAGCTTTAATCTCACCAGTGTCAAGCGGCAGATCGAAAAAGCTATTTCCAGTCGAACTGGCCAATAGCGCCGACAGACAGGAAAGCACTGTGACTATGACATCTCTAGGGTACCTTTGATTTATCTGCCTTAAAGCAGGATTTGATTTTGAGTCGCTTATGCGAACGAATCAGAGGTGCCCTAGTGTCACCGATAGAGCGGAAGCTTGAATACAAACATTTACAACATAAATATTTTATTACACCGTATCTACAGCGCTCTATCGCTCAAGGGTAGCCCTACCGCTATACCCGGTCAGCTGTTACCACTGCTATTGACAGCTTTGGTTTTCGTCGGATGCGATCGCAATGCAAATTCTGACTCGGACCAGCAGGTCAGAAAGTCAGCAACCCAAAGCGTGCAGGGTACCTCCGATGCAACATCCCAAAAGCTGCGCTTTGTCGGCTCTTCCAAATGTGCCGGCTGCCACCAGCAGCAATTCCAGCAATGGAATCGATCGCATCACAGGTTATCCATGCAGAAGGCCGACGAGCATAGAGTCCTCGCAAATTTCGATCATTCCGAGTACACACATTACGGACAAGTGTCTACTTTTTATAGGGAAAATGACGCGTATTTTGTGCGCACTCCTGGACCAGACGGTACCCCACGCGATTACCGTATCGCCTACACCTTTGGCGTCCATCCCTTGCAGCAGTATTTGATCGAATTTCCCGACGGAAAACTGCAAGCATTCAGCATTGCCTGGGACAGCCGCGAAAAATCTGAAGGCGGCCAGCGCTGGTTTCACCTCCACCCCGATGAACCCATAGCCTACGGCGACGAACTCCACTGGAGCGGCATCAACTACAACTGGAATTTTATGTGCGCCGATTGCCACTCCACCGGTCTGCAGAAAAACTTTAACCTGGCAACCCAGAAGTACAACACCGAATGGGCCGAAATCCATGTCGGCTGCGAAGCCTGCCACGGTCCCGGCTCCCGACACCTGAACTGGGCGCAGAATCCCGATTTATCGCTCGGCAACAAAGGCTTATCGGTTTCCTATAGCAAACGCCGACAAGCAGTCTGGGCCATGAATACGGAGAGCGGTATCGCCACCCTCAAAGAACCCGTGGAAACACAGCGAGAAATCGAGACCTGCGCCCAGTGTCACGCACGCCGTGCCGCCAGCTTTCCAGGCGCACAGGCAGGCGATCCATTTTTGGACCATTTCAATCCCGCTCTGTTGCAAGAAGATCTCTATCACGCAGATGGACAAATCAACGGCGAAGTTTTCGTCTACGGCTCCTTTTTGCAGAGCAGGATGTATGCCGCCGGGGTAACTTGCAGCAACTGTCACAACCCACACAGCCTGCGCCTGAACGCGGAAGGCAACGGTGTCTGCACCCAGTGCCATCTACCGGCAAAATTTGATACGTCAGAACACCATTTCCACCCCGCCGGAAGTACCGGAGCCCAGTGTGTCAACTGCCATATGCCGGCAAAGACCTACATGCAGGTGGATGCACGCCGGGATCACAGTTTTCGGAAACCGCGTCCAGACTTATCCGACAAGCTCGGCACCCCCAATGCCTGCAGCGGATGCCACCGAGATATGCCTGTCGCCTGGGCTGCGGAAGTATTGAAAGAACACTTTGGCTCTCCCAAAGAGCGGCACTTCGGTGAGGCAATTTACGCGGGGCGTCACGGCTTGCCGGGTGCTGAGGATCAGCTGGTGGCGTTAATCCTGGACACCAGCCAGCCGGCCATCGCCCGCGCTACTGCCACCAGTCTGCTGACCCGCTACCTGTCACCGGCCTCTCTGCAACTGCTGCAAACCATTGCCCAGAGTGATGAGCCTCTCTTGAATCTGGGAATCGCACAATCGCTGGAATCGGTATCGCCGCAGTTGCGCCCCTCACTGGCCATTCCACTGCTCTATAGCGACCACCGGGTAATTGCCGCAATGGCGGCCAACAGCCTATCCGGCCTGGTCACGCGCGATTACCCGCCGGCAGTACAAAATCAATTTAACCGGGCCATGAAAGACTATCTGGAGTCAGAAACATTTAATGCCGACCGCCCCGAATCCCTCTCCAATCTCGCTGCACTGCACGCACAACGCGGCAATCGCAAACAGGCAGAGGCTTTCTATCGACGCGCCCTGACTGTCGCCCCCTTCTATACTCCGGCTTATGTCAACCTGGCCGATGTATACCGCACCGAAGGACGGGAGCGGGAAGCGGAGATATTGCTGCGACAGGCACTGAACAAGGTCAGAGCCCGGTCGCCAGTTGAGCATGCATTGGGGCTTTCCCTGGTGCGCCAAAAGCGCCTGTCAGACGCCCTGCCTCACTTGCGCCGGGCCGCCGAAGGGCAGCCCGGTAGCCCGCGTTATATCTATGTCTATGCAATCGCCCTGAATGACAGTGGCAATCCGCAGCAGGCCATTGCTGTGCTGGAACAGGGGTTGAAACGATTCCCCGGAAACCGGGAAATTCTCGGCGGACTGGTGGCCCTGCTGCGCTCCCAGGGAAACTTAAGTCTGGCGGAGCAGTATCAGGAGCAACTCAACTAAGCCCCCTTTTGGACTTTCGGGCGCTCGGACCTCGAAGTATATTTGCCACCATCGAAGGAATCTGTCGGAGATTCGCAGGATAAGTACACCTGAAGCCGTTTTACTCTGGCGTATCCTTGTCGACAATACGGCTTCTCACCACAATTTCGGATGTCAGTGTGCGGTGTACCGGACAGTGATCGGCGATTTCCAACAGTCGCTGCCGCTGTGCTTCGCTCAGCTCCCCGATCAATGTTATCTCTCGCACAATTTCATCAATCTTACCCATTTTCGACTCGCAGTCCTCACAATCATCCGCATATATTTTTCGGTGAGAGAGTGTTACCTGAACTCTTTCCAACGGTATTCCTTTGCGGTCCGCGTACATGCGAATCGTCATCGATGTACAAGCACCAAGCCCCATCAATACATACTCATAGGGCCCCGGTCCTTTGTCATCGCCCCCGTATTTTTTCGGCTCATCCGCCACCAAGTGGTGTGAACCGGAGCATATTTTATTGACGAACTTCCCCTCCAGAGTTTCCTCTACGGTAACTACGGTTTTCGGTGGGCGGGACATAAATGCATTCCTCAATATTGTGGCTGGGAATTCGCTGTTGTCAGGGAAGTCTATTGCAGTCGTGCCCAGCTGCAAAAATTCTGCAATGTGGCCGAATAACCACATATATCAAGGCTTTCCGGCAGCAAGCGAAAGTATCCAGCCTTGGCTTCAAGCGATTAGCGCCCTTGATCAGGACGCAGGCATCAATCGGGGTGAGCACCTAATTACCACAAAGCCCGCAGTGTGTCACGCGGCCTAAAACTGGAACTGCACCGAGGCACCCAAAAAATGTAACGCCGTATTCTTGTAGCTGCCCTCCAGGCGCGGGCTAAACGGTTCCCTGCCAATCTGGTCAATATCAATATCGCCAGACCATACCAAGGTGTAGCCGACATCCAGGTGAATACCGGGGCAAACCTCTTTGCCCGCCCCTACCCCAAAACGCCAGGCTTTCCACGTGGGTGTATCCGCTGTCACCTGGGCCTTAGTGCTCATGGAGCTGTCATAGGCAAACCCTGTGGACATGGACCAACCTTTTAAATAGCCGCTTGCGATAGCGTGGCGAATCCCTAGCGCAAAGTGACCCGTATCCCTGTAACCGCGATTCACTCGAATGGTAATCTGTTCCGGACTATCTATCGCCAAAGTTACACCCGCATATTCGGTCCATCCCTGCCAGGCAAGATTTGAATAAAGTGTTGTCGAAGCAGTCAATTTCTGCTGCAGACTCACTGTTGCGGTGGCGGGTATCGTGATATCGATTTCAGTTTTTGCGCCATTAAACCGCTCGGCAAGTGGCTGAAAAAAAGGGCCGAAGTTATCTAGCGTTAGCCGGTCTGTAAAATCTACTTCGACTTCAGAGGTGTAACTCAATCCCAGTGTTGTTCCCGGAACCGGCCGGTACATAATACCCAGATTACCGCCATAACTGATTTCGACATCGCGGTACTTGAGCTTGGCATCCTCAGGGATCAGCCCTGCCCGGGGAGCAGACAGGTATTTGAAATAGACACCCATGATGTTCAAGCCCGCGCCAACTGACAGACAGGGGTGAACCTTCCAGCTCAGGGAAGGAATCAGGCTCAAGCCGATCAGATCCACCTCCTGTGCAAAGCGTCTCCCAGCCCAGTCTTCATCATAATCCAACCCCAAGCCAAAGTTTCCAGCCAGTGCCACCCCCCAGCCAAACTTGTCCGATAGCCGGCCCGCCGCATAACCGCCGCCACCGGGAAACCATTGGATGGGGTTGCCGCCGTCATTGCCGGGAACATTCGTCAAGCCGCCGTTGGAAAAGCCGATATCGCCGTACAGTGCCTGCCCCGCCGCGCGCACTTCGGTATGCTCGCGCCAGACGGTCCCTGCGGGGTTGGTGAAGGCAGTGGCGGCATCCTCTGGCGTAGCGGCCCAACCGGCACTGGCGGTGCCGAGTGTGGGCGTGCCTATCTCCCACAGCATCAAACCGCCCGCTGCAGCGGGAAGGGAAAACAGCGATAGAATTACGGCAACAGCGGATACATTTGCGCTAAAACAAAAGCCCCCAAAAGACATCTCCTGACCCCTCTATATCCAACTGTGCATATAAGTGCTAAAGAACCACTGATTCAACCGACTTGCGACGGTAAAAATACGTTGAGGCCCAATGAATAGCCCGGATGATAGGCTTGGCATTTTGAAACCGTCGAATACAGGGACGGGAGCTGCAAGGATGTTCTCGTGTGGTTTTGAAATGCTCATCCCTTTGTCTGAGCACCTTAAGATTCTTTACCGTCAAAAAGTGAAGTAGCCAGGGGCACCCCGGCGCCCACCTCTCTTCCAATGGAAAAGCGCAATGCCATCAAGCATAGAAAAGATTTTCAGGGTAAAACGGAGGATGGGCGCTATGCGGATCTTTTAACTGACAATTTTCAAAAGTGAGCACGGCGGAAAGAGACCCGCCGCGCTCTCTGCTATGCCCCGCGAGCATAGGGGAAAGCCCCAAAGGGCGCGCGGTCAGCGCACCCCTTCCAGCAAGTGCCGCGCAATAATCAGCCGCTGTATCTCACTGGTGCCTTCATAGATAGTAGTGATACGCACATCGCGGGACATGCGCTCCAGGGGAAATTCTCGTGTATAACCAACCCCACCGTGCATTTGCAGAGCTACGTAACAGGCCTCATTGGCTTTCTCAGAGGCATAGAGTTTTGCCATGGATGCCCGCGGACCAAAGTCCATGCCGGCATCCTTCTGCCACGCCGCCTGCATCAGCAACAGGCGCGCCGCTTCCATTTCTGTGTACTTGTCTGCCAGCTGCCACTGCAGTCCCTGGAACTGCGCTAGCTTCTTGCCAAATTGCTCGCGCTCCTGGATATAGTTGCGGGCGCAATCCAGCGCTTCCAGCCCTATGCCCAGTGCCAGCGAGCCTATGCCTATCCGCCCCCCAGCCAGCTCTCCCGCCGCGATACGAAAGCCGCGGTTTTCCTCCCCGAGCAGGTTTGCGGCCGGAATGCGGCATTCCTCAAACACCACCTCGTTGGTGACGGATGCCTTCTGCCCCATTTTTTCTTCCGCCTTGCCGATCACCAGTCCCGGCGTGCCCGCCTCCACCAGAAAGCAGGAGATCCCCTTGCCTTTGGGCGCTTCAGGGTCGGTCACGGCCCAAACCACAAACACACCGGCATACTCGGCACTACTGATAAACAACTTGCTGCCATTCAGCACATAGTGATCACCGTCTCTGACCGCCCGGGTACGCATGGCGGCGGCATCGGAACCGGAACCCGACTCTGTCAAACAAAAAGAGCCTGCAGCGTATTCGCCGCTGCAGATTTTCGGCAGGTATTTGCTTTTCTGTGCTTCATTACCCTGTGCCTGGATGACTTCCGCCACCATATTGGTAACGGAAGTAGTAGTGGCGGTAGAAGCGCATCCCCGGGCCAATTCGGTAATAGCGAGACTGAAAGCGACGGTGCCGGCACCAGTACCACCGTATTCCGGGTCGATGTTGATCCCCATAAAACCGAGCTCCGCCAGTTGCTTGAGCTTTTCCAGCAGGAGCTGGCGATTGCCAGTCTTGTCCAACTCGGCGGCGACGGGCTTTAGTTCGCTTTCAGCAAACTGGCGCGCCGCCTCCTGGATCATCAGCTGTTCATCGGTAAGTGCGAAATCCATACAGTACCTACTTATTCTTAGTTGCCTACTGATTTCAGAAATGTAGTTTGTCGATCAGCCGGCGCAACATGCCCTGCTGAATTGCTACGCCGAGCATAATCAAAAACAGACCGACAATGGTTGCCATATGAATCCGTTCCCCGACCAAAAGCGCAATGAATAGCAACGAAAGCGGCGGCGACAGATAAATCAAGTTACTGATGCGCGCCGTATCGGTGCAGAGCGTCATTGCCCCCTGCCACAACAGAAAGGCAATCCCCATTTCAAACAACCCCACATAAAGGGCGCCGAACCAACCCGCCAACGGCGGCCACTGCCAGCTGCCCTGCACTGCCAGGGCGGCCGCCAGCCACGGCAATCCACACAGAAAGCTGAGCAGCAGATTGATCTCCGCACTGCCGCCGATACGGGTATTCAGCAGCCAGTAGCAACACCAGATCAGTGTGCTAAACAGGGCCAGCGCCACTCCCAGGGGCTGATCGAAGTGCATGCCCAGCAGGTCGCCGCGGGAAGTGATAACCAGGACACCGCTATAGCACACCAGCGCGGCCAGCAGATCGCGACGTCGCAGCTGCTGTTTCAACACCGGCACCGAAAGCAGGGCTAACAGAATGCCCCAGGTATAGTTGAGCGGCTGCGCCTGTTGGGCGGGCAATAAGTCGTAGGCATTGAACAGCACCAAGTAATAAAGGAAAGGGTTACAAAACCCCAGAGCGAGGTACCAACGCCGGTTCCGCCGCCAAGCGCCGGGCACCTGACCCCACTTGTGCCGCCAGCTAACCACTGCCGCCATCAAAAAAGTGGACGTCAGTGCGGCAATGGTCACCAACTGTAGAGGCGACACATAGCGCAGAGATAATTTGAAGGCGCTGGCAACAGTGGACCAGCAGAGAACCGCCGCCAGCGCCATCAGGTAGGCGCGGCGGCTGCGGTAGACCGGGGTATCAGTCATGGGCAGTTACTTCAGCTCGGCTAGCCGGTACGCGTTGGAGAGCGTCCGTGTACTGCCAGCGGCAGTGGGCTCAGCGCTTGCTGCCCTTAGCCTTGGGTTCGGGGTCCGGCACCGCAACAGCGGTATCCGTCTTGACCTCTTCGATCACCACATAGGTGTGGGTTTCGCGCACACCGGGAATGGAGGCCAGCTTTTCGCCGAGGAAGCGGCGGTAGCCGAGCATATCCTTAATACGAATTTTCACCAGGTAATCGAATCCCCCGGCGACCATATGGCATTCCTGCACCTCTTCCAGGTTGGACACATGCTCGTTGAAGGCCTCCAGGGCTTCAGTGGCAGTATCGGTCAGCGTCACCTGGATATAGACCACCAAGCCGGCGTGCACCTTCAGCGGGTCCAGCAAGGCCACATAGTCGCGGATAAACCCCTCGCGCTCCAGGCGTTTGACCCGCTCAAGACAGGGGGTGGGACTCAGATTCACCCGGCGCGCCAACTCTACGTTCGGCAGGCGCCCATGGCGCTGGAGGATGCGCAGTATCTGCCGGTCGATACGGTCCAGATCTTCCAACTTTCGAGACATAGCAACATACCCTACTAGCAACAAGCCAATTCGGCGCTATATTTAACCACAACTAGCGGCAAAATGGCGATTAATTCTGAGTAGTTTCGCACATAATCTGGTTTTTTCTACTGGCCCCAGTTAACAGAGTTCGGGAGAAAGTATGTCTACAAACTTCGCCGGAGATCTGCACGCAGCCCGCCAACGGGCCCGCGAATATCTGCACGCCGATGAAAACCAGTGTGTCGGTGAGCTGCTGGCCGCACCGCGTCCCGGTGACGCGCTGCGCCAGAAGATTCTGCGCACCGCCCGCGAGCTGGTTCGCCACTCCCGCCAGCACCGCAGCAAACGCGGCACCCTGGACGCCTTTCTGCAACAATTTGGTCTCTCCAACAAGGAGGGTGTCGCCCTGATGTGCCTGGCGGAATCCCTGCTCCGGGTACCGGATGCGGATACCGCCGACAAACTGATCGCCGAGAAAGTGCACTCCGGCAATTGGGCCAGCCACCGTGGCCAATCCGACTCTCTGTTCGTCAACGCCTCCACCTGGGGCCTGATGCTGACCGGCAGCATCGTGGAATTGGACCCGGACATCACAGAAAAACCCGCATCCTGGGTGAAACGCCTGGTCAGCCGCCTGGGTGAGCCAATGGTGCGCGCCTCCATGATGCAGGCAATGAAAATTATGGGCGGTCAATACGTGCTGGGCCGCACAATCGAAGAAGCCCTTAAGCGTGGCCCGGCGGAAAACCTGCCCGGCACCCGCTTCTCCTTTGATATGCTCGGTGAAGGCGCCCGCACCATGGCGGATGCGGAACGTTACTTCGACGCCTACATGAGCGCCATCGAGACCATCGGCAAAAACAACGACAAACGCGACGTCGTCGAAGCCAACGGTATCTCCATTAAGCTTTCCGCCCTGCACCCCCGCTACAGCGCCCTGCAGCGCGAGCGGGTGATGAACGAACTACTACCGCAGGTAAAAGCGCTTTGCGCCGCCGCGGCCAAGTACGACATGGGCCTCAATATCGACGCCGAGGAAGCAGACCGCCTGGATATCTCCCTGGACATTTTCGAAGCCCTGGCACGGGATCCGGAGCTGAAAGGCTGGCAGGGACTAGGCTTTGTAATGCAAGCCTACCAAAAGCGCGCGCCGCACGTGGCGGACTGGCTCATTGCACTGGGCCGCGACACCGGGCGCAAACTGATGGTGCGCCTGGTTAAAGGCGCCTACTGGGACTCAGAAATCAAACACGCCCAACAAATGGGCCTCACCGATTACCCGGTTTACACCCGCAAATGCCACACCGATCTCTCTTACCAGGTGTGCGCCAAAAAATTGCTGGAAGCCCGCGACGCCATCTACCCACAGTTCGCCACCCACAACGCCTATACAGTGGGCCTGATTCTGGAGCTGGCCGGTGACCGCGACGATTACGAATTCCAACGTCTGCACGGCATGGGGCACCTGCTGTATGCACAAGTGGAAGCGGTACATGGCAAACGCGTACCCGTACGTGTCTACGCTCCCGTGGGCGCACACCGGGACCTTCTGCCCTACCTGGTACGCCGACTACTGGAAAACGGGGCCAACAGCTCTTTCGTCAACCGCTTTATGGATGAAAAAACCCCGGTCGAAGAGCTGGTACAGGACACCATCGAACTGAGCGAAGCCTGCAACCCCTATCGCCACCCGCAAATCCCAGTACCGGAAGATATCTATATGGGCGCTGAAGCGCTGCCTCGCAAAAACTCACACGGTCTGGAACTAACGGACCCCATCGCCACCAAGCCTCTGCTGGAGGCCGTGGAAGCCATACGCGGCAAGCAGTTTAAAGGCGGCCCCATCGTCGACGGAGTGATGGGCGAAGCGGACCTGCCGGTACACAACCCGGCCACTGGGGACTTGGTCGGCTATACGGCCAACACCGACAAACATCTGATCGACCGCGCCTATACCGCCGCGGTAGAGGCGCAAACAGCTTGGGACCGCCTGGGCGGTAACGAGCGAGCGAAAATTCTCGACCGGATTGCCGAACTCTACGAAAAGCACATCCACGATCTGACCGCCCTGATCTGCATGGAAGCCGGCCGCACCCTGAATGACGGTATCAGCGAAGTGCGCGAAGCGGTAGACTTCTGTCGCTACTACGCCAACGGTGCGCGCCAGCATTTCAGCGAACCTCAGCCCCTGCCCGGCCCCACCGGCGAAAGCAACCAGCTGTACCTGTGCGGCCGCGGTGTTTTTGTCGCCATCAGCCCTTGGAACTTCCCCCTGGCCATTTTTACCGGCCAGGTCGTTGCGGCACTGGCGTCGGGCAACGCCGTACTGGCCAAGCCGGCGGAGCAGACCCCACTGATCGCCGCCCGTGCCGTACAGCTAATGCATGAAGCCGGCGTACCCGAAAAAGTGCTGCACTTGATTACCGGCACCGGCGCCGCCGTGGGCAAACCCCTGATCGAAGACCCGCGCCTCTCCGGCGTGGCTTTCACTGGCTCCACCGAAACAGCGCGCCTGATCAACCAGCAACTGGCAATGAAAGAAGGCCCGATTACCCCACTAATCGCCGAAACCGGGGGCCAAAACGTGATGATCGTGGACTCCACCGCCCTGCCCGAACAGGTAGTGGACGACGTCATCCAATCCGCCTTCCTCAGCGCCGGCCAGCGCTGCTCTGCCCTGCGCATCCTCTGTGTACAGGACGTGATCGCCGACAACCTGCTGGAAATGCTCAAAGGCGCCTGCAAAGAACTGACCCTGGGCGACCCCTCCAAGCTGGAAACCGACATAGGCCCGGTAATCGACGAAAAAGCCCTCAGCATGCTGGAAAGACACCGCGCGCGCATGCAAAAAGAGGCCAAACCGCTGTTCACCTTCGACGACAGTAAAAAACCAGCCAAAGGCACCTTCTTCGGCCCACAGGTGGTGGAAATCGAGGACTTCTCCCTACTCGAGCGAGAAGTGTTCGGCCCTTTCCTGCACGTAGTGCGCTTTAAGGCAGAAGAACTAGAAGACGTCATTCGCCGTATCAACGCTACCGGCTACGGCCTCACCTTCGGCCTGCACTCTCGCATCGAAGGCCGCGCACACGCGGTATTCAAGCGCGTGAAAGTCGGCAACTGCTACGTAAACCGCGATATGGTCGGCGCAGTGGTAGGCGTCAACCCCTTCGGTGGCCAGGGTCTCTCCGGCACCGGCCCCAAAGCCGGCGGCCCCCACTACCTGTTCCGCTTCGCCAACGAAAAAACCAAAACCATCAACACCGTGGCCACCGGCGGCAACACTCAACTGTTTACCCTGGGCCAGTAATCTCCCAGGGCTCTGCCCTCTGCGGGCAAATCCAATCCATGGGGCGAACCTTGTGTTCGCCCTTTTTTATTGGCAGCACAGCAACCGTCACATCAAAAAACTATAACTAATCTGCTTTCAGGAGGCAGACTCTTCACTCCCAGACCTGAAGCCCACCCCATTATCTGGCTCAGAACCAACTACCATTATCAAATGAATCCATCAGAGCCCCATTAACTATTTCCATCTCGCAACCACAAATATTTATGGGGCAAAATATTATGGAGCCTCTGATTAATGACTCCTGGACGACAAAAAGGTATATCACCCAAATGAAAAGCTCAGGTGGTGGGATGGATATTTCGAAACCGCCGGATACAAGGAGGTATCCGGCGGAGCTACAGAGAAGTACTCGTGCGTTTTCGAAATATCCACCCCATTACCTGAGCGCCCCGGAACCAACGACTATACTCAGGTAAATTAATCAGAGACTCCCTAAGCCTCTTCAAATTCCAATGAAATTCCAGACCTGGATTCTGACCTTAACTTTATTTTATCTTCAAAAGGCCACTTTATTGAAATACACCTAACAAAACTACCCGCATCACAGAATGCAACCACCTCCCCCTCTATGCTTTTATCCCACGAAGATCCGTTCCAATTTGCAAAATCATAACATCCCGCCTCAGGACCCATTCGAACAGCAATAAAATACAAACCCTTCAGAAAAGGAGTACCATATTTCCATTCAATTTCCAGCATAAAACCCTCAATTTCTTCTGAAGAATCTAAAAATCACACTGAACTGCCTTGAGGCTCTTCTCTTTTAAATAGCGACAAGACAGCCACAACCGGCATTCAGCAAGGGCTACCAATCCAGGAAAATTCAATATCCTTGCTATGCAGATACCATCTCGATATCACCCAACCATTTGCAAAGAGAGGATAGAATTAAGATTTCTCATTAACCTTGAGCACCCCACCCTGATCCTCCCACCGTACTTGCACTTCAAGCGGGCTGAATTGATAGAGGTAATCGGGGATATCTCGCCCCTCAAACTTTCGTTGAACAAAGTCGTACACCTGAGGTTCCAGAATGGGGCCGAGGTGGATATAACCCTGGGGTTCCCCCCGCTTAACAAAGAGCACAGAGCAAGGCGTAGCGATAACGTTGAGCTCGATCGGCAATTCGGAAGAATCTGCCAGTGAATTCAGGACAAAAAAGGCCCAGTTGTCCCCTGCTGAGACCGCGAAGTCATTCAGGTAATAGGAGAAGTCACCGTAGGTTTCATCAGTCTTATTGAGACTACTATTGAGGGTAACTACGATGGCTTTACCGGACGCCCAGGCTTCCGCCATTGACCGGCTGGCGGTGTCGGCCGAAGCGCAGGCAGTTACCAAAAGCGCCAGACTCAGGATAATTGATGAATGCAGCATTTTCATAGTCATTTCAAACTCTTTAGCGGGATTAGCTGGCCTCAGATACTCCCCCCAACTTCATACGCCGACTCCAAAGGGGGCAGCCGAGATATTGTATATTCAGCAGAGCACCTTGACCGGGACGCTAGTCTCACCTTCTGCCAAGATCGGGATGATCAGCTTTTCGAAAGATTGTCTCTTCATACCCATCACCTTCACTGGTGATGAACATTACTAGGATCGAGATGGATTAGAAAGTGGTGAGCAAATCATGACTTCCTGGCTTTTTTCTACATCTCTCTTATGCGACAATTAGGCGATGAAGAAATTAATAACTACATTCCTATTTCCGATTGCAGCTTCAGCGGCAGATTTGGAAACAAAAAGCTTCCTTGTCAGCATAAAGTCAAATTGTGGCGAAGGCGATGTTTCTTGCAACCAACTGATTTACAAAGGTACCAGCAAGAAAAGTGGAAACACCATTACTTTAAAAGGAAGCTCTTGGCATACCTTATGCTCTGATGGCCTTACCCCTTGCCGCTTTCTCGGCTATAAGTTCAAGAACGGAAACATCACTTATTATGTACATCAAGATGGTTTGCTGGAAGTGGTACATGATCGAGGCAAAATCTTAGTTAGCGAGCAAGGGAAGTGGCAAGAGTAGCGTCATCAAATAAAAAGCAGCCAAAGACACGCTGGTGCGTAAAGAAATTATGGCACATGCTTTCAAGCAATAAGTGCAATTTTTTATGCAGCGAGCAAATCGTCTCGCCGCCTAATAAATAACTCATCCGGAGGCCGGCCGCCTCTACTTGCTCTTGGTCTACCGTTTAACCACTCCATAACGAATTGAACTTCCTCATCTGTCACCTTGGTAAAATCTGCATCCTTCGGAAAGTACTGCCGAATGCGGCCATTGGTACTTTCGTTGATCCCCCTCTCACAGGATGCATAGAGGTGAGCCAAGATAGATGTCCGCTTCTAATCCTTTCGCTATCACACCGTGCTCAGAAAACTCTAGCCCATTGTCAAACGTGATCGTTTTGATCTTATCTTTCAGGTGTATCGTGTGATCAACTGCGGCCCCGGATAACAGACCAGCTCTTTTCCCAGTTAAGCGAACAACAACTGTGTAAATAGTATGCTCCCTGTCCAGTGTTACGGCGTAGACCACGGCTGATTGTGGAAGGGTGTCACCCCAGGTTTTTGGCAATCTCAACTTGAGAGTGCCCGGCTGTTTTCAGGCTGTAGATCTGCTATCGTTCATTCTCGGCCAGCTGGTTGTAGTTCATCAGTGCTTTTCTCGTGGTGGGGAAAGGCGTAGCTCTACCAACTGGCCGTTCCCTTACCAATTGCACTTATTATCCGAAAGCGAGAAATGATTAATTCAATAGAAGAGGCTTATCAGCTGTTAGACAGCATGAATGCCCCAAACCGCCTGAAAACTCATGTAAGGCTGGTTGGAGAAGCTGCAGAGATACTAATTCAAAAATGTGAAGATCTCGGTTTGAATCTAGATTTCAATTTTATTCGCATGGGCGTAGCCATTCACGATATTGGAAAAATCGTTCACCACCAAGAAATGACAGGCCCAGGATCTAATCATGAGCCGGAAGGCGAAAGAATTTTACTAAACAAAGGTGTTTCACCTAAACTGGCTAGAGTTTGTTTATCCCATGCCAGGTGGCAGGAAATGGAGTGTTCCACGGAAGAGCTCATTATCGCGCTTGCGGATAGCCTGTGGAAAGGTAGGCGCGCTGAATTGCTTGAACTCGAAATCATTGATCGGTTTGCCAGAAAATTAAATCTTGACCGCTGGGAAATTTTTTCAGAACTGGATTTGGCATTTGAGGATATTGCATCCGGTGGACATGAGAGATTAGAGCGTAGTATTAGTGGTTAATTAAATAGCCTTTGACGAATTCGAGAGCGAATATAGTAAATTTATGAGTGCACAGACAACGAGAGAAACAACGGGAGCATAAACTGCTCCCCGCATCGACTTATTCATATTTTGGCCACTAACGCATCTTTAGCTATCAGGGCATTGACGCAGGTGTCGTGGAAGTCCCAAAGTGTAAGGTCAAATCAACTCACATAAGCTCCAAAGAGGCAGCTTTCTATTATCCGCTTTGATAATCTGTGGCGCTTGTATCTGCTAAACTCTTCTCTGCTTTGTATTTAAAACGAGGAAATTCAGATGAGAGCCCGACTACTATCCAAGATACTTGTTATTACCTTCGTTTCTTTCGTTCTCACTATTCCCCAGGCTTTCGCAGGCGAGCGTCCTCCGGCAGGAGCTAAGCCTTTAGTTGAAATCATCCAGAAATTGGAAGCGGAGGGGTACTCGCCAATCACCGAGATATCGATGGACAACGGGGTTTGGGAAGTGGAGGCATACAAGGGTAACGAAGCGCGTGAGCTGAAGGTTAACCCCCTAACTGGTCAGATTGTTTCAGACCGAAAAGACGACTGAAACTCCACAAGTGCCAGGAAGCGCTGATTGAACCGCACGAACACTACAGCAGCTTCCTGACACTCAAGATCGAGTTACCCCTCGATCAATATGCACCCTCGCTATAAATCAGCTCATAGCTATGGCTATAGATTTCTACGATGTTTCCAAACGGGTCTTCCATATAAATCATACGATAGGGCTTCTTTCCGGGATAATAGTAGCGCGGTTTCTCCATACGTTTTTTTCCACCAGCAGCGACGATGCGTTCAGCCAGATCTTCAAGATTCGGGTCTTGTACACAAAAGTGGAAAACGCCGGTTTTCCAATATTCGAAGTTATCATCTGGGTTGGTCTGATTTTTAAACTGGAATAGCTCCACGCCAATACGGTCTCCCGTAGACAGATGCGCAATTCGGAAGCTTTCCCACCCTTTACCGAATACATCTGTGCACATTTCGCCAATAGGACTGTCGTCCTCCACGATATCTGTCGGCGCCATAATCAGGTACCAGCCCATCACCTGGGTATAAAATTCAACCGCTTTCTCCAAATCCGGGACCGAGATTCCTATATGTGAAAAGGTTCTTGGATACACATTGTTCATCGCTAGTCTCCCTGTATTGACAATAAGGGTAGGCTACGCGCAGTATTTGATTACGAAAAATTATTATTTCTTATTTAAACAAGTACATTATGTGATGCTAAATACCACTTGGTTACGCACCTATTGCACCCTGGTCGAGGTAGGTCATTTCACTCGTACTGCTGAGCGGCTCCATATGACGCAGTCGGGCGTGAGCCAGCAGGTGCGCAAGCTGGAAGAGCAATTAGGTGTCGAGTTGCTGGTTCGGCGAGGAAAAGGGTTTTCTCTTTCCGACGCTGGAGAGCGGTTATATAACGAAGCACGAGATATCTTGTACGCCTTGTCGGCACTGGAGCAGCGCATTGGTGAAGATCCCCCGTACAAGGGCCTGGTGCGCCTGATGTCTCCGGGCAGTGTAGGGCTCAAGCTTTACCCTCATTTGCTTGCACTGCAGCAGCAGCACCAGGAACTCATTATCGACTACCGGTTTGCACCGAATTCCGACATCGAGCACGCGGTTGCCGACTCCAAAGTGGATATTGGACTTATGACTTCATGCTCCAACCTGGCTGATGTCACTTGCCAAGCTGTTGCCACTGAACCGCTGCTGCTGGTCACACCGGAAGATGTAATGGAGCCGGATTGGAAGACCTTGATGGCACTGGGTTTTATAGACCACCCGGACGGCAGCCACCACGCTGGACTACTGCTCAGCGCCAATTACCCTGAATTCCAACACTATGGGCAATTTCAAAAGAAAGGGTTTTCAAATCAGATAAGCCTGATTCTTGAGCCGGTTAGTATGGGGTTGGGTTTTACTGTGCTGCCCGCTTATGCTGTTGAGGCCTTTCCCAAGCCCGGCAGGATAAAGGTCCATAGTCTAGCCCAACCTGTCAGCGAGACGCTCTACCTTTGTCTTCAACGCCGTAAAACCCTACCGAAAAGAGTGGAAACAGTAATCTCTGAAGCCAAGCAGTTATGGTCTTTCTAAGGAGCTTCTGATTCATTCACACGGGACCAGCAATTTCAACGCACACAAAAAAAGCCGGGGCTATACCCCGGCGCAGACCAGATCCTGTGAGGTTGCCGAATATCAAAGGAGACTCGTGTTCCTTTGACCTCCCGTGGTCGAAAAAGATCAATTCAATACGCGATATCCGCGACTGAGCAGACAGTTTTTGGTAATCCGGTCTGCTTCGACGTGCGCACTGCCCACACCGGAGACGCCACCGAGTACTGCGCCGGCACCGGCACCGGCCGCAGCTGCACTGCTGGTGTCACCGATAATGGCCCCCAGGGCACCGCCAAGGAGGGCACCGCCGGCGGCCCGTGTTATACCCCGGCGCCCTTCATCGGCACGGGTGGCATAAGCCAAGCTTTTGCAGTCCGCCAGGTCTACCTGATACTGACGCATATTCACGCCATAGGTGTCGATCACTATGCCTCCGGCACCAGGCACCTGCTCCGGTTGCGCGGCACAGCCGATGATCAATGTCGCACTGAGGCCTAAGGCGGCAGCAACAAACTTCATCTGATACTCCTCTCAAGCTCAATTTTTCAGCGCAGTGGGCGCGCCGCTGAATGTCGCGTCGTTCTTCATTAGGTTTAGCTGCTGGTTGAAGTTGGCGCCAGCTGAGGAGAGGAAAAAGATTGACTGAAGGTCCGCAGACGAATTGCTGGAAATGTCAGAATGGATCGGTGGCCGCACAGCCTGTCCATAAGCCGCGCGGCCCCGACGTTACCGCAACGCTATGAGGAAACGGTAGCCAGTGACACCCCGCCATCTCCATCGGCGAAATAGCTCGCCAATTGTTGCCAACGCGCCCGCACCTGAGCCAGTTTTTGCGCGCGCACATGGCCGTAGCCACGCACCTGAAGCGGCAGTGCGAGCAATTCAGCGGCGAGCCCGGCGTTGTCGCTGTTCAGGCGCTGGGCCACGGCGTTGACCGAGCGGTGTACCTGTCGGGCCCAGTCGCGCTCGACACGCCGCTCACGGGTATAGCCAAAGGGGTCAAAGATAGTTCCGCGCAGCCTTTTGCCCTTCGCAAGCAGAGGCATCAGCTTGCCCATCCAGGGACCGAATTGCATTTTCTTCACGCGGCCACTGGCATCCGGGCGTGCCAGCAGCGGCGGTGCCATATGGAATTTCAGTTTGTAATCGCCGGTAAAGGTCTCTTGCAGCTGATGCTGAAAATCCTCGCCACAATAGAGGCGCGCAACCTCGTACTCATCCTTGTAGGCCATAGCCTTGTAGAGGCTGTTGGCGGCAACCCGGGTAAGCGACCCATCGCAGTTCGGCAGTTTTTTCTCCGATTCATACAAGCGCTCGATACTGCGGGAGAAATGGCGCGCGTAAGCGGCGCTCTGGTACTCGGTCAGCTCCGCACTCAACCGCGCAATCAATTGTTCGACGGTTTCTTGCGGTTCTACCAGCTTCACCGGCTGTGCCGGTACCGCCAGCTGCTCCACCGTCTGAGGATCGACTGCCAGCAGGCGACCAGCGCGGAAAGCGCGCAGGTTGTTTTCCACCGCCACGCCATTTAACTCTACTGCCCGCTCCAATGCCGCCGCACCAATGGGCAGTAGGCCTTTCTGGCATGCATAACCCAAAATCATTAGGTTACTGGCAACGGTATCGCCAAACAGAGCCTGGGCGTATTTGTTCGCGTCGAAAGCGAAATACTCCGCACACAGGGATTGGATACTCTGCTGGGTGGCATCAGCGGGAAACGCCAGCTCATTGTCACGAATAAAGGCGGCCACCGGAACTTCAGCGGTATTGACCAGCGCGCGCATTCTGCCGGAAGCAAACTTCGGCCTCTGGTTGGCTGCGGTGACCATATCGCAACCCAGCAGCAGTTCCGCGGCACCGTCGCGAATGCGCGCAGTGGTGATTTGTTCCGGCTCCCTGGCGATTTTCACATGCGCCACCACTGCGCCGTTCTTTTGCGAGAGCCCAGTAAAATACAGGGTGGTACTGCCCTTCTCTTCCAAATGCGCGGCCATACCAAGCAACGCGGCTACGGTCAGCACACCACTGCCGCCGATACCGGCCACGAGGATACTGAGGGGTTTGTCCAGATCCGCCTGCGGCGCCGCTGGCAGGCCGGAGATGGCTTCGTCCAATGACTCCGCCAAAGACTGCACCGGCGGCTTTTTCAGTTCTCCGCCCTCAACCGTGACAAAACTCGGACAGAAGCCATCTGCGCAGCGCATATCCTTGTTGCAACTGGACTGGTTCACTTGGCGTTTACGGCCAAAAGCAGTCTCCAATGGCTCGATGGCTATACAGCTGGACTGCACACTGCAATCGCCGCAGCCTTCACAGACGCGATGGTTGATCAGCAATCGGGTGGGCGGGTCGGCCATCTGCTTTTTCTTGCGCCGGCGGCGCTTTTCCGCCGCGCATACCTGTTCGTAGATAATCGCCGTCACGCCCTGGGTTTCACGCAGGCGGCGCTGCAGGCTATCCAGTTCCGAGCGTGGCTGTATTTCCACCGCCGCAGGCAGCTGGTTGCGATGCTTGTGCCAGTAGCCGGGATTTTCACTGACCAGTACCACTTCGCGCACGCCTTCGGCGAGCAGCTGCGCTGCCAGGCTGGGGGCAGTCACTTCGCCATCGGCGGGCTGACCACCGGTCATCGCCACTGCGTCGTTGAGCAGAATTTTGTAAGTGATATTGACTTTACTGGCCACTGCCTGGCGGATCGCCAGCAGGCCCGAATGATTGTAGGTACCGTCGCCCATATTCTGAAAAATATGGCCCGCGGAGGAGAAGCGGTGCAGCCCCACCCATTGGGCACCCTCACCTCCCATATGGGAGTAAGTGTCGGTGCGCAGGCCTTTGCCTAAAGCCATGATATGGCAGCCGATACCGGCGCTGCCGAGGCTGCCCTCTGGCAGTTTGGTGGAGGTATTGTGTGGGCAACCGGCACAGAAAATCGGCTCGCGGGCGAGCAGTCCCTCGGCTCTGGCAGGAACATCGCCGCCGAGCTTTTCCGCCAGGGGCACAATTCTCTCCGCCAGTTCGGTGTCCGCCAGCCAGCGGGCGATGGCCTTGGCCACCTGATCCGGGCCGAACCCCCAAATAGCCGGCAGCAGGTCTGCGCCATTGAGATCTTTTTTGCCCACCACTTTGGGGCGGCGGTTGTCTTCCCAGCTGTAAAGAAGGTTTTTCAGCTGGTCTTCCACCAGCGGGCGCTTTTCTTCCACAACCAGCAATCGCTCCATTCCATCGGCAAAGGCACTCATGCCCCTGGACTCCAGCGGCCAGCTCATGGCGACTTTGTAAATGGAGATGCCTGCATCCAAAAGGTCCTTTTCGCTCAACCCCAGTAATTCCAGCGCTTCCAGCAAATCGCCGTGCGCCTTGCCCACTGTGACTATGCCAAAACGTTTTCGCGGGGCGGAGACGATGGTTTTGTCAAATCCGTTGGCATAGGCAAAGGCCTGCGCCGCCGGCAGGCGCTCTTCCAGCATGCGCCGCTCGTACTCAAGGCGCTCTGCGGGCCAGTTCAGGTGTGGATCGTAGTTGAGGCCGTGGGCGGGAATCGGGAAATCTGCCGGAACCGTAAACCGCGGTAGCGTTGGCACCATTAGGGAAGCACCGGCCTCGACGGTTTCGGTGATCGTCTTGAAGCCAACCCAGAGGCCAGAGAAACGCGACAGGGCTATCCCCGCCACACCGAGAGTCAGATATTCGTCGATGGTGGCTGGGAACAACAGGGGCATCATAACCGATTCAAAGATTTGATCGGTGTTATGAGAGAACATAGAGGACTCGGCGGTGTGGTCGTCCCCACACAGGGCGAGAACACCGCCCAGTCTTGATGTGCCCTGGATATTGGCCTGGCGGAATACGTCGGCGCTGCGGTCCACGCCGTGGCCCTTGCCGTACCAGATGGCAAAGACACCGTCCCGGGTGGCCTGTTGGCGGTAGTGATCCAGTAACTGGGTACCCCAGATATTGGTTGCGCCCAAGTCTTCGTTGATGCCCGGTTCAAAGTGGATGTCCCGCTCCGCCAATAGCGCCTTGTGCCGCCAAAGTGCCTGGTCGTATCCGCCCAGTGGGGAACCCCGATAGCCGGAGATAAAACCGGCAGTGTTGTGTCCGTCCCGCTCGTCCATCTGCTTTTGCATTAAGGGCAAGCGCACCAGGGCATCAATACCGGTCAAAAACACCCGGCCCGCTTCGCGGGTAAACGCGGCCTTTAGGGAGTATTCGTTATCGAAACCCAGTTCCTGATCCGTTTCGACCATTGCCATGGGTGCCACCTCGTCAGCGTATTTATTATCCGTTTGTTATACGCCGGTAAAATTAACACCCTCCGACCAAGCAGGTCATACCAAAATAGGCACCAATAAGGCATAATACCGGCATAAGTCACCAAAGACCGGCCTAGAACAGCAACGAATCACTCAATTTGCACCATTTTAGGGAATGTAGCTCAAACCCGGTTTTCCGCTTCCGGCCCCGGGCCACCCTGGCAGCAAGCCCGGTGCCCTCACCCAACGAGAGAGATGAATAGAACAATGGCCTATATATTGGATGCCACTGATAAAAAGATTCTGGAGATACTGCAGCAAGACGCCACCATCCCCAATATCGAGCTCGCGGAGAAGGTTTGCCTTTCGCCCTCTCCCTGCTCCCGCCGGGTGAAGAACCTACACGAACAAGGCTTTATCAAGCGTGCCGTGACCTTGCTGGAGCCGGAGAAGGTGGGCCTGCCAGTGAGCGTGTTTATTCAGGTAACCCTGAACCACCAAGTGAAGCGGGAGCTGCAGGATTTTGAGTCGGTCATCGCCCAGTGGCCCGAGGTGATGGAGTGCTATCTGATGACCGGTGATTTTGACTATTTATTGCGCGTAGTAGTGCCGGACCTGCAGGCCTATCAGGAATTTCTGGATAAAAAACTCACCGAATTGCCGGGTATCGACCATATCAAGAGCAGCTTTTCCCTCAAGCAGGTGCGCTACCGCACCGAGTTGCCTCTGGACCAACTGCTGGGGAAATAGTTTTCTGAAGTTCCGCAACGTACCGCTTAGCGCGCAGGCGGCGTAGCCATTGCGATCCTACACGGGCAAATCCGCGTATCCGGCATAAGCACCACAACCGGTGCACTCGGCGCCGATTGTGGCCCAGGGCCTGCCGGGGAATTAGGCCGCGGCAGGCCGCCGCTCGACCAGGCCGCTGATAAAGCCGGCGAGCAGAATTCCGAGCAACAGCAGCCACAGATGAACCCTGGAATCACTGTCTGCCGAGGGCTGCGCCACCTCTTCCAGCTTTTGTCCACTGACCTGCTGGGTCGGCGCCGCGGCCGCTTGCGGAGCCGGGGACACATCAGCTGCCTGAGCGGTCGCCAGGGGCGCCAGGCCGAAACCTGCAGCCTGCGCGTCGACAAATGCCTTGAATTTCTCGTTATCGGTGGCCACGTCGAACGTTTCCGCTAACTCCGCGTAAGTTTCCACCATTTTCTTGACTGTCTCCGCGTCCGCTGCCCAGTAACCTTTGCGCACGGATTCCAGCATGCGCTCCAGAATTTGCGCCAGGGCTTCGGCATTGTGGGTCTCGAAAAACTCGCGCATCTCCAGCTGGTATTTGTCGTTCACGTAGACTTCAAACATTTCCTGCCACTGATCGTCGCGCACCGCTTCCGGCGTCATGACTTCCCAACCCCACATGTTATTAACCCTGTCCAGTATCGCCGTGGCACCGGCGTAGCCGGATTCCTGCATGGCCTGAATCCAACGCGGGTGGAAATAGCGGCTGCGCATTTCCTGATTGATAAACTCATCCAGTGTCTGGGTTTTGATGTCGTCCGTGCGACGCAGGTTGGACACATACATTTCCGGTGTTTTGCCATCCAGGTTGCGTACCGCCAGACCGACGCCGCCAAAATACTGGAAAGGGTCATCGTTAGTCATCAGCGCGTAAAGGTTGGTGGAGCGGGAAAAAATCACCCCATCCGTGCCAGACAGCACTCTGCCGTAAAGACCTGCGTCTCTTTGGTCTTCGCTCCAGCGCGACTCGTCTTTGCCGTAGGCAAAACCCATGCGACGCATATAGAGATCCGCCAGCTTGTCGTCCGTCTCCCAGGTATCGGAGGCCAGGCTGGCACCGCTCAGGCCAGTACCGTAGGCACCTGTCTCATTAGAAAAAATACGCACCGACGACAGGTACTGCGCATCCTCCTCGCTCTTGCCCTCTTGCAGCAATTCCTTCTTCAGGGACTGGCTGTGTCGATAGACAAAGTTGTTGTCGTCTTTCATCTGCGCCACCTTGTCGATGGCCTCTGCCAGCCACAGGATCACGTTGGGAAACGCATCCCGGTAGAGCCCTGTGGCTGAGATCACCACATCGATGCGCGGCCGCTTCAGCTCTGAATAGGGAATGACCTCGGTACCGATCACATTGCCCTGTTGATTCCACTTGGGCTTTAAGCCCAGGGCGTGCAGTATCTGCGCTTCCAGGGCGCCCTGGTGACGCATGGTTTCCAGGGACCAGAGCGTAAAGGCCAATTTATCCGGGTAGCGGCCGTGTTTGGCACGGTAGTCGGCAATGGTTTCTTCCATCAGTTGCACCCCGGCTTCATAAGCCGCTTTGGACGGTACCTTGGCCGGGTTGAAACCGATCAGGTTGCGCCCTGTGGGTACTGCCTTGGGGTTGCGTATCGGGTCACCACCGTGGCTGACCGGGATATAGCCGCCGTTCAGAGCCGACATCAGGTTTTCCAGCTCGGCAATACTGGCGAAGTTGTCTGCGTACTCGCGACCCGCTTGCAGTTGATTCCTCAGATTTTCCGACAAGTGCGGCAGTTCGCCACCGGAAAGGTAGGTATCCAACAGTTGATAGCCGGGCTGGGCTTGCAGCGCTACCACATTGCGTTCGTCCCTGGCCCTCTCTGCGGGCAGACTCAGACCATTTGCCCGCTCGTATTCGGCGGCGGCCTTGATATAGCCATCCCCCAGCATCTGCAACAGCGTACTGGTGACATGCTCGGGCTTGGGCAGTTGGCCAAAGCGGTGCACCCCCAGGGGCTGACTCATTTCCGCCAGTTGATTCAGATAATCCTGCAGATGGTTGAGCTGCGTATCGAAGTCTTTATTTAAGGCTTCCTTGGACAGCCCCAAGTCCGCGAGCATATTGAGTTTTTCTGCCAGGGCCGCGATCCGGTTGCGGGTATTTTGTCTCGTCTGCCCTTCCCCCAACACCTGATAGCTGCTGATCAGCTCCGAAAGCTCCGCCACCTCGGCGTACAGACCGGCCTTGGCAAAACCGGGCGTCAGGTGGCTGATCATGGTGGCGCGCCCGCGTCGCTTGGCCTGCATCGCCTCGCCCACATTGTCGATGATGTAGGGGTAAAAAACCGGAATATCACCCACGGCGAGGTTGGGGGCATCGTACACCGAAAGACCCCGCTCCTTGCCCGTCAGCCACTCCTGGGAACCGTGTGTGCCAAGGTGAATATAGGCGTGGGCACCAAAGGTCCGGCGCGCGTAGAGATAGACCGCCAGATAAGCGTGATTAACCGGAGTTTTCATATCGTGATACAGGGAGGCATGGTCTTTCGCATTGTCCGCGCGCAGCCCCTGTGGCAGAACAATCAGGTTGCCGAGCTTCATGCGCGGTATCACGAAAGCCGGCTCGCCGTTGTGCTCGGCGAGCATGGCGTTGTCTTCTGGTTTTCCCCATCGTTCGACAATGGGATCACGCACCTGCGCAGGCAGGGTGTCAAACCATTCCCGATAGGTGAACAAGGGCATCCAGTCCGCCAAGCCCTTGTCAACGAGGGCGGTGGTATCTTCGCGGCGATAATAAGGGCGCAACAGCTGCCCAGCCCAGTCAATCAAGGTGTCTGAATCCCGCAATTCGATCTGGTAACCGCGCGCTTTCATCTCTCTGGCAATGGCTTCAATTGACGACGGCACGTCCAAAAAGGCAGCGCCTATATTCTTTTCCCCCGGAGGGTAATTCCAAATAAAGGTAGCCACCTTTTTCTCGGCGTTGGGAATATGCGCCAGACGCGCGTGGTTCCAGGCGCGCTCCACCAGCGCGTTCAACTGATCCTTCATTACCGCCTTGATGCCCTTGTCGTTGGCGGCGATCAGCACCGGATCGATGCTGCCGGTATCTTCCGGCATGACCAGGAAAAACGGCGTCAAAGAGGGGGATACACCGCTGTTATCCGCCGCATAAGCCGCTTCATCACCCTGTGTGTAGTTGAGTGCGTGGATCACCGGCACGCCGAGTTTCTCAAATTCGGCGCGGCGTTTGGTCACATAGTGCAGCGCCCGATAGTTGATCATCAGATCGATCCGGGTCCGGCCTTTGTCATCCTGCAACAGTTCCGGATAGTTGAGCGGCAGGTCTTCACCCTCAAAGAAAAAGCCAAATGCTTTGGCGCCCTTATCTTGTAGCCCGGCAATTAGTGCGTCCACCACTTGCCGCTGCTCGTAGTCAATAACGGAACGGTGAATGGCGACGGCAATCACCGGCTGTTCATCTCCGGCCTTGAGCCAGTTGAAGAAGGCGGTTTCCTTGTCTGTCATCAGATTGGGGTAGTCCGGATGGTAAAGTCCCACCTCCGGGACTTCTATAGGGACAGGCACCGATACGTCCGTAAGAGCAAAAACCTCTGATGACAGGTAGCGCATCAGATTGCGGTAATTCTTGCGCCCCGCATTGTTAAAGTAACCACCGATGCGACTGCGCTGTTCACCATTCAGGCCCTGATTCATCGCACTGTTTTCCAAGTCACCCAGGGAGATGACCGGAACCTGCGGGTACTTTTCCAGCAGCGGTCGGAATTTGGCAAACAGGTACTGGGACAAGGCTGGATTAATGCCATCGAGCATTATCAAGTCCGCAGAAGACCAGGCTTGCTCAATCTGTTCCTCACTTTTGCCCTTGCTCTGGAATACCTCGAGCGTAAATGGCTGGTCCGCCGATACTTCCTTCAGCAGTTCCCCTTTGGCCACCGCCGTGTGGCCGGACATCATCAGCAATACTTTGATTGAATTGGCCGCGCCGGATTCATTCGCCTGGGCCAACAGGGGCGACAGCAGTCCAAACAGTAATCCCAAGCAATACAGACTGTATTTTCTCATTGCGATTTACCTCCAGCGCCCTGGGATGTACCAGCCCCCGCACTTCCCTTTTTATTGTTTTCCGGTACATAAACCAGGCTGCCGTCGGCCATCTGGTAGGCAACTCCGGCACGAGTGCCTTCGCCGGAGCCAATCTCTCCTGTGGACTTATACTGTTTGATCTCCTTGCCGTCCTTAACGATCACTTCCATTTCTGGCTCACCGGCATTTTTAATAACCGTAACCTTTTCGCTGGAAAAGATATTGAGCGGATTTTGTGCAATGGCGATCAGTAGTGCGGCAATGATCACCAGAAACACATCAATCAAATTAACCGCGCTCAGAATCGGATTCAGCTCCTCATCCTCCTCCAGAAAACGCATCAGGCGGCCTCCTTCAGTTTGCGGATGTTGATCAGTTCTGAGGCAAACCAGCGCTTTTTCACGGACGCCGGCCAGAAGGTCAAGGTAGAAATGGCCAGTCCCCAGATCACCGCGGCGAAGGCGATAATCAGATTTTCACTGATCCCCTGTATATTGCCGTCCGCCAGCGCGCGCAGTGCCGGCCCCATCGGGACCATGGTCGCAATCAGGCCCAGCATGGGCGCTATGCGTGTAGCCAGGCGCAGCAGTTCCAGCCTCTTCAATGCGAAAACTTCCAGCTCATCTTCGCTCGCCTGGGGATTGCGCACATAGTAATTGTGTACTTGGTAGCCGGGCAGCCATTGCGCCTCCCCGCGCTGAAGAGCCCGTTCATAGGCCACCGCGTTCTTCCTGCGCAACATCCAAAGGGAGATGAAACGGCCGCAGGCGTAAAGGGAATAGACAAATAACCCCAGAATGGCCAGTAGTACGGGGGCCATAAAGAGGTCGGCCACGCTGGCCATCAGATTTTCAATTGCCTGAATGTTCAAAGAGCACCTCGCCAGCTTTATTGGTATGCATTGGACGGGGGCGCAACTTACCGAAAGCTACACGCCGGGTCAATCCAAATCTTTTTGATAATTGTTCTCATTTAGCTTTACATTGGTATACGCATATCTATAATTCGCCGCTATCGGGGCCGCAAACTGCGACTCTCTGCCGCAATCGGCCTCCAAAACGCTCACATAATGATCAACAAGGACCTGACCATGAAACGCCATCCCCTCGCCGCAGCCCTGTTTGGGCTGCTCTCCGCCCCCGGCCTTTACGCAGAGGAAACCAGCTCGGCTGACGATGATCTGGAGCTGGTTGTTGTCAGCGGTCGCGCGGAAAAACCGTTGAAAGATGTCACCGGCAGCATCTCTGTCGTCACTGGAGATGAGATTGAAAAGCTGCAAATGAACGATATGAACCAACTGTTCAAATATGAGCCGGGAGTGGAAGTCACCGGCCGCACCGGCGGCGCCCAGAATATTTTGGTTCGCGGCATGGGGGCCGACCGGGTACTGATGATCAAAGACGGTATGCGGATGAACGAGGGTTATGGTGCCAACGGCCTTAACGATGTCGTGGGACGCGGCATGATCGAGACGGACACACTGAAACAGGTTGAGGTCGCCAAGGGGGCTGCCTCTTCCCTGTACGGCTCCGATGCCCTGGCGGGCATCGTAGTCTTCACCACCAAAGATGCCAGCGATTACCTGGCAGATGGGGAGCAGTTCGGCGGCGCCATCAAAACCGGTTATGACGGTATCAGCAGCCAGACACACGTGTCCCCTACCCTGGCCTTCCGCACAGGCAACTTCGAACAATTGCTGCACCTGACCTACCGCGACGGTAGCGAGGAGCAAAACTACGCGGAAACCCGCGATCCCTTCGAAATCGAATCCGACAGCTTACTTTACAAGGCCAAATACCACCTCCAGGGAGAGGACTTTCTCAGTTTCAGTGCGGAGCAATGGAAGCAGGAAAGCCTCGGTGAGGCGGCGGACGGGTTACTTTACTATTTCCGCGGCCTGGCCGATTACGGATACAACATTGTCGACGAGCACTCAATATCTGAGAAAGAAACCCATGCATACCAGCTCCGCTATCACAGCGAAACTGCAACACCACTATACGATCAACTGAATATCAGTCTGTACCGGAACAAGTCCGAACAGACAGACGAGCAGTACGGTCAACTGGACATCAATGCACCAATGTTTGGCGTGATGGAGCTGCGGGACATGTGGGAAACCGGTGTTTACACTCAGACAACCCACGGTTTCCTGTCGAATGCCTTCAAGACCCTCAATGAAAGACACACCCTTGGTTATGGGTTAGACCTGGAAACCACAGAGAGCATCCGCGAAGTGCACGAATTTCGAGAGGCTCTGACTACCGGCACCTCCACACCTCAAATCACCTTGGATGAAACCTCGGAAAAATTCCCAAAGAACGATGTCGATAGAGCCGGACTGTTTGTGAACGATGAGATCACTCTCGCTGGCGGCGCTCTAACCGTAACACCGGGCCTGCGCTATGACTGGTACGAAATGGACCCGAACGGCGCCCTCAAGTCCGATGGCACCCCCTATGCCACCATCGAAGAAAGTAATGTTTCGTTTAACCTCGGCGCACTCTACCGCCTCAGCCCAAGGCTCACCGCTTTCGCCCAATACGGCCAGGGCTTCAAAGTCCCCGCCTATGACTTGGCGTACCTAGAGCACTACCTGCAACCCACGGCATCCTATATTTATGAAGTCGTGCCGGCGGACGACCTGTCCCCGGAAACCAGTGATACTGTCGAACTGGGCCTGCGTGGCCATATTGGCAATATCGCTTTCAGCTCCGCCCTTTTCTACTCCAGTTACGACGACTTTCTAGAAGTCCAGCTGATCGACAGTGACACCTTCTTCAATAGTGACGGTAGCTTTTCCCACGTCTATGAAACTTATCAGTACCGGAATATCGACTCGGTAACCATCAAAGGCATAGAGGTCGCCGCCAACTGGTATTTGACCCCTACAGTAGAGCTGTTTGCCAACGCCAGCTATCAGCGCGGGGAGAACGACACAACTGGTGAATACCTGCAGTCCATCAGTCCCCTCTCCGGGGTTTTGGGCGCAGCCTACAGCGGCGACCAGATCTCCAGTCAACTGATTCTGCGCTGGGCGGACCACATGGATCGGGTCAACGAGGGCGAAGCGGAAACAGCAGGGTATGGAGTAGTGGATTGGACCATCGGCTATCAGCCAACGGCACAGCTCTCCTTCCATCTAATGGCCAACAACTTATTGGATAAGGAATATGTGCCCTACCTCAATGTGGCAGGATGGGATGAGGATGCAGATCTGTCCGTCAACTCGGCTGCAGGCCGCACCTTTGCCGCTTCGGTGAAGTACGAGTTCTGATTCCGGGCGACAGAAACGAGAGAGGGCCAACTAGACGGCATCTGCATGCCGTCGAAGTGGCCCTCACAAAATGGGATGAAATGGTAAAGCGAACGCCCGGCGTCAGCGCCGAAAAAGATTGATAATCACGCTCAACACCAAGCTCAGCACAAGCATTGACACTACCGGAAAATAAATCCGACTGCGTCCGGATTCTATCCGCACATCACCCGGCAGGCGCCCAAACCAGCTGAAGAGACCGGGAAAAAAATGCAGTAACACACCGGTGGCGAGCATAACGCAACCGGCAATCATCAGCCATTTCGCCATGTTCACTCCCTGTCGAATGCGCTGTGCAAGAACCGCTGATCTCTACCCGCGAGCGCCCCGAACCAGTCGTGGCGCCCACAAGGCTGTATCAGCGATTTCCTAACCCATTATTCCTGGGCGGCAACCGTATCGGCCTGCTTCTCCGGTACCGGAAAACCGCGGTCCCGCATCAATGCGTCAATACGGGCATCCCGGCCCCGGAATGCGCGGTAGGCTTCCGCCGGATCTATGGCGTTGCGTGGAGCAAAGAGGTATTTCACCAGTTTCGCAGCCACTTCTTTGTCGTAGAAGCCACCTTCAGACTCCGCAAAAGCTTCTGCAGCATCGGAGGTCAGCACATCCGCCCACAGATAACCGTAGTAACCGGCAGAGTAACCTTCACCAGAGAAAATATGCCCAAAATGCGGGGAGCGGTGGCGCATCACCAATTCGTCCGGCATACCGAGTGCCTCCAGAGTTTCACGCTCGAAGGCATCCGGATCGATATCTTTGGGATCGGACGTATGGAACTTCATATCCACCAGCGCGGAAGCGAGGTACTCCGTGGTTGCAAATCCCTGGTTGAAAGTCGCCGCCTTCTTAATTTTGGCCACCAGCTCAGACGGAATCGGCTCGCCAGTTTTGTAGTGCACCAGATACTTGTCGATCACCGCATCGGTAGACAGCCAGCGCTCCAACAGCTGCGACTGAAATTCCGTGTAATCCCGCACACCGCTGTTGAGGGTCGGATAAGCCACGTTGGAAGAGAGGAAATGCAGAGCGTGGCCGAACTCGTGGAAAAAGGTTTCCGCGTCGTCCCAGCTTACCAGCACCGGCTCCCCCGGAGCACCTTTGATAAAGTTGGAATTGTTGGAGGCCAGTACGGTTTGCTTGCCGTCGAAAGTGGTGTGATCCCTGTACATGGTGGCCCAGGCACCGGAACGCTTACCGGCACGGGCGAAGGGATCGAGGTACCACAGACCGATATGCTCACCGCTGGTCTTGTCTTTTACTTCCCAAACTTTAACGTCTTCGTGGAACACCGGTACACTGCCTTCTTCTACCGGCGTGAAGCTGAAATTAAACAGTTCACCGGCAACAAAGAACATAGCTTCGCGCAGTTTATCCAGTTGCAGGTACTGCTTGACCTCGTCCGAGTTCAGATCGTACTTGGCCTTGCGGACCTTCTCGGCGTAGTAACGGTAATCCCAGGGCTCGATGGTAATATCAGCACCTTCCGCATCTGCTACCGCCTGCATATCGGCAACTTCTTCCTTAACGCGGGCAATCGCCGCCGGCCAAACCGCCTCCATCAGTGCCATGGCGCGTTCCGGAGTCTTCGCCATGCGATTTTGCAGACGCCATTGGGCGTAGTTGTCGAACCCTAACAGCCCAACGCGCTCATCGCGCAGTTTCAGAATTTCGGCAATGATAGCGTTGTTATCGTGCGCATCGCCGTTATCTCCCCGGCTGTAATAGTTCTTCCACACCTTCTCGCGTAGCGCGCGGTTGTCAGAATATGTAAGGAAGGGGTCCATTGAGGAGCGCGTATTGGTGATCGCGTATTTGCCCTTCTGACCTTTTTCCTCTGCCAACGCCGCCGCAGCGGCGACAATGGATTCCGGAAGGCCGCTCAACTGATCTTTAGTGAGAAAAATATCGTACCCCTCTTCGTCTGCCAGCACATTGTTGGCAAATTGGGTATACAACTCCGCCAAGCGTTGGTTGATTTCCCCATAGCGCTTTTTCGCCTCCCCCTTCAGGGTCGCGCCGTTCATGGCGAAATCGTCGTAAATCAACTCCACCACACGCTTCTGCTCGGCGTTCAGATCGAGATTTTCCCGCTGGTCATAAACTGCTTTCACACGTTGGAACAGCTGGTCATTCTGCGTGATTTTTGATTGGAACTCCGCCAACTTAGGCGCTATTTCACGCTGAATAGCGCGGAATTCCGGAGACGACAGATTGGAGCTCCAAATACCGTAGTAGACAAATACCCGGTCAAGATCCGAACCACTGCGCTCCAGTGCTTCAATCGTGTTGGCAAAAGTCGGCGCTGAGGGATTGCTGACAATTGCCTCAATATTCGCCAGCTGATTCGCCATTGCGATTTCCAGTGCCGGTTTCAAATCTTCCAGGCGCATGGTGTCAAATGCCGGCACGCCACCGTATGGCCCCGTCCATTCCTTGAGCAGGCTATTAGCGGCAACGGCGCCACCATCGGCCTTGGCCCCTGCAGTCTGCTTAGTTTGTACTTGGTTATCCGCGGACGGGTTTTGACCTGTGTCCTTGCCACAACCCGCGGCAGCTGCCAAAGCGGCGGCGATAGACACAGCGATCAGCGTCTGGCGCATCGACAATCTCCTCTCAGATATTTTCTTTTGAAACTGTTAAACGACCGAGTGTAACCCCAGTTATGGCGCCGTGGTCAATCCCCGCCGCCAATCTCCTTCTCCGATAACGGTATAAGGACTGTTTTTGTCGATAAACGCCCTGCCCTGATTAACGCGTTTGGCAAGGAAGTTGCTAATGGGATTGAATGCGCCAATTGATAACGACTTTTTAAGTGTATTCTTTTTAGGGGCACTGAATACCGCTACTAGCCGATCAACGGTTATTCACGGCGCGAGAAATAAATGAGGCTATTCGCAGTGTGTACGACTGCTGGAGCCGTATGCGTGATGTGATCTATCGGCAGGCTTGCCACTGGTAAGTGAATGAATCGCTTGATCTGACCCGCCCCGCGCGCCCCGGCCTCCCCCAAGATAAATCTGAGTTTTCCCGACAGTGCTCGAAGCGGCAGTCACTCGCGGAGCCGAAGCTCCGCGCGGGTTCAATGATCAGGTGTTGCGCCCATCTCTCAGCCACTCGGCCACATTGAAGGCCAGCTCCAGCACCTGATCGGCATTGAGGCGTGGATCGCACTGGGTGCGGTAGCAGCTGGCCAAATCGGCCTCTGATATTTTCCAGGCCCCGCCGGTGCACTCGGTGACATGCTGACCAGTCATTTCCAGGTGAATCCCGCCCGGGTGGGTCCCTTCGGCGCGGTGCACAGCGAAGAAATCGCGAATTTCGCGCAGTATTTTTTCAAAGTCGCGCGTCTTGTAGCCACTGCTGGCTTTGACTGTGTTGCCATGCATGGGATCTGTACTCCAAACCACAGAGCGCCCTTCCCTCTGCACCGCCCGCACCAGGGCCGGCAACTTCTCTCCGAGAGTTTCCGCGCCCATCCGGGTAATCAAGGTCAGACGGCCGGCCTCGTTATTGGGGTTGAGCTTGTCGATCAGCCGCAGCAACTCGTCTCCGTCCATCCCCGGCCCCACCTTGACGCCGATCGGGTTCCAAACACCGGAGAGAAATTCAACGTGAGCGCCGTCCAGTTGGCGCGTGCGCTCACCAATCCACAGCATATGAGCCGAGCAGTCGTACCACTTTCCGGTTAGGCTGTCGGTCCGGGTCAGTGCCTGCTCATAATCCAGCAGCAACGCCTCATGGGAGGTGTAGAGTACTGTCTCGCGGATAGCGGGCGTGTTTTCGGAAGTAACACCACACACCGCCATAAATTCGAGTGCTTCCTGCAGCCGCTCTGCCAGTTGCGCATATCTCGCCCGCTGGGGATTGTTTTCGAGGTAGCTCAAATTCCAACCGTGAACCTGATGTAGATCCGCAAGGCCACCTTGGGCGAAAGCGCGCAGCAGATTAAGCGTGGCCGCCGATTGGTTGTAGGCGGTCAGCATACGCCGGGGATCAGGAACCCGGGCATCGGCGGTAAATGCAATATCGTTGATAATGTCGCCGCGATAACTGGGCAACTCAACACCGTCGACAGTTTCCATATCCGAAGAGCGCGGCTTAGCATACTGGCCGGCCATGCGCGCTACCTTGATCACCGGCATGTTGCCCGCAAAGGTGAGCACCACTGCCATTTGCAGCAAGACTTTGAAGGTGTCGCGAATGCGATTGGCATTGAAGTCCGAGAAGGACTCAGCGCAATCGCCCCCTTGTAGTAGGAATGCCTTGCCCTCGGCGACCTGTGCCAGTTGCCGGCGCAGCTCACGGGCCTCGGCCGCAAAAACGAGGGGCGGATAACCGGAGAGTTCTTTGGTGATTTCCGCCACCTGCTCCGGAGATTGGTAACTGGGTTGCTGCCTGGCCTCGAATTTACGCCAACTGTCGGGGCTCCAGCACTGGGAGGGGGATTCAGACACGGGGGTATCTACCTCAATATCCATTTTCGGCTCTTTGTGTTTACAACTCGTCGATGCCTGCTCGGCTAAGTGTTAAGTGCCTTTCCGCCGCCCTCTGCAGTAATGGCAGCACCGCGCGGGAAGTACCGCGCGGGTAGTAGGGCCAGTCTTTCAGCCAACGGCGGGTATTCGGCAATATGGCCAAGTTCAGAGTATGCTGGCCACCGCCTTACAGAAATAGTCCATGTTGTGCTGACTCAAGCCTGCAATGCTGATGCGGCTGGAATCCACCATGTAGATGGAGTATTCCGTCTGTAGACGCTGCACCTGCTCGGGTGTGATACCGAGGAAGGAGAACATCCCCTTCTGACGCTGAATAAAGCTGAAGTCGCCGGAAGCGCCGGCTGCCGCCAAGTTCTCTACCAGGCCCGCGCGCAGGCCGTTGATGCGCTCGCGCATCTCGGCCAGCTCCTCCATCCAATTGGCTTTGAGCCCGGCGTCAGTCAGAATTGACTCGACGATGGCCGCACCGTGGGATGGCGGCATGGAGTAGTTGCCGCGAACAACGTTGAGCATCTGGCTCTGCCCCTTGTCCGCATCGGAGCCATTATTGTAAATCGCCATCGCCAGACCAACGCGCTCCCGATAGAGGCCGAAGTTTTTGGAGCAGGAGGCCGCCACCAGCATTTCCGGCACCGACTCTGCCATCAGGCGCAGCCCCCAGGCATCATCGTCCAGGCTGTCGCCGAAGCCCTGGTAGGCCATATCGATAAAGGGCGTGAAACCCTGCTTCTGCGCCATTTCGGCAATCACCTGCCACTGCTCCCGGGACAAGTCGGCCCCACATGGGTTGTGACAGCAGGCGTGCAACAATACCAGATCACCCTCGCCCACCAGCTTCAGGGTTTCCACCATCCGGTCGAACTGCAGGCTGCTGCTGGCGCGATCGTAGTAGGGGTAAGTTTCGATCTTCAAACCGGCATTGCCGAGCAGTGGCACATGGTTGGCCCAGGTGGGATCGCTGACCCATATGGTAGCGCCCGCTTTCGCGCGGTTGACGAATTCCGCCAAAACCCTCAAGGCACCGCAGCCACCGGGTGTCTGCGCTGAGCGCACGCGTCCAGCCCGCAAAACCGGATGGTCGGCTCCGAGTATCAGCTCCTGCATTGCCGCATTGAAACCGGGGGTTCCCGCCGGGCCGATATAGGCCTTGGTCTCCTCACTCTGCAACAGGCGGGTTTCGGCTTCCTTAACCGCCTGAAGCACCGGCGTATGACCAGCCTCGTCTTTATAAACACCAACACCCAGATCGATTTTGTTAGGGTTTTCATCAGCGCGGTAGCTGGCCAACAGGCCCAGAATGGGGTCCGGCGGCAGGCTGTTCAGCTGCTCAAACATCGCAAACTCCTTCAATAATCTTCGCTCTTTTGTCAATCAATCAGACCCCGCTCGGCCCATGCCTGAGCGCGGCTCATCAGCTTTTCGATAATGCCATCCAGCTGCTCGCGCTCTTCGACACTCAGCGATGAGATCAAATCACTCTCGTACTGCTGCGCCAGTGGCACAATGCGCTCGTAGACCTTCCACCCCAGCTCTGACAAGTTCAGCACTTGGCGGCGGCGGTCCGCCGGATCCTCGCTGCGGGTAATGTAGTCGTTTTTCAGCAGGGACGATACCGCGCGGCTGATTGCCACCTTGTCCATTGCTGTCTGCTCCACCAGCTCAGCCGCAGACAGCCCGGGATAACGCCCCAAAATTGCCATCACCCGCCAGGCGGGAATCGTCAGATCGAACCGCGCTCCATAAGCCTGGGCAATGGCATTGCTCACACGGTTGGACAACACCGACAGGCGGTAGGGCAGAAATTTTTCCAGATGCAGATCGCCGCGCGCAGCGGTTCCAGTCTCCATTTGCATTTGGGGCACATTATTATCAGTCGTCATGGCTGTTTTCTAACCTGTATTACTCTGGGGAGTATCCACCAGTGTCACACCCGGACAGAAGCCCGAGGTTGTACCGGGTTACAAATGTAACTAACATTGGTTTCAATTGTAACCACCGCCGCCAGATATTTTCCCTAGGGAAGGCGCAGGTCATCAGGCAAAATCGACCGCGCATTATACGGCTTTACGCGCCATTTTTGGTATCGAAAACGCATTATGACGATAACTATTTGCGCGGCGAGCGAAACATATCTCCGGACCTTATGCGGCACCTCGGGTCATCAGTAGACGGGAGTGGCTTATGAAGCACTGGATTCACTTCCCCCGCGTCGAGGGCGACACCAGTCGTCAAGCCGCTGCGGACGCCCCCGCCAATACTCTTCGCGGCCGGAACAAAAAACTCCTATTGCCCGACCGCTTGCCTCAAAACAACAGAAAAAGGAATCAAGATGGAACTTCACGGCTATTTCCGCTCCTCCGCGAGCTACCGGGTACGTATCGGCCTCAATTTAAAAGGGCTGCAGTACGACTACACACCAGTAAATCTTTTACAAGGTGAACAGCGGGGAGATACGTACCGAAAGCTCAACCCCCAAGGGTTGGTACCGGCGCTGGTGGATGGCCGCACTGTGCTCACCCAGTCTCTGGCAATACTGGAATGGTTGGACGAACAATATCCGGAGCCGCCTCTGCTGCCGGGCGACCCGCTGAAACGGGCGAAGGTCCGCGCGCTGGCCTATAGCGTCGCCTGTGATATACAGCCTGTCCAAAACCTGCGCGTACTTCAGTACCTGCAATCGGAGTACGCCATCAGCGATAAGCAGAAGATCCACTGGATTCAGCACTGGATCCATGAAGGATTTACCGCGCTGGAAAAGCAGCTTGATCCGGCACCTTTCGCGGGCGGGGATAGACCGGGACTCTTCGAATGCTGCCTGATACCGCAAATTTACAGCGCGCAACGCTTCGGCATGGATATATCCGAGTATCCCGCCATTCACCGCATCATGAACGCCTGCAGTGACATAGCGGCGTTTGTCGATGCACGACCGGAAAACCAGCCTGACAGCACGCTATGAGCTACAAGCGGGGCGTCAGCGCGCCCATGTGCCGCGCCCCGGTCTCCCCTTGAACAATAGTGCTCCCGGTGTTGTCAAAACGCCATCGCTTGCACCGCTCGCCGGTCCGCGGACTCTTTTCGCTGGGAGTGATATGTTCAGAGGCGCCCAAAGGATAATTTATGACCAAACTCTACCGCCCTTTTTTGTTATTTTTTCTGCCCCTGCTAATCGGCGGTTGTGCCACCCTCTCTCCCGGTTTCCAACAGCCGGAAGTCGAGGTAACTGCGCTCGAACCCATGCCGCCCGGCCCCGGCAGTGATCTGCGCTTCCGCATTCACCTGCGGGTATTCAACCCCAACGATACGGAACTGGCATTATCCGGCCTTTACTACACCTTGAGTTTGGCCGGGCATAAAGTGATCACCGGAACTTCCAATGATCTCCCGACCATAGCAGCCTACGGTCAGGGCGATATTGCGGTGGATGCGACAGCGAGTCTGGTGGGATCACTATTTGCCGCCGCTGAACTGATCGGCGGCCGCAGTGATAGGGTGCCTTATGAGCTGGAGGCGAAACTGGGACTGCGCAGGTCGATCGTGCCTTCGATCAAAGTGCGCAGAATCGGGGAGGTGCGGCTGAGCCCTTACCTGTGAGAGCGCAGCCGGCCGATGGAAAAGGGCTCCCTACCGACGCGCGGCGAGAATGCCCCCGGTCATGGCGGCAAGGGAGGACAAAATACCCAGGCCGATTAGGCTGTAGAGACTGATAGACTGCCTAGCCGCCTCACTGAGGACTTCACCAAAGGGGAACTGCCAGGCAACAATCGCGGAGGCGGCAACAACCGCTGCGTATTGAATGCAGGTGGCTCGGCGCTCGGCGCGCCTGGAGGGCGCCGGTAGCTGCTCCATCACGCGTTCGCAAAAACCGTCGTCATCCAGGTAGGGCTCATTGAACTGCAGCTGCTGGCTGAGCCAGCTGTCGAAGTCCGGATCTTTGCTTTGAAAGGTTGAATCGCTCAAGGTGTCGGTACCGCCTTTCCGCTGTTCAAATTTATCCATTGACTAGATCCTCCCGCCACGCCTGCAACATCGTCTGCAATTTGGCCCGCGCGCGATTGACATGGGATTTTACCGTACCCAGAGGCAGCTTCATAATGCTGGCAGCCTCCTCGTGCGAAAAGCCCCGCTGCATGCACAGGTGTACTGCCTGGCGCTGGGCCTCGCTCAGCGCGCTCATTGCGGAATTTAAATCCCGCGCCATGCCGAGCTGATGAGATTCCTCAACACTTTCCTGGGACCTCGCCCGGTCCACCGCTTCCTGATCGACCTCTGGTGCATTCTTGCGCTTATGACTCATGACGAGATTGTATGCGATGCGGTACAGCCAGGTACTGAAGCGCGCATCCCCCCGAAAGGCCGGCAGCGCCTTGTAGGCCTTGATAAAAGCCTCCTGGGCCATATCGTCGGCCAGAGCCTGATCTCCACCACATAGCTGGCGAAGAGAAAAGCGCAGCTGGGACTGATAGCGGCGAACCAGCTGAGCATAGGCCCGCTGGTCCCCTTCGTCGACGACGCGCCGGATCAAATCCTCATCAGAGAGGTCCATACACCCCTGCCCTTACGCCTGCTTGTTATCCAGTTTCCAATTGATAAAGCGGGCAATACCGATAAACAGCGGTATCAGGCCAAGGCTGCCAACCTCGGGACCGGCAGCGACGGTAAGCCAGATAAAGATTGCCAATCCCACCGCAATCAGGGTGAAACCTCTATCCTTCATATTGCGGGGAGACTCCCCTTCCATGGCGTCCAGCAACTCTGGCGGGATATCTCGGCCCTCGGCCACCATGCGATTGATATTGTCCATCAGCAGCTGCTTCTTGCGGTAGCTGTTGCGGGTCACCAGCCATACGATCATTATCGGCGCCCCGAACACTGCGAGGATCGCCACCACACCGGTCAGCCACTGCATGCTACCACTATAACTGCGGTGATCGTGCAGATCTTCCAGGTCGCCACTGATCCCGATACTGATATTTTTCGGCACGCTCTCCAGCGCATCCTCGACGACCAGCCCCTTCTCATCGAGAACGCCCTTGCTTTCCAGCCGCTCAATAATGCGCCGGCTCAAGGCGCCGCCGAATTCCTCGCCCAAATCCACCCGCACTTCACTGCGCTCGCCGTTTTCGTCCCGGGTCCTGATGGTCAGGTTACCGTGCTCGTCGCGCAGTATACGTACCTGCTTTTCAACCTTTTCCACTTCCGAAGCATCGGCGGCCGGCACCCCGGCGGCCGCCGGCTCAGGGGGCTTGGGTACGTCTGGATCCGCAGAAGACGTGTCCTGCGCCCAACCAGTGGCAACGTGCAGCGCCACCACCAGAACCAGCAACCAGCGTGCGCAGCCGCGCAAGGGGTAAATGACTCTCGCTCTCATTTTCTACTCTCGATGCAGTGCTCTTGTTCAGTGAACTAACGGACAAATTTCATTCATATTACCGTCAGGCGCGCTCGCGGCAGCAAGCCCGGCGCGCAGGACTCCCGTTTTTCAGCGGTATACGCCTGACAATCTCGCGTATGACGAAGCCGCTCACGGCGCTCCTTTAACTTCCGCGAGAAGATTTCATCGCTCAGCTCGGTCAGCTGCTGCCGCACCTCCTGCAACGGTAGTTGCAGCTCTCCGGCTCCCACCGGCATCACCCCCAACAACAGAGCCAAGCCGGCACAGAATTGTATCTTCTTCAGCGATCCAGCGGTTACCATAGTCCCCTCCAGACGGATTGTCCTTGTATGCTCGTTGGACGATGGCAAAGCGGCATTTGGATGCAGTGGCCAAAACAATCTTTCCCGAGCTGCCCCAGGACCCGCCGCAAAACAGGTCGCAATCCCCCTTGCCGGCAGAGGAATGACGAATCATGTCAACGCCCAATGAAATACTGACCTTCTGGTTCGGAAGCGCACAACTTAATGCCATGCCCGGCGACGAGCTCCGCCGACGATGGTTCGCGGTTGACGAAACATTTGACCAGACTATCGCCGACCGTTTCCAAAACACTGTGGAAGCGGCCGTGAACGGAGAGCTCTCCCAATGGCGCCAGACACTGGAGGGCGAAATGGCCCTGGTACTGGTCTGCGACCAGTTCACGCGCAATATTTATCGGGGAACGGAACGCGCCTTCGCCGGTGACCCGCAGGCGCTGGAGACAGCCCGGAGCGTTATAGAACGGGGCGATGACCAAACAATGGGGCTCTATCAACGTGCCTTTCTCGGCCTGCCGCTGGAACACAGCGAGGACCCGGAAATGCAACACCACTCAGTAGCTTATTTCCACCGGCTGCACGCCGATTACTTGGATGACGCCGAGACTGCAGTTCAGTCGGAACGCTTTCACCAATACGCCCTGGCCCACCGGCAAGTCATCGAGGATTTTGGCCGTTTTCCGCACCGCAACAAGGCCTTGGGGCGCGCGTCTACAGCGGCGGAGCAACGTTGGTTGGAACAAGGTGGAGGCTTCTGATGGACTTTATATCCTGGCTTTCCCTCGCGGGAATCTGTGCCCTGGGCGCCATGTCCCCCGGCCCCAGCCTGCTGATTGTGCTGCGTTGTGCTGGTGCTGGCGTGCGCCATGGATTCGCCTGCGCCCTGGCCCACGGCTTTGGGGTCGCTATCTACGCCGGTCTCACCGCCTTTGGCCTGGCCGTGCTGATTCTTCACTCGCCGCTACTGTTCAACATCTTGCAGTGGGCCGGCGCAGCCATGCTCATTTATCTGGGATGGAAGGCACTTCGCGCACCGGCACCCACTACCGAGGGCGAAAGCTCCCCGGCCCAAGCGCTGTCAGTCGGCCGCGCGGCGATGCAGGGATTCGGGATTACCTTTTTCAATCCGAAGATTGCGGTCTTCTTTACAGCACTTTTCAGCCAATTCGTTGCCGAGCAACAAGCGTTCTCAGTCAAGCTGGGCATGGTATCCCTGGCTGCGGGAATAGACGCCGGCTGGTACTGCCTGGTGACCCTGATCGCAATCGCCGGGCGAAACCGCGGCTGGGTGCGCAGTACAACCGGCCACAGGATGCAGCAGCTGTTTGGCGCCCTGTTGATCGGCCTGGCGGCGAAATTGGTATTTTCCATTTAGCCGCTACCGAATCCGAATAAAAAACAGGCCCGCTTTGCGGGCCTTAAACGTCTTACTGCGGGGTCGGAGCTAACTGCCCGATGGGGGGAGTAAAGACAGCTAACTTCCGCATCTATTATGACAGCTTCTCCGCTTTCGCACAGGCGAGCCACCGCAAACGTCGCTCCACTTACCGCACCCCACAGTCCCCTCCTATTCCCTCGCTTTAGTTGACACTGAATATCTATACAGATACTGTATACTCATACAGATCAATCAACTGCCGCAAAATAACCGGAGACAAACTATGGCCGTAGTAGCTGTATGGAAATGCGATAGAGACGGAGCAATGTTCGACAACAAAAAAGACGCCGAAGAACACGACAAAATGCTGGAGCTGGCCGCCAATATCACCTCTTTGATCGAGCGCCATATCGACGGCATTCCGGAGCAAGCCGGAGAGGAAATCGGTCTGCTCTTGGCCAAGCGCCGCGAGGACCTGGCAAAAGCCTGCAAGGGCAAACCAGAGTTACTGCTGGAAGAACAAGAAGAGAGTGCAGCGTCCGAAATGCAAGACGACCGTGTCACTCCTTTCGCCGCAAACCAGTAAGTAAGAATTCCATCCCTGTACTTTGTGCCCGGAGAAATACCGGGCTTTTTTATGCTGCGAATTCGCGCAGGGTGATGGGATAGGCACTTCCAAGCCGCCGGATAGAAGGGCCTACTTGTGCATTTTCGATATGCCCATCCCATTGCCTGAGGGCCGCGAAACCGATTACTGCAAGATTAAATCAGAGGGTGCTAGTGTTTGTAACCCACCTGATGTCCCTGCTGCGGCTTCAAGTAACGGTCGCGCAGACGGGTTGAACGGGTTACCAGGGATTGCGGCACCCCATCGATCAACACCTCCTCGGCATAGCTGGTCACCTCCAGCGGGTCGCCGCTCCAAACAACAATATCCGCCACCGCACCCGGATCCAGGGTTCCGCTTTCAAGACCAAAAATTTCTGCCACATTGGCACTAATTGATCTGAGCCCTTCTTCATAGGGAAGACCGTAGGCTACCGCGTTGCCAGCGGATTGACGCGCGAGGTAGAGGTTGTGCGTCGCGGCGTACTCCGGTCCACTAATCGCCACTTTGACCCCCGCCTTTGCCAACAGCGCTGCATTGTCCAGACGGGCTCCCAGGGTGGAGAAGGAAATGGGCAGGTTGTTGATTGCATCGATGATGACCGGCACCTCGGCAGCTGCCAACTGCTCCGCCACCATCCAGCCTTCCGCCGCACCGGCGATCACCAGTTTGATATTGTACTCATCCGCCAGCTCAATAGCCCAGAGGATATCACTGGCACGGTTGACGGTTACCAGCAGGGGCTCCGCACCACTGAGTACCCCCTGCAGCGCTTCCAGGTCATCAATGCTGTGATTCAGTTCGCGCCAGTCGCCACGGCGAATTGCCGCCCTGTTATCGCGATACTCCCGAGCCTCGAACAAGGCCGTCTCTATCTTGGCGTAGGCGCTTGCTCTGCTCCCGCCGGCAAGCCGTCCGCCAGCCTCCCCGAGGTACGCTTTTTGCGCCAGATTACGCTTCACCACACTGTCAAAGGCCCCATTCAATTTGATAGCGAAGCCCCGGCCCGCAAACACCCGCTGCAGGCCATCGCTGTCCCCGCCCCAGAGGCTGATGCCGGGAAACACCAGGGCACGGGTGACGCCGCCAGCACGGTTGAATGGAATCAATGTGGATTTTGGGTTGTAGGCCGGCAGCGGGTCAAAGGCACTGCCGATACTTGCACCGTTAACCGCATAGTCATTGGTGGCGCTCGCCGCGCCAATTTCCACCAGCCCCAATTCTGAAACCGGAGCGATCACACCCGGCGTCACCACCTTGCCGCGGGCGTCGATCACGCGGTCGGCATCCTCATCCAGTGACAGGCCCACAGCGACAATGCGGCCGTCGCGAACCAATATATCCGCCGCATCGAAGCTGCCCTTCTCCGTTAGAGTGTGCACCTTGCCGCCCTGGATTAATACAGTTTCTCCCCGGACCACGCCAGTCGCCAGGCCCAGAGTCAGGACGCAAATTGTAAACAATTTCTTCACAGCCGTTCCCCCTCTGCGTCGAGAATACCCAGCTCAAAATCACTGCGCGGTTGGCGCGCCCTGTCGGCGCGGTCGTACATGAGTTCGCCGTCGATAAACACCTTTTCGGCCTGGCTGTATACGCTGAAAGGGTTGCCGGACCAAACCACGACATCGGCCATCTTGCCCTTCTCCAGGCTGCCCGTCTGATCGTCAATACCCAGTGCTTTGGCGGGATTCAGTGTCATCCAGGCGACCGCGTCTTGCGGCTGGATATCGAAGCCAGCGCGCTGCCCTGCCGTCATGGCCTTTGCCACCTCTTCGTTGAGGTGTTGAATGCCGATGGCGGAATCCGAGTGAATCATTGCACATGCACCGGCCTGGTCGACAATGGCGATGTTGGCCTCCGTCATATCGAAGGCTTCGTGCTTGAAGCCCCACCAGTCCGCCCACATAGCCGCGCAAACGCCCCGCTCTGCCAAGAGGTCGGCCACTTTGTAGGCTTCAACGGCGTGGTGGAAAGCGGAAATCTGGAAATCAAACTCCTCGGCGATGTCCATCATGATGGCCATCTCTTCGCCGCGGTAACAGTGGTTGTGCACCAGAATTTCCCCGGAGAGCACACCAGCCAGTGTCTCCAACTGTAGGTCACGCTCCGGCATGTCACCGCCATTTTCCCAATAGTTCTCCCACTTCTTTTTATAGGCAGTGGCCTCGATCCAGGCCTTACGGTAGCCGGCCACATTGCCCATGCGCGTGGAGGGCGCGCTGCCCTTGCTTCCGTAGACGCGCTTCGGGTTCTCGCCGCAGGCCATCTTCAGGCCGTAGGGTGCGCCGGGAAATTTCATCTCCTGCACACTGCGGCCGGGTACGTTTTTCAGCGTAACACCGCGGCCGCCGAACAGATTGGCAGAACCCGGCAAAATCTGCAGGGTGGTCACGCCGCCGGCAAGCGCCAGAGCAAATTGCGGGTCTTGGGTCCATACAGAGTGCTCCGCCCAAACCTCCGCAGTGTTGGGCGCCGTCATCTCATTGCCGTCCTGAGTGGACTCAATTTCCGGAGCCGGGTAGTCCCCCAAATGGGAATGGGCATCAATAATACCCGGAGTCACCCATTTACCCGCACCCTTCACCACCAGTGCATCCTTTGGCGCTTCCAGGTTATCGCCGATCCTTGCGATTTTGCCGTCTTCCAGCAGCAAGTCGGTGTTGTCCAGACGCTCACCAGTGCCAGTCAGCACCGTTGCCCCCTCGATCAGCACCGGACGGGACTGTTTAACGGAATAGGTGGACGGGAAAGCGTTCTGGCGGGCGAAATCAGTGGATCGATGCCCCTCCGCCTGCTTGCCTCCTCCGCACCCCGGCAGCAGTACTGCAGCGCAAATCAGGGCAGCGATACAGCACCCGGCCGCTCGAGAATAAAGCTGCATAGTCAGACTTCCTTTGTATATCACCGAAATAATTTCGTTAAATCTTATCAGCTCGCGATCACTTTTCCATTGCCAGATTACTTTCAGGGATCGACCGCCTTGCGCGGTGAAGATGCGCGGCTTCTAATCGCGGCCCGGCTGCCAGCCACATCCTCCGCGAGTTGCGCAAACAAAACATCAACCTTGTCGTCACAGTTCAGCGCGACCAACAGTTGCACCAGAGCGGCCAGATTACACCCCTGACCGTTTTCCAGCCGCTTTAATGTACTGAGTCCGACGCCCGAACCGGATGCCAAATCTTTCTGGGAAATATTATGCGCAAGGCGCAGGTGACGGACCTGCTTCCCCAGCCGGCACAGCAACCGTTGCTCCCGCATTTTTCGAGTGTTAACCGATTGCATTTGAAACAATATCCAACGTGATTTGGAGATGGATTATAGAGTGCCAAGAAACGGCAAAAAATGTGTTCTGACTCGCAATTGCCATCTGGACTTTGTCACTACTTCATGGTGGAATCCTGACGAAAAAATACCCAGGAAGGGGGCCAAGGGGAAGACATGAATAACAAAGTACCCGTATTGAGCTGCGAGGCTTGGGGATCCGCTCCTCCCCCGGTCACACTGCAAGATTCCCGGCAAATTTACGAGGCGCTGCGCAAGAGTGAAGAGCGCTATCGCGAGCTGGTGGAACATGCGAATTCCATCATTATGCGTTGGGACAAGAACGGGATTATCACCTTCTTTAACGAATACGCCCAACAGTTCTTCGGTTACAGCGAAGAAGAAATCATTGGCAAACATGTTGTCGGCACTATTGTTCCCGCCAACGAAAGCACCGGACGCGACCTGCGCCCTCTAATGGAGCAAATCTGTAACCACCCGGAAGAACATCACTACAACGTCAACGAAAACATCACCAAAAACGGTCGCAGGGTATGGGTCGCCTGGACGAACAAGCTACTCACCGACGATCAGGGTAACGCCATCGGCGTGCTCAGTATCGGCACCGACATCACTAAACAACGGCTCCTGGAAGAGGAACTGCGCCAAGCGCACAAAATGCAGGCAATCGGCGAACTGGCCGGAGGTATCGCGCACGATTTCAACAATATGATCCACGGCATTATCGGCTATGCCGAGGCGATACAACAGCTTACTGACGACCCGCGTCTCGGTGAGTACAGCACCCATATTCTGACCACCGCGCACCATGCGGCGGAACTCACCAAACAACTGCTCACATTCGCGCGCAAAGGCAGCTATCAGTTGACAGAGTGCAATACCCACGAAATTATCCGCGATGTGTGCGCCATACTGGAACGCACCATCGACCGGCGCATTCGCGTTAGCCAGCAACTGGACGCCAGCCGGCCACACGTGATGGGCGACCCGGCGCAACTGAAGAGCGCCCTGCTGAACCTGGGTATCAACGCCAAGGATGCCATGCCTAACGGAGGATCGCTCCGTTTCTCCACCCGCAATATTTCCATCGACAGTCCCACCAAAATTTACGATTTCGAGATTGAGGCTGGAGAGTATCTGCTGATCACCATCTGTGACAGCGGCACAGGCATGTCCGCAGAGATACGCCGCCGTATTTTCGAACCTTTTTTCACCACCAAGGAAAGCGGCCGTGGTGCGGGCCTGGGACTAGCCGCGGTCTACGGCACCACTCATCTGCACAAAGGTGCTATCCGCTGTCGCAGCAGCGAGGGGCAAGGCAGCAGCTTCGATCTCTACCTGCCAATCATCAGGGATTGCGCCAAGCATCTACGGCAGTCCCCCAAACCATCCGGAAAAGAGAGGAAAATCCGCATCATGGTTGTGGACGATGAGGCCATAGTGCGCAACTACTCAAAAACGCTATTCGAAATGCACGGCCACCAGGTACGGACTTTCGCGGGTGCCGAAGAGGCGATCAATTTCTACCGCCGCTCCTACATGAATGTTGACCTGGTATTATTGGATATGATCATGCCTCGTATGGATGGCCAGCAGCTGTTCAAGATTCTCAAAGGCATCAACCCGGAAATTAAGGCGATACTGTCCACCGGGTATAGCGTCGACAGCAAAGTGCAGGAAACGCTCACCGATGGCATTCTGGATTATATCCAGAAGCCCTTTACCTATGAGCAGCTCCAGGAAAAAATAGATGCAATGGCCAGCGCCGGACATCTGTAGCATTAACCGGTATACCAGACACCCTGGTCGCAATCCGGATCAGTAGTGCAATAATTTGATGACCGGTTCCCCATCATCACACTCGCCGACTACTTCCGGTTCAGACAGCTTGGCGCCGGCTTGAATCACTTTATTACTCGGATAGGAGACAAAACAGGCATAGTTGAAGTTGACCGCCCAGTTGCATAGCAGGCGGCCATCCTCCTCTTCGTAAAATCGTTGCTGGCAAAAACTCAAATAAGGGCTCTGCCCTCCCCCCGGCTGGGGTCCGACGATTATCGTCTGAGTATCAAAAGAAACCGGCACCAGCAGACTGGTGGCGAGCAACCACTGCCACATAAGCACACCACAACTGCATCCACTCACTCCCGATAAGCGTAGCAATAGCCGGCGTAGTTTTCCTCCCGAACCTCCCGTCTACTCTAGTCCCGAGTCCCTATAACCCATTCGGATACGCTCCTGTATCCGAGAGATGCCCTCTGGAGAATCTCTGATTAATTCACACGATAGCCGTATTGGACCGGGAGGCACTCAGGCAATGGGATGGGCATTTCACAACCGCACGAGTACACCCCTGTAGCTCCGACGCCCCCTCTATCAGAAACAAGATATCGTTAACCGGAGGTTCTCTGTGAATTTGCCGCAAGTGTTTCGAAGTGGCGAATTTCTGCCAAAGTGGGCTTGAGCCCGTATTTCTGTACTATGGCCATAAACCTCTGCACATAGATTTGGGCAACCGGCTCATAGGGCGGCATCCATTCATCGGGGCCCCGATCGCCCTTACTCTGGTTGTGACCGTCGTCCACCAACCAAAGATTATCTGGATCTTCAGCGAACCGCCGCTTCTGCGCACGACTCCAGCCGGCACCGCCGTGGTCATGAGCCCATTTCAGCGGCACTATGTGCTCCACATCCAGGTCCGATGCCTTGGTAAAAAAATGGCCGGTGTAGGGGTCCATCCACAGGCCCGTAGCCACCTTGCAATTATCGACGCGTGTGAATGTAACCGGAGCCAGGGAGTAACGAATCAGAAGTTCGTGGCGGGTGTCCTGACAATCACCGTCGAAATCCGACCAACGGGGTAACCACTCGGATCTTTTGTAGGACGCCGCTGATGCCGAAAAAACAGAAAAAAAGAATAAAACAAAAGCAAAATGCCGACAAATTGATCGAATGCGCATACCACTACTACCAATCAAAAAAGTGGCACAATCGTACGAAATTTCAATCTATTTGGGTATCGATCAATTCACCGGACAGGAAGGTGGCAAACGAAAATTCACTGTGTCCTACGGACTAGGAAAATGGATTACGCTTTCCTTTATAGGGAGCCTCTGATTAATTGGCTCTTGGACGACAAAGAGACATATCGCCCAAATGAGAAGCTCAGGTGGTGGGGTGGACATTTCGAAACCGTCGGATACAAGGAGGTATCCGGCGGAGCCACAGAGAAGCACTCGCGCTTTTTCGAAATGGCCACCCTATTGCCTGAGCGCCCCGAAACCCACCACGGCACTCAGGCAATTTCATCATAGATTCCCTATGCCGGCTGCGGGGATTCTTTCCGGATTTCCTCCGTTTGCCGAGAATCGCGTGAGGAAACCACTTCGTCTGCGCGAACCTTGTGAAACATTGCATAGAGCACCGGCACTGCAATCAAGGTGAGCACTGTCGCAAAACCGAGCCCTCCCATTATGGTTACCGCCATATCTGCGAAGAAGGCATCAAACAGCAGTGGGGACATACCGAGAATTGTAGTAGCCGCGGCCAGGAATACCGGGCGCAGACGACTGACACTTGCCTGCTGAATCGCGGTTAGTCGCGGCAATCCCGCATGGGTCTGTACCTCAATTTCGTCTACCAGCACCACCGCATTCTTAATCAACATACCGGACAGACTAAGTACGCCCAGCAGTGACATAAACCCGAATGGCAGACCGGACACAAGCAAACCGACCACTACCCCCACCAGTGACATGGGCACCACCAGCCAGATAATCACCGGTTCCTTTACAGTACCGAACAGCAACACTGATGTCAGAATCATGACCAGGAACCCCAGTGGCAAACCTTTGCCCAGGGACTCTTGCGCATCCGAGGAACGCTCGTACTCACCACCAAACTCCATCTTGTACCCTTGGGGCAGAGCTAATTCCTCTATTTCCGCACGAATGCGCGCAAAAGCCGCCATCGCAGTGACCCCATCCGGCGCGTTACCACTAATAGTAATCGTCGGCACCCGGTTACGACGTTGAATCAATCCCTCTTCGGCTGTGGTTTCGAACTGGTCCACCAGCTGCCCGGCAGGAATATAGTTGCGCTCATTCGGGCTCCAAACCAGGCGATCCTGCAGGGCACCCGCCTGATTGCGCTCCTCCTGGGACAGGCGGGCAACAATGGGGATAATGCGATCGCCCCTTTCAAAATCACCAACACGGTAGCCTTCAGTGGCAAATTGCAATGTGCGGCTAATATCAGTCGCCGTTACCCCCGCCACCCGCGCCCGCTCATCATCGAGGTGAGCGCGTATGGTCGGCTCCCGATCGCGCCAGTCGTGGCGGATGTCTTCCAGTCCCTTGCTGCGGAAAATCGCCTTCACCTCATCAGCAGCGGCCCGGAGCGTGTTAAAGTTGGGGCCGGAAATACGCACCTCCACGTCCGCGCCCCCACCCGGGCCAAATACCAGTCGTTTAAATGTCACCAGGGCTTCCGGATGCGCGTTGCGCAATTCCACTTTCGCCCGTTCGATCACCGCAGGGATCTGATCGCGGTTTTCCGTGCGTACGATCAGCTGTCCGTACGAGGGATTGGACGGCTCCGGTGCATAGGTGAGCATAAACCGGTCCGCGCCCCGCCCTGCAACCGACGTCACGGAAACCACCTCGTCCTGGGCCAGCAGATATTCCATCGCCTGCTGCAGTGCTTTGTCCGTGCGGTGGATATCACTGCCCTGGGGCATAAAGTAATTCACATAGAACAGGGGCGCGTTGGAGTTGGGGAAAAAGCCCTGCTTCACAAAACCAAAAGCAAAATAACTCACCAGTGTCACCACCACGAGTGCAACTACCGTGCGTCCCCGGTGACGCAAGGCGCCGGAAAGCGCCTGCGCGTACATCCGGTAAAAGCGGCCCGCGTAGGGATCTTCAGCGCCCGCGTCAGTGCCGGGCTTAAACAGGTGATGCGCGAGGTAAGGCGTGATGGTGATAGCCAGCACCCAGCTTAACAAAAGGGAGATACCGATCACGGCAAACAGGGAAAACAAAAATTCGCCGGTGGCATCACTGGACAGACCAATACCGGAAAAGGCCATGATCCCGATCACCGTGGCACCCAGCAGGGGCCAGAAAGTCTGGCGTACCACGCGCGCTGCCGCACTTTGCGCGGTTTCTTTTTTCTGCACCCCCATTAGTATGCCTTCGGCCACCACAATGGCGTTGTCCACCAGCATCCCCATGGCAATGATCAGGGCACCGAGGGAAATCCGCTGCAGATTGAAACCAAACAGGTTCATGATCAATACCGTTCCGAGAACAGTAAGCGCCAGCACCGTCCCGACGACAACGCCGGAACGCCACCCCATAAACAGGCACAAAACCAAAGTGACAATCGCCACCGAAGAGATCAGGTTGAACAGGAATCCATCGACACTATCTTCAACCACCCGGTGCTGTTCATAGACCGGCTGAATCTCGATTCCCAGAGGCAGACTTTGCGCCAGTTCTTCCAGTTTCGCTTCTACGGCTTTGCCCACGTCCACGATATTGGTATTCATCGCGCCCGCTACGCCGATCAAAATGGCCGGCTCACCATTGAAACGGGCAATAAAATCAGGATTCGTATCGTAACCCAGCGACACCCGGGCGATATCCCGCACCGCCAGCATGGAGGTGGAACCGGGAACCCCGAGCAGAATATTGCGAATTGACTCCAAGTCGCTGGCCTGGTTGTCCACCCGGATCCTGGTGCGCAAATCCCGACCTTCTAATTCGGCCACCGGCTGGGTGGCGCTTTCGGTCTGCAGAACCTGCGCCAGATCGTCCAGGGAAAAGCCGAATTGCGCCAGACGCGCTTCGTCGATATCCAGATAGGCGACTTCATCGATCACTCCGGAGCGCGACACCTTGGCGACGCCATCAACGGTGAGGAGCTCCCGGCGAATCACCTTGGTGATATCGCGCATCTCACTCTGGGAAAAGCCCACCCCCGTCACGGCGTAGTAAATCCCGTAGACTTCTCCGAAGTCGTCGTTGACAATGGATTCCATGGCGCCGCTGGGCAACTCAATTTGGGCATCACTGACCTTGCGGCGCAGCTCATCCCAGATTTGCGGCAACTCATCGGAATCGTAGTGATCCTCAATTTCCACCCGGATTTCAGACATCCCCGGACGGGACGTGGAGGTAATCCGCTTCAGCTGCCCCAGCTGCTGGATGGCAACCTCGAGCTTTTCGGTTACCTCTTCTTCGACCTTGCGCGCACTAGCACCGGGATAGGCGGTAAAGACACGAGCTTCTTTGATAGTAAAAGCGGGGTCCTCAAGGCGGCCGATATCCACCACACCCCACAGGCCCCCGATCAAGCAAATCAACATCAGCAACCAGCTATAAACAGGCCGCTGAATGAATACATCAGAAATTTTCACAACGCTTTCCCACTCTTATCAGTGACCTGCAGAAACATCGCACGAGTTACTGTGCATAGTTACGCACCTTTGCACCTTCGTAGAGGTGCTGCCCGCCAGCGGCCACCAGCTTCATGGATGTATCCACGCCGCTCTTGATTTCCACCACCTCGCCATCGGTACGCCCGAGTTGTACAGGCGTTTTTGATACAGATTGATCTTCGTTGATTCGCCAAATATACGGCGAGCCATCCGCACTGCTCTGCACAGCGGATAAAGGTACCCACAGGTCATCCTGCGCCTGGTTAAGTTTCAGGTTCACACGGGCAGTCATGCCCGGCAAAATCTGCACATTCTCTGGTTGTGGCATACCCAGCTCCACAATGTAAGTCTGGGTCACGCTGTCTGCTTCGGCCTGGTGCTCTCGGTACTCCAGTGGGAATTCTCTACCAGGCAGAAATTCAAATGTCGCACTTACAGAATTCACCCGCTCGCGGTTCACTGTGGCCAGTAGGTTCTCCGGCACCGATACCTGAATCCGGACTTCCGACACATCTTGCAGCCGCACAATGCCCTGCCCAGCCTGCACGTTAGTATAATTTTCCACCAGCTGACGCGTAACCAGTGCATCGAAGGGGGCCTTCAATTTTGTATAAGATAAATTCTGTTCCGCTTTTTCGAGCGCAACCTTGGCAAGATCGTAATTGGTCTCAGTTTCGTCCAGCTGTTGCTGGGAAATCACATTGCGCTCGGCCAAAGAGCGCTGGCGGGCTAGCGTTTTCTGTAACAAATCAAGATTGACACGCGCCTGTTTCACCTCGCGAACAAAATCGCTCTCATCAAGAGCTGCAATCAGCTTACCCTTTGGAATAATTTCGCCTTCACGGAATTGCAGGTAGTTGAGTTTACCTCCCACCTGAAATGACAAATCCACCGTCTGCACCGCCTTGACCCGACCGGCGAACTGGCGCTGATCGATTGTGTCGTTGGTGGAAACCGTGGCGACTTTTACCGGCCACTCGCGCTCGACCTGCTGCTCATCCTCAGCGGAGCCGGAACAACCAGAGACAACCACCGCAAATGCCAACAGCGAAATTAAAGGGGAACGAACATTACCAGGGATATTCATATGCAATACTCAGAACATCGAGTGGGGAGTTAACAGAACTTAATCAGAAATTATTCCAGCTCGGCAGCAAGATTCAGCAAGCGCTCTCGCAGCTGAGTGAAAATTGGGTCATCGGGGTCCAGCACACCAAATTGGCGGCCGAGAAACAGACCGCGCGTTGCCAAAATCAGCAGGAGCGCCAGCTCTGGGTCTCGACAGTGCTCAGACAGGGTCGCGCGAATCTTTGCTTCTTTGGCCTTGATGGGCTCCAGTAGAGCGGGATCTTCCGCCACCGCGGCAATCAAAGCGCGAGGGAGCTGTTTTTCGTCCTGCATTAACGCAAACGCAGAATAAATGCGGGATGCGAGAACGCTGTTTTCGTGGTTCGCGGCGTACTCAGCAGCCAGAGCCTCTTCACTAGCGATCGCGGATTCGAGCATCGCCTGCAGCAGGGATTGCTTGCTCCGGAAATGGTGCAGCAAGCCGCCTTTACTCAAGCCACACCGCGCTGCCACCGCATCGAGGGTCAAGCGGCGCGCCCCCTTCTCGCGCAGCACCTCTTCTGCTGCACGGATAATGTCTTCTTTGTCGACCTTCGACATGTGACTCTCCAGAGAACCTTAGTCATAACCGACCAACTGGACGGTATGTTAACAGCCCGCGGGACCGCGTCAAGAAGTAACTTTCAATGGACAGTATTCAGCACTCGAAACCACCCACCTGCCCGCCGACGGACGAGACAGCAAGTCCCAGGGGCTTTAGAATCTGCCGCAGCCCATCATCAATAGCGAATGATGGGCTCCGCAACACCACAACCTGTAATACAACTATGTCAGACGTAAAATGCCCCTGCGGCTCCGGATTGCCCCTTAAAAGATGTTGCGGTCCGTTTCTCGACGGTACAGCCTACCCTGATAGCGCCGAAACCCTGATGCGCAGCCGGTTCACCGCCTTTACTCGCGGCAACTTGCCCTATCTGCGCAAGACCTGGGACCCAAACACCTGCCCCGAATTAACCCCCGATGACCTGCAAACCCAGTGGACACGTCTAGAGGTTCTTAGGAGTACGCAGGCAGCGGATAAAGCAATTGTGGAGTTCCGAGCTTGGTACCGAGACAACGGCACGGAACAGGCAATGCATGAGATCTCCTTATTCAAACTGCATAAAAAGCGCTGGGTTTACGTCGCCCCATTGCAGGGTTGACCGCACAAGCAATCCCAAGCGGAATATAAGCGGCATGCATCCTGAAATCCTTTTCGAAGACACCCAGCTCATCGCGGCCTACAAGCCAGAAGGATGGCTTGTGCACAGATCAAACATAGATCCCCGCGAGGAGCGAATCCTATTGCAGCACTTGCGCGACCGCACTGGCAAACACCTCTACCCTATCCACCGGCTGGACAAACCCACCTCTGGGGTTATCGTATTCGCAAAGAGCGGAGAAATCGCCGCAAAAATACAAGTGCAGATGGAAAGTGAGGAATCCTTAAAAAAATATGTCGCCGTCTGCCGCGGCTACTGCCCGGAGGAAGGTGTGATCGACCACCCCTTACCACCAGTCGCTGACTTCAAGCATCAGCGCAAGCGCCGCAGAGCCGAACTGCCGCGGCAGCCTGCTATCACAAAGTTCCGCAGACTAGAGACCGTCGAACTGCCCTACGCCGTGGATCGCTACCCAAGCAGCCGCTACTCCCTGGTAGAGATAACTCTGGTCACAGGGCGAAGACATCAGATACGCCGTCACTTCAAACACATTCACCACCCGTTGATCGGCTGCCCCAAATACGGTAAGTCAGTCCACAACCGCTTCTTTGCTGAACATTACAACTGCAAACGGTTACTACTACATGCATTGCAGTTACGCCTCAGCCACCCACTAACCGGCGAGCCTCTCAATTTGCTGGCACCGCCGCGCGGGCAATTTCACTCTCTGATCCAGGCTTTTGGCTGGCAGCTGCCGCAATAAACACTCCCGGAACAACTAACTATACTGCTATTCGGCACAGGCCGATTTCTTCCACGCGACTTCTTCCACGCATAGAACCATGAACGATCCGTTTAACCTAGAGCGATTTGTCTCAGCCCAAGAAAAAAATTACAACTCGGCATTAAAAGAGCTAACGGAGGGAAAAAAGCGTTCCCACTGGATGTGGTATGTATTTCCGCAAATTGTCGGCCTGGGTCACAGCGCCATGGCTCAGCACTATGCGCTCAAAAGTCTGGATGAAGCGCGGGCTTACCTTGATCACCCGCTACTGGGGCCCAGACTCAAAGAATGCTGCACACAGCTGCTGCAACAAGAACGCACAGCCCAGCAAATTTTTGGCAGCCCGGATGATTTGAAACTCAGGTCTTCCATGACCCTGTTTTCCATCGCAGAAGGTGGGAAGGGGCTGTTCAGCCAGGTTCTGGACAAATTCTATAAAGGCCAGCCGGATTACCGCACACTGGAAATTTTGCGCAAACCCCAGTGAGATGGCAGACAGCGTGCGTATCGTGACCGCAAGCCCACTACATTGGGAGCGTTGCGCTATACCCACCACAAAAACAAAAAGCCCTTGTAATCTGAGAATTACAAGGGCTTTCTGCGTACTGAGTATATGGTCGGAGCGGCCGGATTTGAACCGACGACCACCACACCCCCAGTGTGGTGCGCTACCAGGCTGCGCTACGCTCCGATTGAGCAAATCGCACACTAAACAACATAAGTGCTTGATTTATAAGGGGCACCGCATTGCGATGAGGCGCAAATCATACATGAGTGACAGGGGAATGCAAGCCTGGATTTACGCCTTTTTTGAGTTGCAATAGCCGGCCTAGGTCTCCAGCAAGCTGAGAACACTTTCAAGCTCGGCGATAACTTGTGGAATCACCTGCTGTAACTGGACAGTCTCCGCCTTCTGGCTACCATTCTCCATCTGCAGGCGGGCGCCGCCGATGGTGTACCCCTCTTCGTACAGCAACGCTCGAATCTGGCGGATCAGAATGACGTCCTGATGTTGATAGTAACGGCGATTGCCGCGGCGTTTTACCGGATTCAGTTGGGGAAATTCCTGTTCCCAATAGCGCAGAACATGTGGCTTGACCGCGCACAGCTCACTGACTTCACCAATGGTGAAATAGCGCTTGCCGGGGATGACGGGCAATTCGCTATTGTTGCTCGCTTCCAGCATCTTCTTCTACTCGTGCCTTGAGTTTTTGTCCCGGTTTGAAGGTGACTACCCGGCGTGCGGAAATGGGGATTTCCTCGCCGGTCTTGGGGTTGCGGCCAGGGCGCGGGCTCTTGTCGCGCAGGTCAAAGTTACCGAAACCGGACAGCTTGACCTGCTCGCTGTTTTCCAGCGCGTTGCGGATCTCCTCGAAAAAGTACTCGACGATCTCTTTGGCTTCGCGCTTATTAAAGCCCAGCTCTTCGTACAGCTTTTCAGCGAGCCCGGCCTTGGTCAGTGCCTCTGTCATTGGTTCCTACCAACAGATTCAGAGGCGTCGACTCCAGATCGGAAGCGGCCCAAACCGCGGCGGCTTTCAACCCGGAAGCAGACGCTCTCGGGATGCCTACCGCCCGCACCCCGGAGCTATTCGCCGGTATCAGCGCAGGCTGGCGTTGTATTTTTGTTTTAATGTTCCGACCACCGCATCTACCGCGGTATTGATTTCTTCGTCATTAAGGGTGCGCGACGGATGCTGAAACGTCAACCCCAAGGCGACACTTTTTCTATTGAAATCAATACCTTTGCCCTGATAAACATCAAAAATCTTGAGGTCCGTCAAGGTTTCACCCGCAGCCTCAAGGGCACTCTGCACCAGGTTGGCGGCGGGCACATCTGCATCGATCAGAAGGGCCAGATCGCGGCGTACTTCGGGGAACCTGGACAGTGGCCGGAAACTGGGAAGCACCGCCTCTCCCAGGGCCTCCAGGTTCAACTCAAACACCAATGCAGACCTGGGCAGATCCAGTTTTTTCTGCAGCTGTGGGTGCAATGCCCCAACTACACCGACTTCACGATCACCCCGATAGATTCGGGCGCACTGTCCCGGGTGCAGAGCGGGATGTTGGCCAGCAGCGAAGCGGAACTCCTTCTCAGCTGACTCTCCTATAGCATAGTGAGCCAGTAATGCCTCCACATCCCCCTTGATATCGTAGAAATCGACGTCATCCTTGCTGCCGGTCCAGTTCTCGGCAAAACGGGCGCCGTAAGCCAGCCCCGCCAGCATCGGCTCCTGACGCAGCTCACTTCCCGGCACAAAGCGCAAACCCGATTCAAACAGGCGCACGCGGTTCTGCTGACGGTTGAGATTGTACTGTAGTGCCTTGCACAGACCTGGGATCAGGGAAGTGCGCATTACCGCCAGATCAGCACTGATGGGGTTCTGCAGGGCCACCGGCTGTGTATCCGGATCAAAGAGCTCGGCTATCTCACGATCGATAAAACTGAAGGTAACCGCCTCGGAATATCCGCGGGCCAACAGTGTCTGCTCCAGGATGTCCCGGGAAAGCGCTCTCTCCGGCCGAGGTTCAATATCCAGAGCCGCAGTGAGACTGATACTCGGAATACGGTTGTAGCCATAGACCCGCGCCAGTTCCTCGAGCAGGTCTGCCTCTATCGCGATATCGAAGCGGAAGCTCGGAGCGAGGAAGGTCCAGCTTTCGGCATTTTCATCGATTTTCTCCAGGCCCAGACGCGTCAGGATATCCACTATTTCGTCGTCAGCCAGGGTCACGCCAAGACGCTGGGACACACTTCGTCTGCGCAGAGTAATATGCCGTTCAGTGGGCATCGCTTCACTCAGTTCGCGCAGGTGTACCGGGCCAGGCTCCCCGCCGACAATTTCCAGTAACAGCTGAGTGGCGCGTTCAACGGCCCTCTCCTGCAACCGGTAATCAACCCCTCTCTCGAAACGGTGCGAGGAATCAGTGTGCAGGCCATAGGAGCGCGCTTTACCTGCAACGGCCAGGGGGTTGAAGAAAGCACTTTCCAGGAAAATATCCCGAGTGCCCTCTGTTACCGACGACTCCAACCCTCCCATAACGCCCGCAATAGCCAGCGGCTTATCCTCATCGGCGATCAGCAGGGTGCCCTCTTCCAGCTTCACTTCCTGGCCATCGAGCAGGGTCAATTCCTCCCCCTTCTCCGCCATACGCACCTTGATTCCACCGGACAGCTTGCTCAGATCGAAGGCGTGCATCGGCTGCCCCAACTCCAGCAAGACATAGTTGGTCACATCCACCACCGGATCAATAGAACGCAATCCGCTGCGCCGCAGCCGCTCCTGCATCCACAGGGGTGTAGGGGCAGTAATATCGATATTGCGGATCACTCGGCCGACGTAACGTGGACAGGCGTCACCAGCGAGCAGGGAAACCGGCACACTGTCGTCAATCTGTGCGGCAACCGGAGCAATTTCCGGCCCCTTTACCGGGCAGCGGTTGAGAACACCCACTTCGCGGGCAATGCCGGCTATGCCGAGGCAGTCTGAGCGATTGGGGGTCAGGTCTACTTCGATAGCAACGTCGTCCAGCTGCAAGTATTCCCGCAGGTCTTTGCCTGTAGGAGCATCTTCCGGCAACTCCCAGATGCCATCCCCGTCTTCGCCCAACTCCAATTCCGTTTGCGCACAGAGCATGCCAAAACTCTCAACACCGCGCAGTTTGGCCTTTTTGATTTTGAAGTCTCCCGGCAACTTGGCTCCTACCAACGCAAAGGGGACCTTGATACCGGCACGGGCATTGGGGGCGCCACAGACCACCTGCATCTCGCCGTCCGGATGACCGGCAACGGTACATACGCGCAGTTTGTCCGCGTCAGGGTGCCTTTCACAAGCAACGATTTCTCCCACCACAACACCGGTGAATTCACCCGCGACGGCCTCAACACTGTCCACCTCGAGGCCGGCCATGGTGATTTGATCGGCCAATTCTTGTGGGGTCAGCTGCGGATCTACCCATTCCCGCAGCCAGGAATTGCTGAATTTCATAGTGCTGTCTCTTTTTGAATTCTGTTTTGCGCTGTCTGCCTTTCTCTATGGAGCGAGCCACTACCTAGAGGCAGGCCCCGATGCCCCAGTCAAAACTGCTTGAGAAAGCGCAGGTCGTTGTCAAAAAACAGTCGCAAGTCGTTGACCCCGTAGCGCAACATTGCGAGGCGCTCAACGCCCAACCCGAAAGCAAAGCCCGAATAACGCTCACTGTCGATATCACATGCGGCAAAGACGTTGGGGTGCACCATGCCGCAACCGAGGATTTCCAGCCAGCCCGTACCGGAACAGACACGGCAACCTTCACCACCGCAAGCGGTGCATTGAATATCCGCCTCCGCCGACGGCTCAGTAAATGGAAAATAGGAGGGGCGGAAGCGCACCGGTACATCGGCTTCAAAAAACGCGCGCAGGAATTGGTCGATACACCCCTTCAGGTGCGCGAAGCTGATGTTCTCGCCTACGACCAAGCCCTCAACCTGATGAAACATCGGCGAGTGAGTGACGTCGGAATCACAGCGATAAACCCGGCCCGGACAGATAATACGCAGCGGCGGCTCTTTCTTTTCCATGGTCCGTATCTGCACGGAAGAGGTGTGCGTTCTCAGGACCGTCGTCGGATCTATATAGAAGGTGTCATGCATTGCCCGCGCCGGATGGTGTGCGGGAATATTGAGCGCCTCAAAGTTGTAATAGTCCTGCTCAATCTCCGGCCCCCTTTCCACGGAAAAGCCGATTCGCACAAAAAACTCCTCGACGCGGCGCAGAGTGCGAGTAATCGGGTGCATTTTTCCCTGCACCTCTCCACGGCCCGGCAGAGTGACATCAATGGTTTCCTCCGCCAGCTTGGCGTTAATAGCCTCTTCCTCAAGCTGCTTCCTGCGCGCGTTGATCTTTTCCTGAACCTGCTGCTTTGCTTCGTTAATCCTGGCACCGGCAGCAGGGCGCTCTTCCGCCGACAGCTTGCCAAGACCTTTTAGCAGCGCGGTGAGCTGACCCTTCTTCCCCAGGTAATCCACGCGCACCTGATCCAGTGCCGCCAGGCCTTCGGCCTTCTCCACCTGCTCCAGCGCCTGTTCGGTAAGGGACTGCAAATCTTGCATCGAACTGTTCCCGTTCAAAATTAACTCTGGTTGTTTATGCATCGCTCTACCGGCGTTCAGTGCACCGGCGGGCTGCTCCACCCATACCACGTAAAAGTAGCGGAATCTTTATAAAAAAATAGGGAAGGGCCACCACAGCCCTTCCCTATTTTTAATACCCAGTCTTGCAACTGGAGCGACAACTTACGCTGCCAGGGCTGCCTTGGCTTTTTCAACTACGGCAGCAAAAGCGGCTTTGTCGTATACCGCCAGATCAGCCAATACCCGGCGATCCAGTGCGATACCCGCCTTTTTCAGACCGGCGATCAAGCGGCTGTAGGACAGGCCTTCCGCACGGGATTGTGCGTTGATACGAGTGATCCACAGTGCGCGGAAGTTACGCTTCTTAACGCGGCGGTCGCGGTAAGCGTATTGACCGGCTTTGATCACTGCCTGCTTGGCGACACGGAACACGCGTGAACGCGCACCGTAGTAACCTTTTGCCTGCTTCAGAATTTTCTTGTGACGACGACGCGCCTCTACACCACGTTTTACACGGGCCATAATGCTATCCTCTTAAATTCGTTGCGAGTGAGCCAATTACTTGGCGCGCAGCATGCGATCGACCAGAGCTGCATCAGACTTATTCATAGTCTGAGTGCCGCGCAGCTGACGCTTGCGCTTGGTGGTCATTTTGGTGAGGATGTGGCTCTTGTTGGCGTGCTTGTGCTTGTAGCCCGCAGCCGTCTTTTTGAAGCGCTTGGCAGCGCCGCTATGGGTTTTTGCTTTCGGCATTTTTTACTCCAAAAAATTAAAGGTTTACCTGCAAGCAGGCACCTACAACAAAAATAACCGCCGGGTAACGGCGGCATGTTACGGGAGTGAAGAGGCAGCCGTCGCCCAATCACTTCCCAAAGAGATTCCGCGGCTCAGCCGCGGCCTCACTTTTTCTTTTTGATAGGAGCAATCACCATGATCATCTGGCGGCCTTCCAGCTTTGGCCGCTGCTCCACAGTACCCAGCTCCGCCAGATCTCGCTCAATGCGCTGCATCATCTCCAGACCCAGCTCCTGGTGCGCCATCTCTCTTCCGCGGAATCGCAGAGAAACCTTGGCCTTGTCACCCGCCTCCAGGAAGCGGGTCAGATTGCGCAACTTGATCTGGTAGTCACCAATATCAGTGCCCGGGCGGAACTTCATCTCCTTGATTTGCTGCTGCTTTTGCTTCTTCTTGGCAGCAGCTTTGGCCTTCTTGGCCTCAAACACATGCTTACCGTAGTCCATGATTTTACAGACTATCGGCTTGGAGTCCGGCGCAATTTCAACGAGATCCAGATTGGCCTGCTGCGCAGCTTCAAGCGCCTCATTGAGGGAAACAATTCCCACTTGTTCGCCGTCGGCGCCAATGAGGCGGACTTCCGACGCCTCTATCTGATCATTGATGCGGGCCTTTTTGGACCGTCCCTTGCTGTCTCGTTTAATAGCTGTCGTCTCCTGTCAGTTTCACTTCTGAGAACCAATAGACACACGGCCGCGGCGATCCACGTCCTGCTTGAGGATCTCCAGGAATGACTCGAACGTCATAGTTCCCAGATCTTCCCCACTGCGTGTCCGCACGGCGACTGTTTGGTTCTCCACTTCCTTATCGCCGATCACAAGCAGATAAGGAACACGCTGCAGCGTGTGCTCGCGGATTTTAAAGCCGATCTTTTCGTTTCTCAAGTCGGCTGCGGCTCGGTATTGGAGGGCCCCGAGTTGCGCCTCCAGATCACAGCAATAGTCCGCCTGGCGGTCCGTGATATTCAGTATTGCCACCTGCTGGGGAGCCAGCCAAGTGGGGAAAGCGCCTTCGTAGTGCTCAATCAATATACCGATAAAGCGCTCAAAGGAGCCCAATGCAGCCCGGTGCAACATTACCGGCGTCTGCCGCGAACCATCTTCCGCCACATACTGAGCATCCAGACGACCGGGCATGGAAAAATCCACCTGTATGGTGCCACACTGCCAGACTCGTCCAAGGCAGTCCTTCAAAGAGAACTCTATCTTGGGACCATAGAAGGCGCCCTCACCCGGCAATTCCTCCCAGGGCAGGCCCGCAGCGTCCAGCGCATCAGCAAGCGCCTTCTCCGCTTTGTCCCAGCTCTCGTCGGAACCAACCCTCTGTTCCGGGCGGGTAGACAGGCGGTAAATAACTTCCTCGAATCCGAAGTCCTTATACACAGAATGCAGCAGGTCCATAAACGCGGACACTTCTGACTGGATCTGCTCTTCGGTGCAGAAGATATGGCCGTCATCTTGAACAAAACCACGCACCCGCATCAGACCGTGCAGCGAGCCGGACGGCTCGCTGCGGTGACAAGAACCGAACTCTGCCAGACGCAGAGGCAGGTCGCGGTAACTGCGCAACCCCTGATTGAACACCTGGACATGGCAGGGGCAGTTCATCGGCTTTATTGCGAACTGGCGCTCCTCACTGGTGAGGGAGAACATGTCGTCAGCAAATTTGTCCGCATGGCCGGACTTGCGCCACAGGGTAAAATCCACCAACTGCGGGGTCTTGATTTCCTTGTAGCCATATTCCCTCTGACGGCGACGCATGTACTGTTCAATAGTACTGTAGATGGTCCAGCCGTTCGGGTGCCAGAAAACCATACCGGGCGCCTCTTCCTGGATATGAAAGAGGTCGTATTTTTTCGCCAACTTGCGGTGGTCACGCTTCTCCGCCTCTTCAATACGGCGCAGATATGCTTTGAGATCCTTCTTGTTTGCCCAGGCTGTCCCATAGACACGGGTTAACATCTCATTGTTCGCATCCCCGCGCCAATACGCACCGGCAACTTTAGTTAACTTAAAGGCCTTGAGGCGACCAGTAGAGGGCACATGCGGGCCGCGGCACAGGTCTTCGAAATCGCCCTGGCGGTAGAGAGAGATATCCTCTTCACTTGGAATATCGGCAATAATCTTCGCCTTGTACTCCTCTCCCATACCGCGGAAGTATTCGACCGCTTCTTCACGCGGCATCAGCCGGCGGCTGACCGGAATGTCTTCCTTTGCCAGCTCCTCCATGCGCTTCTCGATCTTCTCCAAATCTTCCGGCGTGAACTGGCGCTCATAGGCAAAGTCGTAATAGAAGCCATCTTCTATCACTGGGCCAATGGTGACTTGGGCTGTCGGATACAGCTGCTTCACTGCCTGCGCCAGCAGGTGCGCTGTGGAGTGCCGGATAATTTCCAGGCCTTCCGGCTGCCGATCAGTGATAATGGCCAGTTCCACATCCCGGTCAATAACATAGCTGGTATCGACTTCCTTGCCATCCACCACACCGGCTAGTGCAGCTTTGGCCAAACCAGGACCAATATCGGCAGCAACTTGACTAACGGAAACAGGGTTAGGGTATTCGCGGCGGGCGCCGTCGGGGAGCGTAACAACAGGCATTGTACTTCCTTATCAGTGGCGATCCCTACCAAAGACCGCATGAACCAATTTGAATATTGCGGGGCTTCCACATCTGGCGGAAGCACTGCGAAGATGGTAGACCCGAGCGGACTTGAACCGCTGACCTCTGCCATGTCAAGGCAGCGCTCTAACCAACTGAGCTACGGGTCTGCAATAGCTTTTAAAAATTGCAGCGGGAGACCCTTGCTGCAAGGAGCGCGAACTTTAGCACCCAACCTTAAGGTTTTCAACAACTTAGTGAACACCAAAATCAAAAAAAACGCCGCGACCAGAATCGGCACCTCTTTCTTGTTAGGGAACCTCTGATTAATTCGCTTCCTGACGGTAAAAATTCTTTGGCCCTAGATGAGAAGCTCAGGTGATAGGATGGCCATTTCGAAACCGTCGGATACAGGGATGTATCCGTCGGAGCTACAGGGAAGTACTCGTGCGTTTTCGAAATGGCCATCCTATTGCCTGAGCGCCACGGAACTAACCCAAGCGTTCACGCGAATTAAGAGGTTCCTTAGGTGACCAAACCAATCAAGCCTCCCCACCCTCTTTGAGGCGGGCAATTTCGTCACGCAGCTTGGCGGCCGCTTCAAATTCGAGATTTTTGGCATGTTGATACATCTGCTCTTCCAGCGCCTCGATCCGCATCCAACGCTGCTTGTCAGACAGCGGCTGCCTGTCCACTTTGAACACACCCTTTTTCTCTGCCACCTTGCGTTTCGACTTGGGCACACCCGGCGCCACCGCACCCTCCATGATATCGACCACACTTTTGCGGATTCCCCGAGGAGAGATGCCGTGCTCCACATTGAACTGCAGCTGCTTGTCACGGCGACGCTGGGTTTCCTCCATAGCGCGCCGCATCGAGTCTGTAACCTTGTCCGCGTACAGGATAGCCCGCCCCTCGAGATTCCGCGCCGCGCGACCTATGGTCTGAATCAGCGAACGGTCTGAACGCAGGAAACCCTCCTTGTCGGCATCAAAAATAGCCACAAGGGCCACCTCGGGCATATCCAACCCTTCGCGAAGTAGGTTGATTCCCACCAGTACATCGAACTCACCGATACGCAGATCGCGGATTATCTCAACGCGCTCCACCGTATCGATGTCCGAGTGCAGGTAGCGCACCCGCACTCCGTTTTCGTCCAGATATTCGGTTAAATCCTCCGCCATCCGCTTGGTAAGCACAGTGATAAGCACTCGCTGATCGGCATCCACACAGCGGTGTATTTCCGACAGCACATCGTCCACCTGGGTCGAAGCGGGACGCACCTCTACCTCCGGGTCCACCAGGCCGGTGGGACGCACCACCTGCTCGACCACTTGCCCGGCATGCTCTTCTTCATAGGGCCCTGGAGTAGCGGAAACAAAAATAGTCTGCGGTGCCAGCCGCTCCCATTCCTCAAACTTCAGCGGGCGGTTATCCAATGCCGACGGCAGACGGAAGCCGTACTCCACCAGTGTTTCCTTGCGCGACCTATCCCCTCGGTACATGCCCCCGATTTGCGGCACTGTGACGTGACTCTCATCAATAAACAACAGAGCGTCATGGGGCAGATAGTCAAACAGAGTCGGAGGCGGCTGACCGGCGTCACGGCCGGAGAGGTAGCGGGAGTAGTTTTCCACCCCATTGCAATAACCCAATTCCTGCATCATTTCCAAATCGTATTTGGTGCGCTGCTCCAGACGCTGAGCCTCCAACAGCTTGCCGTTATCGCGCAACTGGGCAAGACGCTCGTGCAACTCCGCCTTTATCTGCTCCATGGCGTTGAGAATGGTTTCCCTCGGCGTTACATAGTGCGACTTGGGGAAAATAGTGATTCTGGGCACCTTTTTCAGGAGCTCGCCAGTAAGCGGATCAAACAGAGTGATCTCTTCAATTTCCTCGTCGAACAGAGACAGGCGCACCGCCTCCAAGTCCGAATCCGCCGGGTAAATATCAATAATGTCACCTCTCACACGGTAGGTGGCCCGGCGAAAATCCGCATCGTTACGCGTGTACTGCAGTTCTGCCAGTCGGCGCAGGATGGTGCGCTGATCCACAAGATCTCCCCGATCCAGGTGCAACACCATTTTCAAATACTTATCCGGATCCCCCAGGCCGTATATGGCCGAGACAGTCGCCACCACAATGACATCGCGGCGCTCAATCAAAGCCTTGGTCGCGGATAGGCGCATTTGCTCAATGTGTTCGTTGACCGAGGCATCCTTCTCAATGAAGGTGTCAGACGAGGGCACATAGGCTTCCGGCTGATAGTAGTCATAGTAAGAAACAAAGTACTCCACCGCGTTCTTGGGGAAGAACTCCTTGAACTCACCGTATAGCTGTGCCGCCAGCGTCTTGTTATGCGCCATTATGATGGCCGGACGCTGTAACCGCTCGATGACATTGGCCATAGTGAAAGTTTTACCAGAACCGGTCACCCCCAACAGGGTCTGGTGGCTGAAGCCATCCTCCACTCCCTCAACCAACTGCTCTATCGCGGCTGGCTGGTCGCCTGCCGGGCTGTACTTACATATCACCTGAAAAGGACGAGACTCCATAATCTCACTGCCGACTAGAGTTTAAAGGCAATCCGCGATTGTAGGTTGTCGCCATGGCCACCACAAATGCCCGCACAACGTCAGTAGAATTCGCTCAACCAACGATCCTGCGCCGCTTTTTTAGACAGCCGGAGGGCAGAAATTAAATTACTGGCAAATCAATAAGTTAAAGTGAAAAAAAAGGGTTGACCAACAGAGAAAGCGCCTATACTATACGCGCCATCTGAACGGCAACGGCCGCAAAGATATTCCGCCTTAGCTCAGTTGGTAGAGCAAGTGACTGTTAATCACTGGGTCGCTGGTTCGAGCCCAGCAGGCGGAGCCAAACAGAAAGGCCCCGGCGAAAGCCGAGGGCCTTTTTTATTGTATTGCGGCTGAAAAAGCAACCCAGTCTGTTGCCCACTCGCAGAAAATAAAAAGCCCCGCTGAGGTACAGGGGGCTTTCGCATCAGAATAAAAAGTGGAGGGAGACGCGCGGTTTAATCCGCTCGAGGCTCTATCGATGGCCTTCCCCTATATAAATAGGAATTAGGGGGCCTCTAATTAATTCATTTCCTGGTGGCAGAGGTTCTTCGGGGGCGGATGTGAAGCTCAGGCGATAGGACGGCCATTTCGAAGCAATCGGATACAAGGCGGTATCCGGCGGAGCTACAGGGAAGTACTCGTGCGTTTTCGAAATATCCGTCCTACTGCCTGAGCGCCCCGGAACCTACCATTGTGTTCACGCGAATTAATCAGAGGTTCCTTAGAGGTTTATCAGCGCCGCGCACCATCCGTCGGCAGCGGCAAGCGCTCTACCTGCCCCACCTTGGCCCGAGTCTGCCTCTCCCGCTTCTGCTCCCAAACCACATCCACCAAGTTTTGCTTGGGTGCGTAGTCTTTTACCGCTTCCCGCAGAATCCGGTGTACCTGCTCGCAGTCGTGCCGGCTACAAGCCTCCCGCAACTCCCCGACCAATATTTGCAAACGATCACTGGAAAGCCGCTCTTCCTCGGCACGCATAATCATAGGGTGGTCCGTGCCGGAGACATTGTCACCGAGCAGCAGCTCTTCGTAGAGTTTCTCACCCGGTCGCAGACCGGTAATTTGAATTTCAATATCACCGTCAGGATTTTCCTCATCCCGCACGGTGTGCCCCATAATCTGGATCAGGCGCTTGGCCAGATCGTAAATGCGTACCGGCTCGCCCATATCCAAAACAAAGACCTCGCCGTTACGCCCCATGCTTCCGGCTTGCAGCACCAACTGAGCGGCCTCGGGAATAGTCATAAAATAGCGGGTGACCTTGGGGTGGGTAACGGTGACCGGACCACCAGCGTTAATCTGATCTGTAAATAGCGGGATAACAGACCCGGAAGATCCTAACACATTGCCGAAACGCACCATGCACACACGAGTCTTTGCAAAGCGCCGACCAAAATCCTGGCAGACCAATTCGGCAAAACGCTTGGTCGCCCCCATTACATTGGTCGGGCGCACGGCCTTATCCGTGGAAATAAGCACGAACTGCTCCACCCCATAAGCCTCTGCAGCCTCGAGCACGGACAGAGTCCCAAGCACATTGTTATCGGCGCCTAGCACCACATTCTGTTCCACCAGTGGCACATGCTTGTATGCCGCCGCGTGATAAATAGTGTTGACAGAAAAGCTTTCAATAATTTCCGCCATTCGCGTGCGGTCGCGCACATCGCCAAGCAAAGCTGTCACTTTTAACGGCTGCCCTTCGTCCTGCTGCTGCTGTTCGAGCTCACGCTCAATTTGATAAAGGGCATATTCGGAGTTTTCCACCATCACCAGATGCGCGGGCCCCCAGTGTGCGATCTGCCGACACAGCTCCGAGCCAATGGAACCGCCGGCACCAGTGACCAGAACCACCTTGCCACTGATGGAGCCGGCGATCAGCTTCTTTTCCGGCTCCACCGGTGCACGGCCAAGGATGTTCTCGTAGATTTGCGAGACATCCGCCACCCGGCCAGCACCATCGACCAGCTCCTCAACCCCTGGTATTACTTTTACCACTAGGCCGCGCTCGCGCAGCCCACGGGTGATCTCCCGGCGACGGCGCTTAGGTACACCTGGCATCGCCAGGAGCACCTCAGCAATATCCCGTTCGGCAACGACTTCGAGGATATTGGCCGGATTGTAGACAAGTACACCATCTATCAAGGTGTTCTGCTTGGAAGCATTGTCGTCGAAAAAGGCCACCGGCTTGTAGATCTCACCGTGAATTAGTGCCTTGTACATTTGAAGGCCGGCAGTACCAGCGCCGTAAATAGCGACGCGGGTCTTGTGGATCTCCAGTGCCATCTGATAATAAATTCGTACTAGCCAGCGGGAACCGCCCACAGCAATAAGCGCAAAGCACCAATAAATCACCGGCACCGAACGCGGCACGCCAGCAAAGGTCAGGTAGGAGGCCACCGCCAGTACCACAGCAGAGGCTGTAACCCCCTGCAATACCGCCACAATGGCCTGCTGCCCCATATACCGAATAACGGTACGGTACAGCCCCAAGCGCAGAAAGATAAAACTGCTGGACCCCAGTGTAAGCACCAGACAGAGCAGCACTTCCACTTCAAATAGCGGGGACAACCCGTTGAGACGAATAGCCATAGCCACAAAAAAAGCGAGGCTCAACATCAACTGGTCGAACAGCAGCATCAAAAATGGCTTATGGTGTTTTTGCACCGCCCGCCAGATGCGTATCACTAGATCCCCCCAAAATTATTCCCAACCGCGGGGGACTCTCCCCCATCGCGGCTTTATCCCCACTACGCCATACCAAGCCAGACCAGCGAAAATGCAAGTATAGATGCGGCCAACATTAATCCCAGCTGCCAATAAAGGGTCTTTTTAACCCCTATTCGAAGGGCACTACGCTGATAAATATGTTCGCGATGGGGCTCCCACCAGCGTTTTCCCGAAATAATACGCCGCATCAAGGTGAGAGAGGCATCCAGCCAGAATGGAGCAAAGATTACAACTGGCACCAACAGGCCGAAAGCCCCCTTTTGCCAACCGAGCAGGCTGACGGCAACCGCGGCCAGACCAAGCGATGTAGAACCCGCATCCCCGAGAAAAATACGAGCCTCAGGCCAGTTGTAGCGCAAAAAAACCAATGCGGAGACCACCAGCAATGCGCAGACTCCCGCCAGCTCTTCCTGCCCCCGCCAAGCAGCCACCAGCCCCAGGGCGCCAAAACCGACCGCCGTCATGCTACCTGCAAGGCCGTCCATACCATCCATAAAATTGTACAGATTGACCATCCACACGCCGCCCAGCAACAACAGGGGATACCACCACCAGGAAAGGCTCCCCGACAGCGACAAAAGCACCAGGGCCACTGCCAGCAAATGCACGGCAAAACGTACTGGCACGGCGACATTACGCAGATCGTCGATTACAGACACAGCCAGAAGCAGAGCAAACCCAGACAGCAGCGGCATTGGCATGGATGCAGGGCTTATCGCCAACGCGACCGCACAACCTGCTATCAGCGCCCAGCCACCTGTACGCGGCACCGGCGTTTGGTGCATAGAACGGTGATTGGGCAGATCCAGAGCCAAATCACCCATACGAGACAACAATACAGCGGTCAGGCCGTAACTCACCGTCGCCCCCGCCAACACCGCGACAATCCACTCCACCATAAACACTGTCACGAAATACTCCGCAAAAAGTGGCAGTAACGCTCTTCCGCACGCCACCGCAGTGCTTTGCGCAACCGGGCAGCGCTATACAGCTCGCTCTCCTCAAGCTCAAGCAGGGTCCGCGCAATTGGCAGCCGACGCAATGGGCGCGCCGCCGCGAGCAATAGCCGCATCAGGCGAGAACTGGCTCGCACACGGGCACCGCGGATCGCGCTCACAATAGCTGCCAAGTCATAAAAAGTGGGCTCCGCGGCAATAAACACTTGCCGATTACAGTGCTGCGCCTCCGCCAGTAGGACAATAGCCTGAACCAGGTCTGAAAGGCTGATAAAACTGCGCCGGCCACTGGCGGGAAGTAGCGGCGCAATGTTTCCGACAAATCCCAAAAGTCCAAGCCAGCGCCCGGCCCTCCCTCGGGAACCTCTGCCCCCCGTATCAATACCGTAAACGGATGCGGAGCGGATCAGGTTGACACGGCAATTGCCAAGCTCAGCAAGCAGTAATCGCTCGCCGAGCCATTTACTATGGCCATACACATCGGTGGCCGGCACACCATCGTCTTCACCTGCTACTCGCCCCCTGGGCGGACGCTTCGCCTTGACACTGGAAATATAAGTAAAGGACTCCGCGCCAGCGCGCTCAGCACAGCGCAGCAACATTAAGGGGCAGTCGCTATTGAGCCAATAAGCCTGTCTCGGATGGCGTTCACACTCTGCGCGGCTTGCCAACCCGGCGGCATAAACAACACGATCCCCCGCTTGAAAAATATGTGAAAAGTCGCTGCCAGGTGACAGCTGTAGAGATAAATGCTTACAGCCTACAGGGCCATCAGGCGCACGTGATACAGATAAAACCCGCCAACCGCTTGAATTCAGGCGGCGGCACAATGCCCTTCCAATATAGCCTGTACCGCCAACCACAACCCAGCGCGCCATTTTCTATTTTCCCCAACAAATCCTTATAATGCGAATTTCTCACCTGTACAGAAAAAAGCCCTAAGGTGCCGTACTGGCCCTACCTCACTCCCACTGCAACTTATCGGCAACTGCCAACCCGAAATAAGAAAGCAAGGCAATGAAGGGCTTATGATTCACAATCAAAACTCATAGCTCCACAGCCGCCCCACTGTTTTCGATTATTTTCGGCCGGGAAAAACGATTACCTCAAAGCCGCGACACTTTATCAGATTTGAGCGCTAATTTGTTCCTCAGTTGATTACACGGTGTTACACAAAAAAGAGTTCCCTATTTTTTTTCACCGAGCTCAGCCAGGATATTCCGCAAGGCCATCATGGGATCTGCCGCAGCGGTAATCGGTCTACCAATGACCAGATAATCCGCCCCCCAGGCTAACGCTTGAGCTGGTGTCACAATACGCCGCTGATCATCAGCGGCAGCTCCGGCTGGACGGATCCCCGGTGTAACCAGCGCAAATCCATCTCCGCATTGCCGCTTCAGTGCTTGTGCCTCGCGCGCGGAGCAGACGACACCATCCAAGCCACTGCTTTTTGCCAGATCGGCCAGGGCTAATACCTGCTCTTCCAGTGGTCGGGTAACACCAACCGCAGACAGCTCTTCCGGTGCTGTGCTCGTCAACACGGTTACACCGATCAACAGTGGCTTGCTGTCACCGAATGACTGCAGAGCGTCCACAGCGGCACTCATCATTCGCGCGCCACCACTGGCGTGGACGTTGACCATCCAAACACCCAGTTCAGCCGCGGCCCTGACTGCCGCAGCGACAGTATTGGGGATATCGTGAAACTTGAGATCGAGAAAAACCTGGAAGCCGCGCTTCACTATATCTCGCACAAGTCCAGGGCCAGCGGAGGTAAAAAGTTCCTTCCCCACTTTTACACGGCACAGGGCGGGATCCAACTGATCCACCATACCCAGCGCAGCTGCAGCCGTGTCATAGTCCAGCGCGACGATGACGGGAGAAGAAACGTGACTAAACGAATTTCGGGATTGCAAAACAGTACCTCTCAGAGATGCGCAATACGCACGCTGTTTATCATCAAATTCAATGGCGCAATGTACCGCTCACTCGCCTTCCACCCCTTTTACTGACCGTACAGAGTCCCAGTGCTTACAGCTGGGACATAGCCAGTGGAGTTGATTACCGGAGAAACCGCAATTGCTACAGCGGTACTGAGGGCGACTGGCGATCAACTGATCGATCAGTGTTTTCAATAGGGACAGATTCTCCCGCGCGCGTCCCTGGGTACTGTCAATATGCAAATCGAGGAAATAACCCAGGCCACGCAGTGACGGGCGCAGCGCCAACTGCTTGCCCATAAAGGCGGCTGCGGCCGCCTCACTCTGCTGATGTTGAATACGCTCTGTTAGGGCGATGAGCACACTGTTGGACGGATGCTCGCGCAACAGGGATTCCAGGTAGCGATCCAACCCTTTTTCATCCCCCACCTGCTCGTAACAGGCAATCAACAACTTGAGAATCTCGGGAATATAATCCGGATTCTGCTTGGGGATCCTCTGAAGCACCTTTATCGCCTCGCGAGGCCGGTTGAGCAAATGCTCCAAATTGCCCCAAAGCAAATTGGCCCGCACTGAATTGCGATCATAACCAAGTGCCGCATCAATATGCCGGCGCGCGCTCAGATAGTCCTTACTGTTGATTGCCTCCTGCGCGAGCTCACAGCAGAAATGTGCTTGAACAGGCGCCCACTCCGGCGAGAGACGTTTGAAACGGCGGCCGTGTAGTAAATTTACCGCGTGAATTGCCTTGGCCCACTCCCGCTCGTCGCGATATACCTCCACTAAGTGTTCAAGGCTGGTATTACGCAACTCTGGGGACGTCTCCACCAGCTCCTGGAGCAAACGTTCAGCCCGATCCAGCCAACCAGCAGCAATGTAGTCCCGCGCCAATTCCAGCTGTGCCTTTTGCTGACTCTGGCGGGCCAAACTGGGCCGGGCGAGAAGGTTCTGATGCACACGAATGGCCTGATCGTACTCACCGCGTTTGCGCAGCAAATTGCCGAGAGCCAAATGGGTGTCGAAGGTGGCGCTGCTGACTTCGAGCGAGTCAATAAACTTATCAATAGCGTCGTCGTGACGCTCGCTCAACAGGTAGTTGAGGCCCTGGGCATAGGAATGCGCCAATGCCCGCTGTTGTTGACTGCGCTCCGCATTCTTCCTGGTGCTGGACCGCCCGAGCCACCAGCCTATGGCAACGGCGGCGAGCAGAAAAAAGAAAAACGTGAGATCGGCCATTCAGTCTCCGGACACTTGGCGTCGCACCGTGTGCAGTTCCCGCTCCAGTCGCTGCAACTGCCGTTCCAATCCGCGCGCCCGTCGCCGCTCGGCATAAAAAGGCAACAGGCTGGCCACGAAGCCCAGCAGAAGGCCAATCAGCAGAAAGCCGATCAACCAGAAGCCAACACCCCCTTCAGGCAGGGCGAAGCCCGCAAGCCTGGGAGCGATGACATCCGGGTTGTCCGCCGCGAAATAAACTCCGGCAACAATACACAGGAGGGCCAACAGCCCATAGATGAGACGCATCAGCCAGCGCAGAAAAGACAAGGGAACCTCCGCGTTCCGCAGGGAGTGGTTAAAGCGACAATCGCACGACTGGCCCAATCATACTTCGGTCTCGGTTTCGCCGTGCATACTCCGGTTGACTCTGTCGCGTAACTCTTTCCCCGGTTTGAAATGAGGCACATACTTACCCGCGAGAGCCACTGCATCCCCGGTCTTGGGGTTGCGGCCGGTTCTCGGCGCGCGATAGTGCAGGGAAAAGCTGCCAAAGCCGCGGATTTCAATCCGCTCCCCCCGAGCCAGTACATCTGACATGGTATCCAGCATTACCTTGACCGCCAGCTCGACATCCTTGACCGGCAGCTGATCTAACCGCAACGCAATCCTTTCGATCAGTTCAGATTTGGTCATGTGCCCCACAACCTTTTGTAAGTGCTTGATTATTCTAGCTTAAGGCGGCAATCATCTAATAGAAAGCCGGACTGGGCAACCCCGGTCCGGCTTTCATATTACCCAGAGCTATTAGCCAAGGGCACACAACAAATGAGCGCTATTACTCTTTGTTGTTCATCTGCGCTTTGATCAGGTCACCGATAGTCGCGGGCTGAACCTGCTCAGCCTGCTTCTTACTGTGATCCTTGATCGCCTGCTTCTCTTCATCCTGATCCTTGGCTTTGATAGACAGGCTGATCACACGGTTTTTGCGATCCACGCTGGTGATTTTGGCTTCGACTTCGTCGCCTTCTTTCAACACATTGCGTGCATCTTCCACTTTATCGCGGCTGATTTCGGAAGCGCGCAGCACGCCTTCCACTTCATCTGCCAGGGAGATAACCGCCTGCTTGGCGTCAACTTCCTTCACGGTGCCCTTGACGACACTGCCGCGATCGTTGGCAGCCACATAGTCTGAGAAGGGATCAGACTCCAGCTGCTTGATGCCCAGAGAGATGCGCTCGCGTTCGGCGTCGATACCCAGGATAACGGTCTCGATTTCGTCGCCTTTCTTGAACTTGCGCACCGCTTCTTCACCGGCCTCGTTCCAGGAGATATCGGACAGATGCACCAGACCATCGATGCTGCCGTCCAAGCCGATAAAGATGCCGAAGTCAGTAATTGACTTGATCTTGCCAGAGATACGATCGCCCTTGGCATATTTGCGCGCGAAGGCATCCCAAGGATTCTCCTGGCACTGTTTGATACCCAGAGAAATACGGCGGCGCTCCTCGTCGATATCCAGAATCATCACCTCGATCTCGTCGCCAACCTGGACGACTTTGGACGGGTGGATGTTCTTGTTGGTCCAGTCCATTTCGGAAACGTGTACCAGACCTTCGACACCCTCTTCCAGCTCGGCAAAGCAGCCATAGTCGGTGAGGTTGGTTACAGTCGCCTTCACGCGGCTGTTTTCCGGATAGCGCTGCTTGATGGATACCCAAGGATCCTCGCCCAGCTGTTTCAGGCCCAGGGAGACACGCTGGCGCTCGCGGTCGAACTTCAGCACCTTAACTTCGATTTCATCGCCAACATTGACGATCTCGCTCGGATGCTTGATACGCTTCCAGGCCATATCGGTGATGTGCAGCAGGCCATCGATACCACCCAGGTCGACGAAGGCACCGTAGTCGGTCAGGTTCTTCACCACACCTTTCACGGTCATGCCTTCCTGCAGGCTGGCCAGCAGGGCTTCGCGCTCTTCGGAAGTCGCAGCTTCCATCACGGCGCGGCGGGACACCACCACATTGTTGCGCTTGGCATCCAGCTTGATGACTTTAAATTCGAGCTCTTTGCCTTCCAGGTGCGAGGTATCGCGAACCGGACGCACATCGACCAGAGAGCCCGGCAGAAACGCGCGGATACTGGCCACATCGACAGTAAAGCCACCTTTGACCTTGCCGCTGATAACACCCTTGACCACTTCGTCCGCGGCATGGGCCGCATCGAGGATCTTCCAGGCTTCAGCGCGCTTGGCTTTCTCACGGGACAGACGGGTTTCACCGAAACCGTCTTCCACCGCTTCCAGGGCAACCTGTACTTCGTCGCCCACTTGCAGGTCCACTTCGCCCTTCTCGTTCGCGAATTGGGAAGCGGGGATAACGCCTTCGGACTTCAGGCCTGCGTGTACGGTCACCCAGTCTTTGTCCACGTCGATTACCACACCGGTCACAATGGCGCCGGGGGCCATCTCTACGCTTTTCAGGCTCTCTTCAAAAAGTTCAGCAAAGCTCTCGCTCATTACATTACCTATATAAATGGGCCCAGCCGTTGGTAACTCTCTAGTCTAGTCAACCGCCAGCCACTGCCCCACCGCGCTGCCAGCACGCGGGTCGGATTACAACAACGGCCGGGCGATTCTGGCTGAACCCGGCCGCTGTCTTTCAAAACAAATTGTCGATCTGCCGGTACTCAAGCGCCCGGAAGGCGGATCCGCTCAAGCACCAGCTGCAATACCTTTTCCAGGACTCCGTCGATTGTCACCCCGGTACTGTCCAGCTCCACCGCGTCTTCGGCGGCAACCAGGGGCGAAGCGGCGCGGTTCATATCGCGGGCGTCGCGGGCGCGGATGTCCTCCAGCAGGTCGCGGAGGCTAACAGAAACCCCCTTCTCCCGCAACTGCTCGTAGCGCCGCCGGGCGCGCTCTTCCGCGCTGGCAGTCAGGAAAACCTTGACCGGTGCGTCGGGAAACACAGTGGTGCCCATATCGCGCCCGTCTGCCACAAGGCCCGGCGGCTTCAGAAAATCCCGCTGACGCTGCAGCAAAGCTGCCCGGACGCCGGGCATGGCGGCCACCTTAGAGGCCGCCATACTGACCCGTTCCATACGGATATCCCGACTCACATCCCGCCCTTCCAACAGTACCGCGACCTCACCATCGCGCGGCTCGAAACGGATATCCAGACCTGAGGCGACCTTTGTCAGCGCAGCCTCGTCGGCCAAATCAATATCGCGACTCAGCGCCGCTAGCGCGGTGAGCCGATAGAGCGCACCGGAGTCCAACAGTGAGAATTTCAACTTTTCCGCCAGCAGCTTGGCAATGGTCCCCTTACCCGAGCCGCTGGGCCCGTCGATAGTAATAACAGGTGGTTGATTATCGGCTTCACTCATCAAGATTTAGTTCCCTGAGGCCCGCATTCCAGACCCCGACATCATTTAAACAACCTGCAGCCGAAGGCCCGTCTTTCCAGCCAACTCGGCAAAATTCGGAAAGGACGTCGCCACATTGGCGCAATGGAGAATGCGGATTGTATCGCTGGCGCGCAGGGATGCCACAGCGAAAGACATGGCGATCCGGTGATCGCCGAGACTGTCGACGGTACCACCACCGAACACGGCCCCCTCGCCTGCACCGCGAATCACAATGCCATCCGCTGTCGGCTCCGCGCCGATGCCGAGAATCCGCAGACCGTCCGCCATAGCCTGAATACGGTCACTTTCCTTAACCCGCAGCTCTTCAGCCCCGGTAAGCACCGTCTCTCCCTCCGCACAGGCAGCGGCGATAAATAGCGCCGGAAACTCATCGATCGCCAGAGGAACCTGCTCCTCCGGGATACGGATACCTTTTAATGGCGCATAGCGTACGCGGATATCCGCCACCGGTTCTCCACCCACCTCGCGGGGATTTAGCAACTCAATATCCGCACCCATCAGGCGCAATATGTGAATTGCACCATCCCGTGTTGGATTGATGCCCACATGCTCCAGCAGCACATCGGAGCCGGGCGAAACGGCCGCAGCGACCATAAAGAAAGTGGCGGAGGAAATATCCGCAGGCACATCGATTTTGGTGCCTGTGAGTCCGCCACCCCCGCGAAGGGTGGCCCGGGCACCATCTCGCTGCACTTGATAACCAAAGCCAGCGAGCATTCGCTCTGTGTGGTCGCGGGTCGGCGCCGGCTCGACAGTGCTGGTTTCACCTTCGGCATAGAGCCCGGCGAGCAATACACAGGACTTCACCTGAGCGCTGGCCATAGGAAGGCGGTAGTCGATCCCGCGTAATTTGCGCCCACCTTTAATCAACAACGGCGGCCGCCCTTCCGGGCCTGTCTCGATCTCCGCCCCCATTTGACGCAAGGGCTCGGCCACGCGGTTCATGGGACGCTTGGACAGGGATTCATCCCCCGTCAGCGTCACATCAAAATCCTGACCGGCGAGCAGGCCGGCAAGCAGTCGCATGGAAGTTCCGGAGTTGCCCAGATACAGCGGTCCCGGAGGCGCCTTCAATCCGCGCGGCCCCACACCGTGAATCACCACGCGGCCGTCCACCGGCCCCTCGATCACCACCCCCATGTCGCGGAACGCCTGCAACGTCGCCAAAGCGTCCTCCCCCTCCAGAAAACCCTCCACTTCGGTAATGCCATCCGCCAGAGAGCCGAGCATAATGGAGCGGTGGGACATGGATTTATCGCCGGGCACTCTCAGCTTGCCGCTGACCTTTCCCCCCGGCTGCGCGATATAAGTAACTTCCTGTGCTTGCATATTTTCTGTGTACGCTCTTCTGGCCAACATTTTTGTAAAGTGGTCCCGCGCCGCCTTGGCCCGGGTAAAAATCCCCATCAGATGCTCGCCGTCTCCAGCGGCAATGGCCCCGCGCAACGAAGCGAGATTCGTGCTGTAAAGATCGATTGCCCTCAAGATCGCTTCGCGGTTTGCCAACATAATATCCCGCCACATCACCGGATCACTGGAAGCGATACGCGTGAAATCGCGAAAGCCGCCCGCGGCATAGCGGAATATATTTTCGTTCTCGGCATCGTGCGCCAGGGTATCCACCAGGCCGTAGGCAATTACATGAGGTAAGTGGCTGGTGGCAGCGAGCACCTCGTCATGCTCCCGCACCGGCATACTCAACACCTCCGCCCCCGTCGCCTGCCACATTTCTACAATGCGCCTCAGGTGCTCCGATCCGGTATTCTCCAGCGGAGTCAGGATAATGCGGTGGGCGGCATAGAGGTCGTCGCGCGCAGCGCTGACCCCGCTCTTCTCAGAACCGGCAATCGGGTGACCGGGCACCAGAAATTCCGGCACCCCACCCCAGACTTTTTCCGCCGCAGCGACAACGTTGCCTTTGACACTGGCGCCATCGGTAACGGTAACACCAGCCGGCAGCCCCTCACGGAGCGCCACAAATACTTGCTCAACTGCCAGGGTAGGCACCGCGATAAACACCACGTCACCCGGTTCAAGCTGCGGCAGAATCGCGCCGAGATCCGTCACTGCCCGATCGACGACCCCCAGCTCCAGCGCTTGCTCACAGGTGCGCTGACGCCGCGCAACGCCGATTACCTCGCGACAGGCGCCGGCGGCCTTCAAAGCCAGGGCCAGACTGCCGCCAATCAGGCCGATACCAACCACCAGCAGACGGCCAATCTTCACCGTTCCCATCACAAAACACCGCGGGGATAAGAACCGAGTACTTTCATGTCCGAAGCGCAGGCACCCACTTCTTTCAAAGCCTCTGAGATCTCGGGCTTGTCGCGGTGACCTTTGAAATCGATAAAAAATACATAGGTCCAATTGCCGGACTGGGACGGGCGCGTCTCCACCCGCGTGAGGTCGATATTGTGGCGGCGGAAAGGTTCCAACAGATCATGCAGTGCGCCAGGCTCATTGCGCATGGATACCATCAGGGAAGTTTTATCGTCACCACTGGCGGGCACCACCTGGGTGCCGATAATCAAAAAGCGGGTGGAATTATCCGGGCGATCCTCGATTTTTTCCGCCAACACCTTGAGGCCGTACAGCTCAGCCGCCATATCGCCGGCGATGGCCGCCGCATTCCACTCCCCTTTCACCCGCTTTGCCGCCTCGGCATTGCTGGCCACCGCCACCCGCTCAACATTCGGGTAGTGAGAATCGAGCCACTTGCGGCACTGGGCCAGACTCTGGGCGTGGGAATAAATGCGGGTAATCGCATCCGGTCGAGTAATATCCGAAATCATCAGGTGGTGGTGGATACGCAGCTCCACCTCACCGCAAATCTTCAGATTGGAATTCATAAAATTATCGAGTGTGTGATTGATCACCCCCTCGGTCGAATTCTCTACCGGTACGACACCATAACTAACCGCTCCAGCCTCTACCTCTCGAAACACTTCGTCGATCGCAGCCAAGGGACGGCATTGTGCCGAGTGCCCAAAGTGTTTCAGCGCTGCCTGCTGGGTAAAAGTACCCTCCGGTCCCAGATAGGCGATTTTCACCGGCTCTTCCAGAGCCAGGCAGGCGGACATGATTTCACGGAACAACCGCGCCATTTCCTCGTCGGTCAGCGGCCCCTCATTGCGCTCCATCGCCCGGCGCAACACCTGCGCCTCCCGCTCCGGACGGTAATAGAGAACATCCTCGCCGGAAGCTTTTTTTACTTCCGCCACTTCCAGCGCACACTTTGCGCGCTCACTGATCAGACGGCCAATGTCGCCGTCAATCTCATCAATGCGATTGCGCAACTCCAGCAGGCGCCGGTCGCTGCTCACAATTTCTTCTGTCATCCGTTTTGCCTACATATTTCCTGAGTAATTGCAGAGCGCGCTGAGGAACCAGCACATAGCACACGAAATCCCGGCACCAGTGCCCTCCCCTTAAAACACCCTATGCGACTACTAGAGCGATATTCGCCCAAGAGCGGCAGTGCAACCTACGCACAGCGCTTTTCGAAATCAGCCATAAAGGAAACCAGCGCCTCCACCGCTTCCAGCGGCACTGCGTTGTATAGAGAGGCACGCATGCCACCCACGGAACGGTGCCCCTTGAGATTCAGCAACCCGGCCTCCTCAGACTGGCGCAGAAATTCCTTGTCCAGGCGCTCGTCCGCCAATACGAAGGGGACATTCATACGCGAGCGGCTGGATTTCTCCACTGGACAAGAATAAAAATCACTGCGATCGATAAATTCATACAACAGGGTGGATTTCCTGTCCGCCAGAGTAGACATCGCCTCGACGCCGCCCTGCCCTTTCAGCCAGCGAAATACCAGCCCAGCCAGGTACCAAGCAAACGTCGGCGGCGTGTTGTCCATGGAGCCCGCTTCCGCCGCGACCTTCCAACTCAAACTGCGGGGAATACCCTCCATGGCCCGATCCAGCAAGTCGTCGCGCACAATCCCCACTGCAATGCCGGAGGGACCGATATTCTTCTGTGCACCAGCATAGATCACACCAAATTTCTCCACCGGAATAGGGCGCGACAGGATATTTGAGGACATGTCTGCGACTAATGGACAAGTCACATCCGGCACATAATCAAATTCCACCCCGCCGATGGTTTCGTTGGGCGTATAGTGGAAATAAGCTGCGTTGTCACTCTGTGTCCAACTTTCCGCTCCCGGCGCATAGGTGAAACCGCGGTCTTCACCGGAAGCCACGATATTGACCTGTCCATAACGCTTGGCCTCACGAATCGCCTTGTCCGCCCACTGACCAGAATGAATATAGTCAGCAACCTTGTCACCGACACCAAACAAGTTCCAGGGCACGGCACTGAATTGTGCGGTAGCGCCGCCCTGCAGGAAGAGCACCTTATAATTGTCCGGAATTGACAGGAGGTCGCGCAGGTCCTGCTCGGCACGCTCTGCCACCTCGAGAAATTCCGCTGACCGGTGGCTGACCTCCATCACCGAGCAGCCGCGGCCACCCCAATCGAGCAGCTCTTGCTGCGCCTGGCGCAAAACTGGCTCCGGCAACGCAGCGGGGCCGGCGCAGAAATTAAACTTCCTCATAAATCAACTTCCAGAAGGGCTAAATTTGGTTTCAAAATAAACTAGATATAGCGACGCAAAAAAACACAAAAAAGGAAAGGAACATCATTCGTAAACGGCATTTTTTAGGGCACCAGAGTCAAAAAAGGCCGCGAGAATCGCAGCCTTTTTTGAGAGTCCTTACGGGAATCACTCTTCATCCCCCTGGTCTTCCGTCTCCTGAACCCGGGCCAGCCCCACCAACTGTTCACCCGTCTTGAGGCGAATCACGCGCACGCCCTGGGTATTTCGGCCCAGTACTGAAACTTCATCGACGCGGGTCCGCACCAGCGTACCCTGATCGGAAATCAGCATAATCTCTTCACCGGGGAACACCTGACAAGCACCGACGAGGGCGCCGTTGCGCTCGCTCTCGGCAATGGCGATCACTCCCTGGGTGCCACGACCCTTGGTGGGGAAATCCGCGGTGGCAGTGCGCTTACCGTAACCGTTTTCAGTCACCATCATTACAGTCCCACCCTCTTCCGGGATGACCATGGCGATGACCGAGACTCCATCTGGCATACGGATACCACGCACACCACGGGATACACGCCCCATAGGCCGCACATTCTCTTCCGCGAAGCGCGCCGCCTTGCCGGCGCTGGTCAACAACAACACATCGCGACGGCCGTCGGTAATGGCAGTGGCTACCAGGCGGTCCCCTTCATCCAACTCTATCGCTTTCAACCCCACGCTGCGGGGGCGGGCGAAAGCGGAAAGCGGCGTCTTCTTCACAGTGCCATTGGCGGTAGCGAAGAAAATAAAATGATCTTCGTCATATTCGGACACCGGCAACATACTGCTGATACGCTCGCCCTCCTCCAACTGCAGCATGTTAACCATCGGTCGCCCGCGGGAAGCACGCCCAGCAGTGGGGACTTCGTAGACCTTCAGCCAGTAGACCTTACCCTTATTGGAGAAGCAGAGAATCGTATCGTGGGAGTTGGCGATCAGCAGATGCTCAACGAAATCCTCATCTTTTACCTGGATAGCGGACTTACCCATACCACCGCGGCGCTGCGCCTGATAATCGGCCAGAGGCTGGCTTTTGGCGTAACCACTGTGGGAGATAGTTACCACCTTGTCTTCCGGAGTGATAAGGTCCTCTACAGTCAGATCCTGACGGGAGGCCACTATGTCAGTGCGGCGCGCATCTCCGAACTCTTTATCAAGCTGCTCAAGTTCCTCGCGGATCACCTCCATCAGGCGATCGAAACTACCGAGGATATGCAGGTACTCTGCAATCTGCTCAAGGCGCTCCTTGTATTCGGCCAGAAGCTTGTCGTGCTCCATACCGGTCAGGCGGTGTAAGCGCAACTCCAAAATAGCCTGGGCCTGAGCCGGCGACAGATAGTATGCGCCGTCATCCCGGAGACCGTATTCCCTCGGCAAATCATCCGGTCGACAGGCATCAGCGCCGGCGCGTTCCAGGAATTGTTGCACATCTCCAACAGCCCAGCCCCGGGCCAACAACGCCTCGCGGGCATCCGCCGGGGTGGCAGAGGACTTGATCAGCTCGATCACAGGGTCGATGTTGGCGATGGCGATTGCCAGCCCCTCGAGGATATGCCCCCGCTCCCGCGCCTTGCGCAACAGGTACACGGTGCGGCGAGTAACCACTTCCTGGCGGTGGCGGATGAAGTGCTCAAGCAACTCCTTGAGGTTTAACACCTTGGGCTGCCCTTCTACCAGGGCCACCATGTTAATGCCAAAGACACTCTCTAATTGCGTCTGCGAATAGAGGTTGTTCAACACCACCTCGCCGAGCTCGCCGCGCTTCAGCTCAATCACCACCCTCAGGCCGTCTTTGTCAGACTCATCGCGCAGCTCGGAGATACCCTCGATCTTCTTCTCCTTGACCAGCTCGGCGATGCGCTCTATGAGGCGCGCCTTGTTCAGCTGGTAAGGAATCTCGGTGATAATAATCGTCTCGCGATTGGACTTGTCATCGCGGACTACTTCCGCTTTTGCCCGCACGTAGATGCGCCCACGCCCAGTGCGGTAGGCCATCAAAATACCAGCGCGGCCGTTGATGGTAGCGCCGGTAGGGAAATCCGGCCCCGGAATATGCTCCATTAGCTCATCGACGGAGAGATCAGGGTTATCGATCAACGCCAAACAAGCGCGCACCACCTCACCCATGTTGTGCGGCGGGATATTTGTGGCCATACCCACAGCGATACCCGAGGAGCCATTTACCAACAGATTGGGCACCCGCGACGGCAACACTTCCGGCATCTGCTCGGAGCCATCGTAGTTGTCGATAAAATTGACTGTTTCCTTATCTAGGTCAGACAACAGCTCGTGGGCCAGCTTGTCCATGCGGATCTCGGTGTACCGCATGGCCGCCGGGCTGTCGCCATCGATAGAGCCGAAATTGCCCTGGCCGTCAACCAGGGGGTAGCGCATGGAGAAGGGCTGCGCCATGCGCACAATAGTGTCGTACACCGCAGTATCGCCGTGGGGATGGTATTTACCGATCACATCGCCAACGACACGCGCCGACTTTTTGTAGGGCTTGTTCCAATCGTTTTTGAGTTCATTCATGGCGAAGAGCACTCGCCGGTGTACCGGCTTGAGGCCGTCGCGCACATCCGGCAGCGCACGCCCCACAATCACGCTCATCGCATAGTCGAGATAAGACTGCTTGAGTTCTTCTTCGATATTGATCGGAGAAATTTCTTTGGCTAATTCGCCCATAGCTTACCGCGTTCCTTTTATAACGCAGGCCGCTGAAACCTGGCCCGGATAAGCGGGCGATTCTACCACAGATTTGAGTGTGGGACTCAGTCACCACCGGGGCGAGTAGCTACCCCGCCCTTAAAGGGCGACAACCGTATCTCCATGTTTCTGCCTGGACTTCCGCACCGCGGCATTCAGCCTTCCCCCAAAGGGGCTGGTATCATCTGTCGGTCATCCGCATCTTCCACCCCGAATATGATCGATACACTGATACACGCACGCTGGATCATCCCCGTCGTACCCGAACAAAAAGTGTACGAAAACTGCTCTCTTGCAATCGATAAAGGGAAAATCATCGGCCTACTTCCCTCCCCGGAGGCCGCCGCGCGATTCGAAGCCAGCGAAGAGATTCACCTGGATCAGCATGCACTGATCCCCGGCCTAATCAATACGCACAACCACGCTGCCATGACACTGCTGCGTGGGTTTGCCGACGACCGGCCATTGATGGAGTGGTTGGAAAATCACATCTGGCCTAATGAGCGCAAATGGGTGGACCCGGAGTTCGCCACCGACGGCAGCCGTCTTGCGGTGGCGGAGATGCTTCGCAGCGGCACCACCACCTTTTCGGATCAATACTTCTTCCCCGAAGCCACGGCTCAGGTGGCCAGGGAAACGGGAGTGCGCGCGCAGATCGCCTTCCCCGTTATCGACTTTCCCACCCCCTGGAGCCGGAACAGCGAAGACGCCTTGCAAAAAGGCCTCGCTCTGCGCGACGACTACAAAGCCAATGAACGCATCGATGTGGTCTTCGCTCCCCACGCCCCCTACACGGTCGGCGATGCCACCCTGGAAAGAATCGCGGTATACGCCGCCGAGGCCCAGATCGCAGTGCAGATGCACCTGCACGAAACCGCCACTGAAGTGGAACGGGCTCTTGCTGAAACCGGTGAGCGGCCAACCGAACGGCTGCTGCGCCTGGGGCTGCTGGGCCCACAGACCCTGTGCGTACACATGACAGCAGTAAACGAACGGGACATCGAGCTGTTACAAAGCAGCGGCGCTCACGTGGCGCACTGCCCCAGATCCAACCTGAAACTGGCTTCCGGCTTCTGCCCTACGGCCAGACTTCTACAGGCTGGCGTCAACGTGGCCTTAGGCACCGATGGCGCCGCCAGCAACAACAGCCTGGATCTTTTCACCGAAGCCAATACTGCCGCCCTGCTGGCCAAGGCAGTCAGCGGTGACGCCGCCGCCCTACCCGCACATCAGGTACTGGCCATGGCAACAATCAACGGCGCGCGGGCATTGGGAATCGACCAAATCACCGGCAGTCTTGAAACCGGCAAAAGTGCGGATCTGGCCGCCATCCACCTGGGCCAACTGGAGCAGCAGCCGCTCCACGACCCCGTATCGCAACTCATCTATACCGCCGCCGGTCACAACGTCAGTGATGTGTGGGTTGCCGGTAGGCGGCTTCTGAGAGACCGCCAACTGCAAACAATAAACGAGATTGAGGTCATTCAGCGGGCACAGCAGTGGCGTGCTAGAATCGCAGGCCAAGCCTGATGGGAGTTACAAAGAGCTCCGTATCCTACACCGATGCGGAGATATTGCCTCCCGTAAGCGCCATAGAGCCCAGAAGTAAGCACGGACACCAGATGACCAATCTAGACCCGGTAGAAATCGCCAAGTTCGAACAGATCGCCAGCCGCTGGTGGGATCTTGAAGGCGAGTTCAAACCACTGCACGAAATCAATCCGCTGCGTGCCAACTATATCGACCGGTGCGCCCCGGTAGCCGGGAAAAAACTGCTCGATGTAGGCTGCGGTGGCGGCATACTCACGGAAGCCATGGCCCAACGCGGCGCTGAAGTAACCGGTATCGATATGGGCGAAGCGCCGCTAAAAGTGGCCAAGCTGCACGCGGCCGAGAGTGGCGTCCAGGTGAACTACCAGCGCCTGACGGTGGAAGAGCTGGCCGCAAAGCAACCGGGCAGCTTCGACATCGTTACCTGTCTGGAAATGCTCGAACATGTGCCAGACCCGGCCTCGGTAATCCGCGCTTGCGCACAACTGGTCAGACCCGGCGGCCACCTGTTCTTCTCCACCATCAACCGCACAGCCAAAGGGTGGCTCTTCGCCGTAGTCGGCGCGGAATACCTATTGCGCCTCTTGCCCAAAGGGACCCATGAATACGGCAAGTTTATCCGTCCCTCGGAACTCGGCGCCTGGCTGCGCGAAAGCGGCCTGGAGATCCGCGATATAACCGGTATGACTTACAACCCGCTGACCCGCAGCTACAAGCTGAACCCGCGGGACGTGGACGTAAACTACCTGGTACATGCAAGCAGACCGGCGTGAAGGCCAGGAACAGCTGATCGGAAACAGAATGAAAGCGGTTTTATTTGACCTGGACGGCACTCTCTTCGACACAGCTCCCGACTTTATCCGGGTGCTGAATCAGTTGCGCAGAGAAGAGCAGCTGCCGCCACTGCCCGACAGCGAAATACGCGCAGTGGTCTCCAACGGTGCTCGCGCACTAGTGACACTTGGATTTGGAACCGACGAAAACCATCCCACCTTTGAGGGGCTGCGCCAGCGCCTGCTGGATTTGTATCTCGCACACTTGGCCGAAAAAACCCAACCCTTCCCGGGCATTGAACCCCTGCTCCACAGACTTTCCGAACGGGGGATCGCCTGGGGCATAGTGACCAATAAACCGGAAGCCTACACAACACCGCTGATGCGGGCCTTCAGTCATCTGCCGACACCAGGCGCCGTGATCTGTCCCGAGCATGTCGCCAACCGCAAGCCCGATCCAGAGCCCATACTACTCGCCTGTCAACAGATCGGCTGCCGCCCGGAGGAGGCCATCTACGCCGGTGACCACGAACGGGATATTGCCGCAGGTCGCGCGGCAGGCCTGCCGACCATCGCCTGCAGCTACGGCTATATCGACAATGGCGACGACCCGGCGCGCTGGGGGGCCGACCACTTGGTGCACTCCGCGGAGGAAATCTGGCCCCTGTTGCAACGCCACTACATTGAAAATAGTGAATTGGGCCCCTTCAACACCTCTGGGCTGAAAACCTCTCTTTAGGAGACTCCCGAGCAGGCCGGAAGATCGCTCCCCGAGGCTCCCCCCTATCGGCGAGCGCTGTCGGCCCGGCAGAACTACGGAAAATAGGAAGAAATCTGGAAGCCTTATGTCTGAGTTTATCGGCGACTACCACGCCCCCAAAGAACTTCTCAAAGACAAGATCATACTGGTCACAGGTGCCGGTGACGGCATAGGCCGTACCGCCGCCAAAACCTTTGCCGCCCATGGTGCCACAGTGATACTGCTCGGGCGCACCACACCTAAACTGGAAAAGGTCTACGACGAAATTGAAGCCGCCGGGGGTCCCCAACCGGCCATCTTCCCGATGGACCTGAACGAAGCGCGCATCGAAGCTTTTGAACACTTTGCAGAAGCCGTAGACCAGGAATTCGGCCGCCTCGACGGTCTGCTACACAACGCCGGTTTGCTCGGCCAGCGCACCCCGATCGCCAGCTATCACTTCGACACTTGGCAACAGGTGATGCAAGTCAACGTCAATGCGGCCTTTGGCCTTACTAAAGTCCTGCTGCCGCTGTTGGAAAAGTCTGATGCGGGGTCGGTTGTCTTTACCGGCTCCGGTGTCGGCCTCAAAGGACGCGCCTACTGGGGTGCCTACTCGGTCTCCAAGTTCGCAACCGAAGGCCTGATGCAGGTACTGGCGGACGAACTGGACGGGGTTTCCAATATCCGTGTCAACAGCGTCAATCCCGGCGCCACCCGCACCAACATGCGCGCTGCGGCTTACCCCGCCGAAAATCCAGCTTCCGTTACCACTCCGGAAGAGATTATGCCCACCTATTTGTACCTGATGGGCGACGACAGCCGGGGCGTGAGCGGGCGGCAATTCAACGCCCAGCAATAGCGGCCACCTTTTTCCCGGGCAATACACTACCCGGCCACTACGACTGGCCGGGTATATACGAGGCCCTTACGGCAGGAGTGGATTACCCCTCCGTGCGGCCGGTCGCCTCCTGCGGTACACCTTCATCCACCGTTTCTCCAGCGCCACCATTTTGGCCCGCGGAATCCACCATATGCTCGGGGACATCGGCAAATACGTCACCCTCGAACTCCATCATCTCGCTGTCGGCGACCATGTCTGCCCCCGCGGACATCTCCGCCCCTGCGGCCTCTTCCACCGCAGCCTCCAGCTGTCGGGCAACGGTTTCCTCAGCGCCAGCGGAATCCATGTTTTGAAAGTAGAGGTAGCCCCCGACAGCGGCAACGGCGATCGCGGGAACAATCAGTTTTTTCATTTTTCGACCCCTGCATAGTGTGGATTTATCATTGCTATCGGCTTCAATTGGTACGGATTTATAGTTGTAATCGGCCTCAATTCTTCCACGCTGGCCTTGACAAAAATGTGATGACGGACACGTTTTTGTTTGTCGATCAACAGTTTAAAAGGCAAAATTCACTGATATATCCGCAGATTCGTGCGCGCATGCTGTAGCACCCCTTTAGCAGCGCTCTCAGAGAAATGAACATTAGGGGGCACACGGACACACTCATTTGCGGCCAAACCTGGCTCATCGCCCGAACAGTCGCATGAGATGCAATATGCCCCGAAAAGCAGATGAATCACAAACTCACTCAACAGCCCAAGCAGAAGTTATGCGAACTCTACTGATAATCCCTACCCTGGTCCTTGCCGCGGCCGGCGCCAGCGCCGACACCCTCAGTAAACAACTGCGAGCCTGCGCAGCCATTGAGGCAAGTGATAAGCGCCTGGCCTGCTACGACACCTTGAGTGGAACCCTCGACCAGCGCGCTGAACAAAACTTCGGCCAAGAACAGTTGCGTATCACTGAAGATGCTCCTGACACCATAGAGGCTGCCATCGCCGATATCAGCAAGACCGCTTACAACAAGGCTCTGATCACTCTGGACAACGGGCAGGTATGGCGGCAGAACGACAGTACGCGGCTGACCTGGAAGGTTGGCGATGCAGTCGTCCTTGAGCGTGGCCTATTGGGTTCCTTTTTTATGAAGCAAGCCGATGGCGGGCGCAAGATCCGCGTTAAACGCATTCGCTAGCGCCCCGCTCAAGTCGTATGAGCGCTGTCGCTGATTGCGGGGCGCTCATGCGAGAACTGCCCGGTAAAAGGACGAGCCTACAGGGAAGTGTCCGCAGACACCCGCAAAGCCTCCTATTACTACAGGAGCCCCCACTCGGATCTTTTCCCACAGTCCCCCAGCCCCCATTTGGGCGATTATAACCGCCAGCTTTTGTCATTTAGCGAAAGTTCACTTTGGCCCAATCAAAGATAAAACTCCCTGGTCAAACAAAGTAAGGCGCCCCATTCCACATTCATCTATATTAAAAATGAATTCCGCGCCATCCTGTTGCGGGTGCTGTCGCGGCCACGCCAACAGCCAATAGAAGGTTTTGCACTTGTCCCGAGACAATTTTTACTCAAGGGATGAAGCCTGGCTGAAGGATGCAGACACCCCTCCTCCCGAGGCATCGCCGCTGGATGACAATGCCATCGAGGATTTGAGCAAAGCCCCCCTGGTAGAGGACAACGGTACGGAGGGCGGCAGCTCTCCAATGCAAAATTACCTAAAACATCTATACCGCCTGCAACTGCTCACCCCCGAGGAGGAGCAGTGCACCACCAGTCTATTGCGGGAGCTTGAAGACAAACTGATTGCACTGCTGCAAAAGCGCGGGGTGGAACTGGTGGCACTGCGGAGCGAGGGCGTCGAGCAGCGCGGCAGCACCGGAGCCTACGACCACGGATTGATCATCGCCCACGCAGAGGAGCTACTCGCCTCTGAGAGGCTATCCAAGCGAGACCGCAACAGCCTAAGGAGCCTCTTGCGGCGTTTCCGGGAACAGCGCCAAAAGCTGATTCAGTGTAACCTGCGCCTGGTGATCGCCATTGCAAAACGCTTCCGAAACCCATCGATCCCCTTTATCGATTTGATCCAGGAAGGCAATGTGGGCCTGATGAAGGCCATAGAGCGCTTCAAACCGCAAATGGGTTACCGCTTCTCCACTTACGCCTACTGGTGGATACAGCAGGAGATCCAGCTGGCCCTGCGCCGCAACGACGACCTGGTGCGCCAACCCGCCAATGTGCAGGATGACCTGCGTGCCATCTACCGAGCAATCGCCGATGTGCACGCGCAAGGGCTGCCCGCCTCCGATGAAAACCTGGCCAGACAGTCCGGTCTTGACCTCGAAAGGGTTCAGGCACTGCTCAAATTACCGGGACCCACGGGGTCGCTGGACGAACCCTTGGCTGAAGATCAGAGCAGCACCCGTCTGGACTATGCACCAGCGGACGAGCTCTACAATACCGATGAACTGGTTACCAATCAGGAGCTGGCGGAGCGCCTTCGGGAAGCGGTAGCGCGCCTGCCGATGCGGCAGCGCACAGTACTGTACCTGCGCTACGGCCTCATCTCCGACCACGACTGCTCCTTCCGCGTTATCGGCGAGCAGTTGGGGCTCAGTCAGGAACGCGCGCGCCAGCTGCACGCAGATGCACTGCGCCAGTTAAAGCGCCAGTGGAGGTGATTTCGACATCGACGCCCGATCACGCTTGTCATCGCCGAATATACCGCTAGGCTTATGGAATCTCTGTTCAGTTCCGCGATAAACGTTCCATAAGTCATGTGTAACAATCCGCCCGCGCCCGCCTTTCTGTCCCTGCTGGCTTGCACACTCTGCTGCGGATTGTTGTCTTCCCCCCCTGCCTTAGCAGAACGGGAGCTAATTCTCAGTGCCGGAAAAGGACTGGGGGACGCACTGATTCAGCAAGATTCCATTGCTGACGCCGAAATGGCGGGGCTGAACTACGCGCAACTTTTCTCCGAGCACAGCTTCGGCTCCGGCCAGTGGCAGTGGTGGGCTCAAGGCAGTTACGCATTTTTGCATCAGGACTATCGCGGCGAGACACAGCAACAAAATATTATCGAACTGAAACCCGTACTGCGCTGGTACCCCCACCAGGAAGCTTATGGCCTCTTCGGAGAATTCGGCATCGGTGCCGCCTACCTGACGAACAAAGACTTCGGGGACATCCACTTATCCACCAAGCTCAATTTTGCCCTGCACTTTGCCGCAGGCTACCGGCTGCGCAACGGCTATATTCTGTCACTGCGCTACAGCCACTTCTCCAATGCCTATACCAACACCCCCAATCCCGGGTTCGACTTTGCCTCTTTGAATGGGCATTTCAGTTTCTAATCTCCGCCCTGCCAGCGCACCGTCATCTCTGTCACAGCAGAACTCGTTGAAGCATCCAAGCGCGGATTAACGGCGCGCTTCCACTTGCTGGGAACCGCATACAGGAACCGTCACATCCCGATCAAAATTCTGTAATGTCACCGATTCAGAATACCCCGCACAAGAACACGGGGGGACCTATGAGCCTTAAACGTTCGGCGTCACAGAGCGGCGATTTTACGATTCCGCCAGTTGGCCCTGCGCCCCACCCTGCCGCAGTCAAATCAGCGCCTCGAAAAGATGCCCAGGACGGCGACATCAAATCGATTCAACGCATTTGTCACTTGGTGGCGAGCCGCGAGCACGGCGAGCTGGAAAAACACGTGGCAGACCTTTCCCGCTGGCAGGCGCACAATACCAACGCGCAAGTCTCGGTTATCGCCCACCCCCGCTACCAGAACACGCTGGATCAAAGGGTCAACTTCATTCCGCTGAATACCGACCGCAGCCGCCACCACCCGACTTTGATCTGGCGCTTGGCCAACCATATCCGCGCCGGTGGCTTCCAGATCGCCCACGGGCACGGCAGCAAATCGGCACAGCTGCTCGCGGCAGTACAGAAATACACAGACGCCCGACAGGTTATCACCCGCCACAATGTGCGCCACCCTAGGGACAAACTCGCCAGTGCCTTCGACGCGAGAATCGCTGTCAGCCGCAGTGCCGTCGCCAACTCACGGCTGGATTGGAATATCATTCCCAACGGTATCGAAGTAAAGTGGCAAGCGAGCGCTCCCCTGGACCTCCAGCTGTCCCCTGAGCCCAAAGCTCTGGTGGCCGCACGCCTAATCAGGCTCAGGGGCACCGAGCCGCTGCTGCAAGCGTTGAACCAAGTGTCCGGGGTACAGTTAATCATCCTCGGAGACGGTCCCGAAAAAAGCGCCCTGGAACAGCAAAGCCGCGAATTAAAGCTCGACAAACGGGTAATATTCGTTGGCCGCACCGACAAGGCCAGTGCCTTTCTGCGCACTGCCGATCTGCTGGTGATATTGTCGCGCAATGAGAGTCCCCCTTACGCCCTGGCCGAAGCGCTGCAGAACCGCTGTCCAGTCATTGCCAGCCGCGAGGGAGACGCAGAAGACTATGTGCCCCCGGAATACCTTTTGGACAACCTGGACCCGGCCCACTTGGCGAAAAAACTCCGCTTCGCACTGACGAACAAAGATCGGCTGCACAAAGACTTCAGCACCGCCTTCGAACGCGCCGCCAATGAACTCTCACTGGACAATACCGCACGCGCTATCTGGCGCGTCTACGCACAACTTGTGTCTTGAGTGATACGCATGGGAATCTCTGCTGTATTTGGCTTCCGGGCGATTAGCTTCGCAAGCGATTGTCAAGCAAGCGTCACGCGGTCTGCAGCAGCTCACGGTACAGTGCCAAGGTCTGCGCCGCAGTATCCTCGTGGGTAAAATCGCTAAAGCGGACCATCTGCGGCTGATCGAGGATACGCAGAGTGGTTTCCACCAAGGCATCGGGGTTGCCGCGCTCCACCAATCCCTGGGGAAAACACCGCTGCAGCACCTCCGCAGAGCCGCAGTCTGCGTAGGCTACAACCGGACAGTTCATCGCCAACGCCTCGGCGGCGACACGCCCGTAAGGCTCCGGCTGCTCAGCCAGGCTGTAGCAGACCTGCGAGCTCGCGTAGAGTTCGCGCATATCCCGGCGCGGGCCGAGAAACAGAACCCTGTCGGCAAGCCCCAGCTCCACGGCCATTTGTTCCAGTTTCCGCGAGTACTTTTCTCCACCCGCACAGGAATCTCCAACAATCAGACCGAACACATCCCGCTGCGAAACCACAGCAGCCAGCATCCGCAGAAATGGAATCAGCCCCTGGCCAGGCTCCAAACGTGCGGGCATCAGCAGCCAGTGCCGGCCCTCAAGCTGTGGGTACTGATTGAGCAAACGCAGCTGCCACTGACCGGATACCGGCGCATCGCGATCAAATTCGCGCGTGTTTACACCGTAGTGCACCACCCGTGGTGGCTGGTTCAATTTCCCACTAAAGTGCAACTGTAGGGAATCTGCCACACACCGGGAGACAGCGGTTACACGCTCCCCAGCGGCAAGCGCCGCACCATAGAAACTCTTGCGGTAAAAATCGTGCGCCCCAGTAACCAGACGCGGCCGCTTGTCAGCGGGCATCCCCCGCCAAGCGCGCCAGGCGATCCACGCGGGAAGCGCACCGCGGGCGTGTACCACATCCACCTCCAATTCCGCCAACGTCCGCCTCAAGCGACGGACAAGGCGCAGCGACCACAAGGGGTTTCCCTGTAGTGGCATACGGATATGGCGCCCGCCGCGCAAAGTGAGACGCGGCACCAGCTCGCCACCATTGGATATCACAATGGCTTCATGGCCGAGCCGCAACAGTTCGCCGGCAAAATCCAGGGTGGTGCGCGCCAGATCCCCCGAATCAAGCTCAGGCAGCAATTGAACAATTCGCATAAATCCCGCCCGGTTTCCCGGGTACTCTCAACTTTGTTACATCTAGCCTTGTTAAGTGGCGCCTATTTTGCGGTATTCCGCGGCGCTTGCCGAGCAGCAAAATGCCCCTCTCATCACACTTCTTGGGATCAGCCCCCATTACGGCGCAAAGCACTATCGAATTTGGTGTGGGCAAACCCTAAGATGTTGTATTCAATCACTTGACGAAAGGTCTCCCATGGAAATCTCGAACCCGATCAAGCTGCTCAGGTACGTCTCTCTCACCGCGTTATTGCTCTTCAGCGGATACGCATCTAGCGCGAACGACAAGGGGCTTTTCTGGCTTGCACAGAAAGACGGCCACAGCGTGTATCTACTGGGATCAGTGCACTTAGCCAGCGACGATTTCTACCCTCTGCGCAAAAAAATCCAACAGGCCTACAAAAACAGTGACGTTCTGGTAGTCGAAGCCGATATTCTGGCTGCGGAAAGTGATCCGGCGCTGCAACAGCAAATCATGCAAGAATCCCTCTATCTGGACGAGCGCACCCTGCGCGACGACCTGTCGCCAACGGTATACAGCCAACTGCAGAAATGGCTGCAAAAACATCAGCTGCCGGAACCGATGTTTATCCGTCAACGCCCCGCCATCGCAATGATCACTATGAGCATGATGGAGCTGAAGGCACAGGGGCTAAACCCCGGTCTCGGCATCGATCGCCACTTTCTTCAGCAAGCGAAACAGAGTGGCAAACCCATTGTAGAACTGGAGGGCGTACTGCAGCAGCTACGACTGTTAAATCAACTGGAAAGTCCAGATCTGCTGATGCAGCAGACACTGGAACAACTGGATGAGATCAAGACATTTGCACCGCGCATGGTAAAGGCATGGAAAAATGGCGACGCAGATCACCTCTACCAACTGATCATTGCCGACAGCCTGAACGAACACCCGGAATTCAAGCCACTCTATGAAACACTGTTCTTTCGCCGCAACCGGGACATGGCCAAACGCATCATCCATACAAGCGACTCGTATAAATCGCAGTTCGTAATTATCGGCGCCGGCCACCTGGTGGGAGAACACAGCGTCATAGAATTGTTGCAACGACAAGGCTACAACATTGAACAACTGTAAGGCGTACTCCTGCGCCTCTTGCGACAGAAGGCGTTTACTTGACATCAATATTTAATACAAGCCGCGCCTTGCGCCGTTGCTAAACTCAGGAGGCATTGAGCAGGGAAACATTCGCTGAGCTGGCACACAGGGAGGTGTCCGGTGTATTGCCGCGGCTTTATTTTTTCTTTTATGGGGGCCGCATTATTTCATCCTGCGGTTGCGGATCAGCCGGAGACCAAAAGTTGGTTAAAGATTTCTGCAAACGAAGGAAACTTCTCCGCCGAACTTGGCGGTCGCATCCACTTTGACACCTACCTATTCGACAGCGATATCGAAGATCCCATCAGTACGACGGAATTCCGCCGCGTGCGCCTGGCGGTGACGGGGCATCTGTGGAAATGGAAATACAAACTGGAACGGGATTTCTCCTCCAGCGGCACCAGTGGTCTGCGCGATGTATATATCGCCACGGAGGTACTTGGCGGCAAACTCACCATCGGCAATTTCAAACCCTACCGCTCCATGGAAGAGCTGACCAGCTCCAATGAAATTACAATGATGGAACGCTCCTTCACCAGCGCCAGCGGTATTTATTTCGATCGATCGCGCCAACAGGGTATCGGCTGGCACACCCATTGGGGCTGCTACACCTTCGGCGCAGCCGGATTTAACCTGCGCAATCCCGGTGCCCCTCGCAATGAAGGTCTTGGCGCCGCCGGGCGTATTACCTGGGCACCGATCAACGACCAAATCAGCACAGTGCACCTCGGTATCTCCGCCAGCCACGAAAACGCCAACCGCAATTCAAATCCCATTGAAGCCGATGTCGCATACGCCGGCCGCCGCGGCCCCACTCAGCTGACCGCACTGACACCAGGGGGCAGAGACTTCTTTTTCGATAAAGTCAACGATAATGGCGATCAGCTCTTCTTCTTTGGCAACCAAGGCGGCAAGACCGATATCGCGGGATTGGAGTTCGCGGCTACCTACGGCCCCGTTTATCTGCAATCAGAATACGCCTATGGCAAATTTGACGGCGACTACTATCTGTCAGAGGTTGTGTTCGAGGACTTCTACGGCATACCTCCCACATTCGCCTGCGACCCGGACAACGGCTGCTTTATCGGCGATCAGGATGTGAAGACCTGGTACATCATGGGCAGCTGGATGATTACCGGGGAGCACAAGCCCTACGACAGCGCGAAAGGCGTATTCAGATCCGCCAAGCCTCACAGCGACTGGGGTGCCTGGGAGCTGACCGCCCGCTATGAAACCATCGAGAACAAGGACATTCCCGACCTGGAGGCGGACAGCTTCAGGCTGGGTGTCAATGTCTACCTCAACCCCCGAGTACGCTTTATGCTCAACATTGTACTGGGGGACGATGAATTTACCGGCGACAAAACCAGGCAACTGGCGTTTCGCGCTCAGGCGAGCTGGTAACCCGCCCGCACGAATTAACCCACCTGTTGTGCCTTGGCTGGATCAAAAACCGCCACTGGCGCTGATTCATTTAGCTCCGCCCCCGGATTTTCAAAGCGCCGCAGAGCGGCCGACCGCAACTTCCGCGCCCGGTCCAGACTGGCTTCCTTGACCGGACCATAACCGCGTATCGCATCCGGATAGCTGAGCAGCTCAATCGCTGCGGCGTGGTTCTCGGCGTTCAGTTCTCCGATCACCCTGTCTACCAGCTGCTCGTACTCGCCGATCAAGGTGCGCTCGATTTTGCGCTCGGCCGTGTAACCGAAGATATCCAGCGGCGTGCCGCGCAGGACTTTGAGTTTTGCCAGCAAGCCAAAAGCTTTGTACATCCAACCGCCGAATTTGAGCTTGCGCGGACGGCCCAATGCCTTATCAAAAGGAGACAGCAGTGGTGGGGCCAAATTGAATTCCAGGGCAAAATCGCCGGAGAAATTTTCCCGCAGAGCTTTGGCAAACTCGCCGTCAGTGTAGAGCCGGGCCACTTCGTACTCATCCTTGTATGCCAGTAGCTTGGCGTAATTGCGGGCGACGACCTCCGCTAGCGCTTCACTGCCAGGCACTTTGAGAATTTCCGCGGCTTTTACCCGATCCACCAGGTCGCGGTAGCGTCGCGCGAGCTTGCTGTTCTGATACCCGGTGAGGTGGTGCACGCGGTGAGCAACGATTTCTTCCAAGCCTCGGGGCAGTCCGACCTCTTCAGCCGCCCCCGCCAAGAGAGCGTCCAACTTGTCACGGTTAGCCGCGGCTAAGCGGCCGGCGGCAAACCCCTGCAGATTGGCCTCCACCGCTACACCGTTTAAGGCAATCGCCTGTGTCAGAGCCTCCCGACCGAGAGGGATAAGCCCCTTCTGCCAGGCAAAACCGAGCATGAAAATATTCGCAGCCAGAGTGTCGCCCAGCGCCGCGCTGGTAAGCTTGTGCGCTTCCACTGTTTCCAGCACTTTCACCGCCGCACCCAGGCTATCCAATACCACTTGCGGCGAATGCACATCTTCACGACCGAGCACCGACGCCGCAGTGGGCGTCAGGTGCGTGTTCACCACCGCACGGCTGTGGGTTTCGTCCAGCTTGGCCAGACAGGCCTGGAGATTGCCCGCAGCTATCAGGTCGCAGGCCATCAATGCATCCGCGCGACCGTCGGAAATACGCACCGCCTTCAGTTCGCCCGGCGCCGCGGCCAAGCGTACATGGGAGTATACCGCCCCTCCCTTTTGTGCCAGACCGGTTTGATCCAAGGTGCTGCTAGCCTTGCCTTCAATGTGCGCCGCCATTGCCAGCAGTGCACCAATCGTCACCACGCCGGTGCCACCAACGCCAGTCACCAGTAGATTGTATGGCGCATCCAGTGATGGCAACTCCGGCTGCGGAAGCTTGTCCGCCTCGGTGAGCAACACATCGCCGACACCTGCCCGCTTCGCCAACTCGCCGCCCTTGACTGTGACAAAAGATGGGCAGAAACCATTGACACAGGACATATCCTGATTACAGCCGGTTTGGTTAACCCGGCGCTTATCGCCAAATGCCGTCTCGACCTTTTCCACCGCAATACAGCTGGACTGTTGCACACAGTCTCCACAGCCTTCACAGACCCGCTCGTTGATAAACGGGCGCCCCTCGGCCTTCGGCAACAATCCGCGCTTGCGCTTGCGGCGCAGCTCCGTGGCACAAGTCTGGTCGTAAAGGATAACGGTACAACCTTCGATTTCGCGCAGCGCCTCCATAACCACCGGCAGGTGGTCCCGGTGGCGAACCTCTACTTCTCTAGGAAAATGCAAGGCGCCTTTATATTTGTCCAGGTTGTCCAGAACCAGCACAACTTTGCGCACGCCTTCCGACAGTACCTGGCGGCAAATCATATCCGGCGTCAGCTCGCCGTCATGGGGCTGGCCGCCAGTCATGGCCACGGCATCGTTGAACAAAATCTTGTAAGTGATATTTACCTTTGCCGCCACTGCCGCGCGGATGGCGAGAATACCGGAATGGAAATAGGTACCGTCCCCCAAGTTGACGAACACGTGTTTTTCCCGCGTAAACGCGGACTGACCAATCCAGTTCACCCCCTCTCCACCCATCTGGGTAAAAGTGTAGGTTTCGCGGTCGAGCCACTGGGCCATATAGTGACAGCCGATGCCCGCCAAGGCCCGGCTGCCCTCAGGCACCCGGGTGGAGCGGTTGTGTGGGCAACCGGCGCAGAACATCGGCAGACGCGAAACGTTGGCACCGGCATTCTGCGAGATCCGCTGGGCCAGCGCGTCCAGGCGGCTCAGCCTGTGCCGGGCCGTCTCATCGAGTTTTTCCCCGAGAATCTTGCCCAACACCTGCGCCACAATCGCCGGGGACAGTTCGCCGTACATGGGCATCAGCGGGCGGTCATTTTCATCCACTTTGCCCAGGATGCGCGGGAAATGGGGATCTTTCAGGTGTACGTTGTACAGCTCTTCCTTAAGCTGCACTTCCATCAGGCTGCGTTTTTCCTCAAGCACCAGCAAGGTGTCCAGGCCGCGGGCAAACTCCTGAATGCCTGGTACATCCAGTGGATAGGTCATGCCCACTTTGAGGATGCGAATGCCGAGAGCTCTCGCCTTCCGCTCATCGATACCCATATCCTCAAAGGCCTGCATTAAATCCAGGTGCGCCTTGCCGGTACTAACAATACCCAGGCTCGCATCGGGGTTTTCCAGCACCACCCTGTTTAATTTGTTGGCGCGGGCAAAGGCTAAGGCCGCCGGGCGCTTGTAGCGCCAGAGACGCTCTTCTTGCTCCAGTGGGTTATCCTGTTTGCGGATGTTGAGCCCGCCTTCCGGGCGCTCTATTTCGGGATAGGAAAACTGCACCCGCTCCGGGTCAACATCGACGGTAGCGGAACTGTCCATATTTTCCGCCAGTGTGATCATGGCCACCCAGCAACCGCTGAAGCGGGACAACTCCAGGCCGTAATGGCCATAGTCCAGCACCTCCTGCACCGTGGCCGGATTCAGCACCGGGATATGCATATCAACGAAAGCGAACTCGGACTGACCGGGATAGGAAGAAGATTTGCAACCGTGATCGTCGCCGGCAACGATCAATGCGCCGCCATGTGCCGAGGAACCCGCCGCATTCGCATGGCGAAAGGCATCGCAGGAGCGGTCCACTCCGGGGGTCTTGCCGTACCAAATGCCGCAAACACCGTCCACCTCGGCACCTTCAAACAGGCCCACCTGCTGTGAACCCCAGACCGCCGTGGCCGCCAGCTCCTCGTTCACTCCCGGCTGGAAACGAATATTGTGCGCATCGAGTAATTTTTTCGCCCGGACCAGCTGCTGATCGTAGCCACCCAATGGGGAACCGCGGTAACCGGAAATAAATACGGCCGTCTTGAGCCCCCGGGCCCGATCCATACGCATCTGGTCGATGGGCAGGCGCACCAGCGCCTGAATACCGGACAATAGTACCCGCCCTTTGAGGGTGGTATAACGATCGTCCAGGGATACTTCTCTCACAGGACCGGACTCCTGCGCCCGGGCGGTATCTTGCACACCGCTCGCGATTTCACTCATAGGCCTACTTCCGATTATCTGTCTAATTCGAAACCAGTTTCGAATTTTTAGTCATTATTTTTTCGGCTATTCCGCCGTCTGCCGTCCCGTACCGGCAAGCGGACTGGCGGGCAATCACAAAAAAATCTTCCAGTGCGAAGATTTGTCCAGACCATACTAGTGCGTTCAACGCAATAGAGCATTGCTTTATTTACGCATATATGCGTAAAATTATGATAGAAATCTCGAACAACACAATTATTATAGGATAGGAGTTTATATGAAGCGTTCAGCGGACTTGGATGATTTCGACCGCAAGATTCTGCGGGCGCTGCAGGAGAACGCCGATTATTCCATGGCGGAACTCGGAGACAAAGTGGGCTTATCCCACACACCCTGCTGGCGCAGAATTAAACGCCTGGAGGCAGAGGGCATTATCCGCGGTCGCGTTACCCTCTTAGACCCCCGAAAACTCGACCTGGGGGTCACAGTATACTGCTATGTCACCATACACAACCACGACGAGGAGTCCCTAAACAACTTCGAGTCAGCGGTGCAGGATGTGCAGGAAGTAGTGGAATGCTATTCCACCAGTGGTGACAAGGATTATGTCCTGCGAGTGGTTGTGGACAGTGTAGAGCACTACGAACAGCTGTTAAAGCGCTCACTGGTGCACCTGCCCAATGTTGCTTCCGTTAACTCCACCTTCGCCCTGAAGCAGGTGAAGTACACCACTCAGCTACCGCTTTGATTCTGCTTGGGGAAAGCGCACTGAGACCGAGGTAAAGGTCCCGCCAGTATCGGCGGGGCCCGGTCCGTGCACAGGCCTTGCCACCTAGATCCGGGCCTCCAGCTCCCTGCATACTTGATCCAGCACTTGCTGCAGACTTCTGCCATCGCAATCAACGGTAATATCCGCATACTTGCGGTACAGCGCCTGCCGCTCGGCGAACAATTCCTCGAACGACTGCCCCGGCGCCTTGGCGATACCGCGCTGTTCATAATTGTGAATACGCCGGCGCAACTCCTCTGCAGAACAATTCAGGAAAATCGCGGGCCCGAACCGCTTCAAGTTGGCCATTCCCTCCTCGCTATACACGGCACTGCCGCCGGTAGCAATCACATGATTTGGCAGATCGGCAGACGCAATCACCTCTCCCTCTATGCGGCGCAGATTCAAATAATCGCTCTCATTAATGATCTCCTGAAGCGTCTTACCCTCCCGCAGCTGGATCAACATGTCGGTATCGACAAAATCCAATGCCAGCTCTTTGGCCAGCAATACTCCCAAAGTACTCTTGCCGGCACCCGGCATACCGATTAATACGATGCTATTGTATTTCTTCATTTGGCTATTCTATTACTTGCCCGGCGGGCAGTCAGTTACTGCTGCAACCATCAATCGCCCCGCCTCGGCAATACCAGCGAGCGCAACCACCCCCAAAGCGAATTGCCATCCAGTAGCATCTTATCCAGCGCATCCATATTGTGAGCCTGGCGGAAGGCGTCAGCGAACAAGGCCTCGCGGGTGATCATTCTCCGGCGGGGATTGAGCTTTTTGATCTCGCGGGCGGGGTTGCCAGCCACCACAGTATTATCGGGCACGTCTTTTGTCACCACGCTACCCGCGCCGACAACCGAATTGTCTCCAATATGAACTCCCTTGCAAATTATTGCACTGTCCCCCACCCAAACGTTATTACCCAGGCTCACGGGTGCCGTACAGCGGAAAGGTCGTGTTCTATTGTACAACCCATGCCAGTCGGAATCGGAAATGTAGACATTGGCAGCAATCATACAGGCGTCGCCAATGGCGATCGATTCAGCTGCGGAAATTCGCACACCGGGGGAAATCAGCACATAATCACCGATTGTGATAAAAGCATCCGCGCCCTTGTGGCCCAATGTAGTCAGGCGGATACAATTGTCCGGCGTGGAAATCAGATGCGGGTAATCTCCCAAACGGATATTCCCACCAAATACGTGCACCGAACCTGGATTCATAATTTCCGGATCCTTCCCCACGGAATCAAATTGCGGCAATAAAAAATACCGCGCACGCCATTTTCGCAACTTATATTGCCAGCGCTTTAACCAGTAGGGCTTATGATCCCTGCGCATCTTAAACTCCTCTGATTAATCCCGGCATATTATGCACGCTCACGGAAAACAACGCGCATTTGGAAACACAATTGCATTTCCTCTCCATGCGGTTTAGTGTGTGCGCCACTGAAAAAAAAGAGCGGTATACCATGTCTCTCAAACTGCCAATAAATATTCACAATATCAAAGGTTTTCTCGCCGCCCGCGAGGGAGAAGCCCTCTATCACTTAGCTGCAGAAGCCAGCAGTCTTGGTCCCAGCCTGGAGGTGGGCAGTTACTGTGGTAAATCCACAATTTATCTCGCCTCAGCGTGCAAACTGACAGACAGGGTACTGTTTGCAGTGGATCACCACCGCGGCTCAGAAGAACATCAACCAGGCGAGGAATACCACGACCCCGATTTGTTCGACAAAAACACGCAGCTCATGGATAGCTTTCGCACCTTCCGCGAAAATATCCGAGCGGCGCACCTCGAAAACTGGGTGGCACCCATCGTTGCGCCTTCCGCGGTAGCTGCGCGCTGCTGGAACACCCCCCTGGGCCTGGTATTTATCGACGGCGGACACTCGCTCGAAGCGGCCATGACAGACTACCGCAGTTGGTCCCGCCACATTGTGCCCGGTGGCTACCTCGCCATTCACGATATATTCCCCGATCCCGCCGACGGCGGACAGGCGCCCTATGAAATCTACAAAATGGCCCTGGCATCAGCACAATTCGAACTGGTGGAGATGGTGGATACTCTCGGAATTCTGCGGAGGATCTGAAGGGCCCCGGATTCGTTCGCACCCGGGCCGCTCCCTACAAAAAGTGTTTCAGACACAGGAGCGGTCCGAAACTATCCACAGTCCTCAGGCGTATTTGCAGAAACTCGCTAGCTCAGCGCCACCAGCGCAGGGTCCTGCAACAGCCGCACAGAAGTAAAAAGTTTACTTGCCGGCGTCAGTCCGGCCAGGGCGTCAGCGGCAAGTAACATGGCACCCACTGTCCAGGTGGTTTTCTCCTCCGGCCAGATGGCCATATCCCGGTAGACATAACCCGTCCAGTAACCGCCATCCCTGTCTTGCCAGCGGTGCAAGCCACGGTAAAGTTTCGCCGCACGACCGCGCTCTCCCACCGCCAGCAGCGCCATGGTCAACTCACAACTCTCTGCCACCGTCACCCAGGGCTCGTCGTTTACACAACGGCAGCCGAGGCCAGCAACCACAAATTCATCCCATTTTTTCTGTAGGCGCGCGCGCGCAGCAGCGCCGGAGAACACACCAGTCAACACCGGATAAAACCAATCCATCGAGAAGCGCGCTTTGCTCTCCCAAGTGCGATCAAAACGCTGTGGCTTCTCTCGTAGGGCAAAACCAAGTGCCCGTCTGGCGTGCATCCAACGGGGGCGGGAACAACCGAGGCGGTGCGCGATATTGAGCGCACACTCCAGACTCTTATAAATGGAGGAACAGCCGGTGATCAACGCGTCCAGCAAAGGGCGTCCATCAGTGTCAACGGCCCAGTGAATTTCTCCGTGCTCCGTCTGCAAGCCGAGTACAAAATCCACCGCGCGCTCAACCACGGGCCAGTAGCGCCGCAAGAATGCTTCGTCGCCACTAATTAAATAATGATGCCAAATACCCGTGGCAATATAGGCAACAAAATTACTTTCCCGCCGTTCGGTGTTGTGTGCCCTACCGTTTTTATAGGCTACCCACCAACTGCCGTCGGGCAACTGGTTGTCCGCCAGCCAGCGGTAGGCCTTTTCCGCCGCGGCAAATTCACCAGCGATACTGAGCCCCATGGCCGCTTCCACATGATCCCATGGGTCCGCATAATGGCCATCGAACCAGGGTATGGCGCCGTCAGTTTGCTGACGTGCCAGAATATATCGAGCACTGTCACGCACAAATCCTGCCGGAAAAAATTCTGTAGGAACAAGGGCGGGCATTGTGAGACCGTTCAAGACCGCCCCTCCACTGCAACAGAAGCACCCGCTCGAGGGTATTCGGCACCAGCCGTTTCACAATCGCGGGGCTTCACAAAATACAAGACAATGCTCTTGCCCAACAGGGGATTCAGTAGCCGCTCCAAGACACGGGTCAGCCGCGGTTTTTGCATCATGTCCCACACCAACAGCTTGTGGTACGCCGCAAGGACTCTGGACTCCGGCTTGTGCCAGAGCAGGCATTTCAGCCACCAATAAGGGGAGTGCAGAGCATGCGCCTTGTGCCGGAAGTAAAGGCGGTGCCCCAGGTCCTCAATACTGCCGCGCAGTACCCGCTCACGAAAAATACGGATATGGCCACCTTCCACCTGATGGTATTCGTCGCTCAGGCGCCAACAGATCCACTCGGGAAAAAATGCGGGCACACTTGCGGAGAAAACGCCCGCAGGCTTCAAAACCCGGTCGATTTCCGCCAGCAACCCGCGGTAATCCTCGATATGCTCCAACACTTCCGAGCAAATCACCACATCAAAGGTATTATCTGCAAAGGGTAACTGCTGCCCGTCGGCGACGCCGAGAAGTAATCGTCCGGGAGGGGTCGCATTTTCAGCAAATGGCCGGGCGCGGTCACAGGCTGTGCGTACATCGGTAAAATTGAGGTCAACCCCGACAACATCCACTGCATCGGAAAGCCATAAGTGAATTGCATGGCGCCCCTCCCCGCACCCTAGATCCAATACTTTCTGCCCCGGCTGTAAGTGCAGTCTTTGCGGCTCCACTGTGATCATCAAGCAGCCTCCACACGACTGTTCCCGGCGGCCCCTCGCTCCCGCAACGGCAGTGATTTAATTTTTTTCTGCCCCAGTATCTCGCGGTAATAATTTACCAAGTGCGCTGCGGCCAAGCGCCAAGAGAACTGCTGCTCTATACGCTGTCGGCCCTTCTCACCAAGCTCCGCGCGGAGTTTGTCGTCAGACAGTAATTTTTTCAGAGCTCGCACCAGCGCCGCGCTGTCTCCGGCAGGCACAATGATGCCCGCATCGCCGACAACTTCCGGCAGCGCGCCGCCATCGCTGGAAATCACCGGCACACCACAGGCCATGGCCTCCCCAGCCGGCAGCCCAAAGCCCTCGTAAAGTGAAGGGCATACCACCACGCTGGCACTCGCGTAGTAGTCCACCATTTGCTGGTTGGAAATACCGGAAACAAAGTGCACCGCATCCTGCAGTCCCAATTGATGCAAGAGCTGTTCGGTAGCGCCCCCCTTCTGCAACCGTCCCACTACCAGCAACTCAAGCTCCGGCTGACTGTGGCGCAACTGAGCCACTGCCTGGAGCAAAAAACGCAGGCCTTTGAGCGGCTGATCCGCTGAAGCGGTGGTCATAATCCGCTGTGTCCTGCGCTGAATCTGGGGTTGGGGCTTGAATACATCGGTATCTATACCGTTGTAGATAAGCCGAATCTGCTCAGGCTGCACACCGAATTGATCGATAATATCCCGCTTAGACTGCTGCGAAACGGTAACTATGTTGCGCAGCTTCCGCGCCACCTTTATTTGCATATTCAGGAAGCTGTGCCAGCGACGCACCAGCAGGCGATAGCGCCAATCGGGCGCTGCCTCCAGCGCCAGCTGGCGGTCGCGGGTAATCGGGTGATGGATAGTGGCGACAACCGGCAAACCGCTCTTTTCTATATTGAGCAGTCCGTAGCAGAGAGATTGGTTATCATGCACTATGTCGTAGCGATGGCCGTGTTGGCGCAGATATTTTGCCGCGCGCCGGCCGAACGTGTAGGGTTCGGCGAAGCCGCCACTCAGCTTGGTCCACCACTCGTAGAAATCTGTCCAGGACAAGAGATGCCGCCAGCGCAGAGCGCGGGTCGGGTTTTCCACCTCAAAGAGGTTCAGGCCCGGCATCTTGATAAGCTTTACACGCGGGTCCAGTTCCGGATAAGGCTGGCCGGAGATCACATCCACCGAGTGGCCGGCCTCTACCAGCGCTTTACTCAGATAGTGAAGGTAGATTCCCTGACCTCCGCAGTACGGGTGACTGCGATATCCCAGCAGGCATATTTTCAGCGGCCGCGTGTCCGCGGCCGGCAGACCGTCTGCACAATTCTCCAAGGCGGTCATGAATTCCCCATTTGCGTTGTTATGGTGCCGATGGCGAGTGCGAAGAATACACTGGTGCAGAAATGACTGCCAGAAGGAAATAATTCACATTAATGGAACACTGCTAATACCGAACAGGCGATTCCTTCACCTTTCAGTCACCTCAGGTGGCGCTCTCCGACCGCCCGGCAAAGTGCGGGTGCCCGCCCGGCCAGCAAAATCACGGCGCCGTCGCGAACCGCAGCTACACAGTGGTAGTGCAGGCCGCCCCGGCTGCCGGAGTGTAAAACGGCGCCTAGAAGCTAAAGCGGTAACCCACCCCCAGATTGATTATCCACGGATCGAAGTCCAGATCACTGCGGATACGTACCGGAAGCACTACCGACTCACCAAATCCAGCCGGCTGAGTCGTGGTATCGTAGCCCAATTCGAGACTGGGGTCGGACTTCACGTACATTGCAGAGAGATTGATCAACCAACCATTGTCGCGGCCAAAGTTAAAATCCACACCTACCTGCGCGGACCAATTGAAGTCGCTGCCGAGACGGAGTACTCCAAATTCTTCCCCAAATGCTCGGAACACCGGTCGGATAAATTCATCCTCGAAATCGACATAACTGACGCCAATACCCACATAAGGCTGTATCAAACATGTCGGGTCCATTGGATACCAATTGGCATACAGGCTGGTCGTATAGCTGTCAAAATCGCTAATTCCCGTAGAAAAATCACCGACAAAAGCCCCCTCACTTCGAGCCGACGAAAAAAGTGACGCATCGTGGCTGCCATCGGCTGCAAAGTACAACTCCAGGCCAAAGTGTTCTATCGGTAACCAGACACCGCTGATATACCAGGTGGTATCGTCGTCCAGGTTCACTCTGGTAAACACGTCTACCGGCACCTCACCGACAACATCACCGGACGGATCCTCCACGAGGAAAGACTGAGTACCCTCGTATACATCCTTATTGTCTGGCTCTATGTAAGCAGCGCCAATGCGCACTAAAACGGTACCGGCGGTGTATATCCCTTGAGGCGGCGCCTGAACCGGGTAACCGGAAGGACCCGCCAGCACCGATGGGGCGGCAAGGCCGGTGAAAACCGCCATTGCCAGTGGGACTAGGAGGGACTTCAATCTCATGGGGCAACTCCTTGTAACGCTCAAAAGCTCCTTTGCCGCCGCTGCGGCTACCTCCAGTATAGGCAGGCTGTTTCCGACTGCAGCCAAGCGCATCAAGTCCCCAGTAAAATTGAGGAAAGAAATACCGTCAAATTTCTGCAGTAAAAAAATGCCCGCCAAGAGGCGGGCCAGCTTTCTCGAACACACTTTCAGGAGGAGAGTCTCAAGCGCGTCACGCGCTTAAACTAGGTATAGCAGAGGATGCTCCACCCTGCCTCGCTTGTCGCTAAAGCCGTTTCCCAGGCTATTGCGGACCGACTCACTAGTCCAACATCTGCAGGGATCCGATGTCCGGGGCCTGCGCAATACACAGCGAAGGCAGCGAATAGCTGAAAGCCACCAATTTCACACCCGGTGCAGGTAGCTCTGATACTCCACGTCTGTAACGCGCGCGCCAATCTCCGCCAGCTCCTGGTGTTTCAACAATAGGAATAGCTCGACAAACCGCGGGTCAAGATATTCCTTCCACAGGGCACTGCGTGCAAAGCGGTCGAGCGCACCGCTCCAGGTATTGATGAGCTGTTCACTCTCCACCTGATAAGCATCGCCCTCGACCGCTTCCGGCGGCTCCAGCTTGTGCTCGAGCCCGTGACAAACAGCGGCGAGAATCGCCGCCAGCACCAGATACGGATTGGTATCGGCACCGGCGATGCGGTGCTCGATACGGCGCGCTTCGGGCTGGCTCGCCGGGACACGCAGTGTGGTCGTGCGGTTGTCGTAACCCCAGCACAGGTTGAGCGGCGCATGCGAACTTTCCTGAAAACGGCGGTATGAGTTGCTGTGCGGCGCAAAGAAGGCCATAGCATCATTGGCGCTGGCCAGCATGCCAGCAACAGCGTGACGCAACAAATCGGACCCCCGCTCACTGCCGTCATCGAAGACATTCTTGCCGCGGCTGTCGACCAAACTCAGGTGCACATGCATACCGTTGCCGGCCTGCCCGCCAAACGGTTTGGCCATGGTGCTGACGCGCAGTCCGTGGCTGCGCGCCACCCCTTTGAGCAGACGCTTGAACAACAGCGTCTGGTCGGCGACCTGCACCGCATCGGCACTGTGCAACAGATTGATCTCAAACTGCCCCGGAGCGCACTCGGAGAGAATTGAATCCGCGGGAATCCCCTGCTCCACACAGGCTGCGCGCACATCGGCGAAGAAATGCCGCTGGGCATCCAGCTCGGACAAATCATAGACATCGGTGGAGGGCACCAAGTCAGCGTCATTGTCACTGACCGGTCGCGGCCGCTCCAAGTGATCTACTTCTTCCCGCAGCAGATAAAATTCCAACTCGGTGGCACACACCGCCGTATATCCCAGCGCCTTCAATTTCTCCACCACCCGCTGCAGCTGGGTGCGTGGATCTGCATAGAGGGGGGAGCCATCCGCCTCATGCAGCTGCATATGCAGCTGTGCCGTCGCCTCCCGGTGCCAGGGTGCCAGGCAGATTGGGGATACCGGGATACAGACCCCGTCGCTGTCGCCACTGGCAAACACCAACGGGCTGTTTTCAATATCCCGCCCCCAGATATCCAGGCTGACCGCACTGCGCGGCATTTGCAGGCCGCCCTTGAGCAGCTTCTCCGCCGACGCCGCGGGCAGCCATTTGCCACGGGGCACGCCGTTGATATCGAACACAAAGCCCTCAATCCATTTCAGCTCGGAGTGTTCATCAAGGAAACGCCGCGATTGCTGCAATAACCCTGTCTGCGGAGCAAGTTCTTTTTCTGTAGACATAAATTGCCTTTTCGGTGTCCCCGATCCCGGGACCATTACGCCAGTGCCTTGGCTGTATCATCCAGTGCCCGGCGGGCTTTTTCCACCAGCTCGTCCACCTGCTCTTTAGTCAGAATCAGCGGCGGAGCAATGATCATAGTATCGCCAGTAGCCCGCATGACCAGACCGTTTTTGATGCTCAGATCCCGGCAGACGCCGCCAGCAGTGCACTTGTCGTCGAAGCGCGCGCGGCTGGACTTGTCCTTGACCAGTTCCAGCGCACCCACCAGACCGAGGCTGCGCGCCTCACCAACAATCGGATGATCCGCCAGTTCCGCCCAGCGCTTGGCCAGATAAGGGGCGGTATTTTCGCGCACGTTTTCAATGATCTTCTCGTTGCGCAGGATATTGATAGTCGCCAAACCGGCTTTACAGGCCGCCGGGTGCGCGGAATAAGTGTAGCCGTGGGTGAACTCTCCGCCCTTGGCTTTGATCACCTCCGCCACACGGTCCCCCACCATGGTGCCGCCGAGCGGGAAATACCCGTTGGTCACCGCCTTGGCGAAAGTCATAAGATCCGGCTGCATGCCATAGTAATCGGCGCCGAACCATTCACCGGTGCGGCCGAAGCCAAAGATCACTTCATCCATTACCAGAAGGATATCGCCGTACTGATCCAGCACCTTCTTTACTTCCGGCCAATAGGTTTCCGGAGGAATAATTACGCCGCCGGCCCCCTGGATGGGCTCGGCAATAAAAGCCGCCACGTTTTCGGGCCCCAGCTCCTGGATTTTTTCATCCAGACAGCGGGCAGCGTAAACGCCAAACTCCTCCGGGGACATATCCCCACCCTCACCAAACCAGTACGGCTGCTGGATGTGCTCAATATAGTCCAGGGCCTGAAACTGCTTGTGCATGCCGCTCATGCCTCCCAGGCTGGCACCGCCGATGGTGGAACCGTGGTAAGCATTTTTGCGTGAAATAACAATTCGCTTCTCGGGCCGCTCCATCAAGTCCCAGTAACGGCGGATAATGCGCAGATTGGTATCGTTCGCCTCACTGCCAGAGCCGGTGAAGAAGACATTATTCATGTGCGCCGGAGCCACTGCCGCCAATGCATCCGCCAGCTCAATAGATGGGACGGTGGTGCACTGGAAGAAGCTGTTGTAGAAAGGCAGGGTATTCAGCTGTTCATAGATGGCATCGGAAATTTCCCTGCGGCTGTAGCCGAGGTTACAGCACCAAAGGCCGGACATGCCATCGAGCATTTTGTGACCATCGATATCGGTGATATAGACCCCCTCGGCACCGGTGATCACCCGGGTGCCCTGCTCACCCAGCTCGTGGAAATCGGTAAAGGGGTGCAGTAAGTGCTCCCGGTCCTGTTGTTGCAGTTCGCTCTTGTTCATTGCTCACTCCTGGCTATCTGGCTGCAACGACCGGCAACGGGCCGGCCTCTATGCGATTCGTCATCAGTCATTCACGGCGGCCAAGTCCAGCCCGGCCCGTTTGTGATCACATTTTAGGGGCGGGTTCGGGCGGAGCGCAAGATCTGCCGGAACCGCACGCACTGGTTCCGCTGTTGGGTAAGAGGCACCGGTGACGGAGATAAAAGCTTTGCAATCAGCAGCTAGGGAGCCTCTGATTAATTCATTTCCTGGTGGCAGAGGTTCTTCGAGGGCGGATGTGAAGCTCAGGTGGTAGGACGGACATTTCGAAACCGTCGGATACAAGGCGGTATCCGACGGAGCTACAGGGAAATACTCGTGCGCTTTCGAAATGTCCGTCCTATTGTCTGAGCGCCCCGGAACCTACCACTAGGTTCACGCGAATTAATCAGAGGTTCCCTAGGGGGATACAAGTGACAAGGGGACACCAGCGCCTTTTCGACAAGCGCATGGCTTGAGCGCCGAGAAACCAACTTCAGCGCCCACAGAGGCCAAGCAGCCCTTTAGACACCACAGTCCAAGGCATCCAGCAACATATGGGTAACCAGACCGATCCCCAGGTAGCGCACCGGCTTCCAGGGCAGAAACATCATGGCACCGTAAAGAGAGATCGGCAGCATCTTGTGTAACGGATGAAAGTTGATACTGCAGCGGTTAGGGTCGTACACGGGACTGGCGAGAAAATGGTCCAAATCGACCAGATTGGCGGCGAGCATGATCAACGCGGCCCTTTTCCAGTCCGTGCGGAAGAAAAACCAGGCAATGCCCACCGGCACAAGAAAGTGCAAGGCAATATGGAGATATGCAAACATCGTTATAAAAGCTCTTCTGCAGAGATGGAGCCAAGCCCCTCCTCGATATCCTGACGGATGGCGGTGCGCACCCGCACGGGGTCACCAGCGGAGATGGCCTCGAGAAGATCCCGGTGCCGGTCGGGCAGTTCCTGCACGCCAAAGCGCCGGAAAACCAGGTGCTGCAGAGGCGCCGTCTGCAGCCACAGACTCTCTATCAAGGACAGGATGATATGCGGTCGACCTAGACGGTACAGGGTGAAGTGGAACTCCAAATTAGCGGTGACATACGCTTCCGTATCTCCATCCGCAAGCGCCGCACTGACCCGGTCGTCCAGACTGCGCAGCCGTTCCAGCTCGTCCGGGCCCACATAGGGCAGTGCCCGCTCCGCGGCCTGGCACTCGAGCGCCACCCGCGCCGCGCAAATCTCGGCCAGCTTTTCCGGGGTCATAGTGGGCACCGTCACCCGCCGCGTGTCCGACAACTCCAGCGCACGCTCGGAGGTAAGGCGGCGCAGCGCCTCGCGTACCGGCATGGGACTGCAGCCGAGCTCCGCGGCCAGCCCGCGAATCGTGACTGGATGGCCAGGCAAAAATTTTCCACGCAGAATAGCCTCCCGCACCTGGTGGTAGACCCACTCCTGGGTGGTACGGAATTCCTCCTGGGACACTCCCAGTTCCCGCGCACCACTCATATGGCTGCCACCTGCGACAGCTTGTGAGGACTTTCATCTCGCCCAACTTCGATCAAGTGATCGGCGACGGCCCCCGTCTGCCAGAGCTCATAGAAGTCATCAGCCACCCGCCTGCCCATATCCACCACGGTATTCCAGTACTTCAACCGTTCATCGGTGCCGAGCTGGTAGAAGTCGTTGCGGTCAGGAATCTTGCCGTAGGGCAAGCGAGCAACGAACGCCGGGGACGGCGCTACCAGTAATGTGTTTTCCATGGCATCCCCCCTGACGCGGCGCCAAGGCAGGCTTTTATCAAACCAACCTGGCACAAGAAAAGGGAAAAAGTGCGGATAAAAGACCAGCCCCTCCGGATGCTCGAAGCGCAGATCGAAGTGATAGTCGGTGATACCGCCATCGCGATAGTTGCCCGCTGGCGCCCCCCGTGGATTTTGCACCCCGGCCATTACCAGCGGAATCGAGCCACTGGCCAATACGGCATCGCAGACATTTTCCTCCGATAGCGCCGCATTGATCGTTCGCAGCTTGTCGAAACGAACACCGGCGGCGCTGCCCGAGTGGAATACCACCCTGTCCCAGAAGCAACTCAAGCTGTCTCTGGACAGGGCGTTTGCCAGCATTGAGGCAAGGAGCGCCGGCGCCAGCAGTGCGCGCCGCTCGCTGGCCAGAAGGCCGCGCCCTCGCACAGTGACAAAGTGGCTGTGCCAGAGGCGGTTTTCCGCGACTTCTCGTGCCCCTCCCCGCCCCAGAACTTCTTTAAGGATCTTCTCAGCGGCAGCGGTGATCTCCGCGGGCGCGGGTTTTGCGGAGGCATAAGTTTGGTTGATATAGCCGTACTCGAGGCGCTCCAGAGCGCCCAGGGAGTCCTCCATCGCATAGCACAGGTTGCGGAAACTGCCTATGGATGAACCAAGAGTTACGATGGGCCGACTGCGCCCCTTGAAAAACTCTCCTATAAGCACCCTGTCAAGCTGACTGATCACCAGCCACTTGGGCCCTCCGGAAGCCCCCACCAGAGTGGAGAACTGCTCCTGGCGCAACCCCTCCGCGCGGATGCGATCCGCTGCCGATTTACCGGCCAGTAATACGCAATTAGATCTTTTCACTGCCTTTCTCTAACCTTGCGGACGGGCACTGCGCCCGCCCCTGCAAGCACTCCTGCCGGTATGCTTACCACTCGCCGGTATTTTCCATGGATGCCCAGGGCTCCTGCGGTTCCAGCGGCTCACCTTTCTGCAACAACTCAATGGAAATGCCGTCCGGGGAACGCACAAACGCCATATGACCGTCCCGCGGCGGACGGTTAATGGTGACACCCTTATCCATCAGCTGCTGACAAGTTGCGTAGATATTATCCACCCGGTAGGCCAAATGGCCAAAATTGCGTCCCCCGGTATAGGTTTCCGGGTCCCAGTTGTATGTGAGTTCAAGGCAGGGCGCCAGCTTCTCCCGCGCAGTTTCCGCATCGCCCGGAGCGGCCAGGAACACCAGCGTAAAGCGGCCCTTTTCGTAATCCTTGCGGCTGACCTCCTGCAACCCCAGTTTGTTGCAATAAAACTCCAAAGACTCATCCAGATCCGAAACTCGCACCATCGTGTGCAGATATTCCACAGTACTACTCCTTCTATCCGTCACCATCTAAAATGCCGGCAACAATTTATTACACTCGGTTTGCCGGCGCCAAAACCAAATGTATCAAAAATACTATCGACAATTTTTACAATCCCAGTGCAGCCGCTTTGAAAACCCGCTGCACATGGCGTGCCACTCCCACCACTACTGGCCGGACGTGACCTTCGAAGCAGCGCAACAGTATTGGCGCGACGCCGCTATGCTGGCCGATGACAAGTGGCGCCTTCTGTTCGAGAAGAAGATCCCGGCCTGGCAAGCTGCGGTGGCGCGCACCCTGCGTTTACCAGCCCCCGACCGGGTCGCTATAGCGCCCAATACCCACGAGTTGGTTTTCCGCTTGATCAGCGCCTTCGATTTGACCAAGCCGCTGCGCATTCTCACCACCGATGGCGAATTCTACAGCTTCGCCCGTCAACTGCAGCGGTTGGAGGAGCTGCCAACGATCGAAGTCACCCGCGTTGCCAAAGAACCCTACGCTACCCTGGCCGCCCGCTTCGAGCGGGAACTCCAGCGTGGTGACTACCAACTGGCCTACGCGAGCTTGGTTTTCTTTGATTCCGGCGTCGAGTTTCCCCAACTGCTCAAGATCGCCGCGCGCAAACCGCAATCCACAGAATTTGTTATCGACGGCTACCACGCTTTTTTCGCCCTGCCCATTGATCTTAGCGAAGCCGCGGACAAGGTCTACTTTACCGCAGGTTCCTACAAATACCTCGGTGCCGGCGAAGGTTTGTGCTTTATGACCATTCCCGCCAACTGCCAACTGCGCCCCTTGAATACCGGCTGGTTCGCCGAATTAACGGAGCTGGAAAACCGCAGTGGCAGAGTCCAGTTTGACGACAACTGGCTGCGTTTTGCCGGCGCCACCATGGATTACTCAGCCCTTTACAAAGGCCTTGCGGTCTTCGAGCTGTTCGAGCGCGAGGGCATCACCGTAGAAAAAATTCATTCCTATGTACTGGCCGCACAGCGGCGCTTTCTCACCGCGATGGACCAAGCCCATCACCCGCTTCTGAACCGGAGCAACCTCATCTGTCACGATCTGGAAAACGGCCACGGCCATTTCTTTGCCTTCGACTGCGGCAGCGGGGAAAAATCGGAACAGCTGCAGCGGGAACTCGAATCCCGCGGGGTACTGTGCGACCGACGCCAGCGGTTACTGCGCCTGGGCTTTGCGATCTATCACGGCGAAGCGGAAGATTACCGGCGGGTATTCGGCTGACGCAACCCGCTCAGTGCCTGTTCAGCTAACGGAGGTTACTGTTCCGCCTTCTGTTTGTCACAAAATTTTCACTGCAACCCACAAGGAAAACGTCATGAAGGTTGTCAAATTGTCCACCATCGCCCTGTTCACCCTGCTGGCCACTGCCTGCGGCGGCGACCGCTCCCCGGCCGAGCGCGGCACTCTCATTTCCATCTCCGCAACCGGCGAGGCAAGTCAAGCACCAGATGTAGCCAACATTTCGGCGGGCGTGGTCACTGAATCGGAAGACAGCGAGCAAGCTATGCGCGATAACGCCACGCAAATGGACAAACTGATAAAGGCGATCAAAAAAGCCGGCATCGACGAAAAAGATGTACAAACCAGTGGCATCAGCCTGTCGCCGCGTTATGACTACCAACAGGGCCGCAAACCCCAAATCACCGGCTACCAGGCTAGAAATACCGTCAGTATCAAGGTGCGCGATCTGCCGGCGCTGGGCGAGGTGCTGGACACATTGGCCGCAGCCGGCGCCAACCAAATCCACGGGCCCAGCCTGGAAATCGGCGAGCCGGAACCGGTGTTGGCCGAAGCGCGCAAGCGGGCACTGGACATAGCCCGCGCCCGAGCGGAAACCTACGCCAAAGCGCTAGACATGAGGGTGCGCCGTATCGTCAGCATTTCAGAACAAGGAGGCCGTATCCCCCAACCAATGCCGATGATGCGCGCGGAGATAGCGGCGGCAAAAGACAGCGCGGCCACACCGGTAGCCCCCGGAGAAACCACCCTGTCCGTCAACCTGGACCTGGTATTCGAATTGCGATAACTGTGGCCCGGAAGCGCTGATTACTCAGGGCTTCCGGACCTTATCAAGAAATATTGCAAGCGCGTAGTAGCGTCATGGGGCCTTGTAAATTTTTCCGTCCTTCATCACGAAGGCCACCCGCTGCAACTCAGTGATATCTTCCAACGGGTTACCACTTACCGCGACAATATCCGCTCTCTTACCTTCACTGATACTCCCCAGCTCATCCCCCATTTTTAGCAGCTGCGCCGCATTCCAGGTGGCGCTGCGGATGGCGTCTGCAGGGGTCATACCAGCGGCCACCATCAGGGCGAATTCACGCGCATTGTCGCCGTGCCGGCTGACACCACTATCGGTACCAAAGGCAATTTTCACGCCGCGCTTGTAGGCATCGGCGAAGGTGTTTTGAAGCAGTGGGCCTATGGTGGACGCTTTTCCCCGCACCACCTCGGGGAAAAAACCGTCCAGCATAGCTTTCTGTGTAACCCATTCACCCGCCAGTAGTGTGGGCACATACCAGACGTTGTGGCGCCGCATCAGCTCAATGGTTTCCCCATCCATATAGGTGCCGTGCTCAATGGAGTCGACACCCGCGCGTATGGCGCGATCCATCCCTTCTTTGCCGTGGGCGTGTACCGCCACTGTAAAGCCGTAATCCCTCGCCGCGGCGACAATAGCCTCCAGTTCATCCTGCATAAACTGCGGATTCTGGCCGCTCCTGGCCACACTCAATACACCACCGGTCGCGGTGATCTTGATCAAATCGGCACCGTCCTTATAGCGTTGCCGCACGGCCTCGCGAGCACTGACCGGACCGTTGATAACGCCATCCGCGGGGCCGGGACTACCCATCAGGTCGTAACGGAAGCTGTTGGTGGGGTCGGCGTGACCACCGGTGGTAGCGATGGCCTTGCCAGCGGTAAAAATCCGCGGACCTTCAATGGTGCCGGCCTCTATCGCCTTGCGCAGACTGATGGTGACATTGTCGCTGTCACCCAGATCCCGCACCGTGGTAAACCCGGCCCGCAGAGTGCGCCGCGCCGTATCCACGGCACGCAAAGTGTAATCCGCTGGATTCCAGGTGAAGGGCTCCATATAGGTCCGCGGGCCATACTCATAGGCCAGATGGGTGTGCATATCCATCAGCCCCGGCAACACTGTGTAGTTGCGCAGATCCACCAAACGCTCCCGATCGCGCTTGGCAAACCCTTTCTGCACCGACTCGATACGGCCATCGACAATATGAATAGTGCGATTTTCCAACAGCTTGCCACTCTCGCTGTCGAACAGTTTTCCCGCATAGACCGCCGTAGATTCCGCCGATGCCAAGCTGCTACACAGGCCGCTCAATAAGGCCAGCAACAGAGCAGCAGCGCGGTTGCGGAAGTGGCCTCCTTTGGTATTTGTTGTCATTGCCCCACCCGTTTAATCCCTCTTAAAGTCGTTCGTTCAGGCGAACCTCTGATTCTTTCGCGTGAGCGCTGTAGTCAGCTCTATGCGCTCTTCAAAAGCGCTCGAGTACTTTCCTTTAGCGCCGCCGGGCACCTTCTTGTATCAGGTATCAGGTAGTTTCGAAGTGCAGCCCATCACCCGCACAGCTCATTTGACTTCCAACTATCTTTACCGCCGGGAAGCGAATGAATCAGAGCCCCTGACAAAGCGTACAATGTACCCCAAGCTTATGCTCACCCCAAGAATCGCGTCGAGAGGAAACCCAATGAAAATCTACGAGTTCGCCAGCGCGCCCAACTGTCGCCGGGTACGCATGTACCTGGCGGAAAAAGGCATCGACAATATCGAGTTTGTTCAAGTGGACATCACCAAGGGGGAAAATCTCACAGAGGATTACCGGCGCCGGGACATTAACGGCAAAGTTCCGGTGCTGGAACTGGACGACGGTACCTGCATCGCGGAATCCGTCGCCATCCAGCGCTATTTCGAAGAGCTGTACCCAGAACCACCCCTCTTTGGCCGCGATCCCAAAGAGAAAGCACTGGTAGAAATGTGGCACCGCCGCGCCGATCTGAACATGATGATGAATATCGGCGGCTGCTTCCAGCACGGCACCGGCTTCTTTAAAGACCGCATGAAAGTATTCCCCGACTTTGGCGAAGAGTGCGGCAAGAAGGCACTGCAATTTTTTGACTTGCTGGACCACCATCTGGCGGATAACCAATACTTGGTAGGGGATTACCTATCGGTAGCGGATCTCAGCATGCTGTGCATACTGGATTTCGGCAAAGTCGTGCAATTGCGGCCCGCCCCGGAAAAGTACCCTCACCTGGCGCGCTGGCATGGACAACTGAGCGCACGCCCCAGTGCCAAGGCTTGAGCCGCCAAATCAACTTTGCACCTACAGCAACTGATTTCGGGGCGCCCGCCGGGAAACCGGCCGGGGCCCCTTGCTTTTACCAAGCGCAACCCGCGCCCAGCTAATCGCCGGGAGACAGCACTTCCACCGGCCCTATATTCAGTGCCTCCACTTCTTTTTGTATCCGACTCAGGTCTCCGATGATTACCCAGGTAAATTGATCTGGTTGCAGGAACTGCCTTGCAGAGGACTCCACCTCATCCACCGTCAGTACCTCCACCCGCTGTGGATATTCGGAGATATACTCCGGCGGCAAGCCCTTCTCCACCTGCCAGGCAATACTCGACAGCAGCTGCCCCTTGGTCTGGAAGCGAGCACTCTGCTTGAGTACTTCATCGTCTCTGTAGTCCGCCAACTCCCGCTCAGTGACCGGCTTATCGCCGAGGAAGCTGCGGTATTCCTTCAACAATTCAAGAATGGCCGGGGCCGTCTTGTCGGTCTGCACAGGTGCAAAGAGGATATAGGGGCGCTGCCCTTCTGTGTCCAGAGAAACAGCGCGGGCACCGTAAGTCCAGTGTTTGTCTTCACGGAGGTTCATATTCACCCGTGAAGTAAATTTGCCGGCGATTACCGCCGCCATCGCCTCAAAAGCTTCCGCTCCCTGCGGCTGCCAAGGCGGCATCACCAGGCCGGCCATAATATAGCTCTGTTCGGCACCGGGACGGTCCACCAAATAGATCCTGGTCTTTTGCGGCCGCTTCACCGTCGGCACCTCGATACGCGCCAATTCAGTTTTTGGCGCCCGCCAATCCGCCAGTGCACGGTTCAGCGACGCCTGGATCTCCTCCCGGGTGACATCACCGACAACGATCAGAACCGCGTTGTCCGGGCGCACCCAGGTATTGTGGAAGCGCACCAAGTCATCGCGCTCAATTGCTTCAATTCCCTCAACAGTGCCGGAACCGGTCAACGGTGCCCCGTAGGGGTGCTTGTCGCCAAACAACAGCGGCGGCAGGGTGCGCAACGCCAGTCCCTGCGGCTGCGCCTTCTCCTGGGCAATAGCATCGAGCCGGTTGGACTTAACCCGAGCAAGATCTTTCTCCGGGAACAGCGGTTCCAGCACTACCTTGGCAAACAGCTCGAGAGAGGGCTCCAGCTGATTTTTGAGGGCACTCAAAGTGATGTTGTTGTAATCCAATCCACTACCGGTGCCAATGCTGGCCCCCAGCTCCTCTTGGCGCGCGCTGAACGCCAGCGCATCCAGGTCTCCCGCACCCTCGCTCAACATGCTTGCGGCCATGGAAGCCAGACCCGGCTTGTCGCCATCGGCAGCCGCGCCGCTTTTGAATTGCAGGTTCATCAGCACGACCGGCGTATCGTGGCGTTCCGCCAGCACCACTTTCAGGCCATTATCGAGTGTGAAGGACTCCTGCTTGGGCAACTCCAGCTCCACCTTTTTATCCACCGGCGGTAAACGGCTGCGATCGACCTTTTTTTCCGAGGTGGCATACTTTTCCCGCGGGCGAATGATCAAGGTATAGCTTTCCGGTGTGAGCCAACGGGCGGCAACAGCTTGAACTTCCTGCGCGGAGACACCAGCGTAGTGCTGCAGGCCTTCTATCAGCGCACCGGGGTCACCGTAGTAAAACTCGGACTGAGCGAGGATATCGCTTTTGCCTCCGAAGCCGCCGATTTTTTCCAGTCCTTTTACCAAGCTGGCAAATTCACTCTGCTTGATACGGCGCAATTCCCGGGCATCCACACCATTATTTACGAAAGCCCAAAGCGACTCATCCAGCACTGCCTCCACTTTTTCTACCGACTGACCGGGTTTGACATCCACAATAATCATCAGCTGGCCCGCCAGCTGACGCCCGTAATAAAAGGCGCTGACGCTGGTAGCCAGTTGCTCATCGCGCACCAGGCGGCGGTATAACAGCGAGTTTTTGCGGTTCGCCAGCAGAGAAGTGATCAGGTCCAAAGCATCCTCTTCCTCGCTGCCGACCGCCGGAACATTCCACACTTTGTAGATGCGGGTCTGCGGCACCTGATCAAACATCTCTTCGCGCTTATTGGGCTGCACTGGCAATTCCCAGTTTTTCAGTCGCGGCTGCACGCCACTGCTGGGAATATTCCCGAAGTATTGCCGCGCCTTGGCCATGGCTTCTTCGACAGTGATATCACCTGCGATCACCAGTATTGCGTTGGCTGGCTGATAGTAGTCCCGGAACCACTGCTTCACATCTTCGAGGCTGGCGTTGTCCAGATCCTCCATGGAGCCGATGGTTGTCCACGAATAGGGGTGGTACGGCGGGAAGGTGCCACTGGCAATGCGCTCGAAAGCCTGACCATATGGCGTATTTTCGCGCTGACGTTTTTCGTTTTTGACTACACCGCGCTGCTCATCCAGCGTCTCCTGGGTAATCGCCCCCACGAAGTGGCCCATCCGGTCAGACTCCATCCACAGTGCCATATCCAGGGCCCCGGTGGGAACTGTCTCGAAATAGTTGGTGCGGTCATTATTGGTGGTGCCGTTCATATCCGTGGCACCGGAGCGCTGAAAGGGTTCGAAGTACTCGCCGGGATAGTTTTCCGAGCCGTTAAACATCAGGTGCTCAAATAGGTGTGCAAAGCCCGTCTTGCCCGGCACTTCATCCTTTGAGCCCACCTTATACCAGATATTGACCGCCACCACTGGCGCCTTGTGGTCCTCGTGCACAATTACTGTCAGACCGTTCTCCAGCTTCTCCTTATAAAACGGAATATCCAATTCGGGCGCCGCCACATAGGCGGGGTTGTCGGACTGCGCGCGGGCGCCATCCACCGACTCGCCAGCCACAGCCTGTACACGATGGCGCCCCTCATCCGGCTTACCGCAGGCACCGAGAGAGAGCGCTCCTAGGGACAGGAAAATGATAAGAATGCTGCGCAGTGTCATAGATCGGATATCTCCAGAGGTAGTTCGGGCGGCCGCCGGCTTCCGTTACAGCGGACTCTAGCACTTCAGTCAGCGTAGCACCGGGCATTTGGCCATATTGCGGTGTATCAGACAAAAAAACGGGCACCGAAGTGCCCAAATAAATACCTCAAAGAGAAGCGATGACGCAAATCGCTCCAGGGGAGAGAGTGACTCAACGGACTTATGCCCGCTCAATAATCAAGCGGCCGCCGGGTCAATGTTTTTTGACGCGTCCTCGTGACCAAAACGCTCTTCCGCGATGCGGTCGGCCACGTGCGCAGTGGTCTCACCTGTCTCGGCCGCGCGCTGGAAAATTTCCTGCATGGTGCTGCCGATGGTTTCAATATGTGCCTTCACACGCGCGGGGTCGTAGTCGCCCTGCTGCTGGTAATAAACATCGATAATGCCGCCGGCGTTGATGACATAATCCGGCGCATACAGAATGCCCTTCTCACCGAGGGCCGCAGCGTGACGCATCTCCGTCAGCTGATTATTTGCCGCGCCAGCCACTGCCCCCACTTTTAAGCGGGCAATGGTATCGTCATTCAGTACGGCACCCAGGGCACAGGGGGCGAAGAGATCCACGTCCAGGTCGAAGATCTCATCTGCACTGACCGCCGTTGCGCCCAACTCGCTGACAGCGCGGTCGATATTGTCCTGGAAGATATCTGTAACAAAGAGTTCAGCGCCCGCGTCCTTCAACAGCTTGGCCAGACGGAAGCCCACATTGCCCACCCCCTGCAGGGAGACCTTGAGGCCACTCAAATCACTTTTGCCCCAACGGTGCTCCACCGCCGCCTTCAAGCCGACAAATACACCGTAAGCGGTAGAGGGCGATGGATCACCGCCGTGCTCCGACTCGGCGATCAGGCCGGAAACATACTGAGTTCGCTCACCGATGATATGCATATCCGCGACGCTGGTGCCGGAATCCTCAGCGGTGATATAGCGGCCGCCCAACGTGTTGATGAAGTCTCCCATAGCGCGCAGCAGCTCAGGGGTCTTCTCCTTGCGCGGATCTCCGATGATGACCGCCTTGCCGCCCCCGAGTTTCAGCCCGGCCATAGCGGATTTATAAGTCATACCTCTGGAGAGGCGCAGTACGTCGTTCAGCGCTTCACCGTCATCCGCATAGGGCCACATACGGCAGCCGCCCAGCGAGGGTCCCAAATTGGTGTTGTGCACCGCAATAATCGCCTTCAGGCCGCTTTTGGCGTCCTGGCAGAAAGCCACCTGTTCGTGCTTGTCATAGGCGGGATGGGAAAAAATACTCATTTACTGTTCCTCTCCGGAGACCGGTTCCACTGCTGGGGAACAACCACAGTCTTTATCTGTTTTATAAGAAGCTAAGATTATATCCACCTGGGGCAGATAGAGTTTGCAAATTTTGCTCGCCAACATCAAATCAAAGCGAAAACATCACGCAATAACAGCCAATTTAGGATAAACAACCACACGGAAACGCTCTTTGCGGCCCAGTCATCAAACCGCCCCTGGCGTCCCCGCGACGGCGGCAGGCCGCTACCAATGCGCCGTACGGAGCGAAAACCGGCGCTGGCGCGTTACCCCGTTTCACTGGGGTCTGGTAGAATCCGCGCGCAAAATCGACCCGCAGAGACTGTTTCAATGCTGAATGCCGACGCGCTCCAAAAACTCAAACAACTGAAATCCGACATCCGCTCCAACAAGGAATTCGCCGAAGGGCGGGTACGTGGCAGCAACGGCAAGTTTGGTTTTGTCGTGCTGGACGACGGGCGCGAAGCCTTCCTGCCGCCGGCAGAAATGGAGCGTGTGTTTCCCGGTGACCGGGTGCGCGTCAGCCTTACCGAAGAGGACAAAGGCAAGCTGTCAGCCGAACTGGACGAACTGCTGGAAAGTGAGCTCAAATTCCTTGTCGGCCAGTATGTACAGCGGGGCCAGGGGCACTTTGTGCAGCCCAGTGAAGTGGGGCTGAACCGCTGGATCTTTCTGCCGCCCAAAGCCCGTGGCAAGGCGCAGCCGGGGGAGTTCATCGCCTGCAAGATCAGCCGCCACCCGTTCCGGGACGGCAAGGCCCAGGCCAAGGTGGAAACCGTCATCGGCAAACCGGATATGCCCGGTATTGAACACGCCTACGTGGTCGCCCAACACCAGTTGCCGGAGCGCTTCAGCCCGGCGGCAATGAAGCAGGCGGAAGAAATCAAAGGGCGAATCGAGGCAATCACCGCCGAGCGCACAGATCTCTCGGAGCTGGGCTTCGTTACCATCGACGCCCCGACCACACTGGATATGGATGACGCACTTGCCGTCAGCAAGCGCGACAGTGGCTGGTCCCTACACATTGCCATCGCCGATCCCTCCTGCCTGATCGAAGAAGGTAGCCCGCTGGATAAAGAGGCATTCAAGCGCGCCCACAGCCAATACCTGCCCGGCGAAACCCTGCCGATGCTGCCCAACGATCTGTGTGAAAACCTCTTTTCACTGGTGCAGGGCGAGCTGCGCCCCGCTCTGGTGCTGCATATCGATATCGAAAGCGACGGCACCATCGGCGACAGCCGCTATGAGTTCGCGGCCATCCGCTCCCGCCACAAACTCAGCTACGAGCAGGTAGCAAACTTTATCGAAGGCGATGACAGCGCCGTGCCCGAGGACCAAAAGGAAAGCCTGCGCAACCTGTCCGACCTCTGCACAGCGCGTACGGCCTACCGCGCCAGCCACTCGCTGACTATGGAGGAGCGCCCCGACTACGCCATCTTCCTGAACGAACAGCGCAAAATCGAACGCATCGAGAAACAGGAGCGCAACGTCGCCCAGCGCATGGTGGAAGAGGCAATGCTCGCCGCCAATATCTCCGTCGGGCGCCAGCTCGCAGCGATGCAAAAGGGCTGCTTCTCCGTGCATTTAGGTTTCCGCGACGAACGCATGGGTGAAATCAGAAGCCTGCTCAAGGAAACCCTGCCGGAATACGCAGACAAAGATCTGCACCAACTGGACAATTACCTGGCGCTGGTCAAGCATCTGGAGAACCACAGCGAACCGCAAATGCAGGACCTGCTCGCGGTGCTCAAGCGCATGCTGCGCCCCGGCCAGCTCGCCAACAAACCCGGCGCTCACTTGGGCCTGGGCCTGGAAGCCTACGCCACTGTCACTTCACCGATCCGCAAATACAACGACCTGCACAACCACCGGGTACTGCGTGCCGCCGCGCAGAGTCAGCAGGCCAAGGCTCTGAGTGACGAGCAAGTCGAGGCCCTTCAAGACAGCCTGATCCGCGGCCGCCAGGCCAACCGCGCCCTGGAGCAGTGGCTCTACGCACAGTATCTGCAAGACAAGACAGGCCAGGTCTTCGAAGGAAAAATTACCCAGGTCAACGGCGCAGGCCTCGGCGTAAGGCTGGATGAAAATGGCATTGACGGCTTTGTTCGCCTAAATGGCGACAAGAAAAACCTGCCCGAGTTTGATGGCAAATACCTCAAACTGACCCACAACAAAGTCACTTACAAACTCGACCAGCCAGTGACCGTGAAGGTAAGCGCTGTCGATATCGACAAGCGCCGTATTGCCCTGGAACTGGTCGCCACCGAAAACGCATAAGCCTCCAGCAGAACCCCGGTGCGCCAATGCGGTTGCACCGGGACTGCAGAACTCGGTAAACGGGCACAATTCCGGTCCCGGGCCAAAAGCCCGGCGATAACCCAGACCGCTGCATCCGGCGGTCCAGATAAAAAGGAAGCACTATGTCATCCATTGCCGAACTATCCCCCAAACCTCTGTGGAAACACTTCTCCAAACTCTGCGCGATTCCCCACCCTTCCAAACACGAAGAAAAAGTGGTCGCCCACGTACTCGACTTCTGTAGGGAGCGCGGGCTGGAAGTGAAGCAGGACGAAATCGGCAACGTCATTATTAAAAAACCTGCCACGCCGGGAATGGAGGACCGTAAAACTCTTGCCCTGCAGGGGCACCTGGACATGGTGCCGCAGAAAAACGCCGACTCCGACCACGACTTTCTGAAAGACCCAATTCGCCCGCGCATTGACGGTGAGTGGGTTACCGCCACCGGCACCACTCTGGGCGCTGACAACGGCATCGGCGTGGCCGCCATACTCGCTCTTTTGGAGAGCACCGATATTCCCCACCCCGCGCTCGAAGCCCTGCTCACTATCGACGAAGAGGCGGGCATGACCGGAGCCAAGCATCTGCAACCGGGCCACTTCGAAGCAGAACTGCTGCTGAACCTGGATGCGGAGGGTGAGGGAGAACTGTATATCGGTTGTGCCGGCGGCGTGGATATCAATGCACTGCTGCCCTACTCAGCGGAACCGGTGCCTGAGGGGCACTTGGCCTTCGAACTCAGCGTTCGCGGGTTGAGAGGCGGTCACTCCGGCCTGGACATAGATAAAGGACGGGGCAACGCGAATAAAATAGCCAACCGCATTCTCGATGCGGCCAATCGCGCTATCGCCGATCTGCGTATCGCCGCTCTCAATGGCGGCAGCCTGCGCAACGCCATACCGCGGGAGTCATTCAGTGTTGTGACCGTACCGGCGGACAAGGCTGCCTTGCTAGTGCAAATCACCCAGCGGGAAACACTGGACATCATTGCCGAATTCGACAACGAAAGCGGGCTGACCATTTCACTGGATGCGGCGGAAATGCCCGCTTCTGTGATGGACCGCGACACCCAGCAAAAATTGATCCGCGCCATCCGCTGCTGCCCCAACGGCGTGGAACGCCCGAGCACCGCGCTGGAAGGCATTGCCGACACTTCCAACAACCTCGCCCGGGTAGTGACGGAAACTGCGGACGGAAAAAGCCAAGTGCACATCCAGAGCCTGGTGCGCAGCCTGTCCGACAGCGCCCGAGACCAGCACGGCCTCAATGTCGCCGCCGCCTTTGAACTGGCCGGCGCCGAAACCTCGCTGGACAACGCCTACCCCGGCTGGAAGCCGAATCCCCAGTCGCCACTGCTGGCAGTAATGAAAAGTATCTACCGGGAAATGACCGGCGAAGAGCCGGAGGTAAAAGTCATTCACGCCGGCCTTGAGTGCGGCCTCCTCGCCAAACCCTACCCGCACTGGGATATGGTCTCCTTCGGCCCCACCATCCGCCGGGCCCACTCACCAGAGGAGCGGGTGCATATTCAGAGCGTGGCTAACTTTTGGGAATATCTCTTGCAAGTGGTGCAAGCCATTCCCGCCAAAGACTGATCGGAGCACAAGCAATAAGTCCAGCGGAAAGAATCCGCTGGACCTTTTGCATTTCCCCTGACAACAACGGTGGTTCTGATAAATTTGCGTCCTGCGATTTTTCAGCCCCGGATAAGTCTCTCAAGCAATGGGATAGCCCCCCAAAGCGGTGGATACAAGGAAGTGCCTCATTGTCTGAGCACACTAAATTCGCTACAGTATTCTAAAAATAAATCAGAGCCTCTTTAATAAATTAAGGAATCTCTGATTAATTCGCTTCCTGACGGTAAAAATTCTTTGGAGCTAGATGAGAAGCTCAGGTGACAGGATGGCCATTTCGAAACCGACGGATACAGGGATGTATCCGTCGGAGCTACAGGGAATTACTCGTGCGTTTTCGAAATGGCCATCCTATTGCCTGAGCCCCACGGAACTAACCAAAGCGTCCACGCGAATTAATCAGAAGTTCCTTAAGTCTGCACAAATTAAAGGATGAACAATAATGAGACTGATTTGGATACTACTCATCTGTACAGCACTTACAGCCTGCGGCACTGTTAGCACTTTAACCAAATCCGACCACCAGATTTCAGCAAATCTCAAAAGAAAAAATTCGAGTTGCGAATCCATTCCAAGAGTTTACAGTGGAGTGTCCTACAACCTCTGCAAGATGCACTCCAACAGCAATTCAATCTATTACGCATGGGAACTTGGTTTCTATCTGTTCGATAGTGTCGCATCCGCGGCGACAGACACTATTGTATTACCCTATACAATTTATGATCAAAGCAAGAACGGCAATTTGGTCGTTGATACATACTAAAAAATCTTGAGTTATTCGCCTCCCGGCACTAATTCTTCAGACCCGGAAATACCGCTCAGGTGACGGAACGGACACTTCCGAACCCTCTACCTGAGCGCAACTCCGAACAGCCAGAACAATACCCAGCAGGAAGTACGGGCACAGGCTTTCGGCCCCGAGAAATCGACCTGCTCCACTTTTCCTACACCAGCACAGATCCCCCTTGAGGACGCGAGCCCGGAACCCTATCAGGTCACCACTTCCTCTCTTGCCCTCGGTCAGGTGGAAGCGGGTAGCCACTTCATATCTGTCACTAGTGCCGGGCGATGCGCGCAGCATCTGAGCGCTGGCCGAAGGAGAAGCAATTACCCTGCTCTCGGAATTCGGAACTTTCGCCGCAGATCTGAGCAACCGGCTGAACAACAGCAATTCAAGACAGAGCACCTGGATGTTATCGCTCGCCTTCCGCATAATTGCCGCCTGCTTCGAACAACAGAATCAACGGCCGATCTATGTGGTTTAAGAATCTCCGCGTCTACCGCCTCACCAAAGCATTCTCCCTTACCGCAGAAAAATTGAACGAACTGCTGGAACCGCACGCGTTCGTGCCCTGCGGCAGCCAGGACGCGGCCCGTTACGGCTGGGTTCCACCCCTGGGGCGCCACGGCAACCAACTGGTGCACGCGGCCAACGGTTACCTGATGGTGTGTGCCAAAAAACAAGAGAAAGTGATCCCGGCTGCCGTGGTAAACGAGAAAGTGGAAGAGCTAGCTCAGGCTATCTCAGACAAAGAGGCGCGCCAGGTGGGGCGCAAAGAACGGCAGAACCTAAAAGACGAAGTGCTGCTGGAAATGCGCCCCAAAGCCTTTGCCAAATCGCGCCTGCAATACGCCTATATCGCGCCGAAAGACGGCTGGGTCGTGATCGATGCCGCCTCAGCCTCGGCTGCCGAAGAGCTGCTGGAAAACCTGCGCGAGGCCATCAGTAGCCTCGCAGTGGTGCCACTGGCAGCCAAAAACCTGCCCCAGCAAACCATGACCCACTGGTTAACCGCACCTGAGGCACCGGCCCAGTTCGAATTCGGTCACGAAACAGAACTGCGCGATCCCAAGGACAGCGGCAGCGTGATTCGCTGCAAAAACCAGGATCTCTGCGCAGAGGAAATCCACAATCACCTAGTGGCGGGACTGCAGGTTCACAAACTGGGGCTCGTCTGGCGCGGGGGTGTCGAGTTTATCGTCGACGACCAGCTGGCGATCAAAAAGCTGAAATTCAGCGATGCGCTGCTCGAAAAGGCAGACAGCATTGATTCGGAGAATGCGGCCCAACGCTTCGACGCGGACTTTTCGGTAATGACACTGGAAATCTCCGCCCTACTCAAAGATCTGCTCGCCGCCTTCGGCGGTGCAAATACCGAATCCGTCAGTGTCGAAGAAGTCATGGTGCGCGCCGCACGCGCCGAGGCCGAGCGGCATGCGGCGGAAGTCGAGGAAGTGGCCTTCTAGTCAGCCCCACCGCCGGATACAGGCCCCTGCGGCGGAGCGACAGGGTTCACACTGTCACCACCGGCCGCTCCGGCCGGCTCCACTGCACGTGGTATTTCTCCTGCTCCGGGCGATCTACCCGCGAGAAGGTGTGGGCCCCAAAGAAATCCCGCTGCCCCTGCAGCAAATTGGCGGGCAGGGACTCGGTGCGGAAGGCATCGTAATAGCTCAGCGCCGAAGACAGGGCCGGCACCGGAATCCCATTTAGAGTCGCATCCGCCACCGCCCGGCGCCAACTTCCCTGACGCTCGGCAATCTGCCCGGCAAAGAAATCGTCCAACAGCAAGTTGGACAGCTTCACATCGCGCTCATAGGCGTCACTGATCGACTGCAAGAAAGCCGCGCGGATAATGCAGCCAGCACGCCAGATACGTGCAATTTCAGCAAAATTCAGCTGCCAACCCTGCTCCCGTGCCGCCAACTTCATCAGGTCGAATCCCTGCGCGTAAACACAAATCTTGGCGCAGTAGAGAGCATCGTGCAGCTGCGCAATTACCTCGGCACGCCGGGCCGGCCCGACCGCCTCCAGCTCCGGCCCCTGCAGCTTTTTGGATGCCCGCGTGCGCAGCACCTTGCGGGTAGACAGCGCGCGGGCGAAAACCGCCTCGGCGATACTGGGCGCCGGGCAGCCCACTTCCAAACTGCTGACCGCAGTCCACAAGCCGGTGCCCTTCTGGCCCGCGCGGTCGAGGATCACATCCACCAGCGGCTGCCCCGTCTCTCCATCCTTGGTGGCCAATACCTCTGCACTGATGTTAATCAGGTAACTGTTGAGCGGCCCTTTATTCCACTCCCGCAGCACCTGAGCGATATCCGCCGGCGCCATGCCCAGCGCGCTGCGCATCACGTGGTAAGCCTCGCAAATCATTTGCATATCGGCATACTCGATACCGTTATGCACCATCTTCACATAATGGCCGGAACCTATGGGGCCGATATAGGCCGCACAGGGCTCCCCTTCTTTTACCGGTTTACCCGGTACAGAACGCTCTATCGGCTGGCCCGTGGCCGGATCCACCTTGGCGGCAATGGCGTGCCAAACCGGTTCTATACGGCTCCAGGCGTAGGGATCGCCGCTCGGCATCAAAGACGGCCCAAAGCGGGCTCCCATCTCCCCACCCGAAACCGCGGTGGTAAAGAAAATCAGCCGCCCCTCGTAGCGCTTACAACGCTCCACCGAATCGCTCCACAGGCTATTGCCCGTATCTACCACGATATCGTCCGCCTTCAACCCGGCATCCAGCAGCTTGTTGCAAACATCGTCCACCGGTGCACCGGCGGGGACAGAGAGAATGATCAAATGTGGTGCTTTCACCTTGGCCAGCAATTCAGTGTAGGAATTGCACGTCTGCACCAAGGGCGGCAAATCACCGCGCTCTCGGATATGCTGATCCAGCAACGCATTGAGTCGGCTCTGGTCCAGATCAAACGCACACACGCGGTAACCATTATCGGCCAGGTTCAATATCAGGTTTTTACCCATCACCCCGGCGCCGATAAAGCCGATATCACAAAGAGAGTCACTCAGGGAATCAGACATGGAATTCTCCGAAAACACGCGCTGCTGGCGCCAAAAGGCGCGGAGTATAGCAATAGGAAAGCCGGGGTGGGAGAGTGAAAGCGGCCACCACTGCGGCTGCCCGGACAGGCTGCAGGGACTCCCGATAAGCGATTCTGTTGCGCCAATGAAGCCTTGCTCAATCCCCATAAGCGCCGCGATTAGCTTCCAGGGCACTCAGGCAATGGGATGAACACAGCAGAAATCAGAAGAATATTCCGATAGCTAGCAAACGGACGCTACTTGCCTCCAAAAAAGGCGGCTATAGCAGCAATTTATCTATATGCAATTGCAGCCGATGACTTAAACTGCAATACCCCTGCCGCGGAGGTGCGCCATTCCCGCCTCCCTGCCAAACAGATATCCTTGCTCCAACAACTCCGCCTCCCGGGTAAAGCGCCCTACGGGAAAGTGTGCCGGCGGAGCAATCACACGGATACGGCAATCGGCTGGTGGCGACTGGATAAATTCCAAGGCGCGGTTGTAGCGCTCCGCTCGCCCGAGTACTGCTTCAAACAGACGCGCGTGGCCATGGAAAAATTGCTGAATGAATTTCGGGGCCGGGCTCACCCTTTTGCGATACCCCAAGGGGCGCGACAGCACTACAGCGATATCCCGCGCACCCTGCTCGTAGGCCCGGATCACAGGGATAGAATCCGCCAGCCCCCCGTCGGTCATCGGCTCACCATTCACTCGCGGAAAGTCGCGGTAAAAAAGCGGAATAGCGCAAGAAGCGGGAAAGACCTCATGCATATTTTCCTCGGTCACCCGCAAATAGCAGGCCTCTCCAGTCACAATACTGGTTGTCACCGCATAGAGAGGTACATTGTTGTCGAGATAGCGACGGACATTGAGCGGCACTTCATCGTAAGAAGCGTGCCACAACCAGCTAACATCACAAAAATGCCCACCTCTCAGGTAGCGTCGCCAATTGATAAAATCTGTCCGGCGGGCATGATCCAGAAGAATCCGGCGGCTGCGGCCATGATCCCCCGCCAAATAACCAATCAGGTTGGTCGAGCCTGCGGAAACACCAATAGCAAAGTCGAATGGCAGATAGTCCGCTTCGATAAAAGTATCCAGAACGCCCGCCGCGAAGATACCGCGCATAGCACCGCCCTCCACTACCAGAGCTGACGGCTGCCCTTCCCTCGAAACCGGCATATCCATATACAAACCTCATAGTTGCCCTTAAGGTCATTGTAAAATTAACCCGGGAATATTTTCCGACCAAATTGACTGACCTTTCCGTTCAAATAGCAGCACACAACACTTTGGCAGCAACACTACAACAGGGTTATGATTCCTCCCATTGGCAAACTCACGATTGATGACCAATGACTCCGACACAATTCCGCGCGCCCTGGAGCCGACAACTAAAATGGATCACGACAATTACTGCCAGCCTGCTGCTCGCTATCCCTATACTGCTGCTCAGCAAGGCACCTCAAGCGCAATCCACACTGTATAACGTCGCAATAGGGTTGCCGCCGGCCACTCTTTTACTTAGCGCCCTATTCGCTATTCGCGGCTACCGCATCGAAGGCACCAATCTGTTTATACTGCGGCCCGGCTGGAAAACCCGTATTTCTCTGCAGGGTCTGAGCGAAGTGAAATCAGATCCACAAGCTACGCACGGCTCGACCCGCATCTTCGGCAACGGCGGACTCTTTGGCTACATCGGCCTGTTCCACAATAGACGCCTGGGCCGCTACCGTGCCTTCGCTACCGACCTGAGCAAATCGGTTGTGCTGCGCTTTCCCCAGCGCACCCTGGTAATTACACCGGACAAGCCAGAACAGTTTGTTGCCGAGATCACGCCTACCTGACTTCCACGTTAGCGCCAGTGATCCACAACCTACCCCCGACCACAAAAAGCTGCCGAAAGCGTGCAGGCAGATCCCCAATATCCATGCTCTGTGAAATACTACGACGAATATCACCCCAAATACCTATAGATTGGGGGACTTCTGATTAATTCGCTCTCAGATGTCAAAGAGATTTCGCCCTCCCGAACCCTCTACGCGCTCACGCGGATCAATCACTCCAGCTGGCAGTTTAAAAAATAGAAGTACAAATGGAAGTAAAAGACTACTTAGTAACCTCTGCGCCACTAAAAGATCAGATTAACCACTACTTAGAACTTTGTAGACGCGGTCGCTATTTGGATGCACTCGCCCGTGCAGAAGAAGACCACGGCCCTATGGAGAAATGGCAGCACACAAAACTGCGCATTCTCGCCATCAAAGCACTAAGCCATTTGGGATTACACCGTTCAGCAGATGCCATCATTTTCCGCACTTGGAGAAGATACGGTCGTGATCCATTCATCTTTCCCTACTATCTGCAGGCCTTATTGACACGCAAAGGACCACTGCGCGCCTGGGAAATATATGAGTCACATGAGTTTAGCGGAGCGCCCGACGGATTTCCCGAGGGTGCAGACCGCGCCTATTTAATGTGCATCAAGGCCGACATCTATTCCAGATTCCGGGACTTCGTCAACGCAGACCTCTACCTGGAAAAGGCCGAAAAACTCGACTCAGGGCTCTGGATAAAACTCCGCCGGGTTCACCGGCTACAGGAGGCCGATCAGCACGAAGCGGCGCTGGAACTGTGCAAACAGATTTGCGACGCAGAGCCCGACTATCTCGACGCAATCCATACCTATGCCATTCTCCTGCAGCGCAACGACCAAAGCCAACAGGCCCTGGAACTGCTCGAACGCCACTGGGCTAACAGCCAGTCTCTGTTAATGGGGCGACTCCTGTGCCAAATCGCCATAGAACTACACCAATTCCAAACAGCCCACGACAGCCTGAAAAAAATGGAAAAGCTCATGGCAAGGGGCTGCCCGAAATACCTACGCCGAGAACAAGACAATCTCTGGGCGGACTTTTACTGCGCACGCGGCGACTATGACGCAGCCCTCCCCTACCTGGAGCAAAAAGGCTTCTACCAAAACCGGGTTTCCGACGCCATCCGCCAACGGAAAGAAGACGATCAACGCAAGATTCTATCGCTGCCCTATATACAGCAGCGCCATATGACCTGCGCTCCCGCCAGCATAGCAACCGTATTGCAGTACTGGGGACACGCCGCTGACCAGGATGAAATTGCCGAAGCCATCTGCTACCACGGCACCAGCAACTACGATCAGCGCACCTGGCTTATCGAACAGGGCTGGCATCTGGAGGAGTTTGAGCTCAACTTTCCCCAGATCAAGCAGCTGATAGACCGCGACATCCCTGTATTACTCAGCACTGTAGAGCCGGGCAGCGCACATCTCCAGGTCATCGCCGGCTACGACCACACCATGGGCACCTACCTGCTGCGCGACCCATCGCACCCACGCCTGCAGGAAATATTGATCGAAGAGAGCGAGCGCTACTACGCTTCCAGCGGTCCGCGCTGTACCGCAGTTGTGCCAACAGCAAAAGCACACCTGCTAGACGATATGGAGCTGCGTGCATCCGCCCTGTATAACGAGACCTATCTGCTGCAACACGAACTGAGACAGCACCGCTACTCCGCCGCACAGGCCACCGCTGAACGCATGCGCGCGCGGGCTCCTCACCACCGGCTGACGCTACACGCACAACTGGAACTCGCCTATTACAGCCAAGACGACAACGCAATCCTGCAAGTCACTGAGCAACTGCTCGAACAATTTCCCCAAGACGTCAACCTGCAGCTGGGAAAAATCGAAACACTCTCGCGCATAAACGCGGTGCAAAAATCCCTGCAATATATGGAGTCGCTGGAAGAAAGCGGGAAAGCCCATTTCTTAATCCGCAGCCGGCTCACCGACAGCCTGCGAATTGACCACCGAAACAGAGAGCGTGTGGACAAGATGCTGTCAGAGCTACTGCGGCAAAACCCTCTGCACCCACAAACACTTTACCAGTATGCCTGTCAGACCTGTGACGCTATCGAGTATGAAATCGGCAGTGCCATTTACCGCTTTGTCGCCTGCCTCGAAGAAACCAATGAGCACTACGCAAGCAGTTACTTCAGAGCAGAACGCTACCGCCAATGCCCCGACAGAGCCATTGAATTCTTGCGTGACCGCTTCGAGCGATTTGGCAAAAAGTCCCCCGGCCCCGCAATTTCCCTATTCCAAGCGCTCGACGCACTGGAGCGGACAGAGGAGGGGCTGCAAACTCTTTACCACGGCATGACATTGCGTCCCGATGACGGAGAGTTAATGCTATTTACTGCACGCCGCCTGCTGCACCTGAACCGCACTGATGAAGCAGAGCGAATTGCCGAAAAAGCCAAACCCCATACAAAAACCAACCGATACCTAGAGGTAGCGGCTGAAATCTGCGCCCACCGCCTACAACGCCGTGAGGCTATCGATCTGTGGCAAAATATTCTCAGCAGTGAACCGCTCAATTATGAAGCCTGCAATTCTTTAACTCGTCTATATATTGAATTGGGCCACTATGAGCAAGCCATTACCTTCCTGAACAATAAAATCGCGGAATTTCCCGGCAATTACCAGCTTCAGCGCATGCGCCTGAACTGGCTGGCCACCCAAGATATAGATCAGATAGAAAATTACTGTCAGCTATTGATTGAAAGCCACCCGGATGACAACTGGGCCTATCTCAAACTGGCGGACATCTGTTTGCAGCGCGGTCGCTTGGACGATGCACTCAACTATGCGTTGGAGGCCACCCGCATCTCCCGCACGGACAGCAACGCATGGGCACAGTTGGGCCGAGTGCATCTCCAGCGCCAGGAAAAAGAACAGGCCTTTAACGTGCTCCAGCGGGCTATCTATCGGTCTCCCGACTGCACCATGGCCTTTGAGCCACTACTGCAATGCGCTCACAGCCAGGAGCACAAAAAGGAGCTGCTCGCCTTCCTTCAAATGATGCTAACATCTGCAGTGACTTTTGGTGACGGAGTGCTCGCCTACCAGAAGATCGCCAGTGACTTACTCCCAGCAGAAGATCTGCTCGACTCCCTGCACCAGATTCTACAACAGTGCCCTGACCTCTGGCAGTCCTGGCTGGCGCAGGCCAACGGCTATCAGATTCAGGGCAACCTAGAACAGGCAGAGGAAACACTGGCTACCGCCATAGAACGCTTTCCTCTAGTGCCCCAATTACACCTGAAGCTGGCCGAAATATTGCACTTGCAGGGGAATCTAAGCGGAGCGGAAAAGCAACTGCGACACACACTGCAACTCGCCCCCAATTGGCCAACAGCCTACAACCAACTGGCAGACCTGCTTGAATATCAAGGGAAATACAACGATGCCATAGCCTTGCTGGAAACCGCCATCCAGAGAGTTCCCTGCGATGCCATCCCTCATGGTTACCTGGCAGACTTGCTTTGGAAACAGGGAGAAACTCAGCGAGCTCTCGACACCGTAGCCAAAAGTGTTGAGCTGGACCCCGCCTACGGGTGGGCCTGGCACAAACTCTGCCAGTGGTCTCAGGAGCTCGGTCAAAGAGAAACAGCCGAAAAGCACATTGCCACAGCGCGACAAACCTATCCCAACAGTGCCCTGCTGGCAGAGATAGACGCAGAGTTTCGCCAAGACCTGCATGAGAAAGCCGAAGTCCTGGCAGCCTTTGCCAAGGTGCAACCGCAAAATATTGATATCGCCTGCCGCCTAATCCAGGCACTCGGTGAAACCGGACAGTTTGAGCGAGCGATTCAATACTGTACAGCAGATTACTGGAAGGGTGCCGTCCCAATCGAGATCCGCCTGCGCAGCGCCTGGCTGACTAAACAGCAGTGCAAGACCGCCCAGGCCATCGAACAAATCCGGGAAGTCGCCAGAGAGGCGCCCCACCTCTACGATGCCTGGCGGCTGCTCGCCAACTGGGCGATGGATAGCCATGAAAAAAACCTGGCCCTTGAAGCGCTTAGCCATTGCCAATCGCTCTATCCAAACGACGCCTCAGTACTCACCTTCGTCGCCGAAGGGCTGCAGCGCCTGGAGCAAGATAGCGCGGAAATCCTGCCATTACTGGAACGGGCCTTCGCCCTGGAGCCATCCAATCAGTACAACGGCCTCACCTACCTTGACCTGCTGATTGAAACCAAAGACTGGTCCCGCGCTCGCGAAGTGTTAGATCTGATTAAGGCCTACAGTGAAGACGCCTTCGTTCTGACCCGTGAACTGCAAATCTTAGCTGCCGAAGAGCGCGGTGAAGCAGCACTCCTGGAAACATGGTCGCAACTGCTGGTTCACGAACAAACTAACGATTGGGTGATGCAGACCGCCTGGCAGGTCATAACAGACTGCGAACTGCAGGCAGCAGCCAGCCAAAAAATCGAGGCGCTGCGAAGCCAGGATCACAACGTGCATCCCTACTCGGGCTATTGCCTGGCGATATACCAATTATCGCACATGAGTTTCAAAAAGTTCGAAAAGCAATTCCTGAAACTCAAACACGCTGACGCCTTCACCCAACGCGCCCTGGAATACTACCTGGACCTGCTGAGACATCATGAGGTATTACCTTCACGCCGCTTTACCCCAATCCTGGAAACACTGATTGCCTCAAATACCCCCAACTGGGGCACCTACGGATTACTATGGGGCCAGAAACTCAAGTGGTTCAAAATGAGACATTGGTATTCCACCTGGCAGAGCCAAGACAATCTCGAAGCCTGGATGGTCTACTTTGTCAGCCTGAGCCATCGCGAGTGTGGTGACTACCAATCTGGCGTAGAGATTCTCGAGGCAGCCTATCAACTGCCGAAAGACAACTATCGCGGAGATATCGTCTGCCTGCATATCCTCGACAGGATACTTACGAATAAACGCGTAACGAACGAAATGGTATCGGAAATATCAGAAATTTACTTAGACAAACTGGACCCCTTGGCACACTACGCTCTAGCCCTCTGCCGGGCCATCATGGCAATACACAACGGAGGCTTTATCAGCCGCTTCAACAAAGTAAGCCCCCTGCTGCGTGAAGCACAGCGCCACTACCAGAAAATCCCTCACGCGAGGTCCGCACAGCAACTGAAACGCCAGGTGCGCTCACTGATCAAAGGCACCCTCCGCGTAACTGGATTGAAGAAGTTCTTTTGGTATTGCCGCTTATCAAACCACTTCTGATTACGAGCGTCGAATGGCCCAGGTGTTAAATTTTAACACCTGGGCCTGCCCGCCAGATTGCATACGACAAGCTAAGTAGAAGACGGGGGCACTGAATAAGCACAGAGGAACACCGCCTCACAAAACCACAGCTAGCAACCCACCGCCCCGATCACGTGAAGAAACACAACAATCTCTGCACTTATCTGGTACAGCGTGTCGGTTATATATTTTTTGCTTTACCAATAAGCCCTAAATGCGTATAACCAAAACCGCGCTGATACTTTAATCCATACCCCAACAGTCTATCGAAACCAATATGGGCAAGCCATATCAGCCCAAGCAACTGAAGCAATTGCACCTCATTGAAAAAACCCAAACCTAAAATCAGGATTGCCCCCACCAAGCTATGAGCACAATTGTAAGCAATAGCGCCAACCTTGTTATTTATAAGGTAACCCAAAAATGAGAGATCCGGAATAAGAAATAGAATAGCAAAAGTCAACCAGCTAAATTCAAAATTCGCATAAAGGCAGAGGGCAGCAATAAACAGCGCAGCCCCCTCAGCTCTTAACGTCCACCTTACAGCACCAACAACATTTCCCAAAATCATTCCTCCAATGGACTAACTGAAAAGCGTCTTACCCTTCCACGCATATCACGAAAATCGTTTTTGTGCAAACCGAAGCATAGCAACACACAAAAAACAAGCGTGGGAGCGCAATCAGCGTGCAATGCTGTTAGATCGCCACCACAGTCAAGAGCAAAGCCGCAGAACACTATAATCGTTTATAAATACCTACGGATATAAATCCATCCGTCACCAGAAAAGAAAAACATTGTTTTACATGACCCTACCTTCAGTGCAAAATGATTGCACCTCAAAACAACAATCCATAAGGAAATCTCCAATCAGCAATCACCTGCAGAGCGGGTGATATGAGAACCCCCCCAGAGGGGGCTATTTACAACCCCATGGGAGCCCATGAAATTCCTGCACTGCATATGGCGACACTTAGTGCAGTCCAGCGTAACCCAGCAATCTGGCAGAACCTATCGACACTTGGTTAAACAGGGGAAACATAAAAATGTCACCATGACAGCCGCAATGACGAAGTTTTTGACGATTTTTAATGCCATAGCATGAAATGAACGGAAGTGAGCGTACTAAATATTTTCGCTAGCATTTGAAGCACCGCCGCTTGCATTCCTGTATTCTTCAGTGATGGCTAATCTAATCCTAACTTTTTCCGAATGCGTTTAGCCCATGACGGTCTTTGTATTTTGTAGCTATATATACTTTCTGGAACAATGATGTTCGGATTGGCCAACACAAGTGCGTCAAAAAAAGCTCGCCGATCAAACCCGCGATAATTTCCGTACATTAGCTGCTTCTGCTCTCCATTTTTGAGCACTATCAAGTTTGAAAAAAACTCTTGCCTTGTATCACTTACTTGCTTTAATTCCGCAATATCGCAAATGTCGACCTCCCAGCTCACATCAGTGAAGGTAGGGTCAAAATAAGACAAAGTGGTTGGTGTAACACAAACCCTAACCTGCTTATTTTCAATCCCAAACCATAGCGCCAACCCAAGCAAAATAACTTCAACAACCCAAATGGCGATATCAAGAACATCAAGAAGTTGTATTAACGCAGCTTTATCGCTCGTCAAATCAGGGAGATACTTGTGTGCGGCCAAATATAGAAGAAGCGCCACGCCAGCATTGAAAATAAGCAACAATGCTGAAGAACGTTGCTTCCTGGTAAAAAGGAAGTAATTTTTCATATTTCCCCTCTTCGCGGAGACTATAAATTAAATTCTGTAACTGCTCATGCCCCGTACTCTAACCGGAGAAACGAATCATGGACACCCATAAAATAAAAAGTTTTCGACGCCAGTCATATTGCAAAATTCTCTAGCTCATAGAAAACACTGTTCATCCATACATATGAATGGGTAGACAAAATGGGACGCCCGCGCAAATCTCCGATCTCTCTTGAAGCCATGCCCTATTATCATTGCGTCTCCCGCTGCGTGCGCCGTGCATTCCTGTGCGGCCGGGATGAGCGCACCGGTCGCTGTTTTGAGCACCGAAGGCAGTGGATCGAAGATCGGCTGTCGGAGTTGGCCGAGATATTTGCGCTGGATATCTGTACTTATGCAGTCATGAGCAACCACTACCATGTGGTATTGCATATCAATGCTGCACAGGCTGAAGCCTGGACGCTGCGCGAGGTGGTGGACCGCTGGCATCAACTCTGTAAAGGCTCTCCTCTATCCCAACGTTTTGCTCGCAACGAAGCCTTGAACGGCGCAGAACTGGCCCGGCTGAGGGAGGTGGCCGCAGAATGGAGAGCAAGGCTAATGGATATCAGTTGGTTTATGCGGATGCTCAATGAATCCATTGCCCGACAAGCCAATCGGGAGGATGGCTGCACCGGTCGTTTCTGGGAAGGTAGATTCAAGTCTCAGGCATTGCTCGACGAGCGGGCCTTGGCGGCCTGTATGGCCTATGTGGATCTGAACCCGATCCGGGCCAAAATGACTGATAGGCCCGAAACCTCAGACCACACTTCCATACAGCGGCGTATTGCGGCAGCTCGGGATGGCAAACAGCCTCAGCGGCTCTTTCCCTTCGCTAGTAACCCCTGAGAACCTATACCAATAGGACTGCCGTATCAGTTGCAGGACTATCTGGAGTTGGTGGACTGGAGCGGCCGTTGCCTTCGTGAAGACAAGCGAGGCGCGATCGACGAGCAACTGCCGCCGGTTCTCGATCGGTTGCAGATCGACCCACGACACTGGCTCTACTTGAACCGAAACTTTGAAAGCCGCTTCAAGTGCTTGGTTGGCGCCGCACACTCGGTGCGCAATGCCTGCCAGCAGCTCGGCAAACGCTGGGCACAGGGTACTCACGACTGCGAGCGATATCTATCTCCTCCGATCACTTCCTAAAATTTTGCCTTTCCTTGAAAAATAACATCGCGGGCTTCTGCGAAGGACTGCTGCACCACAACAAAACTGTTTGGCGCAATTACACACAGGACTCTGAGCCCACTTAGCCAAATAGCACGCCTTGGCAACAGCGGACTGAATATGCAGAGCCTTTCCATCAAATTTTCAATTAATGGGTGTCCAATTTTGTGATCGGAGCCAGAAATTATTTTCCACCAAAACTGCGGAATGCCAACTTCTGAAAGAGGTACTCCACCTATATCAGCCCCTTCCAAAACCGCTATAGACTCATCATTTGAAAGAACATAAATCTCTTCCTCATCTACAACGATTGAATGTAAGGAAGCAGAGTTCAAGTTATCCATCACTCAATCCTCTCCATCCTTTTTCGTTAGATCTACTCGCCAACCCATACTGCAAATACTTGGAATGGCTCTGAACAGTTCGGACAATTAACCGGATTTAATTGTTTTGCACGCTCAAAAGCCTTTTCCCTATCTTCAGAACCTGCATATATTTCAAACTGTAATGGGTTACCAATAACCCCTTGCCAGCCACAATTACTGCAAACTTCATTCTGAAGATTTACTCGATGATGGCCTTTCTCTTCAGAGTTAAACAAGACACAAGCCCACCATTTATTCCGAGAAAACAAACCACGATGAAAACCTAGATCAAGATCAGGATATTTTTTAACAATTTCCCAAGCCACACCAGCAAGAGATTCAGAAAAGAGTAAAGCCCCATCAATAGATGCCCCCTCCAATAAAACCCTCTCAACTGCTATGGGATCAAGAATAAAAAAATCCTCACCATCAACTACGAGCCGACGCAAATTAGTTAACTGATAATCAACCATTATTCAATTCTCTCCATTTGAATTTGGGCTCGGATAAAATATTCTTGCTCAGTACTACTTTTCACCGGAGTTTCTATCAATTTGTTTTTGTTAACTCTGGCCGAAAACACCGCTCCTCCACGAGCAAAGTATCGTGCGCGATTGATATCTGTTGTCACGGAGAACATACTCCTTGGTTTGTCAGGAAACCTATCTCCCTGCAACGTTTGCTCTCTCGCCAAATTTTTCTCTCCACCATACTTGACAACCAACTCGGCATGTCTTTTCAATGCATGGACTCCAGCTTGTCCAGCCGCCGAAACATAATCTTGCGAACTAAGAGATCCGTTCTCATACAAGCGCATATTCGTTATCTCCATATACTTGTCTTGCGCCGCACCACTCATTACAACACCAGTTTCTGAATGAATTTGTCACCATGGACATGGACATGGACATGGACACCCACAAAACAAAAAGCTTTCAACGCCAGCCATATTGCAACATTCTCTACCTCATAGAAAATACTGTTTATCCATACATATGAATGGATAGCAAAAATGGGACACCCGCGCAAATCTCTGATCTCTTGAAACTACACCCCATTATCATTGCGTCTCCCGCTGCGTGCGTCGCGCTTTTCTATGTGGCCGGGATGAGCGCACCGGGCGCTGCTTCGAACACCGAAGGCAGTGGATCGAAGATCGGTTGTTGGAATTGGTCGGGGTATCTGCGCTGGATATCTGTGCTTATGCAGTCATGAGCAACCACTACCATGTGGTATTGCATATCAATGCAGCACACGCTAAAGGCTGGACGTTACGGGAGGTGGTGGACCGCTGGCATCAACTCTGTAAAGGCTCTCCCCTATCCCAACGTTTTGCTCGCAACGAAGCCTTGAACGGCGCAGAACTGGCCCGGCTGAGGGAGGTGGCCACAGAATGGCGTGCGCGGCTGATGGATATCAGTTGGTTTATGCGGATGCTCAATGAATCTATTGCCCGACAAGCCAATCGGGAGGATGGCTGCACTGGTCGCTTTTGGGAAGGTAGATTCAAATCCCAAGCACTGCTCGACGAGCGGGCTCTGGCGGCCTATATGGCCTATGTGGATCTGAACCCCATCCGGGCCAAAATAGCTGATACGCCCGAAACCGCAGACCACACTTCCATACAACGGCGCATTTCGGCGGCTCAGGATGGCATACAACCACAGCAGCTCTTCCCCTTCGTTGGTAACCCACGAAAACCTATGCCAATAGGACTGCCTTTTCAGTTACAGGACTATCTGGAGCTGGTGGACTGGAGCGGTCGCTGCCTGCATGAAGACAAGCGAGGCGCTATCAATGAACAACTGCCGCCGATCCTCGAGCGGCTGCAGATCGACCCGCGACACTGGCTCTACCTGAGCCGTAACTTAGAAAGCCGCTTCACTTCCTTGGTTGGCGCCGCACACTCGGTACGCAATGCCTGTCAGCAGCTCGGCAAACGTTGGGCGCAGGGTATTCGTGACTGTGAGCGCTATCTATCTCCGCCGATCACTTCCTAAAGTTTTTACTTTCCTTGAAAAATAACATCGCGGGCTTATGCGAAGGACTGCTGCGCCACAACAAAACGTTTTGCGCAATTCCACACAGGACGTCGGCTCTACTTGTCCGTATAGCAGGCTCTGGCAACAGCAGACTGAATATGCAGCAGACTTCCCAACAATTTTTCCATTGGTGGATATCCAGTTTCCATCCAATTTCCAATTTGGCTTTTGCTATATGACATGCTTAAAACTTCCCTGGTTTTTGCTTTTCCAGAGCCACGGTGTGACGCCAATAACAACCCCCAAAAAAAACGTTTGTGCTTGTAATGGAATACTGGAACTAATTACCTTCAAAGAATATAGAGAAAAAGAGTTAATACCAACATTGCTAACCATAATTATTAACACAAACAACAAACCTAAATTGCGGTACTTTAGAAGCAAAAATACACTAAAAAAATCCAATAAACCTAATAACGACCAATATACATTTATCCATTTTGGGGCGAATTGATAGGGAAATAAGCCAAAATATATATTGTCAAAAATATGAGTTGAACCAGCGCCTGCCAAACAAACGCATAATATCCCTATTGTTATTTTTTCCATATAACCTTGATCTCCCCAGACACAGTAAGCGGTAAATCTACCAACCCATTGCCATTACTCGCCTGATATGCAGGCAAGATTCCATCGAGTCATGGACACCCATAAAACAAAAAGCCTTCAACCCCAGCCATATTGCAACATTCTCTACCTTATAGAAAATACTGTTTATCCATACATATGAATGGATAGCCAAAATGGGACTCCCGCGCAAATCCCCGATCTCTCTTGAAGCCACGCCCTACTATCATTGCGTCTCCCGCTGCGTGCGTCGCGCTTTTCTATGTGGCCGGGATGAGCGCACCGGGCGCTGCTTCGAACACCGAAGGCAGTGGATCGAAGATCGGTTGTTGGAATTGGTCGGGGTATCTGCGCTGGATATCTGTGCTTATGCAGTAATGAGCAACCATTATCATGTGGTACTGCATATCAATATTGGAGAGGCTGAATCCTGGACGCTAAGCGAGGTGGTGGATCGCTGGCATCAACTCTGTAAAGGCTCTCCCCTATCCCAACGTTTTACTCGCAACGAAGCCTTGAACGGCGCAGAACTGGCCCGGCTGAGGGAGGTGGCCACAGAATGGAGAGCAAGGCTGATGGATATCAGCTGGTTTATGCGGATGCTCAATGAATCTATTGCCCAACAAGCCAATCGGGAGGATGGCTGTACCAGTCGCTTTTGGGAAGGTAGATTCAAATCCCAGGCACTGCTCGACGAGCGAGCTCTGGCGGCCTGTATGGCCTATGTAGATCTGAACCCTATCCGGGCCAAAATGGCTGATACGCCCGAAACCTCAGACCACACTTCCATACAGCGGCGTATTGCGGCAGCTCGGGATGGCAAACAGCCTCAGCGGCTCTTTCCCTTCGCTGGTAACTCACGAGAACCGATGCCAATAGGACTGCCGTTTCAGTTACAGGACTATCTGGAGTTGGTGGACTGGAGCGGCCGTTGCCTGCGTGAAGACAAGCGCGGCGCGATCGACGAACAGCTACCACCAATTCTAGAACGGCTGCAGATCAACCCTCGGTACTGGCTCTACCTGAACCGAAACTTTGAAAGCCGCTTCAAGTCTCTGGTTGGTGCCACCCATTCAGTGCGCCCTGCCTGCGAACAGCTCGAAAAACGTTGCGCCCACGGAATCTGCGACTGCGAGCGATATCTCTCCCCCCCCGATCACTTCCTAAAGTTTTGCCTTTGCCTGAAAAGCACCACTGCGGGCTTCTGCGAAGGGCTGCTGCCCCCCAATAAAACTGTTTGGCGCAATTCCACACGGAAAATCAGCTCTACTTACTCGAATAGCAAGCTATAGCAATAGTGGACTGAATATACAGTAGCTTTCCCACCAATTTTTCAATTAATGGGTGTCCAGTTTTTTTGCCAGTCATTTTTTTGTTGGCGTCCAGTTTTGTTTTTTTGCCAGTTTTTCTTTGGGTTTACCCCTCTACTAATCTACGCGCCTTTCTTTATCCATATACCAGCCATCAAAAAGCTCATATTCAACCCACTTTAAAGAAACGCCTGGAGAACCGCAGTCAAGCGAAAACCTTAACATTGTGCCAACAATCGCATTCTCTGCAGGAAGACTAAAGCTTATTGACGTTTCTATAGAATAATTCTTACCCACTTGTACATCATAATATTTCGACAACGAATTCCTAATATACACGCTCTCTTCGGGGTAAAGCAGATAGGAGGACTTTAATCTCTCTTGAGATTTCACTTCAACTGATACCTTTCCCTTGTATCGTAAAGCTTCTGATGCACGCTTACCCTCTTCCACAATCAGAAAGATGTGTGGCATATGGAGCTCTAAGTTTAATTCCGATCTAGAAAAACCAAGATACCCTCTACCTTTATTCTTAAGCTTATAAATAACTTCCAAATTCTGACAGTCAACACCAACCCCAAGCTCTGCATTTTTCTCAAACAAATCTTCAACCGCCATAACATTCTCAGCAATAAATAAAGAAATGACAGAAAAACCCCAAGACCACATACTCATTTAATCAACTCCAGCAGACCTTGATACGCGTACAAGAATAATGGACACCCACAAAATAAAAAGCTTTCAACGCCAACCATATTGCAACATTTTCTACCTTATAGAAAACACTGTTCATCCATACAGCCACACAAATGGACCAAATGGGACGCCCGCGCAAATCTCTGATCTCTCTTTAAACTACACCCTATTATCATTGGACCGCTGGCATCAGCTCTGTAAGGGCTCTCCACTTTCCCAACGTTTTACCCGCAACGAAGCTTTGAACCCTAAGGAACTGGTCCGGCTGGAGGAAGTAGCCACAGAATGGCGGGAACGGCTGATGGATATCAGCTGGTTTATGCGGATGCTCAATGAGTCCATTGCCCGACAAGCTAATCAGGAAGATGGCTGCACCGGTCGCTTTTGGGAAGGTAGATTCAAATCCCAGGCACTGCTCGACGAGCGGGCCCTGGCCGCCTGTATGGCCTATGTGGATTTGAATCCAATCCGGGCCAAGATGGCTGATACACCCGAAACCTCAGATCACACTTCCATACAACGGCGTATTTCGGCAGCTCAGGATGGCAAACAGCCACAGCGGCTCTTTCCCTTCGCTAGCAATCCGCGAGAGTCCATGCCTGTAGGACTGCCGTTTCAGTTACAGGACTATCTGGAGCTGGTGGACTGGAGCGGCCGCTGCCTTCGTGAAAACAAGCGCGGCACCATCGACGAACAACTGCCGCCGATTCTCGAACGGCTGCAGATCGACCCACGACACTGGCTCTACCTGAGCCGTAACTTAGAAAGCCGCTTCACTTCCTTGGTTGGCGCCGCACACTCGGTACGCAATGCCTGTCAGCAGCTCGGCAAACGTTGGGCGCAGGGTATTCACGACTGCGAGCGATATCTATCTCCGCCGATCACTTCCTAAAGTTTTTCCTTTCCTTGAAAAATAACATCGCGGGCTTATGCGAAGATTTGCTGCGCCACAACAAAGCTGTTTGGCGCAATTCCATACAGGACTCCGGGTCTAGTTGTCCGTATAGCAAGCTCTGGCAATAGTGGACTGAATATGCAGCAGATTTCCCACCAATTTTTCAATTAGTGGATGTCCAATTTTTTCTCACAATTAGTGGGTGTCCAGCTTTGTTCTCTTAAGTTGAAAAGACAGTCTGCTTCTCAACTTTTTGTTTGAGAATGAAAGTTATACTTTCAGTGCCACCACCAACATCATAAAAAACAGTTAAAGACAACTCCCCACCTGTACTTACAACCGACTTCAAGTCACCCTCATCCACTTCAAAAAGCTTCAAACCTTTATCAAACCTGAACAATTCATGATCATCGACATAGGCATCTAAAACCAATTCTCGGTTAAAGTTTTGGCTCTTTTCCCAACCATCACCAATAACCATAGCACGCTCAATATTTATAGATTTTCCGGCTTTATCTGAATATAAGCCTAGCCAAACCAAATAGCTAGTGTGGGTTACCTTATTTATATCAACGACAAGTAAAATATCATCAACTTTGAAAGCGTTGAGGGCACTATCTCCAAACTCAAAGTTCTTATAAAACTCTGCTGACTGCTCATGCTCGTACTTAATAATTTTTGCTGTCTTGCAGGATGAAAGGCCACAAAAAACTAGTACCAACAGAATAAATCCAAACTCTACTTTTTCACTGATATACACTAATCCTTTCCTCTTACGTTGCCACCCACAACATATAGAAAAACATCTAAAACAAGGTGCCCCAGACCTTTCGAATCATGGACACCCACAAAACAAAAAGCTTTCAACGCTAGCTATATTGCAACATTCTCTACCTCATAGAAAATACTGTTTATCCATACATATGAATGGATAGCCAAAATGGGACTCCCGCGCAAATCCCCGATCTCTCTTGAAGCCACGCCCCACTATCATTGCGTCTCCCGCTGCGTGCGTCGCGCATTCCTGTGCGGCCGGGATGAGTGCACCGGGCACTGCTTCGAACACCGAAGGCAGTGGATCGAAGATCGGCTGTTGGAGCTGGCTGAGGTATTTGCGCTGAATATCTGTGCCTATGCAGTCATGAGCAACCACTACCACGTGGTATTTCATATCAATGCCGCACAGGCTGAAGCCTGGACGCTCCGTGAGGTGGTGGACCGCTGGCATCAACTCTGTAAAGGCTCTCCGCTCTCCCAACGTTATGCCCATAACGAAACCTTGAACGCTGCGGAACTGGCCCGGCTGGAGGAGGTAGTCAAAGAATGGCGGGCACGGCTGATGGATATCAGCTGGATTATGAGGATGCTCAATGAATCTATTGCCCGACAAGCCAATCAAGAGGATGGTTGCACCGGTCGTTTCTGGGAAGGCCGATTTAAGTCTCAGGCCTTGCTCGACGAGCGAGCTCTGGCGGCCTGTATGGCCTATGTGGATCTGAACCCTATCCGGGCCAAAATGGCTGATACGCCCGAAACCTCAGACCACACTTCCATACAACGGCGTATATCAGAAGCTCAGGATGGCAAACAGCCACAGCGGCTCTTTCCCTTCGCTGGCAATCCGCGAGAGTCCATGCCAGTGGGGTTTCAGTTACAGGACTATCTGGAGCTGGTGGACTGGAGCGGCCGCTGCCTTCGTGAAGACAAGCGAGGCGCGATCGACGAGCAACTGCCGCCGATTCTCGACCGGCTGCAGATCGACCCACGACACTGGCTCTACCTAAACCGAAACTTTGAAAGCCACTTCAAGTGCTTGGTTGGCGCCGCACACTCGGTGCGCAATGCCTGCCAGCAGCTCGGCAAACGCTGGGCGCAGGGTATTCGCGACTGTGAGCGCTATCTATCTCCGCCGATCATCTCCTAAAGTTTTACCTTTCCTTGAAAAATAACATCGCAGGCTTATGCGAAGGAATGCTGCGCCACAACAAAACTGTTTGGCGCAATTCCACACAGGACACTGGATCTATTTACTCATACAGCATGCTTTGGAAACAGCAGACTGAATAGGCAGTAGCCTTCCCATCAAATTTTCAATTGATGGGAATTTTCAATTGATGGGTGTCCATTTTTGTTATCGGGCTCCAGAATTTTGAACACCCTCGCGCTTGAACCACAGTCGCTTGTTATGTTTCGGAAGCCTCTACCTCGGATTGGCTATTTGAAACAAGTTTAAATTGCATGGGTTTTTCGCTGTCAAACCTTTCTATTAGCTCAATTATTTTTGGCCTAGAAACACCAATAATCGAGTTATCTTTTTTGTATTCGATACCTATACCTGCAAACCGAAAGCTGTCATCAAGGCTATCTTTTAATGTACGGTTATTTGAAAAAAAATACATAGCACCACCACTCATTCCTTGAGGATGCGGCCCCATGCTCACATCACCTTGGTATCTCAAATTTACACCCTTTCTATTATAAATCCCAGAAATCTGAATTTTGTTATTTGTTACTATTTTCGAAATTATCGTGAAGTACTTAGCATTTTTAAAGTAACTTCCACCCTCATCAATATATACAAATTTATTTTTCAAAGATTCTTTAGAACTGCTTTTATGTACTTTTTTTAATTTAGACTTACTTGCTGGAAACCCAATCCAAGCAAAGCGTTTTTTATCAAATCCATTCATGCTGTTTATATCAAGATTAAAGTAGTTCTTATTTTCTAATACTTTATTAAAGCAATCAACTATAACTATATCCTCTTCTTCGAATGCTTGATGGCCTATTGCAAAGCTCATAATCTGATGAAAATCTCCATCGCTACCGAAAGTGTAGACATTCTCAAATTCAACCCCACTGTCTAATGCGTGTGCAGCAAAGATTATAAAATGATGGCCTTTATATCTGACAAGTGTCGCTGTGGATGAATATTCGTAATTTTCTAATTCATCCTTGATATACAAAGGGATCACAAATCTTTGCGACTGTCGACCATAATCATCTGATTGATATGTAAATTTACTGCTCATATAGAATCTCTTACCCTTGTCGCTGCTAGCAGAGAAAACATAACGCCGTTATAACCTGCATTTTGGTGGAGTGTAGTGCTGTGCAATAATGAGCGTAACGAATGCACAGAACGAAGCGTAGCCCAAAATGTCAGGTTAATAATTTTGTTATGCCTTGGGATTCATTCTTTGCTTGTTCATAGGCCTCCCTTCTAATATCAGGCACAGGACTCTTAAAAGTATCCAATTTATAGTGCTTTGTAAGCCAAACGATCCAATTATGTCTTAAATTCGCCGAATCATGGACACCCACAAAACAAAAAGCTTTCAACGCCAGCTATATTGCAACATTCTCTACCTCATAGAAAATACTGTTCATCCATACATATGAATGGATAGTCAAAATGGGACTCCCGCGCAAATCCCTGATCTCTCTCGAAGCTACCCCTTACTACCATTGCGTCTCCCGCTGTGTGCGTCGCGCATTCCTGTGCGGCCGGGATGAGCGCACCGGGCGCTGTTTTGAGTACCGGAAGCAATGCATCGAAGATCGGTTATTGGAGCTGGCTGGGGTATTTGCATTGGATATCTTTGCTTATGCAGTCATGAGCAACCACTACCATGTGGTACTGCATATCAATGCCGCACAGGCTGAAGCCTGGACGCTCCGTGAGGTAGTAGACCGCTGGCATCAACTCTGTAAAGGTTCACCTTTTTCCCAACGTTTTGCCCGCAACGAAGCCTTGAACGCTGCGGAACTGGCCCGGCTGGAGGAAGTAGCTGCAGAATGGCGCGAACGGCTGATGGATATCAGTTGGTTTATGCGGATGCTCAATGAATCCATTGCCAAGCAAGCCAATCAGGAAGATGGCTGCACTGGTCGTTTCTGGGTGGGCCGATTCAAGTCTCAGGCTTTGCTCGACGAGCGGGCCCTGGCTGTCTGTATGGCCTATGTAGATCTGAACCCGATCCGGGCCAAAATGGCTGATACGCCCGAAACCTCAGACCACACTTCCATACAACGGCGCATATGGGCAGCTCAGGATGGCAAGCAGCCACAACAGCTCTTTCCCTTGGTTGGTAATCCGCGAGAACCCATGCCTGTAGGACTGCCGTTTCAGTTGCAGGACTATCTGGAGCTGGTGGACTGGAGTGGCCGTTGCCTTCGTGAAGACAAGCGCGGCGCGATCGACAAACAACTGCCGCCGATTCTCGAGCGACTGCAGATCGACCCACGGCACTGAATCTACTTGAACCGAAACTTTGAAAGCCGCTTCAAGTGCTTGTTTGGCGCCGCACACTCGGTGCGCAATGCCTGTCAGCAGCTCGGCAAACGCTGGTCTCACGGTATCCGCGACTGCGAGCGCTACCTATCCCCGCCGATCACTTCCTAAAATTTTTCCTGTCACGGAAAAACGCCATCGCGGGCTTCTGCGAAGGACTGCTACTCCACAACAAAACTGTTTGGCGCAATTCCTCACAGGACGTTGGGTCTACTTGTCCGTATAGCAAGCTCTGGCAATAGTGGGCTGAATATGCAGCAGCTTTCCCACCAATTTTTCAATTAGTGGGTGTCCAATTTTGTTCACCGTTCCCTACTACCTATCCCCACCGATCACTTCCTAAAGTTTTGCCTTTCTTTTGAAAAATTCCATCGCGGGTTTCTGCGAAGGACTGCTTCGCCACAACAAAGCTGTTTGACGCAATTCCATACAGGGCTCCGGGTCTACTTATCCGTATAGCAAGCTCTGGCAATAGTGAACTAAGAATGGAGCAGATTTCCCACCAATTTTTCAATTAGTGGGTGTCCATTTTTTAATGGTGAGACTATTTGGCTGTGAGACTATTTGGCTGACACAAAATTTTGAACACCCTCCAGCAAACTCTGGCGACAGCGGACTGAATATAAAGAAGCCTCCCAGCCATTTTTTTCAATTTATGGGTGTCATATTTTCTCATTCATCCTATTTTTTCGTTGGCCGTCCCTGCATCGTTTGATTATGCGATTACTCACTGTATTTGATCGCAATACCTCTAATTTTAGGAACAGTGCCACCTGCGGTAGTTTGATAGCCGCCAAGCCAAGGGTTGTATATTACACCCTGTTGTTGCTGGTAGCTGGCATCTTGAACAGGCATAACTGCATCAGCGCCTATAGTCATTGCCTTTTGTCTCATGCTTTCAAGTAGCTTTGTCATTGGTGTATTTACGGGTCCTGTTGATTCAAGCATTGCTATTTTCTTGTATGGACGCTTAGGGGGCTCACCGATTATATCTACGCTGCTCGTTGGCGAATAATAAGCAGATGTTTCCAACATTAAGACTGAAGTTTGCGCACACCCTGAAAAGAACAAACAGGCCAAAATCAAATAAATATATTTCATTGGAATTTCCCTTCCATCTTTTGAGCAATCAATAGTAGAAGTCTATTAACGTTTATTTTTTCTACGCCCTCCTGTCTTTGGATCAATTTCAAAAATTTCTCCAGAATTCAACGCTTCATCAAGCCTCTCATTACTTATAATTTGCCCATTGGAGCTATCACAAAGGAGGCAGTTCTCACATTGTTCATCAACTACCGGAATAACACGAGAACAGTCAAAGCACTGATAACTACTCATAGTTTGTACAGCTCGCATAGCGCATTTGTAAAATGCGCGACATCAGGAGCGTCTTTTTGACAAACTTGTTAGTATTTTTTTATATGGTATTAATGTTACAATAACAGTGGACATTATGGCTGCAACAAAAAACACGTATATTAATTCAATGTTAGCGATACTTTCTTGTGTTTCTGCGCCAAAAAAATTAATTATAAATAGCGCTATATCTTCTGGAGGTTTAGGAAATAATTGAGGATTTCTTAACCAGAACACACCTAAAATTATTGTGATTATGAAAATTGCTATTCCCTTAATATATAGTGCTTTCATGATACAACAACCACCCCATACGTTTTAATATTTGTGTTAGGAATTATCGTTTTTTTAGCCTTGAGCAGTTTTTTTCTAAGCTCATCGTACTTCACTTTGCTTGTTAGAGTTATACATCCTTTGCTGATTCCCAATGGCCCCTCAGGATGTAACCGAAAGTTTCCTCTCTTAACTTCCTCGCAAAAAGTGTAATCATCAATTTTTTTGTCATTAGCATAAAGGGCAAACCACTCATCTTTGCCACTTAGATAATCTCGTAGCCATCCAAGCTTTCCACCAGATTCTCGATCAACTATGTAATACTCTCCTTTTGGGATAGGCCCTTTATTTGGCAAGCATACAAATTCTGGTTTGTTTTTGTGTGCGCCTAAACCGGAGTAGGCTAAATACTTAGTCTTACCTGAAACCAAGTAAGTGGTTTCTTTGCCATTCAATTTAAATGTAAAATTTAGCACTTTTATCTCCTAAAATACTAACATTGATATCGTAACTCTGGACCAATTCTCCCACGCCCCATATCCCAAGGCACAATTGGCACCAGAATGCTCTGTCCCCTTATACGCCAAGCCTCAGCCATAATTGGCTCGATGGTGCCAACTATGAAAAACAATCGTTACGACTCAAAACGCAATTGCATAGACACCCATAGTAAAACACAATTTCATAGGAAATTTCATAGGCACACATAAAATATAAAGCTTTCGGCGCCGGGTATATTGCAACACTTCTTAGCTCATAGAAAATACTATTCATCTATACAGCTGGATGAATAGCCAAATGGGAGGCCCGAGCAATTCCCAGCTCTCTCTAAGCGACGCCCTACTATCATTGCGTCTCCCGCTGCGTACGCCGTGCATTCCTATGCGGATGGGATGAGCGCTCCGGGCGCTGCTTCGAACACCGAAGGCAGTGGATCGAAGATCGGCTGTTGGAATTAGCCGAGGTATTTGCGCTGGATATCTGTGCCTATGCAATCATGAGCAACCACTACCACGTGGTATTGCATATCAATGCTGCACAGGCTGAAGCCTGGACGCTGCGCGAGGTGGTGGACCGCTGGCATCAACTCTGTAAAGGCTCTCCTCTATCCCAACGTTTTGCTCGCAGCGAAGCCTTGAACGGCGCAGAACTGGCCCGGCTGAGGGAGGTGGCCGCAGAATGGAGAGCAAGGCTGATGGATATCAGCTGGTTTATGCGGATGCTCAATGAATCTATTGCCCGACAAGCCAATCGGGAGGATGGCTGCACCGGTCGTTTCTGGGAAGGTAGATTCAAGTCTCAGGCATTGCTCGACGAGCGGGCCCTGGCGGCCTGTATGGCCTATGTGGATCTGAACCCGATCCGGGCCAAAATGACTGATAGGCCCGAAACCTCGGACCACACTTCCATACA
>NZ_FOKT01000008.1:210924-231630 GCF_900112305.1 Microbulbifer thermotolerans
CTGCCGTTTCAGTTACAGGACTATCTGGAGCTGGTCGACTGGAGTGGCCGTTGCCTTCGTGAAGACAAGCGCGGCGCGATCGATGAACAACTGCCGCCGATTCTCGAACGGCTACAGATCGACCCACGACACTGGCTCTACTTGAACCGAAACTTTGAAAGCCGCTTCAAGTGCTTGGTTGGCGCCGCACACTCGGTGCGCAATGCCTGCCAGCAGCTCGGCAAACGCTGGGCGCAGGGTATTCACGACTGCGAGCGCTATCTATCTCCGCCGATCACTTCCTAAAGTTTTTCCTTTCCTTGAAAAATAACATCGCGGGCTTATGCGAAGAATTGCTGCGCCATAACAAAGCTGTTTGGCGCAATTCCATACAGGACTCCGGGTCTACTTGTCCGTATAGCAAGCTCTGGCAATAGTGGGCTGAATATGCAGCAGATTTCCCACCAATTTTTCAATTGATGGGTGTCCATTTTTGTTGTTCTATATAGGTGATATTTTCCGGCGACGAATACTCTTTGTACTTCTTTATAAGCTCATAGAGATGATCATCAGTAGATGGCATGCCATTAAGTGTAATCTTTGTCCAAGGCTCAGCATATGGCTCATAAACAATATGGCGCATGTAGGGTCCAGTAGGAAGAGTAGCCTCAAGATCCAGTTCGCCTTTTACTGAAGTCGATTTTTGGATGAGGTAAATCCCTATGGCACCACATAGTAAAATGCCTACAGCAAACAGGACTATTAGATTTTTAACTTGCATGCTCTCGTGTGCTTAAGCCTGGGCTAAGCCGCCGGTACGGAGCGCAGCGTAGTACCGGTCGGCTTCAGCCCCTGGTTAACTTTGGTCTGGCTCAGTAGCCGAAGGTTGGTTCAGATTCGTCACATGCATGGGCACAATCCGCTTTCCTTGCAAGAGTTCAATTACACCTTGCCTTATCGCTTCCTGCTGTTCTTCAATTTTGCCGTGAGCGATCGGCGAGTAAGTTCCGTTCTTTATTTGAGTCTTATCGAAATCGTATTTGAGTGAACGCCCCATGTGATAAAGAAGCTCTACGAGTAGATCAAGACGTTTCACGGCCCACTGCTCTTGAGACATGCCCCGATCACCCAACAAATCTAAGTATTCTTTCCACGCATCCAGCACCTTCTTCTCATGCTTTTTCTTTGGATTGAATTCCAAATCAATCCTATTGAGTGCTTCCACATGAGTCGGTGCAACTGTGTATGCACGAGTTGCCATCAAAGTTTTGAAGATCCAAAGCTTCCGTTCACGAACTTCTTTGCGATCGTCTAAATATCTGGTCAGTCGAACCGCAACGATTGGCCCCAAAAATACAGCCAGAATCATTATTGTGTCGGTAACGGTCATACGCTTCCCTTCAAAAAGTTAACGCCCGCAGCATGCGCGGCTTTGGAATGGAGGCGAAGCCGCAATGAAAAAGACGTCGCAGTGCCTGCGATGGTTAGAAATTGCCATTACCTAGCTTGCTGTTTGCGTATCTCACAAAGGATTCGTGAGCCTTAATAAAATCAGGCACTAAACTGTTAATTTCCCGAGCTTCTTCTTTAATATGCTCCGGGGTTGGTCCAACTGGCATATTATCTGGCTTGACTGATCGCATATGCCCACCGGGGCCGATCGGAACGGTATTCCTTGCTATGGCGGAAGCTAACCTCGATGCGCTCTTATACACTTTCTTATGCAATTTATTGAGCTTCTTGTGAACAAATTCGTGCTCAACTGTATGCCAGCCATCGACGTAGCGCGACAGCGGTCGCCAGTTGTCCTCTCTAAAAGCCCCAAGAAAATCATGTTGGCTATAGAAATCCGCGACTCCATTGCGGACGAATAGCGACTTGTATTCTTCATACAATGCAGCGTCGTGTGGACTGATACTTTTACCGCCAGTTGCCCAAGCAGCAATCTTATCCCAAAAGAACCAGAGCGCTGTTATGCCGCCCAACAATGTTGCAATAGTTAGCAATTCTTCCATATGTACCCGTGATTTCTAACGCCCGGCTCACGCGCCGATTTGGAGCCGTAAAGCGGCGGAATATCGGTCGCTGTGCAGCCGATTGTTATGAGTTCTCAAGGTGAAGCCACTCCGTTGCAAGCTCCTCACGCTTCCATTTCTTGACCTCTATATCGCGATATAAAAGCGGCAATACTGTATTCGTGGCCATATGAAGAAATGCATCTCTAGCACAGAGGCGACCATCATCGACCACAGGCTTGCGGCAAATTTTCGCTATATCCTTGTGTTGGAAATCTGCATCAACATGATGGGCAAATACATTTCTCACTCCTCGTACCGCATCAATTCGGTCAAACTCATTCTTCGTAATGAGGCCCATTACGTAAGCCGCCTTTGTCTTCCCGGACAATGACCCAAACGGCGCATACGGTCCTTCAAAAAGCTGCTTTACCTCTTTGGAGGTGATAAGAAAGGTCTCGATTATTCGTCGCAACAACTCGTCGATGTGAGCAGCAACAATCATCGTGATACCTCTATCACTCTCTCCTCTTGTGCATTTCAGAACGGCCAACAACTCGTCGAACTTTTCTAATGCAGTGTCTTCGTCCATAGGACTTTCCCGTGTATTCCGTGATTCTCATAACAGTTTTATTCAAAAGCCATTGGCTCTATATCACCTTGGCTCTTATTCACAGGCGCACAATTCCACATTCTAGAAAATCCCCACTGAAATCAATTAGATAACTTACGAGTCAATCTAACTTCCGGAGTTAAACGAGCCTGGCACCCTGTTATCTTTTTTGTTTACTTGGCTACAAGTTTTATCACTACGTCCTTTGAAGTCAATAACTTAACCGCTGTTCAGCGGTGAACAAGAGCCACTGGCCACTGAACACGGTCTTGGCATAGTCGTTCCTGCGGAAATACTGTATACAAAAACAGTTACAAAGTGATTTTGGACACCCATCAATACCCCCTAGACTTCCAGCAACTCCTTTAGAGACAAGGTTAGCGCTTTGATTTCCAACGCCTGCCAATCATCCAATATGGCCAGTTCTACCTCTGAAAACAGCCGGGACGCCTTGCGGCGCGCAGCGGTCTGACGCTGCTCGACAAGCTTCTCTATGGTTCTCTCACTGACCGGCCCACCTCCTGATGAGCACAGCTCAAACCAGCTCTCTGTCACGTCGCCAATGGACAGCGACTCGGCGGTTATAAAGTCGCACAATTCCACGGACACTTGGCCGGCTCTTTCGAACACTTCGCGCAATGCTGTTAGCAGTTCGTCTATTTCACGCACACCCACCTCCTTGAGGGCTGACCAATTGGTCAGAAATCAACTATCACTGCAACACCCCAACCGCCACATAGAAAGCCCCAAAATACAGCGGGAAATTTATCAAAATATACAATTTTGATCAATCAAAATATGCTATTTTGAAAAAACAAAGATGGTTGCCCTGCGCTGAAGATACTCACAATATGGAGGTCACTCTCATGATTAGTTGAAAGTTTTACATGCAAGCGCTGACAACTCGTGAAACAACGCTTTTGATAGAAGGGGGAGCCACGGTTTCCAATCTGAAACTGGTCCGTGTGCGACACGAAGGCAAGCGCTATTACCAAATTGAATTTGTGTTACACGCCCGCGGCACTGAAAAACCTTCCCAGCTAATCACTACCCGGAACGAGCCACATCGCTGGGCGGATTTGAATCGGGCGGTGGCATTTGTTGAGCAGCTCTTCCCGGATAACGATGAAATTCGATTGATCATAAAAAGCCGCTAGTGGATAACCTGCAGAACTTTTTCTTTAAAGTAATAAAAGAGAAGTAATATGGACATCGAATATAAAAACGGACATCGAATAACACCCCTCCCACATGAAATGACGCCGTTGGAATTAGCAATTACTCGGTTTGAAAAAAAGCAAAAGAATACTACCAAAAAAAATCTCTTCCGGCGCCTGAAACCGAGACAGACAGAATCAAGAGAGAGAAGGAACTCGCTTCAGCATTGGATCACCTAAGAAACGAGCGCAGAAAGATTGCTGTTTTTGCACAGATCCAATCAGGGCTAGAAAATTATCAGGCTTGGGGAAGAAAACAAGCAGAAGAAGATCCTTTAGAATTGCTTAATGAGAAGCATCACCCTACAAAGGTACTTGCTCAAAATATGATAGCCGATGGACGCCCCAAACCTTCAAATAGGCATTCTCCACATCATATTGTTCAGGGCAAAGGGCGGCACCCCAGGACAACAGATACACGCCTTAACTTACATCTATATGGCATCAGAATTAACGACCCTGACAACGGTGTATGGCTACCCCGTACAAAATTTGACAAGGGACACTGGTCAATGCCTGATGCACCAGCGCATTCAGAGATCCATACCTTTAATTACGAAACCTGGATAAACTTTCTTATCGGACCAATAGAGGGAGAGCTTGCCATCAGAAGTGCCCTTATAAGAATCCGTTCGTTATTGAGGGATGGGAGACAACCCTCAAAGATTACAGAAAAGAAAGATGTCAACTGGAGACCCACCTCATGAAGGTTTACAAAATTTTACCGGATTACAGGAATTTCTGGGCATTCAGTCTTCCAATGAAAACTTTGATTCTCAACCTAGGAAAAGAGATTCCAGCAAAAAATCTAATGCATTTCTACAAACACAACATTTCTTTAGGAGAAAAGTGGCAAAGTATAAATGCTTCTTTCGCTCCCGTAGAGGGCGTCACACAAGGAAATAACATACCCGATATCAGTACGTGGGTACCGGGGGCACTAGTGTTGTCGGAAAAGTCCAAGGCCGAATTTTCGGAACTTAATGGCAGCGGAGAGTTCCTGCCTGTGAAAACAAGCAATGGCCCATACTGGATCTTTAACTGTATGACTGTTGTTGCTGCCGATGAAACCCAAAGTAATCGCGTTGTTGAATTCGATCAAGTTACCGATATCAAAAAATTGACATTTAACCCAGAAACTGTCGATGGGAAACATCTATTCAAAACAGATTACGATGGGTTTAGAAGTTTATTTTGCACTGATGACTTTCGGAGAAAGATCCTTGAGATGGAGCTCCAAGGCCTAATTTTTTCTGACAATCTATCTGGTGTATTTGAACAATAAAAATAAATTTTTGTGACTGCTCATGCCTCTGTACTCTAACCGGAGGATAACATGAGCAGAACTATTCATCTCCCCTTTTTTGCCCCCCAACACTTGGTCCTCCGCCATATCCCTATACGCCTCCTATCCCTAGCTAGAACCCTACCGCTCCCCAACGGCCTCCTATCCCACCCCACAAACACCACTGCCAGTACCACCCGCGCCGCCACGAGTATCCTGCGGCATCAGCCCGCCCCCCCCCTTAACCCGTTGTTAACCGCGCCACCGCTAAGTTACAGCGTTACAGCCTGAATCCTTTTGTCCGGGCCGGTTTTCGGCCCGCTAAATCAAGCGGTAGCGATGTACAAAAGAAACAATTTGCGAAGGCCCCTGTGCAGCCTGCTTGTCACTCTGCTGATCAGCGCCTGCAGTCACCTGCCGGAAAGCTCGGAATCTCTGACACAGGCAGAGGCAGATCGGCAGAGCCTGTCTCACTGGTCGGAGCTGGATAGTGCAAGCGACGCCAGTTACCTGAATGAGCTGATCAGCGCTCCGGAGCTGGACGCGCTGATCCAGGAAGCGCTGGCGGCCAATCCAGACCTGCAGCAGACCCTGCTCTCTCTGAAGATCCTGCAGGCGCAGTATCGCCAGACTCGCGCCCTGCAGTTGCCAAGTGTGGATGCCGCTGTGTCGGCGGACCGGGAGGAAAACTCCGATACCGCTTACACCGGTGCACTGGCGATCAGTTGGGAGATGGATCTCTGGGCAAAACTTGCCGATGAGAGCGGTGCGGCAGCCCGGGATGTGGCAGAGCAGCTGGCGCTCTACCAGTCGGCCCGGGACACGCTGGTGGCCGAGGTGATGCAGGGCTGGCTGAAACTGATCAATCTGCGGCATACCGCGGCGATTGAATCGGAGCGGGTTGCCGTACTGGAGAAAAACGAGCAGTTTATTATTCAGCGCTACCGGGCGGGTCTGAGCACGCTGGAAGACCTGGACACCGCCCGCAGCTCCACAGAAAGTGCCCGCGCTTCTCTGGTTGCGGCACAGGAGTCCCTGCGCCAGCAACAGCGGGCCATGAATGTACTGCTGGGCCGCCCGCAGGGAAATACGGTGGTCGCCTCGGATTATCCCGAGGTATTGCTGCCGCTGGCGGACCTGCCCGAACAGACGCTGCAGCGCAGGCCAGACCTGAAAGCGGCCTGGCTCGCGATTGAGGCAGCGGAGCTGCGCACCCGGGTGGCCTACAAGGACATGCTCCCTTCCCTGAGCCTGGAAGTGGCTCTGACTGAAACGGCAACTTCATTTTCCGATGCACTGCTGAAAGATCCCCTGTGGTCCCTGCTGGGACAATTGAGCGCCCCCCTGTTTCAAGGCGGTGAACTGAAAGCCGCTGCGGATGCCGCCGAGCTGACCACCGCTCAACGCTACCAGGCCTATCGCGAAACCCTGCTGACAGCGGTGCAAGAGGTGGAAGACGCCATCGGCCAGGAAACCAGTCTGGCACAGCAGGAGGCGCACACACGCCTGGCCCTGGACAGCGCCCAGCGCACCTTTAACCAGTATCAGGATAAGTACCGCCAGGGGCTGGTCTCCATTCTGGATCTCCTGAACGTTCAGCAGCAGCTCTTCGATCTGGAAGAGCAGCTCGACAATCTGACCTATCAACGTCTGAACAACCGTATTGCCCTGGGGCTGGCCCTGGGTCTCGGCATTGAAGAGAAGGACCCGCAATGATCAAGCGCTATTCGAAGTGGTTCGCCCTGCTGGGGGCATGTCTCTTTTTACTCTTGGTCCTGGTCTACAACGGCCACAAAATGGCGCAGCAGGGCAACCGCCCCATGCCCCCCAAACGGGACGCTGTCCTGGCTGCGGATGTGGTTGTAGTGCGGGTCAATACCGAACGCTATACCCCGCCTATAGAAGCCTTTGGCGCAGCGGAGAGTCATTATCAGCTGACGCTGGTCAGCGAGGTTGAGGGTCTGGTTAAAGCGGTGTCCGAAAACCTCGAGTCGGGGCGGATGGTTAAAAAAGGAGAGCTGCTCGTCCAGCTGGAAAACAGCGACTACCGGGAAACGCTGGCAACGGCTGAAGCGGCACTTGCCAGTGCCCGCTTGGATCTGCTGGAAGTGGAAAGGGAGGCCGATCAGGCGCGGGCAGAATGGAAAGCTTCCGGGCTGGAGGGAGAGCCGGATTCACCGCTGGTGCTGTACGAACCACAACTGGCGGAGGCCAGGGCCAGCGTCGCCGAAAATGAAGCCGCCGTGGCCAGGGCACAGCGGGATCTGGCGCAAACAGAAATCCGCGCGCCTTTTGATGCACTGATCGTCAACCGCAGCATTGCGCCCGGTTCCTATCTGCAAAGCGGCGGAGAGGTCGCCGAGCTGTATAGTACCGATCGGGTGGAGATTGCCCTGCCCCTATCGCAGCGGGACTGGAATGCGCTACCAGATAGTAAAACCCTGGAACAGGGAGGCTGGCCGGTTGCACTGAGTTCGGTGGAGTCCGGCGCGCAGTGGCTGGGATATGTCCGCCGGGTTGAGCGCCATCAAGATGACACCAGCCGTCAACGCTCTCTGATTGTGGCCGTGGATCAACCGCTGGCACAGGAACCGGAATTAACGCCCGGCACCTTTATCCGCGCCGAAGTTCCGGGGCGGGAACAATCCGACCTCTGGCGCCTGCCGCCATCATCCCTGAGTCAGCGCGGTGAAATCTGGTACGTGACCGATGGCCTGCTGGCAAAATTCGCCGCCGAGGCCGTGGCCAGCGATACGGAAACAATCTACATCCGGCCACCGGAATCCCTGCGGCAGCAGGAGGTCAGCGTTCTGGTTCATCCGCTGAGCAGTTATGTCCCAGGTATGGCGGTCAACGCAGTGGAGGCCGGCGATGAGTGATCTGGACTGGAACAAGGGGATTATTCCCTGGTTTGCCCGCAATCCGGTAGCCGCCAACCTGCTGCTGGCACTGGTGATCGCGCTCGGTCTGTTCCAGATGGGCAGCCTGCGCAAGGAGGCTTTTCCCAGTATGGAGCCGGACAGTATCACTATATCGGTCACCTACGACAGCGGCTCTGCGACCCAGTCGGAAGAAGGCTTGGGGCTCAAGATTGAAGAGGCGCTCGAGGACGTTACCGGCATCAAGCATATCACCACGGCTGCCACCACCAGCGGCGTTACCGTTATTGTGGAAAAGCAGAGCGATTACGATCTGGATGTGTTGCTGCGGGATGTGAAAACCAAGGTGGATGCCATCTCCAATTTCCCCGCCAACGCCGAAAATCCGGTGATTGAGAAGGCCGAGCGGGAGGAGCACTCCCTGTGGTTGCAGCTGCACGGCGATACCGACCGCCACACACTGCAGCAACTGGCAGAGCGGTTGAAGTCGGACCTGCTGGATCATCCGGACATCAACCGCGTGAGCGAATCCGGCTGGCGCGACCCGATGATCGCCATCGAGGTGGATGAAGGCCAACTGCAGGCGTATGGGCTGTCTCTGTCGGACGTGGAAGACGCCATCAATGAAGGCTCTTCGGACACCATGACCGCAGTGCTGAAAAACCAAAATGTCTATCTACAGCTCAAGGCCTCCCAGCAGGCATACCTGAAAGAGGATTTCGCCGCTATTCCCCTGCTGACCACGTCGGATGGCGTCCACCTGACCCTGGGGGATGTGGCGAAAATTAAAGATACCTATGATGACGACAGCCCTGTCTTGTCCCGCTTCAACGGCGAAAACAGCGTGGCTCTGCAGGTGGTCACCACTGGTCTGGATGACATCACCAAGACCGTAAAAGCTGCCCGTGAAGTAGTGGAACAGTGGCATGCCGAAGGCCGCCTGCCCCAGGGGGTGGAACTGAGCAGCTGGTACGACCGCAGCGAAGCCATTACCGAAAGACTGCAGCTGCTGGTCAGCAATGCCCTGACGGGTATCCTGCTGGTCTTTGTACTGCTGGCACTGTTTCTGAATCTGACGGTCGCCTTCTGGGTGGCTATGGGGCTGCCGTTTATTTTCTTCGGCACGCTTTATTTTATGGGTGACAGTTTCGCCGGCCTGTCCCTGAATGAATTTACGACCTTCGGATTTATCCTGGCACTGGGGATCGTTGTAGATGACGCCGTGGTGGTAGGCGAAAGTGTCTACACGGTGCGCAGCCAGGAGGGCGACACCCTGCGCAACACCATCAAAGGCACTCTGCGGGTGGCGGTCCCTACCCTGTTCGGTGTTTTCACCACAGTGGTGGCCTTTTATTCCCTGTCCAATATCAGCGGCCACCTGGGACAGCTCTACGCACAATTTGCCGCTATTGTCACCATCTGCCTGCTGCTGTCAGTGGTGGAATCCAAACTGATCCTGCCCGCCCACCTGGCCCATTTGAACACCCGCAAAACGGTCAGCGGCAACCCCCTGCTGCGCCAGTGGCAGCGCATCCAGCACGGGGCCGATGCCGGACTGCAATGGTTCAATGAGCGCCTCTACAAGCCCACCATCGAATGGGCGCTGACCTTTCGCTACGCGGTGGCCGTCGCCTTTATCGGCCTTCTGATCCTGGTGATGGCCATGCCGCTCACCGGCGCGGTGCGCCTGAGTTTCTTCCCAGATATTCCCGGAGACACAGTGCGCGCGTCCATCGCCATGCAGACAGACGCCAGCTATGGCCAAACCCATAGCGCCCTGCTGCAACTGGAAGCCAAAGCGCTGGAAATCGACCGCCGCTTAGTCCGCCAGGCCGGTGCCGAGGGTTCGGGCATTGCGGATATCCAGGTGCTGGCAGAAGCCGATCAATCGGGACAAGTCACCATAGAATTGGCCGACCAGTCGCCCTATGACATTCAGACATTTACCCGCCAGTGGAAACAAGAAGCCGGTATTCCGGAAGGGGTGCGGACGCTCAGCATTGCCAACCGGCGGGAAATGGTGGATGCGCTGCGGATAGAATTGCGCGCTAACGATGACGAACTACTCACCGCCGCCGGCGCCGATCTCAAAGCGGAGCTGGAGCAGATTCCCGCAGTCAGTGGTATTGAAGACAACCTGCAAGCCAGCCAGCCGCAGCTGTTTCTGAAACTGAACGCCCAGGGTAAGTCCATGGGGCTGACCACAGACAGCCTGGCGGTACAGGTTTTACAGGCCTTCAAGGGGCAGGTTGTGCAGCGCTTCCAGCGCAACAGTGACGAGATTGAAGTGCGGGTCCGCTACCCGGAAGAGGCCCGCCAAAACCCGGTGGACGTACTGCGGGCACGCATCCGCACCGATGACGGAACAGTCCTCCCTCTGTCCTCGGTGGCAACCATCGAATACGGCTACGCCCGTGACACCATCACCCGGATCGACGGCAAGCGGGCACTCTATCTCTCTGCCGATGTGGACAAGGAGGCCATCTCCGCAACAGAACTGGTAGCCAGCCTGAGCAGTAATCTGGTACCCAAACTGGAGCGCCAATACCCAGGGCTGGATATCCAGTTTACCGGAGAAGCCGAGCAACAGGCGGAAACCCAAACCTCCATGGTTTCCGTTTTTATCACTGCCCTACTGGTGATCTACATACTGCTGGCCGTGCCGCTCAAATCCTATATCCAGCCAATACTGATCATGACCGCTATTCCCTTTGGGGTGGTTGGTGCCATTCTCGGCCACTGGGTCAACGGCCTGCCCATGAGTATTCTGTCGTTCAACGGCATCATTGCACTCAGCGGTGTTGTGGTGAATGACAGCCTGCTATTGGTCTCTCGTTACAACGACCTCAAGCCAGATGCCGATCACCAGCTGGAAGCCATCAGCGAGGCCTGCCGCAGCCGCCTGCGCGCGGTTCTGCTGACCTCCTTCACCACTTTTGCCGGCTTGGTGCCGCTATTGTCCGAGACCTCCACCCAGGCGCAGTTTCTGATTCCAGCCGCCGTGGCGCTGGGTTACGGTATCATGTTCGCGACTGTAATCACTCTGATCCTGATCCCAGTACTGGTGGCCATACAGCACGACGTGAGCGAGGTGCTGGGCAAACTGAAACGGGCATTCACCATGCAACTCAAAGCGGGCGACGCCAACCCATGCTGAAACTGCTGCTTGTCGAAGACGATTTGGACCTGGCCCAGACCCTGATCCAATACCTGGAGCTGGAGGGAATACTGTGCGATCACGCCAGCAACGGCGTGGCGGGACTCAACCTGAGCCAGACCAATCACTACGACGTGTTACTGCTCGATATCAACCTGCCGCGCATGGATGGCCTCACCCTGTGTCAAAAACTCAGGGAGCAAGGGGACGACACCCCAGTACTAATGCTCACCGCCCGGGATCAGCTGGATGACAAGTTGCAAGGTTTCGGTGCCGGCAGCGATGACTATCTGGTAAAACCCTTTGAGCTGCAAGAATTGGTGGTCCGTGTCCAGGCACTGTCCCGACGCCGCAGCGGTGAAACCCAGAAGCTCGGCTGTGGCGGATTGGAAATGAACCTGCGCGAACGCACCGTACAGCGTGACGGCCAACTTCTGAAACTCTCCCCCACTGGCTGGCAGCTGCTGGAAAAATTGCTGCGCGCCGCTCCCGCGCCGGTTTCCCGCGAAGCCTTGATGGACGCGGTCTGGGGCGAAGATCACCCGGACAGCAATAGCCTCAAGGTGCATATCTTTAATCTGCGCAAAGCCATCGATGGTCCCTTCCCTGTGCCCTTGTTACACACCATCAACGGCGTCGGCTTTGCCCTGCGCCCGCCGTCAACCACCGGGAAAGACCGCAGTGAAACCCAGACTCAGCCTTAAAGGCCTATTGCTGGCCTCTTTTGTCTCCCTCGGGCTGATTCTGATGGCCGCTTACTCGATCGTATCCACGGAATATTTCGTACGTGGCCTGGACGCTTCCATGGCCAACAATATGGAAAAGGCCGCCCGCTCCTTCGTGCGCCTGTTCGACCGCGAGGCGCAGCACCAGGGACGGGAATTCAGCGGTTTTTACTTGGCATCCGACTGGGCCCATATGCCCGAATATGTGCATAAATCCTTCCCCGCACCGCCGGAAAAACCTCTGAGCCTATACAAAGAAGACAACGGGTCCTGGTTCAGACGACCCGATCACATGGTATTCCTGATGCGTTATGACAGCCCAGCCGGACCGCTTTATATCGCCCGGGAAATGACACATCCGGCCAAGTCCAATGTGGTTGATATCACCGCCCGGCAAAATCGCAAACTGATGGTGATGATCACACTGTTGGCGCTCGGCTTCGTCGCCCTGATCAGCTGGCTGCTGCTGCGTCATATCTCCCGCCCCGCCGCCGCCCTGCGGGCATGGACCCACTCCCTGGACAGCGACAAACTGGCCCAGCCCATTCCGGATTTCGGCTACCCGGAACTCAACGAGCTGGCGGCGCTGATCCGCTCCAGCCTGTCTTCCGTACAGGCGGCCCTGGAACGGGAACAGCGCTTCCTGCGACACGCCAGCCACGAACTGCGCACGCCGATCAGCACCATCCGCTCCAACATCGAACTACAGCGAAAACTCGATGCGCAAAAGGCGCATCCCCCTGCACATCAAGCCACCCTGGACCGCATCGATCGCGCCAGCCTCACCATGCAGCACCTGACCGAAACGCTGCTGTGGCTCAACCACCAACCGGACGAACCACTGCAACCCCAGCCGGTCTCTCTCGATGCGTTGATCCGGGAACTGGCAGAAGAAATGAATTACCTGCTGACCGGCAAACCGGTTGACACCCGTATCCATACCCAGCCCCATAGCTGCAATGCACCGCCGGTACCGGCCCGGATTATTCTCGGCAACTTGATCCGCAATGCCTATCAGCATTGCTGGCAGGGCACCGTAGAAATTGAACAGAACGGCGGGCATATCGTGATCCGCAACCCGATGACCGAAGACGCACAAGACGAACCCAGCCCACAAAAGCAAACCGGCTACGGCCTGGGCCTGGAACTGACAGAACAACTGACTCGGCGCCTAGGATGGCGCTATTGCCATAGTGTCGGCGATGGCTACTACCAAGTGGAGCTCAGAACCGCCACAGGTTCAGCCAGTGTGTCATAGTTGAAACAGCAACTCTTTTTAGGCATAAGAGGGTTTGGATAAAAGCGTTCAAATAGATTTTCCCCCTCTTGCTCAAGCAGGCTGCTATTTACCTTTTATATGGCAAACTTTGTGGAATAATTATAGATATAGCCCACAATCAATAAGCACAGAACATTTGTAAACTTGTTTATCAAGGATGATATGAATACTTCACACGGAAACTGTGGCGAGCCTCGGGCTCTCCGGTAATGAGATACACATTTAGAAAACGTGCGAGAGCATTCCTGTATCCAGCGATTTCGAAATGCCATCCCATCACATTAACTTCTCAACCGCACCCCAAAGTACCTATACCGCCAAGAAATAGGTTAACCATAGGCCCAAAAGAACATAAAAAAGCCCGGCAAGTACCGGGCTTTTTTACATTATTTTACGCTATTGTCCTCACCGTTATCGCTCACCTTACCCTCACTAGTCCCAGTGATATCTGAACTGTATTCAGTGAGAACCATTGGGTAATCAGTGTAGTTGTGAATTTCGATATCTCTGGCGGTATGACGATATAAATCATCAGCACTATAATCCCAACGGTCCCATGCGTACCCCACGGCAATAGAGTTAGAACCTTGTACACTACCGCCACCATCGCGCAGGATTATCTTATGACCAGAACCAGCAATATTGGTTAGGTTAAAATTACCTGTAGTATGTTCCGGCTCTAATACAGTGATATCTAAACTGATATTTTTTTCATTGCCGTAAGGCATCTGAATCAATGGTGCGTAGGCCCAGTCTCCGCGACTGTTGGTTACCACACCGTAAGATGGAAGCGAGTAGCCATTCTCTGCACATCGGGTAGCCTCTACGTTATGTAATTCAGCGTATGAAGCCGCAACCAGTGCAAAACAGTTACGCATTTTATCAACTATGGTGTTTTCAACGTAAACCGAACCAGTGTTAACAACGGAACCGTCATACTTAGTGCCACTGGAATAAGCGCGAATACCGTCTTCAGTCAGGTTGTACATACGATCTTTAACTATAGGAATACCAACATACCAATCAGGTGATTGCTGCTCGTAGTTCCACTGGGCAGGCAGTGAATTAGCACCATCTTTATACATATCTGCACCCAAACGCAGCACACCTTCGACTCGGCTATTGCGAATGACAGTATTATCTGCACCCTGCATAAAGATTCCGTGGCCAAAAGCCAATACCGTTAGGTCCACACCATCAATAACAGTGTTATCACCAATCACATTGATACCGGCATGTTTACGTAAATAAACAACGGAACCACTGCCCTTACCAAACATATCTCCGTAACCGTAGGGATACGATCCACGGATAATGATCTTATTACCGCGCAATTCGTTGTTATCGCCCCAAATCTTGAATTCTGTCATCTGGCGTGCCGGCCAGTAATCACTGTGAGAATCGTCGTTATGCTCACCAAAGTCGGTGACATCATGCTGACCGTTTGGATAGATATTTTCGAAGGTGCCATTCACGATTATATTGCCATTACCAACAATACTATAAGTAACATGAGAATGGACTGGTGTACGACTCATACTAGCCAATAAGGCTGTCGGCACCTGAACGGTGACACCTGTCATATCCAGATAGTTATCATCGCCTTCGAATTTGAAAACAATATTTTCACCTGAAATCAACTCATCAGCAACATAAGTACCACGACGCATACGCAAGTGCTGACCACTGTTATTCATAGCAGACTTTAGTTCATCCAAGTTGTTTATAACTGTATATTCCCGATTGGCAGGCCGAATCCAACACGATTTGGTTTTCCCTTTGAAGACATCTTCCAAATACGAGTTGTTACAAGGCACACCGTCAACTTCAATAGAAAAACTCCAGTTATCTTCCGCACCATATGCCAGCTCCTTGACACCGGAGAATTCACAAGTTTCACGCTCAGCGGAACAGTACGTCCATGAACTGTCAGGGGCATCAGGAATAGCACTAGATGTTGAATCACCGGATTCAGGACCTTTTACGACAATCTCGGTTATATTGGTCCATTCTGTACCGTCTGTATTTTCAAAGGTTTTAATACGAATCTGTCGTGCTTCGATATTATCAACATCGTAGTACTCTATTTCCGCCGTTTTTCCCGAACTTACGCTATCGTAGACCTTAGTCCAAGTATCACTGCCGCTAGTGCCAGGACGAGCATAAATTTCGAAGGTGTGTGCCCGAGCATCTCCCCTACCCCAAGCCACACCCACTTCAGAAATCGTTGTTGCTTCCTCTAGCTGAACAGTAATATTTACCGGAGATCCACTTGCAGCCCAACGTGAAGCAAATGAGGTATCACCATCAATTACATTACTAGCCGGATATTTCGCGTGACTGCTACCATCATCAAAGGCCTTTTCAATACTGAGGTTATCTCCAGAACCTGAGGCCAATGTATTATCGTAAAGCACAACTTCCTGAATATTAGTCCATTCCGACCCCGAAGTATTCTCAAAAATGCGAACACGTATTGTCTTAGCGACAGCGTCATCAATATCATAAACTTCGATATCATTTGTTTTTCCGCTACTTTCACCTTCATAAACTTTGGTCCACCCACTGGCAGAGGCCCAGGCCCAGATCTGGAAAGTATAGGCGCGTGAATCACCTCTTCCCCAGGATATCCCCACGTCCGTTACGGTTTGCTCTGAATCCAAGTGCACCAACAAGCTAACTGGAGAGCCACTCGCAGCCCACCGCGAAGACCAGTCCAAATCGCCATCAATAGCATTGGTAGCAGGGTAACTTGAATGGGTATTTCCCCAAGAGCTGGCGCTTTCTATAGTTAAGGATTTTGCATTAACAAAAGATGGCATTACTAGTGCAAATGCAGCCAGACCGATCAAGTCTTTTAACTTCATTATTGGCTCCTTATATTTTGCCTTTACATTTAAATGAAGAACGAAGGCTCGCTCTTATTCCCATACGATCTACTACTCAATCGCAATTCGACCAAAAAATTAAAGGCAGCCTGGCTCTAAACCTCAATTAACTCTTAGAAACCCAAAAAGTACAGGCAAAGCAAACCCTGATCAGAGCGGCTGCTCCAATAACAAACAAAACCAGAATTTACTCCACCGAAATTTAAATCGTATTTTTATAGCCAGAAGAAAAAGACTCTGAATTATTATTTTTATGAATATAAAACGAATCGTTACAGTACGCTGTTATATTATTTATTGATTGATAAATCTCGTATATAGATGCTATATCTATCGATCATGCCATTCCGTGATTGAGGACAAATATTCTTGTCGATTTATATGACGGGAGTTTAGAGTGATCCAGTTCACCATCGACCTGCTTTGACCACTGAAATCCAGCGCGGCAAGGATGAGTGCACCGGCGCAGTTTCGAACACCGAGGGCAGTGGATCGAAAATCGGCTGTTGGAATTGGCCGAGATATTTGCACTGGATATCTGTGCTTATGCAGTCATGAGCAACCACTACCACGTGGTATTGCATATTAATGCAGCACAAGCTAAAGGCTGGACGTTACGTGAGGTGGTGGACCGCTGGCATCAACTCTGTAAAGGTTCTCCCCTATCCCAACGTTTTGCTCGCAACGAAGCCTTGAACGGCGCAGAACTGGCCCGGCTGAGGGAAGTGGCCGCAGAATGGAGAGCAAGGCTGATGGATATCATCTGGTTTATGCGGATGCTCAATGAATCCATTGCCCGCCAAGCCAATCGAGAGGATGGCTGCACTGGTCGATTTTGGGAGGGCCGATTCAAGTCTCAGGCCCTGCTCGACGAGCGAGCTCTGGCAGCCTGTATGGCCTATGTGGATCTGAACCCGATCCGGGCCAAAATGGCCGATACGCCCGAAACTTCAGGCTATACCTCCATACAACGGCGTATTTCGGCAGCTCAGGATGGCAAACAACCACAGCAGCTTTTTCCCTTTGCAGGTAACCCGCGAGAACCCATACCTGTAGGACTGCCGTTTTGGTTACAGGACTATCTGGAGCTGGTGGACTGGAGCGGCCGTTGCCTTCGTGAAGACAAGCGAGGCGCTATCGACGAACAACTACCACCAATTCTCGAGCGGCTGCAGATTGACCCACGACACTGGCTCTACCTGAACCGCAACTTCGAAAGCCGCTTCAAGTCTCTGGTTGGTGCCGCCCATTCAGTGCGCTCTGTCTGCGAGTAACTCTGAAAGCGCTGGGCCCACGGAATCCGCGACTGTGAGCGCTTCTATCCACCCCCTTAAATTTTGCCTTTCCTTGAAAAATACCGTCGCGGGCTTCCTCGACGTGCTGTTACACCCCAATAACGCTGTTTCGCGCAATTCCATACAGTACGTCAGATCTAATAACCCAAATAGCAGCCCCTAGAAACATCAGAGTAAGTGTGCAATGGTCTTCCCATCAATTATTTAATTTATGGGTGTCCATTTTTACCCTATTTGGCAATCTCAACTTGAGAGTGCCCGGCTGTTTTCAGGCTGTAGATCGGTAGGTAGTGTTCATTTTCGGCCAGCTGGCTGTAGTTCATCAGTGCTTTTCTTGATCGGGAAAGGTGCCGACTCTACCAGCTGACCGTTCCCTTACCAATTGCACTTATTATCCAAAACCGCGTAAAACTGAAATTTATCGTTTTCTTAGCAGTCTTGCAGCATCCTTGTGATTTCCAAGTTCAGCAACCTTAAGCGGTGTTTGGCCAAATTCATTCTTCAATGATAAATCTGCCCCTGATTTAAGCAATACCTTTATTACATTACACTTGCCATTCATTGCAGCTTGATGTAAAGGGGTATTACCAAGATCACCAACGATATTCACATCTGCGCCGTTTGCTATCAGTATCTCTACATCCTCAACCTCTCCCATTCTTGCAGCAATGTGGAGCGGAGTATCATCAACCGCACCTCTCTGATTAACATCAATCAATTCGGTGCCTAAGAATTCTGGGTGGTCTTTATATTTCAACAAAATTTCAGTTACATTTTTTATGGACACTTATTGGTACACTCACGTTTATGTTTATCTTTAGGATTTTGTAGTCGATTGCGCCACGTTTAAATTTTTTGGCTATGCCTTCCCGGAAGCCACTTGGCATCCCAAGCTTCGTATAAACTTATGCACTACTCAGCGTGATCAATTTGTTTCGACAAACTAGAACAATCATTGCTTCCCGGTGGTCGTGGCGTGTCAAAGAAGTTCTTCGCACGTTGATATTCTGCCTGTCTTGAAGAGTCATCCGTTGGCGTGTCACCGGGAGTGCTTAGGATTGCAGCCAATGCAATACCACCAGCAATTGCAGTTCCAATTGCAGTTCCAATTCCAGCACCGACACCGCAACCAACTGGCCCACCCCATGCCCCGGCAAGGCAACCTGCGGCAGGGTTCAACCCATTCGGGTCGGTATACATTAATGGGTTCTGGTATGCATATCCGTACGTATTGATTCCACCTTGAAACCCGATTGGATCAGACTGAATGCATCCTCCAAGACTCGGATCATAGTCCCTGAAGTAGTTGTAGTAAAACGTCGCCTCACCACCCTGTATCTGCCCCGGAAACCGCAAATTTACAACAGTCTGCTCTCCATCGCTATCAGGATCAGTATCCGGCGCTGTCTGCCCAAATGCATCACTATCCCAGCGCCAGACAACAACTTCATTACCATCAGCTCCAATACGCGGCGTGTTCAAATGGTCTGTGGCAGATAAGCCAAGGCTCTACCCGCGACACCGGCGCTACCTGAACCGTAACTTCGAAAGCCGCAAGGCTCTGGCTGGAGCCATCCATTCTGTATGCTCTGCCAGCGAGCAGATCGGAAAATTCAGGGCCCACGGAATCCGCGACAGTGAGCGCCTCTATCCCCCCCTAAAATTTTGCCTTTCCTTGAAAAATACCGTCGCGGGCTTCCTCGACGTGCTGTTACACCCCAATAAATCTGTTTGGCACAATTCCATACAGGACGTCAGATCTAATAACCCAAATAGCAGTCCCTAGAAACATCAGAGTAAGTGTGCAATGCTCTTCCCATCAATTTTTTAATTTATGGGTGTCCATTTTACCACCGATTTTACCTTACCGGTGTCCATTTTACCTTACCATTCATCCCAATCGGGTCGCTCTGCAGATACCTGCCCGTCTCCGGATTATAATCCCTGAAGTAGTTGTAGTAATACGGAGCCTCGCTGCCCTGTATCCGTCCCGAAAAGTGATCTATCGGGGCTTTTGGGCTTTCGTATTCAGCTAAAAATTATTCTTTGGTATCTGTGAGCGTTCAGTTCCACCTGCGAACCTGTGCACCCAAAAGATTACCGCTTCAAAAATTAAATACCAGAAACCGAGTATCGCTAAATAGGTCCATCCGCTTGCAATGCTGGGACCGCAGTAAGTTTCCGTAAGACATTTGAAAATACGAGTGGCAACTTGCAAATCGCCCCACAGTATTGCAACCACCATTAACACTAGCAGAGCGGTCAACAGCTTTCCAAGCTTATGAACTCCATGAGCACCTTTAAAGGCACGCCGCAGCACGAACCATGAACGAACTGGAATTACGCCGACGGCGATAAGACCAATAAAGCCAAGGATATAGACCAGCGCACTAGATAGTGATGCATTCATTGTCCCTTCCTCACTTGGCGCAACAGATTACCAGGCCAGAATGTCCCAGCCTCTACATGTGGAAACGAAGGATGCCCGCTTAGCGCTGTCGAAGACATTATTGAGCATTGAAATGGTGCTGCTGATGGCAATTCCACTGCCTTGTTGATAATACTTTCCTCTTCCTTCTGAGAAGTATCCACACAAGTGGTCTCTACTATTTGCTCTTTATGGAAATTTTTGAATTTCTCGATGTTTTCAGAACTACCTATCACAATTCCACTGCTTCCGCCACCATTCGCCGCGCCATATGACCCAGCTGGATCGAAAAGCGCCGGTCTGCCAGCATCGCCACGAGAAGTGTAAACCGCCGCATGATCACGAATTCCAGCGGGGCCAACAGTTGTTAACAGACAGGTTTTAAGCCCAAGGGAATCCATCCCCATAATCGGATTCCCTTCTACGTAGGTATAAGTATTTATGCCCCCATTCAGCCCAATCGGATCACTTTACAAGTACCGTCCAAGACCGGGATCATAGTCCCTGAAGTGGTTGTAGTAATGCTGTGCCTCACCGCCCTGTATCTGCCCCGGAAACCGCAAATTTACAACAGTCTGTTCTCCATCGCTATCCGGATCAGTATCCGGCGCTGTCTGCCCAAACGCATCACTATCCCAGCGCCAGACAACAACTTCATTACCATCAGTTCCAATACGCGGCGTGTTTAGGTGGTCCGTGTGCAGATACGTCAAGGTTCTACTTTGAACCTCCCCTTCGCTAAAGGTCATTACAATCTGTGCCACCGGCATGTTGTCCAGGTAGAAGTAGTCAATCTAGCTCTGGATATCTGTGCCGTTGGCAGTGATATTGGTCTCAGCAAGATACTGCCCACCCAAGTCATAGCGCTCTGACCCAGCGCGTTGTAGAAGTAAGTGGCTTTGAGTTCGCCCTCTTCGCTATAGGTTTTTAAGCGGTTGGCGTGATT
>NZ_FOKT01000013.1 GCF_900112305.1 Microbulbifer thermotolerans
ATTTACACCACAAACGCCGTTGAAGCCGTGCACAGGCAGTTTCGAAAACTGACCAAAACCAAGGGTGGCTTCGCCAATGAGAACAGCTTACTCAAGCTGCTGTACGCCGGTATACTGAAGGCCTCCGAGCGCTGGACGCACCCAATCCAGAACTGGAACCTGACGCTGTCACAGCTGGCGATCCACTTCCCGGAACGCTTGGAGAAATACATCAGTCTATGACTATTTGGCTGACACAGAATTTTGAACACCCTCAACCTGACGCTGTCACAGCTGGCGATCCACTTCCCGGAACGCTTGGAGAAATACATCAGTCTATGAGGCTATTTGGCTGACACAGAATTTTGAACACCCTCTCACGATCTGCTGAACTCGAAAGCAGACTCTTGGAGTTTTTAGCGCTCGCTCCTTTTGAGGATTCGGAGAGAGTCATGGCTAGTAGAGTCATGTGTAGTATTGCATTCGAGCATGCTGAAAGCGCGAAGATGCTGATTTCGGGTGGTAATCTCACCTCCGCGACGGGACTTGTTCGTCTTCAGTATGAGGCTTTGGTCAGGGCAATGTGGCTTCTCTACGGCGCTCCCGACAGCGCCGTTTCTAAGTTGACCAGTGAGCTGACACAAGTTGCTGCAGCCGACGGCAGGCAGCTGCGCAGTTTCGCCGCGATAGAGCTTCGGTGTTATGTGTAAGAATTATGGAACGGCTAGATAATCCTTCAAATTTCCTTGGATGGGCTTCAATACTTGTTGGCGGATTGTTTTTATCATTGAGTATTTATTTGCTAACAGACTTTCCTTTATCTAAAGAAATTGAATCAGTCCATGGCATAGTTGAGGAAGCGGCACTAAAATCCAGAGGCAAAGGCAGCGATACTTTTTAGTGCCTGTAGGCGGCGAGAAATTTCGATATTCCGGCTTCTGGAGTAAAGACATTTATACTTCCATAATGAGGGGCTCTGAGGTAGAGCTTAGTTACTACCAAGCATTCGATGGCACCAAGCGGTTGGCTTCCATGCGTATCGGTAATATTAAGGTGTTGAGTAAATTTCAATCTTTATCTGGTGCCGCAGTATTTCCAGGCGTGGGTGGTTTACTCAGTTTATTTTTTATCTTTTTAGGCTTCCGTGATCTCCGGCAACTTCGGCGCACATAACAATGCCAGACAGTAAAGCTCCGGGCCTTCGTCCCCCACGGGACAGCTGACGTCCTTATGCATCAATACATGAGAGATTCAAAATGAAACTAATAAAACTATTTTTAGTGCTCCTTGTTTTAGCGGGTTGCTCGAACAGAGGAATCTATGAGGGAGCGATAAAAATGGACACCCACCAATTGAAACATTAATGCGAAGGCTACTGCATTCTTAGTCCCTGTTGCCAGAGCTTTGTTTTCGGGCAAGTAGAGCCTGCGTCCTGTGTGGAATTTCGCCAAACAGTTTTGTTGTGGCGCAGCAGTCCTTCGCAGAAGCCCGCGATGACGTTTTTCCGTGACAGGAGAAATTTTAAGAGGTGATCGGCGGGGAGAGATAGCGCGCGCAGTCGCGGATTCCGTGGGCCCAACGTTTTCCGATTTGTTCGCAGGCAGAGCGCACTGAGTGGGCGGTACCAACCAGAGACTTGAAGCGACTTTCAAAATTGCGGTTCAGGTAGAGCCAGTGCAGTGGGTCGATCTGCAGCTGTTCGAGAATTGGCAGTAGTTGTTCGTCGATCGCTCCTCGCTTGTCTTCACGAATGAACTAACACTCATCTGTCTCCGAACAAACATAAGCACCCTGAAATATTGTTTCATCTGATATTTTGAATCACTCTGCATTTCGGAAATGCAGAACATCCCCAGAATTGCTTACCTGCATTTACACCGCGCTTACTTGTCCTCCTGACCATCGGGCTACCACATTTAGGACATAGCCGTTCTGCTTCAGGGTTATTTCGAGATTTAAGATTCTGTATATGCTGCTTATGTGTCTCACGCGTTGGAGCAAGACGCCCGGATTGAATCCGGCTGACTAAATTCTCAACTTCCTCGTTCGTCAATACAGCACTCCGAAAGGATTTTATATAACGAATACAGCCTCCCTCCTTGGTAACATTATCAGGCATTTTAGTCTTGAATGTACTGGAACCAACGAAAACAATTACTGAGTGTATGAAGTGCTCGGGAAGACCAAGAAGTTTTGCCAAAGCTTTTGTATGTTTGTAGTTCTGCCTGAGCGGATTCTGAAATCTGAAAGATTTATTGTAGATCTTCTGTGTCCAATGAGCTTGATGTTCCCCACCAAAAATCCAACCCCGCATATTCTTTGTCTCCACCACGAATATTCCAAAGCGGGATATAAAAATATGATCAATCTGTGTGGTGCCGTCAGGAGTTTTTAAAGTTACATTATGTATGCGACGATATATGTCACTGGGGAGACGCAACCATCCGAAGAAACGGACCTGCAGCTCGCCCATCATCCCTTTAAACCAAGGGGATTTTACAGCTGCTGCAACTATTGCAATTGGCAGTAGCCAATAGACAAGTGGTAATACCTGATTAACAACGAAATCTAAATGCATACTGAGTTACTCTGCTGCACAAACTTTCTCAGAAGAAACGGCACATCAAAAATCTGAAAAATACGCCCTTCCCCTACACCAAAGAGCCACCAAGCAAACTATTCTGGTGGAAGCTATCAGAGGCATCTTTGATATTATTGGATATGGAAATATCCAATATCAGTGTTGAAAGTTCAATAGTTTTCCTCGCAGAAGAAAACAGATGCCCCGGCCCCTCCAAGAGGGAGGGGCCTTCGCAGCTGCTTTGGAAAGACTCAGCCGCCGCAGCGCAGCGTGGCGCTCTCCGCACCAGCGGGCACATATTTGATATCCGCCACTGCCAGTGACAGGGGCTTTTCGCTCTCAAGCAGCAGGCTGCTCTCTACCCGTGAGAAGTCCGCGCCTTGTTTGGCGAAACACTGGAGGTCGATGGACATCTCCGTCCATTCATTGACGGGGATTTGCTGCAGAGATTCCAGCAATGACAGGCTGCCGGCACAGTCTGATCCGCAATCCACCGAAGCTCGCACTTCGCCACTGGGTTTCTCATCCAGGCGCAGCTTCAAATTCAGGGTGCCGCCGGACTCCAGATAGCGGCTCATGTCCTGCGGTTTCCCCGCGCGCAGGGCCACGCCGCCGGGGCGCAGGCCGGCCCACTGCACCAGGCGCGCGTCTTCCTGATTGCGCATATCGATGGCGCTTACACGAATATTGCCGTCGCTGCTCTCGGCCACATTGCCCTCTACTTCAATCGGTGCACTGCCCTCGTCGAGCAACACAAGGTTCCAGGGCGCGCGCGGGCGCCATACCATCATCCAGGCATCCTCGAGTCTGCCTTCGGCGTAGCTCTCCCCCTGTTCCGTGAGGTCGGATGCTATTTCAACCTTGTCGCTGTAGGTGAGGCCGTAGCCGTAGGCAAACAGCGGATCATAGTCATCATCGCCCAGGTTGAGCGGTGTTTGATCCACCAACAGCGGCCAGCTGAATGAAAGTTTACCGGTAAAGTCATGGCGGATTTTGCCGTCGGCATCAGTGAGGATTACATCGGCCACCCCCGCGCCTTCAGAGCCCGGCAGCCAGGCGGCGACAAAAGCGTCAGACGCATTCAGCTCTTTGTTGACCCACAGCGGGCGACCGGAAATAAAAATACTCACCACCGGAATGCCCTGGGCCTTGAGTTTTTTCAGCAGCGCCAGATCGGTTTTGGTACCGAACTGATATTCAAGACTGGTGATGTCCCCGTGCCATTCCGCATAGGGGTCTTCGCCAAAGACCACCACGGCCACATCCGGCCGCTCGGCGTCGGTAAAGGTATCTGCGGAGAATTCTCCGTCGACAGACAATACGGCTTCACCACCGGCACTTTCCACAGCGGTTTTAATGCCTGCGTAAATGGAAGTAGCCCCAGGGAAATCCGCCTGACTGTTGCCGGTGCCCTGCCAGGAAATCGTCCAGCCGCCGCTCTGCTTGGCGATATTGTCCGCGGCGTCGCCGGCGACGAGAATTTTCTGTTTTGGATTAAGGGGCAACAGCTGACCATTGTTCTTCAGCAATACCAGCGATTTGCGCACCGCCTCGCGGGCTATGGCTCTGTGCTCCGGGCTGCCGAGAATACCGGTAGCGCCTGCCAGTGGTTTGTTGCGCTCGAACAGGCCCGCGCGCATTTTTACCCGCAGTATGCGCGTCACCGCGTCATCTATGCGGCTTGTGGGAATTTCACCACTCTTGGCCTGTGCAAGCGTGTTCTCGTAGAGCGCCTTCCAGTCGGAAGGTACCATAAACATATCCAGCCCCGCGTTGATCGCCTGGGGACAGCTCTCCAGGGTGCAACCTTCAACGAAGCGGTGGCCGTTCCAGTCTCCCACCACAAAACCGTCAAAGCCCAAGCGACCTTTCAGTACATCGGTCAGCAGGTATTTGTGTCCGTGTAGCCTTACCCCTTTCCAGCTGTTGAAGGAGGCCATCACAGTCTGCACGCCCGCCTCCAGCGCGGCGATATAGCCTGCGGCATGGATCTCCGCGAGTTCTTCTTCACTGGCAGGGGTATCGCCGCGGTCCATACCGCGATCGGTGCCACCATCGCCGATAAAGTGCTTGGTGGCGGAGATGAGCTTTTCACCGCCGAGGAATTCCGCCGAGGACTTTTCCCCCTGAATGCCTTCCACCATGGCGCGGGCGTATTCGCGCACGATTTTCGGGTCCTCGGAATAGCTTTCAAAGGTGCGCCCCCAGCGGTCGTCACGCACCACCGCCACCGTCGGTGCAAAGGTCCAGTCAATTCCGGTTACCGCCACCTCGCGCGCGGTGGCCTCGCCGATACGGCGGATCAACTGCGGGTCCCGTGTGGCGCCGAGGCCGATATTGTGCGGAAACAGAGTTGCGCCGATTACATTGTTGTGGCCGTGCACTGCGTCGGAGCCCCAGAGTACCGGGATTGCCACGCCGCCGTCGGAAGTATCCATGGACGCGCGGTGATAGGCTTCCGCCAGCGCGAGCCAGTCTTCAGGCTTGGCAAATTTGTCGTTGTTCGGGTAGGTGCCGCCGCCGTTTAGAATCGAACCCAGGTGATAGTTCTTCACGTCTTCCGGGGTGGCGTACTTGATCTCCGCCTGAATTAACTGGCCGACCTTTTCTTCCAGCGTCATTTTCGCCAGTAGGGCTGCAATCCGCTTTTCAATTTCCGGGTCTTTCGCCAGCGCCGGTTCGAGCTTCGGCCAGGGGCTGTTATCCGTGACCGTATGGCTTTCTGTGGTTTTATCTCCAGTCCCACAGCCGCACAACAGCGCCGCTATTACTGGGGCTATCAATCTCTTTTTCACTATAAAGTTCTCCCTTCGCCTATCGTTTTTATTGCTGTGGCGCGATTATCTTTTTATTTATTCGATAAAATTTGCCAACTCTAATTTCATAGCCTCAGATCAGATTCAGATACAAAAGCTCAATTCATCCACCAACGGATCATTAAACATCTTCTCTGCAGCCAACTGCCCATTTATCGAGAGAAAGTTGTCGGCGGCATTATTCTATCTATTTGCCGATTGATAAACCTATGATTGATCCGCATAAGCTCTGTCATATTTTCAGGAAGCGCGCTCAAACAATGGGATTCGAAAACGCGCGATAAAACCTCTGTATCCAACAACTTTGAAAGGTTCCCTATCGCCTGCGTTTCTCGTGCGATTACAGGGTTTCTTTAAAGCCAGGGAACGAGTTAATCGATGATTTCTGAATGATCCGCCGTAAGATTCAGTGGGAATTTCTCGGTGTGCCGTGACACTCGACAATATGCAGATGCGCTTCCTTCAGATCCATATCACTACCGTCGGCAAGCTGGGTAACGGTATTGCGGTATATCTCCTGCCAGGGGGTTTGATTGACCAGTCGCGGCGGCTGCCAGCGGGCGCGGCGACGCTGTAGTTCTCCGTCTTCTACCAGCACATTCACTTGGTTTTTATTCAGATCGATTTCCACTATGTCATTGGTCTCGAGAAGCGCAAGGCCACCGCCCACCGCTGCCTCGGGAGAGGCGTTCAATATAGAAGGGCTGGCAGAGGTGCCACTCTGACGGCCATCGCCGATACAAGGCAGACAGTTAACACCGCGTTTGATCAGGTAATTCGGTGGGCGCATGTTAACCACTTCCGCGGAACCGGGATAACCAATAGGACCGCAGTTGCGAATGACCAGTATGCAGTGTTCGTCGATCTCCAGTGCCGGATCGTCGATTCGGCGGTGGTAATCCTCGGGACCTTCGAACACTATGGCTCGGCCGCGCAGTACATTGGGGTGTTCGGGGTTGGAAAGATAGTTTTTGCGAAAATCATCCCCGATCACGGATTTTTTCATAATCGCCGAGTCGAACAGATTGCCGCGCATAACGGCAAAGCCCGCGTGTTCCCGCAGCGGATCATCGAAGGAGCGTATAACCTGCGTATTGCGGGGTAACTGCCGAGCGTAATTCTCACCGAGAGTTCTACCGTTTACACTCCGGCAGCTGCCGTCGATATGCCCCGCGCGCAGCAGCTCTCCCATTACAGCCGGCACGCCGCCGGCACGGTAAAAATCTTCCCCCAGGTATTCGCCCGCCGGCTGACAGTTAACCAGCAGGGGAATTTTTTCGCCGAAGGTTTGCCAGTCGTCGATGGACAACGCCACCCCCAGGCGGTTGGCGATCGCTTGCAAATGGGGCGGCGCATTGGTGGAGCCGCCAATTGCGGAACAGAGGCGCACGGCGTTGAGAAAAGCCGCACGGGTCATAATGTCCGAGGGTTTCAGGTCTTCCCACACCATATCGACAATGCGCCGCCCGGTGTAGTAGGCCATAGCCGAGCGTTCCTTGTAGGGCGCCGGTATAGCGGCACAGCCGGGCAGCGACATACCCAGCCCCTCGGCGAGACAGTTCATTGTCAGCGCCGTGCCCATGGTGTTGCAGTGGCCGACGGAGGGCGCAGAGCGGGTGACATTCTGCATAAACTGCTCGTAATCGATATCGCCGCGGGCATAGTCCTCCCGCGAACGCCAAATAATGGTCCCGGAGCCCACCCGCTGTTCTTCGTTATTTTTTGTCTCCCAGCCGTTCAGCATGGGACCGCCGGATAGAACGATTGCCGGGATATCAACCGCCGCCGCTGCCATCAAAGTGGCCGGCGTGGTCTTGTCGCAACCGGTGGTGAGCACCACACCGTCTAGGGGATAGCCATAAAGAATTTCTACCAGCCCCAGATAGGCCAGGTTGCGGTCCAGCGCGGCAGTGGGACGTTTGCCCATTTCCGCAATGGGATGCACGGGAAATTCCAGCGGAATACCGCCCGCGTCGCGGATGCCCTCGCGCACCCTCTGTGCCAGCTCCCTGTGGTGGCGGTTGCAGGGCGTAAGATCGCTCCCTGTCTGGGCGATGCCGATAATCGGCTTACCGGACTGTAATTCCTCCCGGGTGAGGCCGTAGTTCAGATAGCGCTCGATATAGATAGCCGTGTGGTCCGGATGGTTCGGGTCATTGAACCAATCGGCACTGCGGAGCTTTCTTTTTTTATTCATCAATTGACAACCAAACCTTCGCGAAAATTGCCGCTCAGCGCGACGTGATACTGCAGGCCGGTGCCCTGCTGAGTCGCTGGCACCGGCCACTCTTGGCTCAAGCCAGGGTATAGGCCGTCTTCACCGTGGTGTAAAACTCCCTCGCGTAGCTGCCCTGCTCCCGCGCCCCGTAGCTGGAGCCCTTGCGGCCGCCGAAGGGCACGTGGTAATCCACACCGGCGGTGGGCACATTGACCATCACCATGCCCGCCTGAGCGTTGGCCTTGAAGTGGCTGGCGTGTTTGAGCGAACGGGTGACGATACCCGCGGAGAGGCCGAATTCCGTGTCGTTGGCGAGCGCCAGCGCCTGCTCGTAGTCATCGGCGCGGATTACCGTGGCAACGGGGCCGAAAATTTCCTCGCGGTTTATGCGCATCTGCGGCTCGGTGCCGGTAAACAGGGCCGGGGTCAGATAGAAGCCCGGCGTTTCCCGCTCCACCCGCTCGCCACCACACACCAGGGTCGCCCCTTCTCCACGACCGATGTCGATGTAGTCGAGGTCCTGCTTGAGCTGGCGCTCGTCCACCACCGGACCGATATGGGTACCGGCCTTTAGCGCGTGATCGGTGACCAGCGCTTTCATGCGCTCGCACACCGCTTCGACAAAGCGATCGTGTATGCCACTGGTGACAATCAAGCGGCTGGAAGCGGTACACCGCTGGCCGGTGGAGAAAAAGGCGCCATTAACCGCGCACTCGACCGCGGTATCCAGATCGGCGTCGTCGAGAACAACCAGAGGGTTTTTGCCCCCCATCTCCAGCTGCACCTTGGCCAGGCGCGCGGCGGCGACCGCGGCTATGCGGCGGCCGGTATTCTGCGAGCCGGTAAAGCTGATGGCGTCCACCTGGGGATGATTGACCAGCGCATCGCCGATGACGCGACCGGGGCCCATCACCAGATTGAAAACACCGTCGGGCACACCCGCTTCCGCAATGATCTGCGCCAGCGCGTGGGCGGAACCGGGCACCAGCTCCGCCGGCTTGAACACCACGCAATTACCGTAGGCCAGTGCCGGCGCTATCTTCCAGGCGGGGATGGCGATCGGGAAGTTCCACGGCGTAATCAGGCCGATCACCCCAAGGGCTTCGCGGGTAACGGACACCTCCAGTCCGGGGCGGACCGACGGTTGCAGTTCACCCCGCAACTGTAGAATTTCACCGGAGAAGAACCTAAATATCTGCCCGGCACGCACCACTTCACCGGTGGCTTCCGGCAGCGTCTTGCCCTCCTCGCGGGCGAGCAGTTCACCCAGTTGCGCGCGGCGATCGAGAATCATCTGGCCAATACGGTCGAGCAGCTCGCTGCGGCTTTGAATACCGCTGCGGGACCAGGCGGGAAACGCTTGGCGGGCTGCGGCTACAGCCTCATCCAGCTGGGCCGGGCTGGCCTCGGCGTATTCGCCGATCCGGTCGTTGGTGTCGGAGGGATTGATATTGGCGATGGTGCCCTGGCCCTCCCGCCATTCGCCGCCGATGTAATTGCAGTGGATCGTCATGATTACCTCTTGGTTTTGCCAATTTTGTTGACGGGTCCGCGCCCTACAACAACCCCCTTGCCGTCAGGTTGTGCATGAGCGCAGAGATACCGAAGGTCCATGGGGGCGCCTTGTCGCTGGTAGTGACCGTGTTGATCAACGCCCCCAGCCTGGGGGAGCGGATGGTCACCCGGTCCCCCACCTTGTGTGTGAACCCCTGTCCGGGCAGATCGCGGTCCTGGGTGGGCGCGAACAGAGTGCCGGTGAACAGCGCCAGGCCATCCGGGTACTGGTGGTTTTCACCAATGGTCTGGGCCACCAGATCCAGCGGATCGCGGCTGATTTCTGTCATCGGACTGACTTCGCGCAGGCGGAAACCGTCCTCGCCCTCGATTTCCAGAGTTACCTCGGCATGGCGCACCTCATCCATGGAAAAGCGCTCGTCAAAGAGGCGCACGAAAGGGCCGATGGCGCAGGAGGCGTTGTTGTCCTTGGCCTTGCCCAGCAGCAGCGCGCTTCTACCTTCGATATCCCGCAGGTTGACGTCGTTGCCGAGAGTCGCCCCTCGGGGACGGCCGCGGCTGTCCACCAATAGCACGACCTCCGGTTCCGGGTTGTTCCAGTGGGAAATCGGGTGAATCCCCACCTGCTCGCCAGGCCCCACCGCGGACAGGGGTTGGGCCTTGGTAAAGACTTCCGCCAGGGGGCCGATGCCCACTTCCAGGTATTGCGACCAGATACCCTGCTGTTGCAACGCCGCCTTCAGCGTTTCCGCCTCGGCGGAGCCGGGCACCACAGCGCCGATATCGCCCCCGATTTTTTCCGCCAGTAAGCTGCGCAGCGCCTCGGCCCGGCCCGGATCACCACCGGCGCGCTCTTCGATCACCCGCTCCAACATACTGCAGGCGAAAGTGACGCCGCAGGCCTTGATCGCCTGCAGGTCCACCGGTGCCAGCAGGTAGGGATAGCGCGGGTCTCTCTGCCCCCCGTGCAGTGGCGCCATGCTGTTGTGCAGCAATTCATCCACACCGCACAGACGGCGCTGCTTGCCCGCTGCCAAATCCTGCGGGCAAAAGCCCTTCTCTACGATTTCGGCCAGCGTGGGAGCCAGAGCGGAAAGATCGAAGACGCCATCGTCGCACAGCCAGACAGGGCTGGGCCCCGGCACCGGGGACAGGGTCTCCGGCAGCCACACACGGCCGAGCAAGGTGCCGGCGAGACCATCCTCGGGCAGCAGAAGCCCACGCAAATTGTCGTTGTCGCTCATGAACCCACCAGTGATGTAATCGTTTACAGTAAAACCCGAACAAATACCACCGCCGGCTAGCCTTGAAACAGCGGCGTCTCCAAGCCAGACACACCGGGCCTGCAACAGAAGAGGCCTCCAGCCAGGGGCTGGCGCTCCAGTTCCGCCTCGCTCAGCCCCTTGCGGGCGCTGGTGATATAAAGTTGGTCCCGGCCACCACCGCCGAAGGTGCAGCTGGTCACATTGGACACCGGCAAGGCAATGCGCCCTACGACGTCACCGCCGGGAGAAAAGCGGCTAATGCCCCAGCCGCCCCAGTGGCAAACCCAGAGGCAGCCCTCGCTGTCCACCGTCATGCCGTCCGGATAACCGGCGGAATCCGGCAACTGGAGAAAGAGACGCTTGTTTTGCAAACTGCCGCTATCGCTCACCTCAAAGGCGTAAATACGCCGCCGCAGCGTATCGGTGTGGTAGAGAGTCCCGCCGTCGGGGCTGAACGCCGGGCCATTGGTGATCACATAGCCCGCATCCAGCCGCTGCCAGCGGAGATCTGTATCCAGGCGGTAGAGTGCGCCACTGGGGGCCCTTTCGCCGTCGTCCATACTGCCGGCCCAGAAGCGGCCGACGGCATCCGTCTTGCCGTCATTGAAACGGTTGCCGGGCAGATCCCCCTCGGGGCCACCGAGCATTTCCAAACGCGCAGTACCGCCGTCGAGGAAAAGCAGTGCGAAGCCGTCGCGGGTAGCGCAGACAAAGCCCCCGCCGGCACGGGGCGCCAGGGCCGATACCTGGGCATTGATGCGCCAGCTGGCCCGCTCCCGGGACTCGGGGATGTAGCGGTGCAGTCTGTATTCCTTGATATCCACCCAGTAGACCGCCCGCTCCCGCGCCACCCACACAGGCCCTTCGCCAAGGGTGGCACCTGCGGGCCAGACACACTCCGCACTCAGCTCCCGCACGCGTCATCCCTCCATCTGTTCCAGTTCGCGTCCCTTGGTTTCGTGTACCCAGCGGGAAACAAAAAGGATGGAGATAAAGGCACCCAGCGCATAGAGGCCATAACTGCCGGACAATTGGATGGCCGCCAGTAACATGGGGAAAGTCCAGGTGATCAAAAAGTTGGAGCCCCACTGGGCCAGGCCGCTGACCGCCAGGCCGGAGCCGCGGATCTGGTTGGGGAACATCTCTCCGAGCATCACCCACATCACCGGCCCCCAGGAGGCGTTGAAAAAGACCACATAGGCATTGGCCGCCAATAGCGCCACGGTACCAACGGTATCGGAAAGCTGCAGGGAACCGTTTTCATCGAGGGTGGCCTGGGAGAAAGCCGCCGCCATCACCGCCAGGGTCGCCGCCATGCCCACCGAGCCCCAAAAGAGCAACGGCTTGCGGCCCACCTTGTCGATCAGCAGCAGTGCGGTGATCACCGCGGCGATACTCACCGCGCCGGACACCACGTTGATCAGTAGGGCATCGCTTTCGGTGAAGCCCACGGACTGCCAGAGCACAGCGCCGTAGTAGAAGACCACATTGATGCCCACCAGCTGTTGGAAGGAGGCCAGGCCAATGCCCACCCAGACGATTTTGCGCAAGCCGCCTCCGGGGGCTTTCAGGTCGGAGAATTTGGGCCTGTGGTCAGAGGACAGCGAGCGCTCGATATCCGCCACCTTTTGCCTGCCCTCGCGCTCGCCGAACAGCCTGCCGAGCACTGCGCCGGCGCGCGCTTTCCTGCCGCTAGCCACCAGGAAACGCGGGCTCTCCGGGATAAAAAAGAGACCGACCAGAAAGATGGTTGCCGGCAGCAACTCCACCCAGAACATCCAGCGCCAGGTCTCGAACCCCCACCAGAACTCGGTGGTAGAAGAGCCGGCCCAGCGGGCCAGGCAGTAGTTGCTGACAAAGGCGCCGAACAGTCCGAAGATAATCGCCACCTGTTGGACCGTGGCCAGGCGCCCGCGGTAGGCAGCCGGCGCCACCTCGCTGATATAGGCCGGTGTCATCACACTGGCCGCGCCGACCGCAAGGCCGCCCAGCACCCGGTAAACAACGAACTCCAAGGAACCGGAGGCGATACCGGAACCCCAGGCGCTGACGATAAAGAAAACAGCCGCTGTTATCAGTAGCGCCCTGCGCCCGTAAATATCCGCCAGCCGCCCGGCAAAAAAGGCGCCCACTGCACAGCCGAGCAGCATGGAGGCCACATTAAAGCCCGTACCGGCGCTGTCGGAATGAAACGCCGCCTGCAGGCCGTCTACGGTGCCGTTGATGACGCCGCTGTCGAAGCCGAACAGAAAACCGCCGATGGTCGCTACGGTGCTGATGGCGATAACGAGAAAGTGGTTAGTCTCGGAGGCGACGGCACCGGATACCCGGTCCGATACCGCACTGGTGGAAGTGGGATTCATATTCTTATTTCCCTCATTCGCTGTGGCCCGCGGGCCGGTTTATTTATTGTTTTGCTATTTTGTCAGCTTTAGCCGCAGCTTTATTTCTTATTTTTGTTTTCATGGCAGCAGATTCGACGGGAATTGCAGCCGTCTTACCCACCTGTGCTCTTCACATTAATGTAAACGTTTACATTCCGTCAAGGGCGAGAGCGATGTGCAGGACCTGTAGCGGGCAAGCGGTTCCGCCGCTGTATCACTTCGGCGGCGCGGCGCTGGATTCACGCACCACAAGTCGGTGCGACACGATTTCCGGCCCCGCACCAATATCGCCGCCGTCGATGGCGCGGCACAGGCGACGCATAGTGCGTTCGCCGATTTCCTCGACGGGTTGGGCGACGGTGGTCAGTGGCGGGTCGAGAATTTCCGCGTAGCGGATATCGTCGAACCCCACCACGGAGATATCTTGCGGAATACGCAAACCGGCGCGGCGGATCTCGCGCATGGCGCCCATTGCCATCTCATCATTGGCGCAAAAAATAGCCGTGGGCCGCGCCTCCAGTGCCAGCAGCCGGCGCGTGGCCGCGCGGGCACCCTCCAGCGTCTGGCGCCCTTCCACCACCCAGTGCTCGGAGACCGCGAGACCAGCAGCGGCCATAGCACTGCGATAGCCCTGTTCCCGGTCGCGGGTCAGCAGTGAAGCCGCCAGACCGGAAATAAAAGCGATGCGTTTATGACCCAGACCGATCAAATGCTCTGTGGCCTCGGCGGCGGCGCGGGCATTGTCCACCCGCACACTGGGGAAGGGACTGAGCTGGGGCGCCACCGCTTCACAGCCGACCACTATCGGCGGCACACGACCGCCTTTGCCGGTCACTTCCGCGTCGCCCTGCATAAACGGCGAGATACTCGCCAACAGCACAATGCCATCGGCCTGCTTGGAAAAAACGATATCGGTGTACTCGTCGAAAGCATGGGTGTTGAACTGGGTTTCGCGGATCAGGATGCTGTACCCCTCTTCGTCGGCAACCCGCCAGATGCCCCGCATTACTCCGGCAAAGAAGGGGTCACCTACCGAGGGCAGCACTACCACCACCAGACTGGTTTTACCGCGGCGGAAATTGCGTGCCAATGTATTGGGGGCGTAACCGGTCTGACGGATCGCCTCCCGCACTTTTTTGCGGGTCTTTTCGCGCACAGCTTCGGGACTGTTCAGATAGCGCGACACAGTGGCGATGGAAACGCCGGCGAGCTTGGCCACATCTTTGATCGACAAAGTAAAAGTCCTTGAGATGCCCAATAAAAGGCCGATGTTAGCGCTTCCTTCACGAAAATTCCCGCAAATACGCCCGGGCACCCCCATATTTGTAAACGTTTACATCATTTGCTAGCCTAGCTGGAATTCGACCATTGACTGCCGGCCAGCCGAGGCTGCGCATGTAGAGATAGAGGAAATGACCAACAACAACAGACTGGCGGTGATTACCGGCGGCACAACCGGCATCGGCAGGGGGATCTCATTGAGGCTCGCCGAGGCCGGCTGGGCTATCGCGGTCAACAATTTGGAGGCCGAGGACGCGTCAGCCCTGCAACTGGTACGAGAAGTGGAAGCCATGGGTGGACGCGCCTGGTACGCCCCCTGCGATGTGGGTGACAGCCGCTCCGTGGACCGCTTTTTCCACGGCCTGACTGACCACTTTCAGCAGGCACCAAACCTGCTGGTCAACAACGCCGGGATACAGACCTGGGCGCCGCTGCTCGACCTGGCTGAAGAAGATTGGGACAGGGTAATTAACACCAACCTAAAAGGCTGTTTTCTGAACACCCAACGCGCCGCGCGCCTGATGGTGGAGGCCGGCAGCGGGGGCAGCATCGTCAATATCGGCTCCGGATGCAACAAACTGGCCTTTCCGCGATTGGTGGACTATGCGGCCAGCAAAGGGGGCATAGAAATGCTCACCAAGGCATCCGCCATCGAGCTGGGGGAGTATGGCATCCGCGTCAACTGCGTGGCCCCCGGAGGGGTGCTGGTGGAGCGAACCGAGCGGGAAGCGCCGGACTACGCGGCATCCTGGTCCGCCATCACCCCGCTCGGCCGGGTGGGCTACGCCCGGGATATCGCCGATGCGGTATTGTTTCTCGCCGGAGAGGAATCGTCCTTTATCAGCGGCCAGACCCTGTGGGTAGACGGGGGCGCCTTTAGCAAAGCCAACTGGCCCTACGCCAACACGGAAGAAACCGTACCGGACTTGACCCGGGAGGAATCCGCGTAAAAAAACCACCCCTTGGCGATCTGCAGTGCCCGCAGAAAAAAAGCCCCTGTGGTTCAGGGGCTTTTTTGTCAAGCGGCTGCCGCTTCCTCAGCTTCCGTGCCCGGCTCACTGCCGGCCTCCCTGACAAAGAACACTGACACGGCTCCCAGCGCCATAAACACACCCGCCAGCACAAGAATATAGATGGCCTGGTTGCCGAACAGCCCTGCCAGAATCGGCCCCGCCACCAGCGCGGACAATATCTGCGGCGCAGCGATGGTGAAATTGAAAATGCCCATATAGACACCGGTTTTATCCGCCGGCAAAGAATCGGAAAGAATCGCGTAGGGCATGGCCAGTATCGCCGCCCAGGCGATACCCACCCCCACCATCGGCAGCAGCAGACCGAGGGCGCCGCTGGGCACTGTCACCTCCGTGATCAACAGATTCACCGCCACCGGCTCGCCCCCCTGGAACAGCAGGAAGCTGATATAGCCGGCGCCGCCGGCCAGCAGCGACAGCGCGTAGGTGAGCTTGCGTCCCAGTGTATTGGCCACTTTCGCCAGCACAACGGAAAAGATGGCGGCAAACAACGAATAACCGGCAAAGAGGATACCTACCCAGTCGCCAGCGGCCCCCTTGGCTGCGGCGATATGCGCAGGCACCTGACCGACGCTCTCCAGATAGTGGGAGTCGAACCACTTGGCCTCCACACCCCAGACATGCTGAGTGATCGCGGGAGTGGTGTAGACCCACATGATAAAGAGCGCGAACCAAGAGAAGAATTGCACCACGGCCAGCTGGCGCATGGTCTTGGGCATGGTGATCAGCAACCGCAGGAAACCGCCAATCCGCTGGGACAGGGGCTTGTGCTCCGCCTGTGTGCGGGCCAGTTGTTCCGCGTCTATGCCCTTGTAGGCCGCATACTGCGCCGGTGGGTACTCTTTGGTGCGGATCACCGTCCACAATACAGACCCCAGCAGCACCGTGCCGCCAATATAAAAGGCCCAGATCACCGAGGGCGCCACTTCACCGGCGCGGGCGCTGTTTTCCAATCCGATGACATTGGTCAGTACAAACGGCAGTATCGAGCCGCACACAGCGCCGATATTGATCAGCAGCGACTGCACCGAGTAGCCCAAGGTGCGCTGCTCAGAAGGCACCATATCCGAAACCAAAGCGCGGAATGGCTGCATGGTGACGTTAAAGGCTGCATCCATCAGCGCCAGCATCACGCCGCCAAACAGTATCGGGGCGACAAAAGCCACCACGATACCGGCATTGGGCATCAATGCCATTCCCAGAGCAGCCGCTATGGCACCAAAAAGGATATAGGGGCTGCGGCGCCCGAAGCGGTTCCAGGTGCGATCGGAGGCAGAGCCGACAATCGGCTGCACAATCAGGCCCATCAGCGGCGCCACTATCCAAAAGAAGGACAGCGAGTGCAGGTCGGCGCCCAGATCGGAGAGGATACGGCTGGCGTTGGCATTTTGCAGTGCGAAACCGAACTGTACACCGAGAAAACCGAGGCTGACGTTCCAAACCTGCCAGAAAGGCAGACGAGGCTGTTGCACGGGCCGCACATCGGCGCCGGAAGCTGATTCAGTCATGGGGGTCACCGCTGATAACTGATTATGATTATGCGCGGATTGTGTCAGGAGTGTGAACGGGGGCCCTCCTCCCCCCTCAGGGGGGAGAAAGCTCCAGTGTTTCCAGGCAGCTTGCACCGCCCCGCTTGCCGCCATTAGCCGGCCGCGGAAGAAACTCCGATTTATGCCGCGAGCGGAACCTCAGTATCGCCACAGGTGCCACACCCGAGTTCCGGTGCACTATTTTGCGATCTCCCCCCAAACAGAGGGGGATATCACCCGCTCCGAAACACTACACAATCAAACTCGGGAAGTTGTAACCATAATCATTCGGAGCCCGCCATGAAACGCCTATCGACACTGCTGCTCGCACTCGCCTGTGCGTCCACCGCACACGCGGAGACCACCGTGGACCGGATAGAACCGCCCAGCTGGTGGACCGGCATGGCAGTGCCGGTCCTGCAGCTGATGCTGCACGGAGACGATATCGCCGAGCTAGAAGCACAGATCGACCACCCCGGCGTTACCCTGCTGGACACCCAGCGCACGGAAAACCCCAACTATCTGTTTATCAATCTGCAGCTGTCCCCGGAGGCAAAACCGGGCCAAATGGCAATCACCCTGTTTCACCGCCGCGAAACAGAGGCCGTCGTCAACTACCAACTAAATAGACGCACACCTGGCTCCGCCGAGCGCCGCGGTTTCGACGCCACGGACGCTATATACCTAATCACCCCGGACCGGTTTGCCAATGGCAACCCGGCTAACGACCGCAGCGCTGATATGCTTGAGGGGCCAGACCGCAAACATCCCGGCGGCCGTCACGGCGGCGATATCGCCGGTATGCGCGCACATCTCGACTATATTGCGGACATGGGTTTCACCCAGATCTGGCCCAATCCCCTGCTGGAAAATAACCAACCGGCCTACTCCTACCACGGCTACTCCGCCACCGATCACTACCGCATAGACCCGCGCTTCGGCAGCAACGAAGACTTCCGCGAATTCGTCACCGCCGCGCGGGAAAAAGGGCTGGGCGTCATCCAGGATGTTGTACTCAACCATATCGGCGACCATCACTGGTGGATGCGCGACCTGCCCGCTGGCGACTGGCTGAACGGCCGAGCTACTGAAAAGAATGGATACCGGATAACCAACCACGCCCGCTTCACCCACGTAGACCCCTACGCGAGTGAATACGATAAAGAAGGTTTTACCGAGGGCTGGTTCGTGGACTCCATGCCGGATCTGAATCAGCGCAACCCCCTGGTAGCCAACTACCTGATCCAAAACAGCCTCTGGTGGATCGAATACGCGGGGCTCTCCGGAATCCGCGCCGACACCTATGCCTATTCCGATGCGGATTTCCTGCAGCAATGGGCGGCGCGTATCCGGCGTGAATACCCGAACTTCAATATTGTCGGCGAAGAGTGGACCCGCAATCCGGCGCTGGTGGCCCACTGGCAGCGGAGCGAAAGCGAGCCGGTCACCGGCGGGCGACTGAAAAGTATGATGGACTTTCCCATCTTTTACGCGCTGCGTGAAGGACTGGCCCAGAGCGACAGCTGGGAGAGCGGCCTGACACGTCTCTACGAAGGATTGGCCAATGACTTTCTCTACCCGCAACCCAACCGCCTGGTGATCTTCGGCGGCAACCACGATACCAGCCGCCTTTTCAGCGCACTGGATGAAGACCCCGCACTGTTCAAAATGGCCGTCGCCTATATTGCCACCATGCGCGGCATACCGCAGTTCTTCTACGGCGATGAAATACTTATGCGAAGCCCCAAACAACGCGACGACGGCATAGTGCGCAGCGACTTCCCCGGCGGCTGGGCCGACGACAAGCGCAACGCCTTCACCGGCAAGGGACTGAGCAAACCGCAGAAAACCGCCCAGGACATGGTGCGCAAGCTGTTCAGCTGGCGCAAGCAGACACCGGCAGTGCACAGCGGAAAACTGAAACACTTTGCGCCCGAAAATGGCACCTATGTCTATTTCCGCTACGACGACAAGAAAAAAATTATGGTGGCCATCAATAAGTCAGACCAAGCGAAGAAACTGGACATGAAGCGATTTGCCGAAGTGATCGACGGCGAGACCCACGGCACCGATGTGATCAGCGGTCGGCGTTATACACTGGCAAATCTGACCCTTCCCGCCCGGGATGTACTGGTGTTGGACTTACACTAATTAAACAACAAAAACCGAACCGATGATGAAACAGACACTCATACTGCGCGGTTGCGCTTTACTTATCCTACTGTACAGCACTCTGGCCAACTCAGCGGATCTACGGCAATACCGGGAACACCAGTTAAAGAAAAACGCTCTCACCGTCTACACCAGTGACGGCAGTGTCACCCTGACGCCGTTGAGTAAAGCGGCCATGGAAGTCCACTACACACGGGAGGGCATGAAACAGCTGCCCTCTTTCGCCATCGATTACTCGCGGCAACGCAGTGTGAAAACAAAGCTGGCCGAAACTGAGAGCACACTGACCTACAGCACCGCCGATCTCACCGCGGTTATCCACAAGTCGCCGTTTCGCATCGAGTACCTGCACCGGCAAACGCCGTTGATCGGCGAGGAAATCGGTTTCTTCATCAATGAGACCATGCGCGGCTTCCGCTTTGCGCTGTCACCGCAAGAAAAGCTGCTCGGCGGCGGTGAGAGAGCGCTGGGTATGGACCGCCGCGGTCACCGCCTTCCCCTGTACAACAAGGCCCACTACGGCTACACCACCGAATCGGAGCAGATGTATTTCTCCCTGCCGGCAATCCTTTCCAGCAACAAATACATACTGCTGTTTGACAACTCCGCCACAGGCACACTGGACCTGGGGGCAAGTGAGGAAAATGTACTGCAGTTCGAAGCGACCGCCGGACGCACCTCCTACATCATCATCAGCGGCGAAAGCTATCCGCAACTGATTGAACACTATGTGGACGTCACAGGCCCGCAACCGATGCCGCCGCGCTGGGCACTGGGCAATTTTGCCTCCCGCTTCGGCTACCATACGGAACAGGAAGTGCGTGCCACCGTGGATAAGTTTGCCGAAGAAGACTTTCCGCTGGACGCAGTAGTACTGGATCTCTACTGGTTCGGCCCCGATATCCAGGGCCATATGGGCAATCTGTCTTGGGATAGAGAAGCCTTCCCGGAACCGGAAAAAATGATGGAGGATTTCCGCCAGCGCGGTATCAACACCATTCTGGTAACAGAGCCTTTTATCCTCACCACTTCCAAGCGCTGGGATGAAGCGGTGGCTGCCGACGCACTGGCGAAAAATCTGGCCGGGCAACCCAAGCGTTTCGATTTCTACTTCGGCAATACCGGACTGGTCGACGTCTTCTCCGACAAAGCCGGCGACTGGTTTTGGAATATCTACGACGGCCTCCTGCAACAGGGCGTGGCTGGCTGGTGGGGCGACCTGGGAGAGCCGGAGGTACACCCCTCGGACACAGTGCACACCATCGGCACCGCCGACGAAATCCACAACGCCTACGGCCACCGTTGGGCGCAGTTACTGTTTGAAAGACAAACCGCGAAATACCCCGAGCGCCGCCCCTTTATCATGATGCGCGCCGGTTTCGCCGGCTCCCAACGCTTTGGCATGATCCCCTGGACCGGCGACGTGGCCCGCGAATGGGGCGGCCTCCAGTCTCAGATGGAGCTTTCCCTTTCTATGAGCCTGCTCGGCTTCAGCTACACCCACTCAGACCTGGGCGGCTTTGCCGGTGGTGAAAAGTTCGATCGCGAACTTTATATCCGCTGGCTGCAGTACGGCGTTTTCCAGCCCGTTTACCGCCCCCACGCCCAGGAGCATATCGCTCCCGAGCCGGTATTCCACGATCGCAAGACCAGAAATATCCTGCGCGAATACGTGAAACTCCGCTACCGCCTGCTGCCCTACAACTACACGCTGGCGTTTGAGAACAGCCAGACCGGCATGCCGCTGATGCGCCCGCTCTTCTTCGAAGACGAAAACAACCCAGAGCTGATCGATTACAAAGATGCCTACCTGTGGGGCCGGGACTTCCTGGTTGCACCGATAACTGAAGCCGATATCGACGAGATGGAGGTGAAATTGCCCGGCGGCGTCTGGTTCGATTACTGGAATGACGACCAATACATTGGCGATACCGCAAATGTGGAAGTGGACCTGAAAACCATCCCGGTATTAGTGCGTGCGGGAGCCTTTATCCCCACCATCAGCGACATCGACAACACCCGCGGTTACACCAGCGCAAAACTGACACTGGACTACTACGCCCATCCGAGTGCAGTGACCTCCAGCGGCTATATCTATGAAGACGACGGCAAAACCGTCAATGCCTTTGCCCGCGGCCAATATGAAAAACTGGACTTTTCCGCCAGCCGCAATAGCGACGGCATTACATTCAATTTCAATCGTACCGGCGGCGGCTATCAAGGCATGCCGGAACAGCGCCATATCACGCTGAAAATTCACAACTGGCAACAAGCTCCAGCCGCGATAGCGGCCGATGGGCAGGAGCTAGCACTGTTCCAACGTGAAAAGGACTTCTCTCGCGCGACCGAGGGCGCTTGGTACGACAAACGCAACGACCAGCTGCTGGTGAAATTTTCCTGGGAAAAACAGCCGTTACAACTGGCCGTCAAGAACCAGTAACAAATACATAGGCAAAAGTAGCGATGAAAAAAATTCAATCTCTTTTTACCGCGGCACTGCTCGCCACCGCGGCGGGCTGTGCAGACGACCCCAGCAACAGTGCGGAAAGAAAGCCTGAATCACTAGCGGAGGAAAAACCGGTAATCTACCAGGTAATGACCCGTCTGTACGGCAACACCAACCCCACCAACAAACCCTGGGGTACCCTAGAAGAAAACGGCGTAGGCAAATTCAATGACTTTACGCCGGAAGTGCTCGGAGAAATCCGCGACCTGGGCGCCAACTATATCTGGTACACCGGCGCCCTGCACCATGCACTTGTAGGAGACTACACCGAGTACGGCATCGGCAACGACGACCCGGACGTCGTCAAGGGCCGCGCCGGTTCACCCTATGCCATCAAAGACTACTACAGCGTAAACCCCGATCTGGCGGAAAACCCCGCCCAACGCCTCGACGAATTCCGCGCGCTAATCGAAAGGAGTCACGAGCAGGGACTCAAGGTCATTATTGATATTGTTCCGAATCATGTGGCCCGCGCCTATCACTCCGTACAAAAACCAGAGGGCGTGCGGGATTTCGGCGCGGACGATGACACCTCCGTGACCTATGCCCGGAACAACAACTTTTATTACGTGATCGGCGAAGACTTTAAAGTTCCAGAAAGCAACGACTACAAACCGCTGAATGGCGAGCCCCACCCACTGGTGGATGGAAAGTTCCACGAGAGCCCGGCCAAGTGGACCGGCAATGGTGCCCGCGCCGCACAACCGGATATCAACGACTGGTACGAGACCGTCAAGATCAACTTCGGTGTGCGCCCGGATGGCAGCAAGGACTTCCCCGAACTCAGCGCCGAATTCGCGCAAAAGGATTACAAGGCCCACGCCGAATTCTGGGCCGACAAAGATGTGCCGGACACCTGGAAGAAATTCCGCAATATCGCCGATTACTGGCTCAGCTTCGGCGTGGACGGCTTCCGCTATGATATGGCCGGCATGGTCCCGGTGGAGTTCTGGAGCTACCTGAACTCATCGATCAAGATGAAAAAACCGGATGCGCTGCTGCTCGCGGAGATCTATACCCCCGAGCGCTACCGCGACTATATTCACCAGGGCAAGATGGACTACCTCTACGACAAGGTGGGCACCTACGATACCCTGCGCGCGATTATGGCCGGTAATGAAAGCACCGACGCCCTGGTGCCGCTGCAGCAAGGCCTCGCGGATATAGCGCCGCATATGCTGCACTTTATGGAAAACCACGATGAACAGCGCATCGCCAGCGGCGCGTTCGCCGGCAATGCCGAAGCTGGCAAACCGGCAATGTTAGTTTCCGCCACCATTTCTGCAGCACCCACCCTGGTTTACTTTGGCCAGGAACTGGGGGAAGCCGCCGCTGAAGATGCCGGCTTCGGCAAAGCCTCCCGCACCACCATCTTCGACTACTGGTCTGTACCCAGCGTGCGCCGCTGGCTGCTGGGTGAATCCACCGAGCAGGAAAAACAACTGCGCGATTTCTACAAACGCCTGATGAACTTCTCTGCCGCCAGCCCGGCACTGCGCGGTAACTATCTGGAAATTCACAGTTATAACCGCGAACACAATCGGGATTATGACGGGCAGCTATTCGCATTCGCGCGCTGGACAGAAGGCGAAAAACTGCTGGTAGTGGCTAACTTCGGAAAGGAAAGCAAAGATGTGACACTGCGGTTGCCAGAGACACTGTTACAGCAATGGCGATTAAGAGATGGCACATACAGGCTTACCGACCAGCTCAGCACTGCGGAAAGCACCCTTGTGATTTCCCGGGAGGAAACGAAGATTCCCCTGCAGATCGCACCACTATCCGGCTATATCTTACGCTTAAACCTATAAGCAGATCTATTTTCATAGGTGCGTTTTGGACTTCGGAGTGCTCAGGCAATGGGGTAGATATATAGGTGGCTTTAGATGCTGAACTCCCCTATTACTGGCTAATTTTGACCTTCACATAACAATAAAAACGTCAAAGCGGCTAAGCCCACAAAAACATCACAACAGGAGTAAATAATGAGATATATCAAAAAACTAATCGCTGCACTGGGACTATGTTTCAGCAGCACGGGATTTGCCGCTACCGAAGGCAATACGTACAAACTATACTTTTTGGGCGGCCAGTCGAACATGGAGGGTTTCGGCTATACCAATGAACTACCAAAAGGGGAATTTAAAATTAATGACAGGGTAAAAATTTTTTCTGGACAGCCGGCCCTGGACAACCAAACTCATGGTGGCGTCGGCTTGTGGCAAACTCTAGAACCGGGTTTTGGTACAGGTTTTAAAACCGACGGTAAGAAAAACATACTTTCCGGACGCTTTGGCCCCGAGCTCTTTTTTGGTCAAGTGATGGCCAGCACCTATCCGCAAGAGCGCATTGCCATTATTAAATACGCTGCCGGTGGCACAGGTCTGGCCCAAGGCGTAGGGTATGGAAACTGGCATCCGGACTTCAACGAAGGTGCGGGACTAAATCAATACGACCACGCCTTAAAAACCATACGAAACGCTTTTGCAAATCGCGATATAGATGGCGACGGTGCTCCCGACACCCTGATTCCTTCAGGGATTGTTTGGATGCAAGGAGAGGCCGATGCCTATGACAGCCAGGCTGCCGCCGATGCCTACCGTGCTAACCTTCAGCGCTTAATGGATTTACTGCGGGCCACGCTGCGCGTGGATGACCTGCCCGTGGTCATTGGCAAAATCACCGACTCAGGAATGAGTGAAGACGGGAGCGTAATGGACTACATCAAAACGGTACAAGATGCTCAGCAAGACTACGTAAAAAGTGATACCTGCGCAGCCTACATGACTGCCACGAAAGACTTCGGTTACCTAGATGACGGCTGGCATTACAACACCGAAGGCGTTATTCGCATGGGCGCTGAATTTGCCAAAACGATGAGTAAACTGGAAGCGAAATGTGGTAAATAATGCTCCGAGGTATGTAAGTATTTGATTATACATGCAGGGTATACTGTAAATATGGATACCCTGCATGAAAAAGTACAATTATTGATTGACCCCAGAATTAATATGGAAATAAACGAGTTTCAAAAATCTGAAAACCTGTCAATCTCCATGATATTGGCTGTCATCTATCCGCTGTAACTCTCAGCAATTGTCCACAGACCGCTTCCGCATGACGATTTCTTCTCATTTTGAAAGGTTAGATGTCATTTTCAAGTTCTTCATACATTTTGCTTTGATAGTAGGTACACTAACTAGTATGAACAATCCCTAAAATGCAACTATGCCCAGCCGTCAAATTCCACGCCCCAGGCACCACCACCCACCTGTTTCATTTTTTATCGCCACATTGATCTGGTGTACCGCGTAAATACAGGGAAGAGAGGCTTCCCTAGTATTCCCCACATTCGAGGCAGTGTAGACTGTAAGTCATTGTCCGGTCGTTGACTTCCACCAGGTAGTCGCCGACGACAGGGGTATAGATATCCGCCCCGGTTCGATCGAGCGTTCCATCGGCTCCGCTATCGCCGTAGTTCTGACGCCAATCCCCGTAGACATCGAACTTAAATCGCTGATCCGCCTGACCATCAAAGGAAACCGAAATCTGCCAGGTATGGTCGGCAACAAGAGCCATGGTGTCCACGCCCCAACCATTCGCGGTACCGCGGAAATATAGTTGCGGAAAATTCTGCGCGGCACACTCTCTGCAGGGAGCAGCTACAGCGCCGCCATGAATAGCCGCGGCAGAATTGGCGGCGATATTGAAGGTCGCGTAACCCTTGCCATCAACGGTAATCATATGACCGCTGCAAGCGTCGTCGCCGGCAAGCACGTTGCAGTATTCCCCGGCAGGCAAGCCTGTGTACAAGGTTTGATTGAGCTGGCCGGACTCATTATTGATCACCACAAAACCCTTATTGCCACGGCCAAAGGCGATCTGGTTATTGCCGTTATCCCACCAATTGGTCATCGCTGTGCCATCCACAAAATTGCGGAAGCCAACCATATTGGCAATATTGCCCCACCGGTGCTGACACACCCAGGCACTGTTGGTACAGCCCTGCGGGCCAGTGGCGGGTGGGCCGATGTCGGTATTTGTAAATCTGTAACCGGACATCACTTTGGGATAGCCATAGGGGTGTGCAAGCATAAAAACATTGGCGAGGTTGTATTTTGCTCCATCCTTGTAAGTGAGATTGCCGCCACCACCATGGCCCCGTTCGCGATCGTGGTTATCGACAAAGTTGACCGCTTTATACGACGGCAACAATCCCCAGGACTCACCGATACTGGCAAGGTATTTGATCTGACCGTTAAAGTTACTGGCCAGGTCGGTGCCGTATTTAAATTCAGTCACATGGCCCAGGTAGGTATAATTTCCCGGCTGAATTTCCGCCGCTTCACCCGCCGCACCAATCACTTCGGAAAAGACCCAGGGGTTGCCGGCCTTATTGAGAATCGCCTGCAGGTCTCCCGGCGCCATATGCTTGACCGCGTCCACGCGGAAACCGTCCACCCCCATGCCCTTCAGCTTATTGAAGTAGGCCGCCAATCGATCCTGTACATAACCGGAACCCGTATTCAGATCTGGCAGCCCGCTGAGCCGGCAATTCCACACGTTATAGGCATCACCGTAGTTGCTGACGGTGCAATCAGAGTGGTAATCCTGTGGCGAGAACTCCGGGTGATTGGTCACCGACCAGGGCGTCCCTCCCCAACCAGTGCCGCCCTGGTTCCAGGCAGCGGTGTGATTTATCACCATATCCGCGTAGACCTTCACCCCAGCGGCGTGACAGCGCTGAATCATGCTCGCCAGCTCCGCTTCGGTGCCACTGCGACTGGTGAGATTGGTATAGGTCACCGGCTGATAGCGCGCCCACCAAGTATCCAGGCTGATATGCTCCTGCGGCGGGGATATCTGCACGGCATCGAATCCCTTGGGGCCGAGGAAATTTTCACACTCGCTGGCAATATCATTCCAGCGCCATTCAAACAGATGCACAAACGCGGTACCCGCACTGGCATTACCGGCAGATAGTGCGCCCAGCGCGAGGCCCACACCACTGAGCCAACACCTGAATCCCTGTGGTTTTTTCATCGTAATTTTCCTTTTCTCTTTTGGGGGGAATCTCTGGTTAATTTGTATAAACGCGCTATAGCGATATTTAGACGCTATCTAGAAAACAAAACTACTGGTGAACTTCTGATTGATTGCTGCTTGGGCTTTAAAGGTGCGCTGCACCGAGACAAATAGCGCAACTGATAGCGCCGTGGATTTTCCAATCCGACGAGACACCTTTTGCGGAACAGGAAAATAGTAGACTGGGGAAGGCAAGCAGCCGGAGCTGAGCGCCGGGAAAGGGATTATTCATCGCTCTGTACCATTATTATTTTTTAGATTTATTGACCGAGCAGCGCGGTACAGCAATGGCTCCGGCTTGTGACAACAGCAGCTTCACAGCCTAGATGGGGATAAAGACGGAACACATCCTCCCCCAAAGGGGGCGTAGTGGAAAATTATGACAGAGATCGCCTTTTGTGCCCGAAAGATGAAGGCCCTCACAGAAAAACGCCGCACAAGGCGGCGGAAGTCAGAAGAGAGGATGGCGATATAAAAAGGAACAATAATTAAGGAACCTCTGATTAATTCGCGCGAACACTCTGGTAGCTTCCGGGGCGCTCAGGCAATAGGACGGGAATTTCGAAAACGCACGAGTACTTCCCTGTAGCTCCGACGGATACATCCCTGTATCCGACGGAGCTACAGGCGAGTATTCGTGTATTCACATTGCCTGAGCGCCCCTGAAACAACTACAGCGGTCAGACGAATGAATCACAGGCGCCTTAATGGCTGTTTGCGGCCTGTCCCAGCAACAGGAGATCGAACTCCGTATCAAACGCCACCCGGCCGTTCTTAACCACCGCCTCACGACCGGAATAAAAATCCTTCACTCGTGTACCTTCGGCAAACAAACCGTATACCGGCAGGGATTTTTTCCCGGTGCCAGTACCGATAGATACCAGCACGGATGCTTCTCCCTCCAGCGTGCGGGCAAAAGTGTAGGGCTTGTCCTGCAGTTTTCTGTGCACCCCGGCACCGACTGCCGGGTGCGCCTGGCGGAATTGGCCCAGCTTGCGCCAGTGATCCAGAACCTCACGTTTTTCCGTCTTTTCGAGGTCGCTCCAGTTCATCGGCGTGCGCAGCTGGGCGTCCCCTTCTGCATCACTGGCCATCAGAGGCCGAGCCACTTCGTCGCCGTAATAGATTTGCGCCGCGCCCGGCGCCAGTAACAACTTGAGCGCTGCCTCCCGCGGCCGTTGGCGTTCGCGGTCGAAAGAGTGCGCATCGTCGTGTGAAGTGAGGTAATTGAGTACATTCAAGCCACCGAGCGCCCCGCCGTGCAGCATTTTCGAATAACTGGAGAAGATAGATTCCATATCTTCTTTTGCGGCGCGCGCAGTCATATCGAAATTGATCAGGCTATCGAAGCCATAGTCGAAGAAGTCCACCTTGCGATCACCGAAATCGTATTCGCGCCCGCCGGTGATACCGTAGCCGTAAACTTCCCCGATCATATAAAAATCGCGGTCATCGAGTTTTTTGTCCGGGTTGCGCTTCTTCCAATCCGCCAGCGCGAGGCTCGCCTCCCTCTTCAGCACTTGCCAAACCTCCGGCTCCACATGCTTGACGGTGTCCACCCGGAAGCCGTCCACGCCGTACTCACGCACCCAGTCAGTAATCCACTTCACCAGATAGTATTTCGGTGCGCGCGGATAACCGGTGCGCTGGAAAAAGGCTTCCAGTTCCGCCTGCTCCTGTTCGAGGCGCCCCTCGGCTTTCCATTTGTCGACCAGCTGTGGCGGCAGCGCCACCGGCTTTTCATCCTCTGTACGGATATCCGGCAGGTTTTTGACCAGCGTGCAGGACACCGTGCCAGAAAAACCACTCCAGTCGCAGACCGGCTCCGCACGCACCCAGGATTCCGGCCAGAGCGGGTCCTTATCTGTCACCGGGCCCGTGTGGTTGACGATCACATCGAGCAGCACGCGGATGCCGTGACGATGGGCCGTTTCGATCAGCTCCGCCAGCTTTGCCTCGCTGCCGAAATTCCGGTCCACGCTGGTCCAGTCCTTGGGCCAATAACCGTGAAAAGCGTAAGTGCGGCCGGTGCCTTCGTCAGTGGCGCCGTGGATCTGCTCGTAAACCGGGGACATCCACAGGGCATCTACCCCCAGTGCGTTGAAATACCCCTGGTTCAGCTTATCGATAACCCCCTGCAGATCGCCGCCGTGAAAACCGCGCAAGGGCGCAGCGTCATTCCCGCGGCCGTAGGACAAATCGTTTTCCGGATCGCCATTGGCAAAGCGGTCCGGCAGCAGGAAGTAAACAGTAGCGTTGCGCCAGAAAGCGTCTGCGTTGGTATCCGCGACAGCGTCTGCATCCCTCTCCGCGCAGGCACTTGAACACAGCAGCAAAGCTGCGCATAAGCTGGCAAATTTCCTCATTATTCTCTCTGCTCATTGATCGCAATTTGGTCAATGCAACTTTAGCGACCCGTCTCTGTCCCACATCCTCCACCCCGGGGGCGTAGGCCGCTCTATTGCCCCGCGCGCTGTCACCGAGCCTGGAACACGCCGCCGGGCCCTGGTGACGCTGAGACTGTGCCGGTCGAAAGCTTTGCGGCCCGCGCCTGTGCGGAGTAATGTAGCTACACTGAATTCTGCGTCACAGGAAACCGCTAATCGGCAGCGCGGTCCAACAGTCAAACCTCAGCTACAGGAGGCAGGGAATGTCGGAAATCAGTCGACCCAGTGGATCATCGGCCTGGTTGTCTTTGCAGCGGTAGCGGCGGGCGCCTACTGGTTTTGGTCCGCAGACAAAACAGAGGCGCCACCCAAGGCGGTAATAGAAGAGCCGGCGCCAGAGCCCGAACCTATGCCCGAAATCGCGGCACCACCGCCCCCGGAACCGGCACCCGTGCCCGAGCCCGAGAAGGGGCCGCCCCCGGCCCTGAACGAGAGCGACGAAGCCGCATACCGGGATCTGATGAGTCTCGCTCCCGACGGCGCCCTGGCCAAGTGGCTGGTGCCCGATGAAGTGGTGCGCAAGTGGGTAGCCGCAGTCAACGCCGCCTCCCGCGGCGAGCTGATCCACAAACACCGTCCCCTAAAAACCATCAAAGGGCCAATCGCGATCACCGAGGCAGGTCCCACCGGCATAGAATTGTCCCCGGAGAACTACCGCCGCTATGATCAAGCGGTGCGCCTCTTCTCCATGATGGACACCGACACCGCCGTGGAAATCTACCGCTATTGGTACCCGCGCCTGGCCCAGGCCTATGCCGAGCTGGGTATCAGAAATAAGAATTTCCACCAAGAAGTCATGGAGGCCATCGACAAGGTTCTGGCGGCGCCGGCAGCAGAGGAGCCTATCCAGCTGGTGCGCCCTTCTGTCTACTACAAATTCGCCGATCCCGAGCTGGAAAAGCTGCCCGGACTGCACAAACTGATGATCCGTATGGGGCCGGATAACGCCGCGCGGGTCAAGGAAAAACTGCGGGAGCTGAAAGCGGCATTGGAGCAGATTCCGCTGCAACAATCCGAATAGTCACCACCTGAAGCCACGGCACAGGGTTTGTGCTAATCTCCTCCACAGCGGCCGCTGCCGGCCGGAAGGTTGAACCCGGCCGCTGCGGTACGAAAACAACAAGAAGATCCATTCCAGCCGAGGAGAGAAAATGCAGGCCGAGCAGACTACTGTCTTTGTTGTCGTAGACCCCAATGACGAAAAACATGTGGCGCTGGAGCGCGCCCTGATCATCGCCAAGCTCCGCAACCCCCAACCCAAACTGGTCATCTTCGTCGCCGTGGACGGCGAGGCGGTAGACACGCGCGCGGTCAACGACCACCTGTTCCGCGACGAAACCTGGTTCCGTGAAAAAATCCGCCAGCCTGCGGAAGACGCTGGCGTGGAGCATGAACTCCTGGTGTGCTGGTCCAGTGACTGGCAGGGTTCCATTATTCAGGAATCAAAGCGCTATAACGCCGAAATGATTTACCTGCCGCTCCACCCGAAAACCAACCGCCGTTGGACTTTCGCCGAATCCAAGTGGGAAGTACTCAAGAAAGCCAAATGCCCGGTGGTGCTGATCCGTCCCGGCGCCAAAGACAGCCGTCAAGTTGTCCTGGCCACGGTCAACTACCAAGCCCAGACATCGCAGCAACGTCAACTCAACCGGCAGATCACCGAGCGCGCCAACTATATCACCAGCTGTTATGAAGGCGCTGAACTCCACCTGGTGAACGCATACCTGGACTCCATGCTCTACCCAGACCGCGGCGCCCTGGCCAAACTTGCGGATAAGACCGGCGTACCCACCAGCCGCATTCACGTGAGGCAGGGCTATACCAACGAAGTGGTCGCCCAGGTGGCGAAAGAAATCGATGCGGACCTTGTGGTGATGGGCACCCTGAACCAGTATGGCGCCACCGGCTCACTACTGCGGGGCAATACCGCGGAGCGAGTGATCGCCTCCCTGGATACAGATGTGATGGTTTGTAACGAATTCACCACAACGACCAAGTGAACCTCACCCAAAGCGCTCCACTCACTGATTAGACAAGAGCGCCTCTCGCAAGCCAGTCAGTCAAACCCGCTGACTGGCATTTCTTCCCCCGGCACTAACCCTCCACCGAATGTGGTCAAAAGTCACCCACTACAGAGGTACAGCCTTCCGTTTGTTGTCGGCCTTCTGTTGCCCCCTCACTGTAAGAAGCACCGGGTTTTCCAGGGCATAGAAGGCGACGACCAACCCTGTCTACGCCCTTAGAGGGGAGGAGGGTTGCAACCGTGGCTATAGATAACATCAGATCGAGCCTTTAGATGAGGTAAAAGCGGTTTCATCCCCTGCTGCTGGGTACGCTGTTCTTTACCTGTGCATAAATCGGGGGCTGCGGGCTCAAAGACGTGACACTGATCCGTTCACTCACACAACACTATAAGAGACAAAACCCAATGAAAAAGAAAAAAAATGTATTGCGATGTTTGGGATCTTCCATTGCGCTGACCGCCACAGTCGGCTTGAGCACGCTATCAGCACAGCAAGCGGAAGCGGCAACGTCCTCCGGTATGCTCTCCCCGGTCACTCCTAAGGACGTCGTTTACCAGATTATTACCGACCGCTTTGTCGACGGCGATACTTCCAACAACATCCCGACAGGATCGAGCGCCAGTCTGTTTGACGATCCAGACCAGGACGGCCTCGGTAACGGAGACGACCTGAAACTGTATCAGGGCGGCGATTGGCAGGGGATCATCGATAAAATTTCCTACCTGAAAAACATGGGCGTTACCGCGGTGTGGATTTCCGCCCCCTACGAAAACCGCGATACGCCAATTTACGACTACCAGCAGAGCGGTGGCTACGACCTCTGGACCAGCTTCCACGGTTATCATGTGCGCAACTATTTCGCCACCAACAAGCACTTCGGCCTGATGCAGGATTTCGAAGCGCTGAGGGACGCGCTGCACGCCAACGGCATAAAGCTCATTATCGATTTTGTATCCAACCATACGAGCCGCGGCACCAACCCGACCAGTGGCAACTCACCGGAGGACGGCAAGCTGTACGAGCCTGACAAGGACAGCAACGGCGACTATGTCTTTGACTCAAACGGCAACCCTGTAGACTACAACTCCGATGGAAACGTCGAAAACCTGCTCGCCGATCCCAACTATGACATCAACGGCTGGTTCCACAACCTCGGTGACCGAGGCAGCGATGACACACAGTTCGGGTACCGCTTTAAGGACTTGGGCTCTCTGTCTGATTTCTCCACTGAGAACGCAGCGGTTGTAGAACATCTGGAAAAAGCGGCCACCTTCTGGAAATCCAAAGGCGTAGATGGTTTCCGCCACGACGCAACCCTGCATATGAGCCCCTCATTCGCCAAGGGATTCAAGGATGCGATTGACTCCGCAAGCGGTGGTCCGCTTACCCACTTCGGAGAGTTCTTTATCGGACGTCCAGACCCGAAATACGATGAATACCAGTCTTTCCCGGATCGCACGGGTATAAACAATCTCGATTTTGAGTACTTCCGCGCATCAACCAACGCTTTCGGCTACTTCTCTGAGACGATGAGTGCATTCGGCCAGATGCTGATTGCGACCAGCGCCGATTACGAGTACGAGAATCAGGCAGTCACTTTCCTCGACAACCATGACGTCACCCGATTCCGCTACATTCAGCCGAACGACAAACCTTACCATGCGGCTCTGGCCACACTGCTCACTGCACGCGGCACGCCCAACATCTACTACGGTACAGAACAATACCTGACCTCTGCCGACAGTAGCGACATTTCCGGGCGGGTGTTTATGGAAAGGGAGACCTCGTTCGATCAGACAACCACGGCCTACAAGATCATTCAGTCCCTGTCAGCACTGCGCAGGCAGAATGAAGCGGTCGCCTATGGCGAAACTGCCATACTTTACAGCAGCGACGATGTGCTTGTTTTCAAACGGCAGTTCTATGACAAGCAGGTGATTGTCGCGGTAAACCGCCAACCAGACCTGTCCTTTACTGTCCCGGCAATCAATACGACCCTGCCTGCGGGAAGCTACGATGACGTGCTGAACGGCCTGCTGTACGGGGACTCCATGACCGTCAACAACGGAAAGATAGGCTCCTTTACACTCGCAGGTGGCGAAGTCAGTGTCTGGTCTTACAATCCCGATCTGGGCACCGCTATTCCCCGCATTGGCGATGTCGTGTCCACAATGGGACGCGCTGGAAATACCGTCTACATATACGGCACAGGTCTCGGCGGCACCGTTACCGTCAAATTTGACAGCACAGCGGCAACCGTAGTGTCCAACAGCGATACGATGATCGAAGCAATCGTACCCAATGTCAGTGCGGGAGCCAGACAGATTACGGTCACGAAAGGTACCAACGTCAGCAATCAGTTCCGCTACGAGGTATTGTCCGACGATCAGAATCAGGTCATCTTTAAAGTTAACGCCACTACCAGCTGGGGAGTGAATATCTATATCGTCGGTGATATTCCGGAACTGGGCAGCTGGGACACCTCCAAAGCTGTAGGCCCCTTCCATACGCCGAACTATCCGGAGTGGTTTCTGCCGGTCTCAGTGCCGAAGAACACCACCATTCAATACAAGTTCATCAAAAAGGACAGCAGTGGCAATGTAACCTGGGAAGGGGGGAACAACCGCTCCATTACATCTCCCTCTTCATCCACCGGGACTCTGGATACAAGCGTTTTAACCTGGCAGTAAACGCTTATCGGACCCCAAACGGAGAAAGCCTGGCCAGGAATGGCCAGGCTTTGCAGGGGTAACCCAAGGTTGTCCATGGTGACCTAGAGCGCCCATCAATCGAGCGGATGATTGCTTTACTCTAATTTTTATATTGATTCATGTGCGTTGAGAAAAAGTTGTCTATGAAAAACATTAGCCGGATCACAATAAGCGCCCTATTTTCCGCGGCACTCGCCTTTCCCACCGCATCCAACGCCGGCGAGAAAGTTGAGTTTGTGCCGCAATGGGCTAAACAAGTCGTCTGGTATCAGATCTTCCCAGAGCGCTTTCGCAATGGCGATACCACCAACGACCCCAAAGTGAAAGATATCCTCGGAGCGGACCCTCAGGATCCGCCGAAACACTGGCAGATCCACCCCTGGGGTAGCGACTGGTACAAATTACAGCCCTACGAGAAGGCCAACGGCGAACCGGAGTTGTGGAAACACCTGCTGCGGCGCCGCTATGGCGGCGACCTTCAAGGCGTTATCGATAAACTCGACTACCTGAAAGATCTCGGCATCAGCGCCATCTACCTGAACCCTGTCTTCGATGCCCCGTCGCTGCACAAATACGATGGCGCCAGCTACCATCATATAGATCCAAACTTTGGCCCCGACCCGGAAGGGGACCGCAAACTGATGGCCACGGAAAATCCACTGGACCCTTCAACCTGGGTCTGGACCAAGGCCGATGAGCTGGCACTGAAGCTGATCGACGAAGCCCATAAGCGGGATATGAAAATTATCTTCGACGGTGTGTTCAACCATATGGGCATCAACAGCTTCGCCTTTCAAGACCTGCTGAAGCACCAGCAGGCGTCTCCCTATAAAGACTGGTTTATTGTCGAGTCTTTCCGCGACGAAAAAAAAGGAACGGAATTCAAGTATTCCGGTTGGTTTGGCGTAGCCTCTCTACCCGAGTTCAGGGAAGATGAAAACGGTCTGGTCAAAGGGCCTAGAGACTACGTATTTTCCGCAACTGAACGTTGGATGAATCCGAAAGGCAAAGGCATAGAACACGGCATCGACGGCTGGCGGCTGGACGTGGCCTTCGAGGTGCATCACAACTTCTGGAAAGCGTGGCGCAGCCATGTGAAGTCGATCAATCCCGAGGCCTATCTCACTGCGGAAATTGTCGACGAGCCGGAGAAAGTGAAGCCGTATTTTCAGGGCGACGAGTTTGACGGCGAAATGAACTACAACTTTGCCTTCACCGCAGCCGAGTTCTTCTTCAACCCGCCGGGCATGAATATCAGTGCCAGCGAATTTGACCGCAAGCTGAAAGAACTCAGGAACCTGTATCCACAGGGTGTGGCCTATGTGGTGCAAAACCTGTTTGGCAGCCACGATTCCAACCGTATCGGCTCACATATCGTAAACCGCGGTATCGGCAACTTCCGGGATTGGGACAACTACTTCCCCACCTCACAGGTCACCAATAACCCCGACTACAACGTCAGGAAGCCCAACGCCCAGGAGATACAACTGCAAAAACTCTTTGCCATCTTCCAGATGACCTATGTGGGCGCACCGATGATTTATTACGGCGACGAAGTGGGCATGTGGGGCGCAAACGATCCGGATAGCCGCAAGCCGATGATCTGGCCGGACATCGAATACGAAGATGAAGTTTTCCTGCCCGACGGAAGCAAGCGATCGCCCGACAAGGTTGCCGTGAATAGTGATCTGCTGTCGCACTATCGAAAACTAATTCATATTCGCAACCAAAACCCGGCGCTGCAGCAGGGAGATTTTAATCCGGTAGTGATCGATGACGAGCGCCAGCTTTACGGTTATCTGCGGCAGTATCGCGACAATCGGGTACTGGTGATATTGAACAACTCTCCGAAGACACAGAGTATCTCGACAGAAATACTCGGTGATTCCACTTGGCGGGATCTACTCAGCAACAAAACAACTACGCTCGACCAGAGCCTGGGGGAAATCAAGATTTCTCCACGAAACGGGCTTGTGCTGGTAATGCAATAAAAGACCGGCTCCATTCTCTCGGAAAAATTCTGCGGAGAGCTGCGCGAAACAGCTCTCCGCAGAGCCGAGGAGCCCGCTCTCCGTTATCCAACATTCGGTAAATACTGTTCGTGCTCTGGCAGACTATTTACCGTGCCGTCGATCAGAGTCCTCAGGCTCGCCATCAGATCTCCCAGTTGCTCATCCGACAAAGCATCCGCAACTGGGTGATAATCCTCCGGCACTATGCCCTGCCCGATCATTACCTGCTGCCAGGCCGCCTCGCTAAACAGATCGTCGTAATCGCGGAATACCTTGCCGGTTCTGCGGAAGAGCTCCACCTTCTCGCTCAATGTATCCGGCACCCCCATCGCCTCACAGTCGCGCCAGAAATCACTGTCCCGGCGCTGGTTGGCCTTGTAGTGCAGGATAATGAAATCGCGGATATGTTCGATTTCTACCCTGGACTGGCGGTTGAATTCGGCCACCTCTTCCGCGCGGATGCCGCGATGAGGGAACATTTTCATCAGCCGGGTGGCGGCGGTTTGAATCAAATGGATACTGGTGGATTCCAGAGGCTCCAGGAAGCCACTGGACAGGCCGATACTGACTACATTCCTGCACCATTGCTCGCCCCTGCGGCCGGTGCGGAACGGGATAACCCTGGGTTCCGCCAGTGGCTCACCATCCAGATTGCTCATCAACGCTTCCCGTGCCCGGTCATCACTCCAGTGCTTACTGGAATATACCAGGCCGTTGCCCGTGCGGTGTTGCAGCGGAATACGCCACTGCCAGCCAGCCTCGTGGGCAATGGAGCGCGTGTAGGGCACGATGGGTTTTGCTGATGCACTGGGTACCGCCATGGCCCTGTCGCAAGGCAGCCACTGGGACCACGCCTCGTAGCCGACGCCCAGGGTTTTCTCTATTAGCAGCGCGGCCATACCGGTGCAATCCACAAACAGATCGCCGTCAATCTCCAGGCCAGACTCCAGTAGCAGGCCTTGGATAAAGCCGTTGTCCGACCGGACTCTCACCTCCTTGACCATACCTTCGATCCGTTTGACGCCCCGGCCCTCGCTATAGCGCCGCAGAAACTGGGCGTAGAGCCCCGCATCGAAGTGATAGGCGTAGGAGATACCGGGTAGATTGGTGCCTTGGATATGCGTCAGTGGAGCGAACTTATTGTTGATGGCCGCCTGGTAGTTCAACGAGTAATCCCAGAAGCTCGAAGTGTCGCCGCTCAGGCGACTGCGGTTCCAAATATGGTGAAAATCACAAAAGGCGAGATTCTTGCCGATACTGCCAAAGGCGTGCATATAGCTGTCGCCACGCTGCAGCCAGTTCTCAAACTGAATTCCCAGTTTTATAGTGCCTTTTGTGGCAGTTAGAAATTCCCGCTCATCAATCCCCAATGCACGGTTGAAATGGATTATCGGTGGGATGGTAGCTTCACCTACCCCTACAGTTCCGATGCGGTCCGATTCCACCAGAGTGATATCGATGACTTTTCCCAGCACCTTGGCTGCCAGGGCTGCAGTCATCCAGCCGGCGGTGCCGCCGCCCAGTATGACCAGTTTTTTTATATTTCCATCACTCACTTGAAACACCCGTTCGTGAAGCGAAAAATAAAAAGGCCCTTGCAACACGGGATTGCAAGGGCCTTCAACCTGTGAGACTAACTACCGGAAATCAGAACTCGTAACTGAAACCCAACAGATAAGTCTTGCCGTAGCTCTGATAGTCACGAACCTGTAGCTCATTGTCGCCACTCAGGGTAGTGAACGGCTCATCGGTCAGGTTAATGCCCTGCAGGAATACGGACAGGCCCTCGAGACCGCCAATACCGGATTCGGCAAAGTCGTAGCCAAGCTGTGCATCCCAGATGGTTTCCCCCAATACTTCAACCTGTTTTGGTTCGAAAGCGATATCGTAAACCTCTCCTTTGAAGTCGGAGCGCTTGCGCATACTGGCCCGCGCTGAGAAACCGTACTTCTCATAGTAAAAGGTAAAAGTCTGGATTTTGTCGGACAAGCCCGGCAGCTCATAATCGTTGCCATATTGGTCTTCGATATCTGAGCTTACGCCAGTATGGCTGGCCAGCATGCCGAATCCGTCCAGGTATTCGCTGAACACGTTTAACGGCAGGGCGACAGAGACTTCGTAACCCTGCAAAGTACCGCCACCACCATTGACCTTGCTGCTGCGAGTCGCAGTGGTATTCACTCCGTCCGGTAGTTGCACGGCACTTAGGTCCATAATTTCGGAGAGATCCACCTCGTAAATATCGTCGAAGTGCCAGTTGTCCAGGTCTTTCCAGAACAAGGCGATAGAGAAGTAGCCTTCATCGCTGAAGTAGTTCTCATAGGACAAATCCAGGCCCACTGCTTCCTTCGGCTCCAGGTAGGGATTACCTCCACTGATGCTGAAGTTATTGCCATTTGCGTCCTGTACTGCCAGGTAGTCGTAGCTCACGGAAGAATTCATCTCATCCATGCGCGCACGGGATATGGTCTTGGCCGCTCCAAAGCGCAGCGTCTGCTGCTCATCGAGCGCCAAGGCCAAGTTCAGACTCGGCAACAGATGTCCATAGTCGTGCTGGATATTGGACGGCACGGCAACCACCGCTCCGTCTTCAAGCTTCCCGGCGTAACCTTTAGACTCCACTTCGGTATGAACATAGCGCAGCCCCGCGCTACCAGTCAGCACCAAGCCGGCAACTTCGGTCTCGAAACCCGCTTCAACAAAGGCGGCGGTAACCTGCTCACCCACAGAGTAAGACTTGGTCAGGTGCGAGAGATCGGCCAGGGACGCATCGGTCAGCTCATAGTAACCATCCGCCAGCAGGGCTTTGGAATCATAGGCGATCATTTCATCCATGCCGATAAAGTCCAGCGATACACTGCCCAGGCGATACGCCTCCGGCACTACGAGAGTATCCGGGAAAGCAGCCAGGGTTACGTAGTAACCGTGAGACTGTTTGTCTTTCTGCCGATCGCGGTAGGAAATACCATAGCTGATTTCGTTGACAATACCGGCATTGACCATCTGGGTCGCAGCCAACTTCAGAGAGGTCAGCTCATCATCAATTTCCGGCGCATTGAGAAAACCGTCCTGCGCAGTATTTATCAGTGCATCATCAGTAACGTACTTGTTGTTGAGAGTTTCATTCCAGCCCCAGGTAAGCGGGCCGCCCAATTGGATCAGGTCCCAATCACTGTAATCCAATCCGTGAGTAAAGATAGCACCGGCATTACCAGAATTAAGGGTGTAACTTAGAGTATCGGCCACTCCCCCATTATCACCTCGACCGGTACCTGAGTAGCTCTCAAAGCTCCAGATCTGACGTTCTACCTTGGAGTGGCTGATATCAAACCCCAACTGCAGATCATCACTGAAATCGTATTCGACGTTAAACCCGAATGATTGCAGTTCGGCATCGCGATTCTCCACATCGTTTCGAACCACGACGCGCTGACCTTCGGTAATACCGCTGGTATAAAAGCCATTAGTCGCATCCCCGATAGGCTCGAAGACACCCTGCCCCCCAGCGAACGGGATTTCAATACCGCGCAGGATTTTCTTATCGGAGTAGTCCACATACAGGCTGTCGAAAGTCATATGCAGTTTGTCTGTGGGCCGGGCCTCGAGCACCAACATGGCGCTGTCCCGATCAAGAACAGACGAACGCACATAAGGCTTGGCCCCACTGAGCATGCTGGTCTCCGTAGAGTCCCATGGGGTTCCATCTGAATTTCGATTATTCTCGTCACCCGGCCAGCTCTTGTAAACACCCTGGTCAGTCACAAAAATCTCGGGATATCCCCAGGCATTCCAGCGCTCTTCCTGGTTCGGCGAGCTCATGGTGTTAAAGGCGAAGGCCACACCGATAGTGTCATCGGCAAATTGATCGATATAGGAGAAAGTGGTGCGGTAGCCGGAATCCTCACCGTCGGGATTCAGCTTATCGAAGCTGGTCATCTCGTACTGACCGCTGACCTTGACTAGCCGCTCGCCGCGCTCGAGGGGCTTAACGGTCTGCATATCGATCACACCCGCGATGCCCTCGGCTTCGAGGTCCGCTGTCGGCGTTTTGTATACGGTAACGCCGCTCATAATCTCGGACGGGTACAGATCGAACTCAACGCCGCGGTTATCGCCGATGGACACCTGCTCGCGGCCGTTGAATGTGGTTGCGCTCTCGTTCTCACCAAAACCGCGGATAGTCACACGGCTGGCGCGGCCGTCCAGGCGCTGGGAGGCCAGGCCCGGCAGGCGGGAAATGGATTCTGCAATGGAGGAGTCGGGCAGCTTGCCGATATCTTCGGCGGATATGGCTTCAACGACCGCCTTGGCATCGCGCTTGGTGTCGATGGCATCCATCACACTCTTGCGGAAGCCGGTGACCGTTATCTCTTCCAGCTCCTGTGGCTCCGCGCCCTCTTGTGCATGCACGCCCAATGAAGCGGTCACAGTCGCCGCCACGGCAGCAGACAGCAGTGTCGGCCGGAAGCCCCCTTTACCTTTATTGGATAGACTCATCATCTTCTCCCAGGATTTATCGTTATGGTGAGGCCTTGCATCCTAGGCCTGCCAAATATCCGTAACATCCTCCCCCGAGGGGGGAGGAGGCGGGAGAATCCATGGCGCCCTTTGTCCAGGCGCCTTACCACAGCCTAACCCATTGATTTATTTAGCTTTTACCAATCAACCAGAATCAATCTTCCAGATGTGCTGCGGCCCCGATCAAGGCTTGATAGCCGGCATTTAGGGCGTAGACGGGCACAGTCTCCATCCAGCGCTCCACCCTGCCCTTGCTGAGGAAACGTTGCTCGAACTGACTCTCAGGCAGCAACTCAGCGATGCGTGGCAGTATACCACCGCCGAGGAATACGCCGCCGCGGGCCCCCAGATAAAGGGCCGCATCACCCGCCGCACTGCCGAGAAAGTTGAGGAAGTCCAGCAGCGTTTCCCGACACAGGGGGTCCGAGCCCTCCAGGCCGCGCGCACTGATGTCCGGCGGCGTCAGCTCTTCTGCCTTGCGGCCATGCAGATCACAAACAGCGCGATAGAGATGAACCAGGCCACTGCCGGACAGCACCCACTCATTGAACACTGGCTGCTGCTGTTTCATAAGCTGCTGCAGCAATTGCAGCTCGCGCTCCGTCGACACCCCCAGATTCGCGTGGCCACCTTCACCAGCCAACACGTGATAGTGACCGTTATCAACGCCCAATCCGGCCACCCCCAGACCGGTACCGGGGCCCAGTACCACCATGGCGGCGCCGGGCACCCGCGGCTTGTCACGCAGTACCCGGTAGTCTTCCCCTGTCAGCCGAGGCAGGGACAGTGCCAGAGCGGCGAAGTCATTGATCAGCTCCAAGCGCGGGAAACCGAACTCCTCTTGCAGGGACTCAGTGGTAATGGTCCAACCCAGGTTGGTCATATAGACACGGCTGCCCTGCCCATCCTGCTCCAGCGGCCCGGCCGCGGCGATACATACCTGCTGCGGGTGTGGCTGTTCCAGCCCATCCAGCCAGTGGCGCAGCGCCGCGTTGAAGCCGTCAAAGCGCCTGCAGTCAACCACACTCAGTGATTCCAGCTGATAACCGCCAGCTACGGGCTTGGCAATAGCAAAGCGGGCATTGGTGCCGCCGATATCCGCTACGATGCTTGTCATCTTTATCCTTAATCCCTACCGCAGAAAAAAATGGCGGTATAAGGTACGGCGTCGCGCAAAATAAAACCAGTCCCATCGCGGTCATAGCCCCTTCCCCGAAACGGCACGGTCTTACCGCAATGCGCTCCGGGGGGGACAGACACAAAAAAAAGCCGGCACTGTGGCCGGCTGAACAGAGGGGGTACCCGGTTACCACCAGGTGGCATAAAGCGCTGCCAGCACTAGAGAAACCCCCAGTGCGGCCAAATTGAAGCTCTGACTGGTGGAAAAGTCGATTTCACGCAGAGCCAGGGCACCATCTGCAGTAGTTGTCGCCGCCTGGGCTCGCCCCTGGAGCAGGGACACGCCCACCGCCAGAGCAGTACAGACCAGGAATACCAGCCCCACCCGGTCGATAAACGGCAGCGCTGGCCACCACAGTTTCAGCGCCAGTGACAATAGCGCCGAGGCGATAGCGGCCACCAATGCCGAATTTGCCGTGGCGCGGGGCCAGAAGACGCCGAGCACAAAGAGCACTACGATTCCCGGGGTAAAGAAGCCGGTGAACTCCTGGATATACTGGAACGCCTGCTCAAACTGACCGAGCAACGGCTGAGCACAGAGCATAGCCAGCAGCAGGGAGGTCATGCTCGCGGCCCGACCCACAGTCACATAGTGGCGCTCGCTCTGACCCGGCTTGTAACGGGAGTAAATATCCATCGTAAAGATGGTGGCAATGCTGTTGGTCATCGACGCCAGGGATGAGACGATGGCCGCAACCAGGGCAGCGAACACCAGTCCTTTGAAGCCCACTGGCATCAGGTTCATCAGCTCCGGATAAGCCTGATCCGGGCGCGATAGACCGGGGAGCAGCACCGCCGCGGCAATACCGGGCAGAACAACGATAATCGGCATGAGCAACTTCAGATAAGCGGCGAAGGCAATGCCCTTTTGGCCCTCCTCCACACTCTTGGCCGCCAGGGCGCGTTGCACTATGTACTGATTGAACCCCCAGTAGCTGAAGTTCATCACCCACATACCACCGACCAATACCGACAGCCCCGGCAGACTCGCATAGTGGGGGTTGTCCTTCGACAAAATCATGTCGAACTTTTCCGGTGCCTGACGTGTCAACTCGATAAAGCCGGCAACGGGTCCACGCCCTCCGGCAATCAGATCCAGCGCCAGCCAAGACAGCAACAGGCCGCCAAACACCAGCAGTACCACTTGGATAATATCTGTCAGCGCCACCGCCTTGAGGCCGCCATAGAGGGAGTAGGCAGCGGAAAACAAACCGAGGAATAGCAGGCCGAACAGCAACTCGACACCAGCTATTGCATTAATGGCCAAAGCACCTAACCACAACACCGCTGTCAGGTTTACGAAGGTATAAACCCCCAGCCAGAAGATAGCCAGTACTACCTTTACCCGATGATCATAACGCTGTTCGAGAAACTGCGGCATGGTGTAGATTTTCTTGCGCACGAATACCGGCAGAAAATATTTTCCGACCAGAATAAGCGTGATCGCCGCCATCCACTCATAGGACGCAATTGCCAGTCCTATCGCGTAGCCGGAACCAGACATGCCGATAATCTGTTCGGCGGAGATATTAGCCGCAATCAACGATGCACCCACCGCCCACCAGGGTAAGCCTTTGCCCGCCAGAAAATAATCCTGGGTATTTTTCTGGTGGCCGGACTTTTCCCTGGAGACCAGGTAGCCAATAGTAACCAGAGCGGCTACATAGACGGCGAAAATTACGATATCTATTGGTGCTAACTGCATTTCTCTCACCATATTTTTTATTTTCTGGTTGGCTTTGGTTCATTGCCTCAGCCATATTGTGATGCGACAAATTATTGGAAATACATTCCTACAACCTGTCTCTGTCGCGAGCGACAGAAGGGCAAATCGAGCTTAGGGAACCTCTGATTAATTCGAGTGGATACTACGGTGGGTTCCGGGGCGCTCAGGCAACAGGATGGATATTTCGAAAACGCAACAAGCACTTCCCTGTAGCTCCGACGGATACACCCCTGTATCCGACGGTTTCGAAATATCCGTCCTATCACCTGAGCTTCACATCCGCCCCGAAGCGCCTCCGCCACCAGAAAGTGACTTAATCAGAGGTTCCTTTAATAGTTTTTTAGATTTTCACGATGCGGAACCAATTGATATTCCAGCCACCCTGTGCCGCATAAATGCCCAGCTGATATGTTCCCGCCGGCAATTCCACTTGATGCTGTATCGTGGTCCAATTCTGCCAACCGCCAGTTGCGGGAATATCTAATGCACCTAAAACGGTCTGGCCTGCATCCTTGTCCAGTGAAAGCCGGCCACCACCGGAGTAACTGGCGACACGATATTCAATGCGGTAAGTACCAGCTTCAGGGATCTCTACTCCCGCATAGGCCAACCAATCGCCTGTGTCTATCCAGCCTACATTCAGGCCGCCGCCGGTATCCGAGGTAGATTCGGTCTGGACCCCGGACATTGCGGTGTAATCCTCTGCCTGAATCGTCAGATCAAATTCGGTCGGGGATTCAGCTGGCGGTTCCTGGCTAGATGAACCGTTAACCGACATCTGCCCCGCAGGCACTTCAAAGCTGGTGCCATCCGAGAAGGTCACAGTGCGGGCGCTGCTGCCGAAGTTATAGGCCAGATAAGTTTTCTGACCGTTATTATCGAATACTAGTGCTGCCGGGTAATCGGCACTTAACACACCATCACCACTGGCCAATTGGCCGAGCGCCTTGTAGGTATGAATCCAATGGTAAGTGTGCGCTTTGGTTTCACCGGCTTCGGGCGTGTAGTTAAAGTTCACCGTGTTGAAATCAGCAACGGCAGCAGTGCCGTCTGTCATAGCCCAGATATTCCACCAGACATCCCGCCAGTGCCCCTCGGGCAGGCCGGATGGCTTGCCATTGCTTGATTCACCGCTCATACCGAGGGCCACATAGTCCGCCAGGTAATCCGGATGCTGGCCGATATGCAGCACCAGCGGGCTCAGCGGCAGGCCCTGAATACCGAGGATGTGTGCATAGGCACCACTAAACCAAGTGGCAAATACATGACCATTGCCCCAGATAATCGAGGTGGTCATCTTGTCGTAATCGGGCAGGAAGTTATCGTAGTCGCCGCCGAGACCGCGGTAACGATCAATATTGTTCCAGTACTCCCAGTACGCCGCTGTGGAGGATGCGTGTAAATACATACCCCGCTCCACCAACTCATCATTGCCGGTAATCAGACCATACAGCACTATCGCACCGTAGGCGTTGGCCGCCTCCGAAGTGGATTCATTGTTGTTACCGAGGGCAAAGTTGGCGTGACCAGAAGCCCACGAGAATCCGTTAGCCGGATCGAAATTGCGCAGATAGGGGAACATCGGGTCGTCGCGTCCGCCCGCATAGTCTCGGATCAGCAGCTCCACCATTGGGCCCCAGGCCGAGGGCGCGCACCAGTCCGGATCTACACGGCAGATCTCCGCCGCCGCGCGCACAAAATAACCGTAGTGGAAGTGGTGGTCATTGAGTTGCTGCTGAGCGCCGAAGGATTCATCGAAGCCAAGTAACGTATTCCAGTTTTCGTCATAAACGAAATACTTGTTGATATCCAATCCGCCACTGGTGTTCGCACGGAACCAATCCTCCAGCTCGCCTTTGAGCCAGTTAATTAACTGATCCGCCTCGGTCGTCATGCCGTGACTGCGCGCAATAGCGGCGAGCTCGGCCACTTTCCCGTAGTTCTTTCCGGACCAATAGGTGTCTGTATTGAGATTCCAGTTACCGGCGTCGATAAACTCTTGCACCAGCTGACGCAGCTGGTTTTCATCGTAGTCACCGATACCCTCGGGGAAATAAGGCAGAACGCCGACAAAGGGCAGCTGGTAACTGAACTGGCTGGTAGCCGCAAACTGCACCACACCGCGGGCGCTGCGGGCATTGTAGCCAGACAATGGCTGAGCGGAATTCTTCCACTGCAGTGGCATCAGGCCGGCCAGCGTGGTTACCGGGGTCCCCTGATAGCGATAGGAATGGGAAATTGTTACCGAGTTATCGCTGCGGTCGACGGAGTAATCGATAAACACCTCATCTACCGGCTGCTGCGCGTACTGGGCAAAAGTCTGAATGGTGGCACTGCTTGAGTCCGGCAGCCAGGCCACGGTAATGGTGTCGCTGCCCACCACTGAGATCTCAGAGCTGCTGGAATTATCGAACTGAGTATCGCCATCCCCCACGATCAGGAAGTGGTTGCGTATTTCCGCCACATTTGTCCACACGCCCAGGCTGTTGCCGTCGCTGTAGAAGGTGCCCTTCTCCGCGCCATCTGCGGCCTTGGTACGCAGCACCAGCTGCCCCTGCAGTGCGGTGAAATATACATAGGGTGAACCGTAGACAAAGGTCGCCTCCATCACCGGGGTCGAACCGCTGCGCCACTGTACGGTGGCGGAGCCATCGCTGTAATCCTTCAGGTAGGCGTCCATATCGTCGTACGCGGAGTTGCCCACCGCTATCCCATCGAATACCTCATTAAAAGGGTCGGGGATTTGGTAGGTACTCTCAATCCCGTTAGAGAGCGTTTTGATACCCGCGGGAATTGATAACAGGCGCGCACCGCGATTGCTAATACGTGCAGTGATCGGATCCGGAGTGATATATGCCGCATCCCCACTATCGCCGATGGTCATCTCACCGAGGAAGGACACCGATCCCCACCAGCGGTGGGTCATAGTCGGCTTTTCGCTGGCTGGCGCCACAAGTTGCGGGTAGCGCGGAGTCGGAGTACCAATGGGATCACAGGAACTGACACCGGGTTCTACCACTCCCGCGTTGTGAATCCAGTACCCATAGTCAACCACGCAACTGTAGCCCGCCGGGTTGATGGTGTCGCTGATATTGCCAGCCCCGTAGCTAGTAAAGGCCGCTTCGGCCAGAGGCGCCGCCGCAAGGCCGGAAAGCGTCGCCCCCAACCAGAAAGACTTGCTGAGAAGTTTCATCCTTTTGCACTCTCTAGTGTTATTGGTTGCTGTTAGGTACCGTTCGATACCTGATAGCTGGGCACAAGATCCTCCCACGGTGAAGGAACGACCGTCGCCCCACTTTATTCCCACCGGCAAACTGGGGCTTGCCCCCTGTCCCACCTTGGCAGAGGCAAAGCGGGAAGAACCGCTACCGATGCGAATTCGGGTATACTCTCGCCAAAAACGCCCATAAAAACCTCGGTGCGATGATGAAAGAGTACATTTTCAACGTTCACGACGTAGTTCTGTTGATGACTGCGGCGGAATGTGTATTGCTGGCGATTTTTCAGCAGGTGTTACCCATCCGCGAACGTAACTACGGGCTATTACTGACCGCATTCCTGCTTATCGTTGCCACCGCATCCGCCTGCACACTACTTCTTTGGAACGACCAGATAGAAGTGGCACCGCTATTTGGACGATCCCTGCTCCCTTACTTCCTTCTTACTGCAATAATGTTGAAAGGGCCGGCCATCTACCTTTACGTCTCCGCTCTAACACAGCAGCACCTGCGCCTGCACCGGCACCATGCCCTGCACCTGATTCCTGCGATGGCAGTGGCTCTATGGGTATTCGTATTTGATCTGAGCAGTGACGACCTGCGCCGACTCACCGAAAACCACCCGGATTTCCCCAAGTTGGCGGTAGATCTCGTATGGGACCTATCCACCGCTGTACCACTCGCCTACGCGGCTGCTGCGGTACTGCTGCTACGCCGCTACCGGGGCCAGCTAGAGGACGAATATTCACACTTTTCGACTACCGAGCTGCACTGGCTGAATATTCTCACCTATGGCGTTCTAGTCAGTTGGAGTTGGACCCTGCTGGTGCACATACTGGCCAAGTACACATCGGTTGAAACCGCAGATCAGCTGGGTATTGCCGATAATTATGTGACCTTTATCCTGATCAACGCTTTTTTCGCTTACAGTCTTAGCTACGCTCATCAATTGTTGGCTACGCAACCACAACAAAGCCGTGAGCCGAATGAGGAAAAACCATCGGACAGCGCTATAACCAAAGTGCGTCAAGCGATGGAAGTAGAAAAACTCTATCTGAAAAAGAACCTTAACCTGGAACAGTTCTCCAATTCTGTCGAACTGTCAGCAAAAGAAGTGTCGAATGTAATTAACAAGCATTTTGGCACTAATTTCTTCGAATTCATCAATTCTTATCGAATAGAAGAGGCCAAAGCACTATTAGCAAACCCTGACAAAAAGGATATGACTGTTCTGGATGTGCTAATGGAATCTGGCTTCAACAGCAAATCGGCGTTTCACCGTTTTTTCAGCCGCTTGGTTGGCATGTCACCAACGGAGTACCGCAAACAGGCACTCAATAAAAACAAAGCTGTCTCTACATAAGTACGAGAAAAAGTGAGTTACATCTATCACCAGTCGGATTTTATCTCCCGCTCTGCAGCTGTGAACAAAACCAAATGCCACCCCACTGCCTGATCGCACCTAGACCAACTACTGCACTCAAGCAAACTAAATCAGTCACTCCCAACAATAAAAAGCGAGAACATCCGTATTTTCTGTTTTTTTCAGAAAAAATATTACATTATCCTCAACACGCATAGACCAAACATTGCCATTTGAAAACCGGCAGGCCTACGTATCTTATCGCTCTCCGCAGCCGCTCGATAACCTTCAATAAATACACGAGCCCCCTCTATTGATTTTGATTATCACAAAAAAACAATCAATAGGGTCCGCGATCCTCAAGCCCCAGATACCAGAAACCACCATACCTTCGCCTTCTACAGACTCAGGAAGCCTCTTAATCAAAATATATTGAAACGCCAAAATCACCATGATATTGTCAACAATTAACTGTTACCAAACTATCAGCACCCGTTTGTTATAAAACAAAAGAAAACTTTGAAGGGTAGAAAATGAAATACCGGATCTCACGTCGTGACGCATTAAAGCTAGCCGCCGGAATGGCTGCAGGCGTTGTTGGCTGCACATCAACAACTAATAACACTCAGCGCAATCAGACCAACAACCTTACAAAAAAGTTTAGCGACAGCTGGGATCAAACCCATGACCGGATCTGGGTAGGCGGTGAGTACTGGGCAAACCCAATGGAAGACTGGCGCGTTGTCGATGGTGGCGTTGAATGCGTGAGTACCGGGGGCAATCGAAGCATTCATTCCTTAACGCATCAATTAGTCGCACACAAACCCTTTGTTATCAGCGTAAATATAAAAAGGTTGCAAACAAGCTCAAAAGATGGCGGCGCCGGTATTCGAGTCGGTGTAAAAAGTGATATTAATGAATACCGCAGCAACTGTTTTGTTCAGCAAGGCCTCGATGCTGGGATAATCAACAATCAACTGTCGCTAGGCGACAAAAAAACAAACCTGTCTCAACAAGTTAATGCGCAGAATGTAAGTTTAGTGCTGCGCGGCGAGCCACGAGATGGCGTATTTGCTTTAACTCTCGATGCCTATTTATCAGAAAATGGACAACATATTGGCCAGTTAAGTGACCTTTTCTCCGTTGACAAAGTGCTTGGGAATACCTGTATTGTCAGCAACTTTAGCCTGCCATCAGACAATCCTGATGATTTTATGGTTTCCAACAATGGCCCCGCTAAAACCGATGGTACGCGCTATCGCTTTTCTCAGTGGATGATAGAAGGAAAGGCGTTTAACGATGTCCCCGAGCAAAAATTTGGCCCCATATTATGGGCAATGTATACCTTAACCAATAGCCGGTCTGATGAAGGTTATATTATGAAGCTCAACGCACTGACGGGGCCGCTGGGTAAAAAAGATAACCAACACGTTGAATTACAGATTAAACAATCAGGCAAATGGGTTTCCCTGGCGACTGCTCAACTTGATCCCGACGCATGGACAGCCACATTCCGCATTGCCAACTGGAATGAAAAAGTAGCTACGCCTTACAGGCTGGTATACCGTGAAAAACGCCGTGATGGCAGTGAAGTTCCGGATATATTCACCGGCACCATTCAGGCCCAACCCGTTGGTAGAAAATTGAGAATGGCGGCACTAACCTGTCAAAATGACTATGCCTTCCCATACGAGCCAGTAGCCAACAATGTAACAAAGTTAAAGCCGGATCTGATTTTATTTTCAGGCGATCAAATCTATGAGAATCACGGCGGCTTTGGAGTTATTCGTTTCCCCGCAGAACCCGCTATATTGAACTATTTAAGGAAATTTTATCAATTTGGCTGGGCCTTTAGAGAGCCGATGCGCCATGCGCCCACCATTTGCCTACCTGATGACCACGATGTATTGCAAGGCAACCTGTGGGGTGAAGGTGGCGCAAAAATGTCTGATGAAGCTAAAAAGCTGGGGCGCAGCGATATGTTGGGTGGCTATATTGAACCAATACGTGTGCTCAATGTGATTCACAAGACTAACACTGCCCACCTTCCCGATCCTGTTGACCCGACGCCATCAGACAGAGGGTTGAATGTCTATTATACGGAAATGGTCTATGGGAATATCAGCTTCGCCATATTGGCAGACCGCCAATGGAAAAGCGGCCCAGATCGCTTAAATATAGTGGTAGGAGAAACCGGTCAAGATGAAGATCCCTTGTATATCAACCCGGATTTTGATCGGGAGGATTTACAACTACTTGGCAAACGCCAGGAAGCGTTTTTAGAACAATGGGGCAACGACTGGCGCGATCACACTTTAAAAGCGGTTATCAGCCAAACCGTATTTGCAGGAATTTCCACTCACCAACCCCTGCCCGACCGCTACCTCAAATATGACTTTGACAGCAGCGGCTGGCCGGCTACAGCACGCAACCGGGCAATAAAAATAATGCGTCAATCCAAAGCATTACATATTTGCGGTGACACCCACCTGGCCACACTCTCTCAATACGGCGTAGATAAACAACGGGATAGCAACTGGGCATTCTGCACCCCCGCTATCGCCGCTGGCTGGCCAAGGTGGTGGCGTCCAGACGACTTACCCTTACCACATGCTAACCGCCCTTCTCATGGCTTATCACAAACTGGTGAATACCTGGATAGCTTTGGCAACAAAATATACGTTTACGCAGCGGGAAATCCGGAAGTAGAAAAATCCGCAAACCGCTATATTCGAGCGCATGAAAAAGGTTCTGGGTTCGGATTTATCACTTTTGATACCGAAGATAGAACCTATACAATGGAGGCATTCCGCTTTCTGGTTGATGCAACGGATAACAATCCAAACAACCAATTTCCAGGCTGGCCACTGACGATCCATCAGGATGAAAATATCGGAATCAATAAAGTAACTTAATTAAAAGCGGCCTCCATCTATAAGACTCAGCACTCCAGTAGTCAGCTGGAGTGCAAAACCGCCCCCCTTTTATAAAACTGATTTTTCGCAAAACGGCTGCCGGAAAGGGCTTTTAAGGAACCTCTGATTAAGTCACTTTCTGGTGGCAGAGGCGCTTCGGGGCGGATGTGAAGCTCAGGTGGTAGGACGGATATTTCGAAACCGTCGGATACAGGGATGTATCCGTCGGAGCTACAGGGAAGTACTCGTGCGTTTTCGAAATATCCGTCCTACTGCCTGAGCGCCCCGGAAGCTACCATAGTGTTCACGCGAATTAATCAGAGATTCCTTAAGTCACCCCAGGTTTTTCGGAAGCCCGTTAAACTTCTGGCTTAGAAGTTGCCTGAACGGCACGTATTTCTCGCGCTACCGCCTCTGGTGCACCCAGAACCAGAAATACCGCACCCGCGGAACAGGCGGCCATAGTCAACGCAATAGGTAGCAAAGCATGTCCACTTACCGATGACGAGAAACTACTGATCAAACCGGCAATGACAAACTGCGTCGCACCGAGCAGTGCCGCGGCAGTCCCCCCGAGATGAGGGAAAAACTCCAATGCATTGGCCATATTGTTCGGAACAATGGCACCCTGAAACCCTACACAACAGATAATACACACTGCTACAAGCCAATAAGGGGCCTCAAAGAAGGCCGCCATCACCAGCGCCAAGACCATCACGCCCTGCAAAACGATAACGGCTCGAAGGATAACCACGGAATCAAAAGAACGCAGTAACTTGCGATTCAATAGATTCATGCCTGCCATAGCGGCAATATTGGCCGCGAACAAGCCGGAGAACATACTCTTGGAAAGACCAAACCACTCTTGGTAAATGAACGAGGAGTGGGTAATAAAAACCAGCATAATCGAAAAGCATAGAGCCTGGATGCCAATAAACCTCATGGTCACCAAGTGGCGGAGCACCATCGCGTAGTTGGTCACCAAGGTGACCATAGGCGTAACGACAGGCTTGCGGGGCGGTAAACGGCGGAAAAGCCCGAAGTGGAGTACCACCATAAGTACGACAGCATAACCCGACAGCACCAGAAAAATGGCCGGCCAGTCTTTCCACTCCAGCAGGATAGCCCCCAGGGTTGGAGCGAGCGCCGGGACAACAAACATAATCAGCCCTATCAAGCCGAAAAGGCGTGCTGATTCGGCCCCACCAGTCTGGTCGCGAACCACCGCGGGCACGGACACAGCGCAGAAGGCTCCGCCAATGCCTTGCAAAATCCGCCAGTGCAGCATTTCCTGCAAAGTACCTGCCTGAGCAACTAACCAGGCCCCCAGAGCAAAGATTGCCAGCCCTAGCATAAGGATTTTCTGCCGCCCATACCGGTCCGAGAGCGGGCCCCCGATCAATTGCGCCAGTCCCATGGTTCCCACATAGGCGCCCAACGTAAGGCCCACAGCACCGTGGGCTACACCGAGCTCATCAGCAATTTCAGGAAATGCGGGCAGATAAGCATCCAGGGCGAGCGGACCGAGAGCAACAGTCATTCCCAATAGGAATGCAAGCTGAATACGGGGCAATACTTGTACCTCCTTAAATTACATCAAATTGAGGTTGGGCAAACCGGCCTGAGACCCCAATAGGCTTTAGGAACCTCTGATGTATTCAAGTGAGTGCTGCAGTTGGTTCCGGGGCGCTCAGGCAAATTACTCGCGAAAAGAACAAAACCCTACCTGTGTGGTCTGCACCAGCAGGCCCTGCGCACTTGAATAGGAAGAATGCATCAGCAAAGATAAGCCTGAAACCAATGTGTCCAGATACTAATGGTTGGTTGCCTATGAATTAAAATGCCGTATACACACTCTGCCTGCTGAAAAACAGGAAGATAGGGCGCTGTAGTAGCGGTCACGTCTAAGTGGTTTGACGTCAGTGAGTAGTTTTTAACAGTTTACAACCCTAGAGAGCATTATGGCGAGCAAAGCGAGAATCAGCAAACTCCAGCTGGCAGAGCAGTTCCGGGCCTTCATTGACCCCCGATTCGTTATTACCGACGAGGAAACCCTGAAGCCCTACGAATGTGACGGCATGGCCACCTACTGCGAAATGCCCATGCTGGTCGTGCTGCCGGACACTGTGGCGCAAGTGCAGCAGGTGATGCGTATCTGTAACCAGTACGGCATTCCCGTGGTGGCCCGAGGCGCGGGGACCGGACTCAGCGCCGGTGCCATGCCCCACCGTGACGGTATAGTGCTCTCCCTGGCCCGCTTCAGCCGCATTCTCGATATAGACCCCCTGGCGCGCACCGCGCGATTACAGCCGGGGGTCCGCAACCTCGCTATCAGCGAGGAAGCGGCCAAATACGGACTCTACTACGGCCCAGACCCCTCATCCCAGATTGCCTGCAGTATTGGCGGGAATGTGGCTGAGAACGCCGGCGGTGTGCATTGCCTGAAGTACGGGCTGACCGTGCACAACATTATCAGCGTGGAAATGGTGACCGCCGAAGGGGAGCTGGTAACCATCGGCAGTGACGGCCTGGACAGCTGCGGGATGGACCTACTGGCGCTATTAACCGGCTCCGAAGGGCTTCTGGGCGTGGTGACTGAAGTCAAAGTGAAGCTGCTGCCAGTGCCAGAAGTAGCTCGGGTTGTGATGGCCGGTTTCGACAGTATTCAGAAAGCGGCAGATGCGGTCGGTGGCATCATCGCCAACGGCATTATCCCCGCGGGCCTGGAAATGATGGACAGCCACGCAATTGTGGCGGCCGACGATTTTATCGGGGGTGGCTATCCGCGCGAGGCAAAAGCGCTGCTGCTATGCGAAGTGGACGGCACCGAGGAAGAGGTAGATGAACATATCGCCCAGACAGAAGCCCTCTTCCACGAGCTTGGCGCCACCTCTGTGCGCACATCACGTACCGAAGAGGAGCGGGCTCTGCTGTGGAAAGGGCGCAAGAGTGCCTTTCCGGCGGTGGGAAAAATTTCTCCGGATTACTATTGCATGGACGGCACCATTCCCCGCCGCCATTTGGCCCATGTCCTGACCGAAATCGAAAAATTATCCGGGCAATTCGGGCTGCGAGTGGCCAACGTATTCCACGCCGGCGACGGCAACCTGCACCCACTGATCCTGTTCGACGCCAACGCGCCCGGCGAATTGGAGCGCACCGAGGCCTTTGGTGCCAGTATTCTCAGACTCTGTGTCGAGGCCGGAGGCTGTATCACCGGCGAGCACGGCGTCGGCGTGGAGAAAATCCGACAAATGGTAGTGCAATTCACCGATGAAGAATTGCGGCAATTCCACGATGTGAAAACCGCGTTCGATCCAGTGGGCATTCTCAACCCCGGTAAGAACGTGCCCGCACTGAAATTCTGCCAGGAATACCGCGCACTGGCCCCCACTCAGCACACACAAACGGATGCCCCCCATGGCTGATATATTTCCACAACTTCAGGAGCAGGTACTCCAGGCCCGGGAAGACGGGAGAAAGCTCAATATTATCGGCGGTGGCACCAAGGCCTTTATGGGGCGCCCGGTCGATCCGAACACAGACATCCTCAACCTGGCAGAACACACCGGCGTGGTTGAATATCATCCGGTGGAGCTGGTACTAACGGTACGCGCCGGCACCCCGCTGCGCGAAATTGAAGCAACACTGGCAGAACAAGGCCAGGCTCTGCACTTTGAACCGCCAAGACTGGGAGAGAACGCCACCATCGGCGGCACACTGGCCTGCAACCTGTCCGGCCCGGCGCGCCCCTGGGCCGGCTCCATTCGCGATCAGGTACTGGGTATCCGGCTGCTAAATGGCAAGGGTGAACACCTGCGCTTTGGCGGCCAGGTGATGAAAAATGTGGCCGGTTACGATGTTTCCCGCCTGCAGGCCGGGGCTATGGGAACGCTGGGCGTCATCACTGAAATCAGCCTCAAAGTCATGCCGCAACCCGCCGCCACCCTCACGTTAGTGCAAGACATGGCGCCGGGCGAAGTCATACAGTATATGAACAGCCGCGCTGCGGAACCCAAACCCATTACAGGCGCCTGTTGGGTAGACGGCAAAGTCTATCTGCGCCTGTCCGGCGCCCGTTCCGCGGTAGAAGCAACCGCCGAGAAGTGGTCCGGGAAAATATTGGAGCAAGGCGAACAGTTCTGGCAACAGATCCGGGATCTGCAGCACGGTTTCTTCACCGCCACAAATGTCCCCCTGTGGCGCTTCTCCATCAGCGCCACCGCCCCACAGCCCAAACTAGAGGGCGAGTGGCTGATCGACTGGGCGGGCGCCCAACGCTGGTACCGGGGCGAAGGCCAGATGATGGAGATGGAAGCGCTGGCCGCTGCCGCAGGTGGGCAGGTCAGCCTCTTTCGCGGCGGCGACCGCAGTGGCGAAGTCATGCACCGCCAACCCGAGGCCCTGAAAACCATTCAGCAACGCATTAAGAACGCCTTCGATCCGGACCACCTTTTCAATCCCGGACGCCTATACAGCTGGCTGTAAGAGCAGAAACACCATGCAAACAAATCTGGTTCAACAATTTGCCAAAACACAGGAAGGTCAGGAAGCGGAAGCCATTCTGCGCGCCTGTGTACACTGCGGTTTCTGCACCGCGACCTGCCCTACCTATCAGGAACTGCACGACGAGCGCGACGGCCCCCGGGGACGGATCTACCTGATGAAAATGTTCCTGGAAGGAGCGGAAATTACAGAAAAAACCCGCGAACACCTGGACCGCTGTCTGACATGCCGCAGCTGTGAAACCACCTGTCCCTCCGGGGTTCAGTACGGCCGCCTGGTGGATATCAGCCGCGGCCTGATAGAAAAACAGCTGCCCCGCAAGCCGATAGACCGCTGGTTGCGCTGGGGCCTGGCCCGGGTGCTGCCCAGGCGCCGACTGTTCGGATCACTGCTGCGCATCGGGCAGCTATTCCGGCCGCTGCTCCCTAACAGCCTGCGCCGCAAAGTGCCCCCCAAAAAACAAGCCAGCCCCTGGCCCAAAGTCAGCCATCAACGCAAAGTTCTGGCCCTGGCCGGATGTGTTCAACCTTCGGCTACACCCAATACCAACGCCGCCGCCGCGCGGGTATTAGACAAACTCGGCATCACCATGGTGGAGGCGCCACAAGCCGGCTGCTGTGGAGCCGTCAATTACCACCTGTCGGAACACGAGCAGGCGCTGGCGTATATGCGCCGGAACATCGACGCCTGGTGGCCCGCCATCGAAGCCGGTGCAGAGGCCATTATCATGACCGCTTCCGGTTGCGGCGCCATGGTTCAAGATTATGGACACCTGCTAAAAGACGATCCCGCTTACGCCGAGCGGGCCAAAAAAGTCAGCGAGCTCTGCACTGATCTGGGCGCTTTCCTACTCCAGCAGGACCTGGAAAAACTCCACCTAAAACAAAACCCAGGCAAAGTGGCCTTTCACTGTCCCTGTACACTCCAACACGCCATGCAACAAAGCGGTGTAGTGGAACAAGTCCTGACTCGCGCAGGCATCGACCTTGCAGAAACCCGGGACAAACACCTGTGCTGTGGCTCGGCCGGGACCTATTCCGTGCTACAGCCAAAACTGAGCCAGCGACTGCTGGAGAAAAAACTGGACGCGCTGATGGTGGGTCAACCAGACCGTATCGTCACTGCCAATATCGGCTGCCAGATGCACCTGGAATCCCAGGCAGAGGTGCCGGTTCAGCATTGGATTGAGTTATTGGATACGCACAAATAGCCAACATAATCGCTTTTGGATTCAAGTAATCATAAAATCACTCCCTAATTAGAGAATTCATCTATGTAGCAAATTTGGTTAAGCTGAAAATTTTCACTGAGCTCGGAGACCACAAAGTCGTCATGCCCGATGAAATGGAGTACAAACAGCAGGTAATTACGATCTTGAAAACTAAATAAATATGGATGGAATGGAATTCCAAACTTCCGGCCAGAGCCATCCAAAAACAGTCTATCTCTAAAACCAAAAGATAAGCTTTCCCTGGCAATACTTAGCGTGATCAGATTTTCAACATCTTTCCTTTTTATATATTTATTTATAATCAGACCCTCACCCTCAGCTTCCCGACCGGCCTGCTCATAGAACTTTGCAACAAACTCCTCTTCTCCGTCATTATTTATGTCTACAAACTGGAATAGCTTAGCAAATACATATTCCCGTCCTTTCACGCCAATAGACAACACATCCTGAGACGTCCATGAATTTAGGGTGAAGTTAAAATCCACATTGATTCCAATTTTTTCCTCATAATGTTTTCCCTGATTTCTTTTATCAATCTCTTCTGTAAACCTTAATATCCTCTCCTTTGCATAAGCACAGACATCAACCGATGGCGCGACCGTATTGGCTGATGCATTGAAGGACAACATGAGGCCCCAAAGAAGTAATGACTTGGAAATACTACTCATATATACCACTCCTAAATCTTGCGTAATCTTCTCTTTAAGAACTCCAACTACGACTTCGTTCGACTAATTATCTGGATGCCCCTATAAAAACGTCCTTCACCATCCTCAAAGGTGATAATATCACTTGTATTCCTTTTACCGGCGACGCATCCTGATTGAACAGATACCTGGAAACCACTTGCTCGATTGTTGGCATAGCCATAAATACTCTCCTTACATCCATTTAACAAAATCCAAATTTAAACCATTTTCAACCTTTTCTGTCATAACATTCCCACAATTGGATACAGCGACAACTTGGCTATGAAATGCAACACCACGATCAAATTCTTCAACGGTATCCCTGTAAGCCTCCCGCTTATTTTTCATGTATTCCCGAATGGTTTGCCTATAAAATTTATTATCACAGCAATCTTTATGTATGATTAAACTTTTTAAAGAATAAAAATGCTTTCCGAAACCACGATATCTATCAAACAAACTAATCTTATATCTCTTTTTATAATCATCATCATTTTCTATTTCATAAACACTTTTCGTTGATATAAACCTTGCTAAACCAGACTTATCATCCGTAAAAAATACCAAAGAAAAATGCTTCTTAGGAAAATCAATACTTAGACTCTCTTTATATGTTACAACTAGTTCACTTGGCGCAATAACATCTATGGAAAAATTTTCTTCAAAAGATTTTTCATTGCCATAAGATTCTCTAATCAATCGTTTTACATCAACTCTAGACAAGTCAGGAGAAATACCAACCCGCCAAGAACCACTGCGCAAAATTCTGTAGTATATATCTGTAAAATCTACATGTACACGTACAAAATCTTTTAGCATCCTCTTCCGCAACTCATCACCACTTAGAATCCTACCTTCTGCTGGGCAGATCCCTGCATCGACTTGCGAAAATCTCCAAGAGATATGAAAATAAATAGCAATTAAAGAGAGAACCACAATAGATATAAGAAAATAAAGCAAATTTCCTTTATAGATTTGCACTTGCTCTCCTACCTTTATCTTTCTTTCAGGCTATCTTTCTTGTACCTGAGCAACGGAGACAGGAAAAATTCAATTATCTGTCTTTGTTCGGTTTTCACTTCTGCCATTACCGACATACCGGGCGACAGCCGAACATACTTGTCCTCCACAGAGAGGCCATTCTGCTTTAAGCGCAATCGCGCCTTGTAGATCAATCCCAATTTTTCATCCTGTACGGCATCATCAGACAAGTTAATGGGTTCCGCATCTATTACGTCGTACTTGGTAAAGTTAAAAGTATCGATCTTGACTTCCGCCGTCTGACCTTCCTGCACAAAGCCAATATCTTTGTTGAGGATAAAAGCCTCTACCTCCAGTTCACTCTGCTCAGGCACTATCAGCATCAACTCCTGAGCTGGGGTAACCACATCGCCAATCGTGTGCACAGCCAACAGTTGAAAACTTTTGTGCCTGTCCTGGACGGCACCCCCTCAGTCCAGCGTTACGGCGTAGCTCACGGCTGATTGTGGAAGTATGTCGCCCCAGCCAGATTTTTGGCAATCTCAAATTTAGAGAGTCGTCTGTTTTCAGACTGTGACCTGGTATCGCTCATTCTCGGTCAGCTGGTTGTAGTTCATCGGTGCTTTTCCCCTGCTGGGGAAAGGTGCAGGCTCTACCAGCTGGCCGCCACTTACCAATTACAGTTATTATTCAAAATCGCGAGATTTTATAAAACATATTGCACTAAATTCCCCATCTAATAACTGGTAGGTTTCGATATAAAGATTTTTACGGCCATTAATATTCTCAATTGAATATCTATAAACATATGTCTCTTTCCCTACTTTGGCTATTCCAGGCCACCCTTTATAATCTTCAGTATATTTCCAATCCGAAACACTCACGCTATCAATAAATTCACCATTCGCACCATACACCTTAAACTCCAGTCCACCCTTATCTCCATACCCATACATAGCCAGATCCCTGGCCATAAAAACAATTTCATTATCACCCTGACCATCCATATCAGTTTGATATACCGTATAATCTCCTAGCGCAAAACCATACTGCTCCACCGGCCCACCCAAAAACACCGAGTAAGGATCCCATCTCGGGATAATTTGACCATCAGCGATAAGGCTCATCTCATTCTCATAAGGTTCCCTGCTGATTTTGCTATAGTATTTGAGCATTTCTTGCGACCACTTCTCCTGGGAGATATGGTCGGGAAGAATCGTTTGCGCTCTACCCTCCCTAACTGCCAAATCATATCTTCGACACACTTCTTCAGGAACTTCATCGTAGGCTGTAATTTTATCAACCTTAATTTTCGAGTATTTACTTATAAACTCAACTGGCTCAATGACTGAGGTATCTGATAATAACCTTTCTGGTTCCCTGAGCTGATCTATCTCCATGTTCAATTTAAATTCAGATATTTTTTCTGACTTATTTTTCAAGACAACATATTTACAGACCCGAATTGCCTCAGGATAATTATCCTTGAGCTCAAAAATATTGAATTCCGCAATGAACTTCCCCCCTTCTATACCTCTCCCACCAGAAAGGCCCCTTTTATTGTACCCAACAACGTATACAGAATTTCTGTACTTTACTAAAACAGACCTGATATCATTTTCACCAGAAACTCCATACACAAAAGCAACGTAGTTCCTTTTAATCCCAGAACTTCCATACACCTTGTAGATATCTCCTGGTTCATTATATTTAGAATCCCTATATTCCCGCGAAATTTCACCACTAAAAAAAATAGTTTCTATGCCATTTTCCAGATGCTCATCAAAATCGTGCTGAAAAACTAGAAAATTTGACTCCCCTACCAACCCTGGATAAAGAGAGGTATAAAGAGAAAATGGATCATCCTGAAGATGGCTGGAAAACTTCTTTATTTCTGGTGATTTTTTGCTATCTGAAGCATACACTGGATACAGGTAGCCAACCTCCCCTTCAACCTTATCATCGGCAAGAGATCTAATCCCACTAATAATCCCCTCGCAAAGCTGCTTCTGCTTAGCATTCTGACGGTATAGAGAAAAATAAAAATTATTCTTCACCATACTCTCAAGTTTTTGCAAAGAAATATCGTAGTATTCTGATGCGAAGCAGCTGGCCGACTGAAATAAAACGCTAATAAACAATAAACATGAAAATCTAAACACACCCTTATCCCCAATCAAAATATTCAACATAAAATTCTGCATTTACAACACGATTACTTATCTTTCCGATCCAGTTTCTGCTGCCATAGCGCTTGCCGCAGAATTTTTACGTCATGCGCAGGTAAGCTTATAAATTTCCGCCAATTATTTTTTCAATATAAACCAGCTGATAGATCAGCTCGTGTTGCAAAGACACATCCGTTTGTCTTTCTAGGTAGTTTTCCATTTACTACAGGCTAGGTTCCTGTCGGATTAATGTTTCTATCTGACTTCCTACCTCATCGGTTATCTTTGCATCTTTACGGACTTCGCGCCTCTCAGGTGCAGGATAACTGTTGTGTGTGCCCTTGGCGGTATCCTATCTACCCAATGTGACAGCCTAGCTTGGTAGTGTTCAGAATTCTGTGTCATTTCTTTACCATTAACAAAAAAGAGATGACCTATGACCAAACCTACCTTCGATATGGATGCCGCCATCAAGGCACTGCGTGAGGGCAAAGACCTCAGTGGCAAAGACGGTATCCTGACCCCACTGATCAAACAGCTTACCGAAGCGGCCATGCGGGCGGAGCTGGAGGAGCACCTCGCAAGCGAGGACAAGCCCAACCGCAAGAATGGCCATACATCTAAGACCATGAAGAGCTCCGCTGGCAGCTTTGAACTGGATACGCCGCGGGACCGTGCCGGCACCTTCGAACCGCAGATCGTCAAAAAGCATCAGACGCA
>NZ_FOKT01000021.1:0-2500 GCF_900112305.1 Microbulbifer thermotolerans
GGATTTCGGGCATAAAAAAAGGCCACCCAGTTGGGTGGCCTTTCGATTTGGCGCCTGACGATGACCTACTCTCACATGGGGAAGCCCCACACTACCATCGGCGATGTTGCGTTTCACTTCTGAGTTCGGCATGGGATCAGGTGGTTCCACAACTCTATTGTCGTCAGGCAAACTGGCTTGGGTGGCTCCGGTCTTATGAGCTTTTGCTCTGCCTTGCCGTTTGACTGTCCGTTTGCCTCGCTGATCTCTCAGCGCTGACAGCCAACCCAAATAAGTCGGTGAAACAAACTGTAGTAATACACCGCAAGTCTCTGTGCGTCTCTTCACACAATCCAACAGCTTTCGCTTGTCGTCAGTAACCATCTCTGTTGTATGGTCAAGCCTCACGGGCAATTAGTACTGGTTAGCTCAACGCCTCACAACGCTTCCACACCCAGCCTATCAACCTGGTAGTCTTCCAGGGCCCTTCAGGGGACTCAAGGTCCCAGGGAGATCTCATCTTGAAGGAGGCTTCCCGCTTAGATGCTTTCAGCGGTTATCCCGTCCGAACATAGCTACCCGGCAGTGCCACTGGCGTGACAACCGGAACACCAGAGGTTCGTTCACTCCGGTCCTCTCGTACTAGGAGCAACTCTTCTCAAATCTCCAACGCCCACGGCAGATAGGGACCGAACTGTCTCACGACGTTCTAAACCCAGCTCGCGTACCACTTTAAATGGCGAACAGCCATACCCTTGGGACCGGCTTCAGCCCCAGGATGTGATGAGCCGACATCGAGGTGCCAAACACCGCCGTCGATGTGAACTCTTGGGCGGTATCAGCCTGTTATCCCCGGAGTACCTTTTATCCGTTGAGCGACGGCCCTTCCATTCAGAACCGCCGGATCACTATGACCTACTTTCGTACCTGCTCGACATGTCTGTCTCGCAGTCAAGCGCACTTATACCATTATGCTCATTGCATGATTTCCGACCATGCTGAGTGCACCTTCGTACTCCTCCGTTACTCTTTGGGAGGAGACCGCCCCAGTCAAACTACCCACCATACACTGTCCTCGATCCGGATCACGGACCTGAGTTAGAACCTCAAACATGCCAGGGTGGTATTTCAAGGATGGCTCCACGAGAACTGGCGTCCTCGCTTCAAAGCCTCCCACCTATCCTACACAAGCAGGCTCAAAGTTCAGTGCAAAGCTGTAGTAAAGGTTCACGGGGTCTTTCCGTCTAGCCGCGGGTACACTGCATCTTAACAGCGAGTTCAATTTCACTGAGTCCCTGGTGGAGACAGCGTGGCCATCGTTACGCCATTCGTGCAGGTCGGAACTTACCCGACAAGGAATTTCGCTACCTTAGGACCGTTATAGTTACGGCCGCCGTTTACCGGGGCTTCGATCAAGAGCTTCGCTTACGCTAACCCCATCAATTAACCTTCCGGCACCGGGCAGGCGTCACACCCTATACGTCCTCTTACGAGTTTGCAGAGTGCTATGTTTTTAATAAACAGTCGCAGCCACCTGGTCACTTCGACCGGCCTCAGCTCGGGGAGCAAGTCCCTTCACCAAAACCGGCGTACCTTCTCCCGAAGTTACGGTACCATTTTGCCTAGTTCCTTCACCAGGGTTCTCTCAAGCGCCTTGGTATTCTCTACCTGACCACCTGTGTCGGTTTCGAGTACGGTTCTCTATTGCCTGAAGCTTAGAAGTTTTTCCTGGAAGCAGGGCATCAACCACTTCGCTCTCTTAAAGAGAGCTCGTCATCAGCTCTCAGCCTTAGGGACCCGGATTTGCCTAAGTCCCCAGCCTACTACCTTAAACACGGACAACCGATCGCCGTGCTGGCCTAGCCTTCTCCGTCACTCCATCGCAGCAATAGCGAGTACAGGAATATTAACCTGTTTCCCATCAACTACGGCTTTCGCCCTCGCCTTAGGGGCCGACTAACCCTGTCCCGATTAGCGTTGGACAGGAACCCTTGGTCTTCCGGCGGGGAGGTTTTTCACCCCCCTTGTCGTTACTCATGTCAGCATTCGCACTTGTGATACCTCCAGCCAACCTCCCGATTGACCTTCAACGGCTTACACAACGCTCCTCTACCATGCCCGAAGGCATCCGCAGCTTCGGTTACCAGTTTAGCCCCGGTATATCTTCCGCGCAGGCCGACTCGACTAGTGAGCTATTACGCTTTCTTTAAAAGATGGCTGCTTCTAAGCCAACTTCCTAGCTGTCTGGGCCTTCCCACATCGTTTCCCACTTAACTGGTATTTGGGACCTTAGCTGGCGGTCTGGGTTGTTTCCCTTTCCACGACGGACGTTAGCACCCGCCGTGTGTCTCCCGCGATTGCACTCCTCGGTATTCGGAGTTTGCATGGGGTTGGTAAGTCGGGATGACCCCCTAGCCCAAACAGTGCTCTACCCCCGAGGGTGAGACGCGAGGCGCTACCTAAATAGCTTTCGAGGAGAACCAGCTATCTCCCGGCTTGATTAGCCTTTCACTCCGACCCA
>NZ_FOKT01000001.1 GCF_900112305.1 Microbulbifer thermotolerans
GGCGACCAAGCTGGTGCTGTTCAAGCAAGTGGCGGAAGTTGAGAATGGTGGTTTCATCCGGAATTCGGTCTGTCAGCGTCAATCCCGCAAAATGGCGCATAGACTCAATCTCGTAGAGTGAGTCTTCCATTGCGGGATCACTGAGGTTGTAGAACAGTTGCATGCAATGGATTCGCAACATGACCCGTAGTGGGTACGGCTGGCGGCCGCGCCCGTCCTTGGGGGGGGGAGAAGGGCTCGATCTTCGCTTCCAGGAGCTGCCATGGAACAAGGGATTCCATTCCAGGGGCAAATACCAACTGTCGAGTTTTATCTCCTTCATAGGCCATATCCATGGTCACTTTGGTTCCTTCCCAGCCATAGTATTCTCCCTTCTGGAGCATCGCGCGCTTGCCCTGGAGAAAGAGAAAACGCTACGGCGCTATTGTGGATTGCTGCAACCATATGAATTTTGATGGCCATCCTCCTCGTGATTTGCCGATATATTGATGACCGCTTTTTTAATGTGTCTGTGCCGCCTGGATGTACTTTTATAGCCGTGGAATTGGGGAAACATGATCAACCTGAATATTAATCACGTCATTTTCTTGAAGCGCAAGAAATACCCGATCCAATACACCCTGCTTGGTTCATCGATTCGCTTGCATTTAGATACTATGTCGGCGACTGAACCATTTAGGCTGGGCGAGCCAATTACAGCCATGCTCAGCCACGTAGAGAATGGCATTTAAGAGCCGCAGCTTAGATATTTTTCACGCTGCCAAGAGGGATTGGCAGTAAGTATTCAATTATTTTGAATTGTTGCTTTGTGAATTCCATTACGCAAACTATATAACAATTTGTGTAAACGGGACCTAGCTTAACGGGATGTCCGCTTTTACTTGACCATGCCGCCTATAGTTTAAACATTGATCTCCCTCAAGGCTCTGCAATTACTTTCTTTCAGGCGGTTATCAACGCAGTAAATCGGTTGCGCGGGAGAACCCGTTCAGTGTCTTTGAGGTGGGTGCGGTCGTACCCCCTTACCCTTCCTGGGCAAAGAGAAGGTGTATTGAATCTTTGGCCCCCTGTTAAGTAACGATCAGGTTTGAAACGTGAGAGTAGCGCTCTCCGGGAAAGAGGTGGGTGGAGGAAAAAGCGGGTGTAATGTGTGCAGGTGCAAGTTATATCGCTGTTTGTGTCGGGGTCAGCTCGATGTGAATAAAGCAATAACGGAGCGCTTAGTCAGTTTGGTTGGCCGCCGCTTTTTCCACCATAGATAGATGCCGGTAGTGAATAGTAGTGCTGGCGACAGACCAGCGATCAGCACTAGCCAGCGCCCGAACAACCCCAGGGCATCGCCATTGTGCAGCGGAAACTGCCAGGCGAGAAACTGGTTTCCGGCGGGTAGTTCGTTGAAATCATATACCATGAGAATATTGCCACTGTACTGGTCGATACGTATAAAGCTGGTGCCGTGATTGGTCCAGGGTTCGCCATCTTGCCTGAAGGTTAGCCCATAGCTATCACTGGCATCGAGGGGGAGGTAGATGCGTTTTAACTCACCTTGTGGAAAAATCTTTCGACCTATGGCGACGGCACTGTCCGGGTCTAGTGGCGGAGCTCCGGTACTTTCCGATTGGCCCCAGACGCCACGCGGCTCCAGTGGCATTACCCAGCCCACCAGTTTTTCCACCTGCAGGGGAAATACAATGGTAACTCCCGAAAAGGCGATCACGAGTAACACTGGTAGTAGGTAGATTCCAAATACTTTGTGGATATCGAAATAAAAGCGGAAGCGGTTGCCATCGCGTTTGATGGTAAAGGCGCGTTTCCAGCGCTTTCCGTTTCTGCTTGGGCGCGGCCACCAGATCGCCAGGCCGCTGATGCAGAAAAGTATTAGTGCAATTCCCATAAAACCGACAATTTTTTTGCCAGTGTCGCCGGCTAGCAGCGTGTAGTGCAGGCGGTATATCCAGGTCATGGGGTACTCGCCCCAGCCGCGCACTGCCAACACTTCCGCATCGGTGGGAGAAACGCTGACTTCAATAGGGCCGGGGGCACCCTCGGGGTTTGGGAAGCGGACTACAAATGGACTGCCGGGTTGACGCGGTGTCATCAGGCGGGTGGGCTCCGGGTTGCCGGGGACTGCCGCCTGCGCTGCGGCGAGTATCTCCGTGTAGCTGGCCGGATGTTGTGAGGGTTTGAAGGTGACGGTTTCCGGTGCGAGTTTTTCATCCAGCGCGTGATCGAATACCAGTAGACTGCCGGTAATTCCAATAACTGAAAGCAGCAGGCCCAAGGTCAGGCCTGCGTATTTGTGCAAAATGAAAAAAACGCGTCTCACGGGTCAGAAAACCTTGGAGTAAGACAGATTCACGTTGCGGCCTAAGCCCTTGAAGTTGCGGATATCATTGCCCGCGGTCTGGGAGTAATAGGTGAAGTAGTCTTCGTTTGTCAGGTTCTGGATACCCATTGAAAACTCGCCACCCAGTGCTTCTAGTTGCGCGCTTGCGTCAATGATGGTGTACCCGTCGAACTTCGCAGTTACTTCGCCGGCTTTGTTTTCAAAGTCGCGGTCCAGTAACCAGTTGGCCTGCAGGCGAGTGCTAAATACTTCATTCCAATTGCGTACCCAGCTTAGGTTGATGCGGTTGGGGGCGATATTGCGGCCATCCAGGTCGGTATCCACTTTGCCGTCGGCATCGGAGTCGTAACGACCTTCGGTGTATGCGTATCGGGTTTCAAGTATGTCGCTGTCGGTGGCGAACCATTGCCCACGTAACTCCACGCCGTCGATTTCGGTCTGCTCGCGCTTGACGCTGTAAATACCGTCACTGCCCAGCGCCAGCCGTTGTCCGAAGTCGGAGTCAGACGTGTAATAGGCCAGCTGGGCGGCAAATTTTTCCGAATTGAACTCAATGCCGAATTCTTCGTTTTGAGTCAGGATGGGTTGGAGGTCCAAAAAGCTTTCCACGTCCTGGTCGGGTTGGTCGATGCCGCGCAGTACCCGTCCGACGTCGGGCATGGAGAAGCCTTCAGAGTAGTTGGCATAGATGCGCCAGGCGTGATTGATGGTATAGGTGGCGCCGATATTTCCGAGCGTCTCACTAAACTCTGGATTGCCGCCTTTGACAAATTGACCACCGTTGTATGAGTAGAGTGTGGTGAAATCGTCTACTTTGAGTTCGGAAATTTCGTGGCGCACACCGGCAGTGATGGTAAGGCGGTCGCCCCCTGAGAATTCCGCTTGAACGTAGGGGGCAATGCTCTCGTACTGGGTGGGTGGCACCCAGGCGCGTCCGGTCAGGATCAACTGCTGCCAAGTCTCATCTTCCAGAAGGTCGACACCGTAAGCGATACTCACCGGTGCGCCAGCAATACCATCTTTGATCAAGGTCAGCTTCAGGCCGTGTTTTTCCGAGTTGTTCTGGGATTGGTCGAACACTAAATCCCCATAGGCGGGATCTTGGAAGGTGCTGCTCGGCGTGCCTCCGTAGGTGCCGGCGAAATCCTGCACAAAGATTTGGGTACGCAGTTTGTGCCCCAAAATGTTTTCGTCGGTGTATTGCAAGTTAATGGTGGTGACTTCGTTGGATGGTGATTTACCCGGTACGTCCGCCTCTATGGCTGTAGTCGGGATGCCCGCGTCGATATCGCCGTCAACGCTCAGCCAGTTGTTATTTCCCTCTATCAGATAGTGGTTGAAAGTCAGTTGTACCCGCTGGTCGCCCCAGCTGTAGCCGGTCTTGATGAAGGCATTGATGGAGTCGCTGTCCATGGTATCGCCTTGGGTATTGTCGAAGCCGACAATTTCGCCGTTGGCGTCGTAGTTGATACCGCTATCGCGGTAGCTCACGCTGGCCAAAACATCCACGGCGTCCACTTTGCCGGAGATACTGTAGCTGCCGCCATAGCCCAGGGTGTCGCTTACTGACTCAGTTTGTAGAGAGGAATCGATTCGCAGGCTCTGTTGGAATTCTTCGCTGGGAGTACGGGTCACAAGGTTGATGATCCCGCCGGATGCACCCATACCGTGGATGGCATTGGCGCCGTGAATGACTTCCACCCGTTCCAGCATCAGCGGATCTATAGTGTGGCCGTCCCGGCCGCCATTGCGCAGTGGGTTGGATTGAGGTACGCCGTCGATCAAATACAGTGGCTTGCGTCCGCGCAGACTCTCGCCGGAGCTGGTCATTTTCTGGCGGCTAGGGGAGAAGCTGGGAATCAAATTGCCGAGAATGGTGGATAAGTCGTTAGTGACCCCCATCTGCTGCTTTAGCTCCTGTCCGTCAATTAGGGTCACGGTGTTGGGAATGCTGGATAGCGGTTTCTCCGTGCGACTGGCGGTGACGACGATTTCTTCTTCAATCCGCCTATCTTCTGCCAGGGCCGCTGTGGCGGCGAAGGTGATGGCCAACGTCAAAGTGAGTTTTGTGCTGCGCATGTTCGGTACTCTCGGATTGGCATTTGAGCAGGAGAGGAGCTCGTTTGGGAAATCCGATTAACCCGCGTGAACGCTGTGGTTGAGTAATGGTTTCCCGGTTATTTAAAGAGGCTCCTTCCTGGGGGAAGTTGCGAATTGGGCGGATACTAAGGTAAATGATAATGCTTATCAATGTTGTGGTGTGGGGTTGGGTGGCTGCTTTCCCGCATCCTTCTATACTGCTCATTGGGTCTTCTGTCAGTTCTCTTTTCGCCTAATAAAGAAACCCTGCCTGATAGGTGTCAGGCCAGCAGTTAGTAAGGGGGGGGCGGTAATGGGGCGGCATTTTGAAAATGCACAAGTTAACCGCTGTGGCTCTCGGCCCCGTATTCGGCGATTTCGAAATGTCCGTCCTATTGCCTGAGCGCCCCGGAAGCTACCATAGTGTCCACGCGAATTAATCAGAGGTTCCCTAATTACCCGCTTGCTGGGGACATTAAATCTTGAGGGAGAATTAGTCAGAAGTTCCCGAATCGGAACCGCGTAAAAATAAATGCCAACTGAGGGTTGACTCACCGGAGTGTCACCTCTAGAATGCGCAGCCTCTCAAGCGGTTGGGGTGACCCACCGCAGGAAAACGAAGAAAACCAGGCTTCGTTTTCCAGAGTTGTTGCGGGGTGGAGCAGCCTGGTAGCTCGTCGGGCTCATAACCCGAAGGTCGTAGGTTCAAATCCTGCCCCCGCTACCAAATTTGCTGTGGGAGCCTGCCGGGCAGGCATTCGCGAGCAGGGCTCGCTCCCGCAGGCGGTCAAAGCCCCGGTCAGGGGCTTTTTCGTATCTGCGGGAAACAGGCAGATACCGACTCGAAGTGGGCCGCTGGCCCATTTTTTGTTTTTGTGGAGTGCATTTTGCACTTCACCCCTTTCGGGGCGGCCGATGGCTGAGCGAATCGGCAGTCCCTGCCGATTTGTGTGGAGACTGAATGGCGGGTAAGCGCGAACAGTTGGAAGAGCTTCTTGCGCCAGTGGTGGCGTCCCTGGGCTGTGAATTGTGGGGTATCGAATACCAGACGCACAGCCGCAATGCTCTGCTGCGCATCTATATCGATTCTGAAGATGGTGTCACCGTGGAAGACTGTGAGAAAGTCAGTCGCCAGGTGAGCGCGGTGCTGGACGTGGAAGACCCTATCAGCGGCAAGTACATCCTGGAGGTCTCTTCCCCGGGTCTGGACAGACCGCTGTATAAACTGGCGCACTACCAGCGCTTTGCTGGCGCCCAGATAGAAGTGCGCCTGCGCATGCCGCTGGATGGCCAGCGCAAGTGGCGCGGCTTGCTGGTCGGTGTCGAGGGCGACGAAGTAGTGCTGCGCGTGGACAGTGAGAACGAATACCTTTTGCCGATCGACAGTATCGAGAAGGCAAATGTCATCCCCCAATTTACCAAGTGATTTGTCAAATAACCTGTTAGGAGCCTGAAGCAGGCGATTTAGAGGCACAGCTGCATGAACAAAGAGATCTTGCTGGTAGCCGAGGCGGTATCCAACGAGAAGGGCGTGGACCGGGAAGTCATTTTCCAGGCCATCGAGGCGGCACTGGCAACGGCCACCAAAAAACGCTACGACGAGGATTCCACTATCGAGGTCATCATCGATCGCAGGACAGGTGACTATGAGACCTTCCGCAGCTGGGAAGTGGTGGATGACGATACCCTGGCCGAACTGGGTACTCAGTTTACATTGGAAGAGGCGCACGAAAAGGATCCCGAACTGAAGGCCGGCGACATCTACCGCGAAAAAGTGGAGAACGTCGAATTCGGTCGCATTGCGGCGCAGACCGCCAAGCAGGTGATCGTGCAGAAGGTGCGCGAGGCCGAACGCGCCAAAGTGGTTGAGGAGTATCGCGACCGCGTCGGCGAATTGGTCAATGGCACTGTAAAAAAGGTGACGCGCGACTTTATCGCCGTCGATTTGGGGAATAATGCCGAAGCGCGCTTGCCGCGCGATCAGCTGGTTGGCCGTGAAATTTTCCGTCTCGGTGACCGGGTGCGCGCCATTCTGAAGGAAATCCAGCCGGAAGCGAGGGGCCCGCAGCTGATGCTGAGCCGCTCCTGCCCGGAGATGCTGATCGAGCTGTTCCGCATCGAAGTGCCGGAGATCGCCGAACAGGTGATCGAAATAAAAGGTGCTGCCCGCGATCCGGGGCTGCGCGCCAAGATAGCCGTGACCACCAACGATGGCCGTATCGATCCTGTGGGCGCCTGTGTCGGTATGCGCGGCGCCCGCGTGCAGGCGGTGTCCAACGAACTGTCCGGCGAGCGTGTGGACATTGTGTTGTGGGACGAAAACCCGGCCCAGTTTGTTATCAATGCCATGGCGCCGGCGGAGATCGAGTCCATCGTTGTGGATGAGGATGCGGGCTCCATGGACGTGGCGGTAGCCGAGGAAAATCTGGCTATGGCGATCGGCCGCAGCGGCCAGAATGTGCGTTTGGCGTCGGAGCTTACCCGCTGGCAAATCAATGTGATGAGCATTGAAGAGTGGCAGGCCAAGCAGGAAGCAGAATCCAGCGACATTATGCAGACCTTTATGGATCGCCTGGATATTGACGAAGATGTTGCCGGTGTATTGGTGGAGGAAGGCTTCACCACACTGGAGGAAGTGGCCTACGTCCCCATCGAGGAAATGCTCGCCATCGATGGTTTCGACGAGGAAATTGCCGAGGAACTGCGTGCCCGTGCCAAAGATGCCCTGTTAACCCAGGCCCTGGCCTCGGAGGAGCAGCTGGATGCCGCCGAACCCCAGGCAGACCTGTTGAATATGGAGGGTATGGATCGCCACTTGGCCTACTTGCTGGCTAGCCGCGGTATTGCCACCATGGACGATTTGGCTGAGCAGGCCGTGGACGATCTGCTGGACATCGAAGGTATGGACCAGGAGCGCGCGGCAGCGTTAATTATGAAAGCGCGTGAACCTTGGTTTGCCGATGACAGCGGCGAAACTACAGAATAATTGCAAGAGTCCTGAGGGACACCCCCCGCTGGCGGTATGATGGGCGCAAAATGTATTGCCGGCGGGGCAGGCTCCACGAGAGCTGCTTGGAAACCGATAGAATAGACCCCGCCGATCGAGACTTTTAGGAGAGAGAATGGCCGAAGTAACAGTTAGCGAACTCGCCAAATCGGTTGGAGCCACCGAGGATCGTCTGCTCAAGCAGATGAAGGAAGCGGGTTTGCCCCACACTAGCGCGGATGCGGTGGTGTCGGACGAGGAAAAACAGGTCCTGCTCAATTTCCTGAAAAGTAGTCACGGGGAGCAGGGCGCCAGCCCGCGCAAGATCACCTTGAAGCGCAAGACCACCACCACTCTGAAAACCGGCTCTGGCGCCGGTCGCAAGACGGTGAATGTGGAAGTACGCAAGAAACGCACCTATGTGAAGCGCCCGCAGGCAGAGTTGGAGGCCGAGGCTGCCAAACAGGCCGCGGCCAAGGCGGAGCTGGAGAAGGCCCTGGCCGAGCAGGCCGCTTTAGAGAAGGCGCGCGCCGAGCAGGCAGCGGCGGAGCGCGCTCGCGCTGAAGCCGAGGCCAAGGCGGCCCGCGAGGCGGAGGAAGCCGCTGCGGCAGAGGAAGAAAAGAAAGCTGCGGAAAAGGTCGTAGAAGAGCCTGAAGAGAAGCCAGCGGAGGAGCCCGAAGAGAAAAAAGCTGAGCCCGAAGCGCCGGCGGAAGAAAAGGGTGAAGAGAAAGAGGAAAAGGCCGACAAGCCCCCCAAAAAGCCCGCGGCTCCGGTCCGCACTAGTTATGTGGACGACATAGAGGCAATGCGTATTGCGGCCATGGAAAGGCGCCGGCAGCAGGCGGAGCAGGAACAGCGCGAGCTGGAAGAGAAAAAAGCCCGCCTGGAAGCGGAGCGTGCGCGCGCCGAGCAAGAGAAGAAGGAAAAGGAAAAAGAAAAGGAAAAAGCTAGGGCCGAGGAAACCGCCAAGCCCTCCCTGCGCCGCAAGCAGGAAGTGACGGAGGACGAGCGCGATGGTGGAGAGCCGCGCAAACGCCGCGGTCGCCGCGCAAAATCCGGCCCGAAGAAAACCAGCCGCACGGCACTCTATGAGCAGGCGCTGGAAGCCTTTGAAGAAGACGAGGCGGAAAAGCGCAGCACTCGCTCGCTGTCGCGCCCGGCAATCAAGATTAAACCCACACACGGCTTCAAGAAGCCGACAGGAAAGCAGGTGTACGAAGTACAGTTGGGTGAAACCATCACCGTCGGTGAGCTGGCCAAGCAGATGAATATCAAGGCCGGAGAGCTGATCAAGCGCCTGATGAAAATGGGCGAGATGGTCACCATCAATCAAAGTTTGGATCGCGATACGGCACAGCTGATCGTCGAGGAAATGGGCCACAAGGTGGTTCTGGTGTCCGAGACCCAGTTGGAAGAGAGCCTGATCGAGGAGGCCCAGGCGGTCGAGGGCAAAGAGGTTTCCCGCGCGCCGGTAGTAACCGTGATGGGCCATGTGGACCACGGCAAGACTTCGCTGCTGGACTATATCCGCAAGACCAAAGTGGCCTCTGGTGAAGCCGGTGGCATTACCCAGCACATCGGTGCCTACCGGGTGAAAACCAGCCACGGCGAGATCACCTTCCTGGATACGCCTGGGCACGCCGCCTTTACCGCTATGCGCGCCCGTGGCGCTCAGGCCACCGACGTGGTGATCCTGGTGGTGGCCGCCGATGACGGCGTTATGCCGCAGACCGAAGAGGCGATCAATCACGCCCGCGCAGCCGGCGTGCCACTGGTGGTCGCCATCAACAAATGCGACAAGGAAGCCGCGGACCCAGATCGAGTTAAGAACGAGCTGGCGGCAAAAGACGTGATCCCCGAGGATTGGGGCGGCGATATTCAGTTCGTCAATGTATCCGCGCACACCGGTCAGGGTATCGACGAGCTGCTGGAAGCGGTGTCCCTGCAGGCGGAGATACTGGAGTTGAAGGCCAAGGTGGGCGTTCCCGCCACCGGCGTGGTGATCGAATCCCGCCTGGAGAAGGGCCGCGGCGTGGTCGCGACTCTGCTGGTGCAAAACGGTGAGCTGAGACGCGGCGATATCGTGCTGGCAGGCCAGAGCTACGGCCGCGTGCGCGCTATGACCAATGAGCTTGGCCAGAAGGTCAAGGAGGCTGGCCCGTCCACGCCTGTGGAGCTGCTGGGCCTGGATACCACGCCCAATGCTGGTGACGACTTCCTCGTGGTGGCGGATGAACGCAAGGCCCGTGAAGTGGCTGAGCAGCGCGCCGAGCGCGAGCGCCGCGAGCGCATGCAACGCCAGCAGGCTGCCAAGCTGGAGAATATGTTTGCCGATATGGAAGCCGGCGAGAAAAAAGTGCTGCCGGTAGTGATCAAGGCCGACGTGCGCGGATCCCTGGAGGCAATCCTGGGCGCGTTGGCGGATATCGGCAACGAGGAAGTCTCTGTCAATGTGGTATCCAGCGGTGTCGGCGGCATCGCCGAGAACGACATCAACCTGGCGTTGACCGCCGGCGCAATCGTTATCGGATTTAATACCCGGGCGGACTCCGCGGCGCGCAAACTGGCTGAACAGGAAAGCGTGGAAATCCGCTATTACAGTGTGATTTACAACCTGCTGGATGAAGTGAAGCAGGCCCTGTCGGGTATGCTGGAGCCGGAAGTGCGCGAGGAGATTGTCGGTATTGCCGAAGTGCGCGATGTTTTCCGTTCACCCAAGTTCGGCGCCATCGCCGGTTGTATGGTGACCGAGGGTACCGTCTACCGCAACAAGCCGATTCGCGTACTGCGCGATAATGTTGTGATCTTCCAGGGCGAACTGGAATCCCTGCGCCGTTTCAAGGACGATGTGCAAGAGGTGCGCAACGGCATGGAGTGTGGTATTGGCGTGAAGGACTACAACGACGTCAAGCCCGGCGACCAGATAGAAGTCTACGATATCGTCAAGGTCGCCCGCGAATTGTAATCCCCGGGCGGGGAGGACAACTTAGGGGCCGCGTGCAGGCCCCGAAGCTGACTTTCCCGCCGCTTTGGATCCATCCTCAGGCAAGTGCGGCGTGGCCGATCGCCTCAGTGCGGGCCCGCCGGCCAACCGCCATTGAAATAGGTAGCAGATGGCAAGAGAATTCCACCGTACCGATCGTGTCGCAGACGCCATGCGCCGCGAACTGGCGCAACTGATCCAGATGGAAGTGCGCGACCCGCGTCTGGGCATGGTCAATGTCAACGATGTAGAAGTAAGTCGTGATCTTTCCGTGGCCAAGGTATATGTCACCTTCGTCGGTGAGGATGACCGTGCCAAGATTAATACGGCCACGGATGTCCTGAACAAGGCTGCCGGTTTTCTGCGCAGCCAACTGGCGCGCACCATTCAGATGCGCACCATCCCACGCCTGCAATTTATCTATGATGAAACATCTGTGCGGGGTCAGCAGCTGTCGGCGCTGATCGATAAGGCTGTTAAAGCCGACCAAAAACACCGCCAGGATGACGAAGAAGACAAATCCACGGGAGCGGATTCCGATACCGGGGATAGCGGGAGTCACTGACCGATGGGCCGCAGACCTAAGTGGGGCCGGCAGGTCCACGGTGTGCTGTTGCTGAACAAGCCCGCCGGTATCACCGCCAACGAAGCCCTGCAAAAAGCCAAACGACTGTTCTTTGCCAATCGCGCCGGACACACCGGGGCGCTGGACCCGCTTGCCACCGGCGTACTGCCGGTTTGTTTCGGCGAAGCGACCAAGTTTTCCCAGTACCTGCTGGATGCGGACAAGCGTTACCGAAGTACTTTCTGTTTCGGCATGTCCACCGCCAGTGGCGACGCCGACGGGGATGTGATCGAAACCCGGGACGCTTCCGGGTTAACCGAAAAGGCTGTGCGCAAGGCCATGGCATCCTTCCGCGGGTGTATCAAGCAGGTTCCGTCCATGTACTCGGCGCTCAAACACAAGGGGCAGCCGCTGTACAAACTGGCGCGCCAGGGCGTGGAGGTGAAGCGCGAGGCGCGCGATGTGGAAATCTACGAATACGAGCTGTTGAGCTTTACCCCGGGCGCCCAGCCACGGGCCGAGGTGGAAATTCACTGCTCCAAGGGCACCTATGTGCGCAGCCTGGCGGAAGACCTGGGCCGGGCCCTGGGAGTGGGGGCCTATGTGGACCAGCTACACAGAAGTGCCGCGGGCCCCTTCAGCGATGCCGACGCCGTGACTCTGGAAGCGCTCACGGAAGAGCGCGGCGAGGGCAGAGCGGAGCAGTTGGATCATCACCTGCTACCGGTGGATGCGCCCGCCGCCGCGCTGCCCAAACTGATCCTGCCGGATGACTCTGGTTATTATCTGCGCCAGGGGCAGCCGGTAATGGACTTGCAGGTCTATCGTATCGGCGAAGAAGGTGATATGGTGCGCCTCTTCCTCGAAAGTGGCGAATTTCTGGGCGTGGGGGAAATCACCGACGACGGTCGCGTGGCCCCGCGGCGCCTAGTTAGCAATTTGTAGAGAGGGCTGGGACCGGTCTCGGTTGTGGACCTCTTCTGCAGAGGCGGCCTTAGCGCCGCAAAGCGACTAGCTGGTCTGTAAATATGCACGGGCCAGCCGAATCATCAAAGCATATTACGACGAGGTAATTCGTTATGGCACTGACTGCCGCTGAGAAAGCAGCTATCTTGAAAGAACACGGTCAATCCGAAGGCGATACCGGCTCTCCGGAAGTTCAGGTGGCTCTTCTGACCGCCAACATCAACAAGCTGCAGAATCACTTCTCCGAGCACAAACAGGATCATCACTCTCGCCGTGGTCTGATCCGCATGGTAAACCAGCGCCGCAAGTTGCTGGATTACCTGAAGCGCAAGGATCTTAACCGCTACGCACAGCTGATTGCCAAACTCGGCCTGCGTCGCTAAGACCCTGGAATGCCCGCCACTGGCGGGCATTCTTTTATCTGTCCCCGCGTCTGGAGTTTTGGCCGCCGGGAGCGCCTGGTTTCGGCTAGGCACACGGGCTGCAGGCCCGTTAATATTTCGCCGTGAGTGCGAAAACTGTAGGGGTTGCTGGAATGGGCCAGCAACCGTAAGGAAATAGGAAAAAACGAGTGAATCCAGTAAGCAAAACCTTCCAGTACGGACAGCACCAGGTCACCATCGAGACCGGCCGCATCGCGCGTCAGGCAACTGGTGCGGCCCTGGTTACCATGGGCGAAACCGTAGTCCTGTGTACCGTTGTCGGCGCAAAAGAAGTGAAAGCCGGCCAGGACTTCTTCCCCCTGTCCGTGCACTATCAGGAAAAGGCCTACGCGGCCGGTAAGATTCCCGGTGGTTTCTTCAAACGTGAAGGCCGCCCGTCCGAAAAAGAAACTCTGACCTCACGCCTGATCGACCGCCCCATCCGCCCGCTCTTCCCCGACGGCTTTATGAACGAAGTACAGGTGATGGCCACTGTTCTGTCCGCAGAGAAGGACATGGACCCGGATATCGCCTCCATGATCGGCACTTCCGCGGCGTTGGCAGTCTCCGGCATTCCTTTCGCCGGTCCGATTGGCGCCGCGCGCGTAGGTTACACCCCGGAAGACGGCTATCTGCTGAATCCCGGTTATCAGGCGCTAAAGACCTCCGAGTTGGATATGGTGGTGGCCGGCACCAAAGATGCCGTGCTGATGGTGGAGTCCGAGGCCCAGGAACTACCGGAAGATATCATGTTGGGTGCGGTGCTTTTTGCCCACCAGGAAATGCAGGCGGTTATCCGGGTTTGTGAAGAACTGAAGGCAGAGGCCGGCAAGCCCGCCTGGGACTGGCAGCCTGAGCCGGTTAACGAAGCGCTCAAAGCCGCGCTGGAAAGCCAGTTTTCCGAGCAGGTGGCTGAAGCCTACAAAATCACCAACAAGCAGCAGCGCGTCACCCGCCTGGGTGAGCTGCGCACTGCCGCTGTTGAAGCTCTCTCCAGTGAAGAAGTTACCGAGGAACTGGTGAAAACCTACTTCGGCAAACTGGAGAAAAAAATTGTGCGCGGTGCCGTGGTGCGTGGTGAACCCCGAATCGACGGCCGCGACAACAAAACCGTACGCCCCATCAGCGTCGAAGTCGGCGTGCTGCCCAAGGCGCACGGTTCCGCTCTGTTCACCCGCGGTGAAACCCAGGCGCTGGTGGTGGCGACTCTCGGTTCCACCGGTGATGCACAGATCATCGACGCCCTGGAAGGCGAGCGCAAAGACTACTTCATGCTGCACTACAACTTCCCTCCGTATTCCGTGGGAGAAGCGGGTCGTGTGGGCGCCACTGGTCGTCGCGAAATCGGTCACGGCCGCCTGGCCCGCCGCGGTATCGCGGCGGTATTGCCGAACCCGGCGGACTTCCCTTATACCCTGCGCGTGGTATCCGAGATCACCGAGTCCAACGGTTCCAGCTCCATGGCTTCCGTGTGCGGTTCCAGCCTGGCGCTGATGGACGCCGGTGTGCCTTTGAAGGCACCAGTGGCCGGTATCGCAATGGGGCTGGTGAAGGAAGAGGACGGCTATGCCGTACTAACCGATATCCTCGGCGATGAGGACCACCTCGGGGATATGGACTTTAAGGTGGCCGGTACGGCGAGTGGTGTGACCGCTCTGCAGATGGATATCAAGATCGAGGGTATCACCGAAGAGATTATGGAGACCGCGCTCGAGCAGGCATTGCAGGCGCGTCTGCATATACTCGCGGAAATGAACAAGGTGATTGGCGAATCCCGCTCGACAGTGAATGAGAATGCGCCCCGCTACGCCACGCTGAAGATACATCCGGATAAGATCCGCGATGTGATCGGCAAGGGCGGTGCCACCATCCGCTCAATTACCGAGGAAACCGGGGCGTCCATTGATATCGAGGACGACGGCACTGTGAAGGTGTTCGGTGAGGACGGTGAGAGCCTGGAGGCGGCGGTTACCCGTATTGAGGAGATTACTGCGGAAGCCGAGATCGGCGCTATTTATGAGGGCACCGTAGTACGCATTGTGGACTTCGGCGCTTTTGTGAACTTCCTCCCGGGCAAGGATGGTCTGGTGCATATTTCCCAGATCGCAGAAGAGCGCGTCAACGCGGTGACCGATTACCTGAGCGAAGGCCAGAAGGTGTTGGTTAAGGTATTGGATGTTGACCAGCGCGGTCGCATTAAGTTGTCCATTAAAGAGGCCAAACAGGATCGGGCCGAACAGGCTGAAGCACCGGATCAGGCCTCCGGTGAAGACTGATCCCGTTGAACCTGAAAAAACCCGGCAATTGCCGGGTTTTTTTTCGCGCTGCCTATGAGCGCGCAGTATCTTTCCCGCCTGGAAACGAGTGATTCTGCGGTTTATTGACGGCACAGTTAGGTAAAAAGCATTGACGCCAAGAGGGCGCGACTGGCACGCTTGTGCAATATGGAGAAAGGGGGACACTAGCGATATTTGGCGCGGCTGCGATCCAGGATTTTTATATTCCGCTTGGGGCTGGGGCGGTCCGTTCACGCAATACTGCCGCTTGGCGTTAATCCATTATCCCCACTGCACTGCGTCAAATGGTGTTTGCGCCCCGGTTTCCTCTTCCACAGACCGCGGCGATAAGAGCGAAAGCTTTTTTATTGGGGGAGCAGTGCGTACGGGATTGTTTTGAGCACGGAAGGGGGATTATGGTGAGTGATGTTGACTTGCCCGGCGAGCGGACCTTTGTTCGGTTCACTATCTTGTCGACCAGTGGTTACGGTTGTCTTTTTTAATTGTCCTCCAATGCCAAGATGAGTCGGTATGACTCTTGCTTGTATACCTGGTGCTCAAAGGCGAATAGAGAATTCCACGATAAGGTTATTAGGCTGCTTATTTTTTGAACGCTTAACCTGACTTTCATGCGTTAAGTGATTATTTATACGTGGTCTATTTGCGCCAAATCTTTCCCATACCCGCTGTATCCCTTCATTGCGACCAAATAATAAGATATTCCTTGAAAAAATATTAAATTTAATAAATTATTTGGTCTGCAGTCCTGGCATTGAGAGCGAGTTCAAGATTTTCAGAGTCGGGCCGAATAAAAAGCTCCAAAAGAGTGCAACGAGACCGGGTGCCGGTTGAGGCTTCAGGGGCGAGAGGGACCTGCCCAAGAAATAAATACAACGAACGATCGGGAGACTTTCTCATGTTCCAAAAAAACAAGCTCAGTAATTCAATGGCGGAGAGCAAAGGCTCTGCTGCTTGGGGGCGCGCAGCCTTCCTGGCCGTAGGCACTTTGTTTTCCGCTACGGTGATGGCGCAGCAGGTGGGGACTATCGAGGGCCAGGTTTCCCTCGGTGACGACATCGATGCGACCGGAGTCACTGTTACTGCGACCAGTAATGTAATGCCTCGTCCCCGCACAGTGGTGACGGATGACGACGGCGAGTTCAAACTGCCGATGCTGATTCCGGGCATCTACACCGTGACCTTCACCTCTGAGGATGGCGCCACCCGGACTGTGAAGGCGGAGGTGTTGCTGGATCAAGTGACTGTGCTGGACGTCAATTTGTTGGCCCCGGTTGCCGAAACGCTGGAAGAGCTGGTGGTGACGGGGGAAATGGTGACTGTGGGAGGTAACTCCTCGCTGTCCGATGCCATCGGTGCTGAAATTCTCGAGTCTCTGCCGGTTGGGCAGGATTACCGCGATCTGATGAAACTGGCTCCCGGGGTTCAGTACAGCCAGAACAGTATTCGTGGCCCCAATGCCGGCGGCAGTGGTCAGGATAACGTATACAAGTTCGACGGCGTCAACGTCACCCTGCCCATGTTCGGCACCCTCTCGGCTGAGCCGTCCACCCAGGATGTGGAACAGTTTTCCGTGGAGCGTGGCGGCGCGCGCGCCATCGGCTTCAACCGTTCCGGCGGTATGACCGTCAACACTATCAGCAAGTCCGGTACCAATGAATTTAAGGGCAGCGTAGAGTATCGGGTGCAGCCCTCTGGCCTGCGTGAAGAACCCAAGGATGGTGTCGATTCCGATGTCACCCAAACCTGGATGACTGCCAATGTCGGTGGCCCGCTGATCGAAGACCAACTGTTTTTCTACGGTTCTTACTATGGCCCGCGCGAAGACGGCGACAATAAAGAGACCGCTTACGGTTCCACCAAGGACTATTCCAGTGAGCGCGATGAGTACTACGGCAAGCTGACCTATGCACCCATCGACAGCGTGTTGCTGAATGCCGCTTACCGGACTTCGGAGCGCGTCAACGAGGGCGCTTCCATCGGTGAGTATGAGGCGGACTCTGTTTCTGTGGGTGAAGAGGCCAATCAGGATATCCTGACACTGGACGGTTCCTGGCTCGTTAACGACGACCTTACCGTGAGCTTCCAGTACAGCGATTACAGCCTGGAAACCGCCGGGGTACCGGATACCACCCTTGGCGTGCAGCCGGTGATCGGTGATTCCCTGGATCTCGACAACCTGGATCAGATGGGCTATCTGACTGTACCCACGGTCAATTCCGCATACTCCTCCGCCTACAACACCCTGGCGCAGCAGCTGATCGACCAGTACGGTTATCTGGACGATTCTGGAACGCTGACCGGTGGCGGCGGTGTCGGTGCCTACTATCAGTTCAATGTGCAAAATTTCTACCGTGAAAGTTTTGAACTGGCAGTGGACTACAACTTTGAGATTGGCTCCACTTCCCACGAGCTGCACGTGGGTTACCAGTGGTCCGAGGGCGAGGAGGAGCTGGCGCGCCTGTCCAATGGCTGGGGTCTGATCAGCCTGGTAGACGGTGCCAACGACGCGGACGCTCCGGACAACGCCTTGTTCCTGGCCAAAACTCAGCAGATGAGCTTTGTGGGCGCGGATGGTTCCACTGTGCCGTCGATCAAGTCCTATACCGAAACCCACAACTTTGAGATCAATGACTCCATCGCCTGGGGGGACTTTATCTTTGATGTGGGCTTCCTGATCAGCCAGGACACCCTCTACGGTCAGGGGCTGAAGGAAGACGGCAGCACGGTATCCGGCTATGTGGCCGCACCGGGCCACAAGTACGAGATGTACCAGGTCGACTGGGAGGATATGATCCAGCCCCGCCTCGGCGTTTCCTGGGCCTACAATGGCGTCGACACCATTTTTGCCAGCTTCGCCCAGTACAACCCGGCGGCCACCTCCCTGGCTCGTGCCGCCTCCTGGGATCGCAATAGTGCAGCGCTTATCGAAGTCTACTTCGATGATGAAGGTAACTACATCAGCTCCTCACCCCGCGCTAGCTCCTCGGGCAAGCTGTTTGCCGACGACCTGGATCCGCGTCGCGTGGATGAGCTGACCATCGGTACCACCAAGGAGTTCGACAACGGTATCAGTCTGCGCTCGCACATCCGCTACCGCGAGGGCTCACATTTCTGGGAGGATACGCCGAACACCGCCCGCCTGTACGGCTGTTACGGTGAAAACAATGACATGTGCGTGCCGTCGGATATCGCGGCCAAGGGCCTCTATATCGACAACCTGGACGAGATGCTGGCACAGATCGGCAGCGGTTCCACCTATGTGATCGCCGAACTGGACGACGCCTATACCAAGTACCTGGAGTTCAGCTTGGAAGCGTCTTGGATGGGTGAGCGCACTTACCTGAATGCGTCTTACACTCACAGCCGCTACACCGGTAACTTTGACCAGGACAACACGGCTGCTTCCAACGACCTGAACACCTTTATTGGTTCTTCCAATATTGGCGATGGTATTGGTCGCCAGGTGTGGGATTACAAGGACGGCACCCTGAGCGGTGACCGGCCACATCTGTTGAAACTGTTCGGCCAGTACACCTTGGATTGGAATGCCAATATCGGCGCCTATCTGGTGTACCAGTCCGGTCAGCCCTGGGAGACCTGGAACGGTTCCATCTACGGCTTTACCAGCAGCACCAACCGCTACGCGGAAAAAGCCGGTAGCCACCGCTCGCCGAGCCACTGGCAGATGGATCTGAGCTATACGCAGAACTTCAATTTCTATGGTGATTACCTGGTTAAGTTCCGCGCGGACATTTTCAACGTGTTCGACAAGCAGACCGGCTATAACATCGACCCAATCTACAATTCAGAAACTTACGGTGATCCACGTAGCTACTATGCGCCGCGTCGCGTGCAGCTGTCTCTGGCTGTAGACTTCTGATCGGCGGCTGAGTCGGCCTTTTAAACTGTCCACAGGATGCCCCGGCAATGCCGGGGCTTTTTTTTATACGCAGGACAACCGAGCAGTGAAAAAAAAGCGCTCGCCGCTTGCTTGTGAGTGGCCAGAGTATGAAATAGAATAAAATATTCCTAAAAATATTTATTTAAATAATGGATTATGTTTGTTATGAATGATCACCGTTCGCGCCACATCTTCTGCTCAATGGTATTGCTGGCCGTTCTGAGCCTGCTTTCCGCCTGCTCAGAAAAAGCGCCTTTGCCTCCCCAGGAATTAACCCTGCGGGAAAAAATTGCACAGAAAATCATGTTGGATATCCGCTACTTCTGTGCTGACAAAAGGACGGAAGAAGATGGTGAATGTCGCGAGCCGGTGACCGAGTTGCCGAAAGAACTGCGCCGCCTGATTGCGGACACTGGACTTGGCGGCGTTATTTTGTTTGCGGACAACCTGGAGCGCAGCGCGCAGATTGTCCGGCTCAACCACAGTCTGCAGGAAGCGGCGGCCAAGTCCCGCCCCGGTATACCACTGCTGATTGCCGTCGATCAGGAAGGTGGACGGGTCAATCGCCTGCCTCGCGCGGAGTTTCCGGCTTTCGCCGGCAATATGGCGATCGGTGCCACTTACGCGCAGCACGGAGATACTTACGCGCGCACTACCGCGGCGGCCATGGGGCGGCAGCTGAAATTGTTGGGCTTTAATGTCAATTTTGCGCCCGCGCTGGACGTCAACAGCAATCCGGATAATCCGGTTATCAATGTGCGCTCTTATTCCGAAAACCCCCAGGTGGTGGCGGACTTGGGCGCGGCGAGTGTCAGTGCTTTCCAGGGGGAAAAAATCGCCGCGGCAGTCAAGCATTTTCCCGGCCACGGTGACACGGCGGTGGACAGTCACACCGGTTTGCCGACCGTGGAACGCACCGAAGCGCAGGCCCGAGCATTGGATCTGTTACCTTTTGCGCAAGTCATCAAACGCGCGGCGCCAGCGCTGGTGATGACCGCGCATATCCAGTATCCGGCTCTGGACAATTCGCAGCTGCAGACCCTCAGCGGTGAAACAATTCCCGTACCCGCGACCCTTTCCCGCGCGATTCTCACCGATCTTTTGCGCGGTGAGTTCGGTTACCGGGGCGTGGTGGTAACCGACGCTCTGGATATGGGAGGGATCAGCAACTACTTTTCCCCGGAAGATGCGGTAGTACACACCTTTGCCGCGGGTGCCGATATCGCATTGATGCCGATCAAGATCCGCAATCCACAGCAACTGAAGGATCTGTCCGCACTGATCGACCGGGTAGCCGCGGCGGTGGAGCGGGGAGCCCTCTCGTCAGAAGAAATGGATCTCTCTGTTGAGCGGATCTACGCACTGAAGGAGCGCTATGTGGACCCCGAGTGGATCGCCCGCAGCCCGCGGGAGAACATCCACTTGGCTGTGCAGGGCGTGTCGGATCCAACCGACGTGGAGCTCGCAGAGACCCTGGCGGCAGCGGCACTGAGCCCAATTTATCCCGCGGCCCCGGAGGCGTTGCCAATCGTGGATACCTCCACCGCGCGCATCCAGGTGATCGCGCCTTCGCAAGAGGTGGGCGAGGCGTTCAAGCTGGCATTGGCGAAAGTGAGTGAGTCCGATGTGGAAGTGCTCACGCCGCGCAATGCGCTATCCGTACTGCAGAATGATCCCGCGGACGTATTACTGGTGGCCAGTATCGCACCCCAGGAAAATGCCGTAGAGCGCGGCGGTGTGGATGATCTGGGGCGGCTGCGCCAGCCGCCACTGGCTATTGGCGAGCGCTATCGAATTTATCATGACAGCCTGCGCCTGGCCCGACAAAGGGGCAGCAAAACCGTGTTTATCAGTATGCGTTCCCCTTACGAGGCAGCGCGGTTCCAGGATGTGGCTGATCTGCAGATCGCCAGTTATGACTACAAAGGCTATATCGATAAAAACGGCGAGCTGCACGGTCCTGTTTACACCGCGCTCGCCCGCGCGCTGACCAGCCGTCAACTGCCGCCGGGGGTGTTGCCAGTCACTGTGCCGGACAATACGCGACAGGCGAGTTTGCCGTGACCCCTGAATGCGCGCCCCGACTTGAAAGATACTTGAAAGATACGTGGTGCCCCGCCCGATGCGCTGGTATCGGACCGGAGTGTGTCAGCGGAATGATCTCAACGAGGCCCCGGTCGGGGCCGCAATTCAGTGGGGTGTCGCAGCCGGTTCCAGCAATGCCTGGTAAACCGCGGACACCACTTCGCCATAGCGGCCGACGGCAAAAAAGTCGCCGATAAAGCGGCCGGCGTTTTGGCCGCTCAGGATCACTGGCGAGTGCTTCTTGTTGGTCAGTAGAACGATACCGAGATTGTAGGTGGGGTCTATAACCGTCAGTGTCCCCGTCCAGCCAGTGTGGCCGTATGCGTGTCGGCTGGCGTAAGCGCCGAACATCCACTGCATACTCGCATCGCCGTTTGTCCGCCAGCCGAGGGCAAAGGTGGGGTTTTTCTCGGATGGCTTGGTGAACCGTGCGATGGTGTCCCGGTCGAACAGCTGCTGTGCACCGTAGCCACCGCCATTGAGCATCACTTGTAACAAAACGGCCAGGTCGCCGGTGGTGGAGAAGAGGCCCGCATGCCCGGAGACGCCGCCCATGGCGTAAAACGCTTTTTCGTCGTGTACCTCGCCGCGCAGGGTATAAGTGCGGATGTTGGGGAATGCTATCGTGCCGCCACGGGTGTTGCCCATAAGTTCGGTTGCGGCGAAATCACTCGCTTGGAACCCTTTCTGCAGCGGGGTAAAAAGAGTGTTTTTTAGCCTCAGGGGTTTGTACAGCGTGTTTTCTACATAATCGTCGAGCCTCTGCCCGGTGATTCGCTCTACGATTAGACCCAGCAGCATATAGTCCATATCGCTGTAAACATTTTGGCTGCCGGGTTCATAGGCGAGTGGCGTTTTGCTCAAAAGAGCCAGGGTTTTGTTTCTGTCTTGGGAGTAAAGCGCTCCGCCGGCTTGAGGATCGTGAAATTTGGGGTCGGCCATAAAACCGGCGCTGTGGTGCAAAAGGTCGATAACCCGCAGCGTGTCCTTGCCCTTGATAGGGTCGCTGTCGGTGTCGCGGAACTCCGGCAGGTAGTGCTGTACTTGGGCCTGCAGGTCGAGTTTGCCCTCACTTACCAGTTTCTGCAAAGCGAAATTGGTCGCGTACATTTTTGTATTTGAAGCCAGATCGAACAGGGTGTCTGTCGTCATGGGCTGGAAGTGTTTCAGCGGTACCTGCCCGGAGAATTTTTGCCGGTAGCCATAACTGGTATTTTTGACAATTTTTCCATCCTTAATCACGAGCAGTACTGCGCCGGGAAAGCCCGCCGCGATATCCCGTTCGATCAGTGCATCGACCCGCGCCAGCCCTTGCCGTGAAAAACCGGCGTCCTCCGGCCTGTGTGCTTCCTGAAGTAACAGGAAGGGGGTTTTTGGTGATGAGGGTAGGGTGCTGCAACTGGCGGTGGATATGAGCAGTGTCACTGCCGCCAGCAGGCCAAGTGCACGGGTGGCGAGGTAGTGCATGGTGGTTCCTCTGTATTGGGGCCGCGGTGCTCTGCAGTGCCCGCCACGGCCCCAGAATCGGCCGGGAACGAATTACTCCGAGGGGCCTCTATTCTGGTTCAGCTTTTCCGGGAAATATTTTTCCAGCAGTGCGAGCAGAATGGCGCGTGTCTGGTCGTCAATTTTGCCGTCGACCTTCCAGGGGCGGAAATGGTACTGGAAGGCGCGGGTATAGATCGAGATATCTTCATCGGTGGCCGTTTCCGGATCAATGCCGTAGCCGTAGTCGGCGAGCCCCTGGGCAAAGTGGCGGCGGATGTTTTCGGGGGAGGCATCGCTGTCTCCGCGCAGCTTTTCCAGATAGCGGACAACGGTATCGTCGTCATACCAGGCGCCGATCCCCGCCGCGGCCAGTTGCGCCCAGGGGAAGCGGGGGCCCGGGTCGACCTTGTTGTAGGGGCGGATGTCGGAGTGGCCTATAACCCGGGTCGGGGTGATTTCCGGGTAGCGCGCGAGAATGTCCTTGGCAAGCGCGATCACCAGTGCGATCTGTTCATCGTCGAACTCCGGGAAAAAGCACACCTCCTCTCCGGCTTTTTGCGGAACGGTTTCCACCGGCGGATGGCAGTGGGCCCGGTTGACAATTTCAATGCCGATAGACTGGTCGTTTACCTGGATGCGGTCCTCCCATGTTCCCGCGCCCGCATGCCAGGCGCGCCGGCTCTCGTCGACGAGCTGATAGACGCGCAGATCCGAGTTGGCGTAGCTGGGGTCGCCGTGCTCCGGGATGAGATAGTGGGCGCTGACCGGGTAGGGGCTGGGTTCAGTGAGCAGTTCCAGCGACCTGCCGAAATCCGAGCTGGTGTAATGCATGACCAGAAAACGCACGCGCTCGCTGGCATTTTGTGACCGCACTGTCTCCACGGGAAAATCCCCCTGAGTAGTGTTCTGAAAGCCACTGCCGGCACAAGCGGTGAGGGCCAGAGGACAGAGCGCTGCGAGCAGTGTTTTCCATCTTTTCCCGGGTGTGCTGGCGGTTGGCATTTTGGAGACTCCTTTGGTTGTTTGATCGGGAATGGGGTGCACCTTGGTGCCCGGCGCGGCCAGGGGGACTGGCGATTGTGAATTCCTCCGCGCCCCATCTTGTATTCGCCGCTGGGGAACCTCTGATAATTTCGTTTTTTGACGCTGAAGTGTCGTGGCGAAATCGTCAGCGGTTTCCTAGTTAAACATAAATAATTCTATTTGGTCTATATCTGGTAAAATAATTTATTCTTTTGCGGCGTGAGCTTGTGTCCGCACATTGAAATCCCGATACCGATAAAGGTGCGCTGATGGTTTTTATTCGGAAACTTTTTTCTCTGGTCTCACTGTGGCTTCTGCCCGCCGCGGCGCTCCTGGCGGACAGCGCCTTGCGGGTCGGTGCGGAACAGCCGCAGAAGTATCTCCCGTTGCTTCAAGACAGCCGCGTGGGGCTGATTGTCAATCAGACGTCCCGTGTGGGGGGGCAGCATCTGATTGACTACCTGCGTCAACGGGAGGTCGATATTGCGCGCATATTCGCCCTGGAACACGGTATCCGCGGCGATGTCGAGAACGGCGGGCAGGTGGATGACGGCGTGGACACTGCCACTGGGGTGCCGATCGTGTCGCTGTACGGTGGCAATCACAAACCTGCGCCCGAAGCGGTGCGGGACCTCGACTGGCTGCTGTTTGATATCCAGGATGTGGGGGTGCGCTTCTACACCTATATCAGCTCTCTGCACTACTTGATGCAGGCCTGCGCCGACTATGGTGTGCCGCTGATGGTGCTCGACCGCCCCAATCCTAACGGGGATTATGTGGATGGCCCCGTGCTGCGGAAGGAGTTTCGCAGCTTTGTCGGTATGCACCCAATACCTCTGGTACACGGCCTCACGGTGGGAGAGCTGGCGCGTATGATCAATGGTGAAGGCTGGCTCGACGGCGGTGCCCGCTGTGATCTGACGGTGATTCCCGTGGCCGGTTACCACAAACAAATGCGCTATTCACTGCCGGTCAGGCCCTCCCCGAATCTGCCCAATGACCGCGCCATCCGTCTCTACCCATCGCTGGCATTGTTCGAGGGTACGGCGGTCAGTATCGGTCGCGGAACCCCATATCCATTCCAGGTGATCGGACACCCGGCTGACCGCAGCGGAGAATTTTCCTTTACTCCGGTACCGGTACCCGGGGCCAGCGAGAATCCCAAGCACCGGGGGCGCTTGTTGCGCGGGGATGATCTGCGTAACAGCGGTGGCGGGGATCGCTTTACGCTCGCCTATCTGATCGACTGGCAGCGGCGCAGCGGGGAATCCGGCGAGGCGTTTTTCTCCCGTGCCGCTTTCTTCGACAAGCTGGCGGGCACCGATGCGCTCAGGATCGCGCTGCTTGAGGGGAAATCGGAAGAGGCGATTCGCCGCAGCTGGCAAGCGGAATTGCAGCAGTACTTAAAGCGGCGCAGCCCCTATCTGCTTTATCCGGAATAGCCAATCCCATTGCATGAGCGCCCCGAAGCCAACGATTGCGCTCATGCAAGTAAATCAGAGGTTCCTCAGCGTTTTGCCACGCTCCGTTTGGAACCCTCCACTTGCTGTAAAGCGAGGCGCAGAAATCCGTTGGCCTGCGCCAGCGCTGCTTCAGCTGCGCTGCTGTCCAGACCACTGAGAATCACCATAATGGCCAGTTTGGCGTTGTGATCGCACTGGTTGAGAACCCGGTCGGCCTCTTCCAGAGAGACCCCGGTCGCTTCCATGACAATACGCCGGGTGCGACCGCGCAACTTGGCGTTGGTGGCTTTTACATCCACCATCAGGTTGTAGAAGCTCTTGCCGAGCCGGATCATGCTGGCGGTGGTCAGCATATTGAGCACCAATTTTTGTGCGGTGCCCGCTTTCATCCGTGTGGAGCCAGTGAGAATTTCGGGGCCCACTTGCGGCAGTATTTTGATGTCCGCTTCCTCGGCAATGGCAGCGGTGGCATTGCAGGAGAGGGCTACGGTGGTGCAACCGGTTTCGCGCGCGTAGCGCAGGCCGCCAATCACATAGGGAGTCCGCCCGCTTGCCGCAATGCCCACCACCACATCTTTACTGCTGAGGTCGATGCCCTTGAGATCGCGCTCGCCGAGGGCGGGGTTGTCCTCCGCTCCTTCCTGGGCGCGGTAAACAGCCTGTTCGCCGCCAGCGATAAGCGCGACAACCATCCCTTCCTCTACACCGTACGTCGGCGGGCACTCGGCGGCGTCCAGTATGCCGAGGCGGCCACTGGTGCCCGCGCCCATATAGACGAGGCGGCCGCCCTTCTTAAAGGCGTCGACAATGGCGTCTACCGCCTGTGCAATCTGTGGCAGAACCCGGTGCACTGCCAGCGGCACCTCCCGGTCGGCGGTATTGATTTTTTCCAGAATTGCCTCGGTGGGCAGCAGGTCGATATCCCGGGTATCCGGGTTGCTCGCCTCGCTGGTAAGACGGCTCAATTCCTGAATAAGATCTCGGTACATATTTGATTGATCCAAAATAAGAAAACCGAACAGTGGTTTCGGTTGGCTACTTTTCGCCGGACGCTTTGTCAGGCGTATTCCATATGCCGCTGCGCAAGGGCACAGGCCCCATCGAGGGAAGTTCCCTTTGGCGGTACCAGTCGCGCTCTCAGGTCATCGGACAGAAACGGGCGCATCTTGTCAGCCAGGCCTCCGAGCAGCGTGATCGGGAGTTCGTCGTCGTCGCTGGCGGCGCGAATGAGGCGCTCTAGGTCAACGGCGGTCTTGCGGACGATTTTCTGCGCCAGTTGGCAGTGGGGCAGGTGTTCGAACACCACCGGAGCCAGGGCGGCGTACTCCCGTGAGCCGGCGCGCTGCAGCCAGGGCAGGATCGAGGCGCGCTGGCTGCCGACCTGTTGCATGATATGGCGGCACAGGTCACTTTTCGCATCGCCGTGCAAATCCAATTCCCACAATAGGCTGCGCACTGCGCTTTTCCCAATGGCCGCGCCGCTGCCCTCGTCCCCGACAGCCAGGCCCCAGCCGCCGAACTGGCGGATGCCGCCGTCTTTGTTCAGGCGCATGGCCACAGAACCGGTGCCGATGGCGACCATGACAATGGGCTCACCTGCGCCCGCACCGAGCAGGGAAGTCTGCGCATCGGAAGTAACGATGACACTGGCGAATCCCAGGGATTCTAGCCGGCCTTTGAGTTGCGCGGCGGCGGCCGGATTGCCTGCACCGGCCACCCCGCAGGCAATGGATACCTGCTCGGGCGCGGCGCCGCGCCGGGTCAACAGCTCCCGGCACAGGTCGAGAATATTGGCAATGGCACCGGGCAGATCTTGACTCAGAGAGCTGGCACCGGAGCGGATTTCCAGGGGCATGGCATCGCCGCCGCCGAAGCGGGCCAGGGTTTTGGTGGCGCCGCCATCTATCCCGATAAAGTATCCGGTCATGCGCCGGCCTCCTCCTGCGGCTCGCCGGCCATCTCGGGCTCAGGAGAGCCCAGGCAGCAGACGGCGAAGGAAATGGCCGCACCTAGGCACAGTTGCCATGTGAACGCCATAGCGGCAGGGGGTTCCGCACCGGTGAGCGCGCTGATTATCCAGGGCTGTTGTACCAGGGTGACAAGGAATCCCGCTGCCAGCGCGAAGGTGACGCTGGTGCTGTTGCCGCGTTTGGTAAAGAGCACAGTGAAGAACACGCCCAGCAGGCCGGAGTAGGCAAACACCATCACCGACAGGGCAAAAGTGATCAAAGGCAGGTCACTGTATTGTTGCCAGTAATAGCACAGCACAGCCATACCGCCGAGGGCGAGCGCCAGTAAGGCCATGGACATACGCCCGGCAAAAACAAAGTGGCGCTCACTTTTTTTGATGCCGCGTTTTTTCAACCAGCCGCGGTAGAGATCCTCGGTCAGTACGCTGGCCATGGAATTGAGGCTGGAATTTAGTGTGGAGAGGGCCGCGGCCACAACGCCGATGGTGACTAATCCGCGCAACCCTTGGGGCATTTCGTTGAGCACATAGTGCATAAAAACAGTGACGTCGCTGCCGCTGGGTGGCGTCGCTGATACACCGCCCATCAGGTCCGGGCGCTGGTAGAAGATAAAGAGCAGCATACCGATAGCCATAAAAACAGCCATCACCGGAATAACCATTACCACCGAAAGAAGCATGGCTCTGGCGCCTTCTCCGGGGGTCTTGCAGGTAAGTAGGCGCTGGCTGGCATCTTGATCCAGTCCCAGTGTGGCGAAGTGCAGTAAGACAAAGCCGGTCAGAATGGACCAGACGTTGAAGGGATCGCTGAAATCCCAGTGCCAGTCGACCAGTTCCAGCTTGGAGGCCTGGCCCTGCGCGGGGTTCTGCAATGCCGAGAGTATTTGCGGCAAATCCGCGGGGATTTGCCAGAGTAGCACGGACATCACCACAATGGCCGCACCCACGTAAATCGCGCACTGCAGCGCATCGCTCTGGATCACTGACCGCACACCGCCGAGAAAAGTCTGCAACAGCCCCGCCAGGCTCAGGATCAGCACCGCGAGCACTACGTGACCGGCATCAATATCGTTGAACAGGATCATCGACACGGCGATGGCAGCCATATAGAGTCGGGCGCCACTGGCGAAAACACGCCCGATTAAGTACATAGCTCCGGCTTGCTGCTTGGCACTTTCGCCAAAACGGAATTGCAGCAATTCGTACACCGTTGTTACCCGCAGGGCGTAAAAGCGGGGGATTAGTAAGCGGGCCGCGGCAAAGGCCGCGAGTACCGCGCCCAGGTTGGTAAACAGATAACTCAGATCTCCGCTGTAGCCGAGGTCGGGGCCGCCGAGAAAGGTGGCCGCTGACTGGGTGGTGGCAAGGGTGGAAATGGCTACCATCCATACCGGCATGGAATTATGTGCAAGAAAATAGTCGCGGCTGTCGGACGTTTTCTTGCGGCTGAAATAGTAGCCACTGGCGGCCAGTAATCCGGCGTAGAGGGCGAAAATCACCCAGTCGAGAGTGGTGAGTTGCAATTCCATTAAAGGGAGGTCCTGAGTGCGCTTTCCTGTGGTGATTCGGAATCGGCCACGGATTATTTTACTGATTTATTCCTAAAAATTCTTGCTATTGTTATCATTTATTCCTCGGCAGGTCAAAGAGTTTGCGCTCGGTCACCTCTGGCCCGCAACAGCTTTGCTGACCACGGGAACTGTTTTTGGGGAGGGGATTATGGGAGCGATTGCTCAGATTCGGGCGATGCGCGGCTCTATGTCAAATCACGAGCGGCGCATAGCGGACTACATTCTGGCCAATATCGAAGGGGTGCGCAGCTTATCTTCGAAAAATCTGGCTGACCAAGTCGGGGTCTCGCAGTCCAGTGTGGTTAAGTTCAGCCAGAAACTCGGCTTTCGCGGTTATACGGATCTCAAATTGTCGCTCACCGAAGCACTGGCGCGGACATCGCTGCTGCCCAAAGCCATCCACGGCGACATCGCTGTGGACGATCAGCTCGGAACGGTGGCGCAGAAGCTGATTGCCCGCAAAACGGTATCCCTGAATGAGACCCTGGCTGTCAATCGGGAGGCGCTGTTGCTGGAGAGCGTCAATCTGCTCGCCGAGGCGGACAGAATCGTTCTGGCGGGCGTCGGTGCCTCGTCCCTGGTGGCCAAGGATTTCGCCTTCAAACTGATGAAACTGGGCAAGTCAGTCCTGGCCGAAAGCGATACACATGTACAGGTTGCGAATGCCGCGACTTTGGGGAAGGGCGACCTCGTCTTCGCGATTTCCGAATCCGGCTTGACCCGGGAGGTGATCCGGGTGGCGGAAACCGGATTAAAGCGGGGGGCGGAGGTGGTTTCTCTCACCCGCTTTTCACGCAATCCTCTGGTGGATATCGCCCGGGTCAATCTGTATTGCGTGGCCGATGAGGCGGGAGCGCGCAGTTCCTCGATATTGGCGCGAACCGCCCAGCATATGGTGACGGATCTGCTGTTTATCCTCGTATCGCAGCGGGATGAGCGGGCGAAAGATCTGTTCGAGCGCAGCCGAGAAGCCGTGGAGGTACTGAGGCGCTGATACGCCGCTATTCTCTTTCCCCGGCGGTGCCCGTGCACTTGCTGCTTCCCTGAGCTGTGGAGGCACGGGTAAACCCTGCGCGAAACCGCGATCGCCCCCCGGCTGGTGCGCCCCAAACCAGTGGCGACCCTCGTGCAGGGTCATGCGAATTTCTCAGGGCTTTCCTATACCATAAGTAGCCTTTGAAACTTGCCCGTTGCGCCTGAATGAAAAGAAAAGGGGGCCCGACTTGCACAACTTCTGGCTCGCAGAAATCCTGCTCGCCCTGGCCGCCGCGCTGGTCGCCAATCAATACTGGGTCATCGACCGCGAGCACAGCCGGCCCCCGGCACTGCTGATTGTTGCCGCTTTGGTTTGTCTGTCTCTGGCCGCTGGCGTCGGCGCTTACCGCTACGGCATAGATCCCGGAATCACACAATTGCACCGCGTCCTATCGCAATTGTCCGCTTATGTCACCTTTCCGCTGATTGGCCTCGGACTTCTGTGGGGGCGCCTGGGGCTGCCGAAGGCCCGCGGTAAGCGCGCGCCGGCCTATGGGGTTTTGGTACTTGTGGTGGGATCCGCGCTGATTGTGGCGGAAGCCGGGTCACTGCCGCCGCGGCTGGTGGGCAGCCTGTTTTCCGCGCTTGGCCTGACCCTCTGGCTGCTGGTGGCGGTATGGGAGCTGATTTTCCCGCGCAGCTTGCGGCGGCCACTGGCTTTGATTCTTATCTCGGGTGCGTTACTGGTCATTCTGGCCGGGGCAGTAGTTGGAACCGATGCGACACGCGTCCTGGGGGTTGCCCGCATGAACTGGTTCCATCTCTGTCTGGCTGCGGGTGCGTTGGCGTTACTCTGTGCCCGCCCAATCTTTATCTGTGGGAGAAGTGAAAGTGAGTGAACGATTGCAAGCGGACTGGCTCAGCCGCACCGACAGCGGTGCGCTCTATGGCGAGCCGGGCCTGGAATTGCTAAAGGTGCAGACGCGCCTGTGCCGGGCGGTAATCGCAGTACAGGGTGCGCAGCTGCTGGAATTCCAGGCTCAGGGCCGCGAGCCGCTGCTGTGGCTCAGCCCCCGGGCGCAGTTTCGGGAGGGCAAGCCGGTGCGCGGCGGTATCCCCCTGTGTATGCCGTGGTTTGGTGTCAACCGGCGGGATCCAGCCAAACCCAAGCACGGGCTGGTGCGCAACGCCCCCTGGCAGCTGTCGGGAGCGCGGGCGCTGCCGGATGGCGAAGTTGAGTTGGTGTTCACTTACGATCACGCTGGTAACGTACTGTTCAGTACGCCCTTTTTCTGTGAGGTTACCATGGCCCTGGGGCGTGGGCTGCGATTGCAGCTGGCGTTGCAGAACCGAGGTGCCGAGCGCACGGAATTCAGCTGGGCCTGGCACACTTATTTTCCGGTTGAAGAGTTGTGCAAAGTAGAAGTCCGCGGGCTGGAGGGTTGCGAATATCTGGATAACACCCGCGATCTACAGCGGTTTACTCAGGAGGGAGCACTCACTTTCTCCGGCGAAGTGGACCGTATTTACGAACAAGCGCCGGAACGGCAGCAGATTCTCACCCGTGCCCCGATCGAGGCGCGCAGTGAAAATTGCCACAGTGTGATCTGTTGGAATCCGGGGGCGGAGATGGCCGAGACCCTGGAGGATGTGGGCGAGCATTACCGGGAATATGTCTGTGTGGAACACGGCAATGCCTTTTCCCACAGCTGGCAGTTGGAACCCGGGGCCATGGCGCGGGCGTCGCTGCACCTGCAGCGTTAGGGCAGCGATAAATGCGCGCGGACGCTGTGGTGGATTCCGCAAATGCATGGATACATCCCTGTATCCGCGGCGTTTGGAAAATCAGAAAAAAGTGTGGCTGTCATCGGGAAAGACGCCGCTCTTGACGTCTTCGGCGTATTTGCGCAATGCGCTGGGAATATCGCCCGCTTCCTTGAGGAAATTCTTGGAAAACTTGGGCGGTTGCTCGGTAAGGCCGAGAATGTCATTAATCACCAGAACCTGGGCGTCGGTGTCCCTGCCAGCACCTATGCCGATAGTGGGCATGGAAACCGATTCGGTAATACGCTTGGCCAGCGCCGCCGGCACACACTCCAGTACCAGCAGATCCGCACCCGCCTCGTCTAGCTGCGCGGCGTCATCGAGGAGCTGTCCGGCCGTGTCTTCGTCGCGCCCCTGTACGCGGTAGCCGCCCAGTTTGTGTACCGACTGGGGTGTTAGACCCAGGTGTCCGCACACCGGGATACCGCGGTCGGTGAGCATTTTCACGGTTTCCGCCAGCCAGGCTCCACCCTCGATTTTCACCATGTGTGCGCCCGCCTGCATAATGCGGGTAGCGTTGACCAGCGCCTGCTCTGGCGTGGCGTAAGTCATAAACGGCATATCCCCCATGATTAGGGATTTTTTGTTGCCGCGCGCCACCGCTTCCACGTGATAGATCATCTGCTCCATGGTGACCGGAATAGTGCTGTCATAGCCGAGCACTGTCATGCCGAGTGAGTCGCCCACCAACAGAGCTTCCACACCCGTGCGCTGCGCCATGGCGGCCATGGGCGCATCGTAGAGAGAGACCGTAATAAATTTTTCTCCGTCCGCTTTCATCTTGCGGAGCGTTTGTACGGTAATCGGTTTTTCCAGTTCTGTTGCTGCGTACATTTCAGTATCCCGGGTTGTAATAGTGGCGGCCGCTGGTGATGGTGAGCATATATTCCACTAGCTGGCGGTAGTCTTCAGGGCGATCGACGATATCGATATCCGCGCTGTTGACGATCAGTAGCGGCGCCTGGTCATAGTAGTGGAAAAAGTTTGTGTAAGCTTCATTGAGAGAGGCCAGGTATTCGTTGCTGATCGCGCGCTCTGCGGCGATGCCCCGATTGCGGATGCGCTCTTGCAGAACATCGAGCGGCGCCTGCAGATAAACCACGAGATCCGGTTTGGGCGCCTGCAGTGTCAGATGCTGGTAGACCTGTTCGTAGAGCGCCAGCTCATCGGCATCCAGGGTGACTTCGGCAAACAGCTGGTCTTTGTCGATCAGGAAATCAGAAACGCGTACCGGTTTGAAAAGGTCGTCCTGGCGCAGTGCCTGTATTTGTTGCGAGCGCTGCAACAGAAAGTGAAGCTGGGTGGGCAGGGCGAAGCTTTTCGGGTCCTGGTAGAAGCGTTCGAGAAAGGGATTGTCTTGGGGCTGTTCGAGCAGTGTGTCGTAGTTAAAGGTCGCGGCCAGCTTTTTTGCCAGGGTGGTTTTACCCACGCCGATATTGCCTTCCACGGCAATAAACCTGGGTAGGGTTTTGCCGGTAATGACCGGCTCGTGAGGGTGGCTTTCGCCGCTGTCGATGACCACTGGGTAAACTCCTTTATTTTTTTCGCCGCCGCTGTTTCGCGGGGCCGGTGGCCGCGATGGGCGCTTGAACTGCCAGAGCAATGGCTCGCCGGCGGCGGCCGCCTCTGCAATCTTCACAAATCCCGGGTGTCAGATTTTCTCCAGGCGGTTAGGCGGACACCGTTGTAACAATGTCTGTATGGATTCTCCCGACGGCAGTTGCAGATCCGGCTCCAGTTCCGCTAAAGGCAGCAGCACGAAATTGCGCTCGGCCATGCGCGGGTGCGGGACCTGCAGACGCGGCTCGTCTATCCGCTGCGGGCCGAAGAGTAGTATATCCAAATCGAGAGTCCGGGCACCCCAGCGCACAGTGCGCTCGCGGCCCTGGGCATTTTCGATACGCTGCAATTGCTCGAGCAGTTGCAATGCCGCCAGTTCGGTTTCGAGCTCTGCCACGGCGTTGATATAGTCAGGCTGGTCGCCGGGCCCCACTGGCGCACTGCGGTAAAAACTGGAACAGCGCAACAGTTCTGTTTGTGGGATTTTGGCGATGGATGCCAGTGCATGGCGCAACTGCTGCACGGGCTCGGCGAGATTGCTGCCGAGCCCGATAAATACGCGTTCCATTTACTCTGCCGTCCTGGGGCGCCGGCGGCGTCCGCCCCGGGAGCCGCGCCTGCGTCGGCTACCGTTGCCGCGTTGCAATTTGCGTGTCATTTCCTGGCGCCCTTCTTCGTCGGCCTGCTGAAACGCAGCCCACCATTGGCCGAGGCCGGGGGCCAGTTCTCCGGATTCCTCCCGCAACAGCAGGAAGTCATAGGCGGCGCGGAAACGCGGATGTTCACTCAGGCGCTGGGCGCGGTTGCCGTTGCGCTGCGGCAGGCGCAGCTGCAAATCCCAGATTTCTCGCATCGGTATAGAGAAGCGCTTGGGGATGGCGGTGTGTGCCAGTTGCGAGCTGGTAACTTTTTGTGCGGCCTGGGCCAGGGCCGGCACTGGCGGCGTGCCCTGGCTTTCCAGGTGCTGCTGTTCCGCTATAACTGCGGGCCACAGTAGTGCCGCGTACAAAAAGGCGGGGGTAACGCGCAGGTCATCGCGGATACGCTGGTCAGTGTTGCGCAGTGCCAGACGGGTCAGCGCCAGCGCCACCGGGTCTTCCAGCAGAGCTGCGTTGTTCGGAAACAGGTGGTGCCACAACTGGTAGTGGTGGAGCAGTTCGAAGGTGCGCTCCCCATGGCCACTCATCAGTAGTTTGAGGACTTCGTCGAACAGCCGTGCGGGCGCGATATTGCGCAGTAGTGGTGCCAGATTTGCCAGTGGTGCGGCTGTTTTATCTTCGATCTTAAATTCCAGCTTGGCGGCGAAACGCACCGCGCGCAGCATTCGCACAGGGTCTTCTTTGTAACGGGTGGCGGGATCGCCGATGGTGCGAATTAGCCGTTCTTTGATGTCTTGTACACCGCCGGTGTAGTCGTGGATCGCGAAACCGTCGGTGGTGTAGTAGAGGGCGTTGATGGTGAAATCGCGGCGCATGGCGTCGCTTTCCAGGTCGCCGTAGACATTGTCGCGCAGCAACATGCCCTGCTCAGACTGCAGTGCCTCGTGTTCCTCGCCATCTTTGTGGTGACCGCGGAAGGTGGTGACTTCGATGACTTCGCGGCCGATGCGGGCGTGCAGTATACGGAAACGGCGGCCGACAATGCGCGAGCCGCGGAACAGCGCCTTGGCCTCTTCCGGGGTGGCATCGGTGGCGACGTCGAAATCTTTGGGATGCTTGCCCAGCAGCAGGTCGCGCACGCCGCCGCCCACAATATAGGCCTGGAAGCCGGCCTCCTGTAGGCGCTTCATCACCGTGAGGGCGGCGCGACTGATATCGCGGCGGGAGATATTATGGTCATTGCGGGCGATAACCCTCGGGCCCGGATTGGCCGGCTTGCGCCAGCGCTTGATACTTCTGATCAGGGTATTGAGCATACGGCTGTCTGTCTTGACTTCTGCCAAAGGCGTTTGGCTGGAAAGGCCCTGGCGCAATCCGATGACTTTGTGGTGTGGGTGCGGCAGGCCCAGGCGGGTCGCATTCTATCACAGGGACTGATGGAAGCTCAGGCACGACAGGACGCCCGCAAAGGCAGGGAGTGGCAATAGCTCGTGCCATACATAAGGAAAAGAGAAAGGAAGGGTGGGAATTATTCTTATTGGTTATGAAGGCAGCGGCTTCCTTGCGCTCTCAATTCGCTGTCTAGCGAACACCCTCTCCCAGGTACAATCAGTCAGTTTGTAACGCGCTTGTCGTTATTTTTGTTGTCTTCTGCTTATTTTTATTATTTATTGTTGTTTTCCTTTCGGTTTTGGTCCCTGTTTGCTTTTATTGTCGACCGCCCCGTTATTTTTATTGTGATTCGCCCGCTTATTGTAAGTAATTATTAAGGCTTAACAGGTTATTTATTTTTATTCTTGGCTGCTTTTCTTATTTTTACTAAGTAGAAAGCATTTAGTGTGCCAACTTTAAAAAGTCTTTATAAATCAATAAGTTACAAAATTTACATATTTTTTCACGCCGCAGCGGATAGATTTTGCGTTACGGATGTCGCCGAAGGTGTTACTTGGGTAGGGGTGGGGTAACACTCTCAGTGCGGGACAGACTTATCAGTCAGGACTTTGGTGCCGATGCGCCGGGGAAGGGACCTTGGTGTGTGCGATGCGCCCACAGGGGCGCAGAGTAAAAAAGTGGTGGTAGGTTGTTAGGAGGCTTCAGCGGTAGCGGCCCGGCGGGTTTTCTTGCGCGGTATGCCCAGCTTCTGGCGGCGTTCCCAGAGGCACTTGCGGCTGATACCCAATTTCTTTGCCAGCTCCGTCTCGCTCATGGTGTCCTGGTGCTCTATCACAAAGCGGGCGAAATAGTCTTCCAGGGACAGGTCTTCACGGGGGTCTGTGTGCAGGCTGCGCGGGCGCCGCTCCGGGTCTGCTTCTTCTATCGGCACGAGGTCGAGGTCGATATCCAGGGTGCGGTGGTCAATTTCTGTACTCTTGGCGTCGGTCAGGATCACCGCGCGCTGTATCGCATTCTCCAGTTCGCGCACATTGCCCGGCCAGGTGTAAGTGGTTACTGCCTGTACCGCTTCCGGTGACAATTTCAGGGCAGGGCGGTCCAGGCGGGCACAATACTTCTCTAGCAGGTGCTCTGCGATCGCCAGTACATCTTTGTCCCTTTCTCGCAGTGGGGCCAGTGTTACTTGCACCACATTGATGCGGTAGTAGAGGTCTTCGCGGAATTTGCGCTCGGCGGCCAGCTGGCGCAGGTTGCGGTGGGTGGCCGCAACCAACCGCACATCCACCTTGCGGGATTCCACCGCGCCGATGGGGCGCACCTCGCCTTCCTGCAGTACCCGCAGCAGGCGGGCCTGGGCTTCCAGGGGCAGCTCGCCGATTTCGTCAAGGAACAGGGTGCCGCCGTCGGCGGCGGCCACCAGCCCCTCGCGGGCGGTCTGGGCGCCGGTGAAGGCCCCTTTTTCGTGGCCGAACAGCTCCGCCTCGATCAGTGTCTCCGGAATCGCCGCACAGTTGACGGAGATGAGTGGCTTGTCGGCACGCCGGCTCTCCGCGTGGATAGCGCGGGCCACCAGCTCCTTGCCGGTGCCGGTTTCGCCGTGCACCAAAACGGTGGCATCGGTCGGCGCGACTTTGTGGATGCGGTCGTAGAGACCGCGCATTACCGCGCTGTCGCCGATCATGCCGGAGACAGTGCGGCCAGACGTTTTGTTTTCCGAAGCCTGGGCACGGTTCTGCTCGGCCTTGCCGATTACACGGCGCACGGTGGCGATCATCTCGTCGTGGTCAAAGGGCTTGGCGATGTAGTCCGTCGCGCCCATACGCATGGAGTCCACGGCGGATCTCAGGCTGGCGTAACTGGTCATAATCAGCACCGGCACGTCGCCTGCCACCTTCAGCAGGTCGGTGCCCGGGGCGCCGGGCAGGCGGAGGTCGGAGATAATCAGGTCGATTTCACTGAGGCGGTATTTGGTGGTCGCCTCGCGTACAGAACCGGCTTCGCTGACCTTGTAGCGGTGCCGCTCCAGCAGTTTGCGCAGCGCCGTTCGAATAATGGCTTCATCTTCGACGATCAGGATGTGGCTCATGTGTTACGCCTGGTTACAAAACGCTCAGGGGGGTTCTAGTTTTACCCGTGGGGCGTTTCTATGCAACCCATTAGGAGTGGTCACGGGAAAATCGATTCCGGGAAGAGGCTGGCTGAGCCCGGTTTAGCCGGGCTCTGGTGTCTCCTCTTGTGCCCGCTCTTGCATAGGCAAATGCACCACGAATTTCGCCCCGCGCCCCGTCTCCGGGTTTGCGGGACTCACCAGCTCCAGCTGGCCGCCGTGTTCCTCTACGATGCTGTAGACCATCGCCAGGCCCAGGCCGGTGCCCTCGCCGGGTTCCTTGGTGGTGAAGAAGGGCTCCAGGATGCGGTCCCTGTGCTCAGGGGGAATGCCGGGGCCGTCGTCGGTCACCGAGATCTTGACAGCGCCGCCCTCAACGCACCCGTCGATACGAATGTGGCCTCCATCGGCGCTGACGTCGCGGGCATTGCTGAGCAGGTTGATGAACACCTGGATCAGGCGCTGATTGTCACCGGGCGCCATCAGGTCCTCGGGCACTGCGTTGTCGAAAGTCACCTGGGCCTTGTCCCGCTGCAGGGACAGCAGTTGCACCGCCTCTTGCACGCAGGCGTGGAGATCCACAGGTGCGCGCTCGCCGACACTGTCGTGGCTGCCGCTGTGGGAGAAGTTCACCAGTGAGTGGACAATGCGGCTGATACGCTGAGTTTGGCTCAGTATCTGATCCGCGGTGTCGCGCACCGCGGGGCTGTCGGATTCGAACTGGAGGTTTTGTGCCAGGCAGGCAATGCCGGTCACCGGGTTGCCCACTTCGTGCGCCACACCGGCGGCGAGACGGCCCACCGAGGCCAGCCTTTCGCTGTGGATCAGCTCCTGTTCGAGAATTTGTGTCTCGGTGATGTCTTCGAGCAGCAGCATTTGTGCGTCTCCGCGTTCGCTGCGCGCCCGCCCGCCCCGGCCGCGCTTCTTACGGCGTGTTTTGTGCAGGTTCAGCCAATGGCTGTTGCCGTCGATGCTCACCTGTTGTTTGAAGCGGCTCGCATCGGTGGATTTGGCGAATTCGGTCAAAAGCGTGCGCCAGGGCTCGGCGAGGTATTCCAGCTTGGAGCCGAGCACCTCGCCGGCGGCGATGCCGGTCAGGTCGGCCATGGCGTAATTCCACAGCAGTATTTCGCCGTCGCGGCCCAGGGAACAGGCAGCGAGCGGCAGTTCTTCCAGCATCTGTCGGTGGTAGAGGCGCAGATTGTTCAGTTCCGCGGCCAGGCCGGTGAGCTGATTTTTGTAGCGGGATAGGCGGGTCTCTATCAGGTGGATGTCTTTATTGGCGGGCTGGCCGCTGTCCTTGAAGGGGAAGTGGCGGTCGATGATTTGTCCCGCCAGCACTCGCCCCAGCAGACCGGAAAGATTGGCTTCCAGTTTGTTGCGCAATTGGCGCAGAGCGTAGGGGCGGCGCTCGTCATCGGGCAGGTTGAGCTGGCGCAGGGCGCGGTTGACCTCCTGTGTGGCGGTGGCGGCACCGAGGCTCTCCGCCAGGCGCAAGCGGAAGTCCGCCGCGGACTCCACGTCCAGTTCCAGTCGCAGTGCCTGGGCCAGGGTGTCGTCGCTGCACAGGTCCGCCGCGTATTGCTCAAGACTGCTGCTGCGGGTGAGCAGGGACAGGCCGACAAACAGCAGCACATTCAGCGCCAGAGACAAGGTGGTGACCTGGGTCCAGATAGACATCCCCAGGGGCAGGCGCAGTTCGGTGCCGGGTAGGGTAATACTGTTGATACCGAAGATGGAGGGCAGTAGCAGACCGCCGGCCCAGATCAGCATGCCGGCCACCAGGCCGCCGATAAAGCCGCGCCGGTTGCCGCGTGGCCAGTGAATCACGGCGAATATCCCGGGCAGGAACTGCAGGGAGGCGATAAATGCCAGCAGTGCCAGATCGGAAAGCGACAGGCGATTGCCCAGCAGCAGATAGAAGCCGAACCCTGCCAGGAAAAGCGCTCCCACCAGTGAACGCCGCAACCACACCAGTTGGCGGTACATATTGTCTTCCGAGTGCCAGCGGGTGCCCGGCAGGAGCCACTGGTTCATCACCATGGTGGACAGCGCCAGGGTCATCATTACCAGGGCACCGGTGGCGGCGGAAAGGCCGCCGATAAACGCCAGAATCGTCAGCAGCGCAGAGTCGCTGGTGCGCGGCACCGCGAGCGCGAAGTACTGCACCGGCTCGGAGACACCGAGTGCGAATCCGGCCCACATAATGGGAAAGATCGGCAGTGCCATCAACAGCAGGAAGAGCGGGAAACCCCAGCTGGCGTGGCGGAGAGTCTGTGCTGTTGGCCGCTCCGCCACGCTCAGATAAAAGATGTGCGGCATGGCCACGGCAGTGGCGATAAATACCAGCAAAAGCGTGTGGGAGGACCCCTGTTGAATTGGAGTGTACAGCAGTTGCTGCATGTCGCTGTTGTGCGCCAGCCACTTGTCCAGCTCGCCGAAGCCGCCGAATACTCCGTAAATCGCGTAGGCCCCTACCGCCAGCAGTGCCACCACCTTGACCACCGATTCCAGCGCCATGGCGCTCACCAGTCCCGCGTGGCGGTCACGGGTGGTGCCGTACATGCTGGTGAAAACGGTCAGCAACACACAGTAGAGAAAGGCGATTAGGTTTTTGCTGGTAACGCCGCTTTCCGGCAACGCCAGGGCGGCGACACTGTCTTGCGACAGCAGTGCCAGTGTCTCTGACACCGCCTGTATTTGCAGTGCGATCAGGGGCAGGAGTGCCAGCAGCATAAACAGGGTGGAGAGGGTGCCCGCCAAGCGGCTGTGGTAACGGAATACGAGTAGGTCCGCAGGAGAGGTCAGTTGATAGCGCTGGCAAAGTCGCGCAAGGGGTTCCAGGGCCACCGGTGCAAAGAGGAACATCCCTCCGGTGCCCAGGTAGTAGGCCAGAACACCGTAGCCATACTGTCGGGCCAGGTCGACGATACCGTAGTAGGTCCAGGCGGACAGGGATACGCCGAGGGAGAGTACATACACCAGCGGGTGGCGCATCCAGTGCGAGGGCAGCCAGCCCTTGGAGGAAGCAAAGGCAACGAAAAACAAGGTGGCTATATAGACCACACCGATCAGGGCGATGTGCGCGATCTCAAAGCTCATCGGACTTGCGCCTCATCTGCACGACCACCGCCAGAAGAATCAAAATGAACCACAAAATAAAGGGGCGGTACCAGGCGCCGGAGGGGTTGATCATCCAGGTGAAAACGGTTGGCGAAAACACATAGCCCACCAGCACCAATAGGATTAACAGAGTGCGGTTGGTCATGGGATGCACCGGAACTGGATACACAGACACGGGGCCTCGGCGCTGGTCCAAAGCGGACGCGATTTGGCGAATGGGATGGCAATGCCAATCGTTGCCATAGGGCGCTGCTTCCTTCTGTCTGTTGAGGGCAGAAGATGTTAATGGGCGCCAGGTGTCGGAGTAAACCTGTGTTGGGCTTCTCTTCACTGCGCCAGGGCCTTTATCGCCGGAAAGCGATGGAATCAGGGGGGGGTGATTTGGCGGTTCCGCAAATCCACCTGATGGCGCTGCCAGCGGGCCGCGGCCCAGTGGAGGATGTGCTCCGGGCTTTCGCCTTCTATGCCTCGGGGTAGGTGGAAGCCGAGAAATGCCAGCGCCGCGCTCAGGTTGTCCGCTGCCTTGTGGTCGTCTATTGGCGGGGCATGGTTTTGTTTGCTGAGCTTCTGGAGACCTCCGGGGCCCATCACCAGGGGCAGGTGGCCGAATTGGGGTGGTGTGGCGCCGAGTAGGCGGAACAAGCGCTGCTGGGCGCCAGTGGTGTCGAGCAGGTCTGCACCGCGCACCACGTGAGTCACCCCCTGATCGATATCGTCCGCTACCACTGCCAGCTGGTAGGCGTAGAGGCCGTCGCGGCGCTTGAGAATGGTGTCTTCGCGTATCTGTTGGCGCAATTGACCGCGCCAGATATCGTGAAACTGTTCCTCGCCGCCGGCGCACACAAGGCGCAGGGCGGCTGGACTGGAACCGCCGCAGCGCGCGCGGCAGCCACTGTTGTCGTGACCGCCATTGCGGCGTATCTGACTGCGAGAGCAGTGGCAGGGGTAGAGGAGCTTCCGCGTCCTGAGCTCCGTCAGTATCTCTTCGTAGAGTGCGTGGCGGCGGCTCTGCCATTGGAGTGGGCCGTGCCAGTGCAGTCCATGGGCTTCCAGGGAGTGCAGAATACGCTCCGCCGCGCCGGGTTCTTCCCGCGGTGGGTCCAGGTCTTCCATTCGCACCAGCCACCGACCGCCGTGGGCAATGGCATCCAGGTAGCTGCCCAGGGCGCAGACCAGAGAGCCGAAGTGCAGCGGTCCGGTTGGAGAGGGTGCGAAACGGCCGATGTAGGTGGGGGCGTTCAAGTGTGGCGCAGTGATGAGTTGACTAAGGGTGGGAGTGTGGTCCTCGGTGAAGGGATTGGATTGCAGGCCTCCCGGGGCTATGTCCAGCCCCGGGGCCGGGCCTATCCTCCGGGATTACCCGGAAATCTGCTTCTCCTTTATTTCCGCCAGGGTCTTGCAGTCCACGCACAGGGTAGCTGTGGGACGCGCTTCCAGGCGGCGGATGCCGATCTCCACGCCGCAGGCCTCGCAGAAACCGTACTCGTCCTGATCGATCAGTTCGAGCGTGGCGTCGATCTTTTTGATCAGCTTGCGCTCGCGGTCGCGGGTGCGGAGTTCCAGGCTGAACTCTTCTTCCTGGCTGGCACGGTCGGCCGGGTCCGGGAAGTTGGCAGCCTCGTCTTTCATGTGGGAAACGGTGCGGTCCACTTCCGCCATCAATTCTGCTTTCCAGGCCAAGAGCAAATTGCGGAAATGCTCCTGCTGCTTCTCGTTCATATACTCTTCGCCTTTAGTCTCTTTATAAGGCTCCAAGCCGTGCAGAGAATCGGGGTTCGCAGCAGTTCTGGGCATAGTCGTTGCCTCTCTTTACTATTCGGGCCCTCGTTTATGGGGGCTCTACCAGCATATTCAATCTAGCCTAGTCCGCAATCGTCCGGGGTGTGTACTTTTTAACCCCTTCAACCGGAGCACGATGGCAGGCTATTCCTTTTCTGGTGCCAGTGGCCCTGGCGACCGAGGGCGAAGAAGCTACCAAATCTCTTCAGCCGGCGCCACAAAATGTTGGCCGTGGACTTGTATCCGGCTTCCCGGGTATTTTGTGGCGTTCAAATAGTCATTTTAGGTCGTACCGTGAAGCTTGATCCCCCGCTACAGCAGGCGACTTTGCTGCGCCGCTATAAACGTTTTCTCGCCGATATCGAGACCCCGTCCGGCGAGATTTTCACCATTCACTGTCCCAATACCGGCTCGATGAAGAACTGCTGGGTGGAAAACAGCCCCTGCTGGTATTCGGATTCCGGCAACCCCAAGCGCAAGTATCGCCACACTCTGGAAGTGACTACCACGCCGGAGGGCGCCCTGGCCGGAGTGAACACGGGGCGCGCCAATGCGCTGGTGGAGGAGGCCATTGTCGGCGGCACTGTCGTTGAGCTGGCGGGGTACGACAAGTTGCGCCGGGAGGTGCGCTATGGCGATGAAAACAGCCGTATCGACCTGCTGTTGTCCGGGCCGGAAGGGGAGTGCTATGTGGAGGTGAAGAATGTGACCCTGGCCGAGGGCGGCCGCGGTCTTTTCCCCGACGCGGTCAGCAGTCGCGGTGCCAAGCATCTGCGGGAGTTGCAACTCTTGGCCGGAAAAGGGGTGCGGTCTGTGCTCTTCTACTGCGTACAGCACACAGGTATCGAATCCGTGGAGGCCGCGGCGGAGATAGACCCTGTCTATGCCGAGGCCCTGAAGGGAGCGGTGGCCGCGGGGGTGGAAGTGCTCGCTTACCGGGCAGCGATCAGCGCGGAGGAAATTGTCCTGACCGACGCCATCCCTTTTTTGTGTTAGGGCGTTGATACTCTCGTTTGAGAGGCGTAGCCGGTTGAGTGGCAGTCAGACAACGGAAGGGTAGGTCTGAGTGAAACGTATTTTTTCGTTTCGTGCCCCTGGGGAGCCTTTGGCCCCAGGGACGGTCAGTCCGCCATCAGTACATAGATGCCGTCGCGACCGTACTCTATTGGCACTGGTGTCAAAGCATCGCCGGCACAGGGGCCGGCAACACACTCGCCGGTTTCAATCTGGAAGAGGGCGCCGTGCGAGGCGCACTGGATCAGGGCGCCGTCCGGGTCGAGGAATTGATCTTCCTGCCACTCCAGATTAATCCCGCGGTGTGGGCAGTTGTTCTTATAGGCAAAAACTTCGCCATTTTTCATTACCGCGAACACGTTGGCAGTGCCGGCGGCACTGTCGCCGAGGGAGAACCCCTTGGATTGGCCCTCGGTCAGCTCGCCGTGGCGGCAAAGGAGGTATTTCTGCATAGGTTGTTACTGCGTGCTTCCCCTCTGCCGTTGACAGCGGAGGGAGAGGTTAACCGGGAGCGGCCAGTGTAACGGATGTGCGGCGTTTTTTCCCCTCGCGTATCAGGCCGAGGGTGATCTTGTCGCCCGCGCGGTGATTTTCAAGCAGGTTCAGCAGATCGTCGTAGTTGCGGACCGGCTGACGGTCCACTTCCACGATGACATCCCCCAGTTGCCAACCGCCCCGCGGGGTGCGGTAGATACCGCGCAGGCCGGCCCGCTCCGCGGGCATTCCCGGAAGGGTGCGCAATACCGCTACGCCCTCGATACCGTAGCGGCTGGCCCACTGGTCCGGAAGCGACTCGATGCCCAGAACGGGGCGCACCAGGCGGCCGTGGGCGATCAGCTCCGGCACTATCTTTTTCACCGTGTCTACGGGAATCGCGAAGCCAATGCCCACACTGGCGCCGCTGGGGCTGTATATCGCCGTGTTGACGCCGATCAGGCGTCCGCTGGAATCCAGCAGTGGGCCGCCGGAATTGCCCGGGTTGATGGCGGCGTCTGTCTGGATCACATTGCGGATGGTGCGGTTGTTGGCGGCCTGTATCTCGCGTCCCAGGGCGCTCACCACGCCGGTGGTGAGGGTGGTGTCGAGGCCGAAAGGATTGCCGATCGCGAGTACCTTGCGCCCTACAGCCAGGTCTTTTGATGAGCCGGGTATCAGGGGTTTGAGCTGTTCTGGCGGGGCGTCGATTTTGAGTACCGCCAAATCCTTTTCCGGTGCGGAGCCCACCAGTTCCGCCGCCCATTCACTGCGGTCCTGCAGTGTGATGGTCACTTTGCGCGCGCCCTCGATCACGTGGAAGTTGGTCACCACGTGCCCCTGCTCGTCCCAGATAAAACCGCTGCCGGCGCCTTTGGGCACTGTGTGCAGGCGCAGGGTCCAGCGATCCCGCACCAGTGTTTCGTTGGTCACATAGACCACCGACGGGCTGGCGAAATTGAATACCTGCATGGTATTGCGCTCGTCATCGGTGGCGAAGTCCGGCACGGAAAGCGCGCTGGCGAGGGGGGGAAGTAGCAGTAGCGGTAGGGTCAGCAGCCAAGTTTTGAGCTTGTTCATGATTGCGGGTGCTGTTGGGAGTTCAAAGATTAACCCGGCGCGGGCGCCGGGTTAATGAGGTCGGTTTGGCAGCGCTTAGCGCAGACGGTTCTGCAGAGCCAGTATACGGTCTTCCAGCGGCGGGTGACTGGCCAACAGGCGGCCCATATTGCCGTAGATCCCGAAGGCTTTCATGTTGCTGGGCAGGGGTTCTTCGCGCCCCGTATCGGATTCCGCCTTGAGCCTTTGCAAAGCCGCAATCATGGAATGTGGGCTGGCGAGGGTGGCCCCGGCGGCATCTGCGCGGTATTCGCGACGGCGGCTGAACCAGGCCACAACGATCATTGCCAGGGCACCGAAGATGATGTCCATGATAATCGAAGTGACATAGTAGCCGATGCCAAGACCCTCTTCATTCTTCATCAGTACCCGGTCGACGAAGAAACCCACCAGCCGGGCGAAGAACATCACAAAGGTGTTTACCACGCCCTGGATCAGCGCCAGGGTAACCATATCGCCGTTGGCGACGTGGCCTATCTCGTGGCCGATCACTGCCCGCGCCTCGTCCCGGTTGAATCGCTCTAACAGGCCGGAACTGACTGCCACCAAGGCGTCGTTGCGGTTCCAGCCAGTGGCGAATGCGTTGGCCTGGGGCATAGGGAATATTCCCACGTCAGGCATACCGATACCGGCTTTCTGCGACAGCTCGCGCACGGTTTCCACCAGCCATTGTTCGTCGGCGGTGCGGGGTTGGTCGATGACCTGGGTGCGAGTGCTGATGCGGGCCATGGTCTTTGACATCAGCAGTGAGATAAAGGCGCCGCCGAAGCCGAAGATGGCGCACATGGTCAGGAGCGCCCCCATATTCAGGTCGACACCGTTGGCTTCGAGGATGCCCCCAATGCCCAGCAAATTAAATACGATGCCAACCAGAACCAAAACAGCTAGGTTGGTCAACAAAAAGAGACCAATGCGTAACATCGGCATTCTCCAACTTGTGATTTCTATGGAGAAGTCTAGATAGGGGTGGCGGCGCCGTTTTCAAGTTGGGTTGGCGCCGCGTGGTGTGATTCTGGGGTCAGTCGGAATTTTGCGCGGAGAGCAGGCGGTCGGCTTCATTCGCCAGGCGCTGCTTCAGGTCCGGGTCCAGGTCGTTCCAGTGCACGTCCAGCAGCGCGCCCTGAAGCGCATAGAGCATTTACCTCGATTGCGAATGCTGATAAAGGCTTCCACCGGGCCTACCCGGCGCAGATCATCGTAGGAGCGTATACCGATGGAGTGGAGTATATTAACAGAGGCGAGGCCCAGGTTTTTCAGTTTCAATAGCTCTGATTGACTCGGGTGCATGCAAGTTTTCCCTGACTAGTTGTACATCCTTGTTCCGGCGACATATCTTGCAGCCGCGCAAGTGAACATAGCATAAATCGAAAGTGGGCCAAACCGTCAGGAGTAAAGGTGTTGAGAGGTTTTAGATAAATTTCCGTGAACATAGCCGCCCGGCGGTTGTTTTTAAATTTAGGACCAACAAATCCGTGTTTTACCGAGACGTAAACGCGAACCAATAAAATTCTACTGTGAATTTGTTTTCAGTCCTGTGCTCCCACCGTATTTGATAAAGTGATGCGTACGGTTAGTCGCGTACAGCTTGTTTTAAATATTTTGCATGTCGGTGATTTTTGAATGTTGAGCGATGCTCTGAGGAGCGTGCTTTTCGGCCTAGGCGACGAGCACGTTATATGCGAGCCGCGATCCGGGCAGCTGATGCATCCCGAGGCGCTGCTCGCTTTCGAACGGCTTTGTGCCGATGCCCGCGCTGCCGGTTTCGATCCGTTGGTTGTTTCGGGCTTTCGCAGCTTCGAACGCCAGCGCACTATCTGGAATGCCAAGGCCAGAGGAGAGCGCCCGGTGCTCGACAGTCGCGGTCGCCCTCTCGACGTAACACAGTTATCGCCGCCGCAGACGGTATTCGCTATATTGCGCTGGTCGGCGTTACCGGGGGCCTCGCGCCATCACTGGGGGACTGATTTTGACGTGGTGGACGCCGCTGCCATGCCGGCGGGCTACCGACCTCAATTGACACCGCAGGAATTCGCTCACGACGGGCTTTTTGGGCCCTTTCACCACTGGCTCAGTGAACGTATTGCCGAGGGGCGCAGCCACGGTCTGTTCCGGCCCTACGCGGAGGATCGCGGTGGCGTGGCGCCGGAGCCTTGGCACCTCAGCTACGCGCCCCGCGCGCGCGAGTTGCAGCAGCTACTGACGGTGGAGCGGTTGAGTGAACTGGTGCGAAGCGATGAGCTGGAGTTGTGCGACAGTGTGTGCGCTTTGCTGGAAGACATTTTTGCGCGCTTCGTGCTGGTTCCGGACAGCTGCTATCCGGGCTTTTGATCTTTTGCGGCCACTGGCCGCGGCGGAAACAGACAGAGGACAGCGAAATCAAAAATTTATCGGAAAACCGGGATATCTGGGCGCAGATGCGCACCGAGGCTTCTGAGGCCGCAGCCGATGAGCCGGTGCTGGCGAGTTATTTCCACAACACAGTGCTGCGCCATAAATCTCTCGATGACGCGCTCGCTTATCAGCTGGCTTCCGTGTTGGACCACAATGCGCTGACCGCCACTGCGCTACAGGAAGTGATCGCCGCGGCGCTGCAAGCGGACCCCGGGATTTCCCGCTGTATGCGCGCGGATATCAGTGCTTGGTACGAGCGCGACCCGGCTTGCGACCAATACTTGACCCCGTTCCTCTACTTCAAGGGCTTTCACGCCTTACAATCCCACCGGGTGGCACATTGGTTGTGGGGGCAGGGGCGCCACACGCTGGCGCTCTACTTCCAGAGCCGGGTGTCGGAGCAATTCGCGGTGGATATACACCCGGCGGCCAGATTCGGCTGCGGCATTATGATCGACCACGCCACCGGCCTGGTGGTTGGGGAAACCAGTGTGGTTGAAGACGATGTCTCCATATTGCACTCCGTGACGCTGGGCGGCAGTGGCAGTGGCGGCGGCGACCGCCATCCGAAAATTGGCCGCGGTGTGATGATTGGTGCGGGGGCCAAGATTCTCGGCCCAGTCCGAATCGGCGAGGGCGTGAAGATCGCCGCCGGCAGTCTGGTGTTGGCCGATGTGCCGGAGCACACCACGGTAGCGGGAGTGCCCGCGCGCCGGGTCGGTGGCAGGACAGTGGCCGCACCGGCCTATACCATGGACCAGACGCTGGACGCCGACGAGTAACAGAAAAAGAGGTAGCCCATGCCGCAACAATCAGAACAGTCCAATTTCAGCTTGATTTTCCGCGGTGATCTGGTGCCGGGGTTCACCGTTGCCGATGTCAAAGCCAACTTCGCGCGCCTGTTCAAGGCGGGCCCGGGCGCAGTGGAAAAACTTTTCAGCGGCCGCCCGGTCGCTATCAAGAAAGGGTTGTCCAAGGCGCAGGCAGAGCAATTGCAGGCCACCCTGGCCAAGGTGGGCGCTCAGACCGCGCTCAAAGCGGAAGGTGGCGGCGAGACACCGGCAGCGCCGGCACCACGGGAGGAGACGCAGCCGCAACCCGCGCCCGGTCCGGAGTGGAGTATTGCGCCGATGGAAGGCAATTTGATCAAGGAGCACGAGCGGGAGAAAAAAGCCGCGGTGCAGGTTTCCGTGGATCACCTGAGTTTGAAACCGGCGCAGGGCAATCTGATTGAGGACAGCGAGCGCCGCCGCCAACAGCCGGTGGCCGTGAATGTTCCGGACTGGCAGATCGACACTTGATGGACTGGCGGTGATCCCCGGGCTGGGGTTGTCGCGAAGCGGGTACAAAAAAAGCCGGCCAAGGCCGGCTTTTCCAGAAAGGCTGGAGGTTCAGCCTTGCTCTTTCAGGTAGCGTTCGCGGGAGGCCAGCACCTCGGCGCGTGCGGCTTCGGCATCGGCCCAGCCTTCCACTTTCACCCATTTGCCGGCTTCCAGCTTCTTGTAATTCTCGAAGTAGTGTTCGATCTGTTTGATCAGTAGTTCCGGAAGATCAGAGATCTCCTGAACATGGTCGTACAACTTGGTCAGCTTGGTGTGGGGCACCGCCAGCAGCTTTGCGTCCACGCCGGATTCATCGGTCATTTTCAGTACGCCGATCACGCGGGAACGGATAACGGAACCGACCATAACGGGGTAGGGCGCCACAACCAGCACGTCCAGGGGATCACCGTCTTCGGACAGAGTTTGCGGTACATAGCCGTAGTTGGCCGGGTAGAACATCGGAGTGGCCACGAAACGGTCTACAAACACCGCGTCCGCGTCCTTGTCCACCTCGTACTTGATCGGATCGTGGTTGGCGGGGATCTCGATGATTACATTGATGTCGTTGGGCAGGTCTTTGCCTGCGGGGATCTTGTCGAAACTCATTGCTGGTCCTGACTAAAATGTGATCGGAAATTTGGGGAGCGCGGATTATAGCCCCTGAACCTGCGGGCTGAAAGCGGCGCCTTGTAACAGATTGACCCGCCGGCCGACAGATAGGCAGTATCAACTGATATGAGGAAGGGACGTGCGCATACTGATAACCGTATTTTTGCTTTTGGTAGCGATATCCTGTGGCGCCCAGGAATCGCCGGATATCCGCACCGCTGTATTTGCCGGCGGCTGTTTTTGGTGCATGGAGCCGCCTTATGACCAGCTGGATGGCGTGCTGGAGACGACCTCTGGATACAGCGGCGGCAATGTAAAAAATCCCAGCTACGACCAGGTCTCCGCCGGTGGTACAGGGCACGCGGAGGTGGTGCAGGTGACATACGACGCAAACAAGATCGGTTATGCTGACTTGCTGCGGGTCTTCTGGCGCAACGTGGACCCGCTGGATGCTGGCGGTCAATTCTGCGACCGCGGCGACCAGTACCGTAGTGCCATCTTCTACGCAAACGAGGAGGAGAAAAAACTGGCAGAGGCCAGCAAGCGACAGGTGGAAGCGCAGTTGGGCGCGCCGGTCGTCACCGAAATCACTCGTGCCGCTGCTTTCTACCCCGCCGAGCGCTATCACCAGAATTACTATCAGCGCAATCCCGTCCGCTATAAGTACTATCGTTTTCGCTGTGGGCGCGATCAGCGCCTGCGCGCGCTCTGGGACAAGGCCGCGACCGATTGATTGAGAGGGACGCTAGAGGGCCGCAATGGCGGTGTCAGGCCGCAGGAGGACAGCGGTGGCGGGTGACCTGCTTGCACCTGTGGCCGCTATCGCCGCTCCGTTGCCGCGGCAACAAAACAGACCACTATCTTTCACCCCGCTGACATATCTTCTTAGGAATCCCCGTCCAGAATCCGTCCCGCCAATTACGGTATTGGACACCGACAGGGAAAGAACAATGAAAAAATGCAAAATCTCGCTGCTGGTGGCGCTGTGGATGTCGCTGCTGGCGGGCGGAGCCCAGGGTAACGGGCTGATTATTTCCGAATATATCGAGGGCAGCGGCAACAACAAGGCGCTGGAAATCTACAACGGCACTGGCGCCCCTGTGGCGCTTGAGGACTATTCCGTTCGGGTCTACTTCAATGGCGCCACATCAGCCGGTGCGAGTATTGCTCTGGGCGGCAGCCTCGCCGATGGAGAGGTGTTTGTGCTCGCGCATTCGGAAGCGGATGTGGCGGTGCTGGCCGAGGCGGACCAGACCTACAGTGGCGGCCTGTTCAATGGCGATGACGCTGTGGCGCTCGTCGGTCCCGACGGCTTTGTCGACGTGATCGGCCAGATAGGGCAGGACCCCGGCAGCCAGTGGGGAGACAGCGGCGTCGGCACCCAGAATCAAACGCTATTGCGCAAGCCCGACCGCCTGGTTGGCCGCAGTGATGGCAGTGGGCCATTCGATCCGGCTCTGGAGTGGGACAGTGCCGGCCTGGATAACTTCGTCAACCTGGGGCAGCACACAGGTGGCTCCGGTGCAGTGATTTTGGGGCAATGCGGCGACCCCGCGACGTATATCAGTCAGATTCAGGGCTCGGCTGCTGCCAGCCCGCTCGCTGGCGAACGGCACGAGGTAGAGGCCGTCGTTGTCGGTGATTTCCAGGATACCGCGATTGGCCTGCGCGGCTTTTTCCTGCAGGAAGAGGATGGAGACCAGGACGGTCTGGATGCCACCTCCGAGGGCTTGTTTGTCTACGACAGCGGCTTCGGCGTCGATGTGCAAGTGGGCGATCTGGTGCGTGTCGGCGGCCGGGTAAGCGAGTATTACGGTCTGACCGAGCTGGACACGATCGACGGCGTCAGAGTTTGTGGCAGCGGCCACAGCGTCACTGCCGCCCAGATCAGTCTGCCGTTTGCCAGTGTCGACTACCCGGAGCGCTATGAGGGCATGCTGGTCGAGTTCCAGCAGACACTGACAGTCAGCGGCAACGAGAATCTGGCCCGTTACGGCGAACTGGAGCTGTCCGCCGGCCGCCTGTACATCCCCACCCACAGCACAGAGCCGGGCGCCGCGGCGCTGGCGCAGCAGGCGGCGAACGCGCGCAACCGCATCGTACTCGACGACGGTTCCACCACACAGAACCCGGAACCGGTTCCCTATCCGGACCCGGGGCTCAGTGCCGACAACAGCTTGCGCGCGGGCAGTACTGTCACTGGCCTGAAAGGCGTGCTCAGCTACGGTTTCGATGCCTACCGGCTGCAACCGCTGGAAGCCCCGCAATTTGTCACTGCCAATCCGCGCACATCCGCCCCGGCGCTGTCCGGGACTGGCAGCCTGAGGGTGGCCAGCATGAATGTACTCAATTACTTCAATGGCGACGGCATGGGCGGTGGCTTCCCGACTTCGCGTGGTGCCGATACCCCAGAAGAATTCCAGCGTCAGCGGGACAAAATTATCTCCGCCATTCTCGGCACTGGTGCCGACATCATTGGTCTGATGGAAATCGAGAATGACGGATATGGTGCCCGGAGCGCGATACAAGACCTTGTCGACGGGCTCAACACCGCTTCCGGCGGGCAACGCTACGCCTTTGTGGACCCGGGACTGGAGCGTTTGGGAGCGGATGAAATTGCGGTCGGTATTGTCTATCGGGCGGACAGGGTACAGCCGCTCGGTGCCGCCCTCACCCTGGATAGCTATCCCTTCGACAACCTGAATCGCCAGCCGCTGCTGCAGGCCTTCACCGAGCTGGCCAGCGATCAATCCGTTGCGGTGGTCGTCAATCACTTCAAATCCAAGGAGAGTTGCCCGGACGACGGCAGTTTGAACGACGACCAGAACGACGGGCAGGGATGCTGGAATCAGATTCGTACCGAGGCAGCCACTGCGCTGGCCGACTGGCTGGCGAGCGATCCCATCGGCGCAGATGTTGCTGGAGTGCTGATTCTCGGCGATCTCAACAGCTATGCGCAGGAGCATCCTATTACCGCGCTGCGGGATGCCGGTTACACCGATCTGCTGGCGGCGTTCCACGGCGGCGCCGCTCACTCCTATGTATACAAGTCTCAGGCCGGTTATCTGGACTACGCGCTGGCCGATACCGAATTGACGCCGTTGGTAACTGGCGCGGAGGTTTGGCATATCAATGCCGACGAGCCGTCCGCACTGGACTACAACACCGAGCAAAAAAGTGAGGCGCAACGGGATTCCCTCTACAGCGCCGATCCCTACCGGGCCTCTGATCACGATCCCCTGGTAATAGAGCTGGATCTGCGCGCCGACAACGCGGCGCCCAGTGCGGATTTTAGCGCCGAGGTAGAAGGCCGACAGGCTCAATTTACCGACCGCAGCAGCGACAGTGACGGTCACATTGTCGGCTGGCATTGGGACTTCGGCGATGGTGAAACCAGCTCAGAGCAGAATCCCAGCCACCGCTATCGCGAGCCGGGCAGCTATACGGTGACTCTGAATGTGGAGGACAACAGCGGTGCGCGGGCGAGCGCCCAGCGGGGGGTACGGGTATGGGGCAGCGCGGCCGAACTCCAGGCACAGTTCACCATGAGGCACTTTCTCAACTGGGTCCGCGTGCGGGACCACAGCGGCGGAGAAGGTAACTTCAACTATCACTGGGACTTCGGCGATGGCTCGACAGCGAGGGGTACGCACGTCTGGCACCGTTACGAGCGGAGTGGAAGTTACGAAATTACGCTGACGGTCCGCGACAGCGCGGGTCGCAAAGGTAGTGCGACCCGGAAAATTTTTATCCGCAGGCCATGGTGGTGGCCGTTCTGACAGCTCGGGCATCCCGGATAAGGCGCTTCGGGAGTGGCTCTAATTCCTGGTGCGGGGTGCTTACACGATGGGATGGGGATAGTGAAAACCCGCCGGTTAGTGAGCGCTAACGGGCGGGTTTTCACGGGCTCAGACAGTCGTTTAAACGTTGAAACTATCCTTCAGTTTCTTCTCCACCAGCTGTTTTTTCAGTTGCGCGTACTGGGGGATGCCGTTTTCATAGGGCGGGTAGTCTTCGCCTTGGATCAGGGGTAACAGATAGTCGCGGCCCGCCCGGGTGATGCCGAAGCCGTCTTCGCTGATGTACTCACGCGGCATCATTTTTTCGACATTGGCCACCTCAGACAGGGGGGCTTCGCCCACGGACCACCCGTACTCGGGGCCGGCGTCGCGAACAATGGTGGGCATAATCGCATTCTTGCCGGCCACGGCCATTTCCACCGCGGCGCGGCCCACCGCGTAGGCCTGGGCCACGTCTGTGGCGGAGGCGATATGGCGCGCGGCGCGCTGCAGGTAATCCGCCAGGGCCCAGTGGTACTTGAGGCCCAGTTCATCCTTGATCATGCGGGCCAGGGTCGGCGCCACGCCGCCCAGTTGCTTGTGGCCGAAAGCGTCGGTGGTGCCGGCGTCGGCGAGGAAGGTGCCGTCTTCATATTGAGCGCCTTCGGAGGCCACGATAACGCAGTAGCCCTTCTCTTCCACAGTCTTTTGAACCTTGGCCAGGAATTTTTCTTTGTCGAAGGCCACCTCGGGAAAGAGGATGATGTGGGGGGCGTCGCCTTCATTTTTCTGCGCCAGGGCTCCGGCGGCGGCAATCCAGCCTGCGTGGCGCCCCATCACTTCGAGGATAAACACCTTGGTGGAGGTGGCGCACATGGAGGCTACGTCCAGGGATGCCTCTTTGGTGGATACGGCCACATACTTGGCCACAGAGCCGAATCCGGGGCAGTTGTCGGTGATAGGCAGGTCGTTGTCGACGGTTTTGGGAATATGGATGGCTTGGATGGGATACCCCATTTTTTCGGACAGCTGGGACACTTTCAGGCAGGTGTCCGCGGAGTCGCCGCCACCATTGTAGAAGAAATAACCGATATCGTGCGCCTTGAACACCTCGATCAGGCGCTCGTACTCCGCGCGGTTCTCCTCGAGGCTTTTGAGTTTGTAGCGGCAGGAACCGAATGCGCCGGACGGCGTGTGGCGCAGGGCGGCGATGGCCTCTTCGCTCTCCAGACTCACATCGATCAGCTCTTCGCGCAGGGCGCCGAGGATGCCGTTCAACCCCGCGTATACAGTACCTATGTGGTCTTGGTATTCACGCGCAGCTTCAATCACTCCACAAGCCGAGGCATTAATCACGGCGGTAACGCCACCCGATTGCGCATAAAAAGCGTTCTTTTTTGACATGGTCATCCTACAGGGGGGTTGAGATGGGCAAATTTGGGGGCGGAGTCTAATGGAATCGCGGGGGAATTGCACAGAATGTGGGGGATTTGGCAATTGCGGTAGCCAAACGCCGTGTTAAGCTTGCGCCGCAGTTTTTCTGAGTACAAATTTTCGCCATGCATATCCATATTTTAGGCATCTGTGGCACTTTTATGGGCAGCCTGGCCCAACTGGCGGTGGCCGAGGGGCACCGGGTAACTGGCTGTGACGCCAATGTCTACCCACCAATGAGCACGCAGTTGCAGCGGGCGGGCATCCAGCTTATCGAGGGCTATGACCCGGCCCAGTTGGAGCCGGCGCCGGATTTGGTGATCATCGGCAATGCGCTGTCCCGCGGCAATGCGGCGGTGGAGGCCGTGCTGGAGAAGGGGCTGCCCTACACATCCGGCGCCCAGTGGCTTTGCGACCACTTTCTCGGCGGGCGCTGGGTGCTGGCGGTGTCAGGCACTCATGGCAAGACCACCACATCGAGCATGCTGGCCTGGATTTTGGAACAGGCGGGCATGCAGCCGGGCTTTTTGATCGGCGGTGTGCCGGCGAATTTTGGTGTGTCCGCGCGCCTGGGAGAGAGCCCGTTTTTTGTCGTGGAGGCGGACGAATACGATACCGCCTTCTTCGACAAGCGCTCCAAGTTTGTCCACTATCGTCCCCGCACATTGATCATCAATAACCTGGAGTTCGATCACGCGGATATTTTTGACAACCTCGCTGCCATACAGCGCCAGTTTCATCATTTGGTGCGCACTGTGCCGGGCAACGGCCTGATTGTGTCGTCCACCGAAGATACGGTGGAGGAAGTGTTGCGGCAGGGGTGTTGGAGCGAGGTGCAGCGTTTCGCCACCGAGTCCGAAAATGGTGTGCGCCTGGGAGATTGGTGCGCGGTGGATGTCGCCGCTGACGGCAGCAGCTTCGGTATCAGTTTCCGCGGTGCCCAGGTGGCGCGGGTCGAGTGGACGCTGACCGGACTGCACAATGTGCGCAACGGTCTCGCCGCTATGGCCGCGGCGCGCCACGTGGGGGTGACTCCCGAGCTGAGCGCCCGTGCCCTGAACAGTTTTAAAGGCGTCAAGCGGCGCATGGAATGCCTCGCCGAGGTGGGGGGGGTCCACGTCTACGACGACTTCGCCCACCACCCCACGGCGATTGAATCCACATTGAAGGGGCTGCGTGCCCGGGTGGGGGAGGACAGAATCATCGCTTTGATTGAACCCCGCTCCAACACCATGCGTATGGGGGTGCACCGGAACAAGTTGGCCCAGTCCTGTGCCGGCGCCGATCTGGTGCTCTGGTATCAGCCCGAGGGCATGGACTGGTCTCTGGCCGAGGTGGTGCAGCACTCTCCGGTGCCGGCGAAGATTTTCGACAATATCGAGGCTGGGGTAGAATCCGCGGTCAACCTTGCGGGGCCCGGGACCCATATCGTGGTCATGAGCAACGGTGGCTTCGGCGGAATCCATCAGCGCCTGATCGCCGAACTGGAAAATAAGCGCGGGCACGCGTCCTAATCAATCACACGGAATCTGCATTGGGCCAACCTGCTTTCAGCAAAACTGTCACCCTGGCGATGACTGGCGCTTCCGGTGCCCAGTACGGCCTGCGCTTACTGCAGTGTCTGCTGGCAGCGCGGGTGCGCGTCTGGCTGTTGCTGTCCGACGCCGCGCGGGTGGTGATCAATACCGAGACCGAATTGCACCTGCCCGAGGACGAGTCGGAACAGGAGGCTTTTTTCGCCGCGCGTTTCGGAGCCCGGGAGGGGCAATTGAAGCTGTTCGGCAAACGCGACTGGTTTTCACCGGTGGCCTCGGGAAGTGGCGCGCCGGCGAGCATGGTGATCTGTCCCGCCAGTGGAGGCACCTTGTCGGCCATTGCTTGCGGTGCATCCAACAACCTGATCGAGCGCGCTGCGGACGTGGCTCTGAAGGAGCGCCGCCAGCTGCTTTTGGTACCGCGGGAGACCCCTTACTCGGAGATCCATCTGGAAAACATGCTCAAGCTGACCCGGATGGGGGCGGTGATACTGCCCGCGAGTCCCGGCTTTTATCAGCAACCCCGCTCAGTGGAGGATCTGGTGGATTTCATTGTCGCGCGTCTGCTGGATCACCTGGGTGTGGAGCAGAATTTGCTGCCCGAGTGGGGCGGGTAACGGGGATTATGGCGAAACCAATTATCACCATCCACTATTGCGTGCAGTGCAATTGGATGCTGCGCGCCACCTGGATGGCTCAGGAGCTGCTCTACACCTTTGCCGATGACATAGAGCAGGTGGCGCTTAAACCGGGCAGCGGCGGCGTGTTTGAAATACGCGCAGGGGATGTGCTGGTCTGGGAGCGCAAACGCGATGGCGGTTTTCCCGGTCCCAGGGAACTGAAGCAAAGAGTCCGGGATCTGTTGTTCCCGGAGCGGGACCTGGGGCATATCGACAAGCCCTGAAAATCATCCTGGATTTGTGTCTGCGGACGGGTCTTGTGTCTGTTCTTGCCTGGCTTTGACTTCGGTGTGTACAGGCACGCACTTTACGATTAACTGTTTTTATTAAGTGAAACTATATGCTGTCAGCATTAAAAAACTGCTATGAAAATCTGGTAATCCGCCGGCCGAAAACGGTGTTGCTGGCAGTACTCATTCTTGTGGTGGCTGCCGCCCTGGGCCTGCCGCGGTTCAAACTGGACGCCTCGGCGGACGCGCTGACCCTGGAGACCGACCAGGCTCTGGATTACTTTCGCGAGATTTCCAAACGCTACGCCAGTGGGGATTTTCTGGTCGTCACCTACCGCTACCGCAACGGCGATTTGTTTGATGCCGATTCCCTGACCACCCTGAGGCGTCTGCGCGACGAGCTGGCACAGGTGGATGGCGTCACCGGTGTGCAGACTATTCTCGATGTGCCGCTGCTCTACAGCCCCAAGATGTCCATATCTGAAATCAGTGACGGGCTGCGCACGCTCTCCACACCCGGTACCGACAAGGATCTCGCGCGTCAGGAATTTCTGTCCAGCCCCATCTACCGCGATCTGATCCTGAGCCCGGACGGCCAGACCACGGCGCTACTGGCCAGTCTCGCGCTGGACGAGCGCGGTATTGAGCTGGTGCGGGAGCGGGATGCGCTGCGCCGCAAGCGCAATGCAGAGGGGCTGACAGAAGCGGAGGCTGCGCGATTGGATGAGGTGTCCGAAATCTACCTCAAGCACCGCACGGAACAGGAGCAGCGTTCCCGCGCCCGCGTGGAAGAAGTGCGCGGCATCATCGACCGTTACAAGGGTGAGGCGGAGCTGTTTCTCGGCGGCGTGTCCATGATCAGCGCTGATATGATCGCCTTTATCAAGAGCGATCTGGTGGTGTTCGGTGTGGGCATATTGCTGTTTATCATCGCCACCCTGTTGATTATTTTCCGCCAGGCCCGCTGGGTTTTGATACCGCTGGCCACCTGCGTAACTACCGCGGTGATCATGCTGGGGCTGTTGAGCTGGCTGGATTGGCGCCTGACGGTGATCTCGGCCAATTTTGTCGCTCTGCTGCTGATCATTACCCTGGCCATAACCATTCACCTGGCGGTACGTTATCGGGAGTATATCGCCCAGCACCCAGAGTGGGATCGTGAGCATCTGGCGCTGGCGACAGTGCGCTTTATGGCCAAGCCCTGTCTGTACACGGCGCTGACGACCATCGTTGCCTTTGTGTCCCTGGTTGTGAGCGGCATACGACCGGTGATCGACTTCGGGTGGATGATGACCATCGGTGTGACCTTGGCTCTGGTGTTGTCCTTCCTGATGATTCCCGCGCTGCTGATGATCCTGCCGAAGCGCACCGGTGGCGTGAGCGAGGACAACTCCCACGCCTTTACGCTGCGCTTTGCCCGCTTTACCGAGCGCTACCGCGGTCTGGTACTGGGTGTGGCCCTGGTGGCGGCAATTGCCGGCGCGGTGGGTATATCGCAGTTGAAGGTGGAAAACCGCTTTATCGACTATTTCGACGATTCCACCGAAATCTACCAGGGTATGCTGGTGATCGACCGCCGCCTCGGCGGCACAATCACCCTGGATATTATTCTCGACAAACCAGCGGAGGAGACCCCGGCGTTCGAGGGGGAGGAGGATCCCTTTGCGGCGGATGCGGGCGGCGATGCCTACGCGGAGGATGACCCCTTTGCTTCCGATGACCCCTTCGGCGGCGAGGGGGAAGCAGAGCAGAGCTACTGGTTTACCGTGGCCGGCCTGGCGAAGATAGAGCAGCTGCACGATTTCCTGGAGCGGCAGCCGGAAATTGGCAAGGTGCAATCCCTCGCCACCTTGTACAAAGTGGCCAGGGATCTCAACGGCGGCCCCCTCAATGATTTTGAGCTGGCGGTGGCGCAAAACAGCCTGCCGCAAGAAATCAATGATGTGTTGGTTGCCCCCTATCTCTCGGTCGAACACGACCAGGCGCGTATCACTCTGAGGGTAATGGAGACGGACCCGGATCTGCGCCGCGACGAATTGATCCAGCGGGTCTACAACTACGCCTACACAGAAATGGGAATGGCGGAGGAAGACATCCATCTGACCGGGCTGCTGGTGCTCTACAACAATATGCTGCAGAGCCTGTTTAAGTCGCAGATACTGACATTGGGTGCGGTGTTTGTGGGCATACTGCTGATGTTCCTGGTGCTCTTCCGCTCCCTGTGGCTGGCCCTTATCGCTCTGGTTCCCAATCTGCTCGCCGCCAGTATCGTGCTGGGCGGAATGGGTCTGGTCGGTATCCCGCTGGATATGATGACCATCACCATTGCTGCCATCACCGTGGGGATTGGTGTGGACCACGCTATTCACTATCTCTACCGCTTCCGCGATGAGTTTGCGAAAGACGGCGACTACCTGGCCACCATGCACCGCAGCCATGCCACCATCGGCCGCGCCATGTTCTATACGGCCATCACGATCATCGCCGGCTTCTCGATATTGGCGCTGTCCAAGTTTGTGCCGTCTATCTACTTTGGCCTGCTCACTGCGCTGGCCATGTCCGCAGCGCTGCTGGGATCGCTGACCTTGCTGCCGCTGTTGCTGTTGTTGTTCAAGCCGCTGCGGTCTGCAGAGAAACCGGAAGAGTCTTCGGAGACCGAGGAGAGCCTTGCGGTTGACCCGGCGGCCCGTTAAGGGGCGGCAAAGGTGTTGCACTGGTTCACATCGCCACTGGTAAATCCGCGATTGAACCAGTAGGCCCGCTGTTTGGCGCTGCCGTGGGTGAAGGAGTCTGGAGAAACGGCGCGCCCGGCGCGTCTTTGCAGGCGGTCGTCGCCCACCGCGGCGGCGGCGGACAAGCCTTCCTCCAGATCACCGGGTTCCAACATCTGTCGATCGCGGTGGGCGTAGAAGGCCCAGACGCCGGCGAAACAGTCCGCCTGCAGCTCCAGCATAACCGACAGTCGGTTGGCGGTGGCTCTGCTGGATTGTGCGCGTGTCTCCTGCACCTTTCGCGAGATTCCCAAAAGATTCTGCACATGGTGGCCCACTTCATGGGCGATCACATAGGCGAAGGCAAAGTCCCCCGGCGCGCCGAGGCGCTGGAGTTCGCCGAGGAAACTGAGGTCCAGGTATACCTTGTTATCCATCGGGCAGTAGAAGGGTCCCACTGCGGCGGAGCTCAGGCCGCAGGCGGAGCGCACCACGTCCCTGTATAGCACCAGTTTGGGCGGTACATAGCGGGTACCGGCAGCCCTGAACAACTGTGTCCAGGTATCCTCGGTATCCGCCAGAACGACGGACACGAAGTCGGCCACCCTATCCTCCGGTGCCGATTGCTCCCGCGCCTGAGACGTGTCCGGTGGCGTCCCCGGTGCCTCGAACAGTCGGTTGCCGCCAAAGAAGTAGAGCGCTGCCAGTGCAGCCAGAATCAGCCAGCCGGTCTTACTGCGCACCAGTAGGGGTACCAGTGCCAGCAAGCTGCTGAGGTTCCCTGTGCCGGTGGCGCGCGACTGGCGGCGGTCCTCGATATTGCTGCTTCTGCGGCCGTGGCGCCACCGCATAGAACCATCTCCCGTAACAATTTCGGCATCGTGTTGGCTGGCGGGAGGTCCGCTTCGAGCGGCAACCCGGCACCATTTGCAAAAGATTCTGTTTTCAAGCAGTTTAGGGAACCTCTGATAAATTCGCCTAAGGAAACCCCTGATTCATTCGCTTGAGCGCGGTAGCTGGTTTCGAGGCGCTCAGGCAATGGGGTGGACATTTCGAAAGCGCACGAGTAGGTCCCTGTAGCTCCGTCGGATACATCCCTGTATCCGACGGTTTCGAAATATCCATTCCATCACCTGAGCTTCTCATCCAACACAGAAGAACCTTTACCGTCAGGTAGCGAAATAATCAGGGATTCCCTTAGTGACCTCTGATGAATTCGCGCGAGTGCTGCCGTTAAAGTCGCGGTGCTCACGCAATGCACTATTCACTGGGGAGCGAAGAGCCTTAACCGCCGGAAGGGGATGAATCAGGGAGCCTTGCCTGCGCCCGCACGAAAATCGTTCCTGGCGGCAGCCGGTGTGGATGGTATCTTTAAAGTTGCACCGTGATAGTTTCCGGGTGCGAAATCCTATTTCGTCAGGGGCGCGAGAGTCAGAGGTTTTCGAAATCCAGACCTGAGAGTTAGCCGTGCCTCAAATCCCGCTGTTTCCACTGCATTTGACCCTGTTTCCCGGTGTGACCTTACCGCTGCGTATCTTTGAGCAACGCTATTTGCGCCTGGTCAGTGAAACCCTGAAATCGGATCGGGGTTTTGGCGTGGTACCGATCCGTTCCGGAGGCGAGGTGGGACGCGCCGACGTGTGGCCTTACGGTCTCTATGTGAGGATCGTTGATTGGAGTCAGGGAGAAGAGGGGCTGCTGCATATCCAGGTAGCCGGTCAACAGCGCTTCCGTATCCGCAGTACTGACTGGGCCGAGGACGGGCTGCTGTTGGGGAATGTGGAATGGCTGCCGCAAGCGGAATCCAAACCAGTGCCGGAAGAGTGCGACGGCCTGTTGAGCGTGTTAGATGAACTGAAGCAGCATGCCGCCATGCTCCCGTTGCGATTTGGCCCGGTGGACTCCGCCGACGCGCTTTCCTGGCAGCTGGCGCAGCTGTTGCCTCTGGAGGATCGGGTGCGGGTGGAGCTGCTGGCGACAGATGATCCGCTGGCACGCCTGGCGGACATCGCCGCGAACCTGGATCGGTGGGCGAAGGAATAAAACGCCATTGCCTGAGTACCCCGAAGCCGACTACAGCTCTTGCGCGAATTAATCAGAGGTTCTCCAAGGTAAATCGCGCCTTTATCCCGCACCGCCCTGAGTTATACTGCGCGGCCCATCGAGCGCCGCACGGAGAGCCAAAATGACGAATTCTTCAGCCGACCAGCAAAGTACCCACAGCAAACTGGAAGAGATGGGGCGCGCGGCGCGCGCGGCGGCGCGGCAGATGGCCCGCGCCGATACGGCGGCCAAGAACCGCGCACTGGCCGCAATTGCGGCGCGCCTGGATGCGCAGCGTGACGAAATACTGCGGGCCAATGAGGTGGACATGCAGGCCGGGCGCGACAATGGCCTGGATGCGGCCCTGTTGGACCGCCTGGCGCTGAATGATGCGCGCGTGGATGCGATGATCGAGGGGCTGCATCAGATTGCCAAGCTGCCGGATCCGGTGGGAGAGATAGAGGATTTGAAATACCGCCCCAGCGGGATTCAGGTGGGGCGGATGCGCGTGCCTCTGGGAGTGGTGGGGATTATCTACGAATCCCGTCCCAATGTGACGATTGACGCTGCCAGCCTGTGCCTGAAGTCCGGCAACGCAACGATTCTGCGCGGCGGCAGCGAGGCGCTGCACAGCAACGGCGCCATCGCCGCCTGTATTGCCGCCGGGCTGCGGGAAGCCGGGCTGCCGGAGACGGCTGTGCAAGTGGTGGATACCCGGGACCGCGCCGCCGTTGGCGCCATGGTTTCCATGCCGGAGTATGTGGACGTCATTGTGCCCCGCGGAGGCACCGGACTGATACAGCGGATCAGCCGCGAAGCCAGGGTGCCAGTGATCAAGCATCTGCACGGCGTATGTCACGTCTATATCGACGACCGCGCCGATGTGGAAAAAGCCTTCGATATCGCCCTCAATGCCAAGACACACCGCTACGGTGTCTGCAATGCCATGGAGACACTACTGGTGGCGGATGGCATGGCGTCCCGCCTTCTGCCGCGCCTGGCGGAGGCCTACCGGGAGAAGGGGGTAGAGCTGCGCGGTTGCGAGCGCACGCGCAAGGTTCTGACTGATTGCACTCCGGCCAGCGAGAGCGATTGGAGCGAGGAATACCTGGCGCCGGTACTGGCGATTCGGGTGGTCGATCACCTGGATGACGCCATGGATCATATCGCCCGCTACGGCTCCGGCCACACCGAATCCATTGTCACCGAGGACTACGGCCGTGCGCGTCGCTTCCTGGCGGAAGTGGATTCGAGTTCAGTGATGGTAAACGCTTCCACCCGGTTTGCGGATGGTTTCGAATACGGTCTGGGCGCGGAGATTGGTATTAGTACTGACAAGATTCATGCCCGCGGCCCAGTGGGGCTGGAAGGCCTCACCTCGCAGAAGTGGATAGTGCTCGGCGACGGGCATATCCGCCGCTAGGCGCTGCCTCGCTCGGCTTAAAGAGGAAGACCGCGCTGTTTAAGGGTCGGTATGATGAATAGTAACAGGCGCGCCATCGCCCTATTCGGCGGCACTTTCGATCCAGTGCACTTCGGCCATCTGCGCATGGCATTGGAACTGCGCCAGGCGCTGGGGTTTGATGAAATGCGCCTGCTACCAAGCCATCAGCCCGGGCACAGGAACAGGCCGGGGGTCTCCGCCGTTCACCGCCGCAATATGCTGGGGCTGGCACTGGAGGGCTGCGCTGAGCTGCAGCTGGATGAGCGGGAGCTGAAACGCTCCGGTCCCACTTACACGGTGGATACGCTGGAGGAATTGCGCGGTGAATTGGGAGAGGAGGCCTCCATTAGCTTTTGCATGGGGCTCGACTCACTGCTGACGCTGCCGAGCTGGCACCGGTGGGACCGCCTGCTGCAACTGGCGCACCTGGTGGTGGTGATCCGCCCCGGCTGGCAGTTGCCCTCGGATGGTGAGGTGGCCGATATTCTGCGCCGCCACAGTGGCGAGATCCGGGATCTGCACACAGAGTCACGCGGCCGTCTGGTGGTGCGCGAACAGACACTGTTGCCGATTTCCGCCACCAATATCCGCCAGTTGATTGCGAGCGGTCAGTCCCCGCGCTACCTGCTGCCGGCTGCGGTGCTGCAATACATAGACGACCATCAACTCTATCGACAAGCCGCGCTGCGCGGTGACTCGAACGATGACTGACAAAAAGGTGTTATGACGAATATCAAAGAAATCGCCCTGGCGGCATTGGAAGATCTCAAGGGGCAGGACATTGTTTCCCTGGATGTCTCCGCGCTCTCCGATGTCATGGATAGCCTGGTAATCTGTACCGGCACGTCCAACCGCCAAGTGAAATCCCTCGCCGACAATGTGGTGGAAGAGGGCAAGAAAGCCGGTGTGCGCCCGATCGGTGTCGAAGGAATGGAGCAGGGGGATTGGGTGCTGGTGGACTACGGCGATCTGGTTGTGCATGTGATGCGGGCGGAAGTGCGCAGCTTTTACGACTTGGAGAAGCTGTGGAGCATGACGCCGAACACCCGCGATAGTGCCGATGGCAACGATCCCCAGCGGGACTGAGCCACGGTGAAGATCCGAATCATTGCCGCCGGTGGGAAGATGCCCGCCTGGGTGCAGGACGGCTACGGCGAGTATGCGAAGCGGCTGCCGCGCGAGCTGGCGCTGGAAATAGTGGAGATCCCGTTGGGCAATCGCGGCCAGAAAGCCTCGCCGGCGCTGATTGAAAAAGCGCGCCGGCAGGAGGGGGAGGCCATGCTGGCGGCACTCGCTCCCAGGGACCATGTTGTCGCCTTGGATGTCCGGGGCAAACCCTGGAGCACGGAGCAGTTGTCGCGGCAACTGGCGGATTGGCAGATGCAGGGCGAGCGTGTCAGCTTGCTGATTGGTGGACCGGACGGCCTCTCTCCCGAGTGCCTGGCTCGGGCCCGGCAGCGCTGGTCCCTGTCCCCCCTGACACTGCCGCACCCTTTGGTTCGGGTGTTGCTGGCGGAACAGATTTACCGCGCCTGGACACTGTTGGTGGGACACCCATATCACAAGTAAAAGGAATACCCGCGCTTTGACCTATGGTGAAATGCCAAATCGCGCATTCATCATTCAGTGCTAAACCTGTACACTCGATGGCCAGTTTACGCGCCAGTCTCACATATATCCCATGGCCCACGACCTCCACCTAAAAGATCCAATGACCGAGCAGCGGCTGTTTCGCAACCGCATGTTGGTGGCGATCGCTGTAGTGGTGCTGATGTTGGGGGTACTGGTGGCGCGTTTTTATCATCTGCAGGTGGTCAACTACGACAGCTACCGCACCCAGTCGGACAAAAACCGCATCCAGGTGCGCCCAGTTGCGCCGACCCGCGGACTTATCTATGACCGCAACGGTGAGCTGCTGGCGGACAACCGTCCCAGCTACACGCTGGCGATCGTGCGCGAACGGGTGCGGGATCTGGACGCCACCCTGGAACTGATCGGCCGCTTGGTACGCCTTGATGACAGTGACGTGGAAAAATTCCGCCAGCGCATGCAGCGGCGTCGGCCCTTCGAGCCAGTGCCACTGCGCTTCCGTCTCAGCGAGGATGAGATAGCGCGTATCAGTGTCAATGAATTCCGCCTTCCCGGAGTGTCGGTGGAGGCGGAATTGGTGCGCTATTATCCGCGCACCGACCTTTTCGCCCACAGCGTTGGCTACGTGGGCCGTATCAGCGACCGGGAGCTGGCCAACTTCTCAGAGGAGGATGTGCGCCGCTATCGGGGCACGCAAAGTATCGGTAAGGTGGGCCTCGAACGTTCCTACGAGGATCTGCTGCTGGGCGAAGTGGGTTACGAAAATGTGGAGACCAATGCCCGCGGTCGTGTATTGCGGGTGTTGGAGCGCCAGGATCCCAAGCCCGGCGCCGCCCTGACGCTGCACTTGGACTCGCGCCTGCAAAAGGTGGCCTCCGACGCCCTGGGGGACAGACGTGGCGCCGTGGTGGCCATAGATGTCAAGACCGGCGGTGTGCTGGCCTTTGTCAGCAAGCCCTCCTTCGACCCCAACCTGTTTGTAACCGGCATTAGTTTCAACGACTACCGGGCGCTTTCCGATTCCCTGGACGTACCCTTGTTCAACCGCGCCTTACAGGGCCAGTATCCGCCGGGTTCCACCTTGAAACCCATGATGGGATTGGGGGGCTTGGCGGCGGGCATAATCAATGCCGAGACCCGCATCAAGGACCCGGGCTTTTACCGTTTGCCTAACGATCCGCGCATCTACCGGGACTGGAAACGCTGGGGCCACGGTGACAAGGTGGATCTGGTTCAGGCGCTGGCGGAAAGCTGTGACGTCTACTTTTGGGATATGGCCTACCGCTGGAATATCGATGGCATGCATGACATTGCCGCCCGTTTCGGCCTGGGTGAGAAGACGGGGATCGACTTGCCGGTGGAGCGCGCCGGTCTCTTTCCATCGCGTGAATGGAAACGCGGCGCCCGCGGTCTGCCCTGGTTCCCCGGCGACAGTCTCAACGCGGTACTGGGGCAGGGGTTTGTGTTGGCTACTCCACTGCAACTGGCGGTGATGACCGCTACCATCGCCAGTCGCGGCACCCACTATCGGCCGCAGATGGTGAAGGCGGTGGATGGTGTTGTACTGCCGCCGGAAGTCTTGCACCACGTGGAGGCGCGCCCGGAGCATTGGGATCTGGTCTTCAAAGGTATGGAGGCGGTGGTATACAGCGTCAGAGGTACCGGTAAGAAAGCCGGTGCCGGGCTGGATTTCCGCGTCGCCGGCAAGTCGGGCACTGCCCAGGTGGTCGGTATCGCCCAGGGTGAGCGCTACGATTCCGAGGCCCTGAAGGAGCGCCACCGGGACCACGCCCTCTTTATTGCCTTTGCGCCTGTGGAGGACCCCCAGATCGCTGTGTCGGTACTGGTGGAAAACGGCGAGGGTGGGGGCAAGGTCGCCGCGCCTGTGGCGCGGGAAGTCTTTTTCGACTGGTTGTCGCGGCCCGGAGAAAAATCCGCGGGGCTGCCGCCGGTAACCGTTGACAGCGAAGGAGGGCGCCTGCGTGGCTAGGCGTGATTACATGCACCGCCTGCCGGATTCCCAGGGTGGACTCAGCCGCCCGGTGAGTCTGTCGCGCCGCTGGCATATCGACGTCCCGTTGCTGGTCTTGTTGATGGTGTTGGCCTCGGTGGGGCTGGGCGTGCTCTACAGTGCGGCGGCCGGTGAAGTGCATTATGTGAAACGCCAGGCAGTGTTCATGGCTCTGGCTTTTGTCGGCATGTTTGTGATTGCGCAGATACCGCTGGATGTCTATCGGCGCTGGTCTCCCTGGGCCTATCTGGGAGGGTGCGGTCTTCTGGTGGCGGTGCTTTTTTTCGGCGCTGGCGCCAAGGGTGCGCAACGCTGGCTGGAGCTGGGCGGGTTTCGCTTCCAGCCTTCGGAGATTATGAAACTGGCGGTGCCCATGTCAGTGGCGGCCTTCCTGCACAAGCGCAGTTTGCCGCCGACATTCGCAACCGTAGTTGGCGCCTTGGCCATCGTCGCGGTGCCGGCGGCGTTGATCGTGCGCCAGCCGGATCTGGGGACCTCTATCCTTATCGCGGCCTCGGGCCTGTTTGCGCTCTATCTCGCGGGGCTCAGCTGGCGGATGATCGGCGGCGCCGCGGTGGCGATGCTGGTTGCCGCCTGGCCCATCTGGCAGTGGGGACTGCGGGACTATCAGCGCCAGCGGATCCTCACGCTGTTCAATCCGGACGCGGATCGCCTCGGCGCAGGCTGGAACATATTCCAGTCTAAAGCGGCTATTGGCTCCGGTGGCCTTTTGGGCAAGGGCTATATGCAGGGCACTCAATCGCAGTTGGATTTTTTGCCCGAAAGCCACACGGATTTTATTATCGCCGTGCTCTCGGAAGAGTGGGGTATGCGCGGGGCGCTTTTGCTGCTCCTGCTCTATGTATTGATCATTGCGCGCGGTATCTATATTAGTTTTATGGCGCAGCAGGTATTCGGTCGGCTGTTGGCGGGGAGTATTACGCTTACATTCTTTGTCTATGTATTTGTAAACATCGGCATGGTTACCGGGCTGCTGCCGGTGGTGGGAGTGCCACTACCGATGGTGAGCTACGGGGGGACCTCGCTGATCACCCTGATGGCGGGATTCGGGATTTTGATGGCCATAGGCACAGAAAGGCGCAGGGTCACTTTCTAGCCGGCGAAAAAGGTGGATGTAAGAGAAGTACCATGAAAATAGGAGCGGTTGTTTTGAAGTGGACCACAGGATTATTGGCGGGTATGGGGCTGGTACTCGCCGCCTGCGCTCAGGAGTCCGGCCACGGTGACAATGTGCAGGCCATGGCGTTCGTCGATTATATGGTGGAAACACACGAATTCGACCGCGCGGAGCTTACTGCGCTCATGCGCGAGGCCAAACTGAAAAAATCGATTCTCAAGGCCATTAAGCGTCCTGCGGAGAAGGCCAAGCCCTGGCATGAATACCGCAAAATTTTTCTGACGCCGCAGAGTATTGCCGGCGGTGTCGATTTCTGGGGCAAGAACGCCAGGGTGTTGGCGGAAGCAGAAAAAAAATACGGGGTACCTGCGGAAATTATCGTTGCCATCATTGGTATCGAGACCCGCTACGGTGGCAATATGGGCGGTTACCGGGTGCTGGATGCCCTTGCTACCCTGGCGTTCAACTATCCGCGCCGTTCGCCGTTTTTTACCAAGGAGTTGGAAAACTTCCTGTTGCTGACCCGCGAGCAGGGAATGGCGCCCACAGAGCTGAAAGGTTCCTATGCCGGCGCTATGGGCTTCGGGCAGTTTATGCCATCGAGCTACCGCGCCTACGCGGTGGATTTCAATAGCGACGGCCGTATCGATATCTGGACCGATACCGAGGATGCCATCGGCAGTGTCGCCAACTATTTCCGCGAACACGGTTGGAAATCCGGCGAGCCGGTGGCGGTACTGGCCAATCCGCGCCCCAATGCCGATATGACCATCGTCAATGAAAGCCTGGACCCCAAATGGACCGTTGGCCAGTTGGCGGAAAAAGGCTTTCCCACTACGGCTCAGGTCTCTCCAGATATGCCGGCCAGTGTGTTTGCATTGGATACCGAGCGGGGCAAGCAGTATTGGATCGGTCTCAACAACTTTTCCGTAATCACCCGTTACAACCGCAGCCGCCTCTATGCCATGGCGGCCTACGATCTGTCCCAGGAAATCGTCAAGGCGCGGGGAGGCAGGTCCTAATATCCCGGATGGCAGTGCCGGAAAAGCAAATGCACAACGCTCTGTTTTGATGCTGTACAGGGCGGTGCCAAGAAAAATGGCATCAGGAACCAAATACCAGACTGGCAATCGAAGCAATTTAATTTATCAGCACTAGCGCAGAATAATGGCTTGGGGGCGGCAGCTTCGTGCCGCGACCGGGGGGAATTATGTATCGATATCAAGTGCGCCTGGGGGCGGCATTGGCAATCCTCGTGCTGGCGGCCTGCAGCAACCAGCCCCGCCAACCTGACACAGATCCTGTGGCGGATAGCGGCCCGCCGGTGCCGGTGGATATGCTGGCGGCGCCCGAACCGACGCCGGTGCGTGAACCTATCGGCGAAGCTGGCAACAAGTCCCCATACACGGTCAACGGAGTCACCTACAGGGTACGCAGCGAGGTCAAAGGCTACAGGGAACGCGGACACGCCTCTTGGTACGGTACCAAATTTCACGGCCGCCGCACCGCCAATGGTGAGGTCTACAATATGTACGCAATGTCTGCCGCGCACAAGACGTTGCCGTTGCCCAGCTACGCCAAGGTTACCAATCTGGAAAACGGCCGCAGTGTGATTGTGCGGGTCAACGACCGGGGCCCCTTTGTGCCCGGGCGCATCATCGACCTGAGCTACACCGCCGCGCAAAAACTCGGTTTTATCGAAAAGGGCGTGGCGCGGGTGGAAGTGGAGGCGCTGGACCCGGATTCGCTGCCGCCGGCGGGTGACACCCTGGCAGTGGAACGCGATGTGGCGGCGCGCGCGGCCCTCGCCCAGGACGCCAGCTTTAAATTGCCGCCCAATACCTATTTGCAGGTGGGGGCTTACGGAAGTGCGCAAAAGGCCGACGATGTGCGCGCTCAGTTGGCCGCCTTGATTGACTATCCTGTATCGGTCACTCCCGTGGATCGGGGCGGGAGGAAGCTTTATCGGGTGCGCATAGGGCCCATCGCGCAGCAGCGCGCTCTGGTGGCCGCACGCGAGACAGTGGAACAAAACCGGCTGGGGCAGCCGCAAGTTGTTTATGACTAAAAGAACCTTGGGAATTACAGAGGAATAATGAAACGCTTATCCATGATGAACCGCCTTTTTGCCTGCACTTTCCTGCTGTTCTGTGTCGGTCTGGCCCATGCCCAGTCGTTGATCCCGGCACCGCCGCAGCTGGCCGCAGAGGCTTACCTGTTGCTCGACGCTCATACGGGCCAGGTCCTGGTGGAACACAATGCCGACAAACAGGTGCCGCCGGCGAGCCTTACCAAGATGATGACCGCCTATATCGTCTCCGACGAGATTGAGAAGGGCACCATCAAGGAAGAGGATATGGTGCGCATTTCCGAGAAGGCTTGGCGCAAGGGCGGTTCGAAAATGTTCGTCAAGGTGGGTGACCGTGTGCCGGTCATAGACCTGCTGCGGGGTGTTATCGTCCAGTCCGGCAACGATGCCAGTATCGCCCTGGCGGAGCATGTCTCTGGCAGCGAGGAAGTCTTTGCGGAAGTCATGAATCAGCAGGCAGAGTTGCTGGGCATGAAAGATACGCATTTCGTCAACGCCACCGGCTGGCCGGCGGAAGGTCACCTGACCACCGCCCGCGACCTGGGCATACTGGCCCGGGCACTGGTTGCGGATCACCCGGCGCACTACAAAATATACTCGGAGAAATACTTCAGCTACGCCGGTATCAACCAGCCCAACCGCAACCGCCTGCTGTGGCGCGATCCGGCAGTGGACGGCATTAAGACAGGGCACACCGAAGAAGCCGGCTACTGCCTTGTTGCCTCGGCGGTGAAACGGGGGATGCGCCTGATCGCGGTGGTTTTGGGGACAGATAGTGACGAGAAGCGCGCCTCGGAGACACAAAAACTGCTCGCGTACGGTTTCCGCTACTTCCAGACCCACAAGGTCTACAGCAAGGATGAGGTGCTGCAGACCGAACGCGTCTGGGGCGGTAAGGAATCGCAGGTAGGCATTTCGGTCGAGGAGGATGTGTTTGTCACCATTCCCCGCGGTGGCGAGGAAGACATCAAAGCCGACCTGATTATCGATGGTGAGCTGGAAGCGCCGCTGACCAAGGGACAGCCGCTGGGTAAGGTGGTCGTGACCCTGGATGGCGAGACTGTCGCCGATGTCAAAGCTGTGGCTGCCGAGGAAGTGGAGCAGGCCGGTTTCTTCAAACGTCTCTGGGACGCCATCAAGCGCTTTGTGATGGGCCTCTTTGGTTGATTTTCTGCACTCCCCCTCTCCCGCTTGCGGGAGAGGGGCTCGCGCCATACCGCCAACGCGTGTGGCCGTTATCCCTCCGGCTCCCTGTCCACTGCGGGCACACCACTGTATAATCGCTGCCCGGCCGCGTTCCCGGTTTCACTCAGTCTGCCGCGCGGCCCCGGAGAGCGGTATGAATCGAGAACCACAGCCCCCGAAAATCGAATTTCCCTGCGAAGACTACATGATCAAGGTGGTCCGCGACGCGGACGACCAAGTGCACGAGTTCGTTCTCGAAGTGATGCGCCGGCACGCGCCCGGTTTTGACGAGGAACGGGTTACCCTGCGCGAGAGCAAAAGCGGTAATTTCACTTCCATGACTTTCTATATCCTCGCCACCGGTAAACCGCAGTTGCAAGCACTGTTTGAGGAACTCAAAGCGCATCCGTCCATACATATGGTGCTTTGATGACAATTGTTCGCAATCTGGGCTGCCGCCCCTACGAGTCCGTCTGGCGGGCCATGTCCCACTATACCGATATCCGCAACCAAGAGAGCGCGGACGAGATCTGGTGCGTGGAGCACGAACCGGTGTTTACCCAGGGGCAGGCTGGCAAGGCAGAGCACCTCCTGAATACCGGTGATATTCCGGTGGTGCAGGTGGACCGGGGCGGACAGGTAACCTACCACGGTCCCGGACAGCTGGTGGTCTATCCACTGCTGGACCTGCGCCGCGCGAAAATCGGCGTGCGCGAGCTGGTTACCGCACTGGAAACCGCCACCGTCGCGATGCTGAAAGGTTTCGGTATCGCCGCCGCGCCCCGCGCCGACGCCCCTGGTGTTTACCTGAGCGAAGGGCCGCGCACCGGCAACAAAATCGCCTCTATCGGTTTGCGTGTGCGACGTGGCTGCAGCTTCCACGGTATCGCCATCAATATCGATATGGACCTGGCGCCTTTCCTGCGCATTAACCCCTGTGGCTACGCCGGCATGCAGATGGTGCAGATGGCGGAGCTGGTGCAGCCGGTGCCGGAATGGCAACAGGTAGCGGAGATTTTTATCGGCGAGCTGTTGTCCATCCTGTCGCTGCCGCCGGCGGACTGGCAGCCGTTGGACGAGGATACCTTTGCACACTTGAGCGCCTCAGTGCAGGCAACAGAAAATCAGGAAACGACCAATGGCTGATAATTCCAAACCGGCCCAGCCCGATCTGATACCGGTAAAACGCACCCGCCGCCTGCAGGCCGGCGAGAAACTGCGCGATGGCGACAAGGTGGAGCGCATCCCCGTCAAAGTCATCGCCAGTGATCAGATGCTGCGCAAGCCGGACTGGATTCGCGTCAGAGTTCCCGCCTCCAAGGAGGTGGACCGCATAAAGAGTATTCTGCGCTCGCAGAAATTGGCCACTGTCTGTGAAGAAGCCAGCTGCCCCAACCTGGGTGAATGTTTCAGTGGTGGCACCGCCACTTTTATGATCATGGGGGAAATCTGTACCCGCCGCTGCCCCTTCTGCGACGTGGGCCACGGCAAGCCGTTGCCGCTGGATCCGGAAGAGCCCAAGCACCTGGCGGAAGCCATCGCCGCCATGGGACTGCGCTATGTGGTGATCACCTCCGTGGACCGCGATGATCTGCGCGATGGCGGCGCCCAGCACTTCGCCGATTGTATTCGCATTGCTCGCGAACACTCGCCCAACCTGCAGGTGGAAATTCTCACACCGGATTTCCGCGGCCGCATGGAAGTCGCGCTGGATATCCTGGAAAAAGAAGCGCCGGATGTCTTCAACCACAACCTGGAAACCGTGCCGCGCTTGTACCGCGAGTCCCGTCCCGGTGCCAACTACAAGTGGTCCTTGAAGCTGCTGCAGGAGTACAAGAAACGCCGCCCGGATGTGCTGACCAAGTCCGGCCTGATGGTGGGGCTGGGTGAGGAAAAGGAAGAAATCTTCCAGGTAATGGAAGACATGCGTGCACACGATATCGACATGCTCACTATCGGTCAGTACCTGCAGCCGAGCAAGGAGCACTTGCCAGTCAAGCGCTACGTGCATCCCGACGAGTTCGAAGAATACCGCCGCTACGCCGAACAGATCGGTTTCAAGCACGCCGCCTGCGGCCCGCTGGTGCGCTCTTCCTACCACGCCGACAAGCAGGCGCATGGGGAAAAGGTTGGTTAAAGCGGCAGCTGTTGGGGTCGCTCTCAGGGGGGAAAGGCTCTGCGCGCGCAAGCGGAACGCAAGTCTCTCCCCTTGAGCCAGCTCCAGCTAAAGCGCCCGAAAGTATCAGCGGCTTCCAGGATGTAGTCCCCATCCTGAATATGCAGTACTTGTCGGGCGCTTAGACAATGAAACGCTCGTTTCGCAAACGCGCAAGTACTTCCCTGTAGCTTCCGTCTCTGAATCTGGCGGTTGCAAAAAATGTTCCCCCCTCCATCTGAGCTTCTCTTCTAAGTGCGAAGTATCTTTACCGTCAGGAAGCGAATTTATCAGAGCCTTCCCGGGATTTTGGTAATTTATCGGAAGGGTCGCAGCTTTTATACTCGGGTTTTCCAGCCCGCTTGATCTTTGATCCGGTGATACACACGTTTTATCAAACGCAAAAAGGAAAAAAATAACAGATGAAAAAAGCACAACTTCTGGCGTTGGCAGGTGTCCTGGTGGCCTGCTCTGGAGAATCCCCTGATGTTTCTGATGCTGAGCACTCAAATATGAAGTCTTCGGTAATTGAAGCCGATATCGTGTATCCGCAAACCCGCAAAGTGGAAGTCGTGGATACCTATTTCGGTACGCCGGTCCCGGATCCGTATCGCTGGTTGGAGGATGACCGCAGTGAGGAAACCCAGGCCTGGGTCGAGGCGCAGAATGCAGTTACTTTTGGATATCTCGAGCGGATTCCCTACCGAGACAAACTCAAGGCGCGCCTTGAACAGGTCTGGAATTACGAGAAGGTCGGTTCTCCGTTCAAGGAGGGGGACTACACCTATTTCTATCGCAACGACGGTTTGCAGAACCAGTATGTGGTGTGGCGCCGGAAGGGCGATGGCGAGCCGGAGATATTCCTCGATCCAAACCAGTTCAGTGAAGATGGTACAACCTCACTGGCGGGACTGAGCTTCTCCAAGGATGGCAGCATTGCCGCCTACTCTATTTCCGAAGGTGGTAGTGACTGGCGCAAGATTATCGTGATGGATGCTGAAACCAAGGAAATACTTGAAGCGCCCCTGGTCGATGTCAAATTCTCGGGTATTTCCTGGAAGGGTAACGAGGGCTTCTTCTATTCCAGCTACGACAAGCCCGAGGGCAGCGAGCTCTCTGCGAAAACGGATCAGCACAAACTCTACTTCCACAAGCTGGGCCAGCCGCAATCCGAGGATCAACTGGTATTCGGCGGCGAGCCAGGTCAAAAACGCCGCTATGTCTCCGGCTATGTGACTGAGGATGACCGCTTCCTGGTGATCTCCGGTTCCAACTCTACCTCCGGCAATGATTTGTATATCCGCGACCTGAGCCAGCCGGACGCGCCGCTGGTTACGGTGCTGGATCACTTCGACTCCGACACCTATGTACTGGACAATGTCGGCAGCAAACTGTACCTGGTCACCAACCTGGACGCGCCCAACAAGAAGATTGTCACCGTGGATGCCGCCGACCCAGTACCGGCTAACTGGGAAGATCTGATTCCGGAAACAGAGCATGTGCTCAGTGCCTCCACCGGTGGCGGTTATATTTTTGCCCGCTATATGGTCGACGCGCTGTCCAGGATGTATCAGTACGATTTTAACGGCGAGCGTATCCGCGAAATTGAACTGCCTGGGCCGGGCACTGCCAGCTCTCTCAGCGGCAAAAAAGAGGATGAGGTGCTCTACTACACCTTCACCAACTACAAGACGCCGGGAACCATCTTCTCTTTCGATGTTGTCGAAGGAAAATCGGAGATTTACCGCGAGTCCGGGGCGGATTTCGACAGCAGCGCCTATGAGTCCAAGCAGGTGTTTTATACCTCCAAGGACGGCACACGTGTCCCGATGACAATCACCTATAAAAAAGGCCTGGAGCTGAATGGTAAAAACCCCACCATCCTGTATGGCTACGGCGGTTTTAATATCAGCCTGACGCCGAGTTTTAGTATTGCCAACGCCGTGTGGCTGGAGTTGGGTGGCGTCTACGCGGTACCAAACCTGCGCGGTGGCGGTGAATACGGCAAGCGTTGGCACGATGCCGGTACCAAGCTGCAGAAACAGAATGTGTTTGACGATTTTATCGCTGCGGCAGAATACCTAATTGAAAACAAATACACCTCGCGTGATTACCTGGCCATACGCGGCGGCTCCAACGGCGGCCTGCTGGTGGGAGCGGTGATGACCCAGCGCCCGGATCTTGTAAAGGTGGCGCTGCCCGCGGTGGGTGTGATGGACATGCTGCGCTATCACACCTTCACTGCCGGTGCCGGTTGGGCCTATGACTACGGCACCGCGGAAGAGAGCGAGGAAATGTTCAAATACCTGATGGGCTATTCACCGGTGCACAATGTGCGCGCCGGTGTGGAATATCCGGCCACTCTGGTGACCACAGCGGATCACGACGACCGGGTGGTGCCGGCGCATTCCTTCAAATTTGCCGCGGAATTGCAATCCAAGCAGGCGGGGGCGGCGCCGACCCTGATCCGCATCGAGACCAAAGCCGGGCACGGTGCTGGTACGCCGGTATCAAAGACCATTGAACAGTATGCGGATATCTTCAGCTTTACTCTGTTCAATATGGGAATATCAGAGCTGCCCAACTGAAAGCTCCGTGCGGGGGTCTTCCCCTTTGCCGGGTTGCAGAGCGGGGCGCTCAGAAATCCACTGCAGCGCCCGCGTGAATAAATCAGTGGTTCAGCACTTGCTCGGCGAAACTTTAGTGTGATCGTGCAGTTTTGGTGGCGTCTCATTGCCGCCGTGTTTCTGCAGCCACTGGCAGGCGCTGATGATGTCTTCGGCGAGGAGGTGCATGGTGTCTCTGTTTAGGTGCGGCCGCACCACTATCCGTAAGCTGTTGACGGACTCTGCATCCGGCGGCATGGCGTAGGCGGAGAGCACCCAGCCGCGTTCGCGCACTTTGGCGGAGACATCGTATTCGTTGAAGTTGAGTCCCTGTTTCAGGGTTAATGCCACCACTGGAATGCGCTGGGTTTTATTCATAATCTCGAAATAGCCACTTGCCAACAGTTTTTCCCGCAGCCAGTTGGCGTTTTCCAAAGTGCGTTGCATGATGTCTCTGTAGCCGGAAAAACCCAGGCGCAGAAAAGCGTAGTATTGGTAGGCCACAGGCGCGGCGTTGCGGCTGAAGTTCAGTGTGGATGTGGGCATCTCTCCGCCCAGGTAATTGACGTAGAAGATCAGATCTTCGTGGAATACCTTGTCATTGCGGAATATTACCCAGCCCAGTCCCGGAGGTACCAATCCGTACTTGTGTCCGGAGGCGTTGATGGACTGCACTCGCGGTAGACGAAAGTCCCATTTGTAATCCGGGTACAGGAACGGGTTGATAAAACCGCCAGAAGCTGCGTCGATATGCAGGGGGATGGAGTGCCCCGTCTTTTTCTCGTAGTCGTCCAGCCACTGGTGGATGCCTTCGAAGTCATCGTCTTCTCCAGTGAAGGTCTGCCCAGCGATGGCGACTACGGCGATGGTGTTTTCGTCCACAAACTCTTCTAATCGCTCAGCGGTCAGCCGGTAGTCGCCCACCTTGAGCGGCACTATGCGCGGTTCCACATCGAAGTAGCGCATAAATTTCTTCCACACGATTTGCACGTTACCGCCAGTGACCAGGTTCGGTTTGCTCGTATCCTTGCCGACTTTTTCCCGCGCTTTGCGCCAGTTCCACTTATGCGCTAAGCCGGCGAGCATACAGGCTTCGGATGATCCGATGGTGGCGGTGCCGTAAGGGGTTGCATCCGCGGGGCCATTCCACAGCTTGTGCAGCCAGCGCACCATGCGCTGCTCGATGGCGAAGATCCGCGGGTACATGTCGTGGTCAACGTAATTCTTCAAATAGTTATGATGAACGACTTCCTGGGATTCCGGTTCGGTGAAGGTGGTGACAAAGGAAGAGAGGTTCATCGCCGGCTGTGCATCTGTCCAGGACTCTGCATTGACCATTTCCAGTGCTGTTCGGGGCTCTACACCGTTTTCGGGAATATGATCTGCGGGGATATCGTGGTTGTATCGGTCAAAGGGGGTTTCAATCCTGGTTTTGGCGCTCATCTGTTGGATTCTCCTCGGAATCGTCGTTTAAGCCGGCGTAAGAGGGGGATTATTGGCAACCCGTTTTTCAATAAGGCTAGTTCTTCAGTGAAGGGAACGCCGGGGCGGATTGGCTGGGTTACACGCAACAAAATTGCGATTGCGGAGCCGAAAGAAGGAGAAGAGTGTGTCGCCACCCCGACAACTTGTCGGGGTGTGGGGGCGCGCTGGCAGGTAGGCTGTTGAAAAATATTTCAACGCTTTGCTAGTGGGTGTAGGTTAGGCAATTGATCCCGTCGCCGTTGTCACCCACCTGGATGCTGTCCGCGGCACACTCGAAGTCGTCGTTGTGTTTGCAGTCGGTCATTTTGCAGGCGCCGACACCGGCAGTGCGCTGGCTTTGCGTGTGCTTGTGGTTGCCGAAGTAGGTGTCGCAGTCTGGTTCCGTGCCGGTGCCAATAGTAATCGCCTTGGCGTGGCAGGAGGAATTGGCGTTGAAGGCGCATTGGGAGACGACGCACTGGGTAACTTCGGGCATATCTGTGGCGATGATCATGGTGGCGTTCTCTCGGCAGGTGGGGATGTTTTTACGTTGGAGCCTAGCTCAGCTTTGGGCCTTGTCAATGTGGAGCCGACGAATAGCGAATAGCGCGGGAGGGCGTCTGTCGGGTATAAAGGGAACCGACGCCAGCGCGGAGTAAAAAATGATCGGCAAGCCCTTTTTGCTCGTTTTTGCCCTCTTGTACGTGGCGCTGCTGTTTTTGGTGGCCTGGCGGGCCGAGCGGCGCAAGCAGTGGTTGCCCCGCTACCGCCCGGTAATCTATGCGCTGACACTGGCTGTCTACTGCAGCTCCTGGACCTTTTTCGGCGCTGTGGGGCAGGCGGTCAACAGCACCTGGAGCTATCTGCCCATCTACCTGGGGCCGATGCTGCTGTTCCTGTTTGGCGGCGCCTTCCTGCGCAAGCTGATGCTGGTCAGTGAGCGGCAGAAAGTCACCTCCATCGCCGACTTTATCGGCTCCCGCTATGGTAAAAGCCAGGGCTTGTCGGCCCTGGTGACCCTGCTGGCCATCGTCGGCAGCCTGCCCTATATCGCCCTGCAGCTGCGCGCCTTGACCATGGCCTGGGATGCCATTGGCGAGGGACCGGCAGCCGGTGCCCCCGGTGGTCTGGATTCCGCATTTGCCACGGCGCTGATGATGGGTGTGTTCGCGATGCTTTTCGGCACCCGCCATCTGGAGGGGCGCGAGCGCAACCGCGGTGTGGTGGCTGCCATAGCACTGGAGTCGGTGGTCAAGCTGTTTTCCTTTTCCGCTGTGGCCGGGCTGGCCCTGTGGTTACTGTTGGGCCATGAGCGCTACACTGCGGTGGACCTGCGCCTGGACCCGCTGGTGCCGGATGCCAATTTCCTGATACAGACGTTTCTTGCCACCACAGCCATTATTTGTCTGCCACGCCAATTCCACATGGCGGTGGTGGAGTTTCAGGACAGCCGCGATTTGCGCACCGCACGTTGGCTGTTGCCGCTCTATCTGGGACTTTTTTCCCTGTTAATTTTGCCGATCGCCCTCGCCGGGCGACCGCTGCTGGCGGAGGGACTGCTGGAGCCGGACAGTCTGGTGCTGACACTGCCGTTCACCAGCGGCAGTAATGCCCTGACTCTCTTGGCCTACATCGGCGGCTTTTCCGCGGCCACCGGTATGGTCATCGTTGCTGCGGTTACCCTGGCGGTGATGATTTCCAATGAACTGGTGGCGCCACTGTGGCTGTTCCTCAGCCGCTTTACCTCCCTGTCCGCGGCGGCGCTGGGCAACCATCTGCGCCTGATTCGCCGCCTCAGCATTCTGGTACTGCTGTTGATGAGTTGGGGCATGCACCGGGCGATTACCGGTGTGGCGCCGCTGGCTTCCATCGGTTTACTGAGTTTTGCCGCCGCCGCACAGCTGGCCCCGGCGCTGATCGGCGCCCTTTACTGGCGTCGGGCCCACCGTTTAGGGGTGTTGGCCGGGCTGGTGGCGGGTTACGGCCTCTGGTTCTACTGCCTGGTGCTGCCGGCGGTGTTTCCGCAGCACGTGCTGCTGACAGATGGTCTCTTTGGGTTACAGTGGCTGCGGCCGCAGCAGCTTTTCGGCCTTACTCTGCTCGACCCGCTCAGTCACGGCGTTCTTTGGAGCCTGCTGATCAACATCTTGTTGTTCGCGGCTGTGTCCCTGTTGTGCCGTCCACGGGAGCGAGATATCCGCCAGGCGCAGGCCTTTGTCGAGCTGAGTGAGCTGGATCGCGGCGCCGATCTGGAGTTGACAGCGATTGGTGTGGGGCAGTTAAAAAGCCTGATGCAGCCTTTTGTCGGCCTCGAGCGCTTGGAACAGATTTGGAGCGGTTTTGAGCAGCGCAGCGGTCAGCGCCTGTTGGCGGATGACGCAGTGCCGCGTTTTGCGGTGGCCGAGGCGGAGAGCATCCTCGCGGGCATTGTGGGCTCGGCCACTGCGCACCAGGTAATGGATCTGCTGCGCGCCAACCGGCCTTTTCAGCTGGAAGACATCGCCCGCTTGGTGGATGGCACGTCGCAGAAACTGCGCTTCTCCCAAGAGCTGCTGCAGACAACGGTGGAAACGCTTAGTCAGGGCATTAGTGTTGTGGATGCGGATTTGCGCTTGGTGGCCTGGAATCAGCACTACATCGAGCTGTTCGACTACCCGCCGCGCTTGTTGTATATCGGCTGCCCGGTAGAAAAGCTGTACCGCCACAATGCTGAGCGGGGGCTCTATGGCAAGGGTGTGGATATTGAAGTGGAGATAGAGCGGCGCCTGCAGTTGCTGCGCCACGGCAGTGCCCACCGCTTTGAGCGCCGACTGCCCAACGGCACCATCGTTGAAGTGCGCGGAACGCCGATGCCCGGCGGTGGCTTCGTGACCACCTTCTCCGATATCAGCGATTACCGCGCCGCAGTAGACGCGCTGGAAGAAAACCGGCGCACACTCGAGGAGCGGGTGGAGCAGCGCACGGCGGAGCTGCGCGCCAGTAATGAGGCGCTGCAGGCGGAGAACCGACGCCGCGCCGAGGTGGAAGCGCAGATGCGCGAGCTGCACGCGGCCAAGACCCGTTTTCTCGCCCATACCAGCCACGATTTGCTGCAACCGATCAATGCCGCGCGCCTGTTTATCGCCTCGGCACAACAGAAGGCTGGCACTGGCGTCTCGCGTGAAATGTTGGAGGATATCGGTCATATCGACAGCGCCCTCGGTGCCGCCGAGCAGTTGATAGGCGCCCTGCGCGAAATCAGCCGCCTGGATTCCGGCAACCTGACGCCTAAATATGAGCACTTTGCGGTGGGAGAGCTGCTCGACGCTCTCACGGTTGAGTGCCAGGCCATCGCCGCCAGCCGGGGGCTGCAGTTGCGCTACGTGCGCTCTGCAGCCTGGGTATACAGCGACAGACACCTGTTGCGACGTATTCTGCAGAATTTCCTCAGCAATGCGCTGCGTTACACCGTACGCGGAAAAGTGCTCTTGGGAGCGCGCCGGCGCGGACGCGAACTGGAAATCCAAGTGTGGGACACAGGGCCCGGGATCGCGTGTGAAGTCCAGGAGAAGATATTTGAAGAGTTCGTGCGCCTGTCTTCCGCCGACAGGCCCGCGGACAAGGGGCTGGGCCTGGGACTGGCCATCGCCAAGCGCAGCGCGGATTTACTGCGGCACCCCATCCGCGTGCGGTCGACACCGGGGCGGGGTGCGGTGTTTTCGATTCGCGTACCTCTGGGCGTTGCGTTGGCGGACAAGCCCAAGGCGCCGCAGCCGCGGATCGCGGGGGCCGACCTATCCGGGATTCGTGTACTCTGCATTGACAATGAGGATTCCATTCTGCGCGGGATGCAGAGCCTGCTCAGCGGCTGGGGTTGCCGAGTGAGCGCGGCGCGCTCTCTGCAAGAGGCTCTGTCCGTCTGGCCCGGCACCCAGCCGCCGCAGCTGGTGATCGTCGATTACCACCTGGACTGCGATGCCACGGGTATAGGCGCGCTGGAGGGGTTGAGTGAACACTGGGGACAGCCACTGCCGGGGATATTGATCAGCGCGGACATTTCCGAACAAGTGCGAGATGCCGCCGTCAGCCGCGGTTATTTCTATCTGTCCAAGCCGGTAAAACCGGCGGCTCTGCGCAATCTGGTGCGGCGCCTGGCCAGGCGCCAGCCACAAGCGGTCGATAGCTGAGCTTCTCATCTGGCGCTGAAATATCTGCAGCGCCAGGGAGCGGACCAGTCATTACTTCTGCCGCAGGGGGCTCTCAATCTTTAGCTGCAACTGCGTCAGGCGTGCACTGGCGTTTGCTTCGGGGGCGGCGTGAATTGCCCCGGAGGCTCCAGATCCAGGCTGTTGAGGGCCAGTACCGCCTGGGTGCGGCAGCTGACGTCCAGCTTGCGGAACAGGGCCGTCAGGTGGGCTTTGACCGTTGCCTCGGTCACATTCATTTCATAGGCGATCTGCTTGTTCAGCAGCCCTTCGGAAAGCATGGTGGCCACGCGGAATTGTTGTGGCGTCAGAGAAGCCACCACGTCCGCCACTGCCAGTTCAGAGGAGGCCGCGGCGCACTGGTCGGCGATGCCTTCAGGCAGCCAGATTTCACCCGCCAGGGCTTGGCAGAGGGCTTCGTCGATCATTTCCACCGGCGCTGATTTGGGCAGAAAGCCGCAGGCGCCGTAATCGACGGCGCGGCACATTACTTCCGGCTTCTCGTTGGCGGACACAACCATCACCGGCAGGCCGGGATACTGACCGTTGAGAAATATCAGCCCGCTGAAGCCCCGCGCGCCGGGCATATGCAGGTCCAGCAATAACAGGTCACAGTCCCGGTGTTCACTGACACAGCGCTGCAGGCTTTCCATGTCCTGCGCCTCGTACAGCAAGGCGTTGGGAAATGTTCGCTGGATCGACTGGCGCAGGGCACTGCGGAACAGCGGATGGTCGTCAGCGATAATGAATTTGTGCACAGTATGGTCGTTATTGGTGTGCATACTCATCGCTCCCTCATCATCATTAAATCCTCCTGGCAGAATGGAGGCTGTGTATAAGACTGCAAAGTGTACGCTCAGGAACCGCCGCTTTCTTATAATTTATAACTATCGAGTATGATCCCGGCGGCGCTTTTCGCATGTAGGCACGGCCGCTGGCTGCGACCAGTAGCGGAACCTAAAGTTCCTGGATCGCGGCCAGCGGCCGATTTCGCGGAGGGGTAGTGCGGGCTAGGCGGTCTGTGCCAGTGACTCGCGCCCGTCTATCAACTGCTGTACTACCGACGGGTCGGCCAGGGTGGAGATATCGCCAAGCTGGTCGCACTCATCCGCGGCAATCTTGCGCAATATACGCCGCATTATTTTGCCGGAGCGGGTTTTCGGCAGGCCCGGGGCCCACTGAATGACATCCGGTGTGGCGATGGGGCCAATCTCGCTGCGCAACCAATTGCGCAGTTGCTGGCGCATTTCTTCGCTGGGTTCGCGGTCGCAATTTAGGGTCACGTAAACGTAGATTCCCTGACCCTTGATATCGTGGGGATAGCCCACCACCGCCGCCTCGGCCACCGCTTCGTGCGCAACCAGCGCACTTTCCAGCTCAGCGGTGCCCATGCGGTGACCGGAAACGTTGAGTACATCGTCCACGCGACCGGTGATCCAATAGTAGCCGTCTTCATCGCGGCGCGCCCCATCGCCACTGAAGTACATTCCCTCGAAAGTGCTGAAGTAGGTATCGATAAACCGTTGGTGGTCGCCGAATACCGTGCGCATTTGGCCCGGCCAGCTGTCGAGTATCACCAAATTGCCTTCGGTGGCGCCGTCGAGAATTTTGCCTTCGTTGTCCACCAGTGCCGGGCGTATGCCGAAGAAGGGCCGCGTGGCGGAGCCGGGTTTGAGCGGCGTTGCGCCGGGCAGCGGTGTCAGCATGGCGCCACCGGTTTCTGTCTGCCACCAGGTGTCGACAATAGGACAGCGGCCGCGGCCGAAGCTGTTGTAATACCAGCGCCAGGCCTCGGGATTGATCGGCTCTCCTACAGTGCCGAGCAGGCGCAGGCTTTCCAGGCTGGCGCCGCTTGTAGGCTTGTCACCTGCGGCCATCAACGCGCGGATTGCCGTAGGCGCTATATAGAGAATATTGATTTGGTGTTCGTCGATAATCTGCGCCACCCGGGTTACATCGGGGTAGTTGGGGACGCCCTCGTACATCACTGTAGTGGCGCCATTGGCCAGCGGGCCGTAGATGATATAGGAGTGGCCAGTTACCCAGCCGATATCCGCCGCGCACCAGTAGCGCTCTCCCTTGCGGTAGTCGAACACATATTCGTGAGTCAGTGAGGTATAGGTCAGGTAACCGCCGCTGGAGTGCAACACCCCTTTGGGTTTGCCGGTGGAGCCGGAAGTGTAGAGGATAAACAGCGGGTCCTCTGCCTGCATTTCTTCCGCCGGACAATCTTCGCTCTGTTTGTCGACGAGTTCCGCGTAATCGCAGTCCCGGCCGTCGTGCCAGATAGTTTGGTCGCCGGTGTAATTGATTACCACCACCTTTTCCACCGCAGTTTCGCTGCAGAGTTCCACGGCCTTGTCGACGTTTTCCTTCAGTGGCACGGTTCTGCCGCCGCGCTTGCCGGCGTTGGCGGTGATAACGACGCGGGACTTGCCGTCGTCCATGCGTCCGGCCAGGGATTCGGGGGAAAAGCCCGCGAAAACCACCGAATGGATGGCGCCGATGCGCGCGCAGGCCAGCATGGCTACTGCCGCTTCAGGGATCATCGGCAGGTAAATGGTCACCACGTCGCCTTTCTGGACACCCAGGGATTTGAGACCGTTGGCGAAACGACAGACGTCGCGGTGCAGCTGCCGGTAGCTGATTTCTTTGGAAACACCCGGTTCGTCACCTACCCAAAGAATGGCGGTTTCGTCTCCCCGTTCGGCCAAGTGGCGGTCCAGGCAGTTGGCGGATACGTTCAGTGTGCCATCCGCATACCAGCGGATATGTAAGTCCTCTTTGGCGAAGGAGACGTCCTTGACCTGGGTATAGGGCTTCATCCAGTCGAGGCGCTGGCCCTGTTCGCGCCAGAAAGCCTCGTTATCCTCAATGGAGCGGTTGTACAGCTCGAAGTAAGCCTCTTCGTTCAGCAGAGACTTTTCCGCGTAAGACGCGGGGACGGGATAGACAGATTCCTCGGACACGGCTCACCTCATGATCTTGTTCTGGTGCCGGGCATTTTGCATGGCCGCTGGCGGCAGGCGTATTAGACATAAGTCGAACTCCTGGAGGGGCGGGCTGTTTGCCGTCTGTGCGTACCGGAATTGGCTACAACGTCATGCGGTTTAAGTGGAAGTTCCTTAGACATTGGTCGAGATTCCACCGGATTTAGACCAATGGTTAATACCCAATTTGACCGAGAAGGAGTTTTATCACTAGCGACAAAACAGTAATTCGACAATCCGTGCTCTGGAGGCGCTTATGTCGACGATAAAAATAAAATCCGTCCGCACCGCGGGCCTGTTTTCAACGATGATGATCAGTCTGTTACCGGCGGTAGCCAGCGCTCAGACGAATGTCGAGGAGCTGCAGACACGAATCGAGGAGCTGCAGGCACAGATCGACAAGCTCGCCGCAGAGGCGGAACAACGGCGGAACCAAGTGGTGGAAAACCCGGAACCGCCTCAGCAACAGAGCGGCACGCAGATAGAGATCGGCGGGTTTATGAAGTTGGACACCATGTTCAGCGATTATTCTGACGGCAGTTCTGCCACGGCCGGTATTGGCGAAGATTTTCTGGTTCCCTCCACTATACCGGTAGGTGGCGAGGGCGGCGATGGCAAGTTCGACGCCCACGCTAAATCCTCGCGGCTCTTTATTAAAACCCACACTCCGGTGGCCGGTGGCCAGATCAATACCCATTTGGAAATCGATGCCATGGCCAGTAGCCAGGGCGATGAGCGCATCAGTAATTCCTATGCACAGCGCCTGCGCCACGCCTATGTGGATTGGCAGATAGATGCATCCCGGTCTTTGCTTGCGGGACAAACCTGGTCCACCTTTTTTAATGTGGGGGCGCTGCCGGAGGGGCTGGATTTTGTAGGTCCTGTGGGCACGATTTTCGAACGCCAGCCGCAGCTGCGCTACACCCAAAAAATCGGCTCCGGGTCGATTCAACTGGCGGCGGAAAACCCCTCCACCACACTTTACAACGGCTCTGAAAACCCCTATGACGATGGCGGTACGCCGGACATCGTTCTGCGCTATAACAACAGCGCTGGAGATTTCAGCTACTCGGTGGCCTCCATGAGCCGGGAGCTGGCTTACGATAATGGAACTGATACTGAATCGGTGCGAGGTCATGCCATCAGTGTTTCGGGCAAATATCAGTTTGGCCGCGATGATATCCGCTTTATGTTGAGTTCCGGCAACGCGCTGGGACGTTATATGGGTCTTAATAGTTACCGCGCCGGTATAATTGAAGCGGACGGCGATATCGAATTGATCGATCAGACCGGCGGTTTTATCGCCCTGCGCCATTTTTGGAACGACCAGTGGCGCAGTAATCTGGTGCTTTCCGCCTCCAAAGCCGACAACCCCGGCTCAGTTTCCGATACCACGCCCTCGGCCTATCGTAGTTTGCATGCGAATCTGCTCTATTCACCAGTGCCTAAATTGACACTGGGTGGCGAATATATTTTTGCCAGCAAGGAAGTTGAGAATAGCGGCGGTTCGCTTGTTGACGATGAAGGTGATCTGCAGAGACTTCAGTTTTCAGTGAAATATGTTTTCTGACGTTTTCTGTTCTGGAGTAGCAGGGTATGGACCACCCATTGCCTCGGCCGGGGTGTTGATTGCAATCGCGGGCGGCTCCCAAATGGGGCATAAAACAAAAGTAAATAGTGAAATAAATGCGGGAGAAAAGCGATGAGTTTTGAAAGCGAACAACACGCGGATGACTACTGGAAGGAAAACCTGCGCCTAATGCTGTCGCTGTTGGCCATTTGGTTCGCGGTTTCTTTTGGCTGTGGAATTCTATTCGCCGATGCACTAAACGGCATTCGCCTCGGTGGTTTCAAGCTAGGGTTCTGGTTCGCCCAGCAAGGCTCCATCTATGTGTTTCTGGTGTTAATAGCCGTCTATGTGCACAAAATGAATAAGCTGGATAAAAAATACAATGTGCACGAGGACCACGAAGAACCGGATGAGTTTGAAGAAGCACTCGAAGAAGAGTTCGGCCAGTAGGAGCAGACCATGGATATCCAAACCCTCACATTCCTGATCGTCGGTGCAACCTTTGCGATCTATATCGGTATTGCCATATGGTCGCGTGCCGGTTCTACGCACGATTTTTACGTCGCCAGCGGCGGCGTCAACCCAGTGGCCAACGGTATGGCCACGGCGGCGGATTGGATGTCCGCGGCATCCTTTATTTCCATGGCTGGCTTGATTTCCTTTATGGGCTATGACGGTGCCGTCTACCTTATGGGATGGACCGGCGGCTACGTGCTGCTAGCGCTGTGCCTGGCACCCTACCTGCGCAAATTCGGCAAGTTTACGGTGCCGGCATTTATCGGTGACCGCTATTACTCGAATACTGCGCGTACAGTGGCGGTGATCTGTGCGGTGTTTGTGAGCTTCACTTATGTGGCGGGACAAATGCGCGGTGTTGGCGTGGTCTTCTCACGCTTCCTGGAAGTGGATATCACCACCGGTGTGATTATCGGTATGGCGATTGTGTTCTTTTACGCGGTGCTCGGTGGTATGAAGGGGATCACCTATACCCAGGTGGCCCAGTACTGCGTATTGATCTGTGCCTATCTAGTGCCGGCCATTTTTATTTCCATCATGATGACCGGGCATGTGATTCCGCAGATTGGCTTCGGAGCGGAATTGTCCGATGGTTCCGGCACCTATTTGCTGGATAAGTTGGATGGCCTGTCTACGGAATTGGGTTTTGCAGAATATACGTCGGGGACCAAGAGTACTATAGACGTCTTCTTTATTACCGCCGCGTTGATGGTGGGTACCGCTGGCTTGCCACACGTGATTGTGCGTTTCTTCACCGTGCCCAAGGTTCGGGATGCGCGCAAGTCCGCCGGCTGGGCACTGTTGTTTATCGCCCTCCTTTACACCACCGCGCCGGCCATCGCCACCTTTGCTCGGGTGAATATGATCGATACCATCAACGGTCCGGATGCCCAGGGCACTGCCTACGAGGAGGCGCCGAGCTGGATTACTAACTGGGAGAGCACTGGCCTGATTGCTTGGGAAGACAAGAATGGTGACGGCAAGATGTTCTATTCCGGGGATGCGCGCAACGAGATGAAAATCGACCGCGATATTATGGTACTCGCTAACCCGGAAATCGCCGATCTGCCCGCATGGGTAATCGCGCTGGTGGCTGCAGGGGGCATCGCCGCGGCACTGTCTACCTCCGCGGGACTGCTGCTGGTGATTTCGACGTCGATCTCACACGATTTGCTCAAGCGCAATCTGATGCCCAATATCAGTGACAAGCAGGAGTTGCGCTATGCGCGTATTGCCTCGGCGGTGGCAATCTGTATCGCGGGCTATCTGGGAATCAATCCGCCGGGCTTTGTTGCTCAAGTGGTGGCTTTTGCCTTCGGCTTGGCGGCATCCTCGTTCTTCCCGGCGATTATTCTCGGGATCTTCAGCAAAAAGATGAACAAGGAGGGCGCCATTGCGGGTATGATTTCCGGTATTACCTTTACCGCCGCGTATATTATTTACTTTAAGTTCATCAACCCCGCTGCCAATACGCCGGAAAACTGGTGGTTCGGTATATCGCCGGAAGGCATCGGTACCCTGGGAATGCTGTTGAACTTTGCAGTGGCGATTGTTGTGGCCCGGTTTACCTCAGAAGCGCCCAAAGCCGTGCAGGAAATGGTTGCCGATATCCGTTTCCCCAAAGGCGCTGGAGAAGCCAGTGCGCACTGATGGCTGATTGATAAATTTCCATCCTTTTGGGCGAGGCACTTTGCTTGGGAGTGCCCGCCCTTTTTTATTGGGGAGCCCTTGTTCTTTCACACGGAAGTTGCAGAGGCTTCGGAGTACTCGGGCAATGGGGTGGGCTTCTTATCTGGCGTTAAATAATCTTCACCGTCACGAAGCGACTTAATCGGCGGTGCCTTAGGTTGCGCGGCCCTCAGGTTATTCTTGGTTCTCCCAGACCATCAGTAGCAGATCTTCATCTTCCCCCGGTAGTCTGATGATGCCTTCCGGGCGGAGCCCCAGTTTTTCCAGCAGGCGCAATGAGGGCGTATTGTTTGGCAGGGCAATGGCCACAATACGTGTCAGACCGATAACATCGCGGGCGTAGCGCATCACCGCGCGCGCCGCTTCCAGGGTGTAACCCTGTCGGCGGTATTCGGGCAATAGGGCAAAGCCGATATCCGGGGCGCCCAGGCCCTCCCGCTTCAATAGGCCGCAGACGCCGAGGGGCGTGCCGTCCTTGAGTTCCACCTTATACAGTCCAAAACCGCGACGCCGGTACATGGCCATGATTCCATCGGCGATATAGCGGCGCGCGTCTGCTTCGGTGCGCACGCCGCGATCTCCCACATTGCGCAGAAAATCGGGGTCGTTCAGCACCGCCAGCATCAATGGGGCGTCCTCTTGCGTGAGTTGGCGCAAGGTCAGCCGTTGTGTTTGCAGCGGGATCATAACAGCGTTCGTTTTCACGATCTGTTCTTTGTCAGCGTAGCGTGTGCAAAAACTGCAGGTGCCGTTCGTAATGCGCCAGGATATCCGTGAGCAACTGGTCCTTGGTCCAACCCATCACATCGTAATCCTGCCCGCCCTCATGCAGGTGCACCTCGGTGCGAAAGTATTTGTCATCCGAGCCGTCGTCGGTTGTGTCGTCCAGCTTTTGCGCTTCCAAGTCCATGTGTTCCGGCGTCAAGGCACTGGGTTTCAGGTGTGCTTTGGGGTGTATGCCATAGAGGAAATCCACCTCGTCACCCTGAAAAACTTTCAGGTAAACATCGCTGTTTTTACCGCGTGACACTTCGGTGGCCAGACCGTTTTGCTCCAGCTCCTGGGCAAACTCTCGCAGTGCCGGCTCTCCCACATCGCGTATATATTCCTTTACTTCATCTAGGGACGGCAGGTGTACAAGGTTTCTCAATCTCCGTTGCCAGGGGACGGGATTGCGCGCGGTGATCGGGGCTACCGGTGCGGTCAGCGCATCCCGTTTCGCAGTATCGGTACGCAGGGCGGAAACCAATCCGTAGATGGCGATTAGCAATATGGCGGAGAAGGGCAAGGCACTGGCGATCACCGCTGTTTGCAGAGAGGCTAAACCACCGACTAGCAGTAGGGTAATGGCCACTATGCCAATCAGTGCGCACCAGAAAACTTTTTGCCAAAGGGGGGTATCATCACGGCCGTGGGAAGCCAGCATATTGACCACCAGGGCGCCGGAGTCCGCAGACGTTACAAAAAAGATGACTACCATGATGACAGCGACATAAGAGAAAAGGCTCGGTAGCTGAAATTGTTCCAGGAAGTGGAATAGCGCGAGGGACTGATCTTTGCTGACCGCTTCACCGAGGGCCGTCATTCCTTCGTTCAGAATCATATCGATCGCGGAGTTGCCGAAGAATGTCATCCACAGCAGGGTCATTCCCGCGGGCATCAGCATGGCGCCGATGGTAAATTCCCGGATAGTGCGCCCGCGGGATATGCGCGCGACGAACAGGCCGACGAAGGGCGACCAGGACATCCACCAGCCCCAATAGAGGATGGTCCAGCCGCCGAGCCAGTCGGTGGGGTTATAGGCATAGAGATTAAAGGTCTTGCTGACCATCACCGACAAATAGCTGCCGATATTCTGCACAAATGCCTGCAACAGGTAGACAGTGCTGCCGAGTAGCAGCACCATTAACATGAGGAGCCCCGCAAGTCCGATATTCAGCTGGGAAAGCCGCTTGATTCCGCTATCTAAGCCTGTTGCCACGGAGATAGTGGCGAGGATTGTGGTGGCGATAATTAGAATTACCTGAACCCCTTCTCCTATGGGCACATGAAACAAATGGTTCAGTCCGGAGTTGATTTGCAGCACGCCGTAGCCGAGTGTCGTCGCTACGCCGCAAACGGTGCTAACAATGGCGAAGACATCCACTGCATCGCCAATAGGGCCGTAAATGCGCTCTCCAATAATAGGGTAGAGCGCCGAGCGCAAGGTGAGTGGCAGTTTGTGGCGGTAACTGAAATAAGCCAAAATCAATGCGACTATGGCGTAAATTGCCCAAGCGTGTAGCCCCCAGTGGAAAAAGGTCAGTATCATCGCTTGGCGCGCGGCTTCCACTGTGCCAGTTTCGCCTACCGGAGGATTCAGGTAGTGCATGACCGGTTCGGCGACACCGAAGAAAAGTAGTCCTATGCCCATTCCGGCGGAAAACAGCATTGCGAACCAGGAGCCGTAGCTATACTCCGGCTCGGCGTGTTCCGGTCCCAGCTTGATTTCTCCGAAGCGGGAAATCGCAATAACAACCACACTGATCAGAATGATTGCCACCACCAGCACGTAGTACCAGCTCATATTGGTGACTATGGCGCTCTGTAGCGCTTTGAAACGTGCGCTGGCGTCATTGGAGAAAATAGTTGCGTAGGCCACCAGTAGCGCCAGGGCTCCAGTAGCCGTGTAGAATACGGGGGGATTGAAATGACCTGTGTGACCACTCTGTCGGGTTTTCATAATACGCTATCCACGAGTACTGCAGGGATGAGGGCGGTTTTGTAGGTTGTTATGTTGCGCAGATACCATTGTATAGGCATTTGACAAAGATGAAATGGACGTTCTATGGCTAATACTTCTAAAAACTTGGAAATATCGGCAGCGGAAATCGAGATTAGCGCAGTGCGCGCCCAGGGTGCCGGCGGACAGAATGTCAATAAAGTATCCAGCGCAATTCATCTGCGCTTTGATATTCGCGCATCTTCTCTGCCGGAAGAAGTTAAAGAGCGCCTGCTGCAGCTGAATGACCAGAGAGTCAATTCGGATGGTATAGTGGTGATCAAAGCCCAGCGCTTTCGCACCCGGGAAAAAAACCGTGAAGATGCGCTGCAGCGCCTGCGGCTGCTCATTGACAAGGTGAGTAAAAGACGCAAAAAACGCATTCCAACCAAACCGGGCAGAGCGGCGAAAGAACGGCGTTTGAACACAAAGGTGCGCCGTGGTCAGGTTAAGGCATTGCGGGGAAAAGTCAGCGATTATTAGAAAATTTTACACTCATCTGCGTGAGCGCTGTAATTGCTCTTGGGGCTCTCGGGCAATGGCATGGATATTATGAAAACCTTGAAATAGGCCCCTGTATCCAACGGCTTCAAACTATCAGTTCCATTCATTGAGTTTCTCACCCCTTTCGGCGCTTCTTGTAAATTTCGCACTGAAATGATCAGCGGTTATTTGAGAGGAATTTGTATGACAAAGCGTTATCGTGCAGAGGCGTTGAAAAATTTTGCCGCCCGTCTGTTCCAGTGTGCCGGCTTGGCCGAAGAGCGCGCAGAGGTGATGGCAGGCGTTTTTCTAGAGGCGGACCTGCTCGGCTTTACCACCCACGGCATGAACCGTGTGGTGAGCAACCTGCGCTGGCTGGAGAGTAATGAGACTCGCCGCGAAGGTGCGCCAACAGTGCTCGCGGACCGCGGTAATTGTTTTAATTGGGATGCAGATTTTCTGCCGGGGCCCTGGGTGCTGAGGCAGGCGCTGATAGAAGCGATGCAGCGGGTGCCGGATCACGGGGTGGTTACCGCCACCATACGTCGCAGTCAGCATATCGCCTGCCTTGCAGCCTATCTGCCGCCAGTTGTGGAGGCCGGTTATGTGGCAATTCTCACTTGCTCAACACCGGCGGAAAATACCGTATCTCCCCAGGGCAGTGTGGACCCGCTCTTTTCCGCCAATCCGCTGGCCTTCGCCGCCCCTGCCGGTGAATACCCGTTGCTGTTTGATATCAGCATGTCAGTGACTGCTGGTGGTTATGTAGCAAGGGCAAAACGGGAAGGCACTAAGCTGCCGGTAAAATGCCTGAAAGACCGGGACGGCAATGTGTCCGACGATCCGAATGTATTCGATAGTGGCGGCAGTATTCTGCCCGTTGGTGGGGTCGATCACGGATACAAAGGTGCGGCGCTGTCGGCGATGCTGGAAGTTCTATCCATGGCGCTCGGTGGCTACGGTCGAGACGACGCATCTGCGAAAGGCGACGGCGAGGCCAACTCGGTATTCCTTCAGCTGATAGACCCCCGCGCATTTTGCCCCCGCGCGGACTTTCTGCGCCAGACCGCGGCATTGTGCAATTTGTGGCAGAACAGCCGCAGCGAGGGCTGCTCTCCGGTACGCGTGCCCGGTCAGAGGGCCTGGGCCATGCGTGATAAGCAGTTGAGAGAGGGGGTGATGCTGTACCCGTCGATTATGGAAGACCTGCAGCCCTGGGCGGACAGGTACGGTGTCCCGGTACCGAAGCCCCTAACCCAGGAAATTAATTAATCAGAGATTTCCACGTTTACACTATTCCATATACGGGATCAGTCGACCAAAAATCATTACCCCTGTCCATAGCAGTAGAGAAAGTCCGGCAACGATCTTTACATCTATAGGGAAATAAATCACGTTGCTTTGATTGTTTCCCCTTTTGATGCTCCGTAATCGTAAGGAAAGATATAGGGCATTTATTATCGCAAAAAAAATCAATGATATTTTGATTTTAAAAGACGGGTTGATGAAATAACGGCTGGGATCACCAAACAAAAAAAAGATTCCTGTGGCGATGTTTATCGTAAGTCCAATTAGCGTTACAAAGATAAAATTGTCAACAGCTTTAAAAGGATTTTCTGGGGCGAATCCAATAATCTTTAAGTCGACTACGATTAAAGAACCAAATAGCAAGCATAATCCTATAAAATGCAAGCTTTCCAGGGTTGGCCAGACCCAGCTGTGAGCATTGATATAATCATATGTACTTGAAGAGATCATCCAGTTAATGACATCTTGCATGATAATCTCCCTCTAATCGATATATGCGATAAGTCGGCCTGAAACGAGTGCCGCTATCCATACAAAAATTGATGCGCCTGCTATAAATTTATGCTTTGAAGTGATCTTGCCAGAGATCGTTCTTGTGGCTAAATAGTGGCTTAACAGCAAACCGGTTGCGATGAGTGTTATTTTTAGTAGAAATGGCCGGTTTTCCCATAGAAGAGTCGCGCCGCCGAAAAATAAAGCGGTTCCAGACAGAAGATTAATGCAAAACCCTGCAATCGCTACTTTCCAATAGTTATACATATCTCTGAGTGGCAGCCTGGAACAGAATCCGAGAAGTCTAAAGCTAATCATTAGGGCGATGCCTACCAGTATACTCATACCAATGGTATGCAGGGTTAATACAATTGGATAACCCCATAAAGAATCTGATACCCATAAACCCAATGATGAGCTCTCAGCCCAATCTAAAAATGTCAACAAAATTACCTCGTTTATACGCTTAGGGGTGGCTATGAATAATTCGGATAAGGGTTATCTCTTGTTATGAGGCTACTAAGAGATGGAATCTTTTTATGGAACCTCTGATTAATTCGCGTGGACACTATGGTAGCTTCCGGGGCGCTCAGGCAATAGGACGGACATTTCGAAAGCGCACGAGTACTTCCCTGTAGCTCCGGCGGATACATCCCTGTATCCGATGGTTTCGAAATGCCCGTCCTATCACCTGAGCTTCACATCCGCCCGCGAAGAGCTTCTGCCACCAGAAAGTGATTTAATCAGAGGTTCCTTATAAAATGTGCGAATAGTTTCCTGTAGCGTCTATAAATATATCTATAGATGCTACAGGAACTACTCCTGCGTTTTCAAAAAAGCGCTGCGTGAGCGCTCTGAAACCAACGACAGAGCACATGCGATTTAATCAGAGATTAATTAGCGTTTCTCATAGGTTAGGTCGTCGCATTCATAGGGGAAGTATTGCGATTCTGTCAGCTTCACAACGTCTTCGCCGTGTACTTTCTCTTGCAAGTACAAAGGATCCTCTATTTCATACGAACGGTGGAGTGATAGCCCGTCATCACTGAGATGAAAACGCTCAACGATATGGAGTTGATCGCTGTTTTTGGCTGCGCCATTCGGATGCGGTGGTGCATGTATGTAACCAGGAGCAAAGCCTATGGTGTCTACAATCAATACGCCGTCTTCCCACTTGCCTATTGAGTGACCTGCCACACTGGGCTCAATATCTGCTGGATGCTGGTCCAAGTCGAGGTGAATCGTGCGAACGATGTCCATGAAACCATAATGAATGGTGATTTCATCTTCGGTCTGATCAATGCGATTCACTAATTGGTCGAATGTCCAGTCATCTATGATGTTGGTTGCTTTACAGTGCAGGCGAGGGCTGTCTTCAAATCGGTAACCTGCAACGGCCTGCTCGCCTGCCTCTGTTAGTTTGAACTGTGGCCGATTCGGGTCTCGTGGCGGACGCTCACCCATGGGCGGGCGCTCCCCCCTAGGAGGACGCCCATCTTCTGGCGCGGCTGCCAGATCTTGTCGCGGAGCTGATTTTGAGGAAGGTTTTTGGGGGCGAGGTCTCTCTTTGCGCTGGTCGCTTACCCAGTTGCCGCCGATGTTTGGTGTTCCATCCGGTAGAGTGATTTTTCTGGGTTGTTTAACTAAATTTCCAGAGTTGTCAAAAACAGAATTTCGGTTAATTGTCAGCCCGTTGGTAAAATGTATGCTGTTTGCATGGCAGGCGAGATCTTCACTGCGTGCTGGCGCACCAATAATGGTGATTTCCTCTCCTTTTTTAAAGAGGCTGGAAGACCATCCTGCTCTCTTTAATGCGCTTCCTGTGCCTAGATCACAGCGCCAGTTTTCGACGTTGCCTGCGCTATTTTTAACATCGAAATAGATGTACGCATGCGGGTTGACTAACCTTATTTTTGTTATTTTTCCTGTTATCTTTATTTGTTTAGAGGTGTCAAATTGACCATTTACACCATGGTGGGCCATGGCACTGTTGGCGAACATTGCGGTGCACGCAATTCCAATACATATATTTTTGAAAAGAAATTTTTTCATTTGATGTTGCAGATTCGGATGGTAAGGATGTTTCTTTTATTCTAAGTGAAGTCATTCGCACTACAGTGATAGGAAAAGTAAATATGTGTAAATTTATGCGTGACTGGGTAAAGAGATGCATCCAAGGAACCTCCGATCAGCTCTCTCTGGAAGCAAAGATAGCTCGAGGCCAGATAAGAGGTTTAGGTGAAGGGGTGGGCGTTCAGAAGCCCACTATATTCCCGGTGTGAATTAATCAGAGAAGCTTTGATTTGCTTCCTGGCAGTAAAGTGGCTTCAAAATCAGAGCTTCATATCATGGGTCTGATGAATCATTTCCGTCAGCAGAAAAACTTATCAGAGAGCGTTTAGTAGGGCGATCGGGCAAGCACTTCCTGATATTCCGCCTCGCGCAGCGCCAGCTCCTGTTCCAGGTCTTCGATATCCAGCTCCAGCTCCGTGTGGCGCTCCTTGAGACGGGCGATATCGGCGAGCAGGGTCACCCGCTCTTCTTTGGTGGCCTCGTCACTGACCAGGTGTGCGCTCATTTCAGTAATGTCATCGAGAATATGTTCCCGTTCTCTTTCCAAATCGCTGATGGCTGAGGCCACCTGATTAACGGCGCTCTGGGCCAGATAAATATCGCGGCCGGCGCTGTGGCCACGGAGAAAAAGCCCTTCCAGATCAGCGGGGCAGACACCACTGTAGGTGCCCCCGGCACGGCCCAGGCGGAAACCCTGGTGTTCGGTACAGTAGAGTTGCAATCCCTCGTCGCGGCCAGTCCGGTAGGAGGCGGTATCCGGTCGCACACCGTGCTTGGCGCAGGCTTCGCGACGCTTGCTCAACTGTGCAATCTGCAAACCCGCCGCCCCATCTTCATAGCCGATTGCGCGCCAGTCCGCCGTCAGACACTCTTCTTCACTCATTGTGGCGCAGCCGCCGACCAGGATCAGGGCTGTGAAGGGAATTATCCAGGCTGTCATTTTCATTTGTTCTTGCCCCTTAAACGGAATTCTGCAACCGGCAATTTATCTTGCCGAGCTGACTACAACCTGAATTCTTCACAAAAAATGAGACTTTGGGAACCTCTGAATAATTTGCCCTCTGGCGACAAAGGTACTTTTCACCCAGATGAGAAGCTCTGGTTCTGAAATGGACATTTCGAACCGCTCTATACAAGGGCGTATCCGGCGGAGCTACAGGGGCGTATTCGCGCATTTTCGAAATGTCCATCTCATTGTCTGAGCGTCCCGGAACCAGCTACAGCATTCGGGTGAATTAATCAGAGGTACCTTTGGCGTCATCTTTGGTGGGTGCACGGGGCGGCGGTGTCCACGTGAATCTGGGGGTCTACTCGATAAAGGCCGGTCTGCGCGTACTAGGATGGGGAGACTAGCAGGGAAAAGAGGAAGGGCCGATGCGTGAGTTCGCCAGTATGGGTGTGGTGGAATTGCTGGAAGGGTACAAAAAAAGGGCTTTTTCCCCGCTGGAAGTCACAGAATCGTTGCTGGACCGGATAGAACGCTGCAACAGGATAGTCAATGCCTACTGCCTGGTGGACAGGGACACCACTCGCGCAGCGGCGCGGGCCTCGGAGGCGCGCTACCGGGCGGGGGCGCCGCAAGGTTTGCTCGATGGCATACCAGTGGCGATCAAGGATGTGTTTCTGACTCCTATGTGGCCGACGCGCAAAGGATCAAAAACCATTGATCCGGCAGCCACGCTGGGCAAGTCGGCACCTGCGGTGTCGGCGCTGGCGCGCAGCGGTTGTGTGCCCCTGGGTAAGACCACAACACCAGAATTCGGTTGGAAGGGTGTGACCGACAACCCCATAGATGGCGTAACCCGCAATCCCTGGGCGCCGGAGAAAACCGCCGGCGGGTCCAGCGGCGGCAGCGCCGCGGCGGTGGCCCTGGGCTTGGGGCCGCTGGCGCTGGGGACCGATGCCGGTGGTTCTATTCGTATTCCCGCCGGGTTCTGCGGCATTGTCGGCCTAAAACCCAGTTTCGGTGAGGTACCCCATTGGCCGCCGAGCCCCTTCGGCACCCTGGCGCATGCCGGTCCTATGGCTTGGACGGTGGCGGACTGCGCTTTGGCGATGAATGTGCTGACGGAGGCGGACTACCGGGATGTCCACGCGGTGCCGAGGCGCAACATTGACTACGTCGAGGCTATCCAGGGAGAGCCCGGGCAGTTACTCAAAGGGTTGCGTATCGCTTTTAGCGCCGACCTCGGCTATGTGCAGGTAGAGCGAGAAATAGAAGAGAAGGTGCGCGCCGCCGCACGCTTGATGGAATCGCTGGGGGCCGATGTCACCGAAGTGGACCCGGGCTTCGACGACCCTCTGGCGGCATTCGGGCATCTCTTTTACAGTGGCGCTGCCAACGCGCTGCGCGAGCTCGACAAACGCCAACGGGCGCTGATGGACCCACAGCTGGTGGCAGTGGCAGAAAAGGCCGCACAGCTGACGGTGCTTGATTACTTGGCTGCGGTGAATGAGCGCACGGCACTGTGTGAGCGTATGGCCGCTTTCCACCGCACCTACGATTTGCTGCTGACACCAACGCTGCCAATCACAGCGTTCAAAGCTGGTCGCGAGGTGCCGGAAGACTGGACCAGCACTCGCTGGCCATCCTGGACCCCCTTTACCTACCCGTTCAACCTCACCGGGCAGCCGGCGCTGTCTGTGCCCTGCGGTTTTTCCAGTGCGGGACTGCCCGTCGGATTACAGCTGGTCGGGCGGCGCTTCGAAGACGCCACAGTGTTGCGTGCCGGTCAGGCCTACCAGCAGGCGGCGCCACTGACCGATATGCGTCCGCGGCTGTTTTCTGCAGGAGAAGCAGGGGGGGAGGCGATGTGAACAGTTTGGATTTCGACTTCTATGAATCCGAGGACCCGCTGTGGAACCCGGCACTGCTGACGATTCCTGTGCCGGGAATCCGTAAGATGGTTAATCTGGCAGCTACCATGGACGACGTTATTCATTTGTCCATTGGCCAGCCGGACGCACCGGCGCCGCCCCATGTGATACAGGCCGCGGTGGATGCGCTGGAGGCGGGCCAGACCGGCTACACCATGGACGCCGGCCTGCCGGAATTGCTGGAGGCCTTGGCGGTTTACAACAATGCGCGCTATGGGCGCGGGATCTCGCCAGAAAATATTCTTGTCACCACCGGCGCTACCGAGGCCATCTATTTGGCGCTCACCGCTGTATCCGCGCCGGGGCGCGAATTTATTGTCCCGGACCCGTCATTTATGCTTTATGCGCCGCTGATCCGTATGAACGGCGGCGAGGTGAAATACATTCCCACACGCGCGGAGAATAACTACCAGTTGGACCCAGTGGAAGTGATCGATGCCATTGGCAATAAAACCCACGCGATCGTGCTTAATTCCCCCAGCAATCCCACCGGCACTGTCTACCCCCGCGAAACCATTGAGATGATCGTGCAGGAGGCCGCCTACCGGGGCGTCTATGTGATCAGCGATGAGGTCTACGATCACCTGGTGTATGACAACCGTGAATACGCCAGTGTTTTGTCTTGCTGCTCCGACTTGGACCACGTGATGGTGATCAGCAGTTTTTCCAAGACCTTCAGCATGGCGGGTATGCGCATTGGATGGATGATTGCAAGCCAAGGGGCCATCAGGAAGCTGCGGCGCTACCATATGTTCACCACTACCGTTGCCAACACACCCTGTCAGTGGGCCGGTGTCGCCGCGCTCCAGGGAGAGCGCGGGTTTATTGATCGCATCGTCGAAACTTACAAACAGCGGCGTGATCGTTTGGTGCAACTGGTGGAGAAAACCCCTTACCTGGAGGGGTATATACCCGAGGGCGCTTTTTATCTATTTCCCTCGCTGCCGGACGGCGTCAACGGCAGCAATGTCGCGTTGCGCCTTTTGCGCGAAACAGGCGTCTGCACCATCGCCGGAGACACTTTCGGCGAATCCTGCCGCAGCGCTTTGCGCATCAGCTACGCCACTTCCATCGACAATATTGAAAAGGCCTTCGAGCGGATAATTCCCTGGATGGCGCGGCAGGATTTTGTCTAGGGAACCTCTGATTAATTCGCGTGAAAACAACGGTATGTTTCGGGGCGCTCAGGCAATAGGACGGATATTTCGAAAACGCACAAGTACTTCCCTGTAGCTCCGCTTTTGATCCGCCCTGCGGTTTGGCTCGTTACGGGTGGTCAGCTGTGAGGGCTTTTCAGCGCCGCGGGCGTGCAACTCAAATTTAATTTGGTAATAGCGCTTTCCTTAGTGCCGCACACGGACCAGCTTTAGGTTGGAAACCGTGCCCCCCTCTATAAAAAAGTGTTGTTTCACGAGTTGTCAGTGCCTGCGTGTAAAACTTTCAACCAATCATGGGAATGACCTCCATATTTTGAATATCTTTAGGGCGGAGTAGCTATCTCTCTGTTTTTTCAAAATTGTATTTTTTGATAAATTTTCCGCTGTATTTTGGGGCTTTCTATGTGAGAGGTGGGCATCTGTGAAATAGAAGAGCTGCTAACAGCGATGCGCGGAGTGTTCGAAAGAGCCTGTCAAGTATACGTGGAGTTGTGCGACTTTATCACTGCCGAGTCGCTGTCTATTGCTGTTGTGACAGCGAGCTGGTTTGAGCTGTACTCGCCAGGAACTGAGTCGGTCAGCGAGCAAGCCATAGAGAAGCTTGTCGAGCAGCGTCAGAACGCTGCGCGCCGCAAGGCATCTCGGCTGTTTTCAGAGGTAGAGCTGGCAATATTGGGCGATTGACAGGCGCTGGAAATCAAAGCGCTAACCTTGCCCATGAAGGATATACTGAAAGCCTAGGGCATATTGCTGTGGGCACGGATAACCAGATTTCCCTTTAAATAATGTTTACATCAACCGCCCAGTTAGGAATATTGATGGACAGAATATTGATGGATGTCCATGAATGTTTTCTTTTCCAAATAAAGAAGTCCAATTGGTACTTTTCAACATCGACTCCTACGTTAACGCCCACTTTTTCTTTGTGAGTTGTCACAAGCACTGTTACTTGCTAAATTCGAGCTCGAAGCCCATTCGACTGTTCGAGATAAAATCGGGTCGGGGTAGCGTCCCAGCTTGTTAACGGTATCGAGTACCTGGCATGCACCGGACTGCCACCCCGGTAACTAGTTGCCGCTAGCTACGGGCTTCAACCTAACATCGATGAGAGTAGTTTGATATAGATATTGGACCATACAAGAAAAGGCAGGGCGACGCCAAAAAGCGGCGCGCCTGTTTTTGGCGTTATCTCTACACATGAAGAAGTATCTTTATATGTTAATGCCACTATCAGTTGCTGTAGTAATTTGGCTTGTAGTTGATTCGGATAAACGTACATTGAGGACGGTATTAGCTGTCAATAGTCTACCTAGTGAGACTCGAATCTTGGACCACGCAACTTTTTCTTGGACAGACTATCGAGAAGAGTTCCTTATTTCATTTTCAGGGAACTACGAAGACTTATTAGTTGGCAGAGAATTTATGATATGCGACCCTCCAGAAAGTAGTAAAAAGGCCGCAGCAGGGCTTAAAGCTCACGAAGAAATGAAACTTAAATACTGTTATGGCGCGGGAAATTGGCAGTCAGCGCTGGGCGCTGTAACAGTCTTGTTAAATGAAGAAAGATCAAAGGCAGTTGTGGTTTTTGATCAGGACTAGGCGCTAATAAAGTTGTCAAATTGACAGTTTTTCCGTCGCCCCTTTTTGTGCTAGATGGAACAAATAGGCTCCTCCAAAACTGCAATTTACAACGGCGTTAAAAGTACAGGAAAACATCAAGTGGAATTTGTCGAAATTGAGCTAACCCAAGGCAATATCAACAACAATCACCTTTACCTGTCTTCGGTGATCGAGTTTTTTCCACCAGATTCTATCGGAGGCAGCAACGACAGCAGCCTCGCTCCGAGGCTCCTCGAAGTCCATAGCGGCATAACGTCTCCAGTTCGTACTGATATCGCTGGCGATAAGAAAATTTTTCGCCGTCGGGCTTGGGTTGGTGAATTTTTCAAGGTTCATAATTTGGCGTCTGGCGACCGGGTGGTAATCGAGAAAACGGGCGCCGACCGCTATCACGTGTACCCAAAACGAACCTAATCTTGTTGTAGTTCGTTTCGGCCGGCGCCTCCACCGGACGCCCCTGTCGAGGCGTCGCTAAACAAAAGCGTTAACTTTTATTGAGAATCATGGAAGCAAAAAGTATCTACATAGCTACAATCCACATGAAATCAAAAATCGATTGGGATAAGTCATCTGGTAACGAGTGGTCGTTTGTGGGCGAAGGTAGCGACTTCAAAGAGCTAGAGGTACAAGGGTTCATAGAGTCATACTTCACAGAAGATGAACTTTATCTTGTAATTGATCGGCATAATTCTTTTGCTATACCAAAGAGTAAAGCTGGAGCTGAAGTAAAGGCCAAGTTGTCCAACCAAGATATTACACTCTGCAATAATGCATTTAGCAAAATGGTTGAGTTTAGTTACATAGGGGTGGCTAAGCATGGTGCCATCAAAAGTTAACAAGGCCAGGAACGCGACGCCTGCCGCATTCCTCTTTGGTGTCATCGGATTACAAGTTGTCATTGGCTTACAAGCATTTAACCCAATGTCCGCTAAAACATGGTCACGTCCAAACTGGAGACTTAACCCTTTTAATTTCAAACAGCCGCTCCAGTTCTTTCACTTTGGCGGTTGGTTTATGCTCGTAGGGTCTATTTCATATTTGCCTGAAATCATTGAGGGCAATCAAGAATGTCTATTTTTGGCTGCAATGCCAGCCTCGTTTGGGCTTGGTATACTAATAGGCGTAAGATTGTCAGTCTTAATATTTCGCAAGAAATTCAGCCATGCTTAACAAAGCCAAGCACGATCGCCAGCAAAGCTGGCTGGGCCTCCATTTCGCGGCGCCGCCGCTACATTGCGCCCGTGTTGGCGGCGTTAGTACTCAATTATGAAAGAACACATACCTTACGAAGAGAAATCTGGAGAGCAACCAGACTTCATTGTCGAATACGAAATTGATCTGGCTGAGGAAATAAAAAACGCGAAGCCTGGCCAAGGTATGAGAGTTGATTTTCTCTATGACGGTGACGACCCACAGGTTGAGGGTACACACATGATCTGGCCTGAAATCCTTGATGCAAATGGCCACGTTATCAGAGACGCAACTCCGGGAAATATTCCGAAAAGAGGCTACGCCAATATGTGGGTTCTCAGTGAAGAGCGCCGTGAGTACCATCACAAACGACTTAAAGTCGGCACCAGAGGTACCTGGTGGCGCGGGGGGCGCATTGCTTATGTCACTGTTGTTCAGATCAATCCGTTCCCGTGCTAACGAGGTGTTCAATCGGACAATTTAAACCACTGCGGCCTCCGTTTTGCTGCTTAACTTGGCGTTAATAGCTAAGAGCCCGGAAGGCCTCAGGCACTAAAGAAGGGAGTTGCTTTCAAGTGTTTACCACCGTTCAAGTCGTCTCCCCGCAAAACACTGTAAAATCCGCAAGTGTCGTGTTCTGGTTCCTTTCGCCATGGATTAGGTTAAGTGCAAGCTATATTGCAGTGGGTATTCGGGAATTGGTGTCAGGGATCAACTGCCGGGTAACCGACCATTAACAAGGCTAGGCATTTCGTTCCGGCTCTGTGGGCCTCCACCGGACAGCTCACTTTGTGCACTTTATACGCAGGACGCTTCGCTCCCATTTTCGCGCATAAAGCGCCCAAAGCAAGCTGCCGCTGCTCGCGGCGTTATGTGTAAACAGGTAGCAACATGAGTAATTTATTTGAAGTAAGAGATAAAGAAGGAAATATAAGGCGGTATATTTCAATACTTTCTCATGATTTTGTCTTTGATAAGGGTTTAATATCAGAAGCAATTTTAGGCGAAGTGGTTGGAAGCGCAGATGATGGGAGAATTACAGAATTCAGACCTAATCCAGTGTTCCTAAATTTATTGCATCGAAAAATTGAAGAGAATGGAATAAATGCCAAGCCACTAATTGATGAGGCGTTAAGGCAGCATGACGGTGTGGTAGTAGTAATAGATGGTAGAGTAAAAAATAAAGATGATGGCGTTCCTCCAGAGGATATTATTGGTCTATTCTCTGTTGTTGATGGTCAATTAGCCGAATACAAGCCGAATCCAAATTACTTACTTTATACAAATAAAGGCTTTATGATCTTAGAGAAAAGTTTGCACTCTTGCTTAGAGCGTGTAGTGTTTGAAAAGTATGAAAACACATAACAATTCGCTCAAACACCGTTCCGACCTTCGGCCTCCACTGGGCTCCCAAAGCCCCGCTCGTTTGTGCATTTGCTTCGCAAATTATTGCACAAATCAGATCCACTTTGTGCGCCGTTTAGCTATGCGTTAAGGCATCATGAATATTCGAGAACAGATTGAAAATACGTTTGACGGAAAGGCTTTCAAAAGGCCTCTCTTTTATAATTATGAAGGTGGTCTTAGATTTGAGCTTTCTGAAGGTGGTAACTACTTAAATAAATTTCTTACAGCACACCGTAAAGCAATGGAGGTTTGTAGTCAGATTTTTAGTGGGTGTGAAGATATAACAATTTGCGCAAGGGTCTATGGCGGAAAAAGATTGTTGTCCATCCTGTCAACTCTAAGACCTTTGCGAGAGGCGGGGCTATATCCAATATCTGGTAAAGAACATTGGAAAGAGTTCGACGAAGAATGGCTTGGAGATGAAGATTATTATGATTCTCTATGGCATTAAATAGCTTTCAACGCACCTTCCGAATATATTATTAATGCCTTATGGTGTGCTCTATCCTCGGACTTTGGATGTATTAATCCAAATCCAATGGCGGATATATATTTGTTCAATCTAAGTAAAGAGGTTATGGTTTTTCCCTACGATGATCGAGGCATGGATATAGTTGGCCCAAACAAACAGTTTCTTAAGGAACTGTATGATCAGTTTGAGCAATATCTACTGGATTACGATAAGCAAGCTATGGATGCAGTATTTGGCAAAAACCCTTAACAAGGCCATCAATTTGACCGTCTTACGCTGCGCTTCCGTCAGCAAATTATGGCGGTGTTAAATGGCATGGAAGAAATAACACTATACCAAGATAAAGTTGAGCTCCCTTTCCTAGTTAAGGGAGAGACACATATAGCAGTCGCTAAATGGAGTGATGTAAAAGCACATTTCTCTTTGTAGGAGCTAAAAGAGGTGTTTGAGGGCTACTTACAGGCAGAGTCAGACGAAGCCGCATATCTTGGCGTATGGAGCAAAAGAACTTGTAGTAAGTTTCGTCGTGTTTTGAAGGATAAAGGGATAACCTTGAGTATTATATCGGGGTTACCAGGTTCTAATTTTAAAATTACAGGGCAAGTCAGGCATGCCACTTAACCAGATTGGGCATACTCGCCTTTCGGGCTGGACATCCGCAAGCTGTGCTTGCTCCGGTCCATGCCGAGAGCGTTATACGTAAAAAGGTAACTTCTTGTTTTATGGGTGTCCATGAACCGCCGCCACCGGAATGGCTCTCACAGGGCTTGCAAGAGTGGCTTCTCTACAAAATCTCTGAGCACAAAGCCCTGATTAAAGGAACAGTAATGCATAGAATCCGATCCCAATATATCCGATGGCACATGAGCGCAGCCAGATGGCAAAGTGTTTCCGGTTGGCTTAAATGGTATCGGACAGGTTTTTATAGTGAAGCTTCACCCCTTGTATCAGAATCTCTGAGTCTTCGACCAGTGGGCTCCACCAGTGCTTAAGGGAAGCTGCTGTCATTTCTGTTAGGCCAAAGCTTACCGTCAGGAGAAAGGATGGTGTGAGCACACAAGTGTAACTGAGTGCTTTCGGGTAGTTCTGGCGGGGTGCCCAGATGTATCTAAGCCAGTTAACACCATTGAACATCATTGATTCATAGTTCTTTGGTGGATTGAAAAGCTGTGTAGCTATTTGTTCATCAATTGATTCCTGATCCCATCCGCGCGGCTCAAGTTCATTCTGTGTTCTTGCTCTGATTTTCCAGTTTCGCCCTCCTTCGGATTCAAGGTGAGCGTAGTAATCGTCCGTCAGGTATTGCTCAAGCATCGCTGTATTGCCTACTTCAAGGCGTAAGCCGTTTTTGATTCTTTCTAGTTGCCAGGATGTGGTGACGATGACGTAAGGGCCCTGGGGAACAGGCAGAAACCGTGTAGGTTCCAGCTTGGGGCGCCCATATTTCCAGTTACTGACACCCAGTCTCAGAATGTCATGCTCAGTACGGTACTCGTATGCCATTTCTGGAGCGGGAATGTTTTTAAGATCCACATTTGTAGGGTATTCTGCCTCGCCACCAAAGGATGCGGCAGGTAGAAAAAATTCCACATCAACGACGCCGCAGTCCACACGCCGGTGGTCACAGTGCTCAAGGTCCGGGCCACCGAGTATTTCCCTGAACGGCGCGGTAAAGGGGCGGGTCAGTCGCTTGAGAAACGAAGAGGGTGTCCGCCTATATCGCACGGGCGGGATTGTTGCTGCGAGTTTTGCCATTACTCAGTCTCTCCGTGCTGGTCGATATTCCCTGGCATAGGCTGCATGTTTACGGTTCCTTCAGATGTGGGCGCTCAGTCACTACCTGCCGATTTTCGACCTTCATCCCGAATTAAAAGTCGGGGAATATCATGGTATCTATCTGCAAGTTATTGATAAATTGCAAATATATATTCTGATTCAATTGCATGAAAGATTCTTCTCAGCATTTTGTCTTAGTAATTGTCTGTGTTTCCATTGCTCTGGAAGTCTTTTCAGTTTTCAGGGTTATAAACTTTGCATAGAGAATCTGCCTGGGAGCCTTCTCTCTTTTCGGTCCTTTTCTTCCCCACTAGAAGAATTCAAGATCCAGATACCGCTTCTTCAACCCGCCGGGTCGCCGTACTCCAGGCGTGAAGGTGAGTGGCTTTGTCCATCCGCTGTCAGATTTCACAGTCAACCTGCAGCGCTTTTTGTGGATGAAGTTGAACTCAATGGCCTGCTCGCCAACAATGTTCAGATCCTCCAGTGTCCCGTTGGCGAGGTAGCCGCCGAATTCCAGCGAGTCCAGAACCTCGGCATTACTTGCAATCAGGTAGATACGCAAGGTTTCTTCATATGGAATATCGTCTGTGATAAACAGCAGGTAGTGGCCGTCGTATAAGTGATACTGGGCTACAATCAGAGCGCCTTTGAGTTGGCCACTAAATGGTTCATTGCCTTTTATCAGTTGGAGGTATGGGGCTTGGCTATTGTCGGAGCTTTTGAGCAAATTGGATGAAAACCGATCGATTTTTTCCATAGGAGAGCTTTGTCTTTGCTGTTTTACTCGTAAACCCTGACCGTAAACGCAGGAACCTCTACAGCCAATACTACCCCTAGTTATAAAGGCTTACTTTGAACTACCCCAGAGAACCCTACGTCAATCGAAAAGAACCAAGTGGTCCTGTTTCACTACAGTGTCAGTGATGATTATAAGCTTATGCCATTTGCTCTTGATTTTTAGGTATGATGCAAACCCGGTTGCGGTTTTTTAACCGCTTGAATATGTGGTTTTGCGAAGGAGTCTTTGGCTATGAGCAGTGTTCCCGCCGCCTTGCAGGATATGGCCGCTCCGGATGGAGTCTGTTTCGGTTGCGGAAGTTCCCACCCTGAGGGACTGCAATTGAAGAGCTATTGGGATGAAGACGGGGTTCACGTGGTCTGCAGGCACACGCCGGATCCGAAATTCCACGGTTGGCCGGGGCTGGTTTATGGTGGTCTGGTGGCCATGCTGGTGGACTGCCATTCCAACTGGACTGCCATGGCTTACCACTATCGTGCAGAAGGCCGTGAGCCAGGCAGCTTGCCGCGCATTGATTGCGTTACCGGGAAGCTTAACCTCACCTTCATCAAACCGACCCCAATGGGTGTGGAGCTGACCCTTAAAGCCAGGGTCGAGGGTGAAGTAGGGCGCAAGAGTCGGGTGATCTGCGAAGTCTGGGCGGGTGATGTGCTGACGGTAACTGCGGATTCGATCTTCGTTCGGGTGGATACTGAACAACTGAAGGCCCAGGCACACGGTCGCGCCTAGGGAAATGTGTGGTGCAGGTCAATGTGTCTGGTTAGTCTGATGCATAACTCTGAGACCGGGGGCCGCACCTCGTCTATTACCTGGTGGAAGAAACTACCTGGGCGGCGTAAACATGCTGGAGCTGAACTGGAGCCGCTGGCTGGGCGATCAGGGAGAAGGGGGGGTTGGGCTATAGTGAGGGCGGCTCCTATGGTTGTGACAGCCTGTTGTAATGCCAAGCAAAACTGGACACCCACAAATTGAGGAAGGCAGAGAAAACTGGCTCGAAGACAGCAGCACAGCTATACGGAAGCTTACGAGGTGGGGAAGCTGTCTGATTTTGGTGGTATCTCGCGCCAAACGTGGTATTTGGCGTAAAGAGAGATCTTTCGCCACAAGCCGGCGATGGACTCTGCAGAAAAAATAAAAGTTCAGGGAGAAGCTGGCGGTGAGAGATACCACTCGCACTCACGAATACCCTGCCCCAGCGTTTGCTGAGCCGCCGAAATACGGCGCTGTATGGAAGTGTGGTCTGAGGTTTTGGGCGTATCAGCCATTTTGGCCCGGATAGGGTTCAGATCCACATACGCCATACAGGCAGCCAAGGCCCGCTCGTCGAGCAAAGCCTGAGACTTAAATCTACCTTCCCAGAAACGACCGGTGCATCCATCCTCTTGATTGGCTTGGCGGGCAATGGACTCATTGAGCATCAGCATAAACCAACAGATATCTATCAGCCGTGTACGCCATTCTGTGGCTACTTCCTCCAGCCGAGCCAGTTCCGCAGCGTTCAAGGTTAAAACGTTGGGAGAGCAGAGAGCCTTTACAGAGTTGATGCCAGCGATCCACCACCTCGCTTAGCGTCCAGGATTCAGCCTCTCCAATATTGATATGCAGTACCACATGATAATGGTTGCTCATTACTGCATAAGCACAGATATCCAGCGCAAATATCTCGGTCAATTCCAATAGGCGATCTTCGATCCACTGTCTCCGATGCTCGAAGCAGCGCCCGGTGCGCTCATCCTTGCCGCACAGGAATGCGCGGCGCACGCAGCGGGAGACGCGATGATAGTAGAGCGTAGCTTCGAGAGAGATCAGGGATTTGCGCGGATTTCCCATTTTTACTGTATATATAAACAGTATTTTATAATCGGTAGGAAATATTGCAATATAATTGGCAGTGAAAGCATTTTGTTTTATGGGAGCATGAATTCAAGCGCACGAAATCTATCATTTGGAGCCGGGAAATCAGGCTCGTTGGAAGGATGGTGGCTTCGGTAAGATTATTGCTCAGAAGTAGGATACTCGAATGGCGCGCGGTGTTGTAGATATTTGGAAGAGAAATTCAAAATGAAATTGACAGAGATAACGACGGCAAGCCTTGTTGGATTTTTTGTTTTGCTTTTTTCTGTAGACTTATTTGCATACGAGGTGAGACAGAAAAGCTTGCAAGAGCTGTTTTATGAATCGGCGAAAATTTCTAAGGTAAGAATTGTTGGTGCGGATCAGATCATTATCAGTATTGACGGTAAAGATTATGATTGCGGATTAGAGTACAGGGCGGAGGTGCTCTCAAACTTTAAAGGTGAGGGTGCAGAGGTGGTGTTTAGATCCGCTTATCCGTTATTGGTCGGAAATAAATATTTACTCTTTTTGAGTTCAGAATATTTGGATGCCCGCGTTGACTATTTATCGATGGGAAAGAGGGATTTGGTTGGTTACGAAGCGTGTACTGAAGGGGGCTCTTTGTATGCCAGTGGCTTCCATGGTAAGATATTTGAATTTGATTCATTATGGGAAACAGTAACAGGGGAAGCTGCTGTTAAGGCTGTTGTAGAAGCCCCATTCTTATCGTCTCTGAAAGCTGAGAAAGTTGAGTTCAGTAGCGGCCAAGTTCCTAAAGAGTACCTAGAGGCGTTGTCTTATTGGCGTATCTCTTGGAAAATTTTTGAGAAAGAGCTGCTTGATTTGTCTTCTAGAAAATAAATCTAGAAGAGCCTCTGCATCTGAATAGATCCAAATTTTTATCCGTAAAAACACCAAAGCCCCGGCAGATTGCCCTGCCGGGGCTTTGTCGTATCTGGCGGCTCGCCCTATCGGTTGGCCGTCTTGCCCATGACTTTAGTTAGGCTGGCCTTCTTCATCAAACTGTCCATCATCACGATCAGCACCTGCTGGTCCTCGTCCGGCAAAAACAAAATTGGACACCCACTAATTGAAAAGTTGATGGGAAGTCTAGTGCCTATTCAGTCTGCTATTGCCAGAGCTTGTTATACGGACAAGTAGACCACAAGGTCCTGTGTGCAATTGCGCCAAACAGTTTTGTTGGGGCGCAGCAGTCCTTCGCAGAAGCCCGCGATGTTATTTTTCAAGGAAAGGCAAAACTTTAGGAGGTGATCGGAGGAGATAGATATCGCTCGCAGTCGTGAATACCCTGTGCCCAGCGTTTGCCGAGCTGCTCACAGGCAGAGCGCACTGAATGGGCGGCACCAACCAGAGACTTGAAGTGGCTTTCGAAGTTTCGGTTCAGGTAGAGCCAGTGCCGAGGGTCGATCTGTAATCGTTCTCGAATTGGTGGTAGTTGTTCGTCGATAGCGCCTCGTTTGTCTTCACGAAGGCAATGGCCGCTCCAGTCCACCAACTCCAGATAGTCCTGCAACTGAAACGGCAGTCCCATTGGCATAGGTTTTCGTGGGTTACCAACGAAGGGGAAGAGTTTTTGTGGCTGTTTGCCATCCTGAGCTTCTGATATACGCCGTTGTATGGAAGTGTGGTCTGGGGTTTCGGGCGTATCAGCCATTTTGGCCCGGATCGGGTTCAGATCCACATAGGCCATACAGGCAGCCGGGGCCCGCTCGTCGAGCAAAGCCTGAGACTTGAATCTACCTTCCCAGAAACGACCAGTGCAGCCATCCTCCTGATTGGCTTGCTGCTCGCCATTATGTAGCTACTTCCTCCAGCTGAGCCAGTTCCGCAGCGTGCAAGGCTTCGTTGCGAGCAAAGCGTTGTGAGAGCGGAGAGCCTTTACAGAGTTGATGCCATCGGTCCACCACCTCGCGCAGTGTCCAGGCTTCAGCCTGTGCTGCATTGATATGCAGTACCACATGATAGTGGTTGCTTATGACTGCATAAGCACAGATATCCAATGCAAATATCTCGGACAATTCCAACGGAATGCGCGGCGCACGCAGCGGGAGGCGCAGTGATAGTAGGGAGTAGCTTCAAGAGAGATCAGGGATTTGCGCGGGAGTCCCATTTTGACTATCCATTCATATGTATGGATGAACAGTATTTTCGATAAGGTAGAGAATGTTGCAATATGGCTGGCGTTGAAAGCTTTTTGTTTTGTGGGTGTCCATGAATCGTGAGCTATTCAAGGACTGCGCGATCTAATTTTTCATCCTTCGAGGTGGATCAAATTATTAAGGCATATAGATAGTTTATGGTCAGGTTTATATTCGTTATTACTCTTTATGCCGCTTGCTTGAATTGCTTTGGCTCTGTGCTCGTTTCGGACTGCCGATTGGATATAGTTGATGAGGAGCTGTTGGAGATAAATTCACTTAACCCTGCATGGGCATCTGAAATTTCCCAGTTGGAGTTTTGTATCGAGTTTGGAAAAGAGCGGGTTGTGGCAGGTCTTTCTAGTCCCAAGAAAGTTGACGATGATTTTTATTTGTTAGAAGTCTTCTCGCCAAGTCTCCTAAGTGAGGAACCAGGTCGGGAGCCTGGAGAGGCGTATTACAGATTATTTGAGTGCCGTAATGGCTGTGAGGGTGGGTATAGGGGCCAGACTTATATTCTTATCAGGTCAGCTTATGCTATATACGAAGCTCAGAGAGAGGAACTCTTCGAGCTTTTGGATTTTATTGATTGTGTATCGAACTCTGAATGTTTGAAAGAGATTTTCAATGAGGCTGGATTTTTTAAAAAAGTCATTAATGGATGGCGCGGGGATATCAAGAAAATACTGGCTGCCAGTGAGTTGAAAGTTGTTGGGGTTGATCTGGTGGCGCCTGGCGAAAAAGAGGTGGAGATTCAGGTTTCATCTGATATGGGAGCATGGAAGCTTGTATTTGAAAAAGACGTTCTTCCTAAGAAGAGACTTTTAGAGCTGAACGTTGTGCAGTACTGAGCCCCGCTTCTGGAAGAACAAAAGTAAGCGGTAAATCTATCTCCTCCACACTCTGCGCTTTGGGTAGTTCTGTAAACACCTGCCTGAGATAGCGGTACGGTTCGTGTCCGTGGAGTTTGGCGGTTTCAATCAAGCTGTAGAGTGTCGCTGAGGCTTTCGCTCCAGCCTGGCTTTTGGGAAACAAAATTGGACACCCATCAATTGAAAAATTGGTGGGAAAGCTGCTGCATATTCAGTCCACTATTGCCAGAGCTTGCTATTCGGGTAAGTAGAGTCGGCGTCCTGAGTGGAATTGCGTCAAACCGGTTTGTTGTAGCGCAGAAGTCCTTCGCAGAAGCCCACGATGGAGTTTTTCAATAGAAAGGCAAATCTTTAGGAAGTGATCGGCGGAGATAGATAGCGCTTACAGTCGCGAATACCCTGCACCCAGCGTTTTCCGAGCCGCTCACAGGCACTGCGCACCGAGTGCGCGGCGCCAACCAAGGACTTGAAGCGGCTTTCGAAGTTTCGGTTCAGGTAGAGCCAGTACCGAGGGTTGATCTGCAACCGTTCTAGAATTGGTGGTAGTTGTTCGTCGATCGCGCCTCGCTTGTCTTCACGAAGGCAACGGCCGCTCCAGTCCACCAGCTCCAGATAGTCCTGTAACTGAAACGGCAGTCCTACAGGCATGGGTTCTCGCGGATTGTCAACAAAGGAAAAGAGTTGCTGTGGCTGTTTGCCATCCCGAGCTGCTGATATACGCCGTTGTATGGAAGTGTGGTCTGAGGTTTCGGGTGTATCGGCCATTTTGTCTCGGATTGGGTTCATATCTACATACGCCATACAGGCAGTCAAGGCCCGTTCGTCGAGCAAAGCCTGGGATTTAAATCTACCTTCCCAGAAACGACCGGTGCATCCATCCTCTTGATTGGCTTGGCGGGCAATGGACTCATTGAGCATCAGCATAAACCAACAGATATCTATCAGCCGTGTACGCCATTCTGCGGCTACTTCCTCCAGCCGGACCCAGTTCCGCAGTGTCCAGGCATCAGCCTGTGCTGCATTGATATGCAGTACCACATGGTAGTGGTCACTCATGACTGCATTGCATAAGCTCAGATATCCAGCGCAAATACCCCCGGCCAGTTCCAACAGTCGATCTTCGATCTACTGCCTTCGGTGTTTGAAGCAGCGCCCGGTGCGCTCATCCCGGCCACACAGGAATGCGCGACGCACGCAGCGGGAGACGCAATGATAGTAGGGCGTAGCGTCAAGAGAGATCAGGGATTTGCGCGGGCGTCCCATTTTCTCCATTTGCGTAACTGTATGGATAAACAGTATTTTCTATGAGGTAGAGAATGTTGCAATATGGCTGGCGTTGAAAGCTTTTTGTTTTGTGGGTGTCCATGAATTTTCTTTTCAGGGATTGGAGGCTGCGAATAACCAACAGTGGGCAGGGTTCCTCAAAGCAACAGGAATGGAGACGGTAGGGCTTACTACCGAGTAAGTTATGGCTAAATGGGCAGCTCATGCTTTAGTTGGTGGTGTGATGTCTGTTCTGCAAGGGGGTAAGTTTGGCCACGGTTTTGTAAGTGCTGGTTTGACTCAGGCGTTATCTGGCGGGATTAGCAAGATTGGCGGCAGTCCTCAATCTTCAGGTTACTTTAGTGCTGGTAATAGAGCTTTAAGAATTTTTGCTGCTGCAATTTTTGGTGGTACAGCATCGAAAATTTCAGGTGGTAAGTTTGCAAATGGGGCGGTTACGGGGGCATTCTCTCGGGCGCTTAACGATGAAGCGCATTCATTTGCACAAAAGAGAGATACCGGCTGGTGGGCTGAGACTAAAGCGTTTGTGAAAGGTGTAATTAGTTATCCCAAAGACGTTTTTAGAACTGCGGTTACTGGTGGTAGTGTGGCTTGCGAAGGTTCCTCAACTGCTTGCGCCCAGAGTGTAGAGAATTCTAGGCGAATAGGTAGGGCTCTTTACGATTACAACAATGACCCTGAAGTTGCTAAACAAGTCGATTTGGCAAACAAACTCGCCACCCAGCAAGTTATGAACGATCCTGTTATTCAATCACAGATTGCTGGTAGAGCCACGGTTGCTACGATAGTAGGGACGGGAGGAGTCGTCGGGATGGGCTTAAATGTGATGGCTATAACTGGCGGTGCATTACGTGCGTCAGAAGCGGGAGGTACTTTTGTTGATGCTTCTAAACTGGTTCAGGGAGCTTTAGGAGTAGACCTAGAATGATTAAGAGAACATGCTCAAGTTGCGGTTCTCCCGCAGCTTTTCCCAAAGCCTTTTTTGCAAGTAAGAGTTTTCCAGTGCAGTGTTGCAACTGCGGTAAGGCGCAATTTAGAAGACATGACGCTTCAAAAACACTTGCTTACTTAGGTGCTTCTATTGGCTTATTTGCTTTGCTTTTTGTTTATATGGCAAAAGGGCTACAGGTTGCGATTGCGTCTAGTATTGGTTATTTGCTTTTGTTATTTGCGGTTTATGTGGCCGAACTGTTTGTTTTTTCCTTGTCTGAATATACAGATGAAGAAAAAAGCAAAGTGATTATGAAGTCCAAAAAAAATATCTGGATTGCTGTAGTGGTTGTTTTTCTTGGTGCTATTTTTTACGTATTTGATGTGTGAAAAAAACAAAATTGGACACCCACTAATTGACATAACAAAATTGGACACCCATCAATTGAAAAATTGGTGGGAAATCTGCTGCATATTCAGTCCACTATTGCCAGAGCTTGCTATACGGACAAGTAGACCCGACGTCCTATGTGGAATTGCACCAAACAGCTTTGTTGTGGCGTAGCAATCCTTCGCATAAGCCCGCGATGTTATTTTTCAAGGAAAGGAAAAACTTTAGGAAGTGATCGGCGGGGATAGGTAGCGCTCGCAGTCGCGGATTCCGTGGGCCCACCGTTTGCCGAGTTGCTCGCAGACAGAGCGCACTGAATGTGCGGCACCAACCAGAGACTTGAAGCGGCTTTCGAAATTGCGGTTCAGGTAGAGCCAGTGTCGTGGGTTGATCTGCAGCCGGTCGAGAATCGGTGTCAGTTGCTCGTCGATCGCGCCTCGCTTGTCTTCACGAAGGCAACGGCCGCTCCAGTCCACCAGCTCCAGATAGTCCTGTAACTGAAACGGCAGTCCCACAGGCATGGGCTCTCGCGGATTACCAACGAAGGGAAAGAGCTGCTGTGGCTGTTTGCCATCCTGAGCTGCCGAAACCCGCCGTTGGACGGAAGTGTGGTCTGAGGTTTCAGGCGTATCAGCCATTTTGGCCCGGATCGGGTTCAGATCCACATAGGCCATACAGGCCGCCAGAGCTCGCTCGTCGAGCAAAGCCTGGGATTTGAATCTACCTTCCCAAAAGCGACCGGTGCAGCCATCCTCCCGATTGGCTTGCCGGGCAATAGATTCATTGAGCATCCGCATAAACCAGCTGATATCCATTAGCCTTGCTCTCCATTCTGTGGCTATCTCCTCCAGCCGGTCGAGTTCCGCAGTGTTCAAAGCATCGTTGCGAGCGAAGCGCTGAGAGAGCGGAGAGCCTTTACAGAGTTGATGCCAGCGGTCCACCACCTCACGCAGCGTCCAGGCTTCAGCCTGCGCAGCATTGATATGCAGTACCACATGGTAGTGGTTGCTCATGACTGCATAAGCACAGATATCCAATGCAAATACCCCGGCCAGCTCCAATAACCGATTTTCGATCCACTGCCTCCGGTGTTCGAAGCAGCGCCCGGTGCGCTCATCCTTGCCGCACAGGAATGCACGGCGCACGCAGCGGGAGACGCAATGATAGTAGGGCGTAGCTTCGAGAGAGATTAGGGATTTGCGCGGGTGTCCCATTTTGTCTATCCATTTATCTGTATGGATGAACAGTATTTTCTATAAGGTAGAGAATGTTGCAATATGGCTGGCGTTGAAAGCTTTTTATTTTGTGGGTGTCCATGAATCGTTGTTGAAAGGCGCATAACATCGTTTATGTTGCAGACCTGATGAGCGACAGGGTTGTTGAGACATTATTTGAAAATAGGGATGAGATAAAAAAGAACATTACTAACGTTGGTGGTCTCTGCAAAGACAAAGATCAGCTAGATCTGAAAAAGATTGCTATAGGTTCTCTATCAGATAAAAATGATTTTACGTATTTGATGTATTTCTCTGATGTTAATAGCAAAAATTCTAATTATAAATGCGTAGCTGCTGTTGACATTGATGGAGGCTCAGAAGTCTCAATTGTAGGGGTAGAAGTGTTAATAGACTAATTTTTGTAGAAGGTGAGAACAAAATTGGAAACAAAATTGGACACCCATCAATTGAAAAATTGGTGGGAAATCTGCTGCATATTCAGTCCACTATTGCCATAGCTTGCTATTCGAGTAAGTAGAGTTGACGCTCCGTGTGGAATTGCGCCAAACAGTTTTGTTAAGGTGCAGCAGTCCTTCGCAGAAGCCCGCGATGTTATTTTTCAAGGAAAGGCAAAATTTTAGGAAGTGATCGGAGGAGATAGATATCGGTTGCGAGCAAAACGTTGGGAGAGCGGAGAGTCTTTAAAGAGTTGATGCCAGCGGTCCACCACCTCGCGCAGTGTCCAGGCTTCAGCCTGCGCAGCATTGATATGCAGTACCACATGGTAGTGGTTGCTCATGACTGCATAAGCACAGATATCCAATGCAAATACTCCGGCCAGCTCCAATAACCGATCTTCGATCCACTGCCTTCGGTGTTCGAAGCAGCGCCCGGTGCGCTCATCCCGACCGCACAGGAAAGCGCGTCGCACGCAGCGGGAGACGCAGCGTGCAAACAAAATTGGACACCCACCAATTGAAAAATTGATGGGAAAGCTGCTGCATATTCAGTCCACTATTGCCAGAGCTTGCTATTCGAGTAAGTAGAGTTGACGCTCCGTGTGGAATTGCGCCAAACGATTTTGTTGGGGTGCAGCAGTCCTTCGCAGAAGTCCGCGATGTTATTTTTCAAGGAAAGGAAAACTTTAGGAAGTGATCGGCGGGGAGAGATAGCGCGCGCAGTCGCGGATTCCGTGGGCCCAACGTTTTCCGAGTTGTTCGTAGGCAGAGCGCACTGAGTGGGCGGTACCAACCAGAGATTTGAAGCGGCTTTCGAAGTTTCGGTTCAAGTAGAGCCAGTGCCGCGGGTCGATCTGCAACCGCTCGAGAATCGGTCGCAGTTGTTCATTGATAGCGCCTCGCTTGTCTTCACGCAGGCAGCGGCCGCTCCAGTCCACCATCTCCAGATAGTCCTGCAACTGAAACGGCAGCCCTACAGGCATGGGTTCTCGCGGATTGCCAACAAAGGGAAAGAGCTGCTGTGGCTGTTTGCCATCCTGAGCTGCTGATATACGCCGTTGTATGGAAGTGTGGTCCGAGGTTTCGGGCCTATCAGTCATTTTGGCCCGGATCGGGTTCAGATCCACATAGGCCATACAGGCCGCCAGGGCCCGTTCGTCGAGCAAGGCCTGAGACTTGAATCGGCCCTCCCAGAAACGACCAGTGCAGCCATCCTCCTGATTGGCTTGCTTGGCAATAGATTCATTGAGCATCCGCATAAACCAACTGATATCCATCAGCCGTTCGCGCCATTCTGCAGCTACTTCCTCCAGCCGGGCCAGTTCCGCAGCGTTCAAGGTTTCGTTGCGAGCAAAACGTTGGGAGAGCGGAGAGCCTTTACAGAGTTGATGCCATCGATCTACCACCTCGCGCAGCGTCCAGCCTTTAGCTTGTGCTGCATTGATATGCAGTACCACATGGTAGTGGTTGCTCATGACTGCAAAGGCACAGATATCCAATGCAAATACCCCGGCCAGCTCCAATAACCGATCTTCGACCCACTGCCTTCGGTGTTCGAAGCAGCGCCCGGTGCGCTCATCCCGGCCGCACAGGAATGCACGGCGCACGCAGCGGGAGACGCAATGATAGTAGGGTGTAGCTTCGAGAGAGATCAGGGATTTGCGCGGATGTCCCATTTTGGTTATCCATTCATATGTATGGATGAACAGTATTTTCTATAAGGTAGAGAATGTTGCAATATGACTGGCGTTGAAAGCTTTTTGTTTTGTGGGTGTCCATGAATCGCAGGGTCAATTAAGGGGCTCCAGTTGCAGTCTGGACAGAGTTTGAAGAATTTTGGCAGGGCGGCTATTAGGATTACGGTTGCTGGGACTGTGTCTCGGGCTACTGGTGGGAAGTTCGCAAATGGGGCGGCTTATGCCGCGTTCATGATTGCGATTAAAGCTGGAGTTAATGCTTATAGAGACTCTGTCACTGATAAATTTATCGAGAACAATGTTAAACATTTCGACAGTATGGACACTGATGCCGAGGAAACCGCGCTCCCAGAAGAAACAAGAAAAGCTTTGTATAGGATAGGAAGGACAAATAGTGGGCATCGCGCCTTTAATACGGCAATTGAAAGTGGTAATTCAGTAAACCTATATAGATATATGGACCAGGGCTTTAATTCCTTCATGACCTGGGATTATGAGGATGGGGCAAACGATATTATTTACACCACGGACGTACAAAAGTGGATCGAAGGGAATATACAACACGCCATTCCTCAAAGACAGTTGGAAAGCTCAACTCTGGGCTCTCTTTTAGGCCATGAATTTGGCCATACATCATTTGGCGGATCATTGGAAGAAATACAAGCCACATCAATTTTTGAAAATGATTATCGACGGACCTATGGGATGCCATTAGTTGATGGCTATGATAAAAGTGCTCCGAGTGGTGTTTGTTTGTATGAGGAGAGGTGTTAAAGGATGGTGAGAATCAAACGATTTGCTGCATTATTTTTTGTGATAGCCTTTTCCCCTTATGCAACGGGAAATGATTCAGGAAATTTTAATTCTTGTTGGGCGGCTGATTCTAAGGAGGCTGAAGAAATTGAAGCCACTAGGAAGGCGTTGCCTAAGTCATTTAGCTATGCTGGTGCGTGGCCTAGAATGCCAGTAGATACTTCTGCATCTCGTCCAGTTGTTGACTGCGTTAAAATTAAATTTGTCCTAAGGAATGGTGAATTTGATTATCAAGTCATAAGCAGTTCAAGAAAAATTCTGGAGTTAAATGCCAAGAGAAAAATTGAATCGCTTAAGGGTAGTAATTTAGATTTTAGTAGTGGGGTGGTAATTATTTATTACTTTAATCCCTTGGTAGAAACTCAGCATGTTCCATTTGAGCGAGCGAGTAAGCTGTTTTTGGGTCAGCGCCGATAAATAGGTTTTCTGTGTCTAATGGGTTGAGGGTGGCGTAACAAAATTGGACACCCACCAATTGCAAACAAAATTGGACACCCACCAATTGAAAAATTGATGGGAAAGTTGCTGCATATTCAGTCCACTATTGCCAGAGCTTGCTATACGGGCGAGTAGCCCCGACGTCCTGTGTGAAATTTCGACAAACAGCTTTGCTGTGGCGCAGCAGTCCTTCGCAGAAGCCCGCGATGTTATTTTTCAAGGAAAGGCAAAACTTTAGGAGGTGATCGGAGGAGATAGATATCGCTCGCAGTCGTGAATACCCTGCGCCCAACGTTTGCCGAGCTGCTGGCAGGCATTGCGCATCGAGTGCGCGGTGCCAACCAGAGACTTGAAGCGGCTTTCGAAGTTGCGGTTCAGGTAGAGCCAGTGCCGAGGGTCGATCTGTAATCGTTCTAGAATTGGTGGTAGTTGTTCGTCGATAGCGCCCCGCTTGTCTTCACGAAGGCAGCGACCGCTCCAGTCCACCAGCTCCAGATAGTCCTGAACGTGAAACGGCAGCCCCATTGGCATAGGTTCTCGTGGGTTACCAGCGAAGGGAAAGAGCTGCTGTGGCTGTTTGCCATCCTGAACTGCTGAAATACGCCGTTGTATGGAGGTATAGCCTGAGGTTTCGGGCGTATCAGCCATTTTGGCCCGGATTGGGTTCAGATCCACATAGGCCATACAGGCTGCCAGAGCTCGCTCGTCGAGCAGGGCCTGAGACTTGAATCGGCCCTCCCAAAATCGACCAGTGCAGCCATCCTCTCGATTGGCTTGCCGGGCAATGGACTCATTGAGCATCCGCATAAACCAGATGATATCCATCAGCCTTGCTCTCCATTCTGCGGCCACATCCCTCAGCCGGGCCAGTTCTGCGCCGTTCAAGGCTTCGTTGCGAGCAAAACGTTGGGATAGGGGAGAACCTTTACAGAGTTGATGCCAGCGGTCCACCACCTCACGTAACATCCAGCCTTTAGCTTGTGCTGCATTGATATGCAATACCACATGGTAGTGGTTGCTCATAACTGCATAAGCGCAGATATCCAGCGCAAATATCTCGGCCAACTCCAACAGCCGATCTTCTATCCACTGCCTTCGGTGTTCGAAGCAGCGCCCGGTGCGCTCATCCCGGCCACATAGGAATGTGCGGCGCACGCAGCGGGAGACGCAGTGATAGTAGGGAATAGCTTCAAGAGAGATCAGGGATTTGCGCGGGAGTCCCATTTTGGCTATCCATTCATATGTATGGATGAACAGTATTTTCTATAAGGTAGAGAATGTTGCAATATGACTGGCGTTGAAAGCTTTTTATTTTGTGGGTGTCCATGAATCGCACATGAATCGCATCTTCTACTTTAACGCTCCGAAATGGCTATACCGGCTCCGGTTGCAGTAGGTTTGTATGTTAGAGAGCTGGTGAGATGAAGCAAGATATGGACCTTTTTATGCGTGGATTGGTTGAAGTCGCATCTGGATTTCTTTGGCTGGCCATTGTCGGATTGATGATTTATTTGTTTGTTCTCTGGTTAGGCATGTTTAACCAGATTGATCGAACTAAGGGAGGGATTGGCGCTAAGCTGTTTCCAGTCTATCTGTTTTACCCTTCTTGCTTGACAGAAAAGGGCCAATTAATAAGAAGGCGCTTCTTCCGAATATTGCTGATTGTGGTTGTTCTTATAGGAATTCTTTCTGGAATTATTGTCTCGGGAGCTGAAGGTTTAGATCAAAGCATGTTTGAGTGACAGTTCCTGTGCTCAAGCAACGACAGAGTCCCGGCAGATCACTCTGCTGGGGCTATTGGCTCGGGCGTGCAAAAATTGGACCCACGAAATCTAAACAACCAAAAACTGAAACTGGACACCCACTAATTGAAAAGTTGCCCACTAATTGAAAAGTTGGTGGGAAATCTGCTGCATATTCAGTCCACTATTGCCAGAGCTTGCTATACGGACAAGTAGATCCGACGTCCTGCGTGGAATTGCGCCAAACAGTTTTATTGGGGTGCAGCAGCCCTTCGCAGAAGCCCGCAGTGGTGCTTTTCAGGCAAAGGCAAAACTTTAGGAAGTGATCGGGGGGAGAGATAGCGCTCGCAGTCGCGGATTCCGTGGGCCCAACGTTTTCCGAGCTGTTCGCAGGCAGGGCGCACCGATTGCGCGGCACCAACTAGAGACTTGAAGCGGCTTTCGAAATTGCGGCTCAGGTAGAGCCAGTGCTGTGGGTCGATCTGTAAACGTTCGAGAATCGGCGGCAGTTGTTCGTCGATTGTGCCTGCGCCCGCTATTCAGACCAGAGTCTAGTTACCGGTGAAGCGCGGAGGTTTGGATACGCAGTAACCGGGCAGTGCCCGGTTCGGTGTCGGCAAGGGCTATGCTAGTCCTAGGGTACGATACCGGTAAAACTGCCCCAGGCTGCCGGCTTGTGACCCACCTCTCGCTATTGCGGTCCTTCCCCCTTGCGAGCCTTGAACTTTCACCGGGCGCCACTATCTAACCGCCATCAATCGTATGAAGCTTGTTTAAACGGGCGTCCCCTTGTCTGTTTGCTGCGAACAATGATTTTTGCGACTGATGGGCGTTGCTTGACCGGCGCTGGCTACAATCCCCTGTCCCGGGCCCGCCGGCCCGGTTTTCCGCGCACCCCTGGGGCGGGTGCCGTCTCCCTTTCTCAACGCTGCTCCCACCGGCGTCGCCACGCTTTGGCAGCGCGCCCGCCGCCCTGAGTTCGTTGTTGCCATTCACAAATTACCTCAGAAGAAACGCAAAAAATAAGGAGGAAAAGGTGCTGGAAGTCAGCCATCTGAGCCGTTGCTATGGCGCCTTCAAGGCCGTAGACAACGTCAGCTTCGCCATCGACAAAGGCGAGATCGTGGGCCTGCTGGGACATAACGGCGCCGGCAAGACCACCATTATGAAAATGCTGTCGGGTTACCTGGAGCCGGATGCCGGAAAAGTGTGCATCGACGGTCTGGACCTGGCGCAGCACGCGAAACAAATTCAACGCAGCCTGGGCTATCTGCCGGAAAACCTGCCGGTATACGGCGAGATGACGGTGGCGGATTACCTGGACTACGCCGCTGAACTCAAGGGCTTGTCCGGTCCGCAGAAGCGCGAGGAGATACGCCGCGCGGTGCGCGCCACGGATCTCGGCGTGAAACTGACTGCACCCATTAATACGCTCTCGCGCGGTTTCAAACAGCGGGTGGGCGTGGCACAGGCGATTCTCGGCCGCCCCAAGCTGCTGATTCTGGACGAGCCCACCAACGGCCTGGACCCGACCCAGACCCAGCAGATGCGCGCCCTGATCCGGGAGATTGCCCGGGAGGCCACGGTGATCCTCTCCACCCATATCCTGCAGGAGGTGGACGCACTGTGTGACCGGGTGCTGATTATCCACGGCGGACGCCTCGCGGTGGACGAGAAGCTGAGCCAGCTGCGCGCCGGCAACGCCCTGTGGCTCGAGACCTCATCCTCAGCCAGCGGCGACAAATTGCGCTCTGTCGACGGAGTGGCTTCCGTGGAGCAACTGCAGGAGGAGGGCGGCTACCGCCTGGCGTTGGCGGAGGGCGCGGATCCGCGCGCGGTCAGTGCAGCGCTGGCCAAGGTTGTTGTCGAGGCGGGGGAACAACTGTACCGGTTACAGCCAGAGCAGCGGGATCTGGAAAGCCTGTTCCGCCAAGTGAGCGAAACTGGTGCTATGGCAAAGGAGGAATTGAAAGATGCAGCCTGAGGCAACTGTGCAATCCGGCAACCGCAAGTCCGGCGGCGCTCTGATTCGGCGCGTTGCAGGGAAGGAAATCACCCTGTTTTTCGCCTCTCCGGTAGCCTATTTATTCCTCGCCTGCTTTGCGGCGGTGAGCCTGTTTGTGTTCTTCTGGGGCGAGTCTTTTTTCGCTCGCAATATCTCTGATGTGCGGCCTCTGTTTGAGTGGATGCCGCTGTTGCTGATTTTCCTGTGCAGCACTTTGACCATGCGCCTGTGGAGCGAGGAGCGCCGCAGCGGCACCTTGGAGCATGTGCTGACCATGCCGGTTCCCCTGTGGCACTTTGTCGCCGGCAAGTTTCTCGCCTGCCTGGCGCTGCTGGGCATCGCTCTGGCGATTACGCTCCCGCTGCCGGTGACGGTGGCGATTATCGGCGACTTGGATTGGGGGCCGGTGGTGGCCGGTTATCTGGCCACCTTCCTCCTCGGTGCCGCTTACCTCAGTATCGGGCTGTTCGTATCGGCTCAGGCCAGCAATCAGATAGTGAGCCTGATCGTCGCCTGTGCCCTCTGTGGTGTCTTTTATCTGCTGGGCGCGCCCGTGCTCACGGATCTGTTCGGCAGTGGCGCTGCCGACTGGCTGCGGGCACTGGGCACTGGCTCGCGCTTCGACGCGATCACCCGAGGTGTTATCGATCTGCGTGACCTTTATTACTATCTCAGCCTGGTGGCGGTTTTCCTGGCTCTGAATACGCTGGTACTGGAACGGGAGCGCTGGGCTGCCGGCGGCGATGCCGCCAACCGCAACCGCTGGCGTGCAATCACCGCACTGCTGGTGGCCAATGCCCTGGGGGCGAATTTGTGGCTTGGGCAGATTCATGGCCTGCGTCTGGATGTGACCGAAGGCCGCCTCTATTCCATTTCCCCCGCCACCCGCAGTTACTTGGCGCAGCTGGAAGAACCGCTCTTAATCCGCGGCTATTTCAGTGCCAAGACGCACCCGCTGCTCGCACCGCTGGTACCGCAGTTGCGCGATCTGTTGCGGGAGTATCAGGTGGCCGGTGACGGCCGGGTGCGGGTTGAGTTTGTGGACCCGGTCAAAGAGCCCGAGCTGGAACAGGAAGCCAATCAGAAGTACGGCATTGAACCTGTGCCTTTTCAGGTGGCAGACCGCTACCAGGCATCCATTGTCAGCTCCTATTTCGACGTACTGGTTCAGTACGGCGATGAACACGAAGTGCTCGGCTTCCGCGATTTAATCGAAATCAAAGCCGGCAGCGAGACCGACGTGGATGTCCGGCTGCGCAATCCGGAGCACGACCTGACCCGGGCCATCAAGAAAGTGCTGCAGAGTTATCAGGCTGGCGGCAATCTATTCGACACCGTCAAAGGCGAGTTGCAGTTCACCGCTTATGTCTCGGCGGATGAACGGCTCCCGCAGCAGCTGCAGGACTTCAAGCAGGCAGTGAATGAGGTGGTTGGTGATCTGCAACAGCAGGCAGGCGGGCGCCTGTCGGTGGCGTTCATAGAACCTGAGGAAAACGGCGGGGAGGTGGCACAGCGCATTGCCGCCGACTACGGTTTTCAGCCCATGGCCGCAGGTCTATTCGGTGAACCTTTTTACTTCTATTTGACCCTGGCCAAGGGCGACCAGGTGGTGCAGATTCCCCTGGATGACCTGAAAAAAGACAGCCTGGAACGCAACCTGGAGGCCGGTATCAAACGTTTTGCCAGCGGTTTCACCAAAACGGTGGCGCTGGTGGCCCCGGAGCCGGACTTCAGTCACGGATTCAGCGGCGGCCAGCGTTTCAGCCAGTTGGAAACGCTGCTCGGTGCTGAACTGAATATCGAGCGTGAGGACCTGAGTGACGGCCGGGTGTCCGGTGAAGCGGATATTCTGTTGCTGTTGTCGCCGCGCAACCTGGATCAGAAACAACTCTACGCGGTGGATCAGTTCCTGATGCAGGGCGGCACGGTGATCGCAGCCACTTCGCCCTACAGTGCAGAACTCAGCAACCGCAACCTGACACTGGCGACAGTGAACAGCGGTCTCGAAGACTGGCTGAAGCACATGGGTCTCGAGGTCGAGCACAAGCTGGTATTGGACCCGCAAAACAGCGCCTTCCCGGTGCCGGTGACGCGCAATATCGGCGGCTTCCAGTTGCAGGAGCTGCGCATGCTCGACTACCCATATTTTATCGACGCGCGTGGCGACGGCCTGAACAGCGACAACCCCATCACCGCCAATCTGCCACAGGTGACTATGAGTTGGGCTTCGCCGATCCGCGTCGACGGGGAGAAATCCGCGGGTCGGAAAATCACCGAGTTGCTGAAAAGCTCCGATGGCGCTTGGCTTTCCACTTCCACCAATGTCATGCCACGGCTGGTGAATGGCGCCGTCAGTCCCTTTACCCCCGAAGGTGAAACCGGCACTCAGCTGCTCGGCGTGATTAGTGCCGGTCGATTTGATTCCTATTTCGCAGGCAAGCAGCCGCCTATGTTGGCGGAGAAACTGGCGGAAAAAGAAGAGGCGCAGGAAGGCGACAGCGAGGGAGAAAGTGTTGCGGAACTGGAGTCACTGCCGACTCAGATCAACCGCTCGCCTGAGTCCGCGCGCATTATTCTCTTTTCCTCCAACGACTTCCTGCGCGACCAAGTGGTGCGTATGACCAGTTCCGCCGTGGGCAGTGAATATTTGAATTCACTACAAATGATCGCCAACAGCGTCGACTGGGCGCTCGAAGATGCGGGGCTGTTGTCGATTCGCTCGCGCGGTCACTTCAACCGCACATTGCCGCCAATGGAACATGGCACGCAAATGTTTTGGGAATATCTGAACTATATCTGTGCCCTGTTGGCTTTGGGGCTGGTGGCACTGATTCAGCAGCTGCGTAAGCGCGCGCGGCAAAACAAATACCGCGAACTGCTCGGGGCAGAGTAGTTCCCGTAGCGAAACGAGGAATGGAACAATGAAAAAACTGCAGTTTTATTTGAGCGGTTTTCTCGCCTTGCAGCTGATATTGGCCGCGGGTCTCTTTTGGCGCGAACAGCATCAACAGAGTCTGCAACAGCAGCGCGAAGCGCTGCTGGCGGTGACGCCCGGCCAATTGCAACGATTGGAAATCAGTGCGGGCGATGACACTGTCAGCTTGAAAAAAGAGGGCGATCACTGGCTGTTGCCCGAATTGCATAACCTGCCGGTAGACAGTGAGAAATTGCAATCTCTACTGGATAAAATCGCAGATTTGAAAACCGGCTGGCCGGTGGCCACCAGTGCCGCCAGCCACGAGCGTTTCGAAGTGGCCGAAGACAAATTCCAGAAGCGATTGCGTTTCTACAGCGGCGGCGAGAAACCGGTGGCGGAACTCTATGTCGGTACTTCTCCAGGCTTCCGCAAGGTCCATGTGCGGGCCGCCGGTGACGATGCCATCTACGCGGTGACATTAAACAGCTATGAAATGCCCGCACAGGCGAATAACTGGCTGGATAAACAGCTCCTTGCCGCCGGTGATGTGGAGCGTATCACCGGTCCCGATTACCGGCTGGAAAAGCGCGAGGGCAAGTGGCAATTCGCCGAGGGCGAGAAAAAACTGGATGCAGACAAGGCCCGCCAACTGGCTGTGGCCTTGAGAAGTTTGCGCATAACCAAACCCGCGGACGAGGTGCCAGAGGCGGATCCGGTCCGTCTCCAGGTGGCTGGCAGCGAGGGCGAACTCGAATACGAGTTTATGCAGGCGGACGATCGCTTCTTCGTCCGTCGCGGCGACCGCGAACAGCTGTTCGAACTCTCCCGCTATGATTATGAACGCATTGCGGATTTGCGTAATGAGGCCCTGGTATTAGAGGAAAAGGAAGAGCCGGAACAAACGGCTGAAGAGAAACCCGAGGAGGAGAAAAACGCGGCGAAGAGCTAAGGGGTTGGTGAATTTTTTTGCCTGTGGTGCCTAAGGGCAATCCGCGCCGGTCGGAAAGATCGGACAGTGGCGCGATCGGGGGCACAGGGGTTTGATGCTCTCCTGTGTTTCCGAAGACCCCCGCACCGCTGCCCGAGTACTCCGGCACCTCTGATTCCACCACGGCAAAAAAATCGTGCTTACATCGGTGTTTTGTCATTGAGAATAAAGGCGGCTTTTGAGTCGCCTTTTTTATTCATTTAATACTTAAATGACTTTTTGTTACAGTTTTTTTCAGTAATACTGACACTTGATTCAACTGGTCAATATTTGATTGAAGATTGCGGTCGAATCCCATATTCTGGCTCAACACTTTGGTGTTGTCGCTGAAGTAGGAAACACATAACAATAAATTTCCCAAAACCGGAATATTTATCCGGATAATAATAAACAGAGAGGACGGGCGCTCATGCATAATCCATACTCCTTCACCCCCTTGTCTCTTGCCATTGCCACCGCACTGACATTACCAATATCCCCTGTTTTTGCGCAGAACGAGCAATCTCCTTCTACCGGGGCCGGTGCGATTGAGGAAGTTGTTATCACTGGTACGCGGAAAGAAGGCGTTTCTCCCACTGAAACCCTGTCGCCGGTGGATCTGGTCGGCGGGGCCAATCTGACGGATCAGGCGAGCTTTGACCTCACCGAATCCCTGAGCAAGATAGCACCATCGTTTAATACCCAGCGCTTTCCGATTGCCGATGGTACGGCGTTTATCCGCCCGGTGACTCTGCGCAATTTGTCTCCGGACCAGACACTGGTTTTGGTCAATGGCACCCGCCGCCACCGCTCTGCACTGGTCAACCTGCAGGTGGCGCCTTTGGGTACGATCAATCAGGGTGCGCAGGCGGTGGATTTCTCCGCGCTGCCATCGGCCGCCATTGAGCGCGTGGAAGTGCTGCGCGATGGCGCTTCGGCCCAGTATGGTTCCGATGCGATCGCGGGGGTGGTCAACGTTATTCTGAAAGACGACGCCGAGGGCTTCAGTGTGTCGGCGCAGACCGGTGAATATTTTGAGGGCGACGGAACGCGTTACAGTGTGTCCGCCAATGCCGGTTTCGCTCTGGGTGAGCAGGGCTTTGTCAATACGACTTTCGAGTATTCCAGCGCGGATACAACCTCCCGGGGCGGAACCCACGCCGATGCGGCGCAGGTGGGTGAAGTGGTCGGTGTGGACCAGGTGCCACTGGATGGTCTCGGGCAACGCTGGGGCGATCCGGAGGTGGAAATTTCCAAGCTGTTTGTAAATACCGGTTACGATATCAGCGACAGCATCGAGCTATACGGCAACTTCGGCTATTCCGAGAACGAAACCATATCGGATTTCTTCTACCGCACCCCGGTGCTGGATCCGCAATACGGAATTGCCGCCCAAGCTACATTGCAGAAGGACGCGGATGGCGATTTCCTGCCCGATCCGGCACCGCAATCACTGATTGATGATATTGTCGCTGCGGGAATGAATCCGTCCGATCTGCTGGTGGCGGATGCTTCCAGTCCCAGCGGATACGTGCTGCGCAATCCCATCTATACCCTGTTTCCGGGCGGCTACAATCCGAAGTTCGGAGCAAATATTACTGACATTTCCGCTGTGTTTGGTGCCCGTGGCGAATTCGCCAGTGGTATGACCTGGGATCTGCGCGCGCGCACTGCGGAGAACGAGCTGGAGTACGTGTTGGAGGGGTCCATCAACCCAAGTCTGGGATTGTTGACGCCCACCAGTTTCAACCCGGGCACACTGACCCAGGAGGAAACCAGCGTAAATGCCGATTTCGTCCAACCCATCGATATATCCGCTTTGGCATCGCCTTTAAACGTGGCCTTCGGTGCGGAGTGGCGACGGGAAACCTACAAAATTGGCGCTGGCGATGAAGCCTCGCGGGCCAGCTCTCCCACGGCAAATTACTTCGGTGAAGGTTCCGACGGCTTCCAGGGCTTTCCCCTGGAGGCCGCCGGCAGCTACGACAGTGACAGCGTGGCCGTCTATGTGGATCTCGAGGCCGATATCACCGATCAATTCACTGCCGGTGCGGCGCTGCGCTACGAGGACTACGATCAGTTTGGCTCCACTTCCGACTGGAAGTTGTCCGCCCGCTACAACTTCAACGAGCGTTTCGCACTGCGCGCAACCGCCAATACCGGCTTCCGCGCACCGACGCCGGGCCAGGTCAACACACTGAATGTGACCACAACGGCGAACTCTGAGGGCAAGCTGATTCCAAACGGCACCTACCCCGTTAACCATCCGGTTGCACAGGCCTTCGGCTCTGTGCCGCTGGTGCCGGAGGAATCCACCAGTTTTACCCTGGGGGCGGTGATTACACCGTTTGATAACACCAGTATTACCATCGACTACTACAACATCGATATCGAGAACCGGCTCGCCCTGCGCAATATCACCATTGGCAACGGTGAGGGGGACGATACCGATGGTGTTAATGAATTGGCACTGTTGACTGCTGCCGGTGTTGCCAACGCCGATCAGTTCCTCGAAGGTAACGTCAACTACTTTGTCAACGCCTACGACTCGGAGGTGAGAGGGATAGACCTGGCAATCACCAGCGACTTCGAGCTGGGGGGCAGTTTGTTGACGGTGGATTTGCGCCACAATCACAACGAGCAGGAGGTGACCCGTGTCGAGGAAAATACCATCAATGCCCTGCGCGTGTACGACCTGGAAAATCAGGTGCCGAGTGACCGGACCACACTGACGTTCAATTACGATACCGGCGAGCTGTTTAGCGGTTACCTCCGCTTTAACCGCTACAGTGATTGGGAGTCCACAGGCGGTCTGTTTGGCTCCGAAGCCGCGACCTACAGTGGCGAGGTGCTGGTGGATCTGGAAGCCACCTTTGACCTGGCTGAAAACTATCGGGTGTCCGTGGGTGGAGAGAATATTTTCGATGTCGAGGCGGACCAGGAGGCAGATCCCGTTCTGCAATACCTGGGGGTACGCCAGTCTCTCACTTCCCCCTTCGGATTTAATGGCGGCTTCTGGTATCTGCGTGTCAGTGCGAACTTTTAGGAAACCCCTGATAAATTCGCTTCCTGGAAGGAAAGAGACTTCGAGGCGAGAGAAGAAGCTCGGGTGATTGAATCGCAGGTTCCCTAGGGGACCTGCGGTATATCCCCTCCGTCTACCTGCATCTGCTGATTTAACAGCATCTCCGCGGTTAAGCGGGCGTTGTAGTCCATCACTATCCGAGGCTCGTCGGTGAAGACGCCGTCCGCGCCCATGGCGGCGATCAGGGGCAGGTCGTCGGGGTGGTTAACGGTGAAGATGTAATTTTTCAGGCCGCGCCGTTTGCCGTCGGCGATCATCTCCGTATCGGCGAAATCCAGGTTCAGGTGTACCGAATAGGCTTTGAGCGGTTCCGCACACGCGGCTAGGTTCAGGGGAACGCCATCGATCAATACGCCGCGGCGCACCTCGGGCAGCAGCTGCAGGCTCTCGTAGAGCTGGCGGTGATCAAAGGATGAGATCAAGTATTGCTCGAAGCTGGCGCCGCTGTCGCGCACGTAGGATTCCAGTTCCGTCGCCACCAGGGCGGCGCAGCCGGGCCCCTTCATTTCGATATTCAGCTGCGCGTTGTTGCCAACCAGTTCCAGTACCTCACGCAGGGTTGGTACCTGCTGGCCGCAGGGGAGGAGTCTCTGGCGCAGCGCCTCGGGGCAAAGATCGGTGAGCAGTTCGCTGCCGGCGATCAGGCGTCCGAGCCGGCGGTCGTGCTTGACCAGCAGTTGTCCGCGGATATTCCAGATATCCACCTCTATACCGTCCACGTCGAATTCCAGCGCGTGCGCGATGGCCTGCAGGGTGTTTTCTGTGGCGCGCTGGCGGTAGCCGCGGTGGGCAAAGCAGAAGAGAGGGGTAGGTGTCTGCATTTTGTGTCGGCCTATCGGCTGGCTGGGCGCCAGCATGCCAGGAAATTATGACGTTCCGGTTACTGGATTGCCATTGGGCGGGGGCCTTTCGTTGTAATTCAGTCTCCGGCCAGAGTGCGGTAGCGGCCGCGGTGGAAGATCAGCGGCTCTCCGCCTGAGGCGGAAAATTCCAGTACCTCGCCCAGCAGTATCGTGTGGTCGCCGCCGTCGACGCACTGGGCCAGCCGACAGTGGAAAAGGGCGGCGCAGTCGTCCAGGCGGGGCACCCCGTCGGCTCCCGTATGCCAGTGCACCTGGCCGAACTTATCGGCGCCACGGCCGGCAAAGAGGTTGGATACATGCTGCTGGTCGGCCTTCAGTATGTGTACGGCAAAGTGCGGTTGGGTGGTGAAGGCGTCGTAGCTGAGGGACTGTTTGTCGATGCTCCACAAGATCAGCGGCGGCTCCAGCGATACGGAATTGAAGCTGTTGACCGTCATGCCGACGGGTTGGCCCGCCGCGTCGCGGGTGGTGACCACAGTCACGCCAGTGGCAAATTGGCCCAGGGTGTCGCGCAGCGCGCGGCTTTGTTGGTCTGTTGGGGACAGGGCTTTGGGGCTGTTTGTGGTCATAGGGTTGTTTGAATTTTGTACAGCATTGGGTTTGGACGCCATTCTACGTCAAAAGCTGTCCCGTTGCGCGCTTTGCTTCCCCGGAGGCGGCCTTTCAAGCAGGCACCGCGTAATCATTATCCCATTACTGGCACGCATTCAGCGGCGAGGTCATCCCTTGCGGCGATGGCGGCGCCGGTCAGGGCAAAGCCGAGTAATTGACCGTCTCCGGTGCGATATTCTGCCCGCACTCCACGCTCATTACTGTCGATGTGCCATTTGCCCTCCGCTTCGGCGGGTGGCGGGCAGATGGTGACGGGGCGCAGGGTGGTTTTGACGGCGAGGGGCATGACGCCGTAGCGCACCGGCGTGGGTGTTCCAGCCAGCGTCTTGGCCAGGGCGCGGGCGCAGGCCATCAGCGGGGCAACAAAGTAGAGCAGATTGCCCTCCACCTCGGCACAGTCGCCCAGGGCGAAGATATTGGCGTCACTGGTGCGCAGATGACGGTCCACGGCAATACCGCGCGCGACTTGCAATCCGGCTGCGGCGGCCAGGCTGGTGTTGGCGCTCAGGCCCAGGGCGGCCAGTGCCAGGTGCGCTTCCAGCTGCTCGCCATTATCGAGGTAGGCGCGGATGCCGTTACCGTTGCGGTCCAGGCGCAGTACCCTGGTGTTGCCATGGAAGCGTACGCCTTCGGATTCGAGTGCGCGCTGCAGGTCTCGCCCCGCGGCTTCCGGCAGCAGTGTGGCCAGGGGCCAGCCCAGAGTATCCACCATTTCCACTTGATAGCCGCTTTGAGTCAGATCGTTGGCAAACTCGCAGCCGATCAGGCCGGCGCCCAGCAGCAGTACGCGTTTGCGGCCCACCAGTGCGGTGCGGAAGCGGTGATAGTCGGCGAGGTTGTTGATGCGGAAGAGGCGGGCGTGGCCATCGCCGCCGATCGGCGGCAGGGGACGGCAGCTGGCACCGGTTGCGAGTACCAGCCTGCCGTAGCGAACTTCCGCACTGCCATTATCCGACGTCAGGGTCAAAGTCCTGGACCCGGTGTGGATCGCGGTTACCTGGGTGAATATCAGTATCTCTGCGTTGAGCTCCCGCGCCATCTCCTCGGCGGAGGTGCCGGCCAGTTGTTGCGGCGTCTTGCCGTGGGCCAGGGAGGCGGAGAGCAGCGGCTTGGAATAGAAAGTGCCGTCGTCGCCGGTGATCAACAGCAGCGGGGTGCTTTGGTCCAGTTTGCGAAATTCGCGAGCCAGATTGTAGCCGGCGAGACCGGTGCCGACGATCACCAGCGGTTCCTCACCACTATCGACACCGGAAGTGGGCGATTGGGGCGGGGCCGGGGGTTCAACCTCGGCCACCAGTACCATATCGAATTCGTCTTTGCCCACGCCGCACTGAGGGCAGCACCAGTCGTCGGGGATATCTTCCCAGCGGGTGCCCGGCGCTATGCCGTCTTCGGGCCAGCCCTTGGATTCATCGTAGACCCAGCCGCACACCATGCATTCCCAGATGCGGTAGGTGGCCTGTGCCGGTGCGGCGTTTGTTTTTTCGCTTGAAGGCGCTTCTTTAGAGGTGGCGGCGTTCAGCGCCTCCGGCTGTTGCTTGCGGCGCACCTCCACCATCTCAAAATCTTCTTTGGCGGCGCCGCACTGGGGGCAACACCAGTCATCGGGGATATCTTCCCAGCGGGTGCCCGGCGCTATGCCATCCTCGGGCCAGCCTTCGGCTTCATCGTAGATCCAGCCACAGATCTGACACTCCCACACGCGGTACTCGGCCATTGCTCCCTCGGTCATCTATAGAAAACCCGGCTTCTGCCGGGTTGGTTTGGAATGAAAATATTAAGAAAAATATTCGCGAAAGTCGCTATTCACGGTCGCGCTGGGCGATATTGGTCAGGGCATTGTGGTAGATCTCGGCGATCTCGCCCGGATGGGTGATGGAGATGCCCAGATCGTGCACCAGACCGTCCTTGAGACCGTAGACCCAGCCGTTGACCGACAGCGGTTGGCCGGCGCGCCAAGCGTCCCGCACAATGGTGGTTTGACACACGTGGATCACCTGCTCCAGAACATTCAGTTCACACAGCAGATCGGTGCGCTCCTTTTGTTGGAAAAGATCGATCAGCGTGTGGTGTTTGTCGCGGACATCCTGAATATGGCGCAGCCAGTTGTCGATCAGGCCCAGCTGCTGATTATCCAGCGCCGCTTGCACGCCGCCACAGCCGTAGTGGCCGCAGACAATAATGTGTTTGATCTTGAGAATTTCCACCGCATACTGCAGTACCGACAGGCAGTTGAGGTCTGTGTGGACTACCACGTTGGCCACGTTGCGGTGCACGAACAGTTCACCCGGCAGCAGCCCGACAATTTCGTTGGCGGGCACCCGGCTGTCGGCGCAGCCGATCCACAGATACTCCGGGGATTGCTGTTCGGAGAGCTTGAGGAAAAAGTCTGGGGCCTGCTCGCGGGTTGCGAGGGACCACTGTCTGTTGTTCTTTAGTAGGTGCTTGAGCGGGGGCAAAGGGGATTCCTGATCTGGCCGATTGTCCATGTGATGCGCAGCATAGCGGCTTTGTCGGTAGTGGCCAAGCGCAAAGTCCCCGCTGGGAAATGCCGGTTTCGACATCAAGGGAGGGTAGTCTGTGGGCAGAAAGAGAGTGGGGGTATCCCGCTGGCGGCGCTGGCGCTCCTATCGCGCCAGTGCCCTGTGTCGGCATCGCAATCGGGTGCGCTGGTTGCTGGCGCAACGTACCCGGTTGCGCAATTATCTGCGCCGTTTTGCCGGATTTGAGGGCGGGTAGCAGAAGGATGCACTCAATGGGAATACCGATACGGGATGCTGAAACAGCTATAACCACTTCGATCGCCGACTATCGCGACGAAACACACGCGCGGGACATATTGGCGCTGATGGAGGAATACGCCCGCGATCCTTTCGGCGGGGGGGAGCCTCTATCCGACTTTTGCCGGGCACACCTGGTGCAGAGGCTGGCGGAATTCCCCGGCGCTTTCAGCGTGCTGGCCTACCGTGAAAACCGCGCGGTGGGGCTGGTCAATTGCTTTACCGGATTCTCCACTTTCCTGTGCAAACCACTGGTGAATATCCACGATGTGATCGTCAGCAAGAATGCCCGCGGTGCCGGTGTTTGTACGCAGATGCTGGAGCTGGTGGCGAAGGAAGCGAAAAAACGCGGTTGCTGCAAGTTGACCCTGGAAGTGCTGGAGAAAAACCTGCCGGCGCAGGCTGCATACCGAAAGTCAGGCTTTAGGCCCTATGCCCTGGATGAAGCAATGGGGCAGGCGGCATTTTGGCAGCGGTATTTGTAGGGGGCTGAGACTCCCGGCGCCGCTCTCTTTTCCGGAGCTCCGTGTCTTTCCTCTAGAGGGGCGAAAAAATCCAAGCCCTTTTGATATTCCGAGCGCTCTTTGCAGCGCGGCTTTCTACTTTTCGGCGGCGGCTTGCCACGGCGCCGCGCGCCGCCCTGTGCAATACTTTTGAAAGTAGTGTGTTCCGGGTGTGTGGCGAATCAACGCCTCAGTTTGGTGCGCGCGGAACAGGGAGGGAGTTTGCAATGCGACTGAGTACAACTTTGGCACAGGGCCGTTATCACTACAGTTGTGACGGCCGGGCCATGCCAGTTCAGGACAGCTGGCAACTGGGTGAGGACACCGAGGGCCACCGTATCGTGATCAGTCGACGCCTGGTGGGTGAAGAGGGCTTCGGCATGGAAGTTTGCGCCCGCTTCTGCGAGGGCCTGGTGAGCGACTTCCGCATACGCTGGCGGGACCAGGTGGGTGAGGAGAATGCCCGCTACCGCCTGTGCCATGACGCCGGCCAAAAGCCGCGACTGGGAGACCCGATAGCGGTGGACTGGACGGGACCCAACGGTCCGCAGAGTGCGAGTGTCGAGGGCGCGGGGCGTCTGTTGTTTCCGCTCATGCGCATTTTTATGGGGCCTTTATTGCTCAAGCTGGAAACCTTTCGCGAGGGGCTGGAAGTCGTCAGTCCCGATATCGTCGACCCGTCCCAGCGTGGCAAGTTGCTGGCACCGCGGGTCAGCCACCGAAGCGCACGGCCGCTAGCCGGCGATGCCGCTACCCAGGGCGCGCAGGAGCTGGGGGACAATGTCTGCGGTTATATCTATCAGGGAGAGGAGGCCGAGCGCGACGCCCATTGCTACGTGGATGAGCGCGGCCTGTTGGTCGGTTATGACTGGCCTTCAAGTACCGGTCGGCTGTGGCAGGTACGGTTGCGGGACCTCGAATGGTCGCCGAAGTTGCTGCGCCTCGTGTGATAGTGAGTGCTGACTCTGCAGCGCCTGCCTGTACGCCTTATCACGCTAAACCAGCCCGGCGAGTCTAAGGAACCTCTGATTAATTCGCGTGAACGCTTTGGTTAGTTCCGTGGCGCTCAGGCAATAGGATGGCTATTTCGAAAACGCACGAGTACTTCCCTGTAGCTCCGACGGATACCTCCCTGTATCCGTCGGTTTCGAAATGGCCATCCTATCACCTGAGCTTCTCATCTAGCTCCTAAGAATTTTTACCGTCAGGAAGCGAATTAATCAGAGGTTACCTACGCTTTTTAGGTAGTTGGCTTTAACAGGGAGTAAAAGCCATGCCTTCCGCTTTTTGCCAGGGATGCTGGGTTTGTCTGTGCGTTTTGTTTTTCCCTCAGAGTCCGCTGCTCGGCCAGGAGTTATCGCAGGAAGCGGCGGTGGCGCCCGGCGGAGGAGGTCCCGTCTCTTCGCATTCGGCTACCGAGGTACATAGCAGCGACCGGGTTCAGGCGGTGCGCGAGGCGTCGATGAATCGTTTCTCGCTCGTTTCTCACAAGTCCAATTATGTCTTGCCCCTTTCCTACGGCGACACCCGCGATGCGGAAAACACTGACAGCCCTGAAACGGCCGATTGGAATGCGTTCGAAATGGAGTTTCAGTTTTCAGTGCAGGTGCCTGTCTGGGCCGGAATTCTGGGCGAGGGCTCTTACATCAGCTTCGCCTACACCAATCACAGCTTCTGGCAGGCTTATACCAGCTCTGCGCCCTTTCGCGAAAGCACTCACGAACCGGAACTGATGATGACATGGCTGAGTGACTGGACACTGTTGGGTTTGCGGTGCGTTGTCAGCCAGCTTGCGATCAGCCATCAGTCCAACGGCCGAGGGGGCGAGATGTCCCGCGGTTGGAACCGCGTATACGCCAATTTTGTATTTGAACGGGAAGATTTTTTTCTATCAGTTAAGCCTTGGTACCGTATTCCGGAAGAGGGGGCGGGCGATGACAACCCCGATCTTGCGTTTTACCTGGGCAACTTTGAGCTGGAGGGGGGGTACCGCACGTCGGGCTATGGGGTGTCTGTGCTGGTGCGCAATAATTTGCGGGCGGAAAACCGCGGTGCTTTTGAGGTGCGCTGGCGTTTTCCCCTCGGGCAGAGGCTGAGCGGCTACGTTAAATATTTCAACGGCTACGGTGAGAATCTGATCAATTACGATCGCCGTCAGCAGTCACTTGGTGTGGGGTTTGAGTTGGCGCAGGGGTTTTAGGGGTATCCCTGACCTATTCGTATGGGGGCTGTCGTTGCAAAAATCCACACGCCGGCCACGATATGCGGCATTTACGCGGACTCATCGAAGCCTCCCCCAACGGGTTTGGGCAAAGTTGTCGGGTTGTTCGGGTAATATTCATTCAAGCAGTGTAAGCTTGCCGCCGGACTCAATTCTAAAGGGGGGAGGGCGCTTTGTTGTGCCGCAAGCTTGTTCACGGCTTCTTTCTGTCTCTATTTTGTAACCTGCCCGCAGTAGCGGACGTGCAGGAGGCGGATTTAACCCCGAAGACGGTGGACGCCCAGTTGACCATGGAGCAGCGGGAGTTGACCTGTCTGCGCGAGCAGTTACTGATGGCCCAGTCCGATGTCACCGTGGCGGAAATGCGCCGTTTCTGTACTGAGCAGGTGCACGGTGATCCGGTGTTGCGGGAGGAGCGCTCGCACTTTGCCACTGAGTCCGCACCTGAGCCGGTATCCGGCGATGAGGTCATTACCAGTGATGCCGCCATGGCCATACGTGATGCCGCCAGCAACCCCTTTACCCTGGCTTCTCACAAGACCAACTATTTGCTGCCGCTGGTCTACAATCCGTCACCGGATGAAGCGGGTCTGGAAGATATCGAGCCACTTATCGGCGACACAGAAGAACTGGATTCCCTGGAAGTGCAGTTTCAGTTGTCAGTGCAAGTGCCCGTGTGGCGCGGCTTTCTCGGCCAGGCCTCTTTTATGAGCGTCGCTTACACCAATCGCAGTTTTTGGCAGGCGTACAATTCCGATAATTCTTCGCCTTTTCGCGAGACCAATCACGAACCGGAACTGATCATGACGTGGCTGAATGATCGGAGTCTGTTCGGTTGGCAGAATGTGGCCAACCAGCTGGCGATCAACCACCAGTCCAATGGTCGCAGTGAACCCCTGTCGCGCAGCTGGAATAGAATCTATGCGAATTTTGTTTTTGCACGGGACTGCTACCTTATCAGTTTCAAGCCCTGGTATCGGATTCCCGAGAAGCGCGAAGATGATGACAACCCGGATATAGAACACTACCTCGGACATTTCGAGTTGAGCGGCCGCTACCAGCGGGGCGAGCACTCCATCTCTTTGATGCTGCGCAACAACCTGCGCTCCGACAACCACGGTGCTGTCGAGCTGTCTTGGGGCTTTCCCATTGGTAACCGGGTGCGCGGTTACATGAAGTATTTCAATGGTTATGGAGAGAGCCTGATCGATTACGATGAGTCGGTGCAGACGCTCGGATTTGGTTTCGAGCTGGCGCAAGGGTTCTAGTGCAATGGGATTTGAAGACACCTATCGTCTCAGCGCGCACGCCGTTATTACCAACGGGCAGGGAGAGGTGTTGCAGTTGCGGGCCACCTATGGAGATAAAAACTGGGGTCTGCCCGGAGGCGCGCTGGACCCGGGCGAAACCATTCACGAAGCGCTGCTACGGGAGTGCCGCGAGGAGCTGGGGCGGGCGGTGCGCATCGAGTATCTGAGCGGTGTTTACTACCACAGTGTCTACCGCTCCCATGTATTTATTTTTCGTGCCCATTTCTCCGACACCGGTGAGATCACTCTGTCCGACGAGCACTCGGACGCGGCCTATTTTCCGCTCGAAGCGCTGTCTCCGGTGCAGCGTCAGCGGGTGCGGGACTGCCTGGAATTCAACGGGTGGGTGCATAGTGCAAAATTCTAAAAATTTTCGCTATGTGATATCTTGTGTGGGTTTTGGTTTTGCTTTTGGTGGATGGTGCTGAAATCTTGCCGACTCGCGGAATTTCCACGTTGCCTCCTTTAGACTCTGCCTCCTGTCCCGCGGGGCATTTCCCTCCGGTTCCGATGCCGCAGCGGGCAAAAAATCAAATAATATCAATAGGTTAATAGAAGCATGCAGCGGCCTGTGGAAAGTGTCGGGCTATGCTGATGGATAAGACTATGGGTTTGGAACTGAAGATGCCTGATCTGGGCAACCTGAGTGAGAGTGTGCAGCCGCTGGAGTGCCGGGTCGCCCTGGTCAGTGCCGATCGCACACTTGCGGGCGATTGGGTCAATGCGCTGAATACCACTGCCGCGCAGCACGAGAACCCTTACGGTGTGCGCTTTGAGGCGGTTACTCCCGCCGGTGTTGAGCACTTGCTGCGGGAGGAAGACCGATTACAGGCGCTAATCGTCGACGGCGGCAGCGACGCTCAGGGTCTCGCCGCGGCGGAGGCGCTGGCGGACTTGATCCACGGTCTGCGCTCAGAACTCAACATTTTTCTCATCACCCACGGGGCTTTTGCCGGTGCCGCGCCGCAGTCGACGGGTTCCATCGCGACATTGCGCCAGCGCTTCGACGAGCTGTTCGACCGCCGTGAGGGCAACTTCAACCATATGTTCCGCTTGGTGCAGGCGTTTATCGCTCGCCGCGCCTCCACCCCTTTTGCCGACACCCTGAAGGAGTATGTTTTCAGTGCCCGGGACGCCTGGCACACTCCCGGCCACTCTGGCGGCGACAGCCTGCGCAACAGTCCCTGGGTCGGCGATTTCTACCGTTTTATGGGCGAGCATGTGTTCAACACCGATCTCTCCGTATCGGTGCAGGTGCTGGACAGCCTGCTGGAGCCCCACTCGGTGATTCAGGAGGCTCAGGATCTGGCGGCCCAGGCTTTCGGTGCCCAGCATACCTTTTTCCTGACCAATGGCACCTCCACCGCCAACAAGGTAGTGATACAGCAGATACTCGGCGGCGGCGGCAAGATTATCGTTGACCAGGCCTGCCATAAATCGGTTCACCATGCGATAGTGATGAATCGCTGTGAACCGGTGTATTTGAAATCGGTTCTTCATCCGGAATTCGGCATCTACGGCCCGGTCAGGCGCAGCGATATCGAAGCCGCGCTGGATGAACACAGTGATGCGCGCCTGCTGGTGATTACTTCCTGCACCTACGACGGTCTGCGCTACGATTTGCGGCCGATTATCGATTACGCCCACGAGCGCGGCGTCAAGGTGCTGGTGGATGAAGCCTGGTACGCCCACGGCTACTTCCACCCGGAGCTGCGTCCGACAGCCCTGGAATGCGGCGCCGACTATGTGACCCAGAGCACCCACAAGATGCTGTCCGCCTTCTCTCAGGCCAGCATGATCCACGTGCAAGACCCGGATTTCGACGACCACCGCTTCCGTGAAAACCTGAACATGCACGCCTCCACCAGCCCGCAATACGCGATGATTGCCAGCCTCGATGTGGCGCGCAAGCAGATGGCGATGGAGGGCTATGGCCGCCTGAAACAGTGTCTGCAAATGGTGGAGACTCTGCGCCGCGCGGTGGATGAGACAGGCGTTTTCCGCGCCCTGACCCGCGAAGACCTGATCGCGGAGCCGCTCGGTGGCGACAATATCCGTCTGGACCCCACCAAGGTGACCATCGATATTTCCGCGAGCGGCTACTCCGGCAAGGAGATGCAGATCAAGCTGTTCGACCAGTACGGCATCCAGGTGGAAAAGACCACCTACAACACCATTACGGTATTGGTGACACTCGGCAGTACCGAGAGCAAACTGCTGCGCCTGATCCATGCCTTCAAGCAGTTGGCCCGCAATCCCCGCAAGCGCGCCCACGTGGGTTCCCCCAGGCGGTTGCCGGAGTTCACCCACTTCAACTGTCTGCCGGCGGATGCCTATTTCGCCGAGACGGAGGAGTTGCCGCTGATGGACAATGGCGCCGTGGCGGCGCAAGACTTGATTGGCCGCACCAGCGCGGATGAAATCGTGCCCTACCCACCGGGCATTCCGGTGCTGGTTCCGGGGCAGGAAATCTCCGCGCAGATTGTGCAATATCTGCAGCAATTGCTGCAGGGCCAGACGGCCACCGAAATTCACGGACTGATTTTTCGCTCGGACGAGCCGCTGCTGCGGGTGGTCAGGGAAACGAGAGAGAAAAAGCGGGAAGAGTAATTGCCCCGCCGAAAAAAGGCCCACAGCCGCCCCGACACAGCAATGGAAGAACGATCTGCACACACTATGCAATCTGTTGACTGGAAAAAAAATCGAGCCGCTATTTGGCGGGCCAAACACGCCCGTCTGAAACCCGTTGTCCGCCTGGACCCGATCCGCCTGGACGATTTACTCGGGATTGAGCAGCAGAAACAGGCACTGCTGGAAAATACGCGGCAATTTCTGCGTGGCGAGCCTGCCAACCACGCCCTTTTGTGGGGAGCGCGCGGCACTGGAAAGTCCAGTCTGATTCGGGCGTTGTTGAACGAGTTCGGCGACGAGGGGCTGCGCTGTGTGGAAGTGAATCTGGCGGATCTGGATGATCTGCCGGAAATTGTCGACCTGCTGGATGCCGCCGAGGCCCGCCAGTACAAATTTATTCTCTACTGTGACGATCTCTCCTTCGAGACGGGCGATACCAGTTATAAGGGTTTGAAGACGATACTTGCCGGCTCCCTGGAGCTGCCGCCGGAAAACATTCTCCTCTATGCCACCTCCAACCGCCGCCACCTGTTGCCGGAGGATGCGCGGGACAACGAACAGACCCGTGTGGTCGGCACTGAGTTGCACTACGGTGACAGTGTCGAGGAGACTCTGTCCCTCGCCGACCGTTTCGGTCTGTGGCTGAGTTTTTATCCCGCGGATTGGAGCACTTATCTGCAAATTGTCGATAGCTACTTTCCCGACTACCCGGGCGACCGCGAAGCCTTGCACCGGGCGGCGAAACAATTCGCCATGCTGCGGGCCAATCACAGCGGCCGCACCGCACTGCAGTTCCGGCTCAGTTTCGACGGCGCCCCCGGAGAGTAATCCGGGGGGCCGTTGGGCGTGCGCGTCAAGGCAGTTGCCCTGGGGCACCTGCCTCGAGTTCCATAAAGCTCTGGGCCTGCCGAGTCCTGTTGCCGGTTATTCGGCCGCGGCGCGCGAGCTGTTTACACGGGTGGGTGCCGCCTCGCCCTGTCGCGCAGCCGTGGGGAGAAAGAGTCCCTTGACCACTTGCAGGCTTACCGCCAGGGCGCCGACGATAAACACCACATCGCCGATGGTGCGCACCCAGCGCAGGGTGTGCAGCAAGTCGCTCTGCAGAAGCGCTTCACTGCGCGCATACCACATGCCTTTCGAGGCGCTGGCGGCGAACTGAATGATGCCGATCGGCAAGAGACTGGTAAACAGCATCATCGCCAGACCGATATTCAGCCACCAGAAACCGGTGCTCATCAGTTTGTCATTAAACTGCATGTGCGGGCGAATATAGCGTAAAACCAGCAGAGTAAAGCCCAGCGCCAGCAGGCCGTAGACTCCGAAGAGGGCACCGTGCGCGTGGGTCGCGGAAGTGTTCAGGCCCTGCACATAATAGAGGGAAATCGGCGGGTTGATCATAAAGCCGAAGACCCCGGCTCCCAGCATGTTCCAGAAAGCAACGCCGACAAAGAAAAGCAGGGGCCACTTGACGTTTTGCATCCAGGGTGCGCGCTGTTTCAGGCGCCAGTTTTCCCAGGCCTCGTAACCGAGCACTACCAGAGGTACCACTTCCAGGGCGCTGAAGGTGGCGCCGACGGCCATTACTGGCGTGGTGGTGCCGGAAAAATACAAATGGTGGAAGGTGCCGGGCACGCCCCCGAGCAGGAAGAGGGATGCCGATGCCAGAGAGGCTGTGGTGGCCATGGTGCGGGAAACCAGCCCCATGCTGCAGAAGATAAAAGACAGGGCCGCGGTGGCGAAGACTTCGAAGAAACCTTCCACCCACAGATGTACCACCCACCAGCGCCAGTACTCCATTACCGAGATATGCGTGCGTTCGCCATAAGCGAGACCTGCACCGTAAAAGAGACCGATCGCCATCACAGAAGCGGTCAGCAGTGCCAGCAGGTTTTTATCCCCCGGTTGCCGCAGGGCCGGAACAATGCCGCGCAGCATTAACACCAGCCAGAAGACCACGCCGAGGAACTTGCCGATTTGCCAGAGGCGGCCGAGATCCACGTATTCGTAGCCCTGGTGGCCCAGCCAAAAGCTCCACTCGGGGGGGAGCAGCTGAGCGATGGCGAGAAAGTTGCCGGCAAAGGAGCCCACCACCACGAGAACCAGCGCCCAGAAAAGAATATCCACACCCAGTTTCTGAAACCTGGGGTCCCTGCCGCCGTTGATAATGGGGACGAGGAAGAGGCCCGCGGCGAGAAAGCCGGTGGCGATCCAGAAGAGTGCCGCCTGAATATGCCAGGTGCGCACCAGACTGTAAGGGAACCATTGCGAGACATCGATACCGTAAAAGCTCTGCCCCTCCACCGTATAGTGCGCGGTAAAGCCGCCGAGGAAGACCTGCAAGGTAAACAGTGCCACCACTACAAATAGATATTTGCCCAGCGCTTGTTGCGATGGTGTGAGGGCGAAAGTCGTAATGGGATCCTGTGCGGGCGCGGTGATTTTCTCTTCATCTTCGGCGCGCAAAAAGGCCCAGCCCCACACCAGGAATCCCACACCGGCAATCAGCAGCACCACACTGGTAATGGACCAGATGATATTTTCCGCCGTGGGCTTGTTGTCGATCAGTGGCTCGTGGGGCCAGTTGTTGGTATAGGTGGCGCCGCCGGGTGAGCGCTCCGTGGCCGCGGCCCAGGCGGTCCAGAAGAAGAACTGGGTCATCTTTTCGCGCCGCTCGGGATCGGGCAGGGTGTTTTCCTTCATGGCGTAACTCTGCCGTGTGCTCCGCAGTTCGGGCGCATCGCTGAACAGGCGGCGGTAATAATCCGCCGTCTGCGCGATCGCCTGCGCGCGCCGCGCGGACACAACCAGGGTGCCGGTTTCCGGGTCATAAGTGTTGGTGCGGTAGGCGGTTTTCAGAGCATAGCGGAGCGCATTTTGTTGTTCGCCGTTAAGCTCCGCATACGCTTTGCCATATTCATCCCGGGCCGCCAGCTGGAGCCAGGTGGTGATTTCCCGGTGCAGCCAGTCGGCGGTCCAGTCCGGTGCCTGGTAGGCGCCGTGCCCCCAGATGGAGCCTAGCTGCATACCGCCGACCGACTGCCAGGCGGTCTGGCCGTCGAGAATGCTGTCGCGGGTCATCATTAGTTGTTGGTTTTCCGTGACCACGCGGGCCGGCACGGGTGGTGCCTTGCGATAGACCTCCACGCCCACGTATCCCAACAGCGAAAATGTAACGGCGAGAATGCCGATTAGTGTCCACCACAATTTGCGATATTGCCCCATGTTCAGAGCCCCCCTCGTTCTTCGATGCGTTTAAACAGCAGGTTGTTTTCCAAGTGGATGTGTTCCGCCAGATCCCGCGCCAGGGTGGCCGCCTCTCGGTACAGCGCGCGCCAGTGCTCACAGGCCTCTGCGGGCGGGCTGAAATAGTGGGTCAAGCGATCCAGGCGCTCGAGGGCCCGGCCGTGGTCGAGATGCTCGTGGCGCATTACACTCGCCGGCGCCCGTGCCATTTCGGTCATGCCGCGCAGAATCATGGGAAAGAGAATCCGCTCCTCCTTTTGCATGTGGCTCTCCAGCTCGGCGAGCATCTGCCTTAGGTGTTCCGCCAGGCCGGCGGGACAATCCGGGTGATCCCGGTGTGTGGATTCGACCTGAGCGGCCAGGTTAATCAGCGCCGGTAGCTGTTTGCGATGGCGCTGGTGATAGCGGGTGAGAATGTGCTCGACCAGTGCGCTGTCTGGCGCCTGATCCCAGCTTTCCGTTTCCGTTTCCCTTGCGAGCGCTTCTAGCTCCGCGGCGATGGCTGCGGGGTCCAGCGCTTTGCGGGCAGCGGCTTCCCGCAGGGTCTGCTCGCCGCTGTTACAGAAATCCAGGCGGTGATCAAAAAACACCTCAGTTGCGCCTGGGATCCGGTGCGCCAGTCGGTCCAGGCGTTGATCCAGGGTATTCACAAAACTCCTCCTCGCTGTCGGTTTGTCAGATTGGTGGGGTGCCACTTAAGATTCATTATGTTTGCATCTTTTAAAGATGTAAAATATTTGCATCTTAATTCGGGATCGAATTGATCTCGATCAACCATGGGGAGTCTTTGAGCAATTTGCATAGGTGCTATGTCTGTATGGGTTATGGGGCGCTCAGTATGTGGGTCTTGAGGTTTCTTTACCGCCAGGCAGCGAATTCATCAGAGGCCCTTTGGGTGTTGATCGTTGATGTGCTTAAGTAAAAGTTGTAAATTAAATGCATCATTTGTGAGGGGTTCGGCATGAACATTCATCCGATGCAGCCGCGGGAGGTACCGCTGATGCAGAAGGGGCAGGCTCCGGTTTTGCTCGCCTATGGTTTCCGGCCTTTTTTCCTGTTGACCGGGGCTTACGCACTTGTACTGATTCTGGGGTGGCTGGGGTTTCTCTTTGCCGGCTGGTCGCTGCCTCTGGGGTGGTCGCCTTTTCAATGGCATAGCCACGAGATGTTGTACGGCCTGGTGTCTGCCGCCATCGCCGGTTTTTTGCTGACTGCCGTCACCAATTGGACGGGAGCGCCGCCTCTCAAAGGGGGGCGCCTGTTGGCATTGGTGCTTTTGTGGATGGGCGGGCGAATCTCCATGTGGCTGGCGTCCTGGATACCCACCTGGCTGGTGGCACTGGTGGATCTGGCATTTCTGCCGGTGCTGGCACTTTACCTGCTGCGGGTGCTGGTTGCGTATAAGAACCGTCGCAATTTGCTCCTGGTGGTGGTGCTGTCGCTGCTGTTCGGCGGCAATTTGCTGATGCATTTGGGGTTTGTCAGTGGGCGCACGGACCTGCTTGCTGCTGGCGAACGCTTGGGCCTGGATTTGATTCTGCTGCTGATGGCGGTTATCGGCGGGCGCATTATTCCGGCGTTTTCCGCCAACTGGCTGCGCATGCACGGAGGGGACGCCAACTGGGTGACGCGCTCAGTTTGGACCGATCGCGTGGCACTGATGTCCGTTGCTTTGTTGATTGCACTGGATGGGCTGGGTGTATCGGAGACGTCGCTCGGTCTGATAGCCTTGGTTGCGGCGTTGAGCAACGGTCTGCGCCTGTGGCAGTGGGCCGGTTGGCGCGTGTGTAAAGAGCCCATGCTGTGGATTTTGCACCTCGGCTATGCCTGGGTTGTGTTGAGTCTGTCGTTGCGGGCGCTGGCGGCCCTGATTGGTGCGGTACCCGATAGCGCCTGGCAGCACGCCCTCGGTGCGGGAGCGATCGGCACGCTGTTGCTGGGTGTTATGACCCGTGTAGCAGTGGGGCATACGGGGCGCCCGTTAAAGCTGGCTCCATTTGGTTTGGGTATTTACCTGGCGATTACCGCCGCTGCCGTACTGCGCCTGCTGGTTGCCTTGCAAGTTCTGGATTTTCGTCTGGGGCTGTCCCTGGCGGGGCTGGCCTGGACCCTGGCCTTTGGGCTATTTACGGTGCTCTACTGGCCGATACTGAGCCGTCCGCGGGCGGATGGCCGCCCGGGATAACGAGATTGAAGTATGCATATTACCCGCTATACCGATTACTCCCTGCGCGTGTTGATGTACGTGGCCCTCAAGGGTGAAGAACTCGCCACAATCCGCGAAATCGCCGAGAGTTACGAAATTTCCAAAAACCACCTGATGAAAGTGGTGCAGTCTCTTAACAGCAAAGGCTATCTGATTGCCATTCGCGGCAAAAACGGCGGTGTGCGCCTGGCGGGCAGACCGGAGGACATCAATGTCGGTCACCTGGTCCGGGATACGGAGCAGGATCTGGCGTTGGTGGAGTGTTTCAATAATGGCAAGGGCTGTGTGATCACTCCGGCCTGTGAACTCAAGCGGATATTTGCCGAGGCGTTGGAAGCTTTTTTCCAGGTGCTGGACCAATACACCCTGGCGGATTTGTTGCCAAAGGGAAAGGCGCAGCACATGGTGCGTTTATTGAGGATCGGCTGATGGTCAATGTACTGCTTCTGAAGCACTTGCACGTTACTTTGGTGGCGGTTTCCGTCAGTTTTTTTGTGCTGCGCTTTCTCGGGCGTCAGATGGGGGCGGGCTTTGTCGAGGCCAGGTGGATTAAGCCCGCGCCTCATTTGATTGACACGCTGCTGCTGCTATCGGGTATTGCCATCGCCACGCTCTACCGGCTGTCGCCACTGCAGGCGCCCTGGCTGTTGGTCAAGTTGTTGTTGATTGCGGGTTATATCTGGGCCGGTATCGGCGCCATGCGGGCGGCCGATGCCGGCCGCCGGATGTTGTTCGGGCTCTTGGCGCTCTGCCTGGTGGGCGGTGCGGTGATGATGGCCGTCTTGAAGCCGTTCTGATTCGACAGCCTGTAAAGTCCGCGCGGAGATCAGAGGTTCCCCTGCGGGTTACCGCGCTCGATCAGGGTGGCTACATCCAGTCCTTTCGGCAGAGTGCCGGTGCTGTGCGCGCCCCGCGCGCTCAGGCGCGAGGCGATAAAGGCCTCGGCCACGGCACTGCTGCTGCCCTGTATCAGCAGGTGCGCTTGCATCGCCAGTGCCAGTTGGTCTGCCAGTTGGCGGGCGCGGAATTCGATCTGGTCGCTGTCCGCCAGTTGGTTTTTCAAACTGAGAATCCATCTGTCCAGTAGAGGATCGGCGCCAGTGCTGTCCGCCAGCTCGTCGAACCAGTGGTCGATGGCCGCGGGCATTTTGGCGGCGGCGCGCAGTACATCCAGTGCCTGAATATTGCCGGACCCCTCCCAGATGGCGTTGATGGGGGCGTCCCGGTAGAGCCTGGCGGTAATGAAATCCTCGATCACTCCGTTGCCGCCCAGGCACTCCATGGCTTCGTAGGCGTGGTGCGGTGTGCGCTTGCAAATCCAGTATTTGCCCACGGCGGCGCCCAGGCGCATCAGCATTCTTTCGTGCTCTTTCTCCGGGTGATCGAAAGCGCGGGCCATGCGCATGGTCAATGCGACGGAGCCCTCCACCTCCAGTTGCAGATCGGCCAACACATTCTGCATCAGCGGTTGGTCGATCAGGCGCTTGCCGAAGGCGCTGCGCTGTGAAGCGTGGTGGATGGCCTGTGCGACAGCCTGGCGCTGGCCGCCCGCGGAGCCGATCATGCAGTCGAAGCGGGTTACGGCCACCATTTCGATAATGGCGTTGATTCCTCGGCCTTCTTCTCCTACCAGCCAGCCCAGGGCGCCGCGCAACTCGATTTCGGAAGAAGCGTTGGAGACGTTGCCGGCCTTGTTTTTCAAGCGCTGGATCTGGACGGGGTTTTTGCTGCCGTCCGGCCGCCAGCGGGGTACCAGAAAACAGCTGAGGCCGGCATCGGTGCGGGCCAGCATCAGGAAGGCGTCGCACATAGGGGCCGAGGTGAACCACTTGTGCCCCACCAGCTCGTAGCAGCCGTCGCCGAGCGGCGTAGCGGTAGTGGTGTTGGCGCGCACGTCGGAGCCGCCCTGTTTCTCTGTCATACCCATGCCGATGGTGACGGCGGTTTTCTCTGTATGGGGGCGGTTGCTCGGGTCGTAGCCGCGATTGGTAATCTTGGGCAGCCACTCTTCGGCCAGTGCCGGCGCCAGGCGAATGGAAGGCACAGCGGCGAAGGTCATGGTTACCGGGCAACCGTGGCCCGCTTCCAGCTGGCAGTGCAGATAGTACTTGGCCGCCCGCGCCACATGGGCGCCGGGTTTGGGATCTGTCCAGGGGCTGCTGTGAAGACCTTCGCTCAGAGCCAGCTGCATCAGCTGGTGGTAGGCCGGGTGGTAGCGCACCAGATCGACACGGTTGCCCACGCGGTCGTGGGGTTCGAAGATCGGGGGGAATTCGTTGGCGTCGAAGCCGCGCTGAATCATCTCCGGGCGGCCGCAGACTTCACCGTAGCGCTGCAGGTCGTCCTCCGCCCAGTGGCCGCCGTTGTACTGAACGGCCTGACGCAGGGCGGTATCGGCGGCGTAGAGATTGTGGCCGGCGAGCGGCGCTACCTGATTGAAAACTTCGTGGGTGTCGGCCCAATTTGTGGCTTTGACGGACGGAGTGGTTGGTTTTGGCACTGGTCGTATCCCTGGCAGCATTGGCGGTTTCCGTGTTGCCTAGGTTAGTGCAACTGCGCTTTTGCCGGCCAGCCCGTTTGCATCTTTGTGTTCAAGACGCGCGGTTCGAAGGCGGTGTTCGCTTCAAATGCTGCGTTTGCCGGACAGATTCAAGGCGAGTTCCAGCAGCCCGATCCAGGGGTCCTGATCTCTGCCGCCCTTGATGGCTGTGTCCACCGCACGTGCGCGCAGCAGCAGGCTTTCCAGCCGGGCGGGAGTGAGGCGGGCGAGGGCGGACTGCACTAGCGGTTGGCGTTTGGGGATGCGGACCAGGCGTGCGATCGGCTGTCCCCGGTCCAGTTTTTCGCCGATTTCCAGCAGGCTGCGGATTTCCCGCGCCAGGGCCCAGAGCACCACTGGCGCTTCGACGCCTTCCGCGCGCAGGCCCTGTAGTGTTTTGACCGCCCCCTCGGCATCGCCAGCCAGGGCGCGGTCGATCAGGTTGAAGACATCGTAGCGGGCGGAGCTGGCCACGGCGTCGCGCATCAGGTCGGCGGTGATCAGCTTGTCTGAACCGAGCAGTTTGAGTTTCTCGATTTCCTGGCTGGCGGCGAGCAGGTTGCCCTCGACTCGGTCCGCCAGTATCTGGATCGCCTCTGGCTCGGCGTCCAGACCGGCGGCGCGCAGCCGCTGGTGAATCCAGCGGGGCATTTCCGCGGCCTCCACCGGCCACACCTGGATCAGCACGCCGTTTTGTTCCAGGGCCTTGATCCATTTGCTGTTGAGCTGGGATCTGTCCAGCCGAGGCAGAACCAGCAATAGCAGCAGGTCATTGCCGGCGAGCGCGGCGAACTCCTGCAGCGCCTTGCTGCCTTTGTCGCCGGGCTTGCCACCGGGCAGGCGCAGTTCGATGATTTTCTTTTCCGCGAACAGGGACATACTCCCGGCAGAGGAGAGCAGTTGCCCCCAATCGAAGCTGTGTTCCGCGTGCAGCAACTCCCGCTCCGAGAAGCCGCCGTTCCGGGCAGCGGCGCGGATACTGTCGCAACACTCCTGCACTATCAGGGGTTCGTCGCCAGTGACGACATAGATGGGCATCAGGCCCTTGCTGAGACTCTGTTGCAGTTGCCGGGGGTTGATGCGCATAAATGGCCCGGAAATATTAGTTTCTTTCTTCTGCGCTCGCCTCGACGTCGATGCGGCGCAGGCGGTCAATGATGCGGCTGATCAGCTCGCGGCGCATCTCCTCGCGCAGCAACCGTTCTTCCTCCCCCTTACTGACGATTTCGTTATCGTCCCATTCCAGGGTGCGGTAGACGTCTGCCTGGGCGTTGTTCAACAGCCAGTTGCCGCCGCTGTCGCGCACGCTGTAGAGCGCACTAGTGATCAGCTCGTACTCGGAGGCGCGGCCCCGCGCGTCCACGGAGACGGTGCGCTTGCGCTCGGTCTCTTTGTGGATAAGCAGCGTATAGTCTGCCTCCAGTGGGGAGGACGCCATAGGTACCCCGGTATTTTGCAGCAGGCGGGTCAGCTCGTTGGCGATATCACTGCGCGAGTCTTCGCTGGAAATGTATAGCAGGCTGCCCGGGGGAAAGTTTTGCGGCGCGCCGCGCAGGTGCCATCCACAACCGGCGGTGGCGAGCAGGGTAAGCAGCAGTAGTGGGGGGAGGATTTTCATCATTGTTTGCTTCTGTTCTGAGCGCACTCTAGCAGTTTTCCGGGCGCAGGTTGCGATGTGTCGGGACAGCCCCGACTGCGTTCGCCTGTGGTTCCCTGGGTGGCGGGCTGCGTCAGGCAGGGGCGGCAGTGCCGCCCGCAAGCCTGCTTGTGACGGGTTTGAGCCCCGGATTATTTGGCGACGATATTCACCAATTTGCCCGGCACCACGATGACTTTGCGCACAGTGGCATCGCCGATAAATTTCTGCACATTGTCGTTGGCCAGGGCCAGCTGTTCCAGGGTGTCGTTGTCGGCATCCGCCGGTGCCTCCAGTTTCGCGCGCACCTTGCCGTTGACTTGCACCACCAGGGTGATGCTAGAGCGGACCAGGGCATTTTCGTCCACTTGGGGCCAGGGGGCGTCCACCAGCGGGGTGTCATTGCCCAGGGCCATCCACAGCTCGTGGCAGATGTGCGGGGTGACCGGGGCCAGCAGTAGTACGGCGGCCTGCAGTGCCTCGCGCTCCACGGCCAGGCCCTGGGCGCTGTCGCGATCGGCGAGCCGGTTTACTTCATTCAGAAGCTCCATCACCGCGGCGATGGCGGTATTGAACGTCTGGCGGCGGCCGTAGTCGTCGCCCACTTTCTGGATGGTCTCGTGGGTCTTGCGGCGCAGTTGTCGCTGTTTATCGGTCAGCGCATCGGAAGTGAAGCCTTCGCTGCCGTCACCAGCCAGCAGGTGGCTGTGTACCGTCTTCCACAATTTACGCAGGAAGCGGCTGGCGCCCTCGACGCCGGCTTCGTGCCACTCGAGAGTCTGCTCCGGCGGGGCGGCGAACATGGTGAAAAGACGCACTGTGTCCGCGCCGTACTGTTCCACTGCGGCGTGGGGGTCTATGCCGTTGTTTTTGGACTTGGACATTTTCACCACACCGCCGGGAATTACTTCGTCGCCAGTGGCGCGCTCTACCGCGCGGATGGGCTTGCCTTTCTCGTCCCGTTCCACTTCCACCTCGGAGGGATTGATCCACACCTTGTGGCCATCCACCAGTTTGTAGAAGGATTCCGCCAGTACCATGCCCTGGCACAGCAGCCGCTCGAAGGGTTCGTCGCTGTTTACCAGCCCCTCGTCGCGCATCAGTTTGTGGAAGAAGCGCGCGTAGAGCAGGTGCAGTATCGCGTGCTCAATTCCGCCGACATATTGATCCACCGGCAGCCAGTAGTTGGCGCGCTCGGTGTCCAGCATGCCCTCTTCGAAATCCGGGCAGGTGTAGCGGGCGTAGTACCAGCTGGATTCCATAAAAGTGTCGAAGGTATCCGTCTCGCGTTCGACGGGCTCGCCGTTCAGCTCGTCTTTGCGCCACTGTGGGTCTGCCTTGATCGGCGATTGAACACCGTCCAGTTCCACGTCTTCCGGCAGCAGGATGGGCAATTTTTCCGCGGGTACCGGGATTTCGCCGCCGTCGGGCAGATTGAACATGGGAATCGGCGCGCCCCAGTAGCGCTGGCGGGAGACCCCCCAGTCGCGCAGGCGGTAGTTGGTGGTCACTCTGCCTTTGCCGGCGGTTTCCAGTGCGCTGGCAATGGCGCTGAAAGCGGCATCAAAATCGAGACCGTCGAAGTCACCGGAGTTGGTCAGTACCCCCTTATCCGTGAAAGCGGCTTCGGAGAGGTCAATGGATTCACCGCTGGCGGGCTTAATAACCTGTTCGATGGGCAGTTTGTATTTGCGTGCGAACTCCCAGTCCCTCTGGTCGTGGGCCGGTACCGCCATTACCGCGCCGGAACCGTAGTCCATCAGTACATAGTTGGCGATCCACACCGGCACTTCTTTGCCCGTGAGCGGGTGAATCGCCTTGATGCCGGTGTCCATCCCTTTTTTCTCCATGGTGGCCATGTCGGCCTCGGACAGGGACTGTTTCTTGCACTCGGCGATAAAGGCTTTCAGTTCCGGGTTGTCTTCCGCCAGGGCCAGCGCTATCGGGTGTTCGGCGGCAAGGGAGACGTAGGTGACGCCCATCAGGGTATCCGGGCGTGTGGTGTAAACATCGAAGTGATCGAGGCCGGCGATAGGCTGCGGCAGGGCAAAGGACAGTTCCACACCCTTGCTCTTGCCGATCCAGTTGCGCTGCATTGTGCGGACCTGTTCGGGCCAGTGGGGCAGTTTGTCCAGATCGTTGAGCAGCTCTTCTGCGTAGTCGGTAATCTTGATAAACCACTGCGCCAGTTCGCGGCGTTCCACCGTAGTGCCGCAGCGCCAGCAACAGCCGTCTTCTACCTGCTCGTTGGCCAGCACCGTCTGATCGTGTGGGCACCAGTTCACCGCGGAGTTCTTTTTGTAGACCAGCCCTTTTTCGTACAGGCGGGTGAAGAACCACTGTTCCCAGCGGTAGTAGGAGGGCTGGCAGGTGGCCAGTTCGCGGGACCAATCGAAGCCGAACCCCAAAGCTTTCAATTGCCCTTTCATGTAATCGATGTTGGCGTAGGTCCACTTGGCGGGTGCTGTTTTATTCTGGATGGCGGCGTTTTCCGCCGGAAGGCCGAAAGCGTCCCAGCCCATAGGGTGCAGTACATTCTTGCCCTGCATGCGCTGGTAGCGGGATATCACATCGGTAATCGTGTAGTTGCGTACATGCCCCATATGCAGTTTGCCGCTGGGGTAGGGGAACATGGACAGGCAGTAGAATTTTTCTTTGCCGGCGTCCTCTGTCACCTCAAAGCTTTTGTGCTCCTCCCAGAACTGCTGGGCGGCGGCTTCGACTGCGGAGGGGGTGTACTGCTCTTCCATCGATTGGGGACCTATACTCTGTGATCTAAATTTTCGGGAAAAGAATTTTGTCGCCCTGAAGGACGGCCCGAGGCCGCGATCGTTCGCGCGTTAGGCGCATTTGATCTCGATCAGGGATAGTTCTGATAGCACCGGTTAGGATGCACAAGCGCGGAATTATATGAGGGTTGTCATGACGAAGGAACCGAAGTTGCCGCAGGAGGAGAACCTGGCGGAGACGTTGCGCCGGGATTTGGAAGAACTCGTAGAGGATGAACTGGCGGTGGAGGCGCTGACGGCCAACAAGGCCGCTTTTCTCCGCGCCTGGCTAAAAGATGATCTTCACCGGGCTGCAGACTATTTGCGCGGTCTTGGCGGTGAGCTGCAAACCCTGGAGGAGCGTGGCGGCAGTTGGTTGCTGGACGCCGCCGATCCCACGGAAACTGCCTGGCCCAACCTGATGCGCTGTATCAAGGAGGGTAAACCCTGGGCACTGGCGGGAGAGCGCACGGTGGGCGGAGAAGAGTTGCAGTGCCTGGGGTGCGGCTACCGCGCCTTGCCTGAGGCGGGAACCCAAATCACTCCCTGCCACCGCTGTGGCTATGGCTGCTTTCTACAAATAGAGGGTGGCCTGGAAGACTGATGGAGACGCACGCCATCCTCGCGGCGTTGGTAATGCCCCCGCTGGCACCACTGCTGGGCCTGGTGTTGGCATTGGTGTTGCGGTTTTTTCCGGCCGGTTCTTTTTTCGCAAAATTGTCATTGCCTCTGACTATTCTCTCCGTCGCTGTTTTGTGGGTCTCTGCGACTCCCGCTTTTTCCTCTTGGCTGGGCGCGCGCCTCGGCGCACCGCCCGAGGCGCCACAGGCGGTGCCGCGGGCGGTGGTTGTGCTGGGGGGTGGCCGTTACCGGGATGAGAATTCCGGTAACGAACGCCTGTCTGCGACCAGCCTTGAGCGGGTGGCCGGCGCCGCCCGGATGGCGCCGGAGCGATTGCCCATACTGGTTTCCGGGGGGCGGGTTTTCGAGCTGGAGCGGGCGCCGGAGGCCGGGTTGATGGCGGAGTTATTGCAGGAAACTTTCCACCGTCCGGTAACTTGGCGCGAGATTTGCAGTCGTACGACTGCCGAGAATGCGGTCAACAGTGCCGCGCTCCTGCACGACTCCGGTGTTGAAAGCGTACTGCTGGTCACCCACTGGTGGCATATGCCCCGGGCTGCCGAGTTGTTCGCACGCGCAGGCCTGCAGGTGCAAACGCTGTCGGTGGGCAGCCCGTCGGAACTGTTGCCGAGGGCGCAAAGCGGTCTGCTGCGCTGGCTGCCGAGTGCCTCGGCGCTGTTGCGCACCCAGGTGTACTGGCGGGAGATACTGGCGCGCAAATGGTATCAGTGGCGGCCTCTGCCGCCGGTTCGAAGCTGCTGAGGAACTCATGTCCATGTGGGGACTCTTAAACTGCAGATGCGGCCTTGTCCGCGACCCGCAAGGGCCACTAAGATGGTTGGCCTCGCAGCAGACGCCAGTGGATGTTTATCACTACGGAGTGGCGGCTGTGAATACAACCATAACAATAAAAGAGGTAACGCTGAGATGAAGGGCATTCCTGCTTCCTTTTCCCCGATTCAATTACACAATCGCCTCAATCGTCCCGTCTGGATTGGTTTCAAGCGCGCGCACCGGGATAAGCGGGAGCTGGTATTCCTCTGCGCCGGCGGTGAAGGGGATGCACAGGTGAGCAAGAATTTCGAGACATTTGCCGGTCAAATAGTGCGGGAGTTTCGCCTGGATCCCGAGCAGGTGGACTTTGTCGAACTGCGCTGTAATGGCGAAGAGCAGCAGTGGTACCGGTGGCACGCCCAGTGGGTGGGCTCCGCCCCCATGGAATGCCGGGCGGAGCTGGTGGCCGGTGAGTCCGGCCGCCGTTATCTGGACCAGGCGCTCAACCGAAGTATAGAGGCCGCATAGAAGCCGCGGCCGCGGCAGACGAGCCCATTTACCTGTTTCCCTCTGCCGCCCTGCGCTTGTTCGGCATCAGGTCCGCAAGGGCCTGTTCCAGAGTCGGGAATCGAAAGGTGTAACCGCTGTCCAGCGCGGCGCGCGGTTCCATCTTCTGGCTGGCTAGCAGCAGTTCTTCCGCCATTTCCCCGAACATCAATTTCAGCATCCAGGCTGGTGTGCGCATCAGGCAGGGCCGGTGCAGCTGCCTGGCCAGGAGGCGGGAAAAACTGTTGTTGGTCACCGCCTCCGGAGCACAAGCGTTGAAGGGGTGGCAGAGGTGCTTGTCGATTGCGTGCAGCATCAGGCCGACAATGTCTTCCTCGTGAATCCAGCTCATCCACTGTTCGCCGGACCCCATGGGGCCGCCGACCCCGAGGCGGAAAGCGGGCAACATTTTGGCGAGGGCGCCACCGCGTGTGGAGAGTACGATGGCGGTGCGCATAGTGCCGACACAGATTCCAGCCTGTTGCAGAGGCAGGGTAGCCGCCTCCCAGTCGCGACAAAGCTGTGCGGCGAAGCCGCCGCCGGGAGGGCTGTTTTCTCGCAACAAGTCTCCGCCGCGGTCACCGTAGTAGCCGACTGCGGAGCCGGATAGAAAGTACCTGGGACGCGGGGCCTGGGACAGGGACCACCGCACCAGCTTTTCCGTGGTGCGCAGGCGCGAATTGCGGATTTCTGTGCGGTGTGTTTCCGTCCAGCGCCGGGTGATTGTCTCTCCAGCCAGGTTGACCACCACATCCACCGGCCCTTCCACGTCCCGCAGTTCGCGGCAGCTCTGGGTGGCCTCACCGCAGAGAAGGTGCACTTTTTCTGGCCGTCGGCTCAACACGGTCAATTTTCCGCCGCGCGCCAGCCAGTGCTTACAAAACAGCCGGCCGATCAGACCGGTGCCGCCGCTGATAAGACAGTGCATAAGGTAGGCTTCCTTGCCGCCGTTTGCTTGTTTTTGCAGCATAGCAGCGGTGACCGGCAGCGGCGGAGGGTAGTGGGCTTTGCTGCGATTTAGGCAAAAATTTTGGCGTGCGAGGTCATTTTCGCGGTCAGTCTGAAATCTCTCCTGCCAGCGGGGCCTTCGCCGCGGCGGGCCGGCGGCGCCGGAACAGAGAGGCGGCAACCAGCATTGGCAGGGCCAATGCGAATACCGGGGTAATGCCGGTGAGCATAAAGGGGGTGGCACCGCGCATCGCGCGGACCTCCCCAGTTAAATTGGCGCGTTCGAACTGGGGGAGCCTGTGCACTATGCGGCCGCGCGGGTCGACAATAGCGGTAACGCCGGTGTTAGTGCTGCGCACCAGGTAGCGGCCTGTTTCCAGGGCGCGCATCTGGGCGATCTGCATATGTTGCAGCGGGCCTATGGAGTCGCCGAACCAGGCATCGTTACTAATGGTCAGCAGAACTTGTGCCGATAGCGCACTGTCGGCAACCATACGCGGATAGACGATTTCGTAGCAGATCAGCGGGGCCCAGCTGGTGCCGCCGGCGTTCAGCGGCTGCTGTTCCTCCGGCCCCGGCTGGATGAAGGATGTGGGCAGATTAAAAAATTCGATGGTGCCGCGCAGCCAGTCTTCCAGCGGCACATATTCGCCAAAGGGGACCAGGTGGCGTTTGTGGTAGATGCCGGGATTGCGGCCGAAAACGGTGGCGGAATTGTGCACTACCCGGCGTCCGGGCTCCCGGCGGTCGTAGAGTATACCGGCGATCAGATCAGTCCGGGTCTGCTCCGCATTGCGTTGTAGGGCCTGCATCAGATTCGGAGCGTGGCTGTAGAGCACGGGCAGAGCGGCTTCGGGCCAGACAATGACGTCGACACCTTGTTCACTAAGCGCGCGGCTGCCGTCCTGGTAACGCCGGATGGTTTCGCCGCGAAATTCCGGTAGCCACTTTTTTTCCTGGGGAATGTTGGCTTGTACCAGGCCGACAGTGATGGCGTCGCCTTCCGGCTGGGTCCACTCTACCTGTGCCAGGAGAGCGCCGATCGGCCAGGGCAGGAGCGCCGCCACTACCAGAAGTACGGATGCGCCCTGCCCAGCGGGATTGGCCCTCAGTGCCAAGCGCCCCGCCGCGGCCAGGGCGATAACTGCCGCGCTTAAGGCCAGCAGTAGCCCCATGCCGTAGACGCTGAGCACCGGCGCCCAGCCGGACAACCAGGTTTCAATCTGTCCGTAGCCGGCATAGAGCCAGGGGAAGCCGGTAAATATCCAGCTGCGCAGCCACTCGCTGACAAACCACAGTGCGGGAAAGGCGAGTGCGAAGCTGAGCCCGCGACCGGTGAAGTGCCCGAGGAAATAAAAGGGCAGGGCCAGCAAAAGCGCCATGATAGAAACAAAGGCACCGGTTAGTGCGGTGCCCAACAATACCGAAGAGTTGCCGAACTCGGTGATAGATACATAGACCCAGGAGCCTCCGCTGCCGAAAAGGCCCAGGCCGAAACAAAACGCCAGCCACAGACTTCTGCGCCCGGATAGTTGCCTGCCCCCGGACGCGCGCAGGTACAGCCAGGCGAGCAGGGACAGGGATCCCAGACCACAGGGCCAGTAGCCGTAGGGCGCGAAAGAGAGGGTCAGCAATCCGCCAGCGATAGCCGATAGCACGAAATTGGGAATGCGGAATGCGAAGGCTTTTCTCATGACTGTCTTTTACGCCCGATAAGTCTGCGCTATCCGCGGTTTAACCAGATGTCGGTGCCTGCGGCTCCATGCGACTCACCCGCAGCAGGTGGATTTGTCGGCTGTCGGCGTAGAGGACCCGGAACATAAAGTCTCCCAGGCGGGTGACCTCGTCGCGGCCGGGCAGGTGCCCAAAGGACTGCATAATCAGACCGCCGATGGTATCGAATTCCTCGTCGCTGAGTTCGCTGTTGAAGTATTCGTTGAAGTCTTCAATGGGGGTGAGTGCCTTAACGATAAAGTCGTTTTCGCCCACCTTGCGGATAAAGCTGTCTTCCTCTTCCTCGTCCGTTTCGTCTTCGATCTCGCCGACGATTTCTTCGAGGATATCCTCAATGGTGACCACACCGGATACACCGCCGTACTCATCGATGACTACCGCCATGTGGTAGCGGTTTTCACGGAATTCCCGCAGAAGAATGTTCAGGCGTTTGCTCTCGGGAATGATATTGGCCGGGCGAATGATGTCTTCCAGCTGGAAGTTGTCGGTGCCCTTGAGGATGAGTGGCAGTAGATCCTTGGCCAGCAGAATACCGCGGATATCGTCGATGCTGTCGCCAATCACTGGGAAACGGGAATGGCCAGACTCGATAATTTTCTTGAGGAACTCTTCCGGCTTTTCCCCCAGACTGACCACCACCATCTGCGAGCGGGGGATCATGATCTCGCGCACCTGCTGGTTGGAGACGTCCAGAGCGCCCTCAATGATGGATAGCGCCTCGGCATCCAGCAGCTGGTTTTCAGCGGCGTCCTTGATGATCTCCAGCAGTTCGTCACGGGATTTGGGTTCGGTGGAAAAGGCGCCGAAGAGCTTTTCCAGCCAGTTCTTTTCTCCCGATCGGGATTTGCCAGCTGACTGACTACTTGGGGGTTCGTCTGTGGTCATGGGAGTGGCCATGCTCCGGATTTCTCTCGTATTTACGTTAGTCGGTAGTAGGTCGCGTCAGTCTGTCGCGGCGCGCGGCTGCGCCGCGCTTTCCTCCATGGGGGCGTAGGGGTCTGGGTAGCCGAGCCCGGCGAGCAGGCCGGTTTCCAGCTTTTCCATCACCTCGGCGTCCGCGTCTTCGACGTGGTCGTAGCCCAAAAGGTGCAGTGTGCCATGGACCACCATATGTGCCCAGTGTGCGGAGAGTGCTTTGTGCTGTTCATCCGCTTCCTGCGCAACAACCGGTGCGCAGATGACAAGATCACCCAGAAGCGGGAGATTAATGTCACTGGGAAGATCTGCGGGAAAAGACAGTACATTGGTGGGTCTGTCCTTGCCGCGGTACTGACCGTTGAGCTGTCGGCTCTCATCGGCGTCGACAATGCGCACCGTCAGCTCCGCTTCATCCCGTCGGCCCGCCAGGGCGGCGGTGACCCAGGTGCGGATCTTCTCATCGGAAGGTAAATTGACGCAGCAGCTGGCCCGCTGCACTTCGAGTTGCAGATCGATCATGGCTGGATTCAGGCCGCGTTTTCATCCCGGTTGCCGGTTGCTGTCTCTGCGGTGGCAGCTTCGCCCTCCGCTTCGTGGGCGTCGTATGCCTCGACAATGCGCTGTACCAGCGGGTGGCGGACTACATCCTTGGCGCCAAAGTGTGTGAAGCTGATGCCGTTTACCTTGCTCAGCACTTCGGTCGCGTGGCGCAGGCCGGAGGCCTGGCCTCGGGGCAGGTCGATCTGGCTGGGGTCGCCGGTGATCACCGCGGTGGAGCCGAAGCCGATGCGGGTCAGAAACATCTTCATTTGCTCGCGGGTGGTGTTCTGGCTCTCATCGAGAATCACGAAGGCGTTATTCAGTGTGCGGCCGCGCATATAGGCGAGGGGAGCCACTTCAATCACGTTCCGCTCGATCAGCTTGCCCACCGTTTCGAAGCCGAGCATCTCATACAGTGCATCGTAGAGGGGGCGCAGGTAGGGGTCCACCTTCTGGCTTAGATCGCCGGGCAGGAAACCGAGTTTTTCGCCGGCTTCCACTGCCGGGCGCACCAGCAGTATGCGCTCCACCCGGTCCTTCAGCAGTGCCTCCACGGCGCAGGCCACCGCCAGATAGGTCTTGCCGGTGCCCGCCGGGCCAATGCCGAAGTTGATATCGTTGGTCTGTACCGCGCGCACGTACTTGCGCTGGTTCAGGCCGCGGGGCCGCACTGTGCACTTCTTGGTGCGGATCAGCACCACCTGCTCTGCCTCAGCGCCCTCGTCGTCGCGGCGCTTTTGTAGCTCCTCTACCCCCGACTGCTGCAGGGCCAGGTGGATCTCTTCCGGCGTCAGGTGGTCGCGGCTGCCGGTTTCCCGGTACAGGAAACTCAGCACTTCGCCAGCGGCGCGGGCGGACTCGGGCTCTCCGTAGAAAGCGAACTGATTGCCGCGATTGCGGATTTCGATATCCAGGCGCTCTTCAATCTGGCGCAGGTGTTGGTCAAATTGGCCGCAGAGATTGGCCAAGCGGCGGGCGTCGTTGGGCTCCAGAGTAATACTGTGAGCGAGGGTGAGCGTTTCCAAATTGGTTTCAGACACCTTTATCTGGGGAATTCACTGCTAGGTTATACCCATTTTCCCGCTAGGGGAAAGCATTGAGTGTGACGAATGGGTTCTAGCCGGTCGTCAAGCTTATAACATACCGGCATTACAGTTAAGGAATCTCTGAGCCTTCGACCGCTTGTGATCCTGCACTTTATTTAGGATAAGGGACCGTCCAGCTCCGAAGCCACCAGAGTTCCGCGCAGTGAATTGGGCAGTGCCTCCTCGATCAGAATGTCGGCAAATTTGCCGATCAGAGCCGGGTCGTCGGCGCGGAAGTTGACCACGCGGTTGTTTTCGGTCCGGCCCTGCAGTTGGCCAGGATCCTTCTTCGATACGCCGGTAACCAGCACCCGCTCGGTGTTGCCCACCATACGTCGGGCGATGGCTGCCGCCTGTTGGTTGATGCGGTTTTGCAGCAGTTGCAGGCGCTGCTTCTTCACTTCTTCCGGCGTGTCATCCGGCAGGTCCGCCGCCGGTGTGCCGGGGCGCGGGGAGTAGATGAAACTGAAGGAGATGTCGAAGCCCACCTCCTGAATCAGATTCATCGTCGCCTCGAAGTCTTTTTCCGTCTCGCCTGGGAAGCCGACGATAAAGTCCGAGGACAGACAGATATCCGGACGTATTTTGCGCAGTCGGCGGATCTTGGATTTGTATTCCAATGCCGTGTGGCCGCGCTTCATCGCCATCAGTATGCGGTCCGAGCCGCTCTGCACGGGCAGGTGCAGGTGGTTCACCAGCTCCGGCACCTCGGCGTAGACGTCGATCAAGGCATCGGAGAACTCCACCGGGTGGGAGGTGGTATAGCGGATGCGGTCGATGCCTTCGATAGCCGCCACGTAGGTGATTAACTCGGCGAAATCGACTATCTGGCCGTCTTCGCCAGGTGCGCGGTAGGCGTTGACGTTCTGGCCCAGCAGGTTCACCTCGCGCACACCTTGTTCGGCCAGGTGGGCCACCTCTTCGAGCACATCCGCCACCGGGCGGCTGACTTCCTCCCCGCGGGTGTAGGGCACTACGCAGAAGGTACAGTATTTGGAGCAGCCTTCCATAATGGAGACGAAGGCGGTGGCGCCATCCGCCTCGGGTTGCGGCAGGCGGTCGAATTTCTCGATTTCCGGGAAAGTGACATCCACCACCACGGCCCCGTTTTTCTGGCGCTTGGTTTCCATCATCTCCGGCAGTCGGTGCAGTGTCTGCGGGCCGAAGATCAAGTCGACATAGGGTGCGCGCTTGGCGATGGCTTCACCTTCCTGGCTGGCCACGCAACCGCCGACGCCGATAATCAGGTCGGGTTTCTTTTCTTTCAGGTGCTTCCAGCGCCCGAGTTGGTGAAACAGTTTTTCCTGTGCTTTCTCGCGGATGGAACAGGTGTTGACCAGCAGCACGTCCGCGTCTTCCGGATCGTCGGTGGGAACCATGGCGTGGGATTCGCCGAGCAGATCGCGCATGCGTGCCGAGTCGTACTCGTTCATCTGGCAGCCGTGGGTCTTGATATAGAGTTTCTTCACCCCGGTTTTAGCTCTGGTTTCGGACATATCCTGCCTGGTTAAAAACTGCTCAATGAAAATGGTGGGGCATTATAGCGATACGTTTCGGGACTGCATAGACGGAGGGGCATTAGAGTGCTACTCTTCCGCGCTTTTTCAGGCTGTCCCGCTTGCGCAATGCGGGTCGGCGAGCAGCGTGGACGGCTGTGCCCGGGTTTGCCGCAATGCCCGGAGATAGCGCCAGGGAGGGCGGTATTGAACCGCGAGGTATTCCCGCACGTTAGAATCCAGGGACAGTCCCCATTTAGAGAGTTTTATGGCCAATCCGATTTACAAAGTCATCTTCCACAACCAGAACCAGGTGTACGAACTCTACGCCCGGGCCATCTACCAGAGCGATATGTATGGCTTTATCGAGGTGGAGGAGTTTGTTTTTGGCGAGAAGGCCCAGCTGGTGGTCGACCCCAGCGAGGAGAAACTGAAGGCGGAGTTCGCCTCGGTGACCCGTTCCTATATACCGATGCACAGCATTGTGCGCATCGATGAGGTGGAAAAAGAGGGGACTGGAAAGATTGTTCCGGTCAAAGGGGAGAAGGTGGCGCAGTTCCCCTTCGCACCGCCGATGCGTCAGCCGCAGGATACGGAATAGCTTTTACATCTCCACGCCGCGCCGGGCGTTCCGCCCGGCCACAAAGTCTCTTTATCGCCAGGGAGCAATTCAATCAGAAACAGAGGCTCCTGCTTGCAATATAAGCTTCAATAAACAGCCGCTTAATTGTAAAAAAACTGATGCAAAGTTTCCCAATACCGCAGGGTTAAAAACTGGGAACTTGCTATGAGTAACCGCTACCGCGCACTGTGGATTTCTGATGTTCACCTGGGCAGCAGGGACAGCGAGCCACAACGACTGGCGGACTTCCTGGCGCAGAATCGCGCCGACACCGTCTATTTGGTCGGCGATATTTTCGATATGAAGGCTCTGGCCCAGGGCAAGGGCAGCTGGTGCCAATCCTCGTCTCTCTTGCTGGGCATGCTGTCGGAGCTCTCCAGTAAGACCCCCGAAATTATCTATGTCCCCGGAAATCACGACGCGCCGATGCGCAGTTGGGCCGGCAAGCGCCTGGGCAATATCCGTGTGGAACGCGAGTGGGTTCACACTGCGGAAGACGGCAAGCGCTACTGGGTAACTCATGGCGATCAGTTTGAGCACCAAATCAAGGTCAATCCCATCAGTTATCACATCGGCGATCAAAGTTACTACTTCATGCTGCGCATGAACCGCTGGATTAATTACTGGCGCGGTCGTTTTGATCTGCCCTGGTGGTCGCTTGCCAATCACGTGAAAAACCGCGTGCACGCGGCCAGGCGCTTAATGAACAGTTTTGAGGAGGTCGCGATACGGGAGACGGGCGCGCGTGGCTTTGACGGTGTGATATGCGGTCATATTCACCGCGCCGCCATCCGCGAGGGGGGAGGCGGGGCGCGCAGTGTGACTTATGCCAACTGCGGCGATTGGGTGGATTCCATGAGCGCGGTAGTGGAGAAGCACGACGGCAGTCTGGATCTGTTGCACTGGCATCGCGCGCCCAAGCTGGCCAGCATTATGACGGAGGTGGTGGCGGCATGATCCAGTTGGAAAACTTGCTACAGCAAAACCCGTGGTACAGTGCGGCCCCTTCCCGCCCGACGCGCCGGCTGGTGTCTGCGACTTTAAAGAAAATTTGCTGTGAAGAGCGGATTCAGGCGTTTGGCCGCCGCTATCCGCATTTGGGTGGCTTGGATTTTATTCGCCAGGTATTCGCCGACTTCGATTTTCGCTACGACCTCAACCCACTGGAACTGGAGCGGGTGCCCCGCAACGGGCCGCTGGTGATTGTGTCCAATCACCCGCTGGGCAGTCTCGACGGCCTGGCGCTGATCGATATGGTGGCGCGGGTGCGCAAGGATGTGCGCGCTATCGCCAGCCAACTGTTGTGGAATATCGAGCCGCTGCGGCCCTATCTGCTGCCGGTGGATAATTTCAACGGCCGCACCCGTCGGGGGGATGTGGAAGCCATCTACCGCCACCTGCATAACGGCGGGGTAATCATTGTGTTTCCGTCCGGTGAGGTTTCGCGCCTCACTCCCCAGGGTGTGCGCGATGGTCGCTGGAATCCGGGGTTTGTCCGCTTCGCGGAAAAGACCGGCGCCCCCATCCTGCCGGTGCAGGTTCGAGGGCGCAATTCCTGGTGGTTCTACGGCCTGTCGATGGTGAACAAGCCGTTGTCGACCCTGTGGCTGGTACGGGAAATGTTTAAGCAGTCCAGGCGCAGCATCGATATCCGTATCGGCACGCCAGTGGAGACCGCGCATTTCAGCGAATGGCCCATGGCGCCGCGGGCTCAGGCGGCACTGTGGCGCAAGCATGTGTATAAACTGCACAAATCGCCCCGCCCGTTGGGGCCTGAGCCTATCGCCGCCGCCGAGCCGGTGGAAGAAGTGATGCGGGTGATGGAAAACTGCGACACCTTGGTCGAACAGGGGGCGTTTTCCGTGAAACTCTACCGCCAGCAGGTCGACTGCCCGGTGATGCGCGAGTTGTCGCGCATTCGCGAGATCGCCTTCCGCGCTGTGGGGGAGGGCACAGGCCAAAGCCGGGATTGGGATGCCTTTGACGCGCATTACGATCACCTGCTGCTCTGGGATGGCGAGCGGCAGCAGATTGCCGGAGCCTATCGCTTGGCGAAGACCGATGATCTGGAACCGGAGCAGATATACAGTTCGACGCTGTTTAATTACCCGCGGCCGCCGCGGCAGTGCCTGCCGGGCTCTGCGGAACTGGGGCGCAGCTTTCTTCTGCCCGAGTATTGGCGCAGCCGCGGACTTGACTTGCTCTGGTGCGGTATCGGCCAGTGGATTGCACGCAATCAGGTGCGTTATCTGTTCGGGCCGGTATCCATGCCCGGCACCTTCTCCGCGCGCGCCAAATCGGCCATTGTGCGCTACTTCCTGCACCATTTTGCTACCGACAACCCCTTGGGCGACGCCCGCTTACCTTTCGTGGAAGCGCGCGAGGATCTGCCGGAACTTTCCGGCGATGCGGGAGCGGACATGGTGCAGCTGAAACAGATTTTGAAGGAAGAGGGCGTTGTGTTGCCGCCTTTGTTCAAGAAGTACACCGCGGTGACCAGGCCCGGCGGTACCAGCTTTCACGCTTTCAACGTGGACCCGGATTTTTGCGATTCGGTGGACGGGTTGGTGGTTGTCGATCTGGAGCGGGCGGACCCGAAATTTGCCAAACGCTACCTCGGTGGTTGACGCGGGAGCGGTCGCACCGCTCCCCGGCATTGAGGGAATTTCCTACAGCATTTCCAGCTGTTTGCGTACACTCGCCAGCTTCACGCACAACACAAACACCGACATGGCGGTGTCCAGCTCGTCCAGCGGCGGGAAGCTGGGCGCTATGCGGATATTGCGGTCTTCCGGGTCCACTCCGTAGGGAAAAGTGGCGCCCGCCGGCGTTAGCTTCACGCCCGCTTGTGCGGCCAGTTCTACTACCGCGGCGGCGCATCCGGGGCGGGTGTTGAAGGAGACAAAATAGCCCCCCAGGGGATTTTCCCACTCACCGAGATCCGAATCTTTGAACGCTTTTTCCAGATGGCTCAGCACGCACTGGAACTTCGGTTTCAGGATCTGTGCGTGCTTGTGCATATGCTCTTTGAGCAGGGTGAATTCGGCAAAGAAGCGCGCGTGGCGCAGCTGGTTAATCTTGTCTGGACCGATAGTCATGGCCTGCATTTGTTTTTTCAAAGAGGCCAGGTTGTCGCTGCTGGCGCTGACAAAGGCGAGGCCGGCACCGGCGTGGGTCACCTTGGAAGTGGAGGCGAACTGAATCACCGAATCGGCGGTGTCGTTTTCCACGGTAGCGGTGCGGATATTGGCCAGGTTTACCTGGTTGTCCAGGTCGTGAATCGCGTAGGCGTTGTCCCAGAATATGCGGAAGCCGGGATTGGCGATGCGGCCCAGTTGTGCCAGCCGCTCCACGGTCTCCGCGCTGTAGGTGACACCGGTGGGATTGGAGAATTTGGGGACGCACCAGATGCCGATGATGTCCCGGTCTTTTTCGATCAGTGCCTCCACGGCGTCCATATCGGGGCCGCTGTCGGTCATTGGCACGTTCACCATGCCAATCCCAAGTTGTTCACAGATGGCGAAGTGGCGGTCGTAGCCCGGTACCGGACAGAGGAATTTGGGCGCTTCCAGCTCCTTCCAGGGTTTGTTGCCGGCATAACCGAACAGGTAGCCGGTGAGCACGGCGCAATACATCAGGGTCAGGGAGCTGTTGCCGCCGGCAATCACTTCCTCAACGGGTACCTGCAGGATATCCGCGCCCAGTTCGCGGGCGCACATCAGCCCCTCGAGGCCGCCGTAGTTGCGGGTATCGGTGCCGTCTGCCGCGCGGTATTCGCCATTTAGAATACCGTCCAGTCCGTCGGACAGGTGCAGCTGGTCCGCGGAAGGCTTGCCCCGGGTGATGTCGAGGCTCAATTCGTGCTCGCAGATGCGCTGATACTGCGCGTTCAGTTCTTTTTCCCAGTTTTGCAGCTGTTCGCGCGTGGCGGCGTCGATATCCACGGGTTGTTCTCCATCTGGTGAGTGAGAGCGGCGAGCTTAGCAGTAAGCGGGCGCTAATTGCACTAGGGGCACCTCAGATTAATTCACACGAGCGCTGTCATTGGTTTCGGGTCGCTCGGGCAATAGGACGGACATTTCGAAAGCGCACGAGTACTTCCCTGTAGCTCCGACGGATACATCCCTGTATCCGACGGTTTCGAAATGTCCGCCCTATCACCTGAGCCTCACATCCGCCCGCGAAGAGCTTCTGCCACCAGAAAGTGATTTAATCAGAGGTTCCTTAGTTTGCGGAGAGTGTGCGGAAGTCTTGTGCGTATTTGCGCAGGGTGCGGATCAGGTGGGCGCGTTGGGCTTCGGTGGTGCTGGCGAGTATACGCTCGCCCAGCCGGCGGGCTTGGCGCTGGCGTTCTTCCTGTATCCGGCGGTAGTCCTTCGACCAAAGTTGTTCCGGATAGAGCACCAGATTGCGCAACTGGGCCTGGTAGCCTTCGGGTTTGTTGCGCAGAAGTTCCACAAAGCGCGCCTGCCAGATTTCCCTTTGATGGTTGCGTTCCAGTGGGTTGTATTCCACTTGTGTGACCCAGGCGGCAATCATTTGTTCCTGTTCAAGGCTCAGGGACCCGAGCCAGCGCTTGCTCTGCTTGCGTATATGCTTGTTGCGTCGGCGCTGGATTTTATCCGGTGTTTTTTGCCATTTCTCCAAAGATTCTTCGCGCTTTTTTCGCAGCGTTTTTTCCAGAGTGTCTATTTGTGCCGGAGTCAATGTTTCGGCCAGGGGCAGTAGCAGGTCGCAGAGCTGCGCGCTGGCGGTGTGCAGGAATTTTTGGATCTGTATTTCCGTCGATTCCAAATGTGGCTTTCGCAGTTGGTTTTTTTCGACCCTCTCGGCGAGCAGCTCGAGATAGTCCGCGTAGCGGGGTAGTTGGGTTTGGCGGTGCCAGGTGTGAAAGCTGTCGAGTGCGGCGTGCAGCGCGGCTTTCTGCTCGGCGTTAAAGTCGACATAGTCGTCCAGTTGCCAGCGCATCCACAGGTCCAGGTGGTTGTACGCAAATTGGACGCTGGAGCAGCTGGCGAGAAGCAGCAGTGTGGAAATCAGTGTCGCGAAGTTGCGTGTACGCTTCAGAATTGCTGCAGCCGGGCGCGCCATCTGTTATTCCCTGTAAATATCGGCCCATCGTCTTAAGGGGCCAATCTTCACTATAGATGAATGGGGAGCCCCCCGTTCATTGCGCGACGTTTCCGGCTTGGGCCGTGGTGCGCGACCGGGTCGCGTTTTGCGCCGATATCAATCGGCCGTTTCCGTGTTTATCCACACCTCGACACGGCTGTTCTTAATCGGCGCCTGTTCCCGGTCGGCGGTGAGGGGGGCGAAGGCTCCCAGAGCCAGAATTTTTACGCCCTTAAGTTGATGGTCGCGCAACAGTGCCCCTTGGACTTTGAGGGCGCGGAAGCGCGAAATAATATCGGTGATCTTGTCGTTGGATTTCTGATCCGAAAAGCCCACCAGAGTTAGATCCAGCGCATTACCGTTTTGGTCGATGTACTCCTCCAGCCGATGCAGATCCACGAGTGCACGGCTGTCCAGGTCGGCGCTGCCATCGGCGAAGCGGAAGGAGATGCTCAGGCGTTCGGCGCGTTCCATCAGCTCCCGGTATGCCTGTGGTGCATTGGGATAGGCGGGGATCTTAAGGCGCACCGGTGTCAGGTTGATGTAGCCGGATTCAGCCACCAGCTTCTGCCCCTCCGCGGATTCGACAAAGTGCAGAAAATTGTCCACATGGGGCTTGAACTGGCTGGGGTTTTTATAGAGGTAAAGGCGCCGGGTGAGGGGGAAGTCTTCGGTGGCGATAATGCCGCGGTCTGGCACTGTGGCGGCTAGATCGCCTGCCTTGATGGCCACTTTCTTTACCCCTTCGGCGTCGGCGAAGGGCAGGTAGCCAATGGCGCCAGCTTCACGCAGGACAATGCGCTGGGTCTCGGCGTTGCCAGAGACTTCATAAATGCCGGGGGCCGCCGGGCGGCTGTGGCCAAAAATTTCTTCGTCAAAAGTGGCGCGGGTACCGGACTCGATATCCCGGTGCAGGGGGTGGATCGGAAGGTCGGCACCGCCCAGCTCGGCCCAGTTCTTGATTTTTCCGCTGTAGATCTGCGCCACCTGAGCCAGGGTCAATTGGCTGACAGGGTTGCTTGGATGTACGGCGATTGCCAGCGCATCCAGGCCGATTACATGCTCCGCTTCCGCGCCAGCGAGATTGCCAAAGCGCGAGAGCATACGGATTTCCTGTCGCTTGATTTTGCGGGAGGACATGCCGATATCGGCGGTGTCGCTATTTAGCGCCTTGAAGCCGGTGCTGGAACCGAGGGCGACGATGGGTATTTCCACTGTGCGACCTTCCATGGTTGCTTTAATCCAGTGTCGCTCGCCGGCACTGCGTTGCTCGATATTGCTGGCATTCAGGCTGCGCAGATAGCCTTTGACCAAAAGCGGCGCTAATTCGGCGCCGACAGTATTGGAACCGGTCATACGGAAGAGTGTTTGGGTTTCCGCCCAGGTGTGTGAGGAAAGCAGTTGACAGTACAAAAGGGCGATCGCCAAAACGCGCGTGGGTAACCCCGCCATCAAATTATCCTCTCGTCTGCATTTTGTGAGGGACTTTCCGGCACGAATATTGCCGTTATTGTTATCGGGATGCCTGGACTGGCTGGAGCTCGACACAGGCGTAATTGCATGGGCGGTCGGTGCCGCCGGGGTGCGCTTTATCGCAGAAATGTGTGACGTGATTATTGCAACTGTTCCTGGGTTTATTCACAATTTTTTGTGATCAGGCTCTGAATGCGGCGGGTTTGGGCTAGTGGCCGCACTCTCTGCGCCACCCCAGTTGCGAGGGGGCGGATTTTGTTTATTTCACCAGGCTGGGCGGCATGCGGCGGTCCGGGCGTCGGTGAAGAGCTTGTTTCATGCATGGAAGGGAGGCTCAGGTACGCTTGTGCAAATTTTTTTAAAAATGATGTGACAACGCTGTCATAATTTGTGTAATATCGCTCCCGTGATGCTGGCGTTTGCGTCAGCCTCGGAGGCACTGGGAAGCCCGACAAAGGCACACAACAATACAAAGTCTTAGAGGCCGGTACAGGTGGTTGCTATAAGAGACAGAGACATTTTTTTTATTGGTATAGATGGCGGTGGCAGCAAGTGTCGGGCCTCTATTGTGGATGCCAATAACCAGGTGCTCGGTACCGGTGTCGCCGGTCCAGCTAATCCTCTGCACGGATATGCGCAGACGATTGACTCCATAGTGCGCTCGGCCGCCCTGGCGCTGGCGGACGCCGATTTGCCTGCCCAAATGCTGGGGGAGCTTGTGGCCGGAGCCGGCCTTGCCGGTGTAAATATGCCGCGCCTGTACAGTGAAATGGCCGCCTGGGCCCATCCTTTCTCCAAACTGTACCTCACTACCGATCAACACACGGCCTGTCTGGGCGCTCACCGCGGCGGTGACGGTGCGGTGATTATCGTCGGCACAGGCTCATGTGGTTACGTTTGGGCTAACGGTCAGAGCAAACTGATTGGCGGCCACGGCTTTCCCCATGGCGATAAGGGCAGCGGCGCCTGGATGGGTATGGAGGCGGTGAAATACTTGCTGATGGCTTTGGATGGTCTCGCCGAGGACTCCAGACTGAAAAATGAACTGTTGCAGATGCTGGGTGCCGAGGACGCCAATGAGGTATTCGAGAAAATTGGCGGCAAGTCATCCAGCCACTATGCGCGCCTGGCGGTGCCGGTAATCGAGTGTGCCGAGGCCGGCGACCCGGTGGCGGAGGCCATAGTGCGCGATGGCGCCTCTTATATCAGCGATCTGGCGGATAAGTTGCTGGAGCTGAAACCGCCCAGATTGTCGATGATCGGTGGTTTGGCGCAGCGCTTGCGCCCCTGGTTGGCTCCGCATGTCGTGGAGCGCCTGGCCACCCCCCTGGAAGCGCCAGAAATGGGATGTGTTTATTTCGCCCGGCAGTCTCTGGCGAAGGAGGCAGGTGGCGGAGTCGATCACCCCGGAACCGATTCAAAGGCTTTTTACAGTTAACGGAAGTAGATTTTTTTATGAGCAAAGCTACGCACGCCGAGGCAACACAGGCAGACAGCAGTATGGCTACCACGGTGATGGAATCCGAGGCCCGCGAGGCGCCTATGCGCGTCGCGGAGCAGTTGCAAAGCAATGCGGCAATCATGGCCCGACTGGGTGAGCGCTTGCGCCGGGAACCGCCGCGGTTTGTGATGATCGTCGGGCGCGGCTCGTCCGACCACGCGGGTGTCTTCGCCAAGTATCTGATCGAGATTGAGACGGGCACACCCACTTTTGCCGCGGCGCCGTCGGTTTCCAGTGTCTACGGTCGCAAGTTGAAACTCGAAGGGGCGCTGGTGCTGGTGATTTCCCAGTCCGGCCGCAGCCCGGACATTCTCGCCCAGGCGCGGATGGCGAAGGCAGCGGGCGCTTATACCGTTGCGCTGGTCAATGACGAAACAGCGCCGATTAAAGACATCGTTGATCTGACGTTGCCCTTGAAGGCGGGGCCGGAAAAAGCTGTTGCCGCCACTAAGAGTTATCTGGCAACGCTTGCGGCAGTGCTGCAGCTGGTTGCCTACTGGAGCGAAAACCGCGAGCTGTTGAATGCGGTCGAGGCGTTGCCCCAGGCGCTCTCAGATGCGGTTGCCTCAGAGACCCAGCTGCGGCCTGAAGACCTGGCCGGAGTGAAGAATCTGGTGGTGCTCGGCCGCGGTCCTGGCTACGGCATCACCCGGGAGCTGGCGTTGAAATTAAAAGAGGTTTGCAATATTCACGCGGAGTCCTTTTCCAGTGCGGAATTCCTGCACGGACCGGTGACTCTGGTGGAGCAAGAACTCACGGTGGTCAATGTACCCATTGAGGACGAATCCTTCGAAACACACAGTGCGCAAATCGCCGATATCGTTCGCCGCGGCGGCACCATGATAAACCTGCACGTGCCCAGCAAAGGGGTGCACCCGCGGGTGGCACCGCTTGCGTTGCTGCAGCGTTTCTATATCGATGTCGCCCATGTGGCGGTCAGTCGGGGTATCAATCCGGATGCGCCGGCGGGCCTGAAGAAAGTGACTCAGACTCTGTAAATTTGGGAGCCCACAGCGATGCGCACTTTGGTAGCGGAGCGGCTATTCGATGGCGAACAGATCCGCAGTGATATTCCAGTGGTTATCGGCGACGACGGCCATATTTGCGCGATAGGCGGTGCGGTAACCGAGGGTGCTGAACGGCTTTCCGGACTGCTGGCTCCGGGTTTGGTGGATGTACAGGTCAACGGCGGCGGCGGCGCGCTCTTTAACAATGACCCCAGTGTCGAGGCGCTGTGGAAAATGAGTCAGGCCCATGCGCGTTTCGGCACCACGGCTTTCCTGCCGACCCTGATCACCGACAAAGTAGAAGTGATGCAGCGGGCCGCGGATGCGGTCAGCGCCGCGCTGCGCGAAGGGATACCCGGGGTTATTGGCGTGCATTTTGAAGGGCCTCATCTCAGTGTGCCCAAGAAGGGCACTCACGAGGAGCGCTTTATTCGTCCGCTTAGTGACGCGGAGCTGGCCATTTATGCCCGCGACGATCTCGGTATCAAGGTGGTTACCCTGGCACCGGAAAATGTGTCGCAAGAGGATATCCGCAGGCTGGTTGCCCTGGGTGTCAGGGTGTGTCTGGGGCACTCCAATGCCGATGGCGCTACCGCTGCGGCAGCGCTGCGGGCCGGCGCGACCGGCTTTACCCACCTGTACAACGCAATGTCGCCACTGCAGTCCCGCGAAGCGGGTATGGTGGGCACGGCGCTGATCAGTGACGGCGCCTGGTGCGGAATGATTGCCGATGGACACCACTTGTGTGTCGAGGCCATGACTTTGGCATTGAAAGCCAAGCCGCGCGGAAAATTGATGCTGGTGACCGATGCCATGTCCCTGGTGGGCAGTGATGAAACCAGCTTTCCTCTGTTTGAGCGAATCGTCACTAAGCGGGGGGACAAGTTGACCTCCACTACCGGCGAGTTGGCCGGTTCCCACTTGGATATGATCAGCGCCGTGCGCAATATCCGCGATTGGTGTGGTCTTGAGCTTGAAGAAGCTTTGCGTATGGGCAGTCTCTATCCGGCACAGTTTTTGGGATCTAGTGCCGGCCGTATCGCGGTGGGCGGGGCTGCCGACCTGATTTTGTTGGATGATAACTTGCGGGTGCAAAAAACCTGGATCGGTGGCAGGGAAGTTTTTTCTCAGCTTGCGTAAAAACGATAGAACGAATCATAACGATAAAAAGGTGCTCTAATGGAAACCGCAATTGCAACTCAGCGAGCCTCAAAAAGCAGCCTGCTGCCGATGGCGATTATCGGCACCCTGTTTTTTATTTTCGGCTTTGTGACTTGGTTGAACGGCTCCCTGATCCCGTTTTTAAAAATACTCTGCGATTTGAGTGATTTTCAGGCGCTGTTTGTTACTTTCGCCTTTTATATTGCCTACACGGTGATGGCGCTGCCGATGTCCTTTATCCTGCGCCGCGCCGGCTATCGCGACGGCATGGCCATAGGGCTGGGTATTATGGGCGTGGCGGCGCTGGTATTTATCCCCGCCGCGCAGATGGGCAGTTACCCGGTCTTCCTGCTGGCTCTGTTTGGCCTCGGTGGTGGTCTGACGATATTGCAGACCGCGTCCAATCCCTATGTGGTGCAATTGGGACCAGCCGAAAGTGCCGCCACGCGCATTGCAGTGATGGGCATTATCAACAAAAGTGCCGGTGTGTTGGCGCCAATCGTATTTACCGCGCTAGTTCTTTCCGGCCTTGCGGATTTCAATACCGAGGCCATCGCCAGGCTGGGCGAGGCCGAGCGCGAAGCGAAACTGAGCGAGGTGGCCAACCGCCTGGTAATGCCGTACATCTGTATGGCGGTGCTGTTGTTCTTACTGGTGGGGCTGGTGAAGCTTTCCGGTCTGCCGGATATTGAAGAGGAACATGCCTCTGATAGCGAAAGCAGGTCCGGCATATGGCAATTCCCACAAGTGGTATTGGGGGCTTTTGCTCTCTTCGCCTATGTGGGTGTGGAGGTCATCGCGGGCGATACCATAGGTCTCTATGGAGAGCGACTCGGTGTTGCCAACTTTGCGTCACTCACCTCCTACACCATGGTATTTATGGTGATCGGCTATCTGGTGGGTGTGACTTGCATTCCGCGCTTTATTTCTCAGCAACAGGCGCTGCTCGGCTCCGCTGTCGCTGGTTTTCTGTGTGTGCTTGGCGTTCTGTTGGCCTCCAAAGAGAGCACTGTAATTGCGAGTCTGCTCTGGGGCTGGTCCGGAATCCCTGTCATACCGGATACAGTGGCTTTCGTCGCTCTGATGGGGCTGGCCCACGCTCTCGTTTGGCCCTCAGTCTGGCCTCTGGCGCTGGATGGCTTGGGAAAATTCACCGCGCAGGGTTCGGCGCTGTTGATTATGGGGATCGCCGGTGGCGCGATTATTCCACTGTTGTTTGGCAAGGTGGCTGAACTTGCCGGTACCACGGGGGCTGGCTACAGCGTTGCGCTGCCTTGTTATCTGTTTATTCTTTTTTATGCAATCAAGGGCCACAAACTGCGCAGCTGGAAATAGTGAACTCGGTTGGATATCTATCCGTTATTTTTGGTTCTCGTCATCTTTGCCCTCTTCGCGAGGGCTTTTTTGTATTTTATTTAACGTGGACCCAGGTTGGTTCGCGCAGCCGTAAAAACTATTTTGACAGTGGGTGGGGCGGTCAAAAAAGGGGAGGCTGCAAACCGCCTGGCAAAAGGTGTCCGGTGGCGTTCTAAGGCCGCACGCGTGCGTTTTACCGGTGTGTCTGAGCGCTCGGGAACCAGCTGCAGCGCGCATGTGAGTGCATCAGAGGTCCCTCAATTCAGCAGCTGGGAAAATAGAGGTGCGCAGAGCACCATGGCCACGCCGGTAAAAATCATCGTTAAACTGGCGATGACGCCTTCCTCACGACCAAGCTCACGGGCCTTTGCTGTGCCGGCACCGTGGGAGGCTGCACCCAGAGCGATACCCTTGGCCAGAGAGGTGCGGATCCCAGCGAATTTAAAGATCGGTTCGGATAATGCCATTCCCGTAATACCAGTCATAATCACCAGCATCGCCGTAATATCGGGCACTCCGCCAAAAGCAGTGACTGCTTCCATTGCAAAAGGCATAGAAACGGAACGAACCAACATTCCGCTCGCCAGCGCCTCAGGCATGGGAAAAATTCGCACCAGAAGCCAGGATGAAAACAGGCCCAGTATTAGTCCGGTACCAACACCGATCGTCAGTGTTAGGGGGTACCGCAGAATTACCCTGCGTTCCTGATAGATTGGCACGGCAAAAGCAATTGTCGCTGGACCCAGCATCATCACCAGAAAATGGGTATAGAGATAGTAGTCTTCCAAGGGGATATGCAATACGAGGATTAGAGCGATGATACCCAGAGGAGCTGCCAGTAAGGGAGCCAGCAAAATATTTTTTCGGTGCTTATAGGCTGTTTTAGTCAGATAGTAAAAGCCTAGAGTGGCGGCCAGGCTCAGGGCCGCAAGCAGCGTGTCAGACATCGGCTTGGCCTCGCAAGTGACGTTTATGCAGGTGTTTTTCCAGGGTGAAAACGCGATCGACCACCCAGGCTGTTCCGGTCAAGACGAGTGCTGTGCCGACAATCAGTGTGGTAACGAGCACCCCGCCGTCCTCGCGGAGCATCACCCAGTTCTTGATTACCGACACAACTGGGGGGATGAAAAACAACAAAAGATCGCCGAGCAGCCAGCTGGAAGCTGCAACGACCGCTTTTTCCGGAACGATACGCAAGAGAAGCAACAAAGCGAGGATCGCCAAGCCGATGACACTGGCGGGGATCGGCAAATGTGTCAGTGCGACTATCTGATTACAGAGCCAGAAGAGTCCACAGAGGGCCGCAATCTGAAACAGTAGAAAAAGTGCAGAACCTGTGCGTGCCATAAAGCGGATCGTTTCTCTGGGGGTTAAGAAATGGGAATGAGCGTTAGTTTAGCGTTGAGCTTGAGATATATATAATGAATGTTAAATATGAAATGTATGAAATTAAGTTATGCAAATAGACCTGAAGGTATTGCGCTATTTAGTTGAAATCGTCCGCCACGGTGGTTTTGGCAAGGCGGCGGAACAGGTGCATCTTTCACAGCCAGCGCTCAGTAAAGCGATACGTGGCTTGGAGGAGGCACTGGGCGAGACCCTGCTGGAGCGGGGAGGTCGCGGTAGCCGCGTTCGGCTCACGCCCGCAGGAAAAGTGGTATATCGCCACGCAAATGCACTGTTGGAAGGCCGGGAGCAGATGCTCAATGAACTCCGTATGCTGCGAGGGCTCGAGTGCGGGGAGCTGCGCATTGGTCTTTCTCCGCTGGGAAGTGGCGAAATCTTTGCGCCAGTGATCGCCCGTTTTCGTGAACTCTACCCGGGCGTTGAAATTCACTTGCGGGAGCGGGGCGGGGTAGAGCAGGAGGACGCTTTGCGCAACGGGGAAATTGAACTGGCAACCAGTTTAAAACCGACGGATGAGGATATCGCCTGGATGCAGATTTGCGACGATCCGATGATGGTGGCATTGCCGCACGCCCACCCGATGTCGGAGACCGGAGCCATCCGTCTGGAGGCACTGGCTGAGGTGCCAATTGTCGGGTTTGAACCTGGTTTTATGTTGAGCAAGCTGATTAGGGATAACTGTCGTGCTGTGGGATTTGATCCGAGAGTCGTCGCAGAGGTTTCCCATCCAGACTTCGGTCTCGCGCTGGTGGCCGCTGGTACTGGAGTTATGTTGTTACCCCGATTGATCGCGGAACGTCACAAAACAGACGGAGTCGTTGTCGTTCCTCTCGATAGTACGCTCTTGCGTTGGACTCTTTCTTTGATTTGGCGTCGGAATGCGAGCCTCTCTTTTGCTGCAAGAAAAATGCGGGAAATGATAAGGGAAATGCTCTGACAAGCGGTCGACTGACGCCGGTTTATCCCATTTCTCCCTTCGGCAGCGGTGAAAGCGCGCATGTGCATATCTCTAGAAAAAAACGCTGCACACTTTTGATAATCTTTTAATCCTATTGAGTTTCTTTTGCTGATATAAATTTCCTATTAGGACCATGGTGATATCTAAATATCTTTCCCTCCCCGTGCCGGTGATACTGGAAGTCATAGCTAAGGAGCCCCTGATTCTTTTACGCGAACATGGAGGTGAGGCAGGCGGTTCCTTTCATCGATATGACCCAATTTCGTAGTTATCTCCTGACTGCGGAGTGAAAGCAAAGGAGTCTCACCATGGAAAACAATACCTCTTCCGCAGGCAAATGCCCCTTTATGCACGGCAGCAATACGGAAGTGGGCAAATCCGTCACCGACTGGTGGCCCAACGCCCTCAACCTCGACATTCTCCACCAGCACGACCGCAAGACCGATCCCATGGGGGGAGACTTTGACTACCACAAAGCGCTGAAAAAGCTGGATGTGGCAGCGCTCAAGCAGGATCTGCGTGAGCTGATCACCAGCAGCCAGGAGTGGTGGCCCTCCGACTGGGGCAGCTATGTGGGCATGTTCGCCCGTGTGGCTTGGCACGCCGCCGGTTCCTACCGTCTGGCGGATGGCCGTGGCGGTGGCGGCACAGGCAACCAGCGTTTTGCACCGCTCAATTCCTGGCCGGACAACGTCAACACCGACAAGGGCCGCCGTCTGTTGTGGCCGATCAAGAAAAAATACGGCAACAAGATCTCCTGGGCGGATCTGATCATCCTGGCTGGCACCATCGCCTATGAGGTGGCCGGGCTCAAGACCTACGGCTTTGCTTTTGGCCGCAAGGATATCTGGCACCCGGAGAAGGACACCTACTGGGGGGCCGAGAAGGAATGGCTGGCGCCCAGCGATGGCCGCTATGAGGATGTGGGCAAACCGGAAACCATGGAGAATCCCCTGGCGGCGGTACAAATGGGGCTGATCTACGTGAACCCGGAAGGGGTGAACGGCCAGCCGGACCCGCAGAAAACCGCCGAGCAGATCCGTGAGACCTTCGCCCGCATGGCAATGAACGATGAGGAGACCGTGGCCCTCACCGCCGGCGGCCACACCATCGGCAAGTGCCACGGCAACGGCCGCGCCGAAGATCTGAGTCCGGATCCGGAGGCCGCCGATGTGGAATACCAGGGCATCGGCTGGATTAATACCAAGGGGCGCGGCATCGGCCGCGACACCGTGGTCAGCGGCATCGAAGGCGCCTGGACCACCAACCCCACCCAGTGGGACATGGGCTACTTTGAGATGCTGTTTGGCCACGAGTGGGAGCTGAAGAAGAGCCCGGCCGGTGCCTGGCAGTGGGAGCCGGTGAGCATCAAGGAGGAGGATATGCCGGTGGATGTGGAGGACCCCTCCATCCGTCGCAAGCCGATCATGACCGATGCGGACATGGCGATGAAGGTGGACCCGATCTACAACCAGATCTGCCAGAAATTCATGGCGGACCCGGCCTACTTCGATGACTGCTTTGCCCGCGCCTGGTTCAAACTGACCCACCGCGACATGGGACCGAAAAGCCGTTACTTTGGTCCGGACGTGCCCAAAGAGGACCTGATCTGGCAGGATCCGGTGCCCGAAGGCCCGACCCAGTACGATATCGGCCACCTGAAAAGTCTAATTGCCGCCAGTGGTCTCTCCATCTCAGACATGGTCAGTACTGCCTGGGATAGCGCCCGCACCTTCCGCGGCTCCGACTACCGCGGCGGGGCCAACGGTGCCCGCATCCGCCTGACGCCGCAGAAGGACTGGGCCGGCAATGAGCCGGAGCGGCTGCAGCGGGTGCTCTCGGTGCTGGAACCCCTGGCCGCCAAAGTGGGGGCATCCATCGCCGACACCATCGTGCTGGCCGGCTCCCTGGGTGTGGAGATGGCCGCCAAGGCCGCGGGGGTCAACATCGATGTACCCTTCGCGCCGGGGCGCGGTGATGCCACCGACGCGATGACCGATGCCGACTCCTTCTCTGTGCTGGAACCCCTGGCCGATGGCTTCCGCAACTGGCTCAAGCAGAAGTTTGTGGTCACCCCTGAAGAGATGCTGCTCGACCGGGCCCAGCTGATGGGACTGACCGCACCGGAGATGACCGTGCTGATCGGCGGCATGCGGGTGCTGGGCACCAACTACGGCGGCCGCAAGGAGGGGGTCTTCACCGACCGGGAGGGCGTGCTGAGCAACGACTTCTTCGTCAACCTGACCGACATGGCCTACAGCTGGAAACCGGCGGGGGACAACCTGTATAACATCGTTGACCGCCGCAGCGGCGAAACCCGCTGGACCGCCACCCGGGTCGACTTGGTGTTCGGTTCCAACTCCATCCTGCGCGCTTACTCCGAGGTGTACGCCCAGGATGACAACCAGGAGAAATTCGTCAAGGATTTCGTCAAGGCCTGGGTCAAGGTGATGAATGCGGATCGTTTTGACCTGAAGTAATCACACCCGGATACAGGAGGGAGGCGCGGGCTTGCGCGCCTCTTTCCTGTGCGTTTATTCACGCGTGACGGCCTGCAGAATCCAGGGGCCGTTGCATTTTTTCGGTTGGCGGTATCGCATTTCCCACCGGGAACAGGTCCCGACAGCTCGCCGTCAGTGCAGGCTGGGCGTTTAGCCCGGTGCTGGCCCGCTGGAATCCCGTATCACCAGCTCCGGTGTGAACTCTTTTTGAATGCCTGCCTCTTTGTGTGCTTTTCCGTTCTCTGTGCCTTTGCTGCGGGCTTTGTTCAGAACCAGTGCGGCGGCGCACTTGGCGATTTCGTTGTTGGGTTGGTGAGCAGTGGTGAGTTTGGGCCAGGTTTGGCGCGAAAAGGGGCTATCCTCGAAGCCGACGATGGAAAGCTGCTCGGGGATTTTGATATCCATCAGTCGCGCGGCGAAGAGGGCGCCGGCAGCTATTTCATCGTTACTGGCAAAGATTGCCGTGGGCGGGTTGGCTGACTGTAGGAGCTTCTTGGCGCCCTCGACACCGGAATCAAAGGCGTATTCGCCTTTCAGTATCAGCTCCTTCTCGATTGGCAGGCCGGCTTCCCGCAGCGCCCGGCGGTAGCCGTCCAGGCGGGCGCGGGTAGAGATGTGACCCTCGCTACCGCAGAGAAAGCCGATGCGTCTGTGGTTGAGCTCTAATAGGTGCTTTGTCAGCGCATAGGCCGCTCCATTGTCGTCCACTTGTATGCAATTTTCCTCATCGTCCTCAGCGGCCGCGGCGGAAAGGATGCGTACATAGTGCAGGTCCAGAGAGCGGACGGTATCAATGATTGCCTGGTCTTCCGAGAATGGGGGTGTCAGGACCAGCCCCGCAATCCTGGAATGCCTCACCAGGTTTTTCAGTTCATCGTGCACTGCGTCCGATTTGGCATTGCTCGGGTGAATCAGCAGCTCGTAACCGCGTGCCCGGCAGGCTTCGAGTATGCCGTTCTGCATGTCAATCACATAGTAGGCATTCGGATTGTCATAGATAAAGGCAATAGTGTAGGAGCGGGTGCCGGCAAGATTGCGCGCGGCGAGGTTGGGTTGGTAATTGAGTGCCTCTACGGCGTCGATCACCTTTTTCCGGGTAGCGGGGCGCACCGAGGGCTCATTGTTGATAACGCGGGAAACTGTCTTGATGGAAACGCCGGCCTGTGCGGCAACATCGTTGATGGTGACTTTCATCTGGGCGCTTGTCCTTGTAGTGGAGACCGCTGCCGATTGGAAGCTGGGCGCGGTGTGATATGAGCGGCTCGCCCGCGCCAAGCCCCCACGGAGTGGAGTTCTGTCCTCTTCGACTCCGCCAGCGCTGTCAGACCCTGTTTCGGCAAAATAAACGATTTTATCAGCAAATGGCTGCTTTTTGCTTGGAAATCGGGGAGGGCGGCTGACCCTGTTTCCAGTCGCTTTTGCACAGGATGGCAGGCCATGCCTCTTTTGTAAATTTATTACATATGGCGTATGTGGTCGTGTTGAGCTTGGTGGTGCGGGTTTTCCATCGGTGCGCCTGCTTAGGGGTGGGGGTGTTTGGGGTGGGGCTTTATAGGGTGGCGCGATCAAAAATTGAGGGTGTTCATTATTGTAGTCAGTCGTTAGGGGGTCTCTGATTAATTCATTTCCTGGGGGCGGAGTTTCTTCGGGGGCGTATGTGAAGCTCAGGTGATAGGAGGCGTATTTCGAAATCGCCGGATACAAGGGGGTATCCGGCGGATCTGCAGGGAAGTGCTCGTGCCTTTTTGAAATATCCGTCCTATTGCCTGAGCGTCCCGGAATCTAGCGTTGTGTTCACGCGAATTAATCAGAGGTTCCTTAGCTTCAGTGAGGGTTTTCCGAGGGCTCTCGGGGTGGGGCTTGTGTGTGGCCGCCCCGCAATTGTTGCGGGGTGGGGTGCTTGAAAGAGTTTGTAAATTTACTACATAATAGCGCACCGGCCAGCAGCTCCGCCGGTTTAGTGCCGGATCTGCGGGAATCTGTTCAAACCTGAGGCAGCACACTTTGCTGCCTCAGCTGAGTTCCCGCTCACGCGGGGGCGCCGGTCGCCATTGGTCAGGATCAAATTTCGCGGTTGGGAAGCATGAACGCAAAGTCGTTTTCCATGCCCGAACAGTGGCGTTGGGCAAAGGACCGGCCGCGGCGCTAAAACCACAGGTGGATAACGGTGAATCCGGAGGGCAAAGCGCCCCACCTGGCCCTGATATTTTCTGCCAGCGGGTAGAGACCTGCGTCGCCGCGCTGAAGTCTGCCGGCTGAGTAAAACGGAAGAGTTATGCTACACAGCAAGGTTCAAGCAGTTACCGAGCGAATTATTGAACGCAGTGAGGAAACCCGCGCCCAATACCTCGCACAAGTCGATAAAGCGCATATCGAGGGGCGTGCCAGCAGTCGTCTCTCCTGCGGCAACCTGGCCCACGCCATCGCCGCCTCCGATGAAAAAGACAAGAATCTGATTGCCTCTGGGCGCGGTCCCAACTTGGCGATAGTCACCGCCTACAACGATATGCTTTCCGCGCACCAGCCCTATGGCGCCTACCCGTCGCAATTGAAAGAGGCCGCCGCCCGCTGTGGTGCCACAGCCCAGGTGGCCGGTGGTGTGCCCGCCATGTGCGACGGCGTCACCCAGGGGCGCGCAGGTATGGAGCTCTCCCTGTTTTCCCGCGATGTTATTGCCATGTCCACGGCCATTGCCCTTTCCCACGATGTGTTCGAAGGGGCCATGTATCTCGGTATCTGCGACAAGATCGTGCCCGGCCTGGTGATCGGCGCTCTGGCCTTCGGCCATTTGCCGGCGATGTTTGTGCCTGCGGGCCCCATGCCCACCGGGCTGGCCAACGCGGAGAAAGTGCGCGTGCGCCAGCTGTTCGCCGAAGGCAAGGTGGGGCGCAAAGAGCTGCTGGAGGCGGAGAGCGCGTCTTACCACAGTCCCGGGACCTGCACTTTTTACGGTACGGCGAATTCCAACCAGATGTTGGTGGAGATCATGGGCTTGCAGTTGCCGGGCAGTTCCTTTGTGAACCCCGGCACCGAGCTGCGCCAAGCGCTGAACGGGGCGGCGGTTGAGCAGCTGGTCCGGATTACCGAGCCCAGTCAGCACACCCCTATCGCCAAGATTCTCACTGAAAAAGCCTTCGTCAACGGCATTGTCGGCCTGCTGGCGACCGGCGGCTCTACCAATCACACCCTGCACCTGGTGGCCATGGCCCGTGCCGCAGGCATTCAGTTGACCTGGCAGGATATGGCGGAACTCTCCGAAGTGGTGCCCTTGCTTTGCCGTGTTTATCCAAACGGCACCGCTGACATTAACCACTTCGCCGCCGCCGGCGGCATGCAGTTTTTGATTCGCGAGTTGCTGGGCGCAGGATTGTTGCACGCGGATGTGCACACGGTACTCGGCGACTCGGGCCTGGAACCCTACTGCCGCGACCCCTTCCTCAATGAAGACAAAAGCGGTGTGGTCTGGCGGCCGGCGCCGGAAACCAGTGGCGACCCGGATGTGATCCGTCCGGTGAATGAGCCCTTCTCCCATCACGGTGGCCTGCAGCTGTTGGAGGGCAACCTGGGTCGCAGCGTGATCAAGGTGTCCGCGCTGAAGCCGGAAAATCTGCAGGTGAAGGCGCCTGCGGTGGTCTTCCACAGTCAGGACCAGTTGCTGGAGCGTTTCAAGGCCGGCGAACTGGAAAAAGACTTTGTTGCTGTCGTGCGTTTCCAGGGGCCACAGGCCAACGGTATGCCCGAACTACACAAGCTGACGCCGACCCTGGGCGTGTTGCAGGACCGCGGTTTCAAAGTAGCGCTAATCACCGACGGCCGTATGTCCGGCGCTTCCGGTAAGGTTCCGGCGGCTATCCATATGTCGCCGGAGGCGGTGGAAGGCGGTCCCATCGCCAAAGTCCGCGACGGAGACCTGATCGAATTGGATGCCGATGCCGGAATTCTGCGCGTTCTTGTGGACGATGCCGAACTGGCCGCGCGCGAGCCTGCCTCTGGAGATCTCTCCAGCAGTGCCCGCGGCACTGGCCGGGAATTGTTTGCGAATATGCGTTCACTGGCTAGCGGCGCAGAAAGTGGCGCCAGCATTCTTTATTAAATTACGGCGCGCAAAACAGGCGCCGAAAGACAGGAAATCAGAGCGAATATATGGCTAACCCATTTGACATGGTGTTGTTTGGCGGTGGAGGCGACCTGGCGTTGCGCAAGCTGATTCCCGCCTTGTACCGCGCACACAGGGAGGGCAGCCTGGCTGAGGGCTGCCGCATATTGCCGGTCTGCCGGCGCCAGGAGGATGCGGACAATTATCTGGAAACGGCCCAGCAGGCACTGAAAACCCACTTGCGCGATGGCGAGTACAACGACAACTGCTGGCGGGAGTTCAGTGAGTTGCTGCGCGCCGTGGCCCTGGATATTTCTGTGCCGGATGAACAGTGGGACTCTCTCACTGATGTTCTCGGCAGTGACTCGGAGCGGGTGCGGATTTTTTACCTGGCGATTCCACCGGCGGTGTTTGGTCCCTGTTGCGAGAATCTGTCGCTGAAGGGATTGATTCACGAAAACTCCCGCGTGGTGGTAGAGAAGCCCTTGGGTTACAACGCCCGCACTTCAGACGAGATCAACGGCAAGATTGCCACCTATTTTCCGGAACAGAACATATTTCGCATCGACCACTACCTGGGTAAGGAAACCGTTCAGAATCTGCTCGCGCTGCGTTTCAGTAACGTGCTTTTCGAGCATCTGTGGGATGCGAAGACCATCGACCATATTCAGATCAGTATTTCCGAAACTGTCGGCCTCGAGGGCAGAGCGGGTTTCTACGATGAAACAGGTGCTTTGCGCGATATGGTACAGAACCACCTGCTACAGCTGCTGTGCCTGATTGCCATGGAGTCCCCCAACAGCATGTCGGCGAAAAATATTCGCGCCGAGAAGATCAAGGTGCTGGAAGCGCTGCGTCCATTGGTGGGAGAGGCGGTCGATCAGAATATTGTGCGCGGCCAGTATGTGGCGGGTGGTCTGGGAACCCAACTGGTGCCTGGCTATCTCGAGGAACTGGAGGCGGCCAGGAGCAGTACGGAGACTTTTGTTGCCATACGCGCACACATTGATAACTGGCGTTGGGCCGGCGTGCCTTTTTATCTGCGCACCGGCAAACGTATGGAGAAGCGCTGTGCGGAAATTGTGATCCAGTACAAGTGCGTATCTCACCGGGTATACGACGAATCCGCCGGCGAGGTGATACCCAACCGCCTGGTGATCCGCCTGCAGCCGGAGGAAAGCATCAAACTGGTGCTGATGGCAAAAAAAATGGACAGCCTGACCATGGAGCTGCAGCCGGCGGAGTTGAACCTCACCCTGTCAGATACCTACGACAGCTTCCGCAGCGATGCCTACAAGCGCTTGATGCTCGACGTGGCGGAGAACAACCCGGCGCTGTTTATCCACCGCGACGAAGTCGCCGCCGCCTGGGCCTGGGTAGATCCAATCATCAACCACTGGCGGGATACCGGCAACCAGCCGCATCTTTACCGCGCTGGAAGCTGGGGTCCCCAGGCCGCCAGTGAACTGCTGGCCCGCGACGGTCGCCACTGGTTCAACGCGCAATAGGCAGGTGGGCGCAATGGTAGAAGAAAAATTCTATTCAGACCGCGAGCGGTTGGTTCAGGCACTGGTGCACGACTGTGCCAGTGAACTGCAAAAAGGTATTAAGGAGCGCGGTCAGGCGAGCTTCCTGGTTTCCGGTGGCAGTACGCCTGAGCCGGTGTATCGCGAACTGTCGAAGCGGCCCCTGCCCTGGCCGCAGATTACCGTCGCCCTGGTGGACGAGCGCTGGGTGGACAGAAACGAGAGCGGCAGCAATCAGGCGTTTATCGAGAAAACACTGTTGCAAAACTGCGCCGCTGAGGCGCCCCTGCTCGCCATGAAAACTCCGCACGCCACCGCCGCTGAAGGCGAGGAAGATTGTGAGCGCGCCTACGCAGAACTTCCGAAGCCTTTTGACGTTTGCATATTGGGTATGGGGAGCGACGGACACACAGCTTCACTTTTTCCGCACGCCGATGGGCTGGCCGCAGCGTTGAATCCGGACTCGCAAAAATTGTGCAGTGCCATTACCGCCAGACAAAGCGAAGTTACCGGCGTTCACACGGAGCGTATGACTCTGACTCTGGCGGCGATATTACAGGCCCGGGATATTAAGCTGCTGATTACCGGCAACGAAAAACTGAAAGTTTATCGCGAGGCATTGCTCGGCAGTGACGAGTTGGAAATGCCGGTGCGCAGTATTCTCAAGCAGGGCTTAAAACCGGTCACCGTTTATTGGGCGCCTTAAATTCAACGGCCCCGCTTTTGTCCCGATCGTGTAATCGGAGACTTTTGTAACAAAAGGTTTGGAATTCAAAGATGCAAGAAAAACTCGCCGAAGTACTGGAACAGGCCAAAGTAATCCCGGTGCTGGTAATCGACGATGTCGAAGATGCCCTGCCGCTGGCGGAAGCCTTGGTGGAAGGTGGTTTGAACGTACTGGAAATCACACTGCGTACCGAGGCGGCGTTGGCCGCGGTGGAACGCATCGCCAAACAGCTTCCGGACGCCCATATCGGCACTGGTACGGTACTGAGTGGCGAAGATGTGCGCCGCTCTGAGGATGCCGGCGCGTCTTTTATGGTCAGTCCGGGAACCACTGAGCAACTTCTGGACGCGGCGGAGAGCAGCGATGTGCCACTGCTTCCGGGGGTCGCCAACCCCTCTGAAGTGATGCGCTTGTTGGAGCGTGGTTACCGCTACCAGAAATTCTTCCCCGCCCAGGCCGCTGGCGGCGTACCCATGCTCAAGTCCATCGGTGGGCCCCTGGCACAGGTGCGTTTCTGTCCCACCGGTGGTGTGAGTCCGAACAATGCCAGGGATTATCTGGCGTTGCCCAACGTCATCTGCGTGGGCGGCTCCTGGATGGCGGCAGTCAACCTGGTTCGGGAAAAAAGATGGGCCGAAATCACCCGTCTGGCGAAAGAGGCCGCCACCCTGTAAGGGAATCCCTGATGAATTTCCATGAGCGCTGAAGTTGACCCAGGGGCGCTCGAATTTTTGGGTGGATACTTCGAAAGTGCACGTACAGTCCCCGGTTATACCGTTTCCGGTAACCGGTAGTGTCGAAATATCTAGCCCGCAACTTGTACTTCTTATCCGGGCGCGGAGCGGTCTCGAATGCCTGGGGCGAATTTATCAGGGGCCTACGCGTTAATTCTCGTTCTCCTCTCCAGCTGGAGGGAGATAGGGGAATGAGGGGAGAGGGTAAAAGCGATTTGCAATAATGAGGCTATAGCGAGATGAAAATTAAAATTGCCATTAACGGCTACGGCCGCATCGGCCGCAACGTCACCCGTGCCATCTACGAATCCGGATATAACGACCGTGTGCAGCTGGTGGCGATCAACGACTTGGCTCCGGTGGAGTCCAATGCCCACCTGACCCGCTTTGATACTATTCACGGTCGCTTTAATACCGAAGTGGCCGTGGAAGGCGAGGACCTGCTGATCGGTGGCGACCGCATCCGCGTCTGCCAGGAGCGGGAACCGGCCAAGTTGCCCTGGGCGGAACTGGGTGTCGACCTAGTGCTTGAGTGCACCGGCCGCTTTACCGACAAGGCCTCCGCCTCTGAGCATATTGCCGCTGGCGCCAAGGCGGTACTGATTTCTGCGCCGTCCAAGGACGCGGATCTGACCGTCGTCTATGGCGTTAACCACGACAAGCTGACCCCCGATCACAAAGTGGTTTCCAACGCTTCCTGCACTACCAACTGTCTGGCGCCGGTGGCTAAGGCCCTGCACCGCGAGTTGGGAATAGAGCGCGGATTTATGACCACGGTACACGCTTATACCAACGACCAGAATACCCAGGATGCGGTGCACAAGGATATCTACCGAGCCCGCGCCGCCGCCGACAATATGATTCCCACCAAAACCGGTGCAGCCGCAGCTGTTGGCCTGGTATTGCCGGAGCTGAAAGGCCGCCTGGATGGAATGGCCGTGCGCGTACCGGTCAACAACGTCTCCCTGGTGGACTGCCAGTTTATCGCCGGTCGTGAAACCAGCGTGGAAGAGGTCAATCGCATCATGAAAGCTGCCGCAGAGGCCAGTGGTGGTGTACTGACTTACTGCGATCAGCCGCTGGTATCCGTGGACTTCAATCACACCAATGCCTCCAGCCACTTCGACGCCAATCATACCCGCGTCAACGGCAATCTGGTCAAGGTAATGGCCTGGTATGACAACGAGTGGGGCTTCTCCCACCGCATGCTCGACACCAGCCTGGCCATGGCGGAGTCACTGCAACTGAATCAGGTTGCGGCTGAAACTGCCTGAGTTTTCCTCCCGCCTCTCTCACGGTTGACTTGAGTGGGGCGGGGGCGTGCAGCCTTTCCGAACCTCATTTTTCATAATAACTCCCAACAGGATCCCATGATTCGCCACACCAAAATTGTCGCCACCCTCGGCCCCGGCACAGACAAACCCCGTGTCATCGAAGAAATGATTCGCGCCGGTGTCAATATTGTGCGTTTGAACTTTTCCCACGGCTCCGCCGACGACCACCGCCGCAGGGTGGAGGAAGTGCGCCGCGCCGCTGCGGCACAGAACAAGATGGTCGCTGTGCTCGGAGATCTGCAGGGACCAAAAATCCGCATTGCCCGCTTTGCCGAAGGCAGTATCTGGCTGGAGAACAACAGCGAGTTCACCTTGGATCTGGACTGTCCCGCGGACGGCGGTGACCAACATCGGGTCAATGTGGACTATCCCAGTCTGATCAGCGATTGCAAGGCGGGCGATATACTGTTGCTCGATGACGGCAAGATCCGCCTCGAGGTCACTGGTACTACTTCGACGAAACTTTATTGCCGTGTACTGCAGGGCGGAAAACTGTCGAACAACAAAGGTATTAACCTGCTCGGCGGCGGCCTGTCTGCTCCGGCGCTGACGGAAAAAGACTACCGCGATATCAAGCTGGCAGCGGAACTTGAAGTGGACTTTCTCGCGGTCAGTTTTCCGCGCTGTGCGGAGGACCTGGAAACCGCTCGCAGCGCCATGCAGGAAGCCGGCAGCCGCGCTGCCATCGTCGCCAAAGTGGAGCGCGCCGAAGCGGTCGCCAGCGACGAACAGATGGATAGCCTGATTTTGGCTGCCGATGCAATCATGGTTGCCCGTGGCGACCTGGGCGTGGAAATCGGGGATGCCGCTTTGATCGGGGTGCAGAAAAAACTGATCAATCGCGCGAATGCTCTGAACCGGGGAGTGATTACCGCTACCCAGATGATGGAGTCAATGATCACCAGCCCCACTCCGACACGTGCCGAAGTAATGGATGTGGCCAACGCCGTGCTCGACGGTACAGATGCTGTCATGTTATCGGCGGAGACAGCAGCTGGCGAATACCCGGTTGCGGCGGTGGAATCCATGAGTGAAATTATCGTCGGTGCGGAACAGTATCTCGGCAGCGTGCCGCAATCAGCCGCAAGCCAGAGCGCTTCCGAACGCATCGACACGGTGATTGCTCAGGCGGCTATTGATGTGGCCGCGCGGGTGGAAAATCTCTGTGCTATCGCGGCGCTGAGTGAATCCGGCCGCACCCCGCGCATTATGTCCAGGGCCACTACGCGCCTGCCAATTTACGCCTTGACCCGCCACCCGTCGGTTGCCCGCCAACTGGTCTTGTTGCGCGGTGTGGAGCCCGTGGAGTTCGACCCCGCGTCCGTCCCGCTCGGCCATTTGACGGAAGCCATTATTGAAGTGTTGAGCTCTCGTCTGGATTTGCAAAAAGGCCAGCGCATTTTGATCACTCAGGGCGAGCGACTGAATATGGGAGGGCATACCAACTCGATGCGGATTAAAGAAATCGAGTAGCCTTTTCTTCTCCCACTTCCCGTCCCGCCGCCAGGCAGGGCGGGAGGCAGCCGGTGCGCCGGTTTCCCCGCCTATTCTCTCTTTTTATCACGCGGTCAGTTTTCCAAGAGGGGCTGACGGTTCGCTGTGGATTGTATACCGGAAAGCCCTGATTCATTCACTCAATAAATTAGATTCTGCCCCCGAACAATTGGATGGCGAATGCAAGACGGGAGACACATCGTGAAAGCGGCGGGGAAGGTAGTGTTCGCTTGCGAAATGTACGTCCCTTCAGGCGGGGTATTTCTGGTGCGGTGGCAGGGGGGGGCGTGTGATCAGCTCGGAAATGCGTCTGTCGTCTTATTCAACACGATGGCGCGAAATAAAACCTGTAAAACGTGAATAAACGCCTGGCCGCTAGCTTTTTGTTTTTTTTCTGTGTAGCTTCGGTCTGTCGCAGATGACAGCGTTATCATAACCAAATATGACAACGCTATCATCTGCACTTAAACCAAGACCAAAACGCTTACGACTTGGGAATATCAATAAAAAAAGGGGAAACCGATGCTACAGCGCAACAAGCTTTCACTTTCCATTGGGGTGGCCGTGCTCAGCGGCGGTCTGTTCTCGCCACTAGTGGTGGCGCAAGAAGCTCTATTCGAAGAAATTACTGTCACTGGTATTCGTACTTCCCTGCAGGACGCGATGAGTACCAAACGCAATGCCGATAATATTGTGGATGCGATTTCCTCCGAGGATGTGGGCAAGTTTCCCGATAAAAATATCGCAGAGTCTCTCTCCCGCATGACCGGCGTAGCGGTCAGCCGAGAATTTGGCGAGGGCGAAAAAGTATCTATTCGCGGCGCGGGTCCGGATTACAACCGCACAACTCTCAACGGCCAGTCTGTTGCGACCGCTGACTGGTTTATTCTGGATAATCCCGCCCGCAGTTTTAATTTTACGCTTTTGCCTTCCACATTGATTTCCTCGCTGGAAGTTTCCAAGAGCCCGACGGCCTCTCAGGATGAGGGATCCCTGGGCGGCACAGTGAATGTGCGCACACACCGCCCACTGGATCTGGCGGCAGGTGAGGGCGCTATTGCAGTGGAGAGTATTTATTCCGAGACTTCCGAGGAAATGGATCCGAGTATCTCCGGCCAGTATTCCTGGAAAAACGATAGTGAAACTTTTGGGGTTCTGCTGTCTGCGACCAGGCAGGACCGCACGGTACAAAGATCCGGTTTTGAAGTTCTCTCCTGGACCGATGAGGCTACTCCGGGAATTATGGTGCCCGGCACTATGGGGGCACCAACTTTTTATCAAGAGCGTGAACGGGAAACTTACTTCCTATCCGCACAGTTCCGAGCGACAGACCAACTGCTTTTCACTCTGGACGCACTGGACTCCACAATGAGTGCCGACAACATGAATGGCAATTGGCTGGTGTTTTCCGGTGACAACGCGGCTGAGCATGCCGCCAACGGTGAGATCAGCGGATCCAGTGTTGTGGCCTCGGAAATCACTGGTGCTGGCCGGGGCGTGGTGAACTGGATCAACCGTGTATCCTCCTCTGAAACGCAGTCGTTCACCTTGACTGCCGAATATGAATCCGATGTTTTCGCTTTGGATGTGGTGCTGGGAAGCACTTCGGCGGAAGGGGGAACCTACCGTGAAACTTCGTGGGAGTACGGATGGGATGGTGGGGATTATGCTTTTGATTTGAATGCCCCCTCCCTAAGTACGAATCCGGCGCCCAGCGATGCCGAAGCCTATACCTCTACCGCCGGCTGGATCTGGGGTGGCGAGAAGCCGACTACCGATGAAGAAAACTATTTTCAGGTGGATTTGGAGCTTCCCGTTGATGCCGGTGCGTTTACCGCCATCAAAACGGGCATCAAGGTGCGCAATGCAGAACGCACGCAGGATCGCATTGTCTACAGCTGGCACGGTGCAGACACCATGGCCGGCAACGAAGATCTCGCGGACACCTACCTCGACTATATCCTTGCCTCATGTCCGACGCTCGCCAGTTGTGGGCTGAATTCTGGCGGTACCATAAATATTGACTCCCCGGTGGGTGGCAACGCGACAGAAGTCATCGAGCAAATGCGGGAAGTGATGGAAGAGATCGCTTTTGGCGGGCTCAACGGTGTTTCCGCTGACTATGCGATATCCCGTGAATTGGCGAATAACTGGGAGGTCGAAGAAGATATTTTCGCGGTATATCTACAAGCGGATTTTGAAAGCGAGAGTTTTCGGGGCAACTTCGGAGTGCGCTATGTGACAACCGATCAGGCCTCTTCCGGCTGGCGCTTCAGCGATGACTCCTGGGGCTTTGATACTCTGGACCGCGAATGGCTCGCACCCTCAGAGTTGGAGTGGGTAACGGTCGACAATAAATACAGTGAATTTCTGCCGAGTGTTAATTTAGCGTATGACTTGAATGAGGATATGGTGCTGCGGGCATCCGCGGCGCGGGTCATGGCCCGGCAGAACTGGAATCAGATTTCTCCCTTTGAGACATACGGAGCATTGAATGCTCCCGATCCCAAAGGTCAGGCGGGCAACCCGGAGTTGAAGCCCTTTATTGCCAATCAGCTGGATTTTGGCTACGAGTGGTACTACGGCGACGTCTCGGCTTTTTCCGCCACCTTATTCTTTAAAGATAATCAGAGTTACCTGGTCCAGGAAACCTATACCGATGCCCGTTACTACGAGGCGGATGATGTGTGGGTGGACGTGGATTTCTCGCGTCCTGCCAACGGAATAGGGGGCGCTGTCAGTGGTCTGGAACTCGCCATTCTCCATGATTTTGACAATGGATTCGGCTTTCAGGCGAACTATACCTACACGGATACCAATGACGATGTGGTGGTCGGTATTTCCGAGAATATGGCCAACTTAATGGGCTACTTTGAGAACGACACCTTTGGCGCCCGCTTGATGTACAACTACCGTTCAGAATGGAGTAAGGGCTTCCACTGGAATGGCAATCCGCTCTCGAATGATGCCTACGGGCAATGGGATGCCAGCTTTTCATACAATATCACCGATAATGCCCAGCTGACCTTCGAGGCGGTCAATCTGACCGATGAGCAGATCATCGAATACAGTGAGGATGAGGATCGCCTGATGTCGCTGTATGAAAATGGCCGCCGCTTTGCCATCGGTGCCCGCTACACCTTCTAGCAAAGGTGGCTAGCGGTCTTGCCGGGCCTGCACAGGGGTTGAATCGCGCAGTTAACTCTCCGCCACGACAATGGCGTTGCGTGTGTGTGGGCAGGCCCAAATATCCTTGGGGGGAGCCTCTCCCCCTTTTTCTGGGCTTTACATGGGGAGGGCCCAAGAGCGAACGAAGATTGCCAAATTGCTACAAAATCCGCGCGAAAAAATGATAGGGGCGTAAAGGCTTTCTTTTTCTGCTAAGGAAAATATACTGTTGCGCTATTTACACAATAAGCAAACCAATAAGGTTACAGGTAGCGTTATATGTCTGATAAGCAGCCCCCCAAAATCGTTCCCTTGCGCCGCGATGTGCACGGTAAACTGAAGATTCGCGAGCTCGCTTCATTTGAGCACGTTAAGAATGCTCATATGGTGCCGGTGACTGCTCATGAATTCGCCAGACTGGGCGCGGAGTACCCAATTGTCTTCGTCAAGAACTCCGACACCGGCGAGTTCCAGTCCGTGGCCCTGCTGGGGCTGAAAGTCGGAGAGAACCTCTTTGTCGATGGGGACAGCTGGAAAGGCGTGTTCGTCCCCGGCAGTATCCGCAATCATCCGTTTGTACTGGCACCCGCCGGTCAGAACAGTGACCAATTGGTGGTGGGCCTAATTGAAAACAGCCCCCTCGTCAGTGAAGAAGAGGGCAATGCGCTGTTTAGTGAAGAGGGTGAAGAGACTGACTACCTCAAGGCCAAGAAGGAAACCCTGGTGAGCTTCCTCGAGAGCGACAAGATGACCAAGGCCTTCGTCAATATTCTGGCAGAAAAGGAGTTGCTGACTTCGCAGACGGTAACCGTCAACGCCGGCAAGGAGAAGATCAATCTCAACGGTATCTACATTGTTGACGAGAAAAAACTGGGCGAATTGAGCGACGAAGATTTTGCTGATTTCCGCAAGCGCGGCTTCCTGCCCCCGCTGTACGCACAACTGGGTTCGCTGCACCAGTTCTCTAAACTCGCGAAGATGCAGGCCGGCGCCTGATGCGATTGGGGCGGTCTGAGGCCCACCGGGCCTCAGACCGCCAACCGAAGCGCAACTGTCCCGAAACAGCACCTGCCTTCTCTTTCACCCAGCCGCCAGTTCTCCTTTTCTCTGGACACCGTTATGCGTACATATCTTTGGGTGTGGCTGATATTCCTGCTTGCTTTCTATGGCGTCTGGCTGCTTCTGGTTGCGAGCTATGGCTATTGGCCCGAAGCTCGTGAAAACTGGCCAATGGCGTTGGCCATGGCTCTCGGCAGTTATGCAGCCGGTTCCACGCCGATGGGTGGGGGAACAGTGGGCTTTCCGGTTCTCGTTCTCCTGTTTGATACCCCGGCGAGCTTGGGGCGCGACTTCAGTTTTGCAGTGCAATCCATAGGTATGGTCAGTGCCAGTATTTTTATTCTTTGTCGCCGGCAGCCCCTGGCCTGGTCAATGTTGCGCGGCAGTATGCTGGGCGCACTGATCGGCACCCCCCTCGGCATATTACTGGTCGCCCCGTTGATTCCCGAGCTGTGGATTAAACTGGTGTTTGCCGTGATCTGGGGCAGTTTCGGCATACTTCACCTCTACCGACTCGGTGAGATTACCGCGCACAGCGAGAGCGCCGGTCTGTGTCCGCGACGGGATTTCCGTGTGGGCTTGGCGTTGGGTGTGCTGGCGGGGGCTTTTGCCGCGGCAGTCACTGGTGTCGGTATTGATATGGTGGTCTACGCAGCCTTGGTGCTGCTGTGTCGTGTGGATTTGAAAGTTGCGATTCCCACCTCGGTGGTGATTATGGCGTTTACCTCTCTTATCGGAGTGGCGGTAAAGACGTTGGTGGGAGACTGGCAGGCGCAGGTTTTTGGCAACTGGTTGGCGGCGGCACCAGTGGTGGCTTTGGGGGCGCCACTGGGCGTATATATCGTCGGCCTGATTGGTCGGCGGCCGACGTTGCTGGTGGTGGCTGTGCTCTGTGTGGTGCAGTTTGTTTGGACTTGTATCGCGGAGTGGGATGCGCTGGGCCCTATTGGGCTGCTGGGAACCTTGGTTGCTGCCGGTGTCGGCCTGCTTGGTTTGGAGTGGTTGCGCCGCTTGGGGCTGCAACTGGCCACTTCCGGTGCGGCGGTGAGGAAGGCTTCCAGTATGCGCGAGGAGTTGTCCGGGGCGGCCTAATTGGCGCGCCCTTGGCGCTCGTCTGCGTGTACTAAGATGCTCCTGATTTGTTCGCATTCCGAGGGTGGCACTACTCTAGGGAACCTCTGATTAATTCGCGAGAACACTATGGTAGGTTCCGGGGCGCTCAGGCAACGGGATGGACATTTCAAAAACGCACGAGTACTTCCCTGTGGCTCCATCCTATCACCTGAGCTTCTCATCCTCTCCCCGAAGAACTACTGCCGTCAGGAAGCGGATTAATCAGAGGTTTCTTGGCACTTCGTAGCCCGCCAACTTAGCGCACACGAGACTGTCGTGAGTTCAGGAATTCGCAAATGCGAGGCGCGGGGATGGAAGAGTAAGGGAAAATGGCTGGGGCGGTAGGATTCGAACCTACGCATGACGGGATCAAAACCCGCTGCCTTACCGCTTGGCTACGCCCCAGTTACAGGACTGTGAATCATGGATTCACGGTTTGAAAATGGTAGCAAGGGGGAGACTTGAACTCCCGACCTCAGCATTATGAGTGCTGCGCTCTAACCAGCTGAGCTACCTTGCCACTGTTGCTCGATAATTTTGCCCGTGGGCCTTACCGAGGGCGCGCATTATCGGGCGCCGGGGCGGGGCTGTCAACCCCTGTTTTCGCTGTCTTTTCAGTAAGTTAGGGAACCTCTGATTAATTCGCGTGAACGCTTTGGCTAGTTCCGTGGCGCTCAGGCAATAGGATGGCCATTTCGAAAACGCACGAGTACTTCCCTGTAGCTCCGACGGATACATCCCTGTATCCGACGGTTTCGAAATGGCCATCCTATCACCTGGGCTTCTCATCTAGCTCCAAAGAATTTTTACCGTCAGGAAGCGAATTAATCAGAGGTTACTTAGAGAAACTCTGATAAATTCGCGTGCGCGCTGCAGTCGGCTCTGGTCTTTAAGCCACTTTCCCGCCAGGAGGTGAATTAATCAGAGGTTCCTTGATCCGAGTGTCTGCGCTGGCCTTTGCCCACAGCGGCTAGCAGGGAGCCACAGGCTACCGCAGCCGCGCCCAGCCAGCTGATCCAGTTTAGCGGCTCCACTTCGATATAGCCCGGCCAGAGGGTGCCTATCAGTGCTCCCAGCGCCAGAGTGATCAGCGGGACCAGAGCCAGTGTTGCGCTCACGCGGGATGCTTCCCAGTTGGCCAGTGCCTTGCTGAAGGCGCCGTAAGCGATCAGGGTATTGGCGGTGAGAAAAACCAGCAGTGTCCATCCGAGCCCGTTCAGACGGGTGACACTGAGAGGGTCGGCCATCGGTAGAAAGCAAAGTGTGCCGGTAATGTAAATCAGCACCAGCAGGTGCTGCGAGGCGGCGTGACGCAATATTTTCTTTTGGTTGTACCCATACACAGCCCAGCCAATGGCTGCGACAAGGACAAAACCGAGCCCCAGCAGATAGTCTCCACCGGCACCGCTGAGCAGCTGCGGCAGCCGCTGATTAAAGAAAAGCGGCAGACCGGAGGCCACCATGATGACGCCCAGCCACTGGCGTGGGGAAAAATCTTCGCCGAGCCACAGCACGCTGGAAACCAACAGCATCAGCGGCGCCAGCTGGATCACTATCTGCGATGCTCCGGCGGTGATGTAGTTGAGCCCGGTGGCGTAGGTCAGGTAGTTGGTGAGCAGGCCGCCGACGGCCAGGAGTGTAAAAGGCAGCAGGGTGCGTCCGAACAGCTGGCGCAGGTTCAGTCTGCGCGACCAGCCGTAGTAACCACCCGCCAGTAAGGCGGCGCCCACGAAACGGTACCAGGTGGCGGTGGTGGCGGAGATGGTGTCTAGCAGGCCTTTGAGGGCAATGGGCAGCAGTCCCCACATGAAAGCGGTGATCAGGGCCAGTGGTAGGCCGATTTTCCAGTTGGATTGATGCATTGTAATTCCGCGAAAGCTTGTGGGGCGGACAGGCGGGGCGGCTGGTTGCTGGCCTGCGCCGCCCCTGCAGGGATTGTAGTCGGTGCAGGAACGGCGCTCGCGGCGGACGGGGGTCAGACGTTAAAGCGGAAGTGGATAACGTCTCCATCCTGAACTACGTATTCCTTGCCTTCCAGGCGCCACTTTCCGGCCTCTTTGGCACCGGCTTCGCCGTTGTGGGCCACGAAGTCGGCGTAGCTGATGACCTCGGCGCGGATAAAGCCTTTTTCGAAGTCCGTATGGATTTTACCTGCAGCCTGGGGCGCGGTAGCACCGACGGGAATGGTCCAGGCGCGGACTTCCTTGACGCCGGCGGTAAAGTAAGTGTGTAGGCCCAGGAGTTGGTAGCCGGCGCGGATAACACGGTTTAGGCCCGGCTCCTCCATGCCCAATTCTTCGAGGAACTCCTGTTTTTCTTCGTCGTCCAGCTCGGCAATTTCCGCTTCCAGCTTGTTGCAAATGGGTACCAGTACCGCATTTTCTTCCGCCGCAATGGCGGCTACCGCATCCAGGTGCGGGTTGTTTTCGAAGCCGTCTTCGTCCACGTTGGCGATGTACATGGTGGGCTTGACGGTGAGCAGGTTCAGCTCGCGCAGATTTGCCAGTTCTTCATCGGAAAGGCCGAAGGAGCGCAGTGGTTTGGCTTCATTCAGGTGAGGCTGGATTTTTTCCAGCAGCCCCTTCATCACAATGGCATGCTTGTCCTGTCCTTTCGCCGCGCGAGTGTAGCGCTGCAGGGCTTTTTCTACAGTTTCCAGGTCTGCCAGTGCCAGCTCCGTGTTGATGACTTCAATATCCGCAGCGGGGTGCACCTGGTTGGCCACGTGGATCACATTGTCGTCCTCGAAGCAGCGCACCACGTGGGCGATGGCATCCGTTTCGCGGATATTGGCCAGAAATTTGTTGCCGAGTCCTTCCCCTTTGGAGGCTCCGGCCACAAGGCCGGCGATATCGGTGAATTCCATCGTGGTTGGAAGCACCTTTTGCGGTTTCACGATTTCCGCCAGTTTGTCGAGCCGGGCGTCGGGTACTGGTACTACTCCGGCGTTGGGCTCAATGGTGCAGAAGGGGAAGTTTTCGGCGTCGATGCCCGCTTTGGTCAGGGCATTAAACAAGGTGGACTTGCCCACGTTGGGCAGTCCGACGATTCCGCAAGTGAATCCCATGGTCGATATTCCAGTGGTTTACGGGCGTTTGCCGGGGCCCGGTTTTTGTGTGTGCAGTGTTTTCATGGCCGCTTCCCAGTCGCCGGCGACGGCGGCTGGGATTATTTCCATAGCGCGCTCGATGGCTGTGGCCAGTTGTTCCTGTTCCACCCTGGGGGCGCGCGCGAGCACATAGTTGACCACTTCGCGGGCGCTGCCCGGGTGACCAATACCGAGACGCAGGCGCTTGAAGTCGCGGTTGTTGCCCAGGGCGGCGATGATGTCCCGCAGACCGTTGTGGCCGCCGTGTCCGCCGCCGGCTTTCAGCCGCGCGGTGCCCGGGGGCAGATCCAGTTCGTCGTGGGCCACGAGGATAGCCTGGGCGGGAATCTTAAAGAAATTTGCCAGCGGGCCGACGGACTGGCCGCTGCGATTCATATAGGTGGTGGGAATCAACAGGCGTACATCTTCACCGCCAATCCGCACCCGGCCGGTGAGGCCGTGGTATTTACTGTCTGGGGAGAGCTGGCCGCCGCAGTGGCGCGCCAGCTCGGCGACAAAGTCGGCACCGGCGTTGTGCCGCGTCCGGTCATATTCCGGGCCGGGGTTGCCCAGCCCGACGATCAGTTGGATTGGCGTCTCCGGTGCCTTGGCCAAGGTACTGACCCTTACTCTTCGCCTTCGCCTTCGGCAGCTTCTGCTTCAGCTTCGACAGCGCCGCGCGGCTTGTGCACGGAAGCGACAACCAGATCGTGGTCCGGGCCGTGGCTCAGGTCTACGGACTCGGTACCTTCCGGCAGTTTGATGTCGGAGATGTGCAATACGCCGTCGATATCCAGATCGGCCAGATCAACTTCGATAAATTCCGGCAGTTTGGAAGCGGGGGCGCTGATATCCAGTTCGGTCAGGGTGTGGGAGACGATTCCGCCAGCCTTGACGCCCTTGCAGGTATCTTCGTTCAGGAAGTGCAGTGGCACCTTAAGGTGTACCTTGGTGTTGGCGGATACGCGCTGGAAATCCACGTGCAGCAGTATCGGCTTGGCCGGGTGGCGCTGCAGGTCGCGCAGGATGACTTTTTCCTCTTTTCCGTCGATGTCCAGGGACAGGACTGAGGAGAAGAAGGCTTCGTTTTCCTGGGCTTTGAGCAGGTCTTTTTGCAGTACGGAGATGGATTGCGGCTCGGCCTCGCCGCCGTAGACGATGCCGGGTACACGGCCTTCCAGGCGACGCAGGCGGCGGCTCGCACCTTTCCCTTCGTCGCTGCGGACGCTGGCGTTCAGTTTGATATCAGACATGGGATAAACCTCGGGTTGTCTGTTCAGGACAACCTGCGACCGGGCTGTCCTGACGTTGCTGTAGATCGGATTGTGTCAATCCAATAGTAAACGCCCGGCAGTGCTGCCGGGCGGGCGCGTATTCTACGGGATGTGCTGATTCCGCGCCAGTGGGGCGCGGGGGAAATTTGGGGCGAGGGTTCGCCCCGGGGGCGTCAGCGGAACATTGCCGACAGGGATTCCTCGTTGCTGATGCGGCGCACTGCCTCCGCCAGCATTGCGGACAGGGTCAGCTGGCGGATGCGAGGGCAGCGCTCCTGCTTGTCGCCAAGCGGAATGGAGTCGGTGACGACCAGCTCATCCAGGACCGAGTTGTTTAGGTTGTCGATGGCTGCGCCGGACAGGACCGGGTGGGTGCAGTAGGCGATAACCTTCTTGGCGCCGTGGTCCTTCAAGGCCTTGGCTGCGTTGCACAGGGTTCCGGCGGTGTCGACCATATCGTCCACCAGCAGACAGGTGCGGTCTTTGATTTCTCCGATAATGTTCATTACCTCGGCCACGTTGGCGGTGGGGCGGCGTTTATCGATAATCGCCAGGTCGCATTCCAGGCTCTTGGCCACTGCGCGGGCGCGGACCACGCCGCCGATATCCGGAGAAACCACGGTCAGATTCTCGTGGTTCTGGCGCTCGATGTCGTCCAGCAGTACGGATGAGCCGTAGACGTTGTCCACCGGGACATCAAAGAAGCCCTGAATCTGTTCCGCGTGCAGGTCGACGGTCAGTACCCGGTCAATGCCTACGCTGACCATCATGTCGGCGACGACTTTGGCGGAAATGGGCACCCGCTGGGAGCGCACGCGGCGGTCCTGGCGCGCATAGCCGAAATAGGGTACCACCGCAGTGATGCGGCCCGCGGATGCGCGGCGCAGGGCGTCCACCAGCAGTATCAGCTCCATCAGGTTGCGGTTGGTGGGCTGACAGGTGGACTGCACTACAAAGACGTCGCGGCCGCGCACGTTATCGGTGATCTCCACGGCGATCTCGCCGTCGGAGAAGCGCTTGACGGTCGCTTCTCCCATGGGAATTGCCATATGGTCGACAATTTTCTGTGCCAGTTCCGGGTTCGCATTGCCGGTAAAGACCATTAAGTCAGCCACTGAGAGTTCCTTTGGTTTTGTCTGGAAGTGAAATGCGGTGCGGATACCTGTAAGGGGTGGGTATCTGTGCTGTGCAGGAGTGATCCACAAGTGCGAGCGGAATCGGAATAGGGTTCAGCGTTCATCGCGATCGCGGGTCGCTCCCACAGGGAATTCGTCAGTTGGGGAATGGCCGGGACTCGGAGGGAGCTCAGTCTTTTGGACTCGCAGCCTCAGTGGCTTGCGGCTCGAACCGGTTGCGCCCGGCGGCTTCATTCGGGCATCGCTCCGCCCGAAAAAAAAATGGCTGGGGCGGTAGGATTCGAACCTACGCATGACGGGATCAAAACCCGCTGCCTTACCGCTTGGCTACGCCCCAGTGTATTTTGCGTCTCAAGTGGTGGACGCTATCTTCGCGAGTTGCCGGTGGGTGGGAGACACCTGTACGCCGCTGGCGACAAAGCCGCTCCATTTTCCCGGTAGCTCGGCGAACACTTCTGTCGCCGACTGTTTGGACTCAAACACCCCGAATACGCAGGCGCCGGTGCCGGTCAGTTGCACTTTGGCGAACTGCTGCAACCATTCTCTGGCCTCCCGCACTTGCGGGTAGAGTGTTTCGACCAGTGCCTGGCAGTCGTTGCCGGAGTGCCGCTCCAGCCACTGGCTGTTCAGGTCCCCCTCACGAAGGTGCGCTAATTTAATGGCGGGCGAATCTCTTGTCAAACGCGGGTCACTGAAAATCGCGGCGGTGCTCACCTGACAGTCCGGCATCAATACCAGATAGTGGCGGGTTTCGGTGGTCGCCGGGGTCAGTATTTCACCTATGCCTTCCGCCCAGGCGGTACGCCCTCGCACGAACACGGGCACGTCAGCACCCAGTTGCCGGCCCAGCGTCGCCAGTTGCTCGAGCGTCAGCCCGCAGTCCCACAGATGATTGAGACCCAGTAGCGCTGTGGCCGCGTCGGAGCTGCCGCCGCCGATACCGCCGCCCTGGGGCAAATTTTTCTGCAGGCGGATATGTGCGCCTTTGTCGCAACCAGTTGCCTGCTGCAACAGCTGCGCGGCACGGAAAATTAAATTGTCCTGTAGGGGAATATCCAGGCCGTCGCATTCGACACTGACCGCTTTGTGATTGCGGCGTTCGAACTCGAGTACGTCGCCGAAGTCAAGGAGCTGAAAGAGTGTCTGTAGCTGGTGGTAGCCGTCCGCGCGGCGGCCGAGAATGCGCAGGAACAGGTTGAGTTTGGCGGGAGCGGGAAGCTGCATAATTTCTGATAAACGATGAATGATGAAAGCCGAATCATAACGCTATGACCGGCTTTCATCATTTCGTATCAGAACAGCCACTCCTTGATAATCAGCTTGACTGTCACCGGTCCGGCGGCGCCTTGTGTGGACGCATTGATGCGCGTCGGTAGTACATAGGCCCCGCGGTTCTGGTAGTCACTGAAGATCAGTTGCCAGCCGGCTTGTTGCAAACTTTGCAGTTGTCCCTGGGCATTGCGCTGCTGCTGACTGGCAGGGCCGGGTGCGGCGAGGCCGCGAACCCAGTAAAACATTTCGTTGACCGGCAGTGGCCAGCCCAGAGTTTGCGTTGTGAGCTCTTCCGCGTTGCGCGCTTCCATTGGGGGATCTCCGCCGCGCTGTAAACGGATACCGGCGGGGGAGCCGGTAATCACGGTACTGCCGGCGCCCAGCGGTCCGCTGAGGTGAATGCGGTAATCGCTCGCGGCCTGTTGTTGCCAGGTCAGGTTGGCGCTGCCGTTTTCATTGGGGGAGCGCACACCCAGCTTGCCTTTGATGGTCCAGTGCTGCAGTTGCGCCGCCGGGGAAGCGGCCGGGGCGGGTATTTGCGGCGGTTGCGGGCGCTGGCCGGCGCAGGCGCCGAGCAGTAGTGCGGTCAGGATCAGGACCAGTTGTGCGGAGGCTCCGCTCACCGCGCGCGCAACGCACTTTCCGTGTTTCGAACTCCGGCGTTCCGGGTTCGTCTGTTCAGGATTCCGATGCATGTTGTTCCAAAGACTCGTTGATTTGCAGGCGTTTCATTGCCGCCGGGATGATCTTGCTCTGCGGGTTGATTTGCAGTCCCTGTTGCCAGATTTCCATGGCCCGTTCGCGGTTGCCTTGCACCCAGAGTACTTCGCCGAGGTGGGCGGCAATTTCGTGATTGGGCATTTTCTCCATAGCGTCTTGTAAGTATTTCACTGCTTCGCTGTGGTTGCCGAGACGGTACTGTATCCAGCCCATGCTGTCGATGATGGATGCATCGTCCGGGCGCAGCTCTAGCGCCTTGCTGATCAGGGCGAGCGCTTCATCCAGGCGGTCTTCGTCTTCAGACAGCTTGTATCCAAGTGCATTGAGCACAGTGGCGTTGTCTGGGTCGCGCTCCAGTAGCTGCCGCATGCCCCGCTCAAAGGCAGTGACATTGCCCAGTTGTTCGTTGAGTAGTGCCTGGACATAGAGCAGTCGGCCGCTGTCGCTGTGTTTTTCCAGTGCGCGGTCGGCGAGTTTCAGTGCTTGCTGGTACTCCTCGTGTTTGCTGAGCAGCTGGACTTCCATCAGGTAAAAGTGTTCCGACTGATCCGGGTGGCGCCGGCGTAATTCCGTGAACCAGTCGCGGTTGTGTTGTAGCTCGCCCGCACTGGCGAGCAGGCGAGTGCCTCGGGAGATGGCTTCGACATAGTCGTTGCCGGGCTGTACTTGGCGGTAGTGAGTGATGGCTGTGGAGGCGTCGTTTTTATCTTCGGCAATACTGCCGAGATAGAAGTGCGCGGCGGATTCATGCTGTCTCAACACCAGCAGGCGTTCAAACAGCGGTTTGGCCGCGTCCAGGTCGCCGGTCTCGTAGCGAATCAGCGCCAGGGATAGGATCATATTGCCGTCATTCGGGTGCAGCTTGACCAGCTCCGCAAACTGCTCTTGAGCCAGGGATAAGTCTTCGCGGATCAGTAATCGCGCGTACTGCAGACGCAGGCGGCTCTCCCGCGGATAGATGCTCACCAGTTTTTCCAGCAGCTGGACGGCCTCTGTGCGTTCGCCTTGGTCGACAAGCAGATGTGTCTCCAACAGCAGGGCGTCCAGCAAATCAGGGTCCTGTTCCTGAACTTGTCGAACGATCGCCAGCGCCTGCGGGTATTGCTCTGTGGCCCGCAGCATCATTGCATGGGCCAGGGCGGCCTCGTTGTTGTCGGGGTATTGCTGCGCCATGCGCCGAAATTCCGGCAGTAACTTTTCTGCAATGGTGCGATTGTTGACGGCGGTGGCAGCCAGGGATTGCAGTGGTGCGTCGCCGCCCAGAGCCAGCGCCTTTTCCGCGTGTGTCAGGGCGGTGTCCAGTTCTCCCGCCAGGGTCAGTTCCGCGGTGGCGGCCAGCTGGGCCTCGGCGTTTTCCGGCTCCAGTTCCGCCCACAACTGCGCCGACCGCAGCGCCATGCGGCGCGCGTTCAGAAACCGCGCTATGCGGGTTGCGCGGGCGGCCACTCCGGGGTCCCGTGTCTGTGCCGCCTGCCGGTAGTAGTTCAGCAATGCGACGTCGTAGTGTTCGCGATTGCCGGCCACTTCGGCTACGAGCAGGGTATAGAACGTATCAATAGGGAAGGGGCGCGCGGCGATTTCCCCTCCGCCGGAGACCGCCATTCGGGATTGTGGCGTCTCTTTGGGGTCGGGGGCCGCTCCCTGCTGGGTACAGGCAGGGAGCAGGTACAGGATCACCGCAAGCAATGAAGCCGGCAGACGGAAAAACTGCATGAGGGGAATCGGGTGAGCTGCTGGAAGCATAGGGGCGAATCCGTGCGTTGGCGCCGCGTGGCAGCCGGCGTGGTTTATGCGTTGACCGCCGTATAATTCTAGCCGCGATTCGCGTATTGGGGCGTTCGGGGCCCGCCTTTCTTCGAGTATCTTACTGCCCGGCGACCGCCCATCGCTTGCAAGTGGCCCTGTCCCCCGGGAAAATGCGCTCCCGACGCCGTACCTCCAGATTTAACACCGACAGATATCTATGCCAATCCTCGTTCTGGGAATCAATCACGACAGCGCGCCAATCGAGGTGCGCGAGCGGGTGGCCTTCGCCCCCGAGCTGGTCCCCGGAGCGCTGGCGGCTGCGCGCAAGGCGCTGGATTGCAAGGAGCTGGCGATACTTTCCACCTGTAACCGGACAGAGATATACGGCCAGCTCGAGCCCGGTCGGTTGCTGGAGTGGCTGGCCGATTACCACCAGGTTGACCTACAGCAGCTGGAGAAATCCTGCTACTGCTACACGGGCGAATCCGCTGTGCGGCATATGATGCGGGTGGCCTGCGGTTTGGACTCACTGGTGCTCGGGGAGCCGCAGATTCTCGGCCAAATCAAGTCCGCCTACGCAGTGGCGCGCGATAGCGGCAGTGTGGGCAGCCTGCTCCACAGCACTTTCCAGCAAGTGTTTGCGGTGGCGAAAAAAGTGCGGACCGAGACCGCCATCGGCGAAAACCCGGTGTCCGTGGCCTATGCCGCTGTTTCTTTGGCCTCGCGTATCTTTACGGATTTGAGCCAGCAGAAAGCGCTGTTGATCGGTGCTGGTGAGACTATTGAGCTGGTGGCGCGCCACCTCTTGGAGCAGGGCGTCAATCAACTGATCGTCGCCAACCGCACCCTGAGCCGGGCGCAACAGTTGGCGGATAATCTCGATGCCGAGGCGATATTGCTGGCGGATATTCCGCAGCACCTGCCGCGGGCGGATATTGTGATCAGCTCCACCGCCAGCCAGTTGCCAATTCTCGGCAAGGGCGCGGTGGAAACGGCCCTGAAGAAGCGCCGCCATCGGCCGGTATTTATGGTGGATATCGCCGTGCCGCGGGACATCGAACCCCAGGTGGGTCAGCTGGATGATGTTTACCTCTACACAGTGGATGATCTGCGCGGTGTAATCGATGAAGGTAAACGCTCGCGGGAAAAGGCTGCAGAGGCTGCGCACACTATTGTTGACTCGGCCGCGGCCGAATTTATGCGCCAGTACCGCGCCCTGGGCGCGGTGGACAGCATCCGCAGTTATCGCCGCCGCGCCCAGGAGATTGGCAGTGCGGAGCTGGAGCGGGCGCTGGCACAGCTGGAAAAGGGCGGAGACCCGCGGCGGCTTCTGGAGCAACTGACCCGTTCCCTGACCAACAAACTGATTCACGCTCCCACAGTCAGCCTCAAACGCGCCACTGCCGAGGGCGATCTGGAGCGGCTGCGTGTCGTGCGGGAGGTAATCGGCCTGGACCCCTCGCCCAATGCCGAATTAGAGAAGAAAGACGGATGAAAGACTCGCTGTTAACCAAACTCGATCATCTGGTGGAACGCCACGAGGAGGTCTCCGCGCTGCTTGGTGACGCCGGTGTAATTTCCGACCAGGAGCAGTTTCGCGACCTGTCCCGGGAATACGCCGAACTGGAAGATGTGGTCAAGTGCTACCGCCGCTACAAGCAACTGCAGGAGGATATGGCAGCGGCGCGGGAAATGCTGCAGGAAAATGATCCAGAGATGCGGGCGATGGCCGAGGAGGAGTTGCGGGACGCCGAGGTGCAGCTGGAGCCGCTGGAGAGGGAGTTGCAGACGCTGTTACTGCCCAAAGACCCCAATGACCGCAAGAATGTCTTCCTGGAGATCCGCGCCGGTACAGGCGGCGATGAGGCCGCCATTTTCTCTGGCGATCTGTTCCGCATGTATTCCCGCTATGCCGAGCGCCAGGGGTGGAGAATCGAAATAATCAGTGAAAATCCCGGCGAACACGGTGGTTACAAGGAGATTATTACCCGCGTGATCGGCGAGGGCGTCTACGGCAAACTGAAATTTGAGTCCGGGGCGCACCGGGTGCAGCGGGTGCCGGAGACGGAATCCCAGGGCCGCATTCACACCTCCGCCTGTACCGTGGCGGTGATGCCGGAGCCGGATGAGCGGGATGTGATCGAGATCAACAAGGCGGATTTGCGCGTGGATACCTTCCGCGCTTCCGGCGCTGGCGGCCAGCATGTGAACAAGACTGATTCGGCCGTGCGTCTCACCCACATCCCCACTGGTATTGTGGTGGAGTGTCAGGACGAGCGCTCCCAGCACAAGAATCGCGCCAAGGCCATGGCGCTGCTGCAGGCCAAGCTTTCCAGCGAGCAGGAGGCCGCGGCGGCCAAGGAAATCTCCGATGCGCGCCGGGATCTGGTGGGCAGTGGCGACCGGTCCGAGCGTATTCGCACCTACAACTTTCCCCAGGGGCGCGTCACCGATCACCGCATCGGTCTGACACTGTACAAGCTCGACGAGATCATGCAGGGGGCACTCGAAGAGGTCATCGAGCCGTTGCGCACCGAGTACCAGGCGGATCAATTGGCTGCGCTCGGCCAGTGACGGGCCGGGTGCAGATTTGCAATGAGTACGGTGAAAGAAACGCTGTCCCGCTGTAGAGAATTGGCGGACAGCGACAGCGCCCGCCTGGATACAGAGGTGCTCCTCGGCTATGTGCTCGGCCGCCCGCGTACCTGGCTTTACACCTGGCCGGAATATCAGCTCACGCCGAGCGAGCAGAGACAGTTTGAGCGCCTGTTCGAGCGGCGTAAAAAAGGCGAACCGGTCGCATACCTGACGGGAGAGCGGGAGTTTTGGTCGCTGTCGCTGAAAGTCAACGCTTCCACTTTAATCCCGCGCCCGGAAACCGAGCTGCTGGTGGAAATCGCTCTGCAGCTGTGTCCGCAAACGCAATTGCGGGCTCTGGATTTGGGCACCGGCAGCGGCGCCATCGCCCTGGCGCTGGCCGCGGAAAAACCGGGATGGGCGATTGTTGCCGCGGAGAAATCCGCCGATGCGCTGGCGCTCGCGCAAGAAAATCGCAAGGCACTTGGTTTTGGCAATGTGGAGCTGGTGCAGAGCGATTGGTTTGCCGAGATTCCGCAGCGGGAATTTGACCTGATTGTCAGCAACCCGCCCTATATCGATGCCGCCGACCCGCACTTGTCGGAAGGCGACGTCCGTTTTGAGCCGCGCTCCGCTCTGGTGGCGGAGGGCGAAGGACTGGCGGATATCGCGGCGATAGCGCGGCACAGTGGCGAATACCTCAAGCCCGGAGGCTGGCTGATGGTGGAGCACGGCTGGCAGCAGGCGGCGGCGGTGCGCGAACTGTTTGCCGATGCGGGCTTGCACGGGGTAGAGAGTCGCAAAGATTATTCCGGTTGGGAGCGCGTGACGCTGGGGCGGAAGTAATATCCGAAGCTGCTCCCTGCCATTGGGCGCCGCTTCACCGGTTGCCGTGGCTGGGACTTTTTATCGCAAAGGAACCTCTGATTAATTCGCGTGAACACTATGGTAGCTTCCGGGGGGCAGGCAATAGGACGGATATTTCGAAAACGCACGAGTATTTCCCTGTAGCTCCGTCGGTTACATCCCTGTATCCGACGGTTTCGAAATGTCCGTCCTATCGCCTGAGCTTCATATCCGCCCCTGAGAACTTCTGCCACCAGAAAGTGATTTAATCAGAGGTTCCCTAAAAAAACTGGAGGGGAGCACCCGTGCACGACCATGTCCATCATCGCCGCGGCAGTGGCCATTTGCGCCCGCTGGTGTGGGGCTTGGTGATTACCTTTGTTTTTGCGCTGGTCGAAGCCGTTGGTGGCTGGCTGTCCGGCTCCCTGGCCCTGCTCGGCGATGCCGGGCATATGGCCACGGACTCGCTGTCGCTGGGCCTGGGTGCGGTGGCGGCGCTGCTGGCACAGCGGCCGGCGGATCGCGCTATGTCTTTTGGCTGGGGCCGGGCGGAGGTGCTGGCGGCCATCGTCAACGCGGTATTTATGATTCTGATCGTGATCGGCATCTGCGTTGCGGCTGTCGGCCGACTGCGCAATCCGCAGCCGGTGGCGGGCGGTACGGTAATGCTGATCGCCCTAATCGGTCTGGCGGTCAACCTGCTGGTTGCCTGGACTTTGCACCGCGGGGAACAGACGCTGAATATCCGCGGCGCCCTGCTGCATGTGATGGGGGATCTGCTCGGTTCAGTGGCGGCACTGATTTCCGGTGCGGTGATCTATTTCACCGGCTGGACACCAGTCGATCCGTTGCTGTCGCTGCTGATTTGCCTGTTGATTCTCTTCTCGAGCCTGCGTCTGCTGCGCGATGCGGTGGATGTGCTGATGGAGCGGGTACCGCGCGAGCTGAGCCTGCCGGTGGTAAGCGACACCATGGTGGATGTGGACGGGGTGCGCTCGGTGCACGATCTGCATATCTGGCGTCTGGATTCCAGCACCATCTCACTGTCTGCACATATCGTTGTCGATGATCTGCGGGCTTGGCCGGCGGTGTTGGAGCGGTTGCGGGAGACGCTGATTGTGCGTTTTGACATAGAGCACATCACGCTGCAACCGGAGCCGATCCACCCTTGACCTGACTTCACGCGGGGCCCCTATGCGGCGGCCCCTAATCATCGTCGCTTTCTTCTGCGGGAGGCTGACTCTCTGTGTCTGTAGCCGGTGTCGCTGCCTCGTGCGGCGCTCCGACTTCCCCAGAGCCTGCCGACTCCTCCACAGCCTGCTCGCTGTCTGCGGTGACTTCTTCCGGTGGACTGATCTGCTCCTCCGGCGCCTGTATCCCGATGTGGTAGGCGGCAAAGCCCGGCTGCACCACTTGGTTCATGGCCATGCCGAGAATGCGGCCGTTGTACTCGGAGCGGATTTCCGTGCGCACATTGGTGATCGGGTTGGTGACGGTGCCGAGCAGGTCGCCTTTGCGCACGAACTGCCCCAGTTGCACTTCGCTAAAGATAATCCCCCCAGTGGTGGCCCGCTGCCATGTGGAGTTGTAGTAGACCGGCTCCGGATCGCCCCAGAGGCGGAACTTGGCCACCATGCCCAGCTGGTTCAGCAGGGTGCGGATGCCCTTGACGCTGTGACTGACCGAGCGCTCGTCCAGCACCATGGGCGCGCCCGCTTCCAGGGTTACCGCGGGGATACCCGCCTCCACGGCGGCGCGGCGCAATGTGCCCTTGGCGCCGGTGCTGTGCAATACCACTGTGGAGCCAAAGCCCTTGGTCAGCTTGACCACCTTGGGGTTTTGTAAGTCGCCGCGCAGCTGTGGCAGGTTGGTGCGGTAAAAGGAGCCGGTGTGCAAATCGACCACGGCGTTGCAGTGGCTGATAACCTCGTGAAAAAACGAGTAGGCGATGCGCGAGGCCGAAGAGCCGTTGGGGTCGCCGGGGAAATGCCGGTTCAGGTCGCGGCGGTCGGTCAGATAGCGGGAACCGCGGTGGAAGCCCTGCAAATTGACGATGGGCACACCGATCACCGCGCCGCTCATTGTATTCGCGTCCAGGTTGTACATCACCCGTCGCACCGTCTCTATGCCGTTCAGCTCGTCACCGTGCACGGCTGCGGTCAGGCACAGAGTGGGGCCCGGCTTGGCGCCTTTGACTACCAGTACCGGTGTCGGGCTGTAGACGCCTTCAAAATGCTGCGAGGGGGACCAGGCGAGGCGGGTGGCGGTAGCCGGCGGCACCTCGGCGCCAAGCAGGCGCAGTGGCCGGTTCTGCTCCTCTGGGGCGGGGGTTGAATCCGGTTGCGGTGCCGCGCGCTTTTCTCCGCTCGCGGTGCTGCTCTCCGGCGGTTGGGGTGTTTCCTCAGCCGCTGTTGGCACTTCCAGCTCTTCGATGGGCTGATCCAGTTGCAGGTTCTCCGCCTGGGGTAGCGGGGCTTCGTCGGGCTGTTGCGCCAGGGGCTCGGCTTCCTCCCCCTGTCCCTCCGCGCGCGGCTGGTCTGCCTGCAACTCCTCCGCTTGGGATGGCGCGGTGGTCTGGTTTTCCTCTGTCTCGGTGAAGCTGTAGCCCTGCGCGGATACGAGCATCAGGGTCAGGGAAAGGGCGCGATACGCTGAGCGCAACGGCGGGCGCAATGACATGTAATAACTCCGATAAAACCTGGTCGGTAATGGCAGGGTGCCACCCGATGCCCGACTTGGAGCGCGATTATAGCGAATGTGTTCCCGCCGAAGAGTGATCTACTCGCGCTCGGTTTTGTCGTATCAGCTTGCCGCTACTGTGCCACAGGCGGAGCCCGAGCAGAATCGAAGCCGTGCCCAGGCCCACGCAGATGCCCGTCCAGTAGCCGTAAACCCCCCAGAGATTCTCTCCCAGCCAGTAGGCGGCAGTGAGGCCCACCAGCCAATAGGAAAAGAGTTGCACATACATGGGGACACGGGTATCGCGGTAGCCGCGCAGCGCGCCCCAGGCCATGGCCTGGGCTACGTCCACCAGTTGGAAGGCCGCGCACAGCAGCAGCAGATTGGCGGCCACGGCAATGATGTCCTCATTGCTCGTATAGGCGAGCACAAACAGATAGCGCAGGGAAATCAGCAGTGCACCGGTGGCCAGGGCGTACACCAAGCCGCAACCTACCCCCACGACACTGGCGAAACGGGCCCGTCGCGGGCGCCCCTGGCCCAAGAGCTGGGCGACGCGGATGGACAGTGCTTGGGCCAGAGCCAGCGCCACCAGGTAGAAGATGGAGCCAATATTCAGGCTTATTTGGTGCGCGGCAACGATGGTGGCGCCGTAGGAGGCCAGAAGAACGGTCAGACTGGCGAAGAAGGTTACTTCGCTGGCGGCGCCGATACAGATAGGCAGCCCCACCGCCAGCAGGTGGCGCTGAGTCGGCCAGTGGGGGCGGGCTGGCAAAGTGCTGAGCTTGAGCCCCCGGTATACCGGATCGCTGCCCGCGTGCCAGAAGAGAGCGCCGGCAATGGCCCAGCTCACCAGAGCCGTCGCCCATCCGCAGCCGGCACCGCCCATGGCGGGAATGGGGCCAGCGCCGAAGACGAAGAGCATGTCCAGCGGAATATTCAGCAGTGCGGCGGCCAGGTAGATGCGCATAACCGGGCGTACCTGGCCCATGCCCTCGCAGTAGCCGCGGGCGGCCGTGCCCAATGCAAAAGGCAGAGTGCCGGTGGCGAGTGCCAGCAGATATTGCTGCATGACGTGTCGCACGGGTTCTTCCGTGTCTATCCACTGGCTCCACACTGGCACTGCCAGCAGTGCGCCCACGATGATGAGGCCGCCGATCATGGCGATCCACAGCGCTTGCTGGAATTGCCGCGCGCAGCCCGCTTCATCCCGGCTGCCGCGCAGGTGTGCCACGATTGGCGATACCGCTGCCAGAAGGCCCAGTAATGTCACAGCGCACACTGCCCAGATGCTCGATCCCAGGGCCAGTCCGGCCAGATCCACCTCGCCGGCGCGACCAGCGACTATGGTGTCTGTTACACCCATACTCACCACGGCCAGGTTGCTCACTACCAGAGGGCCGCCGAGGGTGGTCAGGTGTTGGAGTTCAGTGGCGGCGGCGCGCCGGTAGAATCTGGGCATAGGGGATGTGTAACAGCTGGGGAAGCGCGCCGAGCGACGGGGATCAACGCAAACAAAGAGGCGGAATTATGGCGGGCGTACCGGGCGTGTTCAATTGGCTATACGGAATTTTTTTGCGCTGTCTGCAGCGATTTGACTGGCTGGGCCCCCTTGTTTTGCGCATCTACCTGGCGCCGATCTTTATCCTGTCCGGCATGAATAAAGTCAGCCACATCGGTGATGTGGCTGCCTGGTTTGGCAACCCCGACTGGGGGTTGGGGTTGCCGGCACCAGTGCTGATGGCGTGGGTGGCGGCATTGACGGAACTCATTGGCGGTATCGCGTTGCTCGCTGGGTTGGGGGTACGCCTGGTGGCGCTGCCCCTGTTGATCGTGATGGCGGTGGCCGCCGTCACCGCCCACTGGCAGTACGGTTGGTCCGCGCTGCCGGATAAGACACTGGTGATGCCGTGGGAGTGGCGACGGGATCTGATCGAAGCGGCGGCGGTGCGCAAGGAGAAGGCGGTGGCACTGTTGAAGGCCTATGGCGACTATGAGTGGTTAACGGCGGCGGGCAACTTCACTGTATTGAAAAACGGCATTGAATTTGCCGCCACCTATTTCATCATGCTGCTATCGCTGCTGTTTACTGGCGCGGGTCGCTACGCCAGCCTGGACTACTGGGTCAGCCGCCGCAGCGGCGGTAGAGAAAGCCGGGATCCATAAGTGGTATACTCGCCGATCAACGTACGCCCTTCGCGGCGTTCAAATTCGCATCCCGTGGATTTGTCACCATCTGAGCGAGTATTTCACTTGATAGGAAAGCTGTTTCGCCGATCCGCGTCACAAGACGAGGCTCAAAAACCGCAAAAAGCCCCCCGAGCCAAGCGCGACATGTCCGCCAAAGGGGCTGCGAGCGCTATGGACAAGTCCGCCAGCACGGACAAGAGCAGGCCCCGCCGCCGTGGCGGCAAGCGCGCCAAGAGCGGCGCCGGGCAGGGGCAGTCCTGGTCGCTGGACGATTTCAAAGTGCCGCAGCAGAAAGGCAAGGTGCGCTTCCACGACCTGGACCTGCCGTTGCCCTTGATGCATGCGATTCACGACCTGGGTTTTCAATATTGTTCGCCGATCCAGGGGCGCTCCCTGCCGCACACTCTCAATGGTCACGATCTTGTGGGCAAGGCGCAGACCGGTACCGGCAAGACGGCGGCCTTTCTGATCACCATTATCGACGATCTGCTCAAAAATCCCTTCGAGGGTGAGCGCTATGCCGGCGAGGCGCGGGCATTGATTATTGCGCCGACCCGCGAGCTGGTGATGCAGATTGCCGATGACGCCAAAGCGCTGTGCAAGTACACCGACTTGGAGATCCACACCCTGGTCGGCGGCATGGATTATCAGAAGCAGCAGCGCCGGCTGCACGAGCGTTTTGTGGATATTCTCGTCGCAACACCGGGGCGCTTGCTGGATTTTGCGGGCAACCGCGACTGTTACCTGGATCAGGTGGAAATACTGGTAATCGATGAGGCGGACCGCATGCTGGATATGGGGTTTATCCCCCAGGTGCGCCGCATAGTGCGCCAGACGCCGCGCAAGACCCACCGCCAGACTATGTTCTTTTCTGCCACTTTCACGCCGGAAGTGGACGCCCTGGTGGATCAGTGGACGGAAGATCCGGTAGTGGTGGAGATCCAGCCGGAGCGGGTGGCCACGGACACAGTGGAGCAGCGCGTCTACCTGGTCGCCAGCGAGGAAAAATATCCCCTCCTTTACAACATTCTGCAGAGCGACGAAGTGGACAGCCTGATTGTCTTCGCCAACCGCCGCGATCAGTGCCGCCGTCTGCACGAACACTTGATTGCCCACGGTATTTCCGCGGGACTCTTGTCCGGCGAGATCGCACAGAACAAGCGGGTGCGTACTCTGGAGGACTTCAAGTCCGGCAAGACCAAAGTGCTGGTGGCCACAGACGTGGCCGGGCGCGGAATTCATATCGACGGTATCAGCCACGTGGTCAATTTCACCCTGCCGGAAGAACCGGAGGATTATGTCCACCGCATCGGCCGCACCGGCCGCGCCGGAAAAACCGGTACATCCATCAGCTTTGCCTGTGAAGACGACGCCATGCGCCTGGAGCCGATCGAGCAGTTGCTGGGCCAGAAGCTTAAATGTGAGGTGCCACCGGAAGCGCTGCTCGCCGCGCCGCCGGAGGTTGAGGTGCAGCGCAGAAGTGGTGATCGGGACGGCCGCGGCGGGCGCCGCGCCGGGCGGAGCCGCCCGCGGCGCTGATCCGTTACCGCTGTGTCGGTTGGCGGCTGGGAATAATGCCGCTTTTGGAGGCTGCCGGGAAAGCCCGCTGTCTCCCCCGGTGATTAGTTCGCGCCGGGATCCCCTTCCTGCCGCAGGCGCTCTATCCACAGCGCCGTGCCGCCGGCCACAGCCGCCGGCATCACAAAAATATTTAGTACGGGTACCATCTTTGCCAGCATCACTGCGCCGCCGAAACTCAGGGTGGTGAGCTTGCGCCGCATCAACACGCGCTTCAGTTCGTCGAAGGGGCGCTGGTGGTTGTCGAGGGGGTAGTCCACGTATTGAATCGCCATGCACCAGGCGCCCCAGAGTGCGCCCAGCACCGCCGGCACGAAGACAGTCCAACTGGTGAAAAGCGCGATTAGCATGATCACCAGGCCCCAGCCGATAAAGTAGCGCAGCTTGCGCAGTTCGCGCCCCAGGGTTCGCAATATCATCCTGCCTAGAGGCTCTGGTGGCGGTCCTTTGCCGGTGAGTATTTCCTCAACTTTTTCCGCCAGAAAGCCGTTGAAAGGCGCTGCGATGATGTTGGTGATAATGCCGAACAGGTAGCCGTAGACGAAAAGGAAGAGCAGCAATACCGCCAGCGCGATAATCCAGGCCAGCCATTCGAACACATTGGCAGCCCAGGCGGCGCCCTTCGCCATAATCGATTCCCACCAAGACATGTTTTCAGTGTTCACTGGAGTGTGGGAAAGCAGGCTGGTGAGGTAATCCGTGAGACCGCTCAGCTGGGAGAGCATCACTGCACTGATGATGACAAACAGCACCAGGTTGATGGCCAGCGGGACGATAACGAAGGGGCGCAGTTCGCGCCGGGTCAGCAGGCGGGCGCCGCGCATCAGGGCGTCGACGCCGTGTACCGGGTTGGATGTCATGTCTTGTGCCCGGTCAGCTTTTTGCGCCGGCGGCTTTCAGAATGGCCGCGTACTCGGCGCTCTGGCGGTGTTCTTCAATGCGGGCCAGCAGAGATCTGCCATCCGGTCCGGGGCAGTTCAGGTCCAGGTCCCGTTCCTGGAACATACGCACGAAGGTTGCGAAATTTTCCGCCTTCATGCCCCGGTAGGCGCGGTCGAGTAGGTAGTAGTCGCGATTGATGCCTTCCGGCGCTTCACCAACCAGAAATCCGGCGATGCGCTCATCGTCAAACACTTCGCCGATGACTTTTTGCTTGTCTTTTCTCAGGCTCACAGACGCTTCCTTAAGGTAATTGCTAAGTAGGGGCCAAGGGCCGGCTCGCAGGCAATTGTACGCGCCGCGGCCCGGCCTGTCCTCCTACCAGCGCAGCGTCACTCCGCGAGGCCGAGTTCGGCGATGGATATTTCGCGCATTTTGAATTTTTGGATCTTGCCAGTCACGGTCATGGGGAAGCTGTCCGTGAATTTAAAGTAACGCGGTATTTTAAAGTGGGTAATCTTCCCCTTGCAGAATTCCCGCAACTCCTCTGCGGATACCGCGTCGGCATCGGTGCGCAGCTGTACCCAGGCCACCAGTTCCTCACCGTATTTCTTGTCCGGCACGCCGGTCACTTGTACATCGGCGATCGCCGGGTGCGTGAAGAGGAATTCCTCCACCTCCTTCGGGTAGATGTTCTCACCACCGCGGATCACCATGTCTTTGATGCGGCCGGCGATCTGGATGTAGCCGTCTTCATCCATGGTGGCCAGGTCGCCAGTGTGCATCCAGCCATCGTCGTCGATGGCGGCGCGGGTGGCTTCGTCGTTGTTCCAGTACCCGAGCATAACGCTGTAGCCGCGGGTGCAGAGTTCGCCGATGGCGCCGCGCGGCAGTGTCTCGCCGCTGGCGGGATCGATGATTTTCGATTCCAGATGCGGCTGGGTGCGACCGACAGTGGTTACGCGTTTATCGAAGGGATCGTCGGCAGCAGTCTGGGTTGAAACCGGGCTGGTCTCAGTCATTCCGTAGGCAATCTGCACTTCCCGCATATGCATTTTGTGGTTGACAGCCTTCATCACTTCTGCGGGACAGATGGAGCCGGCCATAATGCCTGTGCGCAGGGAGCTGAGGTCGTAGCTGGCGAAATTCGGGTGTTCCAGCTCCGCGATAAACATGGTCGGTACCCCGTACAGTGCGGTGGCACGCTCCTCCGCCACTGTTTCTAGGACCGCGCCCGGATCAAACCCTTCTCCCGGGTAAATTATGGTGGCGCCGTGGGTCAAGCATCCGAGGTTGCCCATCACCATGCCGAAGCAGTGATACAGCGGTACCGGAATCACCAGGCGATCCCGCTCCGTCAGTTTGATACTCTCGGCAACAAAGTAGCCGTTGTTGAGAATGTTGTGATGGGACAGGGTGGCTCCCTTGGGGAAACCGGTGGTGCCGGAGGTGTACTGAATATTGATCGGGTCGCGAAAGTGCAGTGATTGCTGCACCGCTTGCAGGTGCTTGGCGCCGACTTTTTCCGCTTCTTCGAGCAAGTCGTTCCAGCGCCACATGCCATCGTGTTTCCCTTCCGAGAGGTTGGCGACGATTTGCAGGTGCGGCAGCTTTGCGGCGGAAAGTTTTCCGCGGGGAGATGCCCGCAGTTCTGGTGCCAGTTCGTAGAGCATTTCAGTGTAGCTGGAGCTTTTGAAGCGCTCGGCAAGCACTAGCATGCGGGTCTGGGAGTGGTTGAGGGCGTATTCGAGTTCGTGCAGACGGTAGGATGGGTTGATATTGACCAGGATGGCGCCAATCTTGGCGGTGGCGAGCTGCAGCGTGACCCACTCGGCGCAGTTTGGAGACCAGATGCCCACTCGGTCCCCTTTGTTGATGCCGACGGCCAACAGCGCCCGGGCACAGATGTCCACCTGCTGCCGGAATTCCCGGTAAGTCCAGCGAATGCCTTGGTGGCGCACTACCAGAGCTTCGTTGTCGGGGAAGTCCCCGGCGATCTGGTCGAACTTGTCGCCAATGGTCATATTGATCAACGGCAGGTCGCTGTTGCCGCGGGTATAGCTGAGGAGCGTATCTGTCATCGCCGGTCTCTCGTTGTTGTTTTGCACTGTGTTGTCGTTATCGGATACTGCTCCTCAATTTATGAGTCTTTCGACGTATGTCTACTAGCCATTGGTCGAATAAGGGAGCCTCTGATTAATTCGCGTGAACACTATGGTAGCTCCCGGGGCGCTCAGGCAATAGGACGGGCATTTCAAAAACGCACGAGTACTTCCCTGTAGCTCCGACGGATACATCCCTGTATCCGACGGTTTCGAAATGCCCGTCCTATCACCTGAGCTTCACATCCGCCCCCGAAGCGCCTCTGCCGCCAGAAAGTAACTTAATCAGAGGTTCCTAAGTGCGGCTGTTACGAGTATCTAGCGGTGCGCTATTGTGGAGGGGCGGGGGGCAGGGGAGCGACTTCCGGCGCTCCCCTGGGATGAGGTCAGAGTAGAGCGTCGAGCTTTTCTTTGAGGATCTTGTTGATCATCTGCGGGTTGGCTTGCCCCTTGGAGGCTTTCATCACCTGGCCGACGAAGTAGCCCATCATTTTTGGCCGCTTGGATTCGTCGGCGTTGCGGTAATTTTCCACCTGGGTGCCGCTTGCGGCGAGAACCTGGTCCACCATTTGTTCAATGGCGCCGCTATCGGATACCTGTTTCAGCCCGCGTTTTTCGATGACCTGGTCCGCGCTGCCCTCACCCTTGGCCATGGCTTCGAACACCTGCTTGGCAATCTTGCTGGAAATGGTGTTGTCGGTGACGCGCTTGATCAGGCCGGCCAACTGCAGGGCGGAGACCGGGGACTGCTCGATGGAAAGCTCCTCGCGGTTCAGCAGTGCCGCCAGTTCACCCGTGATCCAGTTGGCGGCCAGTTTGGGCTCGCCGGATTCCTTTGCCGCAGCTTCGAAATAATCGGCCAGGGCCCGCTCCTGAGTCAGCAGGCTGGCGTCATAGGCGGACAGTTGATACTCGCTCTGGAAGCGGGCCAGTTTTGCGTCCGGCAGTTCCGGCAGTTCGCTGCGTATCTTTTCCACATAATCGTCGGTCAGTATGACCGGCAGCAGATCGGGGCAGGGAAAGTAGCGGTAGTCGTTGGCCACTTCTTTGCTGCGCATGGAGCGGGTTTCGTTTTTGTCCGAGTCGTAGAGGCGTGTCTCCTGAATTACCGTGCCGCCGTCCTCGAGAATGTCGATCTGACGTTCGGCTTCCACCTTGATGGCGCGCTCGACGAAACGGAAAGAGTTGATATTTTTCAGCTCTGTGCGGGTGCCGAGTTTTTCCTCGCCTTTCAGGCGCACTGATACGTTGGCGTCACAGCGCATGGAGCCCTGGGACATGTCTCCGTCGGAGATCCCCAGGTAGGTGACAATGCTGTGGATTTTCTTCAGGTAGGCGACCGCCTCGGCGGGGCTGCGCATATCCGGTTCGGAGACAATTTCAATCAGCGGTGTGCCGGCCCGGTTCAGGTCGATGCCACTCATGCCCTGGAAGTCTTCGTGCAGGGATTTGCCCGCATCTTCCTCCAGGTGGGCGTGGTGCAGGCGCACCTTTTTGCTGGTGCCGTCATCGAGATGGATCTCTATTTCTCCGGCGCCCACGATCGGCTCGGCCAGCTGCGTAGTCTGATAGCCTTTGGGCAAGTCCGGGTAAAAATAATTTTTGCGCTCAAACACTGAGCGTTTGCCGATTTCGGCGTTCATTGCCAGGCCAAACATTACCGCGTAGCGGAAGGCTTCCTCGTTGGGAACCGGCAAGGTGCCCGGCATTGCCAGATCGATGGCGCAAGCCTGAGTATTGGGTTCGGCGCCGAAGCGGGTGCTGGCACCGGAGAAAAGTTTCGATTTGGTGGACAGCTGGACGTGTACCTCCAGCCCGATCACGATTTCCCATTCCACGGTTTATTCTCCTGCGCCGCCAGCTGTTTCTATTGAGAATGCGCTCGCTGTGTGCCAATCGGTGACCTGTTGATACTGATGCGCGATGTTGAGCATGCGCGCCTCACAGAGGTAGTTGCCGATGATCTGCAGGCCCACCGGCAGATTGTTCACCAGTCCGCAGGGCAGGGACATGGCAGGCAGTCCCGCCAGGTTCGCGGCGATGGTGTAAATGTCCTCCAAATACATGGCTACCGGGTCTGCTTTTTTGGCGCCGATCGCGAACGCTGGGTTGGGCGATGTCGGCCCCATGATGACATCCACTTTTTCGAAAGCCTGTACAAAATCCTGCTTGATCAGGCGGCGCACCTGTTGCGCCTTGTTGTAATAGGCATCGTAATAGCCGGCGGACAGTGCGTAGGTGCCGACCAGAATGCGGCGCTGCACCTCCTCGCCGAAGCCCTCGCCGCGGGAGCGCATATAGAGATCGCGCAGATCTTTCGGGTCCGCGCAGCGGTAGCCGTAGCGCACGCCGTCGAAGCGGGATAAGTTGGCGGATGCCTCTGCCGGTGCGATTACGTAATAGGCTGGGACTGCCAGGTCGGTGTGCGGCAGGCTGATCTCAACCAGTTTGGCACCCAGCGCTTCGAACGCCTTCAGTGCGGTTTCCACCCGTGCGGCCACATCCGCATTCAGTCCTTCCCCGAAATACTCTTTCGGCACACCGATTTTTAAGTCCGCGATGGAGTCATTCAGGCTCCGCGTATAGTCCTCTGCCGGTCGGTTCAGGCTGGTGGAGTCCTTGCCGTCGTGGCCGGCCATGGCCGACAGAAGATAGGCACAATCCTCGGCGTTGCGGGCGATGGGGCCGCCCTGGTCGAGGCTGGAAGCAAAGGCGATCATGCCCCAGCGGGACACGCGCCCGTAAGTGGGTTTGAGGCCGGTGGTGTTGGTCAGGGCCGCAGGCTGGCGGATGGAGCCGCCGGTGTCGGTTGCGGTGGCACCGGGGACCAGCTGCGCAGCCACCGCGGCGGCGGAACCGCCGGAAGAGCCCCCGGGAACACAGTCGACATTCCAGGGGTTTTTTACCGGGCCGTAGTAACTGGTTTCGTTGGAGGAGCCCATGGCGAACTCGTCCATATTGGTTTTACCCAGGGTCACGCTGCCGGCGGCGTTGAGTTTTTCCACCACAGTGGCGTCATAGGGCGGCGCGAAATTATCGAGCATCTTCGAACCGCAGCTGGTGCGCACGCCCCGGGTGCAGAAGAGATCTTTATGGGCGATGGGTACGCCGCAGAGCGCCGGCGCCTCGCCGGCGGCCAGGCGCCGGTCCGCCGCCGCGGCCTGTTCCAGCGCCTGCTCTTCGGTGACGGTGATAAAACTGTTGTAGTGGCCATCCAGTTGCTGGATGCGATCGAGTAAATGGCGGGTGATCTCGGCGCTGGAGAACTGTTTGTCGCGCAGCCCGCGAATAATCTCGGCGATGGTTAATTGGTGCATAGCCTTCCCTTTTGGTGTATTCCGTGCGGCAGAGTCAGTCGATGACTTTGGGGACCAGATAGAGGCCCGCTTCCGACTGTGGCGCCAGGGCGAGGAATTCCTCGCGGCGGTTGGGTTCGGTGACTTCGTCCGCGCGCAGTACCTGTACTTCGTCCAGTGGGTGGGCCATGGGTGCCACACCCTCGGTGTGCACTGCCTGCAACTGATCTACCAGTTGCAGTACATCGCCCAGGCGATTGCTGACTTCATCAATGGTTTCTGCGGAGATAGCGATGCGGGCCAGCTCCGCCAGTTTTTCTACGGTTTGCGTATCCACGGCCATGGCGATTATCGGGGCTCCAGCTTGAGTGGCGAATGGGAACTGCCTCCCGCGGGAGACAGGGGGACGCAAATTTAGCACAGAAGACTCTGCATCTCATCGGGCGCTGTGGGGTGCGGCCGGTCGGTCGCCGGAAAGGGGCGGTTTTTCAGCCTTGCCCTGCCCCCCTGCCGTTGTTAGAGTTTGCCGATTCTGGCCGGAGTCCGCCGCTGTGGCTGTGTGGCAGATTAACGGGAGCGGAAATGCGGCCCGGAACTCAGATTTTTCTGCGCGGACTAATTAGGCTTTAACGATGCTCAAGTCTGCCCAAAGGGCGTCTGTCCGTGGCGCCGAAAATTAGTACAAGGTAACCGACTTCCATGTTTAAACGTTTGCGGGGCATGTTTTCCAGTGATCTCTCCATCGACCTGGGAACAGCCAACACGCTCATCTATGTGCGCGATCGCGGCATAGTCCTGGATGAACCCTCCGTCGTCGCCATCCGCCACTACAACGGCCAGAAAATTGTCGAGGCCGTCGGTGTTGAAGCCAAGCGAATGCTCGGGCGCACTCCCGGCAATATCACCGCTATCCGCCCGCTGAAGGACGGCGTTATTGCCGATTTTCAGGTAACTGAAAAGATGCTGCAGCACTTCATTAAGAAAGTGCACGAGAACAGCTGGATGCGCCCCAGCCCCAGAGTACTGGTGTGTGTGCCATGTCAGTCCACTGAAGTGGAGCGCCGCGCGATTCGCGAGTCCGCGATCGGGGCCGGTGCCCGCGAGGTCTGGCTGATCGAAGAGCCGATGGCGGCCGCCATCGGCGCCGGGCTGAAAGTTGAAGAAGCAAGTGGATCCATGGTGGTGGACATCGGTGGCGGCACTACCGAGATCGCTATTATCTCCCTGAACGGCGTTGTCTATTCCGATTCCGTGCGTATCGGCGGCGACCGCTTCGATGAAGCCATCGTCAACTATGTGCGCCGCAATTACGGCAGTGTAATCGGTGATGCGACCGCTGAGAGAATCAAAGAGGAAATCGGTTGCGCCTACGCCGGCAGTGAAGTGCGCGAAATTGACGTGCGCGGTCGCAATCTGGCGGAAGGCGTACCGCGCAGTTTCACATTGAATTCCGATGAAATTCTGGAAGCGCTGCAGGAGCCATTGACGGGTATCGTGCAGGCGGTCAAGAGTGCGCTGGAGCAGTCTCCGCCGGAACTGGCTTCGGATATCGCCGAGCGCGGCATGGTGCTGACTGGCGGCGGCGCGCTGCTGCGCGATCTCGACCGGTTGCTGATGGAGGAATCCGGCCTGCCGGTCATCGTCGCCGATGATCCTCTGACCTGCGTGGCCCGCGGTGGTGGAAAGGCTCTGGATATGATGGACAAGAGCCGCCTGTATCTCGTGTCCAACTGATCGCTGTCAGCTGATTCCCGGGCTGCGTCGCAGCCCGGATGACTGTCGGCTTTGGCCCGGAATTTAATCGAGCTCTGAAACCATACACCAACTGATCTGTAGAGGGGTGTCCGCCTATCAAACCGCTTTTTACCCGCGGCCCCTCGCCTGAGTCCCGCATCCTTGTGCTGGGCTTGGCGGCGGTGGTGCTGATCGCAATCAACCACTACACCGACTGGCTGCAGCCTCTGCGCGAGCGCGCTGCCGGGTTGGCGGCCCCCCTTTACTGGCTGACCGGCGCTCCTGAGCGTGTTGGTACTTGGGCCGGGGAGCAATTGCGCACGCGTGAGGAATTGCTGGAGGAGAACAGCCGTCTCCGGCGCCAGGTGCTGCTGCTGGAACAGCGCAGTCAGCAGTTGGCGGCGGTTAAGGCGGAAAATACACAGCTCAAGGAGCTGATGAATTCCGCCGGAATGGTCGATGAGCGGGTGCTGGTGGCGCAGGTAATCGGGGTATCGCCCGATCCGCTCGAGCATGTGCTGCTGATCGACAAGGGACGCGACGACGGCTTGACTCTGGGCACACCGATCATGGATGCCAGTGGCCTGCTGGGACAGGTGATAGAGGCGGGAGGCTCTGCCAGCCGCGTTTTGCTGATCACAGACTCCAGTCACGCGATCCCGGTGCAGGTGCTGCGTAACAATATCCGTGCGGTGGCCGAGGGTACCGGTGATCTATACCGCCTCAAGCTTCGCCATCTGGCCAATACCAGCGATATCCGCGAGGGCGACCTACTGCTCAGTTCCGGTCTTGGTGGCCGTTTTCCCGCCGGTTACCCAGTGGGGGAAGTCATCGCCATAGATCGCGATCCGGGCCGTCCCTTTGCCGAGGCGGAGGTTGTGCCTCGCGGGCGCATGAACCGCAGCCGTTTTGTGCTGGCGGTGGTCGGCGAAAGTAACGCTTCCGGCAGTGGGGACAAAGACCTTGGAAGCGAATAACCGCTGGTTTATCGCCGTCACCGTGGTTGTGGCGCTGTTATTGGCGGTAATGCCGTTGCCGTATCAGTGGCTCTGGTTTCGCCCCGCGTTTACCGCTTTACTGGTGATTTTCTGGGTCAACTACATGCCCCAGAGCCTGGGGGTGGGTTTTGCCTGGGCCGTGGGGCTGCTGGAGGATTTGGTGACGGGGGCCGCGGTCGGCAGCCAGGCGCTGGCACTGGCGGTTGTGGCCTATTTTAGTCTGCTCACCTACCAGCGCACCCGCGCTTTCAACATGGGGCAGCAGCTGATGTGGGTGTTTATTCTGGTCGGTATCAATCAGGTGCTGGGCAACTGGGTGCACAGCCTGGCCGGCAAACCGGTATCGGGTTTGACCTTCCTGTGGCCCGCCGTCACCAGTGCACTCCTGTGGCCTTGGATCGCCCCCTGGATGAGTGGGGTGGCGGGGCGGCTGCATGTGAAATAGGGTCATATGAAGACAGCGTAAAGCCGGGTAAAGATCGATTATTTTTCGACCGATATCGCTATAATCAGCCGCTAATCCACCGAGAATAAGTAGTACTGTGCTAAACATGCCCGCCGATAGCCGACTTGTCCTCGCTTCCGCTTCCCCGCGCCGCGCCGCGTTGCTGGCGCAGATCGCGGTGCCTTTTACCGCCGTTACACCCTCAGTCCCCGAACAGCAGCGGCCGGATGAGTCACCTCAGGACTATATCCAGCGCCTGGCTCACGACAAGGCCGCAGCCGGACTTGCAATTGCTGGCGGGCTGGACCCGGCGGTCTGGGCCCTGGGCGCCGATACCGTGGTACTGGCTGGCGATCAGGTGCTGGAAAAGCCGCGGGACTTCGCCGACTTTGAAGCCATGATGCAGTGTCTTTCCGGCGCCGAGCACTCGGTGCTGACCGCCGTCTGCCTGCGTTCGCAGACACGTCAGTTCAACCGCCTGGTGGAGACCCGGGTGCGTTTCCGCCACTTGAACCGTGGGCAGATCGAAGCTTACTGGCACACCGGGGAACCGGTTGACAAGGCCGGGGGCTACGGGATTCAGGGGTTGGGCGCCGCACTGGTGGCGTCCATCAGCGGCAGTTATAGCAATGTGGTGGGGCTGCCTCTGGAAGCGCTGGTGCCCATGCTGGAGAAAGCCGGGATTCCCTACTGGCAGGAGCGGGAGGCGAGCGCGTGAGCGAGGAGCTATTGATCAATGTCGCGCCCACGGAGACCCGGGTTGCGCTGGTTGAAAACGGTGTGCTGCAGGAGGTCTACCTGGAGAGGAGCGCGCGCCGCGGCATCGTCGGCAATATCTATAAAGGCAAGGTGATCCGCGTGCTGCCGGGCATGCAGGCGGCCTTCGTGGATATCGGCCTGGAGCGCGCGGGCTTTATTCACGCCTCCGATATCGCCCCTCTGGACGAGGAGGGCATGGAATCCCGCGAACCGGCGGAAGTGGCGGATATCCGGGCGCTGGTGCGCGAGGGGCAGTCCCTGGTGGTGCAGGTGGTGAAAGATCCGATCAGCAGCAAGGGGGCGCGCCTGACCACGCACCTGTCGGTATCCGCCCGTTACCTGGTGTACATGCCCCAGACCCGCCATATTGGCATCTCCAACCGCATAGAGGACGAAGGCGAGCGGGAGCGACTGCGCCAGCTGGTGGAACTGGCCTCGACCAAACTGGCGGAAGAGGGGTTGTCCGGCGACGGCGGTTTTATTCTGCGTACCGTAGCGGAAGGGGTCAGCGAGGAGGATTTGTTGCGGGACATTCCCTTTCTGTACCGCCTGTGGCGCGAGCTGGAGACCCGTATCAAGGAGCTCCCGGTACCGGCGGTGATCTACGAGGACCTGCCGCTGTTTATGCGCGCCCTGCGCGATCTGGCCCGTCCCCATACAGAAAAAATTCGCATCGACTCCCGCGAGGCCCACGGTCGCGCGGCCGAATTCGCCGGCAAGTATGCGCCGGAAATCGCCGGGCGTCTGGAACACTACCCCGGCGAACGGCCGCTGTTTGATCTCTACGGTGTGGAGGAGGAAATCCGCAAGGCCCTGCAGAACAAGGTGACGCTCAAATCCGGCGGTTACCTGATTATCGAGCAGACCGAGGCCATGAGCACCATCGACGTCAATACCGGCGCCTTTGTCGGTCATCGCAACCTGGAAGAGACCATCTTTAAGACCAACCTGGAGGCCGCCACGGCGATCGCCCGGCAACTGCGCCTGCGCAATCTGGGTGGCATCATCATTATTGACTTCATCGATATGAAGGACCCGGAGCATCAGCGGCAGGTGTTGCGCACACTGGAAAAGACCCTGGAGCGGGACCATGCCAAGACCAGCATCACCGGAGTGTCCGAGTTGGGGCTGGTGGAAATGACCCGCAAGCGCACCCGCGAATCGCTCGGCCAGATTCTCTGTGAGCCGTGCCCCGTGTGCCAGGGGCGCGGCACACTGAAAAGCGCGGAGACTGTCTGCTACGAAATATTTCGCGAAATTATCCGCGAGGCGCGCGCCTACGACAGCGACAAGATCATGGTGCTGGCCAGTCAGGTGGTGATCGACCTGCTGTTGGATGAGGAATCCGCCAACGTTGCCGATCTTGAGGAATTTATCGGCCGGCCGATACAGTTCCAGGTGGAGCCCATTTATAACCAGGAGCAGTACGACATTGTTCTTGTGTAACGGCGGGAATCGAAAATTGCGATGTGCCCGAACCCGGCGCCCGGTTTCCGGGTGTCGGCAGTGCAAATGGCATTGGCGCCCGGGTGCGTGCGGTGGTGCGCGGCCAGCGCTTACCCCTGTCTTCTGTTTTCCCGCATCGTACAACCGGAGCGCCGGATCATTGTTGCCGCACAGGAATTGCGGCGGAGGCGTGCGATGATCCCATTTCTCCGCTGGTTTGCGCGCAAATTCTGGCTCCTGAGTGTCACCCTGGTTATCGCACTGGCGTTGCTGGTGCAGGCGGGCCGCCTGCTGTCGCCCCAGGTGGAGCAGTATCGGCCGCAGATCAGCGCCTGGCTGTCCGATAGCCTCGGCGTTCCGGTGCGGATGGAGCGCCTCTCCCTGCGCTGGCAGGCGCTGGAAGTGGCGTTGCAGCTGGACGGACTGCAGCTCGGTGAAAACAGCGAAATGCGCATGGGCTACGGCCTTTTCCAGCTGGATCTTCTGGCCAGCTTGTGGAACCGCGAGCTGGTGTGGAAAAACCTGGAGGTGCACGATTTCTCCACCGGAATCACCCGTGGCGACGACGGCCACTGGTATCTCGATGGTTTTCCTGTCGCGGCGGAGGCGGATGAACACAGCGGGGACGGCGGCACCCGCCTCGCCGACCCTGCGCGCCTTTTCCAACTGAGCCCCAAGGTACAGGTGCGCAATGCCCGCATTACCGTGCGCCTGGCCGACGGCCAGCTGGCGCAACTGGACCTGCCGCAGATTCAACTGGAAAACGGTGGCGGCTTCCACCGCCTTATCGCCCGCGCCCAAGTCTCCCGGGATGGCGCCGCGGATGTTTCCGACGGGATAGCGCAGGTACGCCCGGTGCCGGCGGCCGATACAGAGACACTGCGCCTGGTGCTGGAGGGCCGCGGCAACCCGCGGGACGAGGCAAACTTTTCTCTCAACGGCTATCTGCAGCTAAATGATCTAGTGCTGGATGACGACATTGTCACCCTGTTACACCAGCTGACGCCCTTGCCGGAAGCGTATCACTGGCACGGTCGCAAGCTGGCACGCGGCAAGCTGTGGCTCGCCCGTGACACCGAGCAAGGTTATCGGCTGCTTGGTCAACTCAGTCTGGAACAAATGGCGCCACTGGAAGCCAGCGATGATGCAGGGGAGCAGCAGGGCGAGACAGCGGCAGCTCTGGCACCTTTGGGGGCAGTGGCTGGCAATTTGTCGGGGCGCTGGCAGCCGGGAGCGCAGTGGCAGTTGGCATTGCAGGACATCCAGCTGGACTGGCGCGGTCTGCAGATGCCGCCGCTGAATCTGCAGGCGAGTTCCGGCGCCGACGCCGGTCTGCAGTTGGCCGCGGATGTGATCGACCTGGGGGGATGGAGCCGTATCCTCAAGCGTCTGCAAGTGCTCAAGGGTCCGGCGGATGAGTGGTTGCGCGCCCTTGAGCCCAGTGGTCAATTGCGCAATATCCAGCTGTCCCGCGGCAGTGATGGTCGGGTAAAACTGGGTGCCAATCTGATCGATTTCAGCGCCAGTGCCCACCGCGGGGCACCGGCGGTGAAGGGACTGAATGGTTATCTGTATCTCGAGGGCGCGGATGGTCACGTGGAGCTGGGCGGCGGTCCGTTGAGTATGCATTTCCCTCAGCTTTATCGGGAGGCGTTCCATTTTGAGCGGGCCAGTGGCACCGTCGCTTGGCGTGTGGATCGGGATGGCAATTCTGTGCAGGTCTTTTCGGGCCCCCTGCAGCTTGACGGACAGCTCGGCGAGGTCGACGGCCAGTTCTTGCTGCAGTTGCCGTACTTTGCCCGCACACGCGCATCGGACTTCACCCTGGCGCTGGGGCTGAGGGATGCGCCAGTATCCGCGCAGCGCCTATTGGTCCCCTTATCTGTCGGGGACGATCTGCGCCAGTGGCTCGACAAGGGGCTGGGTAAGGATAATCCCGGGCGGGTTGCCAGTGCGGCCTTTGTCTATCGCGGTACCAGTTACCGCGATGGCGAGGACGGCGAGTTACTGGCCCTGGGGCGGCACCCGGAACGGCAGACTGTGCAGCTGGCAGTGGATGTCACCGCCGCCGATCTGGACTATGCCCCGGGCTGGCCGGCAGCGAGGGATGTGGATGCCCGACTCTTGCTCAGCGACCGCAATGTGCAGGTCAATGCCCGTGCTGCCAAGTTGTGGAATATCGATGCGCGGGATATCGAGGTGGGGGTGACCCCGAATCCGTCGGGCAAGGGCTCGCTGTTGGGTGTGCACGCAAAGCTGTCCGGCCCGGCGGCGGACGGTCTCCGGCTGCTGCGGCAGTCGCCTCTGCGCAAGCAGCTCGGCAGTGCTTTTGACGACTGGCGGCTTGAGGGGCGTATCGATGGCAGTTTGACCTTGTCGCAGCCCCTGGGCGGCGCCGGGCTGCCGGCCCGTCAGACAGTGACCCTGTCCCTTGACGGCGGGGAACTGGAGCTGCGCGATCTGCGCCTGCAGATCGACGGTCTGCACGGTCGTGTGGATTACGACAGCGAACGGGGGCTCGCCGGCACCAGCCTGGAAGGCAAACTGTGGGGGCGGCCGTTGAGAGCGCGAATTCACCATCCGCAAGAGGGCGATACCCGCGACACCCAAGTGGTGCTGGAAGGCAGTGCTGCTATTGAGTCGGTGCACGCCTGGAGCCAACGCCCGGAATTGCAATGGCTGGAGGGGGCGTTCGACTATCGGGCACTGCTGACAATTCCCGCCAAATCGCGGCAAATGCCTTATTCGGCCGTTTTTGAGCTGAATTCCGACCTGGCGGGTGTTGCAGTGCAGCTGCCCGCGCCCCTGGGCAAGCTGGCTGAGGATAAGACCGACTATGTGCTGCGGGTGCCCATCGGCGAGCAGGGCAGCCTGTTTCATATGAAATACGGTGAGCATCTGCAGGGGCTTTTCTGGCAGGTGAAGGGTGAGCTGGAGCGCGCCGCCATTGCTCTCAATGCGGAAGCAAAGCTACCTGAGGCACCGGGGCTGTCGATCGGTGGCCACCTGTCGCAGGTCGACCTGCCGCGTTTGCACCAGTTGCTGCAGGTGTACGATGTCGATAAGAGTGGGGAGGGTGGCACCGCTGGCGACCCCTTGCCGATCTCTCTGGATCTCAGTACTGACCGCCTGATTCTCGGAACTGTCGAGGTGCCGGATATCCATGTACGGGGCAGCGGCCAGGGGGCGCGCTGGCAGTTGACCTTCGACAGTGAGATGGCCGCTGGGGATTTAAATGGCCCGCTCGACGGATCTGCACCGCTGCGGTTGGCACTCAGTCACCTCCGCTTGCCGGGACAGGAATCGACCGCAGAAGCGGTGCAACCGGCGGACCCCTGGGCCGGGTTTGACTTCACTTCCTTGCCGCAAATGGATTTCAGTACCGAGAATCTCGCTATCGGTGACGAGGTACTGGGCCGCTGGTCCTTCCGTGTGCGTCCGTCCTCCGAACGGCTGGTGTTGAGTGATATCCGCGGTGCCATGCGCGGTGTGCGGGTCGAAGGCAATGGAGAGGACGAGCAGGGCGCCCAGCTGACTTGGCTGCGGGATGGCGAGGGGCGCGAGTCATCGCGGTTCACCGGTCGCCTGGTGGCGGACAACCTGGCGGATGTGCAGCGGGCCTGGGGGCAGGATCCGCTGATCGAGAGCAAATCCGCCAGCTTCGACACATCGTTGCGCTGGGACGGTTCGCCGTTGCGCGCAGCCGGTAACCTGCTGTCCGGGGAGTTAAAAATCGATATCCGCAAAGGCCGCTTCCTGCGAGCGACCGACAGTGCCGGCCCGGCCCTGTTGCGCCTGTTATCCCTGTTTAATTTTGATACCTGGGCGCGGCGTCTGCGCCTCGATTTTTCCGATCTCTACCAGAGCGGTCTCGCTTTCGACAGTGTGCGCGGAGAGGTAGTGTTCGAGGGAGACGGCCAGCTGCTGATCGCGGTGCCGATCCAGGTGGAAGGCCCCACCAGTGAGCTGCAGATGGCCGGTCGGGTGAATCTGGAACGGGAGGATTTGAACCTGACCCTGGTGGCGACCCTGCCGGTGGGCAACAATCTCGCCTTGGTGGCGGCACTGGCCGGAGGCTTGCCGGCGGCGGCGGGCGTTTACCTGATCAGTAAAGCGTTCAAAAAACAGGTGGACAAGGTAGCCAGTGTCAGTTATCGCATCAGTGGCGCCTGGGATGAGCCTGAAGTGCGCTTCGACAAGCTGTTCGACGGCGACGGCGCCCAGCGCGAGGGGGCGGCCGCAGAGCGGCAGCGGGAACCGGTCGAAGTTGAGAGCATGCACTCGTCATTCGCGCCATCAATTTGAATTCCCCGCTGCGGTGGGCGCGAGGTCTTGCTTATGGGCTTTTTGTCCAAAGTGGCGTATTTTGGCGCTTGTAGGCGAATCTATCAGTGGTTCTCCATGGCTTAGGGGGAATGTCACCATGCATCGATGGCCTTATTTCATGTCTTTGCTGCTGGCGCTGCATATCCTGCCCGCGTGTACTCAGGAAGACGAGGACCGGGATCAGACGATGACAGTGGCGGAGGCCAGGGCGAACATCGCCGCTGGAACCAACTTGTCCGCGATTCCGCAAGCGGTATGGCGGCAGCTGTTGCCGGAGGCGCAATATGAAGTTCTGTGGGAGAAAGACACGGAGCGCGCATTTACCGGCAAGTGGCTGCGCCACGGAGATCCCGGGGTCTATGTAACTGCCGGCTGTCGCCTGCCGGTATTCAGCTCCGAGCACAAGTATGATTCCGGGACCGGCTGGCCGAGTTTTTGGGATATCGCCTACCCGGAGAATGTTGTCCTCAAGGAAGATTACAGCTGGGGAATGAAGCGTATAGAAGTGCAGTCCGCCTGCGGAGAGCATCTTGGTCACCTGTTCAAGGATGGTCCCGCGCCAACCGGGCTGCGTTACTGCATCAATTCCCTGGCCCTGGATTTTGTCCCTGCGGTTGAAAAAGCCGAATGATAGTTCAATATTGTTTTCCGCAAGCCTAGGGAACCTCTGATTAATTCGCGTGCACACTGTGGTAGGTTCCGGGGCGCTCAGGCAATAGGCTGGCCATTTCGAAAACGCACGAGTACTTCCCTGTAGCTCCTATGGATACATCCCTGTATCCGACGGTTTCGAAATGGCCAGCCTATCACCTGAGCTTCTCATCTGGCTCCAAAGCGTTTTTACGTCAGGAAGTGAATTAATCAGAGGTTCCCTAGAACAATAATGAAACAGAGATCCATGCCCATGTCCGAATTGGCCGCGGGACGTCTGCCCGATAACCGTTACTTGCTTTTCCGGGTGTTCAAGTACACCGTCTATCTCCTGCTCACCTACAACGTTTACGCCTTCTTCGTGGAGAACCACGCAGCTGCCGGTGCTGTCTTCTCCGATGGGCTGCAGTGGGGACGGGTGATCGAGGCTTACAACGATTCCATCGACACCCTGGCCTGGGTGTTGTTGTTATTGGTGTTCGAATTGGAGACATTTGTGTTGGACGACCGCCTGATCCGCGGCTGGGTCAAGTGGTCGTTAAACGCGGTTTCCACTGTCTGCTACCTGTTTATTACCTATTCCTGCTACGGCTATATCGCGGAGATGGTTCATCTGACCGACTTGTCGCCAGTGGTGGAGACGGCTTGTGAACTGGCCGCACAGGGCGGCTGGCAGCTGGTGGTAGGGCAGGATGACTATGTACCTCTGGCTGCAGGAAACTGTGCGTCGCTTGGCGGAACACCGCTACTGCGCCTTGCTGATGCGGCGGTTCTCGGCTCGGCCGCTACCTGGAGTGCTATCAAGTGGCTGGCCTGGACCGATGTGATCAACGCCAGTGCGTGGTTGTTGGTGGTCGTTATTCTGGCTTTTGAAGTGTGGCTGCAGCTGCGGCAGAAGCTCTCCGAGCGCGTTATGCGCTGGTCGCAGATAGTAAAAGGGAGCTTGTATTTCACCCTGTTCCTGTGTGCAATTTATTGGGGCGTCAGCGGCAGTTTTCTGGATTTTTGGGATGCCTTCCTGTGGCTGGTGGCCTTTTTCTTTATTGAGATGAATCTGTTTCAGTGGCAGGCGGAGACCCGTGGCGAGTAAAAAAGTGGAGGAATCTCTGACTGGCCCGCGCCAGCGCGAGCACGTCAGAGATTTGGTTACCCCGCTATTGAGATGCCTGGATAAAGAAATCGCGCAGATAGCGGAACAGTTTACGCTGGTTGGTGGGCGGTTTGTTGTTTTTGATTTCCCTTTGCGAGTCCCGTATCAGCTGGCGCAGCTGTTGGTGATCCGCATGGGGGTAGCGATAGAAAAAGTCGCTCTGCGCGGCGTTGCCCTCCTGTAGCAGCCGCTCGCGCCAGTCCCCGGCCATCTTGTCGAAGCGCAGGTGCTGCTGGTCCCGTTCCTTAAACCGCTCCAGTACTTTCTCTATGGCGTCGACGTCGGCACTGCGCATCAGGCGTCCGATATACTGCAGTTGGCGCCGGCGCGCTTCATTGGATTTGATCCTGTGCAGTGTCTCTACCGCCTCTCGCAGATCTCCGTCTAGTGGCACCTCCGCCAGCTGCGCGGCGGACAGTTCGGTCAGCCGCTTGCCCAGTTCCTGCAGCTGGTGCATTTCTTTTTTCAACTGGGTTTTGCTTTTCGGCAGTTCTTCTTCGTAATCGTCAAATTCTTCCATTGATTCTTCCGCGTAATGCGTTAAGCGAAATACCAGGTGGCCAGACCGAGGAAGGACAAAAAGCCTACAACGTCGGTAACTGTGGTCAGGGCCACACCACCGGCCAGCGCCGGATCTATGCGCATGGCGCGCAGGGCCACTGGCAGTATGGCGCCGGCGAGGGCGGCGGTGAGCAGATTGATCACCATGGCGGCGACGATCACCAGTGCTATGCGGCTGTCATTGAACCACAGCGCGGTGATCGCCCCCATCACCAGTGACCAGAGCAATGCATTCAGGGCCGCGGCTCCCAGCTCTCTGGACAGCAGCCAGTTTAAGTTACTGCGGCCGATCTGCCCCAGGGCCATGCCGCGGATGACTACTGTGAGTGTCTGGCTACCGGCGACACCCCCCATGCTGGCGACGATTGGCATCAGCACCGCCAGTGCCACCACTTTATCCAGAGTGCCCTGGAAGAGGCTGATTACCCAGGATGCCAGCAGCGCGGTGAGCAGGTTGATGCCCAGCCAGACAGCGCGCCGGCGGGCGGTGCGCCGCACAGGGGCGAAGGTGTCCTCTTCTTCGTCCAGGCCGGCGAGACTCATCAGTGAGTGATCGGCATCTTCGCGGATCACGTCCACCACGTCGTCGATGGTAATACGGCCGACCAGGCGGTTGTCCTCGTCCACCACCGGTGCGGTGATCCAGTCGTATTTCTCGAACAGCCGCGCGACTTCTGTGTCGGGCATATCCGCGGGAATGGGGTCCACATCGGTGTTCACCACCTCGCGTACTGTCACCGAGGGGTCCGTGGTCAGCAGTTTGGATAGGGGCAGTAGGCCGATGTACTGACCTTTGCGGTTGACTACAAAGAGGCTGTCGGTGGACTCGGGCAGCTGCTCGTGGCGGCGCAGATAGCGCAATACCACATCCAGGCTCAGATTGGGGCGCACGGAGATGGTATCCGTGTCCATCAGGCCGCCGGCGGTTTCCTCATCATAGGCGAGAACGTCCTCCACGCGCGCTCGGTCCGTCTCGCTCATGGCGGAGAGGACTTCGGCCATTACCCGCTCGGGCAGGTCCTGGAGTATATCGGCGACGTCGTCGGCATCGAGCCCTTCCATCACCGCCACCATTTCCTCTGTGTCCATGGTGGCGAGTATCTGGCTGCGCACGTCGTCGCTTAGTTCCTGCAATACCTCGCCTTCGACTTCGTGGTCGATCAGTTTCCACAGTACTTGGCGGATACGTGGCGGTGAGCTCTCCAGCAGTTGCGCAACGCTCTGCGGTGTCAGGGTGCTGAGCATGCGCCGCACTTCACGCCCGGTGCCGCTGTCGAGCGCGGCGAACAACTCACCCAGCTGGTTTTGCGCGCGGAACTTGATATCAGCCGGGGGTTGGTTGGGCACGGAGGAACCTCTTGAAACAGGACACTAAATGCGCGGCTCAACCCTCTAATGGGGCTTGGCCGGTGACCGCGATCATACTATCAGTGCGTGTGGAAATCGATTGTGGAGAGGGGAGGCTGCTTCTGCGTGGAACTGCTTTATTCCGCCTCGCCGAAACGGTCCGCCACCAGTTTGGTAATCGCGTTCAGTGCGTCTTCCTCGTCGCGGCCGGTAACTTCCAGCTCCAATTCTGTACCCTTCCCCGCGGCTAGCAGCATCAGCGCCATGACACTCTTCCCGTCCACGCACTTGCCGTTGCATTGCACCTTCACGTCGGCGGAGAATCGCGCGCAAGTCTGTGCAAACTTGCTGGCGGCTCGGGCGTGCAGCCCGAGTTTGTTGACTAACTGGAGGCGGCTTTTTTGCATGGGGGATCTGTTTTCCGAGGTTACCTCTGTTGTTCGCGATGGCGAATTTGCACATTATCGAATTGGACGGCAAAGGTTTTCGCCAGTTGCTCGACCATGTACACGGAGCGGTGTCGGCCTCCGGTGCAGCCGACGGCGACGCAAGTATAGCTGCGGTTGCTCTGCTGATAGGAGGGCAGCCAGTGCTGCAGGAAGTTTGTAATGTCCCGCTCCATTGCATCTGTTTCCGGCTGGGCGCGCAGAAATTCTACGACTTCTGGGTCCTGGCCGGTCTTTTGGCGCAGCTCAGCCACCCAGTAGGGGTTGGGCAGGCAGCGCAGGTCGAATACCAGGTCTGCGTCCACGGGCACGCCGTGTTTAAAGCCGAAGGACTGGAAGAGGATCGCCATGCCCGGTGATTTTTTCCCAACCACCCGGTTCTTCACCAGATCGCGCAGTTGGTGAAGGCTGAGACTACTGGTGTCGATGACTAGATCGGCCATGGCCGCCAGCGGGGCGAGCAGCTCCTTCTCCCGATTCAGGGCTTCGAGCAGGTGGGTCCGGTTGTCGGAGAGCGGGTGCTTGCGCCGGGTTTCACTAAAACGCTGCACCAGTACCGGGGAGCGGGCGTCCAGGTATATGACATCGCACTGCAGGCCGCTTTCGCGCAGCTGGCCGATGACCCGCGGTGCCTGTTGCACGTCCTGCCACAGGTTGCGCGCGTCTATGCCGAGCGCCAGGCGGGGGCCGTCGGGGGCCTCGCGGGTCTCGTCCGCTGGGGGGTGCTCGCGCACCCGCCGCACCAGTTCGGGCAGCAGGCTGGCGGGCAGGTTGTCGATACAGTTGAAGCCGACATCTTCCAGCAATTGCAGGGCGGAGCTTTTTCCGGAGCCGGAGCGGCCGCTGATAATTACCAGGCGCATTGGGCGGTCCTTTTTCAGCGCTTTGTGGTCAGGCAACGATAGCTTATCTGTGTAGGATGACCTGGGCGAGGGTTTTACGGCGGTCCCCGCTCCGGTACAGATTATGCAGCGGCAGTGCTGTTGATTGCCAGTGCGTAGAGTTCGTCATTGGTCCGGGCTTGGCGGAGTTTTTCCCTGATCCGGCTGTCGCTGAACAGGGCGGCAATTTCCGCCAGGGTGTCCAGGTGTTCCTGCTCAGAGTTTTCCGGGACCAAAAGGGCAAATAGCAGATCCACCGGTTGGCGGTCGGCGGCATCGAAGTCTATCGCCGGTTCAGTGGTACAGAGTACGCCGATGGGGCGCTCGCAGCCGGGCAGGCGACAGTGGGGAATAGCCACACCGTCACCAATCCCGGTAGAGCCGAGGCGCTCGCGGGCGATCAGCTGGTTAAAAATGGTATCGGCATCGTGTTGTGGATACTGCTCGGCGATGGCCTGGGCGATGTCGAGCAGCAACTTCTTTTTGCTGCTCCCCGCCAAGTGACAGAGGGTCAGGCGGGGAGAAAGTAGTGCGTCCAGTGTCATAGTCAGCGGTGGCTCTGCAACTTCTCTTTGTATTTTTTCAGTTGGCGATCCAGCTTGTCGGCGAGGGCGTCTATGGCCGCGTAGATATCTTTGTCTTCAGATCCCGCGCAAAGGTCATGCCCGTTGACGTGTACTCTGGCCTCGGCTTTCTGGATCAGTTTGTCCACGGACAGGATTACCTGCGCGGTGGTGATGTTGTCGTAGTGTCGGGAGAGCTTTTCCAGCTTGCTTTCGCAGTAGTCGCGAATGGGAGGAGTGAGATCCAGGTGGTGGCCACTAATGTTGATCTGCATGGATATCTCCTTTTTGAGCGCATCGCTAGGCGGCGCCCTCCCGTTTGGGCCGCAACCCTACAAGGAAGTGCGCCAGAATGGAAGCATACACTCAAAGTTTGGACGTCGGTCGCGCATGGGGTGGAGCGGAACGCCCCGGTAATGTGACCACCTAAAGGTCAATGGTCAGTATTGCCGCGTTGTGTTGGGTGTCGCGGCGGTATTGAAGGTGCTGCGCTTTATACCAACCGCTTGCGCTCACTGGAAGACGGGATGCCCATCGCCTCGCGGTATTTGGCCACAGTGCGGCGCGCCACCTTGATACCCTGTTTGCCGAGTTCCTGGCTGATTTTGTTGTCTGACAGGGGTTTGCGCGGTTGTTCCGCATCGATCAGTTTGCGGATCAGGGCTCGGATCGCGGTGGAGGAGGCTTCCTCGCCGGAGTCAGTGCTCACATGGCTGGAGAAGAAATATTTGAGCTCGAAGACGCCGCGGGGGGTGAGCATATACTTCTGGGTGGTGACGCGGGAGATAGTGGATTCGTGCATGCCGATAGTCTCGGCGATATCCGCCAGCACCATGGGTTTCATCGCCTCGGGGCCATGTTCGAAAAAGCCCTGTTGCTTTTCGACGATGCTGGTGGCCACTTTCAGCAGAGTTTCATTGCGGCTCTGCAGACTCTTGAGAAACCACCGCGCTTCCTGCAGGTGATCGCGCAGGAAATTGTTGTCACTGGAGTTGTCGGCGCGCCTGATCAGTGACGCGTAATTGCTGTTGATGCGCAGGCGGGGCGTGGTCTCGGGGTTTAGCTCCACCAGCCAGCGCTGCTCCTTGCGGCGGACGATGATATCCGGAATCACGTACTGAGGATCTTCGCCACCGAAGGCTTCCCCGGGATTGGGGGTCAATGTCTGGATCAGGCGCATCACCTCTCCGAGCTGTTGCTCGTTGAGGCGGGTGCGGCGGCTGAGGGTGCGGAAGTCGCGCTTGCCGAGCAGGTCCAGGTGCTGTTCGACCACTGTCAGCGCTTGCTCCAGCCAGGGAGTGTCGGGCGGTAACTGGCGCAGTTGCAGCAGCATGCATTCGCGCAGGTCGCGGGCTCCGCAGCCTGTGGGGTCGAATTGCTGAATGGTCTTGAGCACCGCCAGGACTTCGTCTTCCTCCACCTCAAGGGCCGCGGCGATATCGGCCGGTGGCGTTTCCAGGAAGCCGTTCGGCGCTATGCCGTCGATCAGGTTCTCGCCGATCAGCTTGTCCTGAACGGACAGGGAGGTGAGGTTGAGTTGCCAGAGCAGGTGATCGTGCAGACTGTCGGAGGCGGCGTTGCGCTGTTCCAGAGCCACTTCCTCACCGTCGCCGCCGCTGTAGCTGCCACTGCTGTAGATATCTTCCCAGCGGGTATCCACGGGCAGCTCATCGGGAATATTCTGGCTCCAGTCGCCGCTATCCGCTTCTCCGGCCTCCACATTCCCTTGTTCGGTCCCCGTCGGATCCGTCGACTGCTCGCCGGTATTTTCCGCCTGGGCAGGTTCCTCTCCGTCGACTTCCAGCAGGGGGTTGCTGTCCAGCGCCGATTGCACCTCTTGCTGAAGATCCAGAGTCGACAGTTGCAGCAGCCGGATAGCCTGCTGCAACTGGGGTGTCATGGTCAGCTGAGTGCCAAGCTTTAGCTGGAGAGACTGCTTCATAGTGAGGGACTGCGAAATCTTGTGGCGGATGAATTTGCTAAAAATCCAAGATGTCGCAGACTAACCCTCTACAAAGCGGATTACAAGCAATAACTGTGCCGACTTTTTAGTCGCTGGTGGGGGTTGGGGAGTGTTACGGCAAGCTGTTTTCCGCGTATCCACCGACTTGGGGGCAGCTACCGCGTTGGGTTGTCAATCGCGTGCGGCGTTCATTCGGGAGTGAGTGAATTCGGGGCCTGAGCGCCCCGAAGCCCACCGCAGCTCCCGTGTGAATGATCTGGGGCCCTAGATCGTGAATTCGTGACCCAGATAGACCTCTCGCACCTGCTGGTTGGCGAGCACCTCTTCGGGGGTGCCGGCGGCGATAATGTGTCCTTCGCTCACTATGTAGGCGGTTTCGCAGATATCCAGGGTCTCGCGCACGTTGTGGTCGGTGATCAGTACGCCGATACCGCGTTCGCGCAAGTGACGGATAATCTGCTTGATATCATTGACTGAAATGGGGTCTACACCGGCGAAAGGTTCGTCAAGCAGTACGAAATCGGGGTCCGTGGCCAGGGCCCGGGCGATCTCAACACGGCGGCGTTCACCGCCGGATAGAGCCATGCCGAGGCTGTTCTCAATGTGGGTGATGTTGAACTCTTGCAGCAGTTCCCGCACGCGTTGCTGCCGTTCGGTCCGGCTCAGGTCCTTGCGGGTTTCCAGGATGGCGAGGATGTTGTCGCGCACGGAGAGACGGCGGAACACCGAGGCTTCCTGGGGCAGGTAGCCAAGGCCTTTGTGCGCACGCCCGTGCATGGAAAGACGGGTAATATCCTCGTCGTCGATCAGGACCTGGCCTGCGTCGGCCTGCACCAATCCGGCGATCATGTAAAAGCAGGTGGTTTTGCCGGCGCCGTTGGGACCGAGCAGACCGACCACCTGGCCGCTGGTTACGTTGATGGAGACGTCCTGGACGACTTTTCTTTTTTTGTATTGTTTGGCGAGGTGTAACGCTTTCAGCGTTGGCATAGTGTATTCCGAGTTTGATTTTAGGACCGGCTCTTTGGCCCGTTTCATGGAGGTTCCGCCGCTTATAACCCTTCGCGGGAGTGCTCCCGGCGGCGAGGCGCCGCGGGGATCGGGTTTCCGCGCCAAGATAAAGGGAGCGGGTTATTGCTGCTGTTGGCCCTCGTCGGTTTGTTGGTCGCTATTCTTTTTTTCCGGCTTCCAGATCATTTCCACGCGCCCGTCGCCGGACTGTCCCTGGGCCTGCATCTCTTCGCTTTTCAGGTCGTAGTCGATTTTTTCCGCAGTCAGGGTATTGCCGTCCCGGTTTACGTGGGCATCGCCGATCAGGTGCAGCTCGTCGGTGCTGACAGTGAATTCGATACGTCGCGCCCGCGCCTTCACTGGGTTCTGGCTCTGTACCATCTGCTGTTGAAAGTGCGCCGGCCGACCGGTGGCGATCACGCGGCTGATCTCGCCAGTGGCGTTGCCGTGCACTTCCACGCGGTCGGCGCGGATCTGCAGTGAACCCTGGGTGATGACCACGTCGCCGCTGTAGACGGAAAGATTTTTGCCGCGGTTGGCTTCCAGCTTCTTGGCCTGCACTTTGATCGGTTGCTCGCGATCCTGTGGCAGAGCCAGGCCCCGGGTGCCCGGAAGCAGCAGGGCAATGGCGGCGATGAGCCACAGATGACGGAGTTTATTTGCTTTCATAGCTGCTCTTAACATCGGAGAGGATTTCCACCCGGTCCTCCTTGAGGAAGGCGCGCAGGCCCTTGCCGGAGGTGATATTGGGGCCGGCGGTAATGGTAACAACTTTGTCTGTCTCAGCGTATTCCTGGCGCGGTTTGATAGTGATGGCCTGGGTATCCAGGCGGATGCCTCCCGCTTCCGGCAGTTCGTTGATTTTGACATCGCCGCGCAATACCACCCGCTCGCCATTATTGTGGGCGACACCGCTTCTGGACTCGGTGCGCCACTTGGGTTGGTGCGCCTGGTAGAAGAGAAAGCGCGGCTCGGTCAGATCGGCGCGGTCCCGGCGCTCGAACTGGAAATAGGTGATCTGATCCGCGTCTACGCGATAGGCGAGGGTGCCCTCTTCGTTGAAGTGGCGCGTGCGGGCGTCGCGGATAATCAGATCCGCAGCCTTTTTCTGTTGCTGGGGAGTGGGGCGCTTGCCGAGCAGCTGTTGCGGCGGGCTCTCTGCAAACCAGAGTCCGGCACTGATCAGCAGTACCACGGCGACCAGGGGCAGCCAACTGCGCATTACTCTTCTCCGAGGTAGGGCGCCAGGGCGGCGTCAAAGGTACCCTGGGCCTGCATTATGCGGTCGCAGACTTCGCGTACTGCGCCCTCGCCGCCGCGGGCCTGGGTGATCCACAGAGCCCGCTCGCGCACTGGCGGTGCGGCGTTGGGAACGGAGATGGGGCAGCCGATACGGGTCATTACCAGTAGGTCCGGGTAGTCGTCGCCCATGTAGGCGATATTTTCCAGGCAGCAGGGCTCGTCGGTAAATAGCTCTTGCAATGCGGAGAATTTGTCCTCGCGCCCCTGGATTAGTTTTTCGATCCCCAGTTCGTGCGCGCGCCGCTCCACCACGGTGCTGCGCCGGCCCGTGATAATGGCAACGCGTACACCGGACTTCTGCAGCATTTTGATGCCGTGGCCGTCCAGGGTGTTAAAGCTTTTGAGTTCGTTGCCACTGCTGTCGAAACTCAACTTGCCATCGGTCAGCACACCATCCACATCCAGTACCAGCCAGCGGACTTTTTTCAGGGCTTGAGTGAGTTTTTTTTCTGAGGTCACAGGTGACTTGTCCTTAATGTATTTGTGGGGCCTCGCCGCCGGTTTTTTGCCGTGGGTGAGTAAACCCTGTGCTTGCTGTCGTTGCCCGGTGTCGTACCGAGTTTTGCAAAATGTTCCGGGGGCGGTGCTTGTGTATAGAGTATCGGTGTTTGTGCGGCGGTGGATCAAATCACCCCGGCGCGCAGTATATCGTGCATATGCACCACGCCCACTGGTTGGTGTTCCTCGCCTTCTACCACCAGAGCGGTAATTTTGTGGTCTTCCATGATGCGTAGGGCCTCTGCCGCCAGAGTTTCTGCAGAGACAGTTTTAGGGCGGCGGCTCATGACTTGGTCCATGGTCGCCTTATCCAGTTCCACTTTGTGGTCGATAACCCGGCGCAGGTCACCGTCGGTGAAGACACCGAGTAGAGAACCTTTATGATCGACCACTGTGGTCATGCCGAATCCCTTGCTAGTCATCTCCAGCAGGGCTTTTGGCAGCAGTGTCTCGGGGGAGACTTGTGGCAGTTCATCGCCGGAATGCATGACGTCCTCTACTTTTAGTAGCAAGCGCCTGCCCAGGGCGCCGCCGGGGTGGGAGAAGGCGAAGTCTTCGGCAGAGAAACCCCGTGCTTCCAGCAGCGCAACCGCCAGGGCGTCGCCCATCACCAGGGTTACGGTGGTAGATGAGGTGGGAGCCAGTCCAAGGGGGCAGGCCTCAGTTTCCACGGCGATATCCAAATTGACATCCGCCGCTTGTGCCAAGGGAGAGTCAGCCTTGCCGGTCATACTGATCATGGGGATACCCAGCCGCTTCAGCAGTGGCAGCAGGGTCAGTACTTCGGCGGAGGTACCAGAGTTGGAAATGGCGATGACCAAGTCATCGCGGGTGATCATGCCCAGGTCGCCGTGGCTGGCCTCGCCCGGGTGCACGAAAAAGCTCGGGGTGCCGGTGCTGGCCAGAGTGGCGGCGATCTTGCGGCCGATGTGTCCGGATTTGCCCATGCCAGTGACGATAGTGCGGCCGCCGCACTGTAGGATGAGCTCGCAGGCGCGCTTGAAGTCTCCATTGATACGTTCTTCCAGCTTGGTGACGGCTTCCGTTTCCATCAGCACGGTGCGGCGTCCCGCTTGTAAGATCAGGTCCTGGGTCATCGGTTGTCTCTGATTTCAGTCTTTAATGTGAAAATCTGTGCAGAGCTGCCGTCTTGTGGCAGCTGGTGCCGGGTTTGGCCCCGGTGTCTCTCCGGCGTGCTAACCTCATCTATAGGATGATTTGTACGACGCTCGGCGAGGCGGAGCGGAGCATAGCTACGACGTGCCGCCACAACGCAGGGCGCGGCCATGGTATAGTTTGCCGCCGCCGCTGTCAGCTCCGCCGGTCAATGGATGATCCGGAGGGCTGCGGAAGAATGGCGGTTATCTGTAATAGCGGCGACGCGGGGCACTTTGATGCCCTTTTTGCGTCCAAGGATCGATTTGCCAACGGGAGAATTTGTGTGAACGTATTGTCATTGAATGGTCGAGTGGGATTTGCAGCTTGGCTGAGGGCCGCTTTGTGCACTCTATTCGTATCCGCCTGGGCCTCCGCCGCAAGCGCCGCCCAGAACCCCTACGCCATGATCGAAGGGGTTTCCGAGAATTTGCTGGGGGTGATCCGCGCCAATGCTCAGTATCTGGAGTCAGACCCGCAGCGCTATTACAGCGCGGTGGACAGCGTTCTGAACCCCGTCGTGGATTTTAATTTTATCGCCCGCGGAGTGATGGGGCGTTATGCGAAACAGGCGACTGCAGACCAGCGCGCGCGCTTCGCTAGTACTTTCCGGCGCGATCTGGTAGCGACTTTTGCCCGCGGTGTGGCCGGTTTTGGAAGTATGGATGTGAAGGTGGTCAATCCTGGCTCCACTCCCAACGGCAATCGTGTCAATGTGTTGCAGGAAGTGCGCAGTAAGGAAGGGGTGACCAAGGTTTCTTACACGCTGGTGCGCAACCGCGCCGGTCAGTGGAAATTGATCAACGTGATTTTGAACGGCGTTAACCTTGGCAAAACTTTCCGCAGTCAGTTCGCCCAATCCATGCAAACTTACGGCGATATAGACAAGGTGATCAGCAACTGGTCCGCAGCTGAGGAGGTCGCTGACCAGGTCGGGTAATCTGCCCATCTGCGGGATGCGCGCGGCGGCTGCTGCGCGGCCCGCTGGTTTCCAGTACACTTGCGCGCTGGTTTCAACGCAACGTTTTTCCCACCTATGCAAGCCGATGATATCAAAGCCCTGATCGAGGGGCAGATCCCCGACAGCCGCGCCGAGGTCGCTTTCGAAGGCAGCCACCTGATGGTGACCGTAGTGAGTCCCGCTTTTGAAGGTTTGAGCCGGCTGAAGAAACAGCAACTGGTCTATGCGGCGCTCAGCGACAAGATCGCCGACGGCACCCTGCATGCGGTTCAGATGCAGACGCTCACCCCTGAAGAGGCTGGCCGTTAGGTCGCCGCTCAATCGGACAAACAGACGCTAAGCCGAATGGACAAATTAATTATCGAGGGCGGCAGCCCTATTGCCGGCACCCTGAAAATTTCAGGGGCCAAGAACGCCGCGCTGCCGATCCTCGCCGCGGCATTGCTGGCGGACGGGCCAGTACAGATCCACAATTTGCCGCACCTGAACGATATCACCACTATGATCACCCTGCTGCGGTGCATGGGTTGCGAGGTTACCGTCGACGAAAAACTGGGGGTGGAGATTGATCCTCGTCCAGTCAACGATCTCACGGCACCTTATGAGCTGGTGAAGACAATGCGCGCCTCCATCTTGGTGCTGGGGCCTCTGTTGGCCCGCCACGGGGTGGCCAACGTCTCCTTTCCCGGCGGTTGTGCCATCGGTAGCCGCCCGGTGGATATCCACCTAAAGGGACTGGAGGCCATGGGGGCGGAGATCACGATTGACGGCGGTTTTATCCGCGCCCGCTCCAACGGTCGTCTCAAAGGCGCCAATATCGTGATGGAAAAGGTTACCGTTGGGGGCACGGAAAATCTCTTAATGGCGGCGGTGCTGGCGGAGGGTACCACGGTGCTGCACAACGCCGCGCGGGAGCCGGAAATCGTCGACCTGGCGGAGTTCTTGATCGCCATGGGGGCGCAGATTGAAGGTGTGGGTACAGATACCCTGCGGGTGCACGGCGTACCGCGCCTCAGTCCCTGCTCCTTTACTGTGATGCCAGACCGCATAGAAACGGGGACCTTCCTCGCTGCCGCTGCAGCGGCGCGCGGCAGAGTGCGTTTGACGCACACTCGTGCGGATATTCTCGATGCCGTATTGGTTAAGTTCGAGGAGGCCGGTGCGCATATCTCTTGCGGAGATGATTGGATTGAGCTGGATATGAAGGGCAACCGGCCAAAGGCGGTCAGTTTCCGCACGGCGCCCTATCCCGCGTTTCCCACCGATATGCAGTCCCAGTTTACTGCGATGAATGCTGTGGCCGAGGGCAAGGGTGCAGTGGTGGAAACCATTTTCGAGAACCGTTTGATCCAGGTGCACGAGCTCAATCGGATGGGGGCCAATATCCTTCTGGAGGGCAATACCGCCATTGTCACTGGGGTGGAGAAACTCAAGGGGGCACCAGTGATGGCTTCCGATCTGCGCGCTTCCGCCAGCCTGGTGATTGCCGGCATTGTGGCCGAAGGTACCACTGTCGTGGATCGCATCTACCACATTGACCGCGGTTACGAGTGCATTGAGGAAAAGTTGCGGCAACTGGGAGCGAATATTCGCCGAGTGCCTGGTTGACCTAGACGGGAGCCGGTTGTCGCGAGGTTCCGCTACCGGCATCTGGCTTTTGCGTTTCTATCCGCCGCCACTGAATAAATCGAAATGACTTATAAGCGATAACAGCTATGCAGATCACCATTGCGCTGACCAAGGGGCGAATCCTCAAGGAGACCCTGCCATTGCTCGCAGCCGCGGGGCTCGAGCCGCTGGAGGATATTTCGCGCAGCCGCAAGCTGATTTTTCCCACCAATCAGCAGGGCGTGCGCCTGCTGATTTTGCGTGGCGTGGATGTGCCCACCTATGTGCAGCACGGCGCCGCGGATATGGGGGTTGCCGGCAAGGATACGCTGCTTGAGCACGGCGCCGACGGTATCTACGAACCGCTCGATTTGGGTATCGCCCGCTGCCGACTGATGACCGCCGGTGTCAAGGGGGTGGAGCTGCCGCAGGGACGTATCAAAGTGGCCACGAAGTTTGTGCGCAGTGCCAAGCGTTACTACGCGGCCCAGGGGCGCCAGGCGGATATCATCAAACTGTACGGCGCCATGGAACTCGCGCCGCTGATGGATTTGGCGGATGAGATAGTCGATATCGTCGACACCGGCAATACGCTGAAAGCCAACGGCCTGGAACCCCGGGACACCATTGCTCATATCAGCAGTCGCCTGATCGTCAACAAGGCGTCGATGAAGATGAAGTACCAGCCCATCAATGCCCTGATTGAAAAGCTCGCCGCCGCCGCAAAGAAAAATTAACCTTGCAAACAACCCCGTAGATACAGCCATGACGATCGACAGCATCCGCCGTCTCAATGCCGCAGACTCGGATTTTAATGCGCAGCTGGACCAGCTGCTGGCGTGGGAATCTGTCGCCGATAAGAGTGTGGAGAGCAGTGTTGCGGAAATTCTGCAGCAGGTGCGAAGCCGTGGCGACGCAGCGGTGATTGAATACACCAATCGCTTTGACCGCCGCCAGCTCACTAGTGCCGGTGAGTTTCAGCTCTCTGCGTCGGCAATGGCCGCCGCCCTCGAGCGCACCCCCCACGCGGAGCGGGCGGCGCTGGAACAAGCCGCCGAGCGGGTACGGGATTACCACCAGCGCCAATTGCAGGTGTCCTGGCGTTATACCGAGGCCGATGGCTCAGTGCTGGGTCAGCAGATAACGCCCATGGAGCGGGTCGGTGTCTATGTGCCCGGTGGCAAGGCCAGCTACCCGTCCTCGGTACTGATGAATGCCATTCCCGCCAAGGTCGCTGGTGTCGACTGCGTGACAATGGTGGTGCCTGCCCCGGATAACCAGTTGAACGACTTGGTGCTGGCGGCTGCGGCCATCGCCGGGGTGGACCGCCTCTACACCATTGGCGGTGCCCAGGCGGTAGCAGCGCTGGCCTATGGTACAGAGACCGTAGAGAAGGTGGATAAGATTGTCGGTCCCGGCAATATTTTCGTTGCCGCTGCCAAGCGCGCCGTGTTTGGGCGTGTCGCTATCGATATGATCGCCGGCCCCTCGGAAATTCTGGTTATCTGTGACGGCAAGACAGATCCCGATTGGATTGCTATGGATTTGTTGTCCCAGGCGGAGCACGATCAGCAGGCACAGTCGATACTGCTGAGCCCGGACGCGGCTTTTTTGGATAAGGTGGAAGTGTCGCTGCAAAGGCAGTTGGCGGAATTGCCTCGGCGGGAAATCGCCGCCCGCTCGTTAGCGGATCGCGGTGCGCTGATTCAAGTGGCGTCCGTTGAGGAAGCTATTGCGGTATCCAATCGCATAGCGCCGGAACACTTGGAGGTATCCGTGGAAGACCCGGAAAAATACCTGCCGCAAATCCGTCATGCCGGCGCTATTTTTCTCGGTCGCCACACTGCCGAGGCACTGGGGGACTACTGCGCCGGTCCCAACCACGTGTTGCCCACCAGCGGCACCGCGCGCTTTTCTTCTCCGCTGGGTGTTTACGATTTCCAAAAGCGCAGCTCCGTTATTTTTTGTTCGCCGCAGGGCGCCGATACCCTGGGCCGGGTGGCCGGCACGCTGGCGCGGGGCGAGGGTCTGGAGGCGCACGCGCGTTCGGCGGAATATCGGGTAAAGGATTGATACCCCGAGTGCGTGGCAACCGCCCGCAGTGCGAGTACAATCCCCCAAGATGCCTGTGATGCAGAGTATTTTGGGTCTTTAAAAATGAAAAAAATAGTTGTTCTTTCTATTTGGGCTGCCATCTTTTTTCTTTTGGGAGGCTGCGCAGCCACCAATAAATTCAGCGTGGTGGAATACCAGCAGACAATGGATGCAAAGTTTCCGCCCCTGGCCGTTTTCTCAAAAGTGCCCGATGGTGACTTCAGGCAGCGTTGCGAAGCAGTCAATAAAGAGTCTCTGTTGAAGCAATGCAGCTTCAATACCATTGATTACTCGCAAATCTACCAAGAGCTGAGCCAATCCGGGCTGTTTAAGTCCGTGCACCTAGCCAACGATGCGGTGCCCTATCAATTGTTGATATCGTCAGCGATGTATGACAAGACCAGCGCAGTGGAATTGGGGCAGGCGGCAGTGGCTGGCGCAACGCTGATGCTGGCGCCGGTAAACACTTCGTGGGAAATTCACATAGACGCGGCGCTCACTTGGCACGGGCATTTGATCCGGCGCTACCAATATGAAATTCCGTTTACCTCCAGCGTCAATCTGTTCAGCGAGCACGGCAGCATGGACAGGGATCAGGCCAGGGCAGTGGTTTCCCGGTTGATTGCCGATTTTCAAAAAGACGAGGCGCTCTCACCGGGAGTGCTGTATCGCTCTCTGGAGGCAAGCAATTATGAAACTGAATTGCACCTGCCAGAGGCTGTGGGGGAATACCTCGCCAACCCCTTAGTAATGTTTCGGCACCCTTTATACGGCGCCCAGGCTCGCTATGAGCACAAGCAATTTCAGTTTGATTTCGTCGATGTTTCCGTCTATCCGGTTCCCAGCTGGGAGTGGGTGGATGAGAAGAGCGTGCTCGCGCGGGAATCGCTGCGCGTGCGCAAGGAAATGGAATACATGGAGAAAAAGGGGCAGTGGAGGGATTTAAGCCTTGGTGATGATGTATGGAACTATTGGCACCGTGCTGATCAGCAGGTGCTCGTGCTGGAATTGTCCGGTGGCTTCTCGGTAGTAGCGGACGAGGCCCGCTATCACACCTATGCATACCTCTTTTTGTTAAAAGACAAATTTGTCAAGGTGGCGGCCTCCTTTAGCGGGGAAGGGCGTGATAAGAAGGATGTTGAGTTGTTTGCGCGGGAACTGTTGGCGTCCGTCGAAGTCCCCGATGAATCGCACTTTATGGCGCGTGTGCGGAAGGTGTGGAGGGATGGCCAGCCTTCACAGCTCTAAAGAGTTGCCTGTGCATCACGTGTGCGCCGTTTTTGCCCCTGGGCGCTCCCCCGGCTATTTCTAGCGCCCTGGGAAACGAGCTGCTTCCCGAGCCTCTGGGGGCGACGCCACTATTCATCAGAGCTCAGCTGCGGCGTTGTGTGTTCGGTCTTTCCGAGACAGTAGCTTCGACAGTATCGACCACGCCATCGCGTATGAAGGTGATAGATATGGTATCGCCGGGGCGCAGAGTGGCCATGGTGGCAACACCGCGCCGGCCGTCATTGATCGGGAGGCCGTCGATATGGGTGATTACGTCGCCGGGCTTAAGCCCCGCATGGTGCGCGGGCCCCTGATTGTAAATGGCCGTGATCAGCACGCCGTTGGTGGAAGCCAGATTGTAATTGCGCGCCAGTTGCGGAGTCACCGCCTGGGCCTCGATGCCCAGCCAGCCTGGCACTACCCGGCCGTACTCAATGATGTCTTGCATCACTTTGAAAGCGATATTGGCCGGTATTGCAAAGCTGATGCCGCCGGAGTAGCCGGACTGATTGAGAATGGATGTATTGATTCCCAATAGGCGGCCGTGAGCGTCCACCAAGGCGCCGCCGGAATTGCCCGGGTTTACCGCTGCATCTGTCTGCAGGAAATTCTGCAAGTAGCCGCCGGCACCGGTGGCGGCCAGGTTCAGGTTGCGCTCGCCGGTGGCGCTGATAATGCCTTGAGTGACGGTCTGTCCCACACCGAACGGGTTGCCGATGGCGAGTACCACATCTCCCACCTGGGCTTTTTCCGGTTCTCCAACTTCGATAGACGTGAGACTGGGCAGCTCGATTTTTAGTACTGCCAGGTCGAAATCCGCATCTGAACCCACCAGCTGGGCCTGTGCTTCCCGGCCATCCGCCAGTAACACCACTATGGCATCCGCCTCATCCACTACATGGTGATTGGTGAGAATGTAGCCGTCATCGCTAACAATGACGCCGGAGCCCAGATTGGACTGCATGCGCTCCCGCTGGGGGAGGTTCATGCTGTTGAACAGGCGCTGAAACAGGGGATCGTTGAAAAGCGGATGCTGTCGCTGGGGCACGGCCTTGCGCGTGTAGATATTGACCACCGCCGGTCCCGCGAGGCTCACCGCGCTGGCGTAGGAAACCGGCCCCTGCCATTCTCCCGCTTGCGGAGACGGTGCCCCGTTGCGCAGCTGTGGGAACACGAACAACAGCAGTGCCGCCACTGCCAGTCCAATGCCGGTGGGCGCGGCCCAGTCTTGAATAAAACGTTGTAGGGACACTCTCGACTCCTCGATTTGCGGCCATTATACATGGGTGCAGCGGTGAAGCCGTTGGTCATCGCCCGCAGATCCGTATAATGGCGGGTCCAAATTTTGTGACCCGCCTGCTTTTCAAGTTTTTGGAGATCGCTATGTCCCTGGTTCGACCCCACGGCAGTATGGAGCTGCAGCCCCGGTTTGTGTATGACGCTGAAAGGCATCACCAGCTGATCCATGAGGCGGAGTCGCTTCCGTCCATCGTGGTCAGCTCCGCTGCCGCGGCCAATGCGGTAATGCTGGGTGCCGGCTATTTCAATCCGCTGCACGGTTATATGAATCTGGCCGACGCCCTGAGCGTTGCCGAATCGCTGCGTACCGTGGACGGCCTTTTCTGGCCGGTGCCGATCGTCAATATGGTTGAGGACACCAGTGCCATCGAAGGGGCATCCCGTATCGCGCTGCGCGACCCCAATGTCGAGGGCAATCCGGTTTTGGCGATCATGGACGTCCAGGCAATAGAAACGGTGTCCGAGGAGCAGATGGATACCATGGTGCAACAGGTGTTTGGCACCTTAGATGAAAAACATCCGGGTGTGGCCACTTTCCGCTCCGCCGGCCGCCAGTTAATTTCCGGTCCCATCGAGGTGCTGAACTTCAGTTACTTCCAAAGTGACTTCCCGGATACCTTCCGCACCGCGGTGGAGATCCGCAACGAATTTGCTGAGCGCGGCTGGAGCAAGGTGGTGGCCTTCCAGACCCGCAATCCGATGCACCGCGCCCACGAGGAGCTGTGCAAAATGGCTCTTGAAGCGGTGGATGCCGACGGTGTACTCATTCATATGTTGCTGGGCAAGCTGAAGCCGGGCGACATTCCCGCAACCGTGCGCGACGCCGCGATACGGAAGATGGTGGAGCTCTATTTTCCCAGTAATACCGTGATGGTGACCGGCTACGGTTTCGATATGCTCTATGCCGGCCCGCGGGAGGCTGTGTTGCATGCAGTCTTCCGCCAAAACTGTGGTTGCAGCCACTTGATCGTCGGTCGCGACCACGCCGGGGTAGGCGACTACTACGGTGCTTTTGATGCGCAGACCATTTTTGATGAGAAAGTACCGGAGGGCGCGCTGGAGATTGAGATTTTCCGCGCCGACCACACGGCCTACTCAAAAAAGCTGAATAAAGTGGTGATGATGCGCGATGTCCCGGATCACACAAAGGAAGATTTTATTCTGTTGTCTGGAACCAAGGTGCGCGAGATGCTGGGAGATGGCATAGCTCCGCCGCCAGAATTCTCCCGCCCTGAAGTGGCTCAGATTCTGATGGATTACTATCAGAGCCTGTAAGTAATAAACAAAAAAGGGCGGAGTGTTATCCGCCCTTTTTTGTTTGCAATCGCTTGGGGTGCCCCTGATATGGTTGCCCAAGTGCTGCGACACCTGGGCTGGATTGGGGGGTTAGCGTGTCGCGGTGCCTTCTCCGCTCAAGGGCTCTTTTTCCAGGCCGAAGTCTTCTGCCAGGGTGCCCTTGGCCCCGGGTTCTTTCGGTGCCCAGTCCCGCGGCGGGGCGACGACTTCCTGTAGGTGCTCATCGTTGTCGCTCAGTTTCCCGCTGCCCGCTTCCAGCATTTGGCGCCCGATGTCCTGGCTGGAAAGGCGCAGGGCGCTGTTGGCCAGATATTCGTGCACTTCCCGGTAACTTTCGGTGAGGTTGTGGACCAGCTGGGCAGTTTGGTCAAAGTGCTCGTTAACCTGCAGCTGAAAATCCTCCAGCTTCTGGTTGGCCTCCCGCAGGCGCAGTTCCAGCTCCTGGGTGCGGGCTGTACTGTTGCCGCGGCTGCGTACAGCCAGGAAAGCGAGCAGGGCGCCCAGTGCCAAGCCTAGGATACCCACCAGAATCAATAGCGAAGTAGAGTGCACTAATGCTTCCTCCTCTAGATAAATGACAGCAGCGGTCGTCCGTGACGGAGTGGCCGGCGGTGATGGCCGGCGCTGGGCTATGAGTATACGCGAATAGTGCCGCGCCGTCGGCTAGTCGGTCAGTCGTTGAATTTGATAGAGTGCGCCCCTCGTAAGAAGGTAGTTGATTTTCTCGCCAGTTATGTCCCTAGTCAGCAGTTCCCAACTCTCACCGCTTGAGCGTTATCGGCGCGATCTGCAGCGTCCGGATTTTATTGCCGATCCGGCGCAGGAAAGCGCGGTACGCGAGCTGCAAGATCTGTACACGCGCCTGTTGCAACGGGAGAGGGGGAACGGAGGCGGGCTGTTCGGGCGTGTCCGGCGTTTGTGGCAAGGCGCAACCGAGCCCGAGCGCGGCCTCTATTTCTGGGGCGGGGTAGGGCGGGGTAAAACCTACCTGATGGATGCATTTTTCGAGTCGTTGCCTTTCGAGCGCAAGCAGCGCACTCATTTTCACCGCTTTATGCGTGAGGTGCACCGGGAGCTGAAGGCGCTAGCGGGGGCGAAGAACCCACTGGAGCGGGTGGCGGACCGCATCGCCGCCAGGGCAAAGGTCTTGTGCTTCGATGAGTTTTTCGTTTCCGATATTACCGATGCGATGATACTCGCCAACCTTCTCGGCGCTCTCTTTCAGCGAGGAGTGACTTTGGTGGCCACCTCCAATATTGAGCCGGAGGGGCTCTATAAGGATGGTCTGCAGCGAGCGCGTTTCCTGCCCGCCATCGCTCTGCTGAAGCGGCACACCAAAGTGGTCAATGTGGACAGCGGTGTCGATTACCGGTTGCGCGCGCTGGAAATGGCGGAGCTCTATCACTCACCCCTGGGGGCAGTGGCGGATGCCAGTCTGGCCCGCAGCTTTGCGCGCTTAAGCGTGGAGGGTTGTGAAGTGCGGGAAAGGGTGGATCTGAGTATTGAGGGGCGCCCCATCCGCGCGTTGAAAGTGGCCGACGATGTGGCCTGGTTCGATTTTGCTGCGCTCTGTGACGGCCCGCGCTCACAGAATGACTACATAGAGCTGGCGCGGGAATTCCATACCGTGCTGCTGGCTGGGGTACCGCGCTTTGACGAGCGTATGGAAGCGCAGGCGCGGCGGTTTATTAATATGGTGGACGAGTTCTACGATCGCAGCGTCAAGCTGGTGATTTCCGCCGAAGTGCCGGCCGAGCAGCTGTACGGTGGCAAACACTTGCGATTTGAGTTCGAGCGCACAGTCAGCCGGTTGCTCGAAATGCAGTCCCATGAGTATCTGGCCCGGCCGCACCGCCCCGGCTGAAGGGGGGATTGCGCCTGACCGGACAGGCCTCGGTGGCTTCTGGGGGCGGGGTGTGGAGGCGGGGAGGAAAGCGTTCAAATTCGCTTGAAAAGCGAACACTCCTTATGTACTATCCGCGCTCTTTCGTGGGACGGCCCCATTCCGGGGTCATATTACAGGTGTTTATAACATGAAGACTTACAGTGCCAAACCGGAAGCGGTAAAACGCGACTGGTACATTGTCGACGCTGCGGGTAAGACGCTCGGCCGTATTTCTGCCGAGATCGCTCACCGTCTGCGCGGCAAGCACAAGCCTGAATACACGCCCCACGTGGACACCGGTGATTACATTATCGTGATCAATGCCGAGAAGGTCCGCGTGACCGGCAACAAGGCCAAAGACAAGATCTACCACAGCCATTCCGGCTATCCCGGTGGTCTCAAATCCATCAGCTTCGAGAAGCTGATCGAGAAGGCGCCCGAGCGCACCATCCAGAATGCCGTCAAAGGCATGCTGCCGAAGGGTCCGTTGGGTCGCGCCATGTTCAAGAAGCTGAAGGTGTACAGCGGTAGCGAACATCCTCACGCGGCGCAGCAGCCGATTGAACTGGCGATCTAAACGGGAATACTCTTATGGCAACTACTCAATACTACGGTACCGGCCGCCGCAAGACCTCCACTGCCCGCGTCTTTATTGCGCAGGGTGAAGGCAAGATCACCATCAACGGCCGCTCCCTGGATGAATATTTTGGCCGTGAGGTGGCGCGCATGATCGTGCGTCAGCCGCTCGAAGTGGTCGAAATGACTGACAAATTTGATATCAATGTCACCGTGAAGGGTGGTGGATCTTTCGGTCAGGCGGGTGCTATCCGCCACGGCCTGACCCGAGCCCTGATCCAGTATGATGAAGGGCTGCGCCAGCCGCTGCGCTCAGCGGGCTATGTCACCCGCGATGCCCGCGCTGTGGAGCGCAAGAAAGTGGGTCTGCGCAAGGCGCGCAAGAGACCGCAATACTCCAAGCGTTAAGCTTTCTTTCAGGCCCGGCGAACGCCGGGCTTTTTTGTGTCTTCGGGTCCCCCTTCCGGGTGGGGATTTCTTGTTATTTCTGCTTGTTTTCTCGCCAGTTCGCTGCGGGATTAAAGATGTTCCCCCTTTGTCTTTGCCTTGTATCAAATTGGCATTTTCTTTAACATTGCGCAAATTTGTATCCGCTTGATTTATAGGGTTAATTTTGCACCGGCGAGGCCGGGGCATAACCGTATGCAGGATTTTTTTGGGTTGGGTCAGCCCAGTGTATCGGGCTGAGATGGGAGAAATACGTCATGACTGACGGTGTAAACGTAGGGCGGCGGCGTTTTCTGACCGGGATGACCTCGGCAGTTGGCGCGGCCGGAGCGGTCGGTATAGCCGTTCCGTTCGTGAAATCCTGGAATCCGAGCGCCAAGGCCAAGGCCGCAGGTGCGCCGGTCAAATACAATATCAGCAAGCTTGAGCCGGGCCAGATGGTTACGGTGGAGTGGCGCGGCAAGCCGGTCTATGTGGTGCGCCGTACCGAAGAGGCTCTGCAGAACCTGGAGAAAGTCGAGCCCCTGTTGCGCGACCCCAACTCCGAAGAGTCCGTCCAGCCCGCCTATGTCAATCCGGAAAATCGCGCGATCAAACCGCAGCTGTTGGTGTTGGTCGGGCTTTGTACCCACCTGGGATGCGCGCCCATGTACCGCCCTGAAGTAGGTGCCACCGATCTCGGTGGTGCCGAGTGGATGGGCGGCTTCTTCTGCCCCTGTCACGGTTCCAAGTACGATATGGCCGGCCGTGTTTACAAGGGGGTGCCCGCACCCACCAATCTGGATGTGCCGCCTTATTCCTATGAGGGTGACGACATCATCGTAATCGGCGTGGATCAGGAGGGCACTGCATGAACTGGCTAACCGCTCTGGGCGATTGGATCGATCAACGCCTGCCGATCTACGATGCCTGGGATCGGCATATGGGCAAGTACTACGCGCCCAAGAACTTCAATGTCTGGTATTTCTTCGGTGTATTTTCACTGCTGGTGCTGGTCAATCAGCTGTTGACTGGTATTTGGCTGGTAATGAGTTTCACTCCTTCGGCTGAGGGCGCCTTCGCCTCAGTCGAGTACATTATGCGCGACGTCGAATGGGGCTGGTTGATCCGCTATATGCACTCCACCGGCGCATCGGCTTTCTTCGTTGTTGTCTACCTGCACATGTTCCGCGGTCTCATGTACGGTTCTTATAAGCCGCCGCGGGAACTGGTATGGATTTTCGGCATGTGCATCTATCTGGTGCTGATGGCCGAAGCCTTTATGGGTTATGTACTGCCCTGGGGGCAGATGTCCTATTGGGGGGCTCAGGTAATCGTATCCCTGTTCGGTGCAATACCGGTTATCGGTGAGGATCTTGTGCAGTGGATTCGCGGTGACTACCTGATTTCCGGTATCACTCTCACGCGCTTCTTCTCCCTGCACGTAATTGCACTGCCGCTGGTGCTGGTGCTGCTGGTGGTGCTGCACATCCTGGCGTTGCACGAAGTGGGCTCCAACAACCCTGACGGTATCGAAATCAAGAAGAACAAAGACGAAAACGGCATCCCCAAGGATGGCGTGCCCTTCCACCCGTACTACACTGTGCACGATCTGGTGGGGATAGCGGTATTCCTGTTTATTTTCTGCACTGTGGTGTTTTTCTTCCCGGAAATGGGCGGCTTCTTCCTGGAGCACGCCAACTTTGAGGAAGCTAACCCACTGAAGACACCGCCGCATATCGCACCGGTTTGGTACTTTACGCCCTTCTACGCGATTCTGCGCGCGGTGACGATCGACATAGGTCCGCTGACCGCGAAGTTCCTCGGCCTGGTGGCCATGGGCGCCGCTATCGCGATACTTTTTGTACTGCCCTGGCTGGACAAGAGCCCGGTACGCTCCATTCGCTACAAAGGCTGGTTGCCGAAAGCGCTGTTGCTGGTCTTCGCCGCGGTGTTCATTATCCTCGGTTACCTGGGCGTGCAGTCTCCAACCCCGGGCCGCAACTTCCTGGCCCAGGTGGGAACCCTGTTCTATTTCGCTTTCTTTGTGACCATGCCCATCTGGAGTAATCCGAAGGCGCGCAAAGGTATTGCCTCCTGGATTGTGAGCGGAATTTTCGGCCTGCTCTTCCTGTGGATGGCTGTCACCAACTTCTCTGCCAGTGTCTTCGTCGGTGTTGTCGCCCTGCTGTTGGGGGCCTTTTTCGCCGCGTTGCCCTGGGTGGCCTCCCACGATGATGTGTACCCAACGCCTGAGCGGGTTACCAGCCCGTCCGGCGAGAAGACCTTTGCCGTACTCTTCTTTGGCCTGATCGTGGTTGCGCTGCTGGCCTTTATCCCGATCAAGGCAGTGGGCGCTGAGAGCGATGTTGAGCTCGACCATATCAACATTGACTTGACTAACAAGCCGTCCCTGCAGCGGGGGGCGAAGTATTTCGTCAACTACTGCATGGGGTGTCACAGCGCCAACTTCTCCCGCTGGGAGCGCGTGGCCAACGATTTGGATATTCCCAATGACTTGATGATGCAGAACCTGGTGCTGGGAGATGCGAAGATCGGTGATCTTATGCAGATTTCCATGCGCCCCGAGGACTCAAAAGTATGGTTTGGCGCCACGCCGCCGGATCTGACTTTGGTGGCCCGCGCTCGTTCGCCGGAATGGCTCTACACTTACCTGCGCAGTTTCTACAAGGATGACAGCCGTCCTACCGGTGTGAATAACAAGGTTTTCCCGAACGTGGGTATGCCCCATGTTCTAATGGAACTGCAGGGCCTGCCCGAGTGTGCTGCCGGTCCGAAGCGCGAACACGGCCGTGTTGTGCGGGATGAGCTCGGCAATCCGATTATGGATGCGGAGTGCGGCAGCCTGAAAGTCGGCAATATCAAGGGCTCGATGAACGAAGAGGAATTCGACCAGGCAATGTACGACTTGGTGAACTTCCTGGAATATATCGCCGAGCCCATGGCGGAAGAACGCAAACGCGTTGGCTTTTACGTGCTGGCGTTTATCCTCGTGTTCTTCATTTTCGCCTGGCTGTTGAACCGCGAATACTGGAAAGACGTGCACCACTAAGCTGCGCGCCTTTTCTGAATCTCTGGGTGGTAGAGCTGCTCTGCCACCCTTTTGCGTTTATTGACAGAGGGCCGGCGCCGCAGCCGGCTGAATAGTTCGAGGTAGTTAGAAGATGGGTGTGCCGACCAACAAGCGCTCCTCAATGACCTTCTTTTCCGATGGTCGCAGTCATTTCAGTCACCGCGTGCGTATCGTGCTCGCTGAGAAAGGGGTTTCCGTCGATATCATTGATGTAGACCCGGATGATAAGCCGGCGGAACTGGCTGATCTCAATCCGTATAACTCCCTGCCCACTCTGGTGGACCGCGACTTGGTTCTGTTCGAAACCAAGGTGATGATGGAATACCTGGATGAGCGTTTCCCGCATCCGCCACTATTGCCGGTTTACCCAGTGGCACGGGCCCAGAGTCGTCAGATCATGTACCGCATCGAGCGCGACTGGTGCCCTCTGGTCGACAAAATTCTTGCTGGTGGTAAAGAAGCAGCCGCCGCGCGCAAGGATTTGCGTGACAGTTTGGTGGGTATCGCGCCCCTGTTTACGGATTTGCCGTACTTCTTCAATGAAGAGTTTTCTCTGGTGGACTGTTGCATGGCTCCTCTGCTTTGGCGCTTGGAGCAATTTGAAATCAGCCTGCCGAAGACAAAACAGGCCAAGCCTTTGTTGGAATATATGGATCGGCTCTTTACCCGCGAGTCTTTCCAACAGAGTCTGACCGAGTATGAGCGGGAAATGCGTTGAGAGGACGGTATAAAGGGAGAGTGTTTTGAGCAAGCCGGCGATGACATCCAACCGCCCGTATATTCTGCGGGCTTTCTACGAGTGGATAACCGATAACCGGTGCACTCCCTATATTCTCGTCGACACTCATCTGCCCGGAGTGCTGGTTCCTCAGCAGCATGTCAACGAGGACGGGCAAATCGTGTTGAATATCTCCGAGTCCGCGGTGGTCGGCCTCACGATGGATAATTACGCTATCCGCTTCAACGCCCGCTTCGGCGGCGTGCCCACCGATATCCAGGTACCGGTGGGTGCGGTGGTGGGTATCTACGCGCGTGAAAACGGCCAGGGAATGGTATTCGAGGCTGAGGAGACGCCGGAACCGCCGGAGCCCACGCCGCCCACCAGTCTGGGGCGCAAGTCCGCGCGCAAACCCGCCCTGCGAGTGGTCAAGTAGTCGGCGGTGGCAATTGCCATCGTCGGCGCGTAGGTGGCTGATTGGCGTGCCTGTGCTGGCCCCTGACACCTGTGTGTAGGGGTAAAGGATGTGGGCATGTGGAAGAGACTCGAATGGGCTCCTGAAATCTCCGGCTTGGCATTCGACGGTTTCAAGCTATCCACGCTATGGGTTGAGTGTTGTGTGCGGGGCATCGTATCTCCCCGGGGCGAGCGAATTCAGGTGAGTTTCCCTAACTGAGATCCACGCCCTCCGGCGCGCTTTACTGAGCGATATAATCCGGGGCAAACGTCACGTTTTGCCGCCTATGTCTCTATTCATGCAGTGGTTGCGCCACGGCTGGCTGCCGCTTCTCTTGTTGACTGCTTTTGTGCTACAGCGTTATGCGTGGTTGGACTTCCCGTTCCCAGCACCTGTGAAGCTTTCACCGGTACTCCTTGGCGTCGCGCTGGCACTGGCGGTTTTTTTCAAGTCCAGTCGACTGGCGTATGCCGCCACACTGATTCTCGCCTTCTATTTGGCCTTGGATGCTGTGCCCTGGTTGCGGCAGGAAAGCCTATTTTCCCTGAGCCTGGCATTGGTGTCGCTGAATATAGCTTTAGTTGCCTATACCAGTGACAGGAATCCACTCAGCGGATTTGGCCTGTTGCTACTGTTCGCGGCCCTCGGGCAGGGGGTGGGACTCTACTTGCTACAGAGTTGGCCGAACTCCTTTAGTTGGCTCATGCCCCTGACGCTGCCTTATGGCGGTGGAATCCAGTTTGACCTGGCGGCACAGGTGTTTGTCTGTGCGATTCTGCTTTTACTCGTGAAGGTCAGTGTGAGGCCTGAAGCTACCGGCTTCGGATTGCTCGCTTGTACTTTGCTGTTGTATTTGGTTCGGGACCCGGCTTTGCCGCCGGGACAGTTTCACCTAGCTGCGTCCATTAGTAGTTTGCTGCTGACCTTCCTTGTTTTGCACAGTGCCTACGAACTGGCATTTCGCGATGAGTTGACGGGTATTCCGTCGCGGCGCGCATACAACCGGTATCTGCTGACACTGGGGCGCCATTACATGATCGCGGTGATTGATATCGACCATTTCAAGAAGCTCAACGATCGGCACGGCCACCGCGTCGGCGATCAGGTACTGCGCATGGTGGCGGGCAAAATTGCTCGTTATGGCGGTGGGCGTGCATTTCGTTACGGGGGTGAGGAATTTGTGGTGGTTTTTCGTGGGCGCGATAGAGAAAAAGCGCTGAATGCACTTGAGCGTATGCGTGAGAAAATCGCCGGTTATCCCTTGAAGCTGCGTTCGGCCATGCGCGATCCCACCGACAACGCCAAGGCTCGCCGCCGGCGGGGGCAGGGCGGTGGTCGGGCGATCAAGACAACTGTCAGTGTCGGCCTAGCTGGCAGTGGCGGTAATCACCGGTCGCCGGAAGCAGTGTTGGAGGCCGCGGATCGGGCCCTCTACAGAGCGAAGCGCGGTGGGCGCAACAGAGTCTGCACGCAGGCCTGATATAAATCATCCTCCTATAAAAATGGCGCTTCATTCCTGGTTTGGATTGGTTAATTCCACGCCGGCTCCCGATACTGCTAAACAGGCAGTGAAAGATGAGAGGGAGAAAGCGCGTGCGATTACTCAGCCATACCATTGGAATATTCACCCATCCCGACAAAGAGTGGAAAGCCATTCGCGCCGACCACCTTTCCTTTGCGCAGGTGTTTTTCAGTCATGTGCCCATTTTGGCACTGATACCGACCATCGCCGGATATATCGGTGTGACCTATGTCGGCTTTGAGCTGGGTGGCCATCTCACGAAGCTGACATCGCAAAGCGCTGCTTTATTGGCAGTGGTGACCTATTTCGCCATTGTGCTCGGCGTTTACCTGTTGGGAGAGTTCATTAACTGGATGGCCAAGTCCTACGGTGTAGAGGGTGATGAACCCCGGCGCCACTACGAAGGCACGGCTCTGGCGGTCTTCGTGACCACGCCTATATTCCTAGCCAGCTTTGTGCTGATTTACCCGCACTTGTGGCTGACGGTGATTGTTTTTGGGTTAGCTGGAACCTATTCCATCTATCTGCTGTTTGAAGGTATCCCGATCCTGATGAATATGAACAAGGAGCGTGCCTTTCTTTATGCGTGTGCTGTGGTGACAGTGGCGCTCGTCATGATGGTGACGGTGATGATCGGCTCGGTGATTCTCTGGAGTATTGGGATCGGACCCGTATATCAGCATTAGGGCACCTCCGATGCGATCAAGCTGGGTTTCTGGGTGTCGCCCCATCACCTGCGCTTTTCATCTGGTCTCAAAGTAGCTTGACCGTCAGTACGCAACTTAATCAGAGGTTCCCTGGGTTCTTCCTGCGGAAACGGACTGGGTTAGGAAACCTCTAATTCGCGTGAACACAATGGTAGGTTTCGGGGCGCTCAGGCAATAGCGCAGATATTTCGAAAACGCACGAGTACTTCCCTGTAGCTCCGCCGGATACCGCCTTGTATCCGACGGTTTCGAAATAGCCGTCCTATTACCTGAGCTTCACATCCGCCCCCGAAGAACCTCTGCCACCAGGAAATGAATTAATCAGAGGTTCCTTAGTTGTAGCAACACAGTCCGCAAAGGCCGTGCTTGGGGGGTTAAGTGCGCTCTGTAACGGCTGTGGTCCCGGCTGCAGCGGTAGTTGCAGTTGTCGGTGCAATGGGGGGCATGGGACAATCCAGGCTGTCGGCCACGGCACGCAGCAGTTCGATTTCCTCGGCCGCCACTATTCCATCGTGAACCATAGTGGTCGCGATTGCTTTGAGCAGTACCGGCTTCTTGAGCGGAGGCATAAGGGCGGCGATGGCGACAGCTTTATCCAGGCGCGGCAGAGTGATGTCCGCCGAGGTGGGCAGCGGTGTGATATTCAATTGCATGGCGTTGAGGCCTGTCTCGTAGGCTCGCTTGGCGGAGAGATAATCCGGGTTACCGGCATGGGCCACTGCGGCCAGTATAAAGCGCGCAGCGTCCTTTTCAGCCCCACCTTTTGGCGATAAGCGCTGGCGATCCGGGCTGCCTTCCAGTGCGTGCATCAGCACCCGGTACAGGGCCCACTCCCAGAGCTCCACCACCCCGTCACTGCGCAATAGCTTGATCAGATTGCGCTTGAAAACTTGGTATTGCTGGGGAGCCAGCGCCTTCAGCGCAGGTACACACAGATCTAGCAGCACCAAACGCGTGCCAGCGGCCAAGTCCCGCAGCTGCGGCCCCAATCTTTGCAGCTCCCGCATCACCGCCGGATGGGCAATCTTTTGCAGCAGCTGGTGTTGTTGCTTTCTGTGCTGCTGATCGCCGTGCATCATCAGGTGATAGACCAGCGCGCGCGCGGCGAAAGGGTCGTGAGCGGCCTGCTTGACGGCCTCCGGCACCGCCTGCAGAAGCTGTCTGCCGTACGCCACCTGTTGATCGCTAGGGCTGCAAATGCTGTTGTCGACCGCGTCGATCACCTGCTGGAGGGATGCACTGCTGCTCGCGGATGCCACCGGGGCAATACCCATAACCTGGGCATTTTGCTGCTCTGTCACGGAAAATCCCAGGGACTCTTTGTCCACATTCGGAAAGTGCCCGTTCCATTGCGGGTCCAGCCTCGCGATGCGTTCCGCCAGCGGCGGATGGGTTGCAAAGAGATTGGCGAAGGATTTTTTCAGGCCGCTGGCGAAGTACATGTGGCTGAATTCCGCCGCATTGCTCGATGCCAGTTCCGAACCGGCGCTGTAGCCGCCGATTTTCTTTAGCGCACCGGCGATACCCCGGTTGTTGCGCGTGTATTGCACTGCCGAAGCGTCGGCGAGGAATTCCCGTTGGCGGCTGACGGCGGACTTGATTAGGTTGCCGAAGAAGGTACCGGTGTAGCCGATCACCATCAGTCCGGCGCCGATGCCGAACAGCGCTGTGCGGCCGCGATTATCCCGGCTGGAGCTGAAGTGCGAACCGCGCAGCAGCCAGTAGCCGAGCATCCCGATAATCAGTATGCCGTGCAGAAGACCGACAATGCGAATATTGAGACGCATGTCGCCGTTGAAAATATGGCTGAACTCATGTGCCACCACGCCCGCGAGCTCGTCGCGGTTGAGCTTTTCGATGCAGCCGCGGGTCAGGCCAATCACCGCATCGCTGGGTTTGTAGCCGGCGGCAAAGGCGTTGATGGCATCGTCTTCGATCAGATACACGTCGGGGACAGGTGTACCGGAGGCGATAGCCATCTCCTCGACGACGTTGAGCGCGCGCTTTTCCGCGTCGCCATGGGGGGCGATGTTGATCTTGCGTCCACCCAAAGACTCCGCCACCGCGCGACCGCCCGCCGCTAACTGACGCAATTTGTAAAGGCTGCCCAGGCCGATCACCGCGGCGATGGAAAGCGCGATGGTGACGACAGTGTCCCAGCCCAGCAGCTGACCGATTTGCGCCGGGGAGAAGTCTAGGCCCTGCGAGTAGGCTACCAGCGCGGCGGCGAGTAGAGTGGTGATCCCGATCAAAAGCAGTACGGCCAGAGTGAAGAGCCCCACCAGCAGACCGGTGTTGCGTTTGGCCCTGTCCTGGTACTCGAAGAAATTCATGGGTTAGAACTCGATCCGCGGTGCCGCTTGTATGGTGTCTGAATCAGCGAACTCCAGCAGCTTGCCGTCTTCCCGGTGACCAAAGAAACCGGCGAAGAAGACCGGCGGGAAGCTCTGTTTGTAGATGTTGTAAGCGGTTACCGCGTCATTGAAGGCCTGGCGGGCGAAGGAGACTTTGTTTTCAGTACTGGTGAGCTCTTCGGTGAGCTGCATCATATTTTGGTTGGCCTTGAGTTCTGGGTAGGCCTCCATCACTACATTCAGGCGTCCCAGCGCATTGGCCAGTGCGCCCTCGGCTTGTCCCAGATCGGCGATAACATTGGCGCTGCCGGGGTTGGCGGCGGCTGCCTTGAGGCCTGCCAGGGCAGTATTGCGGGCTTCGATCACTGCCTGCAGTGTCTCCCGCTCGTGTTTCAAATAGCCTTTGGCGGTTTCCACCAGGTTGGGGATAAGGTCGTAACGGCGTTTTAGCTGTACCTCGATCTGCGCAAAAGCGTTTTCGTAACGGTTTTTTAGTGATACCAACTTGTTGTAGATACCGATAACGTAGAACAAAAGTGCGGCGATGATCACCAGCCAGACGATAGTTGAGATTTCCATATGACTTCTCACTGTTGTTGTAAGTTGTTGGCGTCGATAGTAACACGGCGGACGTGGAGTAAATGCGTCGTGCGGCGGGTTCTTGCGCGCTGTCTCATGCCAAGGGTGGATGGCGTCGGATGCGGGCGCATCGGTTATAATGCCGCCGCAATATAACAATCGCCGGTGTCCGATAAGAGCGGCGGCGGCACAGATTTGGGAGCAGCCAGTATGAGCGATGTAACTTCAGATCCGGTAGTCATAGTCGGAATGGCGCGGACGCCGATGGGCGCCATGCAGGGAGGACTGTCAGAGGTCAGCGCGCCGGAGTTGGGCTCTGTGGCCATCCGCGCGGCGCTCGAGGATGCGGGTGTGGCGCCGGCGGACGTCGATGAAGTGCTGATGGGTTGCGTTTTGCCCGCCGGTGTGGGGCAGGCTCCCGCGCGTCAGGCATCTATCCGTGCGGGAGTTCCCGAAGGCACCCCCTGTACTACTGTCAACAAGGTGTGCGGTTCGGGCATGAAAACCGTGATGATGGCCCGGGATGCCTTGTTGCTGGGCGAGGGTAGGGTGATTGTCGCTGGCGGCATGGAGAGCATGACCAACGCTCCCTACCTTTTGCCAAAGGCCCGTGGTGGCATGCGACTGGGCCACGGTGAGGTAAAAGACCATATGTTCCTGGATGGTCTGGAGAATGCCTACGATGGCAAGTTGATGGGTAACTTCGCCGAGAATACCGCGGACAAGTATGGGTTCACCCGCGAGGAGCAGGATGCCTTTGCGCTGGAATCCCTGGCCCGGGCGCAAAAGGCCATAGAGAGCGGTGCCTTTGAACGCGAAATAGCGCCGGTGACTATTTCCACTCGCCGCGGTGATGTACAGGTTCGCGTGGACGAAGGGCCGGGCAATGCGCGTCCGGACAAAATCCCTCAGCTGAAACCCGCATTCCGCAAGGACGGCACTATCACCGCCGCCAATGCCAGCTCTATCTCCGATGGCGCCGCGGCCCTGGTGCTGATGCGCCGGAGCGAGGCCGAGCGGCGCGGCCTGAAGGTGCTGGCAGTATTGCGCGGCCAGGCCCAGTTCGCGCACCAGCCGGAGTGGTTTACCACTGCCCCTGTGGGGGCCATGCAGAAGCTGTTGGAGCGCACGGGCTGGAGTGTGGATGAAGTGGACTTGTTCGAGATCAACGAGGCCTTCGCTGTGGTGGCCATGGCAGCGATGCGTGAGTTGAACCTGCCGCACGACAAAGTCAACGTCAACGGTGGTGCCTGCGCACTGGGCCACCCGCTGGGCGCCAGTGGTGCTCGTATACTGGTCACTCTTTTGGCGGCGATGGAAAAGCGCGATGTGAGGCGAGGAGTTGCCAGCCTGTGCATCGGTGGCGGTGAGGCGACTGCGGTCGCGATTGAGCGGGCCTGACGTGACCGAGGGGCGGGCTGCTGGGAAAGCGTTGCAGCAGCCCGCTCAGAACCCCTGAATTTTTTCGCTCCCTGACGTTAAACAGATATCGCAGCGGGGCAATAAGCTCAGCGGATTATCGACTGGCTAGCGGCTTCGAAACTATGGAACCTCTGATTAATTCGCTTCCTGACGGTAAGAATTCTTTGGAGCTAGATGAGAAGCTCAGGTGATAGGATGGCCATTTCGAAACCGTCGGATACAGGGATGTATCCGTCGGAGCTACAGGGAAGTACTCGTGCGTTTTCGAAATGGCCATCCTATTGCCTGAGCGCCACGGAACTAACCAAAGCGTTCACGCGAATTAATCAGAGGTTCCCTATCAATTTTCAAAGTGCTGTCAGCAGGGACGCAGGGACTTTCTCCTGTGCTCTTTTATGCTTCAAGCGCCCTGGAGAATCCAGGGCGCTCAGGAGAATAGGGGCAAAGTTCCTTAGTCGATATATTCCACCGCCTTAACCACCTTTTGCACACCTCCGATACTGCGGGTCACATCCGCCGCTTTTTCCGCCTCGGCGCGGGTCAGCAGCCCCATCAGATAGACGACGCCATTTTCCGTTACCACTTTAATACGGCCGCTGTCGATTTCCTTGTTGGCAAGGAGATTACTTTTCACCTTGGTGGTCAGCCAGGTGTCGCTGGAGGCCGCCAGGAGGGAAGCATTGCCACGCACTTGGATTTCGTTATACACCTGGCGGACATTCTGCACCTGTTGGGCGGTGCGGCCGGCCAGCAGGCGCAGTTCGTTGTTTGGAACCTGGCCTGTGAGCAGCACTACGCCGTTGAAGGCGTTGACATTGATATTGGCTGCCTTGAGATCCGGGTGCGCCTTGTTGATATTGACAGTGGTTATGGTTTCGATTTTTTGGTCATCGATAAAGGTGCCCAGTGAGCGTTTGCCTGGGTCCTGCTGGATAGGACCGTCGTGCGTGGCTTCCAGCACAGTACTGCAGCCGGCACTCAAAATGGCACTCGCGATCAGGGCGATAAAAAAGCGTTTCTTTTGAAACTTTAATTTTTTTTTCACGGTTTCAGTCCTCGTAACCACCGAAAAGACTGCTGTCGATCAGGTCGCACAGACAGAAAATCGTAAGCAGGTGTACTTGGTGTACCTCTGCTGCGACCTCTGAAGGTACGCGCAGTTCAATATCGTGTGTGTCCAGCAGTGCAGCGCAGTCGCCGCCGTCACCACCGGTCAGCGCCAGTATACCCATATCCCGGTCGCGCGCCGCGCGCATGGCCTGAATTAGGTTGGAGTCGCGGCCGTCGCTACTCAGGATTACCAGCAGGTCACCCGGCTGGCCCAGGGCGCGCACCGGCCGGGCGAAGATTTCCGCGCGGCCGTGATTGCGCGAGACAGTGCCCATGGACACGGCGTCGCCATTTAAGGCGATTGCCGGCAGGCCGGGGCGCTCGCGCTGGAAGCCTCCCAATAATTGGGCGCAAAAGCTTTGCGCCAGTGCGCCGCTGACACCGTTGCCGCACAGGAGAAGCTTGTTTTCCGCCAGCAGGGTGTGCACCACCATTTCGCTCGCTTCGGCCACCAGTGGCGCCAGCACCTCGCCCGCGTTCATTGTGGCTTCCAGACTGCGGTGGAATAGGGTTACAACTCGCTGTTCCATAATTACCTTTGACGGGAGAACGCGTGGTTCACCCTATTGATTCCATAATTCAGATATGGGTTATGCCCCGAAGGCGCCTTTTATCCAGTGAATATCCTGGGTATCGCCTTCAATCGCAATGACATCGAAGCGGCAGGGGCAGTCCAGTTTGTTTTGCTGTAAATAGGTTTGTGCGGTGGCTACGAGCTTCTTCTGCTTGCGCAGATCGACACTGGCGCCCGCCGAGCCGAATCGGCTACTGCGACGGTAGCGCACCTCAACAAATACCAGTGTGTTGCCGTCCTTTGCGATCAGGTCGATTTCACCGTAGCGGCCGTGGTAGTTGCGAGTCACGAGCCTCAGGCCGGCGGCTTGCAGGTAGCGCGCCGCCACCGTTTCCATTCGGGGGCCAATGCCTTCAGAAGGCTTCACTGTTTCCCGTAAGCTCCATGTTTTCCACTGGCTGTGGGGCTACCTCCTCCGTTGTGGTGATTGGCACTGGCGCCCCTTTCTTGATACGCGCCCATATTTGTTCGCGCACGATGCGTCCGTCGGCAGTGAGGCTGAGCGCTCCGGTCAGACCGTGTACCCGCTGTTCCGGGAAGCGGCGCAGCATGGGAATGCGTGGGAAAAGGCGGAAAGCGTCCGCCCCCAGGGCATACAGTCGCGCGAAAGCCGGGGCCGGGGCTGCCTGTGCTTCGATATTGCGTTTGGTGAGATTGTCATCCTCGAACAGCCAGGGCAGTGCGGTGAAGCGGATGCCGTTGATGTCTCTGTCGCGCTGTGGGTCAACACGTCCCCCAAATACCTGTGATGTGGCGTAGACAGGCAGGTCGCCGGCATAGAAAAAGGCCAGCATCGGGTTAATCTGGCGCGCCTGCTGGGGCTGCGCCAGCAGGAAGATCATATCCACATCGCCGCGGCGTCGCGGTGTAAATGCCAAGGGGGCGGCCAGTTTCCGCCGCAGGCTTGCCTCGCGGGCCTTACTGTCTGAGATCAGCAGGGCATCGCTCACCAAGCGGGAAAAGTTGCTGTTGTCATTGAAGCTGCGGCTGACAGTTACTGTGCCGCCCAGCCGCTGCCACTCCTCTTGGAAGGCCTTGGTTCCGCGCTGGCCCCAGCCGGAGTCGGTGGCGAGGATCATCGCCTGGCGGTGTCCCTGCAGATAGGCGTGCCGGGCCACTTGGCGCGCTTCGTCCTCGATGGCCAGTCCGAACTGCACCAGGTCGCCGGTCAGGCGGCCTTCGTCACCGTAGTTCAATGCCAGGGTGGGCACCGGCAGTTTTTCGGTGGCGAGCAAGTTGGATACTCTGCGCTTGTCCAGTGGACCCACGATGGCCTGGGCGCCAGCGTCGACGGCGGACTGGTAGATCTCTTCAAACGGCCGGTCACCGCCGGTGTCGTACACTTGCACCGCTGGCGTCGGGGCACCTGCGTTCAGGGCCGTGTAGTAGGCGGCCATAAAACCGTCGCGAATGGCCCGGCCTGCGCCGCCCAGTGGGCCGGACAGAGGTAGCAGCAGGGCTATGTGGTCGGCGCGCTGAGTCGCCAGCTGCTCCAGAAGCTGCAGCGCCTGGGGCGGATGGGTGTTGGCGCTATGGTGCGGCCACTGCTGGCGCCAGCGTGTCAGGGCGGACAATTGTGAGCTGATATCGGTCTGGGTGTCGCGTCCCAGCAGGGCGAGTTGATACCATCCGCGCATCTGCGGGTCGCTGCTTTCGTCGGCGCGCAGTTGCAGCTCACGGGATGGGAGTTGGGTGAGAAGCTGCCAGAAGCCGTTGTTATTGTCCGCGATGGCGTCGTCGGTGCGCGCCAGTTCCGCGATTTGACGGCGCTCGGCGATGGCGCTGTCTAGGTCGCCCAGCAATCCCCAGAGATCAGCGCGCAGGTCGCGCAGCGGCAGTGCGGTGTCCGCGGGTAACTGCGACAATATGGCATCGAGGCGCGGGGCGGTGGTCAGGTCGAGGGCGCGAAAAAATTCGTCTTCCTCGGAGAGCAGGCCACCGTACACCCGGGCATAGCGGGCGTAACTCAGGTCGTCCAGCTGTTCCGGGGCTACTTTCGCAACCGCCTGCTTTGCGGACGCCTTATCTCCCAGTTCGTATAGAATGGCCGCCGCCTGCAGGCGCTGTTTGTCCCGCTCTGGTGCGGGTAGTGATTCGGCGCTGTGCAGCAACTGTATCGCGGCACTGCGGCTCGCGGCACTCGTGTTATCCACCGGCAGCTGCGCGTCGGGTCTGGTAGCCGGCGTTTGACAAGCGGCCAAGGCCACGGTTAGAGCACCAGCGGCAAATCGGGCGGCTAACCTGCTGACAAGGGAGGATGCGCCGGGCGCGGACATATTCTTCTCCAGCAAAATGTAACTTTTACTCAAACAATGGGATTGTCTATGGGGCCGGATCAGGCGCTGCTTTATATCGTCGCTACGCCTATTGGTAATTTGTCCGATATGGTACCGCGAGCTGTTGAAGTTCTACAATGCGCCGACCTAGTAGCGGCGGAGGACACACGTCACAGTCAGAGGCTTTTTTCTCACTTCGCTATCGATACTCCGCTGATAGCGTATCACGACCACTCGGATGAAAAGCGGACGGAGCAGATACTGCAGCGGCTGGAGAGCGGTCAGACGGTTGCGCTAATCTCAGATGCGGGTACGCCTCTGATTTCGGATCCCGGATACAGGCTGGTGCGCGAAGCTCGCCGCCGGGGCATTCGCGTGGTGCCTATTCCCGGACCCTGTGCGCTGATCGCCGCGCTCAGCGCCGCGGGCTTGCCCAGCGACCGTTTCAGCTTCGAAGGGTTCCTCCCCGCCAAACCGGTGGCGCGCCAAAAAGCTTTACATACTCTGGCGTCGGAGAGCCGCACAATGGTCTTTTACGAGGCTCCGCACCGGGTGGTGGAGACGCTGGAAACGATGGTGGCGGTGTTTGGGGGCGATCGGGAAGCGGTGATCGCCCGTGAGTTGACCAAAGCGTTCGAGACCTTCCATTCCGCCCCCCTGAGCGAGCTGGCGGCCTGGGTGGGGGACGACAGCAATCAACAGCGTGGTGAAATCGTATTGTTGGTGCGTGGTGCCGAGCGCCGTCGAGGTGACGAAGAGGTGGATGCAGAGGCTGAGCGGGTAATGAAGCTATTGTTGGGGGAGCTACCTCCCAAGAAGGCTGCAGCGCTGGCCGCTGAGATCACCGGAATAAATAAGAAGGTGTTATATAAATGGAGTCTGGCGAGCAAGGGCGAGTGACTGCGTGCCGTCGGTTGCCCTGTGTTTGTGCCTTGCATTTCCCGTCTTCCACCACTAACCTTCGCCGTGAGCTGGCCGGGCAATCGCTGCCGTTTCGACGGTGGAGGAAAGTCCGGGCTCCACAGGGTGGGACGCCAGGTAACGCCTGGGGGGCGCGAGCCTACGGAAAGTGCAGCAGAGAGTAGACCGCCGATGGCCCCGGACCCCGGTTCGCGGGCACAGGTAAGGGTGAAACGGTGCGGTAAGAGCGCACCGCGCAGCTGGTAACAGTCTGCGGCGATGGTAAACCCCGTCCGGAGCAAGACCAAATAGGCCCTCTATAGGTGTGACCCGCACTGAGGGCGGGTAGGTCGCTTGAGGTGTCTGGTGACAGGCATCCCAGATGAATGATTGTCGCGAGCGGTGATCCGCTCGACAGAACCCGGCTTACAGGCCAGCTCATCCGCTTTTAGAACCCGGCGCCCAGCCGGGTTTTTCCTGTTGATTGAAGATCTAATGGCGTATCCGCGCCTGAGTGCGCACTTGGGGCCCGGTGGCGCTCGTTTCCTCTCCCTGATTTGTGTCCATTGCGATTGCCGGCCGCGAGTGCGGCTAGTGCAGCGGGTGTGTTTATTGCCGGGGTTGTGTGCAAGTTAAAGTGTTTCCTTAACTTAAAAAAGTAAGTGCTTGCTCCATTTTGCAATTGCAGTGTCGCCTGAAGCCCATTTTCTCCCCTTTTTTCTCTGCAGCCCCCGAGATTGCTGGGTTTTCGCGGCACTTTGCCGCCGATTTCCTTGACTTTAACCCGACCAGATTTATAGTGTCGGTGGTGGAGAAAAGTGGAAATTTGTGGAATTAAGTGGTTTATTCGTGGCTGTGAGTGGGTATTTACACTGCTCGAATGAGAATTGCTCAAATTTTCTCCGCTAGCATTCCCGGCAACTAGGTCGCGTCCGGGGCGGATAGCGCACACGAGAAAAAACGCACACCGATAAAAAGTGTATTTAGGCAGCCACGCAATCAATATGGACGCCAAGGGGCGTCTGGCCATTCCGGCGCGCGTTCGCGACACGCTGCTGGAAGAGTGTGGCGGGCGGCTCGTGGTGACAGCTCATACCGAGGAGCGCTGTCTGCTGGTTTACCCGGAGCCTCAATGGCGGGAAATTCTTCCGAAAATTGAAGCCTTGTCCAGTTTTAACAAGGTGGCACGGCGTGCCCAGCGGCTGTTGATTGGCTATGCCTGCGAGCTGCAAGTGGATGGCAATGGCCGCGTATTGATTCCGCCGACACTGCGGGAATACGCGGGGTTGGAAAAGAAGCTGATGCTGGTGGGGCAAGGCAAGAAATTGGAATTGTGGAGCGAGGACCGCTGGATGGCCTGGCTCGACGACAGTGAGGGTGAGGGGGAGATGCCGGAGGAGATGGCGTCCCTCTCTTTATAAGGAGAACACAGGGTGTCTCAAGAACTGCATCGCAGTGTGTTACTGCGCGAGGCCGTGGATGCCCTGGTTACCGATCCAGGCGGCTTCTATATAGACGGCACTTTTGGTCGCGGAGGCCACAGTGCGGCGATATTGCAAAAGCTGAATGATGCGGGGCGCCTCCTGGGTGTCGACAAAGACCCGCAGGCGGTCGAGTACGCACAACAGCGCTTTTCCGATGATGCGCGGTTTGCGATTTGGCACGGTTCCTTCGCTGATATGGACACTGCGGCCGGGGACTGGGCAGGCCGGGTGAACGGAATACTGCTGGATCTAGGAGTGTCCTCTCCTCAGCTGGATCAGCCAGAGCGCGGTTTCAGCTTTATGCAGGATGGCCCGCTGGATATGCGTATGGACACCAGCAGGGGTGACAGCGCGGCAGACTGGATCAACAGCGAATCGGAGGCGGAGCTGGCCCACGTATTTAAGGAGTATGGAGAGGAGCGCTTCGCCCGCCGCATAGCGGCGGCTATCGTCCGGCGCAGGGCGGAAAGGCCGTTTTCGCGCACCTTAGATCTGGCGGAGGTCGTCAAGGCGGCCAACCCCGCCTGGGAAAAGGGAAAACACCCGGCTACGCGCGTGTTTCAGGCAATACGTATTCGGATCAACGGCGAGCTGGATGACCTGCAGCGGGCCCTGGATCAGTCCCTGCAGCTGCTTGCACCCGGTGGACGTCTGGTGGTGATCAGCTTTCACTCATTGGAAGACCGCATGGTGAAACGTTTTATCCGCGAAAAGGAACGCGGTCCGCAGTTACCGCGGGGGCTGCCGGTGAGGGAGAGTCAGATCAGCAAGACGCTGAAGTCGGTCGGCAAGGCAGTCAAGGCTGATACCGGAGAGGTGAGCGAGAACATCCGCTCCCGCAGCGCGGTGATGCGGGTCGCGGAGAAGCTGGGGTGAAAGGTGGAAAGCACCTGGTGGTGGTGTTGTGGCTGGCGACCATCGTATCGGCTTTGGCGGTGGTGTATAGCACCCAGCGCAGCCGGGAGTTGACCGCTCAGTTGATGCAGGCGCAAAAAGCCCGCGACGAACTGCGTTATGAGCAGGAGCGGTTACTTTTGGAGAAGAGTGCCTGGTCTGCATACAGCCGTATTGAGAGGGTCGCGCGGGAAGAGTTGAAAATGCGTGTGCCGTCGCCGGCCGAGCGGGTGTTGGTGCCGGCGGAGCACAATTAGAGAAGCAGGGTGGAACAGGCGTTTGGGCGGGCATACGGAGTCAGCGAGTTGCCCCATTCGATGCCGAACAGGTGAGCAAGTGGCTCACTACATAATTGATACAACAGATAAAGCGAACAGGGACTTCAATGGGCGCAGTCAAGAAACAGCAAAATCAGCCGGGTATTGCCCGCTGGCGCTTTGCGCTGGTGGCGGCTTTGCTGTGCCTGCTCGCCCTGGCATTGATTTTCCATCTCGCGCGCCTGCAGGTGCTGCCGGAGGCGGAGCGCGGCTACCGCTTTCTGCAAGATCAAGGCCGGGCACGCACAATACGTACCGAAGAAATTCCCGCCTACCGCGGTGCCATTCTCGACCGCAACGGCGAACTGTTGGCAGTCAGCACGCCAGTACACAGCCTGTGGGCCAATCCACAGTTGTTGCGGGAGGCCAGTGCCAAGCAGCTGCGCAAGCTGGCCGCGGCCCTGGATATGAATCCCGCGAACTTGGCCAAACGGCTGGAAAAATACCGCAATAAGGAGTTTATGTACCTGCGCCGCCACCTGTCGCCGGAACAGGCCGGGCGGGTGCTGGATCTGCAACTGACAGGCGTGTATAGCAGGAAGGAATACCGCCGCTTTTACCCCGCCGGTGAGGTAGTGGCGCAGTTGGTGGGCTTTACTGATATTGATGACCGTGGTCAGGAAGGGTTGGAGCTGGCCTACGAGGACTGGCTGTCCGGTCAGCCCGGTGCCCAGCAGGTGGTCAAGGATCTTAAGGGGCGCACGGTGCAGGATTTGGCGACCAAGCGCGAAGCGCGCCCGGGCCGCGACTTGCGCCTGTCCATCGATATGCGGCTGCAGTATCTTGCCTATCGTGAACTGAAGAAAGCCGTAGCGGAAAATGACGCCGCTTCCGGTTTTATGGTCATCCTGGATACCCGCAGCGGCGATGTGTTGGCGATGGCCAACCAGCCTTCCTTCAACCCCAACAATCGCAGCGGGGTGAAAGCCGCGGCGACACGCAACCGCGCCTTGATTGACCAGTTTGAACCCGGCTCTACGGTCAAGCCGTTAACCGCGTTGGCGGCGCTGGAAACCGGCCGTTATCAGCCGCACACGCCGGTGGACACCAGTCCCGGTTATATCCGTGTTCCCGGCAAGACCCTGGTGGACCCGGTGAACTACGGCCGCCTGGATCTGACCGGTGTGATTACAAAATCGAGTCAGGTGGGTATCACCAAAATCGCGTTGGATTTGGAACCAAACGCACTGCGAGAGCTCTTTTACCGATTGGGTCTGGGAGAGGCGGTCGGCACCGGCTTTCCGGGTGAAGCGGCTGGAATACTGCCCAGCCGCAGTCGCTGGCACCCGATAGAGCGGGCGAATTTTGCCTTTGGCTACGGATTAACGGTAAACGGATTGCAATTGGCACAGGCCTACAGTGTGCTTGCCAACGCCGGGCTAAAGCGCCCGGTTTCTTTGGTTTTAAGCGGTGAAAAATTGGCGGTGGAGCCGGAACGTGTGGTCGACGGGGAATTGGCCAAGCAGGTGACAGCAATGCTGGAAACCGTAATCGGCGCTCACGGTACCGGCAAACGCGCCGCGGTCGAGGGGTACCGGGTGGCGGGCAAAACCGGCACGGTGCACAAAGTGGGCACTGACGGCTATGCGGACAACCGCTACCGATCGGTGTTCGCGGGTTTTATTCCCGCGGACAATCCGCGCCTGGCTGCGGTGGTGGTGATCGACGACCCGCGCCACGCCAAATATTACGGTGGTGAAGTGGCCGCTCCGGTGTTTGGTTCAGTGATGGCCGGCGCCATGCGCCTGCTCAGGGTGCCGCCCGCGGAGCTGGCCCCGGCGGCACAGCAGCTGGCCAGGAGCCTGCCCGCCGGGCAGGCGCCTGTGGCAAACGAGAGAGGTAGCAAATCGTGAGTCAGCGCGAAAAAAGAGCCGTGTCGCTAAAAGTGCTGGTGCCGGGTTACGCCGGCATTCCAGAAGTCCCCGTAAGTGGCGTGGCACTGGACAGCCGTTTGGTGCAGCCGGGTGATGTTTTCATGGCCCTGCGCGGCACAGTCGTGGACGGGCGCGAGTATATCGCTGAGGCTATCGCTGCTGGAGCCGCAGCGGTGCTGGCAGACGGCGACACCCTGGAGACAAAGGTGTGCGATGGCATTCAGATCGTCAGTGTTCCGGGGCTGGCCAAGCGGGTGGGTGAAATCGCCGCACGCTTCCACGGCAATCCAACTGGGCAAATGCACTTGGTGGGAGTGACGGGCACAAATGGCAAAACCACCTGTGCGTACCTGACTTCCCAGCTGTTGGCGCGTCATTTCGGTAGTGCCGCGCTGATGGGCACTATCGGCAACGGCATCTGGACTGACGGTGATATCGAGTTACAGGAAACGGGGCTGACAACACCGGATCCCGTGCGCCTGCAGGCGGATTACGCGCGATTCCGCGACTACGGCGTGCGCGCAGCGGCAATGGAGGTGTCTTCTCACGCTCTGTCCCAGGGCCGGGTGCACGGCTTGATTTTCGATACCGCGATTTTCACCAACTTGTCGCGGGACCACTTGGACTACCACGGCAATATGGCTGACTACGGAGCGGCCAAGGAAAAATTGTTCGGGCTGCCCAAACTCAAGCGCGGCATCATTAATTTGGATGATCCTTTTGGTGCACAACTGGCAGAGCGTTGCAAGCTGCGCAATTTGAATGTCATTACCTATGGGCTGCAGGCCGGTGATCTGCATGTGACCGACTTGTGTCGGCACGAAGGCGGCTTTTCCGTACAACTGGCTACGCCTTGGGGTAGTGGCGAATTGAAAGCGCCGCTAATCGGTGACTTCAACATCCACAACGCATTGGCAGTGGTTGCCGCGGCGGCATCCGCGGGGATGCCTTTTGAAGCCATTCTCGCCGCGTTCCCTGAGATACAGCCGGTGCCCGGTCGCATGGAGCGCGTGAAGGTGGACGGGACTGAGGATATCAGTGTGCTGGTGGATTACGCCCATACGCCGGACGCACTGCGCGCGGCCCTGGCAGCGGCGCGGCCATATTGCCGCGGTAACCTCTGGTGCGTATTCGGTTGCGGGGGCGACCGCGATTCTGGCAAGCGCGCACCCATGGGGCGTATCGCTTCTGAGATGGCGGACCGCACCATTGTGACCAGCGACAATCCGCGTGGCGAGGAACCGCAAAAAATTATCGACGATATTCTCGAAGGTGCAGCCAGTAATGTTGAAGTGGAAGCCGATCGCGCCCGGGCAATCCAGCGCGCGGTAACTTGTGCTCAGCCGGGAGACATTATTCTCATTGCCGGTAAGGGCCACGAGGATTACCAGATTATCGGCAGTGAAAAAATTCATTTCTGCGATCGCGAGCAGGCCGCGGCGGCATTGCAGCAACGCCTCGCGGAAACAGTGCGGGGAGCAGGCTTATGATCAGCGCCATCTCCCTGCAGCAACTTCAAACGCGTTTCGGCGGTGAGCTCATCAATGGTTCGGTGCAGTTTGAACAGGTGTGCACCGACACGCGCCAGCTGGATTCCAACGCCCTCTTTGTCGCCTTGAAGGGGGAGCGTTTCGATGCGCACGACTTTGTCGGCGAACTCGAAGGGCAGGTATTGGGGCTGGTAGTGGATCGGGAAATTCCCGGCAGCAAGCTGCCACAGTGGCGGGTGGCCGATACCACTGAGGCCCTCGGGCAGATAGGCCGCATGTGCCGGGAACAGTTTAAAGGCCGGGTGATCGCGGTGACTGGCTCCTGCGGGAAAACTACGGTCAAGGAAATGCTCGCGGCGATATTTTCCCAGCGGCATAACCCCTGTGTGACCCGTGGCAATTTGAACAATCAGTTCGGCCTGCCCATGACCCTGTTCGAGCTGACTTCAGATCATGATGTTTTGATTCTGGAGATGGGCGCCAGTGGTCCGGATGAGATCGCTTATCTGTGCGGCATTGCGAAACCCCAGGTGAGTGCGGTCAACAACGTCATGCCGGCCCATGTGGAAGGCTTCGGTTCTGTGGACGCCATAGCTAGGGCCAAGGGGAAGATCTACACCGGTCTCGAAACCGGCGGCACAGCTGTGGTCAATGCCGATGACGACTACGCGAACTATTGGCTGGAGCGGATGCCGGAGGGGGTGCACACGCTGGAAGTGGGATTGGGGCATCAGTGGCCCATCCACGCGGACAATATTGCACTTGATGATAATGGGTGCCCCACCTTCGATTTGTGCATCGAAGGCTTGGCGTACCGCGTGCGGTTGCAATTGCTTGGCGAACACAATGTGCACAATGCGCTGGTGGCCGCCGGCTGCGCCTTTGCCGCCGGTGTCCCTGCGGCGGAAATCGCCAGTGGCCTGCAAAGCCTGGGTGGCGTCGCCGGTCGTATGCAGGAGCTCTGCGGCATCAAGGGCGCGGCGATTATTGACGACACATACAACGCCAACCCCGGCTCGGTGGCGGCAGCGATTGAGTTGTTGGCACAGCGCCGCGGCAAGCGCGTTCTAGTGCTCGGCGACATGGCCGAACTGGGAGCGGATGCAGAGGAAATGCACCGTCAAATGGGCGAGCTGGCGCGGGAACGCGGCCTGGATGCTCTGTTTACCCTTGGGCCGCTGGGTGCCGCCGCCAGTGTTGCCTTCAGTGCCGGGCGTCACTTGCCCCTGCACAGTTATAGGGACAGGCAGCCGCTTATCGCGGCGTTGACCCATGAATTGAATAAAAACACCACAGTGCTGGTGAAAGGTTCCCGCAGTGCCCGTATGGAACTGGTGGTGCAGGCACTCTGTGGGAACGCCAAAGAGGATAAATAATGCTGCTCTGGCTGGCAGAAATACTGCAACAATATGTAAGCACCTTTGCGGTGTTCAATTATCTCACGGTGCGCGCCATCCTCGGGGCCCTCACGGCTTTGGGGATTTCACTGATTGTCGGTCCGCGCATGATCACCTGGCTGAACCAGTTGCAAGTGGGACAAGCGGTACGGGATGACGGCCCGCAAACGCATTTGAGCAAATCCGGCACGCCCACCATGGGGGGCACTCTGATACTTGCCTCTATTTTTTCTTCGGCACTGCTGTGGTCGGACCTCAGTAACCGATATGTGTGGGTGACGCTGTTGGTGACCTTCGTCTTCGGCGCTGTGGGTTTTGTCGATGACTACAAAAAAGTCGTGAACAAGAATCCCCGCGGCCTGATCGCGCGCTGGAAATACTTCTGGCAGTCGGTCGCCGGCCTGGGAGCAGCTATTTATCTATACATGAGCGCCACCAGTCCGGTGGAGACACAGTTCTTCGTGCCTTTCTTCAAGGATGTGGCGATAGATCTGGGCCCGGTGTTTTTTATTTTGCTGACTTATTTCGTTGTGGTGGGATCAAGCAACGCGGTAAACCTGACCGATGGTCTGGACGGATTGGCAATTATGCCAACAGTTATGGTCGGCGGTGCCTTGGGGCTGATTGCTTATTTGGCTGGCCATTTGGAGTTTGCCAACTATCTGCATATTCCATCGGTTCCCGGTGCCGGTGAGCTCGCAGTTTTTTGCGCGGCTCTGGGCGGAGCCGGACTCGGCTTTTTGTGGTTTAACACTTATCCCGCGCAAGTTTTTATGGGGGACGTAGGGGCTCTGGCTCTGGGAGCGGCTCTTGGCATTATCGCGGTGATTACCCGTCACGAAATCGTGCTGTTCATTATGGGCGGTGTCTTTGTCATGGAGACTGTATCGGTCATCCTGCAAGTGGCTTCGTTCAAACTCACCGGAAAGCGCATATTCCGCATGGCGCCGTTGCACCATCACTTCGAACTGAAGGGGTGGCCGGAGCCGCGTGTGATAGTGCGTTTTTGGATTATTACCGTCGTATTGGTTTTGGCGGGTTTGGCAACGCTTAAACTGCGATAAATAAACATGGCATTGATTGCGACTTCGGAGCAAAAAGTGGTTATCGGCATGGGCGCTACCGGTATTTCGGTAGTGCGCTTTTTGCTGCGTGCCGGAATCACTCCCGTGGTTGTAGACAGCCGTGAACAGCCGTCCGGACTGGATGCCTTCCGCGCTGAATTTCCCCAGGTGCCGGTGGAGACGGGGGTGCTCAATCCGGAGACTCTGCTTGCCGCCAGCGAGATTATTGTCAGCCCTGGTGTTGCCTTGGCGGAACCGGCTTTGCGGCGGGCTGCCGAGGCGGGCATCCCGTTGATCGGCGATATCGAACTTTTCGCCCGCCAGCTGGCCGAGCTCCCGCGGGCGCCGAAGTTGGTGGCCATTACCGGTTCCAATGGCAAGAGTACCGTTACTACCCTTGTGGGCCAGATGGCGGAAGAGGCCGGGGTGGATGTCCGGGTGGGTGGCAACATCGGTGTGCCAGTGTTGGATCTACTGGATCAGCCCATGCCGGAACTGTTTGTACTGGAACTTTCCAGTTTCCAACTGGAGACCACCTTTTCGTTGAGGCCGTCTGCGGCGACCATTTTGAACCTGAGCGCGGATCATATGGATCGCTATGCCACCCTGGCGGATTACCACAGGGCCAAGCAGCGTATTTATCGCAATGCACAGCAGCTAGTGGTTAATCGCGCGGATCCCCTAACCCGCGGCCCGCTGGCGCGCAACAGCCTCGAGTGGACTTTCGGCCTCGATCGGCCGGATTTGCGCCAGTTCGGAGTCATAGAGTTTTCCGGTGAAGAGTGGTTGGCGCGGGGAGCGGAAAAACTCATGCCTGTCAGCCAGCTGGCCATGGTCGGAAGACACAATATCGCCAATGCGCTGGCAGCGATGGCGCTCGGCAGTGCGGTGGAACTGCCACTGGAAGCGATGCTGACTGTGCTGCGGAATTTCAAGGGGCTGCCGCATCGCTGCGAGCGTGTGGCGGATCTGGACGGTGTCACCTTTGTGAACGACTCCAAAGGCACCAACGTCGGCGCCACGCGCGCAGCGCTGGATGGCCTGGCAACAGAGAAAAACAAAGTTGTGCTGATTGCGGGCGGAGATGGTAAAGGTGCGGACTTTTCCCCGCTGGCGGAAGCTGCCAGTGCATTGCGCGCGCTGGTCACGATCGGTGTAGACGGCGAGAAAATCGCGCAGGTTTTTGCCCATAAAACAGAGATTCACCGCGCTGCATCCATGGATGACGCGGTGATACAGGCGCGGGCGCTGGCGGAGCGCGGTGACTATGTCGTGCTTTCACCGGCCTGCGCCAGTTTCGATATGTACCGCAATTTCGAAGCGCGCGGAGAGGATTTCCGCCGCGCAGTGGCGTCACTCGGCTGTGCATCGGCAGGAGGTGCCAAATGAGTCAGGCGCAGACAATGAGCGCAAAAAACTTCGACTGGCTACTGCCGTTTTGCGTGCTCTCGCTGGCCAGTATCGGCGTGGTGATGGTCGCCTCGGCCTCTATTGCCTATGCGGCGGATATCCACGGCGACCCCTGGTTTTTTCTCAAGCGCCACCTGATTTATCTGGGGGTGGGTGCCTGCGTCGCGCTGGTAGTGAGTCAAGTGCCACTTTATGTCTGGTCGCGCCTGTCGTGGCCACTGTTGCTGTTTTCCTGTTTGCTGCTGATGGCGGTGTTGGTCCCGGGTATCGGCCGTGAGGTGAATGGTAGCCGGAGGTGGTTGGCGCTGGGGTCCATTACCGTGCAGCCGGCGGAAATCGCCAAGTTTTGCCTGCTGGTGTTTTTCGCCAGCTTTTTGACCCGCCGCAACCGGCAGTTGCGCCACTGGAGCAGCTTTATGGTGCCGGTAGTGATTTTGGGCATTGTCGCGCTGTTGTTGTTGCTGCAACCGGATTTCGGCTCTGTGGTGGTGATTTCCGGCACCGTTTTGGCCATGGTTTTCCTCGCCGGGGCGCGCCTGCCACACACATTTGTGCTGGTGGCTGCCGCAGCTTGCGGCCTGGTGCTGATGGCGCTGGTGAGTCCCTATCGGTTGCAGCGGTTGATGACGTTCCTGGACCCCTGGAGAGATCAGTTCGCCGGCGGTTATCAGCTGACGCAATCGCTGATTGCATTTGGCCGCGGGGAGTGGTTCGGCGTGGGGCTGGGAAATAGCGTGCAGAAGTTATTTTATCTGCCGGAGGCACATACGGATTTTATTTTCGCGATTCTCTCCGAGGAGTGGGGCATGGTCGGAGGGCTGGCAGTCATAGCGCTCTTCGCCGGACTCACGGTGTCGCTACTGCGCCTGGTGCGCGGTGCACTAGCGCAACAGAATTTTTTTGCCGCACTGCTTGCTTTTGGTATTGCAGTGCTGATGGCCGGGCAGGCCTTTGTCAATATGGGCGTGGCCTCCGGACTGTTGCCGACGAAGGGGCTGACTTTGCCATTTGTCAGCTCGGGGGGAAGTAGTTTGGTGATTTGCTGCGTGTTGTTTGCGCTGGCGCTGCGCCTGCAAGTGGAGCTTCGGTCGGAGAACGGCAGCAAAGAGACTGGAGTGGCACCGATCAGTCAGTTGCCGATATTCAACCCGCTGCAGATGGGGGACAGGACAGTGAAAGGGGAGGCCGCGTGATGGTAGAACATTCAGCTCCCTTTTCCGGTAAAAAGTTTTTGCTAATGGCCGGGGGTACTGGTGGACATGTGTTTCCGGCCCTGGCTGTGGCGAATGCTTTACGGGAGCAAGGCGCGGCCATTGAATGGCTGGGTACGGCGCGGGGGATAGAAGCACAGTTGATTCCGGATGTGGATATCCCGCTGCACTGTATTTCCGTCGAGGGCGTGCGCGGTAAGGGCAAACTGGCGCTGCTGAAGGCGCCGCTGCAAATACTGCGGGCGATTTTGCAGGCGCGCGCAGTGGTGAAGAAAGTGCAGCCGGATGCGGTGCTTGGCTTTGGCGGTTTTGCTACTGGCCCCGGTGGGGTAGCTGCGCGTCTTGCCGGCATTCCTTTAATCATTCACGAACAGAATGCCGTGGCAGGCACTACCAACCGCTTGTTGGCGCGCATCGCCAATCGCGTGCTGGAAGCTTTTCCCAGCGGACTGCCGGGTGCGCGGCAGGTGGGTAACCCGGTTCGCAGTGAGATCGCGCAGCTGCCGGAGCCGCAGGTGCGTATCGGAAAAGAAAGTCCGCTGCGTCTGCTGGTCCTTGGCGGCAGTCTCGGAGCAGTGGCAATCAATGAGCTGGTGCCTCAGGCGATTGCTCTGCTCGGAGAGGATTTGCGCCCGCGCGTCGTGCACCAAGCGGGCAAGCGTCACCTGGATATTGCCAGGGAAGCCTACCGGCAGGCGGGTGTAGAGGCGGAAGTGACACCGTTTATTGCCGATATGGCTGCCGCCTACGGCGCGGCGGATCTGATTATTTGCCGCGCCGGCGCATTGACCGTATCAGAAATTGCCGCGGCGGGGGTGGGCGCCATCATGGTGCCTTTCCCGTTTGCTATCGACGACCACCAGACAAAAAACGGCGAGTGGTTGGCGCAGGCTGGCGCAGCCATAGTGATTCAGCAGGAAGATCTGGACGCGGAAAAGCTGGCAATGCTGCTGAAGACTTTGTTTGCCGAGCCGGAAAAATTGTTGGCGATGGCCGAGGCCGCGCGCCGGGTAGCAAAAACCGATGCTACCGCGCGGGTACTGGATGCCTGTGCCGAAGAATTGGCACTGGCCGGGTAGCGGGTGAGGATTGAGAAGATGCCATCAGAACTGACCGCGGCACAGAACAGATTTAGCGTACCGGCAATGCGCCGCATCCGCCGCATTCATTTTATCGGCATTGGCGGAGCCGGTATGAGCGGTATTGCCGAAGTACTGCAGAATCAGGGTTACGAGGTTTCCGGTTCCGATCTGCGCGAGTCATCGGTCACCGAGCGGCTGCGCAATCTCGGTATCCGGGTGCAAATAGGGCACAGCGCCGACAATGTTCGCGGTGTCGACGTGGTAGTGAATTCGTCCGCCGTCAAAGGCGATAACCCGGAACTGCTGTCGGCCAGAGAAAACCGTATCCCGGTTGTGCGCCGCGCGGAAATGCTCGGCGAGCTGATGCGGTACCGCTATGGCATCGCTGTGGCGGGTACCCACGGCAAGACAACCACGACAAGTCTGATCGCTTCGATTTTTGCAGCGGATAAAAAGGACCCGACCTTCGTTATCGGTGGTTTGGTGAACGCCGCCGGTACCAACGCCGCGTTGGGGGAGAGCCGTTACCTGATCGCAGAGGCGGATGAAAGCGATGCGTCATTTATTCATCTGCAGCCTATGGTGACGGTGATCACCAATATCGACGCGGATCACATGGAAACCTATGGCGGCGACTTTGAAAAGGTCAAGCAGATCTTTATCGATTTCGTGCACAACCTGCCCTTTTATGGGCTAGCAGTGGTCTGCGGGGACGACGAGCATATCCGAGAGGTGATTCCGAAGTTCTCGCGCCCAGTACTCACCTACGGTTTCAACGAAGGGAACGACTTTCGCATCGTCGATGTGAAACAGGAACCCCTGCGCAGTCATTTCACTGTGCTGCGCCCAGATGGCGATACCCTGGATGTATGTGTGAATACCCCAGGTATTCACAACGTATTAAATGCGACCGCGGCGATCGCGGTGGCGACGGACGAAGGTATAGGCGATGAAGCCATTCTCGCCGGCTTGAAAGGTTTCCAAGGGGTTGGCCGCCGCTTCCAAATCTACGGTCAATACGCCGTCAGTGCAGATCGGAGTGCGGAAAAAGTCATGCTGGTGGACGACTACGGCCACCATCCTCGGGAGGTGGCCGCGACCATAAAAACGGTGCGCGATGGCTGGCCGGAGCGGCGTTTGGTGATGATCTACCAACCGCACCGCTACACCCGTACCCGCGACCTGTTCGAGGACTTTGTGGATGTTTTGTCGCGCGTCGACAAGCTGATTTTGCTGGATGTGTACAGCGCGGGAGAGCAACCTATTCCCGGCGCCGACGGTCGGACCCTGGCGCGCAGTCTGCGCAACCGTGGCCAAGTGGATCCGATTTTTGTCGAGACTGTTGAGCAGGTGCCGCCGTTACTCGCGGACCTGCTGGAGCCCGGTGACATTGTGCTGACCCAGGGAGCGGGGAATGTCGGCGCCCTGGCTCAGCAGCTGGCCAGTTGGCGCTTGGGTGAAGGAAATACGGAGTGATGGCTGTACCGCAGGGGTTGATTTGGCCGGGCCTCAAATTGGAGGTCGATTAGGGTGAGAAAACCGGAGCGCGCCTATCGCGGACGCAAAACGAAATTGCGCGGTGCGCGCCGTATTGCGAACCGTGTTGACGGCACGAGCCGCAACTGGCGTCCGCTGTTGGTGGCTGTTTTGGCAATTGTCACTCTGGCCGGCATCAGCTACGGCGGCCTCTGGCTTTGGCGGTCCCCGTTAGGGGAGCTGAGCCGAATTGACAGTCTGGAACAGGTGCGGGTCAAGGGCCCCTTCAATGCGGTGACCCAACGGCAGATAGAGGAAACATTGCTGCCTTTTTTGCAGAAAGGTTTTTTTTCCGCGGATATTCGCGGCATGCGCGAAGCGCTGTTGCGGAACCCTTGGATTACCAGCGCTTCGGTGAGTCGGCGCTGGCCCCACGGTGTGGAAGTGGAAGTGCGAGAGGCGCAGCCGCTGGCGGTTTGGGGAGAGGATAAACTGCTGGTGGCGAGCGGAGAGTTGCTGCCGAGACCAGCACAGATGCGTACTGGCCACCTGCCGGAACTGGCGGGTGACGAAGAGCTGGTGGAGCGCATAGTGACCCAATACCAAGCGTTGGCCAGGTTATTGACCACGCGGGATATGGAAGTGAAGCGACTCACTTTCGATGAGCTGTCCGGTTGGCAGCTGGAGTTGGTCTCCGGAGTGGAGTTACATCTGGGGCACGAGGAACTGCTGGAGCGGGTTGATCGCTTCTTGCAATTGAGCAGGGGCCTGTTGGCACCGCACTTGGCCAAGGTTAGAAGGGTGGATACCCGCTACAGCAATGCGGTGGCAGTGCAGTGGAAACAAAATTGAGAGAGAAAACCTGCAGTGTTCAAGCTGCGGAAAAAACGAAATTTAAAAGCGAACGCTGTGCCCTGAAACCTTATTGGAAATAGGAATCGGAGCGCGGCTCAGCGAGGTTGGTACAAAAATGACACATGCATCCGATCACCGCATGATTGTGGGACTGGATATCGGCACAAGTAAAGTGGTCGCTATCGTCGGCGAAGTTTCCGGTGATGGTGAGCTGAATATCGTCGGTATCGGTTCTCACAAATCCACTGGTATGAAAAAAGGTGTGGTGGTGAATATCGAGTCCACCGTGCAGTCCATACAGCGCGCGGTGGAAGAGGCGGAGCTAATGGCCGGGTGCGAAATTCACTCGGTTTACGCCGGCATAGCCGGCAGCCATATCCGCAGCCTGAATTCCCACGGCATTGTCGCTATTAAGGATCGCGAGGTGACCCAGCAGGATTTGGATCGGGTGATAGACGCCGCGCGCGCAGTGGCAATTCCCGCGGATCAGAAGATTTTGCACACCCTGCCGCAGGAATATCTGATCGACAACCAGGAGGGTGTCAAAGAACCGTTGGGTATGTCCGGCGTGCGTCTGGAAGCCAAGGTGCATTTGGTCAGTGGGGCGGTCAATGCGGCGCAGAATATTGAGAAGTGCATCCGGCGCTGCGGTCTGGAAGTGGAAGACATCATCCTCGAGCAGCTGGCATCCAGCTACGCGGTGCTTACCGAAGATGAGAAGGAACTCGGTGTCTGTATGGTCGACATTGGTGGCGGCACCACCGATATCGCGGTGTTCACCGGCGGTGCCATCCGCCACACCGGGGTTATTCCCATCGCCGGCGATCAGGTGACCAATGACATCGCCATGGCCCTGCGCACACCGACGCCACACGCGGAGGATCTGAAAATTAAATACGCCTGTGCGCTGGCCAAGCTGGCGCGCGAGGGGGAGACCATCAAGGTGCCCAGTGTTGGCGACCGCGCGCCGCGGGATCTGTCCCGGCAGGCGCTGGCCGAAGTAGTGGAACCGCGGTACGACGAACTGTTTACCTTGGTGCAGGCGGAATTGCGCCGCAGCGGCTTCGAAGATCTGTGCGCGGCGGGTGTGGTATTGACCGGCGGCTCCTCGAAGATGGAGGGTGCCGTGGAACTGGCCGAGGAGATTTTCCATATGCCGGTGCGCCTGGCCGTACCCCAAGGTGTATCTGGGCTGACAGATATCGTCAGCAACCCAATTTATTCCACTGGCGTGGGACTTTTGATGTATGCCATGCAGGGAGAGGAAAACAGTGAGGGGCGGCAGCGCCCAGTGAGGGAGGAGAATCAGTGGTGGGACAAAGTAAAGCATTGGTTTAGAGGAAACTTGTAGTGAAAGGGGCTGGGAAGGGGCGGTAACAATGCGCCCTGGAGAAATCGCCTCTCGGTTTGGGGCGGGCTGGCAAATACAGATTTGGCGGCATAACGCCGTGGAGTCCGGGCGCCCATGATCCCGGGCACAGAAACAGATTTGACATGAGCAGAGAAGGGGAACAGCAATGTTCGAATTAGTTGATAGCGTACAGGATAAGCCTGTCATCAAAGTGATTGGTGTCGGCGGCGGCGGCGGCAACGCGGTTAAGCATATGATCGCCAGCGAAGTAGAAGGTGTGGATTTCATCTGCGCCAACACGGATGCCCAGGCACTGAAAGACATCCAAGCGCGTACTATTTTGCAGCTAGGCAACAACATTACGCGCGGCCTCGGCGCTGGAGCCAATCCAGATGTGGGCCGTCAGTCCGCACTGGAGGATCGCGATCGTATCGCCGAGGTTCTCACCGGTGCAGACATGGTATTTATCACTGCCGGCATGGGTGGTGGTACAGGTACCGGTGGTGCGCCAATCGTGGCTGAAATTGCCAAGGATCTCGGTATTCTGACCGTTGCAGTGGTCACTCGCCCGTTCACCATCGAGGGTAAAAAGCGCTCTCTGGTGGCCGAAGAGGGTATCCGTGAGTTGCGCGACAAAGTGGATTCCCTGATCACTATTCCCAATGACCGCCTCCTCGAGGTGCTGGGAAACAAGATCACTATGAAAGCTGCTTATAAAGAGGCGGACAATGTGCTGCTGGGGGCGGTGCAGGGTATCGCCGACCTGATGATCCGTCCGGGAATTATGAACGTGGACTTTGCCGATGTGCGCACGGTGATGTCGGAAATGGGAATGGCCATGATGGGCTCCGGCTCTGCTGTGGGTGAAAACCGCGCGCGCGAGGCGGCTGAAAAGGCGGTGCGCAGCCCGCTGCTGGACAATGTCAATTTGCAGGGAGCTCGCGGCATACTGGTGAACATCATCACCGGCAGCGAAGAGGGCGGCTGTCAGGAGCTGACGCTGGGCGAGTACTCGGAAGTGGGTGAAATCGTGCAGGAGATCGCCTCCGACGACGCCACCGTGGTGATCGGTACCGCAGTGGATGACAAGCTGGGCGACGAGATGCGGGTCACCGTGGTTGCCGCGGGCCTGGGTGAGGGTGTCCAGCAAGCCGCGCGTCCCACTAAGGTTGTGGACAATACCCGTCGCGCGCAGCTGCACGAGGGGCGTGAAGCGCGCGAAGGCGGACAGGGTGGCCTGGCCGGCCGGGACGCCGCCGACAACCGGGTGCGCGTTGAAAGCGAGCGACCCAAGCGCCCGGCTCCGACACTGAACCCGGCCGACGCCGATATGGAATACCTGGACATCCCCGCGTTTTTGCGCCGCCAAGCGGATTAGCGCGGGAATCAGTACAACACCGAAGGGCCGCAAAGGCTTCGGCGGCCGTATATGAAGTCTTTCCGGGCGCTCTCCGGCGATATGTCGCAGCCGTCGCTCCGAGGCAAAACCCCGCTCATGTCACGCCCGGTCTCTCTATGGAGAGTCCGGGCCTGCCTCGGCGGCGCGGATTTGCCGGCATGTTGACCGCCGGAAGATTCCGACGCTTCTCCTGATGCTTTTTCTGCCGTGCAACAGGGGCCTTTTCGCCGCGCCAGCATTTGTGTTCGCGCTATTCCGTGACCAGTGAGTCACCGCCGGTTAACAATATTTAACAGCGGCATTGCCGAACACCGCCCTAAAATGGGGTCAAAGTCTTCGGTATGGCGCTGCAATCGTCACCGCTGCGCTATTCTGAAAGAACGAGGCGATAGACAGAAATGACCGTCAGGCAGTATGTGGTTTTGGCGTAATATTTCTGCTATTATCGCCGGCTCGCCGCGGCTTCTGTTGCCGTCCACCGACTTGGAAACGACACATTCATGATCAAACAGCGCACTCTCAAGAATGCTATCCGCGCCACCGGCGTAGGTCTGCACACGGGCAAGAAGGTCGTTCTGACCCTGAAACCGGCGCCCGTGAATACCGGCATCGTATTCCGCCGTACAGATCTGGACCCGATGGTTGAGATTGAAGCCCGGGCAGAAAACGTTGGCGATACGCTTTTGTCCACGACCCTGGTAAAAGACGATGTGCGCATCGCCACGGTCGAGCATTTGCTGTCCGCCATGGCGGGCCTGGGCATCGACAATGCCATTGTGGAACTCTCCGCCCAGGAAGTGCCGATCATGGACGGCAGCGCGGGTCCCTTTGTGTTCCTGATACAGTCCGCCGGCATCCAAGAGCAGTCTGCGCCGAAGAAATTCCTGCGCATCAAGAAACCGGTGACCGTGGAAGAGGGTGATAAGGTGGCCAGCTTCCTGCCGTTCGACGGTTTTAAGGTGACCTTCACCATCGATTTTGATCACCCAGTGTTCCAGGGGCGCAATTTGACATCCTCGGTGGACTTCTCCAGCACTTCTTTTGTCAAAGAGGTGAGCCGGGCGCGCACCTTCGGCTTTATGCACGAAATAGAGTACCTCCGCTCTAAAGGGCTGGTTCAGGGAGGCAGTGTCGATAACGCCATTGTGATCGACCAGTACCGTATTTTGAACGAAGGCGGATTACGCTACGAAGACGAATTTGTTAAGCATAAGATTCTGGACGCCATTGGCGATCTCTATCTGCTGGGCACCAGTCTGATCGGCGAATTCAAGGCGCACAAATCCGGTCACGCACTGAATAATAAATCCCTGCGCACCCTGATGGCCCAGGAGGACGCTTGGGAGATGGTGACCTTCGAGGATGAGAAGGAAGCGCCGATTTCCTATGTGAAGCCAATACTGGCGGTTTGATCAAGAACAGTGGAGCCGGCATAAAAATTGCCGGCTTTTTCTTGCGCGGGAGACCGCTCTGCGGATGAATTTACCGTGTTGTGCGTTCTCCTGGCGCGCATAGCGGCCTGTAGTGGCGCTGATTCAGTGCGTTCACAAATAAAAATGCGTGGGGAGCTGTTATCTCACAAGATTTTTGTTGTTTGGCCGATGTTGTGTATAGGATGGGGCCTCCGGCCTAGTAGCCATTGGATGGGCGTGCGAGCGAGGCCAGGAGAGAGCCCCTGGCTTCGCAGCGGATTGCGAAATAACCAAAATTGTCGATAGTCTCACGCCTGTTATGAAAGTAATTCTGGTCAATGAGCGCGGTGCCACGCGCAGCTTTAGCTTTGGCGGCCTGAGTAAGGCGCTGCTGGGGCTGTGCCTGTTGGGCTTGCCTGTGGGCGCTTTTTTGATCGGCGCCAACCTGCCTGTAGCGGAAACGGATGTTTTCGATTCCCGTACCGCCAAGGCCTGGAGCAAGGCGCTGCGCAAGCAGCAGCAACAGATAGAGGCGGCGGACCGCGAGGCGCGCGAGCAGTTGACGGCACTGACCGTCAAGTTGGCGGAGATGCAGGCACGTCTGACACGCCTAGACGCTCTTGGCGAGCGCCTTACCGTCGCTGCTAAATTGGATGAGGGCGAATTCCAGTTTGGTACCGCTCCGGCTGTTGGCGGGCCCGAGGATCCGGGTATCGCCGGTGCCGCTGAGCTGCCTTATCAGCCACCGGAGTTTCTCGAGGTGATTGATGAGTTGGCGGACCAAATCGAAGACCGCCAGATGCAGCTCAACACCCTCGAAACCCTACTCGCCAGACGCCAGTTGCAGGACGAGCAGTTTATTGCTGGCCGCCCCATCAGTCGCGGCTGGATGTCTTCTCGATACGGATACCGCACTGACCCCTTCACTGGGCGGCGCGCTTGGCATAAAGGAGTGGATTTCGCCGGCAAGATGGGCTCAGAAGTGGTTTCCGTCGCCGCCGGTGTTGTGACCTGGGCCGAGGAACGCTACGGCTATGGCCAGTTAGTGGAGATCAACCACGGCAATGGCTATAAAACCCGCTACGGCCACAATAGTGAAATCAAGGTAAAGTTGGGCGATGTGGTCAAGAAGGGCCAGGTGATTGCCTTGATGGGGTCCAGCGGTCGCTCCACCGGCCCCCATGTGCATTTTGAAGTGTACAAAAACAATCGCCCTGTGGACCCCGCCACCTACATCCGCCGCACTGGCAGATAACATCTATCCTTTCCTGTATCGCGCCACCACCGGCAGTTGTCTGAGGAGACAGTTGCTAGTCGTGGCGCCTTCCTGTTTACTTGCATCCCTCACCAGCGCAGCGCGCCAGGATTGGGTGCTGATGGTTTCCCGGCGCTCCGGCCGGCAGAGCGAAAAAAGAAAAGTGGTTTCTTGATAATGATTGGCAAACTGATTACATCGATCTTCGGTTCGAAAAATGACCGCGAGCTGAAGCGTATGCGCCGTGTGGTGGCGCAGATCAATGAGCGGGAGGATGAATACCGCAAGCTTGATGACGCCGGGCTCAGGGCTAAAACCGATGAGTTTAAGAAGCGTCTCGCCGATGGTGAGAGTCTCGACCAGCTGTTGCCGGAGGCATTCGCCGCCGTGCGCGAGGCCAGCCGCCGTACCCTGGGCCTGCGCCATTTTGATGTCCAGCTGATCGGCGGTATGACCCTGCACGAAGGCAGGATCGCCGAGATGCGTACCGGTGAAGGTAAGACCCTGGTGGCGACCCTGCCCGCGTATCTGAACGCGCTGGAAGGCAAAGGGGTACATATCGTTACGGTGAATGACTATCTGGCCGCACGGGACGCCAATTGGATGCGTCCGGTGTATGAATTCCTCGGTCTAAGCGTGGGCATTATCGTGTCCCAGCAGCACCCGGAGGAAAAAAAGGCCGCCTACGGCGCGGACATTACTTACGGTACCAACAACGAATTCGGTTTCGATTATCTGCGCGACAACATGGTGCTGCGCAAGGAAGACCGGGTACAGCGCCCGCAGAACTTCGCAATTGTCGACGAAGTGGATTCCATCCTGATCGATGAAGCCCGGACCCCATTGATTATCTCCGGCGCCGCGGAGGATTCTTCGCACCTCTACCTAGCCATTAACCAATTGGTTCCCAAATTGCAACGGGCAGAAGAAGGGGGGGCGGGACACTATACGGTCGATGAGAAGACCCGGCAGGTGGAGTTGACCGAGGAGGGGCACCAGCTGATCGAAGAGCTGCTCGCGCGCAGTGGCTTGATGAAGGAAGATGAATCCCTCTACGCCCCCGGTAACCTGGGGCTGCTGCATCATGTACACGCCGCTTTGCGCGCCCATGTGCTTTTCCACCGGGATGTGGATTACATAGTGCAGAATGGCCAAGTGGTCCTGATCGACGAGCATACCGGTCGCACCATGCCCGGTCGCCGTCTTTCAGAGGGACTGCACCAAGCACTGGAAGCGAAAGAGAAAGTGCAGATTCAGAGCGAGAGTCAAACCCTGGCCTCCACAACCTTCCAGAACTTGTTCCGCTTCTATCCCAAGCTTGCCGGTATGACGGGCACTGCGGATACCGAGGCCTTCGAGTTCCGCCAGATCTACGGTCTGGACGTGGTGGTGATCCCCACCAACAAGCCGGTACAGCGGGAGGATTTGAACGACTTGGTCTATCTGACCAAAGAAGAAAAGATGGAAGCCATTATCGAGGACATCAAGTACTGCCGAGAAAAGCAGGCACCGGTCCTGGTAGGTACCGCTTCCATCGAGACATCGGAAGAGATGTCCCGCATGCTTAAGAAGGCCGGAATTGCTCACCAGGTACTGAACGCCAAGTACCACGAGCGGGAGGCGCAGATCATCGCTCAGGCTGGCCGCCCCGGTACCGTCACCATTGCGACTAATATGGCCGGTCGCGGCACTGATATTGTGCTCGGCGGTAACTGGGAAGCGGAGGTGGAGGAACTGCGCCAGAAGGAAGGCCGCGAGCCCACCGAAGAGGAAATCACCGCGATCAAATCCGAGTGGCAGAAGCGGCACGACACGGTCATAGAGGCGGGCGGTCTGCACATTATCGGCACCGAGCGTCACGAATCCCGACGCATCGACAACCAGCTGCGCGGCCGCGCCGGCCGCCAGGGTGACCCCGGCGTAACCCGCTTCTACTTGTCCCTGGAAGATAATCTGATGCGTATCTTCGCCTCGGACCGCGTGAAGAATTTCATGCAAATGCTGGGGATGGAGCGCGGAGAGGCTATTGAGCACCGCATGGTGTCCAATGCGATTGAAAAAGCCCAGCGCCGTGTGGAGGGACGCAACTTCGATATTCGCAAGCAATTGCTGGAATACGATGATGTCGCCAACGATCAGCGCCAGGTGATCTACAGTCAGCGCAACGAGCTGCTGGAGGCGGAGACGATCAGTGACACCATTACCGCCATTCGCGAAGATGTGGTCAACGATATCATCTCCGGTTTTGTGCCGCCGCAGAGCGTGGAGGAGCAGTGGGACATCCCTGGCCTGGAGAAACAGCTGGCCGGCGAGCTGGGCTTACAGTTGCCGATTCAGCAGTGGCTGGACGAGGATCGCACTCTGCATGAAGAAAGCTTGCGGGAGAAAATAGTCGCCGCGGCTCAGGAGGCCTATCAGGCCAAGGTGACGCGTATTAGTGAGTCTTCGGGCGAGCCCAATCTGATGCCGACCGTGGAGCGCCAAATCATGCTGCAGGTACTGGACCAGCTGTGGAAGGAGCACCTTGCCAGCATGGACCACCTGCGCGCCGGAATCGGTTTGCGCGCCTACGCCAACAAGAACCCCAAACAGGAGTTCAAGCGCGAGTCTTTCCACTTGTTCCAAAGCATGCTGGATAACCTCAAGCATGAGGTGGTGCGTATCCTCGCCCATGTGGAGCCGATGACCCGCGAGCAGATGGAAGAAATGGAGCGCCGCCGTCTCGAGCAGCAACGCAAGCAGCAGTTAGAACTGCAACACGCCCAGGCTTCTGCGATTCCACAGGCGAAAGAGCCTCAGGCGCAAATGCCGGAGCGGCGCGGTCCCAAAGTTGGTCGCAACGACCCCTGTCCCTGCGGTTCTGGCAAGAAATATAAGCAGTGTCACGGCAAGCTGGCTTCCTCTACCTCGACTTCAAATTGATCGCCAAGCGGCGCCTCGGCGCCGCTTTCATGGTATGGGCAGAGCGCAGCATGCCCGTTGAAAGATACTGATGGGCGCGCTGCGTTTGCCCATTTCGTGAATCGCATCAATGCTCCAAGACCATTTGCCTCAAGTTCCCGGCATTCGCCTGGCCAGTGTGGCTGCCGGTATAAAAAATTGGCAGCGGGATGACCTGTTGCTGATTGAGATCAATGAAGGTGCTTCCGTCTCCGCCACTTTTACCCAAAACGCCTTTTGCGCGGCTCCGGTCGTTGTGGCCAAGGAACATATTGGCAGCGGCGATATCAGGGCGCTGTTGGTCAACGCTGGCAATGCCAATGCCGCAACAGGTGCGCGCGGCATCAGTGACGCCCGCGCCTGTTGCGCGGCGGTGGCCACAGCGCTCAACATCAGAGCGGAGCAGGTGTTGCCATTTAGTACTGGTGTCATTGGCGAGCATCTGCCTTTGCAGAAAATTTTGGAGGCGGTTCCCGTTGCGGCAGATCAACTTGAGGGTGCGGGCTGGGACAAAGCCGCGCGCGCCATTATGACCACGGATACCCGGCCCAAAATCGCCTTCCGCACTGTCGATATTGCCGGTGAACAGATCCGGATTCAGGGCATCGCCAAGGGTGCAGGCATGATCAAGCCCAATATGGCCACCATGCTCGCCTATGTGGCAACGGACGCGCGTATCCCACAGCCCCTGCTGGACCAGCTGATCGGTGAAGCGGTGGGCGAATCCTTCAACCGCATTAGCATCGACGGTGACACTTCCACCAACGACGCTTGTGTACTGATTGCCAGTGGTACCACGGGACCTCTGTTGAGCGATGCCAACAGTGCGGATTACCAGCGTCTGAAGGCGGCAGTCGTGGAAGTGCATATTGAACTGGCCCAGGCCATCGTCCGCGATGGAGAAGGCGCGAGTAAATTTGTCACAGTGCAGGTACGCGGGGCGAATAGCAGTGAGGAAGCACTGAAAGTCGCCTTTGCTATTGGTGAATCGCCACTGGTCAAAACTGCACTATACGCTTCGGACCCCAATTGGGGCCGGCTGGTTATGGCGGTCGGCAAGGCCGACGTTGAGGGCTTGGATACTTCCAGGGTCAATATTTACCTGGATCAGATTCAGGTGGTGGCGTCCGGCGGCCTTGCCGCTGGCTACAGGGAAGAAGACGGTCAGCAGGTTTTCTCGAAACCGGAGTTCACCATTACTGTTGATTTGGGGCGTGGGGATTTCAGCGAGCATATCTGGACCTGCGACTTTTCCCACGAGTATGTCACCATCAATGCGGAGTACCGTACTTGATGGGTAAGGTGGTACATGTCGCAGTGGGAGTGGTGCGGCGGAAGGACGGCAAAATCCTGATCGCTCGCCGCCCGGAACACTTGCATATGGGGGGGCGCTGGGAGTTCCCCGGAGGTAAAGTGGAAGCGGGGGAGACAGTCCAGCAAGCTCTGACCCGGGAGCTGCGGGAAGAAGTGGCGATTGAAGTGACAGGGTTAAGGCCGCTGACGAAAATCCGCCACACTTATGCGGAAAAAACCGTATTGCTGGATACCTGGTGGGTGACGGAATTCGAAGGCGAGGCAAAAGGTCTGGAGGGCCAGCAGACCACTTGGGTCGAAGTGGTGGACCTCAATAGTTATCAGTTTCCCGACGCGAACCAGGAGATTATTCAAGCCATCCGGGAGGCCGAAAACTGCTGCTGAGCGCCTCCTGCGATTGTGCCGCAGTGCCAAGGAAATGCACTCCTTGGGGGAAGAGACACTTTGAGGCCGGATAAGCGCCCCGTACAGATTCCTTAATGGCGGGTGCCTGGTTGTTCCAGCTCTCCGCTCAATACATCGTCAAAGGCCGGTTCCCCCGGAATCCGATGCCCCTCCGAGGCCCACTCTCCAAGATCGATCAGTTTGCAGCGTTCGCAGCAGAAAGGGCGGAATGGAAATCGGTCGCTCCACTCAATTGGTTTCTTGCAGGTGGGGCAGCTGAGGCTGGTGGTCTCTTTTGTCATAATTTGCTTCAACGCTGTGCTTGGGCCATTTGTAGATACTTCCGGTGCAGTGATTCAACCTGTGTCTTCAGCTTCTCCGGAGGGCCGCTATTGTCCAGTACATCGTCCGCTTTCGCCAGCCGCTCGTTGCGGGACAGCTGGGCCGCCATAATCTTGCGGATTTGCGCCGGGTCATTGCGGTCGCGTTCACTGGCCCGTTGGACCTGCAATTCTTCGGGTAGGTCGACTACACAGATTCTGTTCACCAGTTTATATTGCCCGGACTCGATCAATAGCGGGGATTCCAGAATCCCATAGGGGCCAGTGCCGTTTTGCAGCGCCCGCAATATTTCCTCGCGGATCAGGGGATGCAATAAATTCTCCAGCCACCGCCGTTCGTCGCTGTCTTCAAAAATCCGCTGGCGAAGCTTGGCTCTGTCAAGTTCACCACTGTCCAGCAAGATACCGGCGCCAAAGTGCCCGGCGATTTTTTCCAGTGCTGGCTGACCAGGTTGTACCACTACCCGCGCCGCCCAATCCGCGTCGACTACGTTGACGCCCAGCGCTCGAAAACAGCCCGCCGCTGCTGACTTTCCGCTGCCGATGCCGCCCGTCAATCCCACAGTGAACACTGCTTCCATTCCCTCTTGCTGATGGTTTGTGCCCCAAGCCAAGTATTAGTATCTGCATTTTGTTCGCTTTCATCCGCAGACCACAAGTAAAAAGGGCGAACCACTGGTTCGCCCTTTTTGCGGGAGTCCTATCCGCGGCTATGACCCGAGTCCTGAGAAATTCAGATACCAGTTTACAATCCGCTCCCCCCACAGCATCGCTATCCAGCCGGCACCGGCCAGATAGGGGCCAAAGGCGATGGGCAGGTTTTTGTCCCGCCCCGCGATCAGACTCCAGCTCAATCCGGCCAGGGCGCCAACACCGGCGGACAGCAGGATGACCATCGGCAACATCTGCCACCCGAACCAGGCGCCGATGGCTGCCAGGATTTTGAAATCCCCGGCCCCCATTCCCTCCTTGCCGGTTACCAGCTTAAACAGGTGGAACACAGCCCAAAGAGAGAGATAGCCAGCCATGGCCCCTATCACCGCATCACTAAGGGGAGTGAACAGTCCCCAGAGATTAACCAGTAATCCCGTCCACAGCAGCGGCAGGGTGATACTGTCCGGCAGCAGTTGCTTGTCGAAGTCTATTCCCGTTAGAGCCACCAGTGCCCAGGTAAAACCACAGCCCGCCAGCGCCTGCCAGGTAAAGCCCAATTGCCACACGACCAGCGCGGTCAACAGCCCTGTAACCAGCTCCACCAGCGGATAGCGCTTGGAGATGGGGGTACCGCAATGGCTGCACCTGCCTTTCAGGAGTAGAAAGCTAAGCAGCGGTACATTGTGCCAAGGTTTGACCTCGGCGCCGCAACTGGGGCAGTGGGAGTAGGGCAGTATAAGGTTAAAGGGTTCGTCCAGTATTTTTTGCTCTGCCGGATCGGGATTGGTGCCGAAATAGCTGTGGAAATCCCGCTTGTATTCCCGCTCCATCATGATGGGCAGGCGGTAAATAACCACGTTTAGAAAGCTGCCCACTAATAGGCCCAAAACAAAAGCGCTGCCGAGGAGCAGCGCTTGGTGAGAAACCAGTGTTTCTAGCATTGCTTTTATACAACCTGACCCAGTTGGAAGATCGGCAGATACATAGCCACCATCAGACCGCCGACCAGAATACCCAGCACCGCCATAATCATCGGTTCCAGCAGGGTTGTCAGATTATCCACCATATTGTCCACGGCCTCCTCGTAAAAGTCCGCGGCCTTGCCCAGCATTTCGTCCAGGGCGCCGGACTCTTCACCAATCGCGGCCATCTGTACCAGCATGGTGGGGTAGAGGTTGGAAGCGCGCATGGCGCCGTTGAGCGGAATACCGGTGGCCACAGAATCGCGGATTTTAAGGGTGGCGTCCTCATAAATCACATTGCCGGTGGCGCCGGCAACGGACTTTAGGGCATCGATCAAGGGAACACCCGCGGCGAAAGTGGTGGACAGCGTACGGGCGAAACGGGCGGCGATGGAGTTATAGGTAATCTGGCCGAGAATTGGCATTTTGAGGATTAACCGGTCAAAGAAATCGGCCACTTTTTTGTTGCGCTTTTTGGCTTCAAGGGTACCCCCGATCCCGATTACTGCACAAATCAGGGCAATAAACCAGTTGGCCTGCATCCACTCAGACATACCCACTACCATTTGGGTAAATGCCGGCAGGTCGGCGCCAAAGCTGGAGAAGGTTTCGGCGAACTGGGGTACTACCTTGATCAGCAGAATAGAGGTAACCACAATGGCGACAACGATTACCGCAATCGGGTAGGTCATCGCCTTTTTGATTTTTTTCTTCAGGGATTCGGTTTTTTCTTTATAGGTGGCGATGCGGTCCAGCATGGTTTCCAGGGCGCCGGACTGCTCACCGGAGGCCACCAGGTTGCAGAAGAGATCGTCGAAATAGAGCGGGTGCTTGCGCAGGGCATCGGCAAAGGCGGTACCGGAGGCCACGTCGTCGCGGATTTTAAAAATCAGTTCCTTAACGCCCTGATTGTCCAGGCCGTCGGCGACGATTTCGAAGCTCTGTACCAGTGGCACCCCGGCCTTCATCATGGTGGCCATCTGCCGTGTGAACAGCGCGATATCTTCAGGTTTGACTTTTTTCTTGCCGCCAAATAAGGGCTTGGGCTTTTTCTGCACCCGGTTGGCTATAATGCCCTGTTTGCGCAGCTGCGCCTTGATCAGCGCAGGGCTGGTGCCGTTGATCTCTCCCTCGACCTTGTTGCCTTTACTGTCCACACCCTTGTAGACGTAGGTGACCGCTGCGGCGTTGGCCATGGTTTATCCTGTCTTTTATTGTTTCGCTATAAATTGGTTTTTTACCGGAGACCAGTGATCAATGGTTTTTTAATCTTTGGTTACCCGGTTTGCCTCCTCCAGACTGGTAATTCCCATTACCACCTTGCGCAATGCGGAGGTGCGCAGGTTGTTAAAGCCTTCCTTGCGCGCCTGGTCGGCAATCTGAATAGAGTTGCCGCCCTCCATTATAATTCTGGAGATCCCCTCGGTGATGCGAACCACTTCATAGACCCCCACGCGCCCCTTATAGCCCTTGCTGCAGTGCTCGCAGCCCACGGGCTGGTAGATGGTCCACTCCTTGCGGTCGATGGTGACCGCGTCGAACCCCTCTTGCTTCAGGACTTCTTGCGGGAGGTCGATAGGCTTCTTGCACTCGCTGCACAGCCGTCGCGCCAAGCGCTGGGCGATGATCAGGCTGACGGAGGTGGCGATATTGAATGAGGGAACCCCCATATTCATCAAGCGCGTCAGGGTTTCCGGTGCCGAATTGGTGTGCAGGGTGGAGAGCACCAAGTGGCCCGTCTGCGCGGCCTTGATTGCGATTTCCGCGGTTTCCAGGTCACGGATCTCCCCCACCATAACGATATCCGGGTCCTGGCGGAGGAAGGAGCGCAGCGCCTCGGCAAAGTTCAATCCCACCTTGGCAGAGACGTTGACCTGGTTGATGCCCTCCAGATTGATTTCCACCGGGTCTTCCGCCGTGGAGATATTCCGCTCGGGTGTATTGAGGATATTGAGACCCGTATACAGGGATACAGTTTTGCCGGAGCCGGTGGGACCGGTCACCAGAATCATGCCCTGGGGCTGGGCCAGCGCGTCCAGATAGAGCTTTTTCTGGTCGTCCTCGTAACCGAGGGCGTCGATACCGAGTTTTGCGGAGGAGGGATCGAGAATCCGCAGAACGATTTTTTCTCCCCAAAGCGTCGGCAGGCTGTTAACCCGGAAGTCAATAGCTTTGGTTTTGGACAGCTTCATCTTAATACGGCCGTCTTGGGGCACCCGCCGTTCGGAGATATCCATCTTGGACATCACCTTTAGGCGCGCGGCCAGGCGAGTTGCCAGCTGGATCGGCGGTTTGGCCACCTCGTGCAGCACCCCGTCGGTACGGAAGCGCACCCGGTAGCTTTTTTCGTAGGGTTCGAAGTGGATATCCGAGGCACCAGTGCGGATTGCGTCTAGCAGCACCTTGTTAACAAAGCGCACAACCGGTGCTTCGTCGCCTCCCAGGCTGTCGTCATCATTGCGCTCGTCGTCAGCACCATCGACATCGAGGGAATCCAGATCCTCGTCATCCATACCGTCGAGGCCGGCCCCCATATCGCCGCCATCGGACAGGTAGCTGTCGATGGCCTTGGCCAGTTTGTCCGCTTCGACCAGTACCGCTTCAGTATTGAGGCCTGTATTGAAATTGATCTCGTCCAGCCCGGCGAGATTGGTGGGATCGGCGACGGCTACAAACAAGCGGTTTCCGCGCTTGTAAAGGGGTAGGGCAAAGTGTTTGCTGATCAGTTTTTCGTCAACAATATCCCTGGGGATCAGATCAAAGTTATAGCTTGAGAGATCGAACAGCGGTGAGCCAAAAGCCTGCGAGGCGATACCGGCAAGATCCCGGCTCTTAACCAGTTTGGCCTCCACCGCGTGCTGGGCAAAGGTCTGATTTTCCCGCTTGGCCGCCTTGGTGGCGGAAACCGCGGTGGCTTCATCGAGAACCTGGTCGGCTACCAAACGCTTGGCCAGGCCCGAGAGTTGGCTAACACTCATAGAGGACGCTACCCCAACAGGGTTATGTTTGTTTGTTTTTTAATCCACTTTGCGCGTGGTCTTACCTTTGCACTTTAGGGAAAGGCGAGCAAAGGGCAAGCTGCGCAGTTTCGCCAATATAGCGAAATCACCCGCTGGCGCCAAACACCAGTGACATATGGATTTCATTTGGAATAAGCGGTTGCTGACATTGGCTTTAGAGGTGGTTTCTTATGGTGCCGTGCTCGGCACAAGTTGACACTTTTTGTCAGCAATGGGTTTTGTGTGTTAGCACCTGTTCAGGTTGCTCGACAAATCGATAAAATTGATGTGACTTACCTCTCATTCATGTCGTCACCGGCCATTTTCTCGCTTGCCACAATTGGCACAAAGCTTGTATCTTGTTCAGGGACTTCCTCACGGGATGCTCTCCCAATTGGGATTCACCAAACCAAAAGTCTGTATGGAGACGGTTACAATGAAAAAGCAACAGGGTTTTACTCTTATTGAATTGATGATCGTGGTTGCGATTATCGGCATTCTGGCTGCGGTGGCGCTGCCGGCTTATCAGGATTACACGGTTCGCGCGAAAGTAACAGAAGGTTTAGCGCTGGCTTCTGCAGCTAAAGCCACAGTGGCTGAGAACGCGGTCAGCGGTACTTCCCCGCTGAACTTGGGCTGGACTCCACCGGGTTCTACTGATGCTGTTAATGCAGTTGCTGTTGACGGCTCTACCGGCGTGATTACTATTACCTACAGCAATAGTGCAGGTAATGGCACTATTACGTTGAGTCCGGCTGCTGGTGGTACTGCACTGAGTGCTGGTACAGTCCCGACTACCAGTCTTGTTTGGGACTGCAAAGGCGGCTCCCTGGATGACAAATTTCGCCCGAGCAACTGCCGCTGATGACAAGTTTCATCCGAGTCATTGCTGCCAGTATGCGGTGACAGTTTTATATAGTGTTATAAAGGGCCCTATATTGGGCCCTTTTTAGTTTGTGCAGGCAATTATCTAAAATGAAAAGTGTAAAGATATTTATCCCCTATACTCTTTTGCTGCTTCTCGTATTGTATTCGTTCGCAGCAGTTTTTGGGCTGCAATACGTTTGGGATGATATCTCTTTATTTGTGGATTCGCCGGCACTTCGGGCACCCGAAAATATTATTGATAGTATTAGTCAGCCTATTTTACCGGGAACCAGTTACTTCCGGCCGCTCCCTCTGCTTACTTTTATGGCTGAGTTTCTCTTGGTAGATGTCGATGCTACTTTGTCACATACGATTAATTTGATATTTCACTTGGCGACTACTTTGATTATCGCCTTATGTGTATGGACATTGATGAGGAATTTGCCTCAACGTTCCCGTGTTGTTGTCAGCCTATTAGGTGGTGCATTTTACGGATTGCACCCCGCGATGGTAGAGCCAGTCTCTTGGGTTGCTGGCCGTTTCGATCTAATGGCTGCATTCTTTTCATCGATTGCACTATATGCGGCGATATCCCTAAGTGGAATATGGCGAATGGTCGTGGTCTGTGCAGCTTTTTTTCTTGGTGCCTTGTCGAAGGAAATGGTAGCAACTCTGCCTGCTATCATTATTTTAGCTCTTTGGATAGCAAATAATCCAAATGGATTTTCTTATATGCAGCTGGGCAAGTTTGCATACAGCTATAAAAACTTATGTGCGGCTTTAGTTGCTACCGGAGTCGTTTATTTGATAGTTAGAGGTGCTGGCATCAATGGCTCCATTTACCATACGGATGATGTTCGGAGCGCGTACAGTTTTATCGATCAACTCACATATATTGGAAATACAATTCTTTTCTATCTGAAAATGACCGTATGGCCTTTCAGTGATATTAACCCTATGCACAGATTTCCAGTTGTTTTTTCAGCTGCTGAATATGTGGGAGGGGCTGTTGGTTGGGTTATTGCTGGAATTCTTATTTTTTTTAAAGGCCAATTGTACAAAAGATATAAGGCCTACGTGTTGGCATACCTAATTTCTCTATTGCCGGTGCTGAATATTATCCCACTAACCATTGGTGAGAATATAGGTCATGAGCGCTTTCTGGCTGTTCCACTCTTGCTTTATGCGTTACTTATATCCCGTATTTTGAGTGATTTGATTACCAAATATGCTGACAAAAAAAATGTTGTCATCCTATTCGCTGGTTCGTTGCTCTGTTTGTGTGTGATTAATGTAAAAGTAACAGTGCCTCTATGGTCAAACAATATAATTTTATGGAAGTGGGCATTTGATAAAAATCCAAGCGATCCGTATGTGCAGTTTAGTTTGATTTCTGCTGCTGTACGTAAAGGGCAGCTTGATTTGGCACAGGAAACTGTTAATAGTATTGTTGATATGGGATCAATTCCAAATAACGTAAAAGTTGCAGTTAGCTACTTGGAAGTTCGCAAGCACAATTTTAACGAGGCGATCAATCTTATAGAGAATTATCTATCCGAATCAAGAATGCTTTTGCCTCATGAAGTTTTATCTGATGAGGAGTTGGCTTCCGGGGATTACAGCCTTGGGGTTGATTCTCGGTACTTATCTATGTGGAGTGTGAGATCTGCGTATGGAGTTTTAGCTGAGTCACGTATTGGCTTGAAGCAATTTGCCCAAGCCAAGAAAGACGCAGAAGTAATGCTTTTTTATCAGCCTTCTTATCCTCCAGCGCATCTGTTACATGCATTATCACTGTATGGATTGGGGTTGGTGGAGGAAGCAGATAATGCTTTTCGTAGAGCGGAAGAGTTGATAATAGATGACTCTGTTGCTGAACTGTATGAAATTCGAAGACAGTTTTTTTCACAATTGTGTGAGCCAGATAGTGAAAATCCTTCATGTTCTTCTGAAATTGTTGATGCTTCAATGAAGAAGGAGGGTTAACGTTATTTAATAAATTTCTTGTTTTTCAGAATTGATCTACTTTGTAGATCACTATGGATGGTGGAGAATACATTTATACTTGTTTCTAAAGGTCAAAGATTTTATGAGGTTGGCTGGAGTTCCTTAAAATGAGAGAGTTGAGTGTATCGGGCGGGGCCCAAAGTCGAATGAGCCGAAGCATTCCTCTCTTTTTTAAGGGGATGCTTCCTGTATGGAAGCTGCTTAGACCGCATCAATATATAAAAAATAGCTTTGTTTTTATCGGCCCGCTTTTTGCGCATCAGTGGTCTTTGGTTACCATGCTTCATGCATTTTGGGCTTTTTTTGCTTTTTGCTGTATGGCTAGTGCGGTATATATTCTCAATGATATTGTGGATATTGAAGCAGACCGTGAACACCCCGTTAAAAGAAATCGTCCAATCGTAAGTGGTGCGGTGTCTCTGACGCAGGCCAAAAGGCTTTTTATAGAGCTAACTATACTATCTCTTATTCTTTCTTCCCTTGTTAGTTTTTGGGTTGTGATCTTTGTTTTAATGTACTTGTTTCTTAATATTTTGTATTCGTGGAGGCTAAAACATATAGTCATTCTTGATGTATTTATTATTTCATCTGGATTTATGTTGCGTATTTTGTCCGGAACTATTGGTCTTTATATAGAGCCGTCTCAGTGGTTGTTGCTTTGTGGGTTAATGGTGACATTATTGCTTGGATTCTCTAAACGTCGTGCTGAGCTACTGGTTTTGGAGGGTGCTGGGACCAATGGTATTCTTACGCGGCGAGTATTGGATGATTATAATCCAGCAATGTTGGATCAATTTATTGCGGTCACTGCAGCCTGCACGATACTGAGTTATGGGCTCTATACTGTTGCTCCTTCAACTATTGAGTTACATGACACTAAAAATTTAGTGTATACATTGCCTTTCGTTGTTTATGGAATATTGCGCTATTTGTTTTTACTCCATTTTAGGAAAAAGGGTCAGGATACAGCTAAAGACCTACTAACGGATAAGCACATGCTTGTAACCGTATTTGCTTGGGCTGGAGTTACCTTTGGGATTTTGGCGTGATCGGTGGGCAAAAAGTTAATGAGAGGCAGCTGCACTTTTTGATTTTATCAATTTTGATTGCGGTTGTTGGATACTTGCTTTTTGCACTCTGGAGCGGATGGCAAGATGTAGTGAAGGGCTTCGTTTCTATAGGCCTGTGGGGTGTCTTTGTTGCTCTATGTCTTTCCTTGGTGAATTATAGTCTTAGATTCGTTCGCTGGCAGAAATATTTGCTCAATATGCAGTGTATAGTGCCTTGGAAAGCAAGTCTTAGAATCTATCTAAGTGGCTTTGCTTTAACAACCACCCCAGGCAAGGCTGGCGAAATATTTCGTGGTTTTTTGTTGAGTCGGTATGGTATTCAATTTTCTAAAACTTTTGCTGCTTTTATAAGTGAGCGTGTGTCGGACCTTACTGCAATAATATTTCTTGCATTTCTTGGTTTGTCATATTACCCGCAATTTCAAAATCTAGTATATGTTGGAGTGGGTTTATGTGTTTTTATATTAATTTGCTTAGCAAATCGCGAAGTATTGCAGGGGATTAAAAGCTGGACTGAAAGTAGGAAAAGCAAGTTGGCAAGAGTGATGAGAAGCACGGCAAATATGCTATTAAGCATGCGGGAGTGCCATCGCCCTAAAGTCCTACTTTTCGCCACTTTTCTTAGTGTTATTGCATGGGGCGCGGAAGCATTAGCGTTTCACTGGATTTTAACGTGGTTGGGAGTGGATGTCCCCTTATATTTTTCATTTTTTGTGTATTCTATTTCAATGCTAGTTGGCGCCTTTAGTTTTTTGCCGGGAGGATTGGGGAGCGCTGAAGGCGTGATGATTTCTCTGTTGGTTTTTAAGGGAATGCCCATGCATGATGCTGTTGCAGCTACTATCGTTATTCGTTTAGCAACATTGTGGTTTGCCGTTTTTATTGGTTTGTTTGCATTGTATAGTAGCAGAAATGAGCAGGTAGCCACGATATGAGCAAGCAACTATTATCTTGGAACCGTTATCCCCGTCTTTGTGCGGCTCAAATACACGCCATCTCAAATAGACTTGCTCACTTACCTAACGCTGAAAGCTCTATGCTGGCTTACGGAAATGGGCGCAGCTATGGAGATGTATGTTTAAACCAAGATGGCTGTTTATTGATGACGCGTTATTTAGATCGCTTTATCAATTTTGATTCTGATTCTGGTATTTTGCGCTGTGAATCGGGGGTAACGTTAGAAAAAATACTTTCAATAATAGTGCCGAAAGGGTGGTTTTTGCCAAGTACTCCGGGAACTCGATATGTTACTATCGGCGGAGCTCTGGCAAATGATGTTCACGGGAAAAATCATCACTCTGTAGGCACTTTTGGTCATCATATTCGAAGTTTTGAATTATTGAGATCAGATGGCCAGAGATTAGAATGTACGCCAAGTAAAAATTCAGAATATTTTCACGCAACTATTGGTGGGTTAGGGCTTACGGGTCTTGTAACCTGGGTTGAAATTCAATTGGCGCCTATTCGTAGCCCATGGATGCATGTTGAATCGAAGAGTTTTCCTAACTTGAAAGAATTTTGGTCAATAAATCAGCAGTATGAGGCAGAGTGGCCTTATACTGTAGCATGGGTTGACTGTTTAGCTCAAAATAAACAAAGAGGGCGTGGTATATTTTTTTCTGCTCGTCATGCCTCAATGGAAGATGCTTTTCCTTGTTTTAAGGAAAATTCATGGCGGATTCCTGTCACGCCCCCTATTAGTCTTGTCAATAATTTAAGTGTTCGCGTTTTCAATGAAATTTACTACCGGAATCCAAACAGGCCGAACTCTAAATTGACTCATTATATACCTTATTTTTATCCATTAGATAAAATTAAAAATTGGAATCGTATATATGGTCGTAAAGGGTTTCTTCAGTATCAATGTGTTTTGCCTCATGAAAGCGCTGAAGCGGCTATAGATAGTCTTCTAGAAATTATTTCAAAAAATGGCCAGGGTTCTTTTCTGGCGGTGCTCAAAACATTTGGTAATAGAGCCTCTCTGGGGATGCTCTCATTTGCCAGACCTGGAGTAACGTTGGCGCTAGATTTTCCTAATCACGGAGAAAGAACCCTTCGTCTTTTGGATTCACTTGATTTTGTTGTAAAGGAGGCGGGCGGGGCCTTATATCCTGCTAAGGATTCAAGAATGTCTGGAGAAATGTTTCAATGCGGATTTCCCGAGTGGGAGAGCTTTATGAAATTTATAGATCCGAAGTTTTCGTCGAGTTTTTGGCGTAGGGTGACTCAATGAATGAGTTAAAAAAAGTTGTCATCTTTGGGGCGACCTCGGCCATTGCAGAACATGCTGCAAGAGATTTGATTGACCGAGGAGCATCCTTGTTTTGTGTTGGCCGTGACCAAGGTAAGCTTGAAGTAATTGTAACTGATCTTAAGATTCGTAATTCAACTAGTCAGAGGATTGAAGGGTATGTGGCCGATTTGATGGATACAGAAGGCCACTCTCAGATACTGAAAGTAGCGGAGGAGACTCTAGGGGGCATCGATGCAGCCCTTGTTTGTTATGGCACATTACCGGACCAAAAAAGATGTGAATCTTCTTTTTCTATGGCTCGCGACGCAATAGACGTAAATGCCATCAGTGTGATTAGTTTACTTACTGAATTAGCCAATAAATTTGAGAGTCAAAAAAGAGGCGTTATTGCTGTAGTTAGCTCAGTTGCAGGAGACCGAGGGCGACAGAGCAATTATGTCTATGGTGCGGCAAAAGGTATGGTATCAATTTTCATGCAGGGGCTGCGAAACCGTCTTGCTAAACATGGTGTATCCGTCGTAACTATAAAGCCTGGATTCGTGGATACTCCTATGACTGAAGGTTTTGATAAATCCAGTATTCTCTGGACAAAACCAGAGAAAATCTCTAAAGGGCTGGTAAATGCTATGGAGTCTGGAAAGAGCTGTGTTTATTTGCCAGGATTTTGGCGTTGGATAATGCTTTTAATACGATGTATTCCTGAAGGTTTATTTAAGCGGTTGTCTCTGTGAATACTACCCCTGTCGCATTTTTTGACTTCGATGGAACTTTAACTAAAAGTGACACATTGTTACCTTTTCTTAAGTTTGTTATTGGAAGACCCTCTTTCTATATTAAGTTAACAAAGGTGTCGCCTGTACTTATTGCTTATATAGCTGGAGTTTTACGCAATGATGTAGCTAAAGAGATTGTGTTGCAAAGTTTTCTTTCTGGATATTCTTTGCAAGAGTTAAATGAATTTGGAAAAAGATTTTCTTCTGAAGTTATTCCGAAAATGCTTCGTGCTGAGGGAATTGATCGCCTTTTGTGGCATAAGTCTCAAGGGCATGATTGTGTGTTAGTTAGTGCCTCTCTCGATGTTTATCTAAGGTACTGGGCTAGATCATTTGGTTTTTCAGGTTTATTAAGTACGAGCCTCGTTTTTTCCAGTGATGGTGTTACTTGCGGAAATTTGAAAGGAAAAAATTGCTATGGTGATGAAAAATTAAGGAGAGTAAAGGAGTGGTTAAGTGATCGCTGTCCATCCTTGATATACGCATATGGAGATACAAAAGGTGATATGCCTTTAATTAAGTTTTCTAATAATGGATGGATATGGAAGAAGGGGAGGTTTGTTCGTATTGTTTGAGTAAACTGTAAGAATTACTAATTTTCGAGCTTATTAGGTTATGTTTGTTTATTATTTGAGATAAGCTACTGTTTGTAATTTTCAATCTGAATTATACAGTTTATAGCATTTTACTCATTAGGAAGGTCCAATAAATTTGTTGGGTGGTATGTTTGCTCCAGTGTGCTTATGTAGTGTAAATCTTTTAGGTGACGGATAAAGAACAAATGTTTACTGGCTTGGTTTTTGAAAAAAGATGGTCGTTAAATGTGCAAGAGTCCCATTTAGTATGGATGCTGCTGGCATTTTTTGTTTCAGTACTTGTGCATGTTGCGATTGGATATCAGGACTTGGTTTATCTGGATAGAACCTTTTTGCCAGATGATACTTATTATACACTCTCGATTGCCAAGAATTTAGCACTTGGACGCGGACCTTCAACAGATGGAGTAATTCTAACCTCCGGTTTTCAGCCATTATTTGCCTTTATGCTTGTCCCCGTTTTTTGGATTTTGGAGGAGGGGGCAGGACCAGTTTATGCTGCTATTGCATTAAGTGCTTTATTTGGGGTTGTGAATACCTGTTTGATTGGTTTTCTTATAAAGAGAATAACGCAATCTTATATCGTTGCCACTTTAGCAATGCTTTTTGTAACGTCATCGCCAGTTTTGTTGAAGAATAATTTCAATGGGCTCGAAACATCTTTATCTTCTTTTTTTGCATTGAGCTTGTTGTTGTTGGTTGGTGTTGTCCGCAAGGATAGTCCATGGTGGCATATGGTCATTATGGGAATTTGTTCTGGGCTTGCTTTATTGTCTCGTATAGATAATTGTTTTATTGTTTTTTTAGTTGGGGTTTGGAGTATTTTTACTCTTGGTTTTAAGAAGACAGTTTTTATAGTGTTGGCAGCATTGGGTGTGGTTGCTCCATGGTGGCTGTACTGCTTTTTTTCTTTTGGGTCGGTGATTCCTGAAAGTGGTATGGCTGTTAAACAGATTGTTGGGTTTCATCAAGAATTACACCTTACTTTATCTTCTTCTGTCGATAAAAGTTTATTAGCTTTAAATCGACCAGTGAGCATGATTTTAGACGTTCCAGTTCGAATCTATGTTGTGCTTTTTTTGTTTGCGATAGCTGTTTCTGCCTATAGGATTGTTAAATTTCGACGTTTGGATGAAGTTTCTATGTCAGCTATCGTAAGTGTTTTGTTATTTCTGTTTTATACGTTCTATTTATCTGCATTTTGGTTTTTTGATCGGTATTATCATTTTTTGTTTTTGTGTTTGATCGTTTGTGTGGCTTATAGCTGGAATGCTGTTTTTTTATGGCTTTCAAGAAAAGAAAATGTGTCTTGGTTTAGATACGCATCTCTGTTTTTGATGTTATGTGCTATAGTGATTAATCTGACTTTATTGAAGCCGTTAAGATCTTCTCCTGATTCCAGTTTATATGCTGGAGATGAGGGGGCTCGTGGCTATGGTGAAGTGGCTCAAGAAATAATAAACGAATTGCCTGATGGTTCTACGATAGCTGCAATGCAGAGTGGCGCTCTAGGATATTATGCGAATCGTAATATTAGAGTGATTAATTTGGATGGCGTTGTAAATAGGAATGCATATTTGGCTATCAAGGATAGTCAACTTGCAGAGTACTTAAGAGTAGAATCCGTAGAGTATTTTTCCGATTGGGGATTGAATGTATTAATGTTGCTGCGTTACTCCGGAGTTGAAAATTATGAAAGGCTCCTTTCCCCTGTGAGAAATATGAAGCCGCAAGGGCAGGATCGTTTTACTATTTATCGGATTAACGAATCATTGTGAAAAAGAGAGTAACTCATTTGCATGCTTTCTGGGTTAAGCCTGTCATGGCATGGTGAAATATGGGGGAAAGGCTAGAGGCTATTCAAAATTCAGTGGTAGACAAATAGCCTCAGAGGGTGTTCAAAATTCTGTGTCAGCCAAATAGCTTCACAGACTGATGTATTCCTCCGAGCAAGCCCTCCGAGCAAGCCGAAAAACGGGGCGCCCGCTATGATAGCGTCAGGTTCCAATTGTGGATTGGATGTATCCTGTGTTCGGAGGCTTCGGTAGCAACTTGAGTAAGCTGCATTCTTTGGCGGAGCCGCCCTTAGCCCTGTCATCTTGACGATCTTCTGGGGGAGGGTATTTAGATCACTGAAAACTCCTCACCCCCTGAACCTCCCCCCACTCCAAACACCGAACTTCCCGCCCAACCAAGTGAATCACCGGACTGTCGTCTGTACAGCGACTGCTGTCGATTTGTAGCCTGCCAGTGATCTCCAGAATACTTCCCCGCTTTATTTCCGCCCGGTAGCGCTGTTGTACTTGCTCCCAAAGTACGACATTGATCACGCCGGTCTCATCTTCCAGGGTCAGGAATATCACGCCCGAGGCGCTGCCAGGTCTCTGGCGGCAGGTGACAAGGCCGATGACGGTGGTGTGTTGGCCGTTGCGGTGGTGGATTAGGTCTTGTGCTTTGCAGTGTTGGGGGAAGCGGTTCCGGCGGCGGAGCAGGGCGATGGGGTGTTCGCGCAGGGTGAGGCCTGTGCTGGCGTAGTCGCTGTAGGTGTTGTCTTCCACGGAGTGGGCGGGGTTGTGTGTTGTGGTATCGGTATTTTCTATTTCCAGGTGCAGTGATTGCCAGGTATCCAGGTAGCGATTTTCTGTCAGGCTGTTGAAGACGTTGGCACTTGCTAGGGCGGCGGCTTGTTCCCGGGGCAGTTGGGTTCGTGTGCGGAATTCATTCAAGGAGGTGAAGGCCCGCTTTGCGCGTTCGGTAATGATGGTTGTCGCGCTTTGTTCATTGACCCCTTTGATCAGGCGCATGCCCAGGCGGAGCTTTGGGGGTTCGAGTTGGCGCTTGTGTCGGGGCGGCAGTGGTGTGGCGAGTTCCAGTTTGTGGTGCCAGTGGCTGTAGAGTACGTCTATGGGCAGAATTTTTACGTTGTGGCGCTGGGCGTCGTAGATCAGTTGAGCGGGGGCGTAGAAGCCCATAGGCTGGCTGTTGAGCAGACCGCAGTAGAAGGCGGCGGGATGATGGCGTTTTATCCAGGCGGAGAAGTAGGCCAGCAGAGCAAAGCTGGCGGAGTGAGATTCGGGAAATCCGTAGGCGCCGAAGCCTTTCATCTGATTGAAGAGCTGCTCGGCAAAAGTTGCTTTGTAGCCGTTGGCGAGCATTCCGCGGATCAAACGACCTTTGAATTTGTTCAGATTGCCATTCCTGCTCCAGCTGGCCATAGCGCGGCGAAGTTCATCCGCTTCGCCACCGCTGAAGCCGGCGGCAATCATGGATAGCTGGATCACTTGTTCCTGGAAAATAGGAACACCGAGGGTGCGTTCGAGAACCGGGCGCAGTTTTTCGTGAGGGTAGGTGACGGGCTCCAGCCCCTGTTTGCGCTTTAGGTAGGGGTGCACCATGCCGCCCTGGATAGGACCGGGCCGGACTATGGCGACCTCTATTGTGAGCTCGTAAAAATTGCTTGGCCGCAGTCTGGGCAGCATACTCATTTGCGCGCGGGATTCTATCTGGAATACGCCGACGGTATCGGCACGGCAGATCATATCGTAAGTGGCTTTGTCTTTGGGCGGAATGTCCTGCAGGCGCAGGCGGGGGCCGTAGAGGGCGATGTAGTCCAGGGATTTGCGCAGAGCGGTGAGCATGCCCAGGGCGAGAATGTCCACCTTCATCAGTTTTAAGTCTTCTATATCTTCCTTGTCCCATTGCACGATGGTGCGGTCTTCCATGGCTGCATTTTCCACGGGCACCAGGGTGTGCAGGGGTTGCTCGGTAATGACGAATCCGCCCACATGCTGGGACAGGTGGCGGGGGAAGCCGAGAAGTTGTTGCAGTAGCGGGGGCAGGGTTCTGCCCGCGGTGCTATGGGGATCTATGCCGGCTTTCTGCATTTGTTGGGGAAAGTCTTCGAGCTTGTCCCACCAGGCGCGCTCTGCGATCAGCTGTTCAATGGTGGCGGCGCTGAGCCCCAGGGCTTTGCCGATATCGCGCAGGGCGCTTTTAAAGCGATAGGTGATTTTTGTCGCGGCCAGACCGGCGCGGTGGCGGCCGTATTTGCGGTAGATGTATTGGATGATCTCTTCGCGCCTTTCGTGCTCGAAGTCCACATCGATATCCGGCGGTTCGTTGCGCTCGCGGGAAATAAAGCGCTCGAAGAGCAGGGATATTTTGTGCGGGTCTATTTCAGTGATAAACAGGCAATAGCAGACTACTGAGTTGGCGGCGGAGCCGCGCCCCTGGTAGAGGATGTGTTGGCTGCGGGCGTACCGGACGATGTCGTGGATGGTCAGGAAGTAGTGTTCGTATTGCAGCTCGGCGATCAGGGCCAGTTCTTTTTCGATCTGTGCATCGATATGTGGTTCGGGGCCCTGGGGCCAGCGCGCTTTTCTGCCGGTTTCTACCAGTTCACGCAGGTAGGTGCCGGCCTGTTTGCCGGTGGGCAGCACTTCGGAGGGGTATTGGTAGCGCAGTTCGTCGAGGCTGAAATGGCAGCACTCAGCAATGGCCAGGGTATTTTTTATGGCCTGGGCGGGATAGAGCGCTTTAATTTCTTCCAGGCTGCGCAGATAGCGCTCGGCGTTTTGCTCAATGCGGTAGCCCAGTTGCTCCAGGGTGCAGTTATGGTAGTTGGCATTGAGCACGTCCTGCAGGGGCTTGCGGCTGCGGCAATGCATCAGTACGGCATTGGTGGCGACCAGGGGCAGGTCTTCCCGTTTGGCGAAGGCAACTAATTCCGTGCAACGCTGGTTTTGTTGCGGCAGCAGGTGGTTGCTGATGGCGATGTAGAGGCGTTTGCCGAAGTGTTGTTTCAGTGCTGGGGGAATTTCCTGTGTCGATCTCTGTGGCAGCCAGATGGCGATGGTGTTTTTGCATATTGCCAGAAGGTCTTTGAGGTGGGTTTGATAGCGGCCTTTTTCTGCGCGCAGGCGAGAAGTGGATATCAACTGGCAGAGTTCACTGTAGGCGGTTTTGTCGGGGGCCAGGAGAGTCAGCTGCCCGCCTTCCTGCAGGCGGAAGAAGCTGCCACAGATCAGTTTGAGATCGCCTCCCTCCGCTTTCAGTTTTTCCAGTGCTTTATAAGCGCGGACGATTCCGGACAGGGAGCACTCGTCGGTGATGGCCAGGGCCTTGTAGCCCAGTTGATGTGCGGTTTGGATCAATTCCTGTGGGTGGGAGGCACCCTGCAGGAAGGAGAAATTACTTTGGCAAAAGAGCTCGGCGTACTGCATGGGGCGTCACTCGTGTATTGTCAGGTTACCTCGCGGGGGCGCACTCCCCTCCCGATACGGGATCAGGAATAGATCCCGTGCAGATACCAATCCTCCGAGCCCAAATCCTGATACACCCAGTAGAGCCCTCCATCCTCACCTTGGGCTATGTAGTAATCGCGGCTGTGGCGATTGTGTTGCCACCAGTAGCCATCAATGCGCTCCGGGCCTTGCAGCAGCTTGATTTCGCCGCGATAGAAAAGTTTGTGTCCGCGCATTTGCAGTTTGTCGGGCCTGGGAAGCAGCCAGACAGGACGGGGGGCCTGAATGGGCTGCAGGCGGTGTCCCTTGCTACTGTGGTGGCTTTGCAGCACCAGGGTGTCGGCGCTGGCCCAGGCCTGTTCCGGTAGATAGCTTTCCTTAAGTGTGATCCCGGACAGGGCTTCATGACCGAGGCGGGCCACCAGCTTGTCCAGTAGCTGGTGGCTGCGCTGTGTCTGGTTTTCCCCGTCGAAGAGGTCGCTGTCGAGTGTGTTTTCTTCCAGGGGCAGCAGCCGGTCACAGGTGAGACTCAGGGCCTGGGTGGGTTGCTCCAGCCGGATTCGCTCCAGTTGCAGCTTGGTCAGTGCAATCAGACGTTGTGGGTCCAGCATGGGGCGGGAAACTGCGACACTGAAAACTTTACAGCCTTGTCGGCCGAAATCCAGTTTCCAGCGCAGTTGGTGGCTGTAGAGCTGGCGCCGCTGCAGCTGCTGGCAGAGTTCGCGCACCAGCCGCCCGGCGGGAAACAACAGTTGTTCGCTGTTATCCAGTGGGCTGGGGAAAAAGAGTTCGCCGTGAAATTCCGCTGGTGGCTGATAGCAGGGCATAGGGTCGTGGCGGCTTCCGTTAAGGCGCGCCAGATAATCAACGAAGCCGCGCCCGAAGCGGTTGCCCACTTCCGACAGGGGGATAGCCAGGAGCTGGCTGATGCGCTTGATGCCGCAGGCGTAGAGTTTGGCAATGGTTTTGTTGTCGCAGTCGAGCAGTTTGCTGGGGGAAAAACTGATCCACTGGCGCCATTGCTGGGGACTGGGCGGCGTTTGGGTTTGCTGCAGCCAGTGGCGGTGCTCCGGCAACTGGCTGAGCATGCGCGCGGCACTGGGGCTGTGTCCCAATCCCATCAGGGGGCTGATGCGCATTTGGCGAAGCTCCCGCCTGAGCTGCTGTAGCAGGGGCCTTAGGCCCCCGTTGGCTTTGAGACAGCCGGAGATTTCCAGGTAGAGGCAGGCGAAGCGGTCGCCTTCGGCGCTCACGGTGCCGGCGGGCTGGGTGGAAACGATGGGGGTGAAGCTGTAGCCCCACTGGGCCAGTTGTCGAAGTTGCCGTTCCTCACGCTGCATATCCCGTTGCAGTAGTTGCAGGTCTGCGCAGAGAGCGCAGGCAGTGGCCAGGCTGAGGCCGGTTTCCACACCCCGTTCGGTGGCGGGGCGGTTGGCTTCCACGATCAACTGTTGTTCCACCACAGCCTGGGGTTGGGCGCTGTCGTGCTGGGCGCGGGTGAGCACTTCTAGGGAAAGCTTGGGGAATTGGATACAGAGCCAGAGCATGGTTGTTTCCGTTGTTTGGGCTTTAGTGCAATGGACGGTCGCGACGGATTAGATCGGCGCTGCGGGCCAGGTGTAGTTTTTGGCCAGCTTGGCCGCCCAGCTGTTTTCGTAGCTGTACGGTCAATTGCTCACCGTCGCCGCCCAGCTGCAGGCGCAGGCCGGCAGGGGAGGGGCTGGCTGCCGCGGATAGGGGACGGAAGTGGAAGTGCAGACAGTCGCCTTCACGGGCGGCGACTTGCAGCCGGCGGAGGTCTTTGTCTGATGTTGGTCTGTGTCCCTGCCAGCTGACCAGGGCGCCGCAACAGCCCGATTGCAGGGCCTGCTCCATCGCCCAGAGCGCTTCTTTCCACCCCCGGGGGTGCAGTAACAGCAGTTTTTCCAGTTGTATACCGGCGTTGGCCAGAGCGGGGGCGTAGGGAATAAAGGGTGGGTTGACCAGTATTGCGATTTGCCCCTGCCGGGTTATTTCCGCCACTGCTGGTAGTAGCAGGGAAATCTCGCCGATGCCGGACCGGTCTATCAGTAGCTCGGTGGTGGCGCCGCGGGGCCAGCCGTGGCCGGAGAGCAGGGCGTTCAGGCTGGCGTAACCACTGTCAATGCCGTTGCGCCGGTGTCCGCGTTCATTGGCGGCCCGCCAGATATCCGGTCTCGCGAGCAGCTGGCGCAGCCGCTGCTGTTTGGTGTGATTTGCTAACTGTTTGTTTTGCAAAAGGTTTTCGGCGTTGCTCACTGTCTGCGGCCCTCGCTGGATGCCCCTCGGGAGCGGGATCTGTATATGTGTACAGTGTTAACTGTTTTTTTATACAGTAGTTTATCCAGGGCAACAAGAGGGTTAAGGCCTGAGTGGCACTTTTTTGTACAGCGTAAAAGGGCTATGATTCGGCCTCCTTATCGACCGGCAAACAAGATGAATGGGGGGGGAAGTGAGTATCAAGTCCGACAAGTGGATTCGCCGCATGGCCGAGCAGCACGGTATGATCGAGCCGTTTGAGCCGGGGCAGGTGCGCCAAAGCGCCAGTGGCGAGCGGCTGATCTCTTACGGTACCTCCAGTTACGGCTACGATGTGCGCTGTGCCGGTGAGTTTAAAATCTTCACCAATGTGCACTCCGCCACTGTGGACCCCAAGACTTTTGACGAGAACAGTTTTGTCGATGTCGAGGGAGATTACTGCATTATTCCACCCAATTCCTTCGCCTTGGCGCGCACTGTTGAGTATTTCCGTATTCCGCGCTCGGTGCTGACTATCTGCCTGGGTAAATCCACCTACGCTCGCTGTGGCATTATCGTCAATGTGACACCGCTGGAGCCGGAGTGGGAGGGGCATGTGACCTTGGAGTTCTCCAATACCACAAATCTGCCGGCAAAAATCTATGCCAATGAGGGTGTGGCGCAGATGCTGTTCTTCGAGTCCGACGAAGTCTGCGATGTGTCCTACGCGGATCGCGGTGGCAAATATCAGGGCCAGCGCGGCGTCACTCTGCCGCGGGCCTGATTCTGTGGCCGCAGCCGCGGCTGCAGATCACTTTCCTTATGAGTAAAAGCGCTTTGCGCCAGCTGCCCGAGAGTGTCGACGTTTTGATTGTCGGCGCCGGCGCGGCGGGGCTGATGTGCGCGGCGACTGCGGGCAAGCGCGGTCGGCGTGTGCTGGTGCTGGATCATGCGAACAGGGTCGGCAAGAAAATTCTCATGTCCGGCGGCGGCCGCTGCAATTTCACCAACCTTTATACCTCGCCGGAAAACTACTACAGCCAGAATCCGCACTTCTGCAAATCGGCCCTGGCCCGCTACACCCAGTGGGATTTTATTGCGCTGGTAGAAAAACATTCTATTCCGTACCACGAAAAGACGCTCGGCCAGCTGTTCTGCGACAACAAATCCAAGGATATTGTCGATATGCTGTTGGCGGAGTGCCGCGCGGCGAAAGCGCAGATTCGCACTCGCTGCGGTATTCAATCCATAGAACCGCTGGGGACTGGGTTTCTCGTCAATACCGGCTTAGGGAAAGTGGCCTGTGAATCCCTGGTAATCGCCACCGGCGGCCTGTCGATTCCGACCATGGGCGCCACTGGATTCGGTTACGACGTGGCGCGCCAGTTTGGTTTGAAGATCGTTCCCACCAGACCGGCTCTGGTGCCCTTTACCCTGCACCGGCATCAGTTGGAGCAGCAGCAAGCACTGCCCGGTAGCGCTCTGCCGGTAATTGCCAGCTGCGGTGAGGGCAGCTTCCCGGAGCAAATGCTGTTTACACACCGCGGCCTGAGTGGTCCAGCAGTACTGCAGATTTCCAGTTACTGGCGTGAGGGGATGAGCGTGGAGTTCGACCTGGTGCCGGGGCGGAATCTGGGAGAGTGGATTAGCGAAAAGCGCAGACAAAATCCGGACAGTTACCTGCACCGCGTACTGGCGGAGCTCTGGAGCAAAAAACTGGTGCAGCACTTTTTACAGCGCCAAGGGATCGATAGCCGACCGTTAAAACAGTATGGGGAGAAGGCGCTGGCCGAAATTGCCCTCAAGCTGCAATATTGGAAATTAGTGCCCGCCGGTACCGAAGGCTACCGCACCGCCGAGGTGACTCTGGGTGGTGTGGATACTGATGGAATCTCTTCGCGCACCATGGAGTGCAAGACGCAGTCGGGGCTTTATTTTATCGGCGAGGTACTGGATGTGACCGGCTGGCTGGGGGGATACAATTTCCAGTGGGCCTGGGCTTCGGGGCATGCTGCGGGAGAGGCTGTATAGGCTGTCCACTGCCAATAGATTTTGCATATTACCCAAAGGCAGGTGGCCAAAAGAGTTAGTCCCTGCAATATGACCAGGTTACCCTTGCTGGCCCCGCAATGAGTCTTGATGCGCTCAACTAGCTTGACCCATCCCCTTTATCGTCGGCATCAATGAAACGTTCACCTGAGTCATGCAGGTTTCCGCAGCGTATGGCGTCCCTCCTATGAGAACCTCTGCCTCACTCCTAATTGCATCATTCTGATATCGCACTGATTTTCGAAAAAACTGTTGACTTCGCACAGGCTGTTAAGCACCATTTTTGCATCATAAGAATGGTGCAAAAAATGTGAGAGTGGCGTTACAGCAAATTGCCGAGATTAAGGCCGGGCACCCTTTCCGGGGCGCAATAGCGGAGTCGAGTGTGGGGAATGGCTATGTGATCCAGCTTCGCGACGTAGATGGGGATGCGCAGATCAACTGGCAGACCTTGGTCTGCGCCGATGTATCTGGCCGAAAACAGCCTGACTGGCTAAAAAAGGGAAATATCATTTTCTCGGCGAGAGGATCGCGAAACTTCGCTTCCTTAGTGCCTGACACTGACCTTCCTGTTGTTTGTTCTCCGCATTTTTTCATCATCGACCTCAAAGGCCGGGAAGATGTGCTGCCCGAATTCCTCGCATGGCAACTCAATCAAGCTCCATTGCAAAAGTACTTTCAGCAGGCCGCGGAAGGGTCGGTGCATGTCAGCATTCGCAAGGCTGTTCTAGGACAGGCACCGATCGCTATTCCGCCGATAGATAAGCAAAAGATAATTGTGGAGCTCGCGGACAGAGTGCTTAAGGAAAAGAAAGCTCTGGAGAAGCTGATTGAGCTGCGCCGTCTAGAGGTAGACGCCATAGCCAAGAATATTTTGAAGTAACATCAATGCATTTCCCCAAGGAATATCAATACATGTCAAAGATCAGCCAAGACAGCATCAACAAGGCTCTGTGGTCCGCCTGCGACACCTTCCGCGGCACCATCAGCGCCGACACCTACAAAGACTTTATCCTTACCATGCTGTTTCTGAAATACATCTCAGACGTATGGCAGGACCATTACGACGCCTACCAAAAAGAATACGGCGATGAGCCGGAGCTGATCGAAGAGATGATGAAAAACGAGCGCTTTGTCGTCCCTTTGGTGGAAATCAAAGACGACAGCGGGAAGATCACCGACAGCTTCAAGGCCAACTTTTACGCTCTGTATGAGCGCCGCCATGAACCCGGCAACGGCGAGCGCATCGACCAGGCGCTGCACGCCATTGAGGAAGCCAACGGTACCAAGCTGAAAGACGCCGGCAAAAGCGTGTTCCAGGACATCAGTTTTAACACCGACAAACTGGGGGAAGAAAAACAAAAGAACACCATCCTGCGCCACCTGCTGGAGGATTTCGCCAAGCCGGAACTGAACCTCAAACCCAGCCGTGTCGGCACCCTGGATGTGATCGGCAACGCCTACGAATACCTGATCGGCAAGTTTGCCGCCAACAGCGGCCAGAAAGCCGGTGAGTATTACACGCCGCCGGAAGTGTCCGACCTGATGGCCGAACTGCTCGACCCGCAACCGGGCGACAGCATCTGCGACCCCGCCTGTGGCTCCGGCTCCCTGCTGATGAAATGTGGCCGCAAAGTGGTGGCCAACCACGGCAGCAAGCAATACGCCCTCTACGGGCAGGAAGCCATCGGTTCCACCTGGTCACTGGCCAAAATGAACATGTTCCTGCACGGCGAGGACAACCACAAAATCGAATGGGGCGATACCATCCGCAACCCCAAGCTGCTGGATAAAAACGGCAACCTGATGCTGTTCGATATCGTCACCGCCAACCCTCCATTCTCATTGGACAAATGGGGGCATGACGAAGCCGAAAACGACCCCTTCGGCCGCTTCCGCCGCGGCATACCCCCCAAAACCAAAGGCGACTACGCCTTTATTCTGCATATGATTGAAACCCTCAAACCCAAAACCGGCCGCATGGGCGTCGTCGTACCCCACGGCGTGCTGTTCCGGGGCTCTTCCGAGGGCAAAATCCGCAAACAGCTGATTGAAGAAAACCTGCTCGATGCCGTCATTGGTCTGCCGGAAAAACTTTTCTACGGCACCGGCATTCCTGCCGCCATTCTGATCTTTAAAAAGGAAAAAACCACGCAGGACGTACTCTTTATTGACGCCTCCCGCGAATTTAAAGCCGGCAAAAACCAGAACCTGCTAAGCCGCGACAATATCGGCAAAATGGTCGCCACCTACCGGCGCGTGCGCGCCCCCAAAGCCCCGGCCGTTGAATTAAGCTCGCCGGTCTGCTTTGCCGAGCAATTCGAACAGCAACAGCAGGGCGTTGTGGTGGACAAATACGCCTACCTTGCCAGCCTCGATGAGATCAGGGAAAACGACTACAACCTGAATATCCCCCGCTATGTGGATACCTTCGAGGAAGAGGAAGAAATCGACCTGGTAGCGGTGCGCGCCGAGCGGGAAAAACTCAAAGCGCAATTGGCTGAGCTGGAAACCGAGATGGCTAAGTATCTGGAGGAGTTGGGTTATGGTGCCTGAAGGGTGGACTCCATCACAAGTTGGCGATATCGCGAAATTTTTTTCTGGCGGAACACCTAGTAAAAAATGTCCAGAATATTGGGGGGGGACCGAACCGTGGATTTCAGGGAAAGATCTCAAGACACATTACTTAGAATCAAGCATCGACACCTTAACCGAGGCTGGCTTTCAAACAGCCAAAAAAGCACCAAAGGGATCAACATTAATACTAGTAAGAGGAATGACTCTTCTAAAAGATTTTCCTGTTGGCTACGCAACAAGAGAAGTAGCTTTTAATCAGGATTTGAAGGCTTTAGTTCCTTACAAAAATGTAGATGGATTATTTTTATCTTTTTTGTTGGTAGCGGAAAAGCCAAAAATTCTCCGGCTTGTGAGTACCGCAGGCCACGGGACTGGGCGTCTGGATACCCATTCAATCCGAGACTACCCAATTAATCTCCCCCCACTCCCCGAACAAAAGAAAATCGCCCAAATCCTATCCACCTGGGATAAGGCGATCACCACTACCGAACAACTGCTTGCCAACAGCCTGCAGCAGAAAAAAGCCCTGATGCAGCAACTGCTGACCGGCAAAAAACGCCTGCGGGATAAAAATGGGGTTCGGTTTAGTGGGGAGTGGCTTTACTTAGAAATTGGAGAATTTTTATGCGAAAGTCGAATTCCTTCAACCAGTAATAACCCCTCCAGACGGTTGACAGTAAAGCTGAATCTAAGGGGGGTTGAAGCTAGGGCGGTTAGAGGAACTGAGGCTGTCGATTCAACAGCGCACTTTGTTCGACGTTCTGGTCAATTTATATATGGAAAGCAGAATATTCATAAAGGTGCGTTTGGAATCATACCTGAGTCATTGGATGGTTTTGAGACATCTCAGGATTTACCTGCTTTTGACTTCACCGGAAAATGTGATTCTTCGTGGTTCTTCCACTTCATGACTCAAGAGCACTTTTTTACTTCACTCGAAAACAAAATGTCTGGTACTGGCTCTAAGCGTCTTAATCCAAAAGCGTTCTTTAAGGTGAAGATCGTTTGTCCAGCGTTGGAAGAACAACAAAAAATAGCCGCCGTACTTTCTGCGGCCGATAAAGAAATCGAAATAATTCAAAAACAACTCGATCAGCTAAAGCAGGAGAAAAAAGCCCTGATGCAGCAGTTGTTAACGGGTAAGCGACGGGTTTTGGTATAAGGAAATATAAATGAAGCTAAGAGTTAGCCAAATATCTTTAAAGAATTTCAAGTCTTTTAAAGATATTACAATCAATACAAATGCTGATTTTAATATTATTATTGGAGAAAATAGCGCTGGAAAATCTTCAATTTTTGAGGCAATCCATTTATGGGAGAAATGCTATAAAACTTATATTCTCTCCTCAAGAAAAGGGTTCTATAAGGTTAAAAAAACAACCAATAGATATGTTAACTATCAAGATCTTGATTTCTTGCGAATTACAAGTGACGAAGATCTGTTCCACGATCCAAAAGATCCAGGACTTGCAAAGTGCTCGGAAGTTACTCTTACGCTAAAAAATATCGAGGGTAATAACGTTGAGGTTGAAAGTTGCTGGAGCCTTGGCTTTAAAATAACGTGTCCTACCTCAATTGAAAATGCCTTTTTTCGTGTTCAGCCCATAGATGAGGGACAATTCACGGCATTTGCCGAAGCATTTTGTGAGGATGGGAAGTTTTTGGATGAAGCTGTTTTTATTTACCAAACGAGACCTGTCGCGGGCGTCCATCAATATGAGCCTTACTACAATGAGGCTCAGATTAAGAGAAAAATTCAAAAAGGGTCATCACACGAAGTACTCAGGAATAAAATAATTTCCAAAAGAAAGTCAATCTCAGAGTTAGAAGAGAGCATCTCTGAGATACTTGAAAAAAATGTCAAGTTTACTCTACCGGCTGAGACTAGAAAAAATAAAGATGAGTTTATTAATTTGAGGGTGTCTATCGATGAGTCAAAACCTTACGATCTTCATCTTCAAGGGAGTGGATTTCTGCAAATTGTAGAAATTCTATCTACTGTTGAGTTTATTGAAGCCCCTCTAAAGTTGCTACTTGTAGATGAGCCGGATTCGCATATCCATACAAAGCTACAAAAAAATCTTCTAAGCCATTTAAAAAAAATTGATCACAATCAATTTTTTATTATAAGCCACAACGATCAATTTGTGACCAGTGCTGGTGATGGAGAAGTATTCTTCTTAAATGATGATGCAAAATCGAGCGGCCGGTTAGAGGCAATCAATCCAGATAGCTTCGATATCATAAAGAACTCCTTGGGTGGGGTAATCATATCCCTTGAGCGATTAAACAATGCAAGCCTGATAGTGTTTGTTGAAGGTGAAGATGACGAGGAATATTTAAAAAAACTTAATACAAAGATCAAGCAAATTACCAACCCAATTGGTTGTTTAACTAAAGTAGTTTTCTTTCCTCTGAGAGGAAAAGACAATATTTTACAAAAGGTTGAATACAATAAAAGAACACTAAGCTCTATTCTGAATGGCAAATCATGGCATATTGTTTTTGATCGAGACTTTTCAACAGTTGCTATTGATAATGATCTAAAAGATAAGATAAGAAGAAAAGGTTGCACACCTTATAGCCATGCTGGTTACTGCATAGAGTCGGTGTTATTTTCAGACCTTAGAATCCTTAAACGATATTTGCATTCTCTTGTACCAGACACTGACGTGAATGATCTTTCAGAACACGTAGATGCTTTAATAGAAGAATTGGATGCTGATACTCAAAGTATTGAATCTCCTCTTATTCGTGATATCGAAGTTAGATTCAACGGACAGAAAAACAATCGACCGGAGTTCCAAGATCTTCAGTTCACGGACGTTGTTAGATCGTGGCGAGAGATGGGTGATTTCAAACCCGAGAGAGTTATGTCAAAACCCTTAATTCAAAAGTTCGTCACAGACTTGGAGGGACGAATCGGTATTTCTCTAATGTTACGAAGTTCAAATGCTCCAGATGAAATATCAGCAAAGTTATTAAATAAATACTTTGACTTTATACAGGATCTTAATGACTTGTACCCTTCGTTTCATCGTTTGATGGAACAGCTGGAAGTATTGCCATCGAATCAGGTGAGATAATAATAACGCACCTCGGGCACCATAGATTGAAGAGAGATAACGAATGACACAATACACACCCAAATTCCAGGAAGAATACAGCGCCAAGCTGCCGGCGCTGGCGTTATTAACCAATTTAGGGTGGTCATTCCTCTCACCGGGCCAGGCTTTGGCTGAGCGCGGCGGTAAAACCAATGAGGTGGTTTTACGCCAGGTGCTGCACAGGGAGCTTTCCAAACGCACCTTTACCTATGCCGGCAAAAGCTACCCGCTGTCTGAAAAGTCCATCGATAAGCTGATTGCTGAAGTGTGCAGTCCACCGCTGAATGAGGGATTGCTGACGGCGAACGAGAAGATTTACAACCATCTTCTGTACGGCATCTCGGTCGCGGAGTTTGTGGATGGTAAAAAAGTGAATGCCACAATCGCTCTGATTGACTGGCAGAACCCGGCCAATAACAGCTTTGTGTTTACCGAAGAGTTTACCGTTACCCGCACAGACGGTATAGAAAGCCGCAGGCCCGACATTGTGTGTTTTGTTAACGGTATTCCACTGGTGGTGATTGAGGCCAAGCGCCCGGATGGCAATGCGAAAAAGGGGCCCACCATTGACGAAGGCATTTCCCAAAGTCTGCGTAACCAGCGTCATGATGAAATTCCGATGCTGTTTGCTTACAGCCAGTTGCTGTTGTCTGTTAATGGCAACGAAGGTCGCTATGGCACCTGTGGTACCCCGGCTAAGTTTTGGGCCGCTTGGCGGGAAGAGGATATCCCGGACGCCGAGATGTACGCCATCAAAAACAAAAAACTCACCGATCAACAGCTTGCGGGCTTGTTTGGCCATCGCCCTGCAAAAGACCTGGATTGGTATCAAAAACTCATCACGGCGGGCGCGTTGGCGGTTACCGGGCAGGACCAGCTGCTGATCAGCCTGCTGTCCCCGGCGCGGCTACTGGAAATGACCCGCTACTTTACCCTGTTCGATAAAAAGGCCGGCAAGATCGTGGCCCGTTATCAGCAGGTGTTTGGCATTAAACGGGTGATTGAGCGCATTAATAGCCGCAATCCTGCCGGCGGGCGAGAGGGCGGTGTTATCTGGCATACCACGGGCTCGGGCAAGTCTTTTACCATGGTGTTTTTAAGTAAGGCGCTGATTCTGCACGACAGCCTTAAGCAGTGCCGCATTGTGGTGGTGACGGATCGCGTCGATCTGGAAAACCAGCTCAGTAAAACCTTTGCCTCGGCCGGTGAACTGGCGGGTAAAAAGGATAAACAGGCGGCCATGGCCACGTCCGGTAAACGTCTGGCCGAGCAGATTGGCAAGGGCACTGAGCGGATTATTTTCTCACTGATCCAGAAATTTAATACCGCCACCAAACTGCCGGAGTGTGTGAATACCAGCGCCGATATGATCGTGTTGATTGACGAAGGCCACCGCAGTCAGGGGGGGGAAAACCATATCCGCATGAAGCAGGCACTGCCCAATGCGGCTTTTGTCGCTTTCACCGGCACTCCACTGTTAAAAGACGATAAAACTACCAATAAGTTTGGCCCCATAGTGCACGCTTATACCATGCAGCGCGCGGTTGAGGATAAAACGGTCACACCACTGTTGTACGAGGAGCGTATTCCGGATCTGGACGTCAATGAACGCGCCATCGACAGCTGGTTTGAACGTATTACCGAAGGGCTTTCAGAGGAGCAGAAAGCCGACCTGAAACGCAAGTTTGCCAAAAAAGGCCAGGTGTATAGCGTAGACGACCGCATTCGTTTGATTGCGCTGGATATTGCCAACCATTTTGTTAAAAACATCGACGAAGGCTTAAAAGGTCAACTGGCCTGTGACAGCAAGCTGTCGGCCATCAAGTACAAAAAGTATCTGGATGAAGCCGGCCTGTTTGAATCGGCCGTGGTAATGAGCCCGCCGGACAGCCGGGAAGGCAATACGGCGGTGGATGAATCTACTGCACCGGAAGTCACTCAGTGGTGGAAAGATAATATCGGCAGTCAGGATGAGCAGACTTACACCAAACAGATGATTGAACGTTTCGACAAGGACGATAACCTGAAGCTGCTGATTGTGGTGGATAAGCTGCTCACCGGTTTTGACGAGCCGAAAAATGCGGTGCTGTATATCGACAAACCCTTAAAAGAGCACAACCTGATTCAGGCCATTGCCCGGGTAAACCGTCTGCATCCCAAGAAGCAATTTGGCCTGCTGATCGACTATCGCGGCATTCTGGCCGAGCTGGATACGACTATTGCCAAATATCAGGATCTGGCCTCCCGCACCCAGGGCGGTTATGACATCAATGATATTGCCGGCCTCTACCGTCAGATGTGCACCGAGTACAAGCGGCTGCCACAGCTCTATAAACAGTTGTGGGCTATATTCGATGGCGTAAAGAACAAAAACGATATCGAGCAGTTGCGTCAGGTGCTGGTGCCGAAAATTGAGGAGCGGGATGGAGAATTGGTGGATGTGCACCTGAAAGTGCGTGAAGACTTCTACGAAGCTTTAACGGCCTTTGCCAGCTGCCTGAAAGTGGCGCTGCAGTCGGCCACTTTCTTTGAGGATAAGAGTTTCAGCGAGCAGGATCGCCGCCACTACAAGGAAACGGTGAAACAGTTCTCCAGTCTGCGCCAGCTGGTGCAGCAGGATGCCGGTGAAAAAATCGACTACGACGCATACGCCGAGCAGGTGAAAAAACTGCTGGATAAGCATGTGGTGGGCGTTGAGGTCAAAGAGCCCAGCGGCGTGTATGAAGTCGGCAAAATGGGTCAGCAACAGAAACCGGAAGACTGGAGCAAGGATAAAACCCGCAACGAAACCGACATTATCAAAACCCGTGTTACCCGCATGATTGAACAGGAACTGCGGGACGATCCTTACGCGCAGGAAGCCTTCTCCAGGTTGCTGCGACAGGCTATTGAGGAGGCGGAAAAACTCTTCGACCACCCGCTGAAACAGTACATGTTATTCCGTGAGTTTGAAGAGCAGGTACAGGAAAGGCGTTTAGATGATATCCCCGATGTCTTTGCCGGCAACCGCCATGCCCAGGCTTACTTTGGTGTGTTCAAAAAAGTGTTGCCCGAGGCACTGGCAGTGCAGGATCAGCAAGTGCAAGACAAATGGGCCAGGCTCGCCTTTGAGATTGACGAGGCGGTAGAAACCTCGGTGGCGGAACACTCCATCAACCCGCAGAATATCGAAGCCGATATCCGCAAAAAACTGCTGCCGCAGATGTTTCGGGAGTGTAAAGCCGTGGGCGGCGGTATGGATCAGGCCAAAAAAATGGTTGAGATGATTGTGCAGATCACCCGTGTGGGTCTGAGCGGACTACAAAGCGGATGAGCGTCCCCATCAAACCTGATAGCCAAACCATGAGCTTTTTCTATGGCGACGAGCGGATTGCTTTTGAGCGGGTAAAGCGCCCGCTGGCGAAGGGCAAGGTATTGATTAAGGTCCATCCGGATTGCCGTGTGGTGGTATCCGCGCCTGAAGAGGCCGACAGCGAGGCCGTTCTTGCTGCGGTAAAAAAACGCCGCCGCTGGATTTACCAGCAGTTGCGCGAATTTCGTAAACAGCTTGAGCACACCAGACCGCGCCAGTATATCAGTGGCGAGAGCCATTACTACCTGGGAAAACAGTACCTGCTGAAAGTCATTGAAGCCCCTGAACAGGTTCAGGGCGTAAAACTTTTGCGCGGAAAACTCGAAGTGTCGGTACGGAGCAAAACCCCCGAAAAGGTTAAAGCCCTGCTGACAGAGTGGTACAAACTCCGCGCTAAAGAAATTTTCAGCAAGCGTCTTGATGCCATGTTAGAGCAGGCGCTGTGGGTTACCGGGCGGCCGCCTTTGCGCATCCTGACCATGAAAACCCAGTGGGGCAGCTGTTCACCGAAGGGCAGAATTACCCTGAACCCGCATCTGGTGAAAGCGCCCCGCGAGTGCATTGACTATGTGATTCTGCACGAGCTTTGCCATATTGCCGAACATAATCACAGCGAGCGGTTCTACCGGCTGATGAATCAGGTCATGCCGAAGTGGGAAAAGATTAAGGCGCGGTTGGATGGGATGGCAATGGTTCTGGTCCAGTAGTGGCTTACTGAGTTTGACCACTACAATTACTGCCGCAGGAGAGGGGTGAGCCGATAGCCGCTCCTCCGGTCCCAGTTAATATACGAATTTTATGTCCTTGTACATAAGCAGGGTAGGCAGCCTATGAGCAATGTGATTCCGTTCAAAAAGAAGACGGCCTGGCAAAAGCACAAGGGAAGCAGTCTGTGCCGCGAGGGTTTCCACAAATGGGTGGTGGTTACGGAAAGAAAATTTGATGTGAAGCAGGGCAAGCTGGTTACTGAATACCGTTGCCAGCGCTGCGGCAAGAGCAAAACCAAATTGTTGTAGGTGCCGGCAGGAAGAGGGGGAATCCACGGGGATTCCCCCTGTTTTTTAGCGTTCGTACACACGGCGGCCGTGGCGGTCGTAGTAATAGCGTTTTTTCTTCTCGCGGTCGTAGAGCCAGCCTCCAACACCGCCGAGTACGGCGCCTGCCGCCGTGCCTCCGGGGCGTCCGCCTGAAATAAGGGCGCCAGTCACAGCACCCACGCCGATACCGGTACCGATGCGGCGGTCTGAGTCGCTCATGTTGGCGCAGCCCTGGCTGCCGAGTGCGGTGACGAGCAGGGCTGCCAGCCCCAGGTGTTTAATTGCTTGCGTAGCCATAAGAACCTCTTGCCTACTGCCAGACAGGGCTCAGTGTATTGTGGCGAAAAGAGAGTGACCAATAGAAAGTCAAGAGTGCCTGGAACGCGGAATGCTGCTTGCTCCTGGCGCTGACCGGTTTTGGTGGAAATGCTCCACACTTGTGGCGGCTTCATCCGCGACACTAAACTTTAAATACCTGGGTAGGGGAAGTCCCCGCAACAAGGGATGGCAATGATAAGCGGTCCGTAATAGAGACTGGACTAACCCGTAAATCGGCCCACAGCGGGTAACCACTGGTTTGAATGACTTCAGCGAGGTGAACAGCGGGTGTTGAGCCAGTCAGCTTAAAGAGAGGGAGCGGTCGAAATGAATTCGGCCGCTTTTTATTGGTGGCCAGAGCCCCCGGTGGTTTGTTCGGAGTCGATGTACGTACCACACATAGAAAAAACCCGGCTTGCGCCGGGTTTTTGCGGTAGAGCGATTAACGCTCTTCCAACGGCACATAGTCGCGCGCGGTGTAACCGGTGTACAGCTGGCGCGGGCGGCCGATTTTGTAGGGGTTGGAGATCATCTCGTTCCAGTGCGCTATCCATCCGGCGGTGCGGCCAGTAGCGAAAATCACTGTGAACATATCGGTGGGAATACCGATAGCCTTCATGATGATGCCGGAGTAGAAGTCCACGTTGGGGTAGAGTTTCTTCTCCACGAAGTACTCGTCTTCCAGTGCGATCTTTTCCAGCTTCTTGGCGATTTTCAGCAGCGGGTCATTCTCCGCACCCATCGCGCTCAGCACTTCATCGGCAATGCCCTGCATAACGCGAGAGCGCGGATCGAAGTTTTTGTAGACGCGGTGACCGAAGCCCATCAGGCGGAACGGGTCATTCTTGTCTTTGGCGCGTTTGACGAATTCACCAATACGGCTTTCGTCGCCGATCTCCTGCAGCATATTCAGCACTGCTTCGTTGGCGCCACCGTGCGCAGGTCCCCAGAGTGCGGCGATACCGGAGGATATGCAGGCGAAGGGGTTGGCCCCGGAGGAACCGGCCAGGCGCACAGTGGAGGTAGATGCGTTCTGCTCGTGATCAGCGTGCAGCAGGAAGATGACATCCATCGCCTTGGCGACCACCGGATCGATCTTGCTCGGTTCGCAGGGGGTGCCGAACATCATGTGCAGGAAGTTTTCAGCGTAGCTGAGGCTGTTGTCCGGATACATGAAGGGCTGGCCTTTTGAGTGCTTGTAGCACATGGCGGCCAGGGTCGGCATTTTTGCGATCAGGCGGTCTGCGGAGACTTTGCGGTGTTCGGGGTCGGTGATGTCGAGAGAGTCGTGGTAGAAGGAAGCCAGGGCGCCGACGACGCCGCACATCATGGCCATGGGGTGGGCGTCGTAGCGGAAGCCCTTGAAGAAGTTCACCAGTGACTCGTGCACCATGGTGTGGTTCATGATGCTGTCGACATACTGCTTTTTCTGCTCCGCGTTGGGCAGCTCACCGTTCATCAACAGGTAGCAGGTCTCGAGGTAGTCGGACTTCTCCGCCAGCTGTTCGATGGGATAGCCGCGGTGCAGCAGCACGCCCTTGGCGCCGTCAATATAAGTGATCTTGGATTCACAGGCGGCGGTGGATACAAAGCCCGGGTCGTAGGTAAACAAGCCCTTGCCGGTGAGGCTGCTGACATCGACAACATCGGGGCCGAGGGTGCCCGAGAGGACCGGCATTTCAATGACGCCGTCGATTCCGTCGACCGTGAGTTGCGCTTTCTTATCGGACATTGCGGACTCCTAAAACTTATGTTGCGCCGCCATTTTTCCGCCCTCTTTTGCCTGGGCAGAGGGCGGCAGCGGGCTTATGAGCGGGGCCAAACTTAAGTTGCGCGCCGGGAATTGTCAAACCAAACGGGGTGGACGGTCGGTCGGTTGGCGGCAGGAAATGTGGTTTATTGGCTCGGTCTCAGAGCTTTTCCCTGTTATTTATGCGGGTTATTCGCAGGAAGCTTTGTCCCCTTTGCATGTCCGCTTGCACCGCGGAGGAATTCGGTCTGTGGCGTTACCGAGGCGTTCGTTGTGTTTTGAGGACTGAATGCCCTATAATCCGCGCGGCTTGCGCCTTGGTAAGGCCACTTTGTGTAAGGCTTCAGCAGGTCGTGCGCAAAGTGATCGGCAAGCACTCGCCCCTCCATATTTGAAATGCTAACGGGCGCCCGGTCGTTCAGGGCAACAAGGTGTTTTTCCTGTGAACAAAAACAGACCTGTCAATCTAGACATTTCCACTATCAAGCTTCCCGCTGCCGCTCTGGTTTCCATTCTGCATCGTATCTCCGGCGTGGTCCTCTTCGCCGTGGTTGCACTGTTATTGTGCATGCTCGATGCCAGTCTGGAATCCGAACAGGGCTTTGCCGATGTGGCGGCGGCCTTCGACAGTATTCCCGCCAAGCTCATTTTGTGGGCGGCACTGGCGGCACTTATCTACCACTTGGTGGCCGGTGTTCGCCACCTGCTGATGGATCTGGGGATCGGTGAGACCCTGGAAGGTGGGCGGCGCGGCGCTGTGATGGTGCTGGTCGTCGCTGTAGTTCTGATTTTGCTGGCGGGGGTATGGATATGGTAACCACAATCACCAGTTTTGGCCGCAGCGGCACTTTTGATTGGTTGTATCAGCGTGTTAGCGCGGTTGTGCTTGCGACATACACGCTCTTTATAGTCGGATTCATTTTTCTGAGTGATGACTTCAGTTACCAGACCTGGTCTGCCCTGTTTGAGCAGCGTTGGATGCGCGTGTTTACTCTGGTGGCCTTGCTCGCCACAGTGGTTCACGCCTGGATTGGCCTCTGGTCGGTGGTGACCGACTACATCACCAACCGCATGATGGGTCCCAAGGCCACGGCAATCCGAGTTGTGGTAGAGGTGCTGCTGGCTGCGGTTGCCGTGTTTTACACGGTTTGGGGCATTGAAATTCTGTGGGGTGTGTAACTGATGGCGAACATGCGAACTATTTCTTTTGATGGGATTGTGATTGGTGGCGGTGGCGCCGGCATGCGCGCTGCGCTGCAAATGGCACAGTCCGGCTTCAAGACTGCGGTGATCACTAAAGTGTTCCCGACCCGCTCGCACACTGTGTCCGCCCAGGGGGGGATCACCTGTGCTATCGCCAGCGCGGATCCGCAGGATGACTGGCGCTGGCATATGTACGACACAGTAAAAGGCTCCGATTATATCGGTGACCAGGATGCCATTGAGTATATGTGCTCCGTGGGGCCCGAGGCGGTGTTCGAGCTGGAGCACATGGGGCTGCCTTTCTCCCGTACCGAGGAAGGCCGCATCTATCAGCGCCCCTTCGGTGGCCAGTCCAAGGATTTCGGCCGCGGCGGTCAGGCTGCGCGTACCTGTGCTGCCGCTGACCGCACAGGCCATGCCCTGCTGCACACGCTGTATCAGAACAACGTCAAGCACAGCACTGTCTTTTTGAACGAATGGTTTGCCATCGATCTGGTGAAAAACCAGGACGGCGCCGTGGTGGGCGTGATCGCCATGCGTATCGAAGACGGTGAAGTCGTTTTCATCAAATCGAAGGCCACTGTATTTGCCACTGGCGGCGCCGGCCGTATTTACGCTTCCACCACCAATGCCCATATCAATACCGGTGACGGTGTGGGAATGGCGCTGCGCGCCGGTTTGCCGGTGCAGGATATCGAGATGTGGCAATTCCACCCGACCGGCATCTACGGTGCTGGCGTGCTGGTGACCGAGGGTTGCCGGGGTGAGGGCGGCTATCTGATCAATAAGGACGGCGAGCGCTTTATGGAGCGCTATGCCCCCAACGCGAAGGACTTGGCCTCCCGCGATGTGGTGGCTCGCTCCATGATTCTGGAAATTCTGGATGGTCGCGGTGCCGGCCCCAATGGCGATCACGTATTCCTGAAGCTGGATCACCTCGGTGAAGAGGTACTGCACAGCCGCCTGCCGGGTATCTGTGAGCTGGCCAAGACCTTTGCTCATGTGGACCCGGTAAAAGATCCGATCCCGGTAGTGCCCACCTGTCACTATATGATGGGCGGTATCCCCACCAATATTCACGGCCAGGCCCTGACCCAGGATGCCGCCGGCAACGACCAAGTGGTAGACGGCTTCTACGCCTGCGGCGAAGTGGCCTGTGTATCCGTGCACGGTGCCAACCGCTTGGGCGGCAACTCGCTGCTGGACTTGGTGGTATTTGGCCGCGCTTCCGGCCTCTTTATTGAAAAAGCGCTCCGCGAAGGTGTCGAGCACCGCGAGGCCAGCGAATCCGACATCGAAGCGGCCATGGCGCGCCTGAATCGCCTGGAAAACAGCAATGATGGCGAGAAAGCATCGGTGCTGCGCGGAGAGCTGCAGAATGTGATGCAGAACCACTTCGGTGTATTCCGTCGCGGCGATTATATGGCCGAAGGGGTGAAGAAGCTGGAAGCGCTGCGCGAGCGTATTGCCAATGTGCGCCTGGACGACAAAAGTCGCGCCTTCAATACCGCCCGTGTCGAGGCACTGGAACTGCAGAACCTGCTGGAAGTGGCCGAGGCCACCGCGATCGCCGCAGAGGCCCGTACCGAGAGCCGCGGCGCCCATGCCCGCGAAGACTTCCAGGAGCGCGACGACGAAAACTGGCTGTGCCACTCCATGTTCTTCCCGGCGGAAAAACGTGTCGGCAAGCGCGCGGTCAACTTCGCGCCCAGCACCGTGGAAGCCTTCGAGCCCAAGGCTCGGACCTACTAACCCTGCAGGTGGCCGGCGGCTAACGGGGCTGAAGAAGCCCGGATTGATTGCGGCCGGCGGTCACCCTTATAGAGATACTGGATACGGAATATGTTGAAAGTAAGCATTTACCGTTACAACCCGGAGACTGACAAAGCTCCTTACATGCAGGACTACGAGCTGGATACCCAGGGCAAAGACCTGATGGTGCTGGACGTGCTGGAACTGCTGAAAGCCGGGGACCCGACCCTGTCTTTCCGCCGCTCCTGCCGCGAAGGGGTATGTGGTTCCGACGGTATGAATATCTCCGGTCGAAACGGCCTGGCCTGCACTACCCCCCTCTCGGTGGCGGCGCCCAAAGGTAAACTGGTTTTGCGTCCTCTGCCTGGACTGCCGGTGATCCGCGATCTGGTTGTGGATATGGAGCAGTTCTACGAGCAGTACAGAAAGATCGAACCCTACCTCCAGAACGATACTCCGGCACCGGCGATTGAGCGCCTGCAGAGCCCGGAAGAGCGCGAGAAACTCGACGGTCTCTACGAGTGTATTCTGTGCGCCTGCTGTTCCACCGCCTGTCCGTCTTTCTGGTGGAATCCGGACAAATTCATCGGGCCGGCCGGTTTGCTGCAGGCTTACCGTTTCCTGGCGGACAGTCGTGATACTGCTACTGACGAGCGCCTGTCCAAGCTGGATGATCCCTTCAGCGTATTCCGCTGTCACGGTATTCAGAATTGTGTGAATGTGTGTCCCAAGGGGCTGAACCCTACCCGCGCTATAGGTCATATCCGCAATATGTTGCTGACCCGCGCGGTATAGACGTTAAGGGTTCACGCCTGGTTGCCCACAACAGCCGGGTTCGGCGCTAATGGAGCGCCTTTTCAATTAGAAAACTGGCCAACGAGCCAGTCGAAAAGGGGGCTGGTGTCAGAGGGAATCTCCGCAGTTACCGTCCGCGGTGCTGCCTGGAGAAGCCTTCTGGCCCCGCCCCCGTGGTCCATGGCGGGGTGCCAAATCGTGCGTACAGCGGTATTGGTGATACGCGTGTTTTGGCCCTGTTTAGTGAGTGAAAGGAAAGCGCAGTGGTAAAGCCCGGCAGGGCTCACTGCAATCGAGGTAGGCATCAACATGCACGAAAGTACCATGGAGCAGCTGTGGCGTAGCTCCCATATCTCCGGAGGCAATGCCGCCTATGTGGAGGAACTGTACGAGACCTATCTGCACGACCCCAACGGCGTGCCGGAGGAATGGCGCAGTTACTTCGACAGCCTCCCCCGGGTAAACGGTGTCGGCGACGTCTCTCACGCTGCGGTGCGCCGCCATTTTGAACTGCTCGCCAAACACCGCACCCGCCCGCTGGCCGCTCCCGGTGCCGGCGCCATCAACATCGAACACGAACGCAAGCAGGTCAAGGTCCTGCAGTTGATCAGCTCTTACCGTCACCGCGGTCATAAAAAAGCTACCCTGGACCCCCTGGGGCTGATGGCGCGCGAGCAGGTACCGGATCTGCAGCTTAATTATCACGGCCTCACTGAAGGGGATTACGACACCACCTTCCAGACCGGGGATCTCTTTTTCGGCAAGGGAGAGGCCACGCTGCGGGAGATTGTTGAAGGCCTGGAACGCACCTACTGCGGCAATCTGGGTGCGGAAATTATGCACCTGTCCAATCTGGAAGAGCAGCAGTGGTTCCAGCAGCGCCTTGAGCGCAGTCAGTCCACACCCAACTTTGGCGCCGATATCCGGGTTGAGATACTGCAGCGCCTGTCCGCGGCCGAGGGCCTGGAACGCCACCTGGATTCCAAGTACCCGGGTACCAAGCGCTTTGGTGTCGAAGGTGGTGAAAGCCTGATCCCGATGATGGACGCACTGATCCGCCGTTCGGGCACCTACGGTGTTAAGGAAATTGTGATCGGTATGGCCCACCGCGGCCGCTTGAATACCCTGGTCAATATTCTGGGTAAGAACCCCGCGGATCTGTTCGAGGAGTTCGAGGGCAAGAAGACCCTGGACACTTCCGGTGATGTTAAGTACCACCAGGGCTTTTCTTCCAATGTCATGACTCCGGGCGGCGAGGTACACCTGGCTCTGGCTTTCAACCCCTCGCATCTGGAAATCTGTGCGCCGGTGGTAGAGGGTTCGGTACGCGCCCGACAAGACCGACGCGGCGACCAGACCGGCGAGAAAGTACTGCCGATCAACATCCACGGCGATGCCGCCTTCGCTGGCCAGGGTGTGGTGCAGGAAACTCTGCAGATGTCCCAGACCCGTGGCTTCTACACCGGCGGTACCGTGCACATCGTGCTCAACAACCAGGTGGGCTTCACCACCAGCAAGCGCGAAGACGCCCGCTCCACCGAATACTGCACCGATGTGGCCAAGATGATCGACGCCCCGGTGCTGCACGTGAATGGCGACGATCCGGAAATGGTCGTGCTTGCCGCTCTGCTGGCGGTGGACTACCGCTATGAATTCAAGAAAGACATTGTCATCGACCTGGTGTGTTACCGCCGCCGCGGTCACAACGAGACCGATGATCCGTCAGGCACTCAGCCGCTGATGTACCAGGCGATCCGCAAGCACAAGACCACCCGTACCCTGTACGCGGAGAAACTGGTCAACGAAGGTGTGCTGGATAAAGCCGCCGCGGATAAGCTGGCCAGCGACTACCGCGACAAACTGGATCGCGGTGAGGATGTGGCCACAGGACTGGTGAAACAGCCCGACAGCTCCATGTTTGTGGACTGGACGCCCTACCTCAACCACGACTGGCTGACCCCGGCTGATACCAGCTTTGCACTGCCGAAACTTAAGGACGTGGCCAGCCGCATGACCACGATTCCGGACGGCATAGTATTGCAGCGGCAAGTGTCCAAAATTTATGAGGACCGCCGCAAGATGGCTGCCGGCGCCATGCCGCTGAACTGGGGTATGGCCGAAACCCTGGCTTACGGCACGCTGCTGGAACAGGGCTATATGGTGCGCCTGACCGGTGAGGACGTGGGCCGCGGTACCTTCTCGCACCGTCACGCGGTGATACACAGCCAGAAAGACGGCCAGTCTTACGTTCCGCTGCAGCACATGTACGATGGCCAGCCGCCTTTCTATATATACGACTCCCTGTTGTCGGAAGAGGCTGTGCTGGCATTTGAGTACGGCTACGCAACCACTACACCCAAGTCTCTGGTTATCTGGGAGGCCCAGTTCGGCGACTTTGCCAACGGTGCCCAGGTGGTGATTGACCAGTTCATCACTTCCGGTGAACACAAGTGGGGCCGTATGTGTGGGCTGGTAATGATGCTGCCGCACGGTTACGAAGGACAGGGGCCGGAGCACTCCTCCGCGCGCCTGGAGCGGTATATGCAACTGTGCGCCGAGCACAATATCCAAGTGTGCAACCCCACCACGCCGGCACAGATTTTCCACTTGTTGCGCCGCCAGGCGATACGCCCGATGCGCCGCCCGTTGGTAATCATGAGTCCCAAGTGGATTCTGCGTCACAAGCTGGCCACTTCGAGCCTGGACGAGCTCGCCGAAGGCAGGTTCCAAAATGTCATCCAGGACGAGGGCGTGGATCCGGCCAAGGTCAAGCGTCTGATCTTGTGCTCCGGCAAGGTTTACTACCACCTGCTGGAAGCCCGCATGGAGCGCGAACAGGACGATGTGGCTTTTGTGCGTCTCGAACAGCTGTATCCCTTCCCCGATGAAGAGTTTGTTGCAGCGGTGTCCGCGTTCAAGAACATCGAAAGCGTGGCCTGGTGTCAGGAAGAGCCGATGAACCAGGGAGCCTGGTATCACAGTCAGCACCATCTGCGCCGTCTGCTGGCGGAAACGCATCCCGGACTGGAATTGCAGTATGTGGGCCGCGAACCCTCCGCCGCACCGGCGGCCGGTTATATGTCCACGCACCTGGAAGAGCAGAACAAATTTATTAACGAGGCGCTGACCGTTAAATAAAGCGCAGCCGGAGCCTGTGCTCCGGCTATGCAAGCGGGTCCCGGGTCCAAATCCGGAACGATAGCCTCAAGTCACCTGCAGGGCAGGTCAACAATTTACGCAGAGAACAATCTCAGGAAACAGGAAAATGACGATCGAGATTAAAGCGCCAACTTTCCCGGAATCCGTTCAGGACGGCACTGTTGCCACCTGGCACAAGCAGCCCGGCGAAGCCGTAGCCCGCGATGAGCTGATCGTGGATATTGAAACCGACAAAGTCGTGCTGGAAGTTGTCGCTCCGGCTGACGGCGCCATTAGCGAGATCATTAAGGGCGAGGGTGAAACTGTCCTGTCCAACGAAGTCATCGCCAAATTTGAAGAGGGCGCTGGTGAGGCCCCCGCTCCGGCGGAAGGCAAAGCTGAAGAAGTGAAGGCGGAAGAAAAGCCTGCAGGCAAAGAAGCTGGTGAGAAGATCGCCATGCCCTCTGCCAAAAAGATGGCGGCGGAAAAAGGCGTGGACCTGGCCGGTGTAGAAGGTTCCGGTAAGGGCGGACGCGTATTGAAGGAAGATGTGATGAAGGCGGGGGCGGCTCCCGCCGCCGCAGCCGCGCCTGCTGCTGCCGCAGAGGTATCTGTGGCGCCGGGCGAGCGCGTCGAGAAGCGGGTGCCCATGACCCGTATGCGCAAGCGCATTGCCGAGCGTTTGCTGGATGCCACTCAGACTACCGCCATGCTCACCACCTTCAACGAGGTGAACATGAAGCCGGTTATGGATCTGCGTAAAAACTATAAAGAGCTCTTTGAGAAGGTGCACAACGGCACCCGTCTCGGCTTTATGGGCTTCTTTGTCAAGGCGGCGGTAGAAGCGCTGAAACGCTATCCGGCGGTGAACGCCTCGATCGACGGCGACGATATCGTCTACCACGGCTACCAGGATATCGGTGTGGCGGTTTCCTCACCCAAAGGGCTGGTGGTACCGATCTTGCGCAATGCGGAAAATATGGGTCTGGCCGATATGGAAAATGCCATCCGCGATATGGGCGTGCGCGCCCGCGAAGGCAAGCTCTCCATTGAAGAAATGACCGGCGGCACCTTCACCATCACTAATGGCGGTGTCTTCGGCTCTCTGCTGTCCACACCCATCCTGAACCCGCCGCAGACTGCGATCCTGGGGATGCACAAAATCCAGGAACGCCCGATGGCGGTAAACGGCAAGGTGGAAATCCTGCCGATGATGTACCTGGCGCTGTCCTACGACCACCGCCTGATCGACGGCAAGGAAGCAGTTGGCTTCCTGGTGGCGATCAAGGAAATGATCGAGGATCCGGCCCGTATCCTGCTCGAAGTTTAACGGGGCCTTTTCCGGCCCTGCCCCGGGAACGCCGGGCCCAGCCCGGCGATGCGGCTGAAAGGCCGCGCAACTGCAAATTGAATTCACAGACTATCTGGAACACACCATGTCGGAAAAATTTGACGTAATCGTAATCGGCTCCGGTCCCGGAGGTTATGTCGCTGCCATTCGCGCCGCGCAACTGGGCCTGAAAACCGCCTGTGTTGAAAAGTGGACGAATAAAGACGGCAAGGTTGTCAACGGTGGTACTTGCCTGAACGTGGGTTGTATTCCGTCCAAGGCGCTGTTGGACAGCTCCTGGAAATACCACGAAGCCAAGGATGCTCTCGACGTACACGGCATCGAAACCGGTAAGGTGAAGATCGATGTTAAAAAAATGGTCGAGCGCAAAAATGCGGTCGTGAAACAGATGTCCGGCGGCATCAGCAGCCTGTTTATGGCTAACAAGGTCACCTCCATCGAGGGAACCGGCAAGCTGCTGGCGGGCAAAAAAGTGGAAGTGACTGACCGCGAAGGCAAGGTGACTGTTTATGAAGCCGACAATGTCATCCTGGCTTCCGGCTCCGTGCCGGTCAACATTCCGCCGGCTCCGGTGGACAATAAAATCATCGTCGATTCCACTGGCGCCCTGGAATTCACCGAAGTACCGAAACGCCTGGGCGTGATCGGTGCCGGTGTTATCGGCCTGGAGTTGGGCTCCGTTTGGAATCGTCTGGGCTCCGAAGTTGTAGTACTGGAGGCGCTGGACAATTTCCTGGCCATCATGGATCAACAGATCGCCAAAGAGGCGCACAAGATCCTGAAGAAGCAGGGCCTGGATATCCGTCTGTCCTGCCGCGTTACCGGCACCGAGGTCAAGGGTGACGAAGTGATCGTTACCTACGAGGACAAGGACGGCAAAGAGCACCAGGAGACCTTCGATAAGCTGATCGTGTGTGTGGGCCGCCGCCCTTACACCGAAGGACTGCTGTCGGAAGACGCCGGTGTCAAGCTGGACGAGCGCGGCTTTATCTACGTCAACGATCTGTGCATGACGTCCGCTCCGGGTGTCTGGGCCGTCGGCGATGTGGTGCGCGGCCCTATGCTGGCCCACAAAGCTTCTGAAGAAGGCGTGGTAGTTGCCGAGCGCATCGCCGGCCAGAAGCCAATGATGAACTACGACGTGATTCCAAACGTCATCTACACCCACCCGGAAATTGCCGCGGTCGGCCGCACGGAAGAGCAGGTTAAGGCCGATGGCGAGCCCTACAATGTGGGCGTATTCCCCTTTGTTGCATCCGGTCGCGCCGTGGCTGCGAACGATACTGCCGGTATGGTGAAAATCATCGCTCATGCGGAAACCGACCGCGTGCTGGGTGCGCACATCGTGGGTCCGTCTGCGGCAGACCTGGTGCAGCAGGTTGCCATTGCCATGGAATTTGGCTCCAGCGCCGAGGATATCGGCATGACCGTGTTTGGCCACCCGACTCTCTCTGAATCGGTGAAGGAAGCAGCTCTGGCTGCAAATGGTCACGCGATTCACATTGCCAATCGCAAGAAGCGGAAATAACTCCGCGGGGATTCGGCACTAATCTTCCCCCCTCTCTACTCGGGGAGAGGGGTTGGGAGGACGGGGAAATCCCCTGCCTCTAAATTTTCACAGACGAATTGGTATTGACTATGAACTTGCATGAGTATCAGGGCAAACAACTGTTTGCAGCATACGGATTGCCGGTTTCCAAAGGCATTGCAGCGGAAACCCCGGCAGAGGCGGCAGCGGCGGCGGATCAGATCGGCGGCGACAAGTGGGTGGTAAAAGCCCAAGTGCACGCCGGCGGTCGCGGTAAGGCTGGCGGCGTCAAGCTGGTGGATTCCAAGGCTGAAATTGAAGAATTTGCCAAAAAGTGGCTGGGTGAGCGCCTGGTTACCTATCAGACAGACGAGAACGGTCAGCCGGTTTCCCGCATCCTGGTCGAAAGCTGCACTGATATCGACAAAGAACTGTATCTGGGTGCGGTTGTGGACCGCTCCAGCCGCCGCATCGTTTTCATGGCGTCCACTGAGGGCGGCGTTGAAATTGAGAAGGTAGCGGAAGAGACTCCGGAAAAAATCCTCAAAGCTACTGTTGACCCGCTGGTGGGCGCTCAGCCCTATCAGGCGCGTGAGCTGGCTTTCAAACTGGGTCTGGAAGGCGACCAGATCAAGCAGTTCACCAAGATCTTCCTCGGCCTTGCAAAGATGTTCCAGGAAAAAGACTTGGCACTGCTGGAAATTAACCCGCTGGTAATTACTACCGAAGGTAATCTGCACTGCCTGGACGCCAAGGTAGTAATCGACGGTAACGCCCTCTACCGCCACCCGGATCTGCGCGAAATGCACGATCCGTCCCAGGAAGACCCCCGCGAAGCGCACGCCGCCAAGTGGGATCTGAACTACGTGGCCCTGGATGGCAACATCGGTTGCATGGTGAACGGCGCCGGCCTGGCCATGGGAACCATGGATATTGTTAACCTGCACGGCGGCAAGCCGGCCAACTTCCTCGACGTTGGTGGTGGTGCTACTAAAGAGCGCGTGGTTGAAGCTTTCAAAATCATCCTGTCTGACGATAACGTAAAGGCGGTTCTGATCAATATCTTCGGCGGCATCGTACGCTGCGACATGATCGCCGAAGGCGTGATCGGCGCGGTTAAAGAAGTGGGTGTGAAAGTTCCGGTCGTAGTGCGTCTGGAAGGTAACAACGCCGATCTGGGTGCCAAGGTACTCAGCGAGAGCGGACTGAATATTATCGCCGCCACCAGCCTGACCGATGCGGCTCAGCAAGTGGTTAAAGCTGCGGAGGGCTGAGGCGAGGCACTGCTTCGCGCAGCCGAATGCCCGCCCAAATAGGGGCGGGCCGCGATAGGGCTCCAGGGAGAGACATCTCCTCCCGGCCAGACAGAATTTGAGGACTCGAAATGAGCGTTTTGATCAACAAAGACACCAAAGTCATCTGCCAGGGCTTCACCGGCTCTCAGGGCACTTTCCACTCCGAGCAGGCGATCGCCTACGGCACTCAGATGGTCGGCGGCGTGACTCCGGGCAAGGGTGGTCAAACCCACCTGGGCCTGCCGGTGTTCAATACCGTTAAAGAAGCGGTGGAAGCGACCGGTGCGGACGCGTCCGTAATCTATGTTCCGGCGCCTTTCTGCAAAGACTCCATCCTGGAAGCGGCCAATGCCGGTATTAAACTGATTGTCTGCATCACTGAAGGCATTCCGACGCTGGACATGCTGGACGTGAAAGTGAAATGCGATGAGCTGGGCGTGCGCCTGATCGGCCCCAACTGCCCGGGCGTGATTACCCCCGGCGAGTGCAAAATCGGTATTATGCCGGGCCACATCCACAAGCCGGGCAAAGTGGGCATCGTTTCCCGTTCCGGTACCCTGACTTACGAAGCGGTTAAGCAGACTACTGACTACGGTTTCGGCCAGTCCACTTGCGTCGGCATCGGCGGCGACCCGATTCCGGGCTCCAACTTTATCGACATTCTGGAAATGTTCCAGAATGACCCGCAGACTGAAGCCATTGTTATGATCGGTGAGATCGGTGGTACTGCGGAAGAAGAGGCTGCGGCCTACATCAAGGAAAATGTCACCAAGCCGGTGGTTTCCTATATCGCTGGTGTTACCGCACCTCCCGGAAAACGCATGGGCCACGCCGGTGCGATTATCTCCGGCGGCAAGGGCACTGCGGACGAGAAGTTTGCCGCACTGGAAGACGCCGGTGTTAAAACCGTGCGCTCTCTGGCCGAGATCGGCAATGCACTGAAGGAAGTCACTGGCTGGTAAGCCGGGTTTACGGCCGGGCAAACCGGCCGCAGACTCCTGTAAAAAAGCCGTCTCGAAAGAGACGGCTTTTTTACTTTCCCGATCGCCATTCCTATACTCCGCTGAAATTACTAATGAGGCGAGGACATGGCAAAAGCATTGATCGGCGTAATCGGCGGCAGCGGCCTCTATGATATGCAGGGTCTGACCGGTGCACGGGAACTGCAGATAGAGACGCCCTTTGGCCCAACCTCCGACGCTATTGTCGCTGGCAGGTTGCACGGGATACCCGTTGCCTTTCTGGCCCGCCACGGCCGCGGACACCGCCTGATTCCCTCTGAAGTGCCCTACAGGGCCAATATCCATGCACTGCGCCAGCTCGGGGTCCGCTATATTTTGTCTCTGTCCGCGGTTGGCTCCCTGCGCGAAGAGGTGCGGCCCCTGGACATGCTGATCCCAGATCAGTTTATTGATTTGACCCGCAGGCGCGAGAGTACCTTTTTCGGTCAGGGCGCCGTGGCCCATGTTTCCATGGCTGATCCCGTGTGCCCTCAGGTGGCCGATTGTCTGGCGCGGGCATTTCATGCGACCCAGAGTGATCAGCCGATCAGACTGCATCGCGGCGGCACTTATGTGTGTATTGAAGGTCCGCAATTCTCCACCCGCGCAGAGTCCCACTGGTACCGCGCCATGGGAGCATCTGTTATCGGCATGACCAACATGCCCGAGGCCAAGCTGGCGCGGGAAGCGCAGATTGCCTATGCGACCCTGGCTATGGCCACGGACTACGACTGCTGGCACGAGCGAGAGGCTGCGGTTACGGCGGAGGTGGCCATCGCCAACCTGCAGCAGAACGCCGCCCGCGCCCAGCGGATAGCGGCTGAGGCCATTCGCCTGCTGGGCGAAGATTTGCCGGAATCTGCCGCTCACAGCGCGCTGGCAAGTGGCCTGGTTACGCCGGTGGAGGCCCTGTCGGCAGAGGCGGCGGCTGTAATAAAACCGCTGTTGGCAACGACAGGTATCGCGGAAGAAGCCTGACTTTCTCCAGGTGATGGAAGCGGGTGTGTGCAGGTGGATACATTGCGCTTCCACCCTATGCAGTAAACCAGGAAGCTTAAAGCCATATGCACGATACGATACCACTGCTGGAGATATCGGATTTTCCAGCGATCCGACGCGAGAAAATCGACACTCTGCAAGTCAATATTGGCTACAAGTGCAATCAGACCTGCGTGCACTGTCATGTCAACGCGGGGCCGAATCGCACTGAAATGATGAATGCAGAGAATTTGGCGCTGATTCCCGATGTGTTGCGCGTGCGCAAAATTTCCACTTTGGATATCACTGGCGGCGCACCTGAAATGCACGAGGGTTTCCGATCGCTGGTGATTGCAGCACGGAACCTCGGTGTACATGTTATAGATCGCTGCAATTTGACCATACTCTTCGAACCAGGCCAGGAAGAGTTGGCGGAATTTCTCGCTGGAAATAAAGTCGAGGTGGTGGCCTCGCTGCCCTGTTACTCGCTGGACAATGTGGACAGCCAGCGGGGCAAAGGGGTTTTTGAAAAGAGTATCGCCGCACTGCAGAAACTGAATGCACTGGGTTACGGTAAGCCGGACAGCGGCCTGCTGCTCAATTTGGTGTACAACCCTCAGGGCCCCGTTTTGCCGCCAAACCAACAGCAACTGGAGGCGGACTATAAACGTGAGTTATTCGCCCATTTCGGTATCGTCTTCAACAATTTATTTGCGCTGGCGAATATGCCGATTAAGCGCTTTGGCTCCACTCTGATTTCCAAGGGGCGGTTTGCCGACTATATGCAGCTGCTCAAAGACAGCTACAGCGCAGATAATCTGAAAAGCGTTATGTGCCGCAGTCTTGTCAGTGTGGACTGGCGAGGCAATCTTTACGACTGTGATTTCAACCAGCAGCTGGAGCTGGCGCTGCCTGGCCCCATGCATTTGCGCGATCTGTTGGAGCGGGATATGCGCGATACACCGATTCGCGTCGCCGATCACTGTTACGGCTGCACTGCGGGGCAGGGCAGTAGCTGCGGCGGTGCCCTGTAACTTGTTCGGTAAACTTTGCCAGCAATGGAGATATGCTTGATGCGGTTTAGCATAGTGGTGCCGTTATTGAACGAGAGGGAGCAGTTACCGCAGTTGATCGGACATTTGCGCGCATTGCAGGCACGTGATAACTGCGAAGTAATTTTTGTGGATGGCGGCAGTGATGACGGCAGCGTGGAGTTTCTCTCCGCCGCCGGTTTGACGGTAATTGCGGCACAAAGAGGCCGGGCGCGACAGATGAACGCGGGTGCCGCAGCTGCCGGTGGCGATTGTCTGTTGTTTTTACATGCGGATACCCGCCTGCCTGAGAACGCGTTGGAAAACATTGAGAGAGCGCTCTTGCGGGGAAAATGTTGGGGGCGTTTCGATGTGCGTATCAGTGGCAATAGTATTTGGTTTCCCTTGATCGCGACTCTGATCAACTGGCGCTCGCGTATCAGTGGTATAGCTACTGGTGATCAGGGGATTTTTGTGCGCCGAGACCTTTTTGAAGAGTTGGGTGGTTTTGCTGATCAGCCTTTGATGGAAGATATTGCATTGAGCGGGAGGTTGCTCGAGCTAGCTAGGCCAGCTTGTATCCGCGCCCGTGTCACCACCTCTGGCCGCCGTTGGCAAAAATACGGTGTACTGCGTACCGTGCTGTTGATGTGGCGGCTGCGCTTTGATTACTGGCGCGGCGTGTCCGCAGAACAGCTTGCCCGCCGTTACGATTAATTCCTCGAAATGCCGTGCTTGCCATTGGTGATTTGGTGTGCACGGTAGCGACTGCAATAAACTGTTTCACTTGCCAGTTCGGATGCCCACTAGCTCCTCGGCGTTCCGCACCAAAATACCGGTGTATTTAGCGCGTTCAAAAGGCGGGGGCTGCAGCCGCGGCTTCCATGTCGACAGCGGTGTTGTCGGCTAATTCCCTTGCGGCTTCTTCTGCCGCTGCGGCCAGACGCTGCTCCTCAATGCGGCTGCTCCAGGTAAGGAGGGCTTGATAGTGGCGGATGTTCTGCACATAGGTGACGGGTTCCCAACCGCGCGCGTAGCCGTGCTTGGTGTGTTTGTAGTACTGGCGCTTGGCCAACAGTGGCAGATGCTCGCGGACATCGGCCCATCGATCCGGGTTGCCGCCCAGCTTTTCGGTCAATATCCGCGCGTCTTCCAGATGGCCGTAGCCGACGTTGTAGGCGGCCAGTGCCATCCAGGTGCGGTCCGGCTCGCGGATGCGTTCGGGGATCTTGTCGCGCACTTTGATAAAGTAGCGGGCGCCGCCGTCGATGGCTTGCTCCGGGTTCAGGCGGTTGACCCCCAGCTCGCGCGCCGTGTCTAGGGTCAGCATCATCAGGCCGCGCACTCCGGTAGGCGATTTGGCGCGGGGGTTCCAGTGGGACTCCTGATAACTGAGCGCTGCCAGCAGATGCCAGTCGAGGTCGTATTTCTCCGCCACCTTCTGCATTGCCTCGCGCCACTGGGGCAGGCGCTCGCGGGTACTTTTGGCAAAGGCCTGGGCGCCGCCGGCGTTCAATTTACTGATATGGCCGAAGAACTCCTCGCGCAGCTGTGCCACTAGGCCGCTGGTATTGGCGCGGAGCATAAAGCGGCGCGCGGCGCGGTAGAGACTGTCGTCGTCACTGTGGGGAAAGGCCCAGGCAACTGGCTGAAACTGGGTCAGGTTGAAGGCGATGGCGGTGTTGGGATAGAGGCCGCGGTGAACTGCGTAGGCATTTGAGTCCACGATGGCGTACTGGTAGCTGCCGTCGTTGACCATTTCCAGCAGCTCCGTGGCGTCGACATCGGAAATTTCCTCCCATTCCAGGTCGGTGTGGCGCTGGGCCAGTTTGCGCAGCTCCTCGGCGTGGGCGCTGCCGGCGATTACCGCCACTTTTTTGCCTTCCAGGTCGCTGACCTTGCGCGGCCGATCCTCGCCGATTTTGTAGATGACCTGCTGACGTATCTCGAAGTAAGAGGGGGTGAAGCGCACCTGCTCACGGCGCTCGGGGGTCACGGTCAGGCCCGCGGCGGCCAAGTGGGCGCCCTCGGTGGGTTCGCGGAGGCGCTTGAACATTTCATCTAGGTCGTGCACATCGCGGATTTCCAGCTGCACGCCCAGCTCTTCGGCAAAAGCACTGAGCATCCCGTACTCAAAGCCTGTGTGGCGCCCGTCGGCGTCTTCGTAGTAGGTGGTGGGGCCGTTTTGGGACAGTACGATCAGTTTGCCGGAAGCTTTGATCTGCTCCAGGGTGTCTGGAGTCTTGCTCGCCACTATCAGCGAGGCGCAACCTGCCAGCACCAGGCCCTTGGCCAGGCGCAGGGAGTAGCGCACAATACGGCTTTTCATGATCATAAAGTGTCCCCTCTAGTCCTTTAGTTTTGTTTTCGCTTTCTCTCAGCGGTTACCGGCATGGCTCGTCCTGAGCGGCGGGGCCGGCAAAATTTCACCAATTCTACCCCATGAGTGACAAGTTGCCCAAATAGCAGGGGCAGCTGTGTGATCTGTGGGGTTGCATTTGTTCATCAATTTTAGTAGGGCGAAGATTTTCTTTGCCTGAGTACAGCCCATTTCTGAAAATGCGACAGCGTTATTGTGTACACACAGAGCTCCGGGGCAGTGTTTGTGGCGCGATGCTTCGGGTACAATTGCGCCCTCTTCAATTCCCGGGCTTTGCGCGATTGTTGACGGCGCGGAGCTTAAACTTCAGACAAGAGGCAAACTCCCGCGATGCTAGTTCTGCGTGGTGCTCCCGCACTGTCGAAATTCCGTCACCAGAAACTCCTAAATCAACTGCGCGCGATGCAGCCGGCAATTGACGATATCTACGCCGAGTATGTTCACTTCGCCGATACTCCGGCACTGAACAAGAAAGAACTGGCTCTGCTCGAGCGGCTGCTACAGTACGGTCCCACCGAGGAAATGCACCAGCCGGAGGGCGAACTGCTGCTAGTGGTGCCCCGTCCGGGCACGATTTCCCCCTGGTCTTCCAAGGCCACCGACATCGCCCACAACGCCGGTCTCACCCAGATCCACCGCTTGGAGCGGGGGCTGGCCTACTATGTAACCGGAACCGAATTAACCGGTGCTGAACGGGAAGCGCTGGCCGCTGTACTGCACGATCGTATGGTGGAAAGCGTATTCACCGATTTCGATCAGGCGGAGCAGCTGTTTCGCGAGGAGAAGCCGCGGCCGCTCACCAGTGTCGATCTGCTCGGCGGTGGGCGCCAGGCGCTGGAGGAGGCCAATGCAGCATTGGGTCTGGCCCTGGCAGAAGATGAGATCGACTATCTGCTGAAGAGTTTCCAGGAGCTGCAGCGCAACCCCACGGACGTGGAGTTGATGATGTTTGCCCAGGCGAACTCTGAACACTGCCGCCACAAAATCTTCAATGCCTCCTGGACCATCGACGGCGAGGAAATGCCGCATACGCTGTTCGGCATGATCAAGAACACCTACGAACAGGGTGGCGACAATGTCCTGTCCGCCTATGCGGACAACGCCGCAGTTGTGGTGGGGCACGAGGCCGGCCGCTTTTATCCGGACCCGGAAACCAAAGCCTATGGTTTCAGCGTCGAACCCATCCACATGCTGATGAAGGTGGAAACCCACAACCACCCCACGGCAATTGCGCCTTTCCCTGGCGCCGGTACCGGCGCCGGTGGCGAGATCCGCGACGAGGGTGCCGTGGGCCGAGGCTCCAAGCCCAAGGTGGGGCTGACCGGCTTCACTGTTTCCAACCTGCAAATCCCCGATTACCTGCAGCCCTGGGAAGTGGATTACGGCAAGCCCGAGCGCATTGTCAGCGCGCTGGATATTATGATTGAAGGCCCCATCGGCGGTGCCGCCTTCAATAACGAGTTTGGCCGCCCCAATATCTGCGGCTATTTCCGTACCTTCGAAGAAGAATTTGGCGGCGAGCGCCGGGGCTACCACAAGCCGATTATGATCGCCGGCGGTTACGGCAATATCCGCGAAGAGCACATCGAAAAACAGCCCTTTAAACCCGGTGCCAAGTTGGTGGTGCTCGGCGGCCCGGCAATGCTGATCGGCCTTGGGGGTGGCGCCGCTTCCAGTATGGCCAGTGGCAGTAGCTCCGAAGACTTGGATTTTGCCTCGGTGCAGCGCCAGAACCCGGAGATCGAGCGCCGCTGCCAGGAGGTCATCGACCAGTGCTGGCAACTGGGGGATGAGAACCCCATCGCTTTCATCCATGACGTGGGCGCGGGAGGTTTGTCCAACGCCTTCCCGGAGCTGGTCAAAGACGGCGGTACCGGCGGCAAATTTGAGCTGCGGAAGGTACCCAGTGACGAGCCGGGTATGAGCCCGCTGGAGATCTGGTGCAACGAATCTCAGGAACGCTATGTGCTGGCAGTGATGCCGGGCGATCTGCCGCGTTTTCAGCAGATATGTGAGCGCGAGCGTGCGCCCTTTGCGGTAGTGGGCGAGGCCATCGAAGAGAAACGCCTGTTACTGAATGACAAGGAGTTCGATGCCAAGCCGGTGGATCTTCCCATGTCTGTGCTTTTCGGAAAGCCGCCGCGTATGCACCGGGTGGCAGAGAAGCGTGTTGTCGAAACCAAGGAGTTTGAGACCGCGGGCATAGATCTTAACGAAGCTGCGGAACGGGTACTGCGTCTGCCTACGGTAGCCAGTAAGAACTTCCTGATTACCATTGGCGACAGGAGCGTTACTGGCCAAGTGGCCCGGGATCAGATGGTCGGCCCCTGGCAGGTTCCGGTGGCGGACTGCGCCGTGACTACTGTCTCCTACGACAGCTATGCCGGTGAGGCCATGGCCATGGGTGAGCGCACTCCGGTGGCCCTGTTGGATGCCCCGGCCTCGGGCCGCCTGGCGGTGGGCGAGGCCATTACCAATATGGCTTGTACACCGATTGCGCAGCTGTCTGACATTAAGTTGAGCGCCAACTGGATGTGTGCCGCCGGCCACCCGGGCGAGGAGGAAAAGCTCTACCGCACCGTAGAGGCCATCGGCATGGAATTGTGTCCGGCGCTCGGTATCACCATTCCGGTGGGTAAGGACTCCATGTCCATGCGCACCGCCTGGAATGACGGCGGCGAGGACAAGGCGGTCACCGCGCCTTTATCGTTGATTATCTCCGCTTTCAGCCCGGTTACCGACGTGCGCAAAACCGTCACCCCCCAGCTGCGCACCGACAAGGGTGAGACAAAACTGCTGCTGGTGGACCTGGGTGCGGGCAAAAACCGCCTGGGCGGCTCCTGCCTGGCGCAGGTATACAACCAGCTCGGTGGCGCCCCCGCGGATCTGGATGATCCCAAGCGCCTGAAGGGCTTCTTTGAATTGATGCAGGAAGCGCTGGCTGAGGAGCGGATCATCGCTTACCACGACCGCTCCGACGGAGGGCTCTTCGCCACTTTGGCAGAGATGACCTTCGCCGGCCGCGTGGGTGTCGACGTGGAAATCTACGAGCTGGGCGAAGACCCCATTGCCGCCTTGTTTAACGAGGAACTGGGCGCTGTTTTGCAGGTGCCGGCCTGCGACGCGGACATGCTGGTACAGCGCTTTGCCGCTGTCGGCGTGCCGGCACACCAGATCGGCGAATTGAACAACAACGAACACCTGTGCATCACCCGCGAAGGGGCACGGATTTTCAAACGCAGTCGCGCGGAACTGCAGCAGATCTGGTCCGAGACCAGCTACCGTATCCAGGCGTTGCGCGACAATGCCGATTGCGCTGCACAGGAGTTCGCCGCCATTGCCAAGGAAGACCCTGGCCTGTCGGTACATCTCACCTTCGATATCAACGAGGACATCAGCGCGCCTTATATCAACAAAGGTGTGCGGCCGAAGGTGGCGATATTGCGCGAGCAGGGCGTCAACAGCCAGGTGGAAATGGCGCACGCCTTCCATCGCGCCGGCTTTACCGCCGTGGATGTGCATATGAGCGATATCCTTGCCGGCCGGGTAACCCTGGATGACTTCAAGGGGCTGGTGGGCTGTGGTGGCTTCTCATACGGGGACGTGCTCGGCGCCGGAGAGGGTTGGGCCAAGACCATCCTGTTCAATCCCCGCGCGCGGGAGCAGTTCGAGGGCTTTTTCAACCGCAAGGACACCTTTGGCCTCGGGGTTTGCAATGGCTGCCAGATGTTCTCGGTGATCAAGGAGCTGATCCCGGGCGCCGGTCACTGGCCGCGCTTTGTGCGCAACCTTTCCGAGCAGTACGAGGCGCGCTTCTCGCTGGTCGGCATCGAGGAATCGCCGTCGGTGCTGTTTGCGGGCATGGCCGGTTCCGTGATGCCGGTGGCGGTGGCCCATGGGGAAGGCCGCGTCGAATTTGCGAACCGCGAGGCGCTGGAAGCCTGTGAAAAATCGGGCACCATCGCCATGCGTTATCTAAACAACCACCGCGAGATTACCGAGACCTATCCCGCTAACCCGAACGGTTCGGTAAACGGCATTACCTCACTGTGTTCTGAGGATGGCCGCGTCACCATTATGATGCCGCACCCGGAGCGGGTTGCTCGCACGGTTAGCAACAGCTGGCACCCGGATGATTGGCAAGAGGACTCCGGCTGGATGCGTCTGTTCCGCAACGCGCGGGTGTTTGTGGACTAAAGGGCAGATAGCGGCATCAATTGCGGCCATGTGTCGCAATTGATGCCGATCGCCCGGGACAGCTTCACAAACCCCATCCCAAATCCGTGATGTCCCTCCTTAGCTGCTACACTTAAAAAGTTATCGAAAAATAACTTTTTAACGATGGCTCAGGCTTCGGAATTTCTTGCTGAACACTATAACCTCTGCTTCTCTGCTGTACGGCAAGCGGTTTCACTGCTCCATCGATCCGTTTCAAGCATTATTCCCGTCGCAGGCCTCCCGAAAACCCAGTCCGCCTGTTTGTGCACCGGGCGAAATACGGAAAAAAATACCCCAAGGTCCCGACCTGTATTCGGGAATCTCATAATGGATACCTCTTCGATTTATCGGCTTTCCCGGCAGCGATGATTTTGTGGCGTAAACCGGAGCCGGTATGCAATTCCGAATTCAGCAAGGATGATTGAGGAGATTGTTATGGCATACAACAAAGAGTTGGCGGAAAAAGTCCGCAATCTGTTGAGGAACACTGACGGTCTGACAGAAAAGCAAATGTTCGGCGGTCTCGCCTTTATGCTGAATGGCAACATGGCCTGTGGTGTCGTCGGTGAGGAGCTGATGGTGCGAGTAGGTCCAGAAAATTACCAGGATGCACTGGCCGAGCGCTACACAAGGCCAATGGATTATACCGGCAGGCCGCTGAAAGGGATGGTCTATGTGGAGGAAGATGCGGTGGCCGCTGACCTGGATGCCTGGGTGAGCCGGGGGGCGGAATTCGCCGGTTCCCTGCCGCCGAAATAGGGCGGGGTTTCACAGCTTCCGTTTCATCGCTTCCGCTTCTTATTTTTATTTGAGCGTGAGGCGGCTTTGCTGCCGGACGCAAATTCCGCGCAGTTTTTGTAGAGCTGCTGATTTTTGCTTTGTGCCCTTTAATCTGCGGGGCTTGAAGCTGTATCTGCCTGACGTAAAGTTTCGCGGGGCAGGCCGATAGCTATGGAGATCAGCGCTGCTATCCCCAGCAACCAGCAGTAATAAATGTTGCCGATCAAGGCCAGTGGGGAGACCTTCGCCAGTGAGGAAGCCAGCAGTACCTGTGCGCCGTAGGGCAGCAGTCCCTGTACTGCACAGGAGAAAATATCCAACAGGCTGGCGCTGCGGCGAGGATCAACACCGTAGCGTTGTGCGATATCCTTGGCCAGGCTTCCGGTGAGCAGAATCGCCACAGTGTTATTGGCCGTACACACATTGGTGGCCGCTACTGCGGTGCTGATGCCCAGCTCGCCAATGCGGGTCGCACTTGCGCCTCTGCGCCGCGAATGATTGAGCTTGTCGATCGCAGTGGCCAGCCACGCCAGACCGCCGCCCGCCTGCATCATTGCCCCCAAGCCGCCGATCAGCAGGGAAAGAATCAATATCTCTTGCATACCGGTGTAGCCGGCGTAGACATCCCTGGATAGGGCCGCCAGACCATAGTCCGGTTGCAGGGTCAGACCAATGGCCCCGGCCAGTAACAGACCGGTGAAAAGCGTCAGTAATACATTGACGCCCGATACCGCAAGGCACAGCACCACTAAATAAGGCAGAACCCGCAGCGGCTCAAAGTCCCCCGGAGCCTCCACTACTGCCGAGCTACCCAGGAAATAGAGTCCACTCACGGTCACTAACGCCGCCGGCAGGGCGATGCGGAAGTTCATGCGAAACTTGTCCCGCATTTCCACACCCTGGGTGCGGGTGGCGGCAATGGTGGTGTCGGAGATAATCGACAGGTTATCGCCGAACATGGCGCCGCCGACGATAGTGCCGACAGTCAATAGCAGTGGCAGGTCGGTCGCATTGGCCATGCCCACGGCAATTGGCGTAATGGCGGCGACGGTGCCCATGGAAGTGCCCATGGCGGTGGCGATAAAAGCGGTGATCACGAAGAGCCCCGGCAGAACCAGGGTGGGGGGAATTGCGCTGAGGCCGAGATTGACGGCGGCGTCCACACCACCGGCGGCCTTGGCGACGCTGGCAAAGGCCCCGGCCAGCAGGTAAATCAGCAGCATGGTGACAATGGTGTGATCGCCAGCGCCGCGGATAAATGTTTCGATGCGGTGGTTCAGAGAGCCGCGAGCGAGCAGTACGGCCAGCGCGATTGCCGGCAGTATCGCGACCGGAGCGGAGATTTGATAGAAGGCCATCTCCACCCCTTGGGACTGATACCAGAGGCCGCTCCCTACAAACAGGCCGAGGAAAAGAAAAAGGGGCAGGAGTGCCAGGGGAGAGGCTTTGGTCATACAGCTGTTGATTGGGTACCACAGAAGAAATGATGCGGAAAAGCTGCGGATTATACGGAGCGGCCAGAGATCGACCAATAACTATTCGGTTGGGAGAGTCCCAATTCGGTTATATAAAAGCCGGCTAGGCTCGGTGATCTTCGGAGCCTTTTACGGTTGCGAAGGTGCTCAGTTCTCTCAGATCATGCAAGGTCCACTTCTGTTACCGGTGAAGGAGGCTCCGCGGTACTGTTGTATTTCACGCAACGCACCGCCCCCTTTTTTCTTGTGTTTAGTTAATGAGAAGCATTATTATTTGTCGGGAGTTTTAACCGCGGCGGGAGCGTAGCGCCGGCGATACTGGCCCGGAGCCAATGAAAACATTCGATTGAGAGCAGTAGAAGTGGGATTTTCTGTAGGGACAGTACGCCAGTGGCATTGGGTGAGTTCCGCCATATGTCTGGCGGCTATGTTGCTGTTCGCCATCACCGGTATCACTCTGAATCACGCTGCAGAGATTTCCGCTGAGCCGCGGGTAGTCAGCCGCGAAATCACTGTGCCCGCTCCACTGTTGGCGCATTGGCTTCCCGAAACAGAGCGGCAGTTGCCAGCCAATTTAGTGCAATGGCTCGCTGAAGAACATCAGATCCAAGTGCCCCGCCGGCACAGCGGTGAGTGGGATAGCGGGGAATTTTATCTCGCCATGCCGCGGCCCGGCGGCGATGCCTGGCTGTCCCTGGACACCGATAGCGGCGAGTTGATCTATGAGGACACCGACCGCGGTTGGATCGCCTATCTGAACGACCTGCACAAAGGCCGCGACAGCGGCCCTGTGTGGAAGTGGTTTCTGGATATCTTTGCGGCCGCCTGTGTTGTTTTCTGTCTGACCGGTTTTTGGCTGCTTTGGCAGCAGTCTCCGCGCCGACCGTCTACCTGGCCACTCACTGCCCTGGGCATCGTCATCCCTTTGGTGATTGCCCTGGTTTTTATTCACTGACTGAGCTGAAAAAAGGAAGTACCGAAAGAAATTATGCACATAAAGCCTTTGCAAAGACTCCGCTCCCTGGCGTTGGTGGCGGGTATGTCGGTCACCGGTTGGGCCCAGGCGGAGAGCCTGCAGGTAAGTATTGAGATTCCGCGTCTCAAAGTAGCGGAATACCACAAGCCCTACGTGGCCGTTTGGCTGGAGGACGAATCCCGTCGGGCCACACAGCTGGCAGTCTGGTACGACGTTCACATGCCCAATGACGAGGGCAAAAAATGGCTCAAGGATTTGCGCCAGTGGTGGCGCCGGGGCGGCCGCAGCCTCGATATGCCGGTGGATGGGATTACTTCCGCCACCTACGGCCCCGGCGAGCACCAACTGGAGTTGGCGTTGGATCGGGAGCAACTGGCGGCATTGAAGCCGGGCAGTTACCGCCTGCGAGTGGAGGCTGCGCGGGAGGTGGGCGGCCGTGAGCTGGTGGAGATCCCTTTGACTTGGCCACTGGATAAATCTGCACTGCCGCTCACTGGCAGTGGCAATACTGAACTGGGCGCAATACGCGTGGCCCTGCTCCCCTGATTGTCAATCTACGCACAAGAGGAACACGGAATGAAGAGAAATGTATTGGGCCGGGCGTTGCTGGCCGCAGTTATCAGTGCGGGTGTGGCCATGCAGGCGCAGGCGCACCGGATGTGGATACTGCCGAGTGCTACTGTACTTTCCGGCGAAAGTCCCTATGTGACTTTCGATGCCGCTGTATCGAATACCATATTTTTCCCGGATCACGTCGCCCTGCCCATGGAGCAGGTAGCGGTGACCGCGCCCAGCGGAGAACAGGTTCCGTTGCAAAATCTCGCCAAGGGGCACTATCGCAGTACCTTTGATCTGCAGCTGAAAGAAGAGGGCACTTACAAGGTAAGTCGTGCGTCGGCAGGTCTGCGCGCTTTCTGGAAAGATGCTGCAGGCAAGCGTCAAATGTGGCCCGGTCGGGGCAAGAGCGCGGACGATGCCGAGTTCGCAACCGCCGTGCCGAAGGATGCTAAGGATTTGCGCGTTATCTACGATTACCGCCGCACTGAGACGTTTGTGACGGCAGGCAATCCCACCTCAGAGGTACTCGCGCCTACAGGCGTGGGCTTGGAACTGGTCCCGGTTACTCACCCGAACGATCTCTATGCCGGTGAAATCGCCGAATTTAAACTGCTGATTGACGGGGAGCCGGCCAAAAATGCGGAAGTGGTATTGATTCCGGGGGGCACCCGTTACCGGGACAGTCAGAATGAAATTACCGCCAAGGCGGGCAGTGACGGCCTGTTCAGTGTCACTTGGCCGGCGGCGGGGCGCTATTTCATGGAAGCCGAGTATGAGGATGACAAGGCCAAAGCGCCGGCCACCAAGCGACACGGTGTGTACTCCGCCACCTTCGAGGTACTGCCGCTGTAAGACCTCGGAACCGATAAAGTGACGGAATACCAAAGAAGTATCCTGGCCGGCGCTGTCATTATTGCCTGGACCAGCTGGTGTCTCTGGCTCTACTGGCGGCAGCGGCGCGTACGCGCGGCGGCCGCCGGTGGCGCCGCGCTGGTGGCCTATGCCAGCCAGAGCGGCACTGCGGAAGCGCTCGCACGGCAGAAAATCGACGATTTAAAAGCCGAGGGTTACAGTGGTGATGAGATACGGCTGCTGCCGTTGAATCAGCTTACAAATGAGGCGCTGTTGTCGACGCGGCGGGCGCTGTTTGTGGTCAGCACTTTTGGCGACGGCGAGCCGCCGGACAACGGGCGCGCCTTTGCCCGCCGTTATCTCAACGGCGCCCGTTTGCCTCTGGATTTGTCTCATCTCTCCTATTCGGTAATTGCCCTCGGCGACAGTGCCTATACGAAATTCTGTGCCTTTGGCCAAGCGGTTTATAGGGGCCTGGCCGCCATGGGTGCCAAGCCCTTGCAGCCACTGGTGCGCATAGACAGCGGCAAGCCGAACACCACAAGCCCGGGGGCCGGCACAGCGGATGCCGTCAATTATTGGCAGTTGGCCGACCGGCAACTGCTGAACCCCGGCAGTCCCGGCGATCCCCTGTACCGGATTGAACTGCGGGCCTGTGGGCCGTCTCCCGCCTGGCGGGCGGGCGATGTTCTCACCATCCGGCCGCGGTTGGCGCGGCGGGTGGTGGAACAGTGGCTCGCGCGGCAGGGTGTGGATGGCGCCAATTGGATTACCGTGGCGGGGCATAGCCGTACGCTGGCGGCCTGGTTGAGTGAGCGGCAACTACCGGACCGCATTTGCCAGCCAGGCCAATTGCTGGGCGGTGAATTTGTTGATTGGCCCCTGTTGCCCGAGCGCGAATATTCCGTGGCCTCCCGCCCCGAGGAGGGCCGTTTGATATTGTTGGTGCGCCAGCGGCGGGGTGGACTGGGCTCCGGCTGGCTCACCCGTTATTGTCCGGTTGGTGGTTTCCTGGCCGGCTGTATCCGAGTCAACGCCCATTGCCACACGTTGGATCACCGCCGCCCGATTTTGCTTATCGGAGCCGGCAGCGGTCTGGCGGGACTGCGCGCACAGCTCGCGGAGCGGGCCCGGTGCCCCAGCCCCGGACGGAGTTGGCTGATTTACGGCGAGCGCAGTCCCGAGGTGGACCGGCACCTGGCCAGTGAGATAGATGGCTGGTTGGAAGCTGGAACACTGAGCCGCTGCGACCGAGTTTTTTCTCGCGCTGGAAATGGTCCGCGCTATGTGCAGCATTTTCTGACGGCCAACGGAGAGCAGGTGGCTTCCTTTCTGTCGCAGGGGGCGGATGTCTACGTCTGTGGCAGCAGTGCGGGAATGGGCGAGGCGGTGCACAGAGCCCTGGCAGATCTGCTCGGTACGCAAGCGGTGAATCGGCTGCTCGATGAAGGCCGCTACCGGCGGGATTTGTATTGATTTTCACGGAGCGATTGGGGAAGCCGTGAGGAGCGCGCGGGCGCTTCCTTGTGGCATCATCGGAGCCGCCTCTTTACCCCGGCGGATTGGAAATGCCCTCCATTACCTGAGCCTCTTCTCTGAGTGATGCTCTGAGATTTTCGAGATTCCTAAAAGCATCGGACCCGGATTGTGTCAACCCCTATATCCAACAGGGGGCTGCAGCTGAGCCTGAGTACAAACTGTAACCGCTTTCTGCCAGAATCCGGTCACTAATCCGGCAAATTCTCAGCAGTTGCGAACAGTTATTTTCCCCGGGGCATCCAGGTATAGCATGTCGAAAATCATTGAGCTGAAATCCGTCCCTTCCACACTGTCTTACTATCTGCGCGCACTTACCGTCAGTAAATCGGGGCAGCTTCCGGTCGCGGAGAGTGAGCTGGGCCGGGCGGTGCTCAAGGGGCGGCGCGTCAATGTAAGTTCCTTGAACGCCTACCGCGAAGCCTGTGCTTTCTCCGCCAGGGGGAGCTTGCCTGCCACTTATCCGTTTGTGCTGGCCGCGCCTTTGCACATGGAACTCCTAGTGTCCGATGCCTTTCCTTTCCGCGTGTTGGGATTGGTGCACTTGCGCAACGAGATTATTCAGCACCGAACCATCGACGTAGATGAAACGCTCGATATAGACTGCACTCTGCGCGGGCCGCGGCCGGTGCCGAAGGGAATGGAATTCGATCTGTATACCCGTGTTCTCTCCGGGCAGGAGCTGCTATGGGAGTGTGTCACCACCATGCTGCGGCGCGGTGGGGGCAGTAGGCCCGCAAGCCGTGCGCACAACAAACGCAAAACTGTCGATTTTACACCGGACTCTGTATCCCGCTGGGATGTCCCTGCCGGCACCGGCCGCCGCTATGCCCGGGTTTCCGGAGACAGTAACCCCATTCATTTGTCGGCGCTGACTGCCCGCCTGTTCGGTTTCCGCCGTGCAATTGTCCACGGTATGTGGACCAAGGCGCGTTGTCTGGCGGAACTGGATTCCCTGCTGCCCGGTGACGCCTTTAAGGTCAGTGTCTCTTTCAAGTTGCCGGTATTTCTACCCTCCAGCGTGCAGTTTCAGCAGCGTGCCGTGGATGGCTCTATTGAATTTGCCGTAAAAGACAGCGCGGGCAAAAAACCGCATTTGACGGGGGTGATTGAATCGCTTTAGCCGCTGCGGTAGACATCACGGCAATGGGTGTTCCCTTGCCCCGTTGGATGGCAGGGTAGCCGCGTCAATCGCCATATTTTTAGGAGGAGAGAAAAATGTGCGACGAAGATAGCAACCGGGAGGCGGAAGCCTATTACCGGCGACATGGCATGACACGCAGGGCTTTCGGCAAGACGGGGCTGGGGGCGGCCCTGGCGATGATGCTGCCCTGGTCCGCACGGGCACAGGAAGTGAAGGAATCCAAAGTGGTGGTGGAAACACCTGACGGCGAAGCGGACGCCTATTTTGTCCATCCGGCGAAGGGCCGCCACCCCGCAGTGATTATGTGGCCGGATATCTTCGGAATGCGCCCGGCCTTCCGGCAAATGGGAAGGCGGCTCGCCGAGTCCGGCTATGCGGTACTGGTGGTTAATCCTTACTACAGATCCACCCATGCCCAGCTGATTCCCGATGAGGCTCGGGTGATCGATCCCGATTTGCGCAAGGCTGTCTGGCCCAGGGCGAAGGCGCTGGCTGCCACTCTGTCACCGGCCACCTGTGTTACTGACGGCCGTGCTTTCGTCAGATTTCTCGATCGCCAGCCCTCGGTGGATACGGGGAAAAGGATCGGCGTTGTCGGTTACTGCATGACCGGTTCATATACCTTCCGGTTGGCGGCGGATATGCCCAAGCGCATTGGCGCCGGAGCCTCTTTCCATGGAGGAGGCTTGGTGACCGATGGGGAAGACAGCCCCCACCGGTTGGTGCCGGAGATGAAAGCGGGCTTTCTTATTGCGATCGCACAGAATGACGACGAGCGCGACCCCGGCGCCAAAACCGCATTGCGCACGGCATTTGACAGCGCCGAACTGCCCGCCGAGATTGAAGTGTACGAGGGCACGCTGCACGGCTGGTGTCCGCCGGATTCCGCGGTGTACAACCGGGAACAGGCGGAGCGGGCCTGGGGGCGTTTGCAGGCATTGCTCGCACGCAATTTGTCCTGATGGCATTTATCGGTGAAGCGGGGCGGGAATTGGTCCGCTCTGTCTTCCCTTTCGCCCCGGAAAAAGCGTTGTTTCCTCCTGTTTCCATGTTTTCCAACGCTGTGTGCACCCCATCTCCTGAGGCTCCGTAAATCCGCCACGGCGCTGCGTGGCTGCATGGCAATCGCAAATGCGAAGCAGTAAGCTAATGTGTTTTCAACAAAACGGCAGTAATTGTTGATGGGAGGCACCTTGAGACCAGCGAATGCGGGGCGTATCCGCTGTTACCGGAGCGCAGGTATCGGTTTGTTTTTTCTGGCGCTGCACCTGCTTGCTGGCTGTGAGGCGGGAAGCGAGGCCGCTCCACCGGTGCAGTTGTCATCTGCGCAGCCGGTGGTAACCGAAGCGGTGGCCTGGCAGCCGCGCAGAGTGCGAATCGAGGCGGTGGGTACATCGCGGGCGGCCAGGAGTGTGACACTCTATCCTCAGGTGAGTGGCGAGGTCGTCGAGGTTTTATTCAAAGCTGGCGACAGAGTGAAGGCCGGCCAGACTATCCTGCGGCTCGATGACCGCGACCAGCGCTTGGCTGTGGCGCAGGCCCGCGTGGCACTGGAGGACGCCGAGCGGCTCTACAGCCGCTATGAGCGTACACGGGGGTCGGGCACGGTGACAGAGAGTGCGCTGGACGATGCGCGCAGCGCTGTCGAGCGCGCCCGGCTCAGCTTGCGGCGGGCCGAAGTGGCATTGGATTACCGCTCCATCGAGGCCCCTTTTGAGGGTTATCTCGGAATCACTGACCTCGATCCCGGCGCACAGGTGTCGCCCAGCACACCGATTACCACTATCGACGATCGCCTTACACTGCTGGTTACCTTCCAGGTGCCGGAATTGTTTCTCGGCCAGATCGGACCGGGGCAGTCAATTGATGTGGCCACTTGGGCCAATGGCAGCGCGGAACATACTGGTAAGGTCACCGATATCGACAGTCGCGTCGATCCCGGGACCCGCACCTTTGCCGTGCGGGCACTTGTGGACAACCGCGAGGATCAACTGCGGCCGGGTATGAGTTTCCGGGTGACGCTGAATCTGGTGTCCGGGCGCTATCCGGCGGTGCCGGAGGTGGCGCTGCAATGGGGCAACGATGGCGCCTTTGTCTGGGTGGTTGAAGAGGGGCGGGCAAAACGCGTTTCGGCCACGGTGGTGCAGAGGTTGCAGGGAATCATTCTGGTGGATGCGAACCTTCCCGAGGGTACACCGGTAGTGACAGAAGGCACTCAGCGCATGCGCGAAGGGCTGTCTGTCGTTGATATCGCGGAGGTGTAACGCCGTGCGCGACGACTGCAAGTCGAGTCCAAGTCCGACTCCCGATATTCACCGCAGCGATCTGGCGTCACTGGCTATTCGGCGGCCGGTGTTGGCGCTGGTGCTGAACCTGTTGATCGCCATTGCCGGCATCGCCGCTTTCTCGGCGGTGGAGGTACGCGAACTGCCCGACGTGGATGTGCCGATTGTGTCGGTACGCGGCCAGATGCCAGGCGCCTCTCCGGAGACTATGGACTCGGAAGTGACCAGCATCGTCGAAGGTGCGGTGGCTCGGGTTTCCGGTATCAAGCATATCGAATCATCCAGTGAGGAAAATAACTTCCGTATTCATATCGAGTTCAACTCGAATATCGATCTCGATACTGCCGCCTCTGATGTACGTGAAGCGGTGAGCCAAGTACAGCGGGAACTGCCGGAAGATGTGGAGCAACTGGTAGTGGTGAAAGCTGCCGACCAGCCGGAACCGGTCATTTACTTGGCGGTTACCAGCGATCAGCTGCGTGATGAAGCGCTCACCTACATCATTGAAAAAGACATTATTCCGGAGCTGGTCTCGGTCCCCGGCGTTGCCGATGTGCCTATTTTCGGCCAGCGCCAGCGGGTGCTGCGGGTGGTGTTGGACCCGTTGCGCCTGACGAGCTTCGGTCTGTCTGTCAGCGACGTAGCCGCTGTGCTCGAGCGGGCGCCGCTGGATGTCCCTTCCGGCAGTTTCCAGTCGGAAGATCAACAGTTGTTGGTGCGTGCCGATGCGTCGACAGTCACCGAAGAGCAGGTGCGCAATATTATTATCCGCGGTGATGTGCGGATCGGCGATATCGCTTATGTGTCCTTTGGCCCGGAGGATGTCCAGTCCCTGGTATACCTGAATAACCGGCCGGTGATCGGCCTGGCCGTGGTGCGCCAGGCCCAGAGTAATACCATCGAGATCAGCGACGGCGTGCGTCGGGCCGTGGACAAGCTCAACAGGCGTTTTGACAATCTCCATATCACCGTCACCGAGGATCGCGCTGTCTTTATCCGCGGCTCCGTAAAGGAGGTGGTCACCAGCCTCTGCTACACGGTGTTGATAGTGATTGCCGCCATCTGGTTGTTTTTCGGCAATATCCGCACCACGCTGGTGCCAAGCACGGCAATACCTATCGCTCTGATAGGCACACTGGCGGGAATTTGGTTGATGGGCTTTTCCATCAATATCCTCACCCTGCTGGCGATTGTCTTGGCCACCGGCCTGGTGGTGGATGATGCCATTGTGGTATTGGAAAATATCCAGCGTCTGCGCACGCAAGGAATGGGGGCCCGTGCCGCTGCGGTATTGGGCACCCGCCAAGTGGTTTTCGCGGTCCTGGCCACTACCGCAGTACTGATCAGCGTATTTATCCCCATTGCACTGTTGCCCAGTACCGCCGGGCGCATGTTTCGTGAATTTGGCCTAGTACTGGCCACGGCGGTGGCGCTGTCTTCGGTAGTGGCGCTGACACTGGTGCCAATGCTCACTGCGAGAATTACTCAAGGCGGGCAGGCTGCGCGGGAAGGCCGCTATTACGGCAAACTGGTCCGCGCCGGCGGGCGTATTGGCGCTGCTTACGAGCGCAGCCTGGCAACCTGCCTGCGCCACGGTTGGTTAAGCTTTTCCGTGGCACTGCTAGTGGCTGTGGGGGCGGGTTTTCTGTACCAACTACTGGGCAAAGAGCTCTTGCCGCCGGAGGACCGCGGGGTTATCCGAGTGAATGCCACCGGCCCGGACGGAGTCGGCCAGAACTATATCGGCCGTCAGGCAGCGCATATCGAAAGTGCGGTGCAGCCGCTGGTGGCGCGCGGTGATGTCAGCGATATCCTCACCGAAGTTGGTCGCTACGATCCCAACCGGGCCAGGGTTACGCTGCTGCTGGCCCCCTGGGAGGAGCGCACTGTCTCCCAGCAGGCACTGATGCAGGAGATTCTCGGGCCGCTGCAGGCAATCCCCGGTGCACGTATCCATGTCAACAGTCCCAACAGCCTGTCGTTGCGCGGTGCCGGTGGCGATGTCGAGGTGGCGTTAGTGGGCAATGACTATCCGCGCATCTACGAGGCCGCGCGGCAGATGGCGCGCGCCATAGAGGACCGCCTGCCGCACCTGGGCCAGCCGGATATCAGCTACAGACCCACTCAGCCACAGCTTTCCATCGAGATAGACCGCCGCCGCGCCGCGGACCTGGGTGTGCCGCTGGACAATATCGCCACGACACTGCGCGCAGTGGTCGACGGCCTGGATGTCACCGATCTGAATGTGGGCGACGAAGCGGTACCGGTAATGCTGGAGGCGGCCGACACCACGATTTCCTCTCCGGAAGATCTGGTCAATCTTTATGTAAAAAATGACAGCGGCAAGTTATTGCCGTTGTCGAGCATGGTTACCTTGCACGAGGAGAGTGTCGCTGCAGAGCTGGACCGCCACGGTCAGCGCCGCGCCATCGAAATCAGCGCGGGGCTCGAGCCCGGTTATCCTCTGGCCAGTGCAGTTGAGGAACTGCGTGCGCTGGCCAGTGAAGTTTTACCGGAAGATATCGGCATTCTTTTTCTGGGCGAAGCGGATACATTGGAGGAAAGTTCCCGGGAAGTGGCCATGACCTACGCCATTGCGGCGCTGGTAGTCTTTCTGGTGCTGTGTGCCCAGTTCGAGGGGATCAGTAGTGCGGTGATTGTGATGGTCACGGTGCCATTTGGCCTGGCGGCTGCAATCTATGCGCTTTTCCTGACCAGTACCACGGTCAATATTTTCTCCCAGATCGGCCTGGTGATGCTGATTGGCCTGATGGCCAAAAACGGCATTTTGCTGGTGGAGTTCGCCGACCAGCTGCGGGACCGCGGCCACAGTGTCTACGAGGCGGTGATCGAGGCGGCCCGGGTGCGGCTGCGGCCTATCGCCATGACCATGCTCTCCACGGTACTCGGGGGCCTGCCCCTGATCCTAAGCAGTGGCCCCGGGGCTGAAGCTCGCGGGGCTATCGGTTGGGTTATGTTCGGAGGCTTGGGGTTGGCTGCGCTGTTCACCCTCTATCTCACACCGGTGGTTTATCTAGGGTTGGGCCGTTTCCATAAGCCGCGTTCAGTAGAGCGCGGCAAGCTGGAGGAAGAGTTGCAGGCGGCTGCGGAACAGTCAATGAGAGGTGGCCAAGGGGGGCACCTGTGATAATGGGGGGCGGCGCGGCTGTTCAGGGGCGCAAACGAAGCTGGGCTTCAGAGGCTAAACGGCGAAGCCCAACAGTAACACGGCGCCGATTAGAATCACCCCCTGTACTATGGCAATCAGTATCGCCTTCAGGAAGCTGGTGCCCAATACCAGCATATAGGCGATCGCGGCCAGGGGAATGGTGATCAACATGCCGTATTCCGCCGTCACCCCGGGAATTATGCCACCGACAAAGCGCTGGATAATCACTGCCAGCAACAGTGCGAACAGACAGTGGAATACGCCGGTATTGCGTGCCCCCATCATTGCCGCGGCCATTTTTAGCGGCAGTACCAGTACGACCAACAAAATGATCAACAGGATAAGAAATTCCATTTTCGGGCTCCGTGTCTGTTAAAAGTGTAACTATAGTCTTCAGCTGTGTGTATGCAGCGTTTGATTAAACGGTATATAGACGGCTGCCAGTCTCGCTGCAAAACCTCGCTATATCCGCGTAGTGGTTCGGCCAAGCCCCTTGGCAGCATAACGCACGGGATGTTCCTTTACTTTGTTGCTTAGGTGCGCGGTTGGATTTTGCTTTGGCAGAATGACTAGGCTTGAGCAAATGATATATTTTTTGTAATGTCCATCGATAGACATAACCGTTGTCATACGGTTGAACTATATGAATAGCTGCTGGTGTTTCTCTTGTATCAGCGGGTCATCTTTTATTGATGATGGGGAGTTAACTTTTGACAGGAATAGATGGAAATGGCCTTGAGTCTGAGGCTATTCGCCTTAAAGAGGCGAAAATATCCGAGTTTTTTCTACGCGATTCTGAGCGGGCATCCCGTTTTACTTTTCAGGCGGCAGGCCTCATCTTAGATCTTTCTAAGAATATGGTTGATGACTCTGTGATGGGTAAATTAATCGCCCTCGCAAAGTGCCGTAATATGTCACAACGGATAGAGGCACTGTTGTCTGGTGAACGAGTCAACAGTACCGAGCGGCGCGCAGCGGCGCACACGGCATTGCGCCTGGACCAACCTGCTGAATATGCCGCCCTAGCACGGACGATACAGGACCGCATATCAACTTATGTTGCGTGTATACATAGTGGTGCGGTTCGCGGCTTTTCGGGCAAGCCGTTTACACGGGTGATCAACATCGGTATCGGAGGATCAGACCTCGGCCCGAAAATGGTCTGTAGTGCATTGGATCACTGTGAGCATAAGCTTGAAACACGTTTTGTTTCCAACGTGGATGGCAGTGATATCGCCTCAGCGCTAGCGGATAGCGACCCAGAATCTACCCTGTTTGTTTTGGCATCTAAAACCTTTACGACCCAGGAAACCTTACGCAATGCGCAGACGGCGCGGTTATGGTTACAGGCTGCGGCAGATGGAGCTGATATCGCCAGCCATTTTGTTGCTGTAACCGCTGTTCCTGAGAGAGCAGAGGCATTTGGGGTCGCCGCAGATCAAATATTTCCGATGTGGGACTGGGTAGGGGGACGCTATTCCCTATGGTCGGCAATTGGGATCTCCATTGCGCTAGCTTTTGGGGGTGAGGTGTTTGCGGCACTGCGCAATGGCGCCGCGGAGATGGATCGGCATTTTGCGCAAGCTCCGCTTTCGGAAAACCTTCCCGTGCTTATGGGGCTGCTCGGCTGTTGGTACAGGAATTACCTGAAAGCGCAGACGCAGGCAATTATTCCATACGCGCATAATCTGCGACTATTGCCGGCTTACCTTCAACAATTGGAAATGGAGAGCAATGGGAAGAGCGTTACTAGGGATGGTGAGGCAGTGCCATATACCACGGCTCCGGTAATCTGGGGAGAATCTGGAACCAATGGGCAGCATTCTTTCCACCAGTTATTGCATCAGGGAACGGATCTTATCCCCGTGGATTTTATTCTTCCATTGAAAAATCCTGTGGCGCCTGACGGCCATCAGCCATTGTTGGTGGCGAATTGTCTTGCGCAGAGCCGCGCACTGATGATGGGTAAAAGCCTGGAACAGGCAAGGATCGAGTTCCTTAAGGATGGCTGCTCGGCGTCGGAAGCGCAATCTCTGGCTCCTGCGCGGGCAATGCCGGGAAATCGACCGAGCACACTATTGATGATGGAGGCGCTAACACCAGAGACATTAGGGGCGCTGATCGCTCTGTACGAGCACAAAGTTTACGTGCAGAGCGTTATTTGGGATATCAATGCTTTTGATCAATGGGGGGTAGAGCTGGGTAAGCAGCTTTGTGGTGATGTATTGCAAGCCATGTCTGGATTAGCGGAGATAAAGTTTGATGGATCGACTGATAACGCCATAGCCCGTTTTCGTTCTATGCATCCTAAATGTAAATGTTGATCACATCGAGTTTTTAATTCGGACTTAAAAATTTGTTCCACCACAAAGTGGGATAATCATAGGCCCCTAAAGCAACTCCCCCTGGTTTTTTCCGGAGGGAGTTTTCAGGGCGATCAGGCGCAGTCTGGACTGACTGTGGTTCTAAATTCTGCCTTGGTGTCGTTGCGTAGGGCCACTGCGGAGATGGCCAGAAAGATGGCAGCCACAGTTCCCAGAATAAAGTACGCGTTGGTGAAGCCGATTCGGTCATACATGATACCGGCAATCACAGAAAGGCCGCTGGCGGCTACCTGAGTGCTGAATTGAAATCCTACCAGGTAGAGTGTGGCGGACAGGCGTGAATCAAAGTTCCTCGCAATATATTTAAATATGGCTACAAGCATGATCGGTAATTCCGCTGCGTGCAGAAGTTTGATAATGGAAATTGAGATTGGATCCGAGGCGATGCCCGAGCCCAAAATACGTATGACCATAATGACCCCGGCCAGTAGCAATCCATTCTTGGCGCCAATACGATTGACGATAAGCGGTGCCAAAAACATGCCGCCGGCTTCCAGCAATACCTGTAGCGAATTCAGGTAGCCAAACATGGAAGTACCTTCGTCAACGTTGGAAAACAGTGAGGCAAAGTACACTGGAAACTGCTGGTCGTAGACAGAATAAACACAGGTTACGCCCATCACATAAGTAGCGAAGGCCCAAAAGGTGGGTAGCCTCAATAGGGAAAAAGCGTCATGGATCTGTACTTTCCGCTGGCTTTCCAGCTTCTCTTCGACGCTTTTCGGTGCCTGTACCAGTAGCACAGCGATACAAAAAATCACGGCGGAGGCACTGGCCATCCAGAAGTTGATGTCTGGATTTATGTTAATCAGGGAGCCGGCAAAGAAGGTGGCACTGGCCCAGCCCAGCGAGCCCCACATGCGCGCTTTGCCAAATTCAAATCCGGTAAGGCGGCTGCAACGATCGATGTAGGTTTCCAGAGCACCTACGCCGGAGGAGAATGCCAGTGCAAAATAAAAGGCGCCAAGAGTCACGCCCAGATAAAACTGTGATTTTAGTAGGGGAGCATAAATAAATATAAAGAAAGGTCCGGATGCGAGCAGAAAAAAACCGACGGTATACAGCAGGTTTTTTCTCAGTTGCAGTCTGTCCTGAAGGTAGCCGTAGAGTGGCATTACCGCTAGAGCGGCAATGGCGTTGATGCTGAAAATTACTCCAGTCTGTTCTCCGCTAAGACCCACGATGCGATTGAGCCAGATGGGAAATAGAGAAAAAGCAAAAGACCAAGTGAGGAAGAACGCAAACAGAGCGCCACTTAGAAGCCAATAGTTACGGGTTGAGGTTTTTATCATCGCTCGACTCTCACTTGTTATCGCTTTTATTGAAACCCGGTGGACCCCCTTACGATGAGATCGCCACCGATCTTGATTGTGTGGTTATTTTTGCGCTTGTTGCGCTTTCCTTTTTCTTTCTCTGCAGGGCCGTCTATGGCCAGTTTCGCCGCCAACTCACCCATTTGGAAATAGGGCAGTGATACTGTGGTCAGCTTGGGTACCAGATTTTCTGCAATCATTCGGTAGTTGTCGTAACCCACAATCGACAGCTCATCCGGAATCCGAAAGCCCAGCTGAATGGCGTGCATGTATACCCGCATGGCCATTTTGTCGTTACCACAGAGTATCGCCGTTGGTGCTTTTGGCCCTTTCAGCAATTCTTTCAGCAGCGCTTCTAGTCCGGCAAACTCATCCTGTGAATCATCAAATACGCCTTCGGTAATGAGATTTGGGTCGACTTCTATGCCGTGTTTTTCCAGTGCCCGCAGGTGTCCTCGGACACGCAGTGAGGTAGCCGGCATATGTTCGAACAGAGTCAAGAATGCGATTCGCTTATGCCCCTGAGCCAGTAAGTGCTCGGTGGCATCGAAGCCGCCCTGCTCATCGTCTGGGATGATGCAGGGGTATCGACTGTCGGTATCGAAGCAGTTCAGCAGAATCAGCGGACAGCGCTCAAACGACTGCTTAATCTCCACCTTGCGGTGATACATGGTGGCGAAAATGATTGCCTGGGCTCGCTGTCGGCGAAAATCCTCGACCAGTTTCTGAAAGCTTTCTTGGCTACCTCCGGTCTCTCCGATTAACAACAATTTACCGCGCTTTTCACACACGCTCTGAATGCCGGCAACAATTTCAAATGCATCCGGCGTGGTTGTCAGATGGTCAGTGATCAGGCTCACTAGACCGGTTTCCTTTCCCCGCAAGGACTGAGCCGCGGCTGAGGGGTAGTACTCGAGGCGGTCCATGGCTTCCTGGACTTTTGCTCGGGTACGTTCACTGACGCCCTCGAAACCATTCAGAATTCTGGATACGGTTTTAACGGATACACCGGCCAGTTCTGCTACGTCTTTGATCGAGCTCATGGGTATTGAATGTCTACTGGTTGAATGACCCTGAACTATACCCGATTCGCACTTGCGTGATCTAAGCCCTTGCTACCTGTTGACAGATACTAAACTGCTATCCGTATAATGTCCAACGGTAGACATTTTTGGTGTTGTTTTCTCTTCTGTTGCAGAGGGAGGAATATCTCTAACTCACAGGTCTGCCAAAGACAGAGTGCGCCAAGGTGCAGAAAACACGCAACAAAGCGATATAGAAGCATGCAAATTATGGAACAAGACTTCGCAACTGCCGGAAGCGGCGCTCCTTCAGTATCCGAAGACTGTGCCCGGAAAGCGCTGCCTGAGCGGGTACCATCCCATTGGCGGCCCCGCCGACATTTTTCTCCCGCCCGCAACTGGATGAACGACCCCAATGGCATGGTGTATCTGGATGGCGTGTTCCACCTGTTTTTCCAGTACAACCCGGGCGGTTCGGTTTGGGGGGATATTCACTGGGGACATGCGGTATCCAGGGATTTGCTTCACTGGCAGGAGAAGCCGGTTGCCCTCGCTTCTGAACCCGATGGTTTGGGAATGATTTTTTCCGGCGGTGCGGTGGTGGATTGGGAGAACACCTCCGGTTTTCAGCGCGGGGAAAACCCCCCGGTTGTGGCCACATTTACTCACCATGACGGCAACGGAGTTCAGGTCCAGAGCTTGGCAATCAGTACTGATGGCGGTTGGCGTTGGGAGAAATATGCGGATAACCCGGTTATTCCTAACCCTGGAATAAAGGATTTCCGAGATCCCAAGGTGTTCTGGCATGCCTCCAGCAGGCGGTGGGTGATGGTATTGGCGGCTGGCGACCGCGTGCATTTCTACCGTTCACGGGATTTAAAGGAGTGGGAGTTCTTAGGAGACTTCGGTGAGAAGGCCGGCGATCACGGTGGGGTGTGGGAGTGTCCGGATTTGTTCCCTCTGAAAACGCCCGAGGGAGAGGAGCGTTGGTGCCTGCTGGTCAGTATCAACCCGGGTGGCCCAAACGGTGGCTCTGCTACGCAGTATTTTATCGGTGATTTCGATGGGGAGCGGTTTGTGCCGGAGCACCAAGAGGTCCGCTGGTTGGATTATGGAACTGATAATTATGCCGGTGTGACCTGGGACGGCCTGCAGGGGAGAGGTGACCGCCGCATCCTGGTGGGCTGGATGTCCAACTGGGACTACGCAAACAAGGTGCCTACGGAAATCTGGCGCGGTGCTATGACTTTGCCGCGGGAGTTGTACCTGTATCGGGATCAGGAGCGCTTGCTGCTGGGAAATCGGCCTGTTACCGAAGTTCAAGTCGCGCGCACTCTGCACAGTGAAGGCGTGCTCGAGAGAGGCAAGGTGGTGCAGCTGCCTGGAGGGAATGCGCTGGATCTCTCTATCAGCGTGGGTTCTGCGCCGGAGCTGGAATTGGAATTTCTTGCCGGCGATGGCGAGCGACTGCTGCTGACGCTGTCCCGCGAGCGCGGTGTGCTCTTGCTCGATCGCCGGGAGTCCGGCTGGGTGGAGGAGGGGCTGGGCCGTGAGATCCGCGCACCACTTGTGCACAGCTTGAATCGCGATAGCGAATTGCGTGTGGTAATTGATGGCAGTGCCATGGAAATTTTCGTTGATGGCGGTAAAACGGCTTTGACCGCGGTGTTTTTCTCCAGTGAGCCATTGTCGCGACTGGCTGTGCTTCGCGCTGCAGGGCTATCGCCCGCATACAGCCTGTACACCATCTGATATTGGGGGCAGCCTATGTGCGCGGCAAGAGTTGCGGTATTTGGTGAGGCGTTGATCGATCTGATTGAAACGCTCCCGGGGAGATTCGAGTTTTATGTGGGGGGATCACCTTTCAATGTCTGTCGGGGCTTCGCCCGGCAGGGGCTTGTTTGTGATTATCTGTCTCCCATTTCTTGCGATCGGATGGGCGAGCGGATTGCCGCAGTCGCCGCGGCGGAAGGTATCCACTGTGACCGGGTGCCGCGCTCGCGCCGACCTACTTCGCTGGCACTGGTGACCGTCGATAGTGATGGGCAACCCAGCTATAGCCTCTATCGTGAGGGCGTGGCGGATCTGGATATTGATAGTGCCAGACTGGCTGCGGCGGTACACCCCGAGTGTCAGTTGTTTCACACCGGCTCCCTGGCGCTGGTGCCATCCATGGAGACGCAGTTGCGGGTGCTTCTAAGTAACCTGCGATCGCGGGGAATATCAATCAGTATCGATGCCAATCTGCGTCCTGGTGTAGTACCAGATAACAAGGCTTACCTTGCTACCGTACGGGGTTTGATCGATTGCGCCGATGTGCTCAAAGTGAGCGACGAGGACCTCGAACTGCTCGGCATTGAACAACCGCTTGAATTTTGCCGAGATCTGGTGCGGCACGGCACAGTACAGCTAGTGGCTTTTACAGAAGGCGCTGGTGGCGCCACCTTGATCACCAGTGAGACCGAGGTTGCTCAGAGAGCCATGGCGCCTTCGTCTGTGGGGGATACTGTGGGCGCAGGCGATACATTTTTCTCTGCGCTGCTGGCTTTTCTGTTGCGTAAGGGTGGTTTTGCCCGAGGTTTAGCGGCGTTGTCTGCTGAGGAGCTGGAAGAGCTGTTGACTGTTGCGCAGTGGGCGGCGTCGATCAATGTCTCCCGCAAAGGCTGCAATCCGCCGACGCTGGCAGAGCTGGAGGCGGCTCTGCCGCAAGCACTGGCCTCTTAGACCGAGACGGGAATGGAGATGAGCGTGCGGAAGAGTTTTGTAACGTTCGTTGTTTGCCTGTGGGCCTGTTACTGTGTCTCCACCAGTGCACAGCTACAAGCGGATTACACCCAGGACTTTGAGCGTCTGGAAGCTGGCGCTTTGGCGCCGGCAAAGATTCACACACAGTTTTCCGCGCCGGATGCGGTGATCGGGGTGTCCGGCCAGGCTTGGCGCAGTGACGGTATTTCCAGTTGGCTGGAAATACCGTGGCAGAGCGGCCCTGAATTGTCGGCCACTCTGTGGGTGGCCCTGGAAAGTTATCCTTCCGATCGAGAGGTGCCGGTGAACAACTTGTCCCCCTCTTCAATACTCAACCAATGGGAAGAGGGGGCCGGTTTTGATGTGTTTATCGATACCTACGGTCGCTGGGGAATCCGCGTACATACCGAAGAGGGAGAGGTAACTCTGACCGCACCCGAGCGCTTCCCGCTGTATCGATGGGTGCTGCTGGGCGTATCCATCGATCGACATAGGGTTGCGCTTTATTTGGAGGGTGAGGTGGTGGTGGAAGCAGAACTGGCGGCTCCATTGCGTCCGGCGGATGCGCCATTGCAGATTGCCCGGAGTCCGCGGGAAGTTGATATGCTCAATTTCACCGTCAATCGCCTGAACGGTGCTTTCGACAGTCTACGCCTATACCAGCGCGGTCTCAGTTCCCGGGAAATGACGGCTGTCCGCGCACAGGTTGCGCGCGAGAAGTTTGACGCGCAGGCGTCGTTGGTGGTCCCTGCAAGCCGGTTTGCAGACGACCATTTACGCCCGCGTTTGCATGCCATGCCGCCGGCCAATTGGACCAATGAGCCTCACGGGTTTGTGCGGGTTGGGGAAATGTGGCACTTGTTCTACCAGCGCACGCCCAACGGCCCCTATAAAACCCAAATGCATTGGGGGCATATGGCGAGTAGAGATCTGCTGCACTGGCGAAATCTGGAAGACGCTCTTTGGCCTGAGTTACAGGCGGATGACTTTGGCTTTGATATGAAAGGAATCTGGTCTGGGGATGTCATCTATGACGGTGGTAAGGCCTTTGCTTTCTATACCAGTGTCAATCACTTCGATCGTCTTAAGCACAGTAATCCCGGAATCTCAGTAGCAATAAGTGAAGACCCGGAATTGCGTTACTGGCGCAAGTTGGGGCCAATTATCAATAGCAAATATGTGCGGGATTTTCGCGATCCATATTTGTTCCGCGACGGTGATAGCTTGCACATGTTGATTGGCGCTGCTCTTGAAGACGGCGGTGGATTGGACCACTACGTGTTGGAAGGAGAAGAAAAGATAGGACCGTGGCGGCACCTGCAAAAGTTTGTCAGCGTGCCCTATCACGAAATGGATATCGGCTCGCTGATATGGGAAATGCCGGTCTTCGAGCGGATTTCCGATGACGCCTACATCTTACTGGCCAACCCTATCGGCGGTGAAGTCACTAAATACGGTGAGCCGGCGACGCGCGCGGTGTACTGGATTGGTCAGTGGCGTGACGGCTTGTTTCACCCTCGTTACACAGAACCGAAACACTTGGATCTGTTGCCTGGTCACTTGGCACCTACGGTAGCGCGAGCGCCGGATGGTAGTTTGCGGGCGATAGGTATTATTGACGAACGGCGCAGCCCGCAGGCACAGGAAAATGCCGGTTGGGCGCACACTTTCAGTTTTCCGCGTCGCTGGCGGCTGCTGGGTGATGGGCGGACCCTAGGGCAATCTCCGGCTCCGGAACTGACCGCTTTGAGAGGAAAAGCACTATTCACTTCTAAAACGCTCAGTATCACGCCTCAGGCACACAAGCTGTTACATCCCCAGGGGGCATATGAGTTGTTGATAGAAGCGCAGGGGGCACCCCCCCTGGCGTTGAAGCTGGATCTTCTCGCATCGGATGCCGGTGAGTACACGCGATTGGAGATTGACGGTGTAGAGGGGCGACTGGTGCTGGATAAAACACATGCATCCCTTAGCGGTGAGGACGAGGGACCGCTGCGTCTGGAGACAGCATATGACAGCTCGGCATTTGGCCCTCTGCGGCGCTTGCGGGTATTTGTGGATGGTTCGGTTATAGAGGTGTTTATCAACGATGCTGCAGCCTTTTCGTTTCGCAGCTACCCCAAAGACCCTATGGCCCGGCAGGTTCGCGTACAATCCCTGGGCAGGGATCAATCCGGACAGGTGCGCGTGAGCGCATGGCCGCTATTTTTGCCCAGTGTTATGGAAGTTGTCGGGACTCATTGACGAAATTGGTCGCTTTTTCTCGTTGACAAGGGTGATTAGATGACAGAATAATGTCCAGCGATGGACATTTTTTGCGAATTTATGTCTAACGATAGACATTTTGTGGTGTTAAGCTGTGTGTCGGCAGTGAGTTCGCAGGAATAGGTCGATCGCAAAATGACACAAAAACCAGAAAAATAATGCACCTCAAGGAGGTACCGTGATGAAGAGAGAGTTTAGCCACCTAACTTTTCTGGCCGCGCCCCTGGCTTTGGCGATTAATGCCGCGGTGGCAGAAGAAGTTGGCAAAGCAGTCAATACTGATGATAAGCAATCAACAAGAGAGGCTTTAGAAGAGGTTATTGTCACGGGTGTGGCGCAGGAAACCCGTAAGTTTGATGCCACCTTCAATATCAACACTCTGGACCGATCTGATATACAGCAGCTGGCTCCCCACGGTACTGCGGAATTGCTGGGAAATATCCCAGGTTTTTTTGCTGAGGGTGGTACTGCCGGTGAGACTCATAACAATGTACTGGTGCGCGGGCTGCCTCAGGCGGGTGGTTACCGCTATGTACCCAACCTGATCGATGGCCTGCCGGTTTACGAAGAGCCGGAAGCCCCCTTTATGAACAATGATGTGTTCATCAAAACCGACTTGATGACCACTAGTGTAGAAGCCGTAAAAGGCGGACCGGGCGCGGTACTCTATTCCAATGCTTTGGGTGCGGCGGTGAACTATGTGACCCGAACGGGAACACAAGACTTCGAAGGGGAGTACAAAGCGGAAGTTGGAGACTGGGGGCATGTGCGCAATGATTTCTACGTTGCTGGCCCAATAAATGACAACTTCACCTACGCTGTAGGCGGTTTTTATCGCACAGCTGATGGCCGGCGCGATCCGGGATTCACCGGAAATGAGGGCGGGCAGTTGCGTGGCAATATTTTGTTCACTAGTGATGATGCGCGCACCACACTCAAAGTGCAGGCCCATGTAATCGATGACAAGACTATTTATTACCAGAATATTCCATTTTCCGTGCCGAATAATCGTGCACCCGGAACCGAAAGTGACCCATTTGAAATTGATCCAGGCAGTGTAAATAGCCTCGGAGTTGATTTTGGCTCCGGTACTCAATTGTCTGACAATATCGCGGATTATACGTTGTTTGATAATAACGGTAATCCGCTGAATCTCGATATCCGCAATGGTATTAATCCAGAGTTCGATATATTCAGTCTGGATGTTTCGCACGACCTGGAAAATGGCCTGCGCTTCGAATCCCACTTTCGTTTTACTGACGGTAGTAACGGTTTCAACGCGCTATTCATTGATCCGCCCATGGAGACAGCTCGTGTAACTGGGGATCAATTCACCCGTATCCAGAGTTTGACCGGCGATTTGGGCGCAGCTTATGCAAGTGCCACCGAAGTCAAGGCCTACTATGCGGATACGGTAACCGGCACTGATTTATCCAGCGCCACAGAGGCTCCTGCTATCCTCTCACACAATATCCCCGTGTACGGCAAGGTGGATGCGACCAATTTCACAGGCGATGTTAGAGTGAGCAAGAGCTTTGAGATTGCCAGCTCAGATCACGAGTTGACACTGGGTATTTACGGTAGTGACTTCACCTATGATGTGTTTTCCGTATTTGCCAGCGCCTGGAGCGATATCGGAGAGAATGCCCGTATCGTAGATTTTTATGCGGTGGATGCTGCCGAACAACAAGTGGGGCCTGCCATTACGAGTGGTGGTATGGATCAACCTGCGATATTCGGCCTCGGTGCTGAAGCCACCATGAAAACCCAAGCATTTTATCTCCATGATCATATCGCACTGTTGGATGATCGCCTTAAACTGGATGTAGGGGTGCGCTGGCAGGAGTTGGATGTAGATCGGGTTACCACTAATTCATATGATCCTGGCAATACATCTAACGACTTCACTCCCGATGATGTTGTGGTGGGGTCAACGGAAGACACCTTAGCGGATAATTTCGTCAATGTGCCGGATGGCGTGCCCCAGAAAGCACAGGAAAATTACGATGCATATGGTTGGTCTGTGGGGGCTAACTACTTGTTGATAGAGAACGGCGGCTGGGGCGATGTATCGGTTTTTGGTACGGTGTCTGATTCCTTCCGCCTGCCGGGTTTTGAGGACTACATTTTTGGGGGGCCGGCTACAAACCCAAGCACCGGAGAAGTGGTCCGCGGTGATCTGGTGGAAGATATTCAGCAGGTAGAGGGGGGCTTCCGAATTTCCCAGGATGAACTTGATCTCGGAGTTTCCCTTTTCTATATCGACTTTAAGGCCAAGGAAAATTTGGGCGCTACTCTGGATGATTTGGGCGCGACTGGTTACGGGGGTATTCCTTGTAGCAGTGTACCGGCACCGGCGGATTGTCCCAAAATCCGCGATAGTTACCGCCAGAGTGTGACCAATATAGGCATCGAGCTGGAAGCGGACTACCAGCCGTCTGCGATACCGGGGTTGCGTCTTCAGGGTAGCCTTGTGTGGCAGGACCCGGAGCAATCACAGGATAATGCCATCCGCTCCGGTATCGTGGAAGTGGATACCGATAATGACGGTGTCAATGACCTGCGCGAATACGAGGTTTCCACCTCTGAGGGGCGTCGCCCACGCCGGCAGTCTGAAATTATGCTGAATTTCCGCCCGGCATATACCTTTAACGCTATTCCGCTTACGGTATATGGGCAGGTCCAGTACTTCAGCGAGCGCTTTGCCAGCGATGACAGTGTCAATGTCACTGTGTACCCGGAGTACACCCAGGTTAATCTCGGGCTGATGTACGCAGCTACCGAAAATATGGATATACAGCTGCATGTTAACAACGTAAATGATGCGGACTCCTTTACTGAGGGAACCAACATCACTAGTGAATCGGTATTTAGTGATGGCATCTATACGGGAGTTGCCCGTCCATTAATGGGGCGTTCGGTGAAAGCAAGTATCAGCTATCGCTTTTAATCACTGGGGCTTTTGAAATCTCCGCAGAGAGATTTCTGTAACTGCTCTTGCGAACGGCTAGGGTCGTGCGCAAGAGCAGCGCTTGATATCTGCAATTCCCGGCGTCCACAAAAATGCTGAGAAGTTTTTTAGGGAACCTCTGATTAATTCACTTCCTGACGGTAAAAAACTTATTGGAGCCAGATGAGAAGCCAGCCTATTGCCTGAGCGCCCCGGAACCTACCTTAGCGTTCACGTGAATTAATCGGAGGTTCCTTAGGAGTACTTAATTTATACTTTTCAATTGCGGGCGTAGCCCGCTTGGTTGAATTGTATAAAGGCTGTGTGCAATCTATCGGCAGCGCTATTTTCACCGTGTCTGCGCAGTATTTCGATCACACACTCTGCGGTACAGAGGCCGCCATTGGGCTGGTTGCGTCGCAGGCGGTAGTTGGATGCGGTGTCTGTTGTCAGCGTCACCCGGGGCGCCGCTTGTAAATAGGGGCTGTGGTTGTAAATTTTTCTGGCTTCCTGCCAAGTGGCGTCGATCAATATCACCTGCGCGAAATCCTCCAGCTGTGTGCCTCTCGACTCTCCCCCGGGATACACCAGAACAGCCTTCCCGCATTCAATGGCCTTCACCAGATCGACAGCTGGGCTGCGGCGCGCCCACACCAAACGTTCTACCATATTTCCGCAGTGCTGCAGGGCCAGTGCGCCGGTATTGGTTTTTCGCTCCAGCTCGCGTTGGTGGGTCAGCAGAGTAATTTTCATTCCTGGTTTGGGCTTGTACCTTTTTAAGCGCAGCGTTTTTAAGGTATTTTGATCAAATCGAGTGAGTGCTGCAGCCAGTTTAGGGGGCGGGCAATGGGGAAGCTATTTCGAAAGCGCACTAGTACTCGCCTGTACCCGATGGTTTCGAAATGGACACTCCATTATAGGTTCCTTAAACAAAAAACGGGCTTTCGCCCGTTTCAAAACTTCTCTTCCTGTGAGCGACTATTTGTTGTCGTAATCCCTGTTGTTGGCTTTCCGGTTGGTGCTTACCACTGCAGCGCGCCGCCAGTCTGGTATTCAATCACCCTGGTTTCAAAGAAGTTTTTCTCCTTGCGCAAGTCCATAATCTCGGACATCCAGGGGAAGGGGTTCTGGGCGCCCGGGAACTGTTCTTTCAGGCCCAGCTGGGTCAGGCGGCGGTTGGCGATAAAGTGGAGGTACTCCTCCATCATATTCGCATTCATGCCGAGGACGCCTCGCGGCATGGTGTCGCGGGCGTAGGCCACTTCCAGTTCCATGCCTTCGAGAATCATCTGAGTGACTTCTTGCTGGAATTCCGCTGTCCACAGATGCGGGTTTTCCAGTTTGATTTGATTGATCACGTCGATGCCGAAGTTCAGGTGCATGGACTCGTCGCGCAGGATGTATTGGAACTGCTCGGCGACACCGGTCATTTTGTTGCGGCGGCCCATGGACAGTATCTGGCTGAAGCCGCAGTAGAAGAAGATGCCTTCGGTGACCGCGTAGAAGGCCACCAGGTTGCGCAGCAGTTCCTGGTCGGTCTCTGGAGTGCCGGTCTTGAAGGTGGGGGAGCCAATGGACTGGGTGTGCTTGAGGCTCCAGGCGGCTTTCTTCGCCACGGAGGGCACTTCCCGGTACATGTTGAAGACTTCGCCCTCGTCCATACCCAGGGATTCCACGCAGTACTGATAGGCGTGGGTATGAATGGCCTCTTCGAACGCCTGGCGCAGCAGGTACTGGCGGCATTCCGGGTTGGTGATCAGGCGGTAAATGGCCAGTACCAGGTTGTTGGCGACCAAGCTGTCGGCGGTGGAGAAGTAGCCCAGGGAGTATTTGACAATACGGCGCTCATCTTCGGTCAGGCCCTCTGGGTCCTTCCACATGGCGACGTCCTTGTTCATATTTACTTCCTGGGGCATCCAGTGGTTGGCACAGCCGTCCAGGTATTTTTGCCAGGCCCAGTCGTATTTGAAGGGGACCAGTTGGTTGAGGTCCGCGCGGCAATTGATAATGCGTTTTTCATCTACCTGTACGCGGGCGGCGCCCATCTCCAGTTCCTCCAGGCCCGGAGCCGGGTCTAATTCAGCCACCGCGGCCCGCGCCGCTTCGACCGCGGAGGAAGCGGCTTTATGGGCCGCGGGCGACGCCGGAGCACTGGCGGCTCCATAAGAGGGGCGCGCTTCGGTTACTTCTTGTTGCTGCAGCGTCTCCGGCGCCGGTCGCGGTTCGGTGGTTTTCGTTGTGGGTTGGGGCTGTGTGTCGAAGTCGTCCCAGCTCAGCATAATTGGCCCTTTGATTCGTATCTGGTGGTTGAAACTACTTGTCATGCCGGGGAGTGGCACTTCGCCAAGCCAGGCTTGGCGCACCGGCAGGTCGCTGCCGACACCCGGTCCGATTTTTGTTTGATCCCGCCTTCCCCCGGAAGGGCGGGTGGACCGGGGCCGGTGCGAGTGGTCTTGACCGCAGGTGCGGTTACTGCGCTCTCCCCCGAGAGTTCTTATTTGGCCATCCTATGGCCGGTCCGCAATTGCTCCGGATGGCGCTCCGGCGCCTATTGCGATAAGTCATACCCCGCCCCGCTGGCGTCGCGGGGGCAGGGCGCGCGCTTTACTGGCAGGCCTCGCAATCCGGATCGTCCAGGGAGCAGGCTTTGGGGACTGCCGCGGGAACCGGTTCCGGTTGGGCTTCGCTCATGGCCGCCGCGCCGCCGCTAGTGGCACCGCCAGCGCTGACCGCGTTCAGAGTGCCGGTGTTCACGGTGGATTTTTCCGTGCTGGTGGCGGCCAGGGCGCGCAAGTAGTAGGTGGTCTTGAGTCCGCGGTACCAGGCCATGCGGTAGGTCAGGTCCAGTTTGCGGCCATCGGCGCCAGCGATATACAGGTTCAGAGACTGCGCCTGGTCGATCCACTTCTGGCGGCGGCTGGCGGCGTCCACTATCCAGCGCGGCTCCACTTCAAAGGCGGTGCGATATTTGGCCTTCAGGTCTTCCGGAACCCGGTCGATCTTTTGCACCGAGCCCTCGTAGTATTTGAGGTCGTTGACCATGACCTTGTCCCACAGGCCGCGGTCTTTCAGGTCGTGCACCAGATAGGGGTTGACCACGGTGAATTCGCCGGACAGGTTCGATTTCACGTACAGGTTTTGATACGTGGGCTCAATGGATTGGGAGACGCCAGTGATATTGGCGATGGTTGCCGTGGGGGCGATAGCCATCACGTTGGAGTTGCGCATCCCCTGTTTTTTCACTTTTTCGCGCAGGCTGTCCCAGTCCAGGGTGGCGCTGGTGTCCTGTTCGATAAACTGTTCGCCGCGCTGCTTGGCCAGTATTTGGATGGAGTCCAGCGGCAGTATGCCCTTGCTCCACAGGGAACCCTCGTAGCTTTGGTACTTGCCGCGCTCTGCCGCCAGGTCGCTGGAGGCGGAGATAGCTTCAAAGCTGATGGCTTCCATGGTGGTGTCTGCGAATTCCACGGCCGCTTCGCTGGCGTAGGCGATGCCCGCTTTGTAGAGGGCGTCCTGGAATCCCATCAGGCCCAGGCCCACCGGGCGGTGGCGCATGTTGGAATTGCGCGCCGTCTCCACCGAGTAGTAGTTGATGTCGATAACGTTATCCAGCATGCGCACAGCGGTTTTGACAGTGCGGGCCAGTTTTTCCCGGTCCAGTTTGCCGGCGTCGTCAATATGTTGAGCGAGGTTGACCGAGCCCAGGTTGCACACGGCGATCTCTTCGCCGGCCTTGGTGTTCAGGGTAATTTCGGTGCACAGGTTGGAACTGTGCACGACACCGGCGTGCTGTTGCGGGCTGCGCAGGTTGCAGCTGTCCTTGAAGGTGATCCAGGGGTGGCCGGTTTCGAACAGCATGCCCAGCATCTTGCGCCACAGGTCCACGGCGCGGACTTTTTTGTGCAGTTTCAGCTTGCCTTCCGCAGCCAGGCGCTCGTAGTAGTCGTAGCGTTCCTCGAAGGCCTTGCCGTAGAGGTCGTGCAGGTCTGGGCAGTCGGCGGGAGAGAAGAGGGTCCACTCCTTGTCTTCGAAGACGCGCTTCATAAACAGGTCCGGCACCCAGTTGGCGGTGTTCATGTCGTGGGTGCGGCGGCGGTCGTCGCCGGTGTTTTTGCGCAGTTCAAGGAACTCCTCGATATCCAGGTGCCAGGTTTCCAGGTAGGCGCAGACGGCCCCCTTGCGCTTGCCGCCCTGGTTGACCGCAACGGCGGTGTCGTTGGCGACTTTCAGGAAAGGCACCACACCCTGGGATTTGCCGTTGGTGCCTTTGATGTAGGAGCCGAGACTGCGCACCGGGGTCCAGTCGTTGCCGAGGCCGCCGGCCCACTTGGAGAGCATGGCGTTGTCCTGTATGGCGCCGTAGATGCCGAAGAGGTCGTCCGGTACCGTGGTTAGATAACAGGAAGACAGCTGTGGCCGCAGGGTACCCGCATTGAACAGGGTCGGTGTGGAGCTCATGTAGTCGAACGAGGAGAGCAAATTGTAGAACTCGATCGCCCGTGCGTTCTTGTCGTCCTCGTTGATGGCGAGTCCCATGGCTACGCGCATAAAGAAGATCTGCGGCAGCTCAAAACGGGTGTCGTCACTGTGCAGGAAATAGCGGTCGTAGAGGGTTTGCAGGCCCAGATAGGTGAACTGGTGGTCGCGTTCACCCTTGATGGCCGCGCCCAGTTTTTCCAGGTCGAAAGTGGCCAGTTTGGGGTCCAACAGTTCCAGCTCGATGCCTTTTTGCACATAGGCGGGCAGGGTGGCCGCGTAGAGATCCTGCATCTCGCGGGCAGTGGCGGTATCGGCCACGCCCAGGAAGCGCAGGGCCTCAGAGCGCAATTTGTCCAGCAGCAAGCTGGCGGTGGCGTAGGTGTAATTGGGTTCCTGCTCTACCAGGGTGCGGGCGGTGATGACCAGGGCGGTGTTGATGTCCTCCTCGGACACGCCGTCATAGAGGTTTTTCAACGCCTCGTCGAGGATAGCTTCTCCGTCCACGTCTTTCAGGCCCTCGCAGGCCTCCCGGACAATGGTGCGGAGGCGCTCCATATCCAGTGGCACTAGGCTGCCGTCTTCCCGCTTCACGCGGATGTCCGGGTGGGTGTCGGCGGACTGAGCGGCCTCTTGCTGCTTTTCCCGTTCGGCGCGCAGACGCGCGTGCTCTTCGCGGTAGAGCACATAGTCGCGGGCCACCTTGTGCTCGCCTGCACGCATCAGGGCCAGTTCCACCTGATCCTGAATCTCCTCGATATGGATGGTGCCTCCCGAAGGCATGCGGCGCTTAAATGTGGCGGTGATTTGTGAAACCAGTTCCTCCACCCGCTCATGAATGCGGCGGGAGGCGGCGGCAGTGCCGCCTTCCACGGCCAGGAATGCTTTGGTGACCGCGACGGAGATTTTGCTGTCGTCGTAGGGCACTACGGTGCCGTTGCGTTTGATGACGCGGATCTGTCCCGGCGCAGTGGCGGCGAGGCTGGTGCTTTCGCTGGCTTGATCCCTGGTAGTGTCTGTATTTGTAGGCACGGATTGAGAGCGCCCTGACTCTGTGTGCATGTAGATCTCCACAAGAACTTGTATGTCGTTTTCCGCTGTTGCCCGTGGGCAGTTTCCCCTCTAACCAGTGGGTCCGTAGAGAAGAGTATGGTGTGGAACGGGTCCGTCGTTTCCCTGTTCCCGCGGGGCGGGATGGGAGCAGGCCGCTTCGCCGCCGGCCCCCCTTGTGGGTGCCGGCCCTTGCCTGCGGCGGGGAGTCCATTCCGCCTGCTATTTATGAATTCGCTTTGAAAAACCTGTCCGTATGATGGCGCCACCGCGGCTGCCGGCTAGGGTTTTGCTGTTGTCTTACCCCAATATATTGGGGTGGTCCTTAGGTTGCGCTACAAGATAATGCGGTAGCAGGCCTAATTCAAGGCGAATAACTCCGTGGTTTTCTGTGGATAATTTGTGGGTAGGCGGGGGAAGGTCAGTGGCCACTTCCATGCCAGTGCCCGCCGTTGCTGGGGGTGGTGAATGAGTGTGCAGGGCTTTTTAATCCAAGGGGGATTTTAAGAATTTTTTTTAATAGCAAACGGCCCCTAAATTAACCCCGGCAATAACTATTTCGGTTTGTCTAGTCTTTGAGCAAAGTGGTACTAAGATGGCCGGTTTTTTCGAATGGGGTAGACAGGCCGGGCGACAGGGCTTCCGCTGGCGCAAAGTGATGAACACGATTTTTGATGTGGTCACATCGGCCTCGTGTTCACCATCCTGCGCACCGGGCTTACTCGCTGTTTTCCTGAAGGAATTCCATCAGCGCTTTCTGCGCGTGTAGCCGGTTTTCCGCTTCATCCCAGACGACGGAGATAGTTTCATCCTCCAGTAGTTCGCCACTGACCTCTTCACCGCGGTGGGCGGGGAGGCAGTGCATAAACACAGCATCGCTGTTGGCGTGGCTCATCAGTTCGTGGTCGACCAGGAATCCCTGGAAGGCACGCTCCCGCTCTTTCTGTTCCGTCTCCTGGCCCATGGAGGCCCAGACATCGGTGGCGACCCAGTCGGCACCGCGAACGGCCTCTGCTGGTTTGCGCATTATGCGGACTCGGTCTCCCGCGGCGGCGACGATGGACTCCTCCGGCTCGTAGCCCTCCGGACAGGCGATGCGCAGTTCGAAATCGCACTGGCGCGCGGCGTTGATATAGGAGTGGCACATATTGTTGCCATCGCCGACCCAGGCGACCACTTTGCCCGCCGGGCTGCCGCGGTGTTCGACGTAGGTCTGGATATCGGCGAGCAGCTGACAGGGGTGGTAGCTGTCGGATAGGGCGTTGATGACCGGTACGCGAGAGTATTCGGCGAAGCGCTCGAGTACGTTGTGGCCGAAGGTGCGGATCATCACCATGTCCACCATGCGCGAGATTACCCGTGCGCTGTCTTCGATAGGTTCACCTCGGCCCAGTTGGGTGTCGCGCGGTGAAAGGAAGAGGGCGCTGCCGCCCATCTGTGCCATGCCCGCTTCAAAGGACACCCGGGTGCGGGTGGACGACTTCTCGAAAATCATGCCCAGCACCTTGTCGCGGAAAGGGGTGGTGGCGATGCCCTGGGCGCGCAGTGCCTTTAGTTCGATGGCGCGTTCTATCACGCTGTTGAGTTCGTCTTTGGACAGGTCCAGCAGGGTCAGGAAATGTCTGATGGCCATGCGTTGTTCCCCTTTGTATCAATCAGGCCGCACTGCGGGTGAATCGTTGAATCAGTGTGCTGACAGTTTCCGCGATCCGGGCGCACTCGTCGTCGGTCAGGGTCAGCGGTGGCAGCAGGCGCACCACATTGCCGGCGGTGACATTGATCAGTATTCCCTCGGCGCGGGCCATTTCCACGATCTCGCCGCAGGGCCGGTCCAGCGCCACGCCGACCAGCAGGCCGAGGCCACGGATATCCACGACTGCGTCACAGCCGGCCAGTTGCTGGCGCAGCTGCTGCAACAGCCGGGCGCCGAGTTTTTCCGCGCGCTCTATCAGCCACTGGTTTTCCAGTGTGTCCAGCACCGCCAGGGCGGCGCGGCACGCGAGCGGATTACCGCCAAAGGTGGAGCCGTGGCTACCAGCGGTAAAGAGGCGCGCCGCCTTGCCGCGGGCGAGGCAGGCGCCGATGGGTACGCCGTTGCCCAGTCCCTTCGCGGTGGTGACCACGTCCGGCAGTATATCGTTGTGCTGGTAGGCGAACAGCTTCCCACTGCGGCCGTTTCCGGTCTGGATTTCATCGAGCATCAGCAGCCAGTCGTGTTTGTCGCAGAGGTTGCGCAACCGGTTCAAATAGTCGTGTGCCGGCACGCGGATGCCGCCCTCTCCCTGTACCGGCTCCACCAGTACCGCGACAATGTCGGGGTGCTCGGCCGCCAGTTGGTTGATTGCATCTGGGTCGTCGAAGGGGGCGCGCAAAAAACCTTCCGGCAGCGGCGCGAAGCCCTGCTGTACCTTTTCGTTGCCGGTGGCGGTCAGAGTGGCCAGGGTGCGGCCGTGGAAGGCGCCTTCCATTACAACAATTTTCGGCACCGCGTAGCCACGTTCGTTGCCCAAGCGGCGGGCCAGCTTGATTGCCGCCTCGTTGGCCTCGGCACCGGAATTGGAGAAGAACACATTGTCCATGCCGGACAAGTACACCAGCCGGTCCGCCAGCTGTTCCTGGGTGGGAATATTGTATAGGTTGGAGACGTGCAACAGGGTGCGCGCCTGGTCGTGCAGGGCCTCGGTCACCGCGGGGTGACAGTGGCCCAGGCCGCAGACGGCGATACCGGCGATGGCATCCAGGTATCGCTGGCCGGCGTCATCCCACACGTAGTTACCTTCTCCCCGGACCAGAGTCAGGGTTCTATCGCCGTAGTTTTGCATCAGTGCGGGAGTGGCCACCTGTTATCTCCTCTGTGTCAGTGGGCCGAAAAAGGGAGCCGCAGAAAATTCGGTGCGGGCGGTTCTGGGCCGCAGTTTCCCCGGGAAGCGGGCAATACTAACATACACATTGTGCCGCGCTAGTTATAGGCGCGTGGAAATGGGCTTCTCGCGGCGGCGCACTGGGGTACAATGCCGGCCAGCGCGCTGCCGCCCGGCGCCCGGAATTAACCAATACTTTCACTATCTGAGGTTAGTCATCCCTATGGACACACTGGAGAATATCAAGCAGCAGATCGCCGACAATGCCATTCTGCTCTATATGAAAGGCAGCCCCAACGCACCCCAGTGCGGTTTTTCCATGCGAGCTTCTCAGGCGTTGATGGCCTGTGGCAAGCGCTTTGCTTATGTGGATGTATTGGCCAATCCGGATATCCGCGCTGAGTTGCCCAAGTACGCCAACTGGCCCACCTTCCCGCAATTGTGGGTGAAAGGGGAGTTGATCGGTGGCTGTGACATTATTGTGGAGATGTATGAAAGTGGTGAGTTGAAGAAGCTAATCGACGAGGCCGCTGCCGAAGGGGAGGCTGGAGAGTAAAGTCGGCTTTTCTCTGAAGTAAAAAAACCGCGGTAATTACCGCGGTTTTTTTCTGTCTGACGTAGCGAAAATGTATTTGGGCGACCTCTGGTTCATATGGGCAGGTGCCGCCGATCTCACAACTGTTATTCCGAAGCTTTTTCCATTTGCGATTGCAGGTAGTTCTGGAGGCCGACTTTATCGATCAGTTCCAGCTGGGTTTCCAGCCAGTCCACATGCTCCTCTTCGGATTCGAGAATTTTTTCCAGCAGCTCCCGGCTGCCGTAATCGCGCACTGACTCACAGTAGGCGATGGCATCGCGCAGGTCGGGAATAGCCTTTTGCTCGAGCTTCAGGTCGCACTTGAGCATTTCCTCGGTATCTTCACCGATCAACAGTTTGCCAAGGTGCTGCAGGTTGGGAATTCCCTCGAGAAATAAGATGCGCTCGATCAGCCAGTCGGCGTGCTTCATTTCATCGATGGATTCGTGGTATTCCTGTTTCCCGAGTGCTTTCAGGCCCCAGTTGTCGTACATGCGGGCGTGCAGGAAATACTGGTTGATGGCTACCAGTTCATTGCCCAGTACTTTATTCAGGTGTTCGATAACTTTGGGGTCGCCTTTCATTGCTTATGCTCCTGAGGCCCTGCAGTCGGGAAACGTGTCTGCAGAGAAATTTAGTTGTTAATAGCTTGTTCGCCGCTGATGTTTTCCCTGAGGTTTATTGTAGGGTCACAGCCGCAATGCGCGATGAGTTTGCGTTGCGGTTACTGGCAAGTCAAGAGCGCGGGCCGGTTGCACAAAGTGGGGAAAATACAGTCTGTAACGCGAATATGGCCGTAAAACCAAACGAAAATGATTCTATTCCGCGAGAGGGATTCCGGTTTTCACTGGGGGTTTGGGTCATGGTGCAGGTTTGCCGGCAGTCTGGACTTTGTCATTTCCGTGAATGGCGCGGTATTTATCGCCTTTTATCAGTGCCATAGATATTACTGAATTATCCGGCTTTCCCTTTCGCCAACTTCTGTTGAATGGTATCGATTTTCTCTTCGGCGATTGCCTGGTCCGAGGGGCTTTTTAAGAATATTCGGCAATCCTCTTCCAGTCGCTGCAGATAACTGCACAGTGCCTTTGTGTCATTGTCGCGGGCGCAGACATCGGCGAGCTGCGACAAGGCTTTGAGCAGCTGGCGTATAACCATGCTATTTCCGCGGCTGTATTCGCAGATTTCTTCCAGGGCGGCGTCGAGTAGCTGGGAAAATTCCAGCTTGCGGGTGATCAGCCGCAGCTTGCCTTTATCGTCGCAGAAGCAGTTTGGTGGCTGCGGTCGCTGTAGTACTGTGCCCAGTCCTTCAATCAGCCGATCGATACAGGTATAGGTGGTATAGGGGTCATTGACACCCGGTGACAGGGCGCGCACCGCAATCTGCGATAGTTGGCAGACCGAGAATACGATGTCTTGTTCCGCGGTGGGCAGGGGGCCTATTCTCAATGCGGACTGTGTTTTTGCGATCAATGTAGTGCAGTCCCGCGGGGCCTGATATATGCGTCCGATATTGCTCCAATGATGCAGAAAACTGCCGGCGTGGCAGGTGATCTGCAGGCAGCAGTCATGTTCCTGTGCCAGCGCAATTAATTTCTGTCGGTCCACCAATTGCACATAGCCGCCGCGGGCGGTGGGAACTTCCACCCAGCTGCTGCCGAGATCCAGATGTCCGGTGTCAAATTTCTCTCCGTTCGTATATTCGTGTGAAAGCGGGTATTCACGTTCTATGGCTAGGTGAAATTCGCGGTTGATATGGTGGGTAATATTGTCTACTTGAATGGATTGGGCGACGTTGTGAATGAAGTAGATCAGAACGCCGATGCTGATCAGGGCCATTAGTAGGGCTGCCTGTACTGCCAGATCGTACTTGCTGGTGTGCTCTCCCAAAGTGTCCATGCTGCGCATAATCATCAGGGCGTAGACAAAGGTGGCGAGGAATATTCCCAGGCTCGCTTGGGTGCGGCGGTCGCGAATAAAGTTGCGTACCAGGCTGGGGCCAAACTGGTTGGAGGCCAGTGTCAAGGCGACCACGGTGATGGAGAACACTGTGCCGGCGACGGTGATGGTGGAACTGGCAATAGTAGAGAGCAGAGCGCGCGCGCTGTCCGGGTCCCGCAGGCGCAACCAAGTGAGGCCGGTCATACCTGCCGGGTCTATCCAGTCGTCCAGCAGGAGCAGAATATGAGCGATTGCCATGGCCGATAAGATCATCAGCAACGGCAGGCTCCAAAAGCTGGAGCGGAGCTTTTCGCTCAGATGCACAAGGCTTTGAATCACGGCTTCACCCGAGTCGCGGCGACAGAGGTGAAATCAGCTTAGTTCAGCCGTCTTGAGAGTGGGGGTGGGGCTAGCTGGCGGAGTAGAAGAGTCTGCTATTACCTGCGGTCATCATGCCGCCCGCCATGGTTTCATCGATGATTTCCCGCGCCAGTTGGGCACAGCGACCGCACTGGGAGGAGACGCCCAGGTGGCGGCGCAGGGCCTTTACCGAGGTGGAGCCGTCATAGACCGCTTCCTTGATCTGACGGTCGGTAATGCCTTTACAGATACAAACGTACATTATCGCTGAAACCTGGCGCTAACTTGATCAACTATCTCACAGTGCGAGGATCGTATTGCAAGTGAGAATGAGTGTCAATAATATTCCTGGCACTCAATTATGAGTCTAGACGGATTTTTCGCGACCGGAAGGGCAGTATTGACTCGGTCTCCCGCAGAAGTCAGTGGAGGGCGCCACTATCAAAGTTATATAAAAATTTAATGGGACTGATAGGTGCGCCTGTGTATCATAGCGGCCCACTATCAATCCTTAGTCAATTTATAGTGGTTGTATATAAATTGATCGTTTTATCCTTCGTAACCAACCCATCATTAGATTGAGGAGGTTCTCATGGCAGTACTGGTAGGCAAGCCTGCTCCGGACTTTACCGCTGCGGCGGTACTGGGCAACGGCGAAATCGTCGAGTCCTTTAACCTGAAAGAAGCTATCAAGGGCAAAAAGGCGGTAGTTTTCTTCTATCCGCTGGACTTCACCTTCGTGTGCCCGTCCGAGCTGATTGCGTTTGACCACCGTTTCGCAGAGTTTGAAAAGCGCGGTGTGGAAGTGATCGGTGTGTCCATCGACTCTCAGTTTTCCCACAACGCCTGGCGCAATACCCCGGTCAACGAAGGTGGTATCGGCCCGGTCAAGTACACTCTGGTTGCCGACGTGAAGCACGAAATTTGCCAGGCGTACGATGTTGAGTCTGAAGGCGGCGTAGCCTTCCGCGGCTCCTTCCTGATCGATGAAGAGGGCGTGGTACGTCACCAAGTGGTGAACGATCTGCCTCTGGGCCGCAATGTCGACGAAATGCTGCGCATGGTTGACGCGCTGGCTTTCCACCAGGAGCATGGCGAAGTATGTCCGGCTGGCTGGCAGCAGGGCGACAAGGGTATGAATGCTTCTCCGGAAGGCGTTGCCTCCTACCTGAGCGAGAACGCCGACAAGCTGTAAGCTGTCGCAGCACTGGGGCGCAGAGCGCCCCTTCGAAAAAACCGCCGCGAGGCGGTTTTTTTGTATCTTTCAGAGGCTTTTTTGGGGGACTCGTGCACCAATGTCGGTTTGCCATTACAATGCGGCGCCTCATGCGGACCCCCAAACCAGAAGAGAACTCCCCTGTTGGCTGCTAGTCTTATTAACAAGTTGAGCATTGCCGCGGTGGCGTGAAGTACGGCATGAGACCTGCGTCCTTATCCACCCTTTTCTCTTGTCGGTGCCTGCGCGGTATCGCGGCATTGCTGTTCTGCGGCCTGTGGTTGACGGCGCAGGCGGATGAGATTGATATCGACGCCAGTGCCAAAGAGTTCGACCGTTATTTCCGCATGTTGATGCGGGAAAAGGATATTCCCGGTGGCGCCTATGTGATCGTCGACGGTGATCGGGTAGTCGCGTTGAGCACCTATGGCGTACGCATCAAGGGCAAAAGCGACAAGGTAGACCGCAACACCGTGTTCCGCTTGGCATCTGTATCCAAGACATTTGCCGGTAGTATGGCCGCGGTACTGGAACACGAGAAGAAGTTTGGTTGGACGGACAGGGTGGTGCGCTATGTGCCCGAGCTCAGCTTCAAAACCCCTTCACTTTCCCGGCAGCTGCAAGTGCAGCACCTGCTCAGTCACTCTTCCGGCCTGACCCCCAACGCCTACGACAATTACCTGGAAGACAATAAACCTCTTAGCAAGATATTGCCCAAATTCGCCAATATTGATCCGCGCTGTACTCCGGGTAAGTGTTATGGCTATCAGAATGTGCTGTTCAGTCTGATTCAGGATGTGATCTACAAGGCCACAGGGGTTCCCTATGAGCGCCAGCTGAAGGAGCGGTTCTTTATTCCTCTGAAGATGGAAGATGCCTCGGTTGGCTGGGAGAGTTTTATGGCGGCGGATAACCGAGCCGCCCCCCATGTGCAGACCGGGCGCGGCTGGCGTCCCGTCAAGGTGGAAAAGGAATACTACCTGGCGGCACCGGCAGCGGGGGTCAACGCCAGTATTTCGGATATGGCACAGTGGTTGAAGGCACAGATGGGCTATTACCCCAAGGTGCTGTCTCCCGAGGTTATCGAAGATATCACCACCGAGCGGGTTGAGACCCAGCGCCATATGCGCCACCGTATCTGGCGCGACTATCTTTCCCACGCCGGATACGGCCTCGGTTGGCGCCTGTATACGATCGGTAACGATCGCATTATCTATCACGGCGGCTGGGTAGCCGGTTTTCGCGCCGCGGTCGCCTATTCGGAGAAACAGAAAATTGGCATCGCCATACTGATGAATGCGGAATCTCGCATTATCGCCGATCTGACCGCCAATTTTGTTATCGACATCACCGGCAACGGCACTCTCTCCACGGCGATGGCCAACAAGTAAAATCCTGCCGCTCTGCGCTTTGAGTGCCCCCTGTTTCTGTACAATGGAAAAGACATGTGGGGATGTTAGCCTTGAAACCCCACTTCCGGCCCCTATATCTGCCCCCTGTTCCGATTGATGTGTACGGGGAGACCAATTCATGACCGTTGAGGCCCACAAAGAGAGCCACGGTTTCCAGACGGAAGCCAAACAACTGCTGCATCTGATGATCCACTCGCTCTACTCCAACAAGGAGATCTTCCTGCGCGAGCTGGTATCCAATGCCTCCGACGCCGCCGACAAATTGCGCTTTGAGGCCCTTTCCAAGCCGGAATTGCTCGCGGATGACCCCGATCTGCGTATCCGTATCGAATTCGACAAAGACGAGGGCACGTTGAGCATCACCGACAACGGCATTGGTATGAGCCGGGAAGAGGTGGTCGAGAATCTCGGTACCATTGCCCGTTCTGGCACTGCGGCGTTTATGCAGCAGCTGACCGGTGATCAGAAAAAAGATGCGCACCTGATCGGCCAGTTCGGGGTCGGTTTCTACTCCGCCTTTATCGTTGCCGATAAAGTAGAGGTCTTCACCCGCCGCGCGGGTCTGGGCGCCGAGCAGGGAGTGCACTGGGAATGTCACGGTGAAGCCGAGTACACAGTGGAAACGGTTGAGTGGCCCAATCGCGGCACCCGAGTTGTCTTACACCTGAAGGATGATGCCAAGGAGTTTGCCGACGGCTGGCGCCTGCGCTCGATTATCAAAAAATACTCCGACCATATCGCCATTCCAGTGGAAATGCCGAAGGAGAGCACCGGGGAAGGCGATGACAAGGCGGAGCAAACGCCGGAGTTCGAGGCGGTCAACGCCGCCCAGGCTTTGTGGACCCGTCCCAGAAGTGAGATCAAGTCCGAGGAGTACAAAGAATTTTACAAGCATGTTACTCATGACTTTGACGATCCGCTGACCTGGAGTCACAACCGTGTCGAAGGCAAGTTGGATTACACCAGCCTGCTGTATATTCCCGGCCGGGCCCCGTTTGATCTTTACCAGCGCGAGGCTGCACGCGGGCTGAAACTGTATGTGCAGCGAACTTTCATCATGGATGATGCAGAGCAGTTCCTGCCGCTGTATCTGCGCTTTGTGAAGGGCGTGCTGGATTCCAACGATTTGCCGCTGAACGTCTCCCGCGAGATTTTGCAAAAAGACCGCAACACTGAAGCAATCAAGAGCGCCCTGACCAAGCGGGTGCTGGATATGCTCGACAAGTTGGCGAAAAAGGACGTGGATCAGTACCAGAAGTTCTGGGATCTGTTTGGCAATGTGATGAAAGAAGGTCCAGCGGAGGACTATGCCAACCGGGATAAGATTGCCAAGCTGTTGCGTTTCTCCACCACTCACACCGACGAGCCGGTGCAGAATCAATCCCTCGAGGATTATGTCGGTCGTATGAAAGATGGGCAGAAGTACATCTACTACGTCTGCGCCGATAACTTTGCCACCGCGAAGTCCAGCCCCTACCTGGAAGTGTTCCGCAAGAAGGGCATAGAGGTGTTACTGCTCACGGATCATGTGGACGAGTGGTTTGTCGGTCATATGCACGAATTCGACGGCAAGCCTTTTCAGGATGTGGCCAAGGGCGCTCTGGATCTGGGGGATGCGGAAACCGAGGAGGACAAGGCCGAGCGCGAGAAGCTGGAGAAAGAGGCCGGCGCCCTGGTGGAGCGGGTCAAGGCGGTGCTGGAAGGCCGTGTAGAGGAAGTCCGCGCCACCACCCGACTGGTGGACTCACCGGCCTGTCTTGTGGTCAGCGAACAGGATATGGGGCCGCAGATGCGCCGCATTCTCGAGCAGGCTGGCCAGAAACTGCCGGAAGCTAAACCCATCTTTGAGCTGAACCCCAATCACCCACTGGTACAACGCCTGGATCGGGAGCAGGACGAAGATCGTTTTGCGGATCTGACCAATATCCTGATGGACCAGGCCAGCCTTGCTGCCGGCAATCAGCTGAGTGATCCGGCGGACTATGTACGCCGGTTGAATGCCTTGTTGCTGGAACTGAATCGCTGAGGCGCTCTCCGGGTCGCATCGCAAGGTCCGCCCGGCGGCGACAAGGCTGCCGGGCGTCTTTGCCGGTGCGCACGGAATCGCTTAATATTTATCCAATGTGACCCGATTCCATATTTTTTTCCCACCATCGTTGGGCTGCCACTGTACGCCCTCTATAATCCGCAAAACTTCAAAAAAGCTGTATCGGATATGACGACACACTTGGAAACATCCAAACCCCTCTCTATCGCGGTATTGGGTGGCGGCAGCTTCGGCACTGCAATCGCCAATATTGTCGCGGGCAATAACTACGACACCCGCCAGTGGATGCGCGATCCGGAGCGCGCGGAGGAATGCCGCAGGCTGCGGGAGAACCGCTACTATCTGCCCGGAGTGTCCCTGCATCCTGAGCTGACGGTTACCAGTGATTTGCAAAAGGCTGTCGGCGGCTGCCAAATTGTCTTCGTGGCCATTCCCTCCAAATCCTTCCGCGAAGTGGTGCAGCGGGTGGCCCCCTTGTTGGCGCCCGGTACCATGCTGATATCCACCACAAAAGGAATAGAGCACGACAGTTTCCACCTGATGAGCGATATTCTGCGCGAGGAAACCAGCGGTATGCGTGTAGGTGTGCTCAGTGGCCCGAATTTCGCCAAGGAAATCGTCGAGGGGCACTACACCGCCACGGTAATTGCCAGCGAGGACGAAACGCTCTGCACTAGTATTCAGAAAGTGCTGCATTCCGAGACCTTCCGAATCTATTCGAGCAAAGATGTGTTCGGCGTGGAATTGGCGGGCGCGCTGAAAAATATCTATGCAATTGTCACCGGGATGGCCGCGGCGTTGGAGCGGGGGCAGAATACCATCAGTCTGTTGATCACCCGCGCCCTGGCGGAGATGATGCGTTTCGCTGAAGCCATGGGCGCGGACCCCATGACCTTTATCGGCCTTGCAGGTGTCGGCGACCTGATTCTGACTTGTTCTTCAAAGCTCAGCCGCAACTACCGTGTCGGTTACTTAGTGGGCAAAGGGCGCGCACTGGAAGAAGCGGTGGCGGAAATCGGCCAAGTGGCGGAAGGGGTCAATACCATTCGCCTGATCAAGCGCAAAGCGGACGAATTGGGTGTCTACATGCCCTTGGTTTCCGCGATCCACGCCATATTATTTGAGGAGCGGCCGATTCCGGAGGTGATACGCAATTTAATGTCGGGCGCGCAAACATTCGATGTAGCCTATTCGGTGAAATCCTGACGGGAAATTTTATGGACAACGATGACCTGAAAAAAAACCTGACCTCTGGCAACCAGTGGATGCGCCTGCTGTATATGGTGCTTTTCTTCTTTCTGCTGGAAATTGCCGGCGTGGTGATGTTGGCGGTAGTGGTGTTGCAATTCCTGTTTGCGATCATTACAGGCGGTGCCAACGACAACCTGCGCCGCCTGGGGGATCAGATCGCTTCCTATGTATACCAGACATTGCAGTTCCTGGTTTACAACACCGAGGAAAAGCCCTTTCCCTTCTCTGAGTGGCCGCAATCTGAGGCCGAGGATCTGTCCGGTTTTGAGAGTGCCCAGGAAGTGAATACGGAAGTGGTCTCCGGAACTGAAGCAGAGGCGTCCGGCGAGGTGATCGAGCTCGGCAGTGACACTGAGGCTGAGGAAAAAAGCAAAGCCGACGGAGAACCCTCAGATGAGACAGGGGCAGAGGATGCAGGGAAACCCGAGGAGCGGGGCGGCGACAAGCCGTAACTGTCTGTACCTTTAGGAGTGGGAGCCGACGTGCAGTTGCTGATATTGCGCCACGGCGAGGCCGAGCCAGTGCGGGGGGATGACGCCGCCCGTCAACTGACTGAACGCGGTCGCGAGGCCGTGGCCCGCGTCTGTGAAATGCGCGCTGCTGAGTTGGCTGGCGTTCGTGCCATTTGGGCCAGCCCTTTCATCCGGACTCAGCAGACAGCGCGGATTGTTGCCGACCTATTGGGTCTGCCGGTAAAAACCGAGTCGCTTCTGATTGGTGATACCCCTCCGGAGCTGGTGTTGAATGCGTTGCAGCAGGTGGATACTGCCAGTTATCCACTGTTGTTGGTCAGCCACCAGCCGCTGGTGGGTAGACTGGTTAATGGGGTTTGCGGCAGCGGCAACCGGCACCCCATGGGAACATCCAGCCTCGCCTGTCTCCGCGCGCCAGTGTGGGCTGACAGCTGCGGGGAACTCGAGTGGTTACAGCACGCATACTGAGGTGTATTCTCCGTTGCTTCACGGCCCCGGCCGCAAAATGGCGGGGCGTGTTCCCCAGTCCCGCCCGAATCACCACCTGCGCTGATGTCTGTGGTCATTGCTAGTCCTCCGGCGCCCCTTCAATATCGCCAGTGAGATTTCCCGGAAGTTGCCGCCCATGAATCAATCCCAGGGCCCTGGCCTTTTTAGCGAAAAGACACTCGAGTTTGACGGCAAGGCCATCGCCGCCCGTCTGTGGGGGCCGCCCGACGGTGAGCCTGTCCTGGCGTTGCACGGCTGGCTGGATAATTGCGCCAGTTTCGATCGCCTGGCGCCCTTGCTGCCCGGAATTCACCTGGTCGCGGTGGATATGGCCGGTCACGGTCGCAGTTACCACCGTTCGCGGGACGCCAACTACAACATCTGGGAGGAAGTTGAAGATATTCTGGGGGTGAGTCAGGCGCTCGGTTGGCGTGACTTCTCCCTGCTGGGGCACTCCCGCGGTGCCATAGCGGCAATGCTTACCGCCGGCACCTTCCCGGGGCGGGTCAAGAGAATGGCGCTGATTGACGGCTTGATTCCGCCGCTGGCGGAGGACAAGGAAGCGCCCGAGATCCTAGCCAGGGCTATCGCCCAGCGCGCCCGGCTGGGTGCGCGCAGGCGCCGCCACTACGCTACTTTCGAAGAGGCGGTTGAGGCGCGCAAGAAGGGGATGTTTCCCTTATCGGGCACCGCTGCCCGCGCCCTGGCAGAGCGCGGCACCATGGAAACCGACGGAGGGGTTACCTGGCGCAGCGATCCGCGCCTCATGGCGACTTCCACCGCCAAACTGAACAAGGCCCAGGTTTGGGCATTTCTGGATCGGGTTACCATGCCGGTCCGGCTGGCCCTGGCGAAGAGCGGAATGGCCGACAGAGCTGTACCATTGCGGCAGGTCCTGCAGGGGCGAGCCAATATCGAAGTGCGGGAATTCCCCGGTGGGCACCACCTGCATATGGAGGAGAGTGCCGGGGTCATTGCCGACTGGTTTGGGCCGTTTCTGCGCGGTGAAACAGGGAAAGTTTCTGATTAATAGGCTTTGGCACTGACGGGAACTCGCCAGAGGTTTCCAAGGGGGGTAACCGGGGCCGGTCAGAAGGGTAATCTTTTCGCGTAGCAGCTGGCATCCACTTCCCGCACTTCAACCGTCACAGCTGGAACGCCGTTGGCAAATTGGCACAAGCAATTGAACACTGCCGAGCTGAGCGCCTCCCGCTCCCGATCGCTGTGGCCTTCCAGCAGCTGTATCTCGGCATGAATAAAGCTGCCGCCTTTATCACCGGCAATAAAGTGGTCGTAGGCCAGGGCGCGGGTTTTGATGGTGTGGGAGGCAAACAGGCCGGAGCGGTTCATCGCCTCCTGCGCGGCGCTGACCAGTGCCGGGATGGAAATCGTTTCTTCCAGTTTGCGCGCATACTCAATAACCAGGTGGGGCATACTGGCCTCATTGGCGGACCACTTTCGGTAGAGAGTATGGCAAAGGGCCAGGGGCGTGCGCCAGGGGGCGATTCATTCTAGCGGGCACAGTGGAGAATTCAGGAGCGCCCGGGCACGGGATTGCAACTGTAAAACACTCGAATAGCGCCGCCGGAAACTTTTCTGTATCCGGCGGTGTATCCCATCGTCCGAGCTTCTTGCCTGGGAGCAAGGGATCGCGGTCCCCTAGCGGATCAGGGATAAGAATTCGTTGCGAGTGGCCTGATTGCTGCGGAAAGCGCCGAGCATCGCGGAGGTCTTCATCACTGAGTTTTGCTTCTCCACGCCGCGCATCATCATGCACATATGCTTGGCCTCGATGATGACGCCCACGCCGGCGGCGCCGGTGACCTGTCGCAGGGTTTCGGCAATCTGTACTGTCAGCTGTTCCTGGATTTGCAGGCGACGCGCATACATATCGACGATGCGCGCTACCTTGGACAAGCCGAGCACCTTGCCGTCTGGAATATAAGCCACATGGGCTTTGCCGATGAAGGGCAGCAGATGATGCTCGCAGAGGGAGTAGAGTTCGATATCCTTCACCAGCACCATTTCACTGCAATCCGAAGGGAAGAGGGCACCGTTGACGACTTCCTCGACAGACTGGCGGTAGCCGCGGGTCAGGTATTCCATGGCCTTTGCGGCCCGCTCGGGGGTGTCCCGCAGGCCGTGGCGTTGCGGATCCTCGCCGATTGCTTCGATAATTCGCGCGTAGTGTTCGTTCATACTGCTCTTTCCAGGGTCTCGGCCCGAAGGGCGGGTGGGGTACCCTAAGCGTTTGTCATCTTTGAGTAAAGATCTTCGTTCATTCATTCAGGTTAAAGGAAAGAGTTAATGATAGAGAGGCGCGAGGCCAGTCTGCACGAACTGTGTACGGTGCTGGACTATATCCGCTGGGGTGCCAGTCGCTTCAGTGAAGCCGGCCTTTATTTTGGTCACGGCACCGATAATGCTTGGGATGAGGCGGTGGCACTGGTGATGCACCGCCTCCATCTCCCGCTGGACAGCAAGCCGGAGGTGCTGCACGCGCGCCTGACAATGGAGGAGCGCCGCGAGGTGATGGCAATTTTGGAGCGGCGCGTCGAGGAGCGGCTTCCGGCGCCGTATCTGACTCGCGAGGCGCATTTTTGCGGACTGACCTTTTACGTGGATGAACGGGTATTGGTGCCCCGCTCACCGATTGCGGAGTTGATCCGCAACGGTTTCCAGCCCTGGCTCAGGTCGGAGCCTCTGGCGGTACTGGACCTGTGCTGCGGCAGTGGATGTATTGGCATTGCCTGCGCCGAGGCATTTCCCGAAGCCCGGGTGGATCTGGGCGATATTGATGCAGGCGCTGTCGAGGTGGCAAAAATCAATATCAAGCGCCATCAAATGAACGACCGGGTACGCGCTGTACAGTCAGATCTTTTTTCCGGCCTGCGGGGACTGAGCTACGATCTGATTGTGTGCAATCCGCCGTATGTGGACGCTCGGGACCTGGCGGAGATGCCGGAAGAGTATCGGGCCGAGCCGGAAATCGCCCTGGGCTCAGGGGAGGATGGCCTCGACTTTACCCGCCGCCTGCTGCGCGAGGCGGCCAACCATCTGCAGCCGGATGGTCTTTTGGTGTGTGAGGTGGGCAATAGTTGGGAGGCGCTGGAGGCGGCGTTTCCGCAGGTGCCTTTTACCTGGCCCGAGTTTGAGCACGGAGGTCACGGTGTCTTCATTATCGGGCGTGAAGACCTGCTCGCTTACCAATCCTTTTTCGAAGCCGAATAGTTCCTCTTACGCAGGCGCCGGAGCGCGGAGCAATCGTGCTTTTTGGCGCCCGCGCCGCTTTCTAAAAAGGGAATCCTCTATAATGCGCGGCTTTCGATGGATAAAGTGCTAATAGGCAGGAACTATGTCCGGCAACACCTTTGGCAAGTTGTTTTGTGTCACCACTTTCGGTGAGAGTCACGGCCCCGCGCTGGGTTGCATTGTCGATGGCTGCCCGCCGGGGCTGGAAATCAGCGAAGAGGAAATTCAACGGGAGCTGGACAGACGCAAGCCGGGCACTTCCCGCTACACCACTCAGCGCCGCGAGGCGGATGCGGTTCGGATTCTGTCCGGTGTGTTCGAGGGAAAAACAACGGGGACTCCGATTGGTCTTTTGATCGAGAACACCGACCAGCGTTCCAAGGATTACGCCAACATTGCCGAGCAGGTGCGCCCGGCCCACGCGGATTATACCTACTGGCAAAAGTACGGCTTGCGAGACTACCGCGGCGGCGGCCGCGCTTCCGCGCGGGAGACGGCCATGCGCGTCGCCGCAGGAGCCATTGCCAAGAAATGGCTCCGGCAAAAGTACGGTATCGAGGTGCGCGGATACCTTTCACAGCTGGGGCCTATCCGGGCGGAAAAACTGGACTGGACACAGGTGGAGCGGAATCCCTTCTTTTGCCCCGACGTGGACAAGGTCCCGGAAATGGAAGCCTATATGCAGGCTCTGATTAAAGAGGGCGATTCCATTGGCGCGCGCATCTCAGTGCACGCCAGTGGCGTCCCCGCCGGACTTGGAGAGCCCATTTTTGACCGCCTGGATGCGGATCTGGCACACGCTTTGATGAGTATCAACGCGGTCAAGGGGGTGGAAATTGGAGCCGGCTTCGACAGTGTGGAACAAAAGGGCACAGAGCATCGGGACGAAATTACGCCGGAGGGCTTTTTGTCTAATAATGCCGGGGGTGTGCTGGGCGGAATTTCCAGTGGCCAGGACATCATCGCCCATATCGCGCTGAAGCCGACCTCCAGTCTGCGTATTCCGGGTCGCAGTATCGATATCCACGGGAACCCCATCGAAGTGGTCACCAAGGGGCGCCACGACCCCTGCGTCGGTATACGCGCGACGCCAATCGCGGAGGCGATGGTGGCCTTGGTGTTGATCGACCACGCCCTGCGCCAGCGCGCCCAAAACGGAGATGCTGTGCCGGGCGTGGTGACTGTTGGTGGGTGAGAATCGGTTTGGCGGAAAATAAAAAAGGGCCTGGAAAGGCCCTTTTTTATTACTGGCAATGGCGCCTTAGAGGTGCAGGTTCAGACCGATATAGGGGCCTTTGATCTCGATATCACTCTGCAGGTCATCCAGTTCTTTTACGTCCAGGCTCATCACTCGGTAACCGGCTTCGATAGCGAAGTCTGCCACCGGCATAAAGTCCCAGCGTACTTTGGCGGTGATATCTGTGTGGGTGTCGCCGTTGTAGCCAGTGCCATTGCCCTGGGCAATGATGGACCAGCCGGTAAAGGGCAGATCAAAACGCGCCATGCCGTAGACCATGGGCAGTACGCCGGAGAGTTCAACGGTTTCCTGTGCGAGTTCCGGTGCGCCCACCACTGCGGCGGTAACCCCTTGCTCAACGATCTCGAGGGCGCCGTCGTACTGGCGTGCGGTCAGCCCCAGGTCCAGGTTGACCCAGTTGTCGAGAATTTCGTAATAGAGGGTCAGGTCCGTGTGTGTTAGGTCGATATTCGCGCTGATTTCGGAGTTGGCGTCAAACGTCTCATCCGCGAAAGTGACGTCGGTGTTCAAGACCGCGGAGCCGTCGGTTTCAATACTGCTGTGTGCGAGCATGATGTTCGGGATCAGCGGTATCGGGTGCTCCAGGGCTGCCTGTAGGAAGGTGACATTGTCTTCGGCCAGGGAGAACTCGTCAGTGTCAAAATCGTCTACACCGATGGCACCACTGTAGCTCGGCTGCCAGACGCCGGCACTGGCGTCGAAACCGAGGATGGTGTCTGCGCTGGCGGCACCGCTGGCGAGTGCCGCGCAAAGGGCAAGTGTTATTTTTTTCATGAGTTTCTCTCCATTGTAAAAACTGTGGCGCAGTTTACCGTTTTTTGTATTGCCCGCTCATGTCAGATGCACATTTTTTTAATTTTTATCGGCGAATCTCTGTTTAGACCGTTCTGATTACTGGCCTCTTGACGTTAGAGACACCGCTCTTCTGGCCGTTGTTTATCTCTACAATCCGAAAGTGAACTGAAAAAGGGAAGATGCGTAAATCCACTATCGACTGCCCGGCACCGCGCGCTGTTGATCCGCTGTAGCGAGCAGCAATTGTTGCAGGGCACTGGCGGCGTTGCTCAAGGTGCGGGCGCGGTGATTGATTACGCCGAGATTGCGCAGGATATGCAGCTTCGCCACAGGGAGCTCGGCGAGGCTGTCGTCGACCAGGGTGCGCGGCAGTACACTCCAGCCCAGCCCCACACCGGCCATCATTTTGATGGTTTCGAGATAGTTGGTGGCGAGTTTTGCAGTGAGTTTTAATCCGCGGGCATCGAACTCCCTTTTGATCAACCTGCCCGTGTAGGTATTCAGATCCGGCAGAATGGCTGGATAGCGGGCCAGGTCGGCAATGTCCAGGACGGGCATCTGCGCCAGGGGGTGGTCCGGTGCGGCCACCACGACACAGGGGTCCGGCCAGATGACTCTGGCCTCCAGGTTGGGGTAGTCCTTCAGTGCCAGAGTGACCACGGCCAGCTCGTACTCGCCGGCAGCCAGCGCTTCATAGGCCTGCTCCGAGTCCAGAAAGTCGATATCCAGAGCGACGTCCGGGTAGCGGGCGCTGAAGGTTTTGAGTACCGGCGGCAGGTGGTGCAAACCGACGTGGTGGCTGGTGGCGATGCGCAGGCTGCCGCTGACATGGCTGCCCAGGGCGCGCAGTTCACGCTCCGCGTCGCTGACCTCGTTGAGGATATGGCGCGCCCGTGGCAGCAGGGTACGGCCCGCGTCGGTCAAGCGCAGACGCCGTCCTATGCGGTCGAACAGGGGAGTATCCAGCTGCTGTTCAAGAGCCGCTAGGCGCTTGCTGACCGCTGGTTGCGTGAGGTGCAGTTGCTCCGCCGCTTCGGACACCGAGCCCTGTTCGGCGGTGGCCAGAAAGGCCTTCAGCCACTGGATTTCCATAATCTGATTCTTCCTGCAAACGGGCGGTGTAGTACCGGATGGGTAACAAACCGCATTCTCACCAAATATTCCAAATTGGACTCTAACTTATAATAAATATAAATTGATGTTATTCAATGCCCGGGACTAGACTGCGGCAGTTCAAGAACGAGGAGAAGCGGCCATGGCCGGACAGACACTCTACGACAAGCTCTGGCAGGACCATCTGGTAAAAAGCCGCGAAGATGGCACTGCGCTGATTTATATCGACCGACACCTGATCCACGAAGTGACCTCTCCGCAGGCGTTTGAAGGTCTGCGGCTGGCGGGCCGTAAACCCTGGCGCAAGGATTCCCTGGTGGCGACGCCGGATCACAACGTGCCTTCCGACGCCACCGAGCGCGCCGCTGGCGTGGAAGGTATCCGCGACGAGATTGCGCGCATCCAGGTGCAAACTTTGGATGAAAACTGCCGCCATTTCGACGTGGTGCAGTTTGGTATCAACCACCCGGGGCAGGGCATAGTGCATGTGGTCGGCCCCGAAACGGGCGCGACATTGCCGGGGATGACCGTCGTCTGCGGCGATTCCCACACTTCCACCCACGGCGCCCTGGGCGCGCTGGCGCATGGCATCGGCACATCGGAAGTGGAGCATGTGATGGCCACCCAGTGCCTGATTCAGCGCAAGATGAAGAATATGCTGGTGCGCGTGGACGGCAAGCTGGGGGCGGGGGTGACCGCCAAAGACGTGGTGCTGGCAATTATCGGAAAAATAGGAACCGCCGGTGGCACCGGTTATGCCATCGAGTTTGGCGGTGAGGTGATCCGCGCCATGTCCATGGAAGGCCGCATGACGATATGTAATATGGCCATCGAGGCGGGCGCCCGCGCCGGTATGGTGGCAGTGGATCAAGTCACTCTCGACTACGTGAAGGGCAAACCCTACGCGCCGAAGGGCGAATTGTGGGATAAAGCTGTCGAGAACTGGCGCCGCCTGCACTCCGATGACGATGCGGTTTTCGACGCAGTGGTGGAATTGCGCGGTGAAGACATCGAGCCCCAGGTCAGCTGGGGAACTTCTCCGGAAATGGTGGCCCCGGTGGGTGCGCGGGTGCCGGACCCGGCCGAGGAAGCGGATGCCACCAAGCGCGCCGGTATTGAGCGGGCCCTCGAGTATATGGGGTTGAGCGCCGGGCAGAAGATTGCAGACATCAAGCTGGACCGGGTGTTTATCGGCTCCTGCACCAACTCGCGTATCGAAGATCTACGCGCGGCGGCGGCGGTGGCCAAGGGGCGCCATAAGGCCGACAGTGTCAAGCAGGTACTGGTTGTACCCGGTTCCCAGGCGGTGAAGGCACAGGCGGAAAAGGAAGGGCTTCACGAAATTTTTACCCGCGCCGGATTCGAATGGCGCGAGCCGTCCTGTTCCATGTGTCTGGCGATGAATGCGGACAAACTCAATCCGGGCGAGCACTGCGCCTCCACGTCCAACCGCAACTTCGAAGGGCGCCAGGGCTATGGCGGGCGAACCCATTTGGTGAGTCCGGGGATGGCCGCGGCAGCGGCGATTGCCGGTCATTTCGTCGATGTGCGTGAATTTGTAACTCAAGCGGAGACTGCGTGATGAAGGCTTTTGTTTGCCACAAAGGGCTGGTGGCTCCGATGGACCGCGCTAATGTGGATACCGACCTGATTATTCCCAAGCAGTTTCTGAAGTCCATCAAGCGCACTGGTTTCGGCCCCAACCTGTTCGACGAATTGCGTTATCTCGACGAGGGGCAACCGGGGCAGGATTGCTCCAAACGGCCGTTGAACCCGGAATTTCCGTTGAATTTTCCACGCTACAAAGGCGCTTCGGTTTTGCTCGCGCGCAAGAATTTCGGTTGCGGCTCCAGCCGCGAACACGCGCCCTGGGCCCTGGACGATTACGGCTTCCGCGCCATCATCGCGCCCAGTTTTGCGGATATCTTTTTCAACAACTGCTTCAAGAACGGCCTGCTGCCGATCGTATTGGACGAGGCGGTTGTAGACCAGCTGTTCCGGGAAATGTATGCGCAGGAAGGCTACGAGCTGACCATCGATCTGGAGAAACAGCAGGTCGTCAAGCCGGATGGCGATGTCATAGGCTTCGAGGTAGATGCTTTCCGCAAGCACTGCCTGCTAAATGGGTTGGATGATATCGGTTTGACTCTTGAGGATGCGGAGGATATCCGCGCTTACGAAGCCAAGCGCCGCGAGCAAGCCCCCTGGCTTTTTGATGCGGTGAAATAATTCCGGGCGCAAAAATATAGATTGATAGGAAGGCGTAGATGCCGGTCGCTGAATCGCCTCCGGCCCTGATAACACGCACCCTTAAACTGGAAAAGAAAATGAGCAAAAAAATTATGATCCTGCCGGGCGATGGCATAGGTCCGGAGATTGTCGAGCAGGCGGTGGCGGTACTGGAAACCGTAGACAAAAAATTCGATCTCGGTCTTTCCTTTGAGCAGGGCCTGATCGGTGGCGCCGCTATTGATGCTCACGGTGAACCGCTTACCGACGCGCAGTTGGAAGCGGCCGGTAAGTGTGATGCGGTACTGCTGGGTGCGGTAGGCGGGCCCAAATGGGATCAGCTCGAGCGCCATATTCGCCCTGAAAAAGGCCTGCTGAAAATCCGCAGCGGTTTGGGCCTCTACGCCAACCTGCGGCCAGCCATCCTGTATCCACAGCTGGCCGAGGCTTCTTCACTGAAACCGGAGGTGGTTTCCGGCCTGGATATTCTGATCGTGCGGGAACTTACCGGCGGTATCTATTTTGGTGAGCCGCGCGGAATCCGCACTTTGGAGAATGGTGAAAAACAGGGCTTCAATACTTACGTCTACAGTGAATCGGAAATCGAGCGCATTGCGCGCACCGCCTTTGAGGCCGCGCGCAAGCGCAAAGGGAAGCTCTGCTCCGTGGACAAGGCTAATGTGCTGGAGGTGACAGTGCTGTGGCGCGAGGTGCTGGACCGTCTGGCGCCGGAATACCCGGATGTCGAGCTGTCACATATGTACGTGGACAACGCGGCTATGCAGCTGGTGCGGGCGCCCAAGCAGTTCGATGTGATGGTCACCGGCAATATGTTTGGCGATATCCTCTCCGATGCCGCTGCCATGCTCACCGGTTCCATCGGTATGCTGCCGTCCGCGTCACTGAATGAAGCCGGTTTCGGTCTCTACGAGCCCTGTCATGGCTCGGCACCGGATATCGCCGGTCAGGGTATCGCCAATCCACTGGCGACCATCCTGTCCGCGGCGATGATGCTGCGCTATTCGCTGAATCTGGGCGAAGCCGCCGATGCGATTGAAGCGGCAGTGAGCAAAGTGTTGGATCAGGGCCTGCGCACCGCGGATATCTATACTGAAGGATGTAAAAAGGTATCCACCGCGGAGATGGGCACGGCTGTGACCGAAGCACTCGGCTATCGGCGCTAGCGATAGCACTGTGACACCGGCCAGGAAACCTCTGATTAATTCGCATGCGTGATGTTGTGAACTTCGGGGCGGCCAGGCAATAGGAAGGACATTTCGGAAACGCACGAGCAAGTCTCTGAGGCTCCGCCGGCTATTTCCTCGTATCCGATCGATTTCGAAGTGTCCGCCCCATCACCTGAGCCTCTCATCTGGCATCGAAGTTTCTTAACTGCCAGGGAGTGAACTCATCGGAGGCTCCATAGACCGGATTCTTTACACCACGGGATTTCAAGGTTATCTGCAATGCAAAAAGTAGGTTTTATCGGCTGGCGCGGCATGGTCGGTTCGGTACTGATGGGCCGCATGCTGGAAGAAAACGATTTCGCCCATATCCCAGAGCCGGTTTTTTTCTCCACCTCCAATGCCGGCGGCAAGGGCCCGGATATTGGGCGCGAAGTGGCGCGGCTGGGCGATGCCTATGATCTGGATGCCCTGGCGGAGCTGGATGCGATTGTCAGCTGCCAGGGCGGAGACTACACAAAAGCCGTATTTCCCAAGTTGCGCGATAAAGGATGGCAGGGGTACTGGATCGACGCCGCCTCCAGTCTGCGCATGGAAGACGATGCCATTATCGTGCTCGACCCCGTCAACCGGGATGTGATCGACCGGGGGATCGACGCTGGGGTGAAAAATTTTATCGGCGGCAACTGCACCGTCAGTCTCATGCTGATGGCACTGGGCGGTCTTTTTAAAGCGGATCTGGTGGAGTGGGTATCCGCTATGACCTACCAGGCGGCCAGTGGTGCCGGTGCGAAGAATATGCGCGAGCTGATCGCGCAGATGGGCGCAATCCGCGATGGCGTCGCCCATGAGCTGGAAGATCCGGCCAGCGCTATCCTTGAGATCGACCGCAAGGTGGCCGACACCATGCGCAGTGCAGACTTCCCCACGCGAGAGTTCGGTGCGCCCCTGGCCGGCAGTCTGTTACCCTGGATCGATACCCAGCTGGAAAACGGCCAGAGCCGGGAAGAATGGAAAGCGCAGGTAGAGGCCAACAAAATCCTTGGCACTGAGCGCACCGTGCCGGTAGATGGCACCTGCGTACGGATTGGTGCCATGCGCTGTCACAGCCAGGCTTTCACAGTGAAGCTGAAAAAGGACCTGCCTATGGCAGACATAGAGCAGTTGATCGGCACCGCCAATGACTGGGTGAAGGTAATTCCCAACGAGCGCGAGGCCACTCTGCAGCGTCTCACACCGACAGCGGTAACCGGAAAGTTGGATGTCCCAGTGGGCCGGCTGCGCAAGCTCAACATGGGGCCCGAATACCTCAATGCCTACACGGTCGGCGATCAGTTGCTTTGGGGCGCGGCGGAACCCCTGCGCCGAGTATTGCTGATATTGCTTGGGAAACTCTGATTTAAGGAACCTCTGATTAAGTCACTTTCTGGTGGCTGAGGCGCTTCGGGGGCGGATGTGAAGCTCAGGTGATAGGACGGGCATTTCGAAACCGTCGGATACAGGGATGTATCCGTCGGAGCTACAGGGAAGTACTCGTGCGTTTTCGAAATGTCCTTCCTATTGCCTGAGCGCCCCGGAAGCTACCATAGTGTCCACGCGAATTAATCAGAGGTTCCTTAATCCCATGAGAGCTGTCGCTGATTTCGGGGCGCTCAGGCAATGGGGTGAGCATTTCGAAAATATACCCGTCAGTCTCTGTATACGACGGTTTCGAAAAGTCCATCGATCATCTGAGTTCGCCGCCCGGTCGTGCAGTCTGACTTATACCAGGCGGTGCATTTATCAGAGGGGCTCCAGGCAAGTTGTAAGCGCGGGCCGCGGCATTTCTGGCCGAGTTGTGCCCGCGGAAGTCCGAGCCTGTGATTCCCTTCACACAAGAAAGCTGTTTCACAACCCGGGAGCGGCTTTTTTGATCGCTCCGCGTGAGTATAATCGCCCCACTTTTGTATCCCCATCCCGAGAAGTGAATCACCATGTCCGAAAGCACCCCTGAACTGGTCATTGTCGGTGTCGACAATGCGGCTTTCGCTCCCCTGCTGGAAATCCTGGAGGAACGCGGCTCCGTCTCTGCGGAGCGGCTGCAACTGCTGGAAGTGCAGGATAGCGATGTAGAGCAGCAAGTATTTGCCAAACGCAATATTCCGGTGCAGTCCCTGGAAAAATTCACTTTTACCGCAGAGCAGGTCGTGGTACTGCTCAAGGCTGGTGAAGCTGCTCAGGCAGCCCTCGACACAGCAGAAAAGGCTGGTGCATGGGTGCTGGATACCGCTGGAAATACCCGCGGCGATGATAGCGTTACCCTGGTGCATCCTCTGATCAACAGCGATGCCATAGCCACCGCTGAGCGCCGAGTGCTGACGCTGCCGGTTGCCGGTGCGGCGATGGTGGCCGAGGCGCTCTTCCCTCTGCGCGATCAATTGCGGCGGGTGGAGATACAGCTCAATCAGCCGGTGTCGGCGCTGGGCAAGTCCGCAGTGGATGCGATGGCGGGGCAGACGGCGCGTATGTTCAGTGGCCAGGACGTGGACATTGATCCCGCTATTGGACAGCGGCTGGCATTTAACCAGTTGAGTTCCAGCGAGGCGCTGCTGGCCAGTGGTCACAACATCAGTGAATTGGCGTTGATCCACGATCTGCGACGCCTGCTCGGCGATACGGTGGCGGTGGATGCCTGCATTAACACTGCGTCTGTTTTTCACGGCCAGTTAGCCAACTTGAGTGTCGCGTTGAGTGAAGATATCGATTTGGAAAAAGTGCGCGCTCTGCTCAAAAACGGTGCCCGCCTGCAAATGGCGGAGCGGCCCTCGGCGGAAGACGCTGTCGGCGGTGAAACGACGCTCATCGGGCGCTTGCGGCAAAGTCTGTTAAGTCATCGGCAGGTTAATTTTTGTGCGGTTTCGGACAATTTGCGCAAAGATTTGGCCATGAACTGTGTGCAGATTGTGCACTTGTTGCTAAAAAACTATTGATATTTAATACTTAGCGGCCATAGTGAAGGTGCATTCTTAACTTCCTTCCATTCGGCCTTGGGGGGCGATACATTCGCCGGAGAGAAAAACTGTCCTTGCGGCAGTTGCACCATTGAACGTTTACTGTGCAGTGGCGGGGTTTTCGAAAATGCGCGTGGCGGATGACGGAAAACCCGGGATTCTAACAATAAAGGGAATCGGATATGCGTGTGCGAAAGCTGGCACTTGCGGTTGGTCTGGTCAGCGCGCTGGGGGGCAACCTGGCTCTGGCGTTGGGGCTGGGTGAAATAAAGCTGAACTCTACCCTCAACCAACCCCTCAATGCGGAAATCAGCCTGCTGCAGACCCGCGGCCTCGATGACAACGAAATTAAAGTGCGCCTCGCCAGCGCGGAGGATTTTGAGCGGGCCGGAATCGATAGATCTTACCTGCTCACCGAATTGCGTTTCGATGTGGATTACTCCGGTGGTCAGCCGGTAATACGCATTACCAGCCGTACGCCGATACGCGAACCCTACCTCAATTTTCTTGTGGAAACCCGCTGGCCCAGCGGACGCCTGCTGCGGGAATACACCCTCCTGATGGATTTGCCCGCCTTCTCAGACACCGCCGCCAAGCGGCCGGTGCGTGCCGCCGAACGCGAGCGCCAACAGGTGCGCCGCACGCCTTCCGCGCCGCGGCCACAACAGGCCCCCACCACACGCTCTGCACCGGCCGAGCCGCAGGCGACGATGGAAGAACCTAGCGCAACTGCGCCGATGGCTGTTGATGAATCGCCGATGGCAGATGATGGCAGCCGGGTATACGGTCCTGTAGCCGCCAACGAAACTCTGTGGGAGATCGCGGCGCAAAACCGCGTCGGGCGCGAGTTTTCCGTACAGCAGACGATGCTGGCAATTCAGCGCCTCAATCCAGAAGCGTTTATCAATAACAATATCAACCTGTTGAAGAAGGGGGCTGTGCTGCGGCTGCCGGAAGCAGCGGATATCCGAGCCTTCGGTATGCGCGAGGCAATTTCCGAAGTGGCGGTGCAGAATGCCTCCTGGCGCCAGCGTATTGGCGATGAGGTGGCCACTGGCGCACCTCTGGATGCGCGTGCGGCTGTTGATGAAACAGCGGTCAGTGATATCCCTGAAGGACGTGTGACTCTCGCCGCTCCGGGAGACAACGAATCTGTACTTTCTGGCTCCGGTAGCGGCACCGAAGACAGTGAAGCTCTGAGCGGTGAGCTGACGGTCGCCGAAGAAGAGCTGGACAAATCGCGCCTGGAAAACGAGGAACTGCAGGAGCGCATTGCCGAGCTGGACGAACAGATCGATACCATGGAGCGCCTCGTAGAGGTGTCCAACGAAGAGCTGGCCGCGGTACAGACAGCGGCCGAGCAGTCCGAGCCGGCCCTCGACCCGATGGCGATAGACGAGGAAGGCGCTGAGTCCGCGGAGGAAGACGCGTCCACCGGAGAATGGGACTCCGCGGAAACGGCAGGCGAGGATATGGCCGCCGAGGAGACGGTTGTCGAAGCCGCCTCCGAAGAACTTGTTGCAGAGCCCGAGGCGCCGGCACCGCAGGAGGACAACAAACGCAATCGCGTCGTTGTGGTTCAGACTTCTGCCGAGCCGACGCTGATGGAGCGGCTGATGGACAACATAATGTTGCTCGCAGCGGGGGCTATCGTACTGCTCGCAGGCCTGTTCGGTTTCTTCACCTGGCGCCGTCGCAAGGAGGAAGAGGAGGCCATGTTGCAGGTGGAGCGCGAGATGGCCGCTGAGCGCGCTTTGGCGGAAGCGCCGGAAGCGTCTCCTGATAAAGATGAAACCCTGGCCGCGGTGGAGAATCTGGAGTCCGACGAAAACTTCGACTTTGGCGGCCTGGATGAAGTGGGTACTGACGACCCCATCTCCGAAGCGGAAATCCATCTGTCCCTGGGGCAGTATGATGAGGCCGAAGGCAAGCTTCTGGCCGGTCTGGAGCAGGATGGCCAGAATGTGGACGCACGCCTGATGCTGCTGGAGGTCTACGCACACAAGCAGGATGTGGCCAAGTTCGACGATCACTACCGCCAGCTGCTGCGCATCAGCGACGGTCCGGCGGCGGACCGCGCTGCTCGCCTGCGCGAGAGCATTGCCGATGCACCGCCTTTTGAGGCGCCGGAGATGGATTTTTCCAGTGAGTCTCTTGAGGCTGCGCAACTGGATGATATCAGCGCTTCGTTTGAGGACGACTTCGGAAGTGTTGAAAGTGAAGCCAGCGCTGCAACAGAGAGTGCCGAACTGGAGGCCAGTCTGGAAGATGACAGCGCTCTGCTGGATGATCTGACCCTGGATCTGGCGGAAGATAACGCCGCTGACGGGCAGCAAGAGACAGAGTTGTCCCTGGATCTGGACACCGATATTGGTGGCGAGGCGCAAGCGGGTGAAGCCGAAGAGGATGCGTTTAATCTAGATGATCTGGACCTGGGCGAGCTGGACCTGGATACAGATAAGAATCTCGGTATTACCGACGACGGGGAACAGAGCGGCGAACTCGGTCCGATTGAATACGAAAGCACCGGGTCCGAGGAAGCAGACAGCTCGGAGGCGCCGGCCAGCGAGGCGTCTGGCGGACTCGATTTCGACCTGGACCTGACGCCAATGGACGACGGCGACGACTCTGTGACGGAGACCGAGTCGCAGATTGCCGACGGGCAGGCGGACTTTGAAGATGATGCCGAATTATCCCTGGACGACCTGTCCGCGGATCTGGATGCCATGAGCGACGAGCTGGGCGCTGATCTGGATCTCGACGCCATTGATTTAGACGATATCGCGGGTGAGCTGTCCCCCGATGTCGCCGAAGATACGGTTGCCCCGGGGCAGGGTGGCGCCGCGGTTGCCGGGGCCGAAGAGGCCGCGGGTGATCTTGCGGTTGCCGAGGTGTCTGGGCCGACGGGTGCTGAAACGGCAGAACCGGTCTCTGCCGGACAAGCTGTTTCGCAGGCGTCTGGGCAGGAAGATCTCGGCGACCTGAACTTTAATCTGGAAAGCGACCTGGACTCCGAGTTGAACCTGCTTGAGGGCAGCGATGAAATCAGCACCAAGCTGGAGCTGGCCCAGGCTTACCTGGATATGGGTGACAAGGAGGGCGCCAAAGATATTCTCAACGAGGTAGTGCAGGAGAGCAGCGGCGAGCACAAGGCGCGCGCCGAGGAAATGCTGGAGCGTATGGCGTAGCCTTCGCGCCAAGCCGGAAAAACCTCGCATTCGCTGCGGGGTTTTTTTGTTTTGGCCGGGGATGAGTCTCTGAGGCCGGCGCCGAGAGAAATCTATGCGGAGTGGATACCAATACAAACGCAATGGCGAAGTCCCCCCGGGCGAACAGCTGCCAGAGGGGCTGCGCCGCATCGCGCTTGGTGTCGAGTACTGTGGTGCCGGACTGAGCGGTTTTCAAAAGCAGAAATCTGCCGCCGAGACCGTGCAGGCACACTTGGAGCGGGCCCTGTCCCGCATCGCCGCCGAGCCGCTGAGCCTGGTTTGCGCGGGGCGCACCGATGCCGGGGTACACGCGACCAATCAGGTGATCCATTTTGATACCCGTGCCCTGCGACCGGAGCGCGCCTGGGTGCAGGGCGTCAACACGCAGCTGCCGGATGCGGTGCGGGTGCGCTGGGCGCGTGAGGTGCCGGCGCAGTTTCACGCGCGTTTCTCTGCCCGTGCCCGCAGTTATCGATACCTGATCCACAGCGCGCCCACGCGTTCCGCCCATGCCGCTGCCGAAGTGACCTGGACTCAACATCCGCTGGATGTGCGGGCTATGCGGGCGGGAGCCGGATACCTGATTGGGAAGCATGACTTCACCAGCTTTCGCGCCGCCCAGTGCCAGGCAAAGAGTCCGGTGCGAGAGATCACCCGCCTCGACATCGCCAGAGTGGGGCAGCTGATCGTGATGGAAGTGAGTGCCAACGCTTTTTTACACCATATGGTGCGCAACATCGCTGGAGTGCTGATGGCTGTGGGGCGCGGGGCGCAGCCGCCCGAGTGGGTAGGGCAGGTTCTGGCGCGTCGCGACCGCACTGCCGGTGGCGTCACCGCGCCACCATTTGGGCTCTACCTGGTGGACGTGCAGTATCCGCAAGAGTTTCAGCTGCCGCGGCCGGAAGCGGGGCCGCTGCTGGTGCCCCTGCCGCTGGGCGGTCTCGGCGCTTGATTTCTGCTTGGACACATCTGGAGCAATTGTGGTACCCCGCGAGTGAAATCGCGGCCCCCTTGTGAAATTGCCCGCAGACTGTCGGGGAAGCCCGCCGCGATGGCTGGGTTTCCTCGGGCTTCTCGCGCCCTGTGCGTTTCGCGTCAATGGGCAATCTGCTAGTATCGCCGCCTCCCTCATATTTTTACCACCGGTCGGCTGTGGGCAGGATGCAAGTAAAAATCTGCGGTATCACCACTATTGAAGATGCGATCGCCTCGGTTGCCGCAGGGGCCGATGCCCTGGGGTTGGTGTTTTACCCGGCCAGCCCCCGCTGCGTTGCAATCGATAGGGCAGCGGCCATTGCCGAAGCCGTGCCGCCCTTTGTCACCCTGACAGGGCTTTTTGTTAACGCCGACGCGGAAACGGTGCGGGACGTGCTCGCCCAAGTACCGCTGAACCTGCTGCAGTTTCATGGCGGTGAAGACGCGGACTACTGTGCGCAGTTTCTGCGCCCCTATATCAAGGCGTTGCGAATGAAAGACGGCCTCGATGTGGCCGGGGCGATGGATGAGCACCCGCGCGCGCGCGGTTTTTTGCTGGACGCCTACCGCCCGGGCGTTCCTGGCGGTACTGGTGAAAGCTTTGACTGGCAGCGGGTACCGAAACACAGTGGCCGCCCGTTGGTACTGGCCGGAGGCTTGAATCCGGACAACGTGGGGCGGGCGATAGCGGTTGCGCGCCCCCAGGCGGTGGATGTCAGCGGCGGGGTGGAGCTGTCCCCGGGGCGCAAAGACCCGCAGAAGGTCGCTGCCTTTATCCGAGCGGCGAAAGCCGGTAATTCGTTTTTCCAATCGATGGAGTGTGCAAGTGAGTGATCAAAGTGCGCAAGAAGGCGCGATCGATTTTTCCGCCTATCCGGATGCAGGCGGGCACTTCGGCCCCTATGGCGGCCGCTTCGTGTCGGAGACACTGATCAGTGCGCTAGACGAGCTTCAGGCTATGTACACACGCCTGAAGGATGACCCGGAATTTATCGCCGCTTTCGATCGCGATCTGGCCCACTATGTCGGCCGCCCGTCTCCCCTTTACCTGGCTGAGCGATTGACTGAACAGGTGGGCGGAGCGCGTATCTGGCTGAAGCGTGAGGACCTCAATCACACAGGGGCACACAAAGTAAACAACACTGTTGGCCAGGCCCTGTTGGCCAAGCACAGCGGCAAAACCCGTGTGATCGCCGAAACCGGCGCCGGTCAGCACGGCGTGGCCACCGCCACTGTAGCCGCGCGTCTGGGACTCCAGTGCGCAGTTTATATGGGGGCGGAGGATGTCAAGCGTCAGTCCCCCAATGTGTACCGTATGAAGTTGCTCGGCGCGGAGGTGATCCCGGTGGAGTCCGGCTCCAAGACGCTGAAGGATGCCATGAACGAGGCCATGCGCGACTGGGTTACCAATGTGGACAACACTTTCTACATTATCGGCACCGTGGCGGGTCCGCACCCCTATCCGCAGCTGGTGCGGGATTTCAATTCGGTGATCGGCCGCGAAGCGCGCCGCCAGAGCCTGGAACAATTCGGTCGCCTGCCGGATGCTCTGGTGGCCTGCGTAGGCGGAGGCTCCAATGCCATCGGCCTTTTCCACCCTTTCCTAAACGACAGCTCTGTCAAAATGTACGGTGTGGAAGCGGGCGGTGAAGGTCTCGAAACCGGCCGCCACGCAGCACCGTTGAACGATGGCGTGCCGGGTGTTCTACATGGCAACCGCACATACCTGATGGAGGATGAGGACGGCCAGATTATCGAGACCCATTCCGTGTCCGCCGGTCTCGATTACCCGGGTGTAGGGCCTGAGCACGCCTGGCTGAAAGACATCGGGCGGGTCGAATATGTCACGGCGAACGACGAGGACGCGCTGAATGCCTTCCGCACGCTGACGCGTACAGAGGGGATTATTCCCGCATTGGAATCCAGCCATGCGGTGGCTTATGCCTGTAAGCTGGCGGGCACTATGAAGGCGGATCAGAACATTGTCGTAAACCTGTCCGGCCGCGGCGACAAAGATATTTTCACCGTCGCCGCCATTGATGGCATACAAGTATAGGAGCGGCCGCTGGCCGCACTCGAATTAGGGATTGAGGTGTGACACAAGAAAATCGAATTGACCGCCGTTTCGCCGAGCTGCGCGCGGAGGGCCGCAAGGCACTGGTAACTTACATTGTCGCCGGGGACGGCGGCCTGCAAAATACAGTTCCGCTGATGCACCAGCTGGTGGAAAGCGGCTGCGACTTGATTGAACTCGGGGTGCCGTTTTCCGACCCCATGGCCGAGGGGCCAGTCATCCAGCGGGGACACGAACGCGCCCTCGCTCAGGGGGCGTCTCTGCGTGCTTGCCTGGACCTGGTGAAGGAGTTCCGCCAGCGGGATACGGATACACCGGTGATTCTAATGGGCTATGCGAACCCGATCGAAAAGATGGGGGCCGAGCGATTTGCCGACGCCGCCCGCGAAGCCGGTGTCGATGGCACCCTGACCGTGGACCTGCCGGCGGAGGAGGCCGGTCCCCTGAACCGGCTGTTGGCGGAGCGCAATTTGCGCAATATTTTTCTGATGACTCCCACCACCAGTGATCGGCGCATCGAGGAAATCGCGGGTTTAGCCAGCGGGTTCATCTACTATGTGTCTCTGAAGGGCGTCACCGGTGCCGGTCACCTGGACCCGGAATCAGTGCGCGACAAGCTGACGCATATTCGCGGATTTTCGGATTTGCCCCTGTGCGTCGGCTTCGGTATCAAAGACGGTGCTTCAGCCCGGGCGGTAAGTGAGCACGGCGATGGTGCTGTGGTTGGCAGCCTGCTGGTATCGGCAATCGGTGAGGCGCGGGATACCGGGGCGGCCAGAGAAAAGGTTGCGGAGCTGGTAAGCGAAATTCGCACGGCGCTGGATGCTTGACGCTGGCCAGAAAGCCAAAGCCTGCGGCTGATCTGGCCCGGTTCGCCGCACCGCTTAATGTTTTAATTCTCAGTCTCAAAACCCCTGGCCGGTACAATGCCGTCGGATAACAAGCATCGGAATTTGGAAACGAGATGAGCTGGTTAGAAAAAATTGTCCCTTCGGTGATCCGCACCGAGCGCCGCGCGGGCGCGAGCAAGGTGCCCGAAGGCGTGTGGAAAAAGTGCGTCAAGTGCGACGCCATGCTGTATCGCCCGGAACTGGAACGCAATCTGGATGTGTGCCCCAAGTGCGATCACCATATGCGTATCGGTGCCCGTCGCCGCCTGGATATTTTTCTCGATGAAGACGGGCGCGAGGAACTGGCCACCGATGTGGTTCCAGTGGACCGCCTGAAATTCAAGGATGTAAAAAAATACAAGGATCGGTTGACGCAGGCTCAGAAAGCGACCGGAGAAAAGGACGCGCTGATCGCCATGCGCGGCACGCTGGAGGGCAAACCGCTGGTGGCGGTTGCCTTTGAATTCGCGTTCCACGGCGGTTCCATGGGCTATGTGGTCGGCGAGCGTTTTACCCGCGCCGCCCGGCTGGCCCTTGAGGAGCGGATTCCCCTGGTGTGTTTTTCCGCTACCGGTGGCGCCCGCATGCAGGAGGCGTTGATCTCCCTGATGCAGATGGCCAAGACCTCCGCGGTGCTTGAAAAAATGAAAATGGCCGGTGTGCCCTATATTTCAGTGATGACCGATCCGGTGTACGGGGGGGTGTCCGCGTCCCTGGCGCTGCTCGGTGATATCAATGCCGCCGAGCCCGGTGCCCGGGCAGGATTTGCTGGGCCCAACATTATCGAGCAGACGATTCGCCAAAAGCTGCCCAAGGGTTTTCAGCGCAGTGAATTTTTGCTGGAGCACGGCGCCATCGATATGATTATCCACCGCAAAGAAATGCGGGCGACGATCGCGCGCTTGCTGGGCAAGCTGACTGAAGCGGAAAGCAAGGCTTCGGATTCCGCGCTCGGGATTTAAATTCTCCAATCACAGAAGCGGCTGGCGGGCGCCACCGATGTTCGGTGCAAGCGAAAGTCTGATTGCGCCCGCGGGCCGCTCCTTCATTTGCGCATGGCAATATGACCAATCTGCAAAGCTGGCTCTCGCGCCTGGAGCGGCTTCACCCCACGGAAATCGAATTGGGACTGGCTCGCGTGGCAGAGGTGGCGCGCAAGCTTGATGTGGAAAAGCCGGCACCGGTTATTGTCACTGTGGCCGGTACCAACGGCAAGGGTTCCTGTGTCGCGGTGATGGAAGCGCTGTTGCGTGCCAGTGGCCGCAGGGTGGGTGCGTATACTTCGCCGCACCTGCTGCGCTTTAACGAGCGGGTGCGCATCGGCGGTGCCGAGGCGAGCGACTCAGAGCTGGTGCGCGCTTTCGAGGCGGTGGAGGCGGCGCGAGGCGATATCAGCCTGACCTATTTTGAGTTCACGACACTGGCGGCCCTGTGGCTTTTCCGTGAAGCGGATGTCGAGTATGCCCTGCTGGAAGTGGGGCTGGGCGGACGCCTGGACGCGGTAAATCTAGTGGATGCGGACTTGGCCATCATTACCAGTGTGGCCATTGATCACCAGGATTGGCTCGGCAGTGATCGGGAGAACATTGGCCGCGAAAAAGCCGGGATACTGCGCCCCGGTAGTCCCGTGATCTGCGCCGATCCCGAGCCACCGCTGTCGGTGGTGTCTGCGGCTGCGGGACTGGTAGCGCCGAGCTACTTTATCGGCCGGGATTTCTCTATCGAAGACAGCCGCTACCGGTTTGGGGAGTTGAGTGTGACGGTTCCCCCGCTCAGCCTGCCGCCGACGAGTGTCGCAGCTGCCATAACCGCTCTTTCGGTACTGGGGGCCTTGCCGGAGCAAAACATTGCGGCCGCGCTGGGGGAGATTCAACTGCCTGGGCGCTGCCAGCAGCTCCGCTGGCGCGACCGATCCTTCTGGCTCGATGTGGGCCACAATCCGGCTGCCGCGGCGTATCTGGCGCGGCGACTCCAAAAGAGTCCCGCAGCGGGAGAAACTCACGCGTTGGTGGCCGCTATGGCGGACAAGGATCTGTCGGGGCTTTTCGCGCCGCTGCGGGACCTAGTGGACCGCTGGCATCCGGCGTTGCTGCCGGGCAATGCGCGCGCGGCGGACAGCTCTGCGCTGCTCAATGCTCTGGTGTGCGCCGAAGTGCCCAGGGCGCAGGTGGAGGCCAGCTGTTTGAGCGTGGGCGATAGCCTGGAGCGGCTACTGGTGACTACCGGGCCGCGGGACAGGTTGCTTGTATTCGGATCCTTCTTTACTGTTGCGGAAGTTTTACAGCGGATACGGGAAGAGGGCGATGGCGAATCGAGACCCTGACTGCCCACAAGCCGGCCCGCGCGGTGGGCGGCTGAACGATGGCTTCAAGCAGCGTATCGTCGGTGCACTGGTGCTGGCCGCGCTGGCGGTCATCTTTCTCCCCACCTTGTTCGATCGCGAGGGCGCCCGCTATATCGATGTCACCAGCCAGATACCGCCGACACCGGATATCCAGCCGATAGAGATAGCGGCGCCGGAACCCGTTGCCGATGTGGCGCCGGCACCCGACCCGGAGCAGGCGTTTCAGCCCGAGGTGGAAAAAGAAGATCCCAAGCCTCAACCGCCAGTGCGCAAACCGGATGCGGAAACCGGCGAGCGGGAGTCCAAAGACCCGGAGCAGACGCAGAATCAAAAACAGAATTCCCCGCTTGTCGATCAGCGGGGGTTGCCAGTTGCCTGGGTGGTGCAGGTGGCCTCCTATCGCGAGGCATCGAGGGCTGAACAGTTGCGTGGTCGTTTGATGGATGAAGGGTTCAAGGCCTTTACGCGAGAAGTCACCACAGACAAGGGGCGCTTTGTGCGCGTCTTTGTCGGCCCCAAGGTAAACAAAGCGGAAGCGCAGGCGGCCAAACGGGAGTTGGATCAACTGTTGAAGGCGCAGACACTGGTATTGCGCTTTAAAGCGTGAATTTGCGCACAGGCCTGGATCGAACCACTCAAACCCTGCTTCCGGGGATTTGCGAACGGCTTCACGCGCTGGGGCGCTTCAGTTAGAATGCGCGCTCTTCGCGGCAGCCGCCGCCATGCAGGTAGGGTTGAATGAACTGGGCTGACTGGACCATTCTTGCGATCGTGGCCATATCCACGCTGATCGGTCTCAGTCGCGGTTTTGTGCGTGAAACTCTCTCCCTGCTCACCTGGATTGCCGCCTTTGTGATTGCGATGATGTTCCGCGATCAACTGGCTCCGCTGCTTTCCAATCTTGTGGACACCCCTTCTCTACAGGCCATCGCGGCCTTCGCCATCCTTTTTATCTTTACATTGCTGGCCGGTGCCGGCCTGAATATGACGCTGTCCGCGTTTGTTGAGGCCACCGGCCTCTCGGGCACGGACCGGGTGTTGGGGATGGTGTTCGGTCTGCTGCGCGGTGCGATTATCGTGATGGCGTTGTTGATACTGGCTCCGGCGCTGGTACCGGTGGAAGAGGATGGTTGGTGGCGGGAGTCGGTACTGATCCCCCATTTTTTGGCGTTCGAGGACAGTGCGCGGCAGTTGGGCGCGGCCATCAAGGATTTTTTCGTTCAATTGTTTTAATCGGAGCGGTAGCGCCGCTTCTAATTTACCAGTGGGGCCAAGGCTATGTGTGGTATTGTCGGTATCGTCGGTAAGAGTGACGTCAATTTGCAGTTGTACGACGCGCTCACCCTGTTGCAGCACCGTGGACAGGACGCCGCCGGCATCGTCACCTGTGATCGGAACCGCCTCAATCAGCAGAAGGCCAATGGCTTGGTGCGCGATGTGTTTCGCGCGCGCCATATGGAGCGTCTGAAAGGTAATTTCGGTATCGGTCATGTGCGTTACCCCACTGCCGGGAGTTCCGGCCCGGCCCTGGCCCAGCCCTTCTACGTCAACTCCCCTTACGGCATCGCCATGGCCCACAATGGCAACCTCACCAATGTGCGCGATGTGGTCGAGGAAATCTTTCAGCAGGATTTGCGCCATATCAACACCGACTCCGATTCCGAAGTGCTGCTCAATGTTTTTGCCCACGAGCTGCACAAGCAGCACAAGCTGCAGCCGAAAGCCGAGGATATTTTTACGGCCATGCGCGCCGTGCATAAGCGGGTGCGGGGCGGCTACGCCTGTGTGGCCTTGATTGTGGGCTACGGCATAGTGGCTTTCCGCGATCCCCACGGAATTCGCCCGTTGGTATACGGCAAGCGGGAAACCGACCAGGGGACCGAATACATGGTGGCATCGGAATCCGTGGCCCTGGATGTGCTCGGCTACACGCTGGTGCGCGACGTGGCGCCGGGAGAGGCTATCTACATCGAGCTGGACGGCACTGTGCACGCGGAGCAGTGTGCGGAAAATCCCTCTCTTAATCCCTGTATTTTTGAACATGTGTACTTCGCGCGGCCGGATTCCATTATTGACGGCGTTTCGGTGCACAAGGCGCGTCTGCGCCAGGGCGAGCACTTGGCTGAAAAAATTCTGCGCGAGCGCCCGGACCACGATATCGATGTCGTGATTCCGATACCGGACTCGGCCCGCACTGCCGGGCAGACGGTGGCCTATCGCCTGGGAGTGAAGTTCCGCGAGGGCATGGTGAAAAACCGCTACATCGGCCGCACATTTATCATGCCGGGCCAAAAGCAGCGCAAGAAATCGGTGCGGCAGAAATTGAACGCCATCGAGCTGGAGTTCCGCGGTAAAAACGTCTTGCTCGTGGACGACTCCATCGTGCGCGGAACCACATGTAAACAGATTATTCAGATGGCCCGGGAGGCGGGAGCGGCCAAGGTTTATTTCGCCAGTGCGGCACCGGCGGTCAAATTCCCGAATGTCTACGGTATCGATATGCCCTCTGCGGAAGAGCTGGTTGCCCATGGCCGCACTACCGAGGAGGTGTGCAGGGAGATCGGCGCGGACTGGTTGATCTATCAGGATCTGCAAGACCTGATTGCCAGCTCTGCCGAGGGCAACGAGAATATCAAGCAGTTCGAGTGTTCCGTGTTCGACGGCAACTACATCACCGGCGATGTGGATGAAAAATATCTGCAGGAACTGCATGCAGCACGCAATGATGCGGCAAAACAAAACAAAAGTGGCCAGAGTTTTCTGTAGACACCTGTCCGAAAGTCACTGGGTGCGGGCCTCTCTTCCTTTCCGGGGCGGAGGGGCCTCAGGCCGCAGCCCGCATACAGGCCTCTGACTTGGGAAGCGCGCTTCCGCGCTTTATTAATTCTTCGCCATCCTTCATTATTTCCCATCCCCCACTCGAATCATCCCGGGACAGTTTATGTTCGAAGACGACGGTTACGCTTTCGATACACTGGCGGTGCGCGCCGGCCAAGTGCGCTCCGGAGAGGGCGAGCATTCGGAAGCGATGTTCCTTACCTCCAGCTATGTGTTTCCCTCCGCCGAAGAGGCTGCGGCGCGTTTTTCCGGCGAGAGTTCCGGCAATGTGTATTCGCGCTATACCAATCCCACCGTGCGTATGTTCGAAGACCGCATGGCGGCCCTGGAGGGCGGCGAAGCGGCAGTGGCCACCGCCAGTGGCATGGCAGCAATTTTGAGCCTTTGCATGGCGCTGCTGAAAAGCGGGGATAGCGTCATTTGTTCGCGCAGTGTGTTTGGAACCACAACCGCGCTCTTTGCGCGTTATATGAAAAAATTCGGCGTGCGCATTACCTTCGTCGACCTGACAGATATGCAACAGTGGCGGGATGCCCTGGACGGCGATACCAAGCTACTGTTTATGGAGACGCCGTCCAACCCTCTGTGCGAGGTGGCGGATATCCGCCAGTTGGCCGACCTGGCCCACAGCGCCGGCGCGCTGCTGGCAGTGGACAACTGCTTCTGTACTCCGGCGCTGCAGCGGCCACTGAGCCTCGGCGCCGACATCGTTGTGCATTCGGCCACCAAATATCTGGATGGGCAGGGCCGCTGTGTCGGAGGCGTGGCCGTGGGGCGGCGGGAGTTGATGGGTGAACTACGCGCATTCCTGCGTACAGCCGGTCCGAGTATGAGCCCCTTTAACGCTTGGGTATTTTTGAAGGGGTTGGAAACTTTGAGCCTGCGCATGCAGACCCACTCCCGCAACGCTCTAGCCCTGGCCTGGTGGCTAGACGAGCAGGAAGCGGTGGAGAAAGTCAATTACACCGGCCTGCCCAAGCACCCAGGTCATCTGCTGGCGGCCGAGCAGCAGTCTGCTTTCGGCGGTATGCTCAGCTTCAGCGTGCGCGGTGGCCGCGAGGCCGCCTGGAAAGTGATCGACAATTGTAAAATCCTTTCCTGCACCGCCAACCTGGGGGATGCCAAGACCACCATAGTGCACCCGGCCACCACGACTCACGGCCGTCTCAGCGAGGAGGAGCGGGCGCGCGCCGGTATTAGCGAGAGTTTGATCCGTGTCTCGGTGGGGCTTGAGGATGTGGAGGATCTGCAGCGGGACCTGTTGCGGGGGCTTTCACAGCTGTAGATGGCGCCCCTTGTGACGGGGCACAAGGCCAATGATTGATTACCGGCGCTCCTGGCATCAGGGCTGTCGCGGACTCGGAGAAAGAAGCGGTAGCGCCGCTCCGATATACAAAAAACACGTAGTAAAGGATTTGCCGTGCAAAAGATCATATCCGCCATAGTCGCCGATATCGGCAAGATTTTGTTGGGCAAGGAGCACCAAGTGAAACTGGCCCTGGCCTGTCTATTGTCCCGCGGTCACCTGTTGATCGAGGATTTGCCAGGTATGGGAAAAACCACGCTGGCTCACGCTTTGGCGCGTGTGCTCGGACTTTCCTATAACCGCGTGCAGTTCACCAGTGACATGTTGCCGGCGGACATCCTCGGCGTATCTATTTTCGAGCGCGATTCCGGTCAGTTCCGCTTTCACGAGGGCCCTGTCTTCTGCCAGTTGCTGTTGGCGGATGAAATTAACCGCTCTTCCCCCAAAACCCAGAGCGCCCTCCTGGAGGCGATGGAAGAGCGCCAGGTAAGTGTGGACGGTGAAACACGGCCACTGCCGGAACCTTTTTTCGTTATTGCAACTCAGAACCCGCTGCACCAGTCGGGTACCTTCGCGCTACCTGAATCCCAATTGGATCGTTTTCTGATGCGCATCAGCCTCGGCTATCCGACCCGGGAGGCGGAAAGAGCTCTTTTCCAGGGGGTGGACCCCCGCGCCCAGTTGCGGCAGTTGAAGCCGCGCATTGACATTGCCGCGCTGCGTAAAATGCAGGCGATGGTGGCGCAGGTAAAGGCCTCTGAGAGCCTGCTCGACTACCTCGAGCGCCTGGTGCAGCACACTCGCCAGAGTCCCGAATGCAGCGTAGGACTCTCCCCGCGCGGCGCTCTGGCACTGTTGCACGCCGCGCGCGCCTGGGCGCTGATCCATGGCCGCGGGCACCTGTTGCCAGAGGATATCCAGGCGGTGCTACCCTCGGTGGCGGGCCATCGGCTGCAGAGTGAGGGCGGCGACGGTGCCCGCTTGGTGGAGCGCCTGATGCGCCAGGTAGATATTATCGCGGCCTGAGTTGATGGACCTGACCGCACAAACCGCCGTAAAGCTCCGGGAGCGCGGGCGGCAGCTGGTGCAGCGGTGGTTGAGCCGCCGTTCACCACCGTCCCGCAGCGTTACCCTGAATCACCGCAGTGTCTTTATTCTGCCCAGCCGCGCAGGTATGGGCTTCCTTTTGGTGATCGCGCTTCTGTGGTTGCTGGGCACCAACTACGAAAACAACCTGGTGTTGGCCCTGACGTTCCTGCTGGCCGGGCTGATTGCCGTGCTGCCGGTGCATACCTTCGCCAACCTGTCCGGCCTGCAACTGCGCTTGCTGGAAGTGCCGCCCGCTTTTGCCGGCGACTACGCCGAGGCGAAGATCGCAGTAAGCGGGGGCGGTAGCCGCGCGAGGGAGTGGATCCATGTGGGTTGGCCGCCGGAAGAGGGGGTTCACCTGGAGTTGGTCGAGTGCGACAGTGCAGAGGTCCGGGTTTCTTTGCCGGTAGTCAGGCGCGGCCGGGTACGGGCGCCGCGCTTGCGGGTGGAAAGCCGCTTTCCGCTGGGACTTTTCCGCTGTTGGAGCTGGGTGGACCTGGATATCGAATTTCTTGTGTACCCCAGGCCCATTGCCGCCGGTCCCCTGCCTGTGGGCCTTGCGCCGGGCGAGGGGGATTCGGGCGAGCGCATCCGCGGCGGGGATGATTTCGCGGGGCTCAAGCCCTATCAGCCGGGGGATTCCCTGCGCCATTTGGCCTGGAAACAATACGCTGCCGGCCGCGACCTCAATAGCAAGGAATACGAGAGCCGATCCGATGCGCGCCTCTGGCTGGACTGGAGTCTGCCGGTCGCGCGCGATACAGAGACCCGCCTGAGCGTTTTGTGTCACTGGGCGCTGCAGGCGGAGCGCTCGGGTATCGCCTACGGTTTGCGCATACCGGGCGCTACCCTGGCCCCTTCCCTGGGCGCTGAACACCTGCGGGAGGTACTGACCGCGTTGGCGGACTTCCCGGTACATTCTCCGGTAAGCGGGGGAGGTCATGGCTCGATCTAAGGAACTGTTGCCCCGCGAGAGTCTGCTGTGGATTTTTGCCGCTCAGTTCGTGGCGTTGTTGCCGCACTTTGCGCGCCTGCCGCTGTGGATCGTCTGTGCCTGGGCTTTTGCCATCTACTGGCGGCTGGAAGTCTATCGCGGCCGGCGCGACTTGCCCGGGCGCCTGGTCAAGCTGCTGGCGATTACCCTGGCGGTCGCGGGATTGGCGCTGTCCTACCGGCGCTGGTTTGCGCTGGAGCCGATGGTGGCGCTATTGGCTGTGTCTTTTACTTTGAAAAATCTGGAGTTGGTGAGCCGCCGCGACGCCTTTCTGAGCCTGCTGTTGGCCTATTTCGTCGCCGCTACCCTGTTCGTCTACGAACAGACGATACCCTACGCCTTCTACGGCGTGCTTTGCGCACTCGTCATTACCGCAGCGCTGGCAGCACAATCGGGAAGTTTCAGTGCGCGCCCGCGCAGGGCCCTGGGCCTGTCGGCGAAACTCCTGGCGCAGGCGGCGCCATTGATGTTGCTCCTGTTTATTGTGATGCCGCGTCTCGGCCCTCTCTGGGCGGTGCCGCAGGACGCCTCCGGCGCGCGCACGGGCGTCAGTGACTCCATGGCGCCCGGAGACTTTACCCGCCTATCCAAATCTGACAGTCCGGTGCTGCGCATCTCTTTTGATGGTCCGGTACCGCCGCCGGAACAGCGCTACTGGCGCGGTCTGGTTTACTCTCACTTCGACGGGCGCCGCTGGAGCCAGGGCTTTAGCGTGGACCCGCGTCAAGGCGCTGAGGTGGAGTGGAACTCGCGGCAGCAGAGACTGCCGGAAGTGGGGCCCCGCTACCGCTATCAGGTCATTCAAGAGGCGAGCAATGCCCCCTGGCTCTTCGCCATGGCGCGGCCGCTTTCCGATACCCGCGGTGTGGGGGAGACTGCGGACGATCGCCTGGTCAAAAAGACGCCGGTGCACAGCCGCTTTGCCTATGAAGTGCGTACCTGGCCGCGGGAGACTTTGACAGACGCGCCAGTGCTGGGGGATGCCGAGCGCCGCCGCAATCTGCAGTTGCCCGCCACAGGCAATGCGCGTACCCGTGCCTGGGCGGCCGAGCAGCGCGCTGCGGGTCTGGGGGCGGAGGAAATATCCCGGCGCCTTTTGAACTTCTACAACCGCAGTTTCGTCTACACCCTGAACCCACCGGCACTGGGTGCGGATTCTGTGGATGAGTTTCTGTTCCACAGCCAGCAGGGATTCTGCGAACACTTCGCCGGCAGCTATGTCTTTGCCATGCGCGCCGCCGGCGTGCCTGCGCGGGTAGTGGCCGGTTATCAGGGCGGTGAATGGGTGGAGCAAGAGGCCTATCTGCTCGTGCGGGAATACGACGCCCACGCCTGGGCGGAAATCTGGGTTCCCGGACGCGGCTGGCAGAGAGTGGACCCCACCGCAGCGGTATCGCCGGAGCGTATTCGCGATGGTCTGCAGAGTGCCGCCGAAGAGGAGTTTATGCAGGACGCGCTGCTGCCGCTACATCGTATTTCGGTATTCAATCAGCTGCGCCTGCAATGGGACATGATTAACTACCGCTGGTATCGGGCGGTGATCAGTTTCGATAGCGACCGACAACAGAATCTGTTGCGGCGGTTGCTCGGTGAAGTATCGCTTGCGCGCCTGGCACTGTTTGTCGGCGCGGCCATTGCCGCGGGACTGGCGGGAGCTCTGTTGTGGCTCTGGTTTATCAGCCGCCGCACAAGGCCGCCCTTGGCGATCCGCCTTTACCAAAAGTTCTGTCAGCGCATGGCCCGCGCGGGTATGGTGCGGCGCCCCGGAGAGGCGCCGCGGGATTTCGCTCGCCGGGTGCGGGAGGAAAAGCCACAACTCGCAGAGGTAACGGAGCGGATTACCCGCGCTTTTGAAAAGGCAGCCTACTGCGAGGATCCCGCGGCGGAACAGCAGCTGCGCCGCCTGCTGAGACGTCCACTTACCCGCTATCGGACGAGAAAGGTTTAAGGAACCTCTGATTAATTCGCTTCATGACGTAAAAACTCTTTGGAGCCAGATGAGAAGCTCAGGTGATAGGCTGGCTATTTCGAAACCGTCGGATACAAGGATGTATCCGTCGGAGCTACAGGGAAGTACTCGTGCGTTTTCGAAATGGCCAGCCTATTGCCTGAGCGCCCCGGAACCTACCACAGTGTTCACGCGAATTAATCAGAGGTTCCTTAAGTCGTCCACTTGCCGGCAACCGGGGGGCTATTTCCCGCTGCCGGTCCTATGAATTTGAGTTAACAAACAACATGTCCGCGAGACTGCAAAAGTTCTTACTCGGCTACGGCGGCACCTCGCTCGCCACGGGCCTGCAAGTGATATTGGTGCCGTGGCTTGCGGTAACGGTGGTGGGGCTGCCAGCGCTACATTTGGGCTGGGTACAGGCTTCGGTACTGTTGCCGAACTTGGTGTTCCTGCTGTTCGGTGGCGCTCTGGCGGACAGGCGCGATGCCGCGGTAGTGGCGGCCCTGGCCTGCTTGGGACTAGCCTTCTGCCACGCCGCGCTTGCCTTGTACTTGTACCGCCACACACCGGAATTGCCACAGTTGCTGGCCTACGGTGCAGCCTTGGGCGTGTGCACCGCGTTTCTGCAGCCGGCGCGGGATAACTTGGTGCAGCGCAGTGCCCGCGACAGGCGGGGGCAGACCACCGAACGCCGTGTGCAGAAAACGGTAACTTGGATGATGCTGGCGCAGTACGGAGGTCAGGCTGCGGGTATGCTGTTGGCGAGCCGATTCGACCACTGGGGGCCGGAGATACTCCTGGGGATACAGGTGGCAATTCTGTCGCTGGCTGGCTGCTTGCTTCTGTCTCTGCGCGAGCGCCAGACTGTCTCGGCGAGAGAGGGCAAAAAGCCGCACGCGCTGATCATCGATGGTCTGGCGCAGGCATGGCGCAGACCGGCTCTGCGCGAGTTGATTGCCCTGATGGCTTTTAACGGCTTCGTACATATCGGTGTTTTTCTCGTGGTGCTTCCATTGCTGGCGGCGGACTATGGCCGCGGTGCCGGTTACTACGCGACGCTGCAACTGGCCTTTGTCGCTGGAACTGTCGCTGCTACCGTGACCATGTTGCGCCGGGGCCAGGGCGGGCAGCCGGGACGCGGCATCCTCATGTGCCTGCTCTACAGTGCGGTGCTGCTGGTCGCTATCAGTTTTGGTCCGACTCCCCTGGGGTTGATACTCATGTGTATCTGTTGGGGTGCGGTTGCCGCCGCTTCGGCGGCACTGGGGCGGGCCATAGTGCAGGTTTTCGCGCCTGCGGAGTACCGCAGTCGCATTATTTCCATCTACCAGCTGGCACTGTTCGGCTCCGCGGCCCTGGGCGCTCTGGCCTCCGGTCTGTTAAGTGAATACGCGGCGCCCCTGACTACCCTGTTGTGGGCCGGCATTCTCAGTGTGCTGGCGCTGCTTCTGGTGGCCTGGAGCGGCGCCTTGCGCGGGGTCAGACTCTCTGACCGGGAGTTATGATGGGTTGCCCAACCGTTTTGGCTTTGGCACTTACCAGCGGTTGGTGATCCATAGTGTCTGATAGGGTTTCAGTTCGATAGTGCCCAGCATATCCTCGAATATCTGATCGCCGATCAGATCCTTCCACCGGTCCGCGCCGACCAGATTGATACTGGAAAGAGGCACTGTCTGCCGCTCATCGGAAATATTATTCAGACAGAAGATATTCTGGCGACGGTTCATGCTCTGACGCCAGAAGGCGAATATCTGTTCGCCCAGCTGTAGGGCAAATTGAGCGGCGTTGGGATGGAAGGCGGGCTGTTCGCGGCGCAGTTGAATCAGGCGACGCAACCGGTAGAAGACCTTGTGATGATGGCTATCGGGGTCGGCGAGCTTTGCATTGAGTTCCGATTCCTGCCACTGGCGCCGGTTGATGGCGCGGTTGTGGCCGTGCGCCTCCATGCGCGCGTAGTCATTGGTCGTGCCCACCAGACTGTGGAGGTAGAAGGCGGGAATGCCCTCGAGCGCCAGCATTATCGCGTGGGCACAGATAAAGCGCTCCATCTGCCAGCGGTCTTCGCCGGCTGTCGTACCCTTCATGGCGTCGAAGAGGGAAATGTTGATCTCGTAAGGTTTCCGGCTGCCGTCGTCCAGGGCGCGCCAAGAGACCTGCCCACCGAAATTTTCCATTGTCTGGATCAGCACTTCCTGTTCTTCTTCGCTGAGCAGCCCTTCCGCGGGGCGCAGACCTATGCCGTCGTGCGAGGCGATGAAATTGAGGTAGGTGGTGCCGTTGCGTGTCGGCGGCATACCCATAAGCCAGCTATTTAAGTGCCGACAGTTGCCACTGACCAGCGTGTTGACCAGCAGCGGGGGCAGGGGAAAGTTGTAAATACAGTGGGCCTCATTGGCGTTGCCGAAGTAGGAAAGGTTTTCCCGCATGGGGATATTGGTTTCGGTAATAATTACCGCGTTCGGATCCGCGTGCTCGATCAAGGTGCGCAGCAGGCGTATTATCTCGTGGGTTTCTTCTAAGTTGATACAACTGGTACCGATTTTTTTCCAGAGAAAGGCAACCGCATCCAGGCGAAAAATACGCACACCCATATCCAGATAAAAGCGCACTATATGCACAATTTCCAGAAGTACCTGTGGGTTGTGGAAATTTAGGTCTATTTGATCGTGGCTGAAGGTACACCAGACATATTCACAGCCGTCGCCCCTGGGGACAGCCCGTAGCAGTGGTGTGGTCCTGGGACGTACGACATTGGAAAGGTCTTCGTCGGGCGATGCGGTAATAAAATAATCCCGCCCTGGTGATTTACCCTCCTGAAAATTGCGGAACCAACGATGTAATGAAGAGCAGTGGTTGATCACCAAGTCCGCCATCAAATGGAAATCAGTACTGATACGCAGTATGTCATTCCAGTCTCCCAGTGCCGGATCTACCCGCTTATAGTTGATCACCGCGAAGCCGTCATCACTGGAATAGGGAAAGAAGGGGAGTATGTGCACGCTGTTAATCAGCATGGTGAAATGGGTTTTGAGAAAGTGGTGCAGTGCCTTTAGTGGGTGCTGTTTTTCACTGAGAATAGTGTTGCCGTAGGTGATCACCATCACATCGGTTTCATCCCACAAATTTTTGTGTGGCAGAGGGCTTTGGCAATCCTCGTCCAGGCGCATAGTGTGCATCAACCGCTTTGCCAGAGATTTTCCGTCTCTGTGCGGATAGATCACTGATAAGTGATCGCACAGTTTCTTGAAAATAATTTCCTGTGGGTGTTCCTGTGATGATATGTGGGTCATGAGTTATTCGCCGTAGTCCTCTAGGTCCGCTTCCACCGCTGCTCGCAGCTCCTGAAGAAAACCCGGTGCAGCGCTGCTGATGCGGCTCCAGCTCGGAATAAAAGGGGTTTCCATTGGATTGTCGAGAAACGCCTGACCGGCTTTCATCAGGTTTCGGGCAAAAAGTTCCACTGTCTGCTCTTCTCTATGAATGTCGAAACTCAAACCATTGATGATAGCGTCGTTGCGGTATGTCTCCACGAAATCCAGAGCGATGCGGAAGTAAGTGGCCTTGATGGAGCGGAATATCTCGTTAGAGAAAACGATCCCTTGGGTGGCCAGTTTGCGGAACAGAGACTTGGCGATATCGATGGACATTTTTGACAGGCCGCCCTGGTCGTCGTGAAAGGAAACTGATTGGTGCTTGTGATCGTAGCAGTGTGCGATATCCACCTGACACAGATGATTAGTGGAAAAATTGCGGTACATCTCCGACAGTACGCCGATTTCCAGGCCCCAGTCACTGGGAATATGCAGGTCGTTGATAACGTCGCGGCGGAAGGAAAATTCTCCGGCCAGGGCGTAGCGGAAGCTGTCCATGTAGTTGAGGTAGTCTGTGTAGCCGTAGATTTTTTGCAAGGTGCGGATCAGCGGGGTGACCAGCAGGCGGCAGACACGGCCGTTGATTTTTCCCGAGGCGACCCGGGAGTAATATCCCTTGCAGAATTCGTAGCTGAAATTGGGGTTGGCCACCGGGTAGAAGAGGCGGGCTAAAAGGTTTCGATCGTAGGTGAGAATGTCGCAGTCGTGCAGCGCCACCGCTTCTCCCTTTCCTGAGGCGAGGATATAGCCGAGGCAGTACCAGACATTGCGCCCTTTACCGGGTTCCATCGGGGCCAGACCGCGTTCCTGGAGTTTTGCGTCCAGTTCGCGCAGGCGCGGGCCGTCGTTCCAGAGTACCCGCACCTGCTGGGGCAGGCGGCGGAACTGGCGCAGTGCGTCCCGATATTGCGATTCGTCGGCCCGGTCCAGGCCGATGACAATTTCCGAGAGGTAGGGCACCTGTGCCAACTCATCGAGAATTTTGGGCAGTGCCTCGCCCTCCAGCTCCGAGTAGAGTGAAGGTAACAGCAGAGACATGGGTCTTTGATGGGAAAATTCCAGCAGTTCGCGCTCCATGTCCTCAAGGGGGCGGTTGCACAGATTGTGCAGAGTGGTGATGGATCCATTTTGAAAAAAGTCAGTCACGGGAGACTCCTGGTCGGCTTGTCGGGATTTCCGCGTTTTCTCGCGCTGATTTCATAGAAATATTGGTTATGGAAGCTCTGATTAATTCATTCGCTGGCGGTAACATTTCTCTGGGGCCAGATGAGAAGCTCGAGTAATGGGATGGATATTTCGAAACCGACGGATACAAGGATGTATCCGTCGTAGCTACAGGGCAGTACTCATGCGTTTTCGAAATGTCCATCCCATTGCCTGAGCGCCCCGGAGCCAACCATAGTTTTCTCGCGAATTAATCAGAGATTCCTTATGAAAATAATTGGCCTACGACTTCCCGCCAGCCCGCTGGGCCGATGGCGTCGCTGATTATTACCCGCCGCTTGTCGCTCGCCGCCAATTGCGGTGGAGGGCGGTGGGGGGCGCGGATAATGACGGCGATATCCGCTAGCTTCAGCATATCCAGATCATTGGGGCTGTCCCCGGCGGCGATCAGCCGGTAGTCGGTGTGTCTGTATTTGCGGTAGCAGTCGAGCAGCGCCAGGGTCGCCGCACCCTTGTCCGTGGGGCCGAGCAAATGCAGAAAGCGGCCGCCCTGTAACGTGGAGAGTCCGGCCGCAGCGGCGCGGGTGGTGAAGGAGCGCTTTTCTTCCCTCGTCCCCAGCCACAGCAGAGGCTCGGAGTAGTCGCGGTTTTGCGCCGCCAGAGCCTGCTGCTCCGTAAGGCCGGTGGCTGCAACGATCTCTTCGCAGGTGGCGGCGGAAAAACTCAAGTAGGGGGCGCCGTATTCCGTGGCGTCAGCGCGCAAAAAGGCCCGTAGCTGTTCTCGCGGCAATCCCGTTTCGATCAGCCAGAAATTATTTCGCTTGCGCGCAGTTTCGGGTTGCGCGGGGAAATAATTGGCGGGGATGAAAATCGCTGACCCGTTTTCGACGATAAACGGGTGTTCGTTGTGCAGCTGGCGGCGGAGCTCCAGCATTTCCGCGAAGGTTTTGCTGCTGTTTAGAATGACCGGTACCTGCCGCTGCTCCAGCTGCAGCAGCAGCCGGTCAACCGGGGCATGGGAATAGTCGTGGTGATCCAGCAGCGTGCCATCCAGATCGCTGGTAATCAGCCAGGGACCCTCGAAGAGGTTATTTTTTGTCATCACCTGAGCGGATTGCTTCGTTTCAATTCCTTTTGTTCCAAAAATAGTGCCAGCCGGAAACTTTGGGCTGTTTTGGCGCCTGAAGGCTGGCGAATGGCGTGATCGGCGACCTCAACCGGAAAAATTCAGGATGAATATCGCACTGTTTTGGTGAGTACAGTCAGAGCGAGCACATGCGTTGCACCAATTTGGCCTTGGTCTTGGGCCCGCGCGCGAGGGACCATACAGTGTCGGGTATCGGCGTGGTTTGGGAAGGTTGATTGTGGCGGAGATTAAACCCGGCAACTGGTCCCACAAGTTAGCGGAGACCAGCGACGCACTGGATCTGGAGCCGGGGGTATTCACCTTGGAAGATCCCCGGGCCATAGCGCGCTCCCTGCGGCGCTCGGCGGAGCGGAGCAGGCGCCGTAAAACAGACCCTTTCCGCTCGGCGATGTCGATGCTGAACTACTACATCAATCGCGCCGGGTGCAAATTGCCGGAGGAACGGCGCCGCCATCTGGAAGCGGCGAAAGACGAGCTGCGCGCGCTCTACGGCCGCCCGCGTCGGCGTTGAGAAGAGGGCGCCGGTGCAATGTGGCAGCCCTCAGGGCGGAGCGTCAGGGGGCCTGGCAGGCTAGGCAGCGCACATAGAGGGCGCGGGGGTCGCGGTAGGTCTGCAGTTCGGCCACAGGTGCCAGGCTGGGTTGCAGGGCGTTGAACCAGGCCCCGAGTGGCAGATTGTCTTTGATGCCGGCGTCGATGCGGGCATCCACATTGTCTGCCAGGGCGCGCAGGAATCTTTCGCCCGGTGTCAGCTCGCGCTGAATTTCCACTACTTCATAATCTTCCACATCGGCCAGTTGAGCGGCACCGGCGATGGCGTCGTTCAGATTGCCCAGCTCATCCACCAGTCCCAGCTGCTGTGCGGCGCGGCCGGTCCAAACCTGCCCTTGGGCTATCTTGTGCACTTCCTTGGGGGTGCTGCCACGCGCTTCCGCGACGATGCGCAGGAAGCGCGCATAGGTGTTTTCCACCCCCTGTTGCAGCAGGCTGGCGGCACTTTCCGGCAGCGGCCTGTCGATGCGCATGGCGCCTGCCAGGTCCGAGGTGCCGATACCGTCGTTATAGATACCGAGCTTTTCCAGGGACTCCTCAAAAGTGGGGAAGGCCCCGAACACACCGATGGAGCCGGTAATGGTGGAGGGGGAAGCCCAGATGCGATCGGCACCGGTAGCTATCCAGTAGCCGCCGGAAGCGGCGACACTGCCCATGGAGATCACCACCGGGATATTCGCTTCGCGGGTGGCGAGCAATTCCTGGCGAATGGCCTCGGACGCAAAGGCGGAGCCGCCGCCGCTGTCGATGCGCAGGACCAGGGCGTTGACTTTCTTTTCCCGTGCCTTGGCGATCAGCTCGCCCAGTGTCTCGCTGCCGATCTGCCCCGCCGGAGCTTCTCCATCAATAATGGTCCCGCTGGCGGAGATCAGGCCTATCTTGGCCGTGCCCGCGCCGGGTCGGGGAATCTGCTTGAGCTTTTGGTGGCGCAGGTATGCGAGGGCATCGACGGATTTGTAGTCATCCGTTTTGTCCTCGGAGCCGATTTCCTCGCGCAGTTCATCGATGGCCACACGGCGGCTGGCAAGCTGGTCCACCAGCTTGTTGGCCAGGGCGGCTTCGGCCCAGCTGCCGTCGTGCTCCTTCAGCTGTTGCGGCAGAGTATCGATAAAGGTGTCGATTGCCTCCGGCGGCAGGTTGCGCAGGCCGGTCACCTGTTCTGTGTACTCGCTCCAGAGTTGGTGCAGCCAGCGCTGATTGTTTTCGCGCGAGGCGGGGGACATATCATCGCGAGTGTAGGGCTCTATAAAATCTTTGTAGTCCCCCACGCGGAACACGTGGAAGTTGACCTCGAGTTTGTCCAGCGCGCTCTTGTAGTAGTTGCGGTAGATGCCAAAACCGGTCAGCAATACCGATCCCATGGGGTTCAGATAAATTTTGTCTGCGTGACTGGCGAGGAAGTACTGGGCTTGGGTGTAATTGTCGCCGATGGCATAGACGGGCTTGCCGGCGGCTTTGAAGCGCTGCAGCGCTGCACCCACCTCTTCCAGCTTACTCAGGTTGGCCCCCACCAGATAATCGAGTTCCAGAACCAGGGAGGAGATGCGGTTGTCCTTGGCCGCATTGTCGATGGCATCCACCAAGTCCTTGACGCGCACTTCTGTCGGTCCCGACGGGCCGCCGAAAAAGTCCATACCGGAGGGGCGGCTAAGCTCGTCCACCAGAAAACCGCTGGGGGCGACCCTCAGGGCGGAGCCCTGGGGAATGGTCAGCTGGTCTTCCTTGCTGAATATAGCGATCCCGATAAACAACAACAGCAACAGGAACAATAGGTTGGTAAAGACGCGGCGCAACCAGGTGATGGTACCGCCGATGGCAGCGAAGAAACCGCGTATAAATCCTTTTGGGTGAGCTGTATTTGTCAAACCTCAACACTCCTTGGGGCAGTTAACTGTTCGGCCGCCAGCAGGCGGGGATTCCCGCCGTGCGCAACCGGGCTGTCGGCGGCTCCGCTCCGCTGCGGCATCATGGTTCAGCGGAGGGTTCCTTTACTGCATGCGCTGCCAGCGGCTGGTCATCATTGCGGAGAAGAATAGGGTAAGGCTTAACAGCAGCAATAGGCCATGCTGCCAGCCGCGCCCGGGCATCATTACATCGACAATGCTGGCGGTAATGTAAAGCAGCAGAATAAAACATAACCACAAATAGCTGCGGTAGTGGCCCTTGAGTAGTCCGGGTAACACGAGTAGTAGCGGAAAGGTCTGTAATAGCCACCACTTCAGCGAACCGCCGGGCAGGAACAGGTTCCAGACCGCGAACAGTAACATCAGGCCGCTGTAACAGGCCCAGTTCAAGTAGCGGGCGATACGCAGCTTGCGCGCAATCTTGTTATTTGCCGAGTCAGTCAAGCGGTTTCCTCCGGGTTGCCGGCAAGGCTGCGGGCCAGATGGCCGATACGGGCCCCCAGGGCACGGCAGAGGGCGGTTTCGTCTTCACTCAACTCGCCGCTGTCGCTGCCGCCGGACCAGTGGGAGGCACCATAAGGGGTACCGCCGCTTCTGGTGTGAGTCAGTGCCGCCTCTGAGTAGGGAATGCCGGAGATGACCATTCCGTGATGCAGGAGCGGCAGCATCATGGAGAGCAGGGTACTCTCCTGGCCCCCGTGGAGGCTACCGGTGGCGGTGAAGACAGCGGCGGGTTTGCCGGACAGGCTGCCCTCGAGCCAGATATCACTGGTTTGGTCGAGAAAGTGACGCAGAGGCGCCGCCATATTGCCAAAACGCGTGGGACTGCCGAGTAGCAGGCCGGCGCAGTGGCGCAGGTCATCGCCGGTACAGTAAGGGGCGCCTTCGCTGGGTACCGGCGGCAGGCTGGCGTCAGTATCCGGGGACACGGTGGGCACGGTGCGCAGGCGCGCGGCCAGGCCGCTGGATTCGACGCCCCGGGCCAGCTCCGCGGCCATTTTCGCGGTGGCGCCAGTACGGCTGTAATAGAGAATCAGCACATAGGCTTCGCCGGCCATCAAAGCAGCTCCAGTACGTTTTCCGGCGGCCGGCCGAGTACAGCCCGGTCGCCTTTCACGACAATGGGGCGCTGGATCAGTTTGGGATGCGCCACCATGGCGTCGAGTAACTGCTCATCGGACAGACTGGTGTCCTTTAGCTGCAGTGCTTTATAGGCGTCCTCGCCGGTGCGCAGCAGGTCGCGCGCACTTATTCCGAGCATGCTCAGCAAATTGGTCAAGGCTTCCTTGCTCGGCGGTGTTTCCAGGTAAAGAACCACTTCCGGTTCAATACCATTGTCCTGCAATAACTGCAGGGTTTGACGGGATTTTGAACAACGAGGGTTGTGGTAAATCGTCCACATTATGGCGGTATCCTGTTAAGGTTTGGCGTATTCTAACTGAATAGCGCGTTTATTTCGCTTGGGGTATCTCTGATTGTTTTTCGCGGGCGCTTCGTTGGTTCCGGGGCGCTCAGGTAGTGGGATGGCCATTGCGAAAATGCGCGGGTGCCGCCCTAGCGCCGCCGGATACCTCCTTGTGTCCGCCGGTCTTGAGAGGCCCTGTGCAGCACTTGCACTTTCAACCCCGGTTGCCGGGGGGCGCCCGGGGGCATAAAACAGGTTTCCCCAAGTCGGCAGAACGAACAACAAAAACGGAAACAGTCATGACAGAACTGGTGCGCCGCTGGCGCCGCTTTTTCACTTCCCTGTGGGCTCTGTTCAACGAGAAAAATTGCCGCCAGAGCGCCGCGGCACTTACTTATATGACGCTGTTCGCCATAGTGCCGCTGGTAACGGTCAGCTATTCCATGCTGTCTTTGTTTCCGGATTTTGCCGGTCTGGAAAGCAAGTTGCAGGAGCAGATTTTTTCCCACTTCGTACCGGAGAGCGGGCGCGAGGTACAGGAGTATATCAGTAGCTTTTCCTCCCAGGCTCAGCGCCTTACCGGTGTCGGCATTGCGATACTGTTGGTGACCGCGGGGTTGATGTTGCGCAATATCGAAGAGACGTTCAACGCGATCTGGGATATTCCGCGAGGGCGCAGCGGAATTTCCAGTTTTCTGCTCTACTGGGCCATTTTAAGCCTGGGGCCGATTTTGCTCGGTGCCGGTATGGCGGCCACCACTTATCTCTTTTCTCAAAAACTGTTTCTGCCGGAGGGGGATACCCTTGGCCTGTTGCCGATTGTGCTGCGGGTATTGCCGTGGATATTTACCGCCATCGCCTTCACCCTGCTGTTTATCGCGGTACCCAATTGTCGGGTACCACTGCGTCACGGTTTGGTCGGCGGCGTGATTACCGCTTTTGCGTTTGAAGTGGCCAAATATCTTTTCGGGCTGTTGGTAGCGCGCAGTTCTGTGCAAGTGATTTATGGTGCCTTCGCCTTTGTTCCCCTGTTCCTGATCTGGATCTACCTGATGTGGATCATCGTACTGGCCGGCTGCGTGCTGGTGCGCACGCTCACCGCCTATCATGCGGCCACCCACGGTAGAAGCTATTCGGATGTGGAAGCGACGCTGGTGTTGTTGTGGGCGTTGTTCAAAAAATACCGGCGCGGTTTGCCGCTGGGAGAAGAGGATATCTCCCGCGCGGGGATCAAACCTGCCCAGTGGCGGCATATCCGCCAAGTGTTACAGGACCACAAGCTGATCACCCAGACGGAGCGCAATGATTATGTGCTGGCGCGAGATCTGGATTCCCTGTCGCTGATGGATCTGGTTGAATGGCTCAGCCCCGCACCCATGGCGGCGCGAAGCCACTGTGACCTGCAAAGGTTGCCCTGGTACAGTGCAGTGGAACAGCGCTTTGCGGAATCGCGGCAGTATGCTGGTGAACAGCTGTCGCTGGGGTTGGGTGAGTTATTCCGCAGTGCGTTGGAAGGCGAGCTTGCTGCAGGTGCCGACGAGGCACACGGGGAAAAAAAGAGCAAGAGTAGACGCGGAGGGGGTAAGCGTGGATCCACAAACGGGAAATCAGAAGACGATTCTGTGGGCAGCCTTACTGTGCTTGGCCGCGGCAATAAGCGGCTGTGATTCCGGCGAGCGGATGCTCTCTGTTGACGGCGAGGGGCTCGAACCGGCCGGCCGGGTGTTGCTGGTCAATTACTGGGCCGAGTGGTGTGCGCCCTGTCGGGAGGAGATTCCCGCACTGAATACACTAGCCCAAAGCGCGGAGACAGTGTTGGTCGTAGGCATCAATTATGACGCCTTACCTGCCGAGCAAACGCGGACGCAGATGGAAAAGCTGGGCATCGTCTTTCCGGTTTTGGTGGAGGAACCGCCTTACCGCTGGGGACAGCCCCGCCCGGACATATTGCCGAGTACTTTTGTGATCGACCCGGATGGCCAGTGGCGGGAGACGCTGGTCGGGCCGCAAACCCTTGAGCAGTTGAAGGCGGCGGTGGAGCGAAGCCGCTTATAGCGCTATAACAAATGCAACTATAGGGTCGTCGCCCGTCACTGTTAGCATGCCGCGACTTTTTCACAGTGACCGGACGGAACCCTCACAACATGCAATTGAGTTCGCTGCTTTTCTTACTCATCTTTTTCATACTGTTCTGGCCCTTGTACCGCTGGCATAGGAGTCGGGCGTCTCTGGCGCCGGCGGTATTCGCCGGGCTGACACTGGGAGTCCTGTTCGGCGGTCTGTTGCAAGTGGCGCGCGGCTGGGGTGTGGTGCCCGCGGAATTATTGCCGTGGATAAGCATGGTGGGCGACAGCTATGTCAATCTGCTACACCTGTTGGTGATGCCGCTGGTGCTCATCTCGATTCTCGCCGCGGTGGTCAAAGTAAGCCACACTCAGGCACTGGGCAAAATCAGTGTTTCGGTGCTGGCAGTGTTACTCGGCACCACGGCAATCGCGGCTCTGATCGGCGTCGCCATGGCGCTGTTGTTTGATCTTTCTGCTGCCGGGTTGGTAGAGGGCGCCCGTGAAGCGGCTCGGGTTGAGGTGCTCAACGAGCGCATAGGAAGGGTCACGGGTCTTAGCCTTCCTGAAATCCTTACTTCTTTCGTCCCCAAAAATATTTTCTTCGATCTGAGCGGCGCGCGTGATACTTCCGTGATCGCTGTGGTGATCTTTGCCGTGCTCTTGGGGGTGGCGGCGCTGGCGGTGCGTCGGGAGTTTCCGCAGGAGGGGGCCGAGATAGAGCGTTTCGTCCATGTGGCTCAGGTGTGGGTGATGAAACTGGTGCGGCTGATTATGGCTTTTACGCCCTATGGGGTTATGGCCCTGGTGGCCGGTCTCATTGCCAAGTCCAGCTGGGCGGATATTCTCAATTTGTTCAATTTCGTCGTAGCCTCCTTCGCCGCGATTGCGCTGATGTTCCTGGTGCATGGCCTGCTGTTACTTGTTAACGGCATCAGCCCGCTGCGCTATTTTTCCAAGGTGTGGCCTGTGCTGGTGTTCGCTTTCAGCTCCCGCTCCAGCGCCGCCACCATTCCCCTCAATGTGGAGACGCAGGTAGAGGCGCTGCGCAATTCTCCCGCTATTGCCAATTTCTCCGCTTCCTTCGGTGCCACCATCGGCCAGAATGGCTGCGCCGGTATTTATCCGGCGATGCTGGCGGTTATGGTGGCGCTGCCCATGGGCGTCGATGTGCTGGACCCGGTGTGGCTCGCCACCCTGGTGGCGGTGGTGGTGATCAGCTCTTTTGGTATCGCCGGTGTCGGAGGTGGGGCCACATTTGCCGCGCTGGTGGTGTTGCCGGCCATGGGGCTGCCGGTGACCATCGCCGCGCTGCTGATATCCGTGGAACCACTGATCGATATGGCTCGCACCGCGCTAAACGTCAACGGCGCCATGACCGCCGGCACCCTGACCCAGCGCTGGCTCGGCAGAGAAGTGCCGGGGCCGGAGATTATCGAAGGCTGAAAATGGTCAGTGCTCTCTGTCAACCGATTTCGCCTGTTGGCGTTATGGATGAGTGAAGTCGTTGAATCCGGCTCGTTTGAATCTCCATACAAATAAGCACAGGGAGCAAACTATGAAAAAACTGATTTTGCCCACAGTGGTTGCCGCCGGTCTGCTGTTTTCAACCCCATTGTTGGCGGACAGCGATGCCGCCGAGCGTTTAGACAATCGGGGTGACCGTATCGAAAATCGCCTCGACCGGAAGGGTGACCGCATCGACCAGCGCCTGGACAACAAAGGCGATCGCATCGATAGGCGCCTGGATCGCAAAGCCGAACGCGCGGAGGCCAATGGCAACGACAAACTGGCGGAGCGTCTGGATCGCAAGGGCGACCGCATCGACCGGCGCCTGGATAATAAAGGCGACCGCATCGACAACCGTCTGGACCGCAAAGGAGACCGCATAGACCGCCGTATGGACCGTCGTGGCCGGGCATTGAGCGATTAATGTCGGGTAATTTTGTTTTGTTCGCCCAGTCACTGGGTTTGGTTCCGGGGCGTTCGAGCCGCGGGGTAGGCATTGTGGCAAGGCGGAGGATTTCCCGCAGCACCGTCCGAGACGCTTCCGTCACGGACGGTTTGCAACGGCCATTCCATTACATGACTCCCTGGTACACATCGGCCAGAGATTGCACCGAACCCAGGGCGTGGAAGCCTCGAGAACTCAATCACGGCCGCTCGCTGTAATTGGCGGCAAAATGGAATTTTCTGCACGAAACAGCGTCGATCGGCATTCATGAATCAATTTCTGGCCTCGGTGGAACGGCGGGCATTTACTATGGCGAGGCTGGCAGTGGGCAATCCCGACGACGCCCTGGACATTGTGCAGGACGCCATGTTGGCCCTGGTGAAAAACTATCGCCACCGGGATAGGGCAGAGTGGAGGCCGCTTTTTTTCACCATCCTCAACAACCGCATTACCGACTGGCACCGCCGCCGCAATACGATCTCCCGCTGGCAATTGCTGAGGGAAAGACTGGTGGGAGACTCCGCCGAAGACGCCGAGCTTGACCCGGGTGATCTGCCGGGCCCACAGGCCGCCGCTCCGGATCGGGCGCTGATCAGTGAGCGTACACTGGACGCTATAGACTCGGCTGTGGGCCGATTGCCCCTGCGTCAGCAGCAGGCCTTTTTGTTGCGTTGTGTAGAGGGGTTTGATGTGGCGGAAACCGCCCGCGCCATGTCCTGTAGCGGCGGCAGTGTAAAGACCCACTTGTCCCGCGCGCTTGCCACACTGCGCAAACACCTGGAGGATTTGCGATGAAGCCGTCTGTCCCGAAATCCGACAGCAACCGACGCGTGATCGACGCCGCCCGCGAAGTGATGGCGCGTCGCGACCGCGAGCTGGACGGCGAGACGCTGGCGAGCCTGCGCTGCGCCCGCGCCCGAGCGCTGGAGGCGCAGCGTGTGCGGGCACCTGTATGGCTGCCCGCCGGTGCCGCGGTGGCCGCAGCTGTGGTGGTGGCGCTCTTGTGGACTCGTGCGCCCGAGCCGGAAGCGGAGCTTTTTGCCGGTGGTGAATGGTTGCTGGAGGATGGTATGGAAATCGAATTGATGGAGGAAATGGATTTCTACCAGTGGCTTGCAGAGGAGGCGCTGGATGATCACTCTTCCTGATCCGCGCCGACTGGGGCTTTTCCTGTTGCTTTTGCCTATTTCGCTCCTCGCAGCGGATCCGAAAGCACAATCCGCGTTGGATGCAGATTTTTTGCTGTTTCTGAACGAGTGGGTCGACGACTCGGGAGAAGTTTTCGAGCCCGATAACTTGGAGCCGTCGCGGGAAGTGCCGCCGAGTGAAACGGAAGAGGGGCAGGCGGCCCGACCACAGGAGGAAGGTGATGCTTAGATGGTTGATAGTAACGCTGACCGAGACTGTCGGCCTGGCGCTTCTCCTGTTCGCTGCGGGGGTAAGCGCGGCGGATTGGCAGAGTCTGAGCGACGGCGAGCGGCGCATTTTACAGCGCTTCGAGGAACGCTGGCCGGACCTCTCCGAGACACAACAGCAAAAGCTCCTCAACGGTGCCCGCCGCTGGGCGGCGATGACACCGGAGCAGCGCCAGCGGGCGCAGGAGCAATACCGCAAATGGCAGGATTTGCCACCAGAGCGCCGCAAAAAACTGCGGGAGGCATACCGGCGTTTCAAGGCGCTGCCGCCAGAGCAGCGCGCGCGCATCCTCAAGGCGCGCAAGAAATTTCGCCAGCTGTCCCCCGAGCAGCGGCGCTGGCTGCGCGAACAGTGGCGTCGGCGCAGGCTGAGTAATGAAGACTGATGTCAGCAGCGGAGATTCAGCTTCGATTCATTCCCCCAGCTTTAACCTTTCCCCGTCGATAATCTACGGGAGAAAGCACCGTGAAATACTACAAGCAGCTCCTCGTCGCCGCTCTGGTGGCCGGATTGGTGGGCTTTAGTGCCTGCGCCAGTGCTGGTGACAGCGGTTATTACCCCCACGATGGTTACGACTACGCTAGGGTGGTGAGCGCGACCCCAGTGTATACCGATGTCCAGGTGCAAACCCCGCGCACCCAGTGTTGGGACGAGCAGGTGGCCTACCGGCAGCCGGCCTCTCCGGCCGGAGCGGTAATCGGTGGCCTGATCGGCGCCGCTGTCGGCAACAAGCTGGGCAAAAACCGCCATCGCGGACATGGATACCGCCATCGCCACGACCGGGGGGCTTCCACCGTGGCCGGTGCGGCGGTCGGCGCGCTGGTGGGCCACCAGATCAGCAGCGCCAATGCGCCCACCCACTATGTGACGGAACAGCGCTGCCAAGTCGTGGAGGAAGTCACCACCCGGCGGGAACTGATCGGATACGACGTGCGCTACCGCTATAATGGCCGGGAATATCTGACTCGCACAGACCGGCATCCCGGCGATAGAATCAGGGTTCGCGTCGATGTCACGCCGGCTTGGTAACCGGCCTGTCGATACCGAAAAAATATTACCGTGCACAGGAGCCGCACCGTGAAAATCAATTGCGCCGCAATCCGGTCGTTTCCCCTAGTCATCGCACTGCTGATGAGCGTTCCAGCCGCGCAGCTGCAGGCGGCCGGCGCGCATGAACGGGGTGGCTTGCGGCCGGAGTTTTCCTTGGTGCAAAAAAAGGGCGGCGTGTCCCGGGACGAGGCAGCGGCCATCGTCAAACGCCGTTACGGTGGCAAGATACTGGCGATATCCGAGGTACAGCGCGACGGCCGCAAGGTCTACCGGGTAAAAGGACTGTCAAAAAAAAGCCAAGTCTATGTGGTTTACGTAGATAAACGGAGCGGGCGCATTTCCCGTTCTTGATTGAAGAATATTGAGTTTCAAACAGGTAAATTTTCAGGGGGCACCATGCGTGCACTGTTAGTAGAGGATGAGGTGCTGCTGCGGCAACAATTGGCAGAGTCCCTGCGCGGTGCCGGCTATACCGTGGACGAAGCGCCGGATGGTGAAGAAGCGCTCTACCTGGGGCGAGAATACCCCTACGACGTAGCGGTGATGGATCTGGGATTGCCGAAGATAGACGGTATTCAGGTCATTGAAACACTGCGTGCCGAAGACAAACACTTTCCGATCTTAATTCTCACTGCGCGCGGCCACTGGCAGGAACGGGTGGCGGGGCTAGAGGCCGGCGGTGACGACTATCTGGTAAAACCCTTTCATACCGAGGAGCTATTGGCGCGGCTGAACGCCCTGGTGCGCCGTTCCGCTGGTTTTTCCTCTCCAACTATTAAAGCGGGCCCTATCACCTTGGATACCAGTTCCCAACGGGTGCGGGTAAACGATACCGAGCTGGATCTGACCTCATTCGAATACAAGGTCCTGGAATACCTGATGCTGCATCCGGATGAGGTGGTTTCCAAAACCACTTTGACCGAGCACATTTACGAGCAGGACTGCGATCGCGACAGCAATGTCATAGAAGTATTTATCGGCCGTCTGCGCAAGAAATTCTCTGTGGCGGCGCAGCTGAAGCCGATCGAAACCCTGCGCGGCCGCGGTTACCGTTTTGTCGCCCCGGAATAGCAGCGCGTGCTCTCATTTTGGTTCGATTCCCTAAAGGGACGATTATCCCTTGTCACCAGCCTGATGCTGGTGGCCTTTCTGCTGGTGTTTTCGGGCGTGTTGGAACACGCCTATCGGAGTTCTCTGGATGAAGCCAAAGAGCGGGAGCTCCAGCTGCACGTGTACACGCTGCTGGCAGTGGCGGAACCCGAAGCGGGCACATTGAGCTTTCCTCCCCTGCTGCCGGAGCAGCGCTTCAACCAGCCGGATTCCGGGTTGGTGGGTGCGGTTACCGATGATCGGGGACGGGTTATTTGGCGCTCCGCGTCGTCCCTCGCATTGCCACAATTGCCCTCCCACCCACTACCTCAGGGGCGCCAAGCCTTTGGCCAGGTGACACTGCCCGGGGATGCCGGCCGCTATGTCAGCTTCCGCCAGGGGGTGGCCTGGGGACTGGATAACGAACAGCGCTTCACTTTTATCGTTATGGAAGATGCCGCGCCGCTGGCTGCGCAGGTGGAACAGTTCCGCTCTACCCTTTGGCGCTGGCTGGGACTGGGCGCGCTGTTGCTGGTGCTGATTCAGTGGCTGGTCTTGCGCTGGGGCCTGGCGCCGCTGCGATCCGTAACCCGTGGATTGCAGGAGATGCAACGGGGTGGCAGCGACCGTCTGGAGGGCAAATTTCCTGGCGAATTGCGTCCACTGACCGACAACCTGAACCTGTTGATTGAAAATGAGCGCCGCCAGCGGGAGAAAACCCGGCACACACTGGCAGACTTGGCGCACAGCCTCAAAACACCGTTGGCGGTACTCAAGGGACTGAATTTTTCCGGAGATCCGCGCGAAGCCTACAAGACCCTGATAGATCAGGTGCAGCGCATGGACAGCATTATCGGCTATCAGCTGAACCGCGCTGTTACCGGATCGCCAAAGTCGATATTGCGCGGTGTCCCCGTGGCACCGCTGGTGCAGAAAATCCTCGATGCACTGGAAAAGGTCTATCGCGAAACCCCCTGCAATGTGCAACTGAAATGCGACCAGCAGACCCGCTTTTATGGCGATGAGGGCGATCTGATGGAGCTGCTTGGCAACCTGCTCGACAACGGCTACAAATATGGCGGCGGAGAAATGGACGTGGCAATAGAAGGCCGCAACGATGGGCGTAAACTCCATATCCGAGTGGCCGACCGGGGGCCAGGCATGGACGAGGAAAAATGGCAGCAGGTCACCCAGCGCGGTGTGCGCGCCGACCAACAGCAACCGGGGCAGGGTATTGGCTTGGCGGTGGTCGTGGATATCGTGGAGAGTTACGAGGGCCAAATTTCCGCGGTGCCCCGCCCCGGGGGCGGCACTGAAATCAAAGTCGACCTATAGGCGGTAATGCCGCTGGAATCCTGTAGGGGCCCACTGTGTCCCCCGGGCTTGTCGCGGGGCTCTGCGCAGTCCTGCGGAGCGATCCCTATCTCAATCTGCTAGCGGGTCGCGCCTGTGGCATACTCTTGGCCCCAATCCCGAACAGACCAATTCAATGCAAGGACTCTCGCCATGAAACCGGAAACCCTGGCGTTGCACGCGGGCTTTAAGAGCGATCCCACCACCAAGGCCGCGACCACACCGATCTACCAGACCACTTCCTACACCTTCGATGATACCCAGCACGGCGCTGATCTGTTCGATCTCAAGGTGCAGGGCAATATTTATACCCGCATTATGAACCCGACCAATGCGGTCCTCGAGGAACGTATGGCGGCACTGGAAGGCGGCATTGGCGCTTTGGCCGTGGCTTCGGGCATGGCGGCGATTACCTACGCGATTCAGACCATCTGTCGGGTCGGTAACAATATTGTCAGTACCAGCCAGCTCTATGGCGGTACCTATAATCTGTTTGCCCATTCTCTGCCCAATCAGGGCATCGAATGCCGCATGGTGCCCCACGATGACTTTGAAGCCCTTGAAAAGGCCATCGATGACCAGACGCGCGCCCTGTTCTGCGAGTCCATCGGCAACCCGGCCGGCAATGTGGTGGACCTGCGGCGCTGGGCAGAGATCGCCCACAAACACGGCATTCCGCTGATTGTGGACAACACTGTTGCCACTCCTTTCCTGTGCCGGCCCTTCGAACACGGCGCAGATATCGTGATTCACTCGCTGACCAAATACATCGGCGGTCACGGTACCACCGTCGCTGGTATCGTTGTGGATTCGGGCAAGTTCGACTGGAAAGCCAGTGCGGATAAGTTTCCGATGATGAATGAACCGGACCCCTCCTATCACGGGGTTGTTTACACCGAAGCGCTCGGCGAGGCTGCCTTTATCGGCCGTTGCCGGGTGGTTCCTCTGCGGAATACTGGTTCGGCACTGTCTCCCTTTAATGCGTTCCTAATCATGCAAGGGCTGGAAACTTTGGGGCTGCGCATGGAGCGTCACTGTCAGAACGCGGAAGCCGTGGCCCGTTTTCTCCAGCAACATCCGGCGGTGGAGTGGGTCAACTACGCTGCCCTTGACGACAGCCCCTACAAAGCCACCTGCGAAAAGATTTGTGGCGGCAGGGCTTCGGGTATTCTGAGTTTTGGGATTAAGGGCGGGCGAGAAGCTGGTGCCCGATTTATCGACGCCCTGGAGATGATTTACCGGCTAGTCAATATCGGAGATGCCAAGTCCCTGGCCTGCCACCCAGCTACCACCACCCATCGCCAGCTCAATGCCGAGGAATTGCGTAGTGCCGGAGTGAGTGAGGACTTGGTGCGGCTGTCCATTGGCATCGAGCACGTGGACGATATTATTGCCGATATACGCCAGGCACTGGAGAAATCCCAGGCTTGATTCTTCCCGCCGGCTGCGCTGAAAACAGCCGCTCACTAACAAGCCCAGCCAGCTCCAGCATCCGGCTGGGCTTGATTCGCGCACAATGCGTCGTCCCTTCTGCGATATTCATATACTGCTGTCCGGGGGGGCTTGAATAGCTATCAGAAGTTATAAGGCGTTGGCTCAGCTGATGGTTCATACGCTTTATAAATCATCAGGATTCTTTTATCGAATAAGAGACGGTTCACTATTTTTGGCGTTAAATGTTTCGTATTGGAATGTAATTCCGTTGCCTTTTGCACTTTGGTAATTCACCATTTTCTCAGTGGATATAGTCCTCTAAACGATTTTCCCGGTCAGACAGTGGTTTAAGGCTCGTAGATAATTTTCATGCCGCCGGCCGGACTTTCGTCAAAATACCTCCTGATATTTTCGTTCCCGGGATTACAGAGTGCTCTGTGGTAGTTTTTTCGTGAGACAACCACAGCGCTCACGCAAATAATTCAGGAAAACTCTGATTTATTCGCATAAGTTCTGTAGCCGTTACCGGATGCTCAGAAAATGGTGTGGGCTGCCTATCTGGCTTCAAAGAGCCTTTACCGTTGCAAAGCGACTGAATCAGAGATTCCATAAAACGCGAAAAGGTGAAAGATCATGCCTTCAAGTACGCAAAATGTCCTGATCACATGGATTCCAAATTCTATTGATGGCGCTCGAGAGGCGACTAAGTTATACCGGCTTTACAAAAATTATGCCGAGCTTCGTCCACCCGAGAGGCTGGGAGATATGGGCGAGTTTATGAGTGTCATTTTGGTTGGTCATCGCAGTGAACTATTGTGTGACTATATTATACATAGCATGCTCAAAGTCTTTTCCGGCAAGCAGAATCTATCCAGGACTAGGGCCTGTGGATGCAACTGGTTGGTGTTGGCCATATGCGAGGGCGGCGTGGGGAAATATCACGGTGCGCTTAGTGACAATAACGAAATCCTGTCTCCCGCCCGGCGGCTGGCAGATTTGCTCAAGATAAAAGTTTCGTCTACCGTGCGCCCGCTTTTATTTGATGAGGTCGGCCAGGGCAAGGCGTTCACCTTGGCATGTGGTGGGCTATTGATCCGTTCGAACCCCGATCACAACCCGCTGTGGTATGACTTCGAGCCCAATAAAATCTCTATTGACGAACTCGCCAACCAGTTCAGCAGACTTTGATGTCCGTGCCGCAGTGTATGGGTTCGTTAATCCGCGGCGACCTGTGCCGCGCGGTCGGGAACCACTTGCCCCCAGAGGCCGTTGGCCAATTCAGCCGTGGTTTGGCGGCGGCCCTCGGCCAGCCAGCGCACAATGCTTCCAGCGACATCCGGCCACTGGATGCGCACACCGGTGGGGTCGCTGTCCAGCCAGCTGCCAATCGTAGTGGCATTTACCTGGTCTACGACATGGGCCAGTTGCAGTTCACGTAGTGCCAGGGCGTTGGCCTCTTGTTCAAATTGGCCGGCAAGGGGACGCGTAAGAATGGGTTTGCCCAAGGTCAGGGTTTCGGCAATCAATTCGAAACCGCTGTTGCAGATGACAGCTTTTGAACTTGCCACGTCTCGTTGGAAGCCGTCGATGGAGGGGGCCTTGAGCTCAATATTGCCCGCCGCCGGCAGGTCGACCGGAGCGCCGTAGACAATAAATTGTTGCGGTAGCCTGGCTAGCTCGCTCAGTAGCGGCTGGTGGTGTTCAAAAGGTAGATAGACGAGGATATGGTCGCCGCTTTCGGCTTCGCCGTGGGGATGAGCGATCGGCGGCAGTATCGGGTGGCCGAAGTGGTACCAGTGCATACCGAGACTGCTCTGCACTGGCGCGAAGGTGCGCATGATACCGCGCGCTGTCCATTTGAAGCGCGGAGCGGGGATCGGAAAGTTGAAGGCATACTGGTGCCCCAGGCCAAGGCTGGGGACGCCGCGGCGTTTGGCCGCCCAGGCGGTGACTGGCTCGAAATCGCTGATGACCATATCGAAGTCGTTCACCGGCAGTTCGCGGATATCTCGCAGCAACTCGCCCAAATTGAGTTGCCTGATGGTGGCGAGGGAATCTATTTTTCCTTCCCGGTGCACAAAGGTCAGGCCCTCACGCCACCAGTAGTCACCGAAGGGTTCCATGCTGAAGAGTTTTTCGGGAGAGCGGCCGGAAAAGAGCCACTGCACTTCCAATTGCGGGTGTTGAGCGAGCGCTTTGGCCATGGCGCGGGCACGCGAGATATGCCCATTGCCGGTTCCCTGCACGCCGTAGAGTATTTTCACAAAAAGGCTCCACTGATTAATAGGCCGACACTGGTGCCCAGGGCTGCGCCTGCGCAGACATCGGTGGGGAAGTGTACCCCCAGTCCTACTCGCGAGGTGCCGACGCCTGCGGCCCAGAAGTAGCCCAGCAACCACAGTGGACTCAGGGTCTGGGAGAGCAGGGTGACGAACAGGAAGGCGCCGGAAGTGTGCCCTGAAGGCAGGCTGAAACGGTCGTGGGCGACAATCACCGAACGCATGCCGGGAATGGCTTGCGGTGGGCGGAGCCGCTTGGTGGTGTTCTTGATAGTCCAATAGAGTGAGCGTTCCACCGCGAAAGCGGTGCCGCACATAAAGAAGTATTGTATCGCGGCGGCGGTGGTGCTGGAGAGAGCCACAATCAGCGGGGACAGTAGGTACAGCCAGCCGTCCCCGCTTTTGGATAGCCACAGATAGCGCTTGCGTGATGCGGGCCGTGCCGCCCGCTGCGCCATATGCAGTACCAGGGACACGTCGAAATGTTTCAGAGTCATCGGTAAGCTTCGCATGTCGTCAAGGTACGAAGCCAATGTTGCGTCGACTTGACCAATTTATGTCAAAAACATGAAATCTTGCCGGTTTGCGCAACTGGGCGGAAAAGAGAAGTGTTAAGGCGCCCGTATACCAATTGTCGGAACGTCGGGGATTTGGTGTTAGCGCTGATATGAATGCAGCGGAGCTTTCTCCCACTTTTTATCCTGGACGGTATATGGTCAACTCCCGGGAATTCTTATAGCGGACTCTGAGGGGCTAGTCGATGCCTATTTCGATTGCGCCGGAACCGGGTAGTTTTTCAACTAATTCGCTACCACACAGTTTTGACGGGGTGAAATAGCCCCCGGGACCCTCGTAGTTCAATAAAAACGCCATTACTGCCAGGGTGCCGTGTACAGTGACATCATAGCCGTTAGCGGTCACGACACGGCCAATTTTGCGCTCGCCGCGGCGATCGTTGCGCACTTCGCCCCAAACCCAGGTTTTCTGTTCGGCGCGCGCCTGTTCTCCGGGGCCGCGCACCGAATTGTCCACTTTCTTTTTTAGCCACTTCTGCATCCAGTTCATGCGCAGCAGCCAGCGGAACTTGTTGAGCCGTTTCAGTTTTTTAGCCCGGCGCGGGCTCATGGGGATGTAGACCTCAATATTGGGGATGCCGGTGGTGTAGTATGCGGTGGCCACATCGCCCCAGGGAATGGCGACGGCGAATTTCTCACCGCGGCCGAAATTTATCTGCCGGGTCAGCTCGCCGTGGCCGATGATTTCTATTTCACCTTTGCGGCGCACAGCGCCGCCAACGCCCAGACTTTCGATAGAGGTTTTGGCGGTGCCGGGACTCAGCGCAGAATCCGAGTCGAAACCCAGGGCCAGGTGAGTGGCGGAAGGAATGGCTTTGTGCAGTGCCGCCGCAAGGCAGTCAGTGGGGATTACATCGAAACCCGTGCCGGGGCAGAGCACCACGCCCGCTGACTCGGCCTGGTCATGCATGCCGTGGGCCATTCGGTAAACCGCCATTTCACCGGTGATATCCTGATAGTGGGTGCCGGTGTTTAGGCAGGCGCGCATCATGGGTTCGGCGGTGGCGGAAAAGGGACCGGCGCAGTGGATGACCACTTGAATATCGCGCAGTGTGTGCTCCAGAGTCTCGGATGCATCTAGACCGATGGCCACGGCGGGCAGGCCCAGTTCGTCCGCCAGCGGTTGCAGTTTTTTCGCGTCGCGCCCCGCCAATACCGGGCGGTAACCCTTTGCCACAGCTTCGCGCGCGATCAGTTCGCCGGTGTAGCCGTAGGCACCATAAATCATTATTTTTTTGTCGTTCACCGAATAGCCTTATCTGTTCGATCGGTTGCGGAAACGGAGTGACGCAACCTTATGGTCTCGTCTGAGTCTAGTCAAACGCTTGTCATATTCGGTGGTGTGACCGCGGCACTTTGGAGCGCTTCAGGCCACGTGATAGGGGGAAAGCTGTATCCGTGTGATGCGGCGCCCGTGCAATACCACCGTGCCGGCGTAGCGGTACTCGCCAGTGGATGTGAATTCGAACCCATAACTGCGATGCAGGCGTAGCTGTCCGCGTTCGTCACGCTTTAAGCGGGTGCGCGTCAGTGCCACAGTGTCGTCCAGCAATTGCAGGCCTTGCTCGCGACAGTAACGAGCCGCAACTCTGCGCACTTGTTCTTTGGCCGCCATCCCTGTCCAGAGGTAGCCAACTGCCAGGGTGGGCAGGAAGAGCCAAAAGAGATCGCTGAGAGAGTAGAACATTGGGTTGCTGTTGTTATCATCGGACCGCGCAAGAATAGCATTATTCGAGGAGAAAGCATGTCCGGCACCATCCTGATTACCGGCAGTAACCGGGGCATAGGCCTGGAAGTTTCCCGTCAATTCGCATCGGAAGGTTGGCGAGTACTCGCCTGCTGCCGCGACCTGAGTAACGCGGACCTGTTGCGTGCACTCAGTGAACAGTATGCCAACGTGCGGCTTCTGCCGCTGGACGTGACTGATCACCAGGCGGTAGCGGCCCTGGGCCGGACGCTGCAAGACGAGTCTATCGATATTTTGCTGAACAATGCCGGCTACTATGGGCCCAAGGGGGTAGGATTCGGAAATGTGGACTTCGATGAGTGGCGCAGGGTGCTGGAAACCAACACCATAGCGCCCTATGTCATGGCGGAGACCTTTGCCGACAAGGTGGCTGCCAGCGGGCGTCGCGTGATCGCTGTCCTCAGCAGTAAGGTGGGCAGTATCGCCGACAATACTTCCGGCGGCGGTTATATTTACCGCTCCTCCAAAACGGCGGTGAATCAGGTGGTCAAGAGTCTCTCCATCGATTTGCGCGATCGGGGGATCAGTGTGATAGCGTTGCACCCGGGTTGGGTAAAAACTGCAATGGGTGGCCCCAACGCGTTGATTTCGGTAGAAGAGAGTGCGGCGGGGCTGAAGCGGGTCCTGCTGAATGCCAGTCTGGAAAGCAGCGGGCGCTTTATCAATTACGATGGCAGTGAGATTCCCTGGTAGTTTTTTTCTTGGCCACCAGTGGTGGGAGTGCCCGTGGACCGCTCCTACAGGGGCTGATAGCTTTCCCTAAGGAGCCTCTGATTAATTCATTTCCTGGTGGCAGAGGTTCTTCGGGGGCGGATGTGAAGCTCAGGTGATAGGGCGGATATTTCGAAACCGTCGGATACAGGGATGTATCCGTCGGAGCTACAGGGAAGTACTCGTGCGTTTTCGAAATATCCGTCCTATTGCCTGAGCGTCCCGGAACCTACTTATTGTGTTCACGCGAATTAATCAGAGGTGCCCTAAATTACAGGAACATACCGCCTGAAGCCTCTATCCGCTGGGCATTGATCCAGCGATTCTCGTCTGACAGCAGCGAGGCAATAACGCCGCCGATATCTTCCGCCAGGCCCACGCGGCCCAACGCCGTCTGTGCGGCGATAAAATCGTTCACCTCCTTGTTATCGCGCACCCGGCCATCGCCGAAGTCGGTCTCGATGGCGCCTGGCGCGACCACGTTGACGGCGATCCCGCGCGCACCCAGTTCCTTGGCCATATAGCGACTCAGTACCTCGACCGCGCCCTTCATCGCTGCGTAGGCGGAGTGGCCTGGAAGAGTGAAGCGCGTCAGTCCGCTGGACAGGTTCACTATGCGGCCGCCGTCGGCGATCAGCGGCAGCAGTTTCTGGGTCAAGAAGAAGACACCTTTCACATGGATGTTCATCAGCTGGTCGAACTGAGCCTCAGTGGTCTCGGCAAAGGGCACGTGGATGCCGATGCCGGCGTTATTCACCAGGTAGTCGAACTGGTAGCTTTGCCAGCGGGACTGCAGCAGTTCGCGCAGCTGATCGGCGAAGCCGGCAAAGCTCTTCGAGTCGGCGGTGTCCAGATGCAGGGCGGTGGCGCGGGCACCGCGCCGTTCGATATCTGCGACCACTGTATTGGCCTCGGTCGCACGGCTGTGATAGGTCAGAATCACGTCCACGCCCTTGTCCGCCAGGTGCAGGGCGGTATTGCGGCCCAGGCCGCGGCTGCCGCCGGTGATTAGTGCGATTTTCTGTTTCATGGTCAGTTCCTGTCGTTGGTGGTGGTTTTACCCGGCGAATGAGAGCTTATTTGTCAGGAATGAATAGATAAACGCATCTAGTGTAGCTAGACTGTTTGTCTATTCTGAACAATGCCGGCGGCTAACCATGAAACTGCTGGAATCCATGAAGATCTATCTGCGAGTGGCGGAGCAGGGCAGCTTTACCGCGGCGGCGGACAGCCTGGGTCTGTCACGCGCCAGTGTCTCCAGCGCGATACAACAGCTGGAGAACCTGCTGGGCACCCGCCTGCTGCACCGCACCACCCGCAGCGTACAGATGACCCAGGACGGCCAGGTCTTCTACGAGCGCTGTTGGGATCTGCTGGCGGATATGGACGAGCTACAGAACCTGTTCCGCGAGGATGTTTCGGAACTGCACGGTCGCCTGCGGGTGGATATGCCGTTGCCAATCGCCCGCGACCTGGTGATTCCGCGCCTGCCAGAATTCCTGCGCATGCATCCGGGGCTGGAGGTGGAGCTGTCCAGTACCGACCGCTTTGTCGACCTGGTGCGGGAGGGTTTCGACTGTGTACTGCGGGTGGGCACCCTGCAGGATTCCAGCCTGATAGCGCGGCCGCTTGGCTACTACCGCATGGTCAGCTGCGCCAGCGCCGCGTACCTGGCCGAGTACGGCACGCCGCGCAATTTGGACGACTTGGCCGGCCACCAGCTTATCCATTATGTGCTGACTCTGGGCGCCCGCCCACCGGGTTTCGAGTATGTGGACCCGGCAGAACCGGATGTGGAGCAGTCGATATCCATGCAGGGAGCGGTGACTGTCAACAATACCGAGGCTTACCTGGAGGCCTGTATCGCCGGTCTGGGTATCATTCAGGTCCCCGAGGTCGGTGTGCGATCCTACCTGGAGTCGGGGGAGCTGAAGGAAATACTGCCCGAGTACCGGCCGGCGCCAATGCCGGTATCACTGCTCTACGCCAACCGCCGGCATCTGCCGAAAAGGGTGCAGGTGTTTATGGCCTGGATCGCCGAGATCATGCAGCCGCGGTTGGTTGATGCGGCCGGCAAGCGTCTTAGTTGAGACTGATCCAGTCGAAATACTGGGCTATCTGGCTGATGGACATCAGTACGCACATGGTGATCACCAACGGGCGAATCAGTTTTGCGCCGCCGTTCAACATAGTATGACTGCCGATAAAGGCGCCGAGCGCCTGGCCGGCCATCATGGCTGCGCCTATGGCCCAGATCACCTTTCCGCCAGCGGCGAAGAGCGCCAGGGATACTGCGTTGGTGGTGAAGTTCAGCAGCTTGGCGCGGATGGTCGCGGAGAGGAGTGTCTGTCCGCGAAAAGCGACGGCGGATGCGGCGAAGAAGGAACCGGTCCCCGGGCCGAAAGCACCATCGTAGAAGCCGACCCCGGGCGCCCAGGTCAGGGCCCACTGCCGCTCGGATTGCCAGGCTTCCGATTCGTGCGTTCCCAGGTTCGGCGACAGCCAAAAATAAAAGGCCACTGCAATCAGCAGCAGCGGAATCACCCAGCTCATCCAGCTGGTATCTATGCGCTGTACCACCCAGGTGCCCAGGGCCGCGCCTACTCCTGCGGCAATAACCAATGGTATCAGCGCGCGGCCGCGCAGATGGCCCTTGAGGAAAAGTGTCAGGCTCGCGGTCAGAACACCTACCACGGACTGGCTTTTGTTCGTGGCCAGGGCGTTGACCGGCGGCACTCCGGCGAGCAACAGAGCCGGCAGAGTGATCAGGCCCCCGCCGCCAGCGAGCGTATCCACCCAGCCTGCCAGCAAGGCGACCGCGAAAAAAATTAACAGCAGAGAGATCGTAACTTCCATCGGGAGGGAACCGCCAAGGGGGATCAGAAGCGCGGATTTTGCCTGAATCCTGTGCGAAAAAACATCTCCCGAGAGCAATTTCAAGGTGAAATAATGAGGCTTCTATTTGGCGCTGATATAACTGTTCAGTATTGCTTAATAGCAGAAGCCTCCTTCTAATCCACGCATTTGCCGCCCTCTGGAACTTTGGGCAAGGATAGTGAAGTTCTCCGCTACCGGTGCAATTGCCCCGTGTGCACAATTCAATGGCCGCGGAAATATGCCGCGGACTAGGTGATAAGCCCCTTTCTTTTTGTTTGATGGAATCGATTTTCCACTCGCGGGGCGCGGTTACAAATCCAATTTTGGAGGGCGTGGTTGATGGGGCGGGTCCTGGCCGATGAGCGCAGTGTCGATCAAGTGGAAATTTTGGGCTTCACCGGGGCGCGACTGCCGGCGGCGCTTTTGACCGGCGCGGCAGCTCTGGTGCTCGGCCTGTATGTCGGTCTGTCTGTGTGGGCGGTGCTCGGTGGTTGGAGTGCCTATTTTACACGGGGAACAAGTTTGCGTGACCGGGCCTATAACATCGCCTGCGCAGTGACCGGTCTCGGCCTTGCTATCGTAGCTCAGGCGCTGGCAGATAAATTGAACCCCGGGCTCGGAGCCGCGGCGCTGCCGGTGACATGGTTTTTGCTGGCGATCAGTGTGCAGCTGATGCAATGGATTACCGGAGTCAAGAATATTCCCAGTTATTTCCTGGGTTGTGCGGTAGCCTTCGCCGCGTCTGTGGAAACATCATTGGACAGCTATTTGATGCTCACCGCGGCTATTGTTGCAGGTGCGTTTGTCGCGGCACTGCCGGATATGGTGCGTCCGGTACCGGAGGATAAGTTATGAAAACGCTGAAGCAGCGCGCAGGAACACTGATGCGCGTGCCCGCGGACAAATTGCGTTCCGCCGTTGTAAATGCCGTGGTGGACGCCGGGCTGCGGCTTATGCAACCCGGCAGGGGCACCAGTGTTGAATAGGTGTTGAGAGAATTTTGAGATGTTGAGGCGCTTTCTGTTTGCCAGCCTGATGGTGTTTATCACCGCGTTGGCATTCACCAGTCCAGTCACGTCGGAAGCGGATTTGAAAACCGAAATTTACGGCAGTCAGCCGTGATGCGCTAAGGCCTGTCATAGCCGTCTTTGGCATGTGATCCGAAGACGATCTGGGGGCAAAATGCTCTCAGTTCAGGCCATTTCTCGCGAGGCCCTGAGTTGCTCGCCGGCGGTAGTTCCCCCAACACTGCCGGCAATCAGGGCCTCTTTTTTTTTCTTTGGCCACTTCTTGATTTGCATTTCCAGTTTCAGTGCTTCGGATTTGTCCGCCACTGCACAATAGAACTCCAGTTTCAGCGGACCGCGTCCACGCAGCGCTTTCGCAGCTCTAGGGCCTCCGCTTTGGTGCTCGGAGAAGCGGCGCTCCACATCCTTGGTAATACCGGTATAGAGGGCGCCGTTTCTGGTGCGGATCAGGTAGACAAACCAATTGCTCAAAAAATTGCTTCCACTGTAGTTTCTCTCTATTTTCCGCCAGTTGGCGATGCGTGCAAACCGTTTGAGGCTCTGCTGCATTTGAACGCGCCTTTTCGAAATATCCATCCCATTACCTGAGCGCCTCGGAACCAACGACTGTGCTCAGGTGAATTCATCAGAGGCTCCCTAGAACAGGGATTGCTGTTCACCCGCCTGCGCCGGGGTATGAAAACGGGTGCAGTCCAGCTTTAACTCACGCAGGTTGAGCCCCAGCTTGTTGACCGCCACGCGGAAGCGCTGGCGCAGTAGCTGTGCGAAAACGCCGGTGCCCGACTGGCGCTGGGCGAAGTCACTCCGATAGTCGCGGCCGCCGCGGCTCTGTTGTACCAGGCTCATCACGTGGGCGGCGCGTTCCGGGTAGTGGGTGCTCAACCATTGCCGAAACAGCGGCGCCACTTCGTGGGGCAGGCGCAGCAGTATGTAGGCAGCGTACTCCGCCCCCGCTACCTTGGCAGCTTTTAGAATGGCTTCCAGTTCGCAGTCGTTCAGTGCCGGAATCATCGGCGCGGCCATAACCGCCGTGGGGATTCCGGCCCTGCTCAAGTGCTCAATTGTGCGCAGCCGTGCCGATGGCCCCGCAGTGCGCGGTTCGAGCTTCCTCTTCAGATCGTTGTCCAGGGTGGTTACGCTGATGGCCACTTGTGCCAGTCTGTCTTGCGCCATTTCCGCGAGGATGGGGAGGTCGCGCAGTATCAGCTGGCTTTTGGTAACGATGGTCACTGGCTGATTGAAGCGTTGCATCACCTCGAGTAGTTCCCGGGTTATGCACTTTTCTTTTTCCAGAGGTTGATAGGGGTCTGTATTGGTGCCCATAGCGATGGGGGTGCACCGGTAGCCGCTCTTGCGCAGCGCCAATTCCAAGAGTTCTGGCGCGTTGGGTTTGAAAAAAATCCGGCTTTCGAAGTCCAGCCCCGGCGATAAGTCCATATAGGCGTGGGCCGGGCGTGCGTAGCAATAAATACACCCGTGTTCGCAGCCTCTATACGGATTGACCGATTGACTGAACGGCAGGTCCGGCGAGCGGTTACTGCTGATAATCGTCTTGGCTTTTTCCTCAATGGCCTCGGTTAACAGCCGTTCCAGGGGTTCTTCTTCGCTCTGCCAGCCGTCGCTTTCGCGCGCGCTTACCTGCACCGCAAAGCGCCCGGCGAGATTGCTCGCGGCGCCGCGGCCCTTGTGGATTCTGGTGGAGTTGCGGGGATCTTCGTTGGCCAATTTCATTACCCTAAACTGTATGAATATACAGTTTAGGGTGGGCTTGTTGTGCTGTGCAACCCCTGTCGCAAGGGCATACAATTGGGGCCAAATCGAACCGGAGAGTGGAGTATGGATTTAGAGGCGGTAGCTGCTATCCGCAATTTCGCAGTCAATGTGCTCCAGATATTCGCGCTGCTGTTTGCGTTTGCGCTGGTACTGCTGGTGCTTTATGTGCTCTATATGTACCTGTCGGATATCAGCCAGACCAAGCACGCCATCCGGCGCAACTTCCCGGTACTGGGCCGTTTCCGCTACACCTTTGAGCACCTCGGAGAGTTCTTCCGTCAGTATTTCTACGCTTTGGACCGGGAGGAGCTGCCTTTTAACCGCGCACAGCGCAGCTGGGTTTACCGTGCGGCCAAGAATGTTGATTCCACTGTGGCCTTCGGTTCCACCCGACCGCTGAACCAGCCGGGGGATGTGATATTTCTGAATCATCCTTTCCCGACCCTGGAGAAGGACGCGGTGCCACCGGAGGAGGTCACCGTCGGCGAAGGCTATGTACGGGAACCCTATAGCACCAGTTCCATTTTCAATATTTCCGGTATGAGTTTCGGCGCCCTTTCGGTGCCGGCGGTGACGGCCCTGTCGAAGGGGGCGGCCAAGGCAGGTATTTGGCTGAACACCGGTGAGGGTGGCCTGTCGCCATATCATTTGGTTGGGGGCTGCGACATCGTGTTCCAGATCGGCACCGCCAAATACGGTGTGCGGGATGCGGAGGGCAATCTTTCAGACGACAAACTGCGCGCCCTGGCGCAGCGCCCTCAGGTGAAAATGTTTGAATTGAAATTGTCCCAGGGCGCCAAGCCGGGCAAGGGCGGTATTCTGCCGGGCGTCAAGGTCACCGAGGAAATCGCCCGGGTGCGGGGTATTCCAGTCGGTCAGCCCTCTATCAGTCCCAACGGGCATCCGGAGTTCAGTAGCGTGGACGGCCTGTTGGATATGCTGCACCACATACGGGAAGTTACCGGTAAACCCACCGGTTTCAAGACAGTGGTCGGCGCCAGTGGCTGGTTGCGCGAGATGTGTGAATCCATCCAGCTGCGAGGAAGGGAGTATGCGCCTGACTTTATCACTATCGATAGCGCCGACGGCGGTAGCGGAGCGGCTCCGCAGAGCCTGATGGACTATATGGGGCTGCCGATCAACCGCAGCCTGCCACTGGTAGTGGATCTATTGGCGGAATACGGATTGCGCGACAGGGTCAAGGTGATCTGCTCCGGGAAATTGCTGACGCCTTCGATGGTGGCCTGGGCACTGGCAATGGGCGCGGATTTTGTGAATTGCGCGCGGGGTTTCATGTTCGCGCTGGGCTGTATTCAAGCGATGCAGTGCAATAAAAACACCTGTCCTACCGGCGTCACTACCCACAATCCTGACCTTCAGCGCGGACTGGACCCGGTAGATAAGGCCGAGCGTGTCTACAATTATGCGCGCAACATGACGCGTGAGGTGGGCATCATCGCTCACTCCTGCGGCGTGGCGGAACCGCGCCAGCTGCGCCGCCACCATGTGGAAATCATAGACGAGCGGGGCATGGCGGTGCCGCTTTCCAGCGCCGCGTCGAACGTCAAACCACAATCGGTGATAGCGTCTGATAAGGGAGTTACGTGACGGAGCGATAAAAATGGAAGGCGTTACCACCTTGGTGGGGCAGGGACTCTACATGGCCGTAGCCGCGGTGGTAGGCCTGATGTTGGCGCGGATACTGCGCACCGACATTACCCTCGGTTGCCTGATTGCCGGTGTCCTCGCCGGTGTCCTGTTGCCGGTGCTCGATTACGACACTGGCCTGCGGGCGGCGAATCTGCAGCAATTGGTATTTTTCGTCATACTGCCGGTGCTTATCTTCGAGGCCGCCTGGCAGATTGAGCCGCGCCTTCTCAAGCGCTGGCTGGGCCCGATATTTCTCTTCTCAACACTGGGCGTGGTGGTCTGTGCGCTGATCATCGCTCTGCTCACTTTTTTCGGCATCAACCACCCAGAGGGGTTTCCCTGGATCGCAGCTTTGCTTACCGGCGCCATACTGGCTGCCACAGACCCGGTGTCGGTGGTCACTAAACTGCGCCAGAGTGATGCGGAAGCGGAGCTACTGACACTGGTGGAAGGGGAAAGTCTATTTAATGACGCGGCGGCGATTGTACTGTTTTCCCTGGTGCTGGGCGTGGCCAGCCACAGTGTGATGGAGGGAGGCATCGAAACGGGGGAGCCATTGATCGGCGCCGCTGATGTTGCTGTGTATTTTGTGGTGACTTTTGCAGGCGGCTTGGCGGTGGGACTGCTTTGCGGATTGGTGACCGCGGTTGTGGTGCTGTTTTTGGGCTCGGCCGGAGCGGGGTTGATGACTTTGGTGCTGGCCGCATTCGGAAGTTTTTATCTCGCCGAGCATGTGGTGCATGTCTCCGGCATCATATCGGTAGTGACCTGTGCCATTGTGGCCCGTGTCTGCCTGCGCGAGCAGTGCGAAACCTACTTGGTGCATGTGGAGCCCACTTGGGACTGGCTGGGGCTGCTGTTCAATGCGCTGATCTTTGTCATTATGGGAGTCACGATTACCTTTGAGATGTTCGCCCATCAGTGGCTGGCGATCTTGATCGCCATTGCGGCCTCCATAGGCGCTCGCGCCCTGGCTATTTTTCTTGTGGCGCCACTGGCACACCTCGTGGGTCCGCAGATTCCCAAGGCCTGGCGTCTGATTATGGGGTGGGGTGGGCTGCGCGGCGTGGTTGCGGTGGCCTTGGTGCTGTCGTTACCGACGGAATTGCCTTATTGGTGGACGGTGCAGTCGATGGTGTTCGGCGTGGTGTTGTTTTCCCTGTTGGTACAAGGTAGCAGCAGTGCCTGGCTGATCGGCAAGCTGCAGAAAAACGATCGCTGTTAAGCGCAGTCAATTCAGATTCGATTGATCTTGTGTTGCCTACGACCTTGGTCGTATAGCTCCAGCGCGGTGAATTGCTCAGAGTTTAGCGGCAGCCCGGTGGCTGTGGGTCTGCGTTGTCAATTTCCATCCACGGTGTCGCCCGAACAAGGTGTGGTGACAGGGCGGCAACAACAAAAGGAAAATAATAATGAAAAGCCTGTTTTCTGTGTGTATCCGCACTGGATACCTGATTCCGATGCTTTCCGTCTTGTATATCGCGTCCGCGCAGGCCGGCTGCGTTGACAATGTGGTGTTGGTTCATGGCAACACCGGTTCGCCGTCGGACTGGGACAATACCTATTCTGAGCTGAGGAGCCGGGGTTACAGTGAAAGCGAGATTTACCGACCGAGTTGGGGGTCCAAGACCTGTGCTGCCTGTAATGATCACAGTGGCTCGGAAGAGACCCCTGTGCGGGATGCGATCAGCAGCGCCATCGCCGATTCCTGTACCGGGAAGATCGATGTGATCGGGCATTCCATGGGAGTGACTTTGGCGGCGCAGCAGATCATTAAGCTGGGTGTGCAAGACCAGGTGGATGCGTTTGTCGGTGTCGCTGGCGCCTACCGTGGGCTTTGGAGTTGTGGCACCTATCCGTTTAACGTTTACACCAGTACCTGCGGCAGCAATGGTCTATCGGTTTCCAGCCCATTTCTCGATTGGCTCTATGGTAAGCCTATTGCGGGAAGGGTGTATTCCATCAAGAGCTGGTCAGATCAAATTGTATGCGCCACCGGTTTTTGCACAGTTGGCGGTGTGCACTCCAGTCAAATAGCGGGGGAAGATGCCACTTATACGTATGCCTACGGACACTTTGGCCTGCAGACATATACCTACGACCGGCAAGTATCACTGATTCAATAACAGGGGAGAATTCAATCGCGCTCAACTGAGCAAAGAGCGGGGCGCCTCTGCTCCTTCCACTTGAGCACCATAGTTGGTGCAGTGGCGCCCAGGCATGCGACAGATTTGGGATATTTCGTGCCGGTATACAGCGATTAAAGCCGGATCGCGGCCATGGCCGCGATCGCAAAGGGGGGTCACTGCCAGTTCAGGATCACTTTGCCGGACTGGCCGGAGTCCATGGTGTCGAACCCCTTTTGGAAGTCATCGACACTGAAGTGGTGGGTAATAATCGGTGTCAGGTCCAGGCCGGACTGAATAAGGCTGGCCATCTTGTACCAGGTCTCGAACATTTCGCGGCCGTAGATGCCCTTGATAACCAGGCCCTTAAAGATCACCTTGCTCCAGTCGATGGCCATTTCGCCGGAGGGAATGCCGAGCATGGCGATTTTTCCCCCGTGGTTCATTGCGCTGATCATATCGCGGAAGGCAACGGGCACGCCGGACATTTCCAGACCTACGTCGAAGCCCTCGGTCATGCCAATTTCCTGCATGACGTCTGTCAGTTTTTCACGGCTGACGTTGACTGTGCGGGTGGCGCCCATTTTTTTTGCCAGGTCCAGGCGGTAGTCATTGATATCGGTGACGACAATATGGCGCGCGCCCACGTGGCGGGCCACGGCGGTAGCCATGGCGCCGATGGGTCCGGCTCCGGTTATCAGTACGTCTTCACCCACCAAGTCGAAGGACAGGGCGGTGTGCACGGCGTTGCCAAAAGGGTCGAAGATGGATGCCAGATCGTCGGAAATGTTGTCCGGGATCTTGAAGGCGTTGAGTGCCGGAATCACCAGGTACTCGGCAAAGGCGCCGGGTCTGTTGACCCCCACGCCGTAGGTGTTGCGACACAGGTGGCGGCGGCCGGCGCGACAGTTGCGGCAGTGGCCGCAAGTGATGTGCCCCTCGCCGGAGACTCTGTCGCCGATTTCAAAGCCCGCCACTTCTTGTCCCATGCCCACCACTTCACCTACATATTCGTGGCCCACCACCATGGGTACGGGAATGGTTTTCCGCGACCACTCGTCCCAGTGGTAGATATGCATATCGGTACCGCAGATGGCGGTTTTGCGGATTTTTATCAAGAGGTCGTTGTGGCCCGGGACCGGGGGTTCCACTTCGGTGAGCCAGATACCCGGCTCGGCTTTCAGTTTTGACAGTGCTTTCATTGGTTCTGTGCCATGCGCGGCGCTAGGGGTTGGGATTCAATCGCGGCCGAGCACTGCTGCCGCGGGGGGAGCAGTGCCGGAGTCGTGTGGCCGCAACCGGTGTTGGATCAGATGATTTTCAGCTCTTTGCCCACTTCCACGAATGCGTCGATACACCGGTCAAGCTGCTCTCTGGTGTGGGCGGCGGACATCTGGGTGCGGATACGAGCTTGTCCCTTGGGGACTACCGGGTAGAAGAAGCCGATCACATAGATTCCCCGTTCGAGCATTTTGTCGGCCATCTTCTGTGCCAGGGCGGCGTTGCCGATCATAACCGGGATGATCGGGTGATCAGCTCCTGCCAGGGTAAAACCGGCTTCGGTCATACGGCGGCGGAAGTAAGCGGAGTTTTCGCGCAGTTTGTCGCGCAGCTCGCCGCCTTCCATCAGCATGTCCAGCACTCTCAGAGACGCGGTGACAATTGCCGGTGCCACGGAATTGGAGAAGAGATAGGGGCGAGAGCGCTGGCGCAGTAACTCGATAATTTCCTTGCGTCCGGAAGTGTAGCCGCCGGACGCACCGCCCAAAGCCTTGCCCAGGGTGCCGGTGATGATGTCGATCCGGTCGATCACATTGCAGTATTCGTGGGTGCCGCGGCCGTGCTCGCCGAGAAAACCCACTGCGTGGGAGTCGTCCACCATAACCAGAGCGTCGTACCTGTCTGCCAGATCGCAGATGGATTTCAGATCAGCGATAACGCCGTCCATGGAAAAGACGCCGTCGGTGGCGATGAGTTTGATTCTGGCACCTGCGGCGTCGGCTTCCTTCAGACGCGCTTCGAGATCCGCCATGTCGTTGTTGGCGTAGCGGTAGCGTTTTGCCTTGCACAGACGCACGCCGTCGATGATAGAGGCGTGGTTTAGCGCGTCGGAGATAATGGCGTCCTCAGGCCCCAGCAGGGTCTCGAATAATCCGCCATTGGCATCGAAACAGGAGGTGTAGAGAATGGTGTCTTCGGTGTGAAGAAATTCCGACAGGCGCGATTCCAGCGCCTTGTGGATATCCTGGGTGCCGCAGATAAAACGCACCGAGGCCATGCCGAAACCGTATTGATCGAGACCGTCTTTGGCCGCCTGGATCAGCTCTGGATGGTTGGCCAGGCCCAGGTAATTGTTGGCGCAGAAGTTAAGTACTTCGGTGTCGTTGTTGACCTGGATCTGCGCGGACTGCTGGGAAGTGATGATGCGCTCGCGTTTGTAGAGACCGTCTGCCTCTATCTGTTGCAGCTCGTCTCGCAGATGCTGGAAGAATTGCTCTCGCTTGGACATGGTTTTGTTGTTAGCTCCTGTCTGGTGCTTGTGGCACAGGACAAATAAGTAGAGACGCGGGTAGCCGTGTTCTACCTGTGTTTTGCCCACCTTATCAATGAGTCATTGTAGGCTGGGCCAAGCGCAAGGCGCCTGCCACTCTATCCCGCCAGTTCACAGGCCTTGTGGGCTGTAACCGGCTGCTCGCTGGCGCGGCAATTGATGGCGAATTGTAAGGCTTCTTCCGCGCTGTCGAACAGTAGTTGCCACAATAGTTGCCGATCGGTTCGTCTCACAGCGCGTACGGCCGTGCGACGACGCTGATTGGCTATTTCGATTTCGATAACGTCTGTACTGGATTTGCTCAATTCGGACATGATCCCTCCAAATAAAACGGCTTGGAGGGCTGACGTGGAAGCGGCGCTTGTAAATTCGCTTTTCCGGTTGGATTGCTCGCTTAGAGCCCCATCGCCCCCTTCGTGCTCTTGTGGATCGAAGGGGAGCAAACCACCTTGCCCCGGTCGGCAGGTTGGCGTTGGCGTCAGCCACTCTCTGGATGTCGGGGAGCAAAGATAGCGGCGCGGGAATGGAGCGTCAACCGCACCGCCGCCATAGGGCGGCGGTGCGGAAGATTATGCCGGCAGCTGCACGGATTTCAGTTCGATAAACTCGTCGAGGCCGGCCTGGCCGAATTCGCGCCCATTGCCGGAGCGCTTGTAGCCGCCGAAAGGCGCGTCGTAATTGAACTCACCGCCATTGACAAAGCAGAGGCCGGCCTCCAATCGGCGCGCGATGGGCAGTGCGCTCTCCGGGTCCTTGGCCCAGACACCGCTGGAGAGCCCGTAGTCGGTGTCGTTGGCGATGCGTATGGCCTCTTCCATATCTCCGTAGGGAATCAGGCAGATGACCGGCCCGAAAATTTCTTCGCGGGCGATGGTCATCTCGTTGTTGACGTCGGCAAACACTGTGGGCTTGACGTAGAAGCCCTGCTCGAACTGCACCGGTGGCTCCGCGCCGCCGGTGACTAGGCGCGCGCCTTCGGCAAGCCCCTTTTCGATATAGCCGCGCACTATGTCCCGCTGGCGCGCGGATGACAGGGGACCCATAAAGGCGTCCGGCCCGGTGCCCAGGGTGACACCTTCGGCGACATTTTTCGCGATTGCCACCGCCGCGTCGTAGTGCTCCGCCGGGATCAGCATGCGGGTCAGAGCGGTGCAGGTTTGCCCGCTGTTGATAAAGACATCCTCACAGCCCCAGCGCACCGCCGCTTCGAGATCTGCATCCGCGGTGATGATCAGCGGCGATTTGCCCCCCAGCTCCTGAGTGACGCGCTTGACCGTTGGGGCGGCGGCTTTGGCGACTTCTATGCCGGCACGGGTTGATCCGGTGAAAGACACCATGTCGATATCCGGGTGGGCCGACAGAGCGGCGCCGACGACAGGGCCGGCCCCAGGCACCAGATTGAACACGCCCGGCGGCAGGCCTGCGGACTCGATGATTTCCGCCATCACGTAGTCCTGCAGCGGTGTAATCTCAGAGGGTTTACAGATCATGGTACAGCCGGCGGCCAGAGCGGGGGCCACTTTGCCCACGAACTGGTGCAGCGGATAGTTCCAGGGGGTGATAAAGCCGCAGACACCGATCGGCTCGCGCATCACCAGTGAGTGGCCCGCCTTTTCGGTTTTGTCCAGGATGTCGGTGTGCTGGGCGTAATAGCGCATAGCGTAGATGGGCCCTTCTACATGCAGCCATTTGCAGATATGGGCGGGGCAGCCGAGCGCTTGCGACACCGCTTGGATCAGGTCTTCCTTACGCCGCTCCATGCCATCGGCTATGGCATTCAACAACTCGGTGCGGTCGACGGCACTGGTATTGCGCCAGCGCCTGAAAGCCGCGCGGGCAGCAGCCACCGCATGGTCTACATCCTCCGCGGAGCCCTGCACCACCTCGCAGATCACCGCTTCGTTGGCCGGGTTTATGACTGGATGCAGCACTCCGCTCCGGGAGTCCTGCCAACTTCCGTCGATAAACAGCTTGTCGGTTTTTAGCTTGTAGAAATCGGTCATGGTCAATCTCTGTTGAGGGCAAGCATCGGAAGCGATTTCCTTACTTGCGATCTTTATTCGCTGTAAATACCGTTCAGGCAACGGCGATTTCGATCAGTGTCGGTGTGTTTCTGGCGCGAGCCTCGGCAACGGCGTCTGCCAGTTGATCCGGGCGGTGGATACGGCATCCCTCAGCGCCGAAGGCGCGCGCCAGGGCAACGAAGTCTGGTGTGCGCAGTTCCACCCCTTCGCGGGGGACTTCGGCGGCATCCATAAAGTCTCGGATTTCCCCGTAGCCGGCATTGTTCCATACCAGTATCGGCAACGATAGCCGCTGCTCCACCGCTACCGCCAATTCCCCCAGGGTGAACATCAGGCCGCCATCGCCAATCAGCGCGAGCACTTCTCTGCCGCTCGCCAACTTGGCGCCGATGGCGGCTGGCAGGGCAAAGCCCAGCGTGCCATAGCCCGTCGTGCAGGTAATGTGGCTGCGCGGATGGTAAAGCGGCAGGGCGTGGTTGGTGTTGTAAGCCAGTTGGGTGGAATCGGTCACCAGTACGCCGTCTTCCGGCAGGGCGGCCCGCAGTGCCTCCACCCAGGGAAAACGCGCTTCCGAGCCCGGCCACCACTCGGCGCGGCAATCCCGCAAAATCTGCGCGACTTCCGCTGCCGCCGCCTCGCGGGCGGCATCACTGCGCGGTTGCAGCGCGCCGTTGAGCTGCTCCAGAGTTTCGCGCGCGTCGGCACAGATGGCCAGATCGGGACTGGCGTTGCACGTCAGTTGTGCCGGGTCTCTGTCCACGCGGATCAGCTTGCCTCTAAAGGCGTAGTTTTCCCGCACCAGGTTGCGGTCCGTTTCCGCCAGTTCCGTGCCCACCGCCAGCACGACATCGGCGCTTTCCACACGCTCGCGGGCGCAGCGGAAGCTCAGGTTGGCACCGCCACACAGCGGGTGCCGCTCATCGACAACCCCCTTGGCGGCCAGAGACAGGAAGACCGGGGCGCCCAACTTTTCCGAAATTGCCGCCGCTTCAAGGCCGGCCTCCTGGGCACCGCCGCCGAGCAGTATCGCCGGGCGCTTGGCCTCCTGCAGCCAACCGGCAGCGGTCGCCACGGCTTTTGCACTTGCCGCCGCAGGCTGGGCCCCCGGGCAGGCGCGGTAGTCATCCAGCTGACCGGGCATGGGGGCAGGGAAGAGATCGATGGGTATCTCAATATGCACTGGCCCCGGGCGGCTGGAAGTGAGCAAAAGAAAGGCGCGGGCGATCACCTCCGGCAGCTGTTCCGCGTGAGTCAGAGTGTGTTGCCAGATGCACAGGCCGCGACTGACATCACTCTGGCGCGGCAGTTCGTGCAGGCGCCCTCCGCCCAGGCCCAGATCCTCGCGCCGGTTGACTGCGGAGATAACCAGCATCGGCACAGAATCCGAGTAGGCCTGAGCCATGGCGGTAGCGGCGTTGGTCAGCCCCGGGCCCGTGATCAGAAAGCAGACGCCGGGCCGACCGCTGGCGCGGGCGTAGCCGTCGGCCATAAACGCGGCGCCCTGTTCGTGGCGCGGGGTGATGTGCTGCAGGCCGCTGCCCGGTAGACCGCGGTACAGCTCGATGGTGTGTACGCCGGGAATACCGAACACTTTCTCCACTCGGTATTCCCGCAGCAGACGCATCAGTACTTGAGCACAGGTGGGCGCAGAGGGCATTGCGAATTTCCTTGTTCATTCAAAACCGCATGGAGCCTAGCGGCGGGTGTTGAGCGGTGCAAGCGCCTGCAGACTCTGCGCGTCGGGGCGGGATATCGCAGGAAAATTGAGAAATATCCGGTGTTATGAAAGGAAATTTGCGCAAGGGCGGAAGATTGGGAAAAAGCGGCGGAGTGAGTACACTTGCCCCTTGAACAAGATAAGGATGTAGAGCATGGAAATTGATCAGTGGCGCCGGGACTATCTGCGCGGCGGTTTGCGCCGCAAGGATCTGAAGTCGAGCCCGGTGGAGCAGTTTCGCCAGTGGCTGAGTGAAGCGGTGGAGGCGGGCCTGACCGACCCCAGCGCCATGTGCCTGGCCACCGCGGATGCCAGTGGCCAGCCTTCCCAGCGGATCGTGCTTTTAAAGGGGTTCGATGAGCGGGGCTTTGTTTTTTACACCAACCTCCAGAGCCATAAGGCGCGGGATATCTCCGCCAATCCAAAGGTATCTCTGCTCTTCCCCTGGCACTCGCTGGAACGCCAGGTAATTGTTTATGGGCGCGCTGAGGCACTGTCTCGGGAAGAAGCTCTGGCGTATTTCCACACCCGTCCGCGTGACAGCCAGTTGGCGGCCCGGGCTTCCCGCCAGAGCGAGCCACTGGAGTCCCGAGCGGTGCTGGAGCAGCAATTCCAGGCTGAGAAGGAGAAGTACGGTGAAGGGGAAATTCCGCTGCCGGACTTCTGGGGCGGTTATCGGGTGCAGCCGGATGCAATGGAGTTTTGGCAGGGTGGCGCCAACCGCCTGCACGACCGCTTCATATACCGCCGTGAAGACGGTGATCAGTGGGCGGCCGAGAGGCTGTCTCCCTAGCCAATCACAGAGATTCCGCCTGACGCCGCTCGGTAAAAAAGCTAGCGGACAAGGGCAATAACCCCCAAGCGCTGGCAATTCTGGGTGGCCTGGGGGCCGGTTTTACTTCGCTGAACAAAGGGCGGGTTTTGGGTGTCGAGTTGTGATACACCGTTGCCCGCCAAAAGATTTCAATCGCGGCCTTGGCCGCGATTTTTATAGGGAGAAAGGCATGCGTTTTATTGACTTGCCGGAATACGGCGGTCCGGAAGTGTTGCAGTTGTCCGAGGGCGAGAAGCCGCGGCCGGCTGCCGGCGAAGTGCTAATCAAGGTCGCTGCCGCCGGCGTCAATCGCCCGGATATTGTTCAACGCAAAGGACTGTATCCACCGCCGCCCGGAGCCTCACCGATTCCGGGGCTGGAGGTGGCGGGAGAGGTGGTCGCTGTCGGCGAGGGGGCTGCGCGCTGGCATGTGGGTGACCGGGTTTGCGCGCTTACCAACGGCGGGGGTTATGCCGATTATGTCACAGTGCCCGCTGGCCAGTGCCTGCCTGTGCCCCAGGGGCTGTCCCCGGTTGAGGCGGCGGCATTGCCGGAGACGTTTTTTACCGTATGGAGCAATGTATTCGACCGCGGCCGGCTGCAAGCCGGGGAGGTGTTCCTGGTGCACGGCGGTTCTTCCGGCATAGGCACTACGGCCATTCAGCTGGCGAGTCAATTCGGCGCAAGGGTTTTTGCCACTGCCGGGTCCGACGACAAGTGCCGCGCCTGCGAGTCGCTGGGGGCGGAAAGAGCAATCAATTACAGGGCCGAGGATTTTGTGGAAGTGGTGCGCGCGGCGACGGATGAGCGCGGTGCCGATGTCATTTTGGATATGGTTGGAGGCGACTATATTGCGCGCAACATGAAGGCCGCTGCAATGGACGGGCGCATCGTCAATATCGCTTATCTGCAGGGAGCTAAGGTGCAGGTAAACATGTTGCCGGTGATGCTCAAGCGCCTGATCCTCACCGGTTCTACATTGCGCCCCCGCAGCGCGGAAGAAAAGGCCGCGATAGCTCAAGCATTGGAAGAGAAAGTTTGGCCACTGATCGAGAAGGGAAAGATCCGTCCCCAGGTTTACGCCACCTTTCCGCTGCCGGAAGCCGCGGAGGCGCACCGGCTGATGGAATCCGGCGCTCATGTCGGGAAAATTGTATTGACACTTTAAAAAAACTGCGGTCAACCGGCTTCGAGGCGGTAACAATACTATGCTGCCAGGTGAGAAGCTCGGGCGACCGCTGGGCATTTCGAAATCGCCGAATAAAAGGGCGGGAGCGGCGGGCACATGCTCTTGTGTTCTCGAATTGCCGGTTCCACTGCCTGAGTGCCTCGAAACCAGCTTCAGCGCTTACGTGAATCAATCAGAGGTATCTGATTCTTCTTTTCCTTTGCGGCGGAACCACCGCTTCGCCCGCGGGATTCAGCTATGTCTTCCCTTGCATTTTTTCTGAGTGGCGGGCGTACGCTGATCTCTCCGCTGGCCACTGCTGCATAGGCTCGGTAGAGATTGCTGATATTGCGTACATACTGCACGGGCTCGGCGCCGCGCACGTAACCGTAGCGGGCTTTGCTGAAGTATTGGGGCTCTGACAGTTTCAGCATCGCAACTTCCACATTGCCGAACCATACATTGGGGTCCAGGCCGAGCTCCTCGGCCAAACGCTGGGCATCCAGGAGGTGGCCATATCCGGCGTTATAGGAAGCCAGGGTGAACCACAGCCTGTTGACCGCTGAGAGCTTTGGACTGAATCTGCTGCGTACCCAGTCGAGATATTTCACCCCGGCGTTAATATTGCGGTCGGGCTCAAACACCGGCGGTGGAAATCCCATTTCCTCCGCCGTAGCCGGCATCAGCTGCATCAGGCCCTGGGCCCCAACGGGGGACACTGCATTGGGGTTGAAATTGCTCTCCTGCCACATTTGTGCGACGACCAGACGCCAATCGAAGTCGTAGTCGATGGAGAAGTTTTTCACCAGACTGTCAAAGGGAGAGAGGTCCTGACCCGGAATAATGCGTGCTTTGACCCTTTGAGTGAAACGCTTATTGGGTTCGAAATAGGCTGCGAACTGCTTTTCGTATTGCTTGGTTTTTCGATATTTTTTTAGAAAACTGTTCAACCTTTTCAGTAATTCTCTGTTTTCGGGTAACACCATCCAGCCTTGCGGTTTAGGGTCGCCCAGCAGGGTTCCGGTGATCAGGTTTGGCTGTAGTGAAGCTTCGATTTTAACTGCGTCGCTGTCCGCGACAGAGGCATCCAGCAAGCCGTCTGAAATCATATTGAATATTTCCGACTGCGAAATACCGGGCGGGGCAACTTGGATGTCCACATCAATACCACTGTCGCGGATTGTCCGCGCTGTGTCGATAAATGGAGAGAAGGCGCGTAAGGTAAGTGTACGCCCGGCCAGATCCTGGACTTTCGCAATTGGGGGTTTGTCCTTGTTGCTCACCACCTGTTCCGGGGTTTCCATATAGGAAACTGTGAATTTTACGCCTTCTTTTTCCCGCGCTTCGGTAATGGTGGTGGAGGCGCCGGCAAAGTCACCGCGGCCCGCCTTGAGCCAGTCGGCCAGGTTTTCGTTGTAGGGAACAACAACAACCTGCAATTGCAGTTTGTGCTTATCGGCGAAGGCTTTGGCCAGGTCGTAGTCGAATCCCATTAGCACCCCCTTCCATAAAAAATAGGAAGTGGGTCCGTTGTAGGTCAGAAGTCGGATCAGACCGGATTTTTTGATTTGTTTCCAGTCTCCGGTCCGTGCTTCTTGTTCGCTGACTAGATTGCGGGTAAGGAAGTTGTCGACTCTGACCAGTAGATTTCTTGAGCCTTTGCGCATTCCCCAGGCGACGATTTCCTTTTCCCCCACATCCCCACCCATGCGTATATCGTCCCGGTAACTGCGCATATCCTCGGCGATATAGTTATAGAGAATGGCAACCCGGTTTTTCCGTGCGTTGAGTAGATCCAAAAATTTGTCTTTATCGATGTAGTCGCTGACCTCCCGGATCGTCAGGTTGGCATCGGGGTTTTCTGCGATCAGGCGCTTGGCGGTATCTTCAAAGATGGAACCGGGCTGGACGACGAGCTCTACATCACGCAGTTTTTGAACACTGCTGATGTCCGGTCCGTTTCTTCCGGTGACCAGTATTTGCTGGGCGTCCATAATGGGAATAGTGAAGTCGATCAGTTCGCGCCGCGCCTCCGTGTCCGTCAGGTCGTAGGCCACTATATCGGCGCGGCCGGTGCGCACCATTTCAATGGCTTCGGGCGGTGTGCGCGCGCGCAGCCAAACTGGTTCCAGCTTGAGTTTTTCCGCCAGCTTGTTGGCGAGATCGAAGTGGCGCAGTGTGACGATGTGCGCCCTCGGCAGCATATCTTCCGAGGCCCCGGTGAGGTTTACGAAGCGGATGGTGCCGCGCTTTTTAATGGCCTTGAGGTCGCCGGTCTCGATGTAATTGTCGATAGGCGGTTGTTCGGCTTTCTCAGGCAGAGGCACTTTTTCCAGGCGATCTTCAGTCTCCACCGTTTGCTCCGCGGCGCGCTCGGTTTTTTCTGCTCTGCCTTCCTCTTTCCCGCAGGAGGTGACCAAAAGCAGGAAAACCGCGGAAATGACCACCAGTGCGGCAACGAGGGAAGATGAAGATAAAGCACTGCAACGGCTCGGCATAGATCGCTCCGTCAGCCATCTACGCGGGAATTCTAGTGTGGGCAGCGCTCAGTCGCCCAAAAGGGGGGATCAGCCCTCTGTTTCTTTCACGGTCGCGGAGAAGTGTCCCTCGGCCAGCCGGACCCGCAGCGACTGGCCAGGGTGCAACTGACAGCTGCTTTTTATTACGCGTCCGGTGTCGTCCTGCACAATGGCATAGCCCCTTTGCAGCACAGCGAGCGGACTGACATTGTGCAAGAGTTGTGCCCTGTGGCTGAGCAGTTCGCGGCGCTGACGCAATGTGAGTTGCACTGCCCGCTGCAGTTTTTGTGCCGTCGCCGACAGTCTTTCCCGCCCCAGTTGCAGGCTGCGTTCAGGGTGGCAGTGGGCAAAGGCGCGCAGTGCCGCGCGCAGTTCCTCACGGCGCGACTGCAGCTGTTGGCGGCAAGCCGCGTGTAGACGCATTTCCAGATGGTCCAGCCGCTGTGTGCGGTTCTGCAGTTGCTCGCGGGGATGGCGCAGGCGCGCGCTGGTAATCTGCAATTGTTGGCGCATGTGGCGCAGTTGCGATTGGGCCGCGCGGATAAGGCGCTGCCGTTGATTTTGCAGTGTTTGCAGTAGTTCAGTGGCATGGCGGCTTGCGATTTCCGCCGCGGCGGAGGGGGTGGGGGCGCGCAGGTCTGCGACCAGGTCGGCAATTGTGGTATCCGTTTCGTGGCCGACAGCGGAGATGGTTGGGATATCGCAGGCGGCGAGCGCGCGTGCGACTACCTCCTCATTAAAGGGCCAGAGATCCTCCAGAGAGCCGCCGCCGCGCCCGACAATAAGCAGGTCGTGGCGCCCGCTGCGGCTGGCTTTTGTTATGGCGTCGGCAATCTGTTGCGCCGCGCCCGCCCCCTGTACCTGCACTGGCCAAATTTCGATTTCGGCGGCGGGAAAGCGCCGCCCGAGCACTTGAATCATATCCCGCACCGCCGCGCCGGTGGGGGAAGTAACGATACCGATATTGCCCGGCAGTCGTGGCAGACTTTTTTTGCGCGAGAGCGCAAAAAGCCCCTCTGCCTGCAGCCTGGCCTTCAGCTGTTCCAGTCGGCGCATCAGAGCGCCGAACCCCGCTTCTTCCATATGTTCAACGATCAGCTGAAACTCGCCCCGGCCCTCGTAGAGGCCGGCCCTGGCCCGGACCAGTACCTCGCGGCCGTTTTCAGGGCGGAAGGCCACATTGCGGTTGCGGCCCCGGAACATGGCGCAGCGCACTTGGGCGCGGGCGTCTTTGAGGGTGAAATACCAGTGGCCGGAACTGGGCGCGGCGAAGTTGGAGATCTCCCCGCTCACCCAAAGCAGAGGCACTGTTCCTTCCAACAGCTGCTTGATCTCCCGGTTCAGGTCGCTGACGGAAAGAACACTGCGCTTGGCGATGGCAGAGTTATCTGGCATATCGGTCTCTGGATGGTGGATTTGGCGGGCCAATATTGCAGCATCGCCGCTTGAGGTAAAGCCACATTTGTCCGGCGGAGTGAAAAATAGTCTTTTGCTGGCGGCGCACTTGCGGGTATAATCGCTCCGATACCCAATCCCGCTCTTTCGAGGTTTGAGTGTCCATGTCTGAATCCGGCCTGCGCATCGCGCGCGAAGCTCTCACTTTTGATGATGTCCTGCTGGTGCCCGGTTACTCCGAGGTAACGGCAAAAGATGTAAGTCTCAAGACTAAACTTTCCCGCAATATCTCTTTGAATATTCCCGTTGTGTCCGCCGCTATGGATACGGTCACCGAGTCCCGTCTGGCGATTGCGTTGGCGCAGGAAGGCGGTATCGGCATTATTCACAAGAGTATGACCATCGAGGACCAAGCGCTGGCAGTGCGCGCGGTGAAGAAGTTCGAGGCCGGTGTGGTCAAGGACCCGATTACTATCGAGTCCGATGCCACGGTACGGGATCTGATTGCACTCACCTCTCACCACAATATTTCCGGTGTGCCGGTGATGGAGAAGGGCAACCTGGTTGGTATCGTCACCAGCCGCGATGTGCGCTTTCAGACGGATCTGGATGCTACCGTTGCCAGCATTATGACCTCGCGGGAGCGGCTGGTGACGGCACCGGAAGGTGCCGCGCCGGAACAGGTTCGCGAGTTGTTGCACAAGCACCGTATCGAGAAGGTGCTTGTGGTCAACGATAATTTCGAACTGCGCGGCCTGATTACCGTCAAGGATTTCAATAAGGCGGAGCAGTACCCGAATTCCTGCAAGGACGGGGATGGCCGCCTGCGCGTCGGCGCATCCGTGGGCACCAGCCCGGACACCGATGACCGTGTGGCGGCTCTGGTCGAGGCCGGTGTTGACGTATTGGTGGTGGATACCGCCCACGGCCATTCCCGCAATGTGATTGAGCGGGTGCGCCGCATTAAAGAGATGCATCCGCAGGTAGATGTTGTCGGCGGTAATATCGCTACTGCCGAGGCTGCGCGGGCACTGGTTGAAGCCGGTGCGGATGCCGTCAAGGTGGGTATCGGCCCCGGCTCCATCTGTACCACTCGCATAGTGACCGGCATAGGCGTACCTCAGATCACCGCTATCTCAGAAGTGGCCCAGGCCCTGGCCGGCACGGATATACCGCTGATTGCCGACGGCGGCATTCGCTATTCCGGCGATATTGCCAAAGCCATAGTGGCCGGTGCCCACTCGGTGATGATGGGCTCCATGTTCGCCGGTACCGAAGAGGCGCCGGGCGAGGTGGAACTCTATCAGGGCCGTACCTACAAGTCCTACCGCGGTATGGGCAGTCTGGGAGCCATGTCCCGCACCCAGGGATCTTCCGACCGCTACTTCCAGGATGCCAGCAAGGGGGCAGAGAAACTGGTGCCGGAAGGTATCGAAGGGCGGGTACCCTACAAAGGGCCGCTATCGGTCATCGTGCATCAGATGATGGGAGGACTGCGCGCGGCTATGGGCTACACCGGTAGCGTGGATATCGAGACCATGCGCACCAGGCCCGAGTTTGTGCGCGTAACCTCCGCGGGTATGGGCGAGTCCCACGTGCACGATGTGCAGATCACCAAGGAGGCCCCCAACTACCCGGTGGGTGGTCGCTAATTCCCGGAACGCGCCGCCGCAGTGGCCCCGGTCGCTTCGGTAAAGTAAAACCGGATATTCACTCGCAAACGGACCCGCCGGGTCCGTTTGTAATTTAGGAACACTATTCGCCAAATTTGGATAAGCCATGAGCCAAGATATCCACGCCAGCCGCATACTGATCCTGGATTTTGGATCTCAGTACACTCAGTTGATTGCCCGCCGCGTACGCGAGCTGGGGGTTTTCTCCGAGATCCGCGCTTTCGATATGAGTGAAGAGGAGATCCGCGCATACAACCCGCAGGGGATTATTCTTGCCGGCGGTCCCGAATCGGTGGTGGAGGCGGGATCGCCGCGGGCACCGGAAGTGGTATTCCAACTGGGGGTGCCGGTTCTCGGTATTTGCTATGGCATGCAGACAATGGCGCATCAGCTGGGCGGCGAGGTGCAGGGCAGCGATATCCGTGAATTCGGCTACGCGCAGGTAAAAGTCGAGGGCGCGTCAAAGCTGCTGCACGATATCAAGGATCACGTGGACGACAACGGCAATGCGCTGCTGGACGTTTGGATGAGTCACGGTGACAAGGTGGTGAGTATGCCCGAGGGCTTCGAGCTGATGGCTTCCACCGAGTCCTGTCCCATTGCCGGTATGTACTGCGCAGAGAAAAATTTCTACGGTGTGCAGTTTCACCCGGAAGTTACGCACACGCTGCAGGGTATGCGCATCTACGAGCATTTCGTCATCGAACTGTGCGGTTGCGAACGCCTGTGGACACCGGCCAACATTATCGAAGACTCCATCGCCAAGGTGCGCGAACAGGTGGGCAGCGGCAAGGTATTACTGGGGTTGTCCGGCGGTGTCGACAGCTCCGTCGTGGCGGCGCTGCTGCACAAGGCGATCGGAGATCAGCTCACTTGCGTTTTCGTGGACAACGGCTTGCTGCGCAAGGACGAAGGCGATCAAGTGATGCAAATGTTTGCCGACAATATGGGGGTGCGGGTGATCCGTGCCGATGCCGAATCCCAATTTCTGTCGCGTCTCGCCGGAGTGATTGATCCGGAGGCCAAGCGCAAAATTATCGGCAACACTTTCATCGAGGTGTTTGACCAGGAGGCGGCCAAACTCGAGGATGTGAAATTCCTGGCTCAGGGCACCATTTATCCGGATGTGATCGAGTCGGCGGCAGCCAAAACCGGCAAGGCCCATGTGATCAAGTCTCACCACAATGTGGGCGGGTTGCCGGAGGACATGCAGTTCGAACTGGTGGAACCTCTGCGCGAACTGTTCAAAGACGAGGTGCGTAAAATCGGCTTGGAGCTTGGCCTGCCTTACGACATGGTCTATCGGCACCCATTCCCCGGCCCGGGACTAGGTGTGCGGATTCTCGGTGAAGTGAAAAAGGAATACGCGGACATTCTGCGCGAAGCGGATGCTATTTTTATTGAGGAGCTACACAAGGCGGATTGGTATCACAAAACCAGCCAGGCCTTTGCGGTCTTCCTGCCGGTGAAGTCCGTGGGTGTGGTGGGTGACGGCCGCCGCTACGAGTATGTTGTGGCTTTGCGGGCGGTGGAAACCGTGGACTTTATGACCGCGCGTTGGGCGCACCTGCCGTACGAGTTGATCGAAAAGGTTTCCAATCGCATCATCAACGAGATAGAGCATATTTCCCGCGTGGTCTACGACGTGTCGAGCAAGCCGCCGGCGACGATTGAGTGGGAATAGGCTCTACAGTACAAAAACTGTGGGTGCGGGAACCAGCGGCCCCTCAGTTCCAATTGTCGATTTTGACATCGTGTGGACTGGGGGAGCCGTGGCCGGTTTCCAGCAGTGACTTCAGGCTCAGTAGAAAAACTGCCCACTTCGTGCTGCAGTGGTACATAAACTCCACTGGTTCTTTCCACCCCATATGCTTAAACAAAACGACTGTGTAGTCGCCTTCCTGCTTTAATTCAAAACTGATACTCGTACCTATCCACTCCTCGGGGCCGTCGACTACCTGCCATAAAACTTTACGGGCAGGTGTGAGGTCGAGAACTTTCATATCGAAGCCGCCTATTTCCGCGCCACCGGTATCACAGAAGCGGAATTTGAGCCGACCGCCTACTGCACTTTCCCCTCGGGTTTTCGTTGTCCACCAGGCGGCGAGCCCTTCACGCGTGCTCAGTGCCCGGTAGACGCTTTCCGGAGAGGATTTGATACCCACTCTGTGCAGAATATTTGCCATTTTCAATGCCCTCCTGTGAGTTTGATGTCCGGCGTACAAAGGGTAGTCCGAGACTGACAGGGTGGAATATTTGTCTCTTCTACACGGCTTTCCACAGCTGGGTGATTATCAATGCCGAATGGAACTTACAGTTTATTATTGTCAAGACCGATTTATTGCCGTTTGTAACTTGTTGATTTTTATAGGTTTATAGCATTGGTTAAATTTTCTTCACAAAACAGTTGCAACGATATTACGGGGTCTAGAGGAATGTTTGGGGTGGTTGCTAACAGAGTTATCCACAGAATCTGTGGAAGAGACAGCTGAGGTGGACATTTATCAACTGATCGCTGGCGACGGTGTAAGGCTTTCGATGGGGACTGCAACAGCCAGCAAGGAAATGATAGTGGGCTGTCCGCGGCTTTTGCCGCGGACCAAAGAGTTTCTTAGAGGCTCAGTGAAAGCGCATCTCCACTCGACGGTTTAGCGCTCGGCCGCTTTCGGTCGAGTTGGATGCAACCGGCTGTTGCTCCCCGTAACCGCGAGCCGTCAGTCTGGCGGCATCTATACCATTTTGGATTAAGAATGCGCGCACGGCATCCGCACGACTCTGGGAGAGGCGCAAGTTATAGTTGTCATTTCCGAGATTATCTGTGTGACCGGCAATTTCCACTGTACTGCCAGGCTGGCTGCGCAGGGCATTCACCACCTGTAGCAGGGCGCGCTGGGCCGCGAGAGTGAGAGTGGCGGAGTTGAACTCGAAGTGAACATTTTGGAGGGGGATGGCCTGGTCGGCGATAACACAGCCTTCGCTGTCCACTTGGGCGCCGGGCAGGGTGTCGGGACAGCGGTCGTGCCGGTCTACGACTCCGTCGCCGTCCGAATCTGCCAGGGTGAGCTCTACCGGCCCCATATCTTTTGGCGGTGGCGCAATGGTAGCGGCAGCTGCGGGCGGGCAGCGCAGGGGGATACTGATACCAAAAGCCAGTTGCCAGTCGCCCATATTGCTATTGAAAAAGTCGTAGAAGTAACGGATTTCGCTGCGCAAGCGCACGCCACGGCGGGAGATTTCCTGGGTGGTGATGCCTGCGGCGACATTCAGGAATGGGTTGGTGGCGTCGTCTTTATCTGGTGATACGTCATCGCGGACAGCTCCGAAGCCGCCTAACAGGTAAGGCGTGTAGCCGTTCCTGTCGCCGAAGTTATACACCACATCGAAGCCAAGACCGTACATGTAATAGTCTGTTTGTTCCCAGTATCCGTTTTCGTTTGTGTTTTCATTTGTCTCCAGAATTGAACCGAATACCTGTACCTCCGAATACCAGGGACCCTGCCAGCCCCATCCGTAGGCGGCGCGCAGGCCGCCTGCTTGACGGTCTGTGTCGCGATCTTTATCGACGCGGCTAAAGTAAGGGGTCAGGTCGAAATAGCCGTCTTCCGGCCCCGCAGCTTTGACGGTCGGACTTGTAGCGAGATATGAGCAGATAATTAGTGAGAGTATCAAGCGCATGGCGATACATCCTTGTTGTTGGTGTTATCGGATTCGCGGCTTATTGCCGGGAAAGTTGTCAAAGTCCATTTGGTTTTTGGTTTAGAAACTGTTTAGTTTATCTTGCGGATTTTTCCACTAATTTGTCGCGAAAATTATTGTGCGTAAGGGAGAGGATAACGAGAGTATTCTGCTGAGTGCGGTATTCAGGCGCACCCGTTGGGGATAGGTTTAGGCGGAAAAATTAAAATTTATGGCGTTTCTGATTATTTTCCGCAAGAGCTGTGCTTGCTCAGGCAATGGGCGGACATTTCGCAAGCGCTTGAGTGGGCCCCGTAGTCTAATAGGTTTGGAGTATCTCTATTATCAGCGGTGATTTAATTGCCTTAGGGTTATCTTTACCGGCCGGAGCAAATTGATCAGAGGTTACTTAAAAACAGAGATCAGGAGCTGGTTGTCGTCTCCATGCAAGTTAAACCGGGTTGCTATGAGAGGGCCTTTCCCGGAAAGCAATCAGAGCCGCCGTGACAGCCACATTTAGGCTCTCGACACCGTTGTGCATGGGAATGCGCAATCTGTGCGTGCACAGCTCATCGACTGCGTCGCTGACACCGTGGGTCTCATTGCCGAGCACGAAAATTGTTGGTGTGTTTCCCTCCAGTGCTGATAGTGTCATCGGCGCATGGGAGGAGAGACCGCAGATACGCGCTCCCCGCTGTTTAAACGCACTCAATGTCGGTGCAAGCTTTTCACAGCGCAGCAGGCGCATTTTGAAGACGGTGCCGGTACTGGCCTTAATGACCAGTGGATCTATTTGCGCGCAGCCCTTGCGCGGAAGGAGGATACCGTCCATGCCACCGGCGCAGGCGGAACGGATGATCATGCCGAGGTTCTGTGGGTTGGTGATACCGTCGATAGCGAGCAATTCGTAATTGGTTTTTGGCTCGTGCAAGAAGGCTTCCACGGTGCCGTAGTGAGGCAGAGCCAAGTCTAGCGCAACTCCCTGGTCCTGGCGGGCATTCTTGGAGATGCGCGACAGCTCCCGGCGGCTCCAGTAAACGATTTCTATGTGCCGTTCGGCAGCCAGCGCTTCGATGCGCTCGATCAGTTTGTCGCGGCGGTTGCTGTCGGCCAGATGTAGTTTGTGTACTGGCAGCGACAAATCTTCCAACGCTTCGAGTACCGGCTTGCGCCCGTAGATGGTCAGCAGGCTGTCGTAGAAGGCGCGTTTGCGCAAGTAGTCTTGCGAATCCGCAGGCGTAGTATCAGTCATGGGGTTAGATCTTTTCGCTGGGTTCCCGCAGCACTTCGGTGAGGCGGGCTGCTGTTTCTTCCGGAAGTTGGCAGCGCCGGGCCAACTCTACACAGACCTGCCCCAGTTGGCGATAGCAATTTGCGAGTTGCGTATCCGTGGATTGCAGGCTGCTCAGCTGGGCCGCCACGGTTTCCGCATCGCCGCGGGCGATGGGGCCGGTAAGTGATTTTTCCGGTCCCAGATGCATATTGTTTTCCGCGGTTTGCAGAACTATGGGCTTGAGCAGTTTTAGGGCCTGCTGCCTGTCGATGCCCGCGGCGGAAAACGCGCGCAGGCTTAGCTCCATCAGGGCGGTGAGGTAGTTGCAGGCGAATACGGAGCCGGCGTGATAGAGGACCTTGTGCTCCGGCGCTATGGTGAGCGGGGTACAGCCAATCGCGGAAAACGCCTTGCTCAGATGTTCGATTGCACGTTGGTCTCCCTCCAGGGCGACACAGCTGCCAGCGAGGGTGGCCACGGAACGCTCCGGGTCGGCAAAGCTATGCACCGGGTGGGCGCTGGCCACTGCGGCGGGCTTACAGGGGGAGAGTGTCGAGGAGCTCAAGGCACCGCTGCAGTGAAAAACCATGGTGCTATTAGAAAGGCGCGGTGCCAGCTGTGTGGCGATGGCGGCAATCTGCCCATCGCCGCTGGCGATCAGCCAGCAGTCGGCGTCGGCCATGGTTTCCACTGAGGGGCAGGGGGTGCCGGCGCCAATAAAGCGACAGGCAGACACGGCGCTTTCCAGGCTGCGGTTGCAGACGGCGCCGATTTGAAAAATTCCCTGGCGTTGCCACAGGCGGGCGAGGGTTTTCCCCAGCCTGCCGGCGCCAATAATGTTAAGTGTCGGCATCGGATAGCAGTCAGTTGCCGGCCAGGCAGTTGAGATAGGCGGTCACAGCGTTTTCAAGCCCCATGCTGATTGCGTCGACGGTCAGCGCGTGGCCGATGGAGACTTCCTGCAGGCCGGGCAGTGTGCGGTAGCGGGGCAGGTTGATCAGATTCAGGTCGTGACCCGCGTTGACGCCAAGCCCCAGCTGGCATGCCTGTTCGGCGGCGGCACAATGGGCGGCAAAAATCGATTCGAGTTCGTCGCTCTGATGTTTCACGGCTTCCGCGTAGGGGCCCGTGTAGAGTTCGATACGGTCGGCGCCCACTTCTTTGGCAAGCTTTATCTGAGATGGCTCCGGGTCCATAAATAGGCTGACGCGGATATTGGCGTCTTTCAGTTGCGCAATCAGCGGCTCCAGGCGCGCTCCGTCACGCTCAAGGTCGAAGCCGTGATCCGAAGTGAGCTGGTCGTTGCTGTCAGGTACCAGGGTGCACTGATCGGGTTTGGTTTCCAGTACCAAGGGCATCAGGCCCGGATAGTCCTTCAGGGGGCTGGCAAAGGGGTTGCCCTCCACGTTAAATTCCGCCTCTTCACGGCTGCGGCACAGTTCGGCGAGCGCGCGCACGTCGTCGGGGCGGATATGGCGCTGGTCTGGGCGCGGGTGCACAGTGAGCCCCTGGGCACCTGCTTCCAGGCACACGCGGCCGTGGGCGACCACATCCGGATAATTGCCCTCGCGGGAATTCCGGATCAGAGCGATTTTGTTGAGGTTAACGCTGAGGGCTATCACCGCTTAGTCTCCCTGAGTATTGCCGGCAACCGCAGTGGTGTCGGCGCGCCTGGCATTCAGAATGCGGATGGGTACATTGGGGGCATTTGGAAAAGCGCGATAGAGGCCGCGCGGTTCATTAACGATTTTTTCTACCACATCCATACCCTGAATGACCCGGCCGAACACAGTGTAACCGGGTTTATCGGCCTGTGCGTCCAGATGGGCGTTGTGCTTCAGATTGATGAAGAACTGTGACGTGGCACTGTCCGGGTCGTTTTTGCGCGCCATGGCGAGGGTGCCGCGCAAATTTTTGAGGCCGTTGCCGGATTCGTTGATGACCGGTTCGCGGGTTTCTTTGAGCTGGAAGTCAAAGGTGTGTCCACCGGTCTGGACCATAAAGTTGGGGATTACCCGGTGGAAAATCACACCGTTGTAGAAGCCGCTGTCCAGGTACGCTAGGAAATTCTCCACTGTGGCCGGAGCCTTGTCGCGGAAAAGCTCGACCCGGATGAGGCCCAGATCGGTTTTCAGCTCCACTTCAGGGTTGTCGGCCAATGCCGGCAGGGCGAGCAGGCAGGTTAAAAAGAGTGCTGTCAAGCTGCGCATCTTCCGTGTCTCCCGATAAGACCGTTCCACTGTCCGAGCGCGTCTGGACTCACAGAAGCGCTCGTGTGAATTAATCAGAGTTTCCTTAGTTTGCCCATTCCGAGCGGCGCCGCCGCGGCCGGATAAAGGGCGCAATCATGGCGAGAATAGCACCCAGTCCCACGGACATAGCGCCGTACATATACCACTTGTGCGCCTCGCTGCTGGACAGGCGCTGAATTTCTGCTTCTGCCATCGCCTGTTTTTGTTTGAGCAGTTCATGCTGTTTCAGGAGGTTTTGGTGGCGCTCGTTCAGGGCCACGGCGTCGGCGGACAGGGTTTTCAGATCTTTCAGTTCTTTGGCCAGCTGCTGGGCTTTTTCCCGCTCGCTAGCCAGGGCGGTATTCAGTTTTTGGTTTTCCGCTTCCAGGCGGCGGACCTCGCCGCCCAAGTCCATAGCTTCGAAGCGGGCCAGGTCAGCTTCAGCCTTCCGCAATTTGATTTTTGCCACTGGCTCGGACACCAGGTACTGGCGGCGCATCCATCCCTCCTGGCCGTCGGGTGTGCGCACGTGGGCCCAGCCCTCTTCGGGGGCATCCTCCAGCAGTGTCAATTGAGTGCCGCTGGGAAGGCCGCGGTGCAGAATCCTGAATTCATTGCCTTTGCCCGCGCGCAGCGGCACGTGCAGCTGATCGGTAATATAGCGAGTGTCTCCGCCTTGCGAACTGGCGGGGGAGGCGATGGCAATCAAGGCAGCGGCCATAAGGCCGGTCAATTGTTTCATCATTATTAGAGGAGCACCGTTTGTGATTGGGTTACGGAAACAGATGGTTGAAAGGTTTGACCTTTACCGAGGCATAAACGCCGGCTTCCACATAGGGATCGGCGTCCGCCCAGGCTTTGGCCTCTTCCAGGGAAGAAAATTCCGCGACCACCAGGCTGCCACTGAAGCCGGCTTCACCGGGGGCCTCGCTGTCGATGGCCGGGCAGGGACCGGCGATCAAAAGCCGCCCTTCGTCTTTCAGGCGGTTTAGCCGTGCCAGATGATCCGGGCGTGCGCCTTTGCGCAGCGGCAAACTGTTTTCAACGTCCTCGCTGATGATTGCATACCACATAAATTGCTTGTGCTCTTTTCGTGTTGTCAGTGATCGAATAGTTGGTTACTGCTGAACCATGATTTCTTCAAGCTTCAGGCCGGTCAGTTTGCCGATGCGGCGGAACAGAAAGAACAAGACCAGCATCAGGATAATGGTCGCCGGCAGAGCGATTACCGGGAAGCTGAGCGCGGTCATCTTGCCCAGTTCCTCGTTGAAAGCCTCAGTGCCGGGGGGGCTTTGTAGCAGTAGCTTGGCCAGAATGTAATTCAGCGCGGAAGAGAGAAAGAAGGAGCAGGCAATCATCCAGGACGCTTGCTGTAGGGTGCGCTCAAAGGCGGTTTGGTTACCGTTGACTGCCAGGGTGCGGGCGATTTTCTCTGTGTCTAGAATCCGATCGTTGTATAGCAGTGTCTTGACCAGTGGCCAGCGGGTATAGAGGGAAGCGACGGTGGCGATACCCAGCAGCCCGGGAATAGCGGCTTCCTTGATGGCAATATACTGCGCGTCCAGCTCCAGCAGACTGATGCCGCCAGTGAGCAATATGCTGATTATGCCGAGGGCGGAGAAGAAATTGACTTTGCCGGACTGGGTCAGGTCGCGCAGGCCGTAGGCCAGCGGGAATATCAGCGCAATGACTATCGCCCATTTTGTGCCCAGCCAGTCATCGCCCGACAGTTTGGTCAGTATCAGTGTCGGAATGACGATATTGAGTAACAAATTTGCCCAAAGGCTTTCTTTTTGGGGTTGCCGTTCGTTGGTTTGGGATGTCGGGTTGGTTTCGGTCATGTCTGTTTCCGGTGATAATGCCCGCGGGAAGTTACTTCATATTCAAAATAGCTTCCCGGCTGACGGTGCCGCTGCCAGAATTTGGTTTCCCCAGAGCTTCCACTTGGAAACCCTTGGTCGGGGCCTTATCCCTGGAACCGCGGGGTGCCCCTGAGACAGCAGCACCTGCGCGTTGTTCAAAAACCGGGTGTCACTACCCGGCCGAATCTGAGCGAGAATCCTGAATTGAAAGCCCTGTCAGCAGCTGAGGAGGCGATCTGTGCAGATCTGCACTGCCACAGCACTGCATCGGACGGTATTTTAAGCCCTACGGCACTGGTGTCGAGGGCGAAATCCCGCGGTGTGACCCTGTTGGCTCTAACTGATCACGACACCGTCGGCGGTTTGCCCGAGGCTGCCGCAGCTTGTCGCCGCCAGGGCGTGGCGCTGGTGCCGGCGATCGAGTTTTCCAGCCGTTGGGGAAAGCGCCCTGTGCATATTGTCGGCCTCGATATCGATCCGAATTCCCCCGCGCTGCGGGAAGGCATAGCCCTGCGGGAACGGCTGCGCCGGGAGCGCGCCGAGCGGATCGCTACGAGGCTGGAAAAGCGCGGCTTTGAGGGTGCGCTGAAAGGCGCCCGGGCGCTGGCTGGTGACGGAGTGATCGGCCGTCCGCACTTCGCCCGCTGGCTGGTGCAGCAGGGATATGTGGAGGATAACGGGCGGGCTTTCAAGCGCTATCTGGGTGCCGGCAAGGTCGCGGATGTAAAAGTGGAGTGGCCACAGTTATCCGAGACAGTGGCGTGTATCCGGGCCGCCAACGGCGTAGCGGTGCTGGCGCACCCGCTAAAGTACAACCTCAGCCGCACTCAGCTGCGCAGTTTGTTGCGCGACTTCGCAATGGCCGGTGGCGAAGCGATAGAGCTCCTGTGCGGACGCCAGAATCCGGTGCAGACGCGGGAGCTGCGTCAGCTGATGGAGGCGGTGGCCGCCGAATTGGCGCGGCCACCGCTACACTGCTCACTGGGTAGTGACTTTCACCAGCCGGAACAACCCTGGCGGGAGCTGGGGTGTGTGCGCTTGCCGGAGGGGGTTCAGCCGGTGTGGGCTCTGCTGGGGCGTTAGTTGCTCGGCGATGAACTTGTAATGCCCGCCCGTCGGGCTCCTCATCTGCTGCAAACACGCCTATGCGTTCAGGCAATGGGTGACCCGCGGTTCTCCTCTGTCCATGGCTGCTATGCAGAAGGGGAGTGATCGGCTGCTTTGCCGAGTGTATCTGTGGCAAACTTGGCCTGCGGCGGGGTTCGACAAGGATCGCCGGACAAGTGCGCGGCCATTGCTCATTGGCTGCGGCGATATATCCTTTGAGGGAGGTCCGGGAAGGCCCGGCTGGCAAGATGGATCAGAGAAGAAATTATTTGGGGGGACCAGTGGCTCAGTTTTTTCAAATCCACCCGGACAATCCTCAGGGCAGGCTGATCAGCCAGGCTGCGGACATAGTCGCTGCTGGCGGGGTCATCGTATTTCCCACCGATTCCGCCTACGCGATCGGCTGCCGACTGGAGGAAAAACTGGCGGTGGAGCGCATCCGCGCCTTGCGTCAATTAGATAAACAACACAATTTCACGCTGATGTGCCGCGACCTATCGGAACTGGCCAGTTACGCCAAGGTGGACAATCAGATGTTCCGCCTGCTCAAAAGTCATACTCCGGGTCCCTATACCTTTATCATGCCCGCTACAACAGAGGTTCCCCGACGCCTACTGCATCCCAAGCGCAGGACCATTGGTCTGCGTGTGCCCGATAACGCCATTGTATTGGCGCTGATCGAAGCGCTGGGCGAGCCGCTGATGAGCTGCAGCCTGATCATGCCCGGAGATACACAGCCTCTGACGGATCCCTACGATATTCGAGACACGCTCGAACACCAGGTGGAACTGGTGATCGATGGCGGCTTTTGCGGTATGGAACCCACCACTGTGGTGGATTTGACTGGTGACGAACCGCAGTTGATTCGCCAGGGCCGCGGCCCCATCGACGAAATCATGGGCTAAACCGACGGGTGCTCATGTATAATCGCGCGTTTGCCTCTCCCGATGGGGAGGGGCCGATGGAGAGCGAGGCGGGGCAGAGTGTCCACTGAAGAGTTATTAGCTGAGGCGGAAGAGCAGATATTGGCGGAGGTTGCCGCCGCTGAGGCCGAGGCGGGCGAAGAGCCGGGAGCCGACCAATCGCCGCGCCAAGGCGAAATGCCTTTCGCCGTGGTGCAGGGGCAGGCCTATACCGAACTACCGGAAGATCTTTATATTCCCCCGGATGCGTTGGAGGTGATCCTGGAGGCCTTCGAGGGCCCTCTGGATCTGCTGCTTTATCTGATCCGTCGGCAAAACCTGGATATTCTCGAAATCAATGTCTCGGATATCACCCGCCAGTACATGGCCTATGTGGAAATGATGACGGCCATGCGTTTCGAGCTGGCGGCGGAATATCTGGTCATGGCCGCCATGCTGGCGGAGATCAAGTCGCGTATGCTGCTGCCGCGTCCTCCACAGGAGGAAGAAGAAGAGGGTGAGGACCCCCGTGCGGCACTGATCCGTCGTCTGCAGGAATACGAGCGCTTCAAGACGGCTGCGGAGGATCTCGATGAGATACCGCGTATGGGGCGCGACATTCATCAAGCCACCGCTCAGGGACCGGACCGCAGTATCACGCGCCCGGATCCTGAGGTGGACCTGAAAGAAGTGCTGCTGGCCCTGGCGGAAGTACTCAGGCGCGCGGATATGTTTGAGAGCCATCAGGTGGAGCGGGAACGGCTGTCCACTCGCGAGCGCATGACCCAGGTACTGGACAAGATCCGCCACCGCCAGTTTGTTCCCTTTGTCAGCCTCTTTACGGTGGAAGAGGGCCGCCTCGGTGTGGTGGTCACCTTCCTCGCCGTAATGGAACTGGTCAAGGAATCCCTGGTGGAGTTGATACAGAACGAGCCCTTTGGCCCCATCCACGTGCGCGCCGCGAGCGGCGAAGAGGCTGCCGCTGGCGCGGAAGATGAAGTGGAAGCCGGGCCGGCAATGCCGTAGCGGTTGCGGTTGGTCTGCCGGGCCTGATAGGCGCCAACCGCGTGGGGAAGTTGCGGCCCTATCGGCCGGACATGCATGATCATAAAGAGAATTCCAAGGTTAGAAACGAGAAGATGACAATTGCTCCGGAACTACTGCGCCGCATCGTGGAGGGCGCGCTGCTGGCGGCGGGGCAACCGCTGTCGGAGGACAAGCTGCTGTCACTGATCGACGAGGGCGAGCGCCCGGAAAAGTCGGAAGTGCGCGGGGTCCTCGAAGAGATCGCCGAGAGCTGCTCGGAGCGGGGCTTTGAACTCAAGCAGGTAGCCAGCGGTTGGCGTTTCCAGGTGCCAGAGGACCTGGCGCCTTGGGTTAACCGCCTGTGGGAGGAAAAGCCTCAGAAGTACTCCCGCGCAATACTGGAGACGCTGGCGATTATCGCCTACCGCCAGCCGATCACCCGCGGTGATATCGAGGAGATTCGCGGGGTGGCGGTCAGCTCCCATATCGTCAAGACTCTGACGGAGCGCGGCTGGATCAAAGTGGTGGGGCATCGGGATGTGCCGGGTAAACCGTCTCTCTATGCCACTACCAAAGAGTTCCTCGACTATTTCAACTTACGCACCCTGGATGACCTGCCGACCCTGGCGGAGATTCGCGATATCGACAGTCTCAACCAGCTGCTGGATTTGGGGCAGCAGGAGGGAGGTGACGAGGCCCAGGAGGCGGCTGCGGAAGTGGAAGAAGAGGCAGTTGCGGCGCCCGGGAAATCCGGTCCCGAAACGGATGACACGCCCCCTGCGAATCCCGAGTCGGAGCGCGCGCCTGTGGCGGGTGGTGAGAGCGAAGACGCAGTCTCAGGGGAGCTGTCCGGCGATCAGGGTGTCGAGCTTGGAGAAGAGATGGATTCAGAGAAGACAGAGCCGCCACAAGATAGCGAGACTGCCGCATCCGAAGCGCTGGAAGCCGGGGTGGCAATGAATGAATCCGGGGAAGAATCGCAAGCGGAAAACAGTTCCCTATGAGTGAAGGTACTTCGCCCGCGGGCGAGAAACTGCAAAAGGTACTGGCGCGTGCCGGTCTGGGATCGCGGCGCGAGATGGAGCGCGCGATAGAGGCCGGCCGAGTGACCGTGAACGGCACAGTGGCTGAACTGGGCGAGCGGGTCACTGAAGAAGACCGTATAGAGTTTGATGGCCGCCGGCTGCCGGTGGTGGAGGAAAGCCGCTGCCGGGTGATTCTGTACAATAAGCCGGTGGGGGAAATCTGTTCCCGGCACGATCCAGAGGGGCGTCCCACCGTCTACGATCGGCTGCCGCGCTTGAAGACCGGGCGTTGGATTTCCGTCGGCCGCCTGGATTTCAACACCAGTGGCCTTCTGTTGTTCACCAATAGCGGTGAACTGGCCAATAGATTGATGCATCCCTCTTCGGTGATTGACCGCGAATACCTGGTGCGAATTCAGGGTGAAGTGGACGATGAAATGAAAAAACGTCTGCTCACCGGGGTGCTGTTGGAAGATGGCGTGGCGCGCTTTACCGATATCGTCGAAAGCGGCGGAGAGGGCAGAAACCGCTGGTTCTACTGCGTGGTAATGGAGGGGCGTAACCGCGAGGTGCGACGCCTGTGGGAGTCTCAGGGCGTGCGCGTCAGTCGTCTGAAGCGGGTGCGCTACGGGAGCGTGTTTATCCCTTCCCATGTGCGCGTGGGGCAGTGGATAGAAATGGAGCCCAGGGAGATCGACGATCTATGCCTGACTGCCGGCCTGCCGAAGCTGGGCCAGCGCCCGCTGACCCCGGTGGAGAGGCAGAGCCTGCAGCGTCAGCGGCGTAAGTTGCGCAAGTCGCCGTCTCCAGCTTCGCGTCGCGGCAAATCGTCGGGAAAGTAGAGGGCCCATTGCCTGGGCGCCCCGCAAGTAACGTCAGCGCTCAGGCGGATTAATCAAAGGTTCCTTAGGGAATTCCTGAGTCAGGAGTGCGAGCGGCGCAGCTGGCTCCTGAGCGCCAGAAGGCACTTCTACGGGTTTTCCTCAATCGGCTCTTCGCGCTCTACATCGGGCGATTGTCCTTCCATGCCGGGATCGGCTCCCGGCGGGTTAGTGTCCATAGTGCCGCCGTTTTCCGGTGGCAGTTCGGTATCGGTACCTTCATCAAGAGATTCTGAAGGTGCTGCTGTCCCGGACTCAACCACATTTTTCAGGTTTTCCAGTCCCCGTTGGTAGGATTCGCTCACCATTCTTTTGACCAGTAGCCCCATCCAGCGGGCTACGGGACCGCCACCCATGTCGGTACTGAAATACCAAGTGATGTTGGTTCCACTCCCCTGAGGTTGCAGGCGGAATTCCGCTGTTGCCGCGCCCTGCTCGCCAAAGTCCAGCTGAGTGCGCACCAGGGAGTAGGGCTCGCTGGAGATGATAGTCTGGGCGCCACTTCCCATATTTGGATTGTCGCCGCGCCAGCGCATAACGGCGCCGACCCCCTCGCTGGGGCCGCTGTATTCGTAGCGGGCACTCGGGTCCAGGTGGTACCAGGGAGACCAGCTGTTAAAGTTGCGCAGGTTATTGACGTAGGGAAAAACGACTTGTGGCGGCTTGGTGATATAGACGCTGCGCTCGAGTGTGACTTCCCGTGGAAAGAGGAAACCGGCCAGTACCAAAAGTGCCAGGAAAATCAGAATGTAGAGTATCCAGCGCATAGCGGAGCCCTTTTGCAGTGGGCGGGGTGAACGCGGCCCGACTTTACAAGCATGTGTGATAGATCCGCATTTATCAACGAGTGGGCGGGAATTGTTACTCGCCGACAGCCAGAACGGGTAGTTGTATCTCCACGCAAAGACCGGAAGATGGCGTGTTGTAGGCCTGGATATTGCCGCCGTGTTGAACGATGGTGCGTTGGGCGATGGCGAGCCCGAGGCCAATGCCGCCACTTTCGCGGGTACGGGCACTGTCTGTGCGGTAAAAGGGACGGAAAATCGCCTGAAGCTCGTCTTCGGGAACGCCATTGCCGGAGTCCGTCACCCGGATTCGACACTCTTCGCCCAAGTCGTCGATGGCGATACGGACGTTCCCGCCGTGGGGGCTGTATTTGATCGCATTGCGTAAAATGTTTTCCAGCGCTGCGGTCAATGAGCTGCCGCGAGTGGCGACAAGAAGTTCTCCATTGCTGGCTTTGAAAGCAAAGCTCAGTTGTTTTTCTTCCGCTTCAGCCTTGAGTTCTTCCTGCAGGGCTTGTGCCAGGCTGTTGATTTCCACCACGTCGTCCAGGGGCCGCTGATCCTGAGCGGTGACCGGTAGAGATAGGACGTCAGCGATAATCTCCTCCAAGTAGTCGGCGGCCTTGCCGATTTTATCCAGCTCCGCGTCCAGTCCCCTGATATTCTTTTGCCGCGCTATGCCCAGTGCAACCTGCAACCGCGCCAGAGGAGAGCGGAGTTCGTGGGATACGTCTTTGATCAGGCGGCGCTGTTCGGCCATGGACTCCTGTAGCTGCGCGGTCATCGAGTCAAAATCCCGGGCCAGGTCCGCCAGTTCACCGCTGCGGCTGTGCAGGCCGGGGCTTACCCGGTAGTCCAGTTCTCCGGCGGCCACACGGCGGGTGGCTGCGCGCAGCTGCTCCAGTGGGCGGCTCAGATAGCGCGCCAGCCAGTAGCTGGCGGCACCGGAGGCGAGCATGGACAGCAGCAGCATGGGCCAGAAGTTGCGCCACAAAAACCGCAAGAGCAGGGTTTCTTTGCTCTGGCCGGTAATCATTACTACCCGCAGGTTGTCGTTGTCGCGCAGGGGCAGGAAAAAGCCTACGGCGGGTTTCTTGTCTACCTGTGCATGGGATTCGCGGTTGCGGTAGTTGAGGGCTACCAGCATTGGCGCCATGTCTTCGGGCAGCGGGCGCCCGAGCAACTCTCGTCCGAACTGGTCTACCGCAAAGACCTGCTCCTTTACTTTTTTGGGCTGCCGTTCGAGCCACTGCTGGAAGTATTCCTGTCCGTGGCGGCGGGCGCCGCGCAGGTTGCGCACCACCTCGCGATAAAGCGCCGGGCCCTCCCAGCGCTCCTCGTGGCGCGGATCGCCAAACTCACCGAAATGTGTGATATAGATGGCTGCCACCACCATAACCATGGCGGTGATCCAGGCACCGAAAAACATCTTCCAGAAGAGACTGCGCATCAGCCGTTTTTACTCTCGGTGAGCATATAGCCGGCCCCGCGGATATTGATAATCAGGTCACGGCTGGCTCCCTGTTTGGAGAGCTTCTTGCGGATATTACTGACATGTACGTCGATGGACCTGTCGTAGGGCATCAGCTTTCGTCCCAAGGCCGTCTCCGTGAGTATTTCCTTGCTCACTACTTCGCCAGCGTGCTGCACCAGCACCTTGAGTACCGCGAATTCGGCGCCGGTCAGGGATAGCGGCTGATCCTCCCAGTAGCCCTGGTGTTCCGACGGCAGCAGGCGCAGTGGGCCGCTACTCAAAGTTCCGTCGTTTTCCGGCTCTACCCGCCCGCGGCGCAATACCGCGCGCAGGCGCGCGGCCAGTTCACGCGGGTTGCAGGGTTTGGGCAGATAGTCGTCGGCGCCCATTTCAAGGCCGACAATGCGATCAACGGTATCGCCCTTGGCGGTCAGCATAAGCACCGGCAGGGAGCGGCTGGCGGGCCCGGCGTCTTTGCGAAGTTTGCGCAGCAGGTCGAAGCCGTTATGTACCGGTAGCATCACATCCAGTACCAAGGCGTCGAAATTGTGGCTTTGGGCCAGTTCCAGGCCCCGGCCACCATCGTTGGCCACGGTTACCTCAAAGCCATCGCCGGTGAGATATTCCCTCAGGAGATCGGTCAGTTCTGTGTCGTCGTCGACCAGTAGGATACGGCTCATGGTGTGCTCTCAGATTAGGTATGGCCATTATATGCGAAGCCCTGGCGCCGATTACGGCGGCAGCGTGGGCTTTTAACCGTTCTTAACAGTTGTTTACTGCGGTTATCCCCCCTTTACACGGCGCCATCCTACTATGCAACCACCGACACAAACCAAGAGGACGAATCGATGAAGAACTGGAAAGCGATAGCGGGCAGCGTGATATTGGCGGGCGCACTGGCGGCTCCGGCTGCGACTCTCGCCTTCGGAGGCGGGCAGGGTCCACACCATCACAAAGGGCACTATATGGAGCATATCGCCGAGGAGCTGAATCTGACTGAAGGTCAGAAGGCGCAGCTCAAGGCCAACCGCGAAGCTGCCCGGGAAGCGCATAAAGCACAGCGCAAACAGAAGCGCGAGCTGCACAAAAAACTGCGCGAGGCCATAGCGTCCGGTGCGGATCAGGCCACTCTGGACAGCCTGGGCGCCGAGCTGGGACGGCTGCAGGTAGCTGAAATGCAGCAACGTCATAAACAACGCCAGCAATTTGAGGCCATTCTGACCGACGAGCAAAAGGCCAAGCTGGAAAAACTGAAGGCCGAACGCGAAGAGCGCCGCATGGAGCGTCGTGGAAAGCGCGGCGAGGGCTAATCTGACACTTAGTCACTGACATTGATCATCCGATTTCTGTGCGATCCACCGGGTCCGCCCCCCAATTGGGCCCGGTAGAGATACCACCCCCTTGCCCCTGCTCAGCGGGGGCTTTTTTATTCTCTTTCCTGATCGCCCGCCGGCTTGCCGTGCCCCGGTATTGCTGGGAGAATACGCCGCCGCCCCAACCGGAATGTCGGACCAGTGTCCAGAAGAGGAGAGAACGTGCGCAAAATCGGCTTGTTTTACGGCAGTGACGAGGGCAACACCGAGGGTGTGGCTCTGCGCATTCAGGCCCGCCTGGGTGAGGAACGGGTGGACATATACGATATTGCCGACGTCACCCAGCTGGAGATCGCCGATTACGACCAGCTTATCTTCGGAATCCCCACCTGGGATTTCGGGCAGATACAGTCCGACTGGGAAGAGTTTTGGGAAGATCTGCAGTCAATGGACTTTACCGGAAAGACGGTGGCACTGTTTGGCCTCGGCGACCAGTTCGGTTATGGCGACTATTTCCTCGATGCCATGGGGATGTTGCACGACGAGATCGTCGCCAGGGGGGCGACCATTGTCGGCCACTGGCCCACCGATGGCTACGAATTCGAGTCATCCAAAGCGGAAATCGAGGGCGAGGGCATGTTCGTTGGCCTCGCTATTGATGAGGATCAGCAGGAAGACTTGACGGGCGAGCGCCTAAACCGCTGGTGCCGGCAGATCGCAGAGGCGTTTGGTCTCGAAGGCGGTGCCGACAGCGTACTGGAGCTGGATGACTGATCGGCCTATGAAAAATACGCTCTCCTTCAAAGAGTTCTGGCATTGGCTCACCGAACATCCCAATTGCATTCTGCGCGCAGGCACCGCCGACTCTGTGGTCTTCGATGATGATGACTACCACTGGCGTTTCAGTGAGGAAGATGTGCGCACTTTGCTTGTGCAGGTGATGCGCGGTAAGCGCCCGGTTGCGGAAATGTTTATTGAGCCGGAGCATGTGACTGCGGTGAAAATCACACCCGGCGAGAAAGGCGAGTACAACTTCGACCTGGTTGCCGAGATACAGGGGCAGCCGCAGGTAATCTACTACTTTGTGTTGACCCATTCCTATGAAGCGCCGGACCAGAGCCCGCGCGCTTCTGGTCACAGGCGGCTACATTAAACCGTTAGTCGCGGTAGCCCTGTTATTTTCCGCTCACAGCGGCCCGGTGCCGTTGTGTCGATCCAGGAAGGCGAGCACAGGTGCTCGCTGTTCGCGCAGCCTTGCGCTACAGCTCGGTGGACTGTGTCAGTGCCACCCGTCTGAATGTTGTTTCCCCCACTGGCGGTATCCCGCGCTAATAAGCGCACTTAGCCGGGCAAGCGAGTGCGCTTACAGCGGATGATACCGGTTACGTCAGCAGGCGGGAAAGAATTTCCCGATACATATCCTTGAGCTTATCCAGATCCTCGGCTTTAACACACTCATCGACTTTGTGAATGGTGGCGTTTACCGGTCCCAGTTCCACCACTTGTGCACCCGTCGGCGCGATAAAGCGGCCGTCGGAGGTGCCACCGGCGGTGGATAGTTGGGTGTCGAAACCGGCAACGGATCGGATGGCCGCCTGCGCCGCTTCTACCAGGGGACCTTCGGCGGTGAGAAAGGGCTGGCCCGAGAGTTTGAAGTCGGCTGTGTATTTGAGTCCATGCTTATCGAGAATTGCACGCGTGCGCTCTTCCAGTTCTCCGGCGGTGGTTTCGGTGGAAAAGCGCCAGTTGCACACCACTTTTACTTCTCCGGGAATGACATTGGTCGCGCCGGTGCCGCCGTTGATATTGGATACCTGGAAGCTGGTGGCAGGGAAAAAATCGTTGCCCTTGTCCCATTCCTCGGCAGCGAGTTCAGCCAGTGCCGGTGCCAGCTTGTGGATTGGGTTCTCCGCCAAATGTGGGTAGGCAACATGGCCCTGAATACCATAGACAGTCAGCTCCAGACCCAGTGAGCCGCGGCGGCCGTTCTTGATGACATCGCCGACGCACGCCGTGCTCGAGGGTTCTCCGACCAGGCAGCAGTCGATCTTCTCGCCCTGGTCCTCCAGCCATTCAACCACCTTGACGGTGCCGTTGTGGGCTGGCCCTTCTTCGTCGCTGGTGATAAGGAAAGCGATGCGTCCCTTGTGGTCCGGATGTTTGGCGATGAATTCTTCGCAGGCAACCACCATAGCTGCCAGTGAGCCTTTCATATCCGCCGCACCGCGGCCGTAGAGATAGCCCTCTTCGATATGTGCCGCAAAGGGCGGGTGCCGCCAGTTGTCTTCCGGCCCTGTAGGTACCACGTCGGTGTGGCCCGCGAAGGCGAACAGCGGGCCCTGGTTACTGCCTTCGCGCACGGCCCAGAAGTTGTCAGTGTCTCCGCGGCGCAGCCAGGTGGTTTTGAAGCCGATTTTTTCCAGGCGCTCGACCATCATGGGCATGCAGCCGGCATCTTCGGGGGTAACGGATCTAAGGCGGATCAGGTCGCTGGCGAGTTGTATTGTCGGGGTCATAGTGTTGTTACGTGTCAGGGAGCCACTGAATAATTCGCGTAGGCTTTGCGGTTGATTGTGGAGCGCACCGAACCTTTATTTCCGGAAAGCGCATAGCCAGAGGATCTTCCGGTATAAGGCGCGCCGCTCGCGGTCGCGGCGCGCTTGGGATTAATTGCTGTGCAGTGCGTCGTTGAGCTCGATGGCACTCTTGTTCGTCAGGCACTCCACCGCGCCGTTGACGGAGTTGCGGCGGAAAAGGAGGTCGGATCGGCCCGCCAGCTCGCGCGCTTTGATGTGCTCCACCAGCTTTCCGCCTTCGTCCAGCAGCGCCACTTTGGTGCCGGCGGTGATATAGAGTCCCGCCTCCACGGTGCAGCGGTCGCCCAGGGGGATGCCGATTCCAGCGTTGGCGCCGAGCAGGCAGTTATCGCCGACGGAAATCACGATATTACCGCCGCCGGACAAGGTGCCCATGGTAGAGCTGCCGCCACCCAAATCCGAGCCCGCACCAACGAACACACCAGCGGAGATACGGCCCTCGATCATGCAGGGACCTTCGGTGCCTGCGTTAAAGTTGACGAAGCCTTCGTGCATGATGGTGGTGCCTTCGCCCAGATAGGCGCCGAGACGAACACGGGCTGTGTCGGCGATGCGCACGCCGGTGGGTACCACGTAGTCGGTCATTTTGGGGAATTTGTCCACACAAGCCACTTCGAGGTATTCGCCTTTGAGGCGCGCTTCCAGTTGGCGCTGTGGCAACTCTTCCAGGTCTATCGCTCCCTGATTGGTCCAGGCAACATTGGCCAGTACGCCAAAGATGCCATCCAGTTTGGTCTGGTGTGGTTTGACCAAGCGGTGGGAGAGCAGGTGCAGCTTCAGGTAGGCCTCGGGCACAGACTGCGGTGCCTCGTCACTGCTCAGGACCACAGCCACCAGGGGGCGTTGGCTGGAGGCGAATTGCTGCAGAATTTGCGCTTGTTCGGCAGCGCCCGCGGCGGTCAGTTTGTCCGCAAGTGGTTGCAGCTGTGCGGTGTCCAACGGCAGGGTGTGGTTACCTCCATTGACTTTCAGTGTTTCGCTGACCACGGCGGCGATGTCGGCCGAGGGCTGGAACAGTGGTTGCGGATAGTAAACTTCCAGCCACTCCCCCTTACTGTTGCAGGTGCCGACACCGAAACCAATGCTGTACATGTCGCTCATGGTGGATTTCCTTTTTCTAGATCAGTTGGGAGAAGGCGGCTTCCTTGAAGCCAAACAATGTGGTGCCGACGGAAACGGTGACGGGGCGTTTGATGAGAGTGGGGGTTGTCAGGGCGAGCGCCAGGGCCGCCTTGTCATCCATTCCCTGTTTCTGCTCGTCGCTCAGTGCGCGCCAGCTGGTGGAGCGGCGGTTGAGTACTTCCTGCCAGCCGAATTGTTCCAGCCAGGATTCCAGCGGCACTGTTTCCATGCCGTCCTCGCGAAAATCGTGGAATTGATATTGGATACCATTGTTTTCCAGCCATTTGCGGGCTTTCTTGACGGTGTCGCAGTTCTTGATGCCGTAGAGCGTAATCACAATCAGGCCTTTTTGGTTTTCTTGGGTTTTTTGCGGTTCGGGTAACAGGTGGTACAGATCTCGCACACGGTGCCGTCGCAGCCGCGCGCAGTGCAGTATTCGCGCCCGTAAAAAATGATCTGTAAATGCAGTTTGTTCCAGTGTTCGCGGGGAAAGAGCCGCTTCAGGTCTTTCTCTGTCTGCGCGACATTTTTGCCGCTGGTGAGGCCCCAGCGCTGTGCCAGCCGGTGGATATGGGTATCCACTGGAAAGGCCGGGTGGCCAAAGGCCTGGGACATAACGACACTGGCGGTCTTGTGGCCCACGCCGGGCAGGGTTTCCAGTGCGGCCATATTTTCCGGCACCTGGCCGTGGTATTCGTTGACCAAAATCTGCGAGAGTCTGCTGATGGCCCTGGATTTCTGCGGTGACAGGCCGCAGGGGCGGATAACTTCCTGGATCTTTTCCACTGGCACCTGTGCCATATCCGCCGGGTTATCCGCCAGCTGCCACAACGACGGAGTGACTTGGTTGACGCGTTCATCGGTGCATTGCGCCGAAAGCAGTACAGCCACCAGCAGTGTATAGGGGTCTTTGTGGTCCAGGGGGATGGGGGTCTCCGGGTAGAGTTGGTCCAGTTTTTGTTGGATAAACGCCACCCGCTCCCGTTTGAGTAAGTTTTTTCCCGACATTTTTCCTGCTTATTCCAGTTGGGATCTCCGTCGCTGTGCGTTTGCTGTTTTTACCCGCAGAATGCCCGGATACGTTTCGCTGCCTCGACGCACTCGTCCAGAGTCGCGACCAGTGCCATGCGCACATATTCACGGCCGGGATTGACGCCGCCCACCTCGCGTGCGAGGAAGGCGCCGGGAAGCACGGTGATATTTTGCTGGCGATAGAGTTCGCGCGCAAAATTCTCTCCATCTCCCACTTTCGGCCACAAATAGAAACCTGCCTGGGGCTGCCGCACGTCCAGGCAGCCATCGAGAATTTCCAGCACCTGGATAAATTTTTGCGCGTAAAGAGCGCGATTATGCCGCACGTGCTGCTCGTCCTGCCAGGCGGCAATAGAGGCGTACTGGCTCGGCAGCGCCATAGCACAGCCGTGGTAAGTGCGGTAAAGCAGAAATTTTTTCAGTATTTCGGCATCGCCAGCGACAAAGCCCGAGCGCAGCCCCGGCAGATTGGAGCGTTTGGAAAGGCTGTGGAACACCACACACCGGGAAAAATCATCGCGCCCCAGTTGCTGGCAGACTTGCAGTAGTCCCATCGGGGGCTGCTCTTCATCGAAGTAAAGTTCTGAGTAGCATTCATCGGAGGCGATGACGAAGTCGTAGCGGTCCGCAAGTTCGATAAGTTGGCGCAGATCCGCTTCATCCAGCAGGGCGCCTGTGGGGTTGCCTGGGGTGCAGATATACAGTAGTTCACAGTCGTGCCAGACCTGTTCCGGCACGGAGGCGAAATCCGGTTTGAAGTCTGTTTCCGCAACGCAGTTGATGAAATGCGGGCTGGCCGCGGCGAGCAGGGCTGCGCCCTCGTATATTTGGTAGAAGGGGTTGGGGATCAGTACCTTGGCGCCCGGAGAAACCACCGCCTGTGCAAAGGCGAAGAGTGCTTCGCGGGTGCCGTTGACTGGTAGCACTTGACTGTCCGCGCAGACAGCTTCGAGCTGAAAGCGTTTGCACAGCCACTTGGCGATGGCTTGTCGCAGAGGGTCTATGCCCTTGGTAGCCGGGTAGGCGGAAAGTTTGTCCAGGTTGTCGATCAACTCGTCGCGCACGAATACTGGCGGGGTGTGTTTGGGCTCCCCGATGGACAGGGCAATCGGTTGCTTTTCAGCCGGCACCAGGCCCTTTTTTAGGGCTGCCAGTTTGGTAAACGGATAGGGCTGTAGTTTATCGATATTTGGATACATGTTCGCGTTTCCTGTCCGTGATCCTTGGGTGGTGCCGGCGGTTGCCTGCTATTCCGGCGCTGGGGCTGTGTCGCTGTTATTGATGGTTGATTTGGTGCGCGTCCAGTTCGCGGCAGATGACTTCTTCCAGTTTGCGATTGGCGGCTTCGTCCAGTAATGGCTGGCCGCGGGCATCGGTGATATGGAAGATGTCTTCCACGCGTTCGCCCAGGGTGGAGATTTTGGCATTGTGCAGGCGCAGGTCGTGGGCGAGAAAGATACGCGCAATTCGCGCCAGCAGGCCCGGCCTGTCAGCGCTGGTAATCTCCAGGGTGCTGTAGTGGTTGCCGGGGTCGGTGGAAAGCTGGGCCCGGCTCTCCAGTTCGAACATTTTCAGGCGGCGCGGTGTCCTGCGCTGGATGACTTTGGAGTAATCTTCGACCAGTGCCAGTTCCCGCTGCAGAGTGTTGCGGATTTGCTCCAGGCGCCGGGGTTCGTCCAGTAGCGGTTGTCCCGATTCGTCCAGTACGTAAAACGTGTCTAGTGTGTAGCCGGACGCGGAGCTGTACAGTCGCGCGTCGTGGATGTTCAGATTGAGCATATCGAGACCGGTAACCACGGCCGCGAAGACGTTGGCTCTGTCCGGGGTGTAAACGAATACTTCGGTGGCGCCGTCGTGTTCGCCGGGGCCCGAGTTGCGGGTCAGCACCAGGGTATCCTTTTGGTCGCCCCGGCCGCGGCTGCTGTGCAGTTGGTGTATGGCGGCGGTGTGCCAGGTGATATTGTCGGCACTCTCGCGCACAAAGTAGTCCTCGCCCATCTGAGCCCAGATGTTTTCGACGGCACCGATCGGCAGCCCCATGGCGCGCAGCATGTTGCGCGCCTGGCTGCGGGTCTCTTCAATAATCTCCTCGCGATCGATGGGGTTTTCCAGGCCCCGGCGCAGGGCGCGTTGCGTCGCCTGGTAAAGTTGACGCATCAGGCTGGCGCGCCAGCTGTTCCACAGATCCGGGTTGGTGGCATTGATATCGGCTACGGTGAGGGCGTAGAGATAGTCGAGGTGCTCGCGGTCACCCACTTCGCGAGCGAAATCGTGTACCACTTCCGGATCGCTGATATCTTGTTTCTGCGAAACATGGCTCATCAATAGGTGCTTTTCCACCAGCCAGCACACCAGGCGCCGGTCTCTGCCAGGCAACTGATGGCGGCGGCAGAAGGCATCGGCATCCGCTACGCCCAGCTTGGAGTGATCGCCGCCGCGTCCTTTGGCGATATCGTGATAGAGGCCGGCGATATACAGAAGCTCCGGTTTGCGCATGCGCGACAAAATTTCGGCCGCGATAGGAAATTTTTGCCAGGCCTCCGGGCTGCGGAAAGCGCGCATATTGCGCACTACCTGCAGGGTGTGCGCGTCCACGGTATAAATATGAAAAAGGTCGTGTTGCATTTGCCCGGTCACCCGGCCGAATTCCGGCAGGTAGCGGCCGAGAATACCGTAGCGGGTCATGCGGGAAAGCTGGGTGGAGAGGCCGCGGGGGGAGCGCAGCAGTTGCATAAACAGCTCCGCATTGCACGGGTCGGCGCGGAAGCGTTCATCGATCAGGTGACGGTGTTCGCGGATCAGGCGGATGGTGGAGGCGCGCACGTCCCGGATCTCGGGTTTTTCCGCCATGAGTACAAAGATTTCCAGCAGCGCTGAGGGGGTCTCGGTGAAGACGCGGGTCTGGGTGACTTCAATGGTGTTGTCGCGCAGCTGGAAGCGCTCGTTAATCGGCTTGACTACCTGGTGTTGGCCGCGTTGCAGTATGGCCTCATTCAGGAATTGCAGCAGCACGTCGTTCAGTTCCCGCAGTGCCATCACGATGCGGTAGTAGTTGTGCATGAATTGTTCCACCGCCAGTTGGGTACCGCTGTCCACGTAGCCGAATTGCTTTGCCAGTTCGCGCTGATAGTCGAACAACAGCCGCTCCTCGGCGCGTCCGGCCAGCAGGTGTAACCCATAGCGGACCCGCCAGAGGAAGTCTTCCCCGGACTGAAGAATCGCGAATTCATCTTCGGTAAAGAAGCCTTGGCCCTGCAGTTGCTTGAGCGTGCGCACTTGGAAATAGCGCTTGGCTACCCAGCCGATGGTTTGAATATCGCGTAGGCCGCCGGGGGAGTTTTTGATATTGGGCTCAAGGATGTATTCCGCCGCCTGCTGCTTGTTGTGGCGGTCGCACTGCTCGGCGTATTTGGCGGAAAAGAATTGCTCTGCCGGCCACAACTTATCGGGAGCCAAACCTTCGGTGAGCCGTTCGCGCAAGCTGTCGTCACCCACAACGGTGCGGCACTCCATCAGGTTGGTTGCCACCGTGATGTCTTCGGCGGCCAGTTCCAGACAGTGGTCAATGGTGCGCACCGAGTGACCGATATCCAGCCCCAGATCCCAGAGAAACGCCACCAACCGCTCGATATTGTCGATAGTGTCCGGGGCGGCGGAGCCGTCGGTCAGTATCAACAGATCGATATCCGAGTGGGGGTGCAGCTCTCCGCGGCCGTAGCCGCCCACTGCCAGCAGACTGATACCGTTCGGCCAGTCGTATTGATACCAGGCGTAATGCAGAAGGCAGTCGATGAATAGCGCCCGCTCGTGCACCAGTGTACGCACATCTTCCCCTTCGCGGAAACGCTCCGCCATCTGGGTGTCGGCGGCGGCGAAGGCGTCTTTGAAAATGGTGAGCGGGGGCTTGACGCCTTCAGTGAGGGCCTTGCGGAAGCGGCCCTGATCGAAGAAGAACAGGGGGCGTTCGAAGTAGGGGGTGTTGGCCAGCTGCATCTTGGTTTATTCAGGGATTCGCAGTGCCATTGAGCAGGCTCGAGGTGGCCGCCCTGGCTGAAGTTACTGTTCGCGGCGCGCGCTGCCAGTGTGCCCCTTTGCGCTTGCGCGGCCGTCCGTGACCTCAGGCGAGCGGCGCCCGCAGTGGGGCCAGGGCGTCGGGCTATAGGCTTGTTCCAGGCTCAGGGTCTCAAAAATGTTCTTCACTGCGCGCTGTCAGAACTTCTACGCCACTGCTAGTGACCACCATAGTGTGCTCCCATTGGGCGGACAGGCGGCGGTCCTTAGTAATAGCGGTCCAGCCATCGCCGAGAACGCGGGTGGCGGCCTTGCCGGCGTTGATCATCGGCTCGATGGTAAAAGTCATGCCTTCCTTCAACACTTCACCGGTGCCTGGCTTGCCATAGTGGAGCACCTGCGGGTCCTCGTGAAAGACGTCGCCAATGCCGTGGCCGCAAAAATCGCGCACCACGGAATAGTAGTTCTTTTCCGCGTGCTGTTGGATCACGTGGCCGATATCGCCGAGTGTGGTGCCGGGGCGCACGATATCGATCGCCTTGTACAGACATTCTTGAGTCACCCGCACCAGGCGCTCTGCGTGGGGGGCCGGCTTGCCAACAAAGAACATCTTGCTGGTGTCGCCGTACCAGCCGTCCTTGATGACGGTGACATCGATATTGATGATGTCGCCCTTTTTCAGGATTTTGCTTTCCGATGGAATGCCGTGGCAGACCACTTCGTTGACAGACGTACAGATGGATTTTGGAAATCCGCGGTAGCCGAGGCAGGCGGGAATGGCTTTTTGCACATTGACTATATGGTCGTGGCAGCGCCTGTCCAGTTCCTCTGTGGAGACGCCGGGGACAACGTACTCGCCGATCATTTCCAGCACTTCCGCGGCCAGGCGGCCGGCAATACGCATTTTGGCGATCTGTTCCGGAGTCTTGATAGCTGTCATGGAAAATCCTTGCTGTTTGGCGTGGCGCCGTATTGTAGCGGATTGGCCGGGGGAGGGCACTCCGGGACGGGCGGCTTTTGCGCTTGGGGCGGGTAAACTGCGCCCGGACCGCGGAGAGTCTTGGTGGGCTCTTCCGGTGCGGGGGCGAATATGGTATAAAGCGCGCCGCTCCGGGGCTGTCCCGGAGTGAGTTTAATGCCGCACACACATCGGCACATGCGTCTGGGTGCTCTGTCCAATTCGGCTGGATGGGGTTGGTGCATGGGATGTGTGGAGGAGTAACCCGTACAATCGAGGTGTTTGTTATGCCGCAAGTCAGCATGCGCGATATGCTGCAGGCTGGTGTCCACTTTGGTCACCAGACCCGCTACTGGAACCCGAAGATGGGTCAATATATCTTCGGTGCCCGCAACAAGATTCACATCATCAACCTTGAGCACACTGTTCCGGCTTTTAATGAGGCCCTGCAGGTTATCAAGGGAATGGCCGCTCAGAAAAAGAAAATTCTGTTCGTAGGCACCAAGCGCGCCGCGCAGAAATCCGTCAAGGAGCAGGCCGAGCGCTGTGGCATGCCCTATGTCAGCAACCGCTGGCTGGGTGGTATGCTCACTAACTACAAGACTATCCGTGCCTCTATCAAGCGTTACCGCGACCTGGAGACTCAATCCCAGGACGGTACTTTTGACAAGTTGACCAAGAAAGAAGCGCTGATGCGCACCCGTGCCATGGAGAAGTTGGAGCGCTCTATCGGCGGTATCAAGGATATGGCTGGCCTGCCGGATGCGCTCTTTGTCATCGATGTTGAGCACGAGCGCATCGCTATTCAGGAAGCCAACAAACTGGGCATCCCTGTAATCGGTGTAGTGGATACCAATAGCAACCCGGATGGCGTTGACTATGTTATCCCTGGCAACGACGATGCCATCCGTGCCATCAAGCTGTACACCACCGCTGTAGCGGATGCTGTGGTTGCCGGTACTGCTGAGGCAGGCGGCAGTGCGGCCGCGGATGAATATGTCGAAGCAAGTGACGACGAGGCCGCTGCGGATTCCGAGTAATCGAGAGCCGCAGGGCGCAGTGGTGTAACACAACGCCGTTACACTGCGAACGCGAAAAAGGGGGCCCTCGACCGGCCCCTTTTTTCTAATTTTTCAGAGATAGACCCCGAGGATTGAATCATGGCGATTACCGCGTCTATGGTAAAAGAACTGCGCGAGCGCACCGGCCTGCCGATGATGGAGTGCAAGAAGGCACTGACCGAGGCGGACGGTGATATTGAAAAAGCGATTGAAAATCTGCGCAAAGCCTCCGGCCTGAAGGCCGCTAAAAAAGCTGGCCGCACCGCTGCGGATGGCATTGTTGCTGCCAAAGTGGCCGAAGACGGCAGTTACGGTGTGCTGGTGGAGGTGAATTCCGAGACCGACTTCGTCGCCCGCGATGACAATTTCCAGGCTTTTGTGGTCAAGGTTGTCGACAAAGCCTTTGCTGAGCGTCAGGAGGATGTAGCGGCCTTGATGGAAGGTGAGCTGGAAGCCGCGCGCGAAGCGCTGGTCCAAAAGATCGGCGAGAACATTGGCGTGCGCCGCGTGCAGCTGGTGGAAGCGCCGGTTGTCGGTGCCTATGTACACTCCAACAGCCGCATCGCCGCCCTGGTGGCGCTGAGTGGTGGCAGCGTTGAGCTGGCCAAGGATGTCGCCATGCATGTGGCAGCGGTCAATCCGCAGGTGAATAAGCCCGAAGATATGCCCGCCGATGTGCTGGACAAAGAAAAGGAAATTATCAAGGCCCAGCCGGATATGGAAGGCAAGCCGGCCGAGATCGTCGAGAAGATGATGGGCGGTCGTATCAAGAAGTTCCTCAAGGAGAACAGCCTTGTGGAGCAGCCCTTTGTCAAGAATCCGGATGTAAGTGTCGGCAAGCTGGTCAAGGATGGCGGCGCGGAAGTCGTGTCTTTTGTCCGCTTCGAGGTGGGCGAGGGTATAGAGAAGGAAGAGACGGATTTTGCGGCGGAAGTGGCCGCGCAGGTCAAGTCCTCCTCCTGATCAGACTCATTGGGCGTCCACAGGGCGCCCGTTTGCGGTGGGGTGCTCTGGCGGGCTCGGAAAGAGTTGCGCCGGGCACCCCTCTGTGTAAATGACCGAATTTGTTGTAATGTTCGGCGGCGAACTCTGCCAGCGCTAGATGAGGACCGATGGATGCCCGGTGTTAAAGACCGTAAGTACAAGCGAATACTGTTAAAACTCAGTGGCGAAGAGCTGATGGGCGATCAGGGCTTTGGGATCAGCCCCAAGGTGCTGGATAAGATGGCGCTGGAAATAGGCCAATTGGTGGGCATCGGAGTGCAGGTGGGGCTGGTGGTCGGCGGTGGCAACCTGTTTCGCGGAGCGGCGCTGAACGCCGCGGGCTTGGACCGGGTGACCGGAGACCACATGGGTATGCTCGCCACGGTGATGAACGCGCTGGCCCTGCGCGATGCGCTCGAGCGTTCAAATATTTCCTCCCGAGTGATGTCCTCCATTCAGATGAGCGGTATCGTCGACCACTATGACCGCCGTGCGGCTATCCGCTTTTTGGAGCGTGGCGAGGTGCTGATATTTGCCGCGGGCACTGGCAATCCTTTCTTTACTACGGATTCCGCCGCCTGCTTGCGCGGCATCGAAATAGAAGCGGAGCTCGTGCTGAAGGCCACCAAAGTCGATGGCGTTTATTCCGCCGACCCTGTGTTGGACCCGACGGCTACCCGTTACGACCGCCTCACTTACGATGAGGTATTGGACAAGAAACTCGGGGTGATGGATTTAACCGCAATTTGCCTGTGCCGTGAACACAATATGCCTGTGCGGGTATTCCGCATGGACAAGGCCGGTGCGCTGCTCAATATTGTTGTGGGCGGCGAAGAGGGCACGCTAATCGAAGAGGAAGTGGAACAGTGATCGAAGATATCAAAAAAGAAGCGAAAGCGCGTATGGGCAAGGCGCTCGATGCACTGGCCGGTAACTTCAATAAAATCCGTACCGGTCGCGCGCATCCGAGTATTCTCGACGGCATTCATGTCTCCTATTACGGCAGTGATACCCCGCTGTCCCAGGTGGCGAATATCACGGTAGAGGATGCGCGCACCTTGTCTGTTACCCCCTGGGAAAAAAACCTGGTGCCGGAAATTGAGAAGGCCATCATGAAGTCCGACTTGGGGCTGAATCCGGCCACTGCGGGCGCGGTCATCCGTATACCCATGCCGGCCTTGACCGAGGAAACCCGCAAGAACTTCATTCGCCAGGCGAAGAGCGAGGCGGAAACCGCGCGCGTGTCCATTCGCAATATTCGCCGCGACGCACTTGCGGACGTCAAGGCACTCGTCAAAGACAAGCAGATCTCCGAGGATGAGGAGCGCCGTGCAGGAGACGAGATTCAGAAAATTACCGATCAGTTTGTTGCTGAGGTCGATAAGGCGCTTGCAGCCAAAGAAAAGGATTTGATGGAAATCTGATGAGTGCCGGTGGTACCCATGCCGGCGCTCCCGGCCCGCGTCATATCGCCATTATCATGGATGGCAATGGGCGCTGGGCCGCCCGCCGTGGGCTTTCCCCCTCCGCCGGCCACAAGGCCGGTGTCGAGCGCATCCGCGATTTGTTGTCGGCTTGTCGGGACCGCGGAGTCGAGGTGCTTACCCTGTTCGCCTTTTCCAGTGAGAACTGGCAGCGTCCACCAAAAGAGGTGGAGTTGCTGATGGGTCTGTTTTATTCCTATTTGCGCAAAGAGGCCCGGCGCATGCGGGAAGAGGGCGTACGCCTGAGAGTTATCGGCCGGCGCGACCGTTTCTCTCCACGGCTGCAGCGCGCTATTGCGTCCGCGGAGGAAAGCACCCGCGGGGGGGCAGGGGGCGAGCTGGTGATTGCGGCCGACTACGGGGGGCGCTGGGATATTGCCCGGGCCGCGCGGGAGGTGGCCGAAGAGGTGGCCGCGGGCGAGCGTTCCCCGGAATCCATTACCGAGGCGCTATTGGACGGTTACATGCAGCTGGCGGATCTGCCGCCAGTGGATCTTCTGATCCGTTCCAGTGGTGAGCAGCGTATCAGCAATTTTATATTGTGGCAGGCAGCCTACAGTGAATTCTATTTCACGGATACACTGTGGCCAGACTTTGACGAGAGCGAACTCGATGCCGCGATCGCCGCTTACCGGCGGCGGGACCGCCGCTTCGGCGGTCGTGGGGAAGGCGGGGTGGTGGCCGGAGTATAAAATCCGCAGCCTGAGCGCTCGGATATCCCGGGGCCAAAAAATCTTGTACTCTGCGTTCGCCCGGATGTGGCTGGGCGACCAGGGGAATTGGATAAAGAAGGGTTTTACGGTGCTAAAACAAAGAATAATTACTGCGCTGGTACTGGTCGCTCTGTTTCTCGGGGCTCTCTTCCTGTTGCCTATTCAGTGGTTCACTCTGGCCACAGTAGCGGTCATTCTCCTCGGCGGCTGGGAATGGGCCAATCTTTCCAATCTCAACCGCGCTTTGCGCTTCGTGTTTCTCGCTGTCCTGGGCGGAGTACTGATCGGCACTGCTCAGTATGTCTTTTCAATGGATTTTGCCTCTCCCGATGCGGACCGCGCGCGCCAGGTGCTGGCGGTGGCCTGCGGGTGGTGGGCGCTGGCGTTCCTTTGGGTGCAGAGCTATCCGGCCAGCGCCATGTTGTGGGGCAATCGGTGGGCGCGGGGACTTATCGGTCTGGTGGTGCTGGTGCCCGCCTGGTTGTCGGTGGTGATTTTGCGCGGTCAGGAGCACGGCGCTTGGCTGGTGCTTTTTGTGGTCGCGGTCGTGGTGTTTGCGGACGTGGGCGCTTATTTTGTCGGGCGTCGTTTTGGTAAGCACAAGCTGGCTCGGGAAGTCAGCCCGGGCAAGTCGTGGGAGGGGTTTTTCGGCGGCCTGGGGGCCTGCCTGGTTCTCGCGCTTGCCGTGTCGCTGCTGCTCGGCCTGCCGCTTAAGAATACGGTTCTCTTCTCCTTCGGTATCCTGGTAACGGCACTGGCATCCGTGATCGGTGACTTAGTGGAGAGTATGTTTAAACGTCACCGGGGTATTAAGGACAGTAGCCGTATGTTGCCGGGCCACGGTGGTATTCTGGATCGCCTGGATAGTCTTTCGGCGGCGTTGCCGGTGTTTACCATGGCCGCGCTGGCCAGTGAGTTGCCCAAGTACCTGTAAAACGATCAGCAGTTATTCCTTACCCGTTTTCGGTGCGAGGGAGAGAAGAGGTCCTAGAGGTAGACAGTCAGCCCATGCAATCCCAAGCCGCGCAATCCGTTTCCGTTCTCGGTTCCACCGGATCCATTGGTGTCAGTACGCTGGATGTGTTGGCACGCCACCCGCAGCGCTATGCCGTCCACGCGCTGACCGCACGCGGGCGCATTGCGGAATTGGCGCAGCAGTGTCGGCGCTTCAAGCCGCGTTTTGCGGTCGTCGCCACTGAGAAGGGGGCGGCGGAGTTGCGCCAACTGCTCGCGGACGAGTCGTCGTCTGTCGAGATTCTCTGGGGGAGCGAGGGCCTTTGCCAAGTGGCTTCAGATCCGCAGGTGGATGTGGTGATGGCCGCCATTGTCGGCGCCGCCGGACTACGCCCGACTCTGGCGGCGGTGGAGGCGGGAAAGAAAGTATTGCTCGCTAACAAAGAAGCCCTTGTAATGGCCGGGCCCGTATTTATGCGTGCCCTGGCGCGCAGCGGCGCCCGGTTGCTGCCGATCGACAGCGAGCACAACGCAATATTCCAGTGCCTGCCACAGCCCTGTGCCAGTCTGGAGGAGGCGGGCGTGGAGAAGATTCTGCTCACCGGCTCTGGAGGGCCCTTCCGTACCCGCGCCGTAAGCGATCTGCACCGGGTCACGCCCGATGAGGCCTGTGCCCACCCCAATTGGTCTATGGGGCGCAAGATCTCTGTGGATTCCGCCACCATGATGAACAAGGGGCTGGAGTTTATCGAGGCCTGCCTGCTGTTTAATGCGCGTCCAGAGCAGATTGAGGTGGTGGTGCACCCGCAGAGCATAGTGCATTCCATGGTGCAGTACCGTGACGGTTCCCTATTGGCGCAGATGGGAAATCCGGATATGCGCACGCCCATAGCGCATGCACTCGCCTTCCCTGAGCGTATCGACAGCGGTGTGGCGGCGCTAGATCTGATTGCGCAGGGCCGCCTGGATTTCGAAGCCCCGGATATACAGCGTTTTCCGTGTCTGCGACTGGCCCGGGAGGCAATGGATGCCGGTGGCAGTGCCCCGGCAGTCTTGAATGCCGCCAACGAGGTGGCGGTGGAAGCTTTTTTGGAGGGAAAGTTGGCGTTTACCAGCATTCCCGCAGTGATAGAGCAGGTCATGAAAAGTGCGCAAGTTGTTGAACTGACGGGCTTGGATGCAGTCGAAACAGCGGATTGCAATGCGCGGCTGCAAGCTCGGCAGGTGCTGGAAGCGCTCTAAGCCGGGTGGACAAACCGAATGGTGTTGAGGCGCCGTTCGAGGCAAAGCGCTGGTAGTTTGCGTCTGCCGGTGTTTCTCAGGCTGAATGACGCGGCGGAAATCGAAGAATTTGCAAGTGAGTATGGATTTTATTCAGACGGTAATCTGGGCCCTAGTAGCCCTCGGTGTACTGGTGTCCTTCCACGAATATGGCCACTTTCTGGTGGCTCGTCTGTGTGGCGTCAAGGTGCTGCGATTTTCTGTGGGCTTTGGCCGGCGCCTAGTGTCCCGTTACGATCGTCACGGCACGGAATTCACTCTGTCCGCCATTCCTCTGGGCGGTTATGTCAAGATGCTGGATGAGCGCGAAGGGCCCGTGCGGGAGGATGAGCTGCACATGGCATTCAACCGCAAGAGCGTTTGGGCGCGCATGGCTATCGTTGCCGCGGGCCCCTTTGCCAATTTCCTATTGGCGATCGTCTTCTTTTGGGTTGTGTTTATGGGGGGAACGGCGGGACCTGTTCCCATCGTGCAGTCAGTGGAGGCGGGCAGTGTCGCAGCGCGGGCCGGGCTGGAGCCGGGGCAGGAGATTATCGCAGTCGATGGCGAGAGTACGCCCACCTGGCAGGCGCTTAACTGGCAGCTGGCGAACCGCCTGGGGGATAGCGGGACGATTGAATTCTCCGTGCGTTATCCGGATTCCGAGCTCGAATACCATATGGAGGCGGATATCGATCGCTGGATGTCGGGTAAAGAGGTGCCGGACCCAGTGAAGGAGGTTGGGCTCGAGCTGTGGACGCCACCGATCACCATGGTGCTTTCGCAAGTGACTGCGGACAGTCCAGCGGAGAGCGCCGGTTTGCGTGCGGGGGATCGCATCGTGCTTACCGATGGCCGTACATTTGACGATTGGGGCAGTTGGTCTGCTTATGTGCGCGCCCGACCGGGTGAAGAAATACTCGTTGAAGTGGAGCGGGACGGCACGTCTCTGGAAATTCCGGTGGTGCCCAGGGAAGTGACGCTTGAGAGCGGGGAGAGCGTTGGCCAGATTGGCGTGCTGCCTGTGGCCGAATCCTGGCCGGAGGACAAGGTCAGGACTTATCACTACGGTGTTGGTGGCGCTTTCGCCAAAGGCTTGCAGGAGACTTGGGAAAAGACCTTGTTTACTCTAAACAGCCTGAAGAAACTGCTCCTCGGCCAGCTGTCCACCAAGAACTTGAGCGGCCCTATCACCATTGCTAAAGTGGCCGGCTCTTCGGCCGAGGCGGGATGGCAGTCGTTCCTCTCTCTGTTGGCCTTGCTCAGTATCAGTCTCGGCGTGCTAAACCTGCTTCCTATCCCCGTGCTCGACGGCGGCCATCTACTTTATTACGGCATTGAGGCCATCAAGGGATCGCCTGTTTCTGAAAGGGTGCAGATGATCGGTCTGCAGGTGGGCATGGCTGTGGTGCTGGGCATTATGGGCCTGGCCCTCTACAACGACATACTGCGTCTCTGAGCGCGGTACATGCCCTCCCCCGCAAGGGGAGGGGTAGGCGAGGGGCGCCGCCGGCCTCCCTCCTGATCAGTTGGAATTGCGAATAAAGAACCGGGAACAGACACGAGATGAACCATTTCCTGAAAGCGGCCTCCCTGGGCCTGGCTCTGCCATTGACCGCCATCGCCCAGTCTTTCGTGGTCAACGATATCCGCGTGGAGGGGCTGCAGCGGGTCTCCGCCGGTACCGTATTCGCGGCATTGCCGGTGCGCGTCGGCGACCAGATCGAGAGCCTGGACATTCAAAGTGCCACCCGTGCCCTGTTTCGTACGGGGTACTTTCAAGATATCCAGATAGGCCGTGAAAACGGTGTACTGGTGATCACTGTGCGCGAGCGGCCGGCGATTTCAAAAATTGAAATTACCGGCAACAAGGCCATCAAGACCGAAGATCTGCTCAAAGGCATGGAGGAAAACGGCCTGGCCGAAGGGCAGATTTTCAAGCGCGCCACTCTCGAGGGGCTGGCGCAGGAACTGCAGCGCCAGTATGTGGCTCAGGGCCGTTACGGCGCCAGCGTCAAGACTGAGGTCAAGGAGCTGCCCCGCAATCAGGTAGAGCTCAAGGTGATCGTGGACGAGGGGGCTGTCGCCGCGATCAAGCATATCAATATCGTCGGCAACGCCGCATTTTCCGACGAGGAGTTGGCGGAGATTTTTGAGCTGCAAACCACCGGCTGGTTGTCCTGGCTCAGAAGCGACGACAAGTACTCCCGGGAAAAACTCACCGGCGACCTGGAGCGCCTGGAATCCTACTATCTGGATCGGGGTTATCTGGAATTCAAAATCGACTCCACCCAGGTCTCCCTGAGCCCGGACAAGCGCAGCGTATTTATTACCATCAATGTCACCGAAGGCGATATCTACAAGGTAAGCGAGGTGGAACTGGCGGGCGATCCCGTAGTGCCCGAGGAAGAGATCAGGCGGTTGCTGTTGGTGCGGGAGGGGCAGACTTTTTCCCAGGTGCTGATGACAACCACTTCCGACTACATCACCAAGCGCCTTGGCAATGAGGGCTACACCTTCGCGGAGGTCAACGGTATCCCTGAGCCCAACGAGGAAGACAAAACGGTAAAGGTCACTTTCTTTATCGATCCCGGCAAGCGCGCCTATGTGCGCCGCATCAACTTCCGCGGCAATACGCGCACTGCCGATGAGGTGTTGCGGCGGGAGATGCGGCAGATGGAAGCTGCGTCCGCGTCGTCCGCCCGCATCGAGCAGTCCAAGGTGCGTCTGGAGCGCCTGGGCTTCTTCAAGGAAGTGGAGGTAGAGACCACAGAGGTGCCCGGCACTTCCGACCAGATCGACGTGGAGTATACGGTTGAGGAGCAGCCCTCCGGCACCATTGGCGGCACAGTGGGTTACGCTCAGAGCAGTGGTTTGGTGCTCGGCGCCAATGTGCAGGAGAACAACTGGCTGGGTACCGGAAAGTCTGTCGGCTTTGCGGTGAATACGTCCGTCTATCAGACGGTGCTCAATTTCTCCTACACCGATCCTTATTTTACGCCAGATGGTGTCAGCCGGGGGTTCAACGTTTATTACCAGGAGCGCGATTACTCAGAAATTGGGGTTTCCAGCTATAACACCACCAGCTATGGCGCAGGCCTCAGTTTTGGTTATCCGATTTCGGAAATTTCACGGGTCGGCCTGAATCTGGGGGTCAGCCACCTGGAGTTGGGGGTGGGTGAAACCCCGGTTAAGGAAATTAAAGGCAGCCCGGTTCCAAATGATAGCTTGATCGGGATGATTTTATCGAGTGATGAAACTGAGATTTCCGAAGAGCTGGAAGAAGCATTTGATGCAGGAGAAGCCCTGGATTTGAGCAGCCCGCTCGATGAATCACTGCTCAATACCGATTTTGACGGTTTTGTGGATCTCAACGGCGAGAACTTTGACTCCTTTACTGTTACCGGCTCTTATGCGCGTTCTACATTGAACCGCGGCATTCTCGCTACCCGCGGCACCTCCCAGCGTTTTTCTCTGGAGGTTGCACTGCCGGGCGGTGACCTGGAGTACTACAAGGCTATCTATACTGGTCAGTATTTCCGCCCCTTGACTAAGAATCTGACCCTGCGCCTGCGCACCCGCTTGGGTTATGCGGATAGCTACGGGGATACTACTGAGCTACCGTTCTTTGAAAATTTCTACGCGGGAGGCTTCGGTTCCGTGCGTGGCTTCGAGCGCAATTCCCTGGGCCCACGTTCCACACCTTATCAATTTTACAACTTCACCAGCTGTGCGGTGGATGAGGATGGGATCAGCTCTAGCTGTTATATAAAGAATGCGGACACAGGCGAACTGGAAGTGCTCGCATATGATGATGAGCCAGATCCTTTCGGCGGAAATATTTTGATTGAGGGCAGTGCGGAAATTATCTTCCCGCTTCCTTTCGTCAAGGATCAGCGTTCCATGCAGTCCGCTTTCTTTATCGATGCGGGGAATGTGTTTGATTCCAGCTGTGGTATTTCACAGCTCAACTGTTACGATGTGGATTTGGAGCATATCAATGTCTCGGCGGGAGTCGGCCTGACTTGGATTACCGGCTTCGGCCCGCTGACCTTCAGTCTGGCCAAGGCGCTGGAGAAAAGTGATGAAGACGAAGTGGAGGTTTTCCAGTTCTCACTGGGTAACAGCTTCTAAACACAAGGCCAAGATACTTGGGGTCTGATGGCCGCGAAGTAAAAATAAAGCAAAATGGAGAATCCAACGTGCTTAAAAATGTAAAAATTATTGCAGTTCTGCTTACTGGGGTCTTCCTGTCCGGTGCCGCTGTGGCCGAGACCAAAGTCGCGGTTTTTAACCTGCAGGCTGCCATCATGAGCACTGAGGCTGCCAAATCCAAAGTGAATGCACTGAAGACCAGTTCGGAATATTCCAAATTGCAGAGCAGTGCAGAATCCATTCGCTCGGAGGTGCAAAAAATGGCTGAGGATGCGGAAAAAAATTCCGTCACTTGGTCTAATGAGCAAAAGGCCGAGCACCAGCGCAAGATGAATTTCAAGCGCTCCGATTTTGAAAGCACTTTGAAGAAGCTGCGGGCCATGGAGGTCCAGGTGGGCCAGGAAATTCAAAAAACTATGGCGCCCAAGGCTGAAACTGCACTGAAGGCGATTATCAAAGAGCAAAAGATTGACCTGGTGCTGGATGCCGGCTCCGCCTACTATGCGAGTCCGGAAAATGACCTGACCGCGGAAGTGGTCAAGCGTATGAATGCCGACAAGTAACACACCCGCAGCCCGATTTATGACAGAAGTGCCCACACTTGCCCAGCTGGCGCGACAGCTGGGTGCCGAGTTGCGCTTGGCTCCAGGCGCCGATGCCAGCGGCTTGGTCTCCGGCCTCAACACCCTGCAGGATGCAGATACCTCTCAGGTCAGCTTTCTCGCCAGCGCCGCCTACCGGCGCTTTCTCCCCGGGACCCGCGCCCTCGCGGTGCTGATCAGCAGTGATATGGCTAGTGAATGTCCGGTATCTGCGCTTGTCGTGGACAATCCTTACCATGCTTTCGCCCAAGCCACAGCGCTGTTTGACAGGGCGCCGAAGCCCAGCGCGGGCATCCACCCCGCGGCGAGCGTGCACCCCGATGCGGAGGTGCATCCGCGCGCCAGTATCGCCGCCGGCGCGGTGATAGAGGCGTTTGCCCGAGTTGGCGCCGATGCGAGTATTGGCGCCAACTGTGTGGTGGGTGAGGGCAGTGAGATCGGTGAAGGCAGTCGTCTCTATCCCAATGTAGTGGTTTACCACGGCTGCTCAGTGGGTCGGAACTGTATTATTCACAGCCACGCCGTGATTGGTGCGGACGGTTTTGGCTTTGCCCCGTACGAGCGCCAGTGGGTCAAGATTCACCAGCTTGGCGGGGTCGAGATTGGCGATGAGGTGGAGATTGGAGCCGTAACCTGTATCGATCGCGGGGCCTTGGGCAATACCGTTATCGGCAATGGGGTCAAGATCGACAATCAGGTGCAAATCGCGCACAATGTGCGGATTGGTGACTACACAGCCATTGCGGCCTGTTCCGCAGTTGCGGGCAGCGCCGTTATCGGTAAGCACTGCACTCTCGCCGGCGGTGCCGGTGTGGTGGGACACGTTACTGTGGCCGATGGCAGCCACATCACTGCCAGAACACTGGTAACGAAATCCATCGATCGCGCCGGCTCCTACTCCAGCGGCACCCCTTTCTCCGACAGCAGGAGTTGGCGCCGCAACGCTGTGCGCTATGGACAGTTAGACCAGATGGCCCGCCGCTTGAAGGAGTTGGAGGTGCAATTGGAGCAGTTGGCGCACCGGGGCGATTGAGCTTATCGGGCACAAATTTAGACTGGATTTGTTGTTTTCGGGGCCTAGCGTGCGGCAGTACACACCTAGGCCCCGAAATGGTTTCTGGGGATTTTTCAAATGATGGACGTTCGCGAGATTCGTCAATACCTGCCGCATCGCTATCCTTTCCTGCTGGTGGACCGCATTGTTGAACTGGAAGAAGGAAAATACATCAAGGGCTATAAGAATATTTCCGTCAATGAGGAGGTGTTCAATGGCCACTTCCCGGAGATCCCTATTTTCCCCGGAGTTATGATCGTTGAGGCGCTGGCACAGGTTTCCGGCATACTGGGCTTTAAAACGCTGGGCCAGAAGCCGGAAGACGGCTACCTGTATCTTTTTGGTGGTATCGATAATGTGCGCTTTAAGCGGCAAGTGGTACCGGGGGATCGCCTGCAGCTGGAATCCGAGGTGATTTCAGATCGGCGCGGTATCTGGAAATTCTCTTGCAAGGCGAGTGTGGACGGTGAGCTGGCCACTTCTGCCGATATTCTTTGCGCGGTCAAAAAAGTTTGAAAGGGCGCTAAGAAGGCGCTGTGAAAGGGTCGCTTCCAATCAATTTGAATCGCGATTAATGTGGTTTTTTCAGCTTCCGAGGAGCAGGGCGCAGAATGCAGACGACTATCCACCCCACCGCCATTGTCGATGAATCGGCGATCATTGGTTCCGGGGTGAGCATTGGTCCCTATACGGTAGTGGGGCCGAAGGTGGAGATAGGAGACGGCTGTGAGATTGCCTCCCACGTAGTGCTGAACGGGCCCACCACGCTTGGCAAGAACAACCGCATCTATCAGTTCGCCACCGTCGGCCAGGATACGCCGGACAAGAAATACAAGGGGGAAGACACCACACTGGTGATTGGCGACAACAATGTCATTCGCGAAGGTGTCACCATCCACCGTGGAACGGTACAGGACCGAGGCGAAACCACGATCGGCAACGATAATTTGATCATGGCCTATGCCCATGTGGGCCACGACAGCGTGATCCATAACAACACCATCCTGGTCAATAATGTGGCTCTCGCCGGCCATGTGGAAGTGCGGGACTGGGCCATTCTCAGCGGTTTCAGCCTGGTGCACCAGTACTGCACCATCGGTGAGCACGCTTTTACGGGCATGGGAGCGGCCATCGGCAAGGATGTACCCGCTTATGTGATGGTGGCTGGCAATCCCGCGGAAGCCAAGACAATCAATGCGGAAGGGCTGCGTCGCCGCGGTTTCAGTCGGGATGAAATTGCGTTGATCAACAAAGCGTACAAGATCGTCTACCGTCGCGGCCTCACCATGCATGAAGCTTTGGAGGCTCTTTTGGAGTTGCGCGAGCAGTCACCAGTAATTCAGCCCTGGATTGATTCCCTCAAGTCTTCTACCCGCGGTATAGTCCGCTGACCTGAACAAAAAAGACTGCAATTATTCCGGTATGCCCTTTCCCTGTTTAAGGAAGTGGGCGCCGGAAAGAGGGGAGGCGAGTGAACATCGAGGAAAAAACGCTGCGCATTGGCATAGTCGCAGGTGAAGTGTCAGGAGATATTCTCGGTGCTGGCCTGATTGAGGCGCTGCAAAAGCGGGTGGGCCGCCTGGAGGTGGAGGGGATCGCCGGTCCGCGTATGCTTTCCCTTGGTGCCCGCTCTCTTTTTCCGATGGAGCGCTTGTCGGTAATGGGGTTGGTGGAACCTCTCAAGCGTTTGCCAGAGCTACTGAAAATCCGTCGCGCCCTGCGTCAGCACTTTATCGACAATCCCCCTGACCTGTTTGTCGGTATCGACTCCCCTGACTTCAATCTCACTTTGGAAGAGTCCCTTAAAGCTGCGGGTATTCCCACACTGCACTACGTCAGTCCGTCCGTTTGGGCCTGGCGGCGCGGGCGAATAAAGAAAATCGCCCGGGCTGTGGATCACATGCTGACGCTGCTCCCTTTCGAAGCCAGTTTTTACGAGGAGCATGGTGTACCAGTTACTTTTGTCGGGCATCCGCTGGCGGATGAGATTCCGCTGCAGGTGGATATGGCGGCGGCGCGCCGCGAGCTGGGTTTCGGGCTGGAGGAGCGGGTGATTGCACTGTTGCCGGGTAGTCGCGGTGGCGAAGTACGCCTGCTTGGCCCCTTGTTTTTGCAGGCGGCACGCTGGTGCCACCAGCGCTGTCCGGAACTGAAGTTCATCTTGCCGGCAGCCAATGATCAGCGCTTGTCGGAACTGAAGTCCATGTTGGGGGAATACGCCGACCTGCCGGTGCGTCTGCAGAGTGGCAATTCCCACAAGGCACTGGCGGCTGCAGACGCCGTATTGATTGCTTCCGGAACCGCCACCCTGGAGACGATGCTGCTGAAGAGGCCCATGGTGGTGGCCTATAAGATGGCGTCCCTTTCCTACGCGATTTTCTCCCGTATGCTGCGCACGCCGTGGGTGGCTTTGCCGAATCTGTTAGCACAGCGGGAACTGGTGCCGGAAATCCTGCAGGAGGACGCAACGCCGGAAAATCTTGGGGCTGCACTGCTGCGTTATTTTGAGGATCCACTGCTGGTTGATCAGCTGCAGCGGGAGTTTGATGTTTTGCACCAGCAACTGCGGCGCAACGCCTCAGAGCGTGCCGCCGACGCGGTATGTAATTTGTTGGGGGTTGCATAAAACAGCAATAGCGGGTGGAGTAGTTGCTGAGACACCCGGTGGCCTGGCCTGCCGGGGCGGCCTTGTCGCAGAGAAGAAGCATGAAAAAACAAGATTCCCTATCTCCATATATTTGTCCCTACACAGGCCCGTTGCTCGCTGGCGTCGATGAAGTCGGCCGCGGTCCGCTGGCTGGCGATGTGGTGGCGGCGGCGGTCATTCTCGATCCGAACAAGACGATTGAGGGGCTGGCGGATTCAAAAAAGTTGAGTGAAAAAAAGCGCGAGTTGCTGTTCGATGAGATACGCGAACGCGCTCTGTGCTTTGCGGTGGCTCGCGCGACTGTCGAGGAGATTGACCGGTTGAATATTTTGCATGCAAGCCTGCTGGCCATGCGCCGGGCGGTGGAAAATCTGCGGATTCAGCCGGAATTCGTTGTGGTGGACGGTAACAGAAAGCCCGACTGGAATTACCCCTGCGATACTGTGGTCAAGGGTGATGGGCGCGTGGCGGCCATCGCAGCCGCTTCTATTCTGGCGAAGGTCACGCGCGACCGGGAAATGGTGGCGTTGGATGGAGAGTACCCGGGCTATGGCCTGTCAGCCCACAAGGGCTATCCCACCAAGGCGCACCTGGAGGCGCTGGAGCGGCTGGGGCCCAGCCCGATCCACCGGCAAAGTTTTGCCCCGGTCAAACAGCTGGTGATGGATTTCACCTGACGTCGGGGCGGCGGGTTGCTAGCGCACTTTCTTGGCCCGCGCCCGGGTTATCATCTTGTCTGATACTTCCACGATTTCCACCAGGTAATCCTGGAGGTAGAAGCTGATATTGCCGTCGGGAATGCTCTCCAGATATTCCATTGCCAGGCCGTTCAAAGTTTTGGGCCCGTCGGTGGGCAGATCCCACTGCAGGGTGCGATTGATGTCGCGGATGGAGGTGCCGCCCTCGATCAGGTACCAGTCGTCCCCGTCGGCCACTATCTCCTCATCCTCGCTGGGTACCGGGCTGGTGGTGAAGTCGCCGACGATTTCCTCCAGCAGGTCCTCGAGGGTGACGATGCCCATAACTTCGCCGTACTCATCCACAACCAATCCCATACGGCGTTTCTTCTTTTGGAAGTTCATCAGCAGGGTGGGAAGTGGGGTTGCTTCCGGCACGAAGTAAGGTTCGTCGGTGTAGGACTGAAGGCGCTCAGCGCTGAATGCCTCGGGGCCGTCGCGCAGTATCTGGGCGGCACGACGCAGATGCAGTATGCCCACCACGCGGTTGATGTCACCTCTGTAGACCGGCAGGCGTGTATAGCTGCTCTCGGCCAGCTGTTGCAGTATCTCGTCGCCAGTGCTCTCCAGATCCACACCCGTCACTTCATTGCGGGGAATCATGATGTCTTCCACTGTGGCCTGGTCCAGGTCCAGCACGTTGAGCAACATGCCTTTGTGTTTTTTCGGCAGCAGTGCGCCCGACTCGAACACTACGGTGCGCAGTTCTTCCGGCGCCAAGTGTTCTGCCTCGTTACCGGCGCTGGCCTCAACCCCCACCAAGCGTGCCAGACCGTTGGAAATACTGCTGACGAGCCATACCAGTGGAGCCAGGAGCCACAGTAGGGGGCGCAGTACCAGAGAGGCGGGAAAAGCGATCTTCTCGGGGCGCAGGGCGGCGACCGTCTTAGGGGTTACTTCGGCGAAGATCAGTATGACGATGGTCAGGGCCGCGGTGGCATAGATAACCCCTGCGTCGCCGTACAGCTGGGTGAAAACCACCCCGGCAATTACCGAGGCCAGAATATTGACCAGGTTATTGCCGATCAGGATAACGCCAATCAGTTTGTCCGGGCGCGACAACAGTTCCATCGCCCGCTTGGCACCGCGGTGCCCGCTTTTCGCCTGATGGCGCAGGCGATAGCGGTTCAGCGCCATCATGCTGGTTTCGGAGCTGGAAAAGAAGGCGGAAATGACAATTAACAGAGCCAGTAGTCCGAATAACAGGCCGAGGGGTATCTCGTTCAAGGGAGAGCTCTTTTTATTGCGAAGCGGGGATATTGAAACAGAATTCCGATGCCCGCAAGTGCCGCTGCGTTAACCGCGTTGCAATATTACTTCCAGCACAAGCTTGCTGCCGAAATAGGCCAGCATTAGTGTGGCAAAGGCAGTCAGTGTCCAGCGCACCGCAGTGTTTCCGCGCCAGCCGAGTTTCCAGTGTCCCCAGAGAAGAATGCTGTAGAGCACCCAGGCGACAATGGAGAGGGTTGTCTTGTGTACCAGATGCTGGCCGAGGATATCGTCTACAAACAGAAATCCGGTCAGCAGCGATGCGGTGAGCAGCAGCTGGCCGAAAGCGATAAGGCCGAATAGTAGGGATTCCATGCTCTGCAATGGCGGCAGCAGGCGGCTGATGCCGCCGGGCCTGTGGTTGTGCAGCTGCTGGTTCAAATAATAGAGGTATAAGGCCTGTAGGGTAGCCAGTGCCAGCAGGGAGTAAGCGGCGATAGAGAGCAGGGCGTGCACGGCGATACCCGTGGAAAGCTGCTCGCGCGGGGCGACGCCGCCCCAAGAGTGCACCGCCCCAAGCTCCGTCAGGGCACCCATGGGGGCCAGAATCAATATCAGTAGGGTCAGTGAGCGGTTGGCGGCCAGGATCCAGAGCAACAGGTTCACCGTCCAGGCCACCAGTGACAGTATCGCTAATAGGTCGAAGCGGTAGCCGGCCGGGGACAGTAGCGTGTAATAGAGCGAGATGCCGTGGGCAGCAAGGGCTGCAGCCAGCAGGCCGAGAAGCAGTTTGTTGTCGGGTTGGCGTCCGCGGGCCAGGGCGCGGGCGGCCACGGCAGTGGTGGCCAAGTAAAAAGCGATTGCCATCCAGTGGGCGAGTGTCGCCATCGGTAAGTCCGTGTCGCTGTTGATATTCAGTGTCGTGACAGGGCGGCAGTGTGTCACAGTGCGACTTTGCAGAAAAGAGCGACCGGAACTGGAATGGGTGCCTGGGCTGAAAAGTCCGCCTGCGCTATACTGCCGTGTTTTCCGGGTTCCCGGTTGGGCGCTCCGCCGCGCCAGGGAATTACCAGTCTGTAGATGATGAAGAGGTCCAGACGTACCCATGTTCGATAACCTGAGCGACCGCCTGTCGTCGGCACTGAAAAAGGTCACCGGCAAAGCGCGCCTAACGGATGACAATATCCGCGATACGCTCCGCGAAGTGCGTAAGGCGCTGCTGGAAGCGGACGTCGCCCTGCCAGTGGTAAAGGCCTTTGTGCAGCAAGTGCGCACTGCGGCGGTGGGGCAAAAGGTCAGCAAGGCCCTGAACCCGGGGCAGCAGTTCGTAAAAATAGTCCAGGACGAGCTGGTCAAAGTGATGGGGGAGGCGGCCCAGCCGTTGAACCTTGCGGTGCAGCCGCCGGCGGTGATTTTGATGGCGGGCCTGCAGGGCGCCGGTAAGACCACCAGCGTGGCCAAACTGGCCAAGTACCTGCAAACACGGGAAAAGAAAAAGGTGATGGTTGTGAGCGCGGATGTCTACCGTCCCGCGGCCATCAAGCAGCTGGAGACTCTTGCGGGAGAGGTGGGCGCTCTTTTCCATCCTTCCAATCCAGAACAGAAGCCGCTGGATATTGCCAAAGGGGCGGTGGATGCAGCGCGCAAGCAGTTTGCCGACGTGTTGATCGTTGACACCGCAGGCCGTCTGCATATCGACGAGGAGTTGATGGAAGAGATCCGCGCGTTGCACGGCACGCTCGATCCAGCGGAAACCCTGTTTGTGATTGACGCCATGATCGGCCAGGATGCGGTCAATACGGCCAAGGCATTCGATGAGGCGCTGCCGCTGACTGGGGTGATTCTGACCAAGGCGGACGGTGACGCCCGCGGCGGTGCAGCGCTGTCAGTGCGGCATGTGACCGGCAAGCCCATCAAATTTATCGGTGTCGGTGAGAAGACCGATGCCCTGGAGACTTTCCACCCGGACCGCATTGCTTCGCGTATCCTCGGCATGGGCGATATCCTGTCGCTGATTGAAGAAGCCGAGCAGAAAATCGACAAAGCCAAAGCCGAAAAGCTGGTCAAGAAAGTGCGCAAGGGCAAGGGTTTTGACCTGGAAGACCTGCGCGATCAGCTGCAACAGATGCAGAATATGGGTGGTTTTGGTGCGCTGTTGGACAAAATGCCGGGTATGGGTGGTTTGGCTCAGGCGGCGGCTCAGGTGGATATGGGCAAGGAATTCAAGCGCATGGATGCCATTATCAGCTCCATGACGCCGGCCGAACGCCGGAATCCCGATATCCTCAACGGTTCCCGCAAGCGTCGTATCACTGCTGGTTCCGGCACCCAGATTCAGGATCTCAACCGCCTGCTCAAGCAGCACAAGCAAATGGGCAAGATGATGAAAAAGCTCAAGGGCAACGGCATGAGTAAGTTGATGCGGGGCCTGGGCGGTATGCCGGGGCTCGGCGGCGGTGCGGGTGGATTGGGCGGTATGCCCGGCGGGCTGCCGCCCGGTTTCCGCAAAAAATAGCCGGGGCACCACGCCCCGGCAAATTATTCGGGCGTCCCTCTCCCTGGTGCTATACAAACCCCGAGACGTACATTAGAATACGCCGCCTTTCAGCCAGGCCCGTCTGGCGGCATCAGTTTGTTCGACCGCCAGAGGCGGTCGAAGTGTATTGAAACTACAGGAAAGCTACATGGTAACCATTCGTTTGGCTCGTGGCGGTGCTAAAAAGCGCCCGTTCTATCACCTGACAGTAACCGACAGCCGCAATTCCCGCGACGGTCGTTTTATCGAGCGTGTGGGCTTCTTCAACCCGATCGCGCGCGGCCAGGAAGAGCGTCTGCGCGTTGACCGCGAGCGTGTGGACTACTGGTTGAGCCAGGGTGCGCAGGTTTCCGACCGCGTCAGCAAACTGCTGAAAGAATCTGCATAAGCCAAACTCTGCGGTGAGTGTTTCAGTGGCGGATAGTGGATCCCATTCCGAAGACTTGGTCACTGTTGGGCGCATCACCGCGGTTTACGGAGTCCGCGGCTGGGTGAAGGTACACTCCTACACGGAGCCGATGGACAATATCCTGCAGTTCGAACAGTGGTGGTTGCGCAAGCCCCACGGCTGGGAGAAGGTCGAGGTTGACAGAGGCAAGCGCCACGGCAAAGGCCTGATCGTCCACATCAAGGGCGTTGACGACCGCGATTTGGCTGGCCAGTTCTGTCAGCGGGATATCGCTGTAGGCCGGAATCTGATGCCCCCGCTCGAAGAGGGGGAGTACTACTGGCACCAGCTCGAAGGTTTGCGTGTTGTCAGCCGGTTTAACGGTGGCGATTATGACCTCGGAACAGTTGTCCGGCTGATGGAAACCGGCGCCAATGATGTATTGGTGGTGCGGGGTCAGGATAAACGTGAACGCCTGATTCCCTATTTGCCCGGTGACTATATCAGCGATATCGATCTGGCCTCTGGCGTTATCACCGTCGACTGGGATCCGGAGTTTTAACCGTGGTCGCCAAGCGCATCGCGCTGGTCAGCATCTTTCCGGAGATGTTTGCTGCGTTGACCGACTACGGTATCACTGGGCGAGCGGTCAAGGACGGGCTGCTGGAAGTGCGCTGTTGGAATCCGCGGGATTTTACGAGCGACCGGCACCGCACTGTTGATGATCGTCCCTACGGTGGCGGGCCCGGTATGGTCATGCTGGCCGAGCCCCTGTACCAGGCGCTTTCCGCGGCGCGGGAATGGGCTGAAGAGGGCGGTGCGAGAGCGCGGAGCATCTATCTGTCGCCCCAGGGGCGCCCACTGGATCAGAAGGGTGTGGAATCCCTGTCTGATGCGGGCAACCTGGTACTGTTGGCAGGGCGCTACGAGGGTGTCGACGAGCGCATTGTGGAATTGCTGATCGATGAAGAGTGGTCGATTGGCGACTATGTATTGAGCGGTGGCGAGCTCGCGGCCATGGTGATGGTGGATGCCATTACTCGGCTGATTCCCGGTGCACTGGGGCATGAGCAGTCCGCACAGGAAGACTCTTTTGCCCAGGGGCTGTTGGACTGCCCTCACTACACGCGCCCGGAAGCGTACAGGGGCAGGGTGGTTCCAGAAGTGCTGCTGTCGGGCAATCACGAAAAAATCCGCCGCTGGCGGTTGAAGCAGGCACTGGCGCGAACACTGCAGCGGCGCCCGGATCTGCTGGAAAAATTAGTGCTGGATACGGAGAAAACCGCACTGCTGGAGGAAATCCGGCAGGAGTGGCAGCGGAAAGAATCTTAGGGGCATACTCCGCTTTGTGGAGATGCCTGTAATGCCGGACTCGCCGGGAGGCGTGAGTAGTTTGGTGAACTAGCTGAGAAGCTACACAACTTATTTGGGAGCAATCCAAATGACTAACAAAATCATTCAGCAGCTGGAACAGGAACAGCTGAAAAGTGACGTGCCGGAATTTGCCCCGGGCGATACCGTTGTTGTTCAGGTAAAAGTGAAAGAAGGTAACCGCGAGCGTCTGCAGGCGTTTGAAGGTGTGGTCATCGGTAAGCGCAACCGCGGTCTGAACTCTTCTTTCACCGTGCGCAAGATTTCTCACGGTGTTGGCGTGGAGCGCACTTTCCAGACCCACAGCCCGCTGGTGGACAGCATAACCGTGAAGCGTCGCGGCGATGTGCGCCAGGCCAAGCTGTACTATCTGCGCGATCTGACTGGTAAAGCAGCGCGCATCAAAGAAAAACTCAACTAAGTTTTTCTTAGATTGCGAACCGAAAGCCGGGGCAGAAATGCCCCGGCTTTTTTTTGTTGTGTAGCACCTGCTTCATCCACTCGCTGCGGCAGTTGCTCCGGTCACGCTTTCTATCATCTGTGGTTAAATGTGCCCATGGATAATTCAAGCGAACAACGTGCACTGATCACCCGATGGCTGGATATGCTCTGGGCTGAACGTGGTGCCAGCGAACACACTCGGGAAGGTTACGGTCGGGATCTGTGCGCATTTGCTGATTTTTGCTCTGGGCTGGGCCTTGGTCTGATCGCTGCGGGACGCGAGGAGGTGCAGGCATTTCTCGCCGATAAACATCAACGGAATCATTCGGCCCGCTCCAGTGCCCGCACTCTGGCATCCTTGCGCAGCTTCTACCGCTATTGCCTGCGCGAGGGGTTGATTAGGGAAGATCCGGTGGCCTTGGTTGAAAACCCCAAGTTATCCAAGCCGCTGCCAAAGTCTCTGTCGGAGGCGGACGTGGATGCGTTACTGGATGCGCCGGATACGGATACCCCTATCGGAATGCGCGATCGCACCATGTTGGAGCTACTCTACGCCTGCGGTTTGCGGGTCAGCGAGCTGGTGGAGTTGAGCGTATCCCAGGTCAATCTGCGCCAGGGCGTGGTGCGGGTGTTTGGCAAGGGTGGGAAGGAGCGGCTGGTCCCCATGGGAGAGACGGCCCAGGACTGGATGCAGCGCTATTTGAAACAAATCAGACCGCACATGTTGCCACCGGGGGACAGTGATACCTGCTTTCCCGGCCGTGGTGGGCGACCGATGACCCGCCAGACCTTCTGGTACCGTATCAAGCATTGGGCAATGGTGGCCGGAATCGACAAGCCGCTGTCGCCCCATACATTGCGGCACGCTTTCGCGACGCATCTGTTGAATCACGGCGCTGACCTGCGCGTGGTTCAACTGCTGTTGGGACACACGGATCTTTCTACCACACAGATATATACTCAGGTAGCCAAGGCGCGTCTCAGCGAGCTGCACAGGGAGCACCACCCGCGGGGGTAGGACTGCTTCATGGTTCCGCTGGCGCGGATATGGTAAAACGCGACGCACTGGCGGTTCGTCGCTAATGAATTGCCATACTGGGAATCGGAATTCATCGTACCAGTCGAAGTCAACAACGCATCGAAGGAGCTATCGGGAATGACTTTATTTAAGAAGCCGTTGGTGCTGGCGGGAGCTCTCGCTGCACTTCTGGGGTCAATGGCCCAGGCGGAGGTCGACGCCAGTATCGCGAAAACCATCAAGGCGCGCCTCGAAGCGGGCAATCCCAAGGCCAGCTACGGCGAAGTACGTGAGAGCCCGATTAGCGGCCTGTATGAAGTGGATGTTGATGGCGGCGCCAGTACGCTGTTTGTTTCTAAAGACGGCAGCCATTTCATCTTCGGTGATCTTTACCAGGTGAAGAGTGGGGGCGGCCTGGCAAACCTTTCCGAGGAGCGTCGTACCAGTCGGCGGGCGAAGGTCATGGAAGCACAGGATATTGACGATATGATCGTTTTCTCTCCCAAGGGGGAAAAGAAAGCACATATCTATGTGTTTACCGATGTGGACTGCGGTTACTGCCGTAAATTGCACAACGATGTGCCGGAACTGAATCGGCGTGGTATTGAGGTGCGTTATTTGGCTTTTCCGCGTGCTGGTCTGAAATCGCCCAGCTATCGCAAGATTGCCACTGCCTGGTGTGCCGAGGACCGCAACAGTACCTTGACTGCATTGAAAAACCGCCAAAAGGTGCCACTTAACGTGTGTGCCAACAACCCGGTGGCGAAACAGTATAAGCTGGGCAATGAAGTAATCGATGTGCGCGGTACACCTACCATCGTGCTGGAGGATGGGAGTGTGGTCCCGGGCTATGTGCCACCGGATAGGATGGCTAGCGCTCTGGGTATCTGAAGAGAGTTCGAAAAAGGCCTGTAAAGGCCTTTTTCATTTCCTGGAGCATGCTATTCAGGGCTTTTTCAAGCTTTCCCCTTCAGCGCCACTTTACGCGGCCGGGTCATATTCTCTGGCTGTAAAATATCGTTCAACTCTTCTTCGTTCAGAAGTCCCTCCTCGAGAACCAGCTCCTTGACACTGCGTCCGCTGTTCAGCGCTTCTTTGGCAATGCGGGTGGCATTTTCGTAGCCGATAAAGGGGGTGACGGCAGTAATCAGTCCGATACTGTTTTCCACCAGCTCCCGACAGCGATGCTCGTTGGCGGTAATACCGCTGACGCAGCGGTGTGCCAGAGTATTCATGGCCTGGGTCATCAGGCGCATCGACTGCAGCAGGTTAAACGCAATCACCGGTTCCATAACGTTCAGCTGCAGCTGCCCGCTCTCTGCAGCCAGAGTGATGGTGAGGTCGTTGCCGATAACCTGGTAGGCTACCTGATTCACTACTTCGGGAATTACCGGGTTGACCTTGCCGGGCATGATGGACGAGCCGGGCTGCATCGGCGGCAGGTTGATTTCGTTGAGGCCGGCGCGCGGGCCACTGGAAAGCAGGCGCAGGTCATTGCAGATCTTAGAGATTTTCACCGCAATGCGTTTCATTACGCCGGAGAAGATCACGAATGCGCCCGTGTCCGAAGTGGCTTCCACTAAGTTTTCCGCGCAGACGAAATCGATACCGGAAATATCCGACAGAGCGGCGACCACCAATTGGCCGTAGTCGGGGTCGGTGTTGATGCCCGTGCCGATGGCAGTGCCGCCCATATTGATTTCCTTGAATAGCTCTACCAGCTCTTTGACGCGGTCCACATCCTCGCGCACCGTGGCCGCAAAAGCCGCGAATTCCTGCCCCAGGGTCATGGGCACGGCGTCCTGCAGCTGTGTGCGGCCCATTTTGATGACACTGGAAAATTCGGCGGCTTTTTTGTCGAACTCCTGGCACAGTTGCTCCATGGCGTCTACCAGATCGCTGTAGCTGAGCAGTATGGCCAGATTGATGGCCGTCGGATAGACGTCGTTGGTGGACTGGGAAAGGTTTACGTGATTGTTGGGGTGAACCTTTTTGTAGTCTCCTTTTTCGTGGCCCAGCAGTTCCAGCGCGCGGTTGGCAATCACTTCATTGGTGTTCATATTGGTTGAAGTGCCGGCGCCGCCCTGGATCATGTCCACCAGAAAGTGGTCGTGCAGTTTGCCGGCGATAATTTCGTCGCAGGCTATGCCGATAAATTCGGCCAGGTCCTTGTGCAGGTAGCCGAGCTCACAGTTGGCGCGGGCGGCGGCTTTCTTGACCATGGCCAGCGCTTTCACCAGATTGGGAAAGTGGTTCAGAGTGATACCGGTAATCTGGAAATTTTCCAGAGCGCGCAGTGTCTGTATCCCGAAATAGGCGTCGGCGGGCACTTGGCGCTCGCCGAGCAGGTCCCGCTCCGGGCGGCTGGCGGAGCCAGCGGTGAACAGTGGGGTGGGTTTCAGTGTGTGAAAGTTACTGGTCATACGGTTTCCTTTGGGCAATATCTATAGCGGCGTGGCGAAAAAGCTCTGTGGCCCGTCGGTTGTGTTTGCGCGGATGCTTTTGCGGATATTGGGATTAATTTCCTCCGATTCCGGGCCAAAAACGCCGCACAGTTTGAGAGCGCTTCTGACACTGATGCTGCGTCCCAGGGATTCCAGTACTACCTTGGTGCAAACTGGATCGCGCCTGTCGCTGGCGGAGACCCCTAATTTGAGGCCGGACAGATAACTGACACGGCTTTTGTAGGTGGGGTAGAGAATCGTCTGCGCGATTTCATTGCGGGTCAGCGCCTCGTAGCCGATCAGAAAAATGCGCTCGGAGAGAAAAAACAGCATGCCCCGGTAGCGGGATTTGTACCACTCATCCCTGTCCGGGTAGCGCATGCGCTCGAAGCGTTGAAAGTAGTAACCGTCGCCATCGGACTCTATATGTAGAAGACTGCGGATGATGTGATCTTGGAAAGTCATCGAGTAGTGGTACTCGAAATAGAATCCCAGATATTTGTCTGCGTGACCTTTGGAGTCCTGTGTCAGTTTTTCGATATCGGCTGCGTAGGGGGAGCGGGGCGCTTGGCGGTTGCCGGAGGTGCTGCGCACACGCACTATCTGGGCGAACTGCTCGCTCGGCATCACGATTTCGTGAGGTTCAACGCCAAAGAAATCGCAGATCTTCGCCAGGGTGTAGCGAGAGGGCTGGGTGTGGCCGCTCAGATATTTATTGAACTGCGCCCGGTTGATACCTATGCGCCGACATACTTCCGCGATGGAGCGGTAGTAGCTGCACAGCAGGCGCAGGTTCTGTGCAAGATCACTGCTCATTGCATCGATATCCAGTGATTAATCTTATGGTGTGCACTCTCCGCAGAGTGCAACCGGCATGATTTCCCGCACGCGTTCGGCGCTCATCCCCATGGCCAGCAGGTGGTTGAGTTTTGTGAATGCGGCTTCGGTGGTCATATCCAGGCCGCCGATGACGCCAGCATCCAGCAGTGCCGAGCCGGCGGCGTATTTGCCCAGGTCCACGCGATTTTCCATGCACTGGGATACGGCCACACAGACGGTGCCGCGGTCAGTGGCTTTTTTCAGCAGTTCGGTGAAGGCCGCATTCTCTGTTGGCGCGTTGCCGGTGCCGTAGGTTTCCAGCACCAGGCCCCGGGGCTGGAATTCCAGCACCTTGCCCAGAAAAAGAGGTGACAAGCCGGGAAAGAGCTTTAGCACCACTACGCCGCCGTCCGCGTTTGCGGGGATTTGAAAGTCCTTCTCAGCCACAGCCGGCAGCAGGCTGCTGTGGTCAATATTCACTTGAATGCCGATTTCTCCCAGCAGTGGATAGTTGGGAGAGGCAAAGGCATCCAGAGAGCCGGCGCTGATTTTGATGGCCCTGTTACCGCGCAGTAGTTTGCCGTTGAAGTAGAGGCAGACTTCGTTCAGAGCTTCATCGGCACTTAACAGCAGGGCGGCGATCAGGTTGTTGTGGGCGTCGCTGCGCATTTCCCGTAGCGGAATCTGTGAACCGGTGACCAGCACCGGTTTGTTGAGTCCCCGCAGCGCAAAGGAGAGGGCGGAGGTGGTGTAGGCCATAGTGTCTGTACCGTGCAGAACCACGAAGCCATCATAGTGCTCGGCCTGGTCGCGGATGCAGGCGGCAATGCGGTACCAGTCCGCCGGCTGCATATTGGCGCTGTCGAGAAGGCGTTCAAAGGCGTGGAAATCGTATTCCGGCAGCTGATCGGCCGAACCGGCGAGCAGTTGCTGCAGTTGGATCTCTAGGTCTGCATCCGGCACATAGCCGGATGCGCTGCGACGCATACCCAAAGTACCGCCTGTATAGAGAATCAGAGTTTTTTTCATAGGTCCGCCTTCGGCCCGCTCTTTCATGGCCGCCTATTTTGCGTAAAGCCGCGCTGGGCGCAATTTCGCGCCTTGGTGGTATCTGATGCTAGTAGATGCTTTTTTTGTGTCAATTAGCGTCAGTCTCTATTGGCGGATTGGATGAGGGTGGGAAGCGAGCAATCGGTGTAAAGCGCAAAAAGGAGCGGCGACGGTGCGCAATTTTATTGACATTTTCCCCTTCATCTCAGTAAGGTTGCCGTCCTTTTATCGTTTTTTGTTGCCACTTATTGCGCTGTTGCCCAGCTCTGGTTCGACCAGCGGAGAACAGAGCTGCCTGCGCGGAGGGAAGTTGTGAGCGCACCCGTCGAAGAAACCACCGAACTGGCAAAACGCCTTCAGACAGAGCAACCGCGGCGCGCCGCGCGTATTGGTATCTGCGGTCTGGGCACGGTCGGAAGCGGCACAGTCAATGTAATGCTGCGCAACAGTGCGGAGATCGCTGCCCGTTGCGGGCGCCCGGTGGATATCGTCCAGATAGGCGCGCGCCGCGACAATCCGGCGTGTGATACCAGCGGGTTGAATGTCACCCGCGAGATCTTCGATGTAGCCAATAATCCAGATGTGGATATTCTGGTGGAGCTGATCGGCGGTACCACTGTAGCACGGGAGTTGGTGCTGGCTGCCATTGACAGCGGCAAGCATGTGGTCACCGCCAACAAGGCACTGATCGCCGAACACGGCAATGAACTCTTTGCCGCCGCGGCGGAAAAGGGCGTGACCATCGCCTACGAGGCCGCCGTGGCGGGTGGCATCCCTATTATCAAGTCCCTGCGTGAGGGGCTGGCGGGTAACCGCATCCAGTGGCTGGCGGGGATTATCAACGGCACTGGCAACTATATCCTCACCGAAATGCGCGACAAAGGCCGCAGTTTTGAAGAGGCTTTGGCCCAGGCGCAGGCCCTGGGCTACGCCGAGGCCGACCCCACCTTTGATGTCGAGGGTATAGACGCGGCGCACAAGCTGGTGATCATGGCTTCTCTGGCCTTTGCCATCCCCCTGGCGTTCGACAAAGTTTATACCGAGGGCATCAGCCGCATTTCCATAGAGGATATCCGCTATGCGGACGAACTCGGCTACTGCATCAAGCATATCGGGTTGGCGCGGCGCACCGAGGCTGGTGTCGAGTTGCGGGTGCACCCGACTTTGATCCCTCAGCGGCGCCTTATCGCCAACGTGGATGGTGTCATGAACGCGGTGTTGGTCAATGGCGATGCCGTGGGGCCCACGCTCTACTATGGTGCCGGCGCCGGTGCAGAGGCCACCGCCTCGGCGGTGATCGCAGATATTGTCGATGTGGCGCGCACACTAGAGGCCGACCCCTGCCAGCGAGTACCCGCTGCCGGTGTGGCAGAGGGCAATCAGGATGGCCCCCGGGTGCTGCCGATGGAAGAAGTGCTCACCAGCTACTATCTCCGCATTTCCGCACAGGACAAGCCCGGTGTCATGTCCCAGGTAGCGAAGATCTGCAGTGACCAGGGTATCAGTATCGAGGCACTGATCCAGCACGAGCCCGCCGAGGGGGAGACCCTGGTGCCGGTGGTAATACTCACCAGTCGCGCCAAGGAGGCCAGCTTGCGCGAGGCAGTGGCGCAAATTGAGGCGCTGGACACTGTCGAAGGTGAGGTGGTGCGGATTCGTGTAGAGCCGCTCGGTTGATCCGCAAATCTTGGGCAGGCCCCCGTCTGGGCCGGACCCGGCAGCAGCGGTAAACCGGCCGCTGCCGGAAAGAATTCTGTATTTGATTGGTACCAATAAGCATCGTGAAATTTATCAGCACCCGCGGCCGCGCGCCGTCACTCTCCTTTGCCGATACAGTACTCACCGGCCTCGCCAGTGATGGCGGTCTCTATGTGCCGGAATCCCTGCCGGCGTTTTCCCGTGAGGAAATCGCGTCCATGGCGGGCCTGGACTACCGCGAACTGGCTTTCCGCATCATGCAACCCTTTGTCGGCAGTGACGTCAGCGAAGAGGAATTGCGCGGCATTATCGATCGTTCGTACAGCACATTCCGCCACAGTGCCATAGCGCCGCTGGTGCAGACGGATACCAATGAATGGATATTGGAGTTGTTCCACGGCCCGACACTGGCCTTCAAGGATTTTGCTCTGCAGTTTCTCGGCCAGCTGTTCGATCTCCTGCTGAAGAAGCGCGGTGAGCGCGTTGTGGTGATGGGCGCTACTTCTGGCGATACCGGTTCAGCCGCGATCGAAGGCTGCAGGCACTGTGAAAATATCGATATTTTTATCCTGCACCCGCACAACCGCGTGTCGGAAGTGCAGCGTCGGCAGATGACCACGGTGCTGTCGGACAATGTGTTCAATATTGCCTTGGAGGGCAACTTCGACGACTGTCAGAATATGGTCAAGGCCAGTTTCGCCGAGCAGTCGTTCCTGCCCGATGGCCGTCGCCTAGTGGCGGTCAATTCCATCAACTGGGCGCGCATCATGGCGCAGATCGTCTACTACTTTTACGCCGCCCTGCGCCTGGGGGCACCACAGCGGACAGTCAATTTTTCGGTCCCCACCGGCAACTTCGGCGATATTTTTGCCGGTTACCTGGCACGGCAGATGGGGCTCCCCATCGGCCAGCTGGTGATCGCCACCAATGCAAACGATATCCTGCACCGTTGTATCAGTGACAACGACCACTCCCCCAGGCCGCTAGTGCACAGCTTGTCGCCCAGTATGGACATCATGGTGTCCAGCAATTTCGAGCGTTTGCTTTTTGACCTCTACGGCCGTGACGGCGCTGCGGTAGCGGCCCTGTTGGCGGATCGCAGTGCCCCCATGCACCTGAGTAAGGAAGCCCTGGACAGGGCGCGGGAGTTATTCTCCTCTTATCGAGTGGACGATACGCGCACCGTGGAAGTGATACGGGCGGTGTACGAATCGAGCGGCTATCTGCTCGATCCGCATACGGCGATCGGTGTAGAGGCGGCGCGCCAGGTGCGCAGAGCGGAGGACCAGCCCATGGTTTGCCTCTCCACCGCGCATCCGGCAAAATTCCCTCAGGCGGTGGCCCGTGCGCTGCCAACACAGGAAATTCCCCTGCCGACCCATATGCAGGATTTGTTTCGGCGCGAGGAGCGTATGAAGGTTCTGCCCAACGACCTCAAGCGGGTCCACGAATTTATGGCAATGGCGCTCGGCGGGTGACAGCCAACCTGTAGTAGGGGCGGGCCGAATACCCTTGCCCTCACTGCGAAATTTGCTGAGCAAGAATGAATACAAGAATTCAGCGGCGGCCAGTGGATTTGTCCACTGGCCGTTTTGCTTCTGATACCCCCAAAATTCTGCAGCGGGTGCTGCTCGGTCGCGGAGTCACTTCCGAGGCGGAACTGGACCACCGTTTAGCCAGGCTGCATCCACCCCAGACCATGCGCGGTGTGGACACCGCCGTGCGCCTGATTGCCGAAGCGATTCGGGCGCAGGAAAAAATACTGATTGTCGGTGACTTCGATGCCGACGGCGCCACTAGCAGTACCCTGGCGGTGTTAGCTCTCGGTGCCATGGGTGCGGCGAGTGTCGATTTCCTGGTTCCCAATCGTTTTGATTACGGCTACGGCCTGACACCGGAAATCGTGATGGTGGCAAAGGAATATGAGCCCGCTCTGCTGATTACCGTCGATAACGGTATCAGCTCCATAGACGGCGTGGCCGCGGCCAAGGCCTCCGGTATGAAGGTGGTTGTCACCGATCACCATTTGCCGGGAGAACAATTGCCCGATGCCGATGCGATCGTCAATCCCAACCAGCCGGGTTGCCAGTTCCCAAGTAAAAATCTGGCCGGTGTGGGGGTCATTTTTTATTTGCTCAGCCGCCTGCGCACCGCCCTGGTGGAGAGCGGCTGGTTCGCGGATCAAGGTATCAGCCCGCCCAATATGGCCGACTACCTGGATCTGGTGGCGCTGGGCACAGTCGCTGACTTGGTACCGCTGGATCACAATAACCGTATTTTGGTGCACCAGGGTATTGCCCGCATCCGCGCGGGCCGCTGCCGGCCCGGGATCGCCGCCCTGCTGGAAGTGGCCGGGCGGGATCAGCGCAGACTGTCCACGACAGATATCGGTTTTATCCTCGGTCCGCGTATCAATGCCGCCGGGCGCCTGGATGACATAGGTACCGGTATCCGCTGCCTGCTGACCCGCGATCCATCCGAGGCCCGTGAACTGGCCGCGGAACTGGACGCCCTCAATCGCGACCGCAAGGCGATAGAGCAGGGCATGCAGCGCGAAGCCATGGCGGCGCTGGAAAAGCTGCAGCTGGAGGGCGAGATCCCTTGGAGCCTGTGCCTGTATGATGAAAACTGGCACCAGGGTGTGGTTGGCATTCTCGCCAGTCGCATCAAGGAAAAATTTCACCGTCCAGTGATCGCCTTTGCGGACGGGGACAACGGTCTGATCAAGGGGTCCGCCCGTTCGATTCCGGGATTGCATATCCGCGATACCCTGAGCGACGTGGACGCAGCCCACCCCAAGCTGATTACCAAGTTCGGCGGCCACGCCATGGCCGCTGGACTCAGCCTGCCGGCGGAGAAGTTTCCCGCGTTTGTAGATGCCTTTGAAGCGGCGGTGCGCAATCGACTGACAGAAAAGCAGCTGCAGGCGGTGATTGACTCCGATGGCGAATTGGAGCCGCACGAATTTACACTGCAGACGGCTGCGACCCTGCGCGCCTGTGCGCCCTGGGGACAGGCGTTCCCCGAGCCGTTGTTCGATGGTGAATTCCTGTTGCTGCAGCAGCGTATTGTCGGCGAGCGCCACCTGAAAATGGTCCTTGCCCCGTTGCAAAGTCCGCAGCAGGCACTGGATGCCATCGCCTTCAATGTGGATACGGAGCAGTGGCCGCGGCCAGTGGATAGGGTCCGGGTGGCTTACAAGCTCGATATCAACGAATTCCGCGGCCGTGAATCCCTGCAATTGTTGGTAACTTATCTCGAAGCGATGTGATGCGACCTGTGGGGTAAACACGGGCGCTGTGCTCAAAACTCTATTTTTTTCCAAGTGATAGTATGAAAGGACAACAGGCGAAAGCCGAATTACTGCTGCTGTTTGCCGCTTTTTTCTGGGGGCTGGCTTTTGTCCCACAAAAGGTGGCGATGGAATATATGCCACCGCTGGCGTTCAACGCCTGGCGCTTTCTGCTCGGTGGCTTGATTCTGATTCCCCTGGTTTACTGGCTTTCGTCCCGCCGCGAGGTGGCGACACCGGAGGCGGGCACCCAGATAAAAAGCCGCTGGCGCGACAGTTTTGCCGGCGGAGCGATACTGGGATTTTGGCTGTTCCTCGGCGCGGCGCTGCAACAGTGGGGACTGGTATATACCAGTGCCGGGCGCGCCGGTTTTATTTCCGGTATGGAAATGCTGCTGGTGTCGTTAATTGGGCTCTCCCTGGGAATTGCCACCAACCGCTGGACCTGGGCAGGTATCGGGGTGGCACTGGCGGGCCTCTATGTGCTGGGAGACTTTTCCCAGGAATCACAGATGATCGGTGATCTGCTGGTCTTCGCCGGCGCCTTCGCCTTTGCGATACAGGTACTGACTGCGGACCGGTTGGTAAAACGCCGCCACGCACTGCGCCTGGCCGCGGTGCAGTTTATCTTCTGCGGCCTCTTTTCCACGCTGGCGTCACTGTTGGTGGAAGATGCCAGTCTGCAGGGCGCGGTGGACGCCGCCTGGCCCATCGCCTATATGATGATCTTCTCCACCGCGGTGGCATTCACCTTCCAGCTGCTGGGACTGCGTCACGCGGCCACCTCTCACGCCACGGTGATAATGAGTTTGGAGTCGGTATTCGCCCTGCTAGCGGGTTGGATGATCCTTGGGGAGGTATTCAGCGGGCATGAGCTGCTCGGCTGCGGTTTGATGCTCGCCGGAATGCTATTGAGCCGCTATGGGACTCACGCGGGAAGTCATCACTGATGGACGTGATCGACTTTTCGCTGCTAGTGCTGTTTGTGCCGACATTTTTCTTCGTATCGGTGACTCCGGGGCTTTGCATGACCCTGGCGCTGACCATGGGAATGACGCTGGGGGTGCGCCGCACCCTGTGGATGATGGCCGGGGAGTTGACCGGAGTGGCATTGGTGGCGGTGACCGCGGTACTGGGAATCGCAGCCCTGATGCTCAAGTACCCCGGCGCCTTTCAGATATTCAAATACTGTGGTGGTGCTTATCTGGCCTGGCTCGGTCTGCAGATGTGGCGCGCCCGGGGGCACATGGCCATTGCGACATCGAAGGAGGGGGCCGCGGCGCCGCCCACCCGCGGGGCGCTGGCGGCCCAGGGATTTATCACCGCAGTGGCCAATCCCAAGGGGTGGGCCTTCTTTATCGCGTTGTTACCCCCCTTTATCAGCGACAGTCGGCCCCTGGCGCCGCAGCTGGCAGTCCTGGTTGCTATCATTTTGCTGTTGGAATCCCTGTGCCTGTTGATTTACGCTGGTGGTGGCCGCACCCTGAGCCGCCTGTTGGCCAGAGGCGACAACCTGCGATTGATCAACCGCATTGCCGGCAGCTTGATGATGGGCGTCGGTATCTGGCTCGCATTTGGTTGATTGCAGAACTCACCAGCTTTATGGAGGAAGCACAATTGAACAGAAAAATTCCCTTGCTGTTGTTGATCCCCGTTCTCACCCTGTCCCTGGGTGCCTGCGAGCGGCGGGCGGAAAAGGAATCCCAATCCGAGGCGATGTCAGAGATGAAGCAAAACAGCGCGGAGGCGGAGCAGCCGCCGGCACAGGCGGAGGAGCTGGTCTGGGTCTTTGAGGGGCGCGGCAACCGTCAGTGCGAGGGCGGCGGTCTTTCTCTGGAGGAAAGTCGCGCCAAATTGGCCGATAGCGGTGTGGAAGTTGAGGAGTCCCGTTGTGCCACCCGCACCGATCGTATGTACCCGGCGGTGTGCGGAGCGCCCACCGGTGACATATTGATGCACCTGATCCCCATGGACGCGCTGGACGCGGCTCTGGAGTTGGGGTTTGACCCCGCTGACCAGATTCAGTACCAGCAGCGCGGCAGTTGTCCCGACAACGATTCCTAAGATTTTCCCGCTACAGCGCGTTACCCGGCGACCTATCACTATTCCTACAAAATCCTCGCCCTCCGCGGAGGGCGTGCCGTATCCGAGAGCTAGATCCCAAATTATGCCGCAGTTGGCGCGGCAAACATCAGTTGGTTTGACAGCGTTGTCAGTGTGTCCGTAGTGTGAAGTGGCTTTCTGCGCAGGTACCAGGACAGCATCGAGCGCGGCAGCCAATTAAAGCGCATGTATTTCCCTGAAAGTTGAATGTCCGGGCGGGTGTTTTCCTGTCAGGCCTTTTATCAGTCTGGCGCTTCAGGGCGTGGTGCGCCCGGTCTGCTGTTGCGGTTCTGGGGTTTTGGAATGTCAGGCGGAAAGAGCATCGTCAATAGCGGCTGCGGTGGGCGGTCGTATCAGTTTACGGAGAGTCGTCATGAACAGAGTTTGCAATGCCGTTGTTTTCCGCATGCACCGGCTTTTGTTTGCCCTGTTATTACCTCTGGGTGCCAGCGGCGTTTTTGCGTTCGATTGCAGTGGTTTGCCAGAGTGGGATAGCACCGCCGCCTACACCGGTGGTGCTCAGGTGAGATACAACAACTTTGCCTATAGGGCCAATTGGTGGAGCCAGGGCGCCAACCCTGAAAGTCATTCTGGCCAGTGGCAGGAATGGACCAACTTGGGCCAATGCAATGGCGCGGGGAGCAGTTCTTCGTCCAGTTCTTCATCTAGCTCTTCATCTAGCTCTTCATCTAGCTCTTCATCCAGTTCCGGCAGCTCATCCGGCTCTGGAGGTTCTTCCGGCGGCGCCTGTAGCTCGCCGCAATACCGCGCGGGGACCAGTTATAGTGCCGGTGAAACAGTGCAGAACTTGGGATTCGAATACCGCTGTGATATTGCCGGCTGGTGTTCTTCCTCCGCGGCCTGGGCCTATGCGCCCGGCGAAGGGATGCACTGGCAGGATGCCTGGACCCAGGTGCGCAGCTGTGGCGGTGCGTCCAGTAGTTCGGGCTCTTCTTCCAGCGGCAGTGGCAGCGGCGGGCCCGGTAATGGAGGCAGCAAGCGGATTATTTCCGGCTATTGGCATAATTTTGATAACGGTTCCGGTGTTATCCCGATAGCCGATGTGTCGGATGCTTTTGATGTGATCAATGTGTCTTTCGCCGAACCCACGGGCGCGGCTCCGGGGGAAATCGGTTTTAAGCTGGATCCGCTGTTCAACGAACAGTCATTTATCGCCGGTATTCAGGCCAAGCAGGCCGATGGAAAAAAAGTGATCATCAGTATCGGCGGCGCCAATGGTCAGGTGCGTCTTGAGACAACCCAGGCCCGCGACAATTTTGTCGACTCGATGATTCGCATTATCGACCGATATGGTTTCGACGGTTTAGATGTGGATTTTGAAGGTCACTCGCTGGAGTTGAATGCCGGGGATGTGGATTTCCGCAATCCCACCACGCCGGTTATTGTGCACCTGATCGAAGCGCTCAAGGCGCTAAAGGCACACTATGGCCCTGACTTTATGCTGACCATGGCCCCGGAGACATTCTTTGTACAGCTGGGGTACAGCTTTTACGGTGGCAGTTGTTCCGGTTGTGACCGCCGTGCCGGCGCCTACCTCCCGGTTATCCATGCACTGCGCGATGATCTCAATTGGCTGCAAGTGCAACACTACAATTCGGGGCCCATTATCGGGCTGGATAATCAGTATCACAGCATGGGGGTGGCTGATTTTCATATCGCCATGGCCGATATGGTACTGACGGGCTTCAACGTGGGCGGAAATCCCGACCATTACTTCCCACCCCTACGCCAGGAACAGGTTTTGATCGGTTTGCCCGCGAGCGTCAATGCCGGTGGCGGATTCACCTCTGTGCAGGAAGTGCACGCGGCGCTCAATTGTCTGGTCAAGCTGCAGGGTTGTGCTACTTACACTCCGCATACCAGCACTGGTTGGACGGGCATCGGTGGCTTGATGACCTGGTCGATCAACTGGGACAAATTCAACAATTATGAATTTTCCACCGAGCACCGGACATTCCTCGACAACCTTTAACTCCCTTTGCGAGCCGGTGCCACCGACAAGGCAAAGGGAATGGATAAGTTGCGAATGAAATTTTGACCTTGGCCGTCAAGAGAGAAAAGCCAATGAACAAAACGATTCTCAAATTAGGGGCCAGCCTGATTTTCCTGATGGTATTTCCCCTCGCCCATTCATACGACTGCAGCGCACTCCCGGCTTATGTCGGGGGAAGCGGCTATCAAAGCGGTGATAATGTAGTCAATGCCGGTGAAGCCTTCCGTTGCAAAGTCGGTGGCTGGTGCAGTCAGGGCGGGCCCTACGAGCCCGGTGTCGGGTGGGCTTGGAGTTATGCCTGGGATGGTCTGGGAAGCTGCGACAGCGGTGGCGGTTCCGGCGGCAGTTCTTCCGGGAGCTCGGGTTCTTCCGGCTCCGGCTCATCTTCGGGCAATACTTCCTCTGGTGGCGACGCCGATTGCGGTGGGCTGCCGCACTGGGATATCGGTGCTGTCTACACCGGTGGCAGCGCGGTGCAGTATCAGGGGGTGAAGTATGTGGCAAACTGGTGGACTCAGGGCGAAAATCCCGCGCAAAACTCCGGCCCCTACCAAGTGTGGAGTAACAGCGGTGCATGCGGTACCGGCTCCTCCTCCGGCAGCTCTTCCAGCGGTTCCTCGTCTGGTGGTGACACTGCCGTCGGCCGCAACGGGCAGCTGCATGTCTGCGGTACCAGGCTTTGCAACAAGGACAGCGAGCCGGTGCAACTGCGCGGTATGAGCACCCACGGGTTGCAGTGGTATGGCTGGGGTGACTGTGTGACAGACGCCTCGCTGGATGCGCTGGCCGATGACTGGCGGGCAGATATTTTGCGCGTATCCCTCTATGTGCAAGAGGGCGGTTATGAAACCGATCCCGCCGGCTACACGGCACAGGTCAGCCATATCATCGACGAGGTCACCGAGCGGGGCATGTATGTGCTGGTAGACTGGCACCAGTTGGACCCCGGGGATCCCAATTACAACCTGGAAAATGCCCGCCGCTTCTTCACTGATATCGCCCGCGAACACGCGGATCAAAACAATATTATTTACGATGTGGCGAATGAGCCGAACAATGTCAGCTGGAATGACATTCGCAGCTATGCCATGCAGATAATTCCGGTTATCCGCCAGTACGACCCGGACGCGGTAGTGGTGGTGGGAACGCACGGTTGGGCTTCCCTGGGCGTTTCGGATGGTCGCAGCGCACAGGATATTATCGACAACCCGGTGACCATCGATAACATCATGTACGGCTTTCATTTTTACGCCGCTTCCCACGGCCAGTATTACCGCGATGCGCTGAAGTCGGCACTGGACCGCGGTCTGCCTATCTTCGTCACCGAATGGGGTTCTCAGACCTACACGGGTGACGGCGGCAACGATTTCGCCAGTGCCCAGGCCTACCTGGATCTTCTGGACCAGTATCAGGTGAGCTGGACCAACTGGAATTACTCCGACGACCACCGCTCCGGGGCGGTTTGGCAGACAGGTACCTGCAGTAGCGGCCCCTGGACCGCAGAACGCTTGAAGGAGGCCGGCCGCTGGGTGCGGGATAAAATCCGCAACCGCTGATATCCACAGCAATTGCCCGCCCGGCAGCATCCGGGCGGGACAGCCTGTCCCCTCCGTCTCTTGACCTTCCCCTTGCGGTAATCTTTAACCTCCTGCATCGTATTCACTGTTTAACAGGTACGGTCGTATGAATATTTCCCAGGCGGCGCAGCGCTCGGGCCTGACGGCCAAGGCACTGCGCTATTATGAATCCATTCATTTGCTCTCCCCCAAGCGTGCGGGCAACGGTTACCGCGATTACAGTGAGCGGGACCTGGAGACACTGCACTTTATTCGTCGTGCCCGCGCGGTGGGCTTTACCGTGGACGAAGTGCGCAGCCTCCTGGTGCTGCACCACAACCCTTCCCGCCGCAGCCACGACGCCAAGGCGTTGGTGGAGGAGAAGCTGACGCACATAGAAGCGCAACTGCGGGATTTGCGGGAGATGCGCGGCGCATTGCGCCGCCTGGCGGACAGCTGTGCCGGTGACGAGTCTCCCGAGTGTGCGATTTTGGATAGTCTTTGCGGAGGTGTGTGTGACGGATAAGTGCTGTGGTCCCCGCCCCCCTGATGGCGGGCAGGTGGTGGAAGCGCACACCTCCGCCTGCTGTGCCGACGAGCCTCGCGGCCACCTCGACTGGTTGCTGTGGATTAGTCTGTCCGTGGTTGCCATTCTCTACTGCATATACTGGGTCGTGGATTTGGACGCTATGCCGGAGTGGCTGCACCATATGTCCGCTGGTGTGGTGGAACTGGTGCACACCATGTGGTGGGGCGTGGTGGCGGGTGCGCTTTTCGTGGGGCTGTTGGGGCGTATTCCCCAGGAGCTGGTAATTAAGGCACTGGGGCGGGGGGGCAGCAAACGCGGTCTGTTTCGCGCCACCTTGGCGGGACTATTCTTTGATCTCTGCTCCCACGGCATCCTCATGGTGGGGATGCAGCTGTATAAGCGCGGCGCCAGCATCGGCCAGGTGATGGCCTTCTTGATCGCCAGCCCATGGAATTCCCTGTCGCTGACAGTGATCCTGATCGCACTGATCGGTTTCTGGTGGACGCTGTTGTTTATTCTGTGCTCTGCGGCCATCGCGCTGATCAGCGGCTATCTCGCCGACCGGCTGGTGGAGCAGGGTAAATTACCGCCCAATCCCAACAAGGTGGAGTTGCCGGAGGACTACGACTGGCGCACTGAGGTGGTGGGCCTCTGGCAGCGGGCGGAATTGACGCCCACCAGTATCGGCAGTCTGTTGTGGGAGGGTATTCGCGGTTCCCAGATGGTGGTGCGTTGGCTGCTGGTGGGTATAGTCCTCGCGGTACTGGTGCGGGCCTTTGTGGACCCGGCAGTGTTTCAGCAGTGGTTTGGCCCGTCTGCGCTAGGACTCGCGGCGACCCTGGTGGCGGCGACGATTCTTGAGGTCTGCTCGGAAGGAGCCACGCCTTTGGCGGCCGATATATTCAGCCGCGCCACGGCACCGGGCAATGCCTTTGCGTTTCTGATGGCCGGGGTGTCCACAGACTATACCGAGTTGATGTCTATCAAAGACACCACTGGCTCCTGGAAAATCGGTTTTGCACTACCGCTTTTGACCCTGCCGCAGATCATCCTTGTCGGATTGTTGATGAACGGATTTGGAGCTTGAGGCACAGTGACTTCCGGGTAGGTGGGCCGCGGCAATTGCCGCGGCCCGGTACCGCTTCCCGCCCCACTGGAACCGCCCACCCGCGCTACGGTAGAATGCGCGCCGCTTTATAGACAGTCCGGAATCCGAGAGTTCATGGAAATCAATCCCCTTCTCAACCAATTGAAAGACCTCGAAGAACGCACCGACGTTCTTAGGGGGTATCTTTGACTACGCCAACAAGAAAGAGCGCCTGACCGAGGTAGAACTGGAACTCGCCGAACCCAGCGTCTGGGACGAGCCGGAGCGGGCCCAGGAACTGGGCCGCGAGCGCGCCTCCCTGGAAGCCGTGGTTAAAACCATCGAAACCCTGGATAGCGGCATTTCCGATTGTCGCGAACTGCTGGAAATGGCCGTGGAAGAGGGGGACGAGGACTCGGTCGCGGATGTGTCCGCGGAAATCGAAAACCTGCAGCAACAGCTGGGCGGGCTGGAGTTCCGCCGCATGTTCTCCGGTGAAAACGACCCCAACAATGCCTACCTGGATATCCAGGCGGGCTCCGGTGGCACCGAGGCCCAGGATTGGGCCGAGATGCTGCTGCGCATGTACCTGCGCTGGGGAGAGGCCCACGGTTTCAAAACCACCCTGGAGGAAGTCTCTGCCGGGGAGGTGGCGGGCATCAAGAGTGCCACTATCCACTTTGCGGGCGAATACGCTTTCGGTTGGCTGCGTACCGAAACCGGGGTGCACCGGCTGGTGCGCAAATCGCCATTCGACTCCGGCAACCGCCGTCACACCTCGTTCAGTTCGGTATTTGTCTCACCGGAAATCGACGACAATATCGAGATCGCGGTAGACAAGTCCCAGGTGCGCGAGGATACCTACCGCGCTTCAGGCGCTGGCGGTCAGCACGTGAACAAAACCGACTCGGCTGTGCGCCTGACCCACATTCCCTCCGGTATCGTGGTGGCCTGTCAGAGTGAGCGTTCTCAGCACCAGAACCGGGACAAGGCCTGGAAAATGCTGCGCGCCAAACTGTATGAGCAGGAGATGATCAAGCGCAACGCCGAGAAGCAGGCGATGGAGGACAGTAAGGCGGATATCGGCTGGGGTAGCCAGATCCGGTCCTACGTGCTCGATGACCAGCGCATCAAAGACCTGCGCACCGGTGTGCAGACCAGTAACTGTCAGGCGGTGCTGGACGGCGACCTGGATCAATTTATCGAGGCCAGCCTGAAAGCCGGGCTTTAAGTTTGGGCAAGCCGGCAACAGCGCCGGTTTGGCCGCATTCCCTATCCATTTTTCCGCATTGGAAGAACCCATGACCGACATCCAGCATGACGAAAACAAACTGATCGCCGAGCGCCGCGCCAAGCTGAGTGCGCTGCGCGAAAAGGGCAATGCCTTCCCCAACAGCTTCCGCCGCGAAAATCTCGCCGCCGACCTGCAGAGCGAGTACGGCGAAAAAACCAAGGAGGAGCTGGAACAGCTGGGGGTGAGCGCTTGTGTGGCCGGGCGTGTTCTCGCTAAGCGCGGCCCCTTTATGGTGATTCAGGACGTGTCCGGGCGAATCCAATTGTACGCGGACAAAGCGGCGCAGAAGGACATCAAGGCGCGCTTCGGTGGCTGGGATATCGGCGACATTGTCGGTGTCAAAGGTGTGCTGCACAAATCCGGCAAAGGTGATCTCTACGTGACCTGCGACGAGTACACCCTGTTGACCAAAGCCCTGCGCCCGCTGCCGGAAAAATTTCACGGCATTGCAGACCAGGAACTGCGCTATCGCCAGCGCTACGTGGATCTGATTGCCACACCGGAATCCCGCGAGGTATTCCGCATCCGCTCGAAAGTGATCGACTATATCCGCCGCTTCCTGAACGGCCACGATTTTATGGAAGTGGAAACACCGATGCTGCAGGTGATTCCCGGCGGGGCCACCGCGCGGCCGTTTATCACCCACCACAATGCGCTGGATATTGATATGTATCTGCGCATCGCGCCGGAGTTGTACCTCAAACGCCTGGTGGTCGGCGGCTTTGAGCGCGTGTATGAGATCAATCGCAACTTCCGCAACGAGGGCCTCTCCACCCGCCACAACCCCGAGTTCACCATGCTGGAGTTCTACCAGGCCTATGCGGACTACAAGGACCTGATGGATCTGACCGAGGAAATGTTGCGCGGCATCTGCTCGGAAGTGCTGGGCAAAACCACGATCGAATACCAGGGCAGCAGCTACGATTTTGCCAAGCCGTTTGCGCGCCTGTCGGTATTCGATGCCATCCTGCGCTACAACCCGGGGCTGTCGCACTCCGATATCGACAACCTGGAGAGTGCGCGCAAAGTGGCGGAAAACCTGGATATTCCGCTCAAAGACAGCTGGGGCCTGGGCAAGGTACAGATTGAAATCTTCGAGAAGACCGTTGAGCACCGCCTGGACCAGCCGACCTTTATCACCGAATACCCGACTGAGGTATCGCCGCTGGCGCGCCGCAATGACGATAACCCCTTCGTCACCGACCGCTTTGAGTTTTTTGTGGGCGGCCGCGAAATCGCCAATGGCTTTTCCGAGCTGAACGACGCGGAAGACCAGGCCGAGCGCTTCAAGGCGCAGGTGGCGGAGAAAGAGGCCGGGGACGATGAGGCCATGCACTACGACGCTGACTATATCCGCGCCCTCGAATATGGCCTGCCGCCGACCGCCGGCGAAGGTATCGGTATAGATCGGTTGGTAATGCTGTTGACTGACTCTCCCTCAATTCGCGACGTACTGCTGTTCCCGCATATGCGTCCGGAAACCTCGGGGGAATAATCGACCCACGCTATGGCCTTTCCCCCGCCCGGGGGACAGGCCTTTAGCCTTGCACGCCCAGCGGCCCGCTGGGCACATAGATCACTTCCCGGCTGCCGCTTCCCGCGCGCTGTACTTCCACCGCCACAGTCTGCCCCGGGGCTACCCGGTAGATTTGCGCGCGCAAGTCCCCCATGTGAAAAATCCGCTCGCCGTTGTAGGAGATGATCTTGTCTCCGGGCCTAAGCCCCGCGTTTGCGGCTGGCGTGTCACTGATCACCCGGTTTACCCGCATTTCCTGTTGTCCGTTGGCTTGCAGATAGAGTTCAAATTCCTCCTCGCTGAGCTCGTGCTCCAGCATTTTGCGTGGATGACTGTAGATACTGAGCTGTTCGCGGAGTGCCGCCGCTTCCGCGGAGGATTTGTCCTGTAGGTGGCGGTACGCGTAGGCGAGCTTCATATGGTCGTACTGAAAGCGCTCCTGTTTTTCCAGAATCAGTTCGGCCCGGTCGGGGTTAATACCGGCATTGATCAGGCGCTGTAGTTGCATCTGCCGGTGCCGCGCATAGGGATTCCGCCTCAGGTGTTCTTCTCTTTCTGCCAAGCTGTTGTCCACTGAACCGGTGCGCGCAGCGTCGTTTACCTCCTCCGGTATTGGCGGCATTAAATGTTCCAGGCGCCGGTGTAGATCCTCTACCAGTTCCAGTAGCTCGGACTGCAGTCGGTTGGTGTTTTCTACGGCTTCTTCCAGCTGTTGCACCCGTTGCGCCAAGTGATTGTCGGCAGAGAAAAGTGATGACAATCGAGGTTTGCCGTCGTTTTCAGCGCCGCCTTGGCCCAGTGCGCTGTAGACGGAGTAGGTGGCCAGTATCAGCAGCAGGGTGGTTCCGGCAATCAATGGGGATTTTCCTATCTGCATGCTACTTAATCCAAAATAATCAGATGATTGGGCAATTCATTTTTTATCGCTGTGGCGGGAGCAGCCTCCTGCAGCAGCTCGCCGCACTGTTCGATGCAGTGTATAAAGGCTTCTCCAGTTTTTCCGCGCTTGATTTCGCGGATAAAGTTTTCGATGGTTTCCCGCCAGGCTTCGTTGTTAATCAGCTCCGCCAGTCCCCGGTCCGCCAGTATTTCGACATAGTGCTCTGCCTCGGCGACAAAGATTAAAAGCCCCAGGCGCCCCTCGGTGCTGTGCAGTTCTTGCTCGAGAAATTGGCGTCGGGCCAGGTTGGCGGCGCGCCAGTATTTCACTTTTTGGGGGACCAGCCGCATGGTCAGCGGGCGCCAGCGGAACAGCACTGCCAGCGTGATAAACAGAATCCACTGCAGGGTAAAAATTTGCTGGTGGCTCAGCCATTGGGGCAGCAGGTGTAGCAGGGGAGTCAGCAACAGGGCCAGAAAAGCAGCCCAGAGAGTGGAAATATACAAGTAGTTGTCCGCCTCCCGCGCCAGCACCGTGACCAGTTCCGCGTCGGTGCGCGATTCCACTTCCTTAATGGTTTCGGCGACTTTGCGCCGGTAGTCGCTGTTGAGTATCTGCCTGGCCATCACCATCCTCCGGATGCGCCGCCCCCGCCAAAGCCGCCGCCACCACCGCCAAAACCACCCCCGCCAGCGCCGCCGCCGAATCCACCTCCGCCGTAATAGCCTCCGTAGCGGCCGCGTTTGAAGCCGCGGCTGCCCGCGGGGGCGCCCAGTACCGAGGCGCCGAACAGTTGCAGCATCACCAGCAACAGGAACAGGCCGACCAAAATTGCCAGGCGGCGTTCGCCCCCGGTTTTCGTCGGTTCGGCTACATATTCGTTTCCGATCGCAGCGATCATCGACTCGATACCCGCAGTGACGCCACTATCAAAATCGCCGGCTCTAAATTTAGGCAGGATTTTGGTATGGATTATGTTGGCCGCCAGCGCATCGGTGAGTGCGCCCTCCAGGCCATAGCCCACTTCAATCCTTACCTTGCGCTCATCGGCCGCCACCAGCAGCAGTGCGCCGTTGTTTTTATCCTTCTGGCCCAATTGCCAGTGGCGTCCAAGTTGGTAGCCGTATTCTTCGATCGTCAGGCCCTGCAGGTCGTTCAAGGTGGCCACTACCAATTGATTGCCGGTCTCCTTTTCATGCTTCTGCATGATTTCCGTCAGTCTGTACTCTGCTTCGGGGCTGAGTAATCCGGCCCTGTCCACCACGCGTCCGGACAGTGGCGGGAACTGTACCTGGGCCAATGCGCTTGCGGCGCAGATCAGAGCGGCGAGGGCTGATGTGACCGTTGTGGTGCGACGACTCATGGCAAATTCGCGACGCGGTTACTGAAAATCGACCTGCGGCGCTTTTTCCACGTCCTCTCCGGTGGCTTTGAAGGTTTCTCGCAGCGGCATATCGCTATAGAGAATCGTATGCCAGATTCGCCCCGGAAAGGTACGGATTTCCCGGTTGTAGCGTTCCACAGCCTGGATATAATCCCGCCGCGCCACACTGATGCGGTTTTCGGTGCCCTCCAGCTGGGATTGCAAGGCGAGGAAATTTTGATCCGCCTTCAAGTTGGGGTAGCGTTCCACCACCACCATCAGGCGCGCCAAGGCGCTGGACAGCTGGGCTTGAGCAGCCTCGAACTGCTGTAACTTGGCGGGGTCGTCAATCAGATTTTGGTCCACTTGTATTGCGCCCACTTTGGCGCGAGCCTCGGTCACCGCCTCTAGAGTTTCGCGCTCGTGGGCGGCGTAGGCCTTCACGGTTTTCACCAGGTTGGGAATCAGATCGGCGCGGCGCTGGTACTGGTTCTCCACCTGGGCCCAGGCGGCTTTTACCTGTTCGTCATTGGTGGGAATATTGTTGATGCCGCAGCCGCCGAGTCCGAGCAACAGCAAACAGAGCAGGGTACCTGTGCAGAGCCGACGGTTGCCGGCGATGGCGAAATTCATACGGAGTGCCCCTGTGTCTAGGGAACTGCCGAATAATTCGCTTCCGGGCGGAAATGATATTGCACGCTTTGCAGGCAATAACAGGGCGCGAGCGAATTACTCAGAGGTTCCTTACTTTTTTAGGAAACCACCCAAGAATAGCCCGCCGTTCCTCCATTGCTGGAGCTGGCGCATACACGGAGCCGAAATGGCGTTAAAAGCGACTATCTTCAAAGCCCAATTACAGGTCGCCGATATGGATCGGGACCACTATGGCGACTATCAGCTCACGCTGGCACGCCATCCGTCGGAAACCGATGAACGCATGATGGTGCGCCTCTTGGCCTTTGCCCACAATGCGGCACGAGAACTCGAGTTTACCCGCGGGCTTAGCTCCGATGATGAGGCCGACTTGTGGCAGCGGGATCTCGCCGGTGAACTGGAGCTCTGGGTTGAAGTGGGGCTGCCGGCGGAGGAGCGTCTACGCAAGGCGTGTAACAGGGCGCGTCGGGTTTTGGTGTACAGTTACGGGCGCCGCACCGCGCCTGTGTGGTGGCAGAAGCAGGGCGGCGCCCTGGCGCGCTTTGAAAATCTGCGCGTCTATCAGTTGTGCGCGGATGCGACGGAATCCTTAGCGGCGATGGCCGAGCGCAGCATGGATTTAAATGTGACCATTCAGGATGGCCATATCTGGCTCAGTGACGCCAGACATACGGTGGAGATTACTCCACAGGTACTGCAATAAGAAACGGGAAAGAAAAACGGAGCAAGCGATAGATGCCCTCATTTGACATAGTGTCCGAAGTGGACAAACACCAGCTGACCAATGCCGTTGACCAAGTAAACCGGACTGTAGCCAATCGCTTCGACTTCAAGGGCGTGGATGCACAGGTGGAGATGAACGGCTTTGATCTGACTGTACGTGCCGAGGCGGACATTCAGGTCACACAAATGGTAGACATGCTGCGCGCGGCGTTGATCAAGTGCAGTATCGATCCGCTGGCGATGACCGTTGGCGAGCCGGAACAATCCGGCAAGCAGATAAAAGTGGCCGTCACCTTGAAAAATGGTCTGGAAAAAGAATTGTCAAAAAAGATCGTTAAACTCATCAAGGAAGAAAAACTGAAGGTGCAAGCATCTATCCAGGGCGAGCAGGTTCGGGTTACCGGCAAGAAGCGCGACGACTTGCAGCAGGTGATCGCAATGCTTAAAGGCAAGGAACTGGATCAGCCCTTGCAGTTCACCAATTTCCGCGATTGATGACTGGAAATCCTTTGTTGAGATATCTGATTCTTTCCATTCTTTGGCTGTCGCCGTTCGCGGCGGCCAATTCCGTTACTCCGGCACAGCTGCTTTCCGCTTACTGGGTGGACAACAGCCCGGGCCTGGATATTTCCGGGCTGACATTTTGCCATGGCACCCTGCTGGCGGTATCTGATAAGAACTCGTCGGAAATTTACGCATTGGAACTGTCGCCGTCCGGTGCGGCGCTGAAAGCCTATCAGCAGGTCGCCGGGCTGGCGATCCCAGAGGAGGCACCGGGAGGGTTTTTGGCGGCGCTGTCGCAGGCAATCCGACCGGACACGGCAATGGATTTTGAGGGCATCAGCTGCGATAGTGACGGCGTCTACCTTGTCAGCGAGCGCTACAGCCGCATTGCCCAACTCACTGTTGATGGTGCCGCCTGGCTGGCGGGCGATTGGGCTTTTCAGGTGCGGCGGCAGGGATATTTACAGAAAGTCAACGCCGGTACCGAAGGCCTGGTTCGAATCGGCAGTGACTTTTGGGTCGCCATGGAGCGCGAACCGCGGGGGTTGCTGCACTTGCCTGCCGGGGGCGAAGCACAAGTATTCCCCATTCCCGCGGTGGCTGGCCTCGACTTCCGCGGCCGCGCCGAGGATATCACCGGTCTCGCCCACTATGACGGCGCTCTCTTTACCCTGGAGCGCAATGCCTTCGCCGTGTGCCGGCGCGCCCTGCGCGATCTGCGGGCCGAGTGGTGCATCGACTACAGAGCGATTGAGGAATCCCCCGAATTTGTCTACACGGAGACCCGCTACGGCAAGGGCGAGGGGCTGGCGGTGGATGCCAGTGGCATCTACGTGGTCCTGGACAACAACAACGTCGGCCGCGCTGCGGATACTGCGGACAAGCGGGCATTGCTGTTACACTTGGCCTTTCCCGCCGAAGTCCGGTAGGGCACGCGGCAAAACAACCGCGTGGTTGCAACCCCTAGAGGAAAACATTGGCTGCCCGTCAACTCCTTAATCTACTCGAAGAAGTCCGTTCCTGCCGCCTCTGTGAACAACACCTGCCCCTGGGGGCTAATCCAGTTTTGCGCGCCGCCGAGTCCGCGCAGCTGCTGATTGTCGGCCAGGCTCCCGGTACCAAAGTGCACGCGAGCAGTATTCCCTGGAATGACCCCTCCGGTGACCGCCTGCGGGACTGGCTGCAGATGGATGGTGAAACCTTCTACGATGAATCCCGTATCGCCATTATCCCCATGGGATTTTGCTACCCCGGCCGCGGTAAAGGTGGCGATCTGCCGCCGCGACCCGAATGTGCGGATACCTGGCACAGACGGCTGCTGGAATTGTTGCCGAATCTACAGTTGACGTTGTTGGTGGGGCAGTATGCCCAAAGGTATTATTTGCCGCATTGGTACGGCAGCATCAGCGAAAATGTACGCCATTACCGGGATGCGCTACCGGCAGGCTACTTTCCGCTGCCGCACCCAAGTCCGCGCAATACTCTGTGGCTGAAACAGAGGCCCTGGTTTGAGCAGGAAGTCGTACCGGCACTGCGCCGGCAGATACAAAAAATCTTTCCCTAAAATTGGATGATGGCTTTTAAAGGAATAGCATGCAGGTTCCGGAAAATATAAAAATACATCCCTCATGGTACGCGGTACTGCGCGATGAATTTCAGCAGCCCTATATGGCGGAGCTGCGCGAGTTCCTGCGCGCGGAAAAAGCCGCAGGCAAGGTGATCTATCCCCCTGGTCCGCAGATTTTCAATGCTTTTAACTCTACCCCCTTTGAGCAGGTCAAAGTTGTCATCCTCGGCCAGGACCCGTACCACGGCCCCGGTCAGGCCCACGGCCTGTGTTTTTCCGTGATGCCCGGTGTACCGCTGCCGCCATCATTGCAAAATATTTTCAAGGAATTGCAGTCCGACCTGGGTATAGCCCCCTCTGACCACGGCTGCCTGCAGCCTTGGGCAGAACAAGGTGTTCTGCTGCTGAATGCGACTCTCACCGTAGAGCGCAGCAGAGCAGGAGCCCACCAGGGCCGCGGCTGGGAGCGCTTTACCGATGCCGCCATCCACAAGCTGGCGGAACAGCGCCAGGGTTTGGTGTTTATCCTTTGGGGCAGCTACGCACAAAAGAAGGGTGCCTTTATCGATCGCAACAAACATCTGGTTCTGCGCGCTCCGCATCCTTCTCCCTTATCCGCACACCGCGGCTTTTTCGGAACCAAACCATTTTCACAGACCAACCAGTGGCTGCAGCAGCACGATCAGCAGCCGATTAACTGGGCTTTGCCGCCGGTTTCGGCATTGCAGCGGGTGGCTGTGGAAATGTAAATTTCCGTCTACAAAGATAATGGAAGTTATGAGTATTCGTGCGCAGTCTTTGATAAGAGCGTGAGCACTGTTGCTTTGGTAGGAATGTTCTGGGTGTGGGGTGGGCCATTTATCTGTAGTCGTTATCACTAATGGATAAACACTGGTTTTATCGCTGAAACTCGTGAATTTTGGTTTCAAGTAATAAGTGCAATTTTTTATGCATCGAAGGTTGTAATTTAGATTGTGTAACTGCCCATGCCCTCGCGCCCTAACCGGAGAATAGCACAAGCGGAACCATGAGCAATTGGGGTCTCGAACAACATTCAAAGAACATCTCACCAAGCGTGCCAAAGGCGTTAAGACCGGGGCTGGCTTGAACACTTTTACTCAGAAGCTTGTCGAGATGACGGTATAGGTTGCTTTCGGGCCGAGCTAAAGAACCACTCCCTAAGGAACCTCTGATTAAATCACTTTCTGGTGGCAGAGGCTCTTCGCGGGTGGATGTGAAGCTCAGGTGATAGGACGGATATTTCGAAACAGTCGGATACAGGGATGTATCCGTCGAAGCTACAGGGAAGTACTCGTGCGTTTTCGAAATATCCGTCCTATTACCTGAGCGCCCCAGAAGCTATCATAGTGTTCTCGCGAATTAATCAGAGGTTCCCTAACAGGCTTTCCGGATGCCATTGCGGCGGAGTAACTCCAATACCAAGATACAGCTTGCATCTACACGCGGTTTGTAACGCATTGAAAAGAGTTTTCTGGGAGGATTACAAGTCCGTTGGACGGAGAGGTTGTGACGATACAGACAGCGGCGAAAAGCTGGATTATTTCGACGCGTAACTGGGACCTGCACTAAACCGTTTTATGATTGAGTTTGCTGATCAATCCTACTGATTGCCAATAAACTGCCTTTGGGAATCATCTCAGATTTTTCATAGATTCCATTCTCGAGGCGAGTTCACCTCCGATAAGTCCGGAATGATTTACACCATATCCTGAACGTTAGCCTTCTGCTCATAGCGACTCTTTATGTATGTTAATCTGCGGATTCAGTGATTACTGGAGTACTGCCGATGAAGTTTCTGCTTTTTCTAGGCACCGTTCGTGAAAGTGCACCACCGAGGCCTGCGCGTCTTGGCGTGCGGGTGGCCAAGGCTTGCCTTGAGTGTTTGGGCAGCCGCTATAGTGAGCATGAAGTGGAGCTGGTCGATTCCCTGGACTATCCGTTGGAGAAAGTGTTCAAACCGCACTTTGCTTACGCGAAAGGCCAAGCGCCGGTCGCGTTAGAGGCGCTGGCCGCGAAGATTGCGTCTGCCGACGGGTATATCATGGTCAGTCCGGAGTACAACCATTCCATGAGCCCGGCATTGGCCAACCTGCTAAATCACTTCGGGAGCTCCCTGTTTTCCTACAAGCCCAGTGTGATTGTGACCTATTCAGCCGGACAGTGGGGAGGTATGCGTGCCGCGGTTGGTATGCGTACATTTCTCTCGGAGCTGGGTTGCCTGCCGGTTTCTGCAATGATCCATGTGCCCAAGGCTCAGGAGGTCTTTGCCGAAGATGGGGCGCCCCAGGCGGGAGAAGATAAGGAATCTTGGTTTGATTATTTCAGCCGCGCTTTCAACCAGATGGTTTGGTGGGGGCAGGCCGCGAGAGCGCATAGGGCAGAGGTGGATCCGCACGAGATGGTCGGAGATTTCAGGAGGGACCCTTCCCAGCGCAATGCGCCTGGCTGATCTATCTCATGGTTGGAATCTGGCTGCATCGGTTGCTCCATGCTGCTTGAAAACAGCCGGTTGCGGTTATGCCGTTAATCGGCGCGGGCGGTGGTTTCCGCCCGAAAATACCTCGACCACCAAAGGCTGGATGGATGCTTGCTCAAGCGAGTGGGTCCGCGTCCGCGTCGTAGGGTAGTTCCTGCAGTTCCAGTGACCTTCCATCCTCAAGCCGCATCTGTTCCCCGGCAGCCACTTTGGCGATAGTGAGTACGGCCAGCAATTCGATACCTTTTTCGCTGCGGCAGGATTCCACCAAATTACCGATACTCTGCTCGCCTTCCCCAAAGACCGGTTGTCCTGGTGTAGGTATTTCTCCGGAGGGGCAGATGGCGCGGTAGAGGCGGCGTTTGGCGGCGCCGCGGAATTGCATTCGCGCCACAACTTCCTGGCCGGTGTAACAGCCTTTCTTGAAACTGACACCCCCGAGTAGGTGCAGGTTGGTCATCTGCGGGATAAACAGTTCACTGGTGGCGGCGTACAGTTGGGGAACACCATTTTCAATTTGCAGTTGTTGCCAGCGGTCGTAGCCAGCGGGATCGGCTTTGTCACTCAGTTGCTGCCAGAGGCCTGGAGCCGACACACTGGGTGCGAGCAGTGCCACTTGACGGTCGTTCAGTGCCTGCACCAGGATGCGTTCGCCCTTGAAGTCAAACGTGCGTACTTCACCGGCCGTCAGATCGTTCAGGCCCAATAGCTTTGTGGTAGCTTGGGGGGCGTTTTTACCCTGCAGTCCCAGCCAACGGAAATGTTCACTAATGTCTGCCAGCTCGGTTTTGAAGAAAACTGCGTACTTGGCCAGGGCATCACGCGCGATGTTGGTCAGATCCCTAGGCATGCGGAAAACGAATTCCTGTTGGGACACCTTGAGGGCGTTAAAGGCGCTGATCATGCGGCCTTTGGGGTTGCAGTGGGCGCCCAGGGTGCTGCGGCCGTCCGGCAGAGTGATCAGGTCGCAGGTGAGCTGCCCCTGGAGGAATTTTTGGCTGTCGGGGCCTTTGATGGAGATGGCGCCAAGCGGGGTCAGGTCAACCAGATGCAGGTCCGCCTCTGTTTCCGGAAAGTGCGCTTTAGGTCCTTCCCAAATGGCGCCTTCGCCTGTGAGAAAGTCCTGCCATTGCTGTTGATCCATATATTCCACGCCTCTGGGTTGATGAGGAGGATAATTTGGGGATCGGTGAGGGCTTTTCAAGCTTCATGCGACTTTTCAACTTTGCGGGGGAGGGGAGTATACTGCGCGCATATTTAACGGGGTGGAATTTAACCTATGGATCGCAATCGCCTGTTTTGGGCCAGTCGCCGCGGCATGTTGGAACTGGACCTGGTACTGCTGCCGTTTCTGGAGAATGTCTACGATACCCTGGACGAGGCTGACCAGCAGCGCTATATCAAATTGCTGGACGAGCAGGACCAGGATTTGTTTGCCTGGTTTTTGCGCCGCGAGGACCCGGCGGATCCGGATTTGTTGCGAATAGTGCAGATTATCCGTGACAACACCGGTCTGCAGGAGTAATGCGCATTCCCTGTCTTCCGAGCGCAGTGCCCGGCTGTCCTGTGCCGTGGCACCTTCCCGCCTTCTTTTCAGCCTTCTTCTTCTGACACTTCTGCAAGCGCTGGCACTGCTCTGGTGGTGCCGTTTACCGCTTTATCTCTTCTTGCCCGCGGTGGCCCTGGTGCTGATCTATATGGGCTTTGAATACCGCCGGCTGCGCTCGATGTCCGGCGTGTTGAGCACCCGTGAGCGGCGCTGGTTTTGGCGCGAGGGCGACGGGGTGGAGAGCGAGTTTACGTTGCGCGGCGAGCTGGTGCTGTGGCGCTGGTTGATAGTGATTAATGGCCGGGATCTGCGGGGGCGCCGCCTGCGGCTGGTGTTAGCGCGGGATTCCATGCATGGGGATGACTGGCGGCGGTTGCAGGTGGCGCTGCGGTTTTCGCGCTAGGGAACTGATTAATTCGCTTGGGTGCTGTAGCTGGCTTCGAGGCGCTCAGGCAATGGGATGGGCATTTCGCAAACGCACGAGTGCGTTCCTGTCGCTTCGGCGGATACATCCGTGTATCCGACGATTTCGAAATGTCCATCCCATCACCTGGGCTTCTCATCCAACACCGAAGAGCCTTTACCGTCAGGAGGCGAATTATTAAGGGGGAAGCCGCAAAAGAATTTGCGGGAGCGCGGTTGTTGGTTCTGGGGAGGCAGGAAGAAGGTTGTCCTGCAATACCTCGGGCCGGAAAGGGCGGGCAGCTCCGCCCTCTGTGGTCAGACGAATTGCCGCTGTCCGGCGAAGTTTTCCGGCACCAGAATGGTGTCCATCGCCAGTTCGCGCAGGTCCGGGTAGTCCAGGGAGTAGTGTAGGCCGCGGCTTTCGCGGCGGTCCAGGGCCGAGCGGATGATGAGATCGGACACTAGTGCCAAGTTGCGTAGCTCAATCAGGTCGCTGTTGACCTTATAGTTGGCGTAAAACTCACGAATTTCCTGTTGCAGAAGCTTTACCCGGTGCTGAGCTCGAAGTAGGCGTTTGCGTGTGCGCACAATGCCCACATAGTCCCACATAAAGCGGCGCAGCTCCTCCCAGTTGTGAGAGATCACCACGTCTTCATCTGAATCGGTTACCCGCGAGGCGTCCCAGGCCGGGGCGCAGCGCGGCGGTTGTACCGAGTCCAGTGTCTCCTCCAGGTGCAGTGCGGCGGACCGGCCGTAGACTAGGCATTCCAGCAGGGAGTTGCTGGCCAGGCGGTTGGCGCCGTGCAGGCCGGTGAAAGTGGTTTCGCCAATGGCGTAGAGTTGGTCGAGGTCTGTGCGGCCAAACTGGTCGACGATGACGCCGCCGCAAGTGTAGTGCGCCGCGGGTACCACCGGGATAGGTTCTTTGGTGATATCGATACCGTACTGCAGGCAGTTTTTGTAAACGGTGGGGAAGTGTTCGCGCACGAACTGCGGGTCCTTGTGGGAAATATCCAGGTAAACGCAGTCGGCACCGATACGCTTCATCTCATGGTCTATGGCGCGCGCCACTATGTCCCGCGGCGCCAGTTCGCCGCGTTTATCGAAGCGATGCATAAATCGGTTGCCGTTGGGCAGCTTTAGTTGCGCCCCCTCGCCGCGCAGGGCCTCGGTGACGAGCGAAGCCTTGGCTTTGGGGTGGTAGAGGCAGGTGGGGTGGAATTGGTTGAATTCCATATTGGCGACCCGGCAGCCAGCGCGCCAGGCCATGGCGATGCCGTCGCCGCTGGCACCGTCCGGGTTGCTGGTATAGAGATAGGCCTTGCTGGCGCCCCCTGTGGCGAGAACCACTGCCTTGGCCTGGAACAGTTCCACATCTTCTGTGGCCTTGTTGTATACATAGGCGCCCGCACAGCGGAAACGGCCTTTGACCGGGTCTGGCTGACGGATCAGGTCCAGTGCCACATGGTGTTCGAAGCAGTGGATATTTTTGACTTCCCGCACTCGCTCGATCAGGGTGCTGTGCACGGCGCGGCCGGTAGCGTCGGCGCTGTGGATTATGCGGCGGTGGCTGTGGCCTCCCTCTTTGGTCAGATGATAGCCGCTCTCCTCGCGCGTAAAGTCCACGCCCTGTTCGATCAGCCAGCGGATGGCGGCGGCACTGTTCTCCACGGTGAATCGCACGGCATCCGGGTGGCAGAGACCGGCACCAGCGTCTAGGGTGTCGGCGATGTGGGAGTCCGCCGAGTCCATTTCGTCGAGTACCGCGGCAATGCCTCCCTGGGCAAACCAGGTGGAACCGTCCTGCAGTCGTTGTTTGGACAGCAGGGCCACACTGTGGCGTCTCGCCAGGTGCAGGGCCAGTGTCAGGCCCGCGGCACCACTGCCGATGACCAGTACATCGAAGTCTTTGGGATTGGGTGGGACCTGTGCTTTCATAGATTTCATTTATGTTTAGGGGTCGCGTAGTATAGCGCTTCCTTTGAATTCGTCGATTTGGCTCGGAACTTATGCCCTATTGCCATTGTCATCAACACGATACAAGAAGCGCCTGCGTCGGCATCCCCGCGATTTTCAGTCGCGGAGCTTGCGGTGCGACTGTTGTTTTTGGGCGTAAAGGGAGTAGGGGATGACAGCGCAATCGGCGCCACAGAGTGACCGCCAGCTGGTGGAGCGGGTTCAGAAGGGGGATAAGCGCGCCTTCGACCTGTTGGTGCTGAAATATCAGCACAAGATCGTCGCGGTAATCAGCCGCTTTATCAAAGACCACAGCGAGGTGCAGGACGTAACACAGGAGGCCTTTGTCAAGGCCTACCGGGCGCTGGCCAATTTTCGTGGCGAAAGCGCTTTCTATACGTGGATGTATCGAATCGCCATCAATACCGCCAAAAATCACTTGGTTTCCCGCAGTCGCCGCCCGCCATCCTCGGACGTGGACTTGGACGATGCCGAGTTTTATTCCGGTGCCGATCTGTTGCGGGACAATGAGACGCCGGAGAACCAGTTGTTTCGCGACCAGCTTGAGGCCGCGGTTCACGAAGCTATTCGCGCCCTGCCGGAGGATCTGCGCTCGGCGGTGACATTGCGCGAAATGGAGGGGCTCAGTTACGAGGAGATCGCAGAGGTAATGGGGTGCCCTGTGGGCACGGTGCGCTCGCGTATCTTCCGCGCTCGCGAGGCCATAGACCGCACGGTTCAGGCGGTCATGGCCGGTGAGCCCGAGACGCTGGGAGACCGCGGTTGAATTTTTTCGCTGGTGGCGAAACAAAGCTCCGCATCCCTGGTCAAAAGTAACAACCAAAAGGGTGCCTGTCCGGGCACTAAAAAATATCGCACAGAGCAGAGAGGGTTACCCCCTATGTCCCACGGAAAGCATCAGGAACGTCTGTACGAGTCGCTGTCAGCGCTGATGGATGGTGAGGTCGGCGAGCTGGAGCTGCAGCGGTTGCTTAAGGCAAGTGCGGCTTCCTCCGAGGTGGGGGCGCGCTGGTCACGCTATCAGTTGGCGGCCAGTGTGCTGCGCCGGGAACAGATTGCTCCAGTGGACGGTGACTTGGCGGCGCGCATTTCCGCTGCTATAGAAAGGGAGGAACCGCCCATGCAATCCGGTGGCGGTGGTGGCGGAGCACCTGGCGGATGGCGTGACAGCCGTTGGTGGCGTCCCATGAGCCGGGGTGCGGTGGCGGCGACAGTGGCTTTCGCGGCGATTCTCGGGGTGCAGCAAATCTCTTCGGTGCAGCGGGACTCCGGTACCGAGCTGGTGGCGGAAGTGGAGCGCCCGGCCCAGCAGCCGGTGCAGTCCGCATCACAGCCTTCCGGCTTTTATGTCCCCGCGCCCAGTGCCCGCTCTGTCAGTACCGCGTCTCCGCGCTTGGTGCCCGACTACCAGCCGGGAGGCAGTGGTCAGGCCGTGATTCAACAGGTCCCCACCCCCGAGCTGATGCGCCACCTGAACCGGGTGATGATTCAACACTCGGAGCAGGCCGCCCATGTGGGTAGCCAGGGAATGGTGCCTTTTGCACGCGCCACTTATGGTGAACAGCTTGATATGTAGCCCTGGAGTGCCTGTGAACGATCGCTGGTCTTTTTCTGCAATCGTTATAAAAGCCAACAGCCTGCTGTTGGCTTTGTTTCTGTTGGCTCCGGCCTCCCGAGCCCAGGACGGCGAAGTGCCGGTGGAGCATTGGCTGGGCAAGTTGGCCCGTGCGGTTTCCGAGCTTGAATACCACGGCCTGGTGACTTTCGAGCACGCGGGTATGCTGGAGACCATACAAGTTGTGCACGCTGTGCGCGATGGCGATTCGGTAGAGCGGGTGCGTTATTTGAGCGGTGAGCCGCGCGAGCTGATCAGCCATGGTAGCGCACGGGGTTGCGAAGAGCCCACCAGCCCCGTAGCGCGCACAGCGCTATGGACTCAAGCCGGTCAGCAAAAGGTGCAGCGCAACTATCAGTTTATTCTGCGCGGTGAAGAGCGTATCGCCGATCGCGAGGCCGTGGTGATCGAGGCGCGCCCGCGGGATCATCACCGCCTGGGGCTGGTGATCAGTCTCGACCGGGAGACGGGCTTGCCGTTGAAATCTATGCTCGTGAGTGCCAAGGGGCGGGTACTGGAGCGTTATCAGTTTGTGCAGCTGGATCTTTCACCGGTGCAGGACGCCGATTTGCAGCCGCACTCCAAAGATGCGCGCCGTATTGATAACCGCAATCCCTGTGCAAATGCGCAAAGCCGCTGGCAATTGCGTTGGTTGCCGGACGGTTTCCAGGCCGTGCTGGTCAAACCTCTGTCCGATGGTGACATGCTGGTGTTTAGCGACGGAATCAGTGTTTTCACTGTGTTCGTGCAGCGCCTGTCTCCAAAGCTGGAGTTCAAAGGGCGGGCTATTCGCGGCGCTACAGTCGCCTATATGGACCGTCTGGTAGTGGATGGTGTCAACTACACAGTTACGGTTGTGGGCGAAATTCCCGACACAACTGCCCGGCGTGTTGCGGGCGCGGTAGCTGTGGGTGGCTGAACGGAGAGTGCCGGTTTGTTGGAAGAACGAGGAAGGGTGGTAGCGATAGAGCCGGACGCCATTTGGGTGGAGACCACCCAGCGCGGAGGCTGTAGCGGTTGCAGCTCGCAGGGCAGCTGCGGTACAGGGCTGCTGAGCGGCTATTTCTCATCGGCTTCACGCATTCGTGTGGCACTGAACAGCTGGGACCCAGACGATATCGCTTTGCACGATACCGTTGTGATTGGTATCGGTGAAAACGCTTTGGCCAGTGGGGCCTTGCTGGTGTACCTGTTGCCGCTGATTTCCCTGGTGCTGGCGGCCCTGGGAGGCCAGGCCCTGGCCGGTGAGTTCGGGGCCATGGCTGGCGCACTCATAGGATTGCTCGGCGGAGCCGCTTTGGTACGGTTGCACAGTCGTCGCCACGCCGCTGATCCCACCTATGCACCAGTACTTCTGCATCTGGAAACGTCCCGCTGACAGGGGCTCATCTTTTCTTTCCTTCAACATTCGGGTGCCTTTGCGGGCGTGCTTTGGTGCACTCAAGGTGTTCCGGTAATGAAATGAGTGCTACAAACGGCGGAGCTGCCGATTTCATCACCTGAACTTCTCATCTGCTCTCGACATAACCTTGTCGTTGTAAGGGCGAATTAATGAAAGACTCTTTAGTTATATCGCAGGCCTGCGGGGCGGCCCACCGTTCGGTTCACCGGCCGAGGTGGGGTTACTGCTCGTAAGTCAGCAACTGAATCAGCGCTTGTAGATAGGTTTCACTGGCCGCATCCGCGGAGACGGGGGGAAGCTCCACTGTGATGCACGGTAAGCTGCGCTCGGCGCACCAGGTGCCGAAGGAGCCGGGAGTCTGGTATCCAATATCATTGACCAGTGGCAGTTGCAGTTGCCCTGCCAGCCATTGGCCGAGGGTGCTGTCATCGGGGTCTTCGACACAGGCAAGGGGCTCGTGGATGGATACTGCCCAGGCGGGCTGTAATTCGGCAATCAACCGGCAGAGGGCTCGGGTTTCTTTCTCTGAGCCCGGTTTGCTGCCGGTGCTCAGACGCACGTCGCGCGCTTCCGCCTCGCTGTTCCAGCGGTAGGTGGTGCCGCTGCCGTCCCAGTTGGCGGTGGCGAAGTTGCGGTTCAAGTCTACGCCACGGGCGTTGGCTCTAAGCCCCAGCTGGCAGCCGTCGGGGTTTACGGCGAGTATCACATGGTGGCGCAGTGCTGACGGCGGCAGTGCGCGCAGGGCGCAGGAAAGTGCCACCACTGCCGCAACTTCGTCGCCGTGGGTGCCGGCCATCACAATACCGTGTTTGTCACCACTTTGCGCGGGAAAGTAAAAGAGGGGGGCTCCCAGCTCGGTGGCGCCGTACTGAGTGTGGGGGTGGCAAAAGTGGCCGCGGTCGGAGCGCGGGCGCAGTGCGGACATGGCGGGGCCTTAACGCTGCTTTACACTGGATAGAGAACTTTTATGGCCAGATTGCTACTAATAAGTAGCTTGATTGTCCCTCGCTGCGCCCCAATTTTTGAAGCCAGCCCCGAAGGGGGACACCGAAATCCATAGATTGCATATTACTAGGGATCACTAGGGGTAACAAACGTATGGTTACACGCTGCACGCAGTATTTGCTGGCCCTGTGCCTTCTGGTATCGGTACCCGCCTGTGCCAGGGGGTTGCCCGACCTCACCGGGCTGATCGACGACAATTTTCCGGCGGTGGTGAAGATCAACACTGTTGAGCGAAACCGCACAACCGGTGGTCTGCCGCCTCAGTACCAGGAAATCCCGGACATTTTCCGTCATTTGCTGGAACCGCGCCGCCAGCAACGTCCCGTCGCCAGTATGGGGTCCGGTTTTATCGTCTCTTCGGACGGCTATGTGGTCACCAATAATCACGTGGTGGATGGGGCCGATGAAGTGGTGGTGACCTTAACTGACCGCCGCGAATACGAGGCCAAAATCATCGGCACCGATACCCGCTCCGACCTTGCGTTGTTGAAAATTGACGCCGATGACCTGCAGACAATCCGCTGGGGGGATTCCGAGAAGCTCAAGGTTGGCGAGTGGGTAGTGGCCATCGGCTCCCCATTCGGCCTCGACTACTCCGCCAGCGCGGGGATTGTCAGTGCCATGGGGCGCAGTATTCCCAACGAGAATCGCGAAAACTACGTTCCTTTTATTCAGACTGACGTGGCCATCAACCCGGGCAACTCCGGCGGCCCGCTGTTCAACCTGAAGGGGGAAGTGGTCGGCATTAACTCGCAAATCTACACTCGCAGCGGCGGCTCCATCGGCCTGTCTTTTGCCATTCCCTCCAGTGTCGCCCGCGATGTGGTGGAACAGTTGAAAGAAAAAGGTCGCGTGGACCGCGGTTGGCTGGGGGTGGCCATCCAGGACGTGGATCGCAACCTGGCCAAGGCCATGGGGCTTGGTAAGCCCAATGGCGCCTTGGTTGCTCAGGTGGAGGCGGGTGCGCCGGCGGATCAGGCGGGCATCAAGGTCGGGGATATCATCACCCGTTTCGACGGCCGCAAAATTATGGTGTCCGGGGATCTGCCACACGTGGTGGGGCAAACCCGCCCGGGCAGTGAAGTTGCGGTGGACTTGATGCGCGAGGGGCGGCAGAAAACCGTGCGCCTGACAGTGGGTGCGCTGCCGGGTGACGAGGGTGAGCATCAGGCCGGAACCAGCGTGCCCAGCGGTGTCGGTGGCCGACTGGGCCTGATCGTTGACGAGATTCCCGAAACGCTGAAACAGCGCTGGGGTGTGGAGTCCGGGGTTCTGGTGAAACGGGTCGTACCCGGCAAGCCCGGAGCCAAGGCCGGGTTGCGCAGTGGCGATATCATCGCCCAGTTGGGCTTTGAGGAGGTGGAAGATCTCAAGGACTACAACAAAGTGGTCGAGGACCTTCCGGCCGATGAGCTCTTGCCTATCCGCTTCTTCCGCGCCGGACAGCCCACCTTCCGAACTATTCAAATCGACGACTAGCCCTTTTCAGGGACTTCCGGGAGCGCCGCTCCCGGAGTGTCATAAGTTCCAAAAGTGGCGATATCGACTTCGGAAATGAGAACAATGCGGAGTTCCGGACATTCCGTGTCCCCGGTGTGGGGATGCCGATGGTCGCGGCTCGCGACTCCTGATAGACTTGCGCCACACAGCCGGCACATCCGCCGGCTAACGTTCTGATTTTTAAGGATTTCTACTCCGCAGTGGCCACAGATCTCTCCCATATCCGCAATTTTTCCATTATTGCCCATATCGACCACGGGAAATCCACCCTGGCGGACCGCTTTATCCAGGTATGCGGCGGCCTGTCCGATCGCGAAATGGCTGAGCAGGTGCTGGACAGCATGGACCTGGAGCGGGAACGCGGCATCACCATCAAAGCCCAGAGCGTGACCCTCAACTACACGGCGCGCGACGGCAAAACTTACCAGCTGAACTTTATCGACACCCCCGGGCACGTGGACTTTTCCTATGAAGTCTCCCGGTCCCTGGCCGCTTGCGAGGGCGCACTGCTGGTTGTCGACGCGGCTCAGGGCGTGGAAGCCCAGTCGGTCGCCAACTGCTATACCGCCATTGAGCAGGGACTGGAAGTGATTCCGGTACTGAACAAAATGGACCTGCCCCAGGCGGATCCGGATAGAGTGGCCGAGGAGATCGAGGACATCATCGGTATCGATGCCAGCGAGGCCACCCGCTGCAGTGCCAAGTCCGGTCTCGGGGTGGAGGACGTTCTCGAGGACTTGGTGCGCCTGGTACCGCCCCCTGAAGGCGACGCGGACGCGCCGCTGCAGGCACTGATTATCGACTCCTGGTTTGACAGTTATCTGGGCGTGGTATCCCTGGTGCGGGTAGTACAGGGCACTCTGAAAACCAAGGACAAAATTGCGACCAAGTCTATCGGCCGTGCCCACGTGGTGGACGAAGTGGGGATTTTTACCCCGAAGCGCAAGGTCACCAATGTACTGCGCGCCGGCGAGGTGGGCTTTGTAGTGGCCGGTATCAAGGATATCCACGGCGCACCTGTCGGCGATACCCTTACTCACGCCAAGGGCGCAGAGGAGGTTCCGGCACTGCCGGGCTTCCAGAAAGTGAAGCCGCAGGTGTATGCGGGGCTTTTCCCGGTCAGTTCCGATGATTACGAGGCGTTCCGCGATGCCCTGGACAAACTGTCGCTGAACGATGCCTCGCTCTTTTATGAACCGGAGACTTCCGATGCCCTCGGTTTCGGCTTCCGCTGTGGTTTCCTCGGTATGCTGCATATGGAGATTATCCAGGAGCGGCTCGAGCGGGAGTATGACCTGGATCTGATCACCACTGCACCCACCGTGGTTTACGAAGTGGCGTTGAACGATGGTTCCGTGGTGTATGTGGACAACCCCTCGCGCCTGCCGGATCCCGGTAGCATTGACGAAATGCGCGAGCCCATTGCCGAGGCCAATATCCTGGTGCCGCAGGAATATCTGGGTAATGTGATTACTCTGTGTGTGGAAAAGCGCGGCATCCAGAAGGATATGCACTATGTGGGCGGGCAGGTGTCGCTGCGCTATGAGTTGCCGATGAGCGAAGTTGTGATGGACTTCTTCGACCGTCTCAAGTCCGTCAGCCGCGGGTTTGCTTCCCTGGATTACAATTTTGCGCGATTTGAAGCGGCCAAACTGGTGCGCCTGGATATTCTGATCAACGGCGATCGGGTGGACGCACTGGCTCTGATCGTGCACCGCGACAACGCCCAGCAGAAAGGGCGCGCCATGGCGGAAAAAATGAAGGAGCTGATTCCGCGTCAGATGTTTGATGTCGCCATTCAGGCAGCCATCGGCGGTCAGGTGATCGCGCGGACCACAGTCAAGGCGCTGCGCAAGAACGTCACGGCCAAGTGTTATGGCGGTGACGTGACGCGTAAGAAAAAGCTGCTGGAAAAACAGAAAGAAGGCAAGCGCCGCATGAAGCAACTGGGGCGGGTTGAGGTCCCCCAGGAGGCTTTCCTGGCGGTATTGAAAGTGGACCAGTAATCGGCCGCGCTTTGTGCCGAGGGACAACAGAGAATAGCGAATGGATATTAACTTCCCCCTGATTCTGCTCTGGCTGGTGATCATCACCGGCGGCATTTGGCTGATCGACAGCCTATTTTTCGCACGCCGGCGCCGAAAAGAGGCCGGAGGGGAGCAGGCCGAGCCGGTAATGGTGGAATACGCCAAGTCCTTTTTTCCGGTGTTGGCAATTGTGTTCGTATTGCGCTCCTTTGTGATTGAGCCATTCCAGATCCCGTCCGCGTCCATGGTGCCAACACTGCAGGTTGGGGATTTCATCCTCGTGAACAAGTACGCTTACGGCCTGCGCCTGCCGGTGTCGCGCACCAAGGTATTGGATATCGGTGAACCCAAGCGCGGCGATGTGATGGTGTTCTTCCCCCCGCATATGAACGATACCTACTTTATCAAGCGGGTGATCGGGTTGCCGGGTGATAAGATCGAGCTGAAAAACAATATGCTCTACATCAATGGCGAATTGGCACCCCAGGAATTGATCCAGGCGCTGCCGCCAGCCAATCCGCAGGTGGAAGTACTTTGGGAGGAGGTCGGCGGACACCGCCACCTGATGGCCAAAGAGATAGCGCCGAGCCGTTTCAGCAACTTCAGTGCGACTGTCCCCGAGGGACACTACTTTATGATGGGCGACAACCGCGACAACAGTCTCGACAGCCGCTCCTGGGGCTTTGTGCCGGAGCGGGATGTGGTCGGCAAGGCCTTCGCCATATGGATGCACTGGGACAAATTATTGAGTCTGCCCAGCTTTGACCGGGCGGGTAAGATTGAGTAATCACAAGAGAACCTACTACAGCAATAATAATCGAGGGAACAATCATGAGCGTGCGACTCCGTACTTCTCTTTTCCGTCAGCGCGGCATGAGTTACTGGGGCTGGTTGCTGGTTGTTGCGATGTTCGGTTTTATTTTGACCTGCGTCTCCAAAATGGCACCGGCCTATATCGATGCCCGCTACGTGGAGGAAGGGCTGAAAAAGCTCGCCGAAAACCCCAACTTGCGCGAACTTTCCCGGGCCGATATCAAAAAGGAACTGGATCGTTTCTTTCTGATTAACAATGTGCGCGGCGAGCCCACCAAGTCAGTCAAGGTCATCCGCGGCGCCGACAGTATGTTGGTGAGTATCGACTACGAATTGCGCCAGCCGTTGATCTATAACGTCGATGTAGTAATGAAGTTCGACAAGCAGCTCAATACCGCAAAACCGGAGCTTTGCTGCGAGCCTCTGGTAGACCTGGAGCAATTCCGCAAACGTGACAACTGATCTTCTGCTCGAGCGCCTTTGTCTGCGCCTTGGCCACCAGTTTGGGCGCCGGGACCTGTTGGAACTGGCGCTGACACATCGCTCCCACGGCAGCCGCAACAACGAGCGCCTGGAATTCCTTGGGGATTCCATCCTCGGATTCACCATCGGCGCCGCCCTGTACGACAAATTTCCCGAAGGGCGGGAAGGGCAGCTGAGCCGCCTGCGCGCCCGGCTGGTCAGTGGGGAGACGCTGGCCGAGCTGGCCAGGGAAATGGAACTGGGGGACTGCCTGCGCCTTGGAGAGGGTGAGATGAAAAGCGGTGGTCATCGCCGCGCATCTATTCTCGCCGATGCCGTGGAGGCGTTGATTGGCGCTATCTATCTGGATGCCGGCCTGGAAACTGCGCGCCAGCGGATACTGGCCTGGTACGCGCCGCGGATGGCGCAGCTGTCCCTGGAAATCGACAAGGACCCCAAAAGCCGCCTTCAGGAGTGGTTGCAGGCCCGAGGGCGACCGCTGCCGGAGTACCGGGTGGTGGATATCGTTGGCGCCGAGCACGCTCAGGAGTTTGTCATCGAATGCCAGGTCAGTGGTCTGGTAGACCCGGTGCGCGCGCGCGCGGGAAGCCGTCGGGCGGCGGAAAAGCGCGCGGCGAGTGAAGCCTACCACCGGCTGACTGATGCCCCGGGGACAGATTCCGTGAAGGGCCGTCCGGGGTGAATCGAGCAACCCAAATTCTCCCTGTCGGCACTTGTCGGGCTGCCGGGGTAACATGTGCCGGTGTAATCCGCGCTTTCCCACCAGAGGTATTTTCGTGAACCAACAACCCACCCGCTGCGGTTATATCGCCATCGTCGGCCGCCCCAATGTGGGAAAGTCCACTTTGCTCAACCACCTGCTGGGACAAAAGCTGGCGATCACTTCGCGCAAGCCGCAGACCACCCGTCACAATATGCTCGGTATTAAGACCGAGGGGGCGGATCAGATTGTGTTTGTGGATACGCCGGGGCTCCACAGTGGACAGGACAAGGCGATCAACCGCTATATGAACCGCGCCGCCACGAGTGCCGCTCGGGATGTGGACGCGGTGGTCTTTGTTGTGGAGCGCGCTCGCTGGACCGAGGGGGATCAGCTGGTTGCCGACAAGCTGAGCGGTATTAAGTGTCCGTTGATTATCGCGGTGAACAAGGTCGATCAGCTGGAGGATAAGAGCACGTTGCTGCCGCAACTGCAGGCGCTGGCGGAGCGTCATCCCGGAGCAGAAATCGTGCCCGTATCGGCGCTGCGGGGCGTCAATCTCGATGCGCTGGAAGAAGTGATACTGCGCCACCTGCCGCAGGGCCCGCACCTATTTCCCGAGGATCAGATCACCGATCGCAGCTCCCGTTTCCTTGCCGCTGAAATCGTGCGTGAAAAGATCATGCGCCAACTGGGTGCGGAAGTGCCCTATGAAGTCACCGTGGAAGTGGAAGAGTTTGTACGAGAAGACAAAATTCTGCATATCAGCGCCGCCATTTTGGTGGAGCGCTCCGGGCAGAAGCGCATCATTATCGGCAGCAAGGGTGAACGTATCAAACAGATAGGCACCCAGGCGCGGCAGGACATGGAGCGCCTGTTTGAAAGCAAGATCATGCTGAATTTGTGGGTAAAAGTGAAATCCGGTTGGTCCGATGACGAGCGGGCTTTGCGCAGTCTCGGTTACCGGGATGAATAAGGCGGACTGCGTCGCAGGGTATGAAACCGCAGCCACTACAACCCGCCTACATTCTCCACTCGCGCCCCTACCGGGACTCCAGTCTGATTTTGGAGCTGCTGACACCGGATTACGGCCGTATTGCTTGCGTTGCGCGGGGCGCGCGGCGGGACAAACAGCGCCGCACACAGTCTCTGCAGCCGTTCGTGCCACTGCTGGTTGGCCTGCTCGGTCGCGGTGACCTCAAGACTTTGGGGAGCGTGGAAAACAGCGGCTGTGCCCTGTGGCTGAAAGGTCGGGCTGTCTACGCAGGTCTATATGCCAACGAGTTGCTCCTGCGCCTGTTGGCCGCGGGAGAGGCACAGTATGAGATATTCGCCAGCTACCAGGTGCTGTTGCAAGACCTGGCGGCTCTGCCCGGAGACAGCAGCGACCAGCTGGAGGCGCCGCTGCGGCGTTTTGAACTGCATGTGTTGCAAAACCTCGGCAGCTGTCCGCAACTAGGCTATTGCGCCCACAGTATGGCGCCTGTCAGCGCGGAGGCCTGTTACCGGTTGGAGAATGAAAGCGGCTTTGTCCCGGTTTACCGCGCGGGGCAGGCAGGTGCTTGTGAATTTTCCGGTGCCGAACTGCTGGCATTGGAGCGGGCGGTGCAGGACGGGAAATTTGCCCCGGAACTGCTGGTGACCGCCAAGCGCCTGACTCGCCTCCTGCTGGCACCGCTGCTGGGAGACCGGCCGCTTGCCAGTCGAGAGCTTTTTAAACAGGTATATCGTAGCAACCACGATCTGGAATCATGATTGTCAGTATCGGCACCGACATTTGCAGCCTGTCCCGCATCGAATCGGCTTGGCGCCGGTTCGGCGACCGTTTTGTCGAGCGCGTACTGTCTGCGGGTGAGCGGCGGGCTTTTTACGAGCTGGCGGTTGCCAACCGCGCCGCCTATCTTTGCAAGCGCTTTGCCGCCAAGGAAGCGCTGGGCAAGGCACTGGGTACCGGAATTGGTGCCGGCATTTCCTGGCAGCATATGGAGGTTCGGCGCTGCCGCGGCGAGGCGCCGGAGGTGGTGCTCTCCGGCGAGGCGAAAGTGCGTGCCGATGCCATGGGGGTGGAGCGCATCCATCTCAGTTTGTCGGATGAAAAAGATTTCGCGCTGGCCTTTGCCGTTTTCGAAAGCCGGTGATCAGGGGGGATGTGTCCCTGTTGCGGCTTTTTCAGGGGCGGGAGAGGGGACTTCAATGGGAAGTTCCGCCTGCTCCCCGGCGCTGTCATCGAGTCCGAACAGCACGTCCAGATTTTGCTCCGAAGCCCATTCTCGCAGCGCGCGTATTTCCTGCACCACTGCTTCCACGCTGTCTTGATTGATCTCCGCAGTTTTCTGCTTCCACAACGGGCGCAGTTCCTCCTGTAGCCGTTTGGTGGCCTCTTGCAAGCGCGGCACACCGCAATAGCAGCAGCCGCCGTGGATTCGGTGTACCAGCTCGAACAGCCCTCGGTGGTCGCCGGCGGCATTCAGGCGGTTCAACTCCCGCTCATCGGCAACCAGTCCCTTGATCAGCATCTTCAGCATGTCCCGCGCCAGGTGGGCGCTGTTGTTGCTGAGCTGCAAGCTTTTGCCGATATCCACCAAGCGGTGGCTGGGGGGCTTTTGCTTTTGGGGGGCGGCCGGAGTCAGAATCTTCATCCAGCGCTTGATCATGTGAGATAGCTGCGTTTCGCTCACCGGTTTGCTCAGGTAGTCGTCCAGGCCGGCGGACAGCAGTCTCGCCTTTTCCTCTGCGCCCGCGTGCGCGGTCAGGGCGATAATTGGAATACGGGCGCTGTAATCCTGCGACTCTGATTCTCTCTCGCGAATGAGGCGCGTGGCTTCTAAGCCGTCCATGCCGGGCATCTGGATGTCCATGAAGATTAAGTCAAACGGTTCCCCTTGGTCTCGCGCCCGCTGCCACAGCTCGAGCGCTTCCCCGCCGCTGGCGGCAAGCGCCGCCTCCACGCCCTGAGTGCGCAGCAACTCGCTGACCAGCAGGCGGTTGGCCTGGTGGTCGTCCACAGCCAGAATTCTTGGCGCCGTGCGCCAGGGGGGGATGGAATGGATTCCGTTGGCGCGACTCTGATTTGGGCTCTGCTGTGGTGCCACCCGCTTGAGGGCGCGTAGCAGGTTGTCCCGCGTGACCGGTTTGCCCAGGAAAGTGAGCACTCGTGTGCGCAGCTGTTCGTAGCAGCGGCGCAGTTCCACCGGGGACCCCTGCACGATGACCCGGCACTGGTAGGTGTCCACCAACTGTTGGACGGTCTCCACGAACAGCTCGAAATCTCCTCTGTCGCTAGTGTCGCCGGGGGCGGCGATTGCGGTGTCTATGATCACTGCGTCGGGTAGGGCGTCGTGGCGCCACATCTGCTCTATGGCCGGTTGCAGGGTGTCCGTATCCGCCAGTTCGATAGCGGCGACCTCCCAGTATTTCAGCAGCTGGGCCACCTGGGTGCGTGTCATGCGGTTGGGGTCGGCAATCAGTATGCGGCATCCGGGGAAACGCTCGCGCACCAGCAGGGTACGGTTGCGTTCCAGCAGCAGCGGCAGATGTACCCAATAGGTACAGCCGCCGCCGGCGGCTTCGTCTATACCGATACTGCCGCGCATCCGTTCCACCAGACTGCGGGCGATGGCGAGGCCGAGACCACTGGAGCTGATTTGCCGGCCCTGTTCGCGGCCTTTGCCGCCCAGCAGTTGTTGCAGCTCGCGGCGGCGCTCTTCGTCAATGCGGTTGCCGAGGTCAGTGACGCTGATGCGGACCATCAGTTCAGAGTCTTTGTTGTTTTGCACACTCAGCCGCACGGGGATATTGCCGTGCTCGGAGCTGCGCACCGCATTGCCCACCAGGTTGGTCAGTATTTGCTTGATGCGCAGCGGATCGCCCACCAGGGTTTGTGGCAACTGGGTGTCGATCAAAGGCACCAGCTCCAGGTGATGTTCGTACGCGAAGGGCGCGAGAATCTGTAGCGTCTCTTCCAGCAGTTGGCCCAGGTCCAAGGGAATGTGGTCCAGCACCAGATTGCCGGACTCGATGCGTGAGAAGTCCAGGATATCGTTAATGGTGGTGAGCAGGTTTTCCGACGAGCGGAGAATGGTCTGCAGATAATCCTGTTGCAATTCGTCGATAGCGGTTTTCAGCAGCAGGTTGGTAAAACCGATAATACCGTTGAGCGGCGTGCGTATCTCGTGGCTGGTGTTGGCGAGGAAGTCGGATTTAATCTGGCTCGCCTCCAGCGCTTTTTTGTGTGCCAGCTCCAGCTCGATGTTTTGCTCTTCCATACTGTCCAGAGACTGGCGCAGGTCCTCCATCGATTGCAGCAGGCTGGCTTTGTACTCCTCCTGGTGGGCCGACAGCTTCTCCGCCATCTCGTTGATTTGTTGCGCCAGTACATTTAGTTCTCGGGTGTCTGTTTCCTCCGCCCGCTTGTCGAACTGGCCGAGCCCTATGGCCTCGATGATTTTTCCCAGGCGGGCCAGGCTGTGGGCGAAGCGCTCGGACAGAAAGATCGACCATACGAATGCCGCTAAAGTGCAAACTATCAGACCCAGCAGGCCGATCAATACCACCTGGTAGGTGCCTACCAGGAAATAGGGGCGGTGCAATTCAATGGCGATCCAGCAGCTGGGTACTTCACCTCTGAGCGGTTGCAGTATCTGCAGACTCTCGTGCGTTTCGAAGATAAAGGCCTCGCGGCCGTGTATGTCGCGCGCGGAGATTCGCTCCCTTGGCCGCGGACCTACGCCCGCCAGCAGGCGCAGGCCGGTATCCGGGTCCAGGGGCTTGCCCGCAGCCGCCTCGGAAGAATAAATCTGTACCGAACGTACCATGTCTTTTTCCAGCGTCAGCGCGAGCAGGCTGCGGTGCAGCCACTCCATACGTAGCTTCGCCGGTTGACCTCCGGATAGTTCGATCAACTCTGCCAGTTGCTCGGCGCTGGCGCGGCCGTGGCTCAGCAGTAGTTGGCGGCGGTCGTGCATCTGCTGCAGTGTGAACACCACGCCGAGTATCAGCGCCAGCGCCAATGCTGGCGCCACGGTGAAGCGAAATAGAATCGAGCGCAGGGAGCGCAGAGCGGGCGGCAAATCCTGTGTCGGCTGGGGAAGCGTCGGGGCGGCCATGGTGTAAGGTGAGCAGTGGTGTTGTATTTTTGCGCGATTGTACGCCTCCATTCCAAATAATGCATTGGTGTTGCTTTTATGGACGCAATATTGGTCCAGTTGAGGAAAATAATTCCAATATGCTCCGGCATGGCGCCATAATCCGTGTTGCTGGTCCACTGTCTGCAAAGCCTTAGCCGGACCAGAAGACGATGCTGGCGGGCCATCGAACTGACGAATAAGTCTGGCGTCGAGGTTCGCAGCACTTCGCCAGGCGGGTAGAATGCCCAACTTTCTGATTTGGCTTTGGACCGACTATGGATTACCCCACGATTGCCGATTGCGTAGGCAATACGCCGCTGGTGCGGTTGCAACGCCTGCAGGGCGAAACCAGCAACACGATTCTGCTCAAGCTGGAGGGGAACAACCCAGCCGGCTCGGTCAAGGACCGGCCGGCCCTGTCGATGATCACCCGGGCCGAGGCCCGCGGCCAGATCGCGCCCGGTGACACCCTTATCGAGGCCACCAGTGGCAACACCGGCATAGCCCTTGCCATGGCCGCGGCCATTAAAGGCTATCGTATGATCCTGATCATGCCTGAGAGCGCCACCGAAGAGCGCAAGGCAGCGATGACCGCCTACGGTGCCGAGCTGATTCTGGTGAGCGCCGAGGCCGGCATGGAGGGGGCGAGGGACTTGGCATTGCAAATGCAAGCGGAAGGGCGCGGCCTGGTTTTGAACCAGTTTGCCAACGATGACAATCCACAGGCACACTTTGAAGGCACGGGGCCAGAGATCTGGCGCCAGACCGGTGGACGCATCACGCATTTTGTTTCCTCCATGGGCACCACCGGCACCATTATGGGCTGTGGGCGCTATCTCAAGCGGCAGAACCCGGATATCCAGGTTGTCGGTCTGCAGCCGACCGAAGGTTCCAGTATCCCCGGTATCCGCCGCTGGCCCGAGGCCTACCTGCCGAAGATTTTCGTGCCCGAAGAGGTGGATCGGGTAATCGATATGGCCCAGTCCGAGGCCGAGGAGATGACGCGCCGCCTGGCACGGGAGGAGGGCATTTTTTGTGGTGTTTCCTCCGGTGGCGCCGTCGCCGGGGCCCTGCGCCTGTCGGCGGAGGTTGAAAATGCCATAATCGTTGCCATTGTTTGTGACCGCGGAGACAGATATCTGTCCTCGGGGCTGTTTGACCGGAAACCCAGCTAAGCAATGGTTCAAGTAAGAAAACACCACTCCCTGGGCGGTGACGGAGAGCTGGATCTGGAGGCTTGGCTGCGCCATATCCAGACGCTCGCCGGCCTGGAGGGCGGCGCGCTGGTAACACTGCGCCAGGCCGCGGATATGAGCGCTGAGGCAGAGAAGCGGGCTATCGCCGCGGAGAATATCTGGGCCGAGGGGGCCAGCAGCTACCGCACGGGCCTGGAAATGGCCGAGATACTCGCCGAGCTGCAGATCGATGCCGAGGCCCTGTGCGCGGCGGTACTCTACCGCGCGGTGCGGGAAAAGCGCCTGGAACTGAAGGTGGTCGAAGACACCTTTGGCAAAACTGTGGCCAAGCTGATCCGCGGAGTCCTGCGCATGGCCGCCATCCGCAGCCGCACCGCCGACACCGGCTCTGAAGGGCAGAGTGCTGCGGTGGGCGAGCACTCGGAAAATATCCGCCGCATGCTGGTAGCCCTGGTGGACGACGTGCGCGTGGCGTTGATTAAACTGGCCGAGCGCACCTGTGCCATCCGCGCGGCGAAAAATGCCGAGCCGGCCAAGCGCCGGCGGGTGGCCCGCGAAGTAGCCGATGTCTACGCGCCGCTGGCGCACCGGCTGGGAATCGGGCACATCAAGTGGGAGCTGGAAGATCTCTCTTTCCGCTACCTGGAGCCGGACGACTACAAGCAGATCGCCCGGCTGCTCGATGAAAAACGCCTGGACCGGCAGAAATATATCGACCAAGTTTTGGAGCTGCTGCGCGGAGAGCTGGAACGGTCGGGAATTCAGGGCGAGGTCTTTGGCCGCGCGAAGCATATCTACAGCATTTGGCGCAAAATGCGCCGCAAGAATATCGGTTTCTCCCAGGTCTATGATATTCGCGCCGTGCGCATACTAGTGCCCACAGTGCGCGATTGCTATGCAGTGCTCGGTATAGTGCACAACCTGTGGCGCAACATTCCCAACGAGTTCGACGATTACATCGCCTCTCCCAAGGAAAACGGCTACCGCTCGCTGCACACCGCGGTGATCGGCCCGGAACGCAAGGTGCTGGAGGTGCAAATACGCACTTTCGCCATGCACGAGGAGGCGGAATACGGTGTCTGCGCGCACTGGCGCTACAAGGGTACTGACCGCGATCCGCAGGGCCAGGACGGCTACGAGCAGAAGATTGCCTGGCTGCGGCAGGTACTCGACTGGCACGAGGAAGTGGGCGGCAATCCCCTGCAGGATGATTTGCGCAGCGATGCCGACACCCGCATTTATGTGTTTACCCCGGACGGCCACGTGGTGGACTTGCCGCGTGGGGCTACGCCGTTGGATTTCGCTTACAAGATCCATACGGAAATCGGCCACCGCTGCCGCGGCGCCAAGGTGGACGGGCGCATAGTGCCGCTCAACTGCGAACTGCAGACGGCCAACCAGGTGGAAATCCTTACTGGCAAGCGCGAGGCGCCGAGTCGCGACTGGCTTTCCCCGGGAATGGGTTATATCACCACTTCCCGCGCCCGCGCCAAAATCATCCACTGGTTCAAACAGCAGGCCCGCGACCAGAATATCGCCGATGGTCGCAGTATTCTCGACGGGGAATTCAAGCAATTGGCGTTGATCGATTTCGACTTCGAACAGCTCGCCAGAAAACTGAACATGCAATCGCTGGATGACCTCTACGCCGCTGTCGGGGCAGGGGATATCGGTGTGGGACAGGTGCTCAACGCGGCACAACGTATGGTGCAGGTTGACAAGGTGGAGCCCGTGCCGTCCCTCACTGCGCCGGTCGCGCGAGGTGAGGGCAAAGCGGATGTTTACATCAATGGGGTCGGAAACCTGTTAACCCATATCGCCCGCTGCTGTAATCCGGTGCCGGGCGATGACATTATGGGATACATCACGCTCGGCCGCGGTGTTTCCATTCACCGCAAGGACTGCCCCAACATGCTGCGTATGCAGGCGGAAGAATCCGAGCGGGTATTGCAAGTAGAGTGGGCCAAGAAACCCAAGGAAGTTTATTCGGTGGAGATAATGATCGAGGCCTACGACCGTCACGGCCTGCTGCGCGACATCACCACCATGCTCGACAACCAGCGTATTAATGTGACCGCAATGCAGACCCGCACCAACAAACAGAAGCATACGGTGGACATGGTGCTGACTGCGGAAATCCGTAATTTCGAGGAGTTGTCCCGCGTGCTGCACAGGATCAACCAGCTACCCAATGTGGCTTCGGCGCGGCGGCGGATACTGCACTGACTCCGGTGGCGAAACACGGATAAATTTATGCGGCGGGAAAAATACAGCATCGAAGATCTGCTCCATTTGATGGCTCGGCTGCGCAGCCCGGATGGCGGTTGCCCCTGGGACAGAAAACAGAGCTTTGCCACTATCGTCCCTTCTACCATCGAAGAGGCCTACGAGGTCGCCGAGGCGATAGAGGCGGAAGACTACGACCACCTGCACGAAGAGCTCGGCGACCTGCTGTTTCAGGTGATCTTTTATGCGCAGCTCGGCCGGGAGGCCGGTCACTTTGATTTTTCTGCAATCGTCGACACGCTGGTGCGCAAGCTATTGCGGCGCCACCCGCACGTCTTTCCAAGCGGCGAACTCTATGGAGACAACCGCGGCGGAGTAACAGACGAAGATGGAGTAAAAGCGAATTGGGAGGCCATCAAGGCCGCCGAGCGCAGTGCCAAGGGCGAAAGCGGTACGCTAGACGGCGTGGCCCTGGGGCTGCCGGCATTGACCCGTGCCGCCAAACTTCAAAAGCGTGCGGCCAACGTCGGCTTTGACTGGCATGATATCAGCGGTGTGCTGGACAAGATCGAAGAGGAAATTGCCGAATTGCGTGAAGCGGTGGAAAGCGGGGACTCTGAAAGTGCACGGGAGGAGCTGGGCGACCTGTTGTTTTCCTGTGTCAACGCCGCGCGCCATTTTAAGGTGGACCCGGAAACGGCGCTTCGCCAGTGCAACCGTAAATTCGAGACCCGCTTTAATGCGGTGGAGACAAGTCTGAAAAAACAGGGCCGCCGCGTGGCGGATGCCAGTCTGGAGGAATTGGATCAGCTTTGGCAGCGCGTCAAGCGGGCTGAAAATCAAAAGGCCTGATTCAAAACGGTATTATTTGGGCGCTACCAGCTGGTTTGCACAACTGCCCGTCTGCTCGAATTCAGTCACATTCGCCAGGGTCGTCCGGGCGATATTGGTGACTGCCTCCCGAGTGAAATAAGCCTGGTGGCCGGTGATCAATACATTGTTGAATGTCAGCAGGCGCGCGAAGACATCGTCGTTCAGTACGCTGTTTGAGTGGTCTTCGAAAAACAGATCTTCTTCCTCTTCATACACGTCCAGTCCCAGGTAGCCGATTTTCCCCCGCTTGAGCGCGCGGATAATCGCGGCGGTATCGATAATCGCACCGCGGGAGGTATTGATCAGGCAGACGCCGTCACGCATCTCGGCAATGGTGTCGTCGTTGATCAGATGCTTGGTCGAGGGCACCAGAGGGCAGTGTAGGGAAATGATGTCCGATTGGCGGCACAGTGTTTCCATAGATACATAGTGCATTCCGAGATCCCGGCAAGTGCGGCTTTCCACAGGATCAACCCCCAGAAGCCGACAACCGAAGCCGTGCATAATGTGCGCGAAGACGGTGCCAATTTTGCCTGTACCGACAATTCCCACTGTTTTGTCGTGCAGATCGAACCCCATCAGCCCTTCAAGGGAGAAGTTACCTTCGTGTACCCGCGCGTGGGCGCGCAACAGGCGGCGGACCAGACACAGAATCATTGCCACCGCGTGTTCCGCCACGGCATAGGGGGAATAGCCGGGCACATTGGCCACCACTATGCCCAACTCGTTGGCTGCGCGGATATCCACGTGATTGAAGCCGGCGGAGCGCAGCGCGAGCATTTTCACCCCCTGATTCCGCATCTTTTCGAGCAGCGGTCTCTGAACCGGGTCGTTGACAAAGACACAGATAGCTTCGGCACCGTCGCTTAAAATCAGAGTATCGCTGTCCAAATGGGTGTCGATATAGTGCAGTTCATGGTCGAATTGGCGGTTGAAGCTGTCGAAGTACTGCTTGTCATAACGCCGGGCATTGTAGATGGCGATTTTCATGGATGTCTGGCCCCCGATTCAGGTTGCGATGGCTTGTTTCCCATAGCTTAGCTGGTAGTTTTACTACAGGATTTCGCCCCTGGCGGTTGCTTTATCTGCCTTGCCCTTCTTCGGGTCAGCGTGTAAGGTAGCGCTCTTTTGGCGCGGCGGGACTTGATGCGTGTGTCGACTCTGATCCGCCGACATTTCTGGGGAGACTTGACTATGCGAATCATTCTCTTGGGGGCGCCGGGGGCCGGCAAGGGGACTCAGGCTCAGTTTATTACAGAGAAGTTCGGCATTCCGCAGATCTCCACTGGCGACATGTTGCGTGCCGCGGTTAAAGCTGGCACGCCCCTGGGCTTGCAGGCCAAGGACATCATGGCTGCCGGCAAGCTGGTTTCGGACGATCTGATTATCGCCCTGGTCAAGGAGCGGATTGCCGAGCCGGACTGCGCCAACGGATTCCTGTTCGACGGCTTTCCCCGAACCATTCCCCAGGCGCAGGCGTTGCTGGACGCGGATGTCGGCATCGACCACGTGCTGGAAATCGCCGTGGACGATGAGGAAATCGTCAAGCGTCTGTCCGGCCGCCGTGTACACGAGAGTTCCGGGCGCGTATACCACCTTGTCTACAATCCGCCCAAGCAAGAAGGGTTGGATGATGTCACCGGTGAACCGCTGATCCAGCGCAGTGATGATGCCGAGGAAACCGTGCGCAAGCGCTTGGCTGTATACCACGAGCAGACGGAGCCGCTGGTAGGCTTCTATCGCGAGCTGGCGGAGCGCAGCCCTGAAAGTGCACCGAAATACAGCAAGGTGCTCGGGGTGGGTTCCATGGATGAAATCCGCGAAAAAGTCATCGCCGCTCTGGATTGATCCTGAACTGGCGAGATAGCGAAAAAGGCTCCCTGATGGGGGCCTTTTTTGCATGGGGCGTTTCCAGCCAATTGGTGGCTATATTTCGCTTTTTGATGACAGGTACTATTTCCCTTTTCGAAATACTTATGGGGGGCAAGTTATGTCCACAGCTGTGATTTTGATGAATCTGGGAACGCCGCTGGAACCCACTGCGCCGGCAGTGCGGAAATTTCTGCGCGATTTTCTTTCGGACTCCCGCGTAGTGGAAATCCCCCGTCCCCTGTGGCTGCCGATTTTGCACGGCTTCATTTTGCCATTGCGCCCGCGGCGCATAGCGCCGGCCTATGCACAAATCTGGGATAGCAGCGTTGACGGCGAGCCTGTAAAAGGTTCTCCATTGCTTTATTACACCCGCCGCCAGGCGGAGCTGTTGCAGGCGCGGTTGGCGGAAGAGCGTCCGGATATCACTGTCAGCCACGCAGTAACTTATGGTGAACCGGGTCTGCAGACGGTAATTGAACGTTTGCGTAGAGAAGGTTTTGTCTCTTTTATTGTTTTTCCTCTCTACCCGCAGTATTCCGCAACCACGACTGGGCCCATTTACGATCAAGTGGCGCACATCTTTCGCCGCAACCGGGATATTCCCGATATTAGAGTCATTCGCGATTATTACCGCCACCCCCTCTATATCCGTGCCCTGGCCAACTCGGTGCGGGAGCATTGGGAAAAACGCGGCGCGGCGGAAAAGTTGCTGCTGTCATTCCACGGTATCCCCAAAGCCAATATTCGAAAGGGGGACCCCTATTACCAGCAGTGCCAAGAAACCGCGGAGCACCTGGCCGCAGAGTTGGGCTTGGAAGATGACCGCTGGCAGTTCAGTTTCCAGTCCCGCTTTGGCAAGGCGGAATGGCTGCAACCGTATACCGACAGGACACTGATGGAATGGGGGAAGAGTGGTGTTACCAGCGTCGACGTCATCTGCCCGGCATTTTCCGCCGACTGTTTGGAAACCCTGGAGGAAATTTCGGTGGAGAATCGCGCTAATTTTCTCCAGGCAGGCGGAAAGGCGTATCACTATATCCCCGCGTTAAACTTGCGCGGTGACCATATCGAGGCACTTGCGGCAATTGTTCAGGAGCAGCTGCCGAACAGTTGCAGCTCCGCGTGAAAGGCGCAGTGATTATTTCTCACCTCTTGCGGCGGTGCCTCTCCAAAGTGTGACAGCGGGTAAAAAGTGCAAATTTTTAATAAAAACTTCTCTTTTTTTGCATTTTTTCTTGCAAAGCGCTTTTTTTTTATTAACTTAGATACAGTTGCATCTCATCAGAGGTCCCTTAAGGGGTGCAGCGCACTCCGGAAACATCCAGAATTGTCTCCGGAACTGCTTTAATAAGCAGCGCAATGGCGATATCGCCAATACACTTTTGGATGTACTTCTTCTTATCTCAGAGAGGAGAGAGGGATGGCACGAGTAGCAAAAAGGAAGGTGCGGGCGAAACGCACAGTGAGCGTCAAGGCTGCGTCGGATATATCACCGCTAGTCGCGAAAGCACAGAAAGCAGTGGAAGCGGCCACCGCGGCACTGGATACGCAGTTGGACCGTGTTGCCAAAGCGCGGGCCAGGGTTCAGAAGAGCAATACCGCCACGGCCAAAAACGCCCTGAGTAACGCCAGTGCCAGAGCCAAAGAGTTGCGCGCCAAGGTCGCGTCGGCAAGGTTAGATCTGGCCAAGGCGAAAGCGATGGATACGGTGCGTCAGGTAGAGGAAACGGCCAAGCAGAAAATTGCAGAAATGGCCGAGAACCTCTCCACCAAGGCGGAACAGGACCTGGCGGCCGCGTTGCAAGCTTTTGAGACCCGCTGGATGAAGGCCAGGACTAAAGCCAACATCAAAAAGATAAAGGCCGCGGAGAAAAAAGTTGAAGCCAAGGTAAAAGCTGCTGCCAAAAAAGCTGCTGCCAAAGTCAAGGCGCTGGAGAAGAAGGCCGCAGCCAAAGCCAAGGCTGAAGCGAAAAAAGCGGCGAAGAAAAGGCCGGGGCGTCCAAAGAAAGCGGCAGTCAAGAAGGCTGGTCCGGGTCGCCCGAAAAAGGCCGCGGTAAAGAAAACGGCTGCCCGGCGGGGCCGCCCACCGAAGAAAGTGGCGCGCAGAGGTCGTCCGCCCAAGCAACAATAGCCAATCGATCCTTTGAACCCCCGGCCTGGCCGGGGGTTTTCTTTTAGGGCGTGCCCTACATGACTCGCCGCCGTGACCGTGACACAATGCGCTCCTTTGCGGCAATCGATAGAGTTTATTGTGAAAATCCTTGCCCTGGACACAACCTCCGGCGCTTGTTCCGTTGCCTTGCACTGCGACGGACACACCAGCGAACAGTTTGTACGGGCTGAGCGGGACCATACCCGCCGGATACTGCCCATGATCGATCAAGTACTCGGGGAAGCTGGGGTATCGCTCAGTCAGCTGGATGCCCTCGCGGTGGGCCGTGGCCCCGGCTCTTTCACCGGCTTGCGCATTGCCATCAGTTGTACCCAGGGGCTGGCTTTTGCAGCTGATAAGCCGGTGCTGCCGGTTTCCAGTCTGGCCGCTTTGGCGGCCGGTGTGCGCAGAGAGCAGCCACACTGGGACGCTGCGCCCATTGTCGCTGCGCTGGATGCGCGCATGCAGCAAGTCTACTGGGGTGTCTATACCGCCGATGCGCCCAATGCAAGCCTCTGGCCAGAGGCGGTACAGGATCCCCAGCAGATGGCACAGCGCTTGGCGCAATCCAGCCTGCCAACGCCAGTGTACGGGGCGGGCGCGGGCTGGCATTACCCGGAACTGGCGCAGGTGCCGGTAGCGGAAGTGCTGGTGGAGGCAGAAATCCATGCGCGGGATATTGCCGAACTGGCGCTGCCGCTGTGGCAAAGCGGTGCCGCCGTGGCGGCGGAGGATCTCGAGCCGCTGTACCTGCGCGATGAAGTCGCCTGGCAAAAACGGCAAAAAATCCGCTCGAAGTAACACTGGCGCGCCTATGGAACTCTTTCAGATAGTGGCTTTGGCTCTGATACAAGGGCTGACCGAATTCCTGCCCATCTCCAGCTCGGCTCACCTGATTCTACCCACGGAGGTACTGGGCTGGCCCGACCAGGGGCTGGCTTTCGATGTGGCGGTACACTTCGGCTCTCTGATTGCGGTGGTGGTGTATTTCCGTCGCGATGTCTGGGCACTGCTGCGCGATGGGCTCGGAGGGCTGGTGAACAACCGCTATACGGACGAGGGACGACTGGCCTGGTTGATTGTGCTGGCTACGATCCCCGCCGGTCTGGCCGGGCTTGCCTTCAAGGATTTTATTGAATCACATCTCCGCCACGCGAGCGTGATTGCCGCTACTACCATCGGATTTGGAATCTTACTGTGGTGGGCTGATGTGCGCGGTGCGCGTACTCAGGCGCTGGCGCAGCTGAATTGGAAAAGAGCCTTGTGGATCGGCATGGCCCAGGCCTTGGCTTTGATTCCCGGCACTTCCCGATCGGGCATTACCATAACCGCTGGCCTGATGCTGGGTATGAAGCGCGAAGCGGCCGCGCGTTTCTCTTTTCTGATGTCGATTCCGGTGATCGCCCTCAGTGCCCTGTTATTGACGTTCGACCTGCTGTCTCTGGAGCAGGTACCCTGGTCTGAATTGGTGCTGGGTACCGTGCTCTCATGTATTAGCGCTTATCTCTGTATCCATTTTTTCCTGCAGTTTATTAACCGTATCGGTATGGCCCCCTTCGCGATCTACCGTCTGTTGTTGGGCGCTGCGTTGATTTGGATGATTGTCGGATAAATTCCGCTACGCGAAATACGGCTCTTTTCTTGCTGGTGAGGCGAGAGCCCCGGTTACACCACCTTATCGAAAACAGGAGTGGGAACATGGCAACAGTCGCATTCTTGGGTCTGGGCGTTATGGGCTACCCGATGGCCGGCCACTTGTCCAAGGCGGGCCACCGAGTGCGGGTATACAACCGCACCGCTAGCCGCGCACAACAGTGGCTGGTGGACTATTCCGGCGAGGCTTTCGCGACCCCTGCGGATGCCGCGCGAGACGCCGAAATTGTCTTCGCCTGCGTCGGCAATGACGATGACCTGCGCCAAGTGGTGGCGGGTGAGCAGGGGGCCTTCGCCGGAATGACCGGCGGAAGCCTGTTTGTCGATCACACCACCGCATCTGCCGATGTGGCCCGCGAACTGTCCGCAGTTGGAAAAGAAAAAGGTATCGGCTTTTTGGATGCGCCGGTATCCGGCGGCCAGGCCGGTGCCGAGAACGGTGTGCTGACGGTGATGGTGGGCGGTGAAGCGGCCGAATTCGAGCGCGTCAGACCCGTGATTGACTGTTACGCGCGCGCCGTGGAGCTGCTGGGGCCGGTAGGCAGTGGCCAGTTGTGCAAAATGGTCAATCAGATCTGCATCGCCGGCGTAGTGCAGGGGCTGGCGGAGGGGCTGCATTTTGCCAAGGCCGCCGGGCTGGATGCGGAGCAGGTTATCAAGGTTATCTCCAAGGGCGCGGCACAGAGCTGGCAGATGGAAAATCGCTACCAAACCATGCTCGCCGGTGACTATGAGCACGGCTTTGCGGTGGATTGGATGCGCAAGGATCTGGCCATAGTACTGAGTGAGGCGCAGCGCAACGGCGCCCTGCTGCCGGTTACCGCATTGGTGGATCAGTTCTACAGTGAAGTGCAGGCGCTGGGTGGCGGCCGCTGGGATACTTCCAGCCTGTTCGCGCGGCTGATGAACCTGCGCGCATTTGACTGAAGGGGCCTGTATCCCTTCTGTCGCAGGGGAGCAGTGCAATCGCGCCGCAATAAGCAATGAAAGTCCTGTTGTTATCTGCATACGACGCCGACAGCCATAAGCGCTGGCGCCGAGGTTTAGTGTCCGCGATACCGGAATGGCAGTGGACGGTACTCACACTGCCGCCGCGCTATTTCAGCTGGCGCATCCGTGGTAACAGCCTGAGCTGGGGCAGGGGGGATGCGCAGGAAACACTGCGCGGCCCCTGGGATTTGATCCTTGCCACCTCCATGACCGATTTGGCGGCTCTGCGCGGCCTGGTGCCGGAGATTGCCCGCGTTCCCACTGCGGTTTATTTCCACGAAAATCAATTCGCCTATCCGCAAAGCCCGGAAGCTTTTCAGTCCGTGGAACCCCAATTGTTGAATATCTACACGGCATTGGCGGGCGACTTGCTGCTGTTCAACTCCGAATACAACCGCCGCACCTTGATCCAGGGGGCGGCGGCGCTGCTCAAGCGCTTTCCGGACTGTGTGCCCGCGGATCTCTGTACAGAGATAGAGGGTAAGTCACGGGTGCTGCCGGTGCCACTGGAAACGGACATATTTGTGGAAGCGGAAAAACGCCCGGACAGGCCGACATTCATATGGAATCACCGCTGGGAGTACGACAAGGGGCCGGATATTTTATTGGCGGCGCTGCGCCTTTTTACCAAGCACAAGCGGCCTTTTACACTGCACTTGGTGGGCCAGCAGTTCCGCCGCGAGCCACCGGAGTTCGCGCAGATTCGCGATCTGTTGCGGGAGAATGACGCGCTGGGAGCCTGGGGTTACCAAGCGCAGACGGCGGATTACCGGCGCCTGCTGCGCAGGAGCCACGCGGTGCTCTCCACCGCGCGCCACGATTTTCAGGGGCTGGCGGTCTTGGAAGCGGTGGCTGCCGGTTGTCAGCCCCTGGTGCCGGACAGCCTGGCTTACCCAGAGTGGTTTGGACGTGGCGGTTATCCGTTTTCCGAGAAGGTGGATGTCTGTGCGGCCAACTTGTGCGAGGCTATGCGCCAGTGTGCCGATCGCGTCGCAGGTGGTGAGAAGTTTGATATTCCAGATGTGACCGCGCTTAGTTGGGCGAGCCTGACAAGTACTTACCGTGAACTGCTCGCTGGTCTGGGGTGCGGAGCGGTCCCATACAATCGGGGCCGTTAAAAGGTTATTATTCGCCTTTCATTTCCCCAATATGCAGCACGGATCACGAAGGATTTATGACTAAGCAGCGCGTACTGACCGGCATTACGACTACCGGAACTCCTCACTTGGGTAACTATGTGGGCGCTATCCGCCCCGCTATTGCCGCCAGTCAGCAAGAGGAAAACCAGTCCTTCTACTTTTTGGCCGACTATCACGCACTGATCAAATGCCAGGAGCCTGAGAAGGTACACCAGTCCACCATGGAGATAGCCGCCACCTGGCTGGCTCTCGGACTGAATACTGACAATGTGGTTTTCTATCGCCAGTCCGATATCCATGAAATTCCCGAACTGACCTGGCTGCTCACCTGCATGACCGCCAAGGGGCTGATGAACCGCGCCCACGCCTACAAGGCAGCGGTGGACGCCAACCGGGCCGAGGGTGAGGACCCTGACTTCGGTATAACCATGGGGCTTTACAGCTACCCGGTTCTGATGGCCGCGGATATCCTGATGTTCAATGCTAACAAGGTACCGGTGGGGCGGGACCAGGTGCAGCATATCGAAATGGCCCGCGATATCGCCCAGCGTTTTAATCATCACTACGGTGATTACTTTGTTCTGCCAGAGGCGGTAGTGGACGATCATGTGGCTGTATTGCAGGGCCTGGATGGCCGCAAGATGAGTAAGAGCTACGGCAACACCATTCCTCTGTTCCTGCCGGAGAAGCAGCTGAAGAAGCATATCAACAAGATCAAAACCAACCTGCTGGAGCCGGGTGAGCCGAAAGACCCGGACACATCCACCGTATTCCAGATCTGGCAGGCGTTTGCCAGCGAGGAACAGACTGCGGAAATGCGCAAGGCGTTTGAGGAGGGCATTGCCTGGGGCGAGGCCAAGCGCCAGCTCTTCGAGCTGATCAACGGCCAGATTGCCGAGGCGCGCGAGCGTTACTATGAGCTGCTGGCAAACCCGGCGCAGATTGAAGTGGAACTAGAGAAGGGCGCTGAGAAAGCCCGCGCTTATGCTGCGCCTTTTATCGAGCAGCTGCGCCACGCGGTAGGTATTCGAAAAATAGGCTGACAATTTCCGGCTCCCCAGTGGCCCACGGTTGCGGTTGGACTTACAAAGACTGATCGCGGCTTTGGGCCCTTTCTATAATTAAGACTAATAACAACAGGGATCTGACATGGACAAAACACCGACAAATCCCAATCCCTCTGACAACGCCGCCGCCAAAAGTGGCTGGGTTGACCGAGCGCTCAATTTTATAGAAGTGGTGGGCAACCGACTGCCGGACCCCGCAGTGCTGTTCCTCGCATTGATGGTCATTATCTGGGTGTTGTCCTGGCTTCTATCGGGGGTCAGTTTCGGCACTGTGCATCCAGCCACTGGCGAGGCAATACAGGTGACCAACCTCCTTTCCGGAGATGAACTTGCCCGCTTCCTTTCCAGTATGGTGACAACCTTCACCGGCTTCGCCCCTCTCGGAGTGGTGTTGGTGGCCATGCTCGGGGTGGGGGTGGCTGAGCACAGCGGTTTTATCAATGCGGTACTGAAAAAGCTGCTTGCCGTTACACCGCAGATGCTGCTGACTCCCATGCTGATCCTGGTGGCAATTGTCAGCCACACTGCCGTAGATGCCGGATATGTATTGGTAATTCCGTTGGGTGGGGTTATTTTCTATGCTGCTGGACGCCACCCGCTGGCCGGTATTGCCGCCGCCTTTGCCGGTGTGTCTGGCGGCTTTTCCGCCAACTTTGTTCCTTCCGCTATAGACCCATTACTGCAAGGCTTTACCCAGACGGCGGCACAAATTGTTGATCCGCAGGTACAGGTAAACCCGCTCAACAACTGGTTTTTTACATCGGCCTCTTGCCTGTTGGTCACCTTGTTGGGCTGGTGGCTGACAGACAAGGTTGTGGAACCGCGCCTGAAAAAGGTCGCCATTGACGGCGACGAAGAAGACATGCCAGTGATGCACGGCCTCGGTGGACGCGAAAAGAAAGCGCTCTATCTGGCGTTGGTGGTGATGGCGGCTGGTATCGTCACCCTGGTGGCCTGGATGCTGCCGGAAACGTCCGCCATGCGCGATGCTCAGGGGCAGTTGGCCTCGTTCAGTGCGCCGGCGATGAAGTCCATTGTGCCGTTGATCTTCCTGCTGTTTGTTATTCCCGGCGTGGTATTCGGCTATATGGCCGGCACGTTTAAAACAAGTAAGGACGTGATTGACGCCATGTCCAAGACCATGAGTTCCATGGCTTATTACATCGTAATGGTCTTCTTCTGCGCGCTATTTATCTCAGAGTTCGCCCGCTCCGGGTTGGGAACCTTGCTTTCGGTGGAAGGTGGCAACCTGCTCGCGGCCATGAACCTGCCGGGGCCGGTCACCATAATGGGCATTATTCTGCTGGTGGCCTTCGTCAACCTGTTTGTCGGCTCCGCATCTGCCAAATGGGCCTTGTTGGCGCCCATTTTTGTACCAATGCTGATGCAAATTGGTTTCTCTCCAGACCTGACCCAAGCCGCCTACCGCGTGGGGGACTCCTCTACCAATATCATCACCCCGCTGATGCCTTATTTCCCACTGGTGGTGGTTTACTGTCAACGCTATGTGAAGAGCACGGGTATCGGCACATTGGTATCCATGATGCTGCCTTATTCACTGGTGTTTCTGCTTTGCTGGTCTGTGTTTTTAGTGATCTACTGGTCCCTGGGTATTCCACTGGGGCTGCAAGCCAGTTATTCCTATCCTTAACAATCTGTAAAGAATAGAGGCCTTCCGGCCTCTGTTCTTATTGATTGAGTGATATATAAAATGCAATCAGCCTACCTGTACCTGGCCATAGCAATTATCGCTGAAGTGGCGGCCACCACTGCGCTAAAAGCCTCCGAGCAATTTACCAAGCCGATTCCCACCCTGATTGTTGCAATCGGTTATGGCACGGCTTTTTATATGTTGACACTGGTACTTCGTACCCTCCCAGTGGGGGTGGCCTATGCAATCTGGTCTGGTTTGGGGATTGTGCTGGTGGGTATTGCGGGCGCAGTGGTTTACAAGCAAGTCCCGGACCTACCCGCGATAATCGGTATGGGGTTGATTATTGCCGGTGTTATAGTGCTCAATCTTTATTCAAAAAATGTTGGGCATTGAGTCGGCCTTTACTCAGAGTTGCTCCAGAAAATACGTCTAAGGAACCTCTGATTAATTCGCTTCCTGACGGTAAAAATTCTTTGGAGCTAGATGAGAAGCTCAGGTGATAGGATGGCCATTTCGAAACCGTCGGATACAGGGAGGTATCCGTCGGAGCTACAGGGAAGTACTCGTGCGTTTTCGAAATGGCCATCCTATTGCCTGAGCGCCACGGAACTGACCAAAGCGTTCACGCGAATTAATCAGAGGTTCCCTAAGATCGCTTTGATGCGACTGTAGCGGCACCCTAAATTAAATAATTTACATAGGTTCTGTAGTCGGCATCGGTATCCTCAGACAATAGGATAAGTGCTTCGACGTCTTAATCCCACAATCTGAGATTCTCGCCTGTAGTTAAAGAATGTTTTTTCGTAGAGAGAATTAATCAGAACTCCATTGGCTAATTTTTTGGGAAAATATTTATCATAAAATTTAGGTGATTTTTTCTTGCAAATATAAATTTTTTGGTTGTGGGGATTTTTTTGAGCCTAATTTTAACAAGGCTATTATATAAGTTGTTCCGACTGTATGGGGTTGCTATGTGTTTTTTTCTTATTCAGGGTCTTTCACAGCGGCAGTAAGCTTTCTTCAAAGTCGTGGTGTTGCTGTTACTTTACAGCCAGGGGAAAACTTTCTATCGGTCACAGGGAGTGCGGGAAGCTGCAGTGCTGCTGACAGCATGACAATTACTTATGAAGAGCCGGAACCAGATGACCCCAGCGACCCGTCTGAACCACCTGAATGTCAGCCTCCAACAATTTGGAATGAATCTAGTGGGCTATGTGAAAAGGTATGCCCGGCAGATAAACCCTGGGACGATACCGCGCGGGACTGCGTTGCACCACCAGAGCGTCAAGGTTGTGATAACTTGGCCGGCAATCCAATTAACTTTCTCTCGGGTCATAAATTGCAACGGGAGACGATTTTTGAAGCCAATGGTGATTTTCCCCTGACTTTCTCATGGCTTTACAATAGTTTTGGCAATCATCAGAAAACAGGTGCCGGTTACAGTGTTGGGGCTGGAGTGTCTGGTGAGACAGCAGTACATACTGAACAGCCGTTAGCAGATGACGAGCAACCGATTTCCCTGCCGCTCGATAAAGATCCCACTCAAGAATATACCGGCAGCTCCAGTGAGCACTGGCGCCACAATCACAGCTACTTCCTGGCGTATTACACACTCCCTGATGGTGATACGGAGCGACTGATTGCTTATCGCCCTGATGGAAGTGATCTGCATTTTGCAGATGAAGGTGGCATTTTTGTTGCCTTGGCCAATCGCGACTGGCGCGTAAGTAAGGAGTTCGATGAAAATCAAGAGCACATGGGTTGGACGCTGGAAGTCGCTGGTCGTATCGAGAAGTACGATACCGCTGGACGTATTCTACGAGTAGAGAATGAACAAGGGCAGGGCATTACCTACACCTATGATGGGGAAGGTGTGCATCAAGAGTCCATAGCCGATGATAACGGTAACAGTATCACTTTGGACTACACCGATGGAAATCTGAGTCAGATCGCCCGCAACGACGGGACCGTTTATGGCTTCGCCTACAACGCCAACGGCTTGCTGCAATCCATTACTTTCCCGGGCAGTGACAATCCGCAGCGGGTATTTCTCTACGAAGACAGCCGCTTCCCCAATGCGTTGACCGGTGTTACCGATGAGTCTGGCAATGTATTTAGCACATTCGTCTACGATGAGCAGGGGCGGGCAATTCGCACCGAACACAATGGTGGAGCTGACTCGGTCGAAGTGGATTATGTAGATGCCAATACAAGGCGTTTAACAAATGCCTTGGGCAAACAGACCACTTATCACTACACAGAGGTGAACGGCGTTAAGCTAATCACTGAAATTGAAGGGGTGGCATCGGCCAATTGCGCAGCGGCAAATAAAGCTTACACCTACGATGATAACGGATTTATCGCAAGTGAAACTGACTGGGAAGGGAATCTCACCACCTACACGCGTGACAACCTCGGCCGGGAACTCTCTCGCACCGAGGCTGCCGGTACACCTGAGGCGCGTACAATCCTCACCGAATGGCATTCTGAGTTCAATCTTCCGGTAAAAATCACCACACCGGAGAGTATTACTGAATACAGCTACGATAGCTCAGGTCGCCTTATGGGGCGGAAAGTGACACCTGTAGCGAGTCCATAAGAGGCGATGAACACGTCGGCTTGTGTCGTTTACGGATAATTAAGGGGAAAATTTCAAGGATTTGATATGCGCTTCACTAAATCATTTGTTGCTGGGGCAATAAGTCTGTTGGTAATTCACGGAACCAATGCGGCTATTGCGGAACAGAACTGGTCCTACACCTATACCACGGCGGGAAAACTCGAAACTGTCGATGGGCCACGTACCGATGTTTCCGATATTACGACCTATGAATATGATGAAAATAACCGTTTAATTAAAACGACCAACGCATTGGGGCAAGAGGAGTCCATCCTGGAATATGACGCCGCCGGACGTCCGACAAAAGTGCAGGACGCGAATGGTTTGCAGACTCATTACACCTACACAGCACGCGGCTGGATGGAAACTGCCACGGTGAAAGCTGAAAAGGGTGACTTGGTAACCACCTACACTTACGATGCTGTAGGACAGCTCACCAATATCGAATACCCGGACGGTTCCAACGTTACTTTCGAGTACGATGCTGCACACCGCCTAACGGCAATAGCAAACACCCTCGGTGAACGCGTGGAATATATCCTGGATGCCGCTGGTAATATAAAAGAAGAAAAAGTCTTCTCCGCTGACGGTACAACATTGGTACGTTCCGTCAGTCGCAGCTACGATGAGCTGGGTCGCCTGATCGACGTAAATGGGAATAATGGGCAGAATACGTCTATCGCTTACAATAAGAACGGTGAGCGTATTTCCACTACGGACGGTAATCAGAATACAACGGTTGAAGAGCGCGATGCTCTAGGTCGGGTTAAAACCATTACCGATGCCGTCACCAACCAGATTCACTACACCTACGACAGTGCCGATCGTATCAAATCCGTTACAGACCAACGCGGTAATACCACCAGCTATGAGTACGACTTCTCCGGCAACCTGACCAAACTCACCAGCCCGGATACTGGTGTTACCACCTACGAATACGACCAGGCCGGCAATCTCAAAAAGCGCACTGATGCCAGAGGCATCGTGACCAACTACAGCTATGATGCACTGAATCGCCTAACAGCAATCAGCTACCCTGGGAATCCCAACGAAAATGCACTGTTCACCTACGACAGCACTGAAAATGGAAACAAGGGTATCGGCCGTCTCACTGGCTACAGCAACGACTCGGGTTCAACGACAATCACCTACGATGACCTGGGCCGAATTACCAAGCAGGAAGATGCCATTGCCAGTTGGAGCTTCAGTACCGAATATAGCTACGACACAATGGGGCGCGTTGTCGGCATTACCTACCCATCTGGCCGCAGCGTCACCTATAGTCGCGATGCATTAGGTCGCATCAGTGCCATCACCACTAAAGATAATGCACAAGCCACCACCCAGACCATCGTCAGCAATATCCAATATCACCCCTACGGCGGTATTGCATCCATGGGTTACGGCAACGGCATCACCCAGAGCTACACCTATGACCTGGACGGAAGGTTGGAAACGGTAACCGCCACTGGAATCGGTGATATCCGTTCTGAATACTACACCTATGATCTCGCCAACAATATCACCGGAATTGCCGATAACCTGGATGCCGGCAAAGACAGAGCTTATATCTACGACCCCCTAAACCGGCTGACGGATGAAGGTTATGTCGAAGGTGAAAAGAGCTACCAATACGACGCGGTCGGCAATCGCCTGCAGAAAACCTGGATCAAGACGGATCAAAGCCAGGCGGACACCAGCTACAACTACGAAACGACCTCCAATCGCTTGATCGAAAAAAACGCCA
>NZ_FOKT01000004.1:0-213198 GCF_900112305.1 Microbulbifer thermotolerans
GCCTTCTGGTTCTTCGAAGCCACGTACTTCATCGAATTGCGGATCTGGTGGATCACGCAGTGCTGGATCTCTGTCTTGGGGTAGATACTCTCGATGGCTTCGGGGAAGCCCTGGAGGCCATCCACACAGGCGATCAGGATATCTTTGACCCCGCGGTTGTATAAGTCGGTCAGAACGCTCAGCCAATGGTGTGCGCCTTCCTGGTCGGACAAGTAGAGTCCCAGCAGCTCTTTCTTGCCTTCGATGCACACAGCGGGAGACGTAGTGATAGTAGGGCATAGCTTGAAGATAGATCAGGGATTTGCGTGGACGCTCCATTTTAGCTATTCATTTGTGTGTATAGTTGAACGTTGTTTTCTATGAGATAAGAAGTTTTGCAATATTACTGGCGTCGAACAGTTTTTGGGTTGTGGGTGTCCATAATTCGCATGTTAGAGCCTCAGCGGAGTATCCGATACTATGCACTTTTTGCACGGATCTCTGCACTCCCATTTTCGTGCAAGGCACGCATAATGTAATCTATCTCTGTACACGACTTCATGCGGAGGAATAGTGAAAGTAATTTATCTAATACCTTTAATTTTGTTTATTGCTGAAATCGCTTCTGCGAACGAGTTGGTTATTTCATACGCGCCATCAGCTACCGTTAAAGATTATATATATGAAAGCGATAAGAACGGCAGTTCGTATTCGAGATTGAGCCTGGATTCTGGAACAGGCAAAGGTGTACGCTGGATTCCCCGCTCCAAATTATATTACATCGATTTTTCTGTGCTTGAGTCAGAAAGCGGGGGGCAAGGTGAGAATCACCGCAGCTATAAATCCGTATCGGCTGGCGCCCGTTTTATACAGGATTTCATTATTAACGAAGATGTAAATGCATATTTAGGTTGCACTACTGGGGTTGGAGCAGCTGAATTTAGTACTGAGCGAAATAAAATAAGATCTTTCGCTGAGGCTTCCTTTAAGGGTGGAGTCGTATTTAAAGATACATTTACTGTTGGTCCTGAAGTGAAATTCCAGTTTGTTGGAACTCCTGGTGAGACCGCGGCACGTGTCCTGTTATTCAATGTTAATGCGGGCCTCAGATTCTGAATCTGTAACAAGTAAGTCCAGGTGATGCCATAGGCACGTCTGATTCAGGTGTTAAGTTATAGTTATCTAAAAGAGGGGTTTTGCCTGTGTGGTTTTGGTTGATCATCAGTATATCCATGGCTTTATTGTTCTGTTGGTATATATCCCCAGTTAGAAACAAAGAGCCCACTAAAATTCAAAAAATAATCGCCATTACATGGATTGTGTTTCGCCGTGTAATAAGTTTTACAGGTGCTCTTTTCGGCATTCTTTGTATTTATATACTATTATCCAGCACAGGTACAATCATTGAAAAAATACTCGGAAGTATAGTGATTCTGTGTCTTTCCTTATTCTTTATCTATGTTGGCATTGTGGGTCAAGGACGAAATCAATATGACTTTCGCGACGATTTGAGTCTCTATGCCAAAATCAAAGAAAAATATGGTATTCGCTGGTAAAAATAAAGTAATGAACAAAATTGGACACCCGTAAATCAGCATATGGCAAAGCGTTGGGAAAGTGGAGAACCTAATATGAGAAATAATGATTGACATTGAATTTAAAGTCAGAAGATACATTACGGAGTTTTCTGAGGTAGTGTTCAGAATTCTGAACACTACCCAAAGAGCCTCACAGACTGATGTATTTCCCCAAGCATTCCGGGAAGCGGATTGCTAGTGCTGATAGCATTCCGCTCTGGTGATTGCTAAAGATTCCTGTATCCTCTCAACGCAACGAACTCCGCTCCCACCACCAGCTAAACGTCAGTAGCAGTATCAACGCCAGTACAATCCAGTTCCGCGGTAGTTGAGATCGCGGTACCTCCTTATCTTTCGTTGGGCCCAGCCTTGCGCTGGCCATTTGCTGTGTATCCGCGTGGGCGATGGCTTGCTGCCACTGTGGCCAGGCCTCGCTGGGGAATACATAGAAATGGAACGCCTCACTGTCCGGGCCGACGCGGTGCCAGCCGGATTTTTGTGGCCACCAGGAGTAACAGGTGTCATTGCCACCGGGTAGCGCCACGCCGGTTAGGGGGGCTTCCACACCTTCGTTATTTACGGGTATCAATTTGGGTACGGTGCCGACGAATGCTGGGCTGCAGAGGGTTACCCGCTGTCGTGCCAGAGGCAATTGCGTCTTCAGCGCTATCGGTGTGTGGTCGCCGCGGTATGTCAGCTGGTGGTCGAACAGGGTTTTCCACAGGCGGGAGTACTCCGCCGCAAATCCACCGGTGGTCCAACGGTAGCTGTCTCCGAAGAGTACAAAGCCGAGAGACTGATCCGGGGTGATACGGGCCCAGTAGATCGGCGCTGTGCCGAGCTGGATGTCTGTGGGGCGCGCGTATTGAGGACCGTAACCGCTGAGGGCCAGAGGCGGCGCCTTGTCCGCCATTGGGAAATCGGTTTTGGGGGCTGATAAGGCAACCAGCTGCATTCCTTGCGCGCGGGTGTAATCGAGGAAGCCGCGCGGACTGTCTGGGTTTACCAGCCACAGTAAGGATCGGTTCTCGGCCAGCTTCGCTAGATTTTGCCGCTGAGACAGGTCCAGTCGCGGCCACAGGCGGCTGTCCAGTATTAGCAGGTCGAAGGGGCCCTCGGGGTCCAGTAGTTGCCGGTTCTGTGTCTCCACGCCGTTAAACGACTCGCGCCGCAGAACTTCCGGCGCTAATTGTGTGATGACTCTGGTGGGGGTTCCGGACTGGCGCAGCCATCGGGACAGGGCGGCGCTCTCAAATCCCGGGCGGGCGAGCCACAGTAAAACGGTGGGTGGCTCCGGCGCCAGCACCTCTACGGGCAGCGGCTCCCTGCGCACGCTGGTGGCACCGTCGCTCTCTGTTTCGAATCGCAGCTGGTAGAGCCAGCGGCCGGGAAGTTTTGGGGTGTGGTTGAGTGTTGTCTCACTGCTTTTCGGGTCGAGAGGCGCCGTGTCCACAGTGTTGCCGAAAGGATCTTCGAGAAAGATTCGGCTCGCTGTTTTACTGTTCTGGGCTATACGCAATTGCAGCGGTTCTCCCAGTGACAACCGCTGCGGCCAGCTGATTTGCCAGGTTTGCGCGTCGATTGCTGTTTTCGTCGGCAGCCGGGTCGGCGGCAGATCGCGCAGCGCATCTCGGTTTTGCGGCAATTCGATTTGCGGTGTGTCGGTGGTGTTTGTCGGCAGCAGTGCCGGGGGCGTTACGAGCAACCACACAAGTCCCCAGATGGCGATTTGCAGCAGGGCACTGGCTGTGCGGCGGGCGCCGCTTGTTTTTTGCCGGACAACTTGTAGCAGGGATATTCCCAGGGCGGCGATACAGACGGCGGCGATCCAGGAATTCATTCGCGGCCTCCATTCTGTTGGCGCAGCCAGTGGTCAAAGCTGCCCGCGGCTGCGCGCTCTCGCGGCAGAGACGGCAGCGCCTGAGGTGCTGGCAGTAATTGATATAAGAGTGCGGAAAGCTGCCGGCGGCAGTCGCTGCAGTTTGTTCTCTGCTGGTACAGGCGCAGGTTTTTCGACAATTCCAGCTTTAGTTGCGGTTGCTCGCGCACTTGTGTCAGCGACAGCAGCGCTTCCACAGTATCGCTGTCCAGCGCATCTCCTGCGCGCACCTGATGCAGCAGCTGCTCGAGCTGCTCCCGTTCAGGAGCGCTGCGCTGGGCGCTCAATGGCGGCGGCTTAACGTCCCCCCGCTCGCCACTCAGGCGCCTTTCCTCATCCAGGGGCGGTGGCTCAAAACCGACCCGCTGTAAGTAGATACGCGAGGCCTGCTGTACTTCCTTGATATAACGCAGGGCCCGGTGCTGATGGGGCAGGGAAGCCTGGGGATCTATCACCGATAGTTCCCGGTGAGAGCTCCACATGGCATTGAGCGCGCTGCGCAGCAATTCTTTGGTTTGCGGGTCGAACAGCGTTGCGTGCTCGGAACTGTCGTGCTGATGGCCTGCGGCGGCGACTACGCCGCTGGCGTCGCCGAATTGCTGCGGCGAGGGTGGATGTCCTTCTTCGTGTTCTTCGTGTGACGCGTGGTCATCACCGTGCGCCGCGTCGCCATCGCTGTGTTCCAGCTCTGAATCTTCTTCGCCGAGGAAACGGCCGTAGCGCATGCGCAACAGGTTCTGTTCGTAGGCGAGGGATTGCGAGCGCTTGCGAAATGCCGCTTCACTGAGTTGTTGCCGCTCAGCGATCAGCGCCTCGGTATCGATAATCAGCTGGCGCTGGCTGCGGAAATATTCCGGCAGCACTTTTATCGCCATACCTTCCGCGTCACTGAGACCGAATATCTCTTCCTGTGGCCAGCGCACAATAAAGTGCTGGCTCTTGCTCAAATTCGGTTCCGGTTCCCGGTTATCGCGCGCCTGCAGAAACCAGTAGAGCTCATCGCCTGGCTCTACGGTGTAGCGGTCCAGCGGCAGGGTGAAGCGATAGCGCGTGGCGCCGCCCTCAGCGTGAACCGCTTCTAATGCGATTGTGTCGTTTCTGAAACGGACATTTTCGCCGTCTCCGCTCGCCAGGGTGATCAGCAGTTCCGTTCCTGCCACCTGGAAATCATCCCGCACCGTGACATCCACCTGCAGGCGGGGCAAGGCGCTGTTATCGGCCACCAGAATATTGTCCCTTGGCAGGCTGAAGGAGAATTCGGGCGGCCGGTCGCTTTGGATTTCGATATTGTGAATTTCCGGCAGTAGCGTTTCTGCCGCGCCAAGGCGCGCGGAAAGCTGATAAAAGTCCGCCGCCGCCATTGTTCGTGTCAGTTGCCAGTGACGGCTGGGGAGGGGCTCCGTAGCGGTAAAGTCAAAGCGCGTTTTGGCGGCGAGCATCGCCAGTGAATCGGTGGGCTGATTCAGGGTAATTCGCCAGGTGACACTGGACTGTTCCGGCGCGCGCACCTCCAGTGATTGTGTCAGTAGCGGCAGCTTTGTGTAGGCGGGCGGGCGGACTTCTGTGATGGCTTCCACCACGGCTATTGCTGACGGCGGCACTGCGTCAGTGCGCGCGCCCGCAGCGCTGCTTGCTTTGCGCTCGGGCAGGCCGGTGAATGCGGCGGCCAACAGCAGCCCGAGACAGGCGCCAGCGGCATTGATCACCGCGCTGCGGTGCCAGGCCGGGCGGAAGTTTTTCAGTGCGCCGCTGTCCAACAGCTGTTGCAGTGCGGTGGCGGTGCGCTGCCGCTGCAGTTGCGCAAGCGGGCTCAGGTGCTCCGGCGCTTGCTCGAGCAGTGCGCTGCTGTCCTGCAGGGCGGTAAAGTGGCTGTCCAGCCGGCGGCAGATTTCTGTGCTGGAAATACGCCAGTTTCGGTCCAGGAACAGGGCCAGCAAAATTACACCCAGCAGAGCCGGGGGAATCCAGTTCGGCCACTGCAACAGAGACACAGAGATTGCGCCCGCCAGTAGCCAAAAATAAGGCTGGAGGCTGGTGCCGCGCCAGCGGATGGTGGCTTTCCGAAGCAACTGGTAAGCGCGATCAGCCACGTTTTTCACCTCCCTCTACCGGGCGCGCCAGCGCGATGCAGCGCTCCAGTGCGAGCAGCAGTACCAATGCGAGCAGCAGCCACTGTGAGAGCGACACCCAGTGCGAGCCTTGCACTTCTGTATCGGGCACGGCAATGCCCGGTGGCGCGGCGGCGGACCAGAGGCCGCGATGCTGTGTCTGCAGCGCCCAGTCCTGTTCGAACCATTGTTGCCACAGGTTTTCCGGCAGTGCGGGGCGCCGGAAAAACGCCTCCTGGTGCCAGTCCTGTGTGTAGCGCAACCAGCTGCCGCGGCCGAGCGCGGCGGCCTGTGGCCCTTTATTTCCTGCGATTTCGACAAAGTGTATTTCGGGTTGCGCACGTACACGCTGACCGGTGATCAGCAGACCGCCCGCGCGGACGAATTCCTCCAGTGCCGCCGGCAGGGGCCCGGCGTTGTTGTAGATCAGCCAGTCCTGTTCGCTCGCGTTGACAGCGTCTGTTGTGTCCAGTTTCTGTAGTTCCAGTTGCGGCGCTTTGGTATCGCGCAGTTGTTGCAGCGCAGCGGCGAGCCAGGGCGGTTCCGGGCCCAGCAGAGCCAGTCTGGGCAGTACTGCGGCACTTTCCGTTTGCGCCGTTTCCAGCGTGTGCCACTGCCAGTGGGGACTGACTTGCAGGGCGCTGTGGCCGGCGGGGTTTTGCGCGCTGCGCAGCAGGATATGGGCGCGGCGGAATTTGCCGGCAGTGGCCAAGGTGGACAGGGTTTTCCACAGATCGACGGGCTGCGGTTGCGGCTCGGAAACCGGTACCGGCTCCGCCTGCAGCCAGAAGCTTTCCGCAAAGGGCGGCGCCTGTTTGAGAAATTCCTTCAGCTGCGCCTCTTCAATACGGGGGTCCACCAACAGAATATTGCCGTCCGCAGGGCTTTGGTCGCGCCAGAGGGGCTGTGACAACAGCAGCGCGAGTAGCGCAAGCAGCAGCATGCGCAACAGCAGCAGCCATTTATCTCGCAACAGCAGCCGCTTGCGGGAGGAGCGTTTTTTCTCCAGCCACTGGACTGCGGCGAAGGTGATCTCCCGCGATGCGTTGCGGCGAAACAGGTGGATCAGCAGTGGAATTGCCAGGGCGCCGAGCAGCCAGAGCCATTGGGGAGAGAGCCATTGCATCTCAGCCGATACCTCCGCCAAACCTGGAGTGGGCGCGGATAAAACGGCGCAGTGACTGTTCCAGGGGTTCTTCTATCGTCACGCTGGTGAGCGGGCATTCCTGAGCGGCAAAGCGCGCGGCCAGTCGGTTCTGCGCCGCCGCGAATGCGCGCAGGTAATCGGCGCGCTGGGCTTTGGCATTGAGCTCGATGATCGCCGGCGATTCGGGATTGCGAATTTTCAAATCGCCGTCGAACGGAAATGTTTTCTCGGCTTCCACCAGCAGCTGCAGCGGCAGGCAGGGGCGGCCGGCGGCGTGCAGGCGCGTGGCGAAATCGCTGATTTCGGTTGTATCCGAGGGCTCGAAAAAATCGCTTATCAGCACCACTTGGCAGGGCTTCTCGAAATGTTGCCAGACGGTTTCCAGCTGTGCCTGTGCGGGCCAGTGGCCACCGGCCTGCAGTTGCTGCAGCTCCAGCACCAGGCGCCGGTGGTGGGCTTCGCCGCGCCCCTCGGTGATATGGCGGTTGCCGCTGTCACTCAGCGCCAGCAGGGAAAAGCGGTCCCCCTGGTTGTGCAGCAGCCAGCAGAGGGTGGCGATCCAGCATTTGGCGTACTGCAATTTGGTCAGCTGCGGGTGGATAAAGCTCGGTTGCGCCATGGAGGCGCTGGTATCGAGGGCGATGCAGACGTGCATCTGGCTCTCCTGTTCCGCCTCGCGCACATAGTAGCGGTCCGAGCGCGCGAACAGCTTCCAGTCGATATGGCGGATGGAGTCGCCGGGCTCGTAGCTGCGGTACTGTTGAAACTCGATACCGGCACCGCGTTGGTGGCTGTGCTGGGCGCCCAGCAGCATGCCCTCGGCGATATGGCGGGACAGCCACAGCAGATCGCGGGTGCTGGCCAGTATCAGTGGATCTGTGAATTCCAAGGTTCGCCTTCCGAGGGTCAGTTGCGCCCGGGCTCGGGCACAAAGTCGAGGAGCTCCCCCAGTACCCGCTGCACCGAAACACCATCCGCCTGGGCCTGAAAGCTGAGCAGTATGCGGTGGCGCAATACCGGCAACAGCAGAGTGCGGATATCTTCCCGGGTGACGGCGAGACGCCCCTTGAGCAGGGCGCGCGCTTTGGCGGCCAGTATCAGTGCCTGACCGGCGCGGGGGCCGGCGCCCCATTTGATCCACCGCTGCAGGTCGTCATTGCCTTTCTCGCCGCCACGGGTGGCGCGCACTAGCTGGGCGACATAGCGGTAGAGGTCGTCGCTTATGGGGATTTCGCGCACCAGCTTTTGTATTTCCAGCAGTTCGTCGGCGTTCAGGCAGGGCTCCGGTTTTGCCGCCGTGCCGCCAGTGGTTGTGCGCAGTATCGCAATCTCGTCTTCTTCGCTGGGGTAGTCGATATGGATATTGAGCAGGAAGCGGTCCAGCTGAGCTTCCGGCAGCGGGTAAGTGCCCGCCTGTTCGATCGGGTTTTGCGTCGCCAGTACGAAGTAGGGGGCCGGCAGCGCCATGGTTTCACCGGCTACGGTGACCGCGTACTCCTGCATGGATTCCAGCAATGCGGCTTGGGTTTTGGGCGGTGTGCGGTTGATTTCGTCCGCCAGCAGAATGTTGGTGAAAATTGGCCCTGGCTGGAATTTGAAAAACCGTTTGCCGGTGGAGTGGTCTTCCTCGAGTATCTCGCTGCCGAGAATATCCCCCGGCATCAGGTCCGGTGTGAACTGCACCCGTTTGAATGCCAGCTCGCTGCAGTCCGCCAGTGTTTTCACCAGCAGTGTCTTGCCGAGGCCGGGAACACCTTCGAGCAGTGCGTGGCCGCGGGCCAGCAGGCAGATGAGCAGTTGCTCAATAATCTCCTCTTGGCCGACGATCGTCTTGCCAATTTCCCCTTTTAGTTTTTCCAGTCCTTTCAGGTGCTGTTCTATGCGGCCTTCAATGGACGCCGGTGTACTTGTCTGCATATGGATTCAGCTTGTCAGTGCGTAGATAACGATGTTTACGGCGAATTTTGTGTTGTCGATGGCCAGCCAGCGCTTGTTTCGGTAGTCGTAATCCCATTCGCAGCCGAAGTCTTTGTTGCTGTAGAGCACGGCGATGCGGCCGTTGACCATAATTGCTTTCAGGTAGTCGTGCACCAGGTCGTCGCCCCAGCCGTTTAGTTCAAAGCTGGTTACCGGCAGTTCGTCGAACTGGAAAAAGCAGTGGTAGAGGTCGTGGTCGTCCGGCAATTTTTGCAGGCAATTTTCACCGAACAGTTTATCCATCTGCGCTTCAAAGGATTTTGCGAAAAGGCCGTCGATATCGTGGTTGCAGTCGTCCACGAAGACAAAGCCGCCGCGGTTGACATAGTCGCGGAAGTTGCGCGCCTCCGCCGGGGTAAATTCCACCAGTTTGTGCCCGGATAGATAGCAAAAAGGCGCGAGCAGCATTTTGGGGTCGGCCAGCGGCACTATGTGTTCGGTGGGGTCGACCTTGAGATTGGTGTACTCCACCAGCGAGTTCAGCAGGTTGGACGGCATGCGCTGATCCACGTCCCAGTCGCCGGACTCGTACATCAAGCGGGTGAAGTAGAAGTCGTAGTGCTGCCGGGAATCTTCCGCGCGCAGGCCGATCGGTAGTGCGGCAGCGCAACTGCCCAATATCAGGCGGCGGAGAAATTCCTTGCGGGTGAGAGACACGTTTACTACTCAGAGATATCTGTGGTGTATCGGCAAAAGCGGCAATCGTCATGCCTCGGCAGACACGGCACCCCGTGTCGGGATGTCGTGTCTGCAGCTGGCACTGAAATGCAAAGCAGTGCCCATGCCAGTGATTAACCCAATTTGCGTTTGGTATTGATCACATTGACGCCGTTAAAGCGCGCGGTTGCACTGCCATGGGATACGGCGCTGACCTGTTGCGGTTGCCCCTTGCCATCGAAGAAAGAGCCGCCCAAGCGGTAGTCCCGCTTGTCACAGATCTGTGAACAGGCATTCCAGAACTCCTGGGTGTTCGACTGGTAGGCGACATCTTCCAGCATACCGGTGATTTTGCCATTCTCGATTTCGTAGAACAGCTGGCCGCCGAACTGGAAGTTGTAGCGCTGCTGGTCGATTGAGAAGGAGCCGTCACCAATGATGTAGATGCCTTTTTCCACATCCTTGATCATGTCTTCCACGCTGAGTGTTTCTTTGCCCGGCATCAGCGATACGTTGGGCATGCGTTGGAACTGCACGCTGGACCAGCTGTCGGCATAACAGCAGCCGTGGGAAGCCTTTTGGCCGAGCATGTGTACCTGATCGCGGATCGCCTGGTAGTTGACCAGTACACCGTCTTTCACTAACTCCCAGCTGCCAGTTTTCACGCCCTCATCGTCGTAGCCGACCGCGCCCAGGGAGCCGGGCTGCACTTTGTCTGCCACGAAGTTGACCTTGTCGCTGCCGTACTGGAATTTTCCGCTGCGCCACTTGTCGATGGTGGCAAAAGAGGTTCCGGCGAAATTAGCCTCGTAGCCCAGCACCCGGTCCAGCTCCAGCGGGTGGCCGACGGATTCGTGGATGGTGAGCCACAGGTGGCTGGGGTCCAGCACCAGGTCGTATTTTCCCGGCTTAACGGATTTGGCGCTGAGCTTTTCCCGCGCCTGTTCGGCGGCCAGGCGCGCGTCTTCAAGCATGTCGTAGGAGTCGCGGTACAAAACGGTCTGAGATTGAATCTTGTCTTCTTTGCGGCCGTCCAGGTACTCGAAGCCCCTGCCCACCGGTTGACTCAGGCCCCGGCGGCTGCGGAAAGCCCCACTCTTTTTGTCCACTGCGGTCACTTCAAAGGGGGCCCACAGGCGGTGAACGTCCTGGTCGATATAGGAGCCGTCGGTGGAAGCGAAATACTTCTGCTCGTTGACCAGGAACAGCATGGAATTGACAAAATCGGCACCGGAATCCAGGGCGGCCTTGTTGACCTCCATCAGCAGGTCCACCTTTTCCGCCAGCGGCATTGCGATGGCATTTTTCTGGATGGGGGTGCGCCAGCTGACTTCCCCAAAACCTTTCTGTTTCGCCAGTTGTACCGGTTCTTCCTGATAGCGGGAATTGGCCTTGGCCGTGGCTACCGCCTGGGCGGCAGCGCGGCTGATACCGTCCACGGTCATATCATTGGTGGCGGCGAACCCCCAGGTGCCATTGGCGATCACACGCACGCCCATACCGAGGGACTCGGTATTGACGACGTTTTGCACTTTCATCTCGCGGGTGATGACAAACTGGTTCAGGTAGCGGCCGATACGCACGTCGGCGTAGCTGGCGCCCAGCTTGGTGGCGGTATTGAGTGCCGCGTCCGCAAGCTCTTTTTTCACCGCTATATCGATCCCGCTCTGTGTCAGTTTGGCTTCCGCCACGGCAACGCCGGACAGCGGCAGCATGGAAAAACCGAGGCCGGCACCACTCAACTGCAGGAATTTTCTTCTGTCCATTTTTCTGTTCCTCATTTGCGTTGCGCGGTCAAACAGCGTCGGAAAGACTGCTGAAGGTAAAGTCGCGCACCTTCAGCGCTGGGATCATCGCCGAGAAGCCTCCCATCCCCACCCGTTGGGGGCGACCCATATCCTCGATATTGTTGAGCATAATGACCGGGCTCTCATTGAAGCGGAAATTCTTGATGGGATATTTAATTTTTCCGTTCTCGATATAGAAGGTCCCGTCGCGGGTCAGACCGGTCAGGAGCAGAGATTGCGGGTCCACCATACGGATATACCAGGTGCGGGTAACCAGCACACCGCGGCGGGTTTCCTTGATCAGCTGTTCGGTGGATTTATCACCACCGGCCATGATCAGGTTACTCGGCCGCGGCACGGGCTCCGCTTTGGTTTTTTGTGCCCAGTAGCGGCTGCGCGGCAGGTTGCGGACTACGCCGTTCTTTATCCAATCGATTCGTGACAGTGCCATATGGTCTTCATCGGACCAGGGCTGCGCCGGCACATTCGGGTCGGTGGGATCGGAATAGAGGTGTACGCGCTTGTCGAACATCTTCTCGCCGATGCGGTTGCCGCCGCCTTTTTTACTCATAAAGCTGCGGCCTTCATCCGCTGTGCGCGCGTCCGCCGACCACATCATAAATCCGAGCAGGCCGGACACTGCGCTGGGCTCCAGGATGACCGTGTATTTTCCCGGTTCCAATGCGCGCGCCTGTTGGGATTCAACGGCTTTCTGCGCGGCGATGCGGGAGGTGGCGCCAGTATCCATGGTGGCGAAGTCGGTGACATCGCTTTGCGCCCAGCCGGAACCCTGGCCGTTTTCGGTGCGCATGGTCACGGTAAAGTTGGCCGAGGTGGAGGCGTGGTAGCCGAACAGTCCCTCAGTGTTGGCCACGGCGGCGAAGGTGCGTGTGTCCTCGAGGAAGCCTGCGGCCACTACCTTCTGTTTCTTTGCTGCCGCAATGGAATCCGCGGCTGCCTTGGCGCGCTGGTCCGGCGTGATTTCCGCGGTGGATTTGGCGAACGCATTAACGGGTAGATATTTCTGCGCGCCCAGTAGGGGCATGGACTCCGGATTATCCGGAGACAGTTTAGCCAGCTCTTCTGCGCGCCGCATGACTTTTTCCAATGCGGCATCGCTGAATTCGTTGATGGTGGCGATACCGGACTTTTTGCCGAAGCGCGCCTCCACAACCAGCTCGATATCATTAACGATACCGCTGGTGGACACACTGTTGCGGGCGTAGCGGATATTGCCGGTTTCGCTGCCGGAAAGCTGCGCGCTGGCAGCCTCGGCCTTGCTGTATTTCAGCACTTTATCGAGTATCTGCTTTGCTTCACTTCTGGATAATATGGCCATTGAATGTTCTCCAATTCTTTATTTTTTTACGTGCCCACTGGAAAAGATTTTAGTAATTTCGCGTGAGCACATCTGAGCGAGTGAGAGCGCCAGTGTGTACGGGCTAGGAAATCCTGCGCTTGGTATTAATGACATTGACTTTGTCAAAGCGGGCCGTTGAGCAACCGTGGGAAACCGCGCTCACTTGGCTCGGCTGGCCTTTGCCATCAAAGAATGTGCCGCCTAGACGGTAGTCGCTGCTGTCGCAGATCGCCGAGCAGGCATTCCAGAACTCCTGGGTATTCGACTGATAGGCGACGTCTTCTACCTGGCCGACAATTTCCCCGTTTTTGATTTCATAAAACAGTTGTCCGCCGAATTGGAAGTTGTAGCGTTGCTGGTCGATGGAGTATGAGCCTCGGCCAATGATGTAGATGCCTTTTTCCACATCACGGATCATGTCCTTGGGCGAATACTTTTTCTCTCCCGGCGCCAGGGAAACATTGGGCATGCGCTGAAACTGCACGCTGGACCAGCTGTCCGCGTAGCAGCAGCCGTGGGATTCTTTCTGGTCGAGCATGTGTACCTGATCGCGGATAGCCTGGTAGTTCACCAGAATGCCGTTTTTAATCAGGTCCCAACGCTTGGTTTTTACACCTTCGTCATCGTAGCCGACCGCGCCCAGGGAGCCCGGCTGGGTTTTATCGGCAAAAATATTCACTTTGTCGCTGCCGTATTGGAATTTTCCGCTGCGCCACTTGTCGAGGGTGGCGAAGGAAGTGCCGGCATAGTTGGCTTCGTAGCCCAGTACCCGGTCCAGCTCCAGTGGGTGGCCGACGGACTCGTGAATAGTGAGCATCAGATGCGAGGGGTCCAGTACCAGGTCGTACTGACCGGGTTTAATAGACTTCGCGCCGTGCTTGGCCCTGGCTTGTTGGGCGGCGAGACGGGCATCCTCGATCATGTCGTAGGAATTCCGGTAGAGCACTGTCTGGCCGTGAATCTTGTCCGCTTCGCGTCCATCGAGATATTCGTAGCCGCGCCCCACGGGATCGCTAAAGCCGTTGCGGGTTTTGAAGGTACCGCTTTTCTTGTCCACCGCGGTCACTGTCATGGGGGCCCACAGGCGGTGCACATCCTGGTCGATATAGGAGCCGTCGCTGGAGGCGAAGTATTTCTGTTCGTTGACCAAATACAGTGTGGAGTTGATGAAGTCCGCGCCGGCCACCATAGCCGCATTGTTGACCTCCATCAGAAAATCCACTTTTTCGCTGATAGGCACTTCGAAAGCGTTTTTCTCAATCGGTGTTTGCCAGCTGACTTCCCCCACGCCTTTCACTGGTGCCAGCTGCACCGGTTCCTTTTGGTATTTGGCGTTGGCGCGGGCTACGGCCACCGCCTGACGTGCGGCTTTGGCAATACCGTCCGGCGTCAGGTCGTTGGTGGCGGCAAAGCCCCAGGTGCCGTCGGCGATCACGCGGATGCCCGCGCCGAAAGACTCGGTGTTAACAATATTTTCCACACGGGTCTCGCGGGTGATAACGAACTGGTTTAAATAGCGGCCGATGCGCACATCGGTGTAGCTGGCCCCGGCCTTGCGCGCTGTGTTCAGCACCACGTCCGCCAGAGCTTTCTTACTGCGAGCATCCATGCCCTCATTGGTCAACTGTGCTGCGGTGACCGGAGTCCCGTAGACCGGTAGAAGTATGCCGCTGGCGCCGACACCAGCGATTTTGAGAAAACGTCGTCTGTCTATTCTTGTATCCATGTCTCTCCCCAGGTTCCCGGCCACGGGGCCGACAGAAACCTTGTTTGTTGTTATTGCTTACACACAATTGCAAAACAGATTGCAAAAAAAGCGCCACAGCGCGCAAAAGCAGGCCAGTACAAGGCCGAAGCTCAGTGCGTTGGTTGGGAGCAATGCGACAAGTAATCGCGGCAGGAAGGGTTTGTAAAGGTGCAATTCGTTGAAAGGACGCTATGCGGGGGCGAGCTGAAAGGGGGCTGGTATCCACTGAAGCCGTGATATTGCCTATCCACCCCTCAGTGGAATCTGCGCGCGGTGCCGCACTTCCTCAAATCGTGTTTCGCGCAGCAGCTGCCCGTCTCGATAAACGGGCTCTAGCAGGTTTTTTCGCCGCCCCAATTCGTCCAGAGCAATGGTCACCATCTGGCCTGCGTTGTTACGCACCAGTGCCAGGCGCCCGCACCTGGATTTTTTTTCTGGCCCGGTGCGCGGATTTTTACAGATACCGTGCCAGTGTCCGTTGATGCGGATCGCATTGGCTTTCATGGCGAAGTTCATTGTGTCGCGGTGCAGTTTCTGCAGCAGTTCACCGCCCATGCCAAAGGTGATATTTTCTGCGCTCTGTTTTCGCGTCTTCATTGCCTGCAGGATTTTGGGGATGGAGTGGCGGGAGATACCATCGCCCTGAATGATGCGGATAAAGTCCGGCAGCACCCGGTAACCCTTGCGGTTTGTGCGCGCACCAAATATACGCATTAACCGTTCCAGGCTTTCGGTAACCATTTTCACCGGTTCGCCGGAGTCCGGGCGTATCACCAGAGTGCCGCCGTTTTGGATCACCCGCTCTCTGAGCGCCCCACCCCAGATGGTGTCAATGGCGCTCCAAATATCGTAGCTGTCGCTGACCACTGCCACGACTCTGTCCGGACCGGCAAAGTGGTCGAGCATATTTGCATAGGCGGCGGCCTCTCCGGGCCTGCCCCAGGCGGTGATGGTGCTGTGTTCGGCGGCGGGGATTGAGAAGCCGGCCATGTCTGCCCCGTAGTATTTGTGCGCCGCTATCACTCCTGAGACAGTATCCGTACCCTGAAAATTGACCAGATGGGCCATGCCGCCGAGCATCGCCGTTTCGAGACTGCTGGCGCCACGGGCGCCGAAATCGTGCAGTTTGAATGGAAGGCTTTTGAGAGAGCCTGCGGTTTCCTCCAGGTATTTGGCGATGACTTTTTTTATTTCACGGCTCTGAGTGGCAACGGTTGCCGGGTACCAGATGGCGCGCAGCAGCGCTGTCTCAATATACGTGGTCAGCCAGAAGCAGGCGGGGCAGGTGTTGACTACCTGCAACATCACATTGTGCAGGGGCACCACTGTGCCCTCGGGAACCGCGGATATTTCCAGCGGTAGCAGGCCCGCGTGAGCTTGAAGAATATGCTCCCAGCCGGCCCGGTGGCAGGGCAGGCCGTGGGCGTGGAGCAGCTGCTCCGCCTCGTCGATATCTGCCGCCGATATGGGCTTCAGCAGATACTGCTTGATAAATGCCTGCAGGCCGAAGAAAACCGCTTCCGGAAATTCGCCACCACGACACTCGATGTAACTACTTACATACTCGCTACCCGGCGGATACTGTAGGTAGTGACTGGCTTTGTAGCTGTCGACGTTGAGGATCAGGTTGTGTGCCGTCATGCGCAGAACCGGGGGCCGGCCCTTTGTCGCTGTTTATTGAGAAAGCAAAGCACAGGGGGCTCCGCCTGTCGTCCTGGCGTCAATTCCCACATAATGAGAAATCTCGCAAAGTATCGTTGACTGGCCAGACCTGCGTGTGTACTTTTGTATACATCACCGGTTAAAGGAATTGACCATGCTCAACAAGAGCCAATCCATATCAGCGCGTCTGTCGGCTGACGACTACGCCTATCTGATGTCTATCGACCGCAACGGTGCTGTCACGCAAAGCGAAAAGGTGCGCGAGCTGATCGCTATGGCGCGCGAATCCGTGGGCATGCAGAGCTTTGCCCGCGCCTACATCGCTTCCTCTGAATCCATATTGCCAATCAAGGCCCGCTGCGTTGAAGAGCGCGAGCGAAGCCTGCTGGTGGAGGCATTGCTGGACCTGCTCGCAGAGAGTGCGGCGGCAGTGCAGTCCTGCGCCGACAAGGAACCCATGACCCCGCTGTTGGAGCAGCGCGCGCTGGCCGCTGTGGAGGTATTCCTGGAAAAAATACGGTTGCTGGCCCTGCCGGGAGAGACGCGGACAGCGAATGCGGAAACGGCACAGCGCTTAAAAAAACAGCTTCATCGCTTATTGGAAAAATAGTTAAATCAACCGGACGGAAGGAGATAAAAATGAAAGAAGGACTGGTAAAACGCATTTCCCGAATCATATCCGCATCGGTGAACGCCCTGGTGGATTCAGTGGAAAACGCAACGCCGCAGCTCGTGATGGAACAGGCGATCCGCGAGATCGACGAAGCCATCCAAGATGTGCGCGACCAGTTGGGCAAGGCCGAGGCGGCCAAGTATCTGAGTAGTAAAGCGCTCAACGACGAGAACAGTCGTCACAGTAGCCTCGCGGAACAGATCGATATCGCGGTCCGGGAAGGGCGCGATGACCTGGCCGAGGTCGCTATCGCCAAGCAGATGGACATAGAGGCGCAACTGCCGGTACTGGAAAAAGCCATTGCCGACGCCGATGCCGAGATCAATGAGTTGAACGCTTATATCAGTGCGCTTCAGGGCAAAAAGCGCGAGATGCGCGAACAGCTGCGCGAATTTGCCAAAGCCAGCGAGCATGTTGCCGACGGCCCCAGCGGCGGAGAGCGCGGTACAAGCCGCACAACCGCGAACAAGGTGGATCAGGCCACCGATGCCTTCAACCGCGTGCTGGAGCGCGCGGGTGTGCCCACCGCCGAGTCCAGTGCGGATGCCGGCAAGCTGGCGGAGCTGGAAGAGCTGGCACGCAACAACCGTATCCAGGAGCGATTGGCGAAGATTAAGTCTGAGGCGAAGGTGTAATGGCGTTCCTGTTGCAGGACGGCAATCTGCTGTTTACCGGCGCCCTGGTACTGATGCTGATGATCGCTGTCCTCGAGGGCGTCATGACTCTGATCGGCTTCGGACTTTCGGAGCTGTTGGACAATCTGTTGCCGGACTTGGACTTCGATGTGGATGTGCCGGACGCCGAGGCCGGTGGCGTCTTGACCAGATTTCTCGGCTGGTTGCGTTTCGGAGAGGTGCCCGCGCTGATACTACTGGTGGCCTTTCTGGTTGGCTTTGGTATCACGGGCCTGACGATTCAGTTGCTTGTTGAGTCGGTGGTTGGTTTCCTGCTGCCGGGCTGGCTGCTCGCAGTGCCGGTATTTCTGCTGGCGTTGCCGCAGGTGCGCTTTGTCGGCAATCTGCTGCGTCGCTTTGCGGTGGGTGATGAAACCGAATCGGTTGGGCGCAGCTCTTTTGTCGGCCGCGTGGCGGTGATCACTATCGGCGAGGCCGCGGCCGGCTCACCGGCGGAGGCGCGCTTCAGCGACGAGTTTGGGACTACCCATTATGTGATGGTGGAGCCGGATGGCGATGAAACTTTCACTCAGGGGGAGAAGGTGTTGCTAGTGGAGGAGCGGGGAGCCAATTTCCGCGTAATACGGCCCTCCAGTAAACACCTCACAGAAAATAATTAGGAGATGAATAGCGTGAATGTGATCGAAAACTTTTCCACCATCTTGTTTATGGCCGGCGCAGTGCTGGTCGGCCTGATCGTTATAGGCGCTATTTTTGCGCGTCTCTACACCCGCGCTTCCAAAGAGCGCTCTTTTGTGCGCACTGGTATGGGGGGGCAAAAAGTCATTATGAATGGTGGCGCACTGGTATTGCCGGTGCTGCACGAAATCATCCCGGTGAATATGAATACCCTGCGCCTGGCTGTGTCGCGCAAGGAACACCAGGCGCTGATTACCAAAGACCGTATGCGTGTAGATGTGCTGGCGGAATTCTATTTGCGCGTAAAGCCTGATACGGATGCCATTGCCAATGCCGCCCAGACCCTGGGTTTGCGCACTCTGGACCCGGACGCATTGAAAGATATGATCGAGGGTAAATTCGTCGATGCCCTGCGTTCAGTGGCGGCGGAAATGCAGATGGCGGAACTGCACGAACAGCGCAGTCAGTTTGTACAGAAAGTACAGCAGGTGGTGTCCGAAGATCTGCTGAAAAACGGTCTGGAGCTGGAATCCGTTTCCTTGACCGGCCTGGATCAAACCCACAAAGAGTTTTTCAACCAGGACAATGTGTTCGACGCCGAGGGTCTGGCCAGCATGACCCGCTCCATCGAGGCGCGGCGCAAAGAAGTGAACGACGTCGAGCAGGAGACTCGCGTACAGATCGAAAAGAAAAACCTTGAGGCCGAGCGCCAGCGGCTGGAAATCGAAAAGGAAAAACGTTACGCGCACCTCGAACAGCAGCGCGAACTGGAAAACCGCGAAGCCGCTCAAAAAGCGGATATCGCCCGCGAACAGGCCGCCCAGGAGCGCGCCGCACGGCAGGCGGAGATCGAGGCTGAGCGGGAGGTGGATCAGGCGCGTATCGCCGCCGAGCAGGCCACCAAACTGTTGGAAATTGAAAAGGAAAAACGCCTGCAGGAACAGGAAATTGAGCGCGAGCGCATTCTTGAGGAGCAGCGCATTTCCAAGCAGAAGGCTGTAGAGATTGCCGAGCAGGAGCGCGCCATTGCCGTAGCGGAGAAATCCAAAGAGCAATCCATGGCCGACCAGCAGGCGAATGTGGCCTTGGCTGAGGCGGTAAAAGCTGAGGAACAAGTGCGTACGGCCAAAGATGTGGAAGCGGCCGAGCGTGATAAGCGCATTGAGATCATCGAGGCGCAGAAGGAAGCGGAACGCCAGGCTACCGCCATCAAGGTGGCCGCCGAGGCGGAGAAAGCTGCGGCAGAGGACAAGGCTGAGGCACTGCGCCTGCAAGCCGCCGCGGAAGCTGAAGCCATCCGTATTAAGGTGGAAGCCGACCGGGAGAAATACGCTGTGGACGCCGAGGGGCAGCGCCTGATGAACGAGGCATTGAACAGCCTCAGCGATGCACAGATCGCTCTGAAGCAGGTTCTCAGTCTGCATGAAAATCTGCCCCATATTATTCGCGAGAGCGTCAAGCCGTTGGAGAGCATCGAGGGAATGAAGATTATTTCCGTCGAGGGGCTGAATGGTGTCGATGGCCGCGCGGGCGGCGGAATTGTGGATGCCGATGGAGAGAGCCGGGGACAGAGTCTGCCTGAGGCCCTGGTGGGCAGCGCACTCAAACACCGCGCAATGGCCCCCTTGGTGGACTCACTGCTGAAAGAAGCCGGAGTTGGAGATTTCGCCAAGGTGGCGGAGTCGGAAGCCTAATTGCAAAGCCGCCCTTGTGGGCGGCTTTTTTTTGCAGTGGCATAATGATGGTTCGCGGCTCGGCTGCGTGTGGTTTTGTGGCAGAGCTGCCAATAATCAGCTTTGATGAATGCCATGGAATACAAAGACTACTATCAGATCCTCGGCCTGGAACGCGGTGCGGACCAGGCGGAGATCAAGCGCGCCTACCGCAAGTTGGCGCGCAAATACCATCCGGATGTCAGCAAAGAAGAAGAGGCTGAGGAGCGCTTCAAGGAAATCAGCGAAGCCTATGAAGTGCTCAAAGACCCAGAGAAGCGCGCTGCCTATGATCAGCTCGGCGCCGGTTACCAGCCCGGCGAGGAGTTCCGCCCGCCTCCCGGCTGGGATTCGGGTTTCGAGTTCCACGGCGGTGGCTATACGGAAGCGGATCCAGGGGCCTTCAGCGATTTCTTCGAGAGTCTGTTCGGCCGCGCGGGTGGCTTCGGGAATGCCTATGGGCGCGGATTCGGCGGAGCGCGCCGGCAGCCGTTCCACGCCCAAGGCGAGAATACCTACGCCAAGATCAACATCGACTTGGAAGACAGCTACCGGGGTGGCACCCGTCAGATCACCCTGAAGCATACAGTTCTCGGCGCGGACGGGCGGCCGCGGATCGAAGCGCGCAAGCTAAATGTGAAAATTCCCAAGGGAATTACCGAGGGCCAGCAGATACGCCTGGCGGGCCAGGGCGAGCCCGGTATTGGCGGGGGCCAGCCCGGTGACCTCTACCTGGAAATTCACTTCAATCCGCACAGACACTATTCCGTCGAAGGTAAAACCGTGTATCTCAACCTGCCGCTGTCTCCCTGGGAGGCCGCGCTGGGGGCTAGTGTTCAGGTGCCGACACCGGATGGCCCGGTTAACCTGAAGATACCGCCCAACAGCAAAGATGGCGGCAAGCTGCGTCTCAAGGGGCGCGGTATTCCGGCCAAGGTACCCGGTGATCTGTATGTGGTATTGAATGTGGTTGCCCCTCCCGCGGAAACCGAGGCGCACAGAGAGGCATACCGCCGGTTCAGCGAAGCATTTGACTTTAATCCACGCGTGGATATGGGAGGTTGACCATGGCGGCTATGAACCCCGAGGAAACCACTGGTCCAATTCTGGGTGAAGAGAGCGAACTTACCCTGGGTGAACTCTGCCGTGCCTGCGGTACGTCTGCGGAAGAAGTGACGGCACTGGTGGAGGAGGGCATTATCGAACCCCTAGGAAGTGGTACCCGCTGGCGCTTTAGCGGTGTCTGTATCCGTCGCGTGCGCAAAGTGTACTCCCTGAGGCGGGATCTGGGGGTGAACCTGGCCGGAGCTGCGCTGGCGATTGAATTGCTGGACGAGATAGAACGCCTGCAGGCTCGGTTGGCGCGCCTGGAGCGCCCCTGATTCACAAGTGTATGGGCGCTTCCAGGCGGCTGGTGTCCGCGGACCCGCTCAGGACAGCGCGGACTGGGTAATGGTCACTGCCAAGTAACTGTTGTACGCGATATAGGCCAGCAACAGCGCCGCGCCCTCGAAGCGGTTGATTCGCCCCGGGCCGCGGAAGCCGTAGCAGAAAACAAACAGGCCCACGGTCAGGCCGATCACCATCGGCCAGTCGCGCGACAGCACTTCCGGCGGCACGCTGGACATGGGCGCTATGGCGCCGGCGATGCCCACCACCGCCAGCAGGTTGAACATATTTGATCCCACTACATTGCCGATGGCGATATCGTGCTCGCCCTTGCGCGCGGCGATCAGCGTGGCGGCCAGTTCTGGCAGCGACGTGCCGAGCGCGACAATGGTGAGGCCGATGACCAGATCGCTGACACCCAGGGCCTCGGCAATGGTCACCGCGCCCCATACCAGAATGCGCGAGCTGATAATCAGCAGTGCCAGGCCAGCGGCCAGCCAGAATATGGCGCGGCCGAGTGTCATGGCGTGAATTTCCAATTCGCTTTCCACTTCGCCCTCAATCACATCGCCCTTGCCGGTCATCGCCGAGTAGATAGACCAGCCGATAAGAGCGAAGAAGCCCGCCAACAATAGCAGTGCTTCCCAGCGGGCGAGGGCGTCATCCCACAGGAAGAAGCCGCCCAACAGGGTGATCGCCAGTAAGAGCGGCAGCTCTTTGCGCACAATTTTTGAGTGCACTGCCAGGGGACAAAACAGGGCGGTGAAACCGAGGATCAATCCCGTGTTGGCGATATTCGAGCCATAGGCGTTGCCCAGCGCCAGCCCCGGGCTGCCGTCCAGTGCCGCCATGGCGGACACCACCATCTCCGGCGCGGAAGTGCCAAAACCGACAATCACCATACCGATCAGCAGTGTCGGCATGCCGGCGTGCTTGGCGGTGGCGGCGGCCCCCTCGACGAAGCGGTCGGCGCTCCAGACCAGCAGGGCGAATCCAGCGATGATGGCGAGCGCGGCGAGAAGCATAGGGGGTCCCTCAAGGAATTCGGCAAACGGGGGCCGATTGTACCGGCTTCGCGGGAGACCAAAAGGGCGATTGCCCAAAAATAACCATTGGGCCGCTATTTAAAGGCCGCTGGTGTGTGCACACCCTGGTGGCCGTTGCAGCTTGCGCGCGTGAATTAATCAGAGGCTACATCAGGCTGTGGCAGCAGGCCGGCAAAGTTCTCACCGGTGGGATAGCTGCCCGCGGACCAGCCCAGGCGAACAACTACCGTGTTGGTGGAGGGTGAAATCATCACAACCTGTTTGCGGTTGCCGAGCATAAAGTAGGCGTCCGCGGGCAGCTGCGGGTAGCGCAGCTCCTCCCCGCCGCTGTTGAGCCAGAACTGGTATCCATAGCGCGGTTCGTTGGCGCTGGTGTTGGGAGCCGTTGCCCGCGCCACCCAGTCCTCGCTCAATAGCTGTGCCCCCTCCCACTGACCGCGGTTTAACATCAGCAGGCCCAGGCGCGCCCAGTCGCGGGCAGAGGCATACAGATAGGAGCTGCCGACAAAAACACCGCTCGGGTCCATCTCGAAAACGGTGTGGGCCATATTCAGCGGTTGTAGAAGCTCCTGCCGCAGAAAATCCAGGCTCGCCTGCACGTCGCCGCCCAGGCGCTCGTGTATCCAGCGCGCGATGAGATTGGTGGTGCCGGACGAGTAGGAAAAGTGTTCGCCGGGTGTGTAGGTGGCGGGGCGCACCAGCGCGATATCTGAGGCACTGTGTGCGTTGAACAGCATCTCGGTGGCGTCGCTGCCGGGCGCGTAAGTCTCGTCAAAGTCCAGCCCGGAACTCATATGCAACAGGTCATCCAGGGCGATGCGCGCGCGCTCGTCGCTCTTCCATTCGGCGAAAACCGGCTTCACGGTACTGTCCGCCAAGCCCAGCGTCTCCAGGCGACCCTGCATGATGGCGGTCACGCTCTTGCCCATGGACCAGCCCAGTAGAGGCGTCTGGGCATCGATACCCGGCGCGTAGGCTTCAGCGGCAATGACGCCGTCCTGCACCACCAGCAGCGCCCGGGTATCCAGTCCTGCAGCATTGTCGCGGCTGAGGGTCGTCTCGACGCGCTTCTGCAAATCTACATTGATATGGGACGCGGTTTCCCCCTGTGGCCACTCCTCCCCATTACTGGTCAGCGGGGCCAACCGCACCCGGTCCAGCACACTGGTATCGCCGATGTCCAGGGTACAGCCGAGTCCGTCCCGGTAGCTGGCGCTGGCGTGTCCCAAGCCGAGCAACTCGGCGGTTACACGGTTGTCACCGTAGTGCAGATCCAGCAGCCGGTTGGCCGGCGAGTAGGATGCCAGGTCGTCGAGAATGCGGTTTTTATCCAGGCCGGAGATAAAGTAACCGGAACAGGCGAGCTTCGCCCCCATACCGGTGGCCACCCGTACGGCGGCACCCAGCTGGGTAACCGAGAACCCGAGTAGCTTGGGGGCCAGCAGCGCGAAGGTCAGGGCCACTGCTGTCAGGGCCGCAGTGGTGATGGTGATGGTTTTTTTCATTATGCCGCCATTCCCGCCGGTTGCCGATTGATTCCAGTGTGGATTGTATCGGCCGGAACGGATACGGAGACAGTCAATTGCGGACAGCCGTGGAATACTTGCGGAGTTTTTGATTCATTTACACGGGAGCTGCGCTGGGCGCCAAGGCGCTCAGGCAATGGGAAGGGGGGCAAAACCGTCGGACACAGGGAAAAATCCGACGGCACTACAGGGATGTACTCGAGCGTTTTTGCAATGCCCTGCCTGAGCGCTCCGCATTCAACGACTGCGGCTATGCGAATTAACCAGAGGTTCGCTAGGCGAAGGCGCGCGGCAATTCTGAGCAATAAATTCGTCATGTGTCGGCATTGCCTCTGCGCCCGAGCGCAGCAGTTCGCGCATTTCCCGCAACATGCCCAATACTTTTTGCGGTGTCTTGCCTTCCATCACCGGATGGTAGCCTTGCGGTTGGATACCCTGGCCCATTAGTACCGCCAGCCAGCTGGCCGTTTTAAACAAGTCTTCTTCACGCTCGAAGAAGCGGCCACGGTTGCGAAATAAAGCGATGCGATGTGTGAGCGTCTCCGGAACCGGCATTTCCCGGCAGTATTGCCAAAGCGGTTCACTGCGCTGGTTGGCGTGGTAGTGGAGGATAATGAAATCGCGGATGTACTCATATTCCCGGGCTGTTTGCCTATTGAATTCCTCGATATCCGCGGGATGCAGCTCGCGGCCCGGAAACAACAGCAGCAACCGCGAAATACTGGTTTGCACCAAGTGTATTGCGGTGGATTCAAGCGGTTCCATAAAGCCTGCCGCCAGTCCCAGAGCGACACAGTTTTTGTGCCAGAACTTTTTCCTGCGGCCGGTGGTGAAGCGCAATTGCCGAGGTTCCGCCAAGGCGCGTCCCTCGAGGTTTTGCAGCAGCGTCTCCACCGCCTGCTCGTCGGAGAGAAAGCGGCTGCTGTAGACAAATCCGTTGCCGGTGCGGTGCTGCAGCGGGATGCGCCATTGCCAGCCCCCTGCCGCTGCGGTGGAACGGGTGTAGGGCGCGGTAGGACCGACATTTTCCGAGGGTACTGCCACCGCACTGTTGGCGGGCAGCAAATGGGACCAGTCCTCGTAACCGACGTTTAGGGCACCGCCGATCAAGAGCCCGGCGAAGCCGGTGCAATCGATAAAAAAGTCGCCTTCAACCCGTTGTCCCGACGCCATCACCAGCTCGCGAATGGCACCGTCTTCTTTTCGCAGTGTTACATCTACAACCTGTCCTTCCTGCCGGCGTACCCCCAGCCGCTCGGCATAGTTCCGCAAAAATTTCGCATATAGACCGGCGTCGAAATGGTAGGCGTAGCCGAGTTGGGAGAGGATTGAGCGGGGGTCCGAGTTGGCGGGGAGAAAGCGCCCGCGTTCCGCGGCCAGCGTACACAGGGAATATTCCGACAGGTTGCCGCAATCTTCGAACCGGCTGCCATACAGCCAGTATTGATGGAAGGGAATGGAATCGAACTCGCGGCCATAGTGGCCAAAGGGGTGGAAGTAGCGGTTGTCGGCACTGCCCCAGCCGCGGAACTCAATGCCCAGTTTGAAGGTGGCCTGGGTGGCGCGGACAAATTCGGTCTCGTCGATGCCCAACATGCGATGAAAGGTATGGATAGTGGGAATGGTTGCCTCGCCCACACCCACGGTGCCAATAGCCTCCGACTCCACCAGAGTGATGGTGGAGCCACTGCCCGCGAGCACGCGCGCCAGTGCCGCCGCCGCAGACCAGCCGGCTGTGCCGCCACCGGCAATAACGATGTGGCGGATATTATTGTCGTGTGTCTGTTCTGTCATAACTATTCAAATAAAAAGGGGTCCGGCCGCGAACGGCCGAACCCAGAGTGCTACGACGATGCAAGAGAAGATGGACTCGGTATCGCCGCCACTGGCCATTGTACGCCGGGCCATCCTTGGCCTCCGGCGGGGCGCAGTGGCGACATGCGCTCAGCAAAATGCAGATACATTCGCGCGTGTGCCGCCGCCGCAGAGGCCTCCGGACGGCGGGGTGGGCGCGGTGACCAGGTGCAATGACATCCCTGTAACCGCTGTCTTGTCATACCCCTGCGCGAATAAATCCGCCACTGATCAGAAGCGATAGGCAAAACGCAAACCGGCCTCCCGAGACGGCGCCCAGGTATAAGCGGTTTCCACTCCGCCGATAAACAACTCCTGTTTAATGCCCTCGTTGGTCAGGTTGTTTCCATATAGCTCTGCGGACCAGCTGTCATCGGCGCTGTTGTAGGTCAGGCTCGCGTCGAATTTCGCGTAGGCTTCCTGCACGTCGAAATCCTTTTCACCCGGATCATCGGGTCCGTAGGTGCCTGCGGGACGGTCGCCGCGGTTTTCGTAGGTCAGGTAGGTTTCCGATTGATACGTCATGCGAATCCGCGGTGTCAGAATGGCACCGTTGTCGAGCGATATATCGTGTTTGTACGAAATGTTCAGGGTCAGCTCCGGCGCGTTGGGTAGGGTATTGCCGGAGAAATCCCAGAGGTCGTTTTCGCAGGTAGTGCCGGCGCCGGGTCCGATGGCGCAGGAGTTCCAGTTCAAGCCGGCATCGCTGTTAAAGTTGGTTTCCTGACCATCGTACTCGTCATAGGTGGCATCTAGCACCGAGCCGGTGACGCTCAATATGCCGTTTTCGGTCACGGCGTAATTCATGGTGAATTCCAGCCCCTGTATGGTGGCGGAACCCGCGTTGGTCTTGGCCAGGCGCGATTCTCCGGTTTCCGGGTTAATTATCGCCGATGTCACCTGCATGTCGGTGTAGTCCATCAGGAACAGGTTGGCGTTCAGCGTCATGCGGTTGTCCAGCAGTGTGGATTTAATCCCCAGTTCCAGACTGCTGTTTTCTTCCGGCTGTTGCACCAGCTCGCTGTTTCCTGCGATATCCGGATTTTCGTTGGTATTAGTGGGACTGGCATCCTGGCCGTCCTGCAGAACACCGGATTTCCAGCCGGTGGCGTAGGACAGGAACACCATGACATCTTCGTTGATGTCTTTTTCCAGACGGGCGAGGTAGGTGGTGTTGTTCCACTCGTCCTTCATGTCGTTGATCTGGCGGTAGTAACAGCCCTGGCCGCCATCGGCGACGATTTCGTCGCGGTTGGCAAAATCAATCTCAATAGGGCCGGGGCCGTGGGCGTAGGTACAGTCGATACTGCGGCCACCCTGGTCCTGCCGAGTGTCGTCGGTATAGCGCAGGCCGGCGGTGGCGCGCCAGGTGTCGGTTAGATCCAGCGTGCCCTGCACATAGGCGCTGCGGGATTCTGTGCTGCGGTCTGCCTGCTGGAAGGAGGAGAGGGTCACCTCCTGGTCTTGCGGGGTAAAGCCCCAGCTGCCGTGCAGCATGTCGAAGCGGATATCGTTTTCCTCTTCGAAGGCGTAGAGGCCCGCGGTCCAGCGGAAGCGGCTGTCGTCGGAGTTTTTCAGCTGAATTTCGTGTGAAGTGGCGCTGTGCCCGGAGGAGACAGTGTTGCGGGTATCCCCTTGGTACTGGTTGCCATACAACTGGCTCTGGGACATATCGGTAAAGCCACCGATATAGCTCAGCATCATGTCATTGGCGAAGGTGTAGTCCAGCCGGGTGCGGATGGTGTCTGTCTCCAGGTCGATAGAACCGGGTGCGGTGGCGTCGTTGACCCTGTCCTCGAAGTCTGTGCTGGGTACATCGCCGGTGCCTTTGTTGGCGAAGTATTCATAGGAAAGGAACCACTCCAGGTTGTCCGTGGGACGGAACATGGAGCTGGCGCGGAAGGATGAGAGATCCTTGGTACCGTACTCGTCTTCTCCGGCGAAGGGATTGCCCTCGGCAAATTCGGTTTCGCCGTCCTGCTGGTCAGTGACGCCGGCAAATCGCACTGCCCATTGATCGTTAATGGGTGTGTTGAGCATAAAGCGCAGTTCACGCCGGTTCCGCTCGCCGAGAGTGGCACTGATGGAGCCGGCAAATTCATCTTCCGGCTTGGCTGTAATCAGTGACACGGCGCCGGCGGTGGAGTTGCGGCCGAAGAGGGTGCCCTGGGGGCCGCGCAGAACTTCCACCCGCTCCATGTCGTACATCAGCGCGGTGGCGCCTTGGGCGCGCGCGGCGAAAACACCATCGGTATAGAAGGCGACGCCGCCGTCACCGGCTTCCGTTTGGTCGATGGTGCCCTGGCCCCGAATAAAGATCAGTGGTACGCCGTGGTCGCCGTTAGAGCGGATCTGCAGGCTGGGCGCCATGCCGCGCAGATCAAAAATATTGGTAACGTGGTTTTCTACGAGGGTGTCCTCGTCAAATGCGGAAATCGCCAGCGGAGTTTCCTGCAGGCTGGTGGCGCGCTTGGTGGCTGTGACCGTGACTTCTTCCAATTCGTATGCCATGGCGCCAGCGGCCTGGAGGGCCACAGTGGACGCGATCACCGCGGCCAGTTTTTTATTCTTGAACGAATCGCTCATTCTTCCTCTCCGTTTTCTCCTTGATTGCGCACATTTATTGGAAAATTTCTTGCTAGTTCATCGCTGTGCACAAAGGTGAAACGGACAGAGGGATCAAATCGTCTCCCCCAATTCAATTTTTTTTGTGATTTGACGCGTGAATAAACTCTAGGAAACCTCTGATTAAGTCACTTTTTGGTGGCAGAGGTGCTTCGGGGCGGATGTGAAGCTCAGGTGTTAGGACGGATATTTCGAAACCGTCGGATACAGGGATGTATCCGTCGGAGCTACAGGGAAGCACTCGTGCGTTTTGGAAGTGTCCGTCCTATTGCCTGAGCGCCCCGGAAGCTACCATAGTGTTCACGCGAATTAATCAGAGGTTCCTTAGGATTGTTTGTCGGTACTGCAGGTAACTAAGTGCGTGGTTTCGGCAGTGTTATCCCGTGATCTGCTCAGCTTGGAAAACGTCAGTATTTTATGGGCTGAGTCAGGGGCTACTTAATCAGCGCCGTGTGAAAATGCAAAAAAAAGGCGGCTCCGGATTGAAGGAGTGCCGCCTGCGCAGAAAAAGGGAAAAGATACTTTGGGAATCTCTCAATCGTTTATTAATTTATATTATCTGAGCGCCCCGCAATCAAGCGCGGCACTCGGGCGAAATAGTCAGAGAGGCCCTAATGGCCAATGGCTCGCGGCCAGATTACGATGCGGTTGTCGGCCTCGCGGTAGACATTCACCGGCAGGGATTCCTCCAGCATGTCGATCATCGTCTCCACCTGATCCACGGAAAAAGCCGTGGTGACTCGCAGGTCTGCCAAGTGCGGCGCGCCGAGAATTATTTTTCCTTCCCGATAGCGGTTGGCATCGGCCACCACTTCAGCGAGGCGCGCATCCCGGTATATGAGTTTGCCGTTGCGCCAGCTCGCCAGAGTATCCGCGGGAATCTGCTGTACGCTGCCGTCACCCTGCGCGCTGATCGCGATTTGCTGGCCGGCGAGAAGGCGTACTGTGGAGTTGTTATCCACAGCCTGTGATGTGTGCGCGCCGGGAGTGACATCCACAGTGCCTTCCTCCACCGAGACTTTTACACCTCCAGCCGCCCGGTGCACATCGAAGCGGGTCCCGACCACTCGAATAGTGGCGGTATCCGCCTTGACATAGAAAGGACGGGCTTTGTCCGCAGCCACCGAAAAAAAGGCCTGGCCTTTTAACAGCGCGACATCGCGGCGCTGTTCGGAAAAAGTGACTTCAATCTGTGAGTCGGCACCGAGGGTGACTTGACTGCCATCCGCCAGTGACAAAATGCGGGTCTGCGCGATTTCCGTGTGGTAGGTTTCCAGTGGGGCAGTGTCGCGGTGGCTCAGCAATAGTCCCGCGGTTGTTACCAGCACCAGGGCCAGGGCGAATGCCGGCGCTGGCGTTAGCGCAGTGCGTAAAAGGTTACCCAGCCGGGCTTGCCAGCGCGGGCCCCGGTCTTCCTGCGCGCGCAGGCGGGCGCCTTCCTCGGTGGCGGCAATTGCGATCAATCCCCGGCAGATTGCTTCCAGCTGCCGGTAGCTCCGGCGGTGCGCCGGCGCTTCCATCCACTGCGCGAATTCGGCTTCTTCCTGCGGGGTGAGCGGGCGTTCCTGCCGAAGCATAAACCACTCCCGTGCCCGGTCATCCACCTTTTTCTGACTGCGCCCCTGCGCCATTACCAGTCTCCACCGTTGGCCCTGAGTTCTGCCTGGCAGGCCGCCAGTGCCTTGGCCACATGTTTTTTTACAACGGTTGCCGACAGGCCCTCTCGCCGCGCGATTTCCGCGTAGGAGAGGCCGTCGACGCGGTTCATCAGCAGCAGCCGGCGCCGCTTTTGCGGCATGCCCCACAGGGCGCGGCTGATCAATTTCAACAGTTGGCGCCCGGTGGCAATCCGCTCGGGGCTCACAGCGTCTATTTCCCGTTCCGGGTCTTCCAGCGCCGACTGCGCGAAGTTGCTGCGCACTTGATTGCGCCGCAGCAGGTCGATGGAGGCATTGTTGACCGCGCGGTATAGAAAAGCGCGGGCGTTTTCCATCTCCGCTGTATCGTGCAGTGGCGCAAACCGGGCAAAGGCCGACTGCACCACGTCTTCGGCCTCCATTTCACTGAGGCCGAATTTGTGGGTCGCATAGCGGCACAATTCCCGGTGGTGTTCCCGGTAATAATCGCCCAGGGCTTTGTTATCGGTCGCCAACGGGCGGTTCCACGCGTGCAACATGGAAGCTTGTCACCATTTATCTTCTCTCCGGGGACCCCTGCGGCACTGTGGCCGATCCCCTGTATCGCCTTATTGTTGTTTCGGTGTCTCCGCTATCCGGAGACCCAGTTGTTGTTATTGTTTGAATGAAACGCACGGCCCCCGGCAATCGTCCCCCCCTTGGGATAAAAATTTTTTTCGTGCCTTTGCCGGATTGTCAGAGCTCCACACCCAGGCGCAGGCCAAAGGTGCGCGGGGGCGCCAGGTAGAACTCCGGTTGCGACACTTCTGGGGTTTGTACATCGTAGCGGACCAGTTCGTCGGTAAGGTTCTCGCCGTAGAGCTCCATCCACCAGTGGCCGGCGGGCGGTTCTATGCGCACAGAGGCATCCCACATCCAGTAGGCCGGCTGATAGTCGACAATGGCCGCGGGACCGTTGGGGTCTTCCACCCAGAGCCCGCTGCTGTTGTCCAGCAGCAGACCGCTGCGCTGCTCGCGGTTGGCTTCATCGAAGTAAATGCGGTCGGAATAGCGCACGCCCAGACGCGAGGTAAACCGCGCCACGTCCGGCACCGTGACGCTGTGGGTGTAGTGCAGGGCGAAACTGAGTTCCGGGGCCTGTTTGAGCTGGTTGCCACTGAAATCGACTTGATCGGGAATTTCGGCGTTGCCGGTGCTGGGATTCCAGGTCTGTCCGTAGCCGGGAAAATCATTGTCGATAGCGAGGAAGTGATCGTAACGGGCGTCGAGCAGAGAGAGGAAACCACTGAGGCGGCCGCTCAGGCTGGTGGCCCAGTTGAGCTCCAGTTCCATGCCGCGGATTGTGGCCGAGGCGGCATTGGTACTGTGTATGCGCTCGAATCCGAAGTTGTCCACGGTCACGCCGGAAACCTGCAGATCGCGGTAGCGAGTATTGAAAAGGGCGCCGTTGAGGGTCATGGCGTTGCCGAGGAAACTCAGTTTGAAACCCAGTTCCAGATTAGCGCTGGTTTCCGGTTCCACATAGGCGCGCGCATCCGGATCGTCACTGTTGTTGGTGGCGATGAGTTCGGTCAGTGCGGCGCGATAGGCGGGATCGTCGGTACCCGTGTATGCACCGGCCAGGCTGCCGCCGTCTTGAACAATGCCGGGCTTGAAGCCTTCCGCGTAGAGCAGATAGAGCAGCGCTTGCTCGTTGAGATGGTACGAGAGCCGCGCCATGACCGTAGTGCTGTTCCAGGACTGAGACACGTCGTTGTAATTGGTGACGAAACACTGGCCCTCGGCGGCAGAGTCCTGATTTACCGCCACCTCGCCCAATACGCCGCCGCGGTCGGAGCGGATTAGGTCGGGGCAACCGATGTTGCGCCCGCCGCGGTCGTAGCGCCGGTCGCGGCCGCTGCGAGCGCCGGCGGAAAGTTGCCAGCGGTGGGGAAGGTCTATATCCACTTGGCCGTAAACCGCGCTCAATCGCGATCCCCGGTCGGGCTGCTGGAAGCTGTGCGAGGGAGCGCCGCCCCAGCCGCTGCCGTCGGCGCTTTGATGCTCCAGGTCGAAGCGGATGTCATTGTGCTCGGCAAAGTCGAAATAAGCGATCAACCAGCGCAGAGGCACATCGTCGCTGCTCTTTAGCTGCAGTTCGTGCTGCACGGATCTGTGGTGAGCCCAGACGGTGTGGTTGCTCTGGTGATATTGCAGCGGATCGGTTTCACTGCCGAGCGCGCCGCTGCGGTCGCCGTCCCAGATTTGGCTGCGGTGCATGCGGCTGTAACCGGCGATGTATGTGAGACCGACCCCGTTTTCCAGCGTCCAGTGCAGGCGGCTGCGGACAGTGTCCTGCGCCAGGTCGGTGGCGCCGGGGGTGTCCAGTAACACAGGCGTATCGTGGTCCGCCGCCGGCAGACTGCCGGCGCCCCGATCTTCGAAGCGCTCATAGCTAGCCCACCAATTGATGCCATCGTTCACCTGCCAACTCGAACTCAGCCGGACTCCCAGGCGGTCGGTGTTGTTGTAGCGGTCGGACGATTTGACGAAGCGGGAGCCGCGGGCGGGCTCGGTATAGCCGTCGGCTTCGTCCGAGGCAAAGGCGGCGCGCAGTGCCCATTCTCCGGCGAGCGGCAGATTTACAACGCCGTTCAGCTTGCGGCGCTGATAGTTGCCGAAGGTGGCGCTGAAGCGGGAAAAGGCCTCCGCCTCCGGGCGCGCCGTGTGATAGTTGATCACTCCTGCGGTGGCGTTGCGCCCGAACAGGGTGCCCTGCGGGCCGCGCAGTACCTCCACCCGGTCCAGATCGTATAACAAGGCGGAAGAGCCCTGGCTGCGGCTGCTGTAGATGCCGTCGATGTGTGTTGCTACGCCGGAGTCCCCGGCCTCGGTATAGTTGTCCGAACCGATGCCGCGCAAATATAGCATTGACGCCGTGTGGTCGCCGTTGCGGGTGGCCGCCAGGCTGGGGACCAGCTCTGCGAGTTTGAACAAGCTATCCGCTCGGTAGGCTTGCAGTTGTTTGGCGCCGATAGCGGTCACTGTCATGGGGGTTTCCTGCAGATTGGTGCGCCGCTTGCTGGCAACCACCACCACTTCATCCAAATAGGGTTTTTTTTCCTCGTCCGCCGTGGCCGGTTCACGCCGCGATGCCTTTACCGGTGCGGGGACAAGCACCAGCCCCTGATCGTTGACCCGGCGGAAAGTCAGGCCGGAATCCCGCAGCAGGTATTCCAGTGCTTCCCGCGCCGCCATCTCCCCATCCAGTGGCGGAGCGTCGCGCGCCAGATCCAGCTCCGACGATGCCAGTACCGCAAGCCCCGACTGGCGGGAAAAGGCCAGCAGTGCCTGGCTGAGTGGTTGAGCTGGGATGGAAAAGCGGTGGAGCGCGCACAGAGGGCCGTTCGGACAGGTCTCCGCGGCTGACAATGTATCGCTGCCGAGGCTCAGAAATGCCGTCAGCAGAAGAGGAAATCCGGACCTGAGTAGGGGCGCAAGCATGGGCATCATTGCCGGAAAGAGGCGGGCCGGAGAGGCCGCAGATAGGGCGGGCCGCCGACGCTATTTATTGTTATGCGCGTTTCATCGGCGATCAAAAATACACCAGTCGGCGGGCACAGATCAACCGTGCGGGGTGAGTGGAGGCATGTCTGGTGACTGAAAAGTGTCAGCTGGTACTACCGGGAGTCATTGCTTGACATTGGTTTCAAGTGCAACTAAGTTCGTTGCACTTGAAACCAATGGTGATGCCACAGCCGGTGGCGCGAAATATAGCAATAAACAACCAGAGAAAACCGGAGGTCCAAATGGCCGATTTGTTTGAAAACCCCATGGGGCTGGACGGCTTCGAGTTCGTGGAATTTACCGCGCCGGAGAAGGGCATACTAGAGAAGGTCTTCGCGGCCATGGGCTTCGAGAAGGTTGCCCGCCACCGCTCTAAGGATGTTGAGCTCTGGCGCCAGGGCGATATCAACTTTATCACCAATTACGAACCCGGCAGCCATGCCGATTACTACGCCCGCGAACACGGCCCCTCCGCCTGCGGCTTGGCCTTCCGAGTGAAAGATGCCAAATTTGCCTACGAGAAGGCGATTGAGAAGGGCGCCCAGCCGGTGGAAGTGGAAACCGGCCCGATGGAGCTGCGCCTGCCCGCCATCAAAGGTATCGGCGGCGCCACCCTGTACCTGATCGACCGCTACGAGGACGGTGCCTCTATCTACGACATCGACTTCCACTGGATCGAGGGGGTAGACCGGCACCCCAAAGGCTGCGGCTTCCACACCCTGGACCACCTGACCCACAATGTCTACCGCGGCCGCATGGAATACTGGGCCAAGTACTACGAAGATCTGTTCAACTTCCGCGAGATCCGCTACTTCGACATCAAGGGCGAATACACCGGCCTGCTGTCCAAGGCCATGACCGCACCGGACGGCAAGATCCGCATTCCGTTGAATGAAGAAGCGGCCGGAGGCGGCGGTCAGATTGAAGAGTTCCTGATGCAATATAACGGCGAGGGCATCCAGCATATCGCTTTTGCCTGTGATGACCTGGTGGCCTGCTGGGACCGCCTGAAGGAGCAAGGCATGGAGTTCATGCCCGCGCCGCCGGACACTTACTACGAAATGCTGGAAGAGCGCCTGCCCGGCCACGGCGAGCCCACTGAAGAATTGCGCAAGCGCGGCATTCTGCTCGACGGTACCACCGAGGGTGGCCAGCCGCGTCTGCTGCTGCAGATTTTCTCCGCCAATATGCTCGGCCCGGTATTCTTTGAGTTTATCCAGCGCAAGCAGGACGAAGGCTTTGGCGAAGGCAACTTCAAGGCCCTGTTTGAATCCATCGAGCGCGACCAGCTTCAGCGCGGCGTGATCGGAGAAAAGAAAGAGGCCTGATATGGCGATCAAACGCATACACCACGTGGCCTACCGCTGCCGCGATGCCAAGGAAACGGTGGAATTCTACCGCGACCTCCTCGGTATGGAATTCATGCTCGCCATCGCCGAGGACAAGGTGCCCTCCACCGGCGAGCCCGACCCTTACATGCACGTATTCCTGGATGCGGGCATGGGCAATGTGCTGGCCTTTTTCGAACTGCCCAATTCCCCGGAAATGGGTCGCGACGAAAATACGCCCAAGTGGGTGCAGCACATCGCTCTGGAAGTGGAGAGCATGGACGAACTGCTGGCGGCCAAGGAAAAACTGGAAAATGCGGGTATCGATGTAGTGGGCCCGACCAACCACACCATTTTCCAGTCGATCTACTTCTTCGATCCCAACGGCCACCGCATTGAGCTGGCCGCCAACACTGCCGAGCCGGGCATGCACGAAGAATTGAAACGGGTGGCGGAAGACATGCTTGAAGAGTGGTCGCGCACCAAGAAAGCACCCCGGCACGCCGCCTGGATGCACGGCGATGCGGAGTTCAAAGCGAATAAAAAAACGGAGGCACCGTGAAACTAGCCAGTCTCAAATCCGGCCGCGATGGCCAGCTGGTGGTTGTCAGCAGCGACCTGCGCCGCATGGCCCCGGCTGTGGAAATCGCGCCGACTCTGCAGAGTGCGCTGGACAACTGGAGCGAGGTTTTCCCCAAGCTGGAGAAGCTGCACGCACAGCTCGAAAGCGGTGAAATTCAGGGCGAAGCCTTCGACCAGACCCAGTGCCACTCGCCGCTGCCGCGCGCCTATCACTGGGCCGACGGCAGTGCCTACGTCAACCATGTGGAACTGGTACGCAAGGCCAGGGGCGCGGAAATGCCGCAGAGTTTTTGGACTGACCCGTTGATGTACCAGGGTGGTTCCGATACCTTCCTGGCGCCGCGCGAACCGATCCAAATGCCCCAGAGCGAGGGCTTCGGTATCGACTTCGAGGCGGAGATCGCCGTCATCACCGACGATGTACCCATGGGGGTGACCCCGGAGCAGGCGCTTGGCCATATCAAGCTGGTGATGCTGGTCAACGACGTCTCCCTGCGCGGCTTGATTCCGGGCGAACTGGCCAAGGGTTTTGGCTTTTACCAGTCCAAACCCTCCAGCGCTTTCTCTCCCGTGTGCGTTACCCCGGAACAGCTGGGTGACAAATGGCGCGAGGGCAAACTGCACTTGCCGCTGATGTCCTTCCTGAATGGTGAGAAATTCGGTGAGCCCAATGCCGGCGTGGATATGACTTTCCACTTTGGCCAGCTCATCGCCCACGCCGCCAAAACCCGCAGACTCGCCGCCGGCACCATCATCGGTTCCGGTACCGTGTCCAACAAACTGGACGGCGGCCCCGGCAAGCCGGTATCTGAAGGCGGCGTCGGTTATAGCTGCATCGCCGAGATCCGCATGATCGAAACCATCGACAAAGGCGAACCCGTAACGCCTTTTATGCAGTTTGGTGACCGGATTGCGATCGAAATGCTGGACGAAAACGGCCAATCCATTTTCGGACGCATAGAGCAGATAGTCGAACAGGCCTGACGCTCTCTGCCGGTAAAAAAAGCCACCGATTTCGGTGGCTTTTTTTATGCACTAAGCAAAGTCGTACAAATTAGCGGCACTGCTTTATCCGTACCAGCTAAACAATTACTGGCGCAGGCTGGCAATTAGATATTCATATATCAGCCTTAATGTGAAGCTGCTCAAAAAAATCCGCACCCACTGCACCTCTGATTGCTGAAAATTTTCCCCTAAGGTATTTTGCGCCACAGCCAAGACGGCGGCGAATTTAACACGAAAGTACAATTTTACGATAAGGATATTGTTATGGGACAAATGCAGCCCCTGCAATCAACTAATGCCTTACAAGCCTGGGGTAATACCGGCAATGGCCGCGCTATCTTCGCCAACGGCGCCCATCGCCAGCTCCTGGATCAGGTTCTTCAACTCAGCCGCAAACCAAGTAGCGAGGGTTTTTACGCTCAGCAGCTCATTCGAGGTGTCAACAGCCTGCGCGCCTCCGCCGCGCCCTTAAACAGCATGCTCAAGCCCAGGCACCCCACCCGGCGTCTGCTGGTGGCGGGTCACTTTGAGATTGAGTATGAGTTAAATAACTACTACGGGGACTGCCAGACGGATATTGAAATTGTGGATATCCGTTTTATTGGTAGGGAGGCAGAAGCGAGAAAGCGACCGGCGCTTTGGCGGGTGAAATATGATGCCGAAATCGATGAATGGAAAACAGATAGGTTGCCCCGATATAACTTACAGCCTACCAAGGCGCAACCTGGCAGCAAGGATAAGCCCATTAAGATTGGTATTAACGGCAATGGCCAACGGTTAGAAGAGGCTGCAGAAACTCTGGGGGACCATATCGCCCGCGGTAATAAGGATAAATACGGCGACTATCAGCTGTTTTATGTCCCCTCATCCAGCGGCGCCCCGGCAGGGGATTGGGTAGCCATCAGGTCTCTGGGATTGCAGGGCACCGATGAGCAGCGCCTGGCCTCGCGCCTATTGGCCCTGCATATGTACGAAGCCCACCGCCAGAAGCTGCATGTGGAATGGACCGCCCACAGCCACGGCAGCTGGGTGCTGACGGAAGCCATGCGCCAGCTGGCGCAGCGGAAAATCGATCTGCAACAGCGGCAGAAAATCTTTTTCAGCGACGCCACTGCCAGCCATCTGGTGGCTGACCGTAGCCGACACGCCCTCAATATGGATACCAGCGACAGCAGCTGGCACAACACAGCGCCGGGGGTGGCGCAAATGATTGGTGGTCTTCAGCTCGGTACGGCACCAGCCCGGTCCCTTGTTGATGATCTACGTCATCGTACAGATAAAAATGAGCGGCTGGAGGTGGGGCTCGGTTTGGCATGGGATTTCCTTAACCGAGGCATGTTCGCGTATGGGGTAGCGAGTGTGATTATTGGGGCTGCGGCAGGTATTCCAACGAGTCTGGCGATGCTGGGGGCCGGCGTGGCTATTGCTTCCTTGCCCGGCGCCAAGAGCAAATACTATACAAACCCGGGACGGCAGCTTGGTGCCTGGCTAAGCCGTTTCCGCCGCAACCGTTAAAACAGGACTCTAGCTATGCTATTTGGCAGCGAACAAAATCCCAAAGGCCCCGGCTGGCGGCGGTTGCGTAAAGTTGAGAAGGATTTGTCCGGTACCCGTGTACACTTTCTGGCACCGCCTATGCGACTGCCTGTACACGGTCGCCGTGGGTTAGAGGAACAGGCGGACAGCTTCGATCTGGATTCCCCGGATATCTATATCCCCTATGCACCCTGGGACCCGGATAACCCGGAAAAGGATATCCCGGGGGACCCCAAAACCTACAGCGCCAAGATCTGGCTCAGCGGCTGGAATTTTACCGGCCGCCCCATATTGGATGGAGACAGTATTGGTGATCTGGTGCTGAAACTGGATGTGCTGGAGGCGCGCAACCTGCCGGTCAACGCCAGTCTGTTCCGGCGCGAAGACCTGAAAGATCTGGCGCAGAGCTTTTTGATCAATCCATCCTATTTGGGGAGCTACCACCGCGGTCACTCGGAAGGCTACGATCCCCATGATCTTACGGACTTCCTTGGCCTCAATCGCGAGCAGTGGCCGGACTATCTGGGCCCGATCAACAGCCAGTGGTTGGAACGTAACGGCAGTGAGTGGCTCTACTTTGAGGTACAGCCGTTATGGGGCGGTTCAGATAAGTTTTACTGGTTGAGTCCTATTGGCCATCAACGCTGCTTGCTAGCCCTCTTTATGGTCAAACGGCGTATACACAATGCCGGCAACCCCTACCGCCGCGCCATGCGCTCGCCACTCACCAATTACCGCCAGCTGATGGAAAATATAATGGAGACCATTACAGTGGAACTGTCAGAGGCGGCGCGGGAGGAGCAGCGGACGGTGCACAATCCAGAGGGGGAATATCCTTTGCTGCACTGCAGCGAGCAATTGGTGAAGGAGGCCAAGCATACCCTCTATATGTGGAGCGGGGCAGAGTACTGGGAGAAGGGGAAAGAGCGGGGAGATGACCACCGGGCCCCGAAAGAGGCGGTGGCGGCGTTTGTCGACGAACGTATCCAGCCTCGCCCCCTGCCGGGCAATCTGGCCATAGGACCGGCCTACCTTAAAAACTCGGAGATCAATACCGCACCGGACAGCTCCGGTCAGGGCCCGCTGTCCATCGAAGGGCAGTAGTTGCCCGCGATACGGAAAGGTGCGGATTCAGGGAAATATATGCTGTTTGGCAGCGAACAAAATCCTAAAGGCCCTGGCTGGCGGCGGTTACGTAAAGTCGAGAAGGATTTGTCCGGTACCCGTGTACACTTTCTGGCGCCGCCTATGCGACTGCCTGTACACGGTCGCCGTGGGTTAGAGGAACAGGCGGACAGCTTCGATCTGGATTCCCCGGATATCTATATCCCCTATGCCCCCTGGGACCGGGATAACCCGGAAAAGGATATCCCAGGGGACCCAAAAACCTACAGCGCCAAGATCTGGCTCAGCGGCTGGAATTTTACCGGCCGCCCCATATTGGATGGAGACAGTATTGGTGATCTGGTGCTGAAACTGGATGTGCTGGAGGCGCGCAACCTGCCGGTCAACGCCAGTCTTTTCCGGCGCGGAGACCTGAAAGATCTGGCACAGAGTTTTTTTGTCAATGAATCCTATTTGGGGAGCTATCACCGTGGCCGCTCAGACAGCTACGATCCCCACGACCTTACGGACTTCCTCGGCCTCAACCGCGAGCAGTGGCCAGATAACCTGGGCCCGATCAACAGCCAGTGGCTGGATCGCAACGGCAGCGAGTGGCTCTACTTTGAGGTACAGCCGCTGCGGTTTGGTTCAGATAAGTTTTACTGGATGAGCCCTATCGGCCACCAACGCTGTTTGCTGGCGAAGTTTATGGTCAGCCGGGATCTGTTTAATGCAGGCAATCCCTACCGCCGCGCTATGCGTTCACCGCTTACCAACTACCGCCAGCTGATGGAAAATATAATGGAGACCATCACAGTGGAACTGTCGGAGGCAGCGCGGGAGGAGCAGCGGACGGTGCACAATCCAGAGGGGGAATATCCTTTGCTGCACTGCAGCGAGCAATTGGTGAAGGAGGCCAAGCATACCCTTTATATGTGGAGTGCCAAAGGGTATCGGGAAAAAGGTAAAGATCCCAGAGGAGATCACCGCGCCCCCAAGGAAGCCGTAGCCGCTTTTATTGACGAGCGCATCCAGCCTCGCCCCCTGCCGGGCAATCTGGCCATAGGACCGGCCTACCTTAAAAACTCGGAGATCAATACCGCACCGGACAACTCCGGTCAGGACTCACTGACTATCGAGAAGTAGCCAGCAGACTTAAGGAGCCTCTGATTAAGTCGCTTCCTGACGGTAAAAATTCTTTGGAGCTAGATGAGAAGTTCAGGTGATAGGATGGCCATTTCGAAACCGTCGGATACAGAGATGTATCCGTCGGAGTGACAGGGAAGTACTCGTGCGCTTTCGCAATGGCCATCCTATTGCCTGAGCGCCACGGAACTAACCAAAGCGTTCACGCGAATTAATCAGAGGTTCCTTAGGTCGAACAATAACCGCCGCGCGCCGCACCGTGGTATTGTTGCTTGCAAACAAGAAGCACGACCACGGAGATACAAGATGGCGTCACGGCTCATCAAGTTACTTACCTCGATCACCATCGCCACCTGCCTGCTGGCCCCCGTCACCTGGGCCGCCACTGCCACGGAACAACTGCAGAGCATTCTCCACGACCACTGGCAGTACAGTCTTCGGGAAGATCCCATCACTGCCGGGCGTATGGGCACTCCCGATTACAATGACCGCCTGCCCGGTGTTTCCGCGCAAGATCGCGCCCGGCGCCTGAAGGCCGAGCAGGAATTCCTCGTGCGCCTGAAGCGGATAGATGAAACACAGCTGAGTCAATCCGATCGAATCAACCGGGAACTGCTAACCTGGGTACTGGAAAATTCCATTGAATCCAGCCAACTCTATCTGGATCGTATTCCCTTCAATACCTTCTACAGCTTCTGGGCCGCCGCTCTGGAGGCCAATAACGGCCTGGCGATGAACAGGGTAAAGGACTATGAAGACTACATAGCGCGCATAAAAGATTTTGGCCGCTATTTCGATGAGAACATCGCCAATATGCGCCAGGGCATAAAAGACGGCTTTGTGCAGCCGAAAATTGTTGTCGAGGGTGTGGCACCCACGGTGCGCGCTCAGGTAAAAAAAGACCCGAAGCAAAGTAGCCTTTATACGCCCTTTGAAAATTTTCCCAGTGCTATTTCTCCAAAAGAGCAGCAGCGTTTGCGCCGCGCCGGTGAAAAAGCCATTGCGGAAAGTGCCATACCCGCGTTTGCACGCCTGGCTGACTTTCTGGAAACGGACTATTTGCAGGCCGCCACTGACAGCATTGCCGCGGAGGCCTTGCCTGGTGGCAAGGACTACTACCGCCACACGATCAAAACCTATGTCACCCTGGATATGGACCCGGCGGAAATCCATAAGATAGGGCTTGCGGAAGTAAAGCGCATCCGCGCGGAAATGGATCAGTTGATCAAAGAATCGGGATTTAAGGGTAATTTCGCCGAATTTACCCAATTTCTGCGCAGTGATCCCCAGTTCTACGCCAGGACACCGAAAGAACTGCTGAAGGAAGCAGCTTACGTCGCTAAGAAAATTGACTACCAGCTGCCGCAATTTTTCGGAAAACTCCCGCGTCTGCCCTACGGCGTAGTGCCGGTGCCGGAGGAAATCGCTCCCAACTACACCACCGCCTCCTACAATCCCGCCGCCATTGGCGGCACGCGCGGCGGCGCCTACTGGGTGAATACCTATGCTCTGGACCAGCGCCCTCTGTACGAACTGCCAGCCCTGACCCTGCATGAAGCTGTTCCCGGCCACCATTTGCAGGGCGCCCTCAGTCAGGAACTGGAAAATGTGCCCGCCTTCCGCCGCAATCTTTACCTGAGCGCCTTTGGCGAAGGCTGGGGACTCTATGCCGAGCGTCTGGGTAAAGAGATGGATGATGTCTACACCACTCCCTACGAGCACTTCGGCCGCCTCAGCTACGAAATGTGGCGCGCCGCCCGCCTGGTAATCGACACCGGCATTCACTCCCAGGGCTGGACCCGCCAGCAGGCCCTCGACTTCCTTGCCGACAACACCGCCCTGTCAAAAGCCAATGTCCGCGCCGAGGTGGACCGCTATATCTCCTGGCCGGGACAGGCGTTGTCTTACAAGATGGGGGAAATCAAAATCCGCCAGCTGCGGGAGAAGGCTGAGAAAACACTTGGAGATAAATTTGATCTGCGGGCCTTCCACGATGCGGTGTTGGCCAACGGTGCTTTGCCACTGGAGTTGTTGGAGGAGCAGATAGAGCAGTTTATTAATCGAACACAGAAGTTGTAAAAGCCTAGGGAACCTCTGATTAATCCGCGTGAATACTATGGTAGGTTTTGGGGCGCTCAGCCAATAAGACGGATATTTCGAAAACGCACGAGTACTTCTCTGTAGCTCCGACGGATACCTCCCTGTATCCGACGGTTTCGAAATATCCGTCCTATCACCTGAGCTTCTCATCTAGCTCCAAAGAATTTTTACCGTCAGGAAGCGAATTAATCAGAGGTTCCCTATTTTTCCCATACCGCAAATTTAGCGTTTGAAGTAGAGCCCATAGCTTTTATAATATTCTCCATCGAAGCTCCGCTAAATTGTGTTTCCAGCACATTAAAAATAGCATTTATATTTTCCGTGCCGCCAGGCATTAAGGTTGGTTCTTCGCAATCTTCTTGAAAGATTACCCACCATAGATCTTCCGACCAGGGGCCCTCGTCAGAGGTGACTATTTCTATTTTTGAAACATTGCTCCAAATGATTTCCTCTTTTGAAGCTTTTGGAAAGCCGAAGGTGGCTCCATTTTCGGTTAGCTCAAATACAGGCGTGTTTTCTTTCATTTTGCGGCTAAAAATAAGTTTGTTGAGAAAAAATCCGTTAATGAAAATGTGTGTAGTTAATGCGCTTACAAACAGGATTAGTATATGCCATGGCGATCCGAGAAAATGTTCCGCTTTACTTGATATATACGCCTGTAATCGCAGAGAAAATGATTGACGAAGAAAATAATAATTTATGAACTAAATCATTCATAATTGGCGTATAAAAATTTGGTAAAATTAAGTGGTTATATATTGTTCAGGGGGTTATGCGCAGGTATACAATGCCATATCGTTAAAATTGCCATAAAAATAAGTCTGCTTGTCGATGTGTCTCGTTGAAATAAGGCATTAAAAGAACTCATCAATAAACTTTATTTTTATTATTTGGCTAAATTTTTTATTACAGCTACCCTTGAAGCCAATGATATAGCTGTTTTCAATAGAGGCAAAGCATCGCTGACTGATAATCCAGGTTTGGCATTGTATTGTGCCTGGGGCTTTGGTTAATTATCTTCCTGGCGAAACAGAGGTGCCTACCCGGGTTATAGGCACGACGAACAAGATTTTATGAGTCCCGCACCAGTGTTTTCCCTATACAATGCCCCGCAGTCGAAGCTGAGTCAGCTGTCGCTATTACCTGCCCCTTTCGCCCAGGAGATGTTATGCACCATCCGATTAAAGGTCCTTTCGATGGCCGCCCCCTGATTTTTTCCCTTGCTGTAGCCGCTATTCTGCTGGCAGCCGCAAATCTGCGTGGGGGTATCGTTGTGGTCGGGCCCTTGGTTGAGGATATCAAGCAGGGGTTGGGGCTCAATGCCAGTGTTTTCAGTATGTTGACCACTTTGCCGTTGATCTGCTTCGGTGTTATTTCGGCGATAGTGCCGGCACTGACGCGGCGCGTCACGCCGCCGATTCTGGTCTTAGGTGCGCTGTTGGTGATTGCGCTGGGCGCCGGATTGCGGGTGGTGCCGGTATTGTTTGTAATTCTGTGTGGCACCTTGGCCCTGGGTTGTGGGATTGCTCTGCTCAACGTGCTGATTCCGGGATTGGTAAAGGGCTATTTCCCGCGTCAAACTGGCATTATGACGGGGCTCTATTCTGTGACGTTAAGCTTCGGTGCGGGGCTGGGTACCTATCTTGCGATACCGATGCGTGACGCTTTCGCTGATTGGCGTGCACCGATGCTGTTGTGGGCGCTGCTGCCGCTGATCTGTCTGCTGCCCTGGCTATATCTACTGCGGGTGCATGTCCATACCTATCAGCCGAAAAGAACCGGTGTGCCGCTGTGGAAGAACCCACTCGCCTGGGCAATTACCGGTTATATGGGATTGCAGTCCACTTGCTTCTACTCCTTGGCCACCTGGTTGCCCTTAATGTTGTTCGACGCCGGCCTGGATGACCATTACGCGGGCACGCTGACCTCCTTGATAAACCTGTTTGCCATTCCTGCGAACCTGCTGACACCAATTGTTGCGGCCCGCATGCGCGATCAACGTCTCCTGGTATTGGCCATCGCCGCACTGGCGATCACCAGTCTGACAGGTCTGCTGCTGGCACCGGCGCTGGCACCGCTCCTCTGGGTTGGCTTGATCGGTATTAGTGGCGGCGCAGCGCTGAGCCTGGTGCTGACACTCTTCGCTTTGCGCAGTGAAAATACCACTCAAGCTATGTCCTTGTCGGCGATGGCGCAGTCGGTGGGGTATTTGATTGCGGCCACTGGCCCTTTCGTTATCGGGGCGCTATACGATTTGAACAAAAGCTGGTTGATACCTCTGTTGCTGTTACTGCTGTTACAACTGGCTCAAGGGTCGCTCGGTGTTGTTGCTGGCCGGCCGGGGACGCTCACCAGCTGGGGAGAGGGGAAGACTTAATCCCGTTTTGGGGATAAAGGGGCAGTTATGGATAGTGCATCAAAACAATATCCCGACCCTGCCGCCGATAGGTGTGAAATCTATCGAGAATCGCCGATGGCTGTCCGCCGATATCTTCCTCTACAAACCCCAAAGACTGGTAAAAGGGCACTAAGTGCCGGTAGGGGAAGGTAAAGGTTTGATTGTCGAAAGCCTTTGCCATTTTACTTAACAGCAGACGGGCAAGGCCCTGGCCCTGGTAATCCGGTGCCACGGCTACGCCCGCCAATAGTTTCCCTTCTGTTAATAGCCTAAGGCAGCCGCAGGCGATAATTTCCTGTTGCGCGTTTTTGATTACTGCACAGGGATCATGGCGGCGGGCTTTGCCGCGGAATTTGTGGCTGCGGTAGAATTTGTTGGCCAGGGGGATTTCTGTCTCGCTGAGCCAGTGCGCTGAAAAATTCTGAATGTTACTCATCTATGCCGCGTGAAATCTGCCCAAACTGCCAGCGCCCGCCGAAGGTCTGTTACTGTAGTGCGCTGGTCCGTATTGCCAATTGCATTAAGGTGTTGATCATACAGCACCCATTGGAGCAGAAGCACCCATTTAACACTGGGCGCATGGCACATCTGTGTCTGGAAAACAGTGAATTGGTGGTGGCGGAGAAGTTGTCCGAGGATGAACTGGCGCAGCTATTGGCACCCAGCTCGGGCCTGCTCTATCCCTCCCTGGGCTGGCTTCCGCCTGTGGCGCCGGCGGAGCGCAGTGAGCTGGAACAGTTGGTAGTGATCGACGCAACCTGGCGAAAGTCGAAAAAAATTCTCCACCTGCATCCGGTACTGCAGCGTTTGCCGAGAATCAGCCTCGAAGGGGGCTTGAAGTCCAATTACCAGATCCGCCGCTCCTCGCTGGCTAACAGCCTCTCCACCCTGGAAAGTATCGCCATGGCCATGCAGCAACTGGAGCCGGCGCGGGATTTCCAGGCCATGTTGCAGCCGTTTGAGAGGATGGTTGCATTGCAAAAGCGGTTTTGAAAAACCGCGAGACGCAGCACCTCAAAACCGGGATAATGCCGCGTTTTGGCCCTTCGGCCAGCCAGACTTTTTCAGCCCGGTAGTACTGCAATGGAAATCAAGGTCAATTTTCTCGAAAACCTGCGCCTCGAAGCCAAGTTTGATGACTTTACGGTAATCACCGACCAGCCTATCCGCTACAAGGGCGACGGCTCCGCCCCCAGTCCCTTTGACTACTTCCTGGCTTCCTCCGCACTCTGCGCCGCCTATTTTGTTCGCGTTTACTGCCTTTCACGCAATATTCCGACGCACAATATCCGGCTTTCGCAGAACAATATTGTCGACCCGGAGAACCGCTATAACCAGATCTTCAAGATCCAGGTGGAGTTGCCCGAGGATATTTCCGAGAAAGACCGGCAGGGCATACTGCGTTCGATTGACCGCTGCACAGTAAAAAAGGTGGTGCAGACAGGACCCGAGTTCCAGATTGAGGTGGTGGAGAATCTGGACGAAGATGCCCAGGCGCTGCTGATGGCCAGGCCCGATAGCGGGCAGCACACGGTGATCGAGGGCAAAGATCTGCCGCTGGAGCAGACCATCGCAAATATGACCGGGATTCTGGAAGAACTCGGTATGAAGATCGAAATCTCTTCCTGGCGCAACATTGTGCCCCACGTCTGGTCACTGCACATCCGCGACGCGGCTTCGCCCATGTGCTTTACCAACGGCAAGGGTGCCACCAAAGAGGCAGCCCTGTGTTCCGCACTGGGTGAATTTATCGAGCGGTTGAATTGCAATTTCTTTTACAACGACCAGTACTTCGGCGAGGAAATTGCCAATGCCGAATTTGTCCACTATCCCAATGAAAAGTGGTTTACACCGGGGCCGGACGACGCGTTGCCGGAAGGCATTTTGGATGAGTACTGTCTGGCCATCTACAACCCGGACGGTGAGCTGCAGGGCTCCAACCTGATCGACACCAATTCCGGCAGAGCTGATCGAGGCATCTGCTCTCTGCCTTTCGTGCGTCAGTCCGACGGCGAAGTGGTGTACTTCCCCTCCAATCTTATCGAGAACCTGTTTCTCAGCAACGGCATGAGTGCGGGAAATACCCTCACTGAAGCGCAGGTGCAGTGTTTGTCGGAAATTTTCGAGCGGGCGGTGAAAAAGGAAATTATCGAAAAGGAAATCGCATTGCCCGATGTGCCCCGAGAAGTTCTGGAAACTTATCCGGAAATCCTCGAAGGTATTGAGGCACTGGAAAAGCAGGGCTTCCCGATTTTAGTCAAGGACGCTTCATTGGGCGGCCGCTTCCCGGTGATGTGCGTCACACTGATGAACCCGCGTACAGGCGGTGTATTTGCATCCTTTGGTGCGCACCCGAATTTCCGGGTGGCACTGGAGCGCAGCCTTACGGAGCTGATGCAAGGGCGCAGTTTTGAGGGGCTGAATGACATGTTGCCGCCCACCTTTAACAGCCTGGCGGTGACAGAGCCCAACAATTTTGTCGAGCACTTTATCGATTCTACCGGTGTAGTTTCCTGGCGTTTTTTCAGCAGCAAACAGGATTACGAATTCTGCCAGTGGGATTTTTCCGGTACTACCGAGGAAGAGGCGGATCGTCTGTTCGGTATTCTCAAAGAAATGGGCAAAGAGGTGTACATGGCCGTCTACGAGGACCTGGGCGCGCCGGTGTGCCGGATTCTGGTGCCGGGCTATTCCGAGGTGTATCCGGTGGAGGATCTGATCTGGGATAACACCAACAAGGCCCTGGATTACCGGGAGGATATTCTCAATATCCACCGACTGAGCGATGCTGAGCTGGAAGATTTGGTCGAGCGCCTGGAGGAAAGTCAACTCGACAACTACATGGACATTATCACCCTGATCGGTATCGAGTTCGACGAGAATACCGTCTGGGGCAAGTTGACAATTCTGGAACTGAAGCTGCTGATCTACCTGGCCTTGCAGCGGCACGAAGAAGCGTTGGAGCTTGTGGAGCAGTTTTTGCAATACAACGACAATACCGTGGAGCGCGGCTTGTTTTACCGCGCGATGCAAGCAGTGCTGGAAATCAGCCTCGACGATGCGCTTGAACTGAGCGACTACCTACCCAACTTCAAACGAATGTTTGGCGAGGAAACCATGGAAGCCGTTGTCGGATCGGTGCAAGGTACTGTGCGCTTCCACGGGCTGACACGCACCAATATGCAGCTTGAAGGCCTGGATAAACACCTGCGGCTGATCGAAAGTTACAAGAAGCTGCATGCGGCGCGGGCCGCAAAGCGACTGGTGCGCACATAAATCAGGGGCATGTTATTCCGAACACGGTGAAGTAAACCATGAGAGGGGCACGTTTTTCCGCCTGGCTGCCGGCGGCCTGCCTGGCGTTTTCGGCGTTTGTATTCAATACCTCGGAATTTGCTCCGGTGGCCTTGCTGTCTAATATCGCGGCGTCGTTTGAGATGCGTGTCGCCGATACGGGACTGATGCTGACCATCTATGCCTGGGTAGTGGCATTGGTCTCTCTGCCGTTTATGCTCCTGTTCAGCACGCTAGAGCGCCGTCGCTTGCTGCTCGGCGTGATGTCGCTGTTCGTTGTCAGCCATGTCTTATCGGCCGTGGCTTGGAGCTTCGAAGTGCTACTGTTGTCCCGCCTGGGGGTAGCCATGGCACACGCGGTATTCTGGGCCATTACTGCGGCAATCACCATGCGGGTCGCGCCGCCGGGTAAACAGACTCAGGCGCTCAGCCTGCTGGTTTCGGGATCGGCGCTGGCGGTGATTTTGGGGTTGCCGCTGGGGCGTATCGTCGGCGAGTGGATCAGCTGGCGACTGACTTTTCTGCTGATCGGTGCGGTGGCTACGGTGATGTTATTGGTCGCCTACCGCCAAATTCCGCCATTGCCGAGCACCAACGCCGGTTCTTTAAAGAATCTGCCCTCTCTGCTGCAACGGCCGGCGTTGATCGGCCTGTATGTGTTGGTAATGCTGATCGTAACGGCGCACTTTACGGCCTATTCCTATATCGAACCCTTGGTGCAAGAGACGCTGGGATTTGGCGAGCACTTTGCCACTGTGATCCTGTTTGTCTATGGCCTTGCGGGCCTGGTGGCGAGCACGCAGTTCAGCCGTCTTTACGCCAGCTTTCCCCTGGGCGTTCTGTTCGGCGCCGTTGGACTGATAACTCTGAGCATGCTGCTCCTTCTTCCCTGGGGTGGCAGCCGTTATACAACCTTGCTGATTTGCGCCGCCTGGGGGGTTGGCATTACCTTGATGACACTGGCCGCGCAAGTTGGCGTTCTCAAGCTCGCCGCCGATGCCACCGACGTGGGAACTGCTATTTTTTCCGGTATCTATAATGTCGGCATCGGTGGCGGTGCATTGGTTGGCAGTTTGGTGATCCTGCACAGCGGGCTGAGCCGGGTCGGCTATGCCGGTGCGGCCATCGGTCTCTTGGCGCTCGTTTGGGGGTTGGGCTTTTGTCTACACTTTATGCGCAGGTCAGCGATAACCGAGGCCCGGCGGGCTGAAGCCAAAACCCCAGGCTGGCCTAACAACCTCTGATTAATCCGCGTGAATACGATGGTAGCTTCCGGGGCGCTCAGGCAATAAGACGGATATTTCAAAAACGCACAAGTACTTCCCTGTAGCTCCGACGGATACACCCCTGTATCCGATGGTTTCGAAATATTCGCCCTATCGCCTGAGCTTCTCATCTGTCCCCGAACAACCTTGCCACCAGAAATTAAATTAATCAGAGGTTCCCTAGTTTGGTGAGTTCCACCAGCTCAGAAACTCCCTTCCCAACGCAAGTTGCGGCAGTGAGTAGGCGTCTTCCTCAATACCCTGTTCTTTTTCCATTTCCATCACTCGCTGTTTGGCTGCGGCAAACCAGGCGGCAGGGTCGTTTACGCCCGTGTCCAGGGCATCGCTGTAGAGAGCGGCGCTGAACCAGGTACGTTCGGAGTCGTCGCTGCAGCCGAAGGAGGTGCGGTCCGGAGCGGCGGAGGTGAATATGGTGCGCTCCGGGCCGGCCAGCGCTTCTTTCCATAAACCCGAGTAGCAGGCGGAGACCACTATCCATTGGTGGCGCACCTCAAGAGCATCCAGCCACTGTTTGGCGTCGGCGACGGACAGATCGTTGAGCTGTACTTTCGCTTCGGCGAGAAGGAAATCCCCGTTTTCGTCGCCATGGCTCACCAGGTGCAGCAAAAGCAGATCCTCTTCCGGGTCCATAATACGATCCAGCGCCTTGAGGCTCTCCCTTATACTGGTGCGGGTGGCCAGCGGATACTTGTCGCCGCCGCCGTTGCTCAGTTTGATCTGTCGCTGCTCAATATCGAAAACAGTGCCCAGTCTTTCCGTCACCCACTCCACTTCCTTGGCGAACACGGGTGAAGTACCGTCGCCGCCTACCGCCAGGAGGTAGACGTCACGCACGCCGGGACGCTGTGGTGCCAGGGCGGAAAACTGCGCTTGCAATCGCTCGGCTTCGGAATAGAGACGCGCTTCAACAGCGGAGCGCTGGTCCTGTTCACTCTGCCGCCAAGCTTGCTCGCTGGGGTAGTAGCGCCCGGATACGAAGAAGCCTTTTTGCTCTTGCAGCTCTCCCGTGCCGTCAGGAAGAATCAGTACGCCCTCACCGTTGGCTTCGCCATATTCAAAGTTGGCGCGGACCATGGTGCCGTCCGGCTGGATCAATTCCCCCTCGCCGGCGTATTGGAAATACTCGAAGCCGCCCCGATAGCTGTAGCCCAGTCGGTCCCGGTAGCTGCCATTTACTGGCAAGCCGTTTTCGAATCTGCCTTCGTATTCGGTGCCTTCGGCAGTTGTCAGAAGTCCCCGTCCGTGGGGCTGCCAGTCCTGAAACTCCCCGGTATAGGTTTCACCGTTATCCCAGGAAACCGTGCCTCGGCGAATTTCGCCCTGCTCAAAATCGCCTTCCCAGATATTTTCTTCGCAGGCGTAGCGCCCCTCGCCGTGCAGTTCGCCGTTGCGGAAAGCCCCCTCGTAGATGCAGCCATCGCCGTAATCGAATTTACCCAGGCCACTGATGCGCCCGCGGTGGAATTCACCAGTGTAAGTGCGCCCATCGGGCCAGGTTAGTTTGCCGTGGCCGTGGAAGAGGCCGTTTTCCATGCCCCCGGAATAAACGGAGCCGTCCGGCAGGGCTGTGCCACCAGCAAACGGGTGCGGTTCGCAACCGACGAGGGTGCACAACAGCAGAAGAGGGAGGGTGAAGGTAAAGCGATACATGTTTAGAACCATCATTCTGCCTATTGATGCCTGGCGGGGCGGTGGGTCTTGCAGTGTGTCACAGGGCTTTAGCGGAGCTGTCACACTTTAGCACTAGGCTGCGCAGCTGACAGCCATTATGGGGAGTAGGAAAGTGTGAGCAGGTTTACGCGACGCCATTTTATCAAGGCCGCCCTGGCCGCCTCCGGCGGTGTTTGGGTATCCACGCCGCTGCAGGCCATGACCCGGCCGGAATTGCCGTCTGAGGTCGCCTTTCGGCACGGTGTCGCCAGTGGCGACCCGCTGCAGGATGCGGTGATTCTCTGGACCAGGGCCACGCCGGTGAAAAGCGGCGAGTCGGGCCCGGTAAAAGTGATCTGGGAGCTGGCCCGCGACAGCGCATTTAAGGAAGTGCTGCGGCGCGGCAATGCCGAGACAGATTTGGCCCGAGACTACACAGTAAAGATTGATGTGCGCGGGCTGGAGCCGGGCAGCCGCTATTACTACCGCTTTATCGGCGCCACAGAACAGAGTCCGGTGGGCCGCACCCGGACGCTGCCCGAGGGCGGCGTGGAGCAGATAAAGCTGGCGGTTTTTTCCTGTTCCAATTATCCCGCCGGCTATTTCAATGTGTACCAGCTGGCCGCCCAGAGCGGCGACTGGGACGCGGTGCTGCATCTGGGGGACTATATCTACGAATACGGCGCCAACGGTTACGCCACCGAACATTCTGCGGAAATCGGACGCGCACTGCCGGAGGATAATGCCGGCGAACTGCTGACCCTGACCGATTACCGCAAACGCTACGCCCTCTACCGTACCGACACCGGCCTGCAATCACTGCACGCGTCCGCGCCCTTTATTGCAGTCTGGGACGATCACGAAATCAGCAATGACACCTGGAAGGGCGGTGCGCAAAACCACAACGAGGGGGAAGGGGACTTCTTCGCCCGGCGCGCGGCCGCCGTACAGGCCTACTACGAGTGGCTGCCGATCCGCCCGCCCGCGGGAGAGCGGCACCCGCAGATTTACCGCAGTTTTCATTTCGGCGGCTTGGTCGATCTGCATATGCTGGACACCCGCGTGATCGGCCGCGACCGCCAAATCGAATTTGCCGATTACATGGACGAAAAGGGCCGCTTCGACAGCGAATCGTTTGCCGCGGCACTGGCGGACCCGGGGCGCAGCCTGCTGGGTAAGACGCAGTTTCAGTGGCTGGCGGACACACTGGAAAAATCCACCGGCCGCTGGCAGCTGCTCGGCCAGCAGGTGCTGATGGGCAAGATGCACCTGCCGGCGGAAATTATGGTGAATTTTGCGTCGGGTAAAAAGAGCACCGCGATCACGCCTGAACTGATCGCTTTGAAGGCCGCGAGTATGAAAGGGAAACCTTTGAGTGAATCCCAGCGCGCGCGGCTGCAACAGCAACTGCCCTACAACCTGGATGCCTGGGACGGTTATCCGACGGAGCGGGAGGCACTGTACCGGCGCGTACGTGCGCTGGGTAAAAATCTGGTGGTGGCGGCGGGGGATACCCACAACGCCTGGTTCAGTCATTTAAAAGATGCCGAGGGCACTCTGGTGGGATTGGAATTCGCCACCGCCAGTGTTTCATCGCCGGGGATGGAAACCTATCTCGGGCTGGATGAGCAGGGCGCGGTGGAGCTGGCCCGGGGTATGCCGCTATTGATCGATGACCTCCAGTATTGCAATTTGCACCAGCGCGGCTATTTGGCGCTGACTTTCCGCGAAGACGAGGTGCAGGCGGAGTGGAAGTTTATCGACAATATCCGCAGCACCGAATTTGCCGAGGTGGAGGGGCACCGGGTGGTGCACAGACTGGCGTGATTCGGAATTAAAAAAAGCCAGTGCCTCTGGGCGCTGGCTTTTTTTTTGAAGAATATGCCGGGTCAGAAAGCGCCGATCCGCTTGCTGAATTCCAGGCTCAGGGTGCGCGGCGCGCCCTGGATATAGGTGGGGAAGCCGAAGGCGTCGCCGGTGTTGCCCGCGTCCATAATGTACTCCTCGTCGAGGAGGTTGCTCGCCGCCAGCGTCAAACTCCAGTTGTAGTCGTTGGCTGCGATACCCGCGCGCAGGTTGAGTAGGTCAACGGCATCTTCCTCGAAGCGGTTTTCAATATCGAAATACACAGAGGAGCGGTAGCTCCAGCTGCCGCTGCTGGTAAAGATCAGGTCGGCGTTGATGGGCCTTTCGTAGAGATAACTCAGGGCGCCGGTGACCTCCGGTTGCAGGCGGAACTGATTGCCGGCGTAGATGCCGTTGTCGGCGTCGTCGTCGATGCCCGCATCGATATAGGCGGCGTTGGCCAGCAGCATCAGATTTTCGGAGACACTCCAGCGCAGGTCCATCTCTATACCGGTGTTGGTGGCGGAACCGGCGTTTTCAGTGCGGATCTGGCCGCTGTCCTGGTCGACAACATTGACCTGAAAGTTTTCGTAATCCTGGTAAAAAATCGCCAGAGCGTAATCCAGCGCGACTTCTTCCAGGCGGCCCTTGAGACCGAACTCGTAGTTGGTGATCTCCTCGGCGGGAATGATGCTTTTCACCCCCGAAGACATATCCACTACCTCGGAGCGCTGACCGAGCGACACAGTGCCGTAGAGGTTGACGCTGTCGTTCAAGGAATAGAGCAGGTTAAAGCGCGGCAGCACGGCGGAGTCATCGGCGTCGCCGTCAATGGTTTCCCCTTGCGTGTTCAGCAACAGACCGAAGAAGAGATCGCTGTCGATACCCTGCGCAGACAGCAGCGAGGACAACGGCAGCGCACTGCGGTAGCTGGATTCCCGCTCCTCTTCCACCCAGCGCGCACCGACGGTGGCTTCCAGGTCCGGCGTCACCTGGTAGGAAATGTCGGCGAAGAGGTTCAAGCTGCGGTTGTCAGCCCCGTTGGCGTAATAGCTTTCGTAGGGCAGTGCGGAGGCGAGGCCGCCGGTGAGCAGTGTGGTGGATGCGGTATTGCAGCTTTCGATACCCGCTGCTGCGAGTGCGCCGGCACAGCTGAGAAAAAGCCCCTCTTCGGTGGCGAAGCCGACGAATTGTTCGGCCTCCTCCTGAAAATAACTGGCGCCAACAAAGCCGTTGAGCCGCTCGCCGCTGAAATTCAGGCGCAATTCGTGGCTGATCTGATCACCGGTGGCTTCTTCGGAGAAATTCAACACCTCGAAAGCGGTGCCGTCCGCGTCGAAGGCTTCGAGGGAATCGTAGTCCCGCCAGGCGCCGATATAGGTCAGTGCCAGATGGTCGTCGATATCCCAGGACACAGTGGCGTTGAAATCTTTGACAGTGCGGTCCACACCCACATCGTCCATACCGAGTATGTCGTTGTCCGGCACGCTCAGAGCGGCGTCGTCGGTAAACAACAGGTTCTGGCTGACGAAGGCGGTACCCGGATCTTCGGCTTTGTCGTAGTTGTAAATCAGATCGATGGTGAGTGCGTCGTTAGGCGTTATGCGCAGGCTGGGGCGGTAGGCGAGGCGGTCGTAGCCGTTCAGGTCGGCCTCGCCACTGGTGTTTTCCACATAGCCGTCGCGCTCGCGGGAGACAAAGGCGAAACGGCCCTGCACTGTGTCGTTGCCGCCGGTAGTCATACCCTCGACTTTGCGCATGCCGTAGTCGCCGGCGCCAACCGTCAGCTCGGAGGCGAAGTCCCGCTGCGGCTTGGCGGTGATAAAGCTCATAGCGCCGATGGAGGCGGCGGTGCCGAACAGGGTCGCCTGCGGCCCTTTGACCACCTCGATGCGCTCCATGTCGTAGACCTCAAAATAGGAGGCCCGGGAGCGGGACACATCGGTGCCGTTCAGGTAGACGGATACCCGCGCGGCGCCGGGGGCACTGCCGTCATCGGAGGTGATGCCGCGGATCACATAGCCGTTGTTGTTGACACTCTGCTGCTGGACCACCAGGCCGGGGATCATGTCCGACAAGGTATCGAAGCGGTCGATGCCCAGATCCTTCAGCGTCTGTCCGTCCAGGCTGCTGATGGTCAGCGGTACATCCACAATCGACTGCGCGCGCTTTTGCGCGGTGACGATTACTTCTTCCAGTTCCTGCGACTCGGTCTGCTGTACCTGGGCCTGAACCGCGGGCACTGCCGCTGCGATCAGGCAAGACAGGAGGGAGACGGGAAAAGTCCGTTTAGCGGATTGATTCATGGTGACTCCGGCATCTGTTGGGGTAGTTTCGCGGAGCCGGATACTAGTGAGGGATTAATACGCGGGTGTGACCGAACTGTGACATTTGTCCAGTCTGTTGGTGACTACTTACGTAGAACAGCTGAGAGAATCAGTCGATCCGGTAAGGTGGATAGCCGTGGATATTGCCCGCCGGGGCATAGTTACAGGTGACTATGGTTCTGAATTTCCCACTCGGGCAGTGATAGACCCCGCAGCCCACCGCGCGCGGTAGCCGGTTTCCGTTCGCGTCAAAGGCGTCTTGTGTGTTCCAGATCAGCTGGCTGTAGTGGCCGGTTTTGAGATCGCGGAAGGGGCCGTAGCGGTACTGCCGCGCCTCCGCCGCCCAGCTCGCCACGGCCTGTACCAGCGCCTCTTCTTCTGGCAACAGCGCCGAATGGTAAAAAATATTTTCCCCCACAGAGGGGTAGGCGGGACTGCCGCCGTTGGCGAGAAACTGCGCATGCCGCTTTGGGTTGTGGCGCAGCCGCGCGTTGCACTGTGCTGCCGACCAATTGCGGGCGGTGCGCGCCAGGGCCTCGTCATATTGCAGAGGGGCGACGGGTGGCCTCGGCCTGGGACTGTTGGGGAGCCGGCCCGCGTTCAGATCTGCCCGCACCTGATTGTGCAGTTCCAGCGCCTTGCATTTGTCCGCGCTGGCACAATCTCGACCCGCCGCCTCGCCGTGTATGGCAATGGCGAGGCAGGCCGCGACAAATAATGCAATTACAGACTGGGTCACAGGCAGCGTTTTCATCAGCCGGGGCCTTCTTGGCGGACAGTCACTCTACTTTAACAGCGTAGCTCTGTTGCGCGTAGAACTCGCTGATCGGCGCCAGTTTCGAGGCGGTGGCGAGAATTCGGCGTTGCCAGCGGGGGGCCGCGGCCACCAGTAGGCTGCCGCCAGTCAGGCGGATACCGGCTTTCGTCCGGTGGGCAACTGATTCATCGGTGGGCCGAGAAAGTGGTGGCTACGAGTGGAGTGCCGCCCATGGCCTAGGCGGGATAATACAAAAGCGACCTTCTTCAAAGTGCGGATACGATGGAGGGTATGGGGGTTATCGTGGTGCGGATACCAGGAGGAATGGCCCCCCAGACAGTTCGAATACCTGTTATAACTTATTGAAAATAAAGGAAATTTGTTTCCGAATCTTCGCGATATACCCCCAAATGTACCCCCAAATGATTTGACTAGCGGCAATTGTGCAGCGGTTCCCGCGTGGCATAGCGGGGTCAGCGGTCACAGCTGTGTCCGGTTTTGTAAGGTCTCTAGGTGCACCCGTGCGCATACTGGCCAGAAAGCCGCTTCCAGGCGGTGCCCGTGGGTGTCGGCTGTTGTGGTAACTCGCTTTTTTAGGGCTAAACAATCTGGCGGGGCGGCTGTGTACATGAATGCCCTTGAGTAGCTCTGTAAGCCATTCTGAGCACGTTTTCATGGTTGGCTATGGGGTGGGTAGCCTTTGGGCTATTCGGCCTTGTATGGCCTTCTAGGGGGCTTTTCTGGCTGTGCTTCACCAGTGACAACCAACAACCATTGGCAACACCGCTCACAAGTAGCGGTTGAGTGCGCAGCTGCGGACCCGTGGGGCAAACTCTCGGGAAGGACCCGCGCGGGCCGCAATTGGCGGTTCGAGTAGTCAATGGGCGCGCAATTCGCCGCGCGCTCAATGCACCCCTAAGTAATCGGCTAACCACTGGTCATTGGTTTGTTCTTGAGGGGGTACAGGGGTAACCGTATAACCGTGTGCCCTTGTTACCTTATAACCGTGGTTATTTTGTCCCGTACTTAAAAACGGCTCTAGGCCGCATGGTTGCTTGGTTTGCGGCAATTCCTTGTCTGGAACTCTTGTCTGGAAATTGTTTGGCAGTTGTCCGGGAGTTGTCCGGCAGTTGTCCGGTAGTTTCACCCCCAGCAGGCGGGGCGGTCCGGTGGGCTGGTTGCTACTGCCCGAATCGCGCACCGCGCGCCAATGTGGCCGGTTAATTGGTTTGCAATTCATGCGAATTTGCACCGCGCAGTAAATGTTTACTGAAAAATGCCCTATGGGCACTTGGTATATATGTATATAGGTGTCCGTGTGGCGGCCTAGGGAAAATGCGAAAAACGCAAATATAGGGCCGTGTGGCGGCCTAGGCGAAAGAAAAAATTCGCTCTATTGGGCCGTGTGGCGGCCTAGCTTAGGCCGTGTGGCGGCCATCAGAAAATCGAAATTGCCCCTTTGGCTCCCTCCAGGTGTTTGGGGCGGTGACAGTGGCTGATACCTCCAGCTTGCCCCCGCATTCGTCAATGGGCCGCCAGCTGAGCGCGTACAGGCTGGGGACATTGGGCCTTCGCCCCTGTCGGGTCAAAATCAGGAACCCAGTTTCCAGCAGTTCCCGGAGTGCCTTTTGCAATTGGTCGTTGCTGGTCCAGCCGTGGGCGCGCATTTTTGAGAATGAGGCACACAAATCGCCGTTGTTGTGCCCGTTGTACTGGGCCACTAGGGGGAACAATAGCGCCTTCGCCCTTGGTGTGAGCGCGGCAAAGTGGGGGTGGTTTACCATGCGATGCGGAAAGGCGGCGAACTGGCCGCCGCCTCGGTTCCGTTTGCCCTGCTTGTATCCCTTTGCCATCTTTCCGTCACTCCCCCAGTTTGCGCACTGAGCGAATCAGGGGCGGTTTTGCTATAGGGTCGCCCATGTTTTCGGGGGCGATGATGGCGGGGTGATGCAACTGGTGTTCAGCCAGCTTGAGCGCTTCCCGTTCGCTGTGCGCCTCCACCACTAAGGGAACAGTGGTTGCTTGCTCTATTTCGACTATGTACCTCATAGGACACCCCCAAGGCGTTGCTTTTCGGTTGCCGGTAGCCGGTAAACGCCATGCCAGCCCTTCACGCCGTCCCTGTCGATGTGGCTTACCCGTTCGCACAGAATGGTGATTCCCCTTTGGCGTAGTTGCCTTATGAGTTCGGGGCTGTTGCTGGCTCCGGCTATCCTGTCCAGCTCCTCGCGGCTGCGGGGGCGCTTCAATAGGGCGGATAGTACCCGCCATTGGCGGGGGCTAAGGTGAAGCTGTTCGAGGGTGTTATAATTGGCTGCGCCTACCATTTCGGGGCCGCTCTTTGCTGGGGCGGTTCTGATTCCCTCCATGCTTACACCTCCCCGCTTTGTGCTTCCGCCATTAATTTTTGCTTCAGTTCCAGCAGGTAGGAACCCTCCCAAACGGTAATTTTGGGGCCTAGCTTGGTGCCGCGTTTTGCCTTACCGGTTTTGGTCCAGTGCCACCAGGTGGATAGGCCGATGGAGTAAAAGCGGGCACATTCTTTGGCCCGGTACATGGCGGAGGGGTTGATGGTCTGGGGGTGGGTTGCGTTGTCTTGCATGGTTCAGCACTCCTATAGGTTGTTTGAGGCTGATGCGTAAGATATTTGTGGTGGTGAGGTGGTTGTCCAGCGGTAGTGATTGAGGGCTGCGGTGCTAGCGCTAGGGTAGCACCGGCGGTCTATCAGGCTTTCAGGGGTGAAACTGGGCTTAAAAATTTTTGCGGTGCTACCGCTATTTTTCCTGAAAGCGACCAGAATTTTTATTGCTCTTAGTATTGGTGACCGGAGCTAAGCGTTTTGTTATGGCCGTTGCCGACAGTTCTGACCAATTATCTTTGAACCATGCTTTTACCGCTGTCGTGTGGTCTAAGTGCTCTGGTTTTTTGCCATTCAGATAGAGGGATTCCCATACTTCAATGGCGGCGTGTAGCTCCGGGGCATAGCAGGGGTGGTCTGGATTTTTTGCTGGATGGTCGCGTTGCTCGGTGGCTTTAGCCGTTGTGGCTCCTATAGCGGCTTCTAGGTGAGATGTTTCCTCATCAGCTTGAAGAAGTGCTTCCACGTCTGAGACTAGAACTACAATTTCGCTAAGTTTGGGATACCGCACTGAAGAAGAGTAACCCTTCGGAGCAAGTGCGTCTCCATCCTCGCTTCCCGCGCGGCGGAGCAAGCGCCACCAGGAGCCTTCATTGTCCACGACATAGGCTTCATATGCTGGAGTAAAAAATGGCTTATTAAATAGTTTGTTATGGATATTCGTGATTATGTCTTGGTTCAACCCTGGGAGGTCGTTAGCCACTAACCTATAGGGGCCGGAAAGCTCATCGATGCTATGTCTTGGGGATGGGAGGAAATCCAGAAATGCATCCTTTCTGTGGTAGCCATGGTTATAGAAGAGAGTGAGCGGAGCCGTTTGTGCTGCGGGGTGATTGTGAAGATACCAATACATCGGCAGGGTACCTTCGGAAAGGAGTGCAAGCATATCCGTTTCTCCGAATGGTTCTCCCAGCTGGTTGGATAAGCGCTCTGCGGCTTCTTCCAGAAACATCCACGCGCGGAATTTGAATTTCTTGTTCATGCTCTCCCCCTTTCAGAGAATCCCCTTGTATAGATTCAGCGCCAGGCCGCCAAGGGTCGCGGCTTTTCGGGAGCTACCCTAGGCGCTGAAACCCGGTTGTTACTGAGTGCCGAATTTCACAGTAACCACATTTTCCGCTTTTGCCTGCTCGCGCAGGGCGTCCAGGTAATCCGCCCATCTTTGCATCATGGCCGTGCGCTGGGCTAGGTGCTTGGTGCGGTTGTAGGCGGTGCCGTTGGCGTCTTTCACGGTGTGCGCCAATTGGTGCTCGATATACTCCACCCGCTCATTCAATACTTCATCCAGCAGAGTGCGGGCCATAGCGCGGAAGCCGTGGCCGGTCATTTCTTCGTTGGTGTAACCCATATTGCGCAGGGCTACCCTGATAGCGTTTTCAGACATGCAGCGGCTGGCACCTCTCTCAGAAGGGAAGACATAGCGGAAGCGTCCGGTCAGCGGCTCCAGGTCGCGCAGAATGGCTACTGCTTGGCGGGCCAGGGGGATAATGTGGGGTTCCCGCATTTTCATTTTTTCGGCGGGTATCTCGATTCTCTGTTCCTCCCAGTTGATTTCTTCCCACTCCAGGGCGCGCAGCTCGCCGGGGCGGCAGAACAGCAGCGGGGCCAGCTTCAGGGCCGCGCGCACTGTGGGGGTGCCTTGGTAGTTGTCGATGTTCACTAGCAGCTTGCCCACGTCTGCGGGGTTGGTAATTGCGGCATAGTGCTTTTTCTTCGCCGGTTGCAATTGGTCGCCGACCACTGCGGCGGGGTCATTGGTGGCCCGCCCCCCTGCAATGGCGAAGCGGAAAACGCGGCTTGCGGTTTGCTTGGCGTCTTTGGCGGTGTCTATCGCGCCGCGCTCCTCGATGCGCCTTAGCACCGTCAGCAGTTCCGGTGGGGTTATCTCGGTAATGGGACGCCTGCCCAGGTAGGGAAACAAATCGCGCTCCAGCACGCGCATAATGCGGTAGCGGTAGCTTTCCGACTTGTCGCGCATTTTGATGGTGTACCACTCGCGGGCCAGTGCTTCAAAGGTGTTGGTGGCCGCTTCGTAGTTATCGGCCCGGCGGGCCTTGCGGTGGTCGCTGGGGTCTATGCCGTCCAGCAGTAGCTGGCGGGCTGCGTCGCGCTTCTGGCGCGCTTTCTTGAGGCCGGTTTCTGGATACACCCCCAGGGCCAAAAGGCGCTCCCGCTTGGTGTGGGGGTGGCGGTACTTAAGCCGCCAGTATTTTGCCCCTGCTTTGGTCACTAGCAGGAACAACCCCTTACCATCCCCTAGCTTGTAATCCTTCTCTTTTGGCTTGGCTTGCTTTACCTGAACTTCCGTCAATGGCATGGCGCTATCCCAGTAATGACGGGGGCTGCGGCCAATTTTGGGGGTATCTACTGTCATACCCCCGCCAGATACCCCCAAATGTACCCCCAGATACCCCCGGATTTGGGGGTATCAGCTTAGATTGACTGAGACTTAGGATAACGCGGAAACCTAGGTGTGTCGCGGGGTTGGGGGGCTTTTGGGGATTGCGTTAGAGAGGGGAATGGCCCGCCCCAGAGGATTCGAACCTCTGACCTTTGCCTCCGGAGGGCAACGCTCTATCCAGCTGAGCTAGGGGCGGGAAGGAGGCGGATTATACAGAAGGACGCCCCTAGGGCAAAGTGGGGTGGGCTTGGGGCGGGGCAAAAACGGGCGCCCTTCGCAGTGGAGGCCGCAGCGCTTATAATGCGCGGCTGGTATAGGTACGCGACGGCGTGCCGCTGATCTATGGGTCGCGATTCGGCCCTCTGGGGGATGAGATGAAGATGATTTTCGGTTTTGTGGCGATTTTGGCCGCTGGCGCGGCCACTGCTGTGGCGCAGTCTGTGGACGAGGAGATCGCCCAGCGTATCGCACCGGTAGGCAGCACCTGCATGCAGGGCGACGAGTGTGCGGCGGCAGCTGCGGCGCCGGCAGCGGCTGGCGGCGGCGCCCGCAGCGGTGAGGATATCTTTAACGCCTCCTGTAATACTTGTCACGGTGCAGGTATTGCCGGTGCGCCGAAATTTGGCGATGCGGGTGCCTGGGCTCCGCGGATCGCCCAGGGGATGGATACGCTCTACACCCACGCGCTGAATGGCTTCAATGCAATGCCGGCCAAAGGGCTGTGCATGGATTGCAGTGAGGACGAGGTCAAGGCCGCAGTGGACTATATGGTGGAAAACAGCAAGTAAGCTTGCTTTTCGTCCTTATAAAAAGGCCGCTCATTGAGCGGCCTTTTTTGTAGGTGCCCCTGCAGCAATAAAGGCATACGGGTTGGGGCGGTTTTCTAGTCGAACATGCTGAGCAGCGAGCCAAGGGTTTCCTCGCCCTTGGCTTGGTTTTGCTCGGGCGTAGCTTTGCCGAAACCTTCGAAGACGCAGTCATCCTGCGGCAGTTCATCCAGGAAGCGGCTTGGGGTGGTGTCCTGGGTTTCACCGAACTGTTTGCGTTTGCCGGCCAGGGTCATGGTGAGTGTGCGCTGTGCGCGGGTAATGCCCACGTAGGTGAGGCGGCGCTCTTCCTCGATATTGTCATCCTCGATGCTGTTGCGGTGCGGGAGCAGGTTTTCCTCCATGCCAATCATAAACACGTGAGGGAATTCCAGGCCCTTGGCCGCGTGCAGGGTCATCAGGCTGACTTTGTCGGTGGCCTCTTCCTCTTCCTGGCGCTCGAGCATATCCCGCAGGATCAACTTGGAGATGGCCTGTTCCAGGCGGATATCCTGCTCCAGTTCGTCATCCGTGCCTTCCATGATTTTGTTCAGGGATTCCAGCAGCCAGTAGACGTTCTCCATCCGCTTTTCGGCCACTTTCTCGTTGCTGGCGTTTTGGCTGAGCCAGCCGGCGTAGTCGATATCGTCCAGCATTTCCCGCAGTGCGGCATCCGGACTCTTTTCGCGGCAGTTGCGGCGTACCCCTTCCAGCCACAGGGCAAAACGGTTCAGACGCTCGTAACCCTGCTCGTTCAGGAATTCTTTCAGACCCAGTTCTGTGGAGGCACTGAACATGGAGATTTCGCGCCCTTTGGCATAGTTGCCCAGTGCCTCCAGGGTGCTGGTGCCTATCTGCCGGCGCGGGGTATTGATGATGCGCAGAAAGGCGTTGTCGTCATCCGGGTTCACCAGCAGGCGCAGGTAGGCCATCACGTCCTTGATTTCCGCGCGGGCGAAAAAGCTGGTGCCGCCGGACATCTGGTAGGGGATCTGGTGTTCCTGCAGTTTCATCTCGATAAGGCGCGCCTGGTGGTTGCCGCGGTAGAGCACGGCGAAATCCATAAATTTGCAGCCCCGGCGCACCTTCTGCAGAAAGATCTCGTTGGCCACCCGCTCCGCTTCCTCGTTCTCGTTGGCGACTTTGATGACCCGTATTTCCTCCCCCAGGCCCCGGTCGGACCAGAGCGCCTTGTCAAATTCGTGGGGGTTGTGGGCGATCAGGTGGTTGGCCACTTTCAGAATGCGGCTGGTAGAGCGATAGTTTTGCTCCAGTTTGATCAGCTTCAGGTTGGGGAAATCGACTTTCAGCTGACTCATATTTTCCGGGCGGGCGCCGCGCCAGGCATAGATGGACTGGTCGTCGTCGCCGACTACTGTCAGCCCGCCGCGTCCACCGACCAATTGTTTGACCAGCAGGTACTGGGCGTTGTTGGTGTCCTGATATTCGTCCACCAGTAGATAGCGGATTTTTTTACGCCAGCGCTGCAGCAGCTCCGGGTCCGAGTCGAACAGCTGTACGGGCAGCAGGATCAGATCGTCGAAATCCACGGCGTTGTAGGCCTTGAGCGCGTCGCAGTAGCGGCCATAGGCGATGGCCATGGCCTGCTCCCCGGCACTTTGCGCCAGTTCCAGGGCGCGCCTGGGGGCCAGCATGTCGTTCTTCCAGTTGGAGATCTGGTGCTGTACCCGGTCGAGCAGGTCGGTGTCCAAGTCGCCATCGCGCAGCATCAGTTCCTTGATCAGGGCGCGGGCGTCCTCGGCATCGAAGATGGAAAAACCCGGCTTGAAGCCGGCAGCCCGGTACTCCTTGCGCAGTATGTTCAGCCCCAGGTTGTGGAAGGTGGAAACGGTCAGTCCTCGGCCGGCTGCGGACTTGCCGCCGCCGGGCGCGCTGAGCAGCTTGCCCACCCGCTCTTTCATTTCCCGCGCGGCCTTGTTGGTAAAAGTTAATGCGGCGATATTGCGCGCGCTGTAGCCGCACTCCTCAATCAGGTAGGCGATCTTGCGCGTGATCACGCTGGTTTTTCCGGAGCCGGCACCGGCGAGGACCAGGCAGGGGCCGTCGACGTATTTCACCGCCTCCGCCTGGCGGGGGTTCAGCTTGGTCATTCTGGGTTGATATCTTCGGTTGGCGTTGAGGCGGGGATTCTACCAGTGTTGAAGGCCGAAGCTTGCGGTTGCCGTATTTCGTGTACATATCGGCGTCCTTTGGCTATAACAGCGCCAGAGCATTCAGGGCGGAGCCCACTTCATGCAACAGCCCATCTGCGGTTACCACCGCGACGAAGAAGACCATTGGGTCGCCGAATTGACCTGTGGCCACAACCAGCATGTGCGCCACGATCCGCCCTGGCAGAATCGCCCCTGGGTCACGAGTAGAGCCGGGCGCGATTCCATGCTCGGCCATCTGCTGAACTGCAAGAAGTGCGATGAGGGTGCTCCTCGGGACTGGTTCGACGGGGCGCGCACCGAAGAGGGAAAAGATCAATGACGAAAATCTGGGTCGATGCGGATGCCTGCCCGGTGGCCATCAAGGAAATCCTCTTCCGCGCCGCTGAGCGCACCCATACCGAAATGACCCTGGTGGCCAATCAGCCGTTGCGGGTGCCGCCGTCGCGCTTTATCCGGTCGATGCAGGTGACTGCCGGTTTCGACGTGGCCGACAACGAAATCGTTAAACGCTGTGCCGCCGGTGATCTGGTGATCACCAGCGATATTCCCCTGGCGTCTGAGGTGATCGATAAAGGCGCCGATGCGCTGAATCCCCGCGGCGAGCGCTACACAAAGGCAAATATCCGCGCGCGCCTGAATATGCGCGACTTTATGGATACCATGCGCGCCAGCGGCCTGCACACCGGCGGTCCGCCGCCACTGGGGCAGCAGGAGCGCAAAGCCTTCGCCGATCAGTTGGATCGCTGGCTGGTGGCGGCGCGCAGAAAACGGTGAATGGGGCCAGGCAGGTGAGATAGCCGGCGAAGCGCGAGCAGCAGGGCGCCTCTCTGATTAACTTGGGGCAGCCATTGATTCCGGATGCTCGGCAATGGGGGCTATTTCGAAAATGCACCAGTACTTCTCTGCAGCTCTGCCGGATACGTCCATGTATCTGACGATTTCGAACGATCCATTCCATCGCCTGAGTCCCTCAATTTAGGGGCGGTATCTCTTTGTCGTCAGGCCGTGAATTAATCAGAGGTTTCCTGAGCGCCCGGAACGTTGTAGGTGACGGTAGCGATATGATCGCGCCGACGAGAAATATTATGGTGGTGGAGATTGGTTAGGATTATTCAACCGCAGACAGAGCGTCTGCGACTGCGCCAGTGGCGCGATGAAGACAGTGCACCATTTGCCGCGCTCAATGCAGATCCCCGGGTGATGGAATACTTTCCGGAAACCCTGGACCGGGCCGCCAGTGATGCGGCAATGCGTCGCAACCGCACACATATTGCCGAACGCGGATGGGGGTTCTGGGCGGTAGAGCGCAAGGAGGGCGGCGAGTTTATCGGCTTTGTCGGTATCAAACAGGCGCCCGAAGTGCTGCCCTTTGCTCCCTGTGTTGAAATCGGCTGGCGCCTCGCGGCGGAATTCTGGGGCTGTGGTTATGCCAGTGAAGCGGCACGGGCTTCGTTGGAGGTTGCGTTCGAGATATTGCGCTTATCTGAAATCGTCTCCTTTACTGCGCTACAAAATTACCGTTCACAGCGGGTGATGCAGCGCCTGGGCATGTGCGCGGAACCGCACGCTTTCGATCACCCGCTGCTGCCGGAGAGCAGCCCACTGCGGCGCCACTGCCTCTACCGACTGTCCGCTGCCCAGTGGCGATGCAACAGTGAGCCGGGTTGAAACAACATTAATGGCGTCTAACCGTGTCTTTGATGCATTCGTGTGGGTGCTGTGCGAATTCTGGGGGCTCAGGCAGCGGGGTGGACATTTCGAAACCACACGAGTAGTCCCTCGCTCCCGTTGGTTTTGAAATGTCCATCTCACCAGCTGAGTGCTGCATCCAGGGGTGGAAAAGCATTAAATTTTTGGCGCGAACTAAACCGAGTTTCCCTAGATTTCTGCGGTGAGTTGTCGCCGATCTAGATTTCGGTAGGCCAGCGCTTCGGCAATTTGGCCTGCGCCGATGTGCGCCTCTCCAGCGAGATCTGCCAGGGTGCGCGCGACTCTTAATACCCGGTGGTAACTGCGCGCGGACAGCCCCAGTCTTTCCACCGAGTGCCGCAGCAGTGCTTGCTCGCTTTGTCCCAGTGCACAGAAGCGGTCCAGCTCGGACCCGTTGAGCTGCGCGTTGATTTTTCCCTGTCTGTGCAGCTGCCGCTCCCGGGCGGCAATCACCCGTTTGCGCACCGCCGCCGAGCATTCGCCGGGCGGACTGTCCTGCAGCTGACTGGCCGACATCGCCGCCACTTCCACCTGCATATCGATGCGGTCGAGCAGAGGGCCGGAGAGCTTGTTGCGGTAGCGGTCTATCTGGTCCGGGGTACAGCGGCAGCGGGGCTCGCCCAGGTAGCCGCAGGGACAGGGGTTCATGGCGGCCACCAGCTGAAAGTTGGCGGGATAGGTGACCTGGGCACGGGCGCGGGCGATATGCACCTGCCCGGTTTCCAGCGGTTCGCGCAAGATTTCCAGCGCGTGGCGGGGGAACTCCGGCATTTCGTCCAGAAACAATACCCCGCGATGGGCTAGGGAAATTTCCCCCGGTTTCGGCTGAGTGCCGCCCCCGGCCAGAGCGGTTGCCGAGGCGCTGTGATGGGGCGCGCGGAAAGGGCGCTGTTGTGGCCGCGCCAGACCGGCGCTGGAGTAGACGGCGGCCACTTCGATCAGCTCGTCACCGCCGGGCGGCGGCAGTATGCCCGGCAGGCGGCTGGCGAGCATGGTTTTGCCGGTGCCGGGTGGACCGTAAAAAAGCAAATGGTGGCCGCCGGCCGCGGCCACTTCCAGGGCGCGCCGCGCCTTGAGCTGGCCGCGCACATCGGCGAGATCAGCACAGGCTGGTGCATTGTCTTCCGCCTCGCGCTGCGCTTCCGAGAGCTGTTCGCGCCCGTGCAATTCGGCACAGACCTGTAGCAGGGAGGCGGCGACCTTTACATCTGTTTCCGCCAGCGCCGCCTCGCCGCCGGACTCCCGCGGCAATACCAGCCGGCGCCCGGCGGCACCGCAAGCGATGGCTGCAGGCAGGGCGCCGGGGACTTCCCGCAGTGCCCCGGTGAGTGCCAGTTCGCCGATGAACTCATAGTTATCCAGGGGATCGCGGGGGATTTGGCCGGATGCGGCGAGAATGCCCACGGCGATGGCGAGGTCGTAGCGGCCGCCTTCCTTGGGCAGGTCCGCGGGGGCCAGGTTGACGGTGATGCGCCGCTGGGGAAATTCGAAGTGGCTGTTGATCAGTGCGCTGCGGACCCGGTCGCGGCTTTCGCGCACCGCGGCCTCGGGCAGGCCTACGATATGAAAGGCCGGTAGGCCGTTGGCCAAATGGGTTTCGACGGTGACCAGTGGTGCGGAGACGCCCAGTTGCGCGCGGCTGTAGGTGATCGAGAGGCTCAAAATTTCATCCTTGAAATTCTGTTTGTTCTATTGGCGAGAAGTGGGGCTGTCTTTTTCCTGTTCCGCCAGCTTTTGCTCCAGGAGTTCAACCTGTGCCTCGAGGCGCGCCAGTTTTTCCCTGGTGCGCTTCAAAATTTCCGCCTGCGTATCGAATTCGCGCTGGGACACCAGCGGCAGCTTGCCCAGCGCCACGGCCAGCGCATCGCGCAGGTCTCCGGTGATCACTGTGCCCTGCTGTTGCAGCTCCGCGAGCAGCTTTTGCAATTTGTCTTCGCCCAAGGGCCTTCTCCTGTGATCAGATGACTAAAAATGCCCCTTTTGATAGCACCGGATTGTAACCCAGCCCTTTGGCCGGCAAAAGCGTGCGGCCTTTGCGCCACCTTGGTTCAGTAGCGCCCGCCAGTTCACCACTTCTGTGCGTTTGCGCTCCGCGGGCGCCATTAAGGTGCACACGCTTTTCTCCCCTCGCTGCTATACCGCCCCGCTACTGGCGCAAATCTCCTCTAACTGCTTGATTTTCAGTGCAAATGCGAAATTGGCATTAAGACTGCAAAAAGCTCAATTGCGGAGAGTACTGCAGGAGTGCAGATGTTCCACCGCAGACCACTCACTGCGGCCGGAACGAAAAAGAAAGCTCACGAGGCGAATAAAAAAAGACACCGCCGTCGCCAAACCCACCGCGGCGCACATGATGCATTCAATAACAAATCACCGACGAGACATTCACAGAGTTTTGAGGAGAACCAACGTGGGCACAGCAATTAATAAATTCGCCGCCGTATTGACTTTGGGCGCCCTTGGAGGCATTGCCGCGCAAGCTCAGGCCGAAGCCAGCTTCAGCGCCAACCTGGGGGTGGTCAGCGACTACAAGTTTCGCGGCATCTCGCAGACCGATGGCAGCCCCGCGCTGCAGGGCGGCATAGACCTGGAGTTTGACAATGGGTTTTACCTGGGCACCTGGGCCTCGCAGGTCGATTTCGCCTACGGCGAGGATGAAACCGACTACGAGCATGATTTTTATGGCGGCTACGCCGGCGAGATCAGCGAAACCGTCAGTTACGACATTGGCTACGCCTATTACGCCTACCACGGAAGCGACTGGGATGAGGATTACCAGGAGTTTTTCGGCAGCCTCAGCATTTCCGATCTGACCCTGGGTTTTGTCTACAGCGACGACTACTGGGCCGGGACGGGCACCTTTTACTACCCCTATGCCGAATACAGCTTCGCCCTGCCGGCGGATGTCAGCCTGGACTTTCACCTGGGCGTAAACCTCTTTGATGAGGAGGGCTTTTTGTATGAGGCGGACTCCTATATCGACTACTCAGTAACCGTGGCGAAGGAGTTTGGTGGTCTGAGCCTGAGTGCGTCTCTGGTTGGCACGGACATCAGCGACAGCGAGTGCTACGAAACGGACTGGTGCGAGCCTTCGGTAATCGCCGGAGCCACCTACAGCTGGTAATGCATTCGGGCCGGCTCCAACGGGCCGGCCAACAACCCCGGGGGGGAGACATGAAACTGGTTACAGCAATCATCAAGCCCTTCAAGCTGGACGCGGTGCGCGACGCGCTGGCGGAAGCGGGCGTGAATGGCCTCACGGTTACCGAAGTGAAGGGATTCGGCCGACAGAAAGGCCACACGGAACTCTATCGTGGTGCCGAATATGTTGTGGACTTTCTGCCCAAGACAATGCTGCAGATCGCGGTGGACGACAGCCTTCTGGACGCAGTTTTGGACGCGGTGGGGAGCGCCGCGCAAAGCGGCAAGATCGGCGATGGAAAGATCTTTGTGTCCAATCTGGAGCAAGTTGTACGCATCCGCACCGGAGAGACGGGCGCCGAGGCGATTTAAATCTCGCGTAAACACGAATTTATTTTTCGGAAAAGATTTTTTAGAAATTCTCGGGATTAACGGAGCTAAAGATGGAAAATCAAATTTTTCAATTGCAGTATGCAATTGATACTTTTTATTTCGTCGTATGCGGCGCACTAGTGATGTGGATGGCAGCGGGTTTTGCCATGCTGGAAGCTGGCCTGGTGCGCTCGAAAAATACCACCGAAATTCTTACCAAGAACGTGGCGTTGTTCGCCATTGCCTGCATTATGTACCTGCTGACCGGCTACGCCATTATGTACGACGGCAGCTTTATGCTGAGTGGAATAGAATCCTTCAGTCTGGAAACCGTGCTGGCGGACTCGGCGGAAAACGGCTTTGATGGCGACTCCGTATACTCCGGCGCCGCCGACTTCTTTTTCCAGGTGGTCTTCGTGGCTACCGCCATGTCCATTGTCTCCGGCGCAGTGGCAGAGCGCATGAAGCTGTGGAGCTTCCTGGCTTTCGCGGTGGTCCTGACCGGATTTATCTATCCGCTTGAAGGCTCCTGGACCTGGGGTGGCGCCGACGTATTTGGCCTCTATAACCTGGGCGACCTGGGCTTCTCAGACTTTGCCGGCTCCGGCATCGTGCATATGGCGGGTGCTTCCGCCGCCTTGGCCGGCGTACTGCTCCTGGGACCGCGCAAAGGCAAGTACGGTGCCAATGGAGAGGTCTACGCAATCCCCGGTGCTAACCTGCCCCTGGCGACGCTGGGTACCTTTATCCTGTGGATGGGTTGGTTCGGCTTTAACGGCGGTTCCGTGCTAAAGCTGGGCGATGCGGCCAATGCCCACTCGGTGGCAATGGTGTTCCTGAATACCAACACTGCGGCGGCAGGCGGTGCGGTGGCCGCGCTGATTACCGCGCGTATCCTGTTCGGCAAAGCCGATCTGACTATGCTGTTGAACGGTGCTTTGGCGGGCCTGGTGGCAATCACTGCCGAGCCCTCCACTCCGACCGCGCTGCAGGCAACACTGTTCGGCGCGATTGGTGGCGTGCTGGTGGTTTTCTCCATCGTTACACTGGACAAAATGAAGATCGATGATCCGGTGGGCGCGATTTCCGTGCACGGTGTGGTCGGCCTGCTGGGACTCTTGCTGGTACCGTTCACCAACGACGATTCGACTTTCAGCGGGCAGCTGATCGGTGCCGTTACCATCTTCGCTTGGGTCTTCATCTCCTGCTTTGCCGTGTGGTTCCTGCTCAAGGTCATCACCGGTATCCGCGTCACCGAGGAAGAGGAGCAAGAAGGTGTTGACTTGGTGGAATGCGGAATGGAAGCTTACCCGGAATTTATGAGCAAGTAAGATTGCCCATTGCAAGGGAGCTCGCCCCGCCGCTGAGCGGGGCCCGCTTCCACAAGACCGCGGAAAAACCAGGGGATAACAAAAGATGAAATTGATTACGGCTGTGGTAAAGCCCTTTAAGCTGGATGACGTGCGCACCGCGCTGTCCGAAGTCGGTGTGCAGGGCATGACGGTAACCGAGGTCAAAGGCTTCGGGCGCCAGAAAGGCCACACAGAGCTCTATCGCGGCGCTGAATACGTGGTGGATTTTCTGCCCAAGGTGAAATTGGAGCTGGCGGTGGACGACAGCATGGTGGACAGCGCCGTGGAGGCAATCACCAAGGCCGCCCAGACCGGCAAGATCGGCGACGGCAAGATATTTATCACTGCGCTGGAAGAAGTAATCCGCATCCGCACCGGCGAGACTGGCAGCGAAGCGGTTTAGTCGAGGCCGGTTGCGGTCTCACAGGTATGTGGATGTATTATCCGCCACATGCCCGAAAGCCCCCTCTGTGGGGCTTTTTCTTTTTATGGCCCACGTAAAAACGCAATCCGGATTCAATGAAACCGCATAAGTTGGCATTGTTGGTAGGTGGTGATTTGGCGCCGAAACCAGCATAACCAACGGCAATAACCCGTACTGCTGCCGCAACAAAAAAAACTACTGACTGCTCCAATCGCAGCTGGCGCCCCCAGCAGTGAGTGCCTATATATTATTCGCCGCGGTTAAGCGGGTGCTGAAGGCTGATCACCGCCTGCGGTTGATTGAAGCGAGTCGGCCCCACTGTAATCCGCGGCACAGAGGTACATCCTTTGTAACAGAAGTAGCAGTTACAGGGTTTCAACTATGAACGATGTATTCGAAGATCCGGGCAACAACTACAGGGGCAAGGATACCGAGGAGTGCGCTGAGGAGCGCAGTGTGACTTCCCGTGAGCGGGCCAGATCGCAACTAAATACAGATATAGAGGAATTTCTCGCCCGCGGCGGTGCCATCAACGAAATCGATCCAGATGTTACCGCTGATCCTCCCCGCAAGCCGCAACCTAAATACGGCAGCCGTCCGATCTAGCAAGTCCCAAAGTCGGGGAGCGGGCCTTGTGTTCGCTCCCCGCGCTACCCCCCCCTTTCAGTGAGCTTCGGCATCCGGCGTTTCTCACCTGCAAAGGAGGGTTTTATTTTTTCTCTTTTGCGCGTGGGTGCGCCCTATCGTAGACGCGTGATAAGTGCTGGAAATCCAGATGGGTGTAGATCTGGGTAGTACTGATATCGGCGTGGCCGAGCAGTTCCTGCACTGCGCGCAGGTCACCGCTGGACTCAAGCAGATGGCTGGCGAAGGAATGGCGCAGCATATGTGGATGTACGCGCTGCTCCGATCCCCCGGTGCGGGCCCAGTGAGCCAGGCGCTTCTGCACAGCCCGGTTGCCGAGCCGTTGCCCCTTCATCGAGGTAAAGATGGCGCCGTCTTTTCCACCCGGTGCGGCCCGGCGCCAGGCTTTCAGGGCTGCCAGCGCGTGGCGCCCTACCGGTAGCAGGCGGACTTTGTTGCCCTTTCCGATAACCCGCACTTCGCCGCTGTGCAAATCCAGATCGCTCCAGTTCAATGCGGTCAGTTCAGATAGGCGTAAACCGCTGCTGTAAAAGAGTTCCAGCATCGCCCGGTCGCGCAGGCCGAGGGGGGAATCGTCGGGGAACTCCACAAACTCTGATGCCGCGTCGGCGTCTAGTAGTTTCGGCAGTTTTTTTTCGCTCTTGGGCGCGCGCAGTCCATCCGCGGGATTGGCCTGGAGCCAGCCTTCGCCCAGGGCCCAGTGACACAGGCTGCGCACCGCAGAAAGCCAGCGCTGCAGGCTTTTGGCGCCCAGTCCGCCCCGGTGCAGTTGCGCCAGCCACCCCTGGATTATTGCGGGCCGCAGTTGCTCGATGTGCGTTACGCCGTCCGCGGTCGCCAGCTGCTGTGTTTTGCCGAGATCGCGGCGGTAGGCTGTGAGTGTGTGGGGGGACAGCCGGCGCTCGGTTTGCAGCTGTTGCAGGAAGCGGGCGGTGGCATCTTCCAGGAGCACGTCGAGGTCGCTGTCTAGGGAGCGAGGAGACGGGGCAGCAGCCGCTCGAGTACTTCGCCGATATAGGACAAAAAGAGAGTGCCGAGGCTGGAGCGGTAGTGCTGCGGGTCGCTGGAACCCACTGTCAGCACGCCCAGCTGGTTGGCCAGGGGTACTACCGCGGCGGAGGCCACCTGGGCGCCGTCATCGTCGAACAGGTATTCCCGCTCCGCCGGGCGCAGTACGCCGCACACGGTGCGGCCATTGCGTAGGATTGCGCCGATGGCGGCTTCCGCCGCGGCGCGGGAGCTGGTGCGCACTTCGCCAAGGATATGGCGCCCTTGGGGCAACGGGCCGAACAAGATCAGGCGGGTGTACTCTACTTTGAAATCTTCCGCGAAGCTCGTGTACAGGGCCTCGGTGGCCTCGCCGACGTTCTCCGCTTCCAGTAGTGCCAGTATCAGGCGGCGGCTGTGACGGAATAACTGGTCGTTCTCGCGGGCGTTGTGTAGAAGTTGGTCGAGGCGCTGTCGCATCTCGATATTGCGTTCCCGCAGCAGGTTGGTCTGGTGTGTCATCAGCGACACTGTTTTACCGTTTTCCCGCGGCAGCCGGATATTCTCCAGCAGTTCCAGATGTTCGGTGAAAAAATCCGGGTTCTGGATCAGATAGCGGGCCACTTGGCGCGCAAGCAGCTTTTTGCTGCGCGCTTTCTGTTCGTCGCCGGTGGCGTTTTGCAGGGCGCGGGTGGCGTCGCTTTGTTCCGTCATTGCTAAATCGATGTACCGGGTAGGTGAAGGGAAGAGCGTAGAATAACCGCTCCGGGCATTTTCTGCATTCCCGCCGCCGCGTGAGCCGGACGCAGCCCCGGCGTAGGGCTGGTTACAGTGTGATCTGCCCCTGGTACACAGTGGTGGCGGGTCCCGTCATGGTAACCGCTTGTTCGGGGCCGCCCCAGTGGATTGTGAGTGTGCCGCCGGGCAGTTGTATTTGCAGGCTGTCGTCCACCAGGCCGCGCAGGTGTGCGGAAACCATGGCGGCACAGGCGCCGGTGCCGCAGGCGCGAGTCTCACCGACGCCGCGCTCAAAGACCCGCAGGCGCGCTTTTTGACGTGATTGAATCTGCAAAAAGCCCACGTTGACCCGCTGCGGAAAGCGCTCGTGGCATTCGATTTTCGGCCCCAGGGTGTCGACCGGTGCGGAATCCACATTGTCCACCAACAGCACCGCGTGGGGGTTGCCCATGGAGACGGCACCGATGGTATACACCTCGCCGTCCACCTCCAGCGGATAGGTTTCGGCGCGTCTGTCGGCGCAGAAAGGGATTTGCTCCGGCTCCAGTACCGGCGCGCCCATGTCGACACTGACTTCACCGCTGTCGAGCAGTGACAGTTTCAGCGGGCCGGCCGCGGTTTCCACCGTGAGCTGTTTTTTTCCCGTCAGGCGGCGTTCGCGCACAAACTTGGCAAAGCAGCGGGCGCCGTTACCGCAGTTTTCCACCTCGCCGCCGTCCGCGTTGAAGATGCGGTAACGGAAGTCGGCATCCGGAGAGCGCGGGGCTTCAACTACCAGAACCTGGTCACAACCGATACCGAAATGGCGGTCGGCCAGGCGGCGGATCTTTTCCGGCGACAGCCTGATGCGTTGGCTGATGCCATCGAGCATCACGAAGTCGTTGCCGAGGCCGTGCATTTTGGTGAATTTTAAGCGCATTCCTTTATCCGTCAGTCTTCTTCCCGTGTGGTCAGTCGCGCTGGTACCAGGCTTTCGCCACGCACCAGGTCCGCCAGCGTTTCGCGAGCGCGCACCAGATAGGTTTTATCGCCGTCCACCAGTACTTCGGCGGCGCGCGGGCGCGTATTGTAATTGGAGCTCATGGTAAAGCCGTAGGCGCCAGCGGACAGCATGGCGAGCAGTTGTCCGGCCTGCAAGGCCAGGGTGCGGTGCTTGCCGAGAAAGTCGCCCGTTTCACATACCGGACCCACGATGTCCCAGAGTTCGGCCTCGCCGTCGGCAGGTGTCACCGGCACTATGTCTTGCCAGGCCTGGTAAAGCGCTGGTCGCAGGTTGTCGTTCATGGCTGCGTCGACAATGGCGAAATTGTGCTCTTCAGTGCGCTTGAGGAATTCTACCCTGGTCAGTAGCAGGCCGCCGTTGGCGGCGATGGAACGACCGGGCTCGAGAATCAACCCCAGCTGGCGTTCGCCGAGCCTTTCCATGACCGCGGCGAGGTAGTCTCCGGCCTGTGGCGGCTCTTCGCCGCGGTAGCGCACACCCAAGCCGCCGCCCAGATCCAGGTGTTCCAACTGAATGCCCTGGTCTGCGAGTTTGTCCACCAGGATCAGCAGGCGGTCCAGCGCGTCGAGGAAGGGGGCGATTTCAGTGAGTTGAGAGCCGATGTGGCAGTCGACGCCTATTACCTTGATATGTGGCGAGGCCGCCGCTCGGCGGTAGACCTCGGGTGCGATCTCGATGTCGATGCCGAATTTGTTTTCTTTCAGCCCGGTGGAAATATAGGGGTGGGTCCCGGCGTCCACATCGGGGTTTACCCGCAGGGAGACGGGTGCTTTCGCCCCGCATTCGGCGGCAACGGCCTCGAGCCGTCCCAGTTCCGCCTCGGACTCCACGTTGAAGCAGTGCACGCCCACTTCGAGCGCGCGCCGCATTTCCTCGGCGGTTTTGCCCACACCGGAAAAAACGATCCGCGATGGATCGCCACCGGCCAGCAGTACCCGCTCCAGTTCGCCGCCCGAGACGATATCGAAACCGGCCCCCAGCTGCGCCAGCAGTGACAAAACCCCCAGGTTGCTGTTGGCTTTGACCGCGTAGCAAATCAGACCCGGATGATCTCCCAGGGCGTCGGCGTAGATTTGATACTGCTTTTCAAAATGTGCGCGGCTGTAGATGTAAGTGGGGGTGCCGAACTGTTCGGCAATTTTTTCCAGAGAAACTTCTTCCGCCCAGAGTGTGCCGTTACGGTAGTTGAATTCGCTCATTTTTCTGCCGCCGGCTCCGGAGTTGTCGCTGTGGCTTCACTGTCGCGCGGGGAGGTTTCTTCTTCCTCTGGCGCGGCGGAAACAGGCGCGGAAGCGGCAGTGGCTTGCGCCGGTACAGCAGGGTCCTGCGGCAGGTACAGAGGGCCCTTTTGCCCGCATGCGGCGAGGAGCAGGGTAAGGGGGAGGAGGTACTTATACTTATGCGGCATCGAGGGCTTCCTACAGCGTAGAATTCGGAAAAGCCTGCTAGTATAGCCAGCTGTTTAGTTCAGCACATCCGTAACAGAAGTAACCAAGTATGAGTCAAGCGGAATACGATGCGGCCATTGAGCGCACCCTGATGGCGGTGGAAGATGCTCTGGATAATTGCGAGTGGGATATCGACTATGAACGCGCCGGTGCTGTTCTGACTTTGACGTTGGAAGACAACGGCACCCAGGTGATTCTGTCACGCCAGTCCGCTAACCGCGAACTCTGGGTGGCGGCCAAATCCGGCGGTTACCACCTCGCGTTCGAGAATCCCGGCTGGAAATGCTCCACTACTGGCGAGGATCTGCCGGCGCTGCTCGATCGCGTTCTGACCGAGCAGCAGGGCGAGCCGGTGTCTCTAGAACTCGAGGGCGTCTGATTATACGCCTGCGCCCTCAGCGTGCCTCGAGGGCTTTTCTGGCCCGTGCGCAGGCGGCGCGCACCTGATTCGGCGCTGTGCCGCCGATATGGTCCCGCGCCGCTACCGATCCCTCCAGGGTCAACACTTCGAAGACATCTTCTCCGATCACATTGGAGAACTGCCGCAGCTGTTCCAGGCTGAGTTCCGCCAGATCTTTGTTCTGCGCGATGGCAAATGACACCGACTGGCCGACAATTTCGTGGGCATCGCGGAAGGCCACCCCCTTGCGCACCAGATAGTCCGCAAGGTCGGTAGCGGTGGAAAAGCCTTTTGCCGCGGCGGCGAGCATATTTTCTTTCTTCGGCTTCAGTGCCGGCACCATATCGGCGAAAGCGCGCAGGCAGTCGAGGGCTGTGTCGGCGGCGTCGTACAGTGGTTCTTTGTCTTCCTGATTGTCTTTGTTGTAGGCCAGTGGCTGACTCTTCATCAGTGTGAGTAGGGCGATCAGGTGGCCGTTGACGCGACCGGTTTTTCCACGCACCAGTTCCGGTACGTCGGGGTTTTTCTTCTGCGGCATAATGGAAGAGCCGGTGCAGAATCGGTCTGGCAGGTCGATAAAGTCAAACTGGCTCGAAGTCCACAGTACCAGCTCTTCGCTGGCGCGGCTGAGATGGGTGAGCAGCAGTGCGGCGAAAGCACAGAATTCAATGGCGAAGTCGCGGTCGCTGACTGAATCGAGAGAGTTTTCTGTCGGCGCTTCAAAGCCCAGCAGCTCAGCGGTGCGGGCGCGGTTGATGGGGTAGGTGGTTCCGGCGAGGGCGGCGGCGCCCAGCGGCGAACGGTTGACCCGCTTGCGGCAGTCCATCAGCCGCTCGTAGTCGCGGTTGAGCATCTCATTCCAGGCCAACAGGTGGTGGCCGAAAGTCACCGGTTGCGCTGACTGTAGATGGGTAAAGCCGGGCATAATGGTGTCCGCCTCACGCTCTGCCAGATCCACCAGGCCGCCTTGCAGTCGGGTCAGTTCTGCGGCGATCAGATCGATGCGGTTGCGCAGCCACAGGCGGATATCGGTTGCCACCTGATCGTTGCGGGAGCGGCCAGTATGCAGTTTCTTGCCGGTGTCGCCGATGCGCTCGGTCAGGCGCGCCTCGATGTTCATGTGCACATCTTCGAGACCGACTTCCCAGGGAAATTCACCGGCTTCGATCTCCGCGGCGATGGCTTTCAGGCCCGCGGCGATTTTGCTGTATTCCTCGTTCGTGAGAACGCCTACTTCCGCCAGCATCTGCGCGTGGGCCAGGGAGCCCTCTATATCCTCCCGCGCCATGCGTTGGTCGAAGGTGACCGAGGCGGTAAATCTTTCCACAAAGGCGTCGGTGGCTTCTGAGAAGCGGCCGCCCCAGAGTTTGGCGGCGGGGTTGGAGGAGGGATTGTCTTTGCTCATGGTGTCCCTGACAACTGGTTGGATGAAAGGCCGTGGCGCTGGTGGTATCTTCCCGCTTGGACTATGGAACCAGGAAGAATAATAAGTGGCATGTCTTATCCCAGGCCGGCCGGCATTATAGCGCAGCAGAATCGCGAAATTGCCGGCGGCGGTAAAGATTCTGCGCCTCTCACCCGCCCTCCCTTTCTGCCCGACCTGTGCGGCATTTCCGCCCTGGCGGCACTGGTATTGATGGGGGAATTGCTGGCCCTGGTGCTGGTGCTGGCCGTGGATGGCCTGCGCGCATTCAGCTGGGAGCGCCTGGGACTGTTGTCACTGGTGGTGCAGTGGGTGATATTACCTTCAGCCGCGCTGCTGTGCCGGTTGCGCCCGCGTCTGTCGGCATTGCCCCACAAGTTGGCCGGCGCCTTCAGCTTTGCCGTGGTGCTGGCGGTCCTGCTTACGGTAATGGTTGCCCAGCATTGCTGGCGGGCGCTCCTGTCTCAGGCTCCTTTCGACTACTGGCGTTTTCTCAGCGACTGCCTGATCGGCGCCATTTGCGCCGGGGTGGTGCTGCGCTACGCCTATGTGCAGCAGCAGTTATACAACCAACAGCAGGCGGAGCTGGGAGCGCGGATAGACGCGCTGCAAGCGCGCATACGCCCGCATTTTTTATTTAACAGCATGAACAGTCTCGCCAGCCTGATCGCTGTCGATCCGGACAGGGCCGAGCGGCTGGTGGAGGACCTCTCCGCGCTTTTCCGCGCCAGCCTGGCGGAATCCCGCCTGGTGCCTCTCGGGCAGGAGCTGGCGCTGGCACGGCGCTACCTGGAGATCGAGGGGCTGCGCCTCGGCGATCGCCTGCGCACCCGCTGGGAAGTTGCCGCGGGGCTGGAAGATCTGCAGGTGCCCAGCCTGCTGCTGCAACCGCTGCTGGAAAACGCCGTACTGCACGGGGTGGCGCGGTTGCGCCAGGGCGGCGAAATTCGCATACAGCTCGTGTCGGCCCAGGGGAATTTACAGGTGAGCATCGACAATCCGGTACCGGAGAACTCGGAGGCGGTGCGGCATGGCGGCAACGGATTGGCACTGGATAACATCCGCCAGCGGTTGGCGGCCTATTACGGTAACCGTTTCAAATTTTCCGCCGCTCGCGAGGGAGGGGACTACCGGGTACGCCTGCAATTGCCGGTCACTGCGGGTGTTCCGGGACAGAGGCAGGAGAAGGAGGCGGTGGCGTGAACCCGTTGAAAGTTCTGATCGTTGATGATGAACCCCTGGCACGCGGGCGCCTGGCCCGGCAGCTGCGGTCACTGGATGATTGCGAACTGGTGGGAGAGGCGGGCGATGCTCTGGATGCGCTCGCACAGGTGGACGGGCTGGACCCGGACCTAGTGCTGCTGGATATTGAAATGCCCGGAGACAGCGGCTTGGAGCTGGCGCGTCGCCTGTCGGCACGGGACACGCCCCCGGCGCTGATTTTTTGCACTGCCCACGCCGAGTTTGCCCTGCCGGCGTTCGCCACAGCCGCGGTCGGTTATCTACTGAAACCGGTTAGCGCAGCACAGCTGGCGGAGGCCATTGCCAAGGTGCGAAGGCTCAGCAAGCCACAGCGCAAGCTGGTTGAGAGTGATGAGGCACCGCAGGGGCGCAGTCGTATCAAGGCGGTCAGCCGCCGCGGCGTGGAGCTGGTGGAGGTGGATTCCATCCGCTGTTTTATCGCCGACAGTAAATATGTCGTCGCTCACCACAGCGACGGTGAGACCATTTTGGATGAGTCTTTGAAGGACCTGGAGGCCGAGTTCGCCGGGCGCTTTGTGCGTGTGCACCGCAATGCACTGGTGGCGGTGCAGCATATTCTCGGTCTGCGCAAGGACGGCAACCACTATCGTGTAACGCTGCAGGGGGTCGCCGAGCAGCCGCTGGTCAGCCGCAGAATGCTGGCCGGGGTCAAGGCGCTGCTTCAGGAGCTGGCCTGAGCCCGCCTGCCAGCGTCGGCGGCCATTACAGCGCCATGATCGGCTTGCACCAATATCCGCGGCCGCGCAAAAGGTGCCGCAATCTCTCAGTACAATTGCGGCCCGCCATCTCCGTATTCGGAATCGTTTTGCAGGCTCAACCCTCCCGCCGCGCTGTTTAAGTACTCGGCGTCCGATTCGGATTTGAGTTTGATCATCAGGCGCAGATCGTTGGCGGAATCGGCGTGGGCGAGGGCGTCTTCGTAGGTGATTTCGCCGCGGTCGTAGAGCTCGTACAGAGCCTGGTCAAAGGTCTGCATACCCTGCTCATTGGAGCGGCTCATCAGCTCTTTCATTTTGTGCACTTCGCCTTTGCGGATCAGATCAGCCATCAGTGGCGTATTGATCATGATCTCGAGACAAGCGCGGCGGCCATCGCCGTCGGGAGTCGGCACCAGTTGTTGTGCCACCATGGCTTTCAGGTTGAGCGACAGGTCCATCCACAATTGTTGATGGCGGTCCGCCGGGAAGAAGTGAATGATGCGGTCCAGGGCCTGGTTGGCGTTGTTGGCGTGCAGAGTGCAGAGGCACAGGTGGCCGGTTTCGGCGAAGGCGATGGCGTGTTCCATGGTTTCACGGGAGCGCACCTCACCGATCAGTATGACGTCGGGTGCCTGCCGCAGGGTGTTTTTCAGAGCCACCTCGAAAGACTCGGTATCCAGGCCCACTTCGCGCTGCGTAACGATACAGCCGCGGTGCGGGTGGATGAATTCGATCGGGTCTTCGATGGTGATGATGTGCCCTTTGGCGTTTTCATTGCGGTGGCCGATCATCGAGGCCAGGGAGGTGGATTTACCAGTACCGGTGGCGCCGACGAAAATAATCAGGCCGCGCTTGGTCATCGCCAGATCCTTGAGCACATCCGGCAGACCCAGGTCATCGATGGTGGGGATTTTTGTCTCGATACGGCGCAGCACCATGCCCACCAGGTTGCGCTGGAAGAAGGCCGAGACCCGGAAACGGCCTACATTGCGCACGGCGATGGCGAAGTTGAGTTCTTTTTTGTCTGCGAACTCCTTGCGCTGTTTGGCATTCATAATGCCGACCACCAGCTCCCGCGCCTTTTCCGGTGTCAGCGAAGTGCTGCTGGCGGGCACTACCCGGCCGTGAACTTTGATGGAAGGAGGCACACCGGCGGTGACGAAGAGGTCGGAAGCCCCTTTTTCTACAACCAGTTGCAAAAGTCTTTCAATATCCATTGTGTTGTAACCGCTTTAGGTTTATGTCGGCCGGCGGCTGAGGGGCGAGGCCCCGGCTCTGGGCCGGCTGCAGTGCATCTGCGATTCGTCCTATTATCCGAGCTGCTCACACGGGCCCGCGGGAGCGAATGAGTCGGAAGTTCCTTAGAAATTTTCCGGCATTTTGGCCTTCTCGCGCGCGGCCTCTCGACTGATGATGCGCTTGCCCACCAGGTCTTGGAGGCACTGGTCCATGGTCTGCATGCCGACGTTGGCACCGGTTTGAATGGCGGAGTACATCTGTGCGACCTTGTCCTCGCGGATCAGGTTCCGGATCGCCGGCGTGCCGCGCATGATTTCGTGGGCGGCCACGCGGCCGCCGCCGTTTCTTTTCAGCAGTGTTTGCGAGATGACCGCCTGCAGGGATTCCGACAGCATGGAGCGCACCATGTCCTTTTCTTCCGCCGGGAAAACGTCCACGACGCGGTCGATGGTCTTGGCGGCGGAGGTGGTGTGCAGGGTGCCGAATACCAAGTGGCCGGTTTCGGCGGCGGTGAGCGCCAGGCGGATGGTTTCCAGGTCCCGCATCTCACCCACCAGAATAATGTCCGGGTCCTCCCGCAGGGCCGAGCGCAGGGCTTCGGCGAAACCGTGGGTGTCCCGGTGCACCTCGCGCTGGTTGACCAGACACTTTTTGGATTCGTGCACAAATTCGATCGGGTCCTCAATGGTGAGGATGTGTTCGTATTTGTTGTCGTTGATGTAGTCGATCATTGCCGCCAGGGTGGTGGACTTACCGGAGCCGGTGGGGCCGGTTACCAGAACCAGGCCGCGGGGCGTGTCGCAGATCTGACGGAATACCGTGCCCATCCCCAGGTCATCCATGGTCAGGACCTTGGACGGAATGGTCCGAAAAACCGCGCCGGCACCGCGGTTGTGGTTGAAGGCGTTGACACGGAAGCGCGCCACACCGGGCACCTCGAAGGAGAAGTCGGTCTCCAGGAACTCCTCGTAATCCTTGCGCTGTTTGTCGTTCATGATCTCGTAGATCAGAGAGTGCACCTGCTTGTGCTCCATAGGCGGCAGGTTGATGCGGCGCACGTCACCGTCCACACGGATCATGGGCGGCAGTCCCGCGGACAGGTGCAGGTCGGAGGCGTTTTGTTTGGCGCTGAAGGCGAGGAGTTCTGTAATGTCCATACTGCTACCTTATTGTTCTCTCAAGCCTGGGGTATCTGTCGGGCTGTTTTGTGGTTCTTGCGGGGGCCTCGGTTAGAATTGCCCGCCTCGCGGATAAGGGGCCCAGTATATGCGCAAAGAGACTATCGTCGAAAACTTGAATCGCGTGCGTGAGCGCATCGTCACAACTTGCGCCGCCTGCGGCCGCGATCCGGGCGCGGTGAGCCTGTTGGCGGTATCCAAGACGCGCCCGGCGGAAGACCTGCGCGCGGCCTATGTGGCGGGTCAGCGCCATTTCGGTGAGAACTATTTGCAGGAGGCGCAGGAGAAGCGACAGCAGTTGGCGGACCTGGATATCTGTTGGCACTTCATCGGGCCGCTGCAGTCGAATAAAACCCGCGCGGTGGCAGAGGGCTTCCACTGGCTGCATACGGTGGATCGCTTGAAGATTGCCCGGCGTTTGTCCGCGCAGCGGCCGCCGGAGATGCCGCCTTTGAACATCTGTCTGCAAGTGAATGTTGACGCGGAAGAAAGTAAGTCCGGCGTGTCTGTGCAAGCGCTGCCGGCATTGGCTGCGGCGGTGGCGGAGCTACCGAATCTGCGCCTGCGGGGACTGATGGCTATCCCCGCACCGAGAGAAAGCGCCGCCCGACAACGGGAGCCCTTCGCGCAGTTGGCACAGCTGCTGCGCCAACTGCGGAATCAATTGCCGGGGCAACCGCTGGACACCCTCTCCATGGGCATGTCTGGCGATATGGAAGCGGCCATCGCCTGCGGCGCGACCATTGTGCGAATCGGTACTGATATCTTCGGTGCCCGCAATTAATAAAGAGGAGGCCAGTGTGACAGAACCCAAAATGGTATTTATCGGCGGTGCCGGCAATATGGCCGGGGCGGTAATCGAGGGCCTCCTGGCCAGCGGCTATCCGGCGGAGCGAATTATTGCCACTGGTGTCAATGAACGGAAGCTGGCGGATTTTTCCGCGCGGACCGGAGTGCGGGTGACAACCGACAACAGTGCCGCGGTGGCCGAGGCCGATGTTTTGGTGTTGTCGGTGAAACCGCAAGTTATGAAGGATGTGTGCCTGTCTGTGGCCGAAGCGGTAAGCGCCCGCGCACCTCTGGTGATTACCCTCGCCGCCGGTATTCCCCTCGCCGCTTACCGCCGCTGGCTGGGTACCGGCGTGCCCCTGGTGCGGGCCATGCCGAATACGCCGGCGTTGGTTGGAACTGGCGTCACCGGCCTCTATGCGGCGGAGGACGTGTCGGCGGAACAGCGGCGGATCGCCGAGCAGTTGGCGGAAGCGGTGGGTATCGCTCACTGGGTCGATGACGAGTCGGGGATAGATCAGGTGATCGCCGTATCCGGTTCTGGTCCCGCCTATTATTTCCAGTTTATGGAGTCGATGATCGATGCGGCGGAAAAGGCCGGCATGCGGCGCGAGGATGCGGAGCGGCTGACCTTGCAAACCGCCCTGGGGGCGGCGAAACTGGCGGTTGCCAGCGATGTGGACGTGGCTCAGTTGAAACGGAATGTTATGTCTCCGAAAGGCACTACCGAGCGCGCAATACAACGTTTCCTGAACGGCGGCCTGCCGGACCTGGTCGAGCGGGCCATGGGTGACTGTGCCGCGCGCGCGGCGGAGATGGCAAAAGAGCTGGATAACTGAGGCGCTTCCAGCGCCCTGGGGAACTAACACAGCGCGTACGCGAATTAATCAGCCGCTCCTGAGCACTGCCGGCCCCTTGCTCCGGATTTTTTTCGCTCCGACAATTTTTGCGGCTGCTTCCACTAAACAAGGATTTTCGATGGTCAACACTTTCAGCAATATCGGTGTCTTTCTGCTCGCCTCACTGGGCATTCTCTATCTCTTCGCGGTGCTACTGCGCTTCCTGCTGCAGTTGGCCCGGGCGGATTTCTACAATCCCATTTCCCAGGGCATAGTGAAGGTCACCAACCCGGTGTTGCTGCCGCTGCGCAAGGTGGTGCCGGGGCTGTTTGGCGTGGATATGGCGTCGGTGGTGCTGGCGCTGCTGGTGGGCTGGGTGATGATTCTCGGTTGCGGCCTGCTGGCGAGTGGAGGCCTGTACAACCCGGCTTCGGCACTGCTGTGGTCGCTGATCGGCTGCGCGATGACAGTGATTGCCATCGCCTTTGTCGGTTTGTTGATTTCCATTGTTTTCAGCTGGATAGCGCCGCATAGCGGCCATCCCGCGCTGCTGTTGCTGCACCAGCTGCTGGAGCCCTTTTGCGGTCCGGTACGCAAGTTGATACCGCCGCTGGGTATGATCGATATCAGCCCCATATTCGTGTTTATTTTGCTGACGGTGGCGGACAAGCTACTGTTGGGGTTTGCGCAGATGGCCAATATGCCCGCGTTTGTCTACAGCCTCTTTTGGCATATCCCCGGCTTTTAAGGAACCTCTGATTAAATCACTTTCTGGTGGCAGAAGTTCTTCAGGGGCGGATATGAAGCTCAGGTGATAGGACGGATATTTCGAAACCGTCGGATACAGGGATGTATCCGTCGGAGCTACAGGGAAGCACTCGTGCGTTTTCGAAATGGCCATCCTATTGCCTGAGCGCCCCGGAAGCTACCATAGTGTTCACGCGAATTAATCAGAGGTTCCTTAATTCAATTTCCCGCGTACTAGGTCGCAAAACTGTGCTTCAGGCGCTTCTATAATCTGTCGGTCGGCTGTCAGGGCCGACCCCGAACGGCAGTAATAAGAAGAACACGGATTACATGGAAGACGCCATCTTGCGCCAGCACATCGCCGATTACGACCGCTGGAAAAAGGCCCTGGACCACCAGTTTGCCAGTTTCAACACTTGGCTCCGGGAGCATTTCCCCAATTCCGCCGGGGCGCGCCAAGTGGTGCAGCAGGCGCGCGCGCTGCTGGCCGAGGATCAATTCACCCTTGCGCTGGTGGGCGAATTCTCCCGCGGCAAGACAGAACTCATCAACGCCCTGTTGTCGGATACCTACGGCAAGCGGTTGTTGCCATCCAAGCCCGGGCGCACCACCATGTGCCCGACGGAGATTTTCAGCGATGGCGGCGAGCGGGCGAGTCTGCGCCTGTTGCCAATAGAGACGCTGGCCACCAACACCAGCCTGGAAAGCTTTCGCCGCATACCGCAGAAATGGGTCACGCACGAATTTGATGCCGATGACCCAGATGCCACCCGCGAGGCTCTGGCCAAAGTCGCAGCGAGCAAGTCGGTGACGCCGGAAGAAGCCGCCCGCTACGGATTTGATCGCCGCCACCTGGACAGCAAGGGCAAGCTGGTTGAAATTCCCGCCTGGCGCTACGCCCTTATCTGCCTGCCACACCCGCTGCTGGCCCAGGGGTTGCGGATTATCGACACCCCCGGATTGAACGCCCTCGGCAATGAGCCGGAATTGACGCTCAGCACCCTGCCCAGCGCTCAGGCGGTCGCCTTTTTGCTGGCCGCTGATGCGGGTGTCAGCGGCACCGATTTGAATATGTGGGAGACCCACCTGGTGCCCCTGCGCGAACACCGAGACACAACGGTGATGGCGCTGCTGAATAAAGTCGATGTGCTCTGGGACGATCCGGATGAAGACGCGGAGATGCTGCTGCGGCGCATGCGGGCCCAGGTGGCCAAGTTGCTGGCACTGCCGCAGGAGAGCGTCGTCGGCGTGTCCGCCAAAAAGGCGCTTTTGGCGCGTTCGCAGGGGGACCAGGAGCTGCTGCAGGCGAGTCGCTTTCCCGAATTCGAGAGTTTGCTGGTACAGCGGCTAATGGAGCACCGCCAGAAAATGGCCGAGAACCGCTCCCTCCACCAGGCTTTGACCCTGATGGCGGATACTCGTGACTTGCTCAAGCGCCGGCTCAACAGTGGGCGGGCGGCGCTCGGTCACCTACAGCGCAATAGTGCTGCCAATGGCGATCAGCTTGCGGAACTGGCGCAGCTGCAGCAAACGGTGCGTGAGCAGCACAAAGTCTGCCATCAGGAGCTGCTGACGCTAAAATCCAGCCAGCGCATGCTCTCCCGCCAGCGGGCATCACTGTTGGCTCCTATTTCCAGCCAGCAGCTGCAGTCCCTGATTGATGACACCAGCCGCGCGTTGCATCAGCGCTGGACACCGCTGGGGCTGGCTAAGGCCATCGACGGTTTTATGGAGGGGGTTGATCACCAGTTGTCCAACCTGGAGCGGGAGGTGGCCCAGGTCAATCGCTTGCTGGACGCCATTTTTGAACGGGCCAATCTCGGAGAGAAAGAAGCCCGGGAGCAGCATTTCAGTATTCACAAATTCCGCATCGCGCTGCGTGGCCTGCATCGCCAGGCTGCACAGTTGCGGCGTTCACCGCAACTGTTGCTGGCGCGCCGCAACCGTCTCACGGAGCGTTTTATCGCCACACTCGCCAGTGAGGTGGGCCGCCTCTACAGTCAGCTTATTTCCACCGCCGACGGCTGGCTCGACCAGGCCCTGGAACCGCTGAAGCAGCATGTGCAGTATCAGAAGCACCTTCTCAACCGGCACCTGATTAAGTTGACAGAGCTTAAACAGAAGACGCGTAACAAGCGCAGCGACTTGCGCACGCTGGAGGAGGAAGTGCTGCGCAATGAAAGTGCCCTGGCAGCACTCGAGGAACTTTTGCGCCAGAGTAGCGCCGCCCCGCAACCGCTGGCACCGGCACCAAAACCGCATAACGTCACGCCGCTGAAGAAGGTGCCGGCTGTGCACTAAAGTACGGGTCCTTTCCACCGGCGGTGCGTGGCCGTCCGCCGGTGGGTGTCATTTGTCTTCTACTGTCCTAGTCCCGTAAACTCCCCGAATCCCTATCCGTTTACATCCGCCAACTCCGGAAGTTACGACAGCCTTGTCCACCGAAAAACTTTCACCGCCTTTCGAGCGCGACACTGCTGAACCCGGCTCCGTCGGTATCGTAGTGCCGCAGAGCCACACTTTCAGTGAGCCACTGACGCTTGCCTGTGGGCGCACGCTGAAGGAATACACCCTGGTCTATGAGACCTATGGAAAGCTGAACGCGGACAGAAGCAACGCGGTGCTGATTTGCCACGCACTGTCCGGTCACCACCATGCCGCCGGTCGCCATACGCCGGAAGACAAGCGCCCGGGGTGGTGGGATCACTACATAGGCCCAGGCAAGCCGATCGACACCGACAAGTTCTTTGTGGTGTCTTTGAACAATTTGGGGGGCTGTCACGGTTCTACCGGTCCTGCCTCCGTCAATCCGGAAACCGGCAAACCTTGGGGGCCGGATTTCCCTCCCCTGCGCGTGCGCGACTGGGTGCACAGCCAGGCGCGCCTGGCGGATCTGCTCGGCATAGAGCAGTGGGCCGCAGTGGTGGGCGGCAGCCTCGGCGGTATGCAGGCAATGCGCTGGTCACTGGAATATCCCGAACGCTTGCGCCACTGTGTGGTGATCGCCTCGGCGATGAAACTGTCCGCGCAGAATATTGCCTTCAATGAGACCGCCCGGCAGGCGATTATTTCGGACCCGGATTTTTGCGGCGGCCGCTATCTGGAGCAGGGAAAACTGCCGCGCCGGGGTTTGGCAGTGGCGCGAATGATAGGTCACATCACCTATCTGTCCGACGACGGCCTGGGGCGGAAATTCGGCCGCGAGCTGCGCTCCGGTTCCTTCCAGCTGGGGGTGGAGGAAGAAGTGGAATTCCAGGTGCAGAGTTACCTGCGCTATCAGGGCGACACCTTCTCCAACAGTTTTGATCCCAATACCTATATCCTGATGACACGCGCACTGGATTATTTCGATTTGGCAAGAGAATACAGCGACGACCCGGTGCAGGCCTTCTCCCACGCCAAATGCAAATTCCTGTTGATTTCCTTCACATCTGATTGGCGCTTCGCCCCGCAGCGTTCACGTGAGATTGCGGATGCACTGATGCACGCCAATGTGCCGGTCAGCTACGCCGAGATTGAGTCTCCCATGGGGCACGATGCCTTTCTGTTGCCGAACGAGCGCTATCAACGCGTGTTCGCGACATATATGCACGGTGTGGCCGCGGCACTGACAAAAGCAGGGGAGGCGAACTGAATGCGCATAGATCTGGATGTCATCCAGGACTGGATAGCACCGCGAACCCGGGTGCTTGATTTGGGTTGCGGCGATGGTGAGCTATTGGAGCAATTGAGTCGCAACAAGCAGGTCAGCGGCTATGGCCTCGAAATCGATCCGGCGCAGATAGAGCGTTGCATGGCGCGCGGTGTGAGCGTGGTGGAGCAGAATCTGGACAAGGGGCTTGGCAATTTTGCCGACGGCAGCTTTGATACCGTTGTTATGACCCAGGCGCTGCAGACCCTGCGCTACCCCCACTTGGTGGTGCGGGAAATGCTCAGGGTGGGGCGCCAATGCATCATTACCTTTCCCAACTTTGGGCAGTGGAAGGCGCGCTGGCACCTGGCTTTTTCCGGACGTATGCCGGTATCGGATTTATTACCCTACGAATGGTATGACACACCCAATATTCACTTTTGTACTTTTCGTGATTTTGAGGTCCTCTGCCGCGAGAATCATTGGACGATTTTACACCGCCAAGTAGTATCCGAATCCAGGGTGGGAGCCGCTCTTAAGGATTTTCTGCCCAATCTGTTTGGCGAGACGGCCATCTACCATCTGACGCGCTAAACTTTTTCTTTGGGACATGCAGTTCCCGCGCCCGGTCGCCGCCTTATTCGCGGTGCTTGGTTTTTTGCGGAATGACGTGCCGGTAAACTGCTACCGGACAGGCGGCTTGCTCCGGCCGGCAGTCATAGGTGATTCATCCGCGTGCCGATTCGGTATCCACTGATAACGATTGGAGGTAAATAGTGAAACAGATTCTAGCCGCCGCATCGCTGCTGCTTATGTGGGCCGCCGGCGCCGCCGCGCAAGAGGCCAAGGTTATCAAGAGTCACGAGGATTTCGGTGACTACCGGGTAATCTTTACGGTGTTCAACAGTGAATTTATCAAGCCGGCAATTGCGCAGAACTACCAATTGGTACGCGCCAAGGACCGGGCCTTTGTCAACGTATCAGTGGTGGAAAAGGTGGGGGGCAAGCGCGGGCTCAGTACAGAGCTGTCTGGGACCGCTACCAACCTGATCCAGCAGTCGAGGCAACTGAAGTTTCTTGAAATCCGCGAGGGTGATGCCGTTTACTACTTGGCGCCGCTGCGCTTCGAAGACGAGGAAACTCTCACCTTTGACATAAAGGTCAAGCTGCCCAACGGCAGGACCGAGACCATTACATTCCGCCGCAAATTGGAAAAAGACTGACATTTTCCCTGCGATATCCGTATAAGCTGCCGCGGGCCTGGCGCCCGCTTTTTTTATTGAACCGAGATGCTACAAAAAATCGTGCTGGCCAGTGGAAATGCTGGCAAACTCCGCGAGTTTTCCCAGTTGTTCGCCAGCTGGGATATCGAAGTTGTGCCCCAGTCGGCGTTCAAAACCCCGGATGTCGAGGAGTCGGGCCTGAGTTTTATCGAAAATGCATTAATCAAGGCGCGCCATGCCAGCCGTGTCAGCGGCCTGCCGGCGCTAGCAGATGACTCTGGCCTGGCGGTAGACGCCCTTGGTGGCGCCCCGGGCATCTACTCCGCTCGCTACGCGGGCCCCGGTGCCAGCGACGAGGAAAACAACCGCAAGTTGCTCGATGCTATGGAAAGTGTCGGGGACAGTCAGCGCCATGCCAGTTTTCACTGTGCTCTGGCGTTTGTGCGCCGCCACGACGATCCGGTTCCGCTGGTGTGCAGCGCTCAGTGGCGCGGCAGTATTTTGCAATCGCCGCTGGGCGAGCAGGGGTTCGGTTACGATCCCCTGTTTTACGTTGAGTCCCATAAAATGACTTCGGCACAGTTGCCGCGGGAAGTGAAAAACCGCATCAGTCACCGAGCCCGGGCGGTGAGGCTGTTTGAAGCCATGTGGCGGGAACAGATGCAGGATGACAACCGGCTTGAATGATTCCGCCTTGCGGCTGCCTCCGCTCAGCCTGTATGTACATATTCCCTGGTGTGTGCGCAAGTGCCCATACTGCGATTTCAATTCACATGCGGTAGCTACAGGCGCTGGCAGTCGGGAGGCGGATGGCGGCCGCAGCGCTTACGGTTTGCCCGAAGCTGCCTACGTTGAGCAGTTGCGGCGCGATTTGCAGAGCCAATTGCCCTGGGTACAGGGGCGCAGGCTGTGCTCTATATTTTTCGGTGGCGGCACCCCGAGCCTGTTTTCTCCGGCGTCCATTGGTGAGATTCTCGAGACAGCGGAGAAAATGGTGGGCTTCGCCCAAGATATTGAAATTACCCTGGAGGCCAATCCCGGCACTTTCGAGCAGGAAAAGTTTTCCGGCTACCGGGCCGTTGGGGTCAACCGCCTGTCCATCGGTGTGCAGAGTTTCGACCAGCGCCAGCTGAAGAACCTGGGGCGTATTCACACCGGGGAGGAGGCCGAGGCTGCGCTGGGGATGGCGCGTCGCGCGGGCTTCGATAATATCAATCTGGATCTGATGCACGCCCTGCCGGGGCAGACGGAAGCGCAAGCGCTCGCCGATCTTGAGCGCGCTGTATCCCTGGGACCGGAACATATTTCCTGGTATCAGCTGACCATAGAACCGAATACGGCTTTTTACAGTGCGCCGCCGACTGTACCTGGATCTGGCCTGGTTGCGGCCATGCAGGCCAGTGGGCGGGAATATCTGGCCGCGCAGGGTTATGCGCGCTATGAAGTGTCCGCATACAGTCGCGCCGGTATGGCGTCGCGTCACAACCTGAACTACTGGTCTTTTGGCGACTACCTGGGCATCGGCGCCGGCGCCCACGGCAAGGTGACACTGCCGGACCAAGAGCGGATATTGCGCAGCCGTCGCACCCGCGCGCCGCATCATTATCTGACAGCGGCTTCGCCTGATCTGATCGCCACCGGGCTGGCCCCACCACAGAGCGATCCGGTGGCGCCGGAGGATCTGCCGCTGGAGTTTTTGATGAATGCCTTGAGACTGGTGGGTGGGGTACCGTCGGACAGTTTCAGCCGCTACACGGGGCTGCCGCTGACGGCGTTGAAACGCCAGTGGCCGCTGTTGCAGGCGATGGATCTGGTGCAGCCGTTGGAAGGGCATATAGCCGCGACGCCTTTCGGTTTTGACTATCTTGATGAGATATTGCAGCGCTTTCTCGAACAGTGCTGAGGGGCCTTGAAAGCTTCGCCTGCGTCCCCATTTAGCGGAAAACGCCCCGCGGAATGACAGCGGCACCCACAATATCGTGTATCATGTCGCCCACCTCCGCGGAGACCGCGAGGCCGGTAACGGCCCAACAATGAACGAGCAAAGAACAGGTAAGCAATATGAGCGAGATCGTCAACGTATCTGACGCCGAATTCGAAGCCGAAGTCCTGAAGGCCGAGGGCCCGGTATTGGTGGATTTCTGGGCTCAGTGGTGTGGCCCCTGCAAGATGATCGCGCCGGTACTGGAAGATTTGGCCAAGCACTATGGCGACAAGCTGAAGATCGTCAAAGTTGATGTGGACGCGAATAAAGAGGCTCCGGCCAAGTACAATGTGCGCGGTATTCCCACTCTGCTGCTGTTCAAAGGCGGCAATGTGGAAGGAACCAAGGTCGGCGCGCTTTCCCGCGCTCAGCTGACTGAGTTCATCGACAGCCAACTGTAAAGTGTGGCGCCAATCCTGCATGGGGGAAAATCCCCTTTGCAGGATGGGAAACAGCCGTTATACTGTTCGTTAATCTGTAATTATTCAGACGAGTCGCAAATCAGAGAACTGACGACGAGCTGACGAAGACGCCCCTCCGTAAGGTCGCTGACCATCCCCGGCGCGAATACTCCTTAGAGTCGAACTCGAAGAGCTGAATTAATCCGGTCAAAGCTGCTCCTCCCATTGTGGAATCAGGGTAGACGGTGAGTTCCCTTGAGGTTTTCGTTTGGCAGGCAACGGCGTTGCGATATTTCGGGTAACAATGAGCAAATTTTCAAACCCCTAACCCCTCCTCAATGTTTCCGGCGCGTCCGCGCCAACTGGTATGAAACCTTAATAAAGCAATTGGTATGAATCTCTCCGAACTTAAAACCAAACCCATTGAAGAACTGATTGAAATTGCCAAGGGCATGGGCCTGGAAAATCTGGCCCGATCGCGTAAGCAGGACATTATTTTCAATATCCTCAAGCGCCACGCGAAAAGCGGTGAAGATATTTACGGCGACGGCGTATTGGAAATTCTTCAGGATGGTTTTGGTTTTTTGCGCTCCGCCGATTCCTCATACTTGGCGGGCCCGGATGATATCTATGTTTCGCCCAGTCAGATCCGTCGATTCAACTTGCGCACTGGCGACTCCATATCTGGCAAAATACGTCCGCCGAAAGAGGGTGAACGCTACTTTGCACTGCTGAAAGTCAGTGAAATTAATTTTGACAAGCCCGAAAACGCCCGCAACAAAATCCTGTTTGAAAACCTCACCCCACTCTTCCCCAACGAACGCCTGACTCTGGAATGCGGAAACGGTTCCTCCGAGGACCTGATCGGCCGCATCATTGATCTGGTGGCTCCTATTGGCAAGGGACAGCGCGGGCTGATTGTGGCGCCGCCTAAGGCCGGTAAGACCATTATGTTGCAGAACATGGCGCAGGCCATTACCCGCAACAACCCCGAATGTCACCTGATCGTGCTCCTGATTGACGAGCGACCCGAAGAGGTGACAGAGATGCAGCGCTCCGTGCGCGGTGAAGTGGTGGCTTCCACCTTTGATGAACCGCCGGCCCGCCACGTACAGGTGGCCGAGATGGTGATCGAGAAGGCCAAGCGGCTGGTGGAGCACAAGAAAGACGTAGTGATCCTGCTGGACTCTATCACCCGCCTGGCACGTGCCTACAACACCACTGTGCCCTCGTCCGGCAAGGTGCTGACCGGCGGCGTGGACGCACATGCGCTGGAGCGCCCCAAGCGTTTCTTTGGTGCGGCGCGCAATATCGAGGAGGGCGGCAGCCTGTCCATTATCGCGACTGCGCTGGTAGACACCGGCTCAAAAATGGATGAAGTGATCTTCGAGGAGTTTAAGGGCACCGGCAATATGGAGCTGCAGCTCGACCGCAAGATCGCTGAAAAGCGTGTCTACCCTGCCATTAATGTCCGTCGCTCCGGCACTCGCCGCGAGGAATTGTTGATGCCAGAGGGCGAACTGCAGCGGGTGTGGATTTTGCGCAAGCTGCTGCACGACATGGAAGACTTGGCCGCCACTGAATTCCTGATTGATAAATTGAAGGATTTCAAGACCAACGACGAATTCTTCTTGTCCATGAAACGGAAATAATCATGGTTTATAACCGGTGTCGCTTGCGCGGCGTCGGTTATGGACAGCTGTGGAATAAGACAGCCATTTGCGCCAATTTCAGTTGAAAAGGTGCGCCTTTAGGCATATAAGTTCCACATTGTGGCGCTGGAAGTGTACGACGCCCAACCGAATTGACCCTGGAGTTCCCAATTGGGGAGTCTCTATATGGGGTCAATCTCAAATGGATGATCTGGTGGAGCTGGTTATCCATTTGTGACTGCACGACAGCCCACGTATCTAGTGAGACTTTTTTGTGAATATCTATATTGGAAATCTGGCCTACGGCGTTACCTCTGACGAACTGCACGAAGCTTTTGGTGCTTTTGGAGAAATCTCCCGGGCTACTGTGATCACCGACCGGGAGACAGGCCGCTCCAAAGGCTTCGGGTTTGTAGAAATGCCGAATGACGACGAAGCGCGCAAAGCGATTGAGGAGATGAACGACAAGCCGCTGTCTGGCCGTAACATCCGTGTCAACGAAGCCAAGCCGCGAGAAGATCGTCCGCGTCGTCCCCGCTTCTAAGAACTCCGTTCTTTCGCGGTCCCGCGAAAGAGCTGCTTAATCGCCCCTGGTCCGCAGCGTTTGCTGCGGGCCGTTTTTGCTCCTTGTTCCAAGGGGCCGTTCCCTATTTTGCTCCCGCTGTTTTAAACTGGCGCGAATGACTATTCGGTGCCAGAAACCAGATGAAATACAAAGACCTCCGCGACTTTATCCAGCTGCTGGAAAAACGCGGCCTTCTCAAGCGCATTCAATACCCCGTAAACCCCAAGTTGGAAATGACGGAAATAGCCGACCGTGTGCTGCGTTCCGGTGGCCCTGCGTTACTGTTTGAAAACCCGGTAGGTTTCAATATCCCGGTATTGGCCAACCTGTTCGGTACCCCTGAGCGGGTGGCGCTGGGGATGGGCCGCGAACGGGTAAGCGAACTGCGAGAGGTGGGGGAGCTGCTCGCATTCTTGAAAGAGCCCCAGCCCCCGGAAAATCTGCGCGATGCCTGGGAGAAACTGCCGGTATTCAAGCAGGTGATGAATATGGGCCCGCGGGTAGTAAACAAGGCTCCCTGTCAGCAGGTGGAAATCAGCGGAGGGGGTGTGGACCTGACCAAATTGCCGATCCAGACCTGCTGGCCGGGCGATGCGGCGCCACTGGTCACCTGGCCATTGGTGATTACCCGTGGCCCCGAGAAAAAACGCCAGAACCTGGGTATCTACCGCATGCAGCTACTGGGTCGCAATCGTCTGATTATGCGCTGGCTTTCCCATCGGGGGGGAGCTCAGGATTTCCGCGACTGGTGTAAGCGCCATCCCGGTGAGCCCTATCCGGTAGCGGTTGCCTTGGGGGCAGATCCCGCCACCATTCTCGGCGCGGTAACACCAGTGCCGGATACCCTGTCGGAATATGCGTTTGCCGGTCTGCTGAGAAGCGATAAAACTGAAGTGGTCAAGGCCAAATTGAGCGACCTGCAGGTGCCCGCCAGTGCAGAATTCGTATTGGAGGGCTTTATACACCCCGATGAGATGGCCGATGAGGGACCTTACGGTGATCACACCGGATACTACAACGAAGTGGATCGCTTCCCCGTATTCACCGTGGAAAAAATCACCCACCGCAAAGATCCGATCTATCACAGCACCTACACTGGTCGGCCGCCGGATGAGCCGGCGGTACTGGGCGAGGCTCTAAACGAAGTTTTCGTGCCGATATTGCGGAAACAATTCCCGGAAATTGTCGACTTCTATCTGCCGCCGGAGGGATGCTCCTACCGTCTCGCGGTAGTGACCATGAAAAAACAGTATCCCGGTCATGCCAAGCGGGTGATGATGGGAGTTTGGTCCTTTCTTCGACAGTTCATGTATACGAAATTTGTGATCGTTACCGATGATGATGTCAATGCCCGTGATTGGAAGGACGTTATCTGGGCCATAACTACCCGTATGGATCCCGCACGGGACACTGTAATGGTGGAAAACACACCCATCGATTACCTCGATTTCGCTTCTCCGGTTTCCGGTCTTGGTTCCAAGATCGGCTTTGATGCCACAAACAAATGGCAGGGAGAAACCGCCCGGGAGTGGGGCAGACCAATTGAAAGAGATCCCAGAGTGGTTAAAAAAGTAGATGAAATATGGGCCGAGCTCGGCCTGTAAAAAGCACCCAAGTTACCCTTCAGCCTTCAACGATTCTCGTGTGCACCTTAGCGGATGCGGGGTGCACAACTCTCTCCCCCTCTTATCCGCAAAGAATCTAATCCCTCGGGCGTAATCTGTTAAGCGCTCCTGCGAATGTTAAATCAACCTGTATTTCCTCTGTATCAGAACAATTTATTGTTTTTATATTGTCTTCTAGAAGCCAAATCTGTAATAGCGCATAAATTAAAATAATAATATTGTTCGACAAATATGGCTTTGCTAGCATGCTGTGGCCCCGCTCGGTCCGTGCGATGGGCGCAACAATAAAACAGATAAATGCGAGATGAGGGAATCACAGTGCATATCAAATACCTGCTCGGAGTGCTGGTATTGCTCTCCTTTCTCCCCGGATGTGGAGGCAACTCCAATAGCGACGCTAAAACTAACTTCAATGGGATCGTATCTACGGAACCCGCCCCAGAACCTGATCCCGAACCCGATTCAGAACCCGATCCAGATCCCGAACCCGATCCCGAACCCGATCCCGAAGGTCCAAATTTTGCTCGCGGTAGCCTGGGAGATAACGATACCGTTCCAGCAATCCATTGCACGGAGACGGTCGCAAGCATTGGGGCCCTGGAAGATGCTGTCAGTTACGATATGGCACCGGGGACTACTGTATGTCTCGCCGCGGGTGAATACAGAAATCTTGAGTTGCAATTCGGTGGTGTTGGAAGCCCCGAAGCGCCGATAACCGTCGCCGCCGAGCGTTCAGGTACTGTTACTGTAACAGGTGAAGTGAGCGTCAATATGAGCGGGGAATACGTTGTCTTGCAGGGATTGATTTTCAAAGACGGCTATGCGGCCAATAGCGATGTCATTCAAACCCGCGGCAACGGCAATATACCTTGCAATTACTGCCGGATTACGGAAATTTCCATCATTGATTTCGATGTGGACAGCACGGAATCGAGCAAGTGGATCAATATTTACGGTTCAAATAATCGCGTGGATCACAGCTGGTTCGCTGGAAAGAATAACCGTGGTGCTTTGCTGGTGGTTGACCGCTGGTTGGACTCAGAAAATGGAATGACCGTGGATACCATGGAGCAGGATAGGGCAACAATCGATCATAACTATTTCGGAGATCGCCCTCCTGTCAATGGCAAGGCTTATGCCGACAGTAGTGACAATGAGTATGAGGCGATACGCTTGGGGACAAGCGATTCTCATACCGGCGATTCTTTCTCCGTGATTGAATACAACTACTTTGAAAGAATTCAGGGAGAAGCGGAGATTATTTCCAATAAATCTGGAAATAATACTATTCGCAATAATACAGTTCGGGATAGTCATGGATCGATAACAACCCGGCACGGCTCCAGCGCAACGATCAGCGGTAACTTTATTCTCGGTGACGATCACCCCTTTGCTGGAGGGCTGCGGATTGTCGATGATGGACACACCATCATAAACAACTATATTCAGGGTGCTCGCTACCTGGATACCCTTCACCACGGTGGAATTGTCTTGTTGGGAGCCGATGGAAACGATACCAACGGATACCAGCAAGTGGAAAATGTATATATTGCGCACAATACCATAGTTGACAGCGTCAACAGTCTCAACGTAGATGGTGGAGGCAAGTCGACAAATCCACGGAATATCTACCTGCACAATAATATTATTGCCTCAGGCATTGGTCCGGTTATTGTTCAGGCAGAAGATGGAATGCCAGTGAATTCAGTCATTGGTGGGAATATCTTTTACGGTGGAACATTTTCCGACAGTGAGCTTCTGTCCTCAGTAGAGGGAATACGTTTTGAGGATGCCAGCCTGGTAGAGGATTCAAAGGGTATTTACCGGCCTGATGGAAGTGTTGATTTGTCGGCGGTGGATGGCCTCGAGCGGGGGGACTTTGATGGTGTTGTAAATGATATGGATGGGCAGGTGCGCTTAGGGAATACACTTGCCGGCGCGGACGACATATCCACTGATCCAGTGACCAGCGGTTTGTTGAGCGCCGAAGATGTCGGTCCAATCAACTACCGGCCACCAATGAGCCGTGGATTCGTAAAAAAAGTCGCCATTGTGAATCACGACTTTGATAGTGGGCTGGATGGATGGATCAATAACGGCGCGATACTGACAACAGATGTGGGAGAAGTATTCTCTCGTGGTAGAAGTGTGAGGTTGGACTCCCCCGCGGCCAGTGTTTCCCGGAGCGTGAGCCTCAATCAGAATACCAATTACACCCTATCAGCCTTTGTAAAGGGGCATGCGACTTTACTAGTTGATCTTGGCACAGAAATCTACCGTAGTGACTTGAGTAGTACCGATAAATACAAGTTGTCTACATTGAGCTTCAATTCTGGTACTGCAAACAGCGCGCAGATTTTCGCCTTAATCGATGACTATATTGCCGAAGAGGCGGAAATTATTAATGCGGATTTCACAGACGGACAGTATGGTTGGGACGTCTACGAGGGCGTGGGAATCGGTCAGGTGCAGGATTCCAGTAACTCCGCCAGCGGTGCCGATGGATCGATTAAATTCAAATACAATGCAGAGGACTCGGGCTCACCCAGTGAGCCCCGAATTTCTCAAACTGTGAATGTTGTGGCCTACACGGACTATACGCTGTCAATGTACATCCTTGAGAAGAATGGCAGTGACGCAAAAGTAAAATTTGGTGTCCTGAGCAGTGATGGATCAACGGTAGTTGCAGAAAAACTATCTGACTACAGCACGCTGTCCGGAGCTCCAAAGGGGGACGACAGCTTTAGACAGGATTTGATTACATTCAACAGCGGCAACAATACCTCACTGACAATTTTTGCCGAGTATCAAGGAAGTGGCAGTGAAGTTCGGGTGGATGATTTCAGGCTGACGTATTTAGGCCAGCCGCCGGCCGATACTGTGACTTTGTTTGACAGTTTTAGGCTTGTGTCTCACAAAGGCTCCGAATAATTCGGAGATTGGGTTTTGTACGTTATCAGTACAAAACCCAATCTGATGCTCATAATAAGAAAAGGCTTGCTTCAGGAGGCGGATATGAAGTTTTTGACAAATGGACAACTGGATATTGTCTGGTTGTGGGTAGGATTGTGGTTGGTGGCCTTTATCCTCGATGTGGTTCTGTAACTTTAAGCTAGGTAAGATTTTCCTGGAGCTTGCAAGTTACCTATTGGTGGCGTGTCCCAAAAACAACGACAGCGACCGGGTTAATTAATCAGAATTCCCGAAGCTGGCAGAAAATACCGCCGGCACTCTTATATTGGTACAGATTGCGGTTCGCTGAGACGGTGATTGTGGTTTTCCATCAGCGACATGCTGGCCTGCATCGCACGTACTGGATCTCGGTCCATAATGGCTTCATAAATCTGGCGGTGTTCCTCGATACATACACCGCCATCCTTGGATGAAAAGCGGATAAACCATTTAAGCATGGTCGCCATTACATTGCCGAAGGGCCTGTAGAAGCTATTATCGGTGGCGAGGAAAATCAGGTGGTGAAACTGGGTGTCCACTTCGGTCCAGGCTTGTTGATCAAAATCTTTGGCAATGGCTTTCATTTGCTGAAAAATAGTGGTGAGCTCAGTGCGTTGCTCTTCAGTTGCGCGGACGGCAGCCAGCGCCGTCGCCTGGGGCTCGATGGCGCGACGTAGTTCCAGGAATTGCAGGTATACATCTTCGGGTGTTTCAACTTCGGTCATCCATTCCAGCAGTTGCGCATCGAGGAAGTTCCAGCGCGTTTTACAGCAAACGCGGGTCCCCACTTTGGGTTTGGACTCGAGCATGCCTTTGGATTTAAGCAGCTTGATCGCTTCACGGAGAACTGTGCGACTGACGCCGAACTGGGAGCACAGGTACACCTCACCGGGAATAATGCTTCCTTGAGCCAGGGTTCCGGAAAGTATCTTCTGGGCAATTTCCCGTGCAATCTGGATATTTAGATTTCTGTTAGATTCTGCAATTGCCTGAAATTGCGTTGGCATTACGGTCTCATGGCTTGCGATATGTTGGTGGGTTAGTGTATCGGCTATCAGCCAATAAGTGAATTTGCCTTTTTCTTCTACCCAGAGGGAGGGAGAAAATCATAATACTGTAACAGTTTACGGTTTGCTGAGTTTTAGAAACATTGCTGAGTAGCGAATGGCAATTGCGATGCCACGCAGGGAAAGTGATGTATTGAGAGATGCATCACAATAGTTTGCGGATCGTTATTCATCGTTCGCCCTCCGCAACAGGGTTTTTGGGAACACTGAAGGCGCTGTTTGTTTTATTCGCCCGGTTGCAAAGATTTGTTGTGTTACAAAAGCAATGTGGCTAAAGATTTCCCCAGTCTTTATATTCTATAGGTAATTGTTTTCAAATGCTTACTGGATGATTGTTAAAGGGTTTGGGTGATTACATGCGCGTAGGAAGCGGCCGGACAAGATTCAGGGAATTTAGAATAGGGGCGCAGAGCCCCCATTGGCCACTATGATTTTTGTAAAAATTCAAGAAACGCGCGCATATAGCGGTCAAAGGCTTCGTATTGCGGTACGTGGCCGACACCTTCCAGCTCCACTAGAGTGCCATTGGGAATGGCGTTGGCGGTTTTCTTACCCAGCTGATCATAACGCCCCAATTTGTCCTTGAGCGCTTGCGGTGCGCGGTCTCTGCCGATGGCGGTTCGATCGCGGGTTCCGATGATCAGCAAGGTGGGAGCTTTAAGATCGGGGAACTCATAAACGACCGGCTGAGTGAAGATCATATCCGTGGTCAGAGCATCTACCACGGCAATGGTTTTTGCGTCTGGGCCAATGGTCCATCCCCCCTGGATATCCACCAGTGGGTTGTAGGACGGGCGCCACTTGCCGTCAAAGTAGGCGCGTGTCATATAGCGTTTGACGGCGTCCGGTGTCTGAGCCTCCTCCCGTGTTATGGATTTATCGAGAGGAAGATAGGGCACGTAGCGCTTGTAGTCCTCCAGGCCGATCGGGTTGATCATAACCAGTTTTTCCACCCGCTCTGGATACATAAGCGTAAAGCGTGTGGCGAGCATACCGCCCATGGAATGGCCGGCGACAGTCACCTTGTCGGCATCGAGCTGATCGAGTAGTGCGCGGGTGGTGTCGGCGAGGGCGTGAAAGCTGTATTGAAAGTTGAGTGGTTTGCTGGATTTGCCGAAGCCGATCTGGTCCGGCACTATGAGCCTGTAGCCCGCACTACTCAAGGCGTCGATAGTGTCCTTCCAATAGGCGCCGGAAAAATTTTTGCCGTGTAAAAGCAATACTGTGCCCTGGGCTTTTTTCCCCGCTGCTGGCGGTATGTCCATGTAGGCCATGGTGAGCGGCTGTTGTTGGGCTTGCAGATCAAACTGTTTGACGGGGTAGGGGTAAGAGTAGCCGCTCAGCATGGCATCTTGCGGTTGCACCTCGGCGATGGCGCCGGTGGCGAGCAGTGTGCTGCATATCAAAAGCAAAACCGCAGGGAGGCGCATACTTTTCTCCTTGTCTATGCGGGGTTGTGATTGTCGAATTTGGTAGTGGATCCCAAGAGCGCGCGCTCTTCACTCGGAAGCGGCAATGAAGGCAGGTCGCTTACCGCCTGCATCAAGCCTTCTTTGTAGCGTTCGGCGGCCTCATCAGTTTCGCCCAGGGCGTATAGCAGTCGCGCCAGTTCCGCGGAAGTGGCGGGTTCTGATCTGAGCAATAGGCTTTTTTCAAAGTATTGCCGAGCCTTGCCCCAGAGTTCATTGCGGAGACACAGGCGGCCGATACAGGTGAGCAGGTCGGCGTTTTCGCCGTATTCCTTGAGCCATCCGTCGGCAACAGTGAGTTGGGTACTGGCATCGGCACCGGTCAGGCAGCCGTACAAGCGGGCCAGCTCCGGTTGCCATTCGCGGTTGAGCAGCCAGCGCAGGTGCTTTTCCGCTTCTACGTCTTCGCCAACCTGATGAAGTAATCTGGCGTAAAGGCCGCGCAGTTCCATATTGCGCTGCCAGCGGCCGCTGAGGCTTTGCCACAGTTCGCGCAATTTGGTTTTGTCGCGGCGATCGGCGGCATCTGTAAGCAGGTGTTGGTAAACCTCAAGTTCTAACTGTTGCAGCTCTTCCTCGCGCATATTGGCGTGTTTTTCAAGCTGGGGCAGCAGCTCCCGCAGACTGTTCCAGTCGCCCAGACGGTAGTAAGCCTGTTTGAGTAGTTGCAGCAGTGCCGGGTGTTTGGGCTCCACCTGCTTCGCGCGCTCGAGACTGGCAATGCACTGTTCGTAGTGTTTGTCCAACAGTTGCATGCGCGCTTGGCTGAGAGCGACGGCGAGCCGGGTATCTTCTCCGCTGGCTTCGGCCCGGGCCAGCAGCTCGTTTGCCTCGTCGCGATAACCGAGCTCGAAGGCACTGCGTGCGGCGGCCAGATAATTGATCAACGGGGCCTCGGAGCGTGGGGCGCTTTTAAGTAGCTGGCGCCGCGCACGGGCCCAGTTGCCTTCCATAAATTCCACCAAACCATTGGTGAGGCGTCGGCGCGCCACTCGCTGGCGGCCAAAGCGGATACGGCTGACGCTACCGCCGACTGCGCGCAGCAGGCTGCGCGCGAGCCACAGGACGACGAAGAGGGCGAGCACACCCAACATTAGTGCGATGATGGCGACCCAAAGGTTCAACTCTATACGCTTGTCGATACCGCCACCAATGGCAATCAGCAGATAGCCGGGATAGGTACGGATTGCCTCCACGAGGAAGGCACCGAACAACAGCAGTGCGAGAGCGGCGAACAGGAAACGTTTCACTGGCTGTCGCCTCCCGGCACGTCAGTGCTCTGAGAGGTGGTTTTGTGTAACCGTTCGATATAGTCGTGCAGTGCCCGTTGCGAAGCGGCAAGGCTCGGTAGGTCGGCCTTGATGGTCACTTGGCTGAGTTGCCGCAGCTCCTCCATCAGGGCATCCCGCCGCTTACCGGGAACAGCGTATTCCAACAGCAACTGTCGGTTGCGATTGAGGGAGTCCCGATACACATTGGTGTCTTCGCGTAGCAGGGCCAGTTCGGCTTGCTCCATATTGAGACGCAGGCTCTGGCGGAAGCGCGCTTCACTTTGCGGGGAAAGCAATACCGGGTCTATATTGCCATCGCGGATACGCACCGATTCATGCAGGAATTGTGTGAAGCTATCCCAGCCGCGCTGCAAAGGGGATGAATCCGCGTCGCTTTCGACCTGGGTATCAACGGTGCCCTGGGTGGTGATGTCAAATTCCGGCTGGATATTGACTCTGATCAGCTGATCTTCCAAGGCGCGTAGTTGTGCATAGAGCCCCTCGCGATCGATGTTCTCCACCAGTTTCAATGCCGTGATGTCATTGGCCAGCTGTTGGCGTACGCCGTAGAGGTCCGGCTGATCGAGCCGGCGGAGGATTTTGTCCACTTCTTCCAGCAGTCCGAGAGCGGCGCGGCTGTCGCGTTCCAGCAGCAGCCGTTGGTTGGCCAGGCGCAGCAGATAGTCGGCTTCGGCCAGTTGCCAGTCGCTGCGGTTGACATTGCCCAATTCGCTGAGGCGATTGGCCTGGGAGGTCATTTCCCGTTGTAGGGCCGCCAGTTGCTGTTGCAGCAGCGCGATGGTGCGACTTTGTTGTTGTACCTGGTTGCGCAAGGCGCTTTCGGCTTGACGCTGTTCCTGCGCGGCGGTATCAGCGTCTCTAGAGGGAGCCGGTGCTTCCGGTGCCTGTGCACCGGAGGGTGGCTGCGGTGTTGCCGGCTGCCGGGGTTGTCCGGCGGGTTGCGGGGCCTGGACACTTTCTGTAGGAGAGGCGGAATCTTGCGTCAAAGGGGTGAGGCGGAGGTGGCTGCTTACGTGGCTCCGCAGTTGTGGCCAGCTGAGCCAGCCCCAGGCGCCGAGGCCGCCGATGGCGGCGAACACAAACAGCCACAGCCAGCCCTTTCCGCCCTTGGCCCGCCTTTTTCCTTTGCGGTCTCCTGTTTGCGTGGATTTTTCCTGCGTGGCTTTGGCGAAGTTACTTTTTTTCTCCCCTTCAGGTGGGGTGGATGCCTGAGCGGTGTCTTTAGATGTTTCGTCAGTCATAGGCGTGGCTGGCGCGGAAGATGGAAAATGTCGTCAGATTATAGCGAGTGCAGGCACGCTTGATACGAAGTCTGGCGTGCTTTTGAAATATTTTGTCTGCGGTTTGTAGCGAAATCGCCTCAGTCATTCGCAAGTAACGCTTGCAGTGCCGCCAGCATGGCGGCGTCGCCGGCATTGCGCGCGGCGGTGGCACGCTGAAAGCCAAGTTCGCCGGCCAGGCCGGCGACGCGGACACTAGGGCAGACCACGGGAACCTCAAACAATGCGGGGCGGGTTGCCTGCTGTATACAGTGCGCCAGGTTGGTGAGAGTTTCGCCACTGTGCACACTGATGGCATCCGGCTGCACATTGTATTGTTGCAGCTGCGGGAGGGCGTCTGCGGGCAGTACTCGTCGGTAAAGCTCACAGTAGTCGACACGCGCGCCGCGCGCGCGCAGGGTGTCTCCCATCAAGGTGCGTCCGCCGCTGCCGCGAAAGATCAAAACCCGCTGGCCGGTCACATTTTGCAGTGAAGGCAGGGATAACAGGGCCTCGCTGTCCATGGTATCGGGTATAGATTCACTAGTGACGCACTCAATGCCGCGGCTGCGCAAAGCGCTCGTGGTTGCAGCACCTATGGCGTAGTAGCGGGGGCCCTGAGGCAGTTGCGGCCAGTAGTCCTCCAGCCAGTCGCAGCCTAGCTGCACGGCGTTGCGGGATACAAAAATAGCGTGATCTACCTGATCGAAGTCGAGCACTTGCGCTTTGAGTACCTGCCACCCCGGTCCTTTCTCGATAGGCTCTATGGCGAGCATCGGAATACTGTCCACCCGCGCGCCGGCAGATTGCAGCAACGCGAGCCAGTCGCCGCACTGGTGTTCCGGGCGGGTGATCAGTATGCGCTTGCCCTGCAGTACCTTGTTCACGGGGGTCAGAGTGCTGCGAGTATCTTGTCTGCGCCGGCCGAAAGCAGTGCTTCCGCCAGGCCCTTGCCCAGCGCCTCGGCTTCGGCGGCGGCCCCGCGCCGTTCTGCGCGGATCAGGCTGCGACCGTCGGGGCTGCCAACCAGTCCGCGCAGCCACAGCTGGTCCTTTTCAAGCTCGGCGTAGCAGCCGATGGGTATCTGGCAACCGCCGTTAAGGCGTTTGACCACCGCGCGCTCCGCAGCCAGGCGGGTGGCGGTGGCCTCGCAGTGCAGTGGCTGTAGCAGTGCTTCCAGCTCCCTATCTGCGCGGCATTCGATACCTACTGCCCCCTGGCCGCCCGCTGGCAGGGATACGTCCACCGGCAGGAACTGGCGGATGCGCTCACGCATTTCCAAGCGCAGCAAGCCGGCAGAAGCGAGCACAATGGCGTCAAACTCACCAGCGTCCAGCTTGGCTAGACGAGTGTTGACGTTGCCGCGCAGGAATTTCACTTCGAGATCGGGGCGGTGTGCGAGTATCTGGCACTGTCGGCGCAGACTGGATGTACCCACAATTGCGCCTTCGGGAAGTTCGTCCAGGGATGCGTAGTTGTTGCTGACAAAGGCATCCCGCGGGTCTTCCCGCTCGCAGATCACGGGCAGGTGCAGGCCTTCGGGGAATGCCATCGGCACGTCTTTCATGGAGTGCACGGCGATGTCGGCGCGGCCCTCGAGCATGGCTACTTCCAGTTCCTTTACGAACAGTCCCTTGCCCCCCACTTTCGTCAGGGGGATATCCAGCAACTTGTCGCCGCGGCTGGTGAGTGGCAGCAATTCAATGTGCAATTCGGGATGTTGCTGCTGCAGGCGTTCTTTCACATAGTTGGCCTGCCAGAGTGCTAGCGCGCTCTCGCGGGTGGCGATGCGGATGCGGTCAATGGACATGCGGTTTGTTCACTCGGGAAATGGGTGGGGCATTCTATCAGAGTGGGCCGGCTGGCGGCGCGCCATTCATGAGCGGGCGCGCAACCAGTCTTCCAGAATGATGCGCGCGGCGATGGAGTCGACAGGATCGCGCGCATAGTTGCCTTTGTGGCCGCGCTCGAAGGCTTCCTGTTTGGCGGCGCGGGTGGACAGCCGTTCATCGACATAGTCCACCGGCAGGCCGGTTCGCCCGTGCAGCCGCTGCCCAAATTTGCGCGCGCGGTTGCCAAACTCACTCTCGCTGCCATCCATATTCAACGGCAAGCCTACCAGTAATCTTTGTGGCTGCCATTCTCGGATCAGTTTTTGCACCGCCTCCCAGTCGGGCGTGCCGTCTTTCGCTGCCAGCGGTTGCAATTCGCGGGCGCTACCCGTCAAGCTCTGGCCGAAGGCGACACCGATAGAGCGGGTGCCGAAGTCAAAGGCGAGAGCGGTTATGGGCTTGTTGGTGTTCACTTATGCGTGTCCTGCCTGGGAGCCGAGACCGCTCATATCGATACCGTGGCGTGCGGCAGCCGTCTGCCAGCGTTTCTGCCAAGGCGTGGCGAAGAGGATTTCTGGCTCGGCCGGCAGCGTCAGCCAAGCGTTTTGAGCCAACTCTCCCTCAAGTTGACCCGGTCCCCAACCCGCATAGCCCAGGGCCAAGAGTATGTCGTCGGGGCCGCGGCCGGCGGCGAGAGATTCGAGGATGTCCTTAGAGGCGGTGAGGCTGATGTCATCACTGACCTCCAGGGTTGAGTCAAATGTCACTCCAGCGCCGTGCAACACGAAACCTTGCTCCGGGGACAAGGGGCCGCCCAGCAGCACGGTTTCGTCCCCCCGCTGGCTGTTGTCGTCCAGAGATAGCTGTTCAAAAACTTCTTTCCAGGTCACCTTGCTGGGCGCGTTGATAACAATGCCCATGGCGCCCTCGTCGGTGTGTTCCACCATAAAGGTGATGGTCTGTTTGAATCGCGGGTCCTGCATGCCGGGCATGGCCAGCAGGAACTGGCCGCGCAGGCTGCCGGACGTCAGGTCGCTGTCGATATTGGTGTTATGCATGGTACCAGTGTAATCGTATTGCGAGCGCGAAATTGAAGTTTAGCCGCGCTTGGGGTCCCGTCCTGCGGCAGTGGAGAATCCAGTCATCTCAAAGCGCCAAGTACGGATGATTTCCAAGCGGTCCGCCTCTTTGCGGATTTCCGGTGGGAAAGGCGCGAAGGGGGCGGCCAGGCGCACGATTTGCTGGGCGGCATCATCGAGAATAGGCTCGCCAGATGACTCCAGTATCACCACTTTCTCCACCGCGCCGGTGGGAAGCAGGCGCACCATCATGCGCAGGCTGCCGGTAATCTGTTTGCGCAGTGCTTCCTCGGGGAAGTTGTCGTTGCCCACAGTTTCCACTTTTTGGCGCCAGTCGTGCAAATAGGCGGCATCGGTGGAGGCCTTGGTGGCCACTGAAGTCAGGCGGCGTACGCGGGGGCGCTGTGCGATGGTTTGGCGGATTTTGTCCAGGCGTGCCTGCAGGCTGGCGATTTCCGGATTGGTGAGCGGCAGGTCACTGGGCGAGTCGCCACGCTTTTCTTTGGAGGGCTTGTCTTCCGCGGGGAGCTCCGGTGCCTGCTGCGGGCTTTCGCCGACAGTGGTAACCAGCTGACGGCGCTGCTCCGCAGGGCGAGCGGCCTGCTGTTGCGGCAGCGGATTGACCGCGCGGATAACGGTGTCGGCGATGTCGGCGCGGCGGTTGCTGGACAGCTCTCTCGGGTCTTCCGCCGTGCCGCTGGCCTGCTGGTTATGCTGGGCCAGATAATCAGCATTCTCGGGCGTCTCCATCTCGCGGTGTTGCGCCAGTGTCACCTCCAGGGTGGGCGGTGTCTGTCTGGCTTCCGGTATGGTAAATGAGACGCCGAAGATAAGCAGCGCGTGCAAGGCGCAGGCGAGGAACAGGGCGAACGCAAAGCGATCCTGTTGAGCGGCCTGGAATTGCATGGTGTCGGCGGTGGAATTCATTGTCGCTTATTTAGTTACTGCTCAGCTTCCCGCAAAGTGGGGCGCGAGTTTACTCTTTTTTCTTTAATCGGTCTGTGATCGCGCGCATCAGCAGCCCGCCGATATCGGTACCGTAGGCAGCGTCTATTTCACGCACACAGGTGGGGCTGGTGACATTGATCTCGGTCAGATATTCGCCGATTACATCCAGGCCGACAAACAGCAGCCCTTTCTCTTTTAGCGTCGGCGCTACTTGCTCGACAATCCAGCGGTCGCGATCGGAAAGTGGGCGGGCCTCACCCCGTCCGCCAGCGGCCAGATTGCCCCGGGTTTCGCCGGCCTCGGGAATGCGTGCGAGACAGTAGGGTACCGCCTGTCCATCCACCACCAGAATGCGTTTGTCACCGTTAGTGATTTCCGGAATATAGCGCTGGCCCATAATTTGTCTGCGGCCATTATCGGTCAGCATCTCTAGAATGGTGCCGAGATTAGCTCCGTCCGGCTTGCAGTGAAAGATACCGCTGCCCCCCATGCCGTCCAGCGGTTTAAAAATGACGTCTTTGTGACTTTTGTGAAATTCGCGCAGTCTCTGCATGTCGCGACTGACAATAAGTGGTGGGCAGCACTGAGGAAAAGTGGTGGCGAATATTTTTTCATTGCAATCGCGCAGCGCCTGTGGTTTGTTCACTACCAGTGCGCCTTCGCGCTCTGCGGCTTCAAGGATATAAGTGGAGTAGATGTATTCGTTGTCGAAGGGGGGATCGACACGCATTAACAGTACATCGATTGTTCCCAGCGGCATGTCGGCGACATCCCCGGTTTCGAACCAGCGCGCGGGATCATTGAAAACGCGCAGGGGGCGGCCGCGACCCATGGCGCGGCCGCGATCCAGATAAAGATCGCTCTGTTCGAAATAGTAGAGATCGAAACCTTCGCGCTGTGCGGCCTGCAACAGTGCCAGGGTGGTATCTTTTTTAAAATGTATCTCAGTGATGGGATCCATCACGACGCCGAGGGAATAACTCATGCCGGTATCCGTAGGGTGGAAAGTCTTTGGTGTCTAAGTTAAGAGCTGGCAGCTGTCTGTGCAACTGTTGCTACCGCTGTTTCAGTCTGGTGATAATTTGCTTTAGCAGGCGGTGGGCAGCGCCTCATGTAGATTCACATAGTCTTATGTGGTAAAAGTTTCCACCTATGTGCGGCCTCAACCCAACGAGGCGCCCAGACCCTGCTAGTGGTTGGACGAGGGGCATTCCCGACAACGCTTTCAGGCGTGCCCGAAAATAAGTAATCAGGGGATTCGATAACACTATGGAGCTCAACTGGGAAAGCCTGACGGTGATGGTGATCGACGACAGCAAGACGATTCGTCGCACCGCGGAAACTCTGTTGCAAAAAGCGGGTTGTACGGTCGTTACCGCAACAGACGGATTCGATGCGCTGGCCAAAATCGCCGACTCCCGCCCGGATATCATCTTTGTCGATATCATGATGCCACGCCTGGATGGCTATCAGACATGTGCATTGATCAAGAATAACAGTGAATTTCGCTCCACGCCGGTGGTGATGCTTTCGAGTAAGGATGGCTTGTTTGACAAAGCCAAGGGGCGTGTTGTCGGCTGTGATCAGTATTTAACCAAGCCGTTCAGTAAAAGTGAGTTGCTCGGGGCTATTTCCGCGCATGCCAAGCCGCATCATGCAGCTTAAAATTTGAGTATGCACAGTGCTGTGACTTTGGCCCCAATACTGGCGTAAAATGTTTTTTTACAGCCTGTAATAGGCAAAATAAATTGAATAAGGTGCCCTTCGGGGTTTGCCGGAAAATCAATCAAGGGGGGAGCGAAAAGGGCCGCAGGCACATCGCTCACCTATAACGACAACAATTCTCGCAGTGCCCGCACGTGGCGGTATATCTGCGAGTTGCCAATAAATTGCGGGGGAATAATGGCAAGAGTATTAATCGTTGACGATTCGCCGACGGAAACACACAAACTGACCACCGTTCTGGAGAAAAACGGCCATGCTGTTATTGTGGCCACCAATGGTGAAAGTGGTGTGGAGGTGGCGCGAGCGCAGCGTCCCGACGTAATTTTGATGGATATAGTGATGCCTGGTCTGAACGGATTTCAGGCCACCCGTCAGCTGAGCAAAGACGACAGCACGGCGAATATCCCGATTATTATAGTGACTACTAAAGATCAGGATACCGATCGCGTCTGGGGAATGCGCCAGGGGGCTCGCGCCTATCTGACCAAGCCGGTGGATGAGAGCCAGTTGTTGGGCACCATCGAGGAGGTGTTGGCTTAGGCCAGCTGCAAGTCGAGTGCAGTCACATAGTCCTTATCTCGCACTGGTCGATATCGCAAAGCGCGCCAAAGCGCAGGCGGCGGGTTTGCCCGGCCGCCAAGAGGTGAAGCCTTATTGGACCGGTATCGGATTTTCTCTTTTGGGGCACCGTTTCGTCGCGTCGATGGATGACGTGACGGAATTGCTTGAAGTGCCCCAGTACACATTTGTTCCCGGTGTCCAGCCCTGGGTGCGCGGCGTAGCCAATGTGCGTGGCCGTCTTCTGCCGTTGTTTGATCTGGCGGCCTTTTTCGGCGGGCAGCTCACTAGTCAGCGCCATCGGCGAAGGGTCTTGGTGGTGGAGCAAGAAAAGGTCTATGCGGGACTGATAGTCGATGAGTTGCACGGCATGCAGCACTTGGCGTTGGAGTATGCCAAGAGTGCACCCAGCGGCCTGATGGAACCCTTCGCGCCCATGGTAAACGGCCAGTTTGTTCTGCAGCAGGACCGCTGGCTGGTTTTCGATATACAGGCACTGGTTAGCGATTTTCAGTTTATGGATGCCGCGGCTCAGTAAGACCGCGGCATTCTGTTTTCCCGCAGGGGGAGGATTCCGGGGGGCTTTCGCCGCTCCGTGATCAAGTGTCACGAGTGGATTTGAGGGCTGTTCCGGAAAAAGCGTTGGATAAACGTGGTAATAAGAAAAATTGGCCTAATGCACAGGTCCGCCAGGAGTAAATTATGAAAACAGGCTCCCAGAGTTCCTTTTCCGCGCTGCGCAGTAACCCCGCAGCGTTGTTTATGGGCCTGCTGGTGCTCGCCGCACTGGCGGGGCTGATTGTCAGTATCTACCTGGTGCAAACCCAGGGCGACCGAGACAAGCAGTATCTGCAGCAGGTTGCTGAGCTGCGGGCTCTCTCGTACCAGGTGGTGTCACACGCGCCTGCGGCTACCGCCGGTGACGAAGAAGCCTTTGCCGAGCTGGAAAAGGTGATTGGCCAGATGGCTAGCACCTGGAACCAGCTGCAGGGGGCAGACCCGGGCACCCGCCGCGCGCTGGAGTCGGAGTTGACGGAGTTCGGCCTGGTGTGGCGTCAAGTGCGGGAGCAGGCGGACACCATTATCGGCAACAAGGACTCGATCATATTCCTGAACGATGTGGCCAGCACTTTGAATGACTCTCTGCCGGAGCTGCAGGCGGAGCACAACAACATCGTGGAAATCCTGCTCGCCAACAATGCACCCGCCAACCAGGTGGAGCAGGCACAGCTGCAGGTGTGGCGGGCTGAGCGTATCGGCCGGAACATCGACAAAATGCTGCAGGGTGGCGACGACGCCGAGGCCGCCGCGGACCAGTTCAATACCGACGCCAGCCTCTTCGGTAAAGTGGTTGAGGGTATGAAGAATGGCGACGTGGTTATGGGCATCTCTCGGGTGACCGATGAGGAGGCGCGCCAGTCGCTGGAAGAAATCACCGAGCTGTTTGAGTTTGTAAGTTCCTCGGTGCGGGAAATTTTCGAAGCCACTCCGGCACTGTTTGCCACCCGGCAGGCGGCGGACGGTATTCTGGCGTCTTCACCGGAGCTACTGGAATCGCTCTCCAAACTGAACGACCGCATCGTAAGCTTGTCCGGTGAGCGCCAGCCCAACAACCAGACAATCGCGATCTTTGCCGGTATTTTCGTGATGCTGATTTTCGGCATGATGATCGTGGCCTTCTCCGGTACCCGCCGCAGCCTGCGCGAGGAATCCGAGACCAACGAGCGCAACCAGCAGGCAATTATGCAGCTGCTCGATGAGTTGGCCGACCTCGCGGATGGTGACCTCACCACTCAGGCAACGGTGACCGAGGCCTTTACCGGTGCCATCGCGGACTCTATCAACTACACCATTGACCAGCTGCGTGTGCTGGTATCTCGAATCACTACTGCGGCGCAGGAAGTGTCCACCCTGTCGCAGGAAACCCAGCAGACCGCGTTGCACCTGGCCGAGGCCTCCGAGCACCAGGCGCAGGAGATCGCCGGCGCCTCGGCGGCGGTAAACGAGATGGCGGTAACCATTGACCAGGTATCTGCCAACGCCGCGGAGTCCGCTCAGGTGGCGGAGCGCTCGGTGCAAATCGCGAGTAACGGCGCCAAGGTGGTGCAGAACACCATCAAGGGCATGGATAACATCCGCGAACAGATTCAGGACACCTCCAAGCGTATCAAGCGTCTGGGTGAATCCTCCCAGGAGATTGGCGATATCGTGAGCTTGATTAACGATATTGCCGACCAGACCAACATTCTTGCATTGAACGCGGCCATTCAGGCGAGCATGGCCGGTGAGGCGGGCCGCGGCTTCGCGGTGGTAGCGGACGAGGTACAGCGGCTGGCGGAAAGATCTGCTGCTGCGACCAAGCAGATTGAAGGCCTGGTAAAAGCTATTCAGTCCGACACCAACGAGGCGGTGATCTCGATGGAGCAAACCACCACCGAGGTGGTGCGCGGTGCCCGTCTGGCACAGGACGCGGGTGTTGCCCTGGAAGAGATCGAGAGCGTATCTACCAACTTGGCGACATTGATTCAGAACATCTCCAATGCGGCGCGCCAGCAAGCGTCGTCTGCGGGTCACATCTCGAATACGATGAACGTGATTCAGGAGATTACCTCCCAGACCTCCGCCGGTACCCAAGCTACTGCTCAATCGATTGGTAACCTGGCCAAAACTGCGCAGACACTGCGTGAATCTGTTGCCGGCTTCAAGCTGCCCAGTGAAGAGAGCGCTGAGGAGAGCGGCGATCTGTACGATGTGGAATTGCCGGAAGTCGGTAATGAAGACTTCCCGCTGCTCGATACCGAGGACAGCCAAGCCATGGAAGCCCGTGAAGACCGGGCTCTGGCCTGAGCCCCGTAACCGAGTGCTATGTCCGGTTCCACCGAGTGCAAAAAGAAGGTGGGTAAGAGGGAAATATCCCTCTTACCGGACGGAGTTCCGGGCGCGTTGCGCTCGCGTACAGATTGAATTACTGAGGACTTGGCGTGAGTCACGACAATCCGAACTTTCTCGCCCTAGGCTGGCTGACTGGTGAAATCAATGACACGCTGGCGCAGGCGCGCCAGCAACTGGAAGCTTTCGCCTCAGCCTCCACTGAGGGAGCGTCAGCCGCGGACAATGGTCTGCTGAAGCACTGCCTGGAATTGATCCACCAGGTGCACGGCAGCCTCCATATGGCCGAATTAAGCGGCGCCGCTATGCTCGCCGAGGAAATGGAGCAGCTGGTTCAGGCGCTGGCTGGCGGTGAGGTGGAAAATAGTGACGAGACGCGCGAATTTCTCATGCGCGCCCTGCTCGAACTTCCCCTGTACCTGGAAAAAGTATCCTTTCAACGGCGCGATAACCCCATACTTCTGCTCCCTTTATTGAACGACCTGCGAGCAGTGCGCCGTGAGCGCCTGATTACCGAGGGGGCTCTCTTCGCTCCGGACTTGTCGCCACTGGAACAGGTGCGCGGTAAACGGCAGGCCCTTACTGGAAACAACGCCAAGTTGCAGGAGCTGGTTGGCAAGCTGCGCAAGATGTATCACGTGGCGGGCGCAGGACTAATCCGCGATGTCAACAGTAAAGAGAGCCTCGCTTACCTGGTAAAGGTCGCGGAGAAGATGTCACTGCTGTACAGCGGCAGTGTGCGTCGGCCGTTATGGGAGATCTTGCTCGGCATTTTCGAGGCGGTTGCTGAGCACCGTATCAGCGTAATGCCCGCTCTGCGCCAGTTATTGCGGCGCATCGACGTGGAATTCCGCCTGCTCGCCGGGCGCGGAGCCAAGGTGCTCGACGCGCGCCTGGACCGCGACCTGGTGCGTAATCTGTTGTTTTATGTGTACCTCGCTGGCCCCAACGGCCCGCGTTGCCAAGCGCTTTATCAAACATACGCACTCGATAAGGCGGTGCCCGGTACACCGCGTCCGGATACTGAAAATGCTCTGGCCATGGGGCCAGAGGCCCTGGGCACGGCAGTGGAAGCACTGCGCGAAGAGTTGCGGCTAGTGCGCGAGGCACTGGAACCCGAAACCGCCAGCACCGAACGGCCGCCCCTGTCCGATACTGCCGCCATCGCCAAACGAGTGGCGGATACACTCGGTGTGTTGGGCCTGGAAAACCAGCGGGCCCGTGCCCGTACCGTGTACGAATGTCTTCGTGACGCCGCGCGCGGTCAGGATGTTGACGAGCTGTTACTGCGCGCCGCGGGCGATCTGGTGCAATTAGATACTGCCCTGGCATCTACTGCCGCGCGCAATAAGCAAGTCAACGACGATCAGCCGCTGATGGGCGATGCCACCAACACAGTGTTGCGCGAGGCGCGCCTCGCCCTGGAGGTGGTCAAGGAGGCGGTGGTGGAATACATCGCCAGTCACTGGGATATCAGCTATTTGAGCCGGGTGCCGGAGCGCTTGCAGGAGGTCTGCGGCGGTCTGGAGATGGTCGGTTATCAGCGCGCCGGAAAAATAGTCGATGCTTGCAAACGCTATGTGAGCGAGCGGCTGATCGAGGCTGAGGAGCAACCTGAGTGGAAGCTGCTCGACACACTGGCAGATGCGATTACCAGTGTCGAATACTACTTGGAGCGCCGCTCTGATGGTATTGAAGATGCCGACATGCTGCTCGCGCTGGCCGAAGATAGTGTAGCGACTCTCGGCTTCGCGGTGACTGACGAAGCTCTTGAGATTGAGGCCGAGCCCCTGTCCGTCGGGGACGCCGCTACCGCCGATGAAACCGAGGCAACAGCGGACTTCATTGCGGAATTGCCCGATGAGCCAGTTCAGGAGCCGATTTCCGCTGCAGAAACTACCGCGGTAGAAGAGGGTGACTACACTGCTGAGCTGCAATTGGCGGGCACGCAGCCGACCGCGGTTGAGACTGTGGAGTTCGAGTCCGAGTCCGAGCCCGACACGACTTTATCCGCCGACGCTGATGCGCATGCCGAGCCGGTTGAAACTGCACCGGCTGCGAGTCTCGATGACGACGACAACCTGATCGACGATGAGATTGTCGAGATATTTTTGGAAGAGAGTGCCGAGGTACTCGAAACTATCGGTCAATACTTCCCCCAGTGGGCTGCCAACTTCGGTAATCGCGACGCGCTGGTAGAGTTCCGCCGTGGCTTCCATACGCTCAAAGGCTCCGGCCGTATGGTCGAGGCCGTGGAAGTCGGCGAGCTGGCCTGGGCTGTCGAGAATATGCTCAATCGGGTGATTGACGACACGGTGCAACCCACCCGTGCCCATGTGGAGCTCGTGGAACAGGTTCGCCGCAAATTGCCATCGATGATCGAAGGCTTCCGGTTGCGCACCGGAGATCCGGATCCGCAGCGCACTGCACAGTTGGAGGCTTGGGCCCAACAACTGGCCAATGGAGAAGAACCGGAAGATTTGTTGGCCGCCTCCGAATCGCAAATGCCGGAAATCCCGGCTGCGGAAGAGGCGGCAGATGCGGGCGAGGATATTGATCAGCTGTGGGAAATTTTCGCTCAAGAAGCGGAGACCCACTTGGCAGTGGTGGATGAATTCCTCGCCGAGATGAGGGATGCCGCGCCCCTGTATGACGTGCCGTCCGATCCAATGCATCGCGCTCTGCACACCCTCAAGGGGTCAGCGCATATGGCCGAGGTAACGGCCGTGGCGCAGCTTGTTGCCCCCCTGGAACGGTTTGCCAAGGAGCTGCGCACCTACCAGGTATCCATTGATGCGGACATATTCGAACTGTTCAGCGATGGCGCGGACTATGTCCGCCGTGCACTCGAACAGATCCGCGCCGGAGAAGCGCCGGTAATCGAAAAGTCTGAACAGTTCCTCGCTCGTGTGGCTGAGCTGCAGGAACGGTCCGTCGGTCAGATGATCCGCGAGCGCGAGGCCAATCAACCCAAATCGGTGGATCCCCAGCTGCTGGCGGTCATTATGGCCGATGGCATGAAAGTACTGCTGGACGCGGACCAAATGCTGAAGCAGTGGCGCTCAAATCCCGCTGACAAGTCGCTGTTGGCTCCGGTTGCCGAAGAGCTGCAAGTACTGGAAGAAGCCGCCAGTCGTGCACAACTACCGACATTAGCCGAATTGTCGCGGCTACTGCTGAATGTCTATCGCAAGGTGATCGATGGCCGCCTTGAGGTGGAGCCCGCGCTTTGGTCCGCCCTGGAGGAGGGGCATAGTGAGCTGCTAGATCTCGTCGATGCTGTAGCGGCGGCCCAGGACCTGCCTGAGGTCAGCGAAGCGGTTGGGGAGGCACTGCGTTATCTCGCTCAAGGAGACAATGTATCGTCCGAAGAGGACGATTACGACTTGGCTGAGCTGGGCATCGACAGCACCGATATTCCCGTTGCCCAGGCAGAAGAAGAGGCCCCCGTCGCAAGTGTCGCAGCTAGTGACGACAGCGGCGACTGGGGGCTCGATGGACTGCTAGCGGCTGAAGCGGACCACATGCCCGCCACCGAAGATGAGCAACGGACAACGCCAGCGGCGGAAGAAAACGCTCTTGTACCGCCTGTTGCGGAAGCAGTCGAGCCTGCTGCGGTTATTACTACCGAAGAAGTGGGTGGTCTGGATACGGATGGCCGCGACGAGGCCGGCGTATTCGGTGACCTGAGCTTTGATGATTTGTTGATTGCCGATGGGCAGTCGTCTGCCCCCAGTGCAGTTGAAGGGAGTGAAACGCCCCTCGAGGAGCAGGTCACTCCGGCTGCGCCGATGGCGGAGGAACCGGCGAGTACTGTCGCCGAGGTGCGACAGCCAGTGGCAGATACGTCGCCGTCGGACGACGAACTGCAAAAGCTGCTCGCGGATATTGATCCCGACGTCGTCGAAGTGTTTTTGGAAGAAGCCGGCGACCTGGTCGATGAGCTGGAGGAACTGATCCAGGAGTGGGAGCAGGCGCCAGCTGACCAAAGCCAGGCCGAAGCGTTGAAGCGGGTACTGCACACCTTCAAGGGCGGTGCGCGTATGGCCGGTGTCATGGGACTGGGTGAAGTGGCGCACCGCTTCGAGACAGTTATTGAGGGCATGCAGGGCAAAGCAGAGCCTTCAATGGAATTCTTTGCCGATGCTCACGCCATCTATGACCGCATTGCAGCCGGTGTGGAAACCGTGCGTGCCTGGATGGGGGGTGAACAGTTGGACGCATTTGCCCAGTTGCTCAGCACTACCTGGGCCGATGCGCAAATGGCGGAGGACACGGCCCCGGCGGGTTATCAAGAGACACCCGAGGTGACCCCCGTATTGGATGAACCGAGGCAGGCCGCCGAAATAACGGATACAACCCCGGAACCGCCGGCTGAGCAGCCTCCGCAGGCCGTGCCGGCGCCCAGGGATGAACCACCGAGCAATGTGCTGCCGTTTATCCGCAAGAAAGCGGGTGTCAGCGAACGCGAATCCGGCGCTGGGGTGAGGAACCAGCCGCAAGAGATGGTGCGGGTGGCTGCGGAGCTCTTGGAGGAACTGGTTAACCTGGCGGGTGAAACCTCCATTTCGCGCAGCCGGCTGGAAGAGCAGATCAGCGAGTTTGGCCTGGCTCTGGATGAAATGGATTCCACCCTGCAACGCTTGAACGAACAGTTGCGGCGCCTGGATATGGAAACCGAGGCGCAAATCTTGTTCCGCCAGGAGCAGTTGGCTGAGCAGGACGATGATTTCGATCCGTTGGAGATGGACCGCTACTCATCCATTCAGCAACTGTCCCGCTCTCTTCTCGAATCCACATCGGACTTGATGGAGCTGCGCGCGACGCTTGGCAACAAAGCGCGAGATACCGAGACATTGTTGTTGCAGCAGTCCCGGGTGAATACGGAGCTGCAGGAGGGACTCATGCGCAGCCGCATGGTGCCCTTCTCTCGCCTGGTGCCGCGCCTGCGTCGCATTGTGCGACAAGTCAGTGCCGAGCTTGGTAAGCAGGTTGATCTGGTGTTCTCCAACGTCGAGGGTGAGCTGGACAGATCCATGCTCGAACGCATGGTGGCTCCGCTCGAGCATATGTTGCGCAACGCGGTGGATCACGGGATTGAAGCGCCGGAGGTACGCGCCGCAGCGGGCAAGCCGGAGCGCGGTCGTATCAGTGTGGCGCTGGAGCGTGAGGGCAGTGAGGTAGTGCTCTCTATCAGCGACGACGGCGCTGGTATCAATTTGATGAAAGTCCGGGAGAAGGCCATAGAGAGAGGTCTGATGCGCCCGGATGCGGAGTTGTCCAATAACGAGATCCTGCAGTTTATTCTTCAGGCGGGCTTTAGTACCGCGGACAAAGTTACGCAGATCTCCGGACGTGGCGTTGGTATGGACGTGGTGTCGGCGGAAATCAAACAGATCGGCGGCACCGTGCATATCAACTCCCAGGCGGGCCAGGGCACGGAGTTTATTGTCCGATTGCCGTTTACGGTGTCGGTGAACCGCGCCTTGATGGTCAAGATCGGCGAAGATCTTTTCGCTCTGCCGTTGAATACCATTGAAGGGATAGTGCGGCTCAGTCCCTTTGAGTTGGAACACTACTACCGCACTGAGGGTGCACACTTCGAATACGCTGGTGAGCCCTATGAGGTGAGCTATTTCGGTACTCTGCTGAAGTCAGGGGCCCGTCCGAAGCTCGACGGGCGGGACATGCAGCTGCCGGTGTTGTTGGTGCGCTCCGAGGGCCACGCCATGGCACTGCAGGTCGATGCCATCATGGGGAGTCGGGAAATCGTGGTGAAAAGCCTGGGCCCCCAATTTGCCGGTGTGCAAGGGGTTTCCGGTGCAACGGTAACCGGTGACGGTACCGTGGTGGTGATTCTCGATCCCCACGCCCTGCTTCGCCGCCAGGCGGCGCAGTTGGCGCGGCCCGATGTGGCGAAGCTGGAATCAAAACCCCAGGTGCTCCCGGAGCCGGAGGAGCGGCAGCTTAAGGTCATGGTAGTGGACGACTCCGTGACGGTGCGCAAAGTGACTTCCCGCTTCCTGGAGCGTGAAGGCTATCTGGTTACCACTGCCAAAGATGGTCAGGACGCGGTAATTCAGCTGCAGGATCAAATTCCCGACCTGATACTGCTCGATATTGAAATGCCGCGCATGGATGGCTTTGAGGTGGCGCGGCATATCCGTGGAAACCAGCGGCTGAGAGATATTCCGATCGTGATGATCACTTCCCGAACAGGCAGTAAACACCGCGACTACGCCTTGTCGTTAGGCGTAAATCATTATTTGGGTAAGCCCTATCAGGAAGAGGTCTTATTGGAAACGATCCGGGAATATACCGGCGAGGCGGCGGCCAGCGGCTGACAGCCCATCAGTAAACGGAAAAGAGATTGGCGATGAGTGAAGTGAAAGCGCTGTCGGTGGATGTGCCCCAGGAGCTGAGCAGTCTGTTGCTGCCGTTGGCGGATGGCCAGCTGCTGGTGCCTGTGGACACCTTGTCGGAAGTCATTGCCATGCAGACGCCAGTGGCAGCCTACGACGCTCCGGCTTGGTATCTGGGGGAGCTCAACTGGCGCGAGCAGCGGCTGCCACTGTTGTCCTTCGAAGTAATGCGGGGAGGGTCATTGGCGGCTGTCAGTGAAAGTGGGCGTATCGCTGTATTGAACAGCGGCAATCCCGGAGGTGACCTGCCGTTTCTTGCCCTGGTGCTCGCGGGTACGCCGCGTTTGGTGCGGGTAACTCCGGAAGAATTGGCGCGCCGCGATCAACCTTGTCACCAGGGAGAGCTGATGCATGTGGCTCTATCTGGAGAAGAAGCCGTGATTCCAGATCTGACTGGACTCGAACGGGCTTGTCTGCAGTATCGCAATAATCGTTGACCCCCCTTAACACCGTTCAATTTCGGTACCTGATTCGCGAATGCCCTCTCCACGCAGGGCACTGAGCCCGCAAAGAACTGCACGGGCGGGTCGGAGAGGTGGGTAGCTCTGCTCTCCGACTTAAAACAGCTCTTCCGGTAATGCTTTTTCCTGTTGCTCGTCGTTAGCTGCGTCCTTGTCATCACCGTTATAAATCGGCTGATAGGCGCTGTAGGTCTCGCGGCCCGGTATCCGGTCAGCGCGGAAGATCTCGAACATGCCACCGCGGGAAGTGCGCAGGCCGGTTTTCGGATTGATGCGAACAGTAACAATGTCGTCCGGCTGAGGTAGGTGCCGCTCCGGCAGCCCCTCCAGTGCGGCACTCATAAAGTCGATCCAGATGGGGAGAGCCGCCGAGCCGCCGTACTCATTTTTGCCCAGCTCGCCATTGGAGTCGAAGCCGACCCAGGTGCTAGTGACCAAGTAGGGGCTGTAGCCGGAGAACCAGGCATCGCGCGGGCCGTTGGTGGTGCCGGTTTTGCCGGCGATATCGCCCCGTTTCATCACCAATGCGCGACGACCGGTGCCCTTCTTAATGACGTCCTTCAGGATTGAATCCATGATGTAGGCCGTTTGTGGTGATATCGCTCGGGGCGCACGGGGGCGCGCCTGTTCCCTGGCTGGATCAAGTGGTGCCGTTGGCAGGGTACGCAATTCAATCGGTTCTTCGTCCGTTGACGAGACGTCGCGCTCGAGCTGTGCTTCCAACAGATCCACGGGTTCAAGCGGAAGCTGCTCGCTTCCGGGCTCGGGACAGTTGCGGCACACCGTCAGCGGCAATGCCTGGTAGGCCAGCTGCCCGTGGACGTCCAACACTTTGTCCACCAGATAGGGTTCGATACGGTAGCCGCCGTTGGCGAAGGTGGCGTAGCCTCGGGCCACCTCGAGTGGCGTCAGCGCAGAGCTACCCAGGGCGATAGTCAGATTGCGGGCCAGCTTGCTGCGTTCGAACCCAAAGCGCTCGACAAAGCCCAGTGCATAATCGATACCCAGGGCCTGTAACAGGCGGATGGATACCAAGTTGCGCGATCGGTACAGCGCTTCGCGCAAGCGGATGGGGCCAAGAAAGCGACCGCTGTCGTTTTCGGGGCGCCACACGTCTTGCAGATTGGTTTCTTCGAAGATAATGGGCGCGTCGTTGATAATGCTGGCGGCGGTATAGCCTTTCTCGATTGCAGAAGCGTAGATAAACGGCTTGAAGTTGGAGCCGGGCTGGCGCGCCGCCTGGGTAACGCGGTTGAAATGGCTTTGATGGAAATCGTAGCCTCCAACCAGGGCGCGGATGGCGCCGTCCTCAGGATCTAAAGAAACCAGCGCGCCCTGTGCTTCCGGCACTTGTGCCAAGAGCCATTCCTCGCGCGGCTGAGCGGTTTCCTGCTCTGCAGAGGCGGGCTCATCACCGACTTCAAAGGGGTCTTCTGCGCCCGCTTCATTCCCAGCTTTCGCCGTTTCGGAGTTCGGCTCGGGTTTTATCTCCACACGGCGCAGGCGCACTACATCTCCAGGGGCGAACATTTCCTCGGCTGAGCGCAGGCGTGGCCCTCGGGCGTTTTCGGAAAGGTAAGGGCGGATGCTGTCCAGGCCGTTTTCCCAGGGTATTTCAACGACACGGCGATCCCGCAGCTGCACCTGCAGCCGCTGTGGCTCAACAGCGGTAACCACTGCAGGTTCAAGTCCTCCAAGTACTGGGATTTCATTGAGCAGATCAACCAGGAGGTCACTATCTTCCAATAATGCCGCATCCAGGCGCTGTTCCGGGCCGCGGTAGCCGTGACGGGTGTCGTATGCTTCCAGACCGCGTTGCAGCGCCTTGCGAGCCGTGTCCTGCAGGCGGCTGTCGACGGTGGTGATTATTTGATAGCCATCGGTATAGGCGTTATCGCCGAAGAGTTCTACCGCTTTCTTGCGCGCCATTTCGGCAACGTAGGGGGCGTCGAGGTCGAGGTCGCGGCCGTGATAGCTAGCGGTAACAGGAGCTGTAATGGAATTCTTGTAGTCATCCTGATCGATGTATCCCAGCTCCAGCATCCGTTTCAGAATCCAGTTGCGGCGCACCAGGGCCCGGGTGGGGTTGGCAATGGGATTATAGGTGGACGGGGCTTTGGGCAGCCCCGCCATCATGGCCCACTGGGCGAGATTGAGTTCATTGATATCACGCCCGTAATACACATGGGCCGCAGCCTGAAAACCGTAGGCGCGGTTGCCGAGAAAAATTTTATTGATGTAGAGCTCGAGAATTTCGTCTTTACTGAGTTCCTGCTCAATCTGCAACGACAGTAGTATTTCATTGAACTTGCGCAGGAACCGCTGTTCGCGGCTGAGGAAGAAGTTTCTTGCCACCTGCATGGTCAGCGTGCTGCCGCCGGACTGGATGGAGCCCGTTTGCAATAATTGTGATGCAGCTCTCACTAAACCTTTAATAGAGACGCCGTTATGGGAGTAAAATCCTGAGTCCTCGGCGGCGAGTACGGCTTTGATAAACAATTCAGGTGTTTGCTCGATCGTGATCGGGTTGCGCCGTTTCTCGCCGAATTCCCCAATCAGCTTCATGTCCTGTGAGTAGATTCGCAACGGTGTCTGCAGGCGGATATCGCGCAGGCTCTCCACCGATGGCAATCCCGGCTTGAGGTAGAGATAGATACTGGCAAAGGCCATGGCTGTTGCTGCAGCGCCTGCCAAACAGAGCCAGAGTAGGGACAGCAGGCGATTGCGGGCTTTTTCGGTCATGGAAACGCTTCTGTTGTGGGATCTGCCCCGCGGGCGGCTGCACGGGCGGGGCTCTTCTGAACTTTTTCGGATAATACAATGTTGATTATACGAATATTGTGCGCTGTTACCTATGCAATTGATGGTTGCGGCGGTAATTTAAAGTGCTATAACATCAAATTCTCATAACCCACGGAAAAGATAAGAAAAATGGGGATGCTCCCTTTCCTCAACAAAGGCCCCAAGGCCATGCTGGGACTCGATATCAGCTCCACCGCGGTCAAGCTGCTGGAGCTCAGTCGCAACGGCGACCGGTATCGGGTCGAGTGTTATGCCGTGGAGCCTCTGCCGCCCAATGCGGTGGTGGACAAAAATATCAACGACGTGGGCGCGACCGCGGAGGCTATCCGCAAGGTAGTGCGCCGTTCCAAGACCCGTCTGCGCCAGGCGGCAGTGGCTGTATCCGGCTCCGCGGTGATTACCAAAACTCTGGAAATGCCAGCGGATCTCTCCGATGATGATCTGGAGGCCCGGATAGCGCTGGAAGCAGAACAATACATTCCTTTTTCGCTCGACGAAGTAAACCTGGATTTTGAGGTGCAGGGGCCATCGGCCAAAGGCGAGGACCAAGTGGAAGTTCTGCTGGCCGCTTGTCGCAGCGAGACGGTCGAGCAGCGGGTTTCCACTCTGACCGAAGCTGAACTCCAGGCGGGGGTGGTGGATGTGGAAGCCTACGCGATTGAACGGGCTTACACACTGATGGAGCGCCAGTTCCCGCCCCAGGAGCAACTGGTGGTTGCGGTGATTGATATTGGCGCGACGATGACCGCGCTTTCGGTGCTGGTGGACGGCAAGACCGTCTACACTCGCGAACAGTTGTTTGGCGGCCGCCAGCTAACCGATGAAATCCAGCGCCGTTACGGTCTGTCTTCGGAAGAGGCCGGTTTAGCCAAGCGCCAGGGCGGTAGCGGCTTGCCGGACGATTACTATCCGGAGGTGCTGGAGCCTTTCCTCGATGCCGTGGTGCAACAAGTCACGCGCTCTCTACAATTTTTCTACTCGTCCTCTTCCTACAGCGACGTCGACTACATACTGCTTGGCGGCGGTGTAGCGGCGATGGATGGACTGGCCGATATGGTCGGTCAGAAACTCAACAAGCCGACATTGGTGGCCAATCCTTTCCTCGATATGGCGGTGGCCTCTCGGGTCAACAGCCAGGCGCTGGCCAGCGAAGCTCCGTCGCTGATGATTGCCGCCGGCCTGGCGATGCGGGAGAAGGAGTACTGAGATGGCGAAGATCAACCTACTCCCCTGGCGTCAGGAATATCGGGCGCAAAAACAGAAAGAGTTCCAACAGGTAGCCGTGTTGGTGGTAATGGCAGCCGGCTTTTCCCTGTTTCTGTGGATGAAGACCGTCGACGGTCAAATTGCCAATCAAAATGAGCGCAATCAGATACTGCAAACGGAAATCAATACGCTGAACAAGCAGGTGCGCGAAATCAAGGAGTTGAAGAAGCGCCGGCAGGAGTTGATTGATCGCATGCGCGTGATCCAAGAGTTGCAGGGCAACCGGCCGCTGGCCGTGCGCTATTTCGATGAGATGGTCCGGGCGGCACCGGAAGGGCTTTGGCTGACCAGCCTGGCGCGCAAAGGTAATGCGGTGCAAATCGCCGGGGTGGCGGAATCCAACAACCGGGTTTCCTCCTTTATGCGCAATCTGGATCAGTCCGACTGGTATGAAAACCCCAACCTCACGGGAGTGACCGCCAGGCCTGAATTCGGCGAACAGGCCAGCGCTTTCCAGATGACTGTCAATGTCAGCGGGCGCAAAAAAGACGAAGAACAAGCTGACGCGGGAAATTAAAGGGGCCCGACCATGGCATTGGAGGATACGCTCAAAAAACTTAACGAGCTCGATATCAACGATATCGATTTCTCGCGCGTGGGAGTCTGGCCTCTGGCCGGGCGCGTGGCATTGCTGATCGTAATCGCTGCCGTATTGATTGCCGGAGGTTATTACGTCTTGATCAGCGATCGCTATCAACAGCTGGAGCTGGCCGCCAACAAGGAACAGGAACTGTTTACACAGTTCGAGCGCAAGTCGTTCGAGGCGGCCAACCTGGATGCCTATCGCGAACAGCTGGCGGAAATGGAAGATATCTTTGGCGCTCTGTTGAAACAGCTTCCCAAGGACACAGAGGTACCGGGGCTGCTGGAGGATATCGACGAGTATGGCCGCGGCAGTGGGCTCACTATTAAAAAGGTGCAGCTGGAGAATGAGCAGGTCGGCGAATTTTATGTTGAGCTGCCCATCCGCATCGAGGTGGAAGGCGGTTATCACGAATTTGGGGCTTTCGTCAGCGGTATCGCAGGTATGCCGCGCATCGTCACCCTGCATGATTTTGATATCAAGACAAGTAAAGACAGCGGTGCATTGCTGAGTATGGTCATCAATGCCAAGACCTATCGCTACAAGGATCAGGGGGAAGAGGGATGATGAAACGCATTGCCCTTGTCTCGGTCCTGCTGACTCTGGCCGGCTGCGCGCTCGACGGCGACCACAGTGACCTGCGGCAGAAAATGGCCGCGGTTAAACACAAGCCGAAGGGGCAGATAGAACCGATACCTACCTTCACGCCATACAGCCCCTATGTCTACAGTGCGGCCGCTCAGCGCAGTCCGTTCAGCCGTCCGGTGCTGGAGTCTGAACAGCGGTTGGTGGGGCGCAAGCTCGATGTGGCACCAGACTTAAACCGCCAGCGGGAACTGCTAGAACGCTTCAATTTTGATGCCTTGTCCATGGTGGGAACCCTGTCCAGGGGCGGCCAGCTCTGGGCGCTGATCGACGACGGCGAGGGTGGTATTCACCGAATCACCGTCGGCAATTATCTGGGCAAGAACCACGGGCGGGTGGTCAACGCCTCAGAAACCCAGATTGATGTTTTGGAAATCGTACCGGATGGCACCGGTGGCTGGATCGAAAGGCCGCGGGCGCTGACTTTGGAAGAGAAGGACAACTGATAATGATCAACACGCAACTCGCCAGGTTAATGGCTCTCTTTCGGGTTCTGTTGCTCAGTTTGGCGCTGATCCCAGCGGTTTCGTCGGCTCAGGTCAACCAGCTAAACGACATCCAGTTTTCCGAGCTGCCCGGAGGCCGTGTACAGTTGCGGCTCACGTTCAGTGATCTGCCGCCGGAACCCACCGGATACACTATTGAGCAGCCGGCCCGCATAGTGATGGATTTTGCCGGTGTGGAGAGCGCGCTGCCAGAGAAAAAGTATTCTTTGGGTATCGGCAGTGCGCGCAGCGCCGTGGTGGTCTCCAGTGAAGACCGCACTCGCCTGATCGTCAATCTGGATCAACTGCCGGTCTATACCAGCGAACGCAAAGGTAACCAAGTTATCATGGAGATAGGTGCGGACTCCGCGACAACGGCTTCCGTGGCCGCAGCTCCGGTAACGCCAAGCCATGATCAGGGCTTGAATCTCGGTGGACAGAAGCAGTTCCGGGCCGCGGGGGATGTGGCCATCCGCAATGTGGATTTCCGCCGCGGTGAAGCGGGTGAAGGCAAGCTGATAGTGAGTCTTACGGACCCGGCGGTGAATATCGATGTCGAGCGTACCCGCGGCAAGATTATGCTGACTTTTCTCGGCGCGGATTTGCCGGAGTCTCTGCGCCAGCGTCTGGATGTCACCGATTTTGCGACTCCGGTCAAAACCATCACCGTCGATTATGACGGCCGCAACTCTGTGATTTCGGTGGAGCCCTCAGGCAGCGATTACGATTACCTGGCCTATCAGGCGGACGGTGAGTATGTGCTGAGCGTCAAACCGCTCACGGTGGCGGAAATACGCGAGAAACAGAAAGAGTTCCAGTTCACTGGCGAGAAGCTGTCGCTGAACTTCCAAGATATTGAAGTGCGTTCCGTACTGCAGCTGATCGCGGACTTCACTGACCTCAACTTGGTGGCCAGCGATACAGTCAGTGGCCGAATCACCCTGCGTCTCGACGGTGTACCCTGGGATCAGGCGCTGGATCTGATCCTGAAAGCCAAGGGGCTGGACAAACGTCAGGAGGGCAATGTGATTATGGTGGCGCCGGCGGCGGAAATTGCTGAGCGCGAGCGCCAGGAGCTGGAAACTCGCAAGCAGCTTGAAGAGCTGGCTCCGCTGCATACCGAGTATATCCACGTGCGTTACGCCGACGCGCGCGAACTGTTTACGCTCTTCTCTGGTCAACAGCAGGGTGGTGGATTTAATCAGGGCAATTTTGCCGGTGGTCGGCAGGACGATGACCAGCGCAGCATCCTCTCGTCCCGTGGTAGTGCCATTGTCGACGAGCGCACCAACACAATTATTTTGACAGACACTGAAGAGAAGATTGCCCAGTTCCGCGAACTGATCGAAGCCATTGATATTCCCATCCGCCAAGTCATGATCGAGGCGCGCATCGTCAACGCCAACTCGGATTTCCAGCGGGACTTTGGAGTGCAGTGGAACTACGTCGAAAGCCACAATATTGATGACGACAAGATAGGTATTGGTTCTGGAACCCAGGATTCTGGCACTGTTACTGGTAATGGTTCGGGGCCAAGCGTCTCTTCGCCAGTCAGTACGCACGGCGCGCCCTTGGTGGACTTAGGATTGACGGAGTCGGCTGGCAGCATTGCCTATGCGATCTTGAAAGACAACTTCTATCTGGGCCTGGAATTGTCGGCGTTGGAGGATGTGGGTAAGGCGGAGATTGTCTCCCAGCCCAAGGTGATGACTGGCGACAAGCAAGAGGCCACTATCCAGTCTGGTGTGGAAATCCCCTATCTGGAGGCCACCTCCTCCGGGGCTGCATCGGTGACTTTCCGCGAGGCGGTGCTGCAGCTGAGTGTGACGCCGCAGATTACGCCGGACAACAACATCATCATGGACCTGCAGATCGACCAGAATAGCGTCGGCGAACTGTATACCGACTTGGCAACCGGTAGCGAGATCCCGGCTATTAACGTCAATACCCTCTCGACCAAGGTGCTGGTCAGCAACGGGGAGACGTTGGTACTCGGTGGTATTTTTGAAAGCCAGGTAATCGAAGGTGAGACCAAGGTGCCGCTACTGGGGGACATCCCCTATTTGGGCCACTTGTTTAAGAGGAGCACCCGCCAGAATGACAAGCGCGAGCTGCTGATCTTTATCACGCCGCGGATAATGGAAGACGAGTTCTTCTTCTCCAAGTAGTGATTGCCACGACGGTAGGGATACCAGGTCGTCAGGCACAAGGATGTGCAGCCCCTTCACCTATTACACTCAAAATAGGTGCAATGCCGAGAAGACCCGCCGGCTGAGAGCGGGAACCGAGCTAGTCCCACACGAGCTTTCCCAAACACTTAGAGTCAAGCATGCCCAACAGCGAGGCTGCTTATTCTTGCCGCCTAGTGTATCGTAGAAAAAACGCTCCAAATTAAGACACTACGTGATCGAACACTCTATCTTTCTCGTCGGCCCCATGGGGGCTGGCAAGTCCACTATCGGAAAACTGCTGGCGCTTCAGTTGGGTCTGCCTTTCGCGGATACCGACAAGGTGCTGGAAGATCGCACCGGTGCCGATATCCCCTGGATTTTCGATGTCGAGGGTGAGGCGGGCTTCCGGCGCCGTGAGAGCGAAGTGCTCGAGGATCTATGCCGGGGGCCCGTGCAGGTGATCGCTACCGGCGGAGGTATAGTGCTCGCAGAGCAAAACCGCCGGCAGCTGAAAAAACACGGATTGGTCGTCTATCTGCAGGCGAGCGCGGACCAATTGCTCGAGCGTACCGCCAAGAATTCCAATCGCCCTTTGCTGCGGGTGGCCGATCCCCGCGCGCGTATTATCGAATTGCTGGAGCAGAGGGATCCGCTTTACCGGGAAGTGGCGGACCTTATTTGCGATACCGACGATTGCACACCGAAACAAGCCGCCCTTATGGTGGCTGAGCGGCTGGTAAGTGATTAGCCCGGTTCCACGCCTGTGCTAAAGTGCCCTCCTGCCCGCGGTGCGGCCGCCCGTGGGTTTGCACCGGAAATGTTGGAATGTCATTAGGAGGGCGCAGTGCACAGTCTGAATGTGGAACTGGGAGATCGCAGCTATCCCATCGTGATCGGATCGCAGTTGTTGGGTGATCCGCAATATCTCCTCCCCTATATCCGCGGCAGGCAGGTCTGCGTGGTGACCAATGAGACTGTTGCGCCCCTGTACCTGGAGCGGCTGCTCGAGGGCTTGTCGGATTTCGACAAGGTGGACACCATCGAATTGCCTGACGGTGAGACCTTCAAAACCCTGGATACGCTCAACCGGATCTTCGACCTGCTACTCGAGCGGCGCCACAACCGCACGACCACTCTGATCGCACTCGGTGGCGGCGTAATCGGCGATATGACCGGTTTTGCCGCCGCCTGCTACCAGCGGGGTGTTGATTTTGTGCAAGTGCCGACAACGCTGTTGGCGCAGGTGGATTCCTCCGTTGGCGGCAAGACTGGAGTCAACCACCCCCTGGGCAAGAACATGATCGGCGCTTTCTACCAGCCCCGCATGGTGCTGGCCGATATGGATACATTGAGCACCCTGCCAAAAAGGGAGCTGGCGGCAGGGATCGCTGAAGTCATCAAATACGGCCTTATCTGTGACGCCCCTTTCTTTGAATGGCTGGAAGGCAATATGCCGCGTCTTCTGGCGTGTGAACCCGAGGCACTGGCCTATGCGGTGGATCGCTGTTGCCGAGACAAGGCCGCAGTGGTGGCGGAGGATGAGCGGGAGTCCGGGCGCCGCGCCATACTGAATTTTGGGCACACCTTCGGTCATGCGATCGAAGCGGTACAAGGGTATGGCAGTTGGCTGCACGGCGAGGCGGTGGCTGCCGGCATGGTGATGGCGGCGGAGTTGTCCAGTCTGCGCGGCGATATCGATGCCGGCTTGGTAGGGCGTATCCGCGCTCTGCTGGCTGCCGCGGAACTTCCCCTGGCAGCCCCGGAAGGTATGGCAGTGCAACAGTTCCTCGACGCCATGGCGGTGGACAAGAAAGTCTTGGACGGTCGCCTTCGTTTGGTACTGCTGCGCGCGTTGGGAACGGCGCAAATCGTCGACGACACCCCGCGGGAGTTGCTGGTAGAAGCGCTTCGGAATTGCGGTGCCGTATGACAAATAGCCTGCAAACTTTGCAATGCTGAGGATTTTTTGACGGATTTTTATAGAGAAAGAAGATAAATCTGTTTTTTATGTAGCAGGCAGGAGAAAAATCTGGCAATTCTTGCAATTGCAGTTGCCCGCCAGTAATATTGCGCGCCCCCTCCGAAAAACCGGGGGCAGCAAAATGCCAACAAGAAACAAGGAAAAGCCCCGCTAGTGGGCTTTTTTTGTCTGGGGTGACAGCAACCGCGGCACGCGGACCTGGGGCTCCGGAGATCCCGCAACGATAAAGATGAGGAATTCTATGGGTAGCGGTCTGTATCGGTTGGATGAGTTCAAGGACAACTGCGGTTTTGGTCTGATCGCACACTTGAAGGGCGAGGCCAGTCACAAGCTGGTGCAGACCGCCATCGAGTCCCTGACCTGCATGACACACCGCGGCGGTATTGCCGCCGATGGGAAGACCGGTGACGGCTGTGGCCTCCTGCTGCAGAAACCCGATGCGTTTCTGCGCGCCGAGGCGCGCGATGTCTGTGGCGCGGAGCTGACCGATACCTACGCCGTCGGCGCCATTATGCTGCCCCTGGATGAGGCCGCTGCGCAGAGCGCGCGGGAAACCCTCGCGCGTGAACTGGAAGCCCAGGGCCTGCGTGTGGCTGGATGGCGCCCCGTACCCACCAACCCGGACTGCCTGGGCCCCATAGCGCGGGAGTCTCTGCCGCGTTTTGAACACCTGTTGGTCAACGACGCCGAAGAACCGCTGGGTGAGCAAAAATTCACCGCGCGACTCTATGTCGCCCGGCGCAAAGCGGAGCAGCAGCTCGGTGAAGGCGTTTATATCGCCAGTTTGTCTACCGGGGTTTTGTCTTATAAAGGCTTGATGATCCCGGCGGATTTGCCGAAATTCTTTCCCGAACTGGCGGACCCGCGGCTGGAAAGCGCCATCTGTGTATTCCATCAGCGCTTTTCCACCAACACCATGCCGCGCTGGCCGCTGGCACAGCCGTTCCGCCTGCTGGCGCACAACGGTGAGATCAACACTATCACTGGCAACCGGAACTGGTCAGTGGCGCGTACGCCCAAGTTCTGTACGCCTCTCATCCCGGAGCTCACGGAACTGGCGCCGCTGGTTAACCGCGAGGGCTCCGACTCCTCCAGTCTCGACAATATGCTGGAGATGCTGCTCGCCGGGGGTATAGAGCTGCACCGGGCGGTGCGTATGCTGGTGCCGCCGGCCTGGCAGAATGTCGAGGACATGGACCCGGATCTGCGCGCCTTCTACGAATACAACTCCATGCACATGGAACCCTGGGACGGCCCTGCCGGCCTGGTGATGACCGATGGCCGCTATGCCGTTTGCACCCTGGACCGCAATGGTTTGCGCCCCTCCCGCTGGGTGATCACCAAGGATGACCTGATTACCGTTGCGAGTGAAATCGGTGTCTACGACTATGCGCCGGAAGACGTTGTCGCTAAGGGGCGGCTGGGCCCGGGACAGATGCTGTCGGTGGATACCCGCGAGGGCAAGTTGTTGCACACTGCCGATATCGACAACATGCTCAAGCGTTCCCAGCCCTATAAACGCTGGTTGAAGGAGAAGGCCAAGCGCATCCGCTCCACGCTGGTCACTGCGCCAGTGGACAACAACTTTTCCTTTGCGCAGTTTAAGGTCTACCAGAAATTGTTCAGCTCCTCCCTGGAAGAGCGCAACAATGTGGTCCGCCCCATGGCCGAGGCCGGTCAGGAAGCGGTGGGTTCCATGGGGGACGATACGCCCATGGCGGTACTGTCGCGCCACAACCGCTCCCTGTACGACTATTTCCGTCAGCAGTTCGCTCAGGTTACCAACCCGCCGATAGATCCGCTGCGGGAAACCATAGTGATGTCCCTGGAGACCTGCCTGGGGCGGGAGAAGTCTGTCTTCGAGGAAACGCCGGAACACGCCGACCGGGTTATTCTGGCCTCGCCGGTGTTGTCGCACATCAAATTCACCGCGCTGTTGAATCTGGATCGGCCCGGCTTTGAGGCCAAGATCTTTGACCTGAATTACGACCCGCAGCAGCTGGACCTAAAGGGGGCCATTCAAAAGCTTTGCTCTGATGTGGAGGCTGCAGTGCGCGCCGGCACCGTGATTGTGGTGCTGTCCGACCGGGAAATCCGCGAGGACCGGCTGCCGATTGATGCCCTGTTGGCCACCGGTGCCGTGCACCACCACTTGGTGCACGCCGGTCTGCGTTGCGACTCCAATGTCGTGTTGGATACCGCCAGTGCCCGCGATGCCCACCAGGTTGCATGCCTGATTGGTGTCGGCGCCACAGCGGTGCACCCCTATTTCTCCTACAGCATCATCAATCACCTGATTGAAACCGGTGAATTGTTGCTGGACGCGGCCGAGGCGCAGAAGAACTACCGTAAAGGCATCGTCAAAGGACTGCTGAAGATACTGTCCAAGATGGGGATATCCACCGTGGCCTCCTATAGGGGCGCCCTGTTGTTCGAGTTGGTGGGACTCGACAGGGAAGTGGTGGATCTTTGCTTCCCGGGCGCGCCCAGCCGTATCCAGGGGGCGGGTTTTGCCGAGCTGCAGGCGGATATGGCCGCGCGCGCGAAGCTGGCATGGAAGGCCCGCAAGCCGGTTTCTCCGGGCGGATTGCACAAATTTGTCTGGGGCCAGGAGTATCACACCTTCAACCCGGATGTGGTCAGCACGCTGCGGCGCGCCGCGCGCACAGGCGACTATGCCGCCTACCGCGAATACGCTGAACTGGTCAACAAGCGCCCGGTGGCGACCTTGCGCGATCTTCTGGCGTTTAAAGAGGAGGTAGAGCCGCTTCCCCTGGACCAGGTGGAGCCGGTGGAGAATATTCTGCGCCGCTTCGATTCCGCCGCCATGTCCCTCGGAGCCCTGTCGCCGGAGGCCCACGAATCCCTCGCGCAGGCGATGAACCGGCTCGGCGGCCGCTCCAACAGCGGTGAGGGCGGTGAGGACCCGGCGCGTTTTGGTACCGATAAGGTTTCCAAGATCAAGCAGGTAGCATCCGGCCGTTTCGGCGTCACCCCACACTATCTGGTCAACGCAGAGGTGCTGCAGATCAAGATCGCCCAGGGCGCCAAGCCCGGCGAGGGCGGCCAGCTGCCCGGCGGCAAAGTGAATGAATTGATCGCGCGGCTGCGCTATTCCGTGCCCGGCGTGACACTTATCTCGCCGCCGCCGCACCACGACATCTATTCAATCGAAGACCTGGCCCAGCTGATCTTTGACCTCAAGCAGGTCAATCCGGATGCACTGGTGTCCGTGAAATTGGTGTCGCGCCCCGGTGTCGGCACTATCGCCGCGGGGGTGGCCAAGGCCTACGCCGACCTGATCACCATCTCCGGCTACGACGGCGGCACTGCCGCCAGCCCCATTACCTCTATTCGCTACGCCGGCTCGCCCTGGGAGCTGGGCCTGGCGGAAACTCACCAGACGCTGCGCGCCAACGACCTGCGCGACAAGGTGCGGTTGCAGACCGATGGCGGCCTCAAAACAGGTTTGGATGTGGTCAAGGCGGCGATACTCGGCGCTGAAAGTTTCGGCTTTGGGACCGCGCCCATGGTGGCGCTGGGTTGTAAATACCTGCGCATCTGTCACCTGAACAACTGTGCTACCGGTGTCGCCACCCAGAACAAGGACCTGCGCGATGAGCACTACATCGGCACCGCGGAAATGGCTATGAACTTCTTCCGCTTTGTGGCCGAGGAGACCCGCGAGTGGATGGCGCGCCTGGGTGTTCGCACGATCGATGAGCTGGTCGGCCGTGTCGACCTTCTGCGTGTGCTCGATGGTGAGACGGACAAGCAGCGGAAACTGGATTTGTCGCCGCTGTTGCACTCCGACCCACTGCTCGACAGCAAGCCACAAATCTGCCGCCTGCCGAAAAACGCGCCGTGGGACAAGGGCGAGCTGGCGGAGCGAATGGTGGCGGAGATACTGCCGGCGATCGAGGGCCTGTCTGGTGGCGAGTACAGCTACAAAATCACTAATTGCGACCGGTCAATAGGAGCGCGCCTATCCGGTGAGATCGCCAAGCGCCATGGCAACCAGGGAATGGTAGACGCACCGATCAAAGTGCATCTGCAAGGGGTTGCCGGTCAATCCTTTGGTGTCTGGAATGCCGGTGGTCTGGAGATGTATCTGGAAGGGGATGCCAACGACTATGTGGGCAAAGGTATGGCCGGCGGCAAGCTGGTGATCCGCCCGCCGGCGGGCAGCGCCTTTGCCAGCCGTGAAACCAGCATTGTCGGCAATACCTGCCTCTACGGCGCCACCGGCGGCAAACTGTTCGCCGCCGGGCGTGCTGGCGAGCGTTTCGGCGTGCGCAATTCCGGCGCCTTCGCGGTGGTGGAAGGTGCCGGCGACCACTGCTGTGAATATATGACTGGCGGTATGGTCGCTGTGTTGGGAGACACCGGGGTGAACTTCGGTGCCGGGATGACCGGAGGCTTTGCTTACGTACTGGATCTGAAGCGCAATTTCTTCGACAAGTGCAACCACGAGTTGATTGAACTGCGGCGTATCAGCAGCGAAACACTGGAGCCCTATCAGAGCCACTTGCGCGAAGTGATCGAGGAGTATGCCGCGGAGACCGGCAGTGAATGGGGCGCGGAGTTGCTGGATAACTTCGACGATTACCTGAGCAAGTTCTGGCTGGTTAAACCCAAGGCCGCGAGCCTCGCCGGCCTGTTGGCCGATGTGCAAAAACGCGGTGAATAAGGGGGGTGATGGATCTATGAAAGAAAGACTGAGTAACGATTTCCAGTTTGTCGATGTGAGTCGTGCCGACCCACCGAAAAAAGACATCATCACCCGTACTAACGAGTTCGTTGAAATTTATCAGCCGTTCAGTGAACGGCAGGTAGCCAATCAGGCACACCGCTGTCTGGATTGCGGTAACCCCTACTGTGAAACCGGCTGTCCGGTGCACAATTACATCCCCAACTGGCTGAAACTCGTCACGGAGGGGAATGTGATGGAGGCGGCCGAACTCAGCCACCAGACCAACTCCCTGCCCGAGGTGTGTGGCCGGGTCTGCCCCCAGGACCGCCTGTGTGAAGGGGCCTGTACCCTGGGTGACGGATTCGGTGCCGTCACTATCGGTTCCGCGGAAAAGTACATTACCGATACCGCCTTTGCTCTCGGCTGGCGCCCGGACCTTTCCCATGTGCAGAAGACCGGCAAGCGCGTCGCCGTGATCGGCGCTGGCCCTGCCGGGCTCGCCTGTGCCGACGTATTGGTGCGCAACGGCGTGCAGCCGGTGGTATTCGACCGATATCCCGAGATCGGCGGCCTGATTACCTTTGGCATTCCGGAATTCAAGCTGGAAAAGTCCGTTATGCAACGGCGCCGCCAGGTTTTCACCGACATGGGCATCGAGTTTTGCCTCAACACTGAGGTCGGCAAGGATATCGCTTTCGATGCATTGCTGCGGGATTACGATGCCGTGTTTATGGGGATGGGCACATACAATTACATGAAGGGCGGTTTTCCCGGCGAGGACCTGCCGGGCGTCTATGACGCTCTGCCGTTCTTGATCGGCAACGTAAACCGCAACATGGGCTGGGAGAAAAATCCCGAAGAGTTTATTTCCGTCGAAGGCAAGCGGGTTGTTGTACTCGGCGGCGGGGACACCGCCATGGATTGCAACCGCAGCTCCATCCGCCAGGGGGCCAAGAGCGTGACCTGCGCCTACCGCCGGGACGAAGAGAATATGCCGGGTTCCCGCCGCGAAGTGGCCAATGCCAAAGAGGAAGGGGTGCGCTTCCTGTTTAACCGGCAGCCGGTGGAAATTGTTGGAGGTGGCACCGGCGGCGGCGTCACTGGTGTCAAAGTAGTGACCACCGAGCTGGGCGAAGCGGATGAAAATGGCCGCCGCCGCCCGCAGGTGGTGCCGGGCTCGGAGGAGATTATTCCGGCGGATGTTGTTCTGGTTGCCTTCGGCTTCCGTCCCAGCCCGCCGGACTGGCTGGCGGAGCACGGAATCCAGGTGGCCGAGTGGGGCGGCGTGCTGGCGCCCGCAGAGCAGCGTTTCAAGTACCAGACCAGTAACGAAAAAGTCTTTGCCGGTGGCGATATGGTGCGCGGCTCGGACTTGGTGGTTACCGCCATTTGGGAGGGCCGCCAGGCCGCAGAGGGTATTCTCGACTATCTGGACGTTTAAACCGGCCGATGTTGCAGGGCGCTGAGCCCCGGCTCCGCGCCCTGCAAACGCCATACGTGTTTTTCCCTGTCGCCGTCAGCCCACCGGTGTGCTGCCCCCCCCTGTTTCCGCCCCTCGCACCTCTGTACAATAGCCGTCCTTTTTAACCCGCCCTCGCCGAGAATATGGTGCAGTCCATGTCTGATTCCCCCTTCTCCACACTGAAAAACGACCGCTTTCTGCGCGCTTTGCTGCGCCAGCCGGTGGACCGCACGCCGGTTTGGATGATGCGTCAGGCGGGTCGCTATCTGCCCGAGTACCGCGCTAGCCGTGCCCGTGCGGGGAGCTTTATGGACTTGTGCCGCAATGCGGACTTGGCTTGCGAAGTGACCCTCCAGCCATTGGAACGCTATCCGCTGGATGCTGCCATTCTCTTTTCGGATATCCTCACGGTGCCCGATGCGATGGGCCTGGGGCTTTACTTTGAAGAAGGCGAGGGGCCGAAATTCCGCAAACCGCTGCGCTCCGCTGCTGATATAGAGGCACTGGAGGTCGTCGACAGCGAGCGGGACCTCGACTATGTGATGCGTGCGGTCTCCACCATTCGCCGGGAGCTGAACGGGCGTGTGCCGCTGATCGGATTTTCCGGCAGCCCCTGGACCCTGGCCACTTATATGATCGAGGGGGGCTCCAGCCGCGATTTCGCCCGCAGTAAGGAGATGCTCTACAACCGACCCGAACTGATGCATCAGTTACTCTCCGTACTTGCGGACTCGGTGACGGATTATCTCAACGCACAGATCCGCGCCGGCGCCCAGGCTGTACAGATTTTCGATACTTGGGGCGGGGTTCTGGGACACGCGGCTTACCGGGAATTTTCCCTGCAATATATGGCCCGTATCATCCGAGGTTTGACCAAGGAGGCGGAAGGCCGCCCAGTGCCGACGATTCTGTTTACCAAGGGCGGTGGCCAGTGGCTGGAAGCCATGGCGGAAAGTGGTGCGAGTGCCTTAGGGCTGGATTGGACCACGGATCTGCGCCAGGCCCGTGCCAGCGTCGGAGACCGGGTAGCCTTGCAGGGGAACCTGGATCCGGCGGTACTCTATGCCAGCCCCAAGCGGATTCGTGCGGAGGTGGCGGCGCTACTGGAATCCTACGGCCCCGGTCCGGGCCATGTTTTCAACCTGGGCCACGGTATTACCCCGAAGGTGGACCCTGAGCACGCAGGGGCGATGATAAAAGCGGTGCAGGAGCTGTCGCCCGCCTACCACGGTTAATCATCGCCGGGCGCCTGTCCCGAGATAAGAAAAGAAATCTCTGTGACTGCTGTCACAGGGGCGGGGCTGCGGGCTGCCGCAATGCCGTGGTATAAAGATCTCCGTCTATGTGGCTTGCCCGCTCACGGGGCTGGGGAACCTCTGATTAATTCGGGTGAGCACCGTAGTTGGCTTCGGTACGCTGAAGTAAGTGGGGGATTGTTCGACAACACTTGAGTACTTCTCTGTAGCTCCCGTCCTGAATCCGAGGGCTTCGGAATAGCCATTCCGTCACCTGAGCTTTTCACCTGGCATCGAAGTCTCTTTTCTGCCAGGCAGTGAATTAGTCAGCGGTTCCTAAGAACTCAAAACCCGGCGACAGTACATCCAGTGGCGATTGAACAGGTAAAAATTTCTGTAGAAGACCTGCAGCGCGGCATGTTTGTGTCTAGGTTAGACCGGCCCTGGACACAAACGCCTTTTGCGCTGCAGGGGTTCTATATTCGCGACCTGGAAGAAATTCGCCAGCTCAAAAAATATTGCCGTTACGTCTATGTAGACGTAACCAGGAGTGTTGGTGACGCCGGCATCAGACTGCGCCACATGGCCAGTGCCGCCACCCGCAATGCACCCTCCGCGGCCCGCCGTCGCAATGGCCGCGTGCCACTGGCCATCCCCTGCCGCCCGGTACAGGTCCACCACAAGGCTTATCCACCCCCCGCGCCAGCGCGCGGTGAAGCGGGCAGGGCGCGCAAACTGCAGCGGCGCCTGATGGCCAGCATGCGCGAGGTAATGGTGCAGATCCACACGGACCGCCCTCTGCCAGTCCAGCAGCTCAACAAGGTGGTCGAAGATTTAGTCGACAGCGTCTTGTGTAGCCCCGATGCCCTCAGCTGGTTGGCCCGCGTGCGAGACAAGGACGAACACACATACAGCCACTCCATTCGCGCCAGCATTTGGGCGGCGGTTTTCGGCCGTCATATCGGCCTGCGCCGCCATGAATTGGTACAGCTGGGTACAGCCGCGCTGCTCAAGGACGTGGGCAAGCTGATGATTGCCGATGAAGTACTGCAGATGTGCAATAGAGACCCGCGCAGCGAACTGGAATACCGCAAGTTTGTCGAACACAGCGTAAAGCTGTTGTCCGCGGAAGCGGCGCTCGATCCGCAAGTGATCAATATTATCCGCTGTCACCGCGAGCGCCACGACGGCAGCGGCTACCCCCAGGGATTGCGTGGAGACAAAATTCCAGTGCTGGCGCGCATGTGCGGTATTGTGACCTTCTATGACGAGGCCACCAATCCCCGCGATGTCAGTGTGCCGGTAGCACCCTCCCAGGCGGTGACACAACTCTACGACCTGCGCGATATTGCGTTCCAGGAGCAGCTGGTGGTCGAGTTTATCCAGTCCATTGGCCTGTACCCGACCGGAACCCAAGTGGAACTGTCCACCGGCGAAGTGGGGGTGGTAGTGGAGCAGACCTATCGGCAGCGCTTGAATCCCAAAGTAATGGTGGTGCTGGATAGCAGCAAGCGGCCACTGGAAAAGATGCGCCTGTTCGATATGGCTGCGGAGAACGGACGCAAGCAAAAATTAATCGAGCGGGGTAAACTCAGCGTTTGCGACAAGGTCACCATCGTCAAGGATGTGGAGCCGGGCACCTATCCACAGGTGGATGTCAACGCAGTGTGTGAGTCTTACTTGTTCAGCCGGCAGAAGCTGCCGGCATTTCTGTCCCGTCTTGTTAAGCGTTAGGCACGCATCCCTGTCGTTTCCGGCCTGTACCCGGCCAGCGCGCAATTTCCATTCCATTGTTTGAGTGCCCCTGACCATACGCAGCGTTTGGGTGAATTAGTCAGCGTTCTCCCGGTGCTCTGCGGGCTGAATATCGCCAAAATGCTGTCCCATTTTCACCGGGCTTTCGGCATCGAGGGATTCCAGCCAGCGCACCCTGTCTGCGCCGAAGAGCATGATCACCGTGGAGCCCAGTTTGAAGCGGCCCATCTCCGCGCCTTTTTCCAATTGGATGGGCGTGTTATCGCCGTAACTAGTACTGCGCACCCGGCGTTTGTGCGGTGTTACCAGGCCGGCCCATACCGTTTCAATACTGGCGACGATCATGGCCCCAACCAGGATCATTGCCATGGGGCCAGCGGCGGTATCGAAGACGCAGACAACCCGTTCGTTGCGGGCGAAGAGCCGCGGCACTGTTTCGGTGGTGACATCATTGACCGAAAACAGTTGTCCCGGCACGTGGATCATGCGGCGCAGCGTACCGCTCACTGGCATGTGCACTCTGTGGTAGTCCCGCGGTGACAGATAAATCGTGGCGAAGCTGCCGCCAGTGAACTGTGCCGCCAGCCCTGGATCCCCGCCCACCAGCTCCAGCAGACTGTAGTCGTGCCCCTTGGCCTGAAAAATACGGCCGTTGTGGATTTCCCCCTGCTGGCTGACGGCGCCATCGGCGGGACAGGCGAGGGTGGAATCCCCCTCTACCAGCGGGCGCACACCGGGTTTCAGCGCGCGGGTAAAGAAATCGTTGAAGGTGTCGTAGGCGGTGCAATCGCTCTGCTCGGCCTCACTCATATCCACATCGTATTTATCCACGAACCAGCGGGTGAAGGGGTCTTTGACCCATTTGATACGTGTTTCCGCGAGCCAGCCGGCGGCTCGGGACAGTGCGTGTTGGGGCGTCAGATATTGCAGAGCAGCGAATAGTTTGGGATGCATAATGTGATTTTTAATACCTGCAAAAAGAGTGTTGCCGGATCTATCCGGCGGGAGAGGCAGCAATTTTTCCGAGTGGTGGCTAGCTTTCCACCGGTGTGTCCGGCAGGTTACCCCACTCACTCCAGGAGCCGGGATAGGCGCGGATATCGAAGCCCAGGGACTTGCCCACCAGCCAAGTGAATCCAGAGCGGTGGTGGCTCTGGCAGTGGGTGACGATTTGTTTGTTGCCGTCGATGCCGAGCCCGGCGAGAAAATCCCGCGCGTCCGCGCGGATACGCAGGTCCCGCTGAGGATCCATCAGCTGTGTCCACTCGCAGTTGACGGCGCCGGGAATGTGCCCGGCTTTCATCGCCAGGGCCCGCGCGCCACTGTACTCTTCGGGCGAGCGGGCGTCCCAGATAATGAAGTTTTCCTCGCCCAGGCGGCGTTGAATTTCCTCCGCATCCATTGTGGGGGCGGGATCAATGCTGATTTCGATGTTGCTGGCAGTAGGCGCTACCGGCTCTGTGGACAGGGGCAGCCCGGCAGTGCGCCAGGCGTGCATGCCGCCGTTTAGGTAGCTGTAGGTTTTGTGGCCAATCACCTCTAGGGTCCACAGGAAACGCCCGGCCCAGCCGCCCCCTTCGTCGTCGCAGGCCACCACCTGTAACCCGGGACGGAGGCCAATTGCGCGAAATACCTGGGTTAATCGCTCGGCGCTGGGCAGTTTGCCGGGGGCCGGAGGGGTGCCGGCCATCAGCGTCTGGAAGGGCAGGTGCAGGGCGCCGGGAATATGGCCGCTTTGATAATTTTGTGCGGAACTCAGGTCCACAACCAATAAGTCTTCTTTTGCGAGCTGGTCTGCCAGTTCTTGCGGTTCAATAATCAGGTTCAACGTTCAGACTCCAGGCTGGTGCGGAGGTGCAGAAAACTGTTCATGCGCCTTTCGCTGATATCGCCGCGCGCCTTGGCCTCCAGAATGGCGCAGCCGGGCTCGCCCTGGTGGCGGCAGTCGCGGAAGCGGCAGTGGCCGATAAACGGGCGAAATTCCACAAAACCCTCCAGCAGCGATTGTTCATCCATATGCCAGAGGCCGAATTCGCGAATGCCGGGAGAGTCTATCAGATCACCGCCGCCGGGCAGGTGAAAGAGTTCTGCTGCAGTGGTGGTGTGGGTACCTTTCATGGTGGCTTCAGACAGAGCCCCGGTGCGCGCTCCGGCGCCGGGGAGCAGGGCATTGACCAGCGAGGACTTGCCCACGCCGGACTGGCCGACGAAGACACTGGTGCCTTTGGCCAGGGTTTGCAGAAGTTCCGGCAATCCTTCCCCGCTTTTGGTGGACAGGCGCAGTACCTGGTAGCCGAGGTCGGGATAGGGGGCCAGCAGCTCCTCCAGTGGTTCGCGGTTACCGTCGTCGATCAGGTCAATCTTGTTCAGCAATAGAATCGGCTGGATACCGGTGGCTTCCGCGGCCACCAGATAACGGTCAATCGCATTGGCAAAGGGCTCTGGGTAAGGTGCTATGACGACGACAATTCGGTCTATATTGGCGGCGATGGTTTTCAGTTCGCCGTAGCGGTCCGGCCGCTGCAGCTCGGAGCGCCGCGGCAGGCGCGCACCGACCACGCCGCAGTCGGCGCTGTGTTCGCCGTGGGCGGGACACCAAGCCACGCGGTCACCGGTAACCAGGGTGTCGATATTGGCGCGCAGGTGGCAGCGCTGGCGCAGCTTGGGCTCCGCCTCACTCTCCACCAGCACCTGGGTGCCGTAGTTGGCGATGACCAGCCCTGTTTGTTCCGGCCCCAGGTGGCCCTCTTTGAGCGCCTGCTCGGCGCTGTCCGCGCGCCGACGCGCACGCTCCTCGCGCTCCTTCTGGATTTTGGCGATGCGCCACTGCTGGCGCCGGCTCAGTTTGCGTTTGCTCATTCGGGGTTTGCCTGGAAACTCGCGGCGGATTATAGCTTGCAACGCCCGCCCAATGCGGTAACTTGCCTCCAAAGCTAAAGGAGACCCGCAGTGGACAAGAACAATCTGATCTGGATTGACTTGGAAATGACCGGCCTGGACCCGGAAAAAGAACGCATTATCGAAATCGCCACCATCGTAACCGACGCGCAACTAAATATTCTCGCGGAAGGGCCCAATCTGGCAGTGCACCAGAGCGATGCCCTGTTGGATGCGATGGATGAATGGAACACCACGCAGCACGGCGGATCGGGGCTGGTGAAGCGGGTGCGGGAGTCGACCATCTCCGAAGGGGATGCGGAGCGGGAGACCATCGCTTTCCTGCGCCAGTGGGTGCCCGAGGGTGCCTCGCCCATGTGCGGAAACTCCATCGGCCAGGATCGTCGCTTTCTGGTCAAATACATGCCGCAACTGGAAGCCTATTTCCATTATCGGAATCTGGATGTCAGCTCTATTAAGGAACTGGCGCGGCGCTGGCGCCCCGATGTTCTGGAGGGGGTAAAAAAACAGAGCAATCACCTGGCCCTGGACGATATCCGCGATTCTATCGAGGAGCTGAAGCACTACCGCGAGCACTTCTTCCGTCTGTGAGCGGTCACAGCGCCCCGAAAGCTGCGGCAGGGCTCATACGAATTTATCAGCGCTCCCTCAGGCCGGTGATTTGGGGCGCTTGATCTTGCGCTTGCGCCTGTGGCCACTGCGCAGGCGAGCCAGTGCCCAGTCGATGTGCTCTGCCACCAGGGGCGTTGCGTCGGGCCGCGCCGCCTCCAGCGCGGCGACAATTTCCCCACATGCCTCTGCGTTGCCCAGCGCCACCGCGAGATTTCGCCGCCAGCGTTCGTAGCCGATGCGCCGGATCGCGGACCCCTCGGTATTGCGCAGAAACTCCTCCTCACCCCACTTAAACAGTGTCAGCAAATCGCCATCGTCCAGGCCGTGGCGCGGGTGAAAGTCCCTCTCCCCGGTGGGTTTGGCAAATTTGTTCCAGGGGCAGATGATCTGGCAGTCATCACAGCCGAACACCCGGTTGCCCATCGGTTCGCGGAACACCTCCGGGATAGGGCCCTTGTTCTCGATGGTCAGGTACGAGATACAGCGGCGCGCGTCCAACTGATAAGGGGCGATAAATGCGTCCGTGGGGCAAACCTTGAGACAGGCGGAACACTCCCCGCACTGATTGGGCTGCGTACTTTTATCCACTGGTAGCGCCAGGTTGGTGTATATCTCGCCGAGAAAAAACCAGGAGCCCGCGCTGGAATTGATCGCCATGCAGTTCTTGCCGATCCAGCCGAGTCCCGCTTTCTCCGCCAGTGCCCGCTCCATCACCGGCGCACTGTCGGTAAAGGCGCGGCCGGCGGAATCAAAGCCCCGTTCTGCGCACCAGGCGTCTATCTTTTGTGCCAGATGCGCCAGTCGCTTGCGGATCAGTTTGTGGTAGTCGCGCCCGGTCGCATAGCGGGAGATGTACGCTTTGCGGGCATCTTTCAGTACCCGCACTGGCTGCGTATCCGGCGGCAGATAGTCCAGGCGCGCGCTGATTACCCGCACTGTGCCCGGCTGCAGCAGCTCCGGGCGCCAGCGTTTTTCCCCGTGAGCGCCCATCCATTCCATATCGCCGTGGTAGCCGGCCTCCAGCCAGGCGCGCAGCCTTTCGCCATGTGCTTCGAGGTGGCAGTCGGCGATGCCCAATTGTTGGAAGCCCAGCTCGCGGCCCCAGGTTTTGATCAGAGCCGCCAGTTCGACAAGTAAAGGTTCATTCATAGTATTGAACGCAACGGGCGCCAACAGGGCGTCCGGTAGGTATAATTCCTGCTATTTTGCCACAGTTTAAATTTTGATCTCAGGAGCCCCATGGACAGGCCCCAACCCCTTTACGGTGCAGAGGCGCTGCGCGCGCTCGATCGCCGCACCATAGACGCGCTGAAGATCCCCTCAATCGCGCTGATGAAACGCGCCGGACGCGCCGCTTTCGCGCGGTTGCTGGAACGCTGGCCGGACGCTGGCAGTGTCCAGGTATTCTGCGGCGGCGGCAACAACGGTGGCGATGGCTATGTAATTGCCGCTCTGGCGGCACAAAAACAGATTCCCGTGACCGTCTATGCCTGCGTGGCCCCGGAAGCCCTCAAGGGCGATGCCCTGAGGGCCTGCGACTACGCCCGCAGCGAAGGTGTTCGTATCGTGACTTCCCTGGAGGATCTCGATAACACGGGCGAAGACACGGTGATCGTGGATGCGTTGCTCGGTACCGGTTTCAGCGGCGAGCTGCGGGGGGCGGTGGCCCCGGCCGTGGAACATATTAACGCCAGTCCCGGGCCGGTACTGGCGGTGGATATTCCATCCGGCTTGAGTGCCGATACCGGAAGTGCCGGTCAAGCGGTGTGTGCGGACGTCACGGTGACTTTTATCGGCCGTAAATTGGGGCTCTATTGCGGTCGCGGCCCGGCTCTGAGCGGCGAGATTCTTTTCGAAAGTCTCGGCGCGCCGGAGCAGGTGTACACAGAAGTCGCGCCCTTGGCACAGCGCTTCGATGGCGCCAGTATCCAACGTCTGCCCGCGCGCGCCGCAGATGCTTATAAAAACCAGTTCGGCCATGTGTTGGTGGTCGGCGGTGACAGCGGCACTGGTGGTGCCGCTCTCATGGCTGCCGAGTCCGCGGCCCGCGCCGGTGCGGGTCTGGTGTCGCTGGCCACGCATCCCCAGCACCTGGTGGCTTCTCTGACTCGCCGCCCGGAAGTAATGGCACACCCGGTGATTTCAGGTCAGGAGTTGGAACCGCTGCTGGAGATGCCGGATGTGATCGCCGTGGGGCCTGGCTTGGGCCGCGCTCCCTGGGGCGAGCAACTGCTGGCCCGCGCCGGTCGCGCCGACGTGCCGCTGGTACTGGATGCGGATGCTCTGAATATCCTCGCCGGCGGTCGCGTGCTGGCTGGTGTCCGGCGGCATGATTGGGTGCTGACACCGCATGTCGGTGAGGCGGCGCGGCTGCTCGGTTGCGGTACGGGGGATGTGCTTGCCGATCCGCGCGCGGCGGCCATCGCGATTCAGAAAAAATTCAGTGGTGTGGTGGTATTAAAGGGGGCGGGTACGCTGATTGCCCATCCGAGCGGTGTGGATCTGATCAAGGGCGGCAACCCGGGCATGGCCTCCGGCGGCATGGGCGATCTGCTCACCGGCGTGATCGCAGCCCTGATCGGCCAGCATATGACGCCGCTGGAAGCCGCGCGGCTAGCGGTATGGCTGCACGGGGAGGCGGGCGACCGAGCCGCTGCCGACGGGCAGCGCGGCCTGTTGGCCACAGACCTGTTGCCACATATCCGCAAGCTGGTGGACTGATGGTATTGCAACTGACACTGGCCGATGAAACTGCCACTGTCGCCGCGGGCGAAGCGCTCGGCCGCGCCTGCCGGGCCGAGGGGCTGCATGAGGGGCTGACACTATTCCTGCACGGCCAGCTCGGTGCCGGCAAGACTACGTTATGCCGAGGTGTGCTTTCCGCTTTTGGCCACCAGGGCTCGGTAAAGAGCCCCACCTACACTCTGGTGGAACCCTATGAGTTGGGTTCGCAGCGGGTCTTCCACTTCGATCTGTACCGGCTGGGGAACCCGGAAGAGCTGGAATTTATGGGGGTGAGGGATTATTTCACTCCCGGTAGTTTGAGCCTGGTGGAGTGGCCTGAGCGGGGTGCTGGTGTGCTGCCAGCCCCGGATCTGGAGGTGGAATTGGTTCTGCCGGACAGCGGTCGCAAGTTGCGTCTGAGCGGGCGCTCACCGCGGGGCGAGGCCGTGCTGAAAAGATTGCAGGAGCTGCTGGGCAACCTCTGAGACAGCGTTCATACGTGTTGGGCGGAGGTTCCCTGTAAAAAAAATCCGTGCAGGTCGCGGGGACGGAGGGCAGGGAATTATCGACAGGGCAGAAAAATGAAAACAGTTTGGCAGCGATTACTCGTCCTGGTGATCTTGGGGAAGCTGATTTTGCCTGCGCAGGCGGCGGAAGTGGAGGGTGTGCGCCTGTGGCGCGCGCCGGATCACACGCGGCTGGTGTTTGATCTCAGCGGCCCGGCGGAACACAAGTTGTTTACCCTGACTGGCCCTCACCGGGTGGTGGTCGATGTGACCGACACACGCCTGGCGGCGCAGCTCGACCACCTGGAACTGGGTAATACCCCCATAGAACGCCTGCGTCACGGTCGCCACGACAAGAAAAATCTGCGCGTAGTACTGGACCTGAAACAGCAGGTAAAGCCCAAAAGTTTCGCCTTGAAGCGCCATGGCGGACTGCCGGACCGCCTGGTGATCGACCTGTACGACAGGGTGGAAAACGAAGAGAAGACTCTGCAGCAGGTCAGCCGTGAACGAGATATCCTTGTCGCGATCGACGCTGGCCACGGCGGCGAAGATCCAGGTGCGCTGGGGCCCGGAGGCTTGCGCGAAAAAGACGTGGTGCTGGCCATCGCCAAGAAGTTACACAGTGTTATCAATGCAAAGCCCGGGTTTTCCGCTCGTCTGGTGCGCAGTGGCGACTACTATATTCCGCTGCGCGAACGGGTGAAGAAAGGCCGCGGTATGCGCGCCGACCTGTTTGTGTCAATCCACGCCGATGCATTTACTCGCAAGGATGCCCGCGGTGCCGGGGTGTATGCCGTATCCTCCCGTGGCGCCACCAGTGAGACGGCGCGCTTTCTGGCCCAGCGGGAAAACGAATCCGACCTGATCGGCGGTGCCGGAAGCCTGAGCCTGGATGACAAGGACGATACCTTGGCGGGCGTGTTGTTGGATCTGTCCATGACCGCAACCATGAATGCCAGCCTGGATGTTGGGGCCAGTGTGTTGAATTCCCTCGGCAGTGTGACCCACTTGCACAAGAAGAAGGTGGAACAGGCCAACTTCGCTGTGTTGCGGTCACCGGATGTGCCATCGATTCTCGTGGAGACCGGCTTTATCACCAATCCACAAGAGGCGCGGCGTCTGCGAGACCCGTCCTTTCAACGCAAACTGGCGGAAAAGCTCAGCGAAGGTATAGTGGCGCACTTTACCAGCCGCCCGCCAGCGGGCACCTGGCTGGCCGCCAACCGAGACAGGGTCGATCGGCGTCACACTATCGCCCGCGGCGATACCTTGTCCAGTATCGCGGCGCGTTACAATGTGTCCGTTTCTGAACTGAAGAAAGTCAATGGTATCGACAGCTCAGTGATTCGGGTCGGCCAGACGCTGACCATTCCCTCCGGTTGATCAGATGCGCAGCCGCCGCGTGGTAGGTCGCGCCCAAAACGAAGAAACTGACAGGTGCCTGTCCGCAGGCGAGATTCAATATGTCCGACAGAATCCAGCTGTTGTCCCCCCGCCTCGCGAACCAGATCGCCGCCGGCGAAGTGGTGGAGCGCCCGGCTTCAGTGATCAAAGAGCTGCTGGAAAACAGTCTCGACGCCGGTGCGACCCGCCTGGAGGTGGAAATCGACAACGGAGGTATCAAGCGCATCAAGGTGCGTGACAATGGTGGCGGCATCGATAAAGACGATCTGCCACTGGCGCTGGCCCGCCACGCCACTTCCAAGATCCATGCACTGGAAGACCTGGAAGCGGTGGCCACCCTCGGGTTTCGCGGTGAGGCCCTTGCCAGTATCTCATCGGTGGCACGCCTGACTTTGACCAGCAGCCGCGACGACAGCGGCCAGGGCTGGCAGGTCGCAGTATCCGGCCGCGACATGCAGGCGGCGCTGGCCCCGGCGGCGCATCCGCGGGGCACCACCGTGGACGTGCGCGACCTCTTCTTCAACACCCCGGCGCGGCGCAAGTTTCTGCGCACGGAGAAGACTGAGTTCAACCGGGTTGACGAGACCATCAAGCGTCTGGCCCTTTCTCGCTTCGATGTCTCCATCAGCCTGCGCCATAACGGCAAGGGTGTGCACAATCTCCGCGCCGGGCTCGGCCGGGTAGAGATGGAGCGGCGCGTGGCGCAGGTCTGCGGGCCGGCGTTTATGCAAAATGCGCTGCATATCGATGTGGAACGCAGCGGCCTGCGCCTCTGGGGGTGGGTGGCCGAGCCTGCCTTTTCCCGCTCCCAGGCGGACCTGCAGTTTTTCTACGTCAACGGTCGCGCTATCCGCGACAAGGTTGTGAGCCACGCGGTGCGCCGCGCCTTTGCCGATGTCCTCTATCACGGCCGCCATCCGGCCTTTGTACTCTACTTGGAACTGGATCCCGCCGCGGTGGATGTAAACGTGCACCCCACCAAGCACGAAGTGCGCTTCCGGGACAGCCGCCTTGTGCACGATTTTCTGTTCGGTAGCCTGCACCGGGCACTGGCGGATGTCAGGCCGGGGCAGAGAGAGGAGCGGGAACAGGTGCCGGAGGAAACCGTCAGTGGTATCCGCGCCGGCGAGTTCGCCGGCCAGCAAAAGATGCCTCTCAGCACGCGGCCATCGCCGGTGGATTTGCAGCAGCAAATGCAGAATTACGCCGCGCTGCACCAGCCATATCAATCGGAATCCAGTGTGGCCGAAGCGACGCCCCCAGTAGCGCCTGCTCGGCCGGCGCCCGCCTTGCAGGTTTCCGAAAGTGATACAACCGAAGCGCCGCCACTGGGCTACGCGCTGGCGCAGTTGCACGGCATCTATATCCTGGCTCAGAACGAGCAGGGCTTGATTGTCGTCGATATGCACGCGGCGCACGAGCGCATTGTCTACGAACAAATGAAAGCCGCCTACGCCGCCGGCGGGATACAGGCGCAGCCACTGCTGGTGCCGGTGAGTCTGGCGGTCAGTCAGCGGGAGGCGGACTGTTATGAGGAACGCAGCGAGGTCTTCACCGCGCTCGGCTTCGCATTGCAGCGGGCCGGCCCCGAGACGCTGCTGGTGCGCCAGGTGCCGGCGATGTTGCACGGTGCCGAGGTGGAACAGTTAGTGCGCGACGTACTGGCGGACCTGTTGGCACAGGGGGGCAGTAGTCGTATCGGGGAGCGCATCAACGAGATACTTGCCACCATGGCCTGCCACGGTTCGGTGCGCGCCAACCGCAAGCTCACCGTGCCGGAAATGAACGCCCTGCTCAGGGATATGGAGCGCACTGAGCGCAGCGGCCAGTGCAATCACGGCCGTCCAACCTGGACACAAGTGAAATTGGCGGATATGGACAAGTGGTTTTTGCGTGGCCAGTGAACTGAAAGGGCAAACCGGCGCTGCACAAGCGGGAGAAAAGCCCCGGGCGATTTTCCTGATGGGGCCGACGGCATCGGGCAAGACAGACTTGGCGATGGCGCTGTCCGATCGCTTGCCCGTTGAGCTGGTCAGCGTCGATTCGGCACTGGTTTATCGCGGTCTGGATATCGGTTCTGCAAAACCCAGCCCCGAGGAGCTGGCCCGCTATCCCCACCGCTTGATCGATATCTGTGATGCCGCTGAGTCTTATTCCGCTGGCCGTTTTCGCGAGGAGGCCCTGCTGGCGATGGCTGAAATCACCGCTGCCGGCAAAATTCCGCTGTTAGTTGGCGGAACCATGTTGTATTTTCGCGCTCTACTGGAGGGCATGGCGCAGTTACCCGAGGCGGACCCGGCCCTCCGGGCGGAACTGGAGGCGCGCGCCGCGCGGGAGGGGTGGCCGTCGCTGCACGCGGAATTGAGCAGGGTGGACCCGGAGCTGGCTTCCCAGTTGCACCCCAACCACTCGGTGCGCATTGAGCGGGGGCTGGAGGTTTATTACCTGACCGGCCGCCCCCTGTCAGCGCTCCGCCGCGAGCGGGCGCAGGACTCGCTTACCGAGCGGTACGAGCTGCGGCAGATGGCGTTGTTGCCGCGAGACAGGGCACTGCTGCACGAGCGCATCGCCATTCGTTTTCAGCGAATGCTGGACGCGGGTTTTGTCGACGAGGTGCGGCAATTGCGTGCGCGGGGAGACCTGCACGAGGATCTGCCGGCGATTCGCGCGGTGGGATACCGCCAGGTATGGCAATACCTGGAGGGGCGCTTAAATTACGACGAAATGGTGGCTGCGGGTATCGCCGCCACCCGTCAACTGGCCAAACGTCAGCTTACCTGGCTGCGGCGCTGGCCGGACCTCACGCCGGTCTACGCACAGGATGCCGATGGTCGGGTGCGCAAAAATGACGAAATATTGGCGGAGGTCTTGAAATTTCTTGGCTGAGCATCCATAACGTGACTTCAGTCAGTTTGTTCATTGAGTCTGGCTGCTTCCGGCTCTTTTTATTTACACGCGTTTCAACCTCAGTCGTCTCTTAGTCCACGGCTTTCGTGGGCGCGATTGCGGCCTGCATTCGCATCCAGCTTTTGACAAGGAGAAAAAAGATGTCAAAAGGGCATAGCTTACAAGACCCTTACCTCAACGTATTGCGCAAAGAGCGTATCCCGGTTTCCATCTATTTGGTTAACGGCATCAAACTTCAGGGGCAAATAGAATCTTTCGATCAGTTTGTGGTACTGCTGAAAAACACTGTCAGCCAGATGGTGTACAAGCACGCTATCTCCACTGTGGTTCCGTCCCGTGCGGTGCGCGTGCCACTGCTGAACCCCCAGGCTCAGCAGGGCGGCGAGGGTGCCGGTGGCGAGGGCGGCGGAGAAACTTTCGGCTGACTCTGACCATCCCCCGGATTGAACTGCGCCTCGGCTTGCCGGGGCGCCTGTGGTTTGGCGCCATGACTTTTGGGCTTGCGGCCCCCCACAAGAGACTTCCCATTGTTTTTTGAACGACCGGAATCCGGTGAGCTGGCGGTACTGGTTCACCTGGAGCTCTCCGCCATCGACAGCCCCGACGACCCGCGTGAATTCGAAGAGCTGGCGCTCTCCGCCGGCGCGGACCCTGTGGCTTTTATCTTTGGTCAGCGCGCCGCGCCGGACCCCAAAACCTTTGTCGGACGCGGCAAATTAGAGGATATACGCCAGGCGGTAGTGGATCACGGCGCGGAATTGGTGATCTTTGACCACGCCCTGTCTCCCAGTCAGGAACGCAATATCGAGCGCGAACTCAAGTGTCGGGTGCTGGACCGCACCGGATTGATTCTGGATATTTTTGCCCAGCGGGCCCGCACCCATGAAGGCAAGTTGCAGGTGGAATTGGCGCAGCTGCGACACATGGCGACACGCCTGGTACGCGGCTGGACACACCTTGAGCGGCAGAAAGGCGGTATCGGTCTGCGCGGCCCGGGCGAGACACAGCTGGAAACGGACCGCCGCCTGTTGCGGGCGCGCATCGATTCGATCGAGAAAAAGCTGGAAAAGGTGCGCCGCCAGCGGGAGCAGGGGCGCCGCGCTCGCTCGCGCGCTGAAGTCGCCACTGTATCCCTGGTGGGTTATACAAATGCCGGCAAATCGACCCTGTTCAACCGCCTGACCGATGCCGGTGTCTATGTGCGCGATCAGTTGTTCGCGACTCTGGACCCGACCATGCGCCGGGTAGAGTTGCCCAGTGTTGGCGCCATGATACTGGCGGACACGGTCGGCTTCGTATCCCACCTGCCGCACAAACTGGTAGAAGCTTTCCGCGCCACCCTGGAGGAGGCGGGCAATGCGACCCTGTTGCTGCATGTGGTGGATGCCGCGGCGGAGGATCGGCTGCACTTGATGGAAGAGGTGCAGAATGTGCTGGAAGAGATAGGCGCGGCCGAGCTTCCACAGTTGTTTGTCTTCAACAAGATAGATCTGCTCGCTGACAGTGAACCCAGAATTGAGCGGGATGACCAGGGTCAGCCGCGCGCCGTGTGGCTATCTGCCGCCAGCGGTGCCGGCTGCGACATGCTGGTGGATGCCATTGCCGAGCGGCTCGGCGAGCAGATGGTCTCCGGCCTGCTGTTGATCCCGCCGCAGCACTCGCGCCTGCGCGCACAGTTGTATGCCATCAATGCAGTGCAGAGCGAACGCTATCGCGACAATGGTGACTGTGAATTGCAGTTACTGTTGCCGAGGGGCGAATTGCAGCGGCTGCTGGCCCCCTATAGAGACGGTGACCAGGCGCCCCAATGGCAGCCGCGGGAAGCAGTTGGCGACCACTGTTGAAGGCCGTCCGAAAATGCCGCCGCCGGCACCGGGCCTGGCTGCAGATAAGGCGCCGCGGTGGCAGAGCGCAATAATTCACTGGCGAAGAATGCTAGAATCCGCCGATGCGTAACGTTAAATGATCAGAGTTGGAGTGTTTTGATGGCCTGGAACGAACCGGGTGGTAACAACAAGGATCCCTGGGGTGGTGGAAACCGCAACGATGGCCCGCCGGATCTCGATGAGCTGCTGCGTAAACTGCAGCAGAAGTTAAACAACCTTTTTGGTGGCGGCTCCGCTTCCGGTACCGGCGGACAGGCCAAATTCCCCTGGGCGCTGGTGCTCATCGTATTGGCGGTGCTTTATGGTGTGTGGGGCTTTTATCAGGTCAACGCCAACGAGGCCGCCGTGGTTTTGCGGCTGGGTAAATACCACTCCACACAGTCGGCGGGTCTGCACTGGAATCCGCCGCTGATCGACACCGTTACCAAGGTGAATATGACTGAGGTGCGTACAGAGCGCACCACCGGGCAGATGCTGACCAAGGACGCCAGCATCGTCGATGTGGTGCTGCAGGTACAGTGGCATATCGACGACGCCGAAGCCTATGTACTGCGCGTGCGCGACCCGCTCAAGAGTCTGCAGGAAGCCACCGACAGCGCGCTGCGCCATGTGGTTGGTTCCTCCAGTCTCAACGGCGTAATCTCACAAAACCGCACCAAAGTGTCCGCGGAGACACAGAAGCGTCTGCAGCGTTATTTGGACCTCTACCAGACCGGCATCCGTGTCGACGTGGTCAACCTTACTGACGCCAAGGCGCCTCGGGAAGTGCAGGATGCCTTCGACGACGTGGTCCGTGCCCGCGAAGACGAGGTGCGGCTGCAGAACGAGGCCCAGGCCTACGCCAACCAGGTGATTCCGGTCGCGCGCGGTCAGGCCCAGCGCATGATTGAGGAAGCGGAAGCCTACAAGGCGCGGGTGGTGGAAAATGCGCGTGGTGAGGCTGTGCGTTTCGAGAAGCTGTTGGCCGAGTACGAGCGGGCTCCGGAAGTCACCCGCGAGCGCCTCTACCTAGACGCCGTGCAGGAAGTGATGGCCAGTGCCTCCAAAGTGATGGTGGATATAGAGGGCGGCAATAACATGATGTATCTGCCCCTGGATAAACTGGCGGAGCAGAGCGGTACCCAGGCACTGCAGCGCAGAGACGTTTCTCCACAGGTGGTGGACGAGATCTATCAGCGCATCGTCGACCGCCTGCGCACCGAGGCTGCCAACAGCCGCCGCAGCCAGAATGTACGATAAGGGGGTGACGCAATGAACAACAGAACACTGCTTATCATCGCTGCCCTGGCGATTGGCCTGCTCGTGGTTTCTTCCAGCGCCTTTGTGGTCAAGGAAACGGAAAAGGCTGTGTTGCTGCGCTTCGGAGAAGTGATCCGCACGGATTACGAGCCGGGGCTCTACTTCAAGGTTCCGCTGATGCACGAAGTGCGCAAGTTCGATGCCCGCATCCAGACGGTAGACTCCAGTCCGGTGCGTATGCTGAACGCGGAAAACAAATTTATGATGGTGGACTCCTACGCCAAATACCGCATCTTTGACGTGGGCCGCTTCTATATCGCCACTCGCGGCGATGAACGCAACGCGGTGCGCCTGCTGGCGGAGCAGATCAACGACCGTCTGCGCAACCAGTTTGGCGTGCGCGACTTGCACGAAGTGGTGAGCGGCCAGCGGGATGAGCTGATGGCGGAAATCACCAAAAACCTCAATCAAAAGGCGCGCGGGGATCTGGGGGTGGAAATCGTCGATGTGCGGGTAAAACGCATCGATTTGCCGCCGGAAGTATCGGAATCGGTGTTCCAGCGCATGCGCGCCGGCCGTGAACTGGAGGCCCGCGACCACCGCGCCAAGGGCCAGGAGGCCAGTGAGCGCATCCGCGCCAACGCCGACCGCCAGAAGGTGGTAATTGAGGCCGAGGCCTACCGCAAGGCCGAGGAGCTGCGCGGTGCTGGCGATGCAGAGGCCGCCGCGATTTACGCTGCCGCATACAGCAAGAACCCCGAGTTCTATCGCTTTACCCGCAGTCTGCAGGCCTACAAGGAGTCCTTCAAAAGCCGCTCAGACCTGCTGCTGGTGGATCCTGACAGCGATTTCTTCCGCTATTTGAAGGATGCGGACGGCAAGCAGTAACTGTGCCGGACAATGGCCGATAAAGCCCCTACCTTCCCGCAGGGACTTGATGGTAAAATCACACAAACCGGGCAGTGCCCGGTTTTTTTGTGGGGGTGCAAGCGCCCCGCCATACCGCTGACAAAGCTTTTTCACCATGACCCAAGCCGATCGCTGGATGCTGCCGGACGGTATCGCGGAAATCCTGCCCGCGGACGCCCTGCAGATTGAAACGCTGCGCCGCCGTCTGCTGGACCTCTACCACAGCTGGGGCTACGAGCTGGTAATGCCGCCTATGCTCGAGTTTACCGAATCCCTACTGGTCGGTATGGGGCGCGACCTGGAACTTAGTACCTTTAAGGTGACCGACCAGCTCTCGGGGCGCACCCTGGGCATACGCGCGGATATCACGCCGCAGACGGCGCGTATAGATGCCCACAGCTTCCCCCGCGCAGGCGTCAACCGCCTCTGCTACGCCGGCCATGTGCTGCACACCCGCCCGCGCACTGCCATGGGGTCGCGCGCACCCATTCAGATCGGTGCCGAGCTGTACGGTGTCGAAAGCCTGCACGCGGATATCGAAGTCATCTCGTTGATGCTCGAAAGCCTGCAGACAGCAGGGATAGAGCAGATTCACCTGGACCTCGGGCACGTGGCGATCTATCGCAGTCTGGCCAGAGCCGCGGGCCTGGACGAAGAGGCGCAGCGCGAGCTGTTTGCCCTGTTGCAGAGCAAGGCCAGCGCGGATGTGCAGCAGTGGGTCGAAACCAATGTCTCCGAATCCCGGGCCGCCGGGTGGCTGCGGGCTCTGCCGGGTCTCGCCGGCGGCAGTGATTGTCTGGCGAAGGCGAGAGATCTGTTTGCCGGGGCGCCAGCGGAACTGGCCGCGGCGCTGGCCGACCTGCAGACAGTGGCCGACTCCCTCGCCCAACGTTACCCATCGGTGGAGCTCTTTTTCGATCTTTCTGAGGTGCGCGGCTACGACTACGAGACCGGACTGGTTTTTGCCGCCTATACGCCGGGTTACGGCCAGGCGCTGGCCAACGGCGGTCGCTACAACGGTATCGGCAAGGTTTTCGGCCGCGACAGACCCGCCACCGGATTCAGCAGCGACCTAGTTTCACTTAATACCCTGGGCCGCACCCCGGCATCGTCCGGCACCGCTATACTGGCGCCGCTGGCCGAGGGCGCCGAAGGCGAGACCCTGTGGCGCGCGGTGGAGTGTCTGCGCAGTGAAGGCGAGGTCGTTATATTCGCGCTGCCGGACGGAGCCGAGGACGAAGTCCTGTCCCGCTGCGACCGTACATTGTGCCTGGAGCAGGGCAGTTGGGTGGTGAAACCACGCGACTGATTTTGGCCGAATGCATTGATTTGGCCCGGTATCCGGGCATGCTCGCGGGATGGGCTGCGCCCATCGGAGCCGGTTGATGGGCACGGTTCCCGCATCCCATGGCCCATCCCACAGATGAACTGACGATTTGAGATTTACGCAAATGGGCAAAAACGTAGTAGTGCTGGGCACCCAGTGGGGCGATGAAGGCAAAGGCAAGATCGTCGACCTGCTGACGGAAAAGGTTTCGCTTGTGGTGCGTTTCCAGGGCGGTCACAACGCGGGCCACACACTGGTTATCGACGGCGAGAAGACGGTTCTGCACCTAATTCCCTCCGGCATTCTGCGCGACGGTGTCACCTGCCTGATCGGCAACGGCGTGGTGTTGTCGCCGGATGCGCTGTTAAAGGAAATGGCGGATCTGGAGGCAAAAAATGTCCCTGTGCGCGATCGCCTGCGTTTGTCACCGGCCTGTCCGCTGATATTGCCGGTACACGTGGCTCTGGACCAGGCGCGGGAAAGAGCGCGCGGTGATAAGGCTATCGGTACCACCGGCCGCGGTATCGGTCCGGCCTATGAGGACAAAGTCGCGCGCCGCGGTCTGCGCCTCGGCGACCTGTGCAATTGGGACAGTTTCTGCGCCCAACTGAAGGGGTTGCTGGATTACCACAATTTTGCGCTCACCCAGTACTACAAAACTGAGCCGGTCAATTACGAAGATATCCTGGAGCGGGCGAAAGTCTGGCGCGACCAACTGGTGCCGATGATTACCGATGTCGCCGACCGGCTGCATTGTGCCCGCGAAGGCGGCGAGCACATCCTCTTTGAAGGCGCCCAGGGTTCGCTGCTGGATATCGATCACGGCACCTATCCTTACGTGACTTCCTCCAATACGACCGCTGGCGGCACCGCCACCGGTTCCGGCTTCGGGCCTCTTTACCTGGACTATGTATTGGGCATTACCAAAGCTTATACGACCCGTGTCGGCGGCGGACCCTTCCCTACGGAGCTGGAATGCGATGTAGGACGCCATCTGGGCGAGAAGGGCCATGAGTTCGGCGCCACCACCGGGCGGGCCCGGCGCACCGGCTGGTTTGACGCCGTGGCAGTGCGTCACGCCATCCGTATCAACAGTATCTCTGGTCTGTGTCTCACCAAGTTGGATGTGCTCGACGGCCTGAAGGAAGTGAAGATCTGCGTTGGCTACCGCGACAGCGAAGGGCGGGACGTGCCAGTGCCTTTCGATGCCGCGGGCTGGGAAGGCGTGGAGCCTGTCTACGAAACCTTGCCCGGCTGGGATGAGACTACCTTCGGAATCCGGCGCGAAGCGGAGCTGCCGGCCAATGCGCGCGCTTACATTGCGCGAATCGAAGAGTTGGTCGGCGCACCCATTGACATTATCTCCACTGGCCCCGATCGCAGTGAAACGATTGTGCGCGCCTCTTCGGCGCTGTGTGAAATGGGTATTCACAACCCGAGTGTCTGATTGACTTGTCTTATTCTGCGGCGTTGATCGTTGGGCTACATCTGGTCATAAATTTCTGCCAGACTCAGAGTCGAAGACTTCGACAGGGAGTGTGATATGTCCTCAACCATCGCCAAGCGCTACAGTCTTGCGGAAGAAATCGCGAACAGTGTCACCCACGGTTTGGGGGCGCTGTTGGCGATTGCCGGCCTCGGTGTACTTTGCGCTTTTGCCGCCCTGCGCGGCGATGCTTGGCATATTGTCAGCTGTGCCGTATATGCCGCTACCTTGATTCTCTGTTTTGGCGCGTCCACTCTCTATCATGCGATCAGTCACGAGCGCGCCAAAGCAGTGCTGCGCACCCTGGACCACTCGGCCATTTTCCTGTTGATAGCAGGCACTTACACACCTTTCACCCTGGTGACTCTGCGGGGACCCTGGGGTTGGTGGTTGTTTGGCATTATCTGGGGCCTGGCATTGGCAGGGCTGGTGATTCAGCTTACGCCACTGAAAAAGATTCGGGCCCTGTCGATCACGCTGAGCGCGCTGATGGGTTGGGTGGTAATTGCGGCCGTTGAGCCGCTGGTGGAGCGTCTGGCGCCGGGCGGTCTTTGGCTGCTGGTACTGGGTGGCCTCTGCTACACCGGCGGCATCGTCTTCTACCTGTGGCGCAGCCTGCGTTTCCACCACGCCATCTGGCACCTCTTTGTGCTGGCTGGCGGTGTTTTGCACTTTTTTGCCGTGCTTTTCTATGTGATTCCCTAAGCCAACTTGACTTGTGTCACGGCGGAGGAAATCCGCCTTTCGGCGCGGCTTCTCCCGTTCTACCCTTGAGCGAGCAACCTGTTGGCAGAAGGAATCGCTATGGCCCCCAGTCGTCCGCTGTATCAATTTCCACTGTATGCCGCACTGATTGTCGCCTGGCTGTGGGCATTGCCCTTGGCCGCCATGGAAAGCGCGGATCCGGCATTTCAGAAGTGGGTAAAGGATTTTCGCAAGACCGCGATCGCGAACGGGATTTCCGGCCCGGTGTACGACCGCGCATTTGCGGGTGTCAACGCACCGGATCAATGGGTGCTGGACAAAGCCGCCTACCAGCCGGAATTCAAGGCACCCGTGTGGCAGTATTTTGACAACCGGGTACAGAAGCGCGCGGTGGCACGGGGGCGAGCGGAAAAGGAGAAGCTGCAGCCCTGGCTCGACAAAATCGAACAGCGGTATGGCGTTGATCCGAATATCCTTTTGGCGATTTGGTCGGTAGAGTCCAGCTTTGGCGCGATTCTCGATAATCAGACGGTCATGCGCAATGTGATCCGCTCTCTGGCCACTCTGGCTTACGCCGACCCACAGCGTAAGAAGTTTGGGCGCCAACAGCTGCTGGCGGCACTAAAAATTTTGCAAAGTGGCGACATCGACGAGGGCCATCTAACCGGCTCCTGGGCCGGCGCCATGGGGCATACCCAGTTTATCCCCACCAGTTACCAGGCCTATGCGGTGGATTTGGATGGCGATGGCAAGCGCGATATCTGGAACTCTGTGCCCGATGCCCTGGCTACCGCTGCTAATCTGCTCTCGAGTAACGGCTGGCGCCGCGGCGAAACCTGGGGCTATGAAGTGACAATCCCCAAGCGCAAACTGCCCGCAGGTAAGCTGACGATCGCCGAGTGGGAAAAGCTGGGTGTCAGGCGTGCGAATGGCGAACCCTTTCCCCGTAAACAGGACAAAGCGGAACTCAAATTGCTAGATGGCCGCCAGGGTCCGGCATTCTTGATGCTGAAGAACTTCTTTGTGATCAAGCGTTATAACAATTCCGATCGCTACGCGACAGCCGTAGGCCTGCTCGCTGACCAGATAGGCGGGGCTCCCGGGCTGGTGCGCGATTGGAACAGGCCGTTCACGCCGATTGACAGCAACCAGGTGGAGGAGTTGCAGCGGTTGCTGAAACAGCGCGGGTTCTACAAGGGAGAAATTGACGGCAAGGCGGGTGCCGGTACGCGTGCGGCGATCCGCAACTTTGAGAAGAGCGCGGGTGTGGAGGTGCTGGGCTATCCCAGCCGGGAAGTGCTGGAGCTACTACGGGAGTAATGCGTGGCTGCGGTTAATACAATGCCCCGGTGAATCAGTCACAGACAACTCACGGCTTTTCAGTAAAGGCTTCACCCGCAAGGGTATCCTGCAATTCATCCAGGCGTTTCACCACCTCGTGGGGTTTGCGGAAGCTGGCTATGTGATACATGGCATCGCCTTCGTGAACCAGTGGCAGGTTGGTGCGGCCTATCACTATGCCGTCGTCATTGCTTGACACTATGTCCAGCTCATGGCCGTAAGGGTCGAGAATGGTGGCCAGCAGCTCTCCTTTTTGCACCCACTCGCCGAGCTTGCGCTCGAAGCGCACGATTCCGCTGCCACCAGCGCGTACCCAGCTGCTTTCATAGGAAATAAACGGACGCATAACCTTGCGTCCCCTGCGCAGTGGCAGCATTTTCAATTGGCGCATCACATTGAGGATGCCTCGGACACCGGAGCGGATGCATAGGTCGTCGAAGCGCAGTGCTTCACCGGCCTCGTAGAGCAGGGTTTTTACGTGTAAGTCGGTGGCTGCCTCGCGCAGGGAGCCGTCGCGCAGGTTGGCGTGTAACATTACCGGCGCTCCAAAGGCGCGGCCCAGTTCGCGGATTTCCGGGTCATCTAGATTGCCACGGATCTGTGGCAGATTACTGCGGTGTAGGGCGCCGGTGTGCAGATCTATCCCGTACTGGCATTTGGCGACTACCTCTTGCATGAATACATAGGCCATGCGCGAGGCGAGCGACCCTTTGCTGGTGCCGGGAAAGCAGCGGTTGAGATCACGCCCGTCCGGCAGGTAGCGGGATCTGTGTAGCATGCCGTAGACATTCACCACAGGTACTGCGATGAGGGTACCGCGCAGCGACTTGAGCGCGCGGCTGTTGATCAGACGGCTGATGACTTTGACACCATTCAGTTCATCGCCATGAATGGCCGCGCATACGAACAAACTGGGGCCGGAACGCTTTCCACGCTGCACGTAGACGGGGATTGCCATTTCCGTATCCGTATACAGGCGTACCACCGGCAGGTCGATACGCTTGGTTTCCCCTTGTCGCACGGGGATACCGCCAATCACGAATTCCTCTGCCATATCCGGCTCCCTGGCCGCCGTCGTCTTTTTTGTAGGGCGTTCCTACGGGCTAGTGCACCTCAATCGTGGATTGTGTTGATCCAGATTTTCAGCAGCGGATGCCAATATCCCCGCAAGGTGTAGTAGAGGCCGGTTTCGCTATCGCCAATCCTGCCGCGGCCGCGCCATGGCCCGGGGCTGGTGTTATGTTCGGTGTGCTCCCCTTTCACCCAAAGTCTTTTGCCTTCGTGATCGAACAGGGCCAATGGTTGTCCCTCGGGGCTGGTTAGGTAGTGCTCTATGGCGTCCTCCCGCCAACGGCAGAGGAGGGTCTGGTCCAACGGGTGGTGAATATAGTGGATCGCTGGTTCTGCCCGGTTATTCAGTACATGGATTTCACTCCAAAGCCCCATGCTGTACCAGCGGGTATCGACACGGCGTTGACGGGTGGATTTGCGATGGGTACTGAGTTTACTGAGGCGCCGTCCGAAGGGGTCATACCGAAACCAGGTTTTGAAATCGCCGCACTCGGCACTGGCGAGCAGACCCCAGCCATCGTACTGGTACAAGTACTCGCGCTGATTATCGGCGCGGAGCTCGCGGATAACGCTTCCGCGTTTGTCGCGGAGAATCGCTGTTTCTTTGGTTTCCGGCACAGCTTGTTCCGGGGCCGACAGGTGAAGGGGCTCTTCCGTGGGGAATTGCCAGCTAAGACCCGGCCCTGCCGACAGTTCCGTCATTTGCCCATACTCGTAACTGCGGCGGCTGCGCAATTCTCCCTGCACCCAAGCGATAGCTGACGCTTCCGTTTCACAGCGCAGAATTACTTCGCCGTTGGCGTCCACACCGTAAAGGTCACTGCTCGGCGCCAGAGTGTAGGTCAGTGCCAGGCAATCGGAACTGGTACTCTTCAGCCAGCCGCGTGTGTCGTAATCGTGTCTGAGGGTCAGGCTGTCCGCGTCCTTGCTGTCGTGGTGCTCGGCAATTAGCCGGTCTCGATGGTCGTATTGGAATCGCACGAAGGCGTGGGTGTTGTCCGCCTGTATTATCCTGCCGTGTCGGTCGCTGCGAAAATCGCAGTGCTGTCCGCTGTTATTGCGAATCTGCGCCAGTGTGCCGTCGTCGGCGTAGCGGAAATACCAGCGCAAGTCGCTGTCGCGGTATTCGCGCAGTCTGCCATCGGGGTAGTAGTGCCACTGGCGGAGGCGGCCGTTCGCATCTTCTCTGGCAGTGACGCGTCCGAAGCCGTCGTAGTTCCAAATCGTGTTACCCGCTGGGGTTTCCAGCTGGTGTAATTGTCCGTGGGTGTCGTAGTGTAATTGCCAAATTTGCCCGCCGGGGAATTGGATTTTTCGGCACCGGCCGGCGGCGTCGGACTGCCAGCACAGGATTTGATCCCTATTGTCCCGAAGGGCGTTGGGCTGGCCGTCTTCGGTGTATTCCAGCTGGAAACTTCGGTCGCCGATCGTCGCTTCGAGCAGTTGTCCGGCTTGCCCATAGCGCCAGCTGCGCAGGGTATTTCCATCCTCGATGAGCGCGGTCAGTCGGTGCCAGTGATCGTATTCAAATCCCCAGTTGCGGTCACTGCGCTGAACCGTCTGCAGTTGCGCCTGGCTGTCCCAGTTGAAGTGCACCGAGCCACCTTCCGGGTCTTTGAGCTGTATCAGTTGCCCCCGATCACTGTATTGGCATTGCCAGACATGGTTTTCAGGGTCGGTGATTTTGTCTGGACAACCGCGCTCATTGTACTGGAAGCGCCACAGTTGCTCGTCACGGCGAAGGATGGCGGTAAGAAAACCCCGCTGGTCATACAGATAGCGGTCGCTGACTTGATTGCGGGTGCGGCGCGTCAACCGTCCAAGTTCATCGTAGCGGTAAATGCACCGCTGGTCGTCCGCTGTTATTTCCTCGCAGAGATTGCCGTAGTGATCGTAAAGCCAGCGCCGGTGCATGTTGTGCTGCCGCTCGTCGACCAAATGTCCGGAGTGGTTGAATTTCCATTCGATCGGGTGGCATTCGTTGATGCGCAGGGTGCAGCGCCGCTCAGACCTGCGCCAGCTGAGTTTGTGCAGACGTTCATTGTGCTGTAGTTCACAGCAGCGCCCGTGATTGTCGTAATTAAACAGCAGTTGGCCTCTCCGGTTGCACTCTATGGTGGCAAGCTGTTGATCCCGGTAGGCGTAGTTCTCCCGTGCTTGCCCAGTGGTGGCGTCTGTGAGTATCTGAGATTCATATTCGTAGCGGCACAGCTCGCTCTGATTGTCGGGCGCCTGAGTATTTATCAGTTTTTCAATGCGCCCTTCGCGGCTGTGGATTTCCACTACCCGCCCCCAGGAGCTGACAATCTTGGATGGCAGCCCGTTGCGGTAATCGATGGAGAGGGCATTGCCGAATTGATCTCGAATTTCCACCAGCGGCAGTGCGCTGTTGACCCCGTCTGCGCGGAAAATACGCAGGGGCTGATCGAAGCCGATGATGCGGTAACTGTGCAGGCTTTGGCGGTGCAGCAGCAAGCGCTCGTAGCGGTTGTAGCAACCGTGTCCTATAGCTGGAATTTTAAAATGAATCCGCCGCCCCTCGGCGGTGTGAAGTTCCGCCCCGTCTTCCCGTATATGGAGCTGCTCGCTCAGGCTGTGCCGCCAGCCAGGTCCCAGCCCTGAGTCCTCACGATTACTCTGCCGGTAGAATCGCCGCCAATGAAACTCAAACGGCCCGGGAATAGTTGCATCGATGCGCTCAAATGCCACTTCGCCGTTGGAAGCAATGATGTGACCGCAGACACTCTTACTCAGTCCCAGTGCCGGCAGTTGTTGGCCGTCGGCGTTGACGCCCGGGATATTGATCAGTTGAACCGGTCCGCTGTCGAATACTGGCAATAGGGCGGGGAGCTTTGCTGTTGCCAAGCTGTAGCTGTTCGGAATTATCTGCGGCAGCCGGGGCCAAAGAGTGCCGAGAGGAGAGGCCGGGGTGCGGCTTTCGATCCCGTTACTGAGACTGTCGAGCAGGCGACAGGCCGCTATCGGATCTCCCGGTGCAAGATCGATAGAAACAGGACTGAGTGTCTTAAGCAGCCGAGGAATAAAAAAAACCGGATCTTCCGCTGCGTCCATGGCTGATTTCATCAGTGAAATCTCCCAATTAGCGCTGCTCCTTGCGCACGGTAACGTCTTCCTTTGCGGGTCGCATTGTGATGCTGTTCGCACTTTCCACAGCGACTACTTCGGGCTGAATGGAAAACTCAAGGATGCCTGCACTGATGTTGTCGCGGCCGCCCATTCGATTGGCATCGTCGATGAATTTGTACACGCATTCCAGTGCCGGCCGGTGTGTCGCCAGAATCCGTTCTATTGCGTGATCGTCAAGATATTCGGTGACTCCGTCACTGCACAGCATCAACAGCGCATTCTCGGTCAATTTCCAGCTGCTGATATTGGGGGCTGCGCGGCTGGAAACCCCCAGTGCCCTGGTAATGTGATTGCGGATATTGGACTCCTGGGCCTGCTCGGGGGTGAGCTGGCCGCTGTCGATCATTTCCTGGACCAAACTGTGGTCCCGGGTGAGGCGCTGCAGTCCGTAATGATTCCAGAGATACGCGCGGGAATCGCCCAGGTGTGCGACGACCAGAAAACTCTGCCAGACAACAGCGACCACCAGGGTTGTTCCCATTTGTGAAAATTGGGGGTGGGTGCTCTTGGTGAGCAATATTTGCTCGTTGGCGGCATCAATGGCTTCTATCAGTGCCGCGCGCAGTATCAGCTGCTGTTGCTCCGGACTGCACGATAGAAAGGTGTGCTCCAACAGGTTGTCGAGGCGATTTTGCAGTGTCTCGGTGGCGATTCTGCTGGCCGTGGCTCCCCCGCTATATCCCCCCATGCCATCGGCAATAATTACATAGGCAAAGGGGTGCTCGGGGTCTGCGTGCCAGTGGATACTGTCTTCATTCTCTTCTCGTACCTGTCCAATGTCCGTGCGTCCGTTGACCGCAATCCTGATGGACTCCATGCCTGTAAAGACTCCTTTCAGTGGCAACATGTTGCCAATAGTAAAATTTTTTTCATTATTTATTTTGTTAACGCCGTTCCATAATTTTAACTTGATGGGGCTGGGTGTTTGAAATTTTTTTCTTTGTTTTGCGATAATGCCAAACTGTGAACTACGGAAAGGCTAGGAGCCGTTATATCTGGCAAAGCGCGGCAGACTGGCCCTCATTGCCGGGCACTGGAGTGTACTAGTGGTACATGAAGATGCCGAGCGCCGCCAGGACTCGCGCAATAATGATGAACAGCTTCTAGGTAGTACGCCTGTGCAGCAAAGGAATTGTTGGCAAAATGCCCCGTCTTCCCAGACTCAACCTGATTGATATACCCCAGCACATCGTTCAGGTGGGCCACAACAACCTGCCGTGTTTTTTCGATGACGAGGATTACCAGTTTTATCTGATCTGCCTGAAAAACGCGGCGGACCAGTATCGTGTCGATGTGCATGCTTATGTGCTGCTGCCAAATATGGTGCAGATTATCGCCATGCCCAGGGTGCCGGACGGTGTGCCCTCGATGATGCAGTCCCTGGGGCGCCGTTATGTGCAGTATGTGAATCATCGCTATAAGCGGTCGGGAACTTTGTGGCGAGGGCGTTACAAATCCAGTTTGATAGATTCTGATGCCTATCTTCTCACTTGTTATCGCTATGTGGAATTGCGGCCGCTGTATCTAGGCCTGGCGGACTCGCTGAGTGACTACCGGTGGTCCAGTTTCCATCACCATGTCAACACCGAAGAGAACGAGGTGATTACGGATCATCGTCTCTACATGGCACTGGGTGAAACGCCAAGGGCAAGGGCGCAGGAATACAGGAAACTGTTCCGCTACAGTTTCGACCGCCACCTACTCGAATATATTGCCGAAACGATCAAGCTCGGTCATGTACTGGGTGGCGATGCCTTCAAAGACAAAATTGAGCAGATCGCCAACCAGAGGGTGAGGCCGTTAAAGCGCGGCAGACCGAGAAAGTCGAAAAAAGTCGACCAGAAGTCAGGCGAGACTTCATCAAATAAAGCTGAAAAAGCCCCTGACAAAACGCTGCGGGTCAATAATAACAGCGCCAATCTGGCGACAATGGAAAGCTGATTGTGAACAGAACCACGATAAATTCCGGTGAAATTGTATTCGGTGATGGGCGGGCTAAGGGTATCCGGGGCAGCGGTGATGAACTTCTCAAGGTAGTGATACTGGGGGACTTCAGCGGGCGTGCCAGTCGCCGTCAATGCGACCCGGAAACCCTTGCCCAGCGCGAGGCGCACCGCTTGGATAAAGATAGCTTTGAGAGTTTGTTTGAACGGCTCAGCGTGCGCCTGCAACTGCCGACAATGGAGCAGCCTCTATCGCTGTTGGAATTTGATGATCTGCATCCGGATTATCTGTACAGCCGTTTACCGTTGTTTCGGCGCTTTATTGATCTTGAGAGGCGCTTGCTGAATCCCCGTGAGTTTGAGAGTGCCGCCGCCGAACTACGCCAGTGGCAACCGCAGCTGCAAGTGCCCGAGCCGCAGGAGAAAACGCAATCTTTCTGGGATGCACTGTTGTCGGGGGCGGAGCGCCGGAACGCAGAAGGGGAAAGCGGTACGCTCCAAGTCGACCGCTTGATCAAGGAAATTGTTGCCCCCTATGTGCAGGCGAAGCCGGATCAGCGCCAGGAAAGTTATTTGCAGGCTCTGAGAGAGGCGGTTTCCGGGGCGATGCGCAACATCATGCACCACAGCGATTTCCGCCAACTGGAAGCCAGCTGGCGGAGTCTGCACTTGCTCTTGCGGCGTATCGACGGGCATCCTGGCCTGAGTCTGCATCTGATCGATGTCAGCAAGGAAGAGCTCTTGGCGGACTTTGCCAAGGCGGAAAATGATCTGGAAAAGTCCCAGATTTTTAAGTGTCTGGTTGAACGTGAGACGGCAGCAGGGAGCCGCCCTTACAACCTGATTGTCGGAGATTTCTATATCGCCGACGACGAGCGCGATCTGCACATGCTGATTGACCTTGCCACCATCGCAGAGGCTGCAGGCAGTGCGCTGTTGTTGGGGGGCGATATCCGCCTCGCGGGCTGTCCCGGACTTGCGGGTGCCTCTGACCCCGATGACTGGCAGTATCCACTGTCGCAGACTTTTTTACAGAACTGGCAAGCGATACGTGAGTATTCTGCCAGCGCGCATGTGGCGTTGGCCGGACCCAGATTTATGCTGAGGCTTCCCTACGGTGCGGATTCTGCGACCACGGAGTGTTTTGATTTCGAAGAATTGACGGCCGGTCACGGCCATAACTATTACCTGTGGGGGAACAGCGTCTATCTATTGGCGCTCGCTATCTGCCAGCAGTTTTCGCAAAGCGGAAAGCTGGCCTCGCCTCGCCCGGCAGAGTTTGACAACTTGCCATTACATGTGCGGCGGCTGCCACAAGGGCAGTGGTTGACCCCCTGCGCTGAAGCTTTGCTGAGCGATAGGGCGGCGGCGCGGTTTGAAACCGCTGGGATAAGCACACTGCGCTCGGTTCAGGGGCGAGATCAGATTCTCCTGCCGAAAGTACAGTCGCTCTCCGGGGGGGAGCTTCGGGGGCCCTGGTGCCGATAGGGGGATGCCTTGCGGGTATAAGTACTATGCCGGTTTGGCGGTTTTTTTCTGTTAATTGCAAAGTGCGGGTCGGAGCGAAATGGACTTGATTCTTTCCGTGTTGGCGGACCCTAGCGGGACCAACATGCTCAAGCACACCAAACTTTTTACTCCCGCGGGTGGAAGCCTCGGCCGCGCGGACAGCAATGATTGGGTACTGCCGGATCCCGAGCGGGTGGTTTCCTCGCGGCACGCACTGATCACCTTCAGTGACAATCAATATTATCTGGTGGACGAGAGCACCAACGGAACCTACCACAATCAAGCGGAAAACCCGGTTGGCAAAGGCAACCGGGTCCCGTTGAATGATGGCGACATACTGGGAATCGGTGACTATCAGTTAAAGGTCACCCTGCGCAAGCCAAAAGTCGACAGCGGTTTGCCGAAAGGGCTCGGCGAAGCGGACTTTCTCGACAGCGCCGACCGTACTACTTTTAGTCCCGCAGCTGCCGCCAAGATGCAGAAGCAGGCCAAAGCTCAGCAGCTGGACAGCTGGCTGGAGCCCGGCGCGAGCAGTGCTCAGTCCGGGGAGTGGGGATATGTCAGTAGCTCCTCTCCGCTATCCAACGAAGGGCTGGCGGATCCGGGGTCGGAAGTGGTGGATCCCCTGGCCGCACTGGGCCAAACTTCCGGAGCGACAGGTGGGGAGCCATTGAGTGGTTTTGGTGGTACTAGCGGCTGGGAAGATGACGACTGGTGGAAGGAGGGTAGTGAGCAGGATCACGCCCCAGCGGACCGTCACGCAATGCACTTCACCACACAACAGGCACCGGCACCGGAAGTGCCTCCGCTAACGGAAACGCCTCCGGCGCCGTTCGCACAGTCCGCGCCCCCGGCGACGAATTTCGCTCAACCTCCGCAGCAGGTTCAGCCGCCTCCAGCACCACCGCAGCAGCCTGCAGTTGAAGCGGATAATCCGTTTGCAGAATCATTTGCGGTCATGCAGGGGCAGCAGGTCGATGGAGCACCGGGTTTCGACAGCAGTCCGGCGGGCGGCTTTTCCGCTGCGTCACAGCCCTTTTCCCAGTTACAACAGCCTTCGGCCGCGGAGCCACCACTGCAGCAAGTGCCTGCGCAGAATTCTGTCCAGACAGAACAGGCGCCCATGCAACAGGTGCCTCCTCAAGCACCCGCTCAGCCGGTGCCACCTCCTCAGCAGGTACCCGTTCAACAAGAGGTTGCGCATACAAGCGGGCGTTCCGGTGCCAGCGCTCTAGCCCAAGCACTCGGATTGAATCTGCGCCCCGAGCAACAGCCGCAATTGGAGCAACAGGCTGCGGAGATAGTGCAGGAAACTGTCACCCGTTTGATCGATCTGCTGCGGGCGAGGAGCAGTATCAAAAATGAATTGCGGGTACAGCGCACTGTCATTCAGACAGAGGCGAACAACCCTTTGAAGTTCAGTGCCACCGCGACAGACGCTTTATCGGCCATGTTCGCGGGTAACGGCGCATTCATGGACCCGCGCACAGCGGTGGCCGACAGCTTCGATGATCTCTCTGATCACCAGGTAGCAGTGCTGGCGGGAATGCGCGCGGGCTACGAGGCGATGTTGAAATTTTTCAACCCTGAAAATATCGAGCGCCGCCTCAACAGCTCGGGCAGCGTATTTGCGAGCAAGAATGCGAAAAATTGGGAAGGTTTTGTGCAGATGTACAGGGAGCTGGCCGGAGATCCGGAAAGTTGTTACCGGCGCCTGTTTGGGGATGAGTTTGCCAGTACCTATGAACATCAGTTGTCTGAGCTAAAAAACGCCAGAAATCTTAAGCGTTAACTGAGAATCACCGTACATAAAAGGAGTTCTCCGTGTCCATTTCATCACTTCCGCGGCTTTTAGTGGTCTGCCTTCTGGTACTGACTGTTGCGGCTTGTCAGGCGACCCGCCGTACTCTGAATTTTGATACCAGTCTGGAACTGACTGTCCGGGCTGACAGGGATGTTAATCCGGATAACGACGGCCGCGCATCACCTGTCGTGGTGCGCGTATTTATGCTCGCTGACGATCGGCAGTTCGCGCGCGAGGATTTTCTGAATCTCTATGAGAATGCGGAATCAAGGCTGGGTCGGGACTTGATTGGAACTGTGGTGCTCAAGGAGTTTGCTCCCGGCGAAGAGAGAGTCGAGAAGCTCGAATTGACCCCAGATGTCAGGTACATCGGCCTGCTTGCTGAATTTGTGCAGTATCAGCGGGCGGACGCTCTGATGCTGCTACCGATAACCGATCACAGCAACAATGAATATCAGGTGGCTTTGGCGGATACCCGTATCGATTTTCCAGAGGCGATTGCCAAGGGGCGTCGCACAAAAACGTCCACACTCTCGAGAAGAGAAGCTTCCAGGAAGCGGGGTGACACGGTAACTATTTCCAGTGAGGAGTATGAGCGCATGCAGCAGCGGCTCCAACAGATGGAAAAGGTAGAAAAATCCACCAACGTCATCGATAAATAATCCAAACAGCTGACTTCAGCAGGGAATTCACATGTCGGCAAATAACAAGGTGATCTGGAGTGAGGGCATGTTTTTGCGCCCTCAACACTTTCAGCAGCAAGACCGCTATCTGGAAAATTTGCTGGAAGCGCGCACCGAGTCTCTCGGTCCCTATACCTGGGGTATTATCGAGCTGGCCATTGATAGCGAGCCGCTGTCCCTGGGCAAAATTTCTCTATCCAGGGTGAAAGCTATTTTTCCCGATGGCACACCGATGCTCGCTCCGGAAAATGAACTTTTGCCGGATGTGCTGGATGTTCCAGTGAACACACGGGACGAAATCGTTTTCCTGTGCATTCCCTTGAAAAGACCGGGCAGCCAGGAATCTGTGCGGGATCAGGAGGACTTCCCCCAGGCCCGTTATCAGGCCAGCAACTTTGATGCGCGCAACAGCGCTTCATCCTCTGGAGAGTCCGCGCGTATTCAGGTCGGCAAACTGCGCGTTTGTCTGAAACTCGAAAGTGATGACAGAAGCGGCTACGCATCTATCGGCATAGCCCGCATTCGAGAGCGGCAGCCGGAAAAGCCGGTCGAACTGGACTCCGACTATATACCGCCGTTGCTGAATGCCGAGGCGTCAGCGGTGATTAAAGCCTATATTGAGGAAATTAAAGGCCTGCTGGATCACCGCGGGTCTGCGTTGGGGCACCGTCTGAGTGACAGCGGTAGAAGCGGCTCGGCGGAAATCGCCGATTATCTGCTGCTGCAGGTGATCAACCGATTTGAGCCATTATTGCGGCAATTGACCGCACAGCCCAGGCTTCATCCCCACAGCCTGTTTCTGGAGCTTCTGCAGCTGGCCGGAGAACTTGCCACTTTCACATCACCTAACAAGCGGCCACCGGAGATTCCGGCCTATATCCACGAAAACCTGCAGCAGAGTTATGCGGGCCTTTTTTCCGCGCTGCGCCAATCGTTGTCCACCGTGCTAGAGCAGACCGCAATTGCCCTGGAGTTGGTGCAGAGGAAATTCGGTATCTACGTGGCTCCAGTCACCGATCCGTCGCTGCTTTCAACGGCGAGTTTTGTAATGGCCGCAAAAGCCGATATGCCCGGCGACTTGTTGCGCAGCCGCTTCCCCGGACAGGCAAAGGTTGCGCCTGTAGAGGCCATACGCGAACTTATTTCAGCACAACTGCCCGGCCTGTCGCTGCGCCCGTTGCCGGTGGCACCGCGACAGATACCCTACCACGCCGGCTTTGCTTATTTTGAGCTGGAACGTACCGGTGATCTGTGGCGGGCAATGCAGAAATCTGGTGGCTTTGCGGTGCATCTGGGTGCGGAGTTCCCCGGTTTGGTCATGGAGCTCTGGGCAATAAGGAATAACTAAAGATGAGCAACGATCCCTTTACACCACCGCGCGGGCCCAGTGCGGGCGATCGCACAGTCATTGTGCCGACGCCGGGAGGGGGCGCCAGCGCTGCGCCACAAGCCCGCAGTCAGGCAATCTCGGACGGCGAACCACTGCAAGATATCCGGGTGCGGAACAGTTTAAACCCGCTTGTAGCCGCCGCATCAAAACTACTCGGTGCGGTCATCAAGCTGCGCGCAACGGCAAATCACGACAATGTACCGGATCTGCACAAGCGTCTGACCCGGGAAATTCAGAATTTTGAACGTGAAGCCAGGCAATTGTCCCTCTCCCCGGAGACGGTCCTGACTGCGCGCTATCTGATCTGCACTGTCGTGGATGAAGTGGTGTTGAGTACGCCATGGGGCAGTGCCAGTGGCTGGAGCCAGCACTCCCTGCTAAGCCTCTTTCACAAAGAGACCTTCGGCGGTGAGAAGTGTTTTGCGATATTGCAGCGGATGCTTGAAGTTCCGGGCAATCATCTGGAGTTGCTGGAGCTTTTCTACCTTTGCCTGAGCCTGGGTTTTCAGGGTAAGTACCGCTTGGTTCAGCGCGGCCACGAGCAGCTGGAACAGATCCGGGACACGCTCTATCAAACGATAGAGCGACACCGGCCGCCGATGGAACGGGATCTGTCCCCGCATTGGCGCGGCTGTGTCGAGCGCAAGACACGATTGATTCATTACATTCCCCTGTGGGTGATCGCCAGCGTGGCGTTTGGAATGATGTTGCTCACCTACAGTGGTTACCGCTGGTGGCTCTATGAGAGCGCCACACCAGTGGCGGAACGCATCGCCGCCGCGGCTGCGGAAAACAACGAAAACACAACGGAAACCCGGTAAGCCCCGGACTGTGATTGCCCTGCACTTTGGTGTGGGAGATGGAGCTTTGCATGAAACGCCTGCGCGATTTTTTTGCCAATAAATGGGTGTTGGGATTGATCGGCCTTGTGGCTTTATCACTCCTGATCTGGTTTGGTGCCGACTACATCAAATTTGGCAGTGATAACACCACCCTGAGCCGCGGTGTCCGTCTGACGATCATTCTGTTTATCGCCGCAATCTGGCTAGTGTGGAATCTGAGCCAGTGGCTGGTGGAACGGCGTCAGAATCAGGCGCTGATCAAGGAGATCGAAGAGTCCCAGGAAGAGGAGGTGGACCCGGATGAGGAGCGCAGCCGCGAGGAATTAAATGCTCTTTCCACTCGCTTCCGCGAGGCCATGGAAGTGCTGCGCAAGGCCAGGTTCAAGTCAGACAGAGGCAGTGTCTCCCTTTACCAGTTGCCCTGGTACATCATCATCGGTCCTCCCGGCTCCGGCAAGACGACGGCGCTGGTCAACTCTGGTCTTGAATTTCCGCTGGCCAAGAGCCATGGTCGGGAAGCGCTTGGCGGCGTTGGCGGCACCCGGAATTGCGATTGGTGGTTTACCAACGACGCGGTTCTGATCGACACCGCCGGTCGATACACCACACAAGACAGCCACCGCGTCTACGATAACAACGCATGGCGGGCGTTTCTTGGCCTGTTAAAACGCTACCGCCGGCGCCGGCCGATCAACGGTGCCCTGGTTGCTGTCAGCCTTCAGGACCTGATGGTGCAAACAGCGGAACAGCGAGTGCACCAGGCAAAAACCATCCGCCAGCGTATCAGCGAGCTGCAAGAGCAGCTCGGTGTTCGCTTCCCGATCTATCTGACCTTTACCAAATGCGATCTGGTGGCGGGTTTTAGTGAATTCTTTGACAACTTGTCCCAAGCGGAGCGGGAGCAGGTTTGGGGCATTAGCTTCCCTGCCGAGAGCGGCCCGGTACTGGGTGCGCCGCTGGATACCTTCTCCGCGGAGTTCCGGGGGTTGATAGAACGCCTCAATCAGCGCGTGCTGTGGAGAGTGCACCAGGAGCGGCATATTGAAAAGCGCGCGATGCTGCAAGGGTTCCCGGCGCGGATGGAGAGCCTCACTGAAATCCTCGACGACTTCGTCAAACAGACTTTCAGTCCGAACCGCTATGAAACCGTACCGATGGTCAGGGGCGTGTACTTCACCAGTGGCACCCAGGAAGGCAGCCCCATCGACCGTATGATGGCGTCGGTGAGTGCCGATTTTGGACTCGAGCGAGATGTCGCGCATAAATTTCAGGGCGCTGGCAAGAGCTACTTCCTGCACCGCCTTTTGAAGGACGTGATCTTTCCAGAAGCGGAACTGGTAGGGGTCAACCGCAGAATAGAAGCTGCCACACAATGGCTGCGTCGGGGCGTTTATGTCGCCCTGGCAGGTATTTTTGTCGGAGCGCTGTTCCTCTGGAGTGGCAGCTTGGCCCAAAACAAGATTTATATGGGAGAGGTACGGGATCTTGTTGCGGAATACGAACATGAAAAACAAGAACTGAGCCAGGCGCGCTTGACTCCGGTTACCAGCCTTCGGCTGTTGGAACCGCTGCGCAGTGCAGCTGGCGTCTACCAGCGCGAGGATCACCCCTGGCTGGCCAATATGGGCCTCTACGATGACAGAGTCGACAGGGCGGCAGATCAACTGTACCGCAATCAGCTACAAAACCTCTTTTTGCCTGCATTGATCCGCGATATTGAGAGTGATCTCAACCGCATGGGCAGCGATGACCCTGCGCTAGCGGATACCTTGAAAACCTACTTGATGTTTTTTAACGCCGACAAGCGTGACCCTCAAGTATTGCAAGACTACTACCGGGCCCGCTGGGAGCGGCAACTGTCCGGTGAGGCGCAGAAGCAGGAACAACTGGCCACTCACCTGGAACAGTTGTTTGAGCAGCCCCTGTCGGAAAATCTGCAAGCCAACGAGCGGGTGGTTGCGCGGGCGCGTCAGCAGCTGCGCCGTATACCTGTTCCGCAGCGTCTATATGCCCAATTGCGCAACAGCGAGCTGGGCTTGACGCCGGTAGACCTTTACGGAGATATCGGTGGTGACACGGAGCAGCTGTTTGGTGTGTCGGCCACAGACTCCCGGTTCAGTATGCCTTACCTGTACACCAAGGCGGGATATAAAGAGCTGAATTTCGGCGCGGATTCACCATTGATGAGCCGGCTGGCGGATGAGCGCTGGATTTACGGTGGCGACATCAGCGGTGAAGATTTTAGCGAGGCGGATAGAGAAAGGCTTGGTGAAGAAGTCAAGCGGATATACCTCGGGGAATACCAACAGCGTTGGCAGCAATTTATCGGCGGCTTCTCCATCCAGCGTTTTCGCACGACCACTCAGGCACTGGATGCGCTGTCGAAGTTTTCCGACCCCGTTTACTCACCGCTACTGGCCATTGCTGAAATTACGGCCGATAACACACGGCTGACAATACGCCCGGAACTACCCACGGACGCTTCTGGTGTCGCACTGCCGGTATCGAGCCGGGAGCGCAAGCTCGGAGCAGCGGCGGTCGGCGGTGTGGCAGGTGCTCTTCAGGATAAATTCAAACCTACGATCGTGGATCTGCGTTTCGAGGAGCTCCAGCGCATCACCCAGAGTGAAAAAGGGCGTCCAGCTAGGGTTCAGGAATACCTTTCCGCAATCGCAAAAATTCAAGAATATCTGATTGAGATCGACAGCGCTCCAGACCCCAATGAGGCTGCTTTTACCAGCGCCAAGGCTCGTTTTGCCGGTGGCGGAGGGGATGCGATAAAACAACTGCGGATCAAAGCGTCTAACGCCCCGGCGCCGTTTGACCGGTGGCTGGACGAAATCGCAGATAGCACCTGGGCATTGGTAATGGCCAAGGCCAAACTGCATGCCGACCGCATATGGAGGGAGCAGGTATACAGCAGTTACAGCCGCAGCCTTGCCAATCGATACCCGTTGCGGAATAACCGGGATCAGGAAGTGCCTATCCTTGAATTCAACCGCTACTTTAAGCCGGGTGGTATAGAGCAAAAATTTGTCTCCGAGTATCTAAAACCATTTTTGGATACCCGTAGCTGGAAGCTAAAAAGTCTGGAAGGACAGAGCCTGGGGTTGTCGGCGGAAACCTTGTCGCAACTGCGCCGGGCTGATCGGATTCGCAAGACCTTTTTCAGTAACGGGGGACAGGCGTCCTACACCTTCCGGATCGAGCCGACAAAACTCGATCCGGGCGTGCGCCTGTTTGCATTGGAAATGGGAGAGCAACGGGTGCCTTACTCCCACGGCCCAAGGACTAGTAAAAAACTGACTTGGCGCGGGGGAGAAAGCAATCGTGTGCGAATTATCTTTGAAGATTTGAACGAAACTGTACACCGCAAGCACTTTGAAGGGGACTGGGCTTGGTATCGTCTGCTTGCGGCTTCCGAACTGGAACTTGGTAGGAGCGGTACCGAGCATCTGGTGACATTTGAGGAAGAGGGACGCCGGGCGCAGTTCAAGCTGGCTGCCGCCGGTGTTGATAATCCGTTCGACCGCAGATTATTGAACGGCTACCGCTGTCCGGAAACCCTGTGACGGCAGAGGAAATTCGGCGCGGAGGTGAATGTGTCAACAGCGATGGGAATATTCGGTAAGCTTCCGGGGCATGGTGATTTTATCCAACGCCAGCTCCCGGCAAGCTTTGTGACGCCTTGGGACGAATGGCTGCAGCGCGCTGTACATGGATCCCGGGAACTGGTTGGGGAGTCCTGGCTGGATTACTTCCTCACCGCCCCGGTTTGGCGCTTTGCCCTGTCTCCCGGTGTATTGGATGAACGCGGCTGGGCCGGTGTATTGGTCCCCAGTGTGGATAGTGTCGGCCGCTACTTTCCCCTTACGTTAGCCGCTCCTGTATCGGGCAAAGCCAACCCTTTTGCACTACAGTTGTCCGCTGAGGGGTGGTACCGAGAGCTATCCAATCTCGCGATAGAAGCGTTGCAGAATGCGCTTTTGGCTGACCAGCTGATGGAGCGCTTCCCTCAGCTAGCGGAAAATATTCCCGCGACGGACATATCCCTGAACGCGGGTGGCGTTCTCAAGGCTGTAGGGGAAAACTCGGATATTGCTAGCTGTTATCCCGGGATACTCGATTATCTGTACCGGCAGCAATTTCCCGCTTTTGGACTTTGGTGGTGTGTGGGCTCACAGCAGCTCGCACCCAATGCATTACTTTGTCCCAGTCTTCCTGATCCGGGGCTTTACGCTTCCATGTTGGGCGCGCCGGAATTGCGCTGGTGACTGTATATTGCAGGGATGCCATCACAGGGGATATCTCTAAGAATACAGCTTCCATACCAGTTATTGGAGCAAAGGATCATTACTGAGTCCGGGCACCAACGGGTTCAATTAAGTGCAGGGAATGCAGGTTTGTTCTATGTCATTTGAAATTGTCTTTACCGGGGTGTTGCGCGAAGGTTTCAGCCGCCGTCAGGGAATCGATACTCTGTGTCACAGGTTTGGTCTGAATTTTGAGCAGGTAAAGCGTTTACTGTCGGGCTCGCGTCAGGTAATCAAACGGGTCGAGAAGAGACAGCAGGCAGACGAAGTGATGTACACCCTATGGCAGGGTGGTTGGAATACAGAGCTGTTGTTGGACAACTGTGTAATTTTTCGCAGCGAAGTCGCTCAGACGTGCCTGAAGAGGCAGTACAGTTCGGATCAAGCCGTTTCCATCGGCCTCCCCGACGTTTGGCAGTGTCGGGACGATCTCAATCCGAGAGCCGTATTACAAGCCGGTGACGGAGATCGGCATCAGTACGTAGTTATCCTGAAGCAAGCTCGGCAAGAACTGCCGCCGGCACTGACTTTGCCATCCTACGCGACGGCACAGTTACAGCAATGTTTGGCGCGAGTGGAAGAGGGACAGCTACTGTCAGGCCCAAGCCCTTCTGAAAGTGAAACTCTGCCGCTATACGTCTCAGAGATGTCTGCGAAACTCGATGGCACCTCGATTCATTACATTGTTGCACACTTCCAGTCACAGCATAATTTTTATGCAATTTTTCTTTGGTGCGAAGGTAATACCTTTGATGAACAAAGAAAACTCTTTAGTCAAATTATTTCGAGTTTTTGCCTTGAAAAAGAAATGTTGCAGGTAGCTGAGTCGACCGTTGAGGTAACTGAGCCCAGTTAGCAGCCATTTTTGTGAAATTTTTTTGATTAACAGTGTGGGCTATTTATTTTTTTCACAAAAACTTTGTGTAAAACGGCAAATTATCTTGATTCACCTGATGCACAATGTAATCTTCCAAAAAATTCATACTAAGGGATTAACGGAGTAGAGGGACCTTTCATGCCCTTCCCGAACACAATAGACATAGATGAACTGATTGCACCAATTTCAGACGAACAGCCAAGCGGCAGTGATATTAGAGAAGATCGCTCGCCGACGTCTGATTACTACACCATCAAGGATGCCCGCAACGGTGCCCGCGCGGCGGAGCGCTCGGCAATTTTTGACGACGGCGACACAGACCTACTCGCTCCCTGGCGCGACGTAGCCAAGTCTGCGGAAAAGATTCTCAGTGGCCAAAGCAAAGATTTGGAAGTCGCCAGCTGGTACACGGAAGCTCTGATTCGACTGCACGGCTTTAGCGGCTTGCGCGATGGTTTTGCCTTGATTGACCGCTTGGTAGAGGACTACTGGGAAAACCTCTATCCGGAGCCAGACGAAGATGGCCTGGAAACCAAAGTGGCGCCTTTGACTGGGTTAAATGGCGACGGCGGGGACGGAACGCTGTTGATGCCGATCCGCAGCGCGCCTATCACCCCCGAGGGCGATTTCGGGGCTTATTCGTTCTTCCAATACCAACAGGCCCGGGATGCCGATCGTATCGCCGATGATGAAGCCAAGGCTGCCCGTATTGAAACCCTGGGATACAGTCTGGCCGATATTGAACAGTGTGTGCAGGCAGCCAGCAATGACTGGGCGCAAAATTTGGTGGAGACGCTAGAGGCCGCCATCGCTCACTATAAGAGCATCAATGAAGCATTGCGGTCGCATTGCGGGCACGACGCGCCTCCTTCAACAAACATCAGTACATTGCTGGATGAAGTGCTGCGCACCACTCGCTTTATATACAAGGCCCAGCTGGAAGCGCTTGCTGCTGCCAGTGCGGAAAGCTCTGCGAGTGGACAAGATGAAGCTACTACCGGCCAGGAAAGTACAACTGCGGCACCAGTGGCTGCCGCGGTTACGGCAGGGGTCGCAGCAGGTCCAGTTGCTTCGCGCGAGGATGCTCTGCGGCTGCTGGAGGAAGCGGCCAGGTATTTTCGCACTTACGAACCCCACACACCTCTGGCTCCTGGCCTAGAACGGCTGATCAATTGGGGCCGCATGACAGTGTCGGAATTGATGGCCGAGCTTTTGCCGGATGAGCAATCGCGCGCTATTTATTCACAGCTCACCGGTGTCAAACTGGATGGCTCCGACACGCAGCGCTATGTGGCGCCGCCGCCAGTATCCTCAGCTCCCGCCGCCAGCCCGGAGCCGGCTCAAAGCGCTGAACCGGCGCCCGCGGATGACGGTTGGGGTGGGGAATCCAAAGCCGAAGCCAACGCCGGGTGGTAATTGCCAGACCATTTGCAGCCCCTAAATAGAGACAAGGAGACCAGGTATGTCAGAGAGCATTCACAACAAACTCAAGCGCGTGCGCAAGCCGCGCGTTCACATTACTTATGACGTTGAGACCAATGGCGCTGAAGTCAAGAAGGAATTGCCTTTCGTTGTGGGAGTAATGGGTGACTACTCCGGTGACAATGCAGAGAATCGCAAGGCACTAAAAGAGCGCAAGTTTGTACAAATAGACCGTGACAACTTCAATGACGTCATGGCCAAGGTCAACCCCAAGTTGAATCTGCAAGTGGAAAATACGCTCGCCGGCGATGGCAGTAAGCTGGGAGTTGATCTGGATTTCAAAAACATGGATGACTTCTCCCCGGAGCAAATTGTCGAACAAGTTGAGCCGTTGAAGCAGTTGCTCGAAGCGCGCAGCAAGCTGCGGGATCTGTTGAGCAAAGCGGATCGTTCTGAGGAATTGGAAAAGGTTCTCGAAGATATTCTGAAGAATACTGAAAATGTCAGTGCTATCTCTGAACAGCTGGGCCTGGGCGAGAATAAAGGAGAGGAATCAGAATGAGCACCGAAGTAGAAAATGTCGCAGAAAGTGCAACGGAAGAGCAGTCGGCCAGCCTGCTGGAGCAGGCTATTGCTGCGACTAAACAGACCGAGCCGGAAGAAGCACAGGACCTGATCGCCAATCTTACCGAGCAGGTTCTGAAAGGTACGGTTACTTGGGATCGCAATCTGACTCAGACGATCAAAAAGGCGGTGCAAGCGATCGACCAAGCAATGTCAAAGCAGCTTGCGGCGATACTGCACGATGAGAAATTTCAAAAGCTCGAGGGCTCCTGGCGCGGTCTGCACCATTTGGTGATGAACAGCGAGACGGGTGCGACCTTGAAGATTCGCATGCTCAACTTGACCAAGCGCGAATTGTTCCGGGACCTCGATAAAGCCGTTGAGTTCGACCAGAGCCAGACTTTCAAAAAGATCTACGAAGAAGAGTTTGGTACAGCTGGTGGTGAACCGTATGGCTGTATGATTGGCGATTTCGAGTTCACCAGCCATCCCGAGGACATAGAGCTGTTGAGCAAGATGTCCAACGTGGCCGCTGCTGGATTCTGTCCCTTTATCTCCGCCGCAGGTGCGGGCATGTTTGGCTTCAAAGACTTTACCGAACTGTCCAAACCCCGCGATCTGGGCGCGATATTCGAATCTGGTGAATACATCAAGTGGCGCAGCTTCCGCGATAGCGAGGATTCCCGCTTTGTGACTCTGGTAATGCCTCGCACGCTGGCGCGCACTCCGTATGGCGCCAATACCAAGCCGATAGAGTCGTTCGACTTTGAAGAATTCGAAGTGGATGAGTCCGGCATTTCGCGCCCGGCCGAGCACGACCAGTATTGTTGGATGAACGCCGCTTATGTAATGGGGACTACCCTGACGAAAGCGTTTGCGGAGAATTCCTGGTGTACCGCGATTCGTGGTGCTGAAGGTGGTGGCAAGGTAGAGGGACTGCCGACTCATATCTTTAAGAGCGACGATGGGGATATGGATCAGAAGTGCCCGACTGAGATCGGTATCACCGACCGCCGCGAAGCAGAGCTGAGCGCTCAAGGTTTCCTGCCTCTGTGCCACTATAAGAATACCGACTACTCAGTATTCTTTGGCTCTCAGAGCACCCAGAAACCGAAGACTTACGATGACCCGGATGCGACCGCAAACGCTGCTATTTCAGCGCGCTTGCCCTATCTGATGGCCACTTCGCGCATTGCACATTACTTGAAGGTAATGGCACGCGACAAAGTCGGCTCCTTTATGGAGGCGAGCGACTGTGAGCGCTGGTTGAATAAGTGGATTTCCCAGTATACCAACTCTAATCCCGATGCGAGCGCGGAGATGAAAGCCAAGTATCCTTTGGCAGAAGCGCGTGTCGAGGTGAAGGAGATCCCCGGCCAGCCCGGTTGCTACAGTGCGGTGGCCTATCTGAAGCCATGGCTGCAAATGGAAGAGCTGACGACTTCCATGCGCATGGTTGCCAATATCCCCTCCGCGGGATAAACCAGGGGCCCGCCAGTCTGGCGGGCCGCTTCATTCTTGGCCTCCGGCGCTCAATTGCGCCTAACAAGCTGCACAGCGTGACCTATTCCCAGGGGTACGCGATATGTCCTTTCTTATTGATTTATAGGAGTTCGTTTCCGTGCCCGCTGAACTGCCTGCACAAAATCCCGGTGATGATGGCCCACTGCTATCTCCACAGCTTATGGGTTCTGGGTGCAGTTCTTTGCGCAAGTTTCTCAATGAGCCTGATGATCTTTTTGCCTTCGAATATTGGCTCACGGAGATCTGCCCCTGCGTGCACCGAGAGAAATTCACTGTACGTCAGTGGCTTAACCGCCTAGTAGCGGAATTGGACGAAGTAATTTGCGAGCAGATTAACGCTATATTGCACCACCCCAGATTTCAGCGCCTGGAAGCAAGCTGGCGGGGGTTGTCGATGTTGGTGCACAGTGCGCCGCATTCGGACAATATTAAAATCAGACTGTTGGATGTCAGTTGGCGGGATCTGAGCAAAGATATGGAAAGAGCGCCAGACTTCGATCAGTCTGGTCTTTTCCATCTTGTGTATAACGAGGAATTCGGTACGCCTGGTGGCGAGCCCTTCGGGTTACTGCTCGGAGACTACTATATTTCCCACAGGCCTTTTGAAGGTCATCCCTACGATGATGTATTCACCTTGCAAGGCATAGCCCACACGGCTGCGGCTGCCTTCGCTCCTTTTGTCTGCGGCGTGACACCGCAGTTATTTGGTGCGGATCATTTCGATGATCTGGCGAGGCCGATCGATTTCGCGGAAGTGTTCCGACAAAAGCAGTACATCCGTTGGAATGGGTTGCGGGATTTGGAAGACAGCCGTTTCTTGGCCGCGACTTTGCCCCAGATATTGATGCGCGAACCTTACAACACTGAATTTTCCAACTACCGCGGGCTGCGTTTTGCAGAGCAGGTCTCTGATGCCCACAACAGAAACTATCTGTGGGGAAATGCATGCTTTGCCTTGGGGGCGGTATTGATCCGGGAATTCAGTGAGGTCGGTTGGTTCTCTCATATCCGCGGTGTGGCCAGAGATAGCTACGGTGGCGGGTTGGTTACCCAATTGCCTGCTTTGCAATACAGGCCAGATAGCAAAGCCGGCATGGTGAAAATGACAACCTCTATATTGGTAACCGATTTCGCTGAGCGGGATCTTAGCGAGCTGGGGTTTACCTGCCTCTGCCATTGTTATGATACCCCCTACAGCGCGTTCAACAGCGTGCCGTCATTGCAGCGTCCAAAGCAATACACCACCAAGGCCGCAACGGCGAATGCTCGCATTAGCTCCATGTTACAGCAGATTCTTTGCGCATCCCGTTTCGCTCACTACATAAAAGTTATGATTCGGGACAAAGTAGGGGCGTATATGAATGCGGCCGACTGCGAGCGCCAGCTGCAGAAGTGGTTGGATCGATATACCACCGGGCGCGATGACCTGTCCTGGGAAATGTTGGCTCGGTATCCTCTGCGCGAAGCCCGGGTGCGCGTAATGGATGAGCCTGGCAAGGTGGGTAGCTACCAGAGTGTCATTCACCTGAAAAGCCACTACACAGTGGATCATTTGGTGTCAGAATTGAAGCTGACTACAGCGCTGGCACAGATAGGGACATTGCAATAAAAAATGGTCAGAGAAAAGCGCTTGCTAGCGCCGGTACTGGACCGGCTACTAGAGTCGTCTCGCAATATGGATCTTCACCAGCCACATCAAATTCTGAAACAGCTACGTGAGGGTGTCCGGCGCGACCTCGAACATTTATTTAACACACGCTACTGTTGTGTCTCCCCACCTGAGACACATGTGCACCTGCAGTCCTCCAATATGAATTACGGATTGCCAGATTTGTCCACGGTCAATCTGTCCTCACTGGAGAGCCGCAAACGTTTTTGCCGCGATATTGAGCGCACCATATTGGAATTTGAACCGCGTATCCGTTCCGTGAAAGTCACGACCCAAGACAAAATCGATGTGGAAGATCCAAGTATCCGCTTTCGCGTAGAAGCGGTATTGCATGTGAATCCCGCATCGGAAGTCATTGTATTTGACTCAGCCCTAAATCCGGTGACTCAGACGGTCGATGTGTCGGAGATACTGTGATGAGTGAAAAATTGATTGATTTGTACGAGCGTGAGTTGGCGTTTGTGCAACAAACCGCAGCGGAATTTGCACGCATGCACCCGGCTGCGGCCTCGCGCCTGCAACTAGATACAGATACGGTAGACGATCCATTGGTGGGCCGGCTGATGTCGGGCTTCGCCTATTTGAATGCGCGAGTGCAACAGAAGCTCAGCGATGACTTCCCAGAACTCACCGATGCAATGCTGGAGACGCTCTATCCGCATTACCTGAGACCAATACCATCTTGTGCGGTAGTACAGTTCGAGCCCGAGTCGGATCTGGATGCGATAGTGCGCGTAGACGCTAATACCTTGCTGGAAACGGAAAGTTTTCAGGGACAGACATGTAGATTTACCAGTCGTTATCCAGTGGATATATGTCCCTTTCAGGCCGTGAGTGCCAGCCTCATGCCCCGCCCTTTCATTGCGCCGGGATGTAACGAAATTCAGAGCGCTAACGCGGTATTGAAGCTTTCACTGAAAACCCAAAGCCCCGATCTGAATTTCTCCGAAATCAAGCCGGGCCATTTGCGATTTTTTCTGCGCGGCCAGCCGAGTCATGTCTACGCTCTTTACGACTTACTGTTAAGCAAATGTGTTAAGTTGGTCGTTGCCAATGGAGAAGCGGACCCGCACCCAACCTATCTTGAGCCGGATTCATTGCAACCCGTAGGGCTTGATCCCGACCAGGGGCTGCTTCCTTATCCGGATACAGCATTCATAGGCTATCGGTTGCTGACCGAATACTTCGCATTTCCGGAAAAGTTCCATTTCATTGATATTAATGGCCTTGAGCATGCACTGAATGACAGCTACGGAGACTCTTTAAATCTATATTTCTATTTGTCGGAAAATCACGACGAACTGGAAAAGCAACTGACCCCAGGCATGTTTGTTCTAGGATGCACGCCTGTAGTCAACCTGTTTCCGCAGACCGCCGACCCAATTCCACTTACTCATGCGCAATACAACTACCATGTGGTTCCCGACGCACGGCGTAGTGATGGACTGGAAATTTATTCCATCGACTCTGTGACGGCGACCGATGGCAGTGGAAAAAGCACAAGCTATCGTCCTTTTTACGGTATTCAGCACAGCCAACACCACGCTCGACAGACCGCTTTTTGGTTTAGCCGGCGACGGGAGGTTATTGAAGGGGAGCACCGAAACGAACAGGCGTCGGAAGTGGATATCTGTTTGGTCGACCTTGAATTTAACCCCCATAAAATCAGCGATCAAACTCTCGATATACAGCTGACCTGTTGTAACAGGAACCTACCCAAAAAACTGCCCAGTGGAAACGCGCAGCCCTATCTAGAGATAGTAGATGGCGACGCTCCGGCGCGCCGAATAAGTTGTGTTGTCTCACCCACGGCAACTCTACGCCCGCCCAGACGTGAGCGTGGCTACTGGCGTTTAATTTCACACCTCAACCTGAATCACCTATCGCTGTCAGCGAATGGCGGTTGCGAAGCGCTCAAGGAGATTTTCCGTCTCTACGACTTCCGTGATTCCGCTAGCACACGCAACTTAATCGAGTCTCTGCAAAAAGTGAGCACGCGACCGATTACCGCGCCCATACAGATAGACCACAGTGTAGTCTTGTGCCGAGGTACGGAAGTCAAGATCGAACTTGACCCGATGATGCTGACCGGTACCAGCCCGCTTCTGTTCGCCAGTGTGATCGAACGCTTTCTGGGTTTGTACTGTTCACTAAATTCCTTTACACGACTGATTGCCACTATCAGTGGTAGAGACGGAGAACTTAAACGATGGCCGCCTCGAGCCGGAGACAAAGCCTTACTGTAATCGAGCGCCTGGTTAGTGAGCCTTACCGCTTTGATTTTTTTCAGGCGGTACGTTTACTCGAACGCGCGACAGCAATGGCTGGTGACGACTGCGCCAGAGAGATAGTCGCCGGATCTGCGCCACCGTCGCGGGAGTTGATACGCTTCCGCGCCCATTCAGGTCTTTCGTTCAATGGTGCCGACATACTGTCTCTAGAGCAGCGAAAAGTACCGGAGGACGGGCTGACCCAGTGGAACATGGATGTGGGCTTCACTGGTCTAGCTGGTAGTCAGGGGGTAATGCCCTATTACCTCACGGAATTGGTGCTGAAAGAGCTGAGGGAAAAGAACACCGCGTTGCGGGATTTTCTCGATATTTTCAATCACCGTCATATTTCGCTTTTTTACCAGGCGTGGCATAAGTACCAGCTTCCTGTGAACTATGAACGGCACCACCTACGCAAGGCCCGGGAGCCGGATCTCTTCAGTCACGCACTCGCTTCTTTGGCCGGAATGGGAACTGGCGAAATGCGCTATCGCATGCCGCTGCCAGATGAAGCGTTGTACGGTATGGCAGGTCACCTGAGTAGACAGCAGTGTTCTGCTGCGGCTTTGGTGGGCATGATTCGCCATTACTTTGGATTGAAAGTCAGTATCGAACAATTTCTCGGGCAGTGGGACGAGCTACCGGGGGATGTGCTCTGTCGTTTTCCTGGTCCAGAAAACCCACAAGGAATTAATAATTGTTTGGGAGTCAATGCGATACTGGGTACATGTTGCTTTCAGGCACAAAATAAGTTTCGTGTCGTGGTTGAACCGATGGCTTATGACCAGTTTATGACGTTGTCCCCGGGCTCGGAAAAACTGGAGTCACTCAAGTCATTTATCCAGTTTGCTGTAGGTGTGGAGATGGACTTTGAAATCTCTGTAACTTTATTTATGCGCCAAGTAGGACCGGTACAACTGGCAAATGATTCCCAATACCAGCCGCTGCTGGGTTGGAACACCCATATGGCCAATGAAGACTTGGACGACCGTCGCGTGGAGATCACGTTGAGCGCTGATCGAGTGTCTCCAGACGAAGCCTTACCCATGGCCTGATGTCAAATCCAAAACCGATAAAAGGAGCTTTGTCATGATTAATATTGATTTGAAGCGGCTGGTAGACACTATGACGCCTCATATGCGCGACTCGCTTGAGGGTGCGGCAGGCCTGTGTCTAGCGCAGAGCCAATATAATGTTGAGCTGGAACACTGGTTATTGAAGCTGCTGGATCAATCGGATACAGATCTCTACCACCTGCTTGAGAAGCATGACTGTAACCCCTCGCATCTGGCCAAGCAGCTCGCGACGGCAATTGCTGGCTTCAAGTCCGGCAGTAGTCGGCCGGCTGCGTTATCACCGACGGTCGTTGAAGCTGCGAAGAACGCATGGATGCTGGCATCCATTGACTGTGGCCACCGTGCTATCAGCTCAGGACACTTACTGGCTGCGCTGCTTTTGGACGAGACTTCTCGTCGACAGTTACTGGAATCCTGTCCGGAATTGAAAAACATTGCCCCGGAGTCGATTCGCGAGACTGCCCGTGCCATGTTCGGACAAAGTGGAGAGTCCCATCATTTAAGTGGTATCTCCAGCAGCGAAGAGGGCGCTGCCGCGGTTGCCGCGGCGGCGAGCAAGGCCCCGGCACTCGATAAATACACCATCAACCTTACCGAGCGGGCTGAAAAAGGCGAGATTGACCCAGTGCTGGGAAGGGATGAAGAAATACGCCAGTGTATCGATATACTCACACGCCGTCGTCAGAACAACCCAATACTGACAGGGGAAGCCGGTGTGGGTAAAACCGCGGTTGTGGAAGGTTTCGCACTGCGTATCGCCAGTGGAGATGTGCCCGACCCCCTGAAAGGGGTTGCTGTACGGACCCTGGATTTGGGCCTGTTACAAGCTGGTGCAAGTGTTAAAGGTGAGTTTGAAAACCGTCTGAAATCAGTAATAGAAGAAGTTCGCGCCTCAGCTACCCCGATTATTTTATTTATTGATGAGGCGCATACCATGATCGGCGCAGGAGGGAAGGAAGGGCAGGGAGATGCTGCCAACCTGCTCAAACCGGCGTTGGCGCGCGGTGAATTGCGTACTATTGCGGCCACTACCTGGGCTGAGTATAAAAAATATTTTGAACGCGATCCCGCGCTGACCCGCCGCTTCCAGGTGGTAAAAGTTGAAGAGCCCTCAGAAGATAAAGCTATCGACATGATGCGTGGGATAGCGACTACACTGGAAGCGCATCACAAAGTGCGCATTTTAGATGAAGCAATCGTTGCCTCGGTAAAACTTTCTCACCGATATATCCCTGGCCGCCAACTTCCAGACAAATCCGTCAGCCTATTGGACACAGCCTGTGCGCGGGTAGCCCTGGGGCAATCGGCGACGCCCGGTGCTATTGAGGACACCAAACGTACTATCGCACGTGCGGAGCACACGATAGAAAAATTGAAACGTGAGAATGCCGCTACCGGTGCCCATCAAGAACAGCTGGACAGTTTGGCGCAGGAACGCGCTGAGGCCGAAGAGCGCCTGACAGCACTGGAAAGCCAGCTTGCGCAGGAAGCGGAACTGATTCAGCAAATTAAAGCGTTGCGCGATGAAATTGATCTGTGTTTTCAGAACCAAACTGAAGAAGAGCCGGCAGACGAAGCAAAACTGGCTGATTTGAAAGAACAATTGCAATCACTGCATTCCCAGCTGCGTGAGATACAAGGTGAAACACCACTGATGCAGCCAGCTGTAGATGAGCAGGCCATTGCTGAAGTCGTGGCGAACTGGACCGGCATCCCTGTAGGGAAAATGGTCAGTGATGAAATAGCCACCATACAGACGCTGGCGGAGCGGCTGAACAAGCGAGTGATAGGGCAGCCACACGCCATTGAGGCGGTCGCTCAGGCAATCCGAACTTCCAGAGCAGGACTTACTGACCCACGCAAGCCTGTTGGGGTTTTCCTCTTTTGTGGCACCAGTGGTGTGGGTAAGACGGAGACTGCCCTGGCATTGGCGGATGAACTGTTTGGTGGTGAGCAGAGCATCACCACCATCAATATGGCCGAGTTCAAAGAGGAGCATAAAGTCTCTATGCTGCTCGGTTCCCCTCCCGGCTATGTTGGCTACGGCGAGGGCGGTGTGCTCACCGAAGCGGCGCGCCGCAAGCCCTATTCGGTAATACTGCTCGATGAGATGGAAAAGGCCCATCCAGGTGTTCAGGACATTTTCTACAATCTGTTTGATAAGGGCACCATCAAAGACGGTGAAGGTCGTGATATCGACTTCAAAAACACCGTTATCATTATGACGTCCAATGCCGGAGAAGATGCCATTCGGGCGATTTTCAGCCAGGTGGAGGAAAAACCGGAACCGGATGTCCTGCTGGATAATATCCGCCCCTACCTGCTACAAAAATTCAAACCGGCCTTCCTTGGTCGTGCGAATGTAATTGCCTACTACCCACTGGATGATGAAAACCTCATAGAGATCTGCAAGATCAATATGCGTCGTATTGAAAAGCGTGTGAAGGAGCACTATGGTGCCGAATTCAGCTACGACGAAGATGTATTGGTCAATATTGTCGCACGCTGCCAGGAGTCGGACACTGGTGCACGTAATATTGAGGTAATCCTAAACCGGACCTTGTTGCCATCATTGGCTAGTGAATGCCTGGACAAAATGGCGAAGGGCGAGGAGATCACCACTATTCATGTGGGAGCCACGGAGGAAGGCGATTTCAGCTACCAGATCAACTGATAGATGGAGGCCCGGTAATATTGCCGGGCCTCCCGTTTGCCTGCAGCTGTTAATACAGGATCGCGTAAGCCAATATACTGCCGAACGCAGTTATCAAATAGAAGTAACCGCCCACAAACGACACTGCCCCTCCGCTGCCGGGTTCTAATACATCCATTGCCCGGCGCACAGTAACTGCCAGAATGCAGAATCCCGCCAACATGGACCACCAATAGTAGCCGGTAAAGAACGGAAGAATGTTCACGGCGAGCACCATAATAAGAATCGACAGGTAGATACCGTTAGTGCTCTTGCGGGTAGTGGCAAACAGAAAAAATACGAGGTAGGCCGCATATGGCCAGAGGTTTAACCAGGAGTAGGGGGACTTTGACTCTCCCGCAGTTGTAAGGGCCGAGTCCATATTGGAATCACCCAGAAAACCCTGGTGAAAAAATATGAAATACCCCACAACGGCCAACAGGTAGCTGCCTGGTGACAGTGTGAGAAATTCGGGTGGACTGCCTAGCCAGCCTTTTCGGTAGAAAAAGGTTTGCGCCAGGAAAGAAGTTAGAATGATCGGCAGAGTGCAAACCAGGTTTAGCCAGAAGTTTTCCGTATAGAGCAGCGCCAGGAAAGGTGTCAATACGACAAGATCGCTCAAACGATCACTACGGAGATCCGAATTTTCAGTAATTTTCCTCTTTTTCTTGGCGATATAGCAATCAATGATTGCCAGAACTGAGGCAAATACACTTAGAATTGCAGTTGTGGGTAGAATTTCAGGCATGTTTATACTGTATTAAATATCTGGGAACAGCCTTTCAGCTAGGGAGCATATGTCGGTCAATCATACGGTGCCCGCATTACCAGATTCGATACTACCCGGTGGAATCTCAAAAAGCATCCTGATAAATGCAGCAGCTATGCCGGTGTTGTCGGCCACTCTAAGTCCGATAAATTGTGCCAGACGTGTTATGAATTTTTACAAGTTTAACTCAATATAGTACGTCGCAAAAGATGCAATATGATTTTTAATCTTATAGTGTTTGGTGTGAGTTCATACGAAAGTTCAAAAATTTAAAATCATTCCTGACACATATGGTATTTATAAGGTCAAGCCAGAAATAAATGCACGATGTTGGGATTATAAACACGATTATCAATCCTGCATTCAGCGCTACCTGCACGAGGTTTTTAATATAGAGTCAAACATTCGTTCAGTTCTCAGTTTATCAGAAAGCTCGCAAGATAGATTAAAGGACTCTCCATTCATTCCAAAATTCTCTCTTGGGTTTCGCTTTGCATATACCCAAATTTTGTATTCATTGTCATTAAGTATAACTTTAATAAGCCGGGAAGAAACAAATTCTATCGGAAATATCTTTGCAAATGAGATATCGTACATGGCAGGAAGATAGACTTTCCCCGTCTAGTCAGCAGTAAATATATCTATAATTTCTTTTTTCAATTGATTGATCTAATAACCTTAGCTCCTGCGACAGGTTCTCCATCCAGAGTTAGCCGGATATTCATTTCTGAAAATGTGTAGGCCTTTAATGGGTTTACGGGCGCCATAATATTCCCCGTGGTAGAGAAAATTGATATCAAACAATCAGGGGCACTGAAATACTATAGCCTTAGACTTGTTTCCATAATGCGTTATCTCTTAATCGGTGAGCATGGAAATGAGCTAAAGCTTCTCTTTTACAGGTAATGTTTTTCTGTTGGTTGGGGAGAACGCGGGTAGCTACCAGTTGCCCGATTTCTTACCAATTGCACTCGTTATCCGAAACCGTGATGAAAAAGCAATATTCTCAATTGGTCCATGTATAAAGACGCAAATATTGTACATTTTTAAACCTCCTTGTTTGCACTGTCAGGAATTACGTCCCACTTGCATTTTGTTATAAATCGCTGTCCATCAACTTCTATTACCTGATATTCCTTTTCGATGTCACATATTACGAATAACGGCTTACCCCGTGACTCAGAATTCTCATTTTTTATACGTTTTACGCCATCCCATATAATATGTTCCTCACCATTTGTGGTGATAGCAATAAACTGATTGACCACAAATTCTTGCGGAAGTAGACTCAGCAAGCTGCGCTCGAATAGGGCAGGCATTTCAAAATAACCAACTTCGTTGGTTTTGGTTTTATCTATCTTATTTTTCTGGTAGTAGACTTTTCTTACTACAGTGGCGTTTTTAATTGGGATTCCATCTTTCTGAATAATTCCGGAAATGCCAGAAAAAGTATATACCTTCCCTGTATCAAATATTGATATGGCATTACTATTCATGCTTAAAGGAAAGATAATAAAAGAGAGCAAGATTTTAATAAATTTATAATATATGCCTAGATTATCCATAATAACTAAAATCCGGTGTCTACTTTGTCTGGAACTACATCCCAATTGCATTTTGTTACAAAATTCTGCCCATCAACCATTATAGCGTTAAGTTCATCAGTAATGTCACAGGTAACAATTAATGGCTTGCCTCTTGCTTCAGAATTTTCTTCTTTTTTCCGCTTAACTCCATCCCATATAACATAATCTTCACCATTTACCGTAACTACGATAAGCTGCCCGACCACAAATTCTTGTGGAAGTAGACTCATTACACTACGCTCGAATAGCGCAGGCATTTCAAAATAGCCTTCTTCGTTAGTTTTAGTTTTATCAGTCTTTTTCTTCTGGTATGAGGTTGTTCTCGTTACAGTGATATTTGAAAGTGGCTGTCCATCTTTCTGAATAATTCCAGAAATTCCAGAAAATGTACAAACTTTTCCAATATTTAGTATCGACATGGCGTAAATTTCCGTACTTAAGGAAAAAATGATCAGGAAGAAAAAAATATTAAGAAATTTACAGGCTCTGTAAATGTCATTCATGGCGCTGTTTTTTTCTTGGATGAGTGTAAAATGTCGTAAGAATAGTAGATGACAATGTTACTTGAAACCAAGTATGAAAGAGGTTTTTCTGGCAAGGCAGGTTGCGGCGAAAAAGTACATCATGGCGCCATGCCAGGAAGTCAGTAGCTAAGTTGGTTTATGATTAAATTCAAAGATTTTTTGCCTGTTGCCAATAAGTCGGCAGAGGCTTTTGTAGGATTATTCTCGTTGCCATGAATAATGGAGCAGCCCTTAGAAGAGGGCTGCTCCATTTTTTATTCAACCAAACGTCCGGCTCGCATTACCAGATCAGACACTACTCTGTGAACTCTGATAAATATCATCCTTATAAATGCAACTGTAATATTAGCATCTTTGGCAACTTCTATTCCTACAAGCTGCGCCAAACGTTTTATAAGGCGAAGGATCCAGAAAGATATGTCTTTGCTGATTTGGTAGGCTTTATGCATAAAGATGGCGAGCCTATCCAGTAGGGTGAATGTTGTTCCTCCAGATATAACTAGTGCAATGCCTGCAAGATTGCCAATTTTCTTAAGAACCCACAAAATTGCTTCGCCTGCAATCCATGCCGTATTCAATGTTAGAGATAGAATAGAATCAGATTTCAGCCAAGATTCAATACTCTGGTCAAGTCGATCTTTGGGGCGTAAATTTTTAACATCGCTCCAACCTATACCTGTATCATTTGGCATAACGGAGCTTACGTAAGTATCAATTGAATGATGATGAAAAGGGTTCAGAGAATTTGGCGGAGAAAGCTGATAGTCTCCGATGCCTCCATCAGGAACATGGATGAAAGGCCATGTAGGCAGCATAGGTACTGGATCAGTGCGATGATATACACGATAAATATTATCTTCCTTGATGCGGCGTTTGCATCCGCTGGCGAATTGCTCCATACCTACACGAGGACTGCCAAAAGTGTATAGTTTTATTACTTTTCCACTATTGCTTGCGAGCCAGTCTGCGGTAAGAGTAGCTAAAGCGCCGCCTAGGCTGTGTCCTACGCAATGAATGGTATGGACGTCTGTTGGAAGCTTATTTATAAATTCTTGTAGTTGGGGTAAAAAACTAGCGAAGGTATAATAGAAACCCTGATGAACACTGCCGCCGGTGTGGAATCGTTTGATTCCGGCATTAAGATCTGTCAAGGCATCATAGCCGCTGGCGGTTCCTTTTAGAGCTACTACAGCATTACCTTTATATTGGTTTATGCCGACAGCAGCAATTCCCATTGTGTGTTCACTTTTTAGGAAGATAAAGGCGCCGGTTTTGCCTGAAATAGTACTGTCGGAGTTTTCGACTTTGAAATCATCCTGATATTTTCTAATAAAAGCTCTTCGGGTTGATGGCTCTTTGATTAGATATATGTAGTTGGCTAATTTTGACGAATATTCTGGCGTTAGTTCAGTCATTTTGTTACTCCCATGTGCACTGGGTTACCAAAAGGGAGCTAAAAACTTCATGAAGTTCATCTTCTTTTGATAGCTCACATTTGAGTGAAAAAGGTTTACCTTCTAGCTCGAAATTTTTTTCTGGTTTCCTTTTTGCATAATTCCAGATTTCATATTCTTTTCCCTTATATTTGACTGTGATTAACTGTGTGGCCACAAACTCCATTGGGAGTAGGTTGGTTGTGGAAGACTCGAACATGGCGGGGAGTTCAACTCGGCCTTCTTCGTCGGCAGTAAAATTATCAATTTTTTCTTTTTTCCACTTTACTAGACGTATTACTTCTGCGCCTTTCGCTGGCTCCCCATCGAGTGTGATTTGTATATTCATTTCAGAGAAAGTGCAGGCTTTTAAGGGATTCAGAAAAGTCATGGCGTACCCCAGTATTGGGAAAAATAATAGAAGAGCAAAAAAAAGCTTATTTTTTAAGAGGTGCTTGGTAGGCTTCATATTCATCAGAATTAGCCTCCAATGAGAACAGTAGGACAACCGACCACTATCTTTCCACCATGCACCGTGGAATCCCCCATCCGTGCCGCTGGTTTTCCCTGGATTATTACCGTGGTGCTGCCCATGGCGATGGTGTCCGGTGGGCCGACACAGGTACAGGTACTGCCGGCGGTTGCCGAGGGCAGTCCTCCGATAATGACGGTGGGGCCTCCGGGGCTTACTACGGGGCCGCCGACGTGGGGAACCGTGCCTGTCACCATGGGGCAAACATGCATGTCCGTGATACGGGAAGCGGGTTTTCCCATCTTTTATTCCTCGATTCTGCCGTTGCCGCCACGGGCCAGATCCAGCCCTTGATTCATGTAGCGGATAAAGCGCTTGCTGGGGTCCACCGGATCGGAAAGCACCGCTGCCAGGGTTACGCTACCGGCCACAGCGTGTGCGTATAGGTGATCGGGTGGTTCTATTACTGGTTCGCCTTCGTCTGCCAGACTGCCGTGACACCAGCTGGCTGCGGTGGCGGCCCAGCTGGCCGGTGTTTTGTGTTTGGTCTTTTCTCCTAAGGTTTTGCATCTCAGACGGGCTTCTTCACTGGGCTTCATCGCCCAGCTTTCGGCGGCCAGTAATGCCTTTACATTGTCTTCGTCTGTTTGCGGATTTTGGACATCACGGGCTGCCAGACAGGCCCACCAGACGGCTTCGCGTTTCGGCAGTCCATGTGCCAAGAGTTTGATCGCGTCCGGGTAGAGGCCCGCGTCCATCAGGCGCAAAATGCTCACTTCAGGGGCTGTATCCGGTACCAGGTGTTCTTCGGCTTCCTCGCTAACATCGAAGTTTTTAAGGAGTTCGGCGGCAGTTAATGCCTGAACTTTCACCAGGTCTGTCATCAGTCGATTTACTCCATCAATTGATCATGGTCACGCCGCCTTTCAGCTTCAGTATGCCACCGCCTTTCACTTCGGCGGTGGCGTCCCCTTTGAGCGACAGGGTGGTGCCCTTGATGGTGATACCGGCGGGGGTCAGTTTGATACTGCTACCGCCCACTTTTAGTTCTATAGATGTCTTGGAGGTGATCTGTATCGCACCCATTACATCTGTTGTCTGTTGACCCCGACTGACCTTAAGGGTGTGATTACCGGCCCCTAAAGTGATTTTCTGATCACCCTTATCGATGTTGACGGTTTGATTTCCCTTGGCGATGGTGACCGTTTCGTTGCCATCGGTAACAGTGATGCTGCGGTCCTGCTTGATCTCCAGGGTTTGTTTGTTTTCGATTTTGCCGGTTTGGTCGTTGTGGATCACAAAATTGTGATCCCGGCCGGCTTCCATATAGATTTCTTCCTTGCCACCTTTGTCGTCGAAGCGTAATTCGTTGAACTTACTGCCTTCATACTCGGTTTTCCAACCGCTTTGAGTGGCGGTGTAATTGGGGCCGGGGTTGTCACCGTTGTAGACGGCACCGGTGATTAATGGTCGGTCCGGGTCGCCGTTGATATAGGTTACCACCACTTCCTGGCCGACGCGGGGAACAAAATTGGCCCCCCAATTTTTGCCGGCAAATGACTGGACAACCCTCACCCAGCAGCTGTTTTGGGCCGAATTCCACGGGAATTTGACTTTGAGCTGAGTGTAGGGGTCTTGGGAGCTATCAGAGGCCGTGGCTTTGACCTCTAAAACCTGTGCTACCTGTGGTGAGTGGATTTTGTATGTCCGGACGATCGGATCAGGCCGCGGCATGACTGTTGCGGGTACACAGCTGAATGAGTTTTTGAAGAAAGTCTGTTCGCTGTTACTGTCCGTGGCATGTATTTTTACAGATGTAAGTAAGTACTTACCTTTTTCTGTGCTCAGTGTGTGATCGAAGTTGAACCGGCCTCCGGCGCTCAGGGCAGGGCAGTCACTGGTGCCATAGGCGACATCGAACTGTGCTTCGTGGGCTTCCATGGCCCTCTCTGCCAGAGCTTTGTGATAGCTGTCTTTAAACTTTCGCTTGTGCTCACCATCCGCTTCAAAGTGGTTCAGGCCGTACAGGCTGCGCAAATAGTTCGAAACGTCGTTGAGTTTGCTGGTGGTGTTGACCTGCTGGCGATTGTCTTTTGTCGCTGTAAATTCGTTGTAATCTTTTAGCTCGAAACCGCCGCCGTGGTAATTAAAGACCCGTTCCCAGCTACTAATGGTGTGCATGGTGGGATGGCTTCCGCCGCCGTCGTACTCTATCTTGTTTGATTCGCAGTCATAGAAATCCTGCGGATCGTCACAGAGTACGAGTTCGTGTTGCCCGTTGCTGTGTTTGAAGTAGTAGACAATCCCTTCTTCAGCCATCAGTCGGCTGACAAAGTCAAAGTCACTCTCATCAAACTGTACGCAGTACTCGCGAGTTATATATTCCGCATTGAGTTTGGTGGAAAGCTTGATGACTTTACTGTATTCACCCAGCACTTCTTCCAGAATTTGCTTGGCAGATTTTTTCTCGAATACGCGGTTTTTTCCACCGAGCGTGGTGAACCAGAGGCCGGGGCGCAAGACAGCGGTATAGCTGCGCATCCCCTCAGCGTTGACATCATGCCTGGAGAAGTGCGTCACATAACCATTGATATATCGCGGTGTCTTGGAGTAATTGACAGTGGCTGTCATTAGCTTACCGACGACATCGCTCTGATTAATGGCGTGGTTGTCTGAAATTAGCTTGAGTGTGTAGCTAAACGGCGCAGAGATGTGCTCCTCGCCGTCAATCACTGTGGCAATCAGCGTGTCCTTGCCGAGTGGGCAGTCGACGTTGATCATCCGATTGTCTTGGTTGAGAGTGGACATACTCTGCCCCTGGTCCTGAAACGTTGTTACGTTTGTAGTTTGTGCTCGGATCTTGAGATCTAGTCTGCCAATACTCCCGGAGTAACAAAGCTTTTTGTCGTGCCGGTAGTATTTATACCGGTCAGAAGGGGTGGAATATGGTGATCATTATTAAAAACCACTCTCGTGATTCCATTGCCCACGATTACCTCATCAAGGCGCAGCGTTTAATGAGGCGGCGCTGCTGTCAAGATAAGACAGAAGAATCCGTTGTACGGAGTTCATTTATCCTGGAGCAGCCGGTGAGCCCCCATAAAGTCTGACCGTCACGGTTCCAGCCTCGCTTGGCAACTATGCCTCTGCATTTTCTCCGGGGTGAAGAAACAGCGAGGGGCCGCAGCCCCGCAACCCTCGGCTGCAGGCCTCGGCCCCTGTAGCGAGAACCGAAAGGCTGCTTACAGCGGGGTAGCGGTGGCCAGGTCGTAGCCCACACGCATGTTTTTCGGGTTCTTGTTGGTTTTGTCTGCGTGAGCCAGGTCTGCCTCGATTTTGGAGAAGCTCAGGGAGATGGACTCCTGCGGAGCACCACCTGCAGAGGCGCTGATGCTGTAAGAGGAGATGATGGCATCTTCCAGCTTGTAAACAGCGTATTTCTCTACAGCGTTGGCGCCGGTCTGTACCACGTGGAATTCCACCGGAACACCTTCGTCACCGGTAACGGAAGCTTTGAACAGGCCGCCGGAGGCCGCATCAATACGCTTGGTTACGGTGATTTCGCTGATGCTCGGACGGGAGGCTTCGCGGTTGGCCATAGCCCCGGCTTCCATGCTGATGCCGCGGCCGACGCCAAAGTTGAAGCTGTCTACCTCGATCCAGTCTTCGTAACCCTTAGCGGTCACATTGCCTTTCGTCGATTTGTTGTTGAAGTTCATGTAAATAGCCATGAGTAATCCCTCTTGGTGTGGTCTGAGATAAGGGTGGTGCATCCTTTACCACCGCGGAATCGCAGCAGTTCAGGGTTGGCCGCAAAGGCAGCTGGGGAGATTTAAGCAAAGCTTTTTGCAAAAAAAAACAGTGTTTTAGAAAATTTAAATTGACTCTGGCACGAATTTTTAAGGTGGTGTAGAACAAAATTTGATCGACAGATGGTCTGGGCAGAAAATCCACTCTGGCACGATTTTTTTAAGCGGCAAAGTTGCTTACTTGGTTTCTTGTAGCGAGATAAAAAAATCAAAACTATTCAAATATATGGTTAGGCAACTCGGATGCGATTTTTTTGTTGAAATAAAATTGCATAATGCCGTTTGTGTGTTCTGCCCCTTGTAATTTCGTGTAATTTTGCTCGCAATTGGGACTAAATCACGTTTTTTGTGTGCGCTGTGCACGGCTGTTTTTTGTCGATAAATTTATTGGCAGGAATTGCGCTAGTCGTCATTGTTGCATTAAGGCGGCTTGGGTATACTCCGCGCCTGCTACGTTGCGCAGACTTTCTGTTGTGTCGCATGAAGTGTACGGAGCCGCTTTTACTGGCTGGCAGTAAAAAGCCTGTATGAGAAGCCCGGGAGATGGCTTGGATATTTCAAACCCGCCACAGTATTCATGCGAATAGATCTTGATCAGAGGGTGAGCTTTCCCCGTGAAAGCGGCTTGTCAGTTTGGGGTGGGTCAGACTTTGTGGGTGACATCCGATATGAAAAGTCTGCTGATGGTCCATCTCATCGGCGAGCTGTTTCGCTCTGAGGCGAAGTGCATATTGCGCCATGGGTGTGGGTGAACCATAAGCTTTTGCCGCGTAAATTGGGCTCAGATACCCCGGTGTTCGGGGCGGCACTGGGAGGTGCCAAAATAAATCTTCCACGGAGGCGGATTTGAACGACAAGACACGCATCGTCAGGAAAGGCAGCCACTCGGAAATCAAACCGACCGAGGGGCCGCTGGATGATGGCGATACAACGGTTTTTGTTGCCAACGACAATACCGGCGCGAATGACCATCCGCCGGTGGGTGGCAATCCCGGCCTCATTCCCACCGCCGCTGCCGGTTTCACAGCCGATGCTACAGTATTCCAAGGCGGAACGGCTGCACCGGAGGAGGGCGATGCCACGCGTATCCTCGCTTCCCCCCCGCCGCGTGAGGCTGTATTTTTCGAGTCCCCCTCTTCCGGCGCCGTCACCAAAACGGTGATTAAAGGTCGCTTCGAGCTCGATAAACTGCTTGGCGCGGGCGGCATGGGAGCGGTATACAAAGCGCTTGACCGCCGCAAACTGGAGGCCAATGACAGCGAGCCATACGTGGCGATCAAGCTGTTGAATGACGATTTCCGTCAGCACCCGGATGCCTTTATCTCCCTGCAGCGTGAGGCGCGCAAATCCCAGACCCTGGCACACCCGAATATCGTAACAGTCTACGATTTTGACCGGGACGGCGACCGCGTCTTCATGACGATGGAATTTCTCGAAGGGGCGCCGCTCGACAAACTGCTGCGGGAACACGCGGATGTCGGACTGGAGTATGAGAAGGCCTGCTCTGTACTGTATGACATTTCCCAGGCGCTCATTTATGCGCATTCCCACGGTATTGTGCACTCGGACTTCAAGCCGGGAAATATCTTTGTAACCAATAAAAAGGGTGCCAAAGTTTTTGACTTCGGCATTGCTCGCGCTGTTACTGAAGGCAGTATGGCGAGCAATGTCGGTGAGCGTACCTTATTCGACGCCGGCACCCTGGGGGCTTTGACGCCTGCCTATGCCAGTCTGGAAATGCTAAAAGGCGCCGAGCCGGCGCCCAGCGATGATGTCTATGCCCTCGGCTGCGTTGCTTATGAGTTATTTGCCGGCCGTCATCCCTTCGGAAAACTACCTGCGGATAAAGCTTGGGAAAAGAAATTAAAACCCAAGCGTATTAAGAGCTTGAGCCGCAAACAGTGGCGTGCTCTCGAATCCGCTTTGGAATTAAAGCGGGAAGAGCGAACCCCCACCGTTGAAAAATTCGTTCACGGTTTTTTTGTCAACAACACCTGGAAATGGCTTTTGGGCGCCGCTTTTGCCAGTCTGCTTGTTGGGGGCGCTGTCGGCTATAACCATTTGGAGCGGGAGAATGCGGCAGAGCAGCAGCGGGTCAAGATCGAGCTGGAGAAAAAGCTGGAGCAGGAACTGTTGCAGCGCCGTATCGCCGATAAGCGCGAAGCGATCGATCGTCTTATCAGCTTGAGCATTCTAACCCCCGACTGGGAGGATGACCTGCGAGTTGAACTGCAGGAATACGCGGAGCTCAATCCGTCGGATGAGGAGTACCTGGATTCATCTCGAGAGCGGGTTTACGAGATCTTTGTGGCGGCTGCCACAGGCCAGCTAAACCTCGGTAACCTGGACCAGGCTGATGCCATGCTGTCCAGCGCCGCGAGCTGGTACGAAGAGTCCACCGAGGCTGCGGAAATTCGGTCACGGCTGGATCGGGAGCGAGAAGAGCTGCGTGCTCGCCTCGAGGCTGAACGCTTGGCAGCCGAGCGCGAGGCAGAGCGTTTGCGCCAAGAGGAATTGCGCCGCCAGCGCCTTGCCGTTGCACGGGAGAAACAGCAAAAAATCGATGCTGTACTGGATGAGATGGAACTGGCTCTGCGGTGCGGTTTTAACATGCAAGTCTCTGCCGTATCTGCGCAGCTCAACCGGCTCGCCCAGCTGGACGCCGTTAAAGCGCAAAAAATACGTCCTGTATTGGCGGAGGAATTTAGCAATTGCTTCTCTAGCCTCGCGGTGCGGGATCCGCTGCGTACCGAACCTCTGTTGAATGAGGCCCGGATACTGCTTCCCAACCAGTCAAATTTACAGGAGTTCAAGCTCGATTTTTGTGCACACCTGCGCCCCGGAAGTGGCGGACGCGGCAATCGCTACACCTGTGCGGACCGGCTGGCCGACGGCACGGATGCTCCGCGGATGGTTGTCGTTACGGGTAGTGCTGGCAAGCCCCTGGCCATCGGCAAATATGAAATTAGTAACCGAGAATTCGGCAAGTATTGCGCGGCTTCCGCGCAATGTGAACCGGATGCGCTGGGAGCCGCGAATCTGCCGGTTAACAACATCAGTATTGCGCAGGCCCAGGCTTATATTGACTGGCTGAGTGCGCAAACCGGCAATGAATACCGCCTGCCCACGGAGCGAGAATGGTTTGCCGCCGCCAATGCCAACGGCATGGGTGAAGTCGCTGACCGCAACTGTCACCTGAAATATCGGGGCGTTGAGAAGGGGGCGGAACTGGTTGCGACTCGGGCCGGAAGCCCCAATGGCTTCGGCCTCATCAACGCGGTGGGTAATGTGCAGGAGTGGGCCTATACCAGCGAGGGCGAACTGATGGCCGTCGGTGGCAGCCGACGGGACCCGATGAGCCGCTGCCTGGCTACCACCAAGCGCCAGCACACCGGTGAGGCCGACGAACTGACCGGATTCCGCATCGTAAGGGACCTAGACAGGCCCTGAAAAATCTTTTTGAAACATAAATAACACCCTTCTCGCCGCGAGAGGGTTCAGTCTGTACGGGATACAGGGATTGTTAGGGGGTGATATGCTCGTGCGTTTAAAGAATCAGCTGGCGTTTGCTGGAGTCAGCTTGTTGTTGCCAGCCTTTGTTTGTGCTCAGGAGGGGGAGTCCGGCTTTCGCAGTCGCGTTCGTGCTGCCTTCGATCAAAATGCCCCCACAATCGCCGAGCCGGATGTCACCAGGGATTTCCTGCAACGCACGCAGGAGCGGGAAGATCCAAACCTCAATACGGATATCCCGGAAATTGCCCGGCGCAATCACGGGCCGCGTATCACTGTTAAGAAATTCCGTTTCCACCGCCTGGAAGAGTATCCCGAGTTCGGTATCACTCGCGAAGTAGTGGAACAGCTCGCCGAAGAGCTCCGGGTCAAATTCATGAAAGAAGACCAGATCCTCGCCGGTGGTTACACCAAGGAGAATCTGGAAGAGCTGGCGCTGTTGCTCGATAGTATGAATGCACAGTATGCGCCGGAAGAGCTGGGCGCTGCCCAGTTGCGCAAACTGGTCAGCATCATCGAAAAGCAGAATGCCGAGCGCGGTCTCAGCTATGGAGACCTGGAGGAGATCGCTGCTGAGCTCACTCGGTTCTATCGTCGACAGGGGCTTTTCCTGGCCCAGGTACAGATTCCCGCGCAGGAAGTGGAAAACGGTGTAGTTACCCTGACGGTACAGGAAGGCCTGTTGGGACAGGTGGCTGCCGAGGGTAACAGGAAGTATTCACTGGAACAGCTCGCGATACCATTCGAGGACCAGCGCGGCAAGCTGGTGGATCACAAGAGCATCGAAGAGGGGCTCTATCTGCTCAACGACCTGCCCAGTTTAAATGTCACCGGTTATTTCAGCCCCGGAGACAACCCTGGTGAAACCAAGCTGAACCTTAAAGTGCGGGACGAAAACCCCTGGCGGGCGGTAACGCGGTTGGACAACCACGGCTCCGCGTTCACTGGCGACCAGCGCTCCTTCACCTCCGTCGACTGGCTCAACCCGCTGGGTATCGGCGACGCCCTGACTATTGGATACCTCAAGTCCACTAATGCGGACAACCTGGACTCGGACTTTGGCTCCGACCTGGCCCAGTTCCGCTACAGTCTGCCGTTGTTCGGCCCGCGCACCCGCCTGCAATTTTCCGCCGACTACAACGAGTTTTCCCTGCAGGATCTGAAAGATCCGAACAATGTGGTCAACCTGTTGAACATTGAGGGTGTCAACGAGAGCTATGCGCTGAGTGTCGATCACAAGTTTCGCCGCTCCCGCGACTTCAACCTCACGGGTTCCTTCAGCCTCACGAACAAAAAATCAGATCTCAACGCCATCATCGAACTCCCGGAGCCAGGTGACCATGTATATGGCGGTGAAGTGGGCTTCTATGTCGACAGCCTCTCCAACGGCACTGTGCCCATGCTGAATATATTGAATGCAAAAATTCAGTATGGCGAACACCAGAAAGAAGTCGATCCCGAGCGGGGCAATGACTTCACTAAATTCGCCCTGGAAACCAGCTCGCTGTTCTTTGTACCGCTACCGTTTACCGACACTCAGTCACGGCTGATTCTGAAAAGCCGTTGGCAGTACAGCGACAGCAGCCTGCCCGCCTTCGAACAATTTTCCCTGGGTGGTGCCAGCGGTGTCCGCGCCTTCGATGTGCGTGATTTTTCCGCCGACCGCGCAGGCCTGCTGTCCGCCGAGTGGTACTTCGACTTTCCCGACGCACTTAATCCGCGCATTTTCGACTACCGCCTGAATGATATCTTACAGGTGGCACTGATCGCCGATGGCGGCTACGGTGTTGTCAACAACTACGAACAAGATATCCATGACGACTGGGCCGGCTTATCTGGGGCCGGACTGTTGTTCAAACTGAGCTGGGAGGAGTCCTTCGCCAGCCAGATATCCGTGGCCTGGCCCACAATGTCCAAGTCCTCTGTTGAGGGAACGGGAGACGACGCGGACGATCCCGCTATCTACGCGGATTTTTCCTTTTTCTTTGATTGATCACCAATTATCGACTGCTGACTTGTAGCAGGATGCGCTTCACAAGGTGCCGGCATGAAAGCAAAAGAAATAACGCTCGAACTGAAAAAACTCACTTCGGCTATCAAGGTGTGTCACCTGGCCTGGGCAGGACTGATTGCCGGTCAGATTGTCAGTCCATCCGCACAGGCCGCACCGGAAGGCGGCACAGTGGTCGGTGGCGAAGGCTCCATCAACACCAGTGACCTCACCACCATCATCGACCAGAAAACGGACCTCCTGGCGATAGACTGGGAATCTTTCAACCTGACCGAAGAGGAAATCGTTAAATTTCTCCAGCCCGGGTCCTCTTCGGTAGTGCTGAACCGCATACTCGACGAAAACCCCAGTGATATTCGCGGCAGTATCGAGGCCAACGGCCACGTTATCCTCGCCAACCCCCGCGGCGTACTCTTTACTGAAACCGCCACCGTTAACGTCGGTGCCATCACCGCCGCCGGATTGGATATTAACCCGCAGGAATTTATGAACGGCAACTTCGCCTTTAAGGGCGAAGACGGCAGTGCCGGTGTGGTGGTCAACCGCGGTCTCATCAATGCCGCCAGCGCCGTGCTGGTGGGAAAACAAGTGACCAATGCCGCGAGTGGCCTGATCAGCGCTGAAATGGTGAGCCTCGCCGCAGCAGATGAAGCTGTACTCACCTTCGATGCGGACGGCCTGATCGGGGTAAAAGTCACCAAGGAGGTGATGGAAAACCAGATGGGCCTGGACAGCGCCGTCTTAAATAAAGGCGCTATTGAAGGCACTACGGTGCTTATGGAAGCCAGCGTTTCCGGCGACCTCTTTACCGCCGCGGTCAACAACGAAGGTACGGTACAAGCGCGCGGAATCGACACCAGTGGCGGCAAGATCCGCCTGTTCGGCTCGGGTTCCGGTGTTGTTAACAGCGGAGCCCTGGATGCATCGGGCACACAGGGCGGCGAAGTTATTATCGAGGGGGACAGCGCCACGCACAGTGGTCAGATTGCTGTAATCGGAAATGCGGGAGAGGGAGGCTCAGTCCAGGTACTGGGCGACGAGGTTACCGTCAGCGGCGACATCGATGCCCGCGGTACTGCCAGTGGCGGCGAGGTGCTGATCGGTGGTGACTACCGGGGTGAGAACGACGAAGTTCGCAATGCAACAACCACCGTTGTCACCGCCGAAGCCGAGATCAATGCCAGCGGAATCGATAACGGCGATGGCGGCAAGGTCATCGTCTGGGCCGACGACACCACTCAGTTTGGCGGCACCATCCGCGCCGAGTCTGGCGAACTCGGGGGCGACGGCGGATTTGTCGAAACATCCGGCAAAGTCAATCTGCACCTGGATGGAGACACTATGTTTGTGTCTACCCTGAGTCTTGCTGGTGGGGAGACTGGGGAGTGGTTGTTGGATCCGGAGTGGTTAGATATCACTGATGGTGACTGCAGTGCCGAAAACAATTGTATTTCAGTAAGCGACTTAGGCGATGCTCTTTCCAGTACCAATGTCATCATAACGACCACCGCTGACGGTGCTAGTAGCGATTTTGACCTAGGTCTAGGAGACGATAACAACGATTATTCTTATGGTATTTCCGTTTCAGGTGATGTGAGTTGGAGCTCCGGTACTACTCTGGAATTACACTCCCATACGAATGTGCTGATCAGCGCAAGTGGTCAGATTAGCAATTCGAGTGGCAACCTTGAAATAAAGACTGGTGACGGCTATTTCAAAAACGAGGGTACGGTAGGCGTTTCCAGTTTCACACTGGATTTGGCGGGAGCGTTTGAAAACAGTGGAATTATTACTGTCAGTGAATTGAATTTGACGTTGGGTATTGCTGGAGATGATACAAACAATACCCTGGGGAATTTAACTGTTAGTGGAACTGGTACTATTACCGGTAAAGCTGGAAAAGATCAATTTACGCTGACCTCCGCAGATGAAACGCTGATTTTGGGGGGAGGGCAAAAGTTCTCCCTAAATAGTATTACATTCGTTGATATTGAAGAAGTGGACACCGGCCTGGGTGAGGACAGTGTTATCAGCGCTGATGGCATTGACTGGCTGCTGACAGGCGCGGATAACCAGGCCGAAAACAGCGGCATTACCTTCAGCAACGTTGAGTCAATCACTGCGCTTAACGCCGGACTCACAGGAACCACTGCGGACGAAACCTTTACGCTCAATGGTGATGGCACCGTCGACAGCTACGGCATGACCTTCACTGGCCTGACGGCTGTGGATGGTAACGGTGGCACTGACGTACTGGATACCAGTGCTTATGTGGCAGGCGTGACGCTCACCAATAACGATAACGAGTTGAGCGCAGGCGGCACCACTTTCAGTAATATCAGCAGCGCAGTGGCCACTAAACTTTCTGGCACTAGTAACGCAGACCATTTCGATATCACCGGCGCCAACAGCCTCGATGTCGCGGGCATCAGCTTCAGCGGCTTGACGGAGGTGGACTCCGGCTCGGGTGAGGACAGTGTGACTGGAGCCGATGGCGCGGACTGGGTGCTGACCGGTACAAATAATCAGGCCGAGAGCAGCGGTATCACCTTCAGCAACATAGAGTCGATCAGCACGCTTAACGTCGAACTCACCGGAACCACTGCGGACGAAATTTTCACACTCAATAGCGATGGCAGTGTCGACAGCTACGGCATAACTTTCAGTGGCCTGACTGCGGTCAATGGTGTAGATGGCACAGACGCATTGGATGCCAGTGCTTATGCGGCAGGCGTGGTGCTCACCGATACCGACAACGAGCTGGACGCAGGCAGCATCACCTTCAGTAATATCCACAGCGCAGAGGCCAGCTCGCTGACCGCCACCAGTGGCGCAGACCATTTCGATATCACCGGCGCCAACAGCCTCGATGTCGCGGGCATCAGCTTCAGCGGCTTAGCGGAGGTGGACTCCGGCTTGGGTGAAGACAGTGTGACCGGAGCCGATGGCGCGGACTGGGTACTAACCGGCACGGATAACAAGGCCGAGAGCAGTGGTATCACCTTCAGCAACATAGAGTCGGTCAGCGCAGTTAATGCCGAACTCACCGGAACCATTGAGAACGAAACTTTCGTTCTCAATGCCGATAGCAGTATCGACATCTACGGCATGATCTTCAGCGGCTTAACCGCAGTCAACGGCGCAGGTGGCAGCAACGTACTGGATGCCAGCGTGATCGCGGCTGGTGGGGAGCTCACGGGAACTGACAACCAACTGATCGCTGCTGGAATTACCTTTAGCAATATCCATAGCGCAGAGATCACTGCACTGACAGGCAGTAGTGGAAGTGATCACTTTGAGGTAACCGGCGTTAATGCGCTAAAAGCCAATGGCATAGCAGTGAATGGAATCAGTACGTTGGATGCCATGGGTGGCACCGATAGTGTTATCGGTGCAGATGGTATCGACTGGCTGCTGACAGGCATAAATAATCGGGCTGAAAACAGTGGTATTACCTTCAGCAACGTTGAGTCAATCACTGCGCTTAACGCCGGACTCACAGGAACCACTGCGGATGAAACCTTTACGCTCAATAGCGATGGCACCGTCGACAGCTACGGTATGACCTTCACAGGTCTGACTGCCGTGGATGGTGTAGGTGGCAGTGACACACTGGATGCCAGTGCTTATGAAGACGGCGTGGCGCTTACCGGTGAGAAAAAAGAGCTGGTCGCCAACGGAACCACCTTCAGTAATATCCACAGTGCGGTGACGGCAGCACTGGGCGGCAGTAGTGGAGATGATTTCTTTGATATCACCGGTGACAACAGCCTCGAAGCTGCGGAAATCAGTTTCAGCGGCGTTACCAAGGTCGCAGCTGGAGAAGGGAACGACAGTCTCAAAGCAATAGAAACCGTCACTCTGACTGGTGCGCAAAATACGGCAACCACCAGTGGTATTACTTTTACTGAGTTGGATGCAGCGAGTGGAGGAAGCCTCGAAGCCTCTAACCAAGATGACACTTTTATTGTCACTGGTGTTGAGGCGCTGACTGCCAACGGTATTGCCTTTAGCGGCATTAGCAGTTTGGATGCCATGGGCGGCACCGATAGTGTTATCGGTGCAGATGGTATCGACTGGCTACTGACTGGCATAAATAAGCAGGCCGAAAACAGCGGCATTACCTTCAGCAATGTCGAGTTAATCACCGCGCTTAACGCCGGACTGACGGCTACCAGTGGTGATGAGACTTTCGCTGTCAATGGCAGTGGTCATGTCGCTATCTACGACATGACCTTTACAGGTCTGACAGCTGTGGACGGTAACGGCGGCACTGACGCACTGGATGCCGGTGCCTATGGAGAGGGGGTAGTCCTTACCGGTGGTGATAAAGAACTGATCGCCAACGGAATCACCTTCACCAATATTCACAGCGCAGAGGCGAATGCGCTGGCTGGTAGCAGTGAGGATGACCTTTTTACCATCACAGGTGTTGAGGCGCTGACCGCCAACGGTATTGCCTTTAGCGGTATTAGCAGCTTGGATGCCATGGGTGGCACCGATAGTGTTATCGGTGAAGATGGTGTCGACTGGCTACTGACAGGCATAAATAAACAGGCCGAAAACAGCGGCATCACCTTCAGCAATGTCGAGTTAATCACCGCGCTTAACGCCGGGCTCACCGGAACCGCTGCGGACGAAACCTTCACACTCAATAGCGATGGCAGTGTCGACAGCTACGGCATCACTTTCAGTGGATTGAACACCGTGGATGGCGTAGGTGGTGGTGATACCTTGGATGCCAGCGCGATTGCGGCAGGTGTAGCGCTCACCGGTACCGACAACCAGTTGAGTGCAGGCGGTATCACCTTCAGCAATATCCACAGCGCTGAGGCCAGCGCGCTGACCGCTACCAGTGGCGGAGACCAGTTCGATATCACCGGCGCCAACAGCATCGACGTTGCGGGCATCAGCTTCAGCGGCTTGACGGAGGTGGACTCCGGCTCGGGTGAAGACAGTGTCACCGGAGCCGTTGGGGCTGACTGGATACTGACAGGTACAAATAACCAGGCCGAGAGCAGCGGCATTACCTTCTCCAACGTAGAGTTAATCAGTGCAGTTAACGCCGGGCTCAATGCGACCACTGCGAACGAAACTTTCGTTCTCAATGCCGATGGCAGTGTTGACAGCTACGGCATGACTTTCAGTGACTTAACTGCAGTTCATGGCGTGGGTGGCATCGACTCGTTGGATGCCAGCGCTTATGTGGCCGGTGGGGAACTCACGGGAAGTGACAATGAACTGGTCGCCGCTGGAATCATTTTCAGCAATATCCACAGCGCTGTAGCTACTGCGCTGGCTGGTAGCAACGAAGACGACCAGTTCACCATCACTGGCACCAATGCGCTGACTGCCAATGGAATTGCTTTCAATGACATTACGCATCTGGATGCCATGGGCGGCAGCGATAGTGTTACCGGCGCCAGTGGCATTGACTGGCTGCTGACAGGCGCGGACAACCAGGCCGAAAACAGCGGCATTACCTTCACCAATGTCGAATTAATCACCGCGATTAACGCCGGGCTCAGCGGAACCGCTGCGGACGAAACCTTTACGCTCAATAGCGATGGCACCGTCGACAGCTACAACATGACCTTTACAGGTTTGGCTGCCGTGGATGGTAACGGTGGCACTGACGCACTGGATGCCAGTGCTTATGCATCGGGCATAGAGCTCACTGGTACAGACAACCAGCTGAGCGCAAATGGAATTAACTTCAGCAATATCCACAGTGCAGTGGCCACCGCGCTGACTGCTACCAGCGACGCTGACCACTTTGATATCACCGGAGCCAATAGCCTCGAAGTCGCGGGGATCAGCTTCAGCGGCTTGACGGAGGTGAACTCCGGCTTGGGTGAAGACAGTGTGAGCGGTGTTGATGGTGTCGATTGGATACTAACCGGCACGGATAACCAGGCCGAGAGCAGCGGCATTAGCTTCACCAACATAGAGTCGATCAACGCGGTTAACGCCGCACTCAATGCGACCGCAGCGGCAGAAACTTTCATTCTCAATGCCGATAGCAGTATCGACAGCTACGGTATGACCTTCAGCGGCTTGAACGCAGTCAATGGCATGGGTGGCAGCGACGCACTGGATGCCAGCGCGATCGCGGCCGGTGGGGAACTCACAGGAAGTGACAACGAGTTGGCCGTATCCGGAATCACTTTCAGCGATATCCACAGCGCAGAGATCACTGCACTGACAGGCAGTAGTGGAAGTGATCACTTTGAGGTAACCGGCGTTAATGCGCTAAAAGCCAATGGCATAGCAGTGAATGGAATCAGTACGTTGGATGCCATGGGTGGCACCGATAGTGTTATCGGTGCAGATGGTATCGACTGGCTGCTGACAGGCATAAATAATCGGGCTGAAAACAGTGGTATTACCTTCAGCAACGTTGAGTCAATCACTGCGCTTAACGCCGGACTCACAGGAACCACTGCGGACGAAACCTTTACGCTCAATAGCGATGGCACCGTCGACAGCTACGGTATGACCTTCACAGGTCTGACCGCTGTGGATGGTATTGGCGGTACTGACGCACTGGATGCCAGCGCTTATGCAGACGGTGTGGCACTCGCTGATGGCGACAATCAACTGGTCGCCAGTGGAATCACCTTTAGCAATATCTTCAGCGCAGAGGCCACTGCATTAAGGGGTAGCAGCGGCAATGACCAGTTTATGGTAACTGGAAGCAATGCGCTGACCGCCAACGGCATTGCCTTCAGTGACATTACCAGTTTGGATGCCATGGGCGGCAACGATAGTGTCACCGGCGCCGACGGTGCCGACTGGTTGCTGACCGGCTTGGATAACCAGGCAGAAAACAATGGCATTACCTTCAGCAATATTGAATTAATTACTGCCGTTAACGCCGGCCTCACAGCGACCAGTGCTGACGAATCCTTCACACTCAATAGCGATGGCAGTATCGACAGCTACGGCATGACCTTTATTGGTCTGACTGCTGTGGACGGTGTCGACGGCGATGACTCACTGGACGCCAGTGCTTATGCATCAGGCGTAGCGCTCACTGGAACAGATCATCAGCTAAGTGCAAATGGAATTAACTTCAGCAATATCCACAGCGCACAGGCCTCAGATCTGACCGGCACCAGTGGCGCAGACCAGTTCGATATCACCGGTACCAACAGCCTCGACGTTGCGGGCATCAGTTTCAGCGGCTTGAGTAGTGTGGATGCCGGAAGCGGGACTGACGAGCTTGCGGCTGATGGCTCGGTGACCCTGAGCGGTTCCCTGTCCGTAACCGCCAGCGCTATCGACTTTGCCAATATCGAAACAGTGACCAATACCGGCGCACTGACCGGCACCGACAGCGATGATACCTTTTCCATGGTCGCTGCTAATCAGTTGGACAGCTATGGCATACGTTTTGAGGGCGTAAATTCCGTAGCGGCTGCAGCGGGTAGTGACCATCTGGTGGGACTGGATAGCGAATCCTGGCAGCTGAGTGGCAGCGACAATGCATTGCGTCAGCTGGGTATCGATTTTACCGGGCTGGAGAGCACCAGCGGTGGCAACGGGATATTGCTCGGGTCTGGAGCCGGTGACCAGTTTGAGATTACGGCGGACAACCAAGTGGCGGCCAATAGCATCCGCTTTGCCGATATCACTCATGTGGATGCCGCAGGGGGGGTGGATCAGGTGACTTCCCCCGATAGCGCAACCTGGATATTGGGCGCCGCGAATGGCAGTGCTGCAGCTGCCGGAATCGACTTCCTGAATATTGAAAGAGTTGCCGGAAATGATGTGGTCGTGGACGCGGCCACCAACAATGCCAGTGACAACATTGTCTTGAGTGGCACCGGTAAGGCCCTCCGTGTTCGAGGCATTGACTTCTCCTCGGTAAGCACACTATCCGCCGGTGACGATAGTGGAGATTCGGTAACCAGTAATGCCAGCGAATGGCTGTTGGCTGGTACTGACGGAGCCCTTTCGGTCAACGGTGTCGAATTGTCCGGTATCGACCGGGTAATCACCTCCAATGCACTCCTGCGCGGCACGGACAGCGGCGAAACCTTCGCTCTGTCCGGTGAAAATGCGTTGGAAGTCGCCGCCATGGCTTTCGAGGGCATTTCCCAGGTAATCGCCGGTGGCGGCAGTGATTTGCTGCAGGGCACCGCGGATGCGGATCATTTCGAACTGGCAGACAACGGCGATATCAGCGCAGCCGCTATCAATTTCAGCGGCATTGAAACCGTGGCCGCGGGGGAGGGCGAAGATACCGTTGGCGCCGGTGGGGCCAACTGGACTTCGGTACTCAGTGGCGATGCCCTGGTTGAAGGCAGTGCCCGGGCCACGGTAAACAGCATAACGGTGCTGTTCGAAAACCTGGAGCAGGTGAATAACGCTGACGCCTACACCGGCCAGGATATCGACAGCGAATACACCTTCAGCAGCCTGGATACGGTGACTGTTGCCGGGGTGACTTTCGCCGGTTTGTCCAGCTTTACCGCTGGCAGCGGGGTTGATGTGCTGCGCGGAGCTGATATCGACGCGCAGTGGTCCTTGGATGACGAACAGGGAAGCATCACCAGCGGCGCTCAGTCGATGCTGTTTAGTGGTGTGGAGTCCATAGTGGCTGGCAGTGGCGCGGACCAGTTTACGCTCACCGGTGGTGTCTTAGAGGCGCTCGATACCGGTGCCGGCAATGACAGTGTACAACTTGCGGGAACACGTCTGCAGGCACTGTATCTCGGAGAGGGTAACGACTACTTGCAGGTGGATGCCGACAGCAGCCAGAATCTCCAGCTCAGTGGCGGCAGTGGCGACGACGAGTTCCAGCTCAATGTGGCCGAAAAAACCTGGCAGATCAACGGCGCCAATACCCGGGTAGGTAACTTCCAGCTCTCCGGCTTCGAGTGGCTGGATAACAATACCAATAGCTTGGCGCTGGAAACCGATCAGAATTTTACTTTTGTCAATGGCGGTGACAGCTCCGCTAACTTTAACCGCAACGGTGCCGGTATTCTGTTTGCCGACAGCGGTCTGCGCCTGGGGTACGATGGCAGTGGGGATATCAGCATTATCAGCACGGGAATCGACACCATCACTGGCGATCTGAAGGCGAACAGGGCGGCGCTGGTGGTTGCCGGCAACGTGGATATTGAAACCGACGTCAATGTCCTCGATATTCACTCCTCCGTTGGCGATATTGATATTTCCGTGCTGGCGGAAAAAGATCTTGTGATCGACGAGATCAATGCCGGTCGTGGCAATATCGTCATAAACAGCAAAAGTTTCGGAAGTCTTACCGCTGAAACCTACGGAGATACCCATCTGACCGCTGGCAAAGTGCGGTTGGGGGACGAATTGCAGCAGTGGACAGTAATTGGTAGTGCCGTTAACCCGCTGCGGATGGATGTCTCCGAGTCGGTGGATATTGTCGCTATCAGCTACTTTGAGCCGGACTTTATCCGCCAGATTCCCGCCTTTAGCGCGACTGGTGACGAGCTGCAATCCGTGGCTGGCGCCCAGACTGCGCAAGGGCTTAAGTCCGCCGTTCAGAATGCGGTGGAAGACTTCGCCCAGGTGGACCCGGGGATCTTTACGGAGGTCTACCCTTACAGTACCGGTGTGGATGCGGTAAATACCCCGGAAATGCGCCTGAAAGGTGATCAGCTTCTGCCTGTTGTGGGTCATCCGGAAGAAGATGAAGAGGACGGCCCATTAAACCGGGCCGCCGAACTTGGCAGTATCAGCTCGGGGTCCAGGAAAGGCCCATATACAGGGGTGGGGACTGTTGGTGCGGGAAGGTAAGTAGTAAGTGCAAAATCTTAATCGTTAAAACAGCCCGCTACTTATTTAGCGCGGAATAAAAAAGGCCGGCATTAAGCCGGCCTTTTTGTTGTTGCTTCGTTTGAAATTAATAGTTTTCAGCAGTCTTATCAACTATCAATTTTCTCTAAGCCTTTAGTCCGTTGCAGATCCGGCAAGAGGCAGAATAGCGAAGTGAGGCGAAAATTCACCGTTGACTTCGGTGAAGTACCCCGCTAGATAGAGAGAGTTCCCTGACACCGTTAAGGAATAAGCACCATCAGAAAGGGAAGAGCCCAAATCCAGCAGGGTATTGTCGCTGTCAAAGGCGGCTAGATAACTGCGCGGCTTTCCGTTAACAGTGTCAAAGTCTCCACCAGCATAGAGGGTTCCGTTGTTTTCTGTAAGGACAAAGACTGGACCATTGATATCGGGATTCGAATCAGCCAGGCTGCCATCGGTGTTAATGGCTGCTATATAATTACGAGAGATTCCTCCGATGCTGGAGAACCGGCCACCGATATAAATGGTGTTGTTATGAATTATGGATGTATAGATCCACTGGTCTGCATCAAGTGTCCAATCGAGCAGGCTGCCGTCGGTATTGATGGCAGCTAAATTCTCTCGTGGCTGCTCATTAACACTACTAAATTTCCCCCCCAAAATAACGGTATCTCCGCTAATGGCAATGGTTCTGACAACGCTACTAAAAATGCTACTCACATCGCTACTTACATCTGGGTTCCAGGTAAGCAGGCTGCCATCGGTAGTACTAATTGCTGCTGCGTTATTGCGGGTTTGTTCGTTAAAATTGGAAAAATAACCACCTACGTACAAAGTATTCTCAGCTAATGTGAGTGCATATACGGTGCCTTTTTCTTCTGGCCCCATGTTAATGTCCCAGTCACAGCTAAGTAGTGTGTCGCTGGTATCTATGGCTGCTAATGCGTGGCACTCTTCACCATTGATAGACTCGAAGTTTCCCCCCGCATATACGGTATTACCGTCCACTGCGAGTGCCTTGACATTTCCGTCTGCACTTGGGCTCCAGGGGAGCAGTTGGCCTTCACTGTCAATAGCTGCTAGGCGATTGCGTGCATACCCCTGAACGCTGGTGAAGTCGCCGCCTGCATATACCGTATCGTCACTGACCGCAAGTGCCGTGACGCCTGCCGTGGGGCCGCCGTGGGTCGCCGGGCTCCAGTCGAGCAGGTTGCCGTCGGTATCGATGGCCGCTAGGCTATTGCGTTCTTGCCCGTCTATGCTGGTGAATTTTCCACCCACATAGACGGTATCGCCGACCACTGTGATTGCGTAAACATCAAAATTGGGGTTTGGGCTCCAGTCGAGCAGATTGCCGCTGCTATCAAACGCGGCCAAGTAGTTGCGAGTTTCTCCGTTTATAGAGACGAATGGAGAGTCCCAACCTATAAAAATGGTATCCTCGGCCACTGCAATGGAGCATTGCGTTGTACAATAAAATGCGCCAATACCCGGATTCCAATCGAGCAGGTTACCGTTGGTATCGACGGCGGCGACGCCATTGTGTGTTTGTTCGTTGATCTTTTTGAAATTTCCGGTCACGTAAATGGTGTCGCCAGACACAGCGAGGTCGTGTACTTGACGGTCAAAATCCAGACTCCAGTCGTGTAGGCTACCGTCGGTATTGATAGCGGCTAGAGCATCGTGCGTTTCCCCGTCTATGTTGCTGAAATCACCTCCTACATAGATGGTGCCGTCTGCTATTGCGATGGCGTTAACGTTGGAGTTGGCAGCAGGGCGCCATTCGAGCAGGTTGCCGTCGGCATCAATAGCGGCCAGGTTGATGCGTGGCTGCCCGTTAACTTTGTCAAAATCTCCGCCGATATATACGGTATCGTCCAGTACGGCAAGGGCGTTAATGTTACCGTCAATGGTCGGGTTCCAATCACCCAAGGTGCCATCGGCGCGGATATAGGCCAGGTTGTTGCGGGCTTCTCCGCCGACGGTTGTGAACTCGCCGCCGATATAGAAGCCCCCCTTGTTATCGCCTGCAACCGCGGTTACCGGCCCGTTGACCAGCGGAAAGGCTCCTGCGTACCCACTGGTTGTACTAAAGGGAACACCGTGGCCACTAAGCACGCCGAAATAGGTGAAGTATCCTCCCAGGTAGACAGTGCCGTCGGTACCTGTGGCCATGGCGTTAATCCTATCATTTGGCACCAGTCGATCCGGCCGCGCGCCGGCTTCATTGGAAACGGCGCGGCTGGTTTCGACAACGGATTCCACCTGGAACCAGTAGTTCTGGCCGTTAGTAAGTCCGGTGACTGTATAGGGGGATTCGGCGCCTGCCACCATGGTTCCGCCCGGGCAGCTTGCGTAGTTTTCGATATCGCAGCCGGGTGCGGTGGAATAAAACAGGTTGTAGCTGTCCGCCCCGGTGTCTTCCCAGGTCAGTGTCACCGATTCGGCGTCGGCCTTGGCCTGGAGTACCGT
>NZ_FOKT01000004.1:213208-434520 GCF_900112305.1 Microbulbifer thermotolerans
CTGCTGCTGGAGCTACTACCCGCTCCGCTATCACTTCCGCCACCACCGCCTCCGCCGCCGCCACAGGCGGTCAAAAGAGTGGACAGTAAAATTGCTGGAAGCTTACCGGCCAGACTTCCAAGTCTCTGACGGGCATTTTGGTTGGCTGTCATCATGAGTATTCCTTTTTAACTGACTGTGTAGAGATCCTTCGATAGTGCCGCTGTACCGATACCATTTTGATGGGTTGGTATCTGGTCTTTCGTGGAATTGTTTTAATTATTTGCTCTGGTGATTAATCGTGTTTACAGCTGATCTTTGATTGCAGTTTTACTACAGAGGCGTGGAGTGATCAGTTATATTTCTAGAGTCGATATTGGTGTCAATCGCCTAATTAATCCCCCGTCACACTGGCGACTGTTGAAAGACAATTTTAACTAAATGGAAAATATTTCATCTACTGAGGCAGCATAAATGGTTGAACTGGTTCTCAGTTTACACTGAAAAGGTGTAATCATTTGGATAAAAAAGGCCGGCATTAAGCCGGCCTTTTTGTTGTTGCTTCGTCTGAAATTAATAATTTTCAGCAGTCTTATCAGCTGTCGATTTTTTCTAGGCCTTTAGTCCGCTGCAGATTCGGCAAGAGGCAGGATAGCCAGGTGAGGTGAAGGTTCACCGTTGACTTCGGTGAAGAGTCCCCCTAGATAGAGAGAATTTCCAGACACCATTAAGGATTGAACATTACCAGAAAGGGAATAGCTCCAATCCAGCAAGGTACCGTTGTTGTCAAAGGCGGCTAGATAGCTGCGTGGCTTTCCGTTAACAGTGTCAAAGTCTCCACCTGCATAGAAGATTCCGTTGTTTTCTGTAAGGACAAAGACTGGGCCATTGATATCGGGATTCGAATCAGCCAGGCTGCCATCGGTGTTAATGGCTGCTATATAATTACGAGAGATTTCTCCGATGCTGGAGAAATAACCACCAACATAGATGGTGCTGTCATTAGCAGTGAGTGTTTCGACAATTGAGTCTATATCTAGATACCAATCGAGCAGGCTGCCGTCGGTATGGATGGCAGCAAAATATTTGCGTGGCAGCTCATTAACACTACTAAATCTCCCTCCCAAAATAACGGTATCTCCACTAACGGCAATAGTGGAGACAGGGGAATTCATATTTGGAGTCCAGTTGAGCAGGCTGCCATCGGTAGTACGAATCGCTGCCACGTTATTGCGGGTGTTTTCGTTAAAATTGGAAAAAGAGCCACCTACGTACAATGTATCACCAGCTAATGTGAGAGTATATACGCGGCCACGTGGTTTCTCTGTCCCCCTAGTAATTTGCCAGTCACAGCTAAGTACTGTGTCACTGGTATCTATGGCTGCTAAAGCGAAGCACTCTTGTCCATTGATAGACTCGAAGAGTCCTCCCGCAAAGACGGTATTACCGTCCACTGCGAGTGCCCGGACTTCTGCGTCTGCACTTGGGCTCCAGGGGAGCAGTTGGCCCTCGGTATCAATTGCCGCTAAGTAATTGCGTACCTGCCCCTGAACACTGGTGAGGTCGCCGCCTGCATATACCGTATCGCCACTGATCGCAAGTGCCTTGACGCCGCCGTGGGCCGCCGGGCTCCAGTCGAGCAGGTTGCCGTCGGTATCGAAGGCCGCTAGGTTATTGCGTTCTTGCCCCCCTATGCTGGTGAATTTTCCACCCATATAGACGGTATCGCCGACCACTGTGATTGCGTTAACCGCTTCATTGGGTTCTGGGTTCCAGTCGAGCAGATCGCCGTTGCTATCAAACGCGGCCAAGTAGTTGCGAGTTTCTCCGTTTATAGTGACGGGTGAGTATTCCCAACCTATAAAAATGGTATCGCCGGCTACTGCAATGGTGCATTGCCAGTCACAATAAGATGCGTCAGTATCCGGATTCCAATCGAGCAGGTTACCGTTGGTATCGACGGCGGCGCCGCCATTGCGTGTTTGCTCGTTGATCTTATCGAAATCTCCGACCACGTAAATAGTGTCGCCAGACACAGCGATGTCGTGTACTTCTCTATAGTTAAAACTCAGAGTCCAGTCGTACAGGCTACTGTCGGTATTGATGGCGGCTAGAAAGAAATCACTTCCCACATAGATGGTGCCGTCTGCTACTGCGATGGCGTTAACGTTGGAGCTGGCAGCGGGGCTCCATTCGAGCAGGTTGCCGTCGGCATCAACAGCGGCCAGGTTACTGCGTGGCTGCCCGTTAACTTCGTCAAAATCTCCGCCGATATATACGGTATCGCCCAGTACAGCGAGGGCGTTAATATCACCGTCAATGGTCGGGTTCCAATCACCCAGTGTGCCATCGGCGCGGATATAGGCCAGGTTGTTGCGAGCCTCTCCGCCGACGGTTGTGAACTCGCCGCCGATATAGAAGCCCCCCTTGTTATCGCCTGCAACGGCGGTTACCGGCCCGTTGACCAGTGGAAAGGCTCCTGCGTACCCACTGGTTGTACTAAATGGGACACCGTGGCCACTGAGCACGCCGAAATAGGTGAAGTATCCTCCCAGGTAGACAGTGCCGTCGGCGCCTGTGGCCATGGCCTCCACCCAACTGTTCGGCACTAGTCGATCCGGCCGCGCTCCGGCTTCATTGGAGACGGCGTTGCTCTCATCTAAGATGGATTCCACCTGGAACCAGTAGTTCTGGCCGTTAGTAAGTCCGGTGACGGTATAGGGGGATTCGGCGCCTGCCACCATGGTTCCGCCCGGGCAGCTTGCGTAGTTTTCGATATCGCAGCCAGGTGCGGTGGAATAAAACAGGTTGTAGCTGTCCGCCCCGGTGTCTTCCCAGGTCAGTGTCACCGATTCGGTGTCGGCCTTGGCGTGGAGTATTGTGGCAACCGCGGTCGGGGGTATAGTGGTGCCGCCACTGCTGCTGGAGCTACTACCCGCTCCGCTATCACTTCCGCCACCACCGCCTCCGCCGCCGCCACAGGCGGTCAAAAGAGTGGACAGTAAAATTGCAGGAAGCTTACCGGCCAGACTTTCAAGTCTCTGACGGGCATTTTGGTTGGCTGTCATCATTAGTATTCCTTTTTAACTGACTGTATAGAGATCCTTCGATAGTGCCGCTGTACCGATATGGTATTGATAATCTGGCGCTCGCTATTTTTTCTGAAAATAATGGAAATTTATTAATGGCTGTCCCGTCTAGGGGCGCGCTTTGCACTTGGGCCGCCGCTTGTGGATCGCAGTGTTTAGTGCATTAAGAGGTAGGGGAGCAATAATTTGTTTAGCCTAGACATTTGTACCAATTATCGCATTTCCCTGGCTCTTTCCCTGTCACACCAGTGACTGTCGAGTGACAATTTTAACGAAATGAAAAATATTGCATCTACCGAAGCGGCATAAATGGTTGAACTGGTTCTCAATTTGCAGCGAGAAAGTTGTGATCACAAAAAGTGCGTCTCAATTAGCAATATTCAACCTTTTATGAAGAAATATGCGAAGATGCGCGGTTCGTCCCGCAATTGAGGAAAAAATCTGTGAGTCAGGATCAAAACGCCCCTCTGAGAGAAGACGTCCGCCTGCTCGGTGAAGAGCTCGGCGCGGTATTGCGGGAGCAGGCTGGCGAGGCGTTATTCGATACAGTTGAAACTATCCGTCAGGTCGCGGTAGAGAGCCGTGGTCAGGGTGAGATGCCAGTAAAGCGCTTGCGCCAACTTTTAAGGCCGCTGGACGATGAAACACTGTTGGAGGTGGCGCGGGCCTTCAGCCAGTTTTTAAATTTGGCCAATATTGCCGAGCAGCGCCACCGCGAGCGGTTGCACCGGCACCACCAGCGCTACCCGGGCGACCCGGATACCGATCGCAGTTTGCGCCAGGTACTGGCGGAGTTGAGAAACGCCGGGATCGGTCGGGAAAAAATCCGTTCGGTGCTGGAGAATTTATCCGTGGAACTGGTGCTCACCGCACATCCCACCGAAGTTACCCGCCGCACACTGATCCGCAAATACGACCGGATCGCCGACCTGCTGGCCGATCTGGACCGGCCGGATCGCACAGAAGAGGAAAAGGACAGGCTGCGCCGCCTCCTGCGCGAACAAATTCTTTCCGCCTGGAGTACCGACGAAATCCGCCGCGAGCGCCCCACACCTGTGGACGAGGCGAAATGGGGTTTTGCGACGATTGAGCAATCCCTGTGGCAGGCACTGCCGCGAGTGATGCGCGGAATAGACGCGGAATTAAAACGGGAGGGGCTGGAATCACTGCCGGCGGACTGGGTTCCAATTCGCTTTGCATCCTGGATGGGGGGTGACCGCGACGGCAACCCCAATGTCACCGCCGCCGTTACCCGCAAAGTGTTGCTGCTCGCCCGCTGGATGGCCGCGGACCTCTACCTCCGCGATGTGGAAAACCTGCTCGCGGATTTGTCCATGCACAAGGCCAGTGACGAACTGCTCGCATATACCGGTCCCAGCCACGAGCCCTATCGGCTGGTATTGCGCCGGGTGCGCAACCGCCTGCGCAATACCCGCGCGCGTATGGAGGCTTTGGTGAATGGGGCTCCGGAGCCGCAGGGGGAGGGCTACACCAGTGGGCAGCAGCTATTGGATGAGTTGAACCGGATCGACCGCTCGCTGCGCGAAGTGGGGCTTGCGGCCATTGCCGACGGTCAGCTCAAGGACACACTGCGCCGCCTTAACTGCTTTGGTATTACCCTGTTGCGCCTGGATATCCGCCAGGAGTCCACCCGCCACAGCGAGGCGCTGGATGCTATCACCCGCTATCTGGCGCTGGGCAGCTACACCGAGTGGGACGAAGAGCAAAAGCAGCAGTTTCTCCTCGCGGAGCTGGAGAGCCGCCGCCCACTGGTGGACGAAGGTTTTTACCGCAGCGATTTGTGCAGCGAAGAGGTGCGGGAGGTGCTGGACACCTGTCGGGTGATCGCTGAGCAGGGGCCGGAGGGGCTGGGCGCCTATGTGATTTCCATGGCGAGAAGGCCTTCCGATGTGCTGGCGGTAATGCTGTTGCAGAAGATCGCGGGTGTTACTCAGCCCATGCGTGTGGTGCCACTGTTCGAGACTCTGGACGATCTCAACAATGCCGCCGATACCATGGGCGCACTGTTGGAGATCCCTTTCTACAAAGCGCGCGTGCGCGCTGGACAGGAGGTGATGATCGGCTATTCGGATTCGGCCAAGGACGCGGGTTTTCTCGGTGCGGCTTGGGCTCAGTTCCGCGCCCAGGAAAAGCTCACGGAGATTTTTCGGGTTCAGAAGGTTCCACTGACATTGTTCCACGGCCGCGGAGGCTCCATTTCCCGTGGCGGTTCGCCCACCCGGATGGCTCTGTTGTCGCAGCCGCCCGGTGCTGTGGCCGGGCGCATTCGCGTTACCGAGCAGGGTGAAATGATTCGCTTCAAATACGGTCGCCCCGCAGTGGCGGCCTACAACCTGGAGCAGTATGTGGCCGCTACCCTTGAGGCGACGCTGGTGCCGCCGGCGGCGCCGCGTCCGGAGTGGCGTGCGGAAATGGAGCGCTTGGCGGAAGTGTCTGTCGCCGATTACCGTAAAGTGGTGCGCGATGATCCGGCGCTGGTTGCTTACCTGCGCACAGTGACCCCGGAAACCGAGCTCAGCCGTCTGGCGCTGGGTAGCCGCCCTGCGCGGCGCAAGCCCGGCGGTGGCGTGGAAACGCTGCGCGCGATTCCCTGGGTTTTCGCCTGGACACAGATCCGCCTGATGCTGCCGGCTTGGTTGGGCACCGGGGCAGCCCTCGACCGGGCGCTGTCAGTCCGCGAAGAAACCGAAGTGGTGCGGGAAATGAATGCGCACTGGCCCTTCTTTCAAGGCTTGGTGGACATGTTGGAGATGGTGCTGGCCAAGACGGACATTCGGGTCGCCTCCTGGTACGAGGAGCGGCTGACGGATGACGAGGAACTGCTGCGCCTCGGCACCACCCTGCGCAAGCAGTTGGCGCATACCGTGGATGCACTCCGCTGCCTCACCGGCCGCGACAGCCTGTTGGACAATAACCCGGTGATGCGTTGGTCCATCCGCGTGCGCGATCCTTACACAGATCCGCTGCATCTGCTGCAGGCGGAGTTGATGGCCCGTCTGCGCGAGCGGGAGTCGGCGCCGCTGCTGGAGAGCGCCCTGATGGTAACCATCGCCGGTATCGCCGCCGGGATGCGCAATACCGGGTGACGCCTCTGGTGCAGCCAACAAAAAAGGCCGACTCTCACGAGTCGGCCTTTCTTTTATATGGTGCCCAGGAGAAGACTTGAACTTCCACGACCGTAAGGCCACTAGCACCTGAAGCTAGCGCGTCTACCAATTCCGCCACCTGGGCAATCGGCGTCGTGTGCCGTTGCGGGGGCGCACTATAGCCATTTTCCAGGGCGAGTCAATGCCCTCTGGGCCGCGCCGCTGCAGACAATAAAAAAGGCCGACTCTCGCGAGTCGGCCTCTGTCTGAATATGGTGCCCAGGAGAAGACTTGAACTTCCACGGCCGTAAGGCCACTAGCACCTGAAGCTAGCGCGTCTACCAATTCCGCCACCTGGGCAATTCGACGGCATCCGCCGTTGAGGACGCGCACTATAGTGATCTGCGCAGCCGGTGTCAACGGCCAAGGTGCGCTTTTTTCAACTTTTTACCTGCCGGTCGGGAAATGCGGCGAAATCGCTTATACTGCGTACACGGCGGCTTTGCCTGAACCGGTAATCACCGGTGCCAGTCGCCGGTCCATACTGTCGGAGTGCCTCGGACAGCTGCCGGGGAAGCTTCCGGCCGCAACAGGTACTCCGGAATGCCGCAGAAAAATACGCGGCCACTTCGAATAACGGATGCTGTTTTGACGCAAAAGAAAACTTCAGATCACCACCTCGCCAGTGCTCCCGCCGATCCCTACGCGGAGCGTGAGGCGGAAAAATACGAAAAACCTGTTCCCAGCCGAGAATTTTTGCTGCAACTCCTGGAGCGGCAACCGGAGCCGGTGTCCTGGGAGAAGGTGGCGGATCTACTCGATATCCGCGACGCCGACCGCCGTGAAGGGGTGCGTCGGCGCCTGATCGCCATGTCCCGGGACGGCCAGATTGCCAGTAACCGCTCTGGTGACTTCGGCGTGCTGGACAAAATGAGCCTGATTCGCGGCCGGGTTATCGGCCACCGCGATGGCTTTGGCTTTGTTGCGCCGCGGGATGGTGGCGACGACTTATATCTTTCTCACCGGCAGATGCGCAAGGTCTTCGACGGTGACGAAGTGCTGGTGCGCGAGACCCCCGGCGGCTTCCGCGGCAAGCGCGAGGCGGCGGTGGTGCGGGTCATCAAGCACAATACTCAGCAGTTGGCCGGGCGTCTCTATCGCGAGAATGGTATTTGTTTCGTGCGCCCGGATAACCCGCGCATCAACCTCGATGTCATGGTTGCCGAGGAACACACTGCAGGTGCCGGCCACGGTCAGTATGTGGTGGTAAAGATTGTCACCCAGCCGGGCCGTGACAAGGTGCCGCAAGGCGAGGTCATCGAGGTACTCGGCGACCATTTGGCGCCGGGTATGGAAATAGACGTAGCAATTCGCAACTACGATATCCCTCACGTTTGGCCGGCGGCGGTGCTGAGCGAAGTGGAGGCTATTCCCGATGAGGTGGTCGAGGGCGATAAGAGCGGGCGGGTAGATCTGCGCCAGCTGCCGCTGGTGACGATTGACGGCGAGGACGCGCGGGACTTTGATGACGCTGTCTACTGCGAAGCGTTACCGGATGGTGGCTGGAAACTGCTGGTGGCCATTGCCGACGTGTCTCACTATGTGCGTCCGGGCACACCCCTGGACGAGGAGGCCCACAACCGCGGTAACTCCGTTTATTTCCCGGACTTCGTTGTGCCGATGCTGCCGGAGAAGCTGTCCAACGGCCTCTGCTCCCTCAATCCCGAGGTGGATCGCCTGTGTATGGTGTGTGAAATGCACATTGACCGCGATGGTGAGATCCGCGACTACCGCTTCTTCGAAGGTGTGATGCGCAGTCATGCACGGCTTACTTATACCCAGGTGGGGCAGATAATTGCGGAGCGCGGCCTCCGCGGTTCCGGTCTGCGCAAACAGTTCGCGGCGTTAACTCCGCACCTGGACAATCTGCACGACCTCTACAAGGCCCTGCGCTCCGCCCGCGACCGCCGCGGTGCCATCGACTTCGAGACCACTGAGACGCGCATTATTTTTGATGCCAACCGCAAAATAGAGCGCATAGTGCCGGTTGTGCGCAATGACGCGCACAAGCTCATCGAAGAGTGCATGCTCGCCGCCAATGTGTGCGCGGCCAGGCTGATGGAGCTGGCGGAAGTGCCAGCCCTCTACCGGGTACACGACGCGCCCAAGGAGGAGAAGCTCAGCAATCTGCGTGAATATTTGGGTGAGCTGGGCCTGCGCTTACCCGGCGGGGCCGAGCCTCAGCCGATGGACTTTCAGCTGCTGCTGGAGCAAGTGGCGGGGCGCGCCGATGCACATATTATCCAGATGATGCTACTGCGCTCTATGAATCAAGCCGTTTACCAGCCGGAGAATCGCGGCCACTTCGGGCTCGACTATCCCGCTTACGCCCATTTCACCTCGCCGATCCGCCGCTATCCGGACTTGCTGTTGCACCGCGCGCTGCGCTGGTTGATTCGCAATGGCGACGCCAATGAGCGCGCGGTGGCTAAAAAAGTGTATTCGGTGCCCGGCGCCAAGGTTATTCCTCGGGAAAAAATCCTGCCCTACGATATGCCGGCCATGGTATTGCTGGGCGAGCACTGCTCCATGACCGAGCGCCGTGCCGACGATGCCACCCGCGATGTGGTCAGCTGGCTCAAGTGTGAGTATTTGCAGGACCGCGTTGGCGAGGTCTACACCGGGGTGATTAGTGCCGTCACGGGTTTCGGTCTCTTTGTCGAACTGGCCGACCTCTACGTGGAGGGCCTGGTGCATGTGACAGCCCTGCCGAAAGACTATTACCGCTTTGAGCAGGCCCATCAGCGTCTGGTTGGCGAGCGTAGTGGCAGGCGTTATCACCTGGGGGATTCCGTGCGGGTTCAGGTGGCGCGGGTGGATTTGGATGAGCGCAAGGTGGATTTCACCCTTGAAGAGCTGATGCCACGGGAGCAGGTCAAGGTCAGCGCCCGCGCAATGGAAATGGCGCTGGAGCACCAGCGGGAAAGAGATAGGCGAGGCAAGTCCTCGGCGGCTAAGAAAAGTGGCCCCGGTGGCAGGGGCACAGCCAGCCCCTGGGCCGGGCGCGCCGAGCTTCCGCCCGCTGCTGCCCCCATCCGCAAGCGCAAGGTCGGCACCACCGAGGCGGTACCGGTGGAAACCCGGTTGACGGAAAATGCAGCTGGAAGTGAAGAGGAAATACCGGCGAAAAAGCGCCGACGCCCCAAACGCACGCCACCGCGCAAAGGGGGTAAGCGCCCGGCGGTCGCAGCGCGCAAGGCGGCGCAACGGGCGGCCAAAGCCAATGGGAAAACCATCAAGGCTAAAAAAAAGAAAAAGTCCTCTATCAAGCGCAAAAAGAAAAAGTAGACTCACTGTCAGCCGGGCCGGCGGGCTTATCTCACTCCGAGCACAGAATGGCCGGGAACACCGCGAGTTCCCGATATTCTCACAGCGGGTGAGAGCACAGGCGAGCGCGGTCCGAATATTCAAATCAGCAAGCAATACCCATGTCCACAGAAATCGTTTATGGCCTGCACGCCGTTCAGGCCCTATTGAAAAGTGCTCCCCAACAGGTCCACGAGCTGCTGCTTCTTCGCGGTCGCAAGGATCAGCGTCTGAAAAAAATTCTCGGACAAGCGGAGAAAAACCATATCGCCGTGCGCTTTGCCGACCGCCGCACTTTGGACGAAAAAGTCGGTGGCGATGGCAATCACCAGGGGGTTGTTGCTGTTTGTGAGGCGCAGACCAAAGTTTTCGACGAACGCTTTTTGGAGGAATTGCTGCAACAGCTGGAGGTGAAGGGAGAAGCGCCCTTCCTGTTAGTCCTCGACGGCGTCACCGATCCTCACAATATCGGCGCCTGCCTTCGCTCCGCCGAGGCCGCCGGTGTCCACGCGGTAATTGCGCCCAAGGACAAATCCGCCGGCTTGACACCCACGGCGCGAAAGGTCGCCTGCGGCGCCGCCGAAGTGCTGCCATTTGTCAGCGTCACCAATCTCGCGCGCACCCTGCAGATGTTGCAGCGGGCCGGGGTGTGGATATTTGGCGCCGCCGGTGAGGCCGAGCAGGATATCTATCAAAGTCAACTCACCGGTCCGCTGGCGCTGGTGATGGGGGCCGAGGGCACCGGCCTGCGCCGCCTGACCCGGGAACACTGCGATCATCTCATTAAAATTCCCATGGCGGGCGAGGTGAGCAGTTTGAATGTTTCCGTCGCCACGGGCGTCTGTCTCTTCGAAGCGGTCCGGCAGCGCGCCGGCTGATACACTGATTTCTTCCCAGTTTGGAAATGCTTTCGCGCATTTCCGCCGGCGCAGCGGCGCAATGGAGTGTCGTCCGGGCGCCGTGTTTATCTCTTCAGACAGCAAAATAATTAAAACTTCCCGGGTATCTTTTCTCTGCGTGCCGCTCGTGCGCAAAAACTTTGCTGCGCAGCGCGTATTCCCTCCTCTGAGACACCTGCACTGCTAAATTTCTTGCGCGATTGTAGTGCGCGGGAACTTCTCGAATTTTTCAACCGTGTAAAAGTGGTGATCGAGTGCGCAGTGCACGTCAGATATTTATCTGGCGCCCTGTGCCTTTTACGCCGATGGGAGCAGTGCATTGAGTATTTGGCTGGCGCGTATTTTCGAACGGTGTCGGTCGCCAGAGGAGCGATTTGTCGCGCTGGTGTCCCCCCATATACGCCGAATGTACCGCATGGCATTCCGCTGGACGATGAACGCGGCGGAAGCGGAAGACTTGGTGCAGGACGTATTAATCAGTCTGTTGCCGAAAGTTGCGCAGATCGAAAAAGTCGAGCGTCTGGGGCCCTGGCTGATCAAAGTACTGTACCGGCGTTTCGTGGATCTGTACCGCAGCCGCCAGGCGTCGCCAATCGATGAAACCGTTTGCGTGGAAGGCGATGAATTTTTTGCGCCGACAGATTGCGACAATTACCGGCGGCTGGAACTGCGCCGTGCGCTGAACCGCGCTTTGCGATCCCTGGATGGCCCTTGGCGCGACATCGTGTTGTTGCACGATGTAGAAGGTTATTCCGCCATAGAAGTTGCGGACATTCTGGAGATCAATATCGGTACGGTGAAGTCCCGTTTGCACCGCGCGCGTAAAAAATTAAAAAAAATACTCGCGGAGGAAACATTTTCGGTTTCCCATGCGTGTCAGGAGGCAGAGAGGTGAGCGAAATGGAAAACAGGGTCGCCTCGGAGACAGAGCAGGACCGCGAATTATTGCGGTTGTTGCGGACTATCGAGGTGCCGGAACCCGGCGATGATTTCGAAGCCCGCATGCTGCAAAAGGTGATTTTTCGGGCGCGCGCGGATAGGGCACGGAAAATACCGATCCGCCCGTCTTTCCCGCACTTGGGGTGGCTGCCGCTCAGTGCTGCGCTCTTGTGTGCTGTATTCATTAGCTCTGCGCTCTATTGGGCCGGAAGAGGCCTGGAGCCGGCGACCCAGTTGCAGGAAGCCGTTGCTCTGCGGCCCGTGCACATACTGTTGCAGAGCCCGAGGGATATGCCCGGAGCAACGATTCGGGTGACGCTTCCAGACAACGTTGGCTTGGATGGCTATGAGCGCGTGAGGACTTTGCAGTGGCGGGCGGATATTTCCGCTGGTGAAAACCGGCTTTCTTTGCCAGTGAGAATCGGCGCTAGCGGCGAAGTGGGCGAAATCCGGGTGGAGGTCGAATACCGGGGCGCGCGCAAGTCGTTGCATTTGCCGGTCGCAACAGGCGCTGTCACCAGAACCTGATCACAAGATCTGTCAGTCCAGAGAGGTAGGGAAGATGTTGAGGAAAAAATTGCTGATTGCAGGTGTGTTTTTCGGTACCTGCTGTTCTCTTCCGGCAATGTCCCAGGAGGTGCCGGAGGCGGGTGGAGAACTGGATGTCACGCTGACGGTGATCGAGGACAGCGAGGATGTTCAGGACCTGATCAACAATATCGAGTTGCCACCGCAGGCGGAAGCCATCGCCGAGGAGACCATGGCGGCGGTGATGGAAACGCTCAAAGCGGCGGAGACGGTCGGTGAAAAAAGCGATGCCGAGCGGGAGGCAATGATCCGCGAGGCGCTGGCCCGCAGCCAGGAACTGATTGCCAATGCTTCTGCGTCGGCGGATATCGCCAACGAGGAGGCTCTGAGGGCGGCGGAAGCGACCCGTGAAATTATCGAAGAAGCGGTAAAAAGTGCGCTTTCCGGTGCTGAGCTGGATGGCCTGATCGATCAGATGATGCAGGATATTATCGACAGCCTGCCAGACGATATCAAAAGTGAACTACCTGAAGATTTGGATGAAATGCTCGACGAAGTCCGGAACCGCTTGAGGGAACAATCAGAGGAGTAGCGGCGATGGATGCAGGGGCCGGGTGTGCGCGGCCCCTGTTTTTTCGTGTAGGAAATCTCTGACTAATTCGCTTCCTGGCAAAAAATACTACGCGCCAGACGGAAAACACAGTTGGTGGGATGGGTATTGTGAACCCATCGAATACAAGGAGGTATTTGTGGGTTTTCAACCTGTCTACCCTTCCGCCCGAGCGTCTTGAATCAGCTACCGCGTACACGCGAATGCATCGGAGTTTTTATAGGGAAATACAAAGAGGGAATTGGCGTGCGCAAACGGCTTATCGGAATCGTGCTGGCAGGTGCGGCTCTGGCCGCGGCCCCGGGGTTATGGGCACAGGAAAAGTGGAGGCAGGGTGTCTCCGCCTTCAAGGGTGGGGATTACCGTCGCGCCCTGGGGCTGTTCGAGCGGGAGCTGCAATCGGGCAATGAAAGCGCCAAGCTCAAATACAATATTGGCGTCACGCTAATGAAATTGGGGCGTTATCGCGAAGCCGGTATTTATTTTCAGATGCTGCTGAGCGACCCCGAGTGGCGCGATATCGCCCGTTTCAATCTCGCCCTGGCAGCAGAGCGGCAAAACCTGAAGATGATCGCTGCCAAACACTACCGGAAAGTGAGTGGATCGGCCGGCTCGCAGAAATTGCGCAGACTCGCCGCAGACCGCCTCAATGCGCTGGCCGCCGACGGCAGGGAAGTGGCCGCGTCGCGGCGTTGGTTGGGGACCGCGAGTCTTTCCGCCGGCTATGACGATAATGCCTACGCCTTGCAAAACGCGTTATTGGGGGATTCATCCGCGAGTGCAGACAGTTTCACCGAGCTGTTTGCCTGGGGGCAATACCAGTTGAGTGGCGCCGGGGCGGATGGCTGGCGCTTGCACGGTTACGGTTTTGGTCGGCGCTATAGCGACTTCGACAGCCTCAACCTGGCGAGCGCCAGCGTGGCGCTGTCCCGCGATCGCCGGTGGCTGGGCTGGCAGGTCGAGGCGGGCGCGGCGGCGGAGGTGGTTTACCTGGGTGGCGAACAGGTGACAAGGCAGGCACAGTTTACAGCCCGGCTGCAGCGGGAGTTTGGCCAGACCAGCCTCTCCTTCTCCTATATCCCCAGCTACTACACGGGCGGAGACGGCTACAGTTACCTGGATGGCTGGCGACAGCGCTTCGAAGCCGCATGGCAGTATCCGTTGTTCTCCATGGCGGCGCGCACCTACTACCGCTACGATGCGAATGACCGTGAAGACCTGCTGCGGGACCAGGGGGACTTCTATAGTTACTCCCCGGTGCGGCATTCGTTTGGGGGTGTCCTGGAGTGGAGGCCGGTACCCGCCTGGAGCCTGTCGGCTGGGGTGGAGTACCGGCGCAGTACCTACGACGGCAGCAACCGAGTAACCGACCCCGATGGGAACCTGTTGAGTTACCGGCGGGAGTCTGAGCGGATCAAATCCTGGTTCGCCACCAGGTTCAGATTCACTCCCTCTTTCAGCCTGAGCGGCAAGCTGGTAGTGATCGACAACGAAGAAAACCGGGAGCTCTATACCTACGACAAGAGCGAGGCCACCCTGGGAATCAGCTACATCTTCTGATGCTGGGAGCAAGAGGCGCCCGGCCTCTGCCTCCCCGGCTCGATTGATCAACTTGCAACCAATCCGCCAAGCCCATAGAATACGCCGCCCGCAACAGGCCTTGCGCCCGTTGTACTCCTTGCCTCACCGGGTTGTCCGGGAGGCTGTCTAAACCGTAAGGAGCGAAAATGCGTCATTACGAAATTGTATTCCTGGTCCACCCGGATCAGAGCGAGCAGGTGCCCGGCATGGTGGAGCGTTACACCGCTGCCATCAAAGACAGCGGTGGCCAGGTTCACCGTCTGGAAGACTGGGGGCGTCGCCGCCTGGCTTACCCGATCAACAAGATCCACAAAGCGCACTACGTTCTGATGAACGTCGAGTGTTCGGAAGAAGCGCTGGAAGAACTGACCACCAACTTCCGTTACAACGACGCGGTTATCCGCAACCTGGTGATTCGCGAAGACGAAGCCATCACCGAAGAAAGCCCGATCATGAAGGCGGAGAAAGAGAGCCGCGAGCGCAAAGCTGCCCGCGCGGAGCGCTCTGAGCGTCGCGAGCGCAGCGAAAGCGGACAGAGCGAGAACGCCGCTGCCTCCGAGGAAGCGGAAGGCGAAGCTTCCGATACCGCCAGCAACGAAGAGTAAGGGGATTATCAGATGGCACGTTTTTTCCGTCGTCGCAAGTTCTGCCGTTTCACCGCTGAAGGCGTCAAGCGGATCGACTACAAGGATCTCGATACCCTGAAGGCTTACATCTCCGAAACCGGCAAGATCGTTCCGAGCCGTATCACCGGCACCAAAGCCAAGTATCAGCGCCAGCTGGCCACCGCGGTCAAGCGCGCCCGCTACCTGGCCCTGCTGCCGTACACGGACAGTCACGAAGCCTGAGCACTGAGCTCCGGCTTTTAGTGCTTGGACGTTTGATAAGAGAAGCTATCTAAGTGCGCGCCCTGGCTGAATTCATTATGCGCGGGCGCGTGCGCGCGGTGCTCATCACCATGGTGGGCATCCCGCTGATCAGCCCGGCGGCGCTGGCCTTGGTGAGCCTGCGCCGCGGCGGCAGCGATGGCCTGATGGTGTTGGCCTGGGCGCTGCTGCCAGTGATCACCGCCAGTATGAGCGGTCATATGTCGCCGCTGATGACTGGTCTGGCCATCAGCCACTTGGGGGCCGTTTTCTGCGGCGCGCTGGTGTTGCGCAGCAGCCGTTCCTGGAGCGCAGCCCTTGTGGTGCTGACGGCGGCGGCCGCGGCGGGCATACTGGGCACCGCCCACTTCAGTGGCGGCATGTTGCAAAGCCTGCTGCAGGCGGCGGAGGAGTCCGGCGGCGGCCAGGTGGCGCAGTTGCAGCAGATTTTCGGCAGCGAGCCACTGGCTACCGGTTACCTGTGTTGGGTATCCGCCATCACTGCAACACTGGCCCTGGTGCTGGGGCGCTACTGGCAGGCGATGCTGTATAACCCCGGAGGCTTCCGCCGGGAGTTTCACCTGCTGCGAATGCCGCTGCCCCTGGCGGCAGCCGGAATGCTGGTGTGGGTATACTGCCTGTTGACCCAAGACTATGTGTTTTGGGGGGCCGTGGTGGCCTTTCCAATCATGGTGGCGGGAATTGCACTGATGCACTGGTTGGTGGCCGACAAGGGATGGGGCCGGGGCCCTTTGGTGGCGCTGTATGTGATGCTGGTGATCGCGGCGCTGCCGCTGGCCGGCTTCCTGTGCGGTTTGGCGCTGATAGATAGCTGGATAGATATTCGCGGTCGCTTCTCAAAAAACCGATAGGCGCGATCCGCACGAAACTGAAATTGAGGAAACCGAGATGGAAGTTATTCTGCTCGACAAAGTAGGCAAACTGGGCAACGTGGGTGACCGCGTTGAAGTCAAAGCCGGTTTCGGCCGCAACTTCCTGTTGCCCACCGGTAAGGCCATCCCGGCCACCGAAGCCAATATCGCCGAGTTCGAGGCCAAGCGCGCTGAGTTGGAAGCCGCCGCCGCCGCCAAGGTGAGCGAAGCTGAAGCCCGCGCCGCCAAACTGGCCGACCTGACTGTCACTATCAGCGCCAACGCTGGTGACGAAGGCAAGCTGTTCGGCTCTGTCGGCACCCGCGATATCGCCGAGGCGATCACCGCCGCTGGTGTGGAAGTGGCCAAGGCCGAAGTGAAACTGCCCGAGGGCGCGCTGCGCGAAGTAGGTGAGTACGAAGTTGACGTGCAGTTGCACTCCGATGTGGTCGCCGCTGTGAAGGTAGTGATCGAGGCGGAATAAGCGCACTGTCGATTCCGTGGGCCGGCGCTTGTCTGCCCCGCTGCGGGCGCTGTGCCGATGGACGGAGAATTCCGTCCAGGTCCATGCAAAGTCGCGCTACAATCGGGCGCTGAATCCCTGTTGGATTCAGCGCCCGATTTGTTTCTGTATCCAGTAAATCCCTATGATCGACGAATACGCTGTCCCTGAAGAAGACGTGCCCACGGAAGACGCTTCGCCGCTGCCGCATTCGGTGGAGGCCGAGCAGTCGGTGCTGGGGGGGCTGATGCTGGACCCGAGCCGCATCGACAGTGTCTGCGAGCAGCTGGGAGAAGCGGACTTTTTCGTTGCCAGTCACCGCAAGATATTTGCGGTGATGCGCGAGCTGACTGACACCGAGCAGCCCCTGGATATCGTCACCCTGGCCGAAGCGCTGGCCAGCCGGGAACTGCTGGCAGACGTGGGCGGCCCGGCTTACTTGGCTGAGTTGGCCGAGAACACGCCGTCTGCGGCCAATATTGTCGCTTACGCCAAAATCGTGCGCGAGCGCTCCGTCCTGCGCCAGCTGATCGCCGCTGCCGGAGAGATCAGTCGCACCAGCTTTAATCCCGGCGGTCTGGCCTCCGCGGACCTATTGCAAATGGCGGAACGCCGGGTGGCGGAAATCGCCGAAGGGGGCGTCAAGGAGGGCGGCTTTGTCGGTGTCGATGCTCTGCTCAAGAAAACCGTCGAGCGCATCGATGAGTTGTTCAAAACGGAAGGGGACATCACTGGCTTAAGCACCGGCCTGACTGAACTGGATCAGCGCACATCCGGCTGGCAGCCGGGCGAACTGATTATCCTGGCTGCGCGCCCTTCCATGGGTAAGACCGCTTTGGCGCTGAACTTTGTCGAGAGCGCCATGTTGAGTCAGGAGAAGCCCACCCTGGTATTCAGTATGGAAATGCCCGCCGACAGCCTGGTGATGCGGATGCTGTCTTCCATCGGCCGCATCGACCAGGGCCGCATTCGGAACGGCAAGTTGCAGGAAGAGGATTGGCCCAAGCTTTCCAGCGCAGTACAGAAAATGAAGGGGCGGGCCCTGTACATTGACGACACGCCTGCACTAACACCCAGTGAAGTGCGCGCGCGCACTAAACGCACCGTGCGCGATCACACCAACAAGCTGATGCGGGAAAACCCCAAAATGACCAGGGAAGAGGCTGAGGCAAAGAGTATGCCCGCCTTGATTATGGTGGACTACCTGCAGTTGATGCAGGTTGGGGGGCACACCGAGGGGCGCACACAGGAGATTTCCGAGATCTCCCGTTCTCTAAAGGCGTTGGCGAAGGAGTACGACTGCCCGGTTATCGCGCTGTCACAGCTGAACCGCGGGGTAGAGCAGCGTCCCAACAAGCGGCCGATGAACTCGGATTTGCGTGAATCCGGTGCCATTGAGCAGGATGCGGATGTGATTCTGTTTATTTACCGCGATGAGTACTACAACGAAGACAGTCCGGACAAGGGTATAGCCGAGCTGATTATCGGTAAGCAGCGCAATGGTGAAATCGGTACCTGCCGGGCCGCATTTGTCGGCAAGTACACCCGCTTCGACAATCTCGCACCGGAGTACTATCAGGAGGGCTGAGCGCCCTCCGCACCGCTTTGCGCACTGTTACAGGCGAACTACCACGTAGACCTCACGCCCGTCGCGTTGGGTTGGCATAAAGTAATCGTCGCCATAGCGGTAGTACTGAATGCCGTTGATGACTTCGGCGGTATAACCTGTCGGCAGGGTTTCCAGCACCTGTCCCGGTGTGTAGGCGGAAGTGGTTGCCGTTGGGGGGAGTGGCGCAGCTGGTGCGGCCACCGGTGCCGGTACCACCACATAGGCGCGTCTCGCGGGGTGCCACTGGTAGTAGGTGTTGGCATGTCGATAGTAAATAGCACCGCCTATCTCCACGCGCACCGCACTGGCGGGGAGGGCGGTCACCGCGGCGCCCAGGGGGGCGGATACAACCACATAGCCCGTGGGTGCCGGGCGGTAGAAGTAACCGCCGTGGTAGTAGTAAGGAAGGCCGCCGACGTTCAGGGTGACGAAGCCTGTGGGGAGTATTGGCGCGACAAAGCCGATGGAGATGCGCGGTCCCCAGTGGCGATGTTTGTGCCAGTGTCTGGCGGGCCAGTGAGCGTCATGGCCACCGGCCTGGTAACCGCGCGGGGAGGCGTCCGCTGGAGGGCTGAAGGCGAATGCTGCCAGTGCCAGTAGCGATGCCGCGCCGATCAGGGTTTTTAATGTCTTCACGGTCTCTCTACCTAAGTGGCTACTCACATAGTTTAAATAGTAACCCTTGCGGTTGTATTTTCGCCACGCTGTCGCGTAAAGAATTGTCAAAAAGTGTCGTTTCCCCGGGCCTTTAAACTACGTCTTTCAAGGTGTGGGCAATCTCAAAGCCCGCCACAGCTCCCCCTGTATTCATCAAGATTTCTCAGCGTTGCGCGTGCGCAGATCTCAGGTGTCGCTCCGCCGGTTGCGCTGCACTATGCCCATCAGTTTGTACAGCAACTGCGCGGCGGCGAAATCGTAGGCATGGAATCCCTCGATAGGCGCAAACTCCAGCAGGTCGAAGCCGATGATTTCCCGCTGTCGGGCCACGGATTCAAACAGGTTCAGCGTCTGATACCAGCCGAGCCCTCCGGGCACTGGGGTACCGGTGGAGGGAAAGACCGACGGGTCTATGCCATCTACGTCGAGCGTGAAAAAAACCTTGCTGGGAAAATCTTCCGGCAGTTCGAATTCCTGTACGTTAGTGGGGACCAGCTGGTGGGCATCCAGATAGCGCACACCGAATTGTTCGCGGGCTTGTACTTCCTCTTCACAGTAGGCGCGGATACCCAGTTGGAAGAGGGGGATGCCGGCTTCAACCACCAGCCGCATCACACTGGCGTGGCTGTGCTTCTGACCCTCGTAGCTATCCCGCAGGTCTGCGTGGGCGTCTATCTGCACCACGCCGAAATCTTCGATGCCGGCATCCAACAAGCCTTTGATCACACCCCAGGTCACTGAGTGCTCGCCGCCAATGCCCACTGGCATTTTCCCGAGCTCCAGGACTTCGCGGGTGGCGGTGGCGATATTGTCCATCACCTGTTCCGGTGTGCCGGAAACATTCACCGGGCTGCGGGTGTGAATGCCGAGTTCACAGGGGTAGGAGAAGTTGTCGAAGGTCTCCAGCTGCCAGGAGGCTTCCAGAATTGCCGCCGGCCCCTTGCCGGTGCCGCCGCCGTAGGAGACGGTTTCCTCGTAGGGAATGGGGATTATATGGAAGAGGGCATCTTCCGGTTTGGCTTGCTCGATTTCGGAGCCCAGAAAAATTGGGTAGTCGTTTTCTGATAACATTTTTTGCACCTGATTTGTGGGCGTTAAGCGCAGCCGCCATTTTCTTGCGCGGAGCTGTGTTCGAGTATTTTCCAGTCCCTTCCAGAAAGGCGCCCTTTGAAGTCCTCGTAACCGAATTCCCGGATTATTTTCAGTTCATCAGTCCTGGAGTTCCACAGTGCGATCGCCGGCAGTGGTATACCGTTGAAGGTATTGGTTTTGACCATGGTGTAATAGGCCATTTCCTCAAACACTAGCCGGTCGCCCACTTTGAGCGGTTCGTTAAAGCTGTATTCGCCGATACTGTCCCCGGCAAGGCAGCTCTGGCCGCCGAGGCGGTAGTCGTGAGGCAGTTCTCCGGGATGAGCGGCTCCGGTGATTTCGGGACGATAGGGCATCTCCAGTACGTCCGGCATATGACAGGTGGCGGAGGCGTCGAGGATCGCCTGATTTTGGCCGTTCCAGGTGATATCCACCACCTCGGCGACCAATATCCCGGAAAAAAGGGAAATGGCTTCTCCGGGCTCCAGATAAACCTGCACCTGGTGTTTGTCGGAAAAGGCGCGCACCGCTTCGACCAGTTCGTCTACTTGGTAGTCGCAGCGGGTGATATGGTGGCCGCCGCCGAAATTGATCCATTCCATCTGACCCAGCAGATGGCCGAATTTCTCTTCCACCGCGGCGATGGTGCGCTCCAGTGGCTTGAAGTCCTGCTCGCACAGGGTGTGGAAATGCAGGCCGCTGATGCCGTCCAGGTTTTCGCCTTCGAACAGGGAGCGCACTATGCCCAGGCGCGAGCAGGGGGCACAGGGATCGTACAACTCGGTGTGGCCCTCAGAGTGCTCTGGATTGATGCGCAGTCCGAAACGCAATTCCGGTCTTTCCCGTTGAGCCTGCAGACACAGCGCCTTGTAGCGTTTCCACTGGGAGAAAGAATTGAAGATCACGTGGTGGGCAAACTGCAGTATCTCTTTCAGTTCTTCCTCTTTGTAGCCGGCACTGAATACGTGCACCTCTTTGCCGAGGTCCTTGCCGCCGTATTCCTCGTAACCCAGCCTGGCTTCGTATAGCCCGCTGGCACAGGTACCGGATAAGTACTCGGCTACGATGGGGCCGGTGCTCCACATGGAGAATGCTTTGAGCGCGGCTAGTATTTTGGCGCCACTGCGTTTCTGCACATCGGCAAGCACTTCAAGGTTGTCGCGCAGTGCCTGCTCGTCGACGACAAAGCAGGGAGAAGGGACGCGTTTGGGATCGAAGTTGCCGAAGTAATCGATACGCGGAGTCAGGTCCATAAATATGCCATCGAATGTGTGTTGAGCAATGGTGTGCACGTGAGTGTAAAGAGGGGGCCCCGGGCACTGGGTTAACCCTTCCCAGTGCCTCAGGGGAAACCTCTGATTGGGCGCGAAGCCGCATTGAGCAGAGGTTATCTGGTTATTGGAAAGGCTTGTCCAACCAGGTTTCCTGCCACGGCAGGCCGTACTGATTCAGGTCGTGCATAAACGGATCGGGGTCCATCTGCTCCATATTCCAAACACCCGGCTTCATCCACTTGCCTTCGAGCATCATTTTGGCACCGATCATCGCCGGTACGCCGGTAGTGTAGGAGATGGCTTGGGATTGGACTTCCTTGTAGCACTCCTGGTGATCGCAAATATTGTAGATGTAGTAGATCTTCTCTTCGCCGTCCTTGGTGCCGCGGATAATATTGCCGATGCAGGTTTTGCCTTTGGTCAGCGGACCCAGACTGGCGGGATCGGGCAGCAGCGCTTTCAGGAACTGGATCGGGACTATCTGCTGGCCTTGGAATTCAACCGGCTCGATACTGGTCAGCCCCACATTCTGCAGTACTTCCAGGTGTTTCAGATAGCTGGCACCAAAGGTCATCCAGAAGCGCGCGCGCTCAATTTCCGGGAAGTGTTTGGACAGGGACTCCAGCTCTTCATGGTAGAGCAGGTAGATATCCTTTTCCCCAATGCCCTCGGGAAACTCGAATACGCGCTTTTCTTCCATCGGCTTAGTGGTGACCCACTGGCCGTTTTCCCAGTAGCGGCCGTTGGCGGTGATCTCCCGAATATTAATTTCCGGGTTAAAGTTGGTGGCGAAAGGCAGACCGTGGTCACCGGCGTTGCAGTCGATAATATCGAGCGTTTGGATACGGTCGAAATGATGTTTCTTCGCATAGGCGGTGAAGACACTGGTCACACCCGGGTCGAAGCCGCTGCCGAGCAGTGCCATCAGCCCGGCCTTTTCAAATTTTTCCTGGTAGGCCCACTGCCATTTGTATTCGAATTTGGCTTCTTCCGGCGGTTCGTAGTTGGCGGTGTCCAGGTAGTGCACGCCGGTTTCCAGGCAGGCGTCCATGATATGCAGGTCCTGGTAGGGCAGGGCGACGTTGATCACCATGTCCGGTTTGACCTTCTCGATCAGTTTTACCAGTTCCGGCACATTGTCCGCATCCACTTGGGCGGTATCGATTTTGCGCGGCAGCATGTCCGCGATCTTGTCACACTTGCTCTTGGTGCGACTGGCGAGGGTGATGTTTTCAAATACTTCCTCGACCTGGGCGCACTTGTGCGCAACTACCTGGCCGACACCACCGGCGCCGATAATCAGTACATTGGCCATATAAATCTCCTTGTATGAGTGGCTGCCGCTCTTATACCAGAAAGAAAGGCGGTAGCGTCTCTGCCGGACAAAAATGCTGTGTATGCCCGTGGCGCCTAATGGCCACAGGCTGTGTCGCAAACAATCCCCGACGTCTTGGTTTCATAATGAATGAAAGGGAATTTTGAATTCATTATTTCTCAAAAGCGTCGCGGCTATTTTTCAAAGTAGGTATAACCGCTCATGCTTGCCGTATAGGTATGCAATATTTGTTTGCGCTGCTGCGGTGTGATTTTTCCGCTCTTGACCGCCTTTTCCGCCAGTTTGCGGAAGCTCTCGAACAGGGCTTGCGGCTGGTATTCCACGTAGCTCAGCACGTCGGCAATACTGTCGCCGTGAATCTCGCGACTGTAATCAAAACTGCCGTCATCGTGTATGCGCACGCTGACCACATTGGTGTCGCCAAACAGATTGTGCAGGTCGCCGAGAGTTTCCTGGTAGGCACCGATGAGAAAGGTCCCGAGTATATAGTCTTCACTCTCTTTCAGCGCGTGCACAGGCAGAGTCTTGTGCTCTTTCTGGCGGCCTATGAACCGGTCTATCTTGCCGTCGCAGTCGCAGGTGATGTCGGCGATGATCGCCGAGCGGGTTGGGGCCTCGTTGAGCCTGTGTATGGGCACCAGAGGAAAAACCTGGTCGATGGCCCACATATCCGGCAGCGATTGGAAGACACTCATATTTGCGTAGTAGATATCCGAGAGCACTTCCGGCAGCGCCTGCAGGTCTACCGGTACTTCATCCACTTCGTCCAATAGCGCGCGTATTTTTTGTGCGCCTTGCAGAAAGAGGTTTTCCGCACTGGCGCGCTCACGCAGGCTGACCTGGCCGTGCAGGTAGAGGGCGCGCACCTCGTCGCGGTAGTAGAGGGCGTCGTTGTAACTTTCCTGCAGGTTTTTGGGAGTGATGTTGTTCACGGCGTCCAGCAGGTTCATCAACATCGGGTGGTCGCCGTCGCTGAGCGCTGTTTGCTCCAGCTCCACGGGCTCGAAGCGGGTGGTGTCGAGAATGTCGAACAGCAGCACCGAAGAATAGGCCACAGTGGCGCGTCCGGACTCGGTGATAATCACCGGGTGGGCGACGCCTTCGCTGTCCAGGGTGCCCATGATGGCCTCGACTACATCCACGCAGTATTCATCCAAGGAGTAGTTTTTGGAGTGGGTGTAGTTGGTTTTGGAACCGTCGTAGTCCACCGCGAGGCCACCGCCCAGATCCAGATAACCCATGGCTGCGCCTTCTTCCACCAGATCGGCGTAGTAGCGGCAGGCCTCCAGCACACCGGTGCGGATGTCGCGGATGTTGGGTACCTGGGAACCCAGGTGGTAGTGCAGCAGTTTCAGGCAGTCGAGCATGTCGTGGTGGCGCAGCTGGTCCACCATGGCGATCAGGTCGTTACTGCCGAGGCCGAAGATGCTGCGATCGCCGCTGGTGGCGTTCCAGTAGCCGCCCACCTTGGAGGCGAGCTTGACCCGCACGCCGATATTGGGGCGCACTTGCTCCCGCTCGGCGCAGCGGATAATGGTGTCCACTTCCGAGGGGGTCTCGACCACAAAAAAGATCTGTACGCCCAGGCGCTGCGCCTGCAGGCCCAAGTTAATGAACTCTTCGTCTTTATACCCGTTGCAGATAATCAGAGATTCCGTGTTGTCGAGGATCGACAGTGCCGCGATCAGCTCAGCTTTACTGCCCGCCTCCAGGCCGTGGTTAAAGCGGCGGCCGGCCTTGGCGATCTCTTCGATCACCTGGCATTGCTGATTCACCTTGATTGGGAAGACGCCGCGGAAGACATTGCCGTAGCCGCAGGATTCGATGGCACGGGCGAAGGATTGGTTGATCCGGGCGATCTGTGCGTCGAGCAGGTTTTCGATGCGCAATAGCAGCGGCAGACCGAGGCCGCGTTCGGTGGCGCCGCGGGCGATATCCATCAGCGACACGCTGCGAATCTCACCGGAGGCCGTTTCCACACGCACGGTGATTTCACCGGCTTCGTTCAAATCAAAATAACCGGCGCCCCAATTACGGATTCCGTAAAGTTCTGCGGCGTCTTCGCCGGACCAGTCTTGTACTTGTCGCTGTTTCATAGGCCTGTTCGGCGGTCTTTTGTCGAGTGTCAGTGCGGGCGCGAATCTTGGGGCCTGAGCCGCTGGAAAGCAATAACTATAGATAACAAAAGCACTATTTTTATCGGGATAAAATTAAATTTTTATTCGGTTTGTGCAATAGGTGCCGCGAATTTTTTGAGCTTTTATTCGGCTTTATTCATATGTCGCCACAAGGGCAACAAAAAGGCGGCCCGGGGGCCGCGTAAGTCGGGGTGGGTCTGGGAGGAGGTATCAGAAGAAACCGGGGTTGGCGACGACGCGGTATCCCCGCGCGGCGCTGTCCCACAAGTAGTAGGTATCGTAGGCCGCGTAGTAATTGCGGCCGCTGACCACCACGCTCACCGCGGTGCCCGGCAGGCTGTGCACCACCGCGCCGATAGGCGGACGCGCCACAACATAGCCTTGGTTGTGGGGGCGGAAGAATATGCCGTCGCTGTAGAAGTAAAATCCCGCGGCGCCGAAGCTGATACGTACGAAGCTGCGCGGCAACTGCCGCCAGCGATAGCCGTAACCATAGTGTGCCGGCCGCCAGCGCGGTTTGTGATGGATGTAGCCGGGGCGGTAGTGTGGCCTGTGGACGGGTTTATGGTGGTGGGTGTAATTCCGCCGGCGGCTGTCGCGGTAGCCGTGCTCGTAGCCTTTTTTGTAGGCGCGCTTGTATTTCTTTGTGTCCCCGTGGTGCTTGTCACCCTTGTGGTCTTTGCTCTTCTTGTGGCGGCTTTTGTCGGGGCGTTCGTCGTGTGCTTTGCGCCGTTCCCGTTGGTAAGCTTCACGCAGGGCGGAGCCACTGGCCTCCCGGTGGCCGCGCCATTTGTGCTGGTCGTCGGCCAGGCTCGGCGCGGCGGCCAGTAGTAGTCCGGTGGCGATAACAGCTGTGAGGGTCGGTATCGTTTTCATTTCGGGTTCTCCCGAGCGTTGAGGCTCTTTGATCCGGCGCCGGGGCACGATGCTTAGGCGCTGAAGGCTCTTTGGTCAGATGCGAAGGGCTCCCTCCCGAACGCTGGAGATTTTCCGCAGTCGCCGCGGCGACTTCTGGAACTGTGGATGCCAGTGTGCCCCTGGCGTACTGAACATTGCCTGAACCGCCGTCGGCCGGATTTTTTCGGGGGAGTGGAGAGCTGCCGCGCGAGCTGAAAAAACCGAACGATAATTCTAATTTCTGCGCAATGGGCGCAGATCGGTGCCTGTTTGCAGCCGGATTGGCGACGTTTGCCGGTTTGCCGTTTGCGCCCGTATTGTCGCCCGATGGTCAGGGGAGTATGATGCCGCGCTGATTCAGTCACAGCGGTAGCGAATCCGATGCAAGTCTTCCACCATGTGGCCAGTCTGCGCGATGCGCTGGCAAAGGCCCGCAGCGACGGCAAGACCGTCGCATTCGTGCCCACTATGGGCAATCTGCACGACGCCCATATCGAGTTGGTCAAAACCGCTCAGCAGCATTGCGACTTGGTGGTGGTGTCCATCTTTGTCAACCGCCTGCAATTCGGCCTGAATGAGGACTGGGATAAGTACCCGCGCACCATGGAGCAGGATATGGCACGCCTGCGCGCCGTGCAGTGTGACTTCCTTTTCCACCCCGAAGAAAGTGAGATTTATCCCAACGGCATGGACGAGCAGACCCGCGTGATCTGCCCGGCAATGACCGACATCCTCTGTGGCGCCAGCCGCCCGGGGCACTTCGAGGGGGTGACCACTGTGGTGGCCAAACTGTTCAACATCGTACAGCCGGACAAGGCCGTCTTCGGCATCAAAGACTTTCAGCAGCTGGCGGTGATCCGGCGTATGGTTGAGGACCTGTGTATCCCGGTGGAAGTTATCGCCGCGCCGGTACACCGCGAGCCGGACGGGCTGGCGATGAGCTCCCGCAACAGCTACATCACAGCGCAGGAGAGGCCAAAAGTACCGGTGCTCTACCAGACACTGCTGTGGGCCAAAGGTGAGATAGAAGGTGGTCGCCGGGATTTTGCCGTACTGGAAGACGAGGCGAAGCAGCGTATTGAGAAGGCTGGTTTCCGCGTCGATTACTTCTCCATCCGCAACAGCAAAGACCTGCAACCGGCCGCTGATGACGATAGCGAAATCACCATTCTCGGCGCCATCTACACCAGTGCCGCGCGCCTGATCGACAACCTATCCCTGGAACTCTGAGCGGCGGGAGGAGAGGAAAGTTATGCAAATTGAAATGCTGAAGTGCAAACTGCATATGGCTGCGGTAACTCAGGCCGAACTTTGGTACGACGGCTCCTGCGCAATAGACGAAGAATTGGTGGAGCTGGCCGGGCTGCGCGAATTCGAGAAAATCGATATTTACAACGTGACCAATGGCGAGCGCTTTCATACTTATGTCATTCTGGCCGAGCGTGGTTCCGGCATTATCTCCATGAACGGCGCCGCCGCGCGCCAGGTCCAGGTGGGGGATCGCGTGATTATTGCCGCCTATACGAGCATGACCGAGCAGGAGGCCGAGGCTTTCAAGCCGAAGCTGGTTTACCTGGACGAAAAGAACCGTGTAGAGCGCAGCGCCAATACCATCCCCGTACAGCGCGCTGAAGCGTAAGGCGCGCTGCTGGCCATACACTGGGGCAGAATCCGCCTCCTTGTGCTGTATGGATAATCGCCCTCCGCAAATGCCGGTCGCGGGCCGGATTGGCTGCGAAACCTCTGCCGCCGCCCGCCCGTAAACCGGTATTGTCACTTATTTCTCTCTTTGCCATGGAAGCCGGTGTCTGCCGGTCTATGCTGACAGGCCTACAATCGTCATTGCACACTGGGTAAAAGTGAGCGTTTGACAGCGTTGTCACCACCTGAGTGGCAATGTTATAAACGGGCGCAAGCCGCCGCTAAACTGGCCGGTGCCGATAATTCTAATAAGGGAGAAAACCATGTCAGAAGTACACACCCGTCCCGTCCCCGCAGACTTCGCCGCCAAGGCGCACATCAATGCGGATGATTACCGGAAAATGTACCGCAAATCGGTGGAGGATCCGGATGCCTTTTGGGCCCAACAGGCCAAGGATTTCCTGAAATGGGAAAAGCCTTTTACCCGGGTGGTGGAAGAGGATCTCGCACGCGGTTTTGCCGCCTGGTTTGCCGATGGCGAATTGAATGTGACGGTGAACTGTATAGACAGACACTTGCCCGCCCGCGCAGAGCAGACGGCGATCATTTGGGAGGGAGACGATCCGGCGGAGAGCGATGAGATCACCTATCGCCAGCTGCATGAAAACGTCTGTCGGCTGGCCAACCTTTTGAAGGCGCGCGGTGTTGAGAAAGGCGACCGCGTCTGTATATACATGCCCATGATCCCCGAGGCCGCTTACGCGATGCTCGCCTGTGCGCGCATCGGCGCCATTCACTCGGTGGTCTTTGGCGGTTTTTCGCCTGAGTCGCTGAAGGACCGCATTCTCGACTCTGACTGCCGTCTGGTGATCACTGCTGACGAAGGGGTACGCGGCGGCAAAAAGGTGCCGCTGAAAGCCAATGTCGATAAGGCTCTGGCCAGCTGTCCCGACGTACACACAGTTATCGTTGTCAAGCGCACGGGTGCCAATATCGACTGGAGCAGCAAGCGGGATATCTGGTACACGGAATCCGTCGCCGAGATGGACACGGTCTGTGCGCCGGAGCCGATGAACGCAGAGGACCCGCTGTTTATCCTCTATACCTCCGGCTCCACCGGAAAACCCAAGGGTGTTATGCACACCTCGGCCGGCTATCTGTTGATGGCGACAATGACCTTTAAGTACACCTTCGACTACAAGGAGGGCGAGGTCTTCTGGTGTACCGCCGACGTGGGCTGGATTACCGGACACAGCTATATCGTCTACGGCCCGCTTTGTGCCGGTGCCGTTACCCTGATGTTCGAGGGGGTGCCCACCTACCCGGATGCTTCCCGTTGCTGGCAGGTAGTCGATAAGCACAAGGTCAATATTTTCTATACAGCGCCGACCGCGATTCGCGCACTGATGGGCGCCGGAGACACCTATGTCACCAAAACCGACCGCGGTTCTCTGAGGCTGTTGGGCACAGTTGGCGAGCCGATCAATCCGGAAGCTTGGGAGTGGTACTACAAGGTGGTTGGTGAAGAGCGCTGCCCGATCGTCGATACTTGGTGGCAGACAGAAACCGGTGCCCATCTGATCACGCCTCTGCCCGGCGCCATGGCGCTGAAACCGGGTTCCGCGGCACAGCCGTTTTTCGGTGTGCAGCCAGCGCTGCTGGATGACAAGGGCAGGGAAATCGAAGGGGAGGGGGAAGGCACACTGGTGATGAAAACCAGTTGGCCGTCCATGATCCGCAGCGTATACGGCGATCACCAGCGCATGATCGACACCTACTTCTCCGCTTACCCTGGATACTACCTCACCGGAGACGGTGCCCGCCGCGATGCCGACGGTTACTACTGGATCACTGGCCGTATCGACGACGTGTTGAATGTCTCCGGCCACCGCCTCGGCACCGCTGAAATCGAAAGTGCCATCGTACTGCACGACGACACTGCCGAGGCAGCAGTGGTGGGTTATCCGCACGATATCAAAGGGCAGGGCGTTTACGCCTATGTGACTTTAAAGGCCGGCTGCGAACCGAGCGAAGCCCTGCGTCGGGAGCTGGTGGATCTCTGTGCGCGGGAGATTGGGCCCATCGCCAAACCGGATATTATCCAGTGGGCACCCGCCCTGCCGAAGACCCGCTCCGGAAAAATCATGCGCCGAATTTTGCGCAAGATCGCCTGCGATGAGCTGGACAATCTCGGCGATACTTCCACCCTGGCGGACCCCTCGGTAGTGGAACAGTTGATCGCGCACAGGGTAAATCGCTGATTACAGCAGAAAAGTCCTTCTGACACATTCGCGCGAGCTTTGCGCGCGGATGGGGGAGGGGAATCAGGGATTCCCTAAGGAACCTCTGATTTATTCGCGAGAACACTATGATAGCTTCTGGGGCGCTCAGGCAATAGGGCCGACATTTCGAAAACGCACGAGTACTTCCCTGTAGCTCCGACGGATACATCCCTGTATCCGACGGTTTCGAAATGTCGGCCCTATCACCTGAGCTTCACATCCACCCGCGAAGAGCCTCTGCCACCAGAAAGTGATTTAATCAGAGGTTCCCTAAGAAATTTTTACTCTGTATCTGACCGTGGTACTCGCAGTCCTTTGAGCTTAAATACAGTGCCCCAGAACGCGGTACTGCATTTAAGCCTGAGTGGACCCAGGTAGAGAATTACCTATCGAAAATCACTACACAATAGGGAGGTGTTTTTGGACGAGCAGCAGTATCTTTGTGAGCACTACCGCTTCAACGCAGAGCAGAGACTGAAGGGCTTTAACTTTTTCGTCATTCTTTCGATGTTTGCCGAAGGTGGCATTTTTACCGCGGTGGAAAAAAGCTTCCACCCGCTGAGTCTGGCGCTTTTGGGGGGCTTTGTCGTGATTTTGTCCGTAGTCTTCTGGTTGGTGGACGCGCGCAGCCGCGAGCTGCTCAACCTCGCTGTGCCGGCTCTGAAACGGCTGGAGCAGGAGCTGCCGGAGACGAGCCGGATTTTTTCCCGTGACAGTGTCAAAAAGGGCGTTTTTATTCGTTACACCTTTGCGATTCGAGCGCTGTTGATTGGTCAGTTCCTATTTGGCGCCGGCGTGGCCTGTTACGGGCTCTATCACTGGAAGTTTGGCTAAAGCGCGTTGGGCCCAGAAGCTGATTACAGTGTCCACTAGAATGAATCAGTGGTGCCCTGGCAATGCGGTAAAAATTGCAAGAAAGACGGTATCGACAGCCCCTAACAGGGAGGGAACAGGGATTTCTCAGACTCTGGTTAGGGGCCTTCAGGAGATGTGTGATAAGGAGGTTAACGCCATGTTGGACCACATTGGTATCTATGTACACAGTTACGAGCGCAGCAAAGCGTTTTACCGCCTTGCACTGGCGCCACTCGGCTACGAACTGATACTCGAATATGCCGGCTGGGGCGGTTTCGGTTGGGCCGATAAGCCCGTTTTCTGGATTAAAGGCGGTAAGAGCACTGCGCCAGGCTTACAGATCGCCTTCCGCGCGGAAGACAGGGAGACGGTGCGTGAATTTCATCGGGTCGCGTTGGAGGCCGGTGGCAAAGATAAGGGTGCGCCGGGACTACGCGAAGAGTATCACCCCGATTATTACGCCGCCTATGTACTGGATCCGGACGGACATAATGTTGAGGTGGTCTGCCATACTCCCGGGGACTTGGAAGTATAGCCGCAGCGGAGCCGCGCGAGGCTACGGGTAAATTGCCTCCGGTGCCCATTTGTCGTTGCCCCTCAAAAGAAAGGAATCATCATGGATGCGTTTAGCAGGGAGCGCTATCTGAAAATCGCTCTGGTTGTTATTGGAATCTTATTCATATTTGCCATCTATCCGATGATGATGTGGATTTGGCCCTCCGGCTGGGGGTGGACACCGCGGCAGCCGGAATACGAGCAGATGATCGCCGGCATCTATGCGACCTTGGGTGTTTTCCTGATTCGCGCGGCAAAAGACCCCGGCGCTAATGCCAGCCTGATCTGGTTTACCATATGGTCCAGCCTGATTCACGGCGGGATTATGCTGATGCAGGCTCTGGCGGACAAATCGGAACGGGCCAATTTGCTAGGCGATGTGCCCGCGCTGTTTCTGATTGCCGGACTACTCTGGTATCTGATGCCGAAGCGGCGCGGTTGATGATAGTCTCCTTGCAGAAATCTATTAACCCGATTTCTTTTTTTTATTGCCGGGCGGAGTATTGGGCTCCGCTATTAACGCGATAATTACGTCTAATTTCCCTGCCATTACGCGCCCTTATAGGATTTTTCGCTCAGCGGAAATGAATAAGGAGCGCAACACAATGCTAAAAAAATGTTTTCCATTAGCGGTCTTTTTGACCGCGGTCACATCGGCAGGTGTCAACGCCCAGGATGCGCCCATGTCCAATAAGGACTGGTGGCCAAGCAGCATTGACCTTCAGCCCTTGCGTTTACATGCCGAGAAGTCCAATCCGATGGATGAAGGCTTCGACTACGCTAAGGCATTCGAAAGCCTCGATTTGGATGCAGTAAAAAAAGATATTCAAGAAGTACTGACGACTTCACAGGATTGGTGGCCTGCTGATTACGGTAACTATGGCCCCTTCTTTATTCGTATGGCCTGGCACAGTGCCGGTACCTACCGTGTCTACGACGGACGCGGTGGTGCCGATGGCGGGCAGCAGCGCTTCGAACCGCTGAACAGCTGGCCCGACAATGTGAGCCTGGATAAAGCGCGCCGTCTGCTGTGGCCGGTGAAGCAGAAATACGGCAACAGCATTTCCTGGGGGGATTTGATGGTCCTGGCGGGCAACGTTGCCTTGGAATCCATGGGCTTTGAAACCTTCGGTTACGCCGGTGGCCGCGAAGACCAATGGGAAGCCGATGTTGTTTACTGGGGTTCCGAACGCGAGTGGCTCGCCAATGACAAGCGTTACGAGGGCGAAAAACTCGAGAAGCCGCTGGCGGCCTCCCACATGGGGTTGATCTACGTCAATCCTGAAGGGCCCAACGGCGTCCCCGACCCGCTCGCCTCTGCAGAGCGGATTCGCGACACATTTGGCCGTATGGCCATGAACGACGAGGAGACCGTGGCCTTGATTGCCGGTGGGCATACCTTCGGTAAGGCACATGGTGCGCACAAAATGGACGAGTGTGTGGGTGACGCCCCGGCGGGTGCTGCGCTGGAAGAACAAGGCTTGGGATGGCGCAACAAATGTGGCAAAGGTCACTCGGAAGACACCATCACCAGTGGTCTTGAAGGCGCCTGGACTGCCACGCCCACTCGGTGGAGTAGTCAGTATTTATCCAATCTTTTTGCCTTCGAATGGGTGCAGACCAGGAGCCCGGGTGGCGCCATCCAGTGGGTGCCGAAAAACGCCGATAAACTCAAATTTGTGCCCGATGCGCATATCGAAGGTAAGACCCATGCCCCGATAATGTTTACAACCGACTTGGCGCTGAAGTTCGATCCGAAATACCGCGAAATCGCCAAGCGATTTGTGGAAAACCCCAAGGAGTTCCAGCTCGCCTTCGCCAAGGCTTGGTTTAAGTTGACCCACCGGGATCTGGGGCCCCGTGCGCGTTACCTGGGTAGCGAAGTGCCCGACGAAGAGTTGATCTGGCAAGATCCGATTCCGCCGGTGGATTACACCTTGATCAATGCCAAGGATATTAAAAAGCTGAAAGCGGAGATTCTTGATAGTGGTTTAACGGTACCTCAGCTGGTTAGAACCGCATGGGCTTCTGCAGCAAGCTTTCGTGGAACGGACCATCGCGGAGGCGCCAATGGTGCGCGCATCCGACTGGCGCCGCAGAAAGATTGGGCGGTGAATAACCCCAAAGAACTGAAAAAAGTTCTGGCACGCCTGGAGCGCATTCAAAAGGACTTCAACCGCAAGGCTTCAGGCAACAAAAAAGTGTCTCTGGCGGATCTGATTGTGCTCGGTGGTGCGGCGGCGATCGAACAAGCTGCGCATAAAGCGGGTTACGATATTGAGGTTCCGTTCACGCCAGGCCGCAACGACGCCACTCAGGAACAAACTGATGTGCAGTCCTTCTCCTTCATGGAGCGCAAGGCTGATGGCTTCCGCAATTACTACAGTGAGGAAGCAATCTGGTCACCGGTACGGATGTTGATCGACAGTGCGGACCTGCTGACGCTGAGTGTGCCGGAAATGACTGTTCTGGTCGGCGGCATGCGGACTCTGGGCGCTAACTACGGTGACTCCAAAAACGGTGTTTTTACCGACCGCCCGGGCACTCTGACCAACGACTTTTTCGTCAACCTGCTGGATATGTCCACCAAGTGGTCCAAATCCTCCGAGGAAAAAGGGTTGTACGAAGGACGCGATCGCAAGACTGGCAAGCTGAAGTGGACCGCTACTCCGGTGGATCTGATCTTCGGTTCCAACTCTGAGCTGCGCGCCGTGGCAGAGATTTACGCGATGAATGGAAACGAAGAGAAGTTCGTCAACGACTTTGTCAAAGCCTGGACTAAGGTGATGACACTGGATCGTTACGATTTGAAAAAGTAATTCTATCCCTCACAGGATGGGGCCCCCTCCTCTGGAGGGGGTATTCTCTTATATTTTCTGTCACTGGCGGGACAGATTTGTCCCCGGCCCCCACGCCGCGTTAGCATAGCTATCCGCTGTAATGCCACGGGATAGGTTATGCCTTTGAGCCACCACCCCTTTGATGCCCTGACGCCGGATGCGGTAATCGACTGCGTCGAGAGCTGTGGACTTGTCTCCGATGCGCGCATTTTTCCCCTCAACAGCTATGAAAACCGTGTCTATCAAGTGGGGATTGAGGGCGCTGAGCCGCTGATTGCCAAGTTCTATCGCCCCGGGCGATGGAGTGATGAGCAGATACTGGAAGAGCACCGTTTCGCGCAGGAGTTGGCCGAGGCGGAGATCCCTGTGGTGGCCCCCTTGGCATTTGACGGTCACACGCTGATGGAAGCGCAGGGTTTCCGTTTTGCGCTTTTCCCTCGCCGTGGCGGGCGCCAGCTGGAGCTGGACAACTTTGAACACCTGGAACAAGTGGGCACTATGCTCGGCCGCATCCATGCGATTGGCCGCTCCAAGCCCTTCCAGTTCAGGCCAGCGCTGACGCTGCAGCATTTCGCAATTGACAGCCGCGAGTTTATCCTCAGCGGCGATTTCCTGCCGCGGGAAAATCGCGATGCCTATGCATCGATCACCGCCCATCTTATCGATCAGGTAGCGCCGCTATTCGAGCGTGACTGGCAGGTACTGCGTCTGCACGGCGACTGCCACAGCGGCAATTTTCTCTGGCGAGACGATACCCCCTGGTTTGTAGACCTGGATGACTGCCTTAGCGGTCCCGCGATCCAAGATATTTGGATGCTGATTTCCGGCAATCGCGCCGAGCAGACAGCCTATCTGGACGCGGTGATCGAGGGATATGAAACCTTCTCCCCCTTTGACCCGCAGGAGCTGCAATTGATAGAGCCACTGCGCTGCCTGCGGCAGATGCACCACGCCGCCTGGCTGGCGCGCCGCTGGCAAGACCCGGCTTTCCCTCAGTCCTTCCCCTGGTTCAATACACCGCGCTATTGGGCCGAGCATATATTGGCACTGCGCGAACAGCAGTCGGCGTTACAGGAACCGCCTCTGACACTGGGTACCGTATAAACGCCGCAGCGCCGCTTTGGGGAACTCTGAAATAACGCATCGGAAGTGCTCACTGCGTCAGTGTTACGGAACGGATAAAACTGACAGCTTCTTTTCTTGTGATCGGCGTCGGTTGGATCGCCGTTGCAGTGCCTCGCTGTTACAATTCGGGCTTTCCGCGTAGGGATGTCGAGGCAAAAGTGCGCCGCATAAGGCCGCCGCTGCCAGTGGAATAGTGCCAGGCAACGGAGTGCGAGGGGGTGGTTTGAGTCGGCGGTGGTGCCGGCGGGCCCGGTTCGTGACTTGATATGGAGTCTGTACAGATGGAAGCGATTCAATCGACGAACAAGGCGGATGCGCTCTGGCAGCAAATCCGCGCCGATGTGGGCCGGCAGGTGGAGCAGGAGCCGATGCTGGCGAGTTTTCTGCACGCCACCATCCTTAACCACAGTACTTTGGAATCCGCGCTCAGCTTCCATCTGGCAAACAAACTCGACAACGCGGTGGCGCCGGCGCTGTTGATTCGCGAAGTGATCGACGAGGCTCTGGCCGCGGATGCCTCCATCGGGCGCGCCGCCCGGGAGGATCTTGTCGCTGTCCACCAGCGCGATTCCGCCTGTAACTCACTCTACGAACCCTTTCTTTACTTCAAAGGCTTTCACGCTCTTCAGGCCTACCGCGTGGCCCACTGGCTCTGGCAGCAGCAGCGTCGCTCTCTGGCGCTGTTCCTGCAGCATCGCATTTCTGTAGTCTTCGGCGTTGATATTCACCCTGCGGCCAAGCTCGGTGAAGGTATCCTGCTGGACCACGCCACCGGCATTGTGATCGGTGAGACGGCGGTGGTGGAGGACAAGGTATCGATCATGCAGTCGGTGACCCTCGGTGGCACGGGCAAGGAAAGCGGCGACCGTCACCCGAAAGTGCGGCGTGGTGTGCTGATTGGCGCCGGCAGCAAAGTGCTCGGCAATATCGAAATCGGCGAGTGTGCACAGATCGCCTCCGGCAGTGTGGTGCTCAAACCGGTGCCGGCGCACAAGTTGGTGGCCGGCGTGCCGGCGCGGGTGATCTGCAGGGCCAGCTGCGATCAGCCGGCGCTGTCGATGGATCAGTGTGCCCTGAGTCTGGTCGACAAGCAGTTGCCCTGAACCCGGCATTTTTCCGCCACTCCGGTTACTCTGCCAGCCGCTATTCTTACAGGCATGAAATACAGTCTCAGCGCCAAGAATCTCGTCTGCCGCAATCTGGAGGCCCGCGCCAGTTATTGTGCTGGTCTGCTGAACCCGGACCACAGTAAAGAAATCACCGGTGTGCTGCGAGCGGACAGCGGTCTGCTGTCACACACATTCAACCAGGCGGTAACGAACGCGGTGATGCCGACGCGCATACTGCAGCGCTTTGTCGTCGACTATTTCTCAGAGCGGCACAGTCCCTTCACACTGTGGCACTGTGCGAGCAAGCCTCTCGACGACACGGAATTGTCTGCGCTGGGACTGAAGCGCCAGGAGTCGCGGGTGGCAATGGCGGTTGAGGTGAAAAGGCTGGCGCTGGACAGGGAAACGCCGCCGGAGCTGCGTGGCAAGCTGGAAATTGCCCCGGTTGCCGCCGAGGAGCTGGATCGTTACGGGGATATTCAGGCCGCCTTTTACAGTGGTGTCCGCGAAGGGCTGCAAATCAAGAAGTTCTACCAAGAGTTAAAGGAAACGGCAGAGCAGAAGCGCAGCCGGCTGAAGTTTTTCTTCGCCAAACTCGAAGGTGAGGAGGTCGCCGCGGGCTGTTTGTTCGCTTCTACCGACGCTCTGGGTTTCTACGATCTGACCACCCGGGAAGAATACCGCGGGCGCGGCATCGGCAGGGCCCTGTTTCATCACTTGGTGGGACAGGTTCTGAGTAGTCACCACAAATTTGCCGTGGCACTGGTGCCGGTGGAGCGACAGGAGCTGCTGCTGGAAACCGGTTTTTTCGCCGTCGGAGAAGTCGCCCAGTACCGCTACGAAGCCTAGGGCGCCCCGGAACCAACGACCGCGCTCAGGCGAATGAATCAGCGGCTCCCCGGACCCACTTGCGCTCAAGCCCGCTCGATGGGGAAGGCGATAACCTGATCGATCGATGAGTAACCTCCGGCCAGCATCAGCAGCCGGTCTACCCCGAGTGCCACCCCGGCACACTCCGGCATACCCGACTGCAGTGCTTCCACCAGCCGCTCTTCGAACGGATAGACGTGCAGCTTGTGTGCGCCGCGGTAGCGGTGGTCCGCCTGAAAGCGGCGCAGCTGCTCCGCGGGGTCTGTCAGTTCCCAATAGCCGTTGGCCAGCTCCAGGCCGTTCACATAGGCTTCAAAGCGCCGTGCCACCGGTGTGCCGGTCGCGTCCTCGGCCACCTTGGCCAGTGCCGCCTGGCTCGCGGGAAAGTCGTACAGCAGCGTAATGCCACCGCCCATGGCCGGTTCCAGGCGGTGGCTCATCAAGAGGTCCAGGCATTCGTCGCGGTCCGAGGGAGCAAACGACAGCTCGATTTCCCGCGCCACGCATGCGCACAGGTCCGCTTCACTGGCGGTGTGGGGGTCCAGCTGTAATTCGCGCAGGAACAGTTCCCGGTAGCTCAGCGACTGCACCACTTGGATGTCCAGTACCAGGCTGAGCAACTCGCCTACCTCGCCCATGAGCTTCCGGTCGTCCCAGCCGCAGCGGTACCACTCTAGCATGGTGAACTCCGGATTGTGCCTGCCCCCGGCCTCACCCTCGCGGAACGCCTTGCCCAGGTAATAGCAGTCGCCCAGCCCGGCGGCCAGCAGGCGCTTGAGGCCAAATTCCGGACTGGTGGCGAGATAGGCGGGATCGCCGTTACAAAGGGCGGTGATGGAATCGATATGGGGGTCGCTGGTGGCGCGGCGGGAAAGGATCGGCACCTCTACTTCCAGCACCTGGCGCCGGGCAAAGAATTGGCGGATATCCGCCAGCAGAGCGGCGCGCTGGCGCAGGGCCGCAAGGGAAGCGGTGGGCTGCCAGGTGTTATCCGTCATTGATCGGAACCCCATACGGGAACGGCCCGCGCCGCGATCGGTTTCCCCGAGCTCCGGGAAGCGCGATCGCGGCGCGGGCCGCCCCTGTCGTCAGATAAGAGAAAATCAGTCTTCCTTCGCCCGGCCCAGATATTCGCCGGTACGGGTATCCACCTTGATGGCGTCACCGATTTCCAGGAACAGCGGTACCTTCACCACGGCGCCGGTGGAGAGGGTGGCCGGCTTGGTGCCGCCCTGGGCGGTGTCGCCGCGCAGTCCGGGGTCTGTGTCGGTGATTTCGAGCACCACGTGATTGGGGGGCGTCACCGCCAGGGGGGCGCCGTTGTAGAGCGTCACGGTGCAGACATCCTGTTCTTTCAGCCATTTAGCGGCGTCGCCCACCGCGTCGGTGGAAGCCTGGTGCTGTTCGAAGGTATCCGGCTCCATGAAGTGGTAGAACTCACCGTCGTTGTACAGGTACTCCATCTCCCGGTCCATCACGTCAGCGGCCTCCAGGCTCTCGCCGGAGCGGAAGGTGCGCTCCCAGACACGGCCGGTTTTCAGGTTGCGCAGCTTGACGCGGTTAAATGCCTGGCCCTTGCCGGGTTTGACGAATTCGTTTTCCAGAATGGAGCAGGGGTCCCCGTCGAGCATCACCTTGAGGCCGCCCTTGAACTCGTTGGTGGAGTAACTAGCCATAAAAATGAAAATCCCAGTGAACGTCGTTGATAGCGGCGGATTATACAGGAGCTGCGCGGCCTAAACGAACCGCGTGCCTCAGCAGTCGCCGAGGCAGTATTCCGCCGGTATCTCTACCGGGTAGAAGGCGCCACTGAAAGTGGCGACGACAGTGACCGCCAGCAGCAGGCCCAACACCATGGCACCCGCGGCGGCTCTGTCGAGGACCCGCGGGGTAAAACGGCGCCGCAACAGCCAGCGCAGCGCGCAGGCCAGGTGGGTGAAATAGGCCACCACCGCAAGGGTATAGTAGGGCATGAAAAAGGCGGGATAAGCGCCGGGCTGCAGGCCTGCCGCGGCGAAAAAGAAGTTGGTGTCCACGCCTTGAACCGTACGCCCGTAGAGTATCGCACCGATGTGGAAGAGGAAAAAGAAGGCCAGGTAGGCGCCGGAGACGGCCTGGGCGCGGTCGAAGAAACCGCGTCGTTGGCCGATGCGGCGGATGATAAATGTCATTCCGGAGCCAACCTGGAAGAGCACGCAAGCCAGCAACAACGGCTCTACCAGAGCGTTCCGGTAGATGTTGCGGTAGCTGTCCATAAAGGCGATATGTTCCTCCACGCCACCTAGTGCGAGCAAGTGATTGGCCAGATGAACGAGGATGTAAAGGCTGATCAACAGTGCCGAAGCACGGTGTAACTTGTGCAGCATTGATCCGACTCCAAATTTCCAGAATCCGCGCCGCCGCGGCGTTTTTACACAATGGTCAGGTCAGGGGGTGAATCTCGTCCGGCCCGATGGCCCGCAGGGCGCGCCGGGCGTAATAGGCAAAGGTCGCCCCGGTACGCTTTTCGTGCAGCACCCAGTCATGGGCCTCGCGGGCAAGCTGTGGGTCTATATCCCGCACCCGGCCCGCCGACTCGGCTAGCAACTGAAGGCGCGCCGCTCGCTCGCACTGGATTGCCAGCACACAGGCCTCTTCCACCGAGCGGCAGGCCAGTACCAGGCCGTGGTGCGCCAGCAGCGCCGCGCGTTTGTCGCCGAGTGCCGAGGCGATGATCTCGCCCTCGCTATTGCCCACCGGAACGCCGGGCCACTCAGCCAGGAATGCCACCTCACCGTAGAGTGGGCAGGTGTCCATATGGGCAATTTCCAAGGGCCTGCCCAGCATCGACAGCGCAGAAATGTGCAGTGGGTGGGTGTGCACTATGCACTGCACATCCGGCCGTGCGCGGTAGATCCAAGAGTGGAAGCGGTTGGCGGGATTGGCCATTCCCTCTCCGGAGAGCACTTCCAAGTCTTCGTCAACTATTAGCAGGTTGGAGGCGGTGATCTCGTCAAAGCCCAGGCCAAGGCGCTGTGTGTAATAGGCTTCCGGTACCTCGGCGCGGGCGGTGATTTGACCGGCGAGGCCGGAGTCGTGCCCCTGGGAAAACAGAATGCGGCAGGTAAGCGCGACTTTTTCCCGCAGGGACCAGTCGGGGATATCGAGGTGTCTGTGCATCGCATCCTGGGCGCGCCGTACCAGCTCGCATTTGTTCAAGGACAGGGTTTCGCCTGTGATCTTTTCTGCGCTCACTGTGAACTCCTCTGATATATCAGGCCGGAATGGCTTCGGGCGCCGTGTCAGCGTGCGTGGCCTGGGGCTGCGACCCGCGGCAGGCGGCCTCTATGGAGTCGAAGAAGCGCAGGCGGGCCTCCACCAGGTCGCTGCCGGCAGCGAGCATGATGCCGAGTTGGCCGGGATCGGCGGCCGCGATATCCACCATTATGTCGCGGATGGTTTCCGCGTGGCCGTCGTCGCACTCTATGTGCAACAGGAAAAACTCGATGTCCCCGTCTGCGGCACCGCGGGCGCGGAAGCCGGCGACTATGTCGCCGTAGATTGCCGGAACCAGCGCCTCTGCTCCTAGACAAAGGGCACCCAGGCCGGCACTGGGCCTCGTGTCACGGCAGTGGCGGAACATGGTGTCGATCAGCTGGCTGGTACCGGGCAGTAGTTCGGCACTCTCCAGACTCACTTCAAAGCGGTCGAGCATAGAGCGGTAAACCTCATGGTGAGGTTGGGGACTGTCCGGCTCCAGGCCAAGTTCTTCAAACAGGTTCTCTGCCAGGGCCAGCACTTCCCTGTTACTGGGCAGGTTGGCCATCATGGCGCAGAGGTAACGGGTGAAGTAGGCGCTGTAGAGGCCCTGCTGGGCAAGGAATACTTTCAATTCATCCAACTGGATTGCGCCTTCCCGGCAACGCTGCAGAAATGGGTGTGAGCGCAGGCGTCCGATTAAGGCGCCCTTGCCGGCTTCGAGCAGTTTAAGTTGCATATCCATTGGGTGTTCTCTCCTTGTCACTTACGGTTCGTATATGTCGGGTTTGCCAAAGACAGCACAGGGACCGGACGGGGTTAATGGAAACTTTTTCTCTTCTTTGTCATTAAACTGCGTTACTATTGGGTGGTTTTCTGCAGGAACGCAGAATAATCCTTTGATTTTCCTCGTTTTATTGGGAGAAAAGATTTGTGCCCGCAAAAGGAAGTGATTCGGGCCCTGCCCGACCTCTTGGCTGCGCAGACCGTCGAACAAGTCAAAGACCGCATCCGCGGCTCCGTCCGTGCCATCGGTTTCGACTTTTTTTTGATTGGCATCGAAAAGCCCACAGCCTCCGGTGGCGCGCCATACAGCGTGCAGACCAATTACCCGCGAGAGTGCGTCGAGCGCTACAGCCGGCTGCGCTGGGTTGGACGTGATCCCGTGGTTCGCCACTGCCGGCAGTCGCCGGTACCGATGATTTGGCATAGGGAGCACTTTCCCGGCGAGGCCCGCGAGCTGTACGAGGAGTCCGCGGCTCACGGAATCGCCACTGGCGTGGCCACAGCGTTGCGCAGCGCCGGGCACAGCCGGGCGATGATGATTTCTGTGGCCAATGGAGCCCCGTTCAGCAAGCGGATCGAGTCCTGGCTCACCGAGACAATGCCCACTATTCAGCTGCTGGCTTCCTACGCGTACGAGGCGATACTGCGTATTGAGGAAGCCGAAGCGGCGGCGGACGTGGGTTTGACGCCGCGAGAAGGGGAATGCCTGCACTGGGCGGCGGTGGGCAAGACCTCCTGGGAGATCTCGCGCATTCTCGGCTGCTCCGAGGCGACGGTGAATTTTCATTTTCGCAATATCATCCATAAGCTGGGGGTTTCCAATCGACCCCAGGCCGTGGCACGGGCCCTGTCCCTGGGGCTGATCCAACCCTAGCGGGCAAGCAGGGCCCCGGCCCTGGCCACTGGCCGTCCCACTAGGCTGCGCAGCTCCTGTCGCTTGATTTTGCCGCTCGGGGTGGTGGCGATATCCTCGACCAGCTCTATGCGGTCCGGGCGCAGCGCGCGCGGGTGCAGTTGCTCGCGGATGCGTTTCATCAGACTGTCGATCAGCGCCTCGGCGGAATAGCCATCGGTATCGGCGACGACAAAGGCGCGCAGCCGCGTCAGGCCCTCGGCGGTTTCCAGCGGTAGTGCCGCGGCTTTGAGCACCCGGGTATCCGCGAGCAGGAACTCTTCCAGCTCCTGCGGGCTGACCCAGTGCCCGGCTACTTTGATGCGCTCGCTGTCGCGGGACACAAAACGCACCCCGGCCCCGGTGCGGGTAAAGAGATCGCGGGTAGCGAAGGGCGTTGGCACCTCCTGCAACAGACCACTGCCCGGACTCAGGTAGCCCAGCATCAGGCATCCTTCGGAGAGCGATAACGAAAAGTCGCCGTCGCTGCCGTGTGGTGTCTCTGTGTAGTGGAAACCGCCGACCCGCTGCAGCCCATGGGGATTGTCCGGTGCGACACTGGCTGCGCTCTCGGACAGATAGGGGGCAAAGGTTTCGGTGGTGCCGATGGAATCCAACATTTGAGAATTGCTCCAGGCCTGCCAGCGTTCGCGGATTATTGGGGGCAGTCGCTCGCCAGCGGACAGAGACAGCCGCAAGGCATCCAGCCGATAGGGGCGGCAGGCGCGGGACATCAGTAAGTGGTAGAGGGTGGGGACTGCCAGAAAGACGCTGACCGATTCGCTCTCCATTACCTCGAGAAAGTCCGTGTGCTGCTGCCATTCCGGCAGTGTCACGGCGGTGGCGCCGCAGGCCAGAGGGGCGTGTAGTCCCTGCAGGCCGAAGGAGAAGAAAGGGCCGGTGCTGGCCAGCACACGGTCGTCCTCCCGAATATCCCACATGGCGCGGCTGACATTGCGCGCGAAGGCCCAGAAAGCACGGTGGCTGTGCACGCACAGCTTTGGTCGGCCAGTGGAACCGGAGGTGGCCAGAACCAATGCCGGGCGTCGGTCCAGGTCGGCGGCCAAATCACTGACTTCCCGTAGCTGGCCCTCGGCGGCACCGGCGACCACAAGTTCTTCCACTGCGGTCATGGGCTCCGCTTCCGCGGCCGGCGCTGCCGTCCGGTCCGCCAGAACCAGAGTGGGATCGAAGTCCTCCCATAGGCTGGCGTAGTGCTCCGGGGGCAGGGCCGGGTGCACGTTAAATGGCAGGTGGCCGGCGCGCATGGCGCCGAGCCAGTAGACGATATTTTCGAGCGTCGCTGCGCCGACCAGTGCAATGCGCTGCTGGCTGCGGCTGCCGGCCAGACGCACCTGCAGCTCCTGCGCCGCGGCCAGAGTGCGTTGCTGCAGTTCGCGGTATGTCAGGCTGCGTCGGCCGCAGGCGTCGCGCTCCACGAGTGCGGGATGGTCGCCGCGGCCGGCGCGCACGTGGCGGTCGACCAGAAGGTCGACGCAGCCGGGACTGGGGTCGATCAAATTCACGGTGGTGTCCTTCTTTTCTGTTGTTCCTTCGCGTTTTTGAGGGGGCTGCTCACACGGCCAATTCGGTCTCCCGCTCCCGCTGTGTCGGCGGACAAGTGAAACGGATATCGGTAATCGCACCGGTGCGGAATACCTGCAGCAGGCGCTGCAGCGTGAGCGCCGGCGCGGCACGCTGGAACACGTTGCGGCCTACGCAGATGCCTTCTGCGCCGTGTCGCACTACGGCGGCTGCCAGCGCCAATAGTGCGTTTTCCTCGGCCAGGGCGCCGCCGGCAAACAGCACCGGGGTGTGGTTCTGCACCCCGTCGAGCACTTCGGGGATGCGTTCCAGTTGCGCAGGTGGCGCTACTTTGAGTGCGTCGACACCGAGCTCGACAGCTGCGCGCATAAAGTGGCGCAGGTGTTCGAGGGCGCGGTCGTCGCGCCGGGTTTTGTCGTACACCATGCTAAGTACTGGCAGCCCCCAGCTGTGAGCCTCGTCCACCACCCGACCTATCAGGCGCAGGTTGTGGGAGGCCGTTGCGGGGGAGAAATTTGTCTGCACTGAAACGGCATCCGCCCCTAGTCGGACGGCCGCTTCGACCGAGGTCACCAGCTGTTTGAGGTCCGGCTGTTCATCTATGTTGAGCGAGCCGTTCAGGTGGATCACCATGCCGCAGCCCAGGCCCCCGCCAATGCGTTCGGCGTAGCCCTTGTGCAGCACTACGCCGGTGGCGATTTCGGCACTGAGCCAGCGCTCAATTTCCTCCGGGCTGTGGATACCGGGGATGGGTCCCATGGTCAGTCCGTGGTCCAGGGGGACCACTAGGGCCTTGCCGGATTCCTGGTCTATAAAGCGTTTCCAGCGCCGTTTGCGTGCCATTTCAGTCATTGAAATTTCTCCTTTGGTGCGAAAGTGGCGGCGTTACGCGTCGGAGAGCACTGCGCGGATCGGCCGTCTCATTATCTTGTGGGTTGGAATTGCGCTGGCGATCACCGCGAGCAGTACTACTCCCATCAGCGCGGCCACATACGTGGGAAGAACCCAGGCCAGATCGATCGGTACCGCGTTGCTGGAGCCGGGCGGTGTCCACATGATCTGCGCCTCGCGTACCGTCCAGACAATAGCGGCGGTGGCGCCTATGCCCGCCAGCGCCGCGCCCAGGGCCAACCAGCTGTTTTCCAGCGCGGTTAGCGCCAACACAAAGCGGCGGGTGAAACCGAGGCTGCGCAGCGTCGCGAACTCGCGTGATCGCTGGATAAAATTCATGTGGCTGGCGTTTAGGAGGCTGGTGAAACCGATGGCGCAGGCAATGAGGGCGATAAAATTGAGGAAGCCGCCGAGCACTGCTTTGACTTGCTGGTAGAAGGCAGCGCGGTCGGACCAGAGAAAGACTGCCACATCTTCCAGGCCCGCTTCGGCCAGGGCGGTGGCGATACGTGCCCGTGCGGCGGCCTCGTCGCTGCCGTCTTTGAGCAGCAGGTGGTACTCGCTGACATCAGTGGTGTTGAGCAGCGCCTGGGCATCGCCCATGGGCATCACAACCAGGCGGTCGTTAATTTCCTTGATACCCCAGTCCATGATCCCGGTGGGCTGTGCGCGTACTGCGTTGACACGCGCCGTGCCGCGGGTGGTCGCGGTCAGCTCCAGGGCTCCGGGGGGACATTCGAGTGGCCGCGATTGGGGAGTGTCGCCGGGCTGCAATGGTGCGAACCCCACATCCGGCACATCGCAGCCGAGAATGGCTGCGAGGCCTTGGCCGAGCACCAGCGGTTGCGGGCGGGTTTCCATCCACAGTGGGGTGCCGGCGACCACATCGTATTCGTAGGCCGGCCCCTTGATCGCGCGAATTGCCTCCACGTCCTGGCCAATGCCGGCGAAGATGGTGCTCACCTTGGTGTTTGACACCATTCCGGAAATGCGCAGAACGCGCGCGTGGGTTTGCAGTTGCGGCTCTTCGTCCAGTACCGCTTCAATGCGGCGCTGAATTTCCGCGGTCAGCGGAAGCTGTCCCGCACCCTCGACCCTGCGGGCGAGTTCGGAAGCGGGGCGCTCAATCACCAAGTGACCGCGGGCGCCCCAGCGCATGAAAGCGTCGCGGATCAGTTCTACGTTGGATTGCGTATAGCCGGACAGCAGGCACAAGGCGAGCACGGAAACCGTCATCACGATAAAGGTGCCGAGGGATTTGCGCCCGTGTCGCCACAGGTTGCGCAGGGACATGGTCAGCAACAGTTTGACAGGCATATCTGTGCTCCTAAAGGGTCATCAGTGTGTCGACGGAAAACAGGCTTTCCGGAGGATCAGCGGGTATCACCTGGTCGTACTGGAGAAGGCTGTAGCGCTCGGGGAAGTTGGCGTTGACGATTTTCATGCGCGATACAAAGAGCCGCGCTTCGCCGTTGATCTGTACCCGGTTGCCGTACTCAAAATGCGCCACTTTGAGGGGCATGCCGCTGGCGGTCAGAAATTCGGCCCTGACGCCGAGGCGGCTGCGCCGATCTAGGTAGTAGATAATGGCTTCATAGGTGGCGCTGTCCGTGGCGGCGGTAAGTTTCAGCTTGTGGCAGGGGATGCCGTCCAACTCCACTGGCCCCAAATACTCTGGGGTGTAGTCCCGGGCGTATTGAGTCGCGGCAATGTCACCATTGGCTGCTTCGCCCACCAGGCGCTGCTGGGGACTGATGCTGATCGGTTTGCGCAGGCCCGGCTTCGCGTACCACATGGCCCGGGAGGCGATGAGTATCTTTTCCCCGCGGTAGCGCCGCGGCGCGGTGGTCATCGCCAGGGCGCGGCCGTTCCGCACGGCGATATCGTAGTCGGTGTCCGTAGCGCCAGCCGGGTCTTCGGTGTGTATGCTCAGCTTCCACATATAACTGCCCCAGCCACCGCGAGCCAGGTCAGCCTGTTTGAGCCAGTTGCGCATGGTTTCCTCATCCGGCACCTCCTCGGCGGGCGCCGTTAACGGCAGGGCCAGCAGCAGGCAGGCGGCGGATGCCAACATGCGGGTCAGGGGCACGCCGCGGCGCCCGGGGCGCACTTCGCCTCCGACTCGTTTGCGCGCGGTGAGTAAGGCGCCAAGAGTGATTCCCGCACAGGCGCAGGCGATGGCGCCGATAGCCCAGGTGGGCGGCAGCTGTAGGGTCAGCGCGGTGGGTTCAGCGATGCGCGGCAGCTGGGTTTGCACACCGATCAGTGCCAGTGCGGCGATGACCGTGTAGGCGAGAGCGGTGGCGACCAGCGCTGCCGCCAGGGTTGTTAATAGACTCTCGCGCACGAACAGCCCGGCGATGCGTCCGCGGCTGAACCCGAGGGAGCGCAGAATGCCAATCTCGCGGGTTCGGTCGGCCACGTTCATCGCCACCGTGTGCTGGATGGTAGTGAGCGCAATGGTGAACACGACGATACCGGTGAAGGCGAACACCATGGTGAAGAATCCCATAAAGCTGGTGTAAAGCTGGCCTATTTGCGGGTGGTCCCAGGTGGTGACTTCGAAGCGGCCGGGTTGCTGCCGCTCCAGCGCCGCCGCCAATTGGTTGCGGAAGGCGCCGCTGTGAACGCGGTCGTCTAGTTGGATAACCACCCGCGAGACGGCATCGGTGTCGTACAGGGACTGCAGCAAATCCAGAGGTGCTTTGAGCCCTTTGTCTTCGATGGCTTCAATGCCGGTGGAAAAGTCGCCAGTCAGTGGCGCCTCTATGGCGTTCATGCGGTTGGCGTAGGAGGCGCCGAACAACTGCAGATAACTGCCTTTATCCGGGCGGCCGAGCAGGTCCTGCAACTGAGTGGTAAGCAGCAGACCATTTCGGGGCGGGGGTGATGCGGCCAGCGGACTGTGTTGCTGTAGCGCGGTTTCGAACTCAGGATCTACGCCGCGGGCGAGGAAAACGGCGCTTTCGCTGTCCGCTTGTGCCATGCCGACACCCATCAACTGATTGGAAGCGCGCACAAAATGCGTCAATTCGGCGGCGGTGCGGTGAATCAACGCCTGCTCCGCGCTGTCGAGCGAGTACTGTGCCGGACTCGCCGCCAATTGTTCCGGGCCGTCTTTGCGGTAGACCTGCACATGCGCATTGGCATCGCGGTAGATGACCACTGAGGCCAGGGAGCTCTCCACGAAGCGGATATAGCCGAGAAACATCAGCACTGCGAACAGACCCGCGCTCACAGCGATGATGGTGGCCAGGGTGCGCCTGCGATCGCGGTAGAGGTTGCGGAAAGCCATGGACCACATTACGCCACCTCGCTGTCTTTGCTTGGTAATACAGAGGTGTCGGCTTTGTCGCCGGCGGTGGGGCGGTCAGCAGATAATTTGCCGTCGCGGAGCTCAACAACTCGACTGACGTGTTGCAGCAGTCTTTGGTCGTGGGTGGAAAAGACGAAGGTCACCCGCCGCTCGGTGTTCAGCTCTTTCATCAATTCCACCAATGAGAGGGCACTGGGGGTGTCGAGGCTGGCGGTGGGCTCGTCGGCCAGAATCAGTTTGGGTTCTGTGACCAGGGCGCGGGCGACCGCGACCCGCTGGCGCTGGCCACCGGACAACTGGTCGGGACGGAAGTCCGCGAAGCGGGTCAGACCGACGGCAGCCAGGGCCGCGCAGGCGCGCATCCGCCGCTCTTCTTGGGAAATCTTGTGTAAATGGAGCGGCAGCATGACGTTTTCCAGAGCGGTCAGTACCGGCACCAGATTGAAATTCTGAAAGATGATGCCGTAGGTGCGGCTGCGCAGTTGATCCAGAGCATGGTCATCGAGACTGCTGACGGGGCGGCCGGATACGCGGATTTCCCCTGACGAGGGACTGTCCAGGCAGCCGATAAGGTTCAACATTGTGGTCTTTCCGCTGCCGCTGGGCCCGGTGATGGCGACAAAGTCACCACGGCGTACGGCAAAGTTGACAGCGTCCAAAGCGGTGACCTCCACTTCGCCGAGTCGGTAGCGCTTGGTGACCGATTCGAATTCCACCAAATTCATTTCCTCTCTCCTTAAATTTCGCTGTTGTGTTTCCCATCAGAAGAAGGCGTCCAGAGCCAAATAAGCGCTGCGGGTAACCGGCTGACTCATTTCCAGCGCTTTGCCAGCACGACTGCGCGAGAGTCCCAAATAAACGGTGGCGTCGTCGCTGGGGCTGTAAGAAAGCTCCGCGAAGCTACTGCTGCTGGCGGAATCCAAACCCTGTAGCAGTCGTGCGGTCAGGCCCCAGCGGCGGTCGCCGAACAACTTTGGCCAGGTGGTTTGCAGCAGCGCGTAGTGGCGCTGTGCGAAGGGGTGCAGAGGCCTATTTCTGGAGGGGCCCCGCCCGGCTGAAGGTAGGGCGGCGAGTGTGGGATTTAGTAGTTCCTTATCGCTCTGGGCATAGCCGTTGTAGATGAGTTCGAGGCCTGTCTCTGCGCCGGATGTGGCGCCGTAGCGCAGATTGAAAACGCCGTCCCAACGCCAGCGTGAGCGGTTCTGTGCCAGTGGCTCGGCGCCGCTGGCGGTCTCGGCATAGCCGCGCGATGCGGATGCTTCAATGCCAATGGTCCAGGCTTCACCGAGACCGTGTTGGAAATAGCCGCCGATATAGGGTCGGAAACCGCCGCCGCCGCCAGCTACAGCACCCAGGGTGGCGATGCGGCTCTCCACCCAGTTCCACTCGGCGCGAGCCAGGGTGAAGGTGCCGCCGCTCTCAATGCCGTCCACCGGGTCAAGTCGTGGGTCCGCCAATAGTAGGTTGGCGCGGCCGCGGGATGTAATAGTGGTGCTTGCGAAGAGCATGGGTTTACCGGGGATATCGCGGCGGGGGGTTACGGCGCCGTTGTCGGGAAACAGGCGGTTGGTGGGGCTGTAAAGTAGCGATGGCCCCCAGCCAATCAGGCGCTTGCCGGCGCCGATGCGGCTGCCGCCGTCCAGTTCGCGCAGCAGATAGCCTTCGGCGAGCCAATCGGGATGCGGGTCCGGCATGGCCTGAGGCCGCTCGTCGTCTTCCAGGGCCAGGCGCGGTTTTAGAACCACGCGCGTGCCGTCGCAGGGCTTCCTATTGCAGCGCAGCTGCAGGTCTAGGCGCAGCTCGGCGGCGCTGCGCTCGGTGTTGTCACCGCCGCTCCAGGATGTGGAAAGAGGGGCGAAGAGTTGTTCGCGCTCCCGGATCAACTGCAGTGTGAGCTCGTAGTCGGAGCTCCAGGTTTTTTGCCCGCCGCTGCTGTCAAAGGCCCAGTCGTTATCGGCGGCTGACGGCGCGGCGCAGATCGCGGCGGTCAGTAGTGCTGGAATCAGGCGGACTGCAGTGCACTGGCTTCGCATGGAGCCGCCTCCGCTATGGGTTTCTGTTGTGCCTGCAGCAGGGTGTTGTAGCGTTCGCGCAGGTGTCGCTTGAGGGTTTTGCCGGTGGCACCTATTGGGAACTCTTCCCAGCTAATCACCCACAGGTGGATCAGCTGTTGTTCCTCGGGCAGGAGGGCGTTTAGTGTGCGCCGCAGGGTTTCCGCGTCGGGGATACGCACATTGGCCTGTGGGGCAACCACTGCTGCGGGTACTTCCGGTCCATTTGCGCGCGGGCGGACGCCGAAGACGCAGGTGTCTAAAACGCCCTCCTGCTTCAGCACTATCTCTTCGAGTGGCAGGGTATATACGGGACCGCGGGCGGTGTGCATCACGTCTACCTCGCGATCCAGGTGCACCAGTTCACCGTCTTCGCCTTCGCACACCATGTCGCCAGTGAACCACCAGCCATCGCGGGTAGCGGAATAGAAAATGTCGTGGGCATTCCAATAGCCGCCGAACATGCTCTTGCCCCGAATCATCAGACGACCGACCTCGCCTCTGGGGACCGGGACACCATCGGCGTCAGCGATTTTTATCTCGGGGCCGAGTGGCGTTCGGCGCCCCACTCGGCGGGAGAATTTCTTGGTCCAGGGGGTGGCGATACGCAGCAGGGCGGCGATGCCCACCTCGCTGGAGCCTAGGCCGTCGACAAACAGTGAGCCTTTCAGCGGGATACCGAGGCGGGTAAAAAAGGAACCGTGGGGAATTAGGGCGCGCTGCTGTACCTCGTGGCTGGCGTCCGCGGTTGTGCCCCAGATGCGCACACTGTCCAGCGGCTGATCCGTGACCCCAGCTTCCAGCAGGCGTGTGTAGGTGATTGGGAATCCGAAAAACACAGTGGGTTTTCGCTCGTGCAGCTGGCGTACCAGCTCGGGGGCCGCCATTTGAGGGTTGACTATGCAACGCACGCCCATTAACAGCACCCCGTGCAGATAGAGGTGTGAAACCTGGTGATTCAACGGCAGCGCGAAGCAGGCCAGATCGCGGGTGGAAACGGGGTTGAACAGAATGATGGAGCGCAGCGACTGGGCTAAGCCCTCCTGCTTGAGGATCACGCCCTTGGGGACGCCGGTGGTGCCGGAAGTGTGCACTATGTAGAGGGGATCTTCGGGGCCTCGGGGGCGCTCGGGGGGCGTGGGCAGTGCTTCATCCAGCAGCCGCGTCAAGCTGTGTACGCGATGACAGCCAGCATGACGGGGCGTGTCCGTTAGCACTATCTGTCGGATATCCTGTGATAGAAGTTCTTCTCCCTGCCCTGTCAGTTTCCACCAGGCATCACTGTCGGTGATCAGTAGCCGCACACCCAGCCGCTCCATATAGCCAGCGGCTGTGTCCGCGGCCAAATTGGCGTTGATCGGTACTGCGATGGCGCCGATGCGCAGTGCGGCTACAGAAAATAGAAAGTAGTCGAACTGGTTGGCCTTGTAGATGGCCACTCGGTCCCCTTGTTCGACCCCCAAATGGTGCCAGCAGGCGGACAGTTTTTTCACTGTGGTCAGAATCCGAGGGGTGCTCCAGTGCAGTTCGTCTGTCCAGCTCAGGGGGCTGGTCAGCTCCACCAGCTTCCGGTCGCCGTGGCGGCGCATAGCGAATTCCAGCGCGCGGTCTACGCGATCGTCCCAGCGGGCCAGCAGAGACAGGCGGCCGAAGTAGCCCAGCTGTGCGGCGGCGAAGAGTAGGTAGGCGAAAAGCAGGGTGGCGATAGCGGCGATTGCGTAGCTCATCATCTTGGCTTTATCTCCTGGGTGGGGATTGCAGCTCTTCCAACAGGTGCCGCAGGGCGTCTAGATAGGGTGCGGCGAATTCCCTGTGGATATCTCTGAAGGCCGCGCGGCGGTAAACCAGGTCCAATTGCATGCGGCCGTTGACGGTGGGCGTGTACAGAATGAAATCGTACGGGGGTACCAGGCAGCCGAAGCCCAGGTAACTTTGGGTGCGGTGTTCGCTGGAACCGAAGGAGGAAAAGTCCTCCTCGATGCGCCCCGGATTCGAGTAGCAGGCGTTGGTGCCCTGGCACAGATTCAGCAGGTGTCGCGCGGGGCCGCGCAGGGAGCGCAGCCGCAGCAGTGGCAGCAGGATTTCCAGCCGTCCGAGTTCAGTGCCTATTTGCCGGTCGCTGCGCGCCCGGCAAATAGCTGTATGCAGGTTGTGCAGCAGGGCTGGAGTTTGTTGGCCAGTGCGCAGGCGGATGCCGCTGGGCACCAGGTAGTTGCGGAAACTGCGGTCGTGGTGATGCTCGATCAGGCGCCGCAGGCTGATGGCACAAGTGATGCGCAGTGTGCCGCGATGGTGGCTGCCAGTGGACTCCATTAACCGCGCCAGCGCCGCGCATAGAAGGGTGTTAATGGTGACCCCTGCGCTTTTGGCCGCTGGTCCCAGACGCGCCTCCAGTTCCCGTGGCAGCAGACTGTGAAAAAAGTCCAGCTGTCCTATATCTGGATCGGCTGCCATCCCCTCCCAGCGCTGTCCCTGAAGTTGTACGGTGAAGCCGATATCGCGGTGCAGTAAATCCGCAACGACACTGCCCAGGGCCCGCAGCCAGCGGTGTCCACGCACTCGCGGGCGGAACCAGCCGGGGCGTATTTCCGCCAGGGGCGCGAAAGGCAGTTCGCCTCCGGGGGCTGTGGCACCGGGTACCCCGGTAATATGGGCGTAGTGCCCGATGATGGCGCGCAATAGCAGGCAGTCGCTGCGGGCATCGGCGACGCCGTGATGACTGCTCAGATAAACGCAGGAATTGTGGCCGCCGTTGCCGGTAACCAGCAGCAACTGCAGTGGCGGCCGCTCGCGCCAGCGCAGGCGATGCTCTGAACTGAAATTCATTAACAAGTGGCGGAAGGCTGCGTCGTTGAAATCACAGGGGGCGGCGTATTCAAGGTGCTTCACCCAGCGGGTGGTGGAAGTATCGAAGGGGCGCAGCTGACCGACGTCCGGGCGGTAGCGCAATAATGGGATCTGCGCCACTGCGCGCTGCACACTCTGTTCCAGTGCCAGGGGATCCAGCCGGCCACTGACAATCAGTAACTGATTGGTGTTGACGTTGGCCATATCGCCGAGGTGTATGAATACTTCGGCCAGCGCGTCCAGGGCGCGTTTGCCGGCAAGGCTGTCGTCGGTGGTTGCAGAGGTGGTCAGGCTGGTCACTTTGGGTCCCTTAGATGGCTTCGGCCACTCTTGCTGCGTTGCCTTCGTTCGCGGTGGAAGACTCGTTTGCATACCAGCGGCAAAGGGCGTGGAGTTCGTCGCGCGAAAGTGGTTGCACCGGCTGTTCGAGGTCGATGGCGGCATCCAGGCGGGAGCGCTGGAATTGCCACTCGGTGCGCGCGAAGGGGCGGTTGGGGGCCACGGCGCGGTCGAATTTTTGTTCCATTGCGGTAGTGGGGGTGCCAAGGCGGGCGTCGATACCGGCCACCTGTCCCCAGATGCGCACGATTTCCTCCATGCGCACTTGAATACCGCCGCTGGAGTGGAATACCTCGAAGGTGTCACCGGTATCTCTGCGCAGTGTCAGGGCGCAGGCGTCGGTGCAGAGTTGGTCGATCGGAACCAAATCTGGCCGCGCCTCCGGCAGCAGATCTACGGTGATTTCTCTGTGACCGGCAGCGGCGATGGCGATCATCGCGTCCTGGAACATGTAAAAACCGAAGCCGTTGCGGTGCGCCCAACCGGTGTGGCGGTGTCCGACCACCACCGTTGGGCGGAAGACTGTGATTGGCAGGCCGCAGCGCAGATACAGCAGATGCAGCGATTGTTCCGTGCTCCACTTGGTGACTTGGTAGGTGTTGACCATGCGGCCCCTGGCGTGCAATTCCTCGCGCACCGGGCCGCCGGCCATACCGGCGACATAGGCGGTGGATACATAGTAGAAACGGCGGCAGCGGGGGGCGCAGCGCACGGCGGTTTCGTACAGGCGCGCGCTGTTGCCGACGTTGGTATCGAAGGAGGTCCCCAATTTGTGGGCGGAGTAGCTCATCTCCGCGGCCACGTGCCAAATTTCGGTGATTTCCTCCAGTCCGGCGTTGGCTAGCTCACCCTCCAGGTCGGCGAAGTTGATATTGAGTACCCGCAGGTGATGTTTTACTGCGCCGCTCACGTCAAGCCCGCATCCGCGGGCCGCGGTCAGTATTGCCTCTGTGGTCCGCACGCCGTCGGGGTCATTGCGGGATACGGCGGTCACTTTGGCACCTCGGGCCAGAAGATTCGCGGCCAGGGCGCTGCCGACAAAGCCGGTGGCGCCGGTAATCAGTACCTGATGCACTTCCACTCTCCTTTTCTATCCGGTTGATGGGGAAGCGGTGGGCGTCGCCGGGGATAGCCCTGCCCACCGGGTGGAGGAATCAAAGTTCGATGATGTGTTCATCGACTTTTACGCCCACGTGGCGCCCCGGTTCGGTACCAAAACCGAGTACGCGGTCGCCGGGCTTGAGTTCGGTGACGTTGAGGGGTTTGGCCTCGTCGGAAAAAATCCGCACGTGCCAGTCATCCTGCATGATGATGTTGACTTTGCGGTTCTCCGGGAAGGTCGCCTCGATTAGCAGCAGTGGCCGTATCTCGGTTTTTGTGCGCCCTACGTAAATCTGCCGGGTCTCGCCGCGGGCGTTTACCGTAGTCAGCTGACTGCCGGCGCGCAGTTCGCTGATGTAGCTGGTGCGGTCGTTGCTCTGAAAGACATAGCTGTGCACCGAGGCAGCGTTGATGCGGAAGGGACGCAGCTCCATGTAAGGAAGATGGAACACTTCCGGGCAGCAGAGGATGCCGCCGGTGGAGGTGGAACCCACCAGTATGCCTTCATCCGGGTTGAACATGTGGGAGGTGTCTATGCAGGCGCGGTAGCCCAGTCCCAGGTGGGTAATGCGGTCGATCACACCCACCTGGATTTCGATCCTGGGCGACGCTTGGGCGTCCATTTTGCTGGCGAAGCGGTCGAACTGTTCCATTGTTGTAAAGGAGGTCAGTACGCCGTCGCTGCCTAGTTCGAGCACGCCGAGGGCAATGACCGCATCGTCCACATCCTGGTGCACCTCCTTCAGCAGAACCGTATTGGTTTTGTGCAGTTCTGCGATGACCAATTCCAGGGGGATATTGGTGGGATCTTTAAAAGAGACCATTAGGTGGTCGAAGTGCATTCCCAGGTGAAAGGAGGCGTGCAGGCTGGTGGCATTGTCCACATGCATGCGGAGGCTGGTGCGGAATCCAGCTGCCCGGGCCGCGTTCAGTACTTGAGGCTCATAGCTGGAAATAACCGCCACGCGCTTGCCGTCACTTTCAGCCCCGGCCTTTTCGGTGAAGTGATTCCAGTCCTCAAGGGTTTCCAAATGCAGTATCCGCTGCAGGCGCGGTGAAACCGCTTTGTCCATTTCTGCGATATTGTCGGCGTAAAGCACTATGCCGTTGTAGCGGCCTTGCCCCAGGCGTTGGACGATCGCTTTGCTTGAGTCCTCGTCCATGGTCGCCAGCACGCGGGAGTCGTACCAGAGTAAATGTTCACGGCTTTGTGGAACTTCGGTTGTAACCGGGAAGAGCGCAGTGTTGGCTGGCGCCGCCGGTTCGAGTGGCGTGGTGGGGCCGCGTTTGGACGGTGTTGCCTTGGCTGCGCCATTCTTGCGAGAGGTTTTTTCCGCGGCTGGGCGTTTGCTCTGCACTTGTTCCATATCGGTTTCCTGACTTGCTGGTGGTTGGATTAACCGTCGACCGGGATCGGCACTTCCTTGGCGGCTTGCGCGGGGACAGAGAGAGCACAACAACTGCGGAAGGCTTCCCTGCCTACAACCGGCGGCCGTTTGAATTGACTGCAGACTATTTAAGGGAGGGAGGGGCGTCACCTAGCAGAATTGAGGGGTGTCGGAGACCGCTAGCAGTGTTAATCAGCGCCGTTCAATCTGCGCGAATTCTGTAGTTGGTTTCGGGTCGGTTTCGCCGTTTGGGTTGTGCCACTGTTACAATGCGCTTTTTTCCACCCGGGGGAGGTATGGCGCGAAACGCAGCAGTGGGCGAAATAACCGTTCTGGAACAGCGACGCTGGCAGGAGGAGCTGGCGGACCTCGTGACCGACCCCGCGGAATTGATCGAGTTGCTGGGCCTGGACCCGGCCCAGCTGCCCCAAGCCCTGCGCGCCAGCGGCGACTTCCCTCTGCGGGTGCCTAGGCCGTTCTTGAAACGCATGCGCCGCCGGGACCCGAGCGACCCGCTGTTGCTGCAGGTGTTGCCGGGTGCGCCGGAGCTGCAGGTCAATACGGGCTTTAGCGCCGACCCCCTTGACGAAGCGCGTGCCAATCCGGTGCCAGGTGTGGTGCACAAGTACCGCGGCCGCTTGCTGCTGATCGCCGCGGGCCAGTGCGCGGTCAATTGCCGCTACTGCTTCCGCCGCCAGTTCCCCTATGGCGACAACCACCTGAGCGGGGGGCGCTGGCAGGAGGCGCTGGACTATATCCGCGAACGAGACGAGCTGCGCGAAGTGATTCTCAGTGGTGGCGATCCGCTGGTACTGGGAGACCGCCAGTTAGCCCGGCTGACGCAGGAGCTGGCAGAGATCGAGCACCTGGACAAGCTGCGGGTGCACAGTCGCCTGCCGATTGTCGTTCCCAGCCGGATAACCGATGAGCTGGTCCACTGGTTTACCAGCACGCGCCTGAAGCCGGTGTTGGTGCTGCACTGCAACCACGCCAATGAAATCGATGGCGAAGTGCAGGCCGCGCTGGCAAAGCTCCGCGCCGGTGGCGTGACCCTGCTCAATCAGGCCGTGCTGCTCCGTGGCGTCAACGACAGTGTCGGCGCGCTGGCAGACCTGAGCGAAGCACTTTTCGATGCCGGCGTCCTGCCTTACTACTTGCACCAACTGGATCGGGTGCAGGGGGCTGCCCACTTTGAGGTGGAGACGGGCCGCGCCCAGTGGCTGGTAGAGCAGTTGCGCAACCGGATGCCCGGTTACCTGGTGCCGAGGCTGGTGCGGGAGATTCCGGGACAGAGGTCCAAGTCGCCGCTCTAGCCGCCTTTTCGAATTTGTGTGACCTGGATCGCTTTTCGCTCTTCCTTCCGCCCTTGTACCCCACTGCCGCGGCCCCCTAAACTACCCGGCTCGCGGCTTTGTGTGAAATCCCGCACTTGTAGTGCCGCAGTCAGGCATCAAAGAGCGTAGAATGAGCAGCAACGACACCATCCGACTTCTCCTGATCCACGACACGCCTTCCGAGGCCCAGCGCCTGGTAAGCATGTTGCACAATGCCGGCCGTTCCAACCGGGCCCAGCATGTCGCCAGTGAGGCGGCGCTGACCAAGTTACTGCAGGACAAAACCTGGGACCTGCTGATTGCCGAAGAGAGTAGCAAACAGTTGCCCGCGGCGGTGGCGTTGCGCACCATCAGCAAATTGCAAAAAGACGTGCCGGTGATCCTGCTCACCGAACGCGAAGGCGCGCAACCGGTGGTGGAGGGGTTGAAGCTGGGGGCGCGAGATGTCGTCACCGTAGACGAAGACCAGCACCTGCTGCTGGTGATACAGCGCGAGATGACCGCCCTGGATAACCGCCGGCAGGCGCGTCTGCACGACCGTCGCTACCACGCCACCTTGCAGCGCGCCAAGGAACTGCTGGATAGCTCCAAAGATGCCATCGCCTATATCTCGGACGGATTGATCGTCTATGCCAACGAGTCCTTCGCCGAGCGCTTCGGCTACAAGAGCAACGAGGACGTCGAGTACCAGCCGTTGATTGATATGCTGGCTGAAGCCGAGCAGGAAGAGGCGCGCGAATTTCTCAAACAGTGCACCATCGACAATAACGAAGTGGAGGCGAAGGAGTGGAAATTTACCGCTAAAACCGCCTCCGGCCAGCAGTTGCCTACCCGCGCCGAGGTGCTCTCCACCATCTATGACGAAGAGCGCTGCCTGCAGGTGCGTATCGCCGCCCGCGGCGGTGACGCCGAGCAGCTGGAGGCGCAACTCAGCGATATCAAAAACCGGGACCCGCTCACCGGCCTCTACAACCGACAGCATTTCCTGCAGCTATTCGACTCGGCGATCAAGTCCGCCGCCGGTTCCCAGCGCACTGGCGGTCTGATGTATATCGAGGTAGACCGCTTCGAAGAAGCCGTGCAGAAGGCGGTCGGCGTAGCCGGCGCGGATGCCATGCTGAAAGGCCTGGCGCAACTGTTGCAGTCCAGCCTGCGCCGCGGCGATATCGTGGCCCGTTACGGGGAGGAGAGCTTCTGCCTGCTGATCCCGGACACGACCCCGGACAGCGCCGAACACCGCGCCGAGGAAATCGTGAAGAAAATCGCGGACACTATTTTCGATGCCGCGGGCAAGACAGTGCAGATTACCGCATCGGTGGGGATTTCTCTGTTCAGCGAAGCCTCCGCCGGTGCCCAGAAAGTGTTGGATCAGGCCCTGGAGGCGCATGACCAGGCACTGGCGAAGAGTGAGCAGGGCGGCGCAGTTGCACTCTATGAACCGGATACCAGCCAGGAGGGTGACGTTGATACCTACCGCCGCGCCCGCGTGGTGCAGGCTCTGGAAGCCGGCAATCTGAAATTGCTCTATCAGCCCATCCTCAGCCTGCAGGGAACTGGCGAGCAATTGTATGAAGTGCTGGTGCGCTTGGTGGACGGCAAGGATGAACTGGCGCCTGTGGCCTTCCTCGAGGCGTTGGGAGACGCTGGCCTCTCCAGCAAAATGGACCGCTGGGTGATACTCACGGCCATCAAGTCGGCCGCCGCGCAGCGCGCCGCCGGCAAGGATATTTCACTGCTGCTGCATATCACCGCCGCCTCCCTGGTCGACAGCGGCTTGCCCGCCTGGCTGGGGGTGGCCTTTAAGGCCGCCAAGGTGCCGCCGAAATCGGTGGTTTTCCAATTGCGGCAGGAGGATATCAACAGCAATCTGCACGCGGCCCGGGATTTCAGCAATCAGGTGCGGGAGCTCGGCTGTCGCGTCGCTATCTGTCACTTTGGCACTGGGCTCAACCCCTTTAAGGCGCTGGAACATGTGAATGTGGATGTCGCCAAGGTGGACCCCTCATTCGTGCGCGAAGTGCAGGATGAGGGCGAGAGTAGCGATACCCTCGCCAATCTGATCCAGCAGCTGGGGGAGAGCGACATCAAGGTGATCGTGCCTCATGTCGAACAGGCCAGTATGCTGCCCACCCTGTGGCAGACGGGCACCGACTACATCCAGGGCTACTATGTACAGCCGCCCGCGGATGAGATGAACTTCGACTTCAGTCTCGACTGATTGCGCCGTCTTCTCTGAGGGCGCGTTCATCATTTGCTGTGCTTCGGGTATCCTGTGCCGCGATTTAAATAAGCAGAATACTTTTGGAGCCATCCCATGATGTCCCGCTTACTCTTTACCAGCCTGTTTGTCGGCGCCCTTGCGCTGGCAGGCGGCTGTGCGAAATCGGAGCCACCGAAAACGTCCGACGGGGCGGACAGCCCCGCCTCCACAGCGGCAGATGCCGACTCGCAACACGCTTCGGCGGCGATGCCGGAATCCGGTGTCGACTACCACTCCCTTGCCAATACCGGCGACTACCGGGTACAGCACCTCGATCTGGATTTGACTGTGGATTTCGAGCGCAAAGTGCTCGAGGGCGAGGCAGTGTTGCAAGTCGAGCGGCTGACCGACGAGAACCCGCCGCTGGTACTGGATACCCGCGACCTGGAAATCGAACAGGTGAAAGCGGGGCAGGGCGGAGATATGGCACCGGTGAAGTTCCGCCTCGGGGAAAAGGACAGCCATTTGGGAGCGCCGCTGGAAATACAGCTGCCTCCGGAGGCCACCAGCGTCTCTATTGCGTATCGCACTTCTCCGGGTGCTTCCGGTGTGCAGTGGCTGGAGCCGCGGCAGACCGCCGGCAAAAAACATCCCTTCCTGTTCACTCAGGCTCAGCCTACACACGCGCGCAGTTTTGTCCCGCTGCAGGACTCCCCCCAGGTGCGTATTACCTACAAGGCCACCATCCGCACGCCGAAAGCGCTGCGCGCGGTGATGAGTGCAAACAACGATCCCAAGGCGGAAAAGGACGGTGTTTACGAATTTGAAATGCCGCAACCGATCCCCTCTTACCTGATCGCACTCGCGGTGGGCGACCTCGAGTTTAAACCCATGGGCGAGCGCACCGGTGTCTACGCGGAAAAGGTGTTGCTGGATGCGGCGGCGAAGGAATTCGAAGATACCGAATCCATGCTGGAGGCCACCGAAAAGGTTTACGGCCCCTACCGCTGGGATCGCTACGACCTTCTGATACTGCCGCCCAGCTTCCCGTTTGGCGGCATGGAGAACCCGCGCCTGAGCTTTATCACGCCGACCGTTATTGCCGGGGACAAGAGCCTGGTGGCGCTTATCGCCCACGAGCTGGCGCATTCCTGGTCCGGCAACCTGGTGACCAACGCCTCCTGGCGCGACTTGTGGTTGAACGAAGGCTTCACCACTTATCTGACCAATCGCATCATGCAGCTTATCTACGGCGATGAGCGCTACCGGATGGAAATGGCGCTAGGCTACGATGACCTGCAGGCGGATCTCGCCGATCGCCCCGACAAAGATGAGATTATGGCCATCGACCTGCGCGGTCGCGATCCTGACGAGGCCTTTTCCAATATTCCCTATGAGAAGGGCTCTCTCTTCTTGTATGAATTGGAGCAGAAAGTCGGACGCGAGAACTTCGACCGCTTCCTGCTCGATTACTTCAACCATTTCTCCTTCCAGAGCATTACCACGGAAGATTTCCTGGCCTACCTGGAAAAAACGCTGTTGAAGCAGTATCCGGACAAGCTCGATGCCGCGCGGGTCCGCCAGTGGATCTATGAACCGGGTATTCCCGAGGGCGCCCCGCACCCAATGTCGGACGCCTTCAGCAAGCTGGACCCGGTGCGCCAGCAGTGGCTGGACGGAAAAATCCGCGCTGGAGATATCGATACCCAGGGCTGGACTTTCCACCAGTGGAAATACTTCCTCGACGGCATGCCGGAAAAACTGAGCGCAGAGCAGCTGAAAGAATTGGACGCTGCCTTTGGTCTCACCGAGTCCAAAAACAACGAGGTCGCCTTCAGCTGGCTGATGATCGCCGTGCGCAACGACTACCAGCCCGCCTACGCCCGTCTGGAGAGCTTCCTCACCGGTATCGGCCGCAATAAATTTGTGCGCCCGCTGTACCGCGCCATGGTGGAGACGGGTAAGAAGGACGAAGCCGCGCGTATCTTCGAGAACGCCAAGGCCGGCTACCACCCGCTGACGGTCAAGGTAAACAGCCGTGTTATCTACGGAGACGAGCAGGGCTGATTTCCTAGCGGGAAATTCCGCGCTGAGCTATTCAGCGCGGAACACTTTGTGAAATCCGCGATTCGGCGAGTGAATGGAGGTTATCGTGAGCAAAAGACTGGTTTCTCTGCTGCTGTTGGCTCTGTTGGCCGGCGGCTGTAGCGGTGACAACAATGTCTGCGCGGAGCGAGACAAACCCCGCAGCCTGCCGTTTCCCCACGCGGATCTCTGAACCCCAGCTTTCTCTGTTTTGCCGGAGCGGCTACAGGCCGCTCTGCGTCAGTTTTCCTATCTGGGCATCATTCAGGCCGAACAGGTACAGAGCGGCATCCAATCCGAAGCCACTAATGGCCTGGGGCGCTTCCAAACGCACCTTGGGTTTGGGGTGAATGGCGATGCCCAGAGCGCCCAGGTTCAGCATCGGAATATCGTTGGCGCCGTCACCTACCGCAATCACTCTGTCCAGGCCCAGCCCCAAATCTTCCGCCATTTGCTGTAGCAGTGCCCGTTTGCGCGCACCGTCGACTATCGGCTCTATCACGTCGCCGGTCAGTGCGCCCTGCGCGAATTCCAGCTGGTTGGCGTGCACAAAATCCACCGGCAGCCGCTCCCTCTGCAGATAGTGGGCGAAATAGGTGAAGCCGCCGGAGAGGATCGCCGTCTTGCAGCCCAGGGCGCGTAGGGCACCGAGCAGCTTTGCGGCACCGTCTTTCAGCGGCAGTTCGGCGGCGATTTCCGCCAGGCGGGTTTCCGGGAAGCCCTTGAGCAGCGCCATGCGCTTTTTGAAGCTCTGGCGGAAATCCAGCTGACCGCGCATGGCGGCCTCGGTGATGGCGGCAACCTGCTCGCCGATACCGGTGATTTTTGCCAGCTCGTCGATCACTTCGGCATCGATCAGTGTGGAATCCATGTCAAAACCCGCCAGGGCGGGCACCCGCTGGCTGTCTCCCGGTTGCAGCACCAGGTCGGCCTTGAGCTTCTCCGCCTGTTGCAGGCAGGCGTGTTTGGCCGTAGAAAAGTCCAGTACCGCATCGATCTGAAAGCGCAGCACTGTGCGCGTATCGCTTTGCGCCAGGGTATCCACTCCGGTCACCGGCCAACCGTGCTCCGCGAAGAAAGTCAGCAGCTGTCGCAGCTGTGACAGGGTGACGGCGGGGGACAGCAGGGTGACGCACCAGGGTGCCGATACCGGTGCTGGTTCGGCGGGCGGTGGCGCGGGCTCGCTGGCGGCGGCATCCGCGAAGGGCGGTTCGCCATTCACTGCCAGGCCGAGGCGCGCCATGTCTCCGCGGTATTCCAGATAGCGCAGGGCGCCGTCAGCGGAGGCGCCGGCAATCTGCTCCAGGGGCAGGTGGAATTCTCGTGCGGTGGTTTGTTCGCCCATGGCAATGGTCCCTGCGGCCGTGACTGATGGAACCGCGCATTATAGCCCCGGGGTGGTAATTCGCTAAAATCCGCGCAAGGAACACAACAACGCGCCAAACCTATGATCGCTTCACTGTCCCTGAAACAATTGCCGGAACGCATAACAGCCCTGCCACAGAAGGCGCAGCAGCAGTTGCTGGCAGCACTTATCTGGCTGGTGCTGGCGCTCTTCTGCGGCGCAGCGCTCGGGCACTATCACGGCCAGCAGGTAGCGGCCGCCACTGCCAGGGACCGCGCCGAGGCGGAGGCGGCGGCAAAGTTTCTCGCCGCACAGAGCCTAGAGCCAATCGTCGCCGGCGACCGCATCAGCATACAGCTGCTCGGCCAACAGGTATTGGCGCTGCCGGCTATCACAGGGGTCTCCATTCGCGATGTGGAGTCCAATGCGCTGGCGCAGGTGGGGGACATTCACAGCGGCGAGTCGGTGACTGCGCCGGTGGTACTGCACGACAGTATCGCCGGCAGCGTCACCGTCAATCTCCTACCCGGTGGGGACATCCCTTTCCCCTGGGCTAGTTTGTTGCTGTGCTTGGTGTTCGCACTGCCGATATCCGCCGCTGCTGCGCTGGCGGCTGCGAGTCTGATTCGGCGCCGCAAGCTGCCGCTGGTGCAGGCGGTGCCGACGCCTCGAGCGGTCCCTGAGGTCGCCGTCGGCCTCTACCTGCGCCCGTTAAACTGGGCCCAGCTCGGCAACCAGTTGAACCGCAGCGCTCTGGAGAAGCTTGAGCGGGCACTGGAAGGGCAGCTGCAATTGCTCGGGCGCATATACGATGCCCAGCCCCTGAAACATGCGGGCCCGCAGCAGGGGCTCGGATTCTGCGGCGAGGATGCGGCTTTCCGGGCTGTCTGCTGCGGGCTGCTATTACGCGAACTGCAAGGCGCCACCCGCGCCGCCGGCCTGCAGTTGGGGCTGGCGGTGGTGCCGGCACAGCTTTCGGTATTCGGTTTTGCCAGCGAACTGCTGCTCGCCCAGACTCGCGGCCTGTCCCTGCACCCGGAGCTGCTGGGAAACCCCTCTCTTGACGGGCGCATAGTGCGGCACGATGCCAGCTGGGGCGCCGAGATCACCGGCCTGACGCCGAACTATCAGAAACTGCTGGATAACCAGTTGCGCCAACTAGGGAACCTCTGATCCCTGAGACTCGAGGGCTCGCCACGGAGTATCAGGCCACTGCTGCCCCGTCGACATAGCTTCCCCCCGCCTGAGCGCCCCGCTCCCCTCAAAGCGCTCACTCGTGCTTGTTAATGCTTCCCGTCGTATGAGTGACCGACAGCCTTGGACTAGTCCGTTTTGAACAGGTGGTTTACGTTTACGTTAACGTAAACTCTTGCTAGTCTCTGACTTGTTCAGAGGAGATTCCATGAAAGCCAAAGTCGCCAAAGAGCCCGCCAGCTACAGTATTTCCGAGCTGGCGCGGGAGTTCGACATCACTACCCGCACTATCCGCTTCTACGAAGACAAGGGGCTGATCAGCCCCGCCCGCCGGGGGCAGACCCGTATATACAGTCCCGAGGACCGGGTGCGGCTGAAGTTGATACTGCGCGGCAAGCGGCTGGGATTTTCCCTGGAGGAGAGCCGGGAAATCATCGATATGTACGATCCGGCCCGGGGCAATGTGGAGCAGCTGCAGCGGCTGCTGGCCGCCATTGAACAAAAACGTGCGCAACTGCATCAGCAGCTGCGCGATATCCAGAGTCTGATGGGCGAATTGGACGAGGCCGAGGCCCGGGCTCGCGCCGCCCTGGAACAGAACACCGATCACTGACGAGAGAATTTTTACGGAGTCGCTATGAATACCCCTTACCGCACCCTGAATTTCGGTCTCGGTGAAGAAATCGATATGTTGCGCGACATGGTGTACAAGTTCTGCCAGGCGGAACTGGCTCCGCGCGCCGCGCAGATCGACGAGGAAAACCAGTTTCCCGCGGATATGTGGAAAAAGTTTGGAGAGCTGGGCCTGTTGGGGATGACGGTCGAGGAGGAGTACGGCGGCTCCAACATGGGCTACCTGGCTCACGCAGTGGCGATGGAGGAAATTTCCCGCGCCTCCGCATCCGTGGGCCTCTCGTACGGCGCCCACTCCAATCTTTGCGTCAACCAGATTCGCAAAAACGGCACGCCGGAGCAGAAGGCCAAATACCTGCCCAAGCTCTGCTCCGGAGAACATGTCGGCGCGCTGGCAATGAGCGAACCCAACTCCGGTTCCGACGTGGTCAGCCTGCAGTTGCGTGCGGAGAAGAAGGGCGACCGCTTTATTCTCAACGGCAACAAAATGTGGATTACCAATGGGCCGGATGCCAACACCTATGTGATTTACGCGCGCACCGAGCCGGGTATTAGCTCCGGCGGCATCACAGCATTTATTGTCGAACGGGATTTCCCTGGGTTTTCCCGCGCGCAGAAACTGGACAAGCTGGGTATGCGCGGCTCCAACACCTGCGAGCTGGTGTTCGAGGACTGCGAGGTGCCGGAAGAAAATATTCTCGGCGAACTCAATGGCGGGGTGCGTGTACTGATGAGTGGTCTCGACTACGAGCGCACCATTCTCGCCGCCGGTCCGGTGGGCATTATGCAGGCTTGTCTGGATGTGGTGGTGCCCTATGTACACGAGCGCAAACAATTTGGCCGCGCTATCGGTGAGTTCCAGTTGATGCAGGGCAAGATTGCGGACATGTACGCGGACATGAATGCGAGCCGGGCGTATCTTTACGCAGTGGCGAGAGCCTGCGATCGCGGCGAGGATTCACGCAAGGACGCCGCTGCGGTGATTCTGTTTACCGCCGAGCGCGCTACACAGATGGCCCTGCAGGCGATACAGACACTGGGCGGCAACGGCTATATCAACGAATACCCTACCGGCCGTTTGCTGCGTGATGCCAAACTGTACGAAATCGGCGCCGGCACTTCGGAGATCCGCCGTATGCTAATTGGCCGCGAACTCTTTAACGAGACCCGCTGAGGAGGCGGCAGCCGGAAAACTGTGAACACACTTTTATGAATCAGTTGCAAAGTAAAATTAACCCCCGCGACGCCGCCTTCGCTGAAAACAGCGCGCACATGCGCAAGCTGGTGGCGGATCTGCGGGAGAAAGTTGAAAAAATTGCCCAGGGTGGCGGCGAGCGCGCGCGGGAAAAACATCTGGCGCGCGGCAAGCTGCTGCCGCGGGAGCGCATCGATGCGCTGCTGGACCCCGGCAGCCCGTTTTTGGAGTTCTCTCAACTGGCCGCCTACCAGGTCTATGAAGAAGAAGTGCCGGCCGCCGGAATTATCACCGGTATCGGCACTGTGTCCGGCCAGCCTTGTGTCATCGTTGCCAACGACGCTACGGTGAAGGGTGGGACCTACTATCCACTTACGGTAAAAAAACACCTGCGAGCCCAGGCGATCGCGGAGCAGAACAATCTGCCGTGCATTTATCTGGTGGATTCCGGTGGCGCCAATCTGCCGCGCCAGGATGACGTCTTCCCTGACCGGGAGCATTTCGGCCGCATCTTTTTCAATCAGGCGAATCTATCGGCGAAAAATATTCCGCAGATCGCCGTAGTGATGGGCAGCTGCACGGCCGGCGGCGCCTATGTGCCAGCCATGGCTGACGAATCCATTATGGTCGCAAACCAGGCGACTATCTTTTTGGCCGGTCCCCCGCTGGTGAAGGCCGCCACCGGCGAGGAGGTATCCGCAGAAGAACTGGGCGGCGCCGATGTGCACTGCCGCACCTCGGGTGTGGCGGACCACTACGCCAACAACGACGTGCACGCCCTGCAGCTGGCGCGGCGTTCGGTGGCGCGCCTGAACCGGGTGAAAAATCCCGGCCTGGATATCCGGGAACCGGTGGACCCCCTCTATCCGGTCGAGGATATCTACGGCGTGGTGCCCAAGGACCCGCGCCAGCCCTACGATGTGCGCGAAGTTATCGCCCGCATTGTGGATGCCTCGGAGTTCGATGAGTTCAAAGCCCTCTACGGCACTACTTTGGTCACCGGTTTCGCGCGCATTCACGGCTATCCGGTGGGTATTGTCGCCAACAATGGCATTCTCTTCTCGGAGAGCGCGCAAAAGGGCGCGCACTTTATCGAGCTGTGCGCACAGCGCCAAATTCCTTTGCTGTTTCTGCAGAACATCACCGGTTTTATGGTGGGCAAACAGTACGAGGCCGGGGGTATCGCCAAGCACGGCGCCAAAATGGTGACCGCCGTGGCCACAGCCAGAGTGCCGAAAATCACCGTGTTGATCGGCGGCTCCTTCGGCGCTGGCAATTACGGCATGTGCGGCCGCGCCTACGATCCGAACTTCCTGTTTATGTGGCCCAACGCGCGCATCTCGGTGATGGGAGGAGAGCAGGCTGCCGGTGTATTGGCGCAGGTCAAACGCGACCAGATGGCCGCCCGCGGCGAGCAGTGGAGCGAGGAAGAAGAGCGGGCTTTCAAGGCGCCGATTATCGAAACCTACGAGCACCAGGGACATCCCTACTACGCCTCCGCGCGCCTGTGGGATGACGGTGTCATTGATCCCGCCGACACCCGCCGCATACTGGGATTGTGTTTGGCCGCTGCCAGTTACAAGGCCCCGCAAGAGACCAAGTTCGGCGTATTCCGCATGTAATTGCGCACCGGTATTCGAAGATCAATGCCCTTTCCCACTTTTGGGGCAGGGACCGGGGTGGCCCGGAAAACAAGGAATCCCTTATGAGTATCAAATTGCTGACTGAAATCGACAGTGAGGGCGTGGCCACTGTCACTCTGAACAGGCCGGAAATACACAACGCCTTCGACGACGCACTGATCCGCGAACTGGGCGAGACCTTCGACCGCTTGTCGCGCAACCCGGCGATCCGCGTACTGGTGTTGGCCGCCAACGGCAAAAGTTTTTCCGCCGGCGGCGACCTGAACTGGATGCAGCGGATGGTGAATTACTCCGAAGAGGAAAACCGCCGCGACGCCGCCACCCTGGCCGCCATGCTGCACAAGTTGGATACCTTTCCGGTGCCCACCATCGCGCGGGTGCAGGGCGCCGCCTTCGGCGGCGGTGTCGGTCTGGTGAGCTGCTGCGACATCGCGGTGGCGAGTGAACGCGCCAGCTTCTGCCTGTCGGAAGTGAAAATCGGCCTGTTGCCGGCCACCATCAGCCCCTATGTGATCAACGCCATAGGTGCGCGCCAGGCGCGGCGCTATTTCGTCACCGCCGAGCGCTTCTCCGCCGAGCGCGCGCGGGAAATCGGCTTGGTTTCCGAAGTTTGCGCGGAGGGTGAACTGGATCTGACTGTGCAAAAACTGGTAAACGCTATCACCGATAACGGCCCCCGCGCCGTGGCCATGTCCAAACAGCTGGCGATGTCCATGTCCAACCGAGTGATCACCCAGGAGCTGCAGGCGCAGACCAGTAACCTGATCGCGGCGGTGCGCGTGTCCCCAGAAGGGCAGGAAGGGCTCAATGCTTTTCTCGAAAAGCGCGCGCCCAAGTGGATGAATAGCAGCGAAGAATGATGGGCTGAAAATGATCCGCAAATTATTGATTGCCAATCGCGGCGAGATCGCCTGCCGCATCATCAAAACCGCCCGCCGCCTCGGAGTGGCCACTGTGGCCGTATACTCGGACGCGGACGCGGACGCGCTGCATGTGCAGATGGCCGACGAAGCGGTGCGCCTGGGACCGCCGCCGGCCAAGGCGTCCTACCTGGATATGGAAAAGGTGATAGATGCCGCCCGTCAGACCGGTGCCGACGCGATACATCCGGGTTACGGCTTTCTGTCGGAAAATGCCGAGTTCTGTCGCGCCTGCGACCGCGCCGGCATTGTCTTTGTCGGCCCGCCCGCAGGAGCCATCGAGGCCATGGGCTCCAAGTCCGCCGCCAAGCGCATTATGGAAGAGGCCGGTGTGCCCTTGGTGCCCGGCTACCACGGCACCAACCAGGACGTGCATATCCTCGAGGGACACGCCAACCGCATCGGCTATCCGGTACTGCTGAAGGCCGCCGCCGGCGGTGGCGGCAAGGGGATGCGCCGGGTCGACAGTGCGGAAGAATTTCAAGACGCTCTGGCTGCCGCCAAGCGCGAGGCGATGAACGCCTTCGGCGACGACCAGATGTTGCTGGAGCGCTATGTCGTCAGTCCTCGCCACGTGGAAATACAGGTGTTCTGCGATCAGCAGGGCAAGGGCGTCTACCTCTTTGAGCGCGACTGCTCGGTGCAACGCCGCCACCAAAAAGTGGTGGAGGAGGCGCCGGCGCCGGGGCTGTCGGAAGAACTGCGCGCGCGCATGGGAGAGGCAGCATTGCGCGCGGCCCACGCCATCGGCTACACGGGGGCGGGGACGGTGGAGTTCCTGCTGGATGCCAGCGGCGCCTTCTATTTCATGGAAATGAATACCCGCCTCCAGGTGGAGCACCCGGTCACCGAAATGATCACCGGCCAGGACTTGGTCGCCTGGCAGTTGTCCGTGGCCGCCGGTGAGCCGCTGCCCCTGGGCCAGGACGACCTGCATATCCTCGGCCACGCCTTTGAGGTACGCATCTACGCGGAAGATCCCGACAACGATTTTTTGCCGGCCACGGGTACATTGGTGCGCCACCGCCCGCCGAAGGAGAGCGAAAGTGTGCGCGTGGATACGGGCGTGCAGAGCGGCGACGAGATCAGCGTGCACTACGATCCCATGATCGCCAAGCTGATCTGCCACGGCCGCAGCCGCAAGGAAGCGCTGGCGAAACTGGACCGGGCGCTGCAGGAGTACCAGATAGCAGGCGTCCGCCACAATATCGAGTTCCTGCGCCGGGTGATCAATCACCGGGCCTTTGCCAGCGGCCGGGTATCCACGCATTTTATTGGGGATTACGAAGCGGACATCCTGCAACAGGAACAACAGCTGACACCGCTGAAGTGCGCCGCCATCGCCGGCTATCTGCATATGCGCGAGACGAGGGATCTGCGCGCGTCCGCCCCCGCCGCAGATCCGCACTCCCCCTGGCACAGCGGCGATGACTGGCGCCCCGGCATAGATGCCAGGCGCGTGCACAGCATCGACTACCGCGGCCACCGTGCCGAGATTGCTTCTGTCGCCGGTGCCGGTGGTGTCCACTGGCAGTGCGATGCGCTGCAAAGCGACTGCAAAAGCGGTGAGATCCGCATATTGCCCGAGCGCGAACTCGCACTGGTGGACGGACGGCGGGTGAGTTTTTCCTGGGTGGATACCGCCTGCGGCGGCGCCATCTTTATCGACGGTATCCAGGTCGAATTTGAGCTGCTACCGCCGGATATCGGCGAAAGCGGCGATCAGGCTCACGGCCTGGAGGCGCCGATGAACGGCACCATCATTGCACTGCTGGTGGCGCCGGGTGCGCAGGTGGAGAAGGATCAGCCACTACTGGTGATGGAGGCGATGAAAATGGAGCACACCCTGCGCGCGCCCACTGCCGGTAAAGTGCAGCAGTTCCTCTGTGCCGAGGGCGAACTGGTGGACGGCGGCAGCTTGCTGATCGATTTCGCCGAGGAGGAATAGCGATGCGTTTGCCCGACAAGGTCAAAATGGTTGAGGTCGGCCCCCGCGACGGCCTGCAAAACGAAAAACAGTCCATCTCCGTCGACACCCGCATCGCGCTGATCGACCGCCTCAGCGCCAGTGGCCTGTCTGTGATTGAGGCGGGCAGTTTTGTCAGTCCCAAATGGGTGCCGCAGATGGCGGCCAGCGAGGAGGTGCTGGCGGGCATACACCGCAGCCCCGGCACCGTCTACAGCGCGCTGACGCCGAACCTAAAAGGCTACGAGCGCGCTCTGGCGGCCAAGGCGGACGAGGTGGCGGTGTTCGGTGCCGCCTCCGAGGCGTTTACGCAAAAAAACATCAACTGCAGTATCAGCGAGAGCCTGGAGCGCTTCCGCCCTCTGTTGGAGCGGGCGCGCCAGGACGGCATTCGGGTGCGGGGCTATGTTTCCTGCGTGCTCGGCTGTCCCTATGAGGGCGATATCGATCCGCGCAAGGTGGCGGAGGTAAGCGGCGCGCTGCTGGAGATGGGCTGCTACGAAATCTCCCTCGGCGACACCATCGGCGTGGGCACGCCGGAGGCGGCCAAGCGCATGATCGAGCAGGTGGGGGCGAGGGTGCCGGTGGAAAAGCTGGCGGTACATTTCCACGATACCTACGGCCAGGCACTGGCGAATATCTACGCGGCGTTGCAAATGGGCGTGGCGGTGGTGGATTCGGCGGTGGCCGGTCTCGGCGGTTGCCCTTACGCCAAAGGCGCATCGGGCAATGTGGCCAGCGAGGACGTGCTCTATCTGCTGAACGGTCTCGGTATTGAAACGGGGGTGGATCTCAACTTGCTGGCGGATGCCGGAAATTTCATTTCCTCCGCACTGGGCCGCGAGAGCAACTCGCGTGTGGCCAAGGCACTGGCGGGCTGATTTTTCAGGCGCCCCGGCGCAGTGCGCACGAGTGCTTTCGGGGCGCTCAGTCGATTTCCCACCGGGAGGCGTGTCCATCCGCGCCTCCCAAACTGCTTCAGGTTTCTGTTACACGGAATCTGCTAATATCGGCGAAATTTTTTGGAATCTGTTTTCGCCATGAAGCTACTGCGCCTTTCTGTCTTCTCCCTGCTCGGCCTCGCCGTGGCCACGGCCCTGGCCGCCCCCGGTCTTATCGGCCCCAAGGTTGAGGAAATCTGGAAACAGCAGCTGGCGCGCCTGCAGGGCGGCGAGGTGGCGCAATACCAGCGCGGCTGGTTCGGCGCCGAGGCCAGCACTCGCGTGGAAAGCGGTGATGGTGGCACTGAACTGCGCAGTGAAATACAGCACGGGCCGCTACTCTTTACCGCCCACGGGCCACGCTTGGGCGTTGTCTACACAGAAACCCGCCTGTCCCCGGATCACTTGGCACCGCAACTGCGCGCGCAGCTGGAACAGTGGTACGGCCGCCTGGACCAGAGTCCGCTGGTGCTGGAGTCCCTGGTCGGCGCCGACAACCGCATCGTCAATTACTTGCGCCTGGCGTCGTTCACCCGCGCCGATAGCAGTGGCGAGCTGATGTTTGATGGTGGCCAGTTGCTGATAGAGACGGATTACAGCGGAGCACTGCTGACCGGCAGCCTGGAACTGGGTTCTATCCGCCATACCCGGGCCGGACATGAAGCGCTATTTACGGAACCGGCTGAGGGAACTTTTAAATACACACCCGGGGCGGGCGGCGAGGCCGAGCTGCTGTTGCCATTGCTGCGCGCCGAGTCTGAATCCGGCCCCCTGGAACTGCGCGATATCCGTTTGCAGCTGTCTGTGGAGGAAGTGGGGCGAGGTCTGTTGAAGTTGATCTCCGATCTTAAGCTGCCTCAGGTGCAGTCCGCCACGCCGGTAACCGCTCTGCAGCAGCAGATGACCCTGCCGCAGGTGGCGGCAACGGACTTACTGCATTACTTGAGCGTACTGGTGCCGGATGCCGGCCGCGACTGGCCCCGGGCGATGCGGCGCCCCTTGCGGCTGCAGCAGCAGTTGGCGGTGCAGTCCCGCAATGGGCCGGTGCTTGTGGACGCGGATATCGACTGGCACGGCACGGCGCGCGGCGCAGGTAATGGCGCAGACTGGTGGCTGGCGCCGCTGGCGGGCACAGTGACATTCAGTGCCGCCGAGCAGGCGTTGATGCAGTCGCCGCTGGTGGCCAAGGCGATGATGCTGCGCCAATACGGGTTACTGATGGAAAATAACGGCGAGTTGCAGATGCACTTGCAGGCGGACCGGGGCCGGCTGCTGGTCAATGGGCAGCAGCTGCCACCGGACCTGTTGCTACTGGCGCTGACCGGTGACTTCTAAGGAACCTCTGATTAATTCGCTTCCTGACGGTAAAAATTCTTTGGCGCTAGATGAGAAGCTCAGGTGATAGGATGGCCACTTCGAAACCATCGGATACAGGGAAGTAGTCGTGCGTTTTCGAAATGGCCATCCTATTGCCTGAGCGCCACGGAACTAACCAAAGCGTTCACGCGAATTAATCAGAGGTTCCCTAATAAGGGTGTATGACCGCTGTAAGCGGTTTTGGGGCGCTCAGGCAATAGAACGGGCATTTTTCGAGGCCCGAGTTTTACGCTTGCGCGCCTTCCGGCGCGATCCTGCTCAGTAGGCCGGGCGGTGGTCTGCCAGTGCCAGCCAGCCGCGGACTACCCGGTAGACTGCCCACACCCAGGCGATACCCATAATCAAAAAGCCCAGCCCCAGCAGCCACCAGGTCAGGGAACCGATCACTGTCCACAGCAGCCAGAACCAAAAGGTGCGAATCTGCCAGCGGAAGTGGGATTCCGCCAGGGTGCCGCGCACATCGCCGCGCTTGAAATAGTTGACCAGCACGGCGACAAAAAACGGCACAGCGGTGAAGAGGGCGATCGCCTGAATCAGGTATACCAGGGTCGCCAGGTCGCGGCCGCTCTGCTCGCGGGCCTCTGGGTTTTTCGTGGGAAACTGCTCGGACATAGTTTCTTCTCGCGGGAATATCAGCCCTCTATTGTGCGCGCGCCGTGGCGGTTTTCAACAATGGTCGTCTCACACCGACAGCCATTCAGCGCGCATATTCTGCTCCCGCCAGGATTTCAACGCTTGCACGGAAGCGCGCATCAGATTCAGCAGTTCAGTACGTTGCTGGCGACACGCCTCCCGCTCTTTGTCGATCCCGAGCTGCGCGGCCAGTTCCCGCAAGCGCGCCGCCACTGCCTCCAGGCCCACTTCTTCCGCTTGTACTGCCAGCGTTTGTGCCTGCTTTTTCGCCTCCAGCCAGTGGCGCCCAGTGAGGGCGCTGGTGAGTGCCGCGGTCTGTTTCGGCAGCGCGGCGGCGCGCGCGCTCAGCAGTTCCGCAAACCGCCGCTGTCCCAGCGCATTCTGTTGCCGTTTCAGCGTGCCGGTTTCCAGCATAGGGGAGAGAAGGGGTGGGGGTGTCTGACGGCTGTCACCGCGTGCGTGGCGGGATGCCCATTTGAGTAGTTGTTCCAACTCCTGGTCGGATACGGGGCGGGCGAGTACGCCGGTCAGGCCGCGGGCCTGATAGCGGGCTTTGTCGCCGGGCCGGGGATCGTTGAGCAGGGCGAATACCGGCAGCTGGGTGACACGACCGCGGCGTATCTTCTGGGTGGCTTCCACTCCGTCCATCAGTGGCAAATGGCTGTCCATCAATACCAGGTCGAACGGCTTTTCGAGCGCTGCACTGGCGCCGTCCACACCGTTGTTTTGTCGTTCCACCCGGTGGCCGAGCGCCTGTAATTTGTCGCAAAGCGTAGGGTTGCGATCGTTTTCCACCAGCAGAATGGATAGGCCGCGTTTTTCAGCGGCCCGGCGATCGGGAGGGAGTTGCAGCTCAACGGCTTCCACCTGCCCCCAATTGCGGATTTCCTCCAGGGCCCTGTTTGCGGTTTGCAGCTGCCGCTGCGCTCTTTTTACCAGCCAACTGGATTCGGCATCCTCGATTCGCGCCAGTTGCCCGAGGGTGTGCTGCAGTGCGTCCAGTGGTTGACGCAGGTGGTGTCTGATGATGGCCAGCAGATCGGCGGTCTCCTGGCGCTGCCGCTCGAGCGTCTGGACGGCTTTTGTCAGCTGGCGTTTGTGATCGGAAAGCGCGTTTTTGCAGGATTGCAGCTGGCGGTGAATACCGGTGTTTTCTTCCCTGAGCGCGACAGCGCGTCGCTCAGCCGCTGCGGTGTCTCTGCGCTGGCGCAACCAAAGGCCGAGGGCAAGAGCGGATATAAGCAGTAGTGCCGTACCGAATGACGCCGGCCACAGGAGGGCTATCCGGGTATCGGTCAATGATATCGGTGCCGCGCTGGCAGCCGTCGGAAAAAGGGTAATGCCGGCGAGCAGGTGTGCGGGGAGGTTGGTGCGGAGAGCCGAGCTCCCCCAGTGGAAAATGGTCTTGTTCATCCTTGTTGCCACTTGCGTTGATCGGGGCCAAGTCCTGCGGCCCGCGAAGGTGTTTACTGGGAGATACCTCAATGCGAGTTGATACTGCAATACGGCAGTACGTACAAGGGAAAATTCGCGGTTACGCGGCTTTAAAGGCGCATCAGTGCACCCACGGTACAACGCACAAAGATCAGGCGAGTGTGTGGGGTTCTGCAAAGGGGCGCTTTTTGACCCACATTCTGCGCAGCCAGTCAAGGTAAATGCCGTAGGGGCGCCCAAGGATTCCGGCGATCAATATAAACGTGGCACTGGCTGTAAGAATTTCCCTCAGCCCTGCACCGCTGAGATAGATGCTGCCCGAATATAGTGGCAGCTGAAAACTCAGGAATACGAATGTGTCCACCAGATAGGCGTTGAGTCTACCGCGGCCGCCGAAGCGATGGGCCACCCAGCTGCGGTAGAGGCCGAAGGGGCGTGCGATCAAAGTGTTGCATACCAGCGCCATCAACCGCACCTTCAGGTGCTCCTGCCAGCTCATGCCCGCCAGTACCAACTCAATGGGGATGGCGATGAGCCAGGAAAAGCTGTTCATCGCAAAGATATCCAGGAAAAAATCCAGGCGGCGTGAGGGCCGGTTTGCTCCGTTTGCGTCGTCAGATTCCGGAATATTACGGGTAGTGGAGACAGAAGAAGGCATGGGTACGACTCTCGGGAAACGACACGCCGTGGCCTGCGGGTAGGGCGCGGCTATTGGCCGAGCGATTATATCCGTATTTTCCGTATAATCTAGCTATACGTATCAATATATCCTATATATCGATATTTACATCCTATTGTCACATTGGTTTGTAAGCTAATTCTTTCGGTTTGTGTTGTCGGTGTCTATGGCGGCTGAGGTCTAGCGCGATTAATATGCAATTTTTTGCATAATCGAGTGGAAGCCCCTATGTCTCTGCGTTACGCCGTTCTCACTCTGCTGGATATCGAGCCCGGTAGCGGCTACGACCTCAAGCGTCGCTTTGAACGCAGTGTTTCCCACTTCTGGAGTGCCAGCCACCAGCAGATGTACCGCGAACTGCACAGGCTGCACGACGAGGGGTTGTTGGACTGCACGGAGCAACCCCAGGCGGGCAAGCCGGACAAGAAGATATACAGTCTGACCGACCGGGGGCGGCAGGTGCTTAAGGAATGGGTGCAGCGACCGGCGCCGGCACAAAAAATCCGCGAGCCCTTTCTTGTACAGTTGTTCGCCGGTCACCACCTGAGCCGCGAGCAGGCTCGAGAGGCGGTACAGCGGCAGATGGAGCAGCACCGCGCGCTCCTGGCCGCCTATCTGGAACAAAATGAAAAAGTGCTGAAACGGGACCCGCAGCTGCAACGCCGCTATTGGCTTGCGCACCAGACACTATTGCTGGGGATCGAAGCGGAAAAGACTTGGCTCGCCTGGGGGGAAAGAGTATTGCGGGAATTGGATGCGCAGGTAGAGGAATAGCGGCGATACGTTGGCTACAGGGCCGGGAGCTTTGCCGGCCCTGCGTTTTCGTCCATTCAAAGAGAGATCTTTTCCAGAACCAAACTACCGATCGAATAGCCTGCGCCAAAGGAGCAGATCACGCCCCGGTCGCCGGGCTGCAGGTCATCGCTGTGCAGGTTAAAGGCGATGACCGAGCCGGCGCAGCCGGTGTTGGCATAGCGGTCCAGAACAATGGGGGCGCGCTCTGCGTTTGCGCCGTCGCCCATCAGTTTCTTCGCGATCAGGTTATTCATATTGATATTGGCCTGGTGCAGCCAGTAGCGGCGTACTTCGGCCGGTTCACTGCCGGTCTCGCGCACATGGGCTTCGATATGCGCGGCGGCCATGGGACAGACCTCCTTGAACACCCTGCGGCCATTCTGGCGGAAAAGCTTGCCGGGGCCGAAGGGATCCACGTCGGCGGCGCGGGCAGTGTAGCCGAAGTTGGAGCGAATATTGTTGGAGAAGACTGTCTGCGCCTTGGTGCCGAGCACTTCCCAGGCGGTATCCGCGGTACAGCTTTCGCGCCGTTCCACAACACTGGCTACGGCCACGTCGCCGAAAATAAAGTGGCTGTCGCGGTCGGTAAAGTCGATTTGCGGCGAGGCCAGTTCCGGGTTGACCACCAGCACTGCGCGGGCGCTGCCTGAAGCGACGGCGTCCACCGCGCGCTGCAGGGAGAAGGTCGCCGAGGAGCAGGCCACTTCCATATCGAACGCGAAGCCTTCGACACCCAGCGCCGCCTGGATTTCAATAGCGATGGCCGGATAGGCGCGTTGCAGATAAGAGGCGCCGACGATGACCATGTCGATATCCTCGGGCGTCTTGCCGGCTTTTTCCAGGGCCAGTTTCGCCGCCGCAAGGCCCATTTCCGCTTGCAGGCACAGTTCGTTGTCGGCGCGCTCTGGCAGATAGGGGCGCATGCGCTCCGGGTCCAGAATGCCTTCGCGGGCAACCACGTAGCGGCTCTTGATGCCGGACGCTTTCTCGATAAATTCCGCTGAAGACTCGAGTTTGGGCGCCATTTCGCCCGCTTCGATTTCCGCGGCATATTTGCGGTTGTAGAGCGCCGCATGGGCGTTGTAAGCCGCCACCAACTCCTGGTTGCTGATGGATTCCGGTGGCGTCCACAGGCCCGTGCCACTGATCACAATGCCGCGCGGCAGCTTGTATTCACTCATCGCTGAATTCCCCGGCCCGCGGCATGCAGCGCGAGCGATTGGTCATTTTCAATGTAGCAGTGTCGGCTTTGGCTGAGACGCCAGTACCATCCTGCTGGGAGTGTAATTGTGACGGGAATGTCAAATCCGGTCTATGTGCGGAGGGGACGAAGAATCAGGGTGTTCTGGCCAATGCATAAGCGCTGACCCAGGCCGCGCCGGCGGCGATCAGGGCGCGGGCGGCCGCCTCCAGGGTGGCGCCGGTGGTGATTACATCGTCCACCAATCCGATATGTCGGCCTTCCACGGGGCTGCACACGGCGAAAGAGTGTTCCGGATTGCGCAGTCGCTGCGACCGTTTCAGCCGCAGCTGTGCCTCTCTGGCAACCACCCTGCGCAGCAGGCGGGCATGGACAGGAAGGTGCCACTGGCGGCCCAGCTCGGCCGCGATCAATTGCGACTGGTTAAAACCGCGCTGCCAATAGCGGCGCCAGTGCAGGGGAATCGGTGCCAGCAGGTCCGGCGCCTTATCGGTAGGGCGTAGAGGCCCGGCCGCCAGTTGCGCCAGGCTGTGGCCTGCGGCCAGGTCGCCGCGGTACTTGAAGCGCTGCACCAACTGACCGATCGGAAAAGCGTAGAGCCAGGCGGCGCGAGCGGTGTTGAAAGAAGGTGCTTGTTGTAGGCAGCGGGCGCAGATCCCGGACACTTCCGCCGGTGCAGACAGCGGCAGGGCGCAGTGGCGACAGGCGCGCTGGAGCCAGGGCAGTTCCGCGGCACAAGGAGGACAGATGCCGTTGCCGTCGCTGTGATTGCCACACAGCAGGCACAGCGTAAGGCGCGCTGCCGGGAATCCGGAGAGAAAGTGTGAAATCTTCTTGTAAACCATCCCTGGGTTATCTGGTTGACAGCGGTTCGCCCCCCGCTACACTGGCCAGTCTATTCCTCCGGCACCTTAAGGCGCCGCTACAAAGCAACAAGAGAGATTAAGCCTGTGACCGCCGCCCAGCAAATCCCCGCCGCCACCATCCGCCACGACTGGACCCGCCAAGAAGTGTTGGACCTGTTCGCGCTGCCTTTTAGCGACCTGTTGTTTATCGCTCAGCAGGTGCACCGCGCGCACTTCGACCCCAACCGGGTACAGGTCAGCACCCTCTGCTCCATCAAGACCGGCGCCTGTCCTGAAGACTGCGCCTACTGCCCTCAGAGCGCCCGCTACGACACCGGGTTGGAGCGGGAAAAACTGATGCGGGTGGAAAAAGTGGTGGAGGAGGCCCGCGCGGCCAAGGCCAGCGGCGCCACCCGCTTCTGTATGGGTGCCGCCTGGCGCTCGCCGAAGAAAAAGGACATGCCCTATGTGACGCAAATGGTGCGGGAAGTGAAGGCTCTGGGCCTGGAGACCTGCATGACTCTGGGCATGCTCAGTGACGAACAGGCGCAGGAATTGGCGGACGCCGGCCTCGATTACTACAACCACAACCTGGATACCTCTCCCGAATACTACGGCGAGATCATCACTACGCGCACCTACCAGGACCGCTTGGAGACCCTGGAGCGGGTACGCGCCGCAGGTATGAAAGTCTGTGCCGGTGGAATTATCGGCATGGGCGAAGGCGAGCGGGACCGGGCGGGCCTGTTGATGCAGTTGGCGAACCTGCCGGAGCACCCGGAATCTGTGCCTATCAATATGCTGGTCCGGGTGGCCGGAACGCCGCTGGAAAAGGAGCGTGATCTGGATCCCTTCGAGTTTATCCGCTGTATTGCCGTGGCCCGCATCATGATGCCCAAATCCCATGTGCGCCTGTCCGCCGGGCGGGAGCAGATGAGCGATGAAATGCAGGCCCTGGCTTTCCTCGCCGGCGCCAACTCCATTTTCTACGGCGAGAAGCTGCTGACCACCGCCAACCCCGAGGCCAACAAGGACATGCAGCTATTCAAGCGCCTGGGTATTCAGCCGGAAGAGTACCAGCAGCACGCGGATGAGGCCGAAGTGGAGGCGGAGCTGGAGGCGCAGATCGCCGAGCGGCGCAACGATTCCTTTTTCTATAACGCCGCCAAATGACCCTCGCGGAAACCCTGCGCGCCCGCCTGCAGGAGAGGCGCGAGCGCAATTTGTACCGCCATCTCAAGACCCTGGCCGCCGCGCCGAGCCCGCGGGCTGTGGTGGATGGACGCGAGCTACTTACTTTCAGCAGTAACGATTACCTGGGGTTGGCGACCCACCCAGAGGTGATTGCCGCTCAGCGGGAAGGGGCCAGTCTCGGTGCTGGCGCCACCGCATCGCACCTGGTCAATGGCCACCTGGAAATCCACGCGCGCCTGCAGGAGAAGATTGCGGAAGTCACCGGACGCGAAGCGGCGCTGGTCTTTTCCAGCGGCTATATGGCCAATATCGGAACCATCTGCGCCCTGGTGGGCCGGGGTGACAACATCATTTCCGACCGCCTCAATCACGCTTCCCTGATCGACGGCGCACGCCTGTGCGGTGCCGCCAGCCTGCGTTTCGCCCACAGTGATCTCGGCGGGATGGAGCGGCAATTGCAGCGAGCGGCACAAAACGGCGGCAATACGCTGGTGGCGGTGGACGGTGTCTACAGCATGGACGGCGACCTCGCACCACTGGCGGAAATGGCCGGCCTCTGCCGGCGCTATAACGCCTGGTTGATGGTGGACGAAGCCCACGGTTTCGGCGCCATGGGCAGCCCGGATTTGCCCCTGGCCGGCAGTGTCGCTGCCGCCGGGCTAGACCAGGATGCGGTGCCGGTGATGATGGGGACTCTGGGTAAGGCCGCCGGCAATGCGGGCGCTTTTGTCGCCGGCTCGCGGGAACTGATCGATTACCTGGTGCAGTTCGCGCGGCCCTATGTTTACACCACTGGCATGCCGCCGGCGGTGGCCGCCGGCTGTCTGGCAGCGATCGACGTGATGCTGCGGGAGCCGGAGCGGCGCGAGTTGCTCAAGTGCAATATCGCGTTTTTCCGCACGCGCGCCGGTGCGCTGAAGCTGCCGCTGATGGAATCTGCCAGCGCGATACAGCCCCTGTTGCTCGGCTGCGAAAAAAAAGTCATGGCCGTCGCCGCCGAGCTGCAGCGGCTCGGTTTTCTGGTGGGGGCTATCAGGCCGCCGACGGTGCCCGCGGGTACCGCGCGCCTGCGCATCACGCTCACCGCCAATCACACCCAGGCGCAGATTGAAGCATTGCTCGCTGCATTGGACGCTTCTCTGCGCGCTTTCGGCGCAAGTGCGGTGCCGGTGTGAAGCTGGTCCTTTTGCACGGCTGGGGTTGCGATGGGCGCATCTGGCAGCCGCTGATCGAAGCGCTGCGAGCCGGAGACGCAACCGATGTCGCGGTAACTTTACTCGAACTGCCCGGCTTCGGTGGCAACAGCGGTTGTCCCTGGCCCGATGACGAAACTCTGTTGCAGCAGCTCTATGCGCAACTCCCAGCGGATTGTCTGCTGGTGGGGCACTCCCTGGGCGGTATGCTCGCCGCGCGGATGGCGGCCCAGCGAGGACAGACGAAGATCGCCGGGCTGATCACGATTGCCGCCAATGCCACCTTTTTGCAGCGCGCGGACTGGCCGGGAATGGACCCGGAGACCTTTGCCCGTTTTCGCCACTCACTGGCGGATACGCCCAAATCCACCTGGGAAAAATTCTGCGGCCTGCAGGCGCGCGGCGACGCCGCTATGCGCCGCGTTCTCAAACAGTTGAAAGACTGGCCGCCGCCGTCCGTCGACGGCGCCTGGCTGAGTGCACTCGAGTGCCTGGGGCGGTTGGATAACCGCGGAATTTTGCGGGAAATCCCACTGCCGGCGCTCCACCTGTTCGGCGGCAAGGATGCGCTGGTGCCCGCTGCGGCGGCGGACAAAATCCGCCAATTGGGCGCTACTGCCGAAGTGTTGGTGGATTGCGGGCACGCGCCGCAGATTTCCCGCCCGGAGTTGGTGGCGGAAAAGATCCGCGCTTTCCTGCCCCAGCGCGGGGACGGCCCAATTTCCTGCGGCGAACCTCCTCTGGACAAAAGTGCCGTGGCCAGATCATTCGGCCGCGCCGCTGCCACTTACGATGCGGCGGCCCACCTCCAGCGCGCTGTCTGCCGGCAGCTGCTCGCCGACACAGACAGCGGCTGGGCGCCAGAAGTGATTCTCGATCTGGGCAGCGGCACCGGCTATGGCAGCGAAATGCTGCGCCAGCGTTTTCCCCGTGCGCGGATTGTCGCACTGGATCTGGCCGAGGCGATGCTGCGCTACGCGCGCGAGCGGCGCCCTGCGGCGGACAACCATATTGTGGCCGACGCCGAACAGCTGCCCCTGGCGGATGGCAGCGTGGATTTGATTTTCTCCAGTATGGCGCTGCAGTGGTGCTACCGGTTGCCGGGGCTGTTCGCGGAGTTGCGGCGGGTGTTGGCGGAGGGTGGTCACTGTCTGGTGGCGACCTTGGGCCCGGCGACATTGCACGAGCTGAAAAGCAGCTGGGCGGCAGTGGATAGTGGTGTCCACGTCAACCGTTTTTTGCCCAGGGATGCCTGGCTGGCCGCGGCCGCGGAGAGCGGCTTCAGCGGTGCGCTGCGCGCAGAGAGCCGGGTGCTGCACTACCGCACGGTGCAAAAGCTGATGCGGGATTTAAAAAATATCGGCGCGCGCAATATCAACCGCGATGCCGACCGCGGGCTGACGGGCCGGGAAAAACTGCGCCGCCTGACGGCGGCCTACGAGCCGCTGCGCACTGAGGCCGGCCTGCCCGCCAGCTACGAAGTACTGTATCTGGAGCTCGCCGCGGGCCGCTGCGGGCGCGGCCATGTCCGACTTGTGGACGGTGGCACCTTCGCGGAAAAGCGCGATCAGGGATAGATGTGGATGGGCGTCGGGGTTTTCACCAGCGCCCATATTTCATCCATTTCCCGGTTGGTCACTGCGATACAGCCGTCGGTCCAGTTCATGCGCTGCAACTGTTTCTCCATATGTTGCCACTGCGGCTTTATACCGTGGATCATGATGGCACCGCCCGGATTTACCCCCAGGCGGCGCGCGCGGGCGCGGTCGGTGGCGTTAGGGTAGGAGATGTGGATGGAGCGGTAGAAGCGGCTGTTGGGATTCTTCCAGTCCAGGGTATAGCGGCCCTCGGGGGTTCGCTCATCCCCCTGCTGGACCTTGTGTCCCTTGGGGTTATCGCCGAACACCACTCTGTAACTCTTGACCACCCGCTCGTCGCGTACGAGCTGCATTAAATGTTTGGATTTGTAGACCACCACCAGGTCGACGGGTTTGACGGTGGCGGAGGCGAACAGAGGCGCCAGCATCAGCAGGGCAAAGGTCAGGTATCGCATGGTCTTGGCAAGCCGTAGTGTCGTTGTCGGTTATCTGTGATTTGGGGCGAACTCCCTGCCTTTATTGCTCACAGTGCATCTCTGGCAGCTTTATTTCCCGCCGCCAGCCCGGCAGAAGCCGGGACGTTTTTAGCCGGTTATCCTCCCCCCTTGTCGAAAAGATCTTCAGGGTGGTGAATTTTTATGCTAAGCGGGTAATTTATCATCAGGTAGACGACGTTTAAATAGGCGTCAAGAAAAAATTGGAGGTTTTTGTGGCCCAGTGCTATTTCGTCGCTGGCACCGATACCGAGGTCGGTAAGACCTATACCACTGCCGCACTGCTCGCCAGCGCCGCGGCGCGGGGATTGCGCACTGCGGCGGTAAAACCGGTCGCATCCGGCTGCGAGGAAACCGCGGATGGGCTGCGCAACAGCGATGCGCTTTTGCTGCAAGAGGCCATGACCTTGGATCTTCCCTACCAGCAGGTAAACCCCTTCGCGCTGGCGCCCGCCATAGCGCCTCATATCGCGGCGCGGGAGGCGGGCCGGCGGCTGGATTTGGGACGCATGGCCGGTGTTTGCCGGGGTGTTATGAGCGCCGGGGCCGATCTGGTATTGATCGAGGGCGCCGGCGGTTGGCGCACGCCCCTGGGGCCGGGTGCTTTCCTTTCACAATTGCCGCGGGAATTGAACATCCCGGTGATTTTGGTTGTGGGCATGCGGCTCGGCTGTATCAACCACGCGCTGTTGAGCGCGGAGGCGATCCGCCGCGATGGCCTGGCGCTGGCCGGCTGGGTGGCTAACTTTGTCGGTCGGGATATGGCCCGTGCGGAGGAAAACCTGGCTACCTTGCGCAGTCTGATGTCGGCGCCACTGCTCGGCACTCTGCCTTTCGATACCGCCGCTGACTACCGGCGTGCGGCGGAGCACCTGAACCTGTCGCCGCTGTTGGGGTGAAGTCCGTCTAAGGAACCTCTAATTAATTCGCGTGAACACAATAAGTAGGTTCCGGGACGCTCAGGAAATAGGACGGATATTTCGAAAACGCACGAGTACTTCCCTGTAGCTCCGACGCATACATCCCTGTATCCGACGGTTTCGAAATATCCGTCCTATCACCTGAGCTTCACATCCGCCCCCGAAGAACCTCTGCCACCAGGAAATGAATTAATCAGAGGCTCCCTAACTCATTCGCGCGCGCGCACTTGGCTCCGGGGCGCATTCCAGCGCTGAATAGCCGCGGGCAGTTGACAAGGCCCCCCTGTGCGCCTAGATTCAAACGATTGTTTGAAACAACTGAATGAGGACCGGGAGCATGGCCGAATACAAGGCGCCACTGCGGGAGATGCACTTCCTGCTGCACGAAGTCTTTGCCGCGGACCAACTCTGGGCGCGCCTGCCGGGGTTGGCGGGCGCGGTGGAACGCGAGACCGCGGACGCGATTCTCGAGGAAATGGCCAAGCTGGCCGCCAATACCCTGGATCCGCTCAACCGCTCCGGCGACGAAGAGGGCTGTCACTGGGTGGAGGGTGAGGTCACCACGCCAGCGGGCATGAAAGAGGCCTATGCCACCTACTGCGAGGGCGGCTGGGGCGCACTGCTCGGTAACCCGGAGTACGGCGGCATGGGCATGCCGAAGATGCTCGGTGCCCAGGTGGAGGAAATGATCAACTCTGCCAGCATCTCCTTTGCCCTGTATCCAATGCTGACCGCCGGCGCCTGTCTGGCCATCGATACCCATGCGAGCGAAGCGCTGAAACAGAAATATCTGCCCAAGATGTATGAGGGCATCTGGGCCGGGGTGATGGATCTGACCGAACCCCACGCCGGAACAGATTTAGGCATGATCCGCACCAAGGCGGAACCCCAGGAGGACGGCAGTTACAGAATTACCGGCAGCAAGATCTTTATCACCGGCGGCGATCAGGATCTTTCAGAAAATATCGTGCACCTGGTTCTGGCCAAGCTGCCAGATGCGCCTGCGGGGTCGCGGGGTATTTCTCTATTCCTGGTGCCGAAATATCTGGTCAATGAAGACGGTAGTCTCGGCGAGCGCAATGGGGTCCACTGTGGTTCCATCGAGCACAAGATGGGAATCAAGGCCTCAGCTACCTGCGCGATGAATTTCGACGGCGCCAAGGGATGGCTGGTGGGCGAGGTGAATAAGGGGCTAGCGGCCATGTTCACCATGATGAACTACGAGCGCCTCGGGGTCGGCATTCAGGGCCTGGGCGCGTCTGAACGCAGCTATCAAAACGCGCGCGAATATGCCCTCGAGCGCATTCAGAGCCGCGCACCGAGCGGTCCCCAGCAGCCGGACAAGGCCGCGGACCCGATCATTGTCCACCCGGACGTGCGCCGCATGCTGTTGACCCAGAAGGCATTGATCGGCGCCGGCCGCGCGCTTTCCACCTATGTGGCCCAGTGGTTGGATATCGCCAAATTCGGAGAGGGCGAGGAAAAGCAGCATGCGGAAGGCATGGTCGCGCTACTGACCCCGGTGGCCAAAGCCTTTATCACCGATGCCGGACTCGAGTGCACCGTGCTCGGTCAACAGGTATTCGGCGGGCACGGCTATATCCGCGAGTGGGGCCAGGAACAGCTGGTGCGCGATGTGCGTATTACCCAGATCTATGAAGGCACCAACGGTATTCAGGCGCTGGACTTGGTGGGCCGCAAAACGGTGGCCAACGGCGGGGCTTATTTCGAGTTATTTGCCACTGACGTACAGGCGTTTATCGACCGCGAGGGCGGCCGCGAGGAAATGGCCGAGTTTGTCCTGCCGCTATCGGCTGGGCTGCAGTGCCTGAAAGAGGTCACCGCCAGTCTGATCGCCCGCGCCAAGGAAGACCCCAACGCCCCGGGGGCCGCTTCGGTGGAATATCTGCACCTATTCGGCTATGTGGCTTATGCCTATATGTGGGCCAGAATGGCCGCGAAAGCACTGCCGAAGGCGGGGGAGGACGATTTCTACAAGGGACAGGTGAAGACGGCGCGCTTCTATTTCGCCCGCCTGCTGCCCCGCACCCAGTCCCTGGCCGCCAGCGTCAAGGCCGGCAGCGGCACTTTGATGGATATCGAGGCGGAGCTCTTCTGACCTTTCCCCATAGTGACGGGGCGCCTGTGTACAGGCGCCCCCGAACTTCTAGTTTTTCTCGAAGCAGGGCGCAAATTCACTGTGCTTTCTTAACAGACTCAGGCAATTCTTCTAAACTCGGACCGGCGGTGCCGCGCACCCGCGGCGAATAAGAACAATGAGCGCGATTGCCCATGTCCGAAAAGCCCGAGAAGAAACTCTCCGACGCAGACCAGGCACGGGTCGACAAGTATTTGCACAGTGGCTTTAACCAGGTGGAGCGCAAGCCCTTCCGCCCCCTGTTACTGCTGTTGGTGATTGTCGTTGTGTTGAGCTTGCTGTCCCTGCTCAGCGTGTTTATCGCCAGCACTAAAGGCGTCGTGTAAACCTCTCTCCCACTGGGAACGCTTTGCGTTACATGCTCCCTAATGCCACTATGGTTTTCCATTCCTCCGGGCGCACCGGCTGAATCGAAAGCCGCCCCTGCTTTACCAGTACCATTTCTGCGAGATCTGGATTTTGCTTGATCTCTGTTAGCGGCACCGGCCGCGCGAACTCGCTCTGCCAGCGGATATCCACACAGTACCAGCGCGGCTTGTCCCCGCTCGCCTTGGGGTCGAAGTATTTGCTCCCGGAGTCGAACTGGGCCGGGTCCGGGTAGGCGGCGCGCACCACTTTGGCGGTGCCCACTACTGCGGGTACCTTGCAGGCACTGTGATAAAAGAGCACACAATCGCCTTTTTGCACATGGTCGCGCAGAAAATTGCGCGCCTGGTAGTTGCGAATGCCGTCCCAGCGGCCCGTTTGGCCCGGCTCGGCGGCCAGGTCGCGGATGCTGTATTCGTCGGGTTCGGACTTGAATAGCCAGTAGTTCATATCGATGCCCTTGCGGCAGCCTGTCCTTATGTTGCGCCGGTTGGTATTTCTCCAGCGGCGGACGCCATTTAGTATGACAGCCAGTGAAAGTGTCAACCCGGCGCCGGCGGCGCCACGATACGGGAATTTATGGGCAACAATGCAATTCAATGGCTGTCCGAGCGGCTCTCCGCCCAGCACTGGCAGTACTGGGCGCTACAGTTGTGCGGCTGGGGCGGTTACACCCTGCTGACCTTTGTCGGCAGTTTTTTCTGGGTTAAGGACCACTGGATTCATTCCGGTTATATCGCCGTGGCCACCACTTCCGGTGTCCTGCTGTCGGAGGGCATGCGCCGGGGGTTTCAAAAGCTGTGGGATAAGCCGCCCGCGGCGCGCCTTCTCGGTTCTCTGGTGGTGGTGGCGCTGGCCGCGCTTGTGTGGGCGGCGATCAAATTCGGCGGCTCCTTGTGGCTGTATGGATCGGAGGACGAACACCCCGCGGTACTGGCGATCTATTGGTTTTCCTACTCGTTTTTGATTCTGATGACTTGGGCCGCACTTTATTACGGTATCAAGTACTACAAGGCCTCACTGACCCAGCAGGAGAAGGCCCTGCGCGCCGAGTCCATGGCGCACCAGGCGCAGTTGAAAATGCTGCGCTACCAGCTCAATCCTCACTTTCTGTTTAACACGCTGAACGCCATATCCACCCTGATTCTCGACAGCCAGGGCCGGACTGCCAACGATATGGTGTCGCGCCTGTCCCAGTTTCTGCGCCACTCCCTCGATAACGATCCAATGCAGAAGGTGACTTTGGCTAAAGAGGTGGAAGCGCTGATGCTCTACCTGGACATTGAAAAAGTGCGCTTTGCCGATCGCCTGGGGGTGAATCTGGATCTGGAGGGAGAGTCGCCGCGGGCGCTGGTTCCAAGCCTGTTGCTGCAGCCGCTGGTGGAAAACGCGATTAAATACGGGATTTCTCAGCGTGAATGGGGTGGGGAAGTGTCAATCAAGGCGCGTACTTTCGCCGGTGAGCTGCTGTTGGAAGTCAGTGATAACGGCCCGGGTATGTCGGAGAGAGAACTGGCGACGCTGGCGTCTAGATCGGGTAGCGGTTACGGTGTCGGTATCCGTAATACCTGTGAACGGCTGCGGGCGCTCTACGGCGACGAGCAGAAGGTACGTTTCTGCAACCGGGCCGAGGGTGGGCTGGCAGTCCATATTCGTATTCCCTACGAACAGGAATAAGGTGATGAACGGCAAGACTGACACTCTAAGGGCGATAGTAATCGATGACGAGCCCCTGGCGCGGCGCGGACTGTGCCTGCGCCTGGATGAGATCGGGGGGATTGAAGTCATCGCTGAGTGCGGCAACGGGCGGCAGGGACTCGAGCAAATTCTCGAGCTGCGGCCCGATGTCGCTTTTGTGGATATCCAGATGCCCGGGATCAGCGGCCTGGAATTGGTGCAGCGGATTCCGGTGGAACAGCTCCCGCAAGTGGTGTTTGTCACTGCCTACGATCAGTACGCGGTGGAGGCCTTCGAGGTCAACGCGGTGGACTATGTGCTCAAACCCATTGAGGAAGAGCGCCTGGCCCTAGCGCTGGAAAGAGTGCGGGAAAAGATAGCCAATGCCGATATCGCCAGCCAGCGGGAACAATTATTGGAAGCGGTGGCAGGTCTAACCAAAGAAGCGCCCGAGGTGCTGGAGCAAAAACTGGTGGCGGGAGAACTGGGGGGAAGTGCCTACCCGGAGAAAATTGCCATCAAGGACTCCGGCAAAATTACTTTGGTACCGACGCGGGAAATTGATTGGATAGATGCGGCCGGTGATTACATGTGCGTGCACGCCAAGGGCGAAACCCATGTGATGCGTATTACGATGAAGGAGTTGGAACAGCAACTCGACCCGAGAGTGTTTCAACGGATTCATCGCTCCACCATCGTCAATCTCAATCGCGTGTGTGAGATCTGCGCCCACATCAACGGCGAATATCACCTGGTACTCAATAACGGTGAGCGCCTGAAAATGAGCCGCAGTTACAAGAACAAGGTTCAGCATTTTCTGTGATGGATTGTCGTCCCCGAGACTGCGTCGCCAATGCGCTGCAATTGGTTCTCAAGAGCGCCTTTCGAGCGCACATCAATCAAAGTGGGGATTGGCATTTGCTCTGAATAGACTTCTTCACACGGTAGTAAGAGGAGGAAGTCCCATGCGTTATTTGATTCCCTTAATCCTGATGTGTTCCCTCGCTGGCTACAGCCAGGCGCAGGAACGGATGCGCTCTTTGCCCTCGGATTCTTCTCAAATCCAGTATATGGGCCAGACGTATTTTGCGCACAACGGTAAATATTATCGTTATATTCCGGACGGTGGTTATTACTATAGAGTGCAGCCGCCCAAAGGAATGGTCCGTGACGTGCAGCCGCACTTCTATCGTCTCACCCCGCGGGAATACCGCGCGACGATAACTACTATGGAGGATTGCCGTAACTGGGCCGCAGCGCGTGCCAGTCGCAACCCGGCCATTGGCGGTAAGATTTACATGACCGAGCTCAATCGCTGTAAGAGCATGCTGGGTCTGCAATAACCGCCCATAAATGAAACCGTTTTGCGCCGGCCGAAGAGCCGGCGCCTTCCCTTTTTTCTTTTCCTGTATTACCTGCGCTTAACCCACGGCCGGAGTCCCGGACTCAACAGCCGAGAAAATGCTGTTGCATCCGCCGTTTCTCAATATACCCGCGCTCCGGAGAAATAATTTTCCGTGATGAGTGGGGGTGGACACCCCCGCTGAATAAACTTCCGGTAATTATGTGAAGAGGAGTAGCCGCCATGCGCTGCGCCACAGTACTTCTGCTCAGTCTCACTGTCACTTTTGCCTGGGCGAATGACAGAGGGGGACGTCAGCTTACCGGTACCTCGCAACTTCTCGTGCGCGGTGAAAGTTATTATTACGCTGGCGGATTGTTTTACCGCCCGACCAAAGGCGGTTACATGCGTGTCGATGCACCTGTCGGCGCGCGGGTTCCCTTTGTGCCTAAAATAAAAGGCACTTTTACTATGGGCGGTGAACGCTATTTCGTCGCGCACGACGGCACCTTCTTTTGGTACGACCCCAGGGGCGGAGATTACACCGTAGTGAATGAGCCTTACGGCTGGCGCGACTATTTCCGTGTGTCGCCGGAATACCGTGCAGTTCCAGTGCCCCGGCCGGTACAGTATGAGGAAATACCGCGCGCATACCCGCGCCCCTATGCCAGATACCGCGGTAATTACGGCGGCTACTGGGGCTACGGCTACTACGGCCGCTATGGTTTCCGTGACGACATCTACGATGAAAGTTATCGCGAGCGTAAATCCACCTGCCGGCGCATAGCGCGGGACCAGTCGCGTCGGGATAAGGTAGGACCCTACCGCCGCCAGCCGGGCAACTACTGGGATGAATATGAGCGCTGCATGCGTTAGGGAACCTCTGATTAATTCGCGTGAACCCTATGGTAGGTTCCGGGGCACTCAGGCAATAGGATGGCCATTTCGAAAACGCACGAGTACTTCCCTACAGCTCCGCCGGATACATCCTTGTATCCGACGGTTTCGAAATGGCCGGCCTATCACCTGAGCTTCTCATCTGGCTCCAAAGCGTTTTTACGCCAGGAAGTGAATCAATCAGGGGTTCCTTAGATTCACGGTATGTCGCTACTTAGCGATCGCAATTTTTCTTTCCGCCGCACGCCCGGCTAGTCTTTAGAGGTTCCTTAGGGAATTTCCGCTGTCATTGTGCCGAGGGAAGGCCATGTTGAGGGAAAAGGATTTTTCCGCACGCTGCCGTGTGTGTGCACTAATCGCCACCATATTGCTTTCCGCCTGCGGAGGAGGAGGCGGCGGGGGCAGTCACTCCGGCGGTGACAAAGTGGTGTGTGAAACCAGCGACGCCATTGTCCCCCCAGACGGTTGCGGTCGTCTGCTGGTCGGTTTTACCGATCTGGACGGGGATTTCGTCCGTTATCAGGTTGCCATCACTTCACTGCGGGTTTTGCGTGCCAACGGTACAGGCATTGAGTTGTTGGAAAAAGACAACACCGTCGACCTAGTGCAATACAAAGGACTGGCGGAATTGGTAACCGCGGCGACACTTCCGGTGGATGTCTATGTGGGTGTGGAGATTACCCTCGATTACACGGACGCAGATATCCGCGTAGATGTGGACGGTGCAGCGGAGAAAGTGGAAGTGCGCTATCCGGATGGGCGCCGCGTCCGCGAGCTGAAATTGACACTGGATCTGGACCCCGATAACCGGCCGCTGGCAAGGCCAGTGCCGCCGCCGCTGCTGCTGTTGGATTTCAGCCTCACCGCTTCCCATATCGTCGACACTCGAGAAACACCGCCTTTGGTGGAAATCTATCCGGTGATCACCGCGGAAGCGAATCCCCCGCCGCCACAAAAATTTCGCCTGCGTGGCCCTCTGCTGGATGTGGACCAGCGCCAGCTCTCGTACCGCATCGCCCTGCGCCCTTTCTATCTGAGCAGGGGCCGTCAGGGTGGCGTTGAGATCTTTGTCGACGGCAATACTGAATGGGAGATTGATGGCGAGGTTTTTTTCAGCACCAATGGCTTGGCGGCCCTTGAGGAACAGCCCGCCGATACGGCCACACTCGCCTTCGGCCATTTCGATTCAGACAGGCACCGCTTTACGGCCAGCGTGGTCTACGTCGGCAGTAGTGTGCCGGGGGAAATTCAGGAGGCGTTGCACGGCCACGTACTGGCGCGCGAAGGCAATTTGCTGACGCTGATCGATACACGCTTGATCCGCACTGACGGCAGTGTCCTTTACGAAGATGAGCGGCAACTGCTGCTCCCCGTGGATACACGGGTGATAAGACCGGGTTTTTTTACCGCGCAGAGGACTTCTGCCGCCGTTTCCGTTGGGCAGCGCATTACCGCTCTCGGCCTTTGGAAAGATGCACAGTGGCTCAATGCCGCCGAAGTGCGTCTGTTGCCGACCGCATTGGATGCAACGGTAAACCGAGCCAGTGAAAAAACGCTCGACGTTACTACCCTGGCATTCGGCAACCGCGATTCCCTGTTGTTCGACTACGCCGGTACGGGGCGCGAAGAAGCCGACGATGCAGACCCATTCAACTATCTGGTCGACATACAATCACTGGAACCGCGCAAGTGGGCAAAGTATGCGCCGCTGCGTATTTTCGGTTATGTCGCAGCATACGGCAGCGCGCCACCGGATTTCGACGCCGTGGCTGTTGAGGACTTCACCGAGCGGGGCGCGCAACTGATGGTCACCTGGGCCGGAGACGGCAGCACGCAAGCGTTATTGAGTCTGGATGCGAATGGCCTGCGGCCGAACCTGGCAGCGGGTATTTTGGGCAGCGATTTTTATATCCGTCGCGGCGCTGTCTTTACCAATCTGTTGGATCTGAACCGCGCGATACTGCTACAACCGGTGCTGGAGCACGGACTTTACGCCATTGTCGCGGGGGACCTCATCAGGCTCTATTCGGACTTCGGAGCGTTCGCTGTCGATTTGGACCGCTATATCGTCGGTGGCGCCGCGGTAAAAATACTGCATGCCGAGGGCGGTTATCGCAGCGGCGCCGTTGTCATGAGCGTAAACCAATTGGAAGTGGTGCTGGGGAATATTGATTAATTTGCCTCGATGTGAAAAGGAAACTCCAACCCCGATGAGTAGCGCAAGTAACGCGATAGACCGTGCAAATCTGTCGGGTACAGGAAGGTGTCCAACGGAACGAGCGGGAAACGCGGGAAACCTTCGTGTTCTGCCCGGGATTTTTCCTTCGGAGCAGCTGCGCTCTATGACAGGCGAATACCGTGTTGTCTCTTTTCTCATTACCCGCGCTGTTGAGGTCGGTATCCGCATCCTGGTGTTTTTTATTCTGTGCCTGTTGTTGGGCGGAATCTCCCCGTTTGCCAATGCCCAGCTGCCCGGACAGAAAAAAGAGCAATTCGAGCCTGTGATTCCCAATTTCAGTGCTCCCTCCGCCGATTGGTGGAGCGGCTGGCCCGACGCCTCGCGAGAGGAGCGCCGGGAGTGGTTGCAGGCCCTGACTCTCGCCTGGAAAGAATGGCGGAATCAATTGCCGGAAGAAGAGGGACTGCAAAAGCAGGCGGCAGCCATCGATAAAGCTTTGAAAGGGGTGGAAATCACCTGGCGCAAACACGCGGAATACCAGCGGATACCGCTGTTGCAAGACGTAAAATTCCCACCCGATCCGAATATCCTGACCTGGGCCGAGTCCGATGCCGCCGTGAACCGCGGGCGCCTGCGTCTATTCGGACTGCAGCTGGAGGCGCGCCAGCTGGACGATACTCTGAGCCAGTCGCTGGTCCAACTGCGCAAGCAGATAGTGCGTATGCGCGAGGCAAAAGGTCAGGCGAAAAAGGAATCCGCCGCACTGGCTCTGCTGCTGGCGCAGATTAACCAGCTAAATATCATTGAGCAGAGCGAATCCCTGCAGGACCAGTTGAAAGCCTGGCAGGAGCAGCTGGACCTGGCGGAGGGCCAATTGAACCGCATGCTCGCGGAACTGCAGTTTAGCAGCGAAGCCGGAGAGGCACTGGTAAAAGACATAGAAAAACAGACAGCGGAAATTGACCAACTGGCGGCGGAGCGCACGGCGCTACAGAGCGCCACAGTGGAATCGACTGAACCGGAGGCCAACCTGAAAAAAGACCTCGCCCTGATGCAGTTGGAGGTCGATTTGCTCGAAGGCTACCTGGAAAAGCGCAAGGATGAGTTACTGCTTTCCACCAACAGTGTACTGGGTGAGGTGGAAGAAAAACTCCCCCTGGTGGTGAGTCGTGATCTGGTGGATTCCGCGCGTACCCTGATCGATGGTATATCGCGACAACTGAATATCCGCCAGCGCCAAGTGGTCGCCTGGCGGAGCGAGGAAGGGCAGGAATTGGACCGCTGGTGGCGCGCCTTTGAGCGCATCGACAGCGGTTTGGCCCGGGCCCGCGACCTGATCGATGATGTACAGCGCTACGAGTTGGCGCAACTGCAGGTTTACAAGGAGCGCCAGGGGTGGTGGGCGACGGTAGGAGAGCGCACTGGCTATTTTTCCGATCTCTTCTACCGCCGCTGGCGCGAATTGGCAGACTACCAGCTATTCACCATCGCCCAAAATCCCATTACCCTGCGCCAGATTGCCAAAATCATCTTTGTACTGGTGAGTGCCTGGCTGATTTCAGGGCTTACCCGTCGTTTCCTGAACCGTTTGGTTCGCAAGAAGCGCGCCAGTGAACAGTCGATGTATAACCTCGGCCGGGTGCTGCACTACAGCATTATTGCCGTGGGGCTTGTGGTCGCGCTCGCCATGCTGGGACTGGATACCTCTAAGCTGGCGTTGGTGGCCGGCGCCCTTTCCGTGGGTATCGGTTTCGGTTTGCAGGCAATTTTTTCCAATTTTATTTCCGGATTAATTTTGTTGTTCGAGCAGCCGCTGCGCGTGGGCGATCTGGTGGAACTGGAGTCCGGTGTCTTTGGCCGCATTCGCGATATCAACGTGCGTTCGACACGCATCACTACTCGCGACAATGTGGATATTCTGGTGCCGAATTCAGAGTTTGTTGCTGGTCGAGTGATCAACCACACATTGGAAGATCCAGTGCGCCGCATTCACGTTCCCTTTGGCGTGGCTTACGGATCGGACCCGGATCTGGTGCGCGAGGCGGCCATGGAAGCCGCGCGGCGGGTCAACATCACCCACACCGATTGGAAGCGCAAGACCGAGGTGTGGCTGATGGAGTTCGGCGAGAGCGCACTTCGCTTCAAGCTGGTGGTCTGGGTAAACAGCAATATGGTGTCTTCCCTGGGAGACCTCTATGCACTTTACAACCTGGAGCTGCTGCGTGAATTCCGAGAGAAGGGTATAGAGTTCCCCTTTCCCCAGCGGGATCTGCATTTGCGCAGTTGCGAGGCGCCGTTGCCGATAACGCGAAAAAACGGCAACTAGCCCTAGGGAACCTCTGATTAATTCGCGTGAACACTATGGTAGGTTCCGGGGCACTCAGGCAATAGGATGGCCATTTCAAAACGCACGAGTACTTCCCTATAGCTCCGACGGATACCGCCTTGTATCCGACGGTTTCGAAATGGCCAGCCTATCACCTGAGCTTCTCATCTGGCTCCAAAGCGTTTTTATGTCAGGAAGTGAATTAATCAGAGGTTCCCTAGAGTTTTACGGTTTGTGATTGGGAAGTCTCAGCGGTATTCTGGGGCGCTAACCCACTAGTCACAGTAGATCGCTCCTGTGTTGATTATTCCCCTACAAAACAAGCCCGACTGGCGCCGGCCGCCACTGATGTGCTTTGCCTTGATTGCCATCAACCTGCTGGTGTTCGTGTTTTATCAGGGCGGCGATGAAGCGCGCTGGCAAAAAGCGGAAAACTACTATTTTTCCAGCGACTTGCCGGAGTTGGAGGAACAGCGTTTCCTGATCTATGTCAACGAAGTCCGCCCCGAGTGGCGCACTCAGGTGGATGCCCAGGGAGAGGACTTTGTCTACCGCGAACTGCTGTGGAACCCGGAATTTCACCACTGGCTTGTGCGGCACCTGAAGGAGGAAGGTGAAGCCGAATGGCTGGCACAGCGGCAACACTTCGCTAAATTGCGCGATCGTCTCAGCAGTATCGCCTATGGGCTGGTGCCCGCCGAACCGAGACCGTCGGGACTCATCGGCCATATGTTTTTGCACGGTAGTTGGGATCACCTGATCGGCAACATGGTGTTCCTGCTGCTGTTTGGACTGTCGGTGGAACTGGCACTGGGCGGATTGTGGTTCGCCGGCCTTTACCTGGCGGGCGGTCTCGCCGCCGCGGGCCTGCATATGGCCGTGGAGGCGGGCAGCCCGGTGCCCATGGTCGGCGCCTCCGGCGCCGTGTCCGCCGTCATGGGCATGTTTGTCGCCGTCTACGGCGTACGCCGCATGCGATTTTTCTATACCATCGGCTTTATTTTCGGCGAATTTAGCGCGCCGGCCCTGATGGTGTTGCCCCTGTGGCTGGCCAAGGAAATCTTAGGGTACTTTTACGGCGATGCGGGTATCGCCTACTGGGCCCATACCGGCGGCCTGCTGGCCGGATTCGTCTTCACCCTTATACTGCTCAGCTACCGTCCCGCAGTGAAGCAAATGCCGATGGAGGATGAACCGCCGTCGCCGCAGCAGGGCGCAATAGCGCGCATCGACCGGTTTCAGGAGGAAGGCAAACTGCTCGAAGCCGCACAGGCCGCCACCATGGCAATTCGCCAGTACCCCCAGTCGCTGCCACTGATTGAGCGCGCCATCGCGTTAACCGCCCCCGCACCGGAAAGCGAAGCCTACCACCGCGCGAATCTCGCGCTCTTCGCGCTGGCGGATAATACCGAAATCGACGCCCGTGCCCTGTCTAACGGCTATCACCGCTACCTGCAAACCAGCACAAACCCACGCGCCCTGACACCCAAAGCCTGCCTCCTGCTGGCCCGCCGTGCAGCGCGGGAACACGACTGGGCGTGGCTGGAAGCGCTACTGCGCCGCTTGTTGCGCCAGCGGGTGGATCACCCATTGCTGCCCAAGCTGGGAATGACCCTGGTGAACCACTACCGACGTGTAGGAGAGGAAGCACAAGCGCGAGAGATTTTGGATCTGCTGCAATTGAAAACGAGCGTATAGAATTTGCAGCGGAGAGAACTGCGCGCTCAGCGGAAAAATATGTCCGTACGCAATTATGTATTGGCTGATACTGCGTTTGCGGCTGTGTGCAATTTCATTAAAATGCACTCCACATCTACAGCGGCTAAAAAGCAAGTACTTGAAGTGAGGACGACCTCACCTCTCAAATTTCATCAGGGGACGGCCCCGTAAGTAAGTTGAGAGGAGTTTATGAACTGGTTCCTTTTATTTATTGCGGGCCTCTTGGAGGTTGTCTGGGCAATTGGGCTAAAGTATTCGGAAGGGTTTACGAAGTTCTGGCCTAGTATTTGGACAATATTTTCGCTCGTCGCGAGCTTTCTTTTATTAGGTATATCGCTGAAAAGCTTACCTGTAGGTACAGCCTATGCAATATGGGTAGGTATTGGCGCTGTTGGTACCGCGCTTTTCGGCATGATTCTCTTCGATGAACCAGCCAGTGCCTCCAAAATAGTGAGTTTGGGGCTGATCTGTATTGGTATCGCCGGGCTCAGGTTGGCACAAACCTAAAATAATTACACAGATAACTCCCGCCATTGACGGGAGCCTGCTGTTTTTAGATGCGTAAAACAGGCCCCCATTCCCCCTTAGCCGGCCGCTTCTGCTTTGGTCAGTATTTGCGCCAGCGTATCCACTTGCTTGCGCAGACTGGTATCGGGAAAGTGCTTCTTGATAAAAGTCAATAATTGCTTAGCCGTGTCTTCCCGGTTAAATCCATCGATATAAATCTGTGCCAGTAGCAGGTAGGCAGCATCCAGGTTCCGGTAGTCTTTGTTGTGTTTATGGAGATTGGTAAGGAGTAAGGCCGCCGGGCGGAATTTCTGTTGGCGGTAGAGTGTTTCCGCCAGTTGGTGACGGACATGGGGCTTATCGATGGTGGGGGGCGGATTGGTGGCCAGATAGAGTTCCGTCGCGGTGTGGGCGCGGTTCATGAGGATAAATTTTTCCAGCAGGTGGGGCGCAAGCTCGCGCAGGGCTTTTTTGTCCTGGGTGGCCAGCAGCAAACGGTAGTAGCGTTCGTTCAGGGCCGGTTCGTCCGGGTAACGGCGCAGGCATTCCACCAGGGTTTGGCGGGCCACTTTGAAGTCGCCTTCACGCATCAGTATGTTGGCTTCTGCCTGGGCCCGGGCGCAGTCAAAGTCGCGCTCTTCCAGGTAGCTGTCATCGTCATCACGGATGGCGGAAATACCCAGCTGCTGCTGCCGCGAAAGGCAGATATATCCCATCATGGCACTGGTGACGATGGCGAAGTAGGTGGTGGTTGCGGCGATCACTGGAATCAGGGCCCAAGGGGGAAGTTTGTCTGCCACCAGCATAAGCAGGTAACCGGGGGCAGCGGAGATGGCGCCGGTGCTGAGCCATAACAATAAATAGGGCCAGCCGATAATCAGGGTGAACTGCAGCAGTTTTAGCGGGTTGATGGCCGCCCGCAAGCTGCCTTCCAGAGCCAGAACGATCATCGCCGCTGGTGTGAGTAATGAAAGAGCAATAGAGTAAAGCTGAAGTGCGCCGGGGGCGATGGAAAGCAGTTTGTAGCCGACGAAACCGGCGATCAGGGACATGCCGATCACTTTCAGAAACAGCGGTGCGCTGTTGCCGTCCATGGCGTCGCCGAAGCCAGGTGCCTGCAATTGGCCGCCGGCCAGTGTTTGGATGACTAACAGGTTGTAGCGGGTAACCAGGGCAAAGGCGCCGAGCAACATGAGCAGCGAAACGATTCCCGGCCCCGATATCAGCAAGCCTACTGCCGCCGCCAGTGCTATCACGGTCAACGGCCCCGGTTGCAGCGCGTATTTGAAATAAAAGATGCCCATCTGCCAGAAGGGTTTGGCGCTGTTGCTCGCGCCGATATAGCTGAGCGGCTTGTGGCACAACGGGCAGTCGGGTTGGCCATTGCGGTAGTTGGCGCTGGAGCCAGGGATACAAGTATCGCAGTAATAGCGGCCGCAGGGCTGGCAGTGCCAAGAGGCTTCTGTTGTGGAATGGTAGGTACAATTGTTAGTCATACTACTCCCAGTATTGTTGTTATTTCCCTGTGCGTAGTTTATCGGTATTTATGCGAGTGGCGCAAATTTCATTTTGAGCTTGAGATTGTTCGAGTCAGTGCGGTGTCTCTATTTTGCGCGGAGGTGCATATTCGGCCGTTTCATTTCTATTGCTGATTCTGCCGTTGGGGTGCGGGATGCAGATGTTTATCGTGACTGGATTGATAAAATTATCTGAGCCTTTCTTGTGCCACTTTCGGATTTTGGGTGGAAGTGACCGAATTGGGGGAAAAATATAAAAATAATTTCGCAAGAAAAAATGCTAATTTTTTGCTTGTTGATGCATTTTTATTATGAAAATAATTTCTAAAACAGAACAATGGTTTTTTAAGGCGGTGTCTGAATAATTTCTGCACTTTAGTGGCGCATCTTGAACCAGTTGATACTATTCCGGAGTTTGGCAATACCGATAATTGCAGTATCCTAGCTCCTGAGAGGGATAAATTGCTCCTGTTCTCACAGTACGTCTGTTGCTGGTTGTTTAGAACGCAAGGCGTCCACTTGTGCTCTTTTACTGTCAATAGATCTTCCCCGCTGTTACCCATAAAGAGGACCCGCCATGACGATTGATGCATTTTTCGTACCCAATGTTTCCCTGATGGGAGAAGGGTGCCTCGCTTCTTTGCCTGAGCGTGTGAAAATGCTCAAGGGAAAAAAACCGCTGTTGGTTTCCGACAGAGGTATGACAGACCTCGGTTATACCGCTCGAGTTACGGAATTACTGAAATCTGAAGGTATCGATTGCGCTGTATACGACGGCACTGTACCTAACCCCACTGACCATAACGTTGAAGAAGGCGCGGAGATTTACAGTAAGGAAAACTGTGATCTGCTGATTTCCTTGGGGGGCGGGAGTTCGCACGATTGCTGTAAGGGGATTGGTATTCTGGTGACCAATGGTGGGAAGATCCAAGATTATGAGGGGTTGGACCAATTAAAGGCCGCTCTGCCTCCTTTTATCGCCATCAATACCACCGCTGGTACCGCCAGTGAGATGACCCGTTTTACCATTATTACCAATAGCTCCAATCATGTGAAAATGGCTATTGTCGATTGGAGGGTTACGCCGGATGTAGCGATTAACGACCCGGAATTGATGGTCGATATGCCTCCTTCCTTGACAGCTGCCACCGGTATGGATGCTCTGACCCACGCTGTGGAAGCTTATGTGTCCACCGACGCAACACCTATCACCGATGCTTGTGCACTCCAGGCGATTCGCTTAATCGGTCAGTATCTGCGCAAAGCGGTGGCCCGTGGCGATGATATGGAAGCCCGGGACAAGATGGCCTATGCAGAATATCTGGCCGGTATGGCATTCAACAATGCTGGTCTGGGTTATGTACACGCAATGTCGCATCAGCTGGGCGGTTTCTATAACTTGCCTCACGGCGTATGTAACGCTCTGCTGCTGCCGCACGTGTGCCGTGTCAACCTGATGGCTCGCACCGAGCGCTTTGCCGATATCGCCGATGCTTTGGGGCAAGTAACTGACGGGCTGTCTGAGCGGGATGCCGCTTATTTGGCCATTGAGGCTATCGAAGCCTTGTCGAAGGATGTGGGAATCCCGCAGACGTTGAGCGAGCTCGGTGTGAAGGAAGAAGATATTCCAACTATGGTGGGCAATGCGCAGAAGGATGTCTGCTGCTTGACTAATCCCCGTAAGTTGAAAGACGACGAAGTGGCCGCTATCTATAAAGCTGCGCTATAAGCGATTACCAGAGACGTCGAAGTAAATCTCTGAGTAATTTGCTCTTTGACGACAAAATACTCTGAAGTCGGATGAAAAGCTCAGGTGGTGGGGTGCGCATTTCGAAACGCCGGATGCCGGGAGGCATCCGACGGAGGTACAGGAATGTAGCTGTGCGTTTTCGAAATGTTCCCCCCATTGCCTGAGCACCCCATAACCAACTACAGCGCTCAGGCGAATTAATCAGAGGTTCCCCAGCGCTTCCTCGAAAGGCTTATCCCAGCCTTTTCATTAGTGTTTGCGCTTGATTGTCCCTTGCAGGGTTGTGCCGGGGGCTACGGTATTAAATACAGTGCCGTATTTACGCACGTTATTGTGCAAAAGCTCCAACTTTCGATCAGGCTCGTCGGTATCGACAATAATTTCGTAATTGATGGACTCCATTTTTGGCGGCACATCCTGACGGATGCCGTGTAAATGAATTTCTACACTGCGTAGCTCAAAATTCAGCATGGGCGTAACGCGTTCAATGCCCTTGAGCATGCAGGCGGATACAGCCGCTAACAATAGTTCGGCGGGATTAAACGCATCTTTTCTCCCCGCCAGATCGGTATCCAACTCCAGTTTGGCTTCCTTGCAGTGGGCCAGGCTACCGTGTGCATCGACACGCTGTGCCTGCACATGGAAATGCATTTTTTGCGCTGTATCGCTCATGACGTATTCCTCTTCGAAACGGGAGAACAGGCAGATTGAATTTGATACCTTGCATGCATCATTGAATAAGGCTACCTCACTTCAAAATAGGGTGGGAGAGGTGAGCTGGGTAGGCTGGTAGAATACCGCTGAATCCACCCGACGATTTGAGTAAAGGATGCAGTATGACGAAGGCAATGCAGGTTCAGTTGGTTGAGACGCCCGCAGAAGACATTTGGGGCGGGGAAAAGGGGTTGTTGAGTTTTACCGAAACTGGCGCCACTGTGCACGCCACCAAGGCGGTTGGAGGGCCGCTGGTTGCGGCACAGCGCGCAGCGCGCCGTCTGGATGGTATGGGTATCGGAGCAGTAGCTCTGGCCGGTGATGGCTGGGATATGGAGCGGCGCTGGGCCTTCTGGGCCGGTTTCTTTAACCCGCGCAAAGACAACGCCCTGGACTGGGGTACCGGCGATGCCGCAGAGTTGAAAGAGCTGGCCGCGCGGGAAAAGGCCGCGCGCTGGGTAAGGGAAATCACCAACGGCACGCCGGAAGAAGTCTCTCCCCGCGTTCTGGCGGAGCGCGCAGCGGCGCTGCTCTCGGAGCTGGCGCCGGAGGCGGTGAGCCACAAGATCATCGCCGGCGATGCACTGTTGCAGGAGGGGTTTGTCGGCATCCACACCGTGGGCCGCGGCAGTGTGCGCGAGCCGGTGATGCTGCAGCTGGATTACAACCCCGGTGGCGATGAACAGGCTCCGGTGGATATCTGTTTGGTCGGCAAGGGGATTACGTTTGATTCCGGCGGCTACAGCATCAAGCCCTCCAGCGGTATGGCGACGATGAAGTCCGATATGGGCGGCGCGGCCATGCTCACCGGCGGTCTGGCCCTGGCGATCGCACGCGGATTGCAAAAGCGTATCAAATTGTACCTTTGCTGCGCGGAAAACCTGATCTCGGGCCGGGCGTTCAAGCTGGGCGATATTATTCAGTATAAAAATGGTGTTTCCGTCGAAGTGTTAAATACCGATGCCGAGGGGCGCCTGGTGCTGGCGGATGGACTGATTGCCGCTTCCGAACAGGAACCGCGCTGGATTCTCGATGCCGCCACGCTCACTGGCGCCGCCAAGATGGCGGTGGGGCGCGATTACAATTCCGTACTGAGCCTTGAGGACGAGGCGGCGCAAAAGGTGTTGGACGCGGCCGCGGCGGAAAATGAAAAAGCCTGGCGCTTGCCACTGGAGCCCCTTCATCTGGAACAGATCCCGTCCAGCTTTGCCGATATTGCCAACGTGGGTGCGGACGGCAGCCCCGGTGCCTCCACGGCCGCTGCCTTCCTGGCCCGCTTTGTGCGTGACGATGGGCGCAAGTGGGTGCATATGGATCTGTCCGGCTCATACCATCCTAGTGGCAATGATCTCTGGGCCCCGGGGGGCAAGGGACATGGTGTGCGCACCATCGCGCGTTTCTTGCAGGATAGCTGAAGCGGCGGTAAAACCTGAATGGGCGCCGGATGGTGCCCGTTTACTGAAATGCTAGGGAGCCGCTGATTAATTGGCTCCTGGGCGACAAAGCGACATATCACCCAAATGAGAAGCTCAGGTGATGGGATGTGCATATCGAAACCGTCGGATACAAGGAGGTATCCGGTGGAGCTGCAGGGAAGCACTCGTGTGTTTTCGAAATACCCATCCCATTGCCTGAGCGCCCCGGAACCAACGGCCGCGCTCAGGCGAATTAATCAGAGGCTCCATAGGAAAAAGTAGGCCTGCCTTGAACAAAAAGGAGCAGCTGCTATATCACCGCGCCGATATGCCAGGGCGCGAACTCGTTGTCGCCATAATCGAGCTGTTCGCTGGCACTTTTCTCTCCGGATGCAATGGCGAGCACTCGCTGGAAAATCATCTCTCCACACTCGGCCACCGTGTAGTGGCCTTCGATTATGCCTCCGCAGTCGATATCCATATCTTCGCGCATGCGCTGAAACAGCTGTGAGTTGCTGGCCAGTTTAACACTGGGCACGGGCTTGGCGCCGAAGGCGGAACCCCGTCCGGTGGTGAAGCAGACAATATTGGCACCGGCCGCTATTTGCCCGGTGACAGAGACGGGGTCGAATCCTGGACTGTCCATAAATACCAGTCCTTTCTTGCGCACGCGCTCCGCGTATAGATAGACATCCTGCAGCGCGCTGGTGCCGCCCTTGGCCTGGGCGCCCAGGGATTTTTCCGCGATGGTGGTTAGTCCCCCGGCCTTGTTGCCCGGTGAAGGGTTATTGTTCAGGGCCGCACCGTTTATTTCCGTGTAGTGCTCCCACCAGCGGATTCTATTCAGGAGTTTCTGTGCTACTTCCGGTGATACCGCACGGCGGGTAAGCAGGTGTTCGGCGCCATAAATTTCTGGTGTTTCTGAATAGATCACTGTGCCGCCGTGGCGTACCAGTAAATCCGCCGCAGCCCCCAGAGCCGAATTGGCGGTGATACCGGAAAAGGCGTCGCTGCCGCCGCACTGCACTGCGAGTGTCAGCTCCGAAGCTGATACCCGCTCTCGTTCGCAGGCGTTGGCCAGTGGCAGCATTTCACTGAGTTTGGCCACGCCCGCCTCAATGGCGGCGCGGGTACCGCCCGAGCCCTGAATCGTCATCGTCTGGAACAGAGGGCCTGTCTCCAGGCCGCATTCGCGCAGCAGGTGATTCACCTGCATTGCCTCGCAGCCGAGACCGATTAAGAGCACGCCGGCAAAATTGGGGTGGGAGATATAGCCTTGCAAGGTGCGCATCAGTGTGCGGTAACCCTCACCGCTGGTGGACATGCCGCAACCGCTGTCGTGGCCGAGAGCCACCACACCATCAATATTGGGGAAATCGCGCAGCTGACCACTGTTGGTGACGCGGGCAGCGATGGCCCGGGATACGGTGACGGAGCAGTTCACCGTGGAAACGACGGCGAGAAAATTACGCGTGCCAACCCGGCCATTGGCGCGGCGGAAGCCGCGAAAAGAGGCTCTGGCATTTTCCTCGATATAGTCGGTAACCGGTACTTGGCTGCAAAACGCATAGTCGGGCTTGTGCGCCCCGGCATGCATATTGTGCTCGTGCACATGTTCGCCGGTGGCGATATCGGTACAGGCGAACCCGATGACCTGGCCGTACTTGAGCACGGCGTCTCCCCGGCTGATGGGGCGAACCGCCACTTTGTGCATGGCCGGTACGTCGGTGGCCAACTGCAGCATATCGCCGCGCCAGTTCACCAGACTGCCCGCTGGCATCTGGGCGCGGCACAGGGCCACGTTGTCGGCTTCGTGAATATGAATAAGGTCCATCCGTACACTGACTCCGCAGCCCGTAGGCGGTTACAAATCTTTTTATATCGCGCTTGGGTTCTGTGAATGGTTGCAATCTAGCACTATATTGGTAAGGCCGCAATGTTGAATTTTGGTAAGACTATCAACGTGGCCGATCGGTTGTTGTGGTTTAGCCCCATCTGCTAAACTGCGCCACACCTTCTTTATTGCCAATTGCTTACGGAGAGACAGTCCATGCAGGGTTCGCGACTCTACCAACAGGTGGCCGAAAAGCTCGCCGCGGCCATCGCCGCCGGCGACTATCCTCCCGGAACCCGCCTGCCGGCGGAGCGCAAGTTGGCGGAACGTTTCGAGGTGAGCCGCCCCACGGTGCGCGAGGCCATCATTGCCTTGGAGCTGGCGGGTTGCGTGGAAGTGAAGGGCGGCTCCGGCGTCTATGTGGTGGATGCCGAGGCGGGCAGCTTCAAGCCCACCGACACGGACATCGGCCCTTTTGAAATCCTGCAGGCGCGCATTATGTTCGAGGGGGAGGCCGCTGGTCTGGCCGCCCGCGAGATGAGTGATAAAGAGGTTGCGGAACTGGAGCAACTGCTGCAGGAGATGATCGCGGAGAACGCTACCGACGCCAAGGCGGAGGTGGCGGATGAAAAGTTTCACTTGCATATCGCTCGCGGTACCCACAACGATGCCGTGGTATCCGTGTGCGAGCATCTGTGGCAGTTGCGCAATAGTTCCACCGTGTCCGCGCGCATTCTCGAGAAGGTGCGCCAGGCTGGGTCCAAGCCGCGCATCGAAGAGCACCGCCGTATTCTGGAGGCTATCAAGCGCCGCGATGTGGAGGGCGCGCGCAATGCCATGCGCGATCATTTGCAGCGGGTGGTGCAGCAGTTGCTGGACGCCACTGAGGCGGAGGCCCTGGAAGCCGCCCGCCGCGAAGTCGATGCCGCCCGCCAGCGCTTTGCTTTGCCCTGACGCGACGGGGGAGGGTTGTTCTCTCCTGTCGATAGGGCGCTCCCCGGTTCATTTTTCGAATCCGCCATCCCAGTGCTCGATCGCGCCGGGTCAGCTGTGGCGCTCGGGCGAATGCGCCGCCGTTTCCCTTTACCACCCGCTATTCTCCCGCTAGGTAGTTCCCCGACTCCCAGTTGCCACAGCAAAATTGGTATGACAGACTAGGCTAAGTACGCAGCTCTGGTCTTTCCAGTTTGCCCTGGCCTGATCCATTACACATAAAACAATAATTTCTGGGAGAGCAATTGTGAGTTTCAGCAGGCGCGGCTTTTTGCGCTCAATCCTTCTCTCTGCCATGGCACCATCCCTTTCCCACGCCATGAGCCGGCCCACACCGCAGGATTACACTGGTCCCTGGGCCGCCGTGCCGAAGATTCTCGACACCATCCAGCTGCCGCGTATTCCGGCGCGGGAATTCGATATCCGCGACTTTGGCGCCACTGGTGGCGAAGACGACAGCGGGGCTTTCACCGCGGCGCTGCGGGCCTGTCGCGCCGCGGGCGGCGGGCGCGTGGTGGTGCCGCCGGGCCAATACCGCAGCGGTCCTATCCACTTGGGGTCCAATACCGAGCTGCATCTGCGGGAAGGTGCTGTGCTGTCTTTTATTCCCGATCCCGACCGCTATCTGCCGCCGGTGAAGACGCGCTGGGAAGGCATGGAGCTGATGGGCTATTCGCCGCTGATATACGCCCACGGCTGCGAGAATGTCGCCCTGACCGGCAGGGGGCGCATTGACGGTGGCGCGGACTGCGATACCTGGTGGCCCTGGAAGGGCCTGAACACCAAGTGCGCCCAAAGCTCCGACGCGGGGCCCACCCAGCACGCCGCGCGCAAGGCGCTGTTTGAAGATGCCGAACGCGGCGTACCCGTGGCCGAGCGGGTCTACGCCGACGGCAGCTACCTGCGCCCGCCGCTGGTGCAGTTTTATGCCTGCCGCAATGTACTGATCGAGGATGTAACCCTGGAAAACGCCCCTTTCTGGGTGCTGCATCCGGTGCTCTGCGAAAGTGTCACTGTGCGCGGTATCACCGCCCGCAGCCACGGTCCCAACTCGGATGGCTGCGACCCGGAGTCCTGCCGCAACGTGCTGATTGAAAACTGCCTGTTCGACAATGGCGACGACTGTATCGCCATCAAGTCCGGCCGCAACGCCGACGGCCGTCGCCTCGCCGTGCCCAGTGAAAACATAGTGATCCGCGACTGCCGCATGCGCGATGGCCACGGTGGCCTGGTGCTGGGCAGCGAGATCTCCGGCGGTGTGCGCAATGTGTTCCTAGAAAACTGCACTATGAGCAGTCCCAACCTGGAGCGTGGTTTGCGGATCAAGACCAACGCCATGCGCGGTGGCGAAATTCAGCATGTCTATGTGCGCAATGTCAGCATTGGCCAAGTGAAAGACGTGATTGTGATCAATTTCTTCTACGAGGAGGGGGACCGGGGACCCTACGATCCGGATGTCCACGATATTTTCGTGGAAAACCTGCATTGTGAACGAGCTCAGCGTGCCTTCCATATCCGCGGCTTTGAGCGCGCGCCCATTCGGGGATTGCACGTCGCGCGCAGTGACATTCTGCGGGCAGAGTCCGTCGGGGTGATTGAGCAGGTCAGTGGTCTGACCGTCAGTGCGGTGACGATAAATGGTGAGCTGTTTAAGCCGAAATAGATTTTAGGCGGTGCAGAGGCGCCTCTGCCGCTTGCTTATGGCTGGCCCCGGAAGCCAACCAGACTATAAAAATTGGTCAGCCATAATGTTGTAAGTTGGTCTTCCATATGCGATTATCGGCTCGCTTTGATAAAAAGTGGTATTACCAGTCGGATTACCAAAATAAACCGGCTTGCCAAAAAAATAACGAGAGAAGCGGAGATGAAAGTCATGACGACGTTCCAACTCAAACCCCTCGCCCTGGCGATGACCGTGATTGCCGTGCCGGTTGTGGCGCAAGCACAGAGCGCTGAGTTGCTGGAAGAGATTGAGGTTACGGCCAGTTACCGGGACAGCCTCTCTAAAGCGCTCAATCAAAAGCGTTACGCTGTGGGTAGTAAAGACACCATTCTGGCGGAGGATATTGCGGATTTTCCCGACTTGAACCTCGCCGAGTCCTTGCAGCGGATTCCGGGTGTAGCCATCACCCGCGATGCCGGTGAGGGCCGCAATATTTCCGTGCGCGGCCTGGGCCCCCAATTTACCCGCGTGCGCATCAACGGCCTGGAGGCCATTTCCACCACCGGCGGTACTGATTCCTCCGGTGGCGCAAACCGCAGCCGCTCCTTTGACTTCAATACCTTTGCTTCGGAGTTGTTTTCCAACCTGACCGTGCACAAGACGTCTTCGGCGGATTTGGACGAGGGCTCTCTCGGTGCCACTGTGGACCTGAACACCGGCAAGCCCCTGGATTACGATGATACCTTTACTTTCGCCGCCAATGGACAAATGGGGTATAACGATCAGTCTGAGGAAGTCGATCCCCGCGCTTCTTTCCTGATTGCGGGCAAGAACGAAGCCGAGACGTTTGGCTGGATGGCTTCCTACTCCTACTCTGACCGCAATATTCTCGAGCAGGGCTTTTCCACTGTTCGTTGGAGTAACAGCGAAAACTTTGTCAATTGCTCCGCTTGTGCCGATGAAGCTGAGCTGGCTGCGCTGAATGAAGGGTTTTTCCCGCGTATCCCGCGCTATGGAAACCTTACCCACGAGCAGCAGCGCCAGGGTTTTACCGGTACTCTGCAGTTCCGTCCCACTGACAGCACTGAAATTCTGGTGGATTACTTGACCTCCAACTTCGAGGCAACTCGTCAGGAGGAATTTGTTTCTGTCGGTATCAAGGAGAAATTCAACTATGAGGTTGTAGATGTCGTCGACTACACCATGGACAGTAACGGCACTATTACTTCCATGACGCTCGATGACTATGCGGTTCGCATCGAAAACCGTTTCGATGAGCTGGAAACAAAATTCGATCAATTCTCGATTCGCGCTTCCCACGACTTCAGCGAGTCGTTGCGCGTGGACGGTATTATCGGTGCCTCTGAGTCCAACTTCTCCAACCCGGTACAAACTACCGCCATTATCGACGCCTATGGTATCGATGGTTCATTCACTTATACCGATAACGGAAATTTGGATTTCCATGGCTTTGATACCACCAATCCGGATAACTTCCAGTTATTCCAGCTTCGTCACCGCCCCAACAGTGTAGATAACACCTTCCAAACCATCGCTTTCAATGTCGAATATGACATCAACGATACTTGGAGAGCGAAAGCTGGTGTTTCCAGTAAGAGCTATGAGTTCGAAGTACAGGAATACCGTGCCGAGCCAAAATTCGCGGGGATATCTGCGGCAAACTTCGGCGGCAATATTGTATCCATGGAGGGGGTAAGCTGGTTCTCCCCGGACGTGGGTGATGTCTATGCGTTTGCTGCTGCGGACGTAGATGCAATCATGGGAGATAGGCCCTACGAAACCCGCCCACAGGACAACCGCTCGGTTACAGAGGATGATACAGGTTTTTACCTGCAATTGAGCTGGGACAGTGAACTCGCAGGTCTTCCCTTCCGCGGAAACTTCGGTGTGCGCCATGTGACCACAGAGGTGGAGTCTTCCGGTTGGACCAAGCGCAAAACCGCTGATGGTGATGAAATTATCCCAGTCTCCGCGGAAAACGAGTACGACGATGTGCTGCCGTCTCTGAACTTGGCGCTGGATGTGCGCGAGGATATGGTGGTGCGTTTTTCTGTCGCCGACGTGATGGCCCGTCCGTCACTGGGTGACTTGAGCCCTTACGGCAGTATTGATACCTACAATGGGGAAGTCAGTTTTGGCAATCCCAAGCTGGACCCCTTCCGCGCTCGTGCCTACGACCTCTCCTATGAGTGGTATTTTACCGATGATGCGGTGTTGGCCCTGGCATACTTCTATAAAGACGTTAACTCCTTCATAACCTCAGCGTCTGAAGACGGGCGCCCCTGGTCCGAAACCGGCCTGGATGCGTCTGCGCTCGAAGGGGCCGGCGGTACCTTCGATGAAAACAGCCTGTGGAATATCAACAAAAAAGTGAATGGTGAAGGCGGCGAACTGGAAGGCTTTGAAATCCAGTATCAACAGCCGGTGCTAGATAACTTTGGTGTCATTTTGAATTACACCTATGTGGATTCTGAAATGAACTACGGCACCAAGGAGGACCCGCTGTACGACGCCTTGACCGGCATGTCGAAGAATACCTACAACGCCACTGCATACTATGAGAATGATGTCTTCAGTGCGCGCGTGTCTTTCTCCAAGCGCAGTGATTATATGACGCGCTCGCCGGCATCCACGCGCAACGGCCTGACCTATGAAGGTACGCTCGGCACCACTAACGTTGACTTCGTTGCAACTTACAACCTGAATGACAATACGACGCTGAGTTTTGAGGGCATTAACCTGACCGACGAACCCAACGTCCAGGTTGTGGACTTCGACCGTATCGTTGTTGATCACACCACGGGTCGTCAATTCTATCTGGGTGCTAAGTACAAGTTCTGAGTGATAGCGTTTCACTCGGTAACGTAACGCGGTTGCGGTCGGGTACGGAATTCTGTCGGTGCTTTTTCCGGGTCAGAATTCGCAGCAGTACCCGACCGCTTTTTCCATAACGAGATAAAAAGCGGATTCCTGGAGATTGATGTGAAACGGTTTGGCATATCGGTATGCAAGGCGCTCCCTATCACATTGGCTGCGTTAATGCTTGGAGCCTGCGGTGAAGAAAAGGCGGGAGCACAGAAAGAAGAAGCTCTCCAGGCACTTGAGCAGCCGCTGGCCGACAAGATCATTGCCCGGTTACAACTTTCCAACCCGTCGGATTTCCCGCGTCTGGACGAAGCCGTCTACCTGAGCTTCCGTGAACTGGGGTTGGCGGACAACTACGCTCACCCACTGGCGGTAAAAGGGAAAACGCTGTTGCCGGTGCAGCGGGTAGACCGGGATGCGGACGGCAGTATAGATGGGGTTATCTTCCTGGTGGATATACAGGTGGACGAAACCCTCGACCTGCAAATCCTGCCCGCAATTGAAACCGTACAGCCAGAACCCAAGCGCACGCAGGCGGAAATCTCCCATAAGAGCGGCGGCCGTTGGGTGGGCAATAAATACGAAGGCGGCAGTTTCCAAAATGTCAGCACTCTCGATGTGCCTCCAGAGCACACGGATCACTCATACTTTATCCGCTACGAAGGGCCGGGTATCGAATCCGATCTGGTTGGCTATCGGGTCTACCTCGATTGGCGCAATGGCTTCGATATTTTCGGAAAGAAGGTGCGTGAGCCCGTACTGCAGGATGTGGGGCAGGATGGTTTTGATTCCTATCACCAGATGGCCGACTGGGGTATGGATATATTGAAAGTTGGCGACGCCCTGGGCATTGGTGGCTACGGCTACTGGGATGGTGAGAAAGTTGTAAGGGTCAGCGATGTCCAGAACTGGAGTGCGAAGATCCTCGATAACGGCAACCTCTACTCCGCTTTCAGCATTAAATACCAGGGGTGGAAACCGGATGAGGACCTGCAGGCAGACCTGACAGCGGTTATGTCGATCGCTGCCGGCAGCCGCCTGGTGGAAGTGCGGGGGCACACAGACAGGGCCATTGGTGCTCCGGTCGCGGGTATAGTCAAACATCCCGGCACGCAATTGATCGTGGGCGACTTGGATATTCCCGGCAGTGCCTGGACTTATATCGGCACTTGGGGGCGGCAGAGCCTGGATGGCAGCGATCTTGGCATGGGGCTGTTGGTCCAGAAAAAATTTGTTCGCGAAATAACGGAAGACGAGCACAACCGGGTGGTGGTGTTCAAGGAGCCGGCCACCCATGAATTTAACTACTACTTCACCGCCGCCTGGGCTGGTGAAGGGGAAAGCCGTCACGGCCCCATTACCAGTGCCGAAGACTTTGAGCGTTATCTGGCCCGGGAAGCGGAAAAGCGCACCATTCCACTGCGCAAACGCCTGACGACTGCTGTTAGTGAAGCGCAGACACAGCAGCCCCTGAGCGCGGAGGTCGCGCTGGCGTGGAGCAAGCGCATGGCGGATTCAGAGCTGGAACGCAGCGCCCTGCAACTGGGTTTTGGCGGTGTGGATCCGCACCGCAAGCGCCCGGCCTATTTCGAGTACACCACCGGACTGCTGATGCAGGCCTATGACGACCTTAACCAGGTGAGTCCGGATGCGCGTTACGCGGCAGCGGTGGAAAAAGTGATGGGCTCCTTTGTCAATGAGGATGGCAGCATCAATGGCTACGTGCAGTCGAAATTCAATATCGACAGTATCAATGCGGGTAAGGTGCTGCTGCGGATGTATGAACGCAATGGCAAAGAGCAATATCAGACGGCGGTAGACACGCTGCGCGAACAACTGAAGCAGCATCCACGCACCGATGCCGGTGCTTTTTGGCACAAAAAAATCTACCCACACCAGGTGTGGCTGGATGGTGTTTATATGGGAATTCCTTTTCTGGCGCACTACGAAAAACTGCGTGGCCAAGGGGATTTTGAAGAAGTACTAGCGGAATTCAGGGTGGTGCGGGAAAAGCTGCGCGACCCGCGAACCGGCCTGTACTTCCACGGCTGGGACGAGGTCCGTAATCAGGTCTGGGCGGATGACAAGAGCGGCCTCTCGCCGAATTTCTGGTCCCGTGGAATGGGGTGGATGGCCATGGCGCTGGTGGACGTGCTCGATTATCTCCCCGAGGAAAACAAAGACGACCGCCAGTATCTGATTGACATGATCAATGACCTGGCGCCGACGTTGAAAAAATACCAGGACCCTGAAAGCGGCACTTGGTATCAGGTCACCGACAAGGCGGGCGCTCGCGGCAATTACCTGGAGGCAAGTGGCAGCAGCATGTTCACCTACTTTTTTGCCAAGGCGATCCTCAAGGGATATTTGCCGGAATCCTGGCTGCCGGTGGCGAAGAAATCCTATCAGGGCCTGTTGAATGAATTTGTTCGGGTGCATAACGACGGCAGCATTAGTCTGACCAGTAACTGCGAAGTGGCGGGGCTTGGCTTCGGCCGCGACGGCAGCTACCGCTACTACATGAGCGAGCCGGTGGTCGATGATGATCTCAAGGGCGTAGGCCCCTTTATCATGGCCGGAGTGGAAATGCACAAATTGTTGAACCGATACAACTGAGAGGTTGACGATGACCACCTTATACGAAGAACGCTTTGTGCCGCATCCGCGCGACTATGTCCGCTACGACACCGAGCGCCTGCGGGAGGAGTTCCTGGTGCCGGTGCTATTTGATGCGGACAAAACACGTCTGACCTACTCCCATGTAGACAGAATGATTGTCGGTGGTGTTATGCCGGTGACAAAAACAATTGAGTTGGAATCCATTGAACCGCTGAAGGCGGAATTTTTTTTGCAGCGCCGCGAACTGGGTGCGATCAATATCGGTGGGCCCGGTATTGTGGAAGTGGACGGGACCCAATACGAAATAGATTGTAAAGAGGCCATGTATATCGGCCGTGGCGCCAGGATGGTGAAATTCTCCAGCCGGGATTCGGCGGCGCCAGCGAAATTCTACTTGAACTCCACGCCCGCGCATCGCGAGTGCCCGACACGCAAAGTGGGGCAGGAGGACGCCAAGGTGCTGGAAATGGGCGCTGGAGAAACCTGTAATCAGCGTGTGATCCGCCAGTTGCTGGTGAAAGAAGTGGTGGACACCTGTCAGTTGCAGATGGGGATGACCGAGCTCGCCCCCGGCAGCGTCTGGAACACCATGCCGGCCCATACACACAGTCGCAGGATGGAAGCCTATATGTACTTCAACCTGCCGGAAGACCAGGCGGTTTGCCACTTTATGGGACCACCACAGCAGACCCGCCTTATCTGGATGGCCAATGAGCAGGCCGTGATTTCACCCGCCTGGTCTTTGCACTCCGGCGTGGGGACAAGCAATTACACCTTTATCTGGGGCATGGCCGGAGAAAATCTGGATTACACCGATATGGATTTTGTGCAACCGAACGAGCTGCGTTGATTTTTTTCATTCACCTTTCCGTGGGAAAGCAGCAACGAATACAGGTGGAAAACAATGTCTTCACTGTTTGATTTAACCGGTAAGCTCGCCTTGCTGACCGGCGCCACTCATGGTCTCGGTATGGCTATGGCGGAAGGCTTGGGGAATGCGGGTGCCAAACTGGTGATTACGGGGCATTCCTCTCAGGAAAAGCTGGACAAAGCCGTTGCCAGTTTGCGGGAAAAGGGCTACGACGCCCATGGGTATCTGTTCAATGTCACCGACGAGGCGCAAGTCGCTGATGCGGTGGGGCAGATTGAGGGCGAGTGCGCGCCCATCGATATTCTGGTCAACAATGCCGGCATTATTAAACGGACACCCCTGCTGGAAATGTCGCTCGAGGACTGGCGGCAGGTGATAGAAACCGACCTCACCGGAGTCTTTACCATGACCCGGCCGGTGGCGAAACGCATGATTGAGCGCGGCGCCGGGAAGATCATCAATATCTGCTCGATGATGAGCGAGTTGGGAAGGGACAATGTGGCTGCCTATGCGGCGGCAAAGGGTGGTTTGAAAATGCTGACTCGCAATATGGCCACAGAGTGGGCCAGATACAATGTGCAGGTCAACGGTATCGGTCCGGGATATTTCGCCACCAGTCAGACAGCGCCGATTCGCGTCGATGGCCACCCGTTCAATGAATTTATAATCAATCGCACACCCGCGGGGCGCTGGGGCAATCCGGAAGATCTTCAGGGTACCGCGGTATTTCTTGCCAGTCGCGCGAGTGATTTTGTCACCGGGCAGATTGTGTACGTGGATGGCGGTATTCTGGCGACTATCGGCAAGCCTTACAGTGACTAGCGCAAGAAAAGCAGGGCGTGTAGTGGGATAGAGATGGCGAAACCGCCGCATACAGGGATGTATGCGGCGGTTTTCAATTTTAGGCAGGACTTTTCTCAAACTGCGTCCGCACGCAGGTCAGTACGCCGTGCTGCTTCAGGCGGGTCAGCCAGCCGCTGAGTGCGCTGTGCAGTCTTTCGCTTTGTCGCAGATCTGCCCCAAACACCGCGGAAAATTGTAAAAAAGCAGCGGTCAATTCGCTGGTGTCGTCAGCGTGTCGGTCGCAGAGTGCTTTCAGATCCGCAGCCAGGGGATCTGAAACTTCAATTGTATTTCCTGCATCGTCTACCGCAGAGACGTAGCGTATCCAGCAGGCCAGCGCGAAAGATAGGAGATCGATAGGACCACCGTTCGCCAATTGGTGTCGCAGCGTGCCCAACCAGCGCTGAGGAATTTTTTGCGATCCGTCCATGGCAATCTGCCAAGTGCGGTGGCGCAGGGCGCGGTTGGAAAAGCGCTCCAGCAATTGCTGGCGGTATTTTTCCAGATCGAAGCCTCGTGGTGCTTCGACAGCAGTGCCGGCTTCGGTGGCGAGGAAATGCTGTGCCAGGGCAGCGAATGCCGGTTCCGCCATCACGTCGGCAATGGTTTCAAAACCGGCCAGGTAACCGCTGTAGGCAAGCAGCGAGTGGCAGCCATTCAACAGCCGTAGCTTGATCAGTTCGTAGGGCTCGACATCTTCCACAAAAGTCGCGCCCGCGCGATCCCAGTCCGGGCGCCCGCGGAGGAAGTTGTCCTCGATCACCCATTGGCTGAAGGGTTCCGCTACTACCGCGGCGTTGTCGCGTAGACCGAGCATATTTTCCAGTGCCTCTCGGTCGGTGTCTGTGGTGGCCGGCACTATGCGATCGATCATGGTGCTGGGGCAGCGGGTGTTTACTTTTATCCAGCTAGCCAGGTCGGGGTCGACTTGTTCCGCGAATTCGAACAAGACCCGTTGCAATAGCTTGCCATTGGCGGGGAGATTATCGCACGAGAGCAGAGTAAACCCAGGCAGGCCCTTATCCATGCGCGCCTGCAATGCGTAGACGATAAAGCCGAGGGCACTTTTGGGGGATTGGGGATTGGCCAGATCGTGCTGGATATCGGGGTGTTGCAGGTTCAGGGTGCCGCTGGCGGGGTCATGGCAATAGCCCTTCTCGGTGATGGTGAGAGAGACAATCCGAATTTCCCCATCGGTCATGGCTTCCAGAAGCGCGCCCGGGTTTTCGGGCGCGACATAGACATGCTGTACACAACCTATAACGCGAACCTTTTCCCCGGCATTACTTTTTTCCACCACAGAGTAAAGGTAGTCCTGGGGTGCCAGCTGGTCGCGTACCGCCGGCGAGCGCAAGCTGGCGGCGATAATCCCCCATTCGCTTGCCCCCTCCACCAGCAGCTGTTCCGTATACCAAGCCTGATGGGCGCGGTGGAAGGCGCCTATTCCCAAATGCACGATACCGGCTCTGATCGTATTGCGGTCGTAGTCCGGTATGGTGACGGAATCCGGCAACAGGTTCAGTGTGTGCCTGTTCAGAAGTTTTTTACTCATTGATATTTTCCGGGACTCGGTGGATGTCCGCGATCATTTGGCTGGTGTTTTACCGGTTCGATCGCGGACACTGCTATATGCACGGGCGTTTGCCCAATCACAATTTATAGGCCCGTTTGGCCAGTGCGTAACTCAGGTCGTGTGCCAGCTCGAAGGCTTCATCTTCAGCCAAGCGGTGCTCGGCCACCAGTTGTGCCAGCCAAGTGCAGTCCATGCGCCGCGCGACATCGTGACGCGCGGGAATAGAAAGGAAGGCTCGGGTATCGTCATTGAATCCGACGGTATTGTAGAAACCCGCGGTCTCCGTCACCTGTTCGCGGAAGCGGCGCATCCCCTCGGGACTGTCGTGGAACCACCAGGCGGGCCCGAGTTTCAGCGCTGGATAGTGTCCCGCCAGGGGCGCCAGTTCGCGGCTATAGCTGGTTTCGTCCAGCGTAAAGAGGATTACCGTCAGGTCCGGTTCGTTGCCGACGGCTTCCAGAAGTGGGCGCAGGGCGTGGACATAGTCGGTGCGCGACGGAATATCTGCGCCTTTATCGCGGCCGTAGCGCTCAAATATCAGTGGATTGTGGTTGCGCACGGAGCCCGGATGGATCTGCATGACCAAACCGTCTTCAAGACTCATGCGCGCCATTTCCGTGAGCATCTGGCCGCGGAACAACTCCGCGTCTTCGGCGCTGGCGTTGCCTTTGCGTACCCGGTTGAACAGGGCTTCTGCCTCGCTGCGATCCAGGTTGGCCGTGGTTGCAGTGGGGTGACCGTGGTCAGTGGAAGTCGCACCCATCCCTTTAAAGAATTCCCGCCGGTTGCGCAACGCCGCCAGATAGCCCGTGTAATTGCCGGTGTCCTCGCCGGTGATTTCCGCCAGCCGGTCCAGATTATCGGTAAAGGACTCATAGTCCGGGTCGAGCACCGGGTCGGGGCGGAAGGCGGTGATCACGCGTCCACTCCAACCACTCTCCTTGATTTTTTGATGGTGGCGGAGATCGTCGAGCGGTGATTCGGTGGTGGCGATTACCTCGATCCTGAAACGTTCGAACAGTGCCCTTGGCAGGAATTCCTCCTTTTTCAGGCAGCTGTCGATAGCTTCGTAATAGTAGCCTGCGGTTGTGCTATCCAGCGCCACGTCCAGTTCGAAAACATCGTGGAACACACTGTCCAGCCAGATCCTCGAAGGGGTGCCGCGGAAGAGGTGGTAGTTATCCGCGAAGAGCTGCCAGATAGCGCGCGGGTCATCTTCCACCGGCGTGCCGTCGCGGCTGGGAATACCGAGGCGCTCCAGGGGAATGCCCTGACTGTACAGCATGCGGAACACGTAGTGGTCCGGTTTGATCAGTAGTTGGGCGGGGTTGCCGAAGGGTTGGTTGTCTGCAAACCAGGCCGGGTCTGTGTGGCCGTGGGGACTGATAATCGGCAGGTCTTTGACACTCTCGTAGAGCCTGCGGGCGATATCTCGAGTGAGCTTATCCGCCGGAAACAGGCGGTCGGGATGCAGGTGCAGAGGGCGCGTCATAGGCATTGCTCTTGTTATGAATCCGGTTTCCTAAGATTAACCCGGCCTGGCGGCCGCGAAAAAAACCCGCCCCGTGGAGGGGCGGGGGGCATCTGCGGCATAGCCGATAGGGCATGCCGCCAAGGGCGTGGAGAAACCCAGCCGCATCAGACTGGAGTTGTCATACTGCCAAAAATTGGTTATACCAGTCAACCTTAATGGTAAGGCCTTGGTGCCAGGCAGTGTTTGCCGGAGAGAACAGTAAGGAGAAAGTCGTGAAAATAGCCGCTCTGGGAGAAGTGATGGTGGAGCTGGCGCCCCAGGAAACAGCGCCGGGCGGTGCGCCGCTCTACGCGCAGGGCTTTGCCGGAGATACCTACAACACCGCTGTCTATATGGCCCGCAGCGGCCTGCCGGTGAGCTACGTGACGTTGCTTGGCGACGACCTTTTCAGCGAGCAGATGCTGGTGGCGATGAAGGGCGAAGGTATTGATACCAGTGTTATCGAGCGATTGCCGGGGCGTTGTCCGGGGCTTTACACGATACAGAACAGTGCCGATGGCGAACGCTACTTCACCTACTGGCGCGGCGAATCAGCGGCGCGGGAACTCTTCTCCGGCGCCCGTTCCCGCGAGCGCCTGCAAATCTATTTACAGGGGATGGATTATCTCTATCTCACGGGAATAACATTGGCAATAATGGGGTTGGAGGCGCGTAAGCACTTGCTTACATTTCTCGCTGACTTCCGCAGTGCTGGCGGTCGCGTGGCGTTTGACAGCAACTTCCGGCCGCGCCTTTGGCGCTCCAAAGACGAAGCCCGCGAGACCCTGTCCGCCTGTCTGCGGCAGGCCGATATCGCTCTGCTGACGCTGGAAGACGAGCAGGCCCTGTGGGGCGACCGCAATGCCGGCCGCTGTATCGAGCGCAACAGTCGTCACGGGGTGGAGGAGCTGGTGCTGAAGCGGGGGGCGGAGCCCGTCTTACTGCAATACGATGGTGAGCTAAACGCCATCCCCGTACCGCCCGTGCAGGATATCGTTGATACCACGGGCGCCGGCGACGCCTTTAACGCGGGGTACCTGGCGGCGCGTCTGCAGGGGTGGGAGCCGGCGCGTGCCGTCATTGCCGGCAACCGCTGTGCGGCGGCGGTCATTCGCCACCGCGGCGCCATTATCCCGGCGGCGGACTGCTTTCCGGAGGACAGACCGCCTGCGGAGGCGGCACACGCTTAGCAGTAAAACGGCATTGCAGCCGGCTGCCGACGCGGCTAGAATGGTAAGGCCAATTTGGCCTGCCATTGCGTGCGATGCTGGCCATACCTGTAGCGATAATAATAGAGAACAGGTGCTCAGACATGATGATGAGAAAACTGCCGCTGAGGCTGGCGGTGTTGGTTCTGCTGCTGTCGATCGGCAGCTGCGGTCTCGAACAGCCGCAGACGGTACTGAAGCTGGCCCACACCCTGGACCAGCAGCACTCTGTCCACCGTGCTATGGAGTTTATGGACGAGCGCCTGCAAATGTTGTCCGGCGGCAGCATGCGCATTGATATTTATCCCGGTGGACAATTGGGCAGTGAGCGGGAGCTGATCGAGCTGCTGCAGATCGGCAGTCTGGCAATGACCAAAGTTTCGGCCAGCCCCATGGAGGGGTTTGTGCCGGAGCTGAAAATATTTAACCTCCCCTACGTTTTCCGCGACGCCGATCATTTCTGGGCTGTGCTGCAGAGCGATATCGGCCGCAAACTGCTGCTGGCCGGAGAGCGTGCGCGCCTGCGGGGTCTCGGCTACTTCGATGCCGGCAGCCGTAGCTTTTATGTCAATGACAAGCCCATTTACACTCCGGAAGATCTGAAAGGTCTGAAGATCCGTGTACAAAACAGTCAGACCGCCATCAAGATGGTCAACACCCTCGGTGGCGCAGCTACTCCCGTAAGCTGGGGCGAGCTCTATACGGCGCTGCAGCAGGGTGTGGTGCAGGGCGCGGAAAACAATCCCCCAAGCTTTTATCTCTCCAAGCACTATGAAGTCTCCCGCTATTACACCCTGGATGAGCACACCTATGTCCCGGACATGCTGCTAATTTCCACTGAGGTGTGGAAAAAACTCAATGCCCGGCAACGGGCCTGGCTGCAGCAGGCGGTGGATGAGGCGGTGGATTACCAGCGCACCTTGTGGCAGGAGTCCACGCGCGAATCACTCGCCGCGGTTGAGGCGGCCGGGGTGAAGGTGATTTACCCGGACAAGCAGCCGTTTATCGACGCTGTGAAGCCGCTGCACGCGAGCTTCGCGGGTACGGAAGTCGGTGATCTGCTAGCGCAGATAGCGCGCCTGTAATAAATATTTTGCAGGGTGTATTGCGCCTGCGCACGCGCTCGAGGAAGCAACCGCACAACACAATAAATAAAAGGTAACGCAGCGATGATAATGCAAAGAATTGACCGACTGCTGGAGCTGCTGCTCGGCGGCCTGCTGGCCTTGATGGTGTTGGATGTCAGCTGGCAAATACTCACCCGCTTCCTGCCGATGAGCCCCAGTTCCTATACAGAGGAGCTGGCCCGGTACCTATTGATCTGGATCGGTATACTGGGCGCTGCCTATGCCTACCGGAAAAAATCGCACTTGGGAATCGATCTGCTTACCAAGGCGCTGCCGCGCAGGCTGCGCAAAAAGGTGGAGTTTCTGACGCTTGCCCTGTGCTTCACTTTTGCCGCTGCCGTCATGGTGTTCGGCGGTGTTCAATTAATGATGCTCACCTTCGAGTTGGATCAACTGTCCGCCGCGCTGAATATTCCGATGGGATATGTATACGCGGTAATCCCGCTATCGGGGGGATTAATTTGTCTTTACTCCTTGCATCAGTTGCTGCAACTACTGGGCGTAACTGGTGCTGCTGAGGATCACGCAGGGCGTCCGGAAGAAACCGCTTCGGTTCAAGGGTAGGAGTCAGGAGAAGATTATGGAAATTTCTGTTGCCGTACTGTTGATCAGTTTCCTGGTCCTGCTCGCGCTCAACGTCCCCATTTCCGTCAGTATTGGCATTGCCACACTGCTGACCATGTTGGTTACCATCGACCCGCTCCCGGCACTGATTACCATGGCCCAACGGATGGCGTCCGGTATTGATAGCTTTGCGCTGTTGGCAATACCGTTCTTTATTCTGTCCGGCTTGTTGATGGGAAGTGGTGGTATTGCCCGTCGTATCATTGCCTTTGCGCGGGTATTGGTCGGTATGCTGCCCGGTGGCCTGGCATTTGTGAACATTATCAGTTGCACACTGTTCGGTTCCATTTCCGGTTCCGCGGTGGCTGCCACTTCGGCGATCGGCGGTTTTATGATTCCTTCGATGAACAAAGAGGGATACGATAAAAATTTCAATACTGCGGTAACCGTCGCCTCGTCCACCACCGGATTGCTGATTCCGCCGAGCAATATTTTGATTGTTTTCTCTCTTGCCAGCGGTGGCGTCTCCATTGCCGCACTCTTTATCGCCGGTTATTTGCCGGGGCTAATACTGGCGCTGGGTCTGATGATTGTATGTGGTATTTGGGCCAAGGCCAAAGGCTATCCGGTGGGCGAAATAACACCTTGGCGCGAAGCTCTGGCCAAAACGCTCGACGCTGTCCCAAGCCTCTTCCTGGTAGTTCTGGTGATCGGCGGTATTATCAGCGGGATCTTCACTGCCACCGAGGCTAGCGCAATCGCTGTGCTCTACTCTCTATTGCTATCTGTGGTGGTTTACCGGGAAGTCAAGGTAAACCAGCTGCCGGGAATACTGGTGAAGGCAGTCGAAACCACGGCGATCGTGATGTTTTTGATTGCCGCTTCCTCTGCGATGTCTTGGATACTGTCTTATGAAAATATCCCCCAGACCATCAGTCGGGCACTGATCACCATCAGTGAAAACCCGCTGCTGATACTGCTGACGATCAATCTAATATTGCTGGCGGTGGGTGCCTTTATGGACATGACTCCGGCGGTATTGATATTTACACCGATTTTTCTGCCAGTTGTCACTGAACTGGGAATGTCGCCTTTGCAGTTCGGTATAGTGATGATTCTGAACCTGTGCATCGGTCTGTGTACTCCCCCCGTGGGCAGTGTACTGTTTGTCGGTGCCAGCATATCCAAAACTTCGATCACCAGCTTGATAAGGCCTTTGTTACCCATGTACGCCATGATGTTCCTGGTACTTGTGCTGGTGACTTATGTACCCGCCATTAGCGAGTATTTGCCGAGAGCATTGGGACTGATTGATTAGTTTGGGTGTTTCCGGGTGTCGCTGATAGTTCCGTGATGTCCAGGGGAGAAGAAGTCATCAGAGCCCTAGGAAATATATAAACAATAACTAGAACCCAATCTGGGGGTAATTCCATGGCAAACGTTTTTCGCTGCTGGCCTCTACTGTTACTGTTTTTCGGAGCACAGCTTCATGCCAGTGCAATGGGTCTAGAAGGGCTTTCCGGGTTTGGGCTTGATACCCCTGGAGGGCTGGGTGGAGCAGTGATCCGGGTAACCAATCTAAACGCCGATGGTCCCGGCTCCCTGCGCGCGGCCCTTGAAGAAAAAAGACCTAGGATAATTGTTTTTGAAGTAGGTGGAGTGATAGATCTTCGCCGGAAAAATCTCAGTATTAAGGCGCCGTTTGTGACTATTGCCGGGCAGACGGCACCGTCCCCTGGAATTACATTGATTCGCGGCGGGATCAGTATCCGCACACACGACGTGCGCATTCAGCATATTCGGGTGCGTCCCGGTGATGCCGGTCAACCTCCGCGCAGTGGTTGGGAGCCGGACGGCATCAGTGTATCGGGTGCCGGTGCATACAATGTGCATATCGATCACTGTTCGGTGAGTTGGGCAGTGGATGAAAATATTTCCGTATCTGGTCCTCGCACGCTCGGGCCGGAGCACACCGCGCGCAAGGTGACAATCAGCAACTCCATTATCGCTGAAGCACTGGACTATGCGAGCCACCGAAAAGGGCGCCATTCAAAAGGGTTGCTGGTGCATGACTTCGCCCGCGAAGTAGCAGTTATCGGCAACCTTTTCGCGCACAATGCGCGGCGAAACCCCTACTTCAAAGCCAATACCATTGGGGTTGTGGCCAACAATTTGATCTATAACCCGGACTCTGCGGCAATCCAGCTTGGCTATATCGAGGACGAGTGGCGGGAAGCCGAGTTCTCTCCGGAAACCCCCCGGGTATCCGTTGTGGGGAATTTACTCTACTACGGCCGCGATACCTACAGTGATTTGGCACTGGTGGCCTATCAGGGCGATGCTTTTCTCGAAAACAACCGCGTATACAATCTCGACGATGGGCTGATGAATATTGTCCAGGGAAATATCCGTAAACTGGATCGCAAGCCTTCCTGGCTCGAGGGTTTTACACCGAGAGATCCGGAAGCGCTGGTCGAGTATTTGGTCAATCATGCGGGCGCGAGACCCAAAGATCGGGACCCGGTGGATCGGAGAATCATCGAGTCGTTTATTGCCCGTCAAGGGCGGATTATCGACAGCCAGCAGCAGGTAGGGGGTTACCCCAAAAGTGAACCCAGTTACAGGCCACTTACGGTGCCCGAAGACGTCGGCGCCTGGCTGGAAAAATTGGCGCGGGACATCGAATAGGGCGTTTCTAATTATGTCGCATCCAGCCGATATTGAGACTTCGAAAGCAAGTGAGAAGCTCCGGTGATGGGATGGACGCATCCAGACGAACGACATACACATGTAAATGAATCTGAGGTCCCATAGGAGTTTTCAGTGAAAATCGAGCATTTCGCCTTTAATGTGGCCGATCCGGTGGCGGTAGCGAATTGGTATAGCGAACATCTCGGAATGCGCGTGGTTCGCGCCCTTAATGAGGTGCCCCACACGCATTTTCTCGCCGATAGCAGTGGCTCCGTTATGATAGAGATCTACAATAATCCCGCCGACCAAGTACCAGCTTACGGAGAAATGGACCCCTTAATTTTGCACTTGGCATTTGTCAGCGAACAACCGGAGGTCGACCGCTTACGGCTGGAGGAAGGAGGGGCCAGTTTTGTGGATGAGGTGCGTTTGAAAGACGGTTCACATTTGGTAATGATGCGGGACCCCTGGGGACTGGCGATACAGCTATGCAAGCGGGGAACCCCGATGCTGCCTGCCTGATCCCCCATCCTATTTCGGTTATTTCTGATTTCTTCCGGGTGCGTAGCGGCCCGAGCCGCGAACGCACCCAACCAAATGCCCCTAAAACGTATGGAATATTGGCGTCCAGCCATTGAGAATCTTTTTCCGCACAAATTTTTCCGCTTGTCTTTCGCTTAACTGGCGCCGGGTGGATGTAATTTTGGCACCGGGGCCGTAGTTTTGGTACTCAAAAAAACGGGCGTCCTCAGGCGTGAATAGCGCGCTTTTGGTTCCGTCCCTGGCGGTACCGCGCATAGAGGCCCAGCCTGATGCGGCGATATGGCTGTCCATATACGTTTGGATAAATACGCTGGAACCAATCGCTTCCGGATCGGCGTAGCGGCCGTCGGGAAAGGTTGTTGTGGGATGCCATGGGCGCCCCAGAGGAACGGAGTCATCCGGTACCCCCTGTTCTTTGAGCAAGCGGCAACGGATAAATATCAACCCAAAAGCATTGTGGATATTGGTACTGGGTGCAGTGATATACCCGCTGGTTGTCATTTTTCGGCCCCGTACACGGCTAATGATGTCACTGTTTTCAAATAGCGCTGTACCAGCGCCGAAGATAAAATCCACATTGCCTTCTATTCTGCTTTCCGTGAAATAGCTTCGCCCGGAATTGGCATACAGCGTGTCTTGAAAGCCGGAGATCTGGACTCTGCGAAAGGCCGCGCGGTCGGAATTTTTGTCTATGGCGAGAGCCACCGCCTGGGTGCCGTGAATTTTATTGGTCGCATCGGCATCCAGCGCATCGTTGGCGAGAAAGTCAAAGCTGTTTTCGATGGTCAGATTTTCGGCGCGGAAGTCCGGGGCCGTCACCGTCAGAGTGGCGGAGCGGAAGGTGCCCCAGGTTTCCTCGGAGCCGGGTATTTTTTGTGCCGCGTAAGCGTCGTGTGTGATGATGGTCCCTTCCCGGGACTCACCGATCAGGGTGATATTGGGCTTGTCGACCGTTAGTTTTTCTTTGTAATTACCATTGCGGATAAAGATTAAATAGGGCTTTTTGGAGGCAGAAGGTGCGGCCTCAAGTGCCGCGCCCACACTGGTGTAACTTCCGTGCACGCCAGCCGCATCGACCACGGCGTGATAATTCTGGGCTGCTGCGCTGGAGTGGAAAAAAATAAACAAAGCGGCGGCGAATAAATAACGCATTTTGTGCTCCGGGTAATTGATAAAAGATCAGCCTGTCGGGAGCTGCTATTCTTGGGCGATTTGTGGGATTTCCCTGCGGGAAATATTTCATCATTCCTGTATGTGCACTGTTTTTGCGCTTGCTAAAAGCGTCTTCCTAGGGGGAAAGTCGTTCCAGATATAGCGAAAAAAAGCACCGAATATATAGTCTATTGATATTTTTCAGATCACTTCAAGCGGTTCGATAAGTGTGACAATGCCTCCTGCATTTTCCCGACTCGATAGTGACGGTGACTGACCGAGTCGGTTAGTGGCCAGATAAGACACAGCGCTGATTTCTGCACACAAAAAAAAGGCGCCCAGGGGGCGCCAAGAGCTTGCCGAATATGGAGACTCGGCTACTGACAGGGGATCTCACCCAGGCCGACCACATAGTTGATGTCGTGAGCCAGGGGGGAATTGAAGGGGGCGCGGCGGCCTTTGCCAGCAGTGGCACTGATGTAGTCCACCAGATCTTGCCCTGCGGGTAACCAGTGGGCTTGAATGGCGTCGCGGGACCTTTGCGTGTAGTTTTGGCTGAGATTGCCCACGGATCCGGACGCGTCAGTGATCTCACGCACGTAGGCGCTGTCCAGGTTACATTGGGCGTCGGAGAACCAGACGCGGGAACCTTCGCTACGGAAGTTACCTCCACCCACATCTCGTGCCAACTGTGCGGCGCGCTCGTCCAGTGCGGCGTGCGGATCACTTTTTTCCTGGTGGTCGCGGTTGATCAAAAACGCGTTGTCCTCCCACAGCACACTGGCGCCCACGCGTACACTGAGTACATCTTTGCGGTAGTTCATGAACAAATTGTTGAACATATGCGAGGTTCCGCGCCGAATCAGCGGTACGCGCCGCAGTGTGTTGCCCAGTGTGGAATAGTGGTCGTCGGTGGTGACGAAGGCGTTGTGATGCATGGTGGTGGTGATTTGCTCGTTAATCGTACGGCTATCACTGGAGCCATGCAGGGTTGCCCGCTTTACATTTACCAGGCGGTTGAAGGACATGGTGATGTCGTAGGCACCCACTTTCACGTCAAACGCCGAATCGCCGGTGGTATCAAAGGTATTTTTGTGAATCCAAATATCGTGGGAGGCTCCGGTGGAGCGGATCATATCGGGGTCCAGACCGTGGTCTTCGGTGTGCCCTGCGCCGCGGAAATCCAGATGCGTGAGGATGACGTTTTCCGCAGTCTGGGTGGGCTGTCCGGAACTGTCCTTGCCGATGGCAAAGCCACTGAAGCGGAAATAGGCTTTGCTGAGCCGACCGTCGATAGTTTTGTTGGAACCGATCACCGGGTTGCGGATCGGCAGGTTTTTATCGTTCAGCCGCTCGTTAAAGAATTCATCCAGGCAGGACTGGCCGGAACCATAGCCCTTGGCGGCGCACCATTGCCGGTAGTCGATGCACTGAGCCTGGGTGCCGTCGATGGCCGCCTGTACGGAAGCGTCACCGCAGTGAGTGCGATACATGGCGATCTCGGTTTCCTGGGCAAAATCAAATTTGTCGAACACAATCCAGTTGTGCGTGTCGCCGCTGATGGCGTCGAGAATCTGCTGTTCTACGGAGCGGCCCTGGGGATCATTTTTTGTAATGACAGTTAGTTTGCTGCTACCGCCCGGGTCGTAACCTCCGAGAGCGTTTTCACCGTAGCCGAGTGCGCGACCAAGGGTGTCGGACAGGCACTTGACGATTTTCTGATCCGTATCCAGTTCGGAGGAATCGCGCCAATTGACGTTTGGATCGGTGGCGAGGGTGTAGCAGGCATTGCTGATTCCACCACTGCTACTGCTGGATGAGCCGCCGCTGGAACTGGAGGAGCTGGAGCTGCTGGAGGAACCTCCACTAGAGCTACTGGAGGATGAGCCGCCGGAGCTGGAACTTCCCGACGAGGAGCTACTGCCCCCGCTCGCATTGTAGATCTCGAATTCGGCAATCCGCGGTGCACTGGTGGCGCTGTCGATCATCAGGTCGATTTTGTTCATGGATACATTGCCGAGATAAACCTGCATGGCCGATCCTATGCCGTTGCCGGATGCCAGCTCTGCGCCGGTGTCGTGGTTGAGCAGGCGCCACCCCTGTACTGCGTTGCCTATCTCGCGAATGATCACCGTATTAAAGCTTCCGCCAAACTTTTTTGCAGAAATGCGTTCGCCGCTGGAAGAGCGGGGTTGCCAGTAGGTTTGCAGGTTGCCATCGACCGCATTGCCATAACTGGTTCCGCTGGCTTTGCTGCTGCCATCGGCACCACCGGACAGTGCTAGGTTTGGGCCCAGATCTTGAGCCGAGGTCCAGACCGACATTAACCCGCCGAACAATGCGCCGAGCACTGCCGGAATTTTTGTATAAGTTTTCATAGGATTATCGGAATTGGTGTTTATCGGTAAGGCAGGCGCCCGAGACGGGCGCCTTGATCCTGTGAGAATGAAAGGTATTAGTTATTGTTGTCTTCGGCATTTTCCCGCAGTTACGGTGTGGATGCGCCGCCACTACGGGAACTGTCCAAAGAGGGGCCAGAGTTACTGGGACGCATTGTAGACCTCGAATTCTGCGATCCGCGGCGCGCTGCTGGCACTGTCGATCATCAGATCGACTTTTTTCATGGAGACATTGCCGACATAGATTTTTTTGGACGACCCTATACCGTTTCCGGACGCTAGTTGTGCTCCGGTATCGTGGTTAACCAGGCGCCAATTCTGTACAGCGTTACCGATTTCGCGAATGATCACGGTATTGAAATTATCGCCGAATTTTTTCGCGGAAATACGCTCGCCACTGGAAGAATTGGGCTGCCAGTAGGTTTGCAGGTCGCCGTCCACCGCATTGCCATAGCTGGTACCGCTGGCCTTGCTGCTACCATCGGCATCGCCGGAGAGCGCTAAGTTCGGACCCAAGTCGGAGGAACCGCCGCTGGAGCCACCGGATGAAGAGCCTCCGGATGAAGAGCCTCCAGATGAAGAGCTACCGCTAGATGAGGAGCTGGAACTGCTGGAGGAACCGCCGCCGGAAGAAGAACCGCCCTGACTTTGGCAGTTGCCGTCGGAACGCAGCATACCTTTGTTGGCACCGGCGGTGGCCAGCACAATTTGTGGTACACAACCGGCGTCGTCTAGCTTGTAAGAATAGGGAATGCTGATTGAGGTTGTTGACTTCGGATTCGGACCCGCCGGATGGTTTTTGTCCTTATCGTTAGTCCAGGTGATATTGGAGTAGATGTTGCCGCGCACATCCCAATATCCCATATCGTTGGTGTAGAAGGTTCCCAATACATCTTTGGAGTCTTCAAAATAATTATTTTCCGCCTTGATACGTCCGCCAATCCGCGGATTCATGCCCGACTTCTTAATACCCCGGAAGTGGTTATTAAAGGAGTGGGCAGTGCCGTGGCGCAACAGCGGCGTCCGCGAATCCAGGTTTTCGTACAAGTTGTGGTGGAAGGTGATCGGCCCATTATCGCTGTCGCTATCGCTGGAACCGACCAGACCACCGCGGCCGGAGTTGCGCAAAATGCTGTAGGAGAGGGTGACGTATTTGGTGGAGGCTTTTATATCGAAAAGTGCATCGTAGCCTTCACTCTCACCGCCCGAGGCCTCCAGGGTCAGGTGGTCTGCCCACACATTGCGGACATTGCTCTCCATACCGATAGCGTCGCCGCCGTTAGATGTCGGCGAGCCGGATTTCTTCACATTGCGCACATGCAGATTCTGCAAAATGATGTTTGAAGAATTGCGCAGGTGGATACCTATTTGATCGAAAAGGGCACCCCTGCCGACACCAATAATCGAAATATTGCTGACATCTTTTATCTCGATTTTATCGTCGGCGGTGTTACAGCTGCTGCCGGAGACCTTGCTGGTGTTGCCGTGATTAATTGTCCCTTCGACGTGAATAATAATTGGAGTGCTTTTGGATGCACGGTTGCACAGCGCCTTGTGAATCTCGGTGCCGGTGGTGGCGTAGACGACTTGGCCTCCTGCACCGCCGGTAGTACCACCGTTCAAGGTTGCATAACCCACTGGTTGTGCCGACGCCCATGTCGGCGCTAGCAGACTGCCCAGCAGCGCACCGAGCGCCACCGGAATTTTAGTTTTCGCTTTCATCTGACCTTCCGTGTTTATTGGTTATTTATCGGAAAGATGATCACTACTGCGGCCGGTCTGGGTGCTGCTGGGACCTTACCAGCCAATCATCATCGCTGAACTACTTCCCCATGTGGGGTGGATACTTTTGGCCTGCCGACGTGAAATTTTTGGCAAGACCAAAAGTGAAAAAGAGGTTAGTCAGGTGTAATTTTTTTGTAAAGCCTATTTGTGGGTTTTGGCTTGAAGTACTACTTTGGGTGACGGAATTGTGCGATTCCGCACGTCTTCTGGTTGATAGGGGCGCCAAAAGGGCAGCTCATCGGAGTCGGGGTTGTAGGGGCGAAGGTTTGGCAATGTGATGGGATGAGGCGGGAGGTGTGCTGCTCTGGTATCGAGTGTAGTGCATTGAGAGGTAGGCAAAAAAAGGGGCCCTGAGGCCCCCTGAGATAAAGCTTTATGCAAAATCCGGTGCGGGAGGTGTTGTACCCTGGTCTTTGTTCTCGCTGGGTCTGTCCGCCACCATCACTTCGGTAGTCAGCATCAGGCCTGCGATAGATGCGGCGTTCTGCAGCGCAGAGCGGGTGACTTTGGCTGGGTCGATAATCCCGAGTCCGATCATGTCGCCATACTCGCCGGTCTGGGCGTTGTAGCCAAAAGCCTGGTTGTTGTCGGAACGCACCTTCTCCAGTACCACGCTGCCGTCTACGCCAGCGTTGGCGACAATCTGGCGGAAGGGTTCTTCCATGGCGCGCAAGGCGATCCTGATGCCTACCTGTTGGTCGTCATTGGCGCCCTTGAGGTCGGACTTGCGCAATTCGTCGGCAATGCGTACCAGGCTGACACCACCGCCGGGCACTATGCCTTCTTCCACAGCAGCGCGGGTTGCGTGCAGGGCATCGTCTACCAGATCCTTCCGCTCTTTCATTTCCACTTCCGTGGCGGCACCGACCTTGATCACGGCCACACCGCCGGCCAGCTTGGCCACGCGTTCCTGCAGTTTTTCGCGGTCGTAATCGGAAGTGGATTTCTCGATTTCGGCGCGGATCTGGGCGACGCGCGCATCGATATCGGCTTTTTGGCCGGCACCATCGACAATAGTGGTGTTTTCCTTGCCAATCACCACTCGCTTGGCGCTGCCCAACTGCTCCAATTCCACCTTCTCCAGCGACAGCCCTACTTCCTCGGAGATCACGGTGCCGCCAGTGAGGGTGGCGATGTCCTGCAGCATGGCCTTGCGGCGGTCGCCGAAGCCGGGCGCTTTTACCGCGGCCACCTTGAGAATGCCGCGCAAGTTGTTGACCACCAGGGTGGCCAGGGCCTCGCCTTCGATATCCTCGGCGATCACCAGCAGTGGGCGGCTGGCTTTGGCCACGGATTCGAGCAGCGGCAGCAGGTCGCGGATATTGCTGATCTTTTTGTCGAACAGCAGGATGTAGGGGTTTTCCAGCTCGGCCTGCATTTTGTCCTGGTTGGTGACAAAATAGGGCGACAGATAGCCGCGGTCGAACTGCATTCCTTCAACCACTTCCAGTTCGTTCTGCAGCGACTTGCCCTCTTCGACGGTGATCACCCCGTCGCGACCCACCTTCTCCATGGCCTCCGCCAGAATTTCGCCGATATCTGTGTTCCAGTTGGCGGATACAGTGGCCACTTGGCCGATGGATTTACTGTCGTCACAGGGCTTGGACAGTTTTGATAGCTGTTCGGTGGCGGCCTTCACGGCGGCGTCGATACCGCGCTTCAGATCCATGGGGTTCAACCCGGCGGCGATCGCCTTGTGGCCCTCGCGCAGCATTGCCTGTGCCAGCACAGTGGCGGTGGTGGTGCCGTCACCGGCCACATCGGCGGTTTTGGAAGCCACCTCCTTGACCATCTGCGCGCCCATATTTTCGAACTTGTCCTTTAGCTCGATCTCTTTGGCCACGGATACGCCATCTTTGGTCACCCGCGGCGCGCCGAAACTTTTGTCCAGCACCACGTTGCGGCCCTTGGGGCCGAGGGTGGCTTTTACCGCGTTGGCTAGGATATTGACCCCGGCCAGCATACGTTCACGGGCATCGTCAGAAAACTTTACAACCTTCGCACTCATGCGGCTTTCTCCTCAACCTCTGCGTTGTCCAGTACGGCCAGAATGTCGGATTCCTTGACGATCAGGTAATCCTCACCGTCGATTTTCACTTCGGTGCCCGCGTACTGCCCAAACAGGACCCGGTCACCGACCTTCACGGTTAGCGGGCGCAGCTCGCCGCTGTCCAGCGGTACCCCGTCGCCCACGGCGCAGACTTCGCCCTGGGTCGACTTTTCGGCGGCCTTGTCCGGAATCACAATGCCGCCTTTGGTGGTGGTTTCTGCAGGAAGACGTTTGACAACCACCCGGTCTTGGAGCGGTTTGATTTTCATTGGGGTTCCTCCCATAAACAATTGCGAATATTGCCGAAGCAGAAATCACAATAAGTGCGGAAGACGCGGCCGCGGGCAGACCGCCCCGGCCCCTTCCGAGCGGCAAAATAAGAGCGCGCAAAGTCATTTCAAGGGGTGGGTCAGCAAAATTTTTATGATTTTTTCGTATAAAAAACGCGGCTTTGAAAATGGAATGTTTCTAGGTCCGGTCCGCGCTTTTCGATAGTCTGGGGAAGTGTAGGAGGTGTGTATATGTCCCTGGTGCAACAGCCTGTTTTTGAAATGACCCTGGCCGAATACTTTCGCGAGCGGCTGGAGGAACTCGGCCGCCGGATGGCGCCGCCACCCCACGAAGATACCCTCTGGTACACTGCCAATATGTTGGCCCGTTTCGGTGACAGCGATCAACTGTTCAGCTACGACCACGGTGAAGTGGACATCCGCCCGCTGGCTCTGCTGTATAAAGACGCCCACGAGGCCGAGGATATGCGTCAGCGCTGCCTGATACTGCGTCAATTGGGTGACTCAGCCCTGTTCCTCGGCGCCCTTTTTCCGGAAAATTTCGAGCGCCGGGGAATACTCAGGGACTACTTCGTGGGTATGGGCGGCGGTGCCTACGATTACCTTTCAGAGAACGCCCGGCACAACCGGCATATCTTTTCCGAACTGGCCGCCATGTTCGCGCGCATGCTCGATCTGGTTGCCCGCGCCTGTGCCCGGCAGAAACTCTTCGACGCCGCCGACGTCCTGAACCTCTACCAACGCTGGCGCCAAACCCGAGACCCGCACTTGGCACGGCAGCTGAGAGACCTGGGCATTAATTTGCCGGAGTCGGATGTGTTGCATTGATGGCAGGTGGCTAGACAGCGTAAAACTCTGCTCTGCCTGAAGTATTCGGGTAGGAAGAAGCAGTACAGAGTTATGTTTGAAAAGCTTTCTTGTGTGCTACTCCTGACGAAGGAATAACCCACAAGAGATCGCCAACTGACTCTCCAAAAGGCTATAGCGAATTCAGGAGCGCTCCGGCGAGCGCATCAAAACGCTCCTTAAAAGGCGGAGGAAGCATTACTGAAAAGAGGATGCCCCCTTGACCCACTGATGGGTAATATTGAAATAGAGCTTGAATTCATCTCCGGTTTGCGGATCTCGAACGCCCATCAGATCGAAAACACCCTCTTCACCGTTCAACAGTGCCTGATCGATAATCTCCAACCCCTGTAGTTGCAGAAAAGCGCGGAGTTCCGGCGTGCTATAGGTGTGGAAAGCGCTTTCCATTTTCTTGCCGTCACCAGTGGACCAGATGGCTTCGATAAATCCATTCAACGCAAGTTTATGTACTTCTCCTCTTTCTGTATTGCCGCTTTCCATATTGCAGGCCATGCCGAGAAAATGGCCGGGCAGACTGGTGTAATTGGCCTTCACTATCTCGTTTGCGGCATTGATACATGCGGCCCAGTCACTCTTGTTCAAAGATTCAAACCCCGTTTCCACAAGGCTGGAAGTTGGATCAAAATACGGGAAGTATTTTGAAGAGTTGGCATAGGCTTCTCGTACGCGCTGGAAGTCTTTTGGCTCGGCCTTACTGCCTTTGTTTTTCAGAATTTCCAGAGCCTGTTGGTAATTGCTGTCCCCAATATCTTCGGCATGTGTAGGGGCGGCGTCGTCTGTGGTGTTATCTGCCTGAGAGGGCTCGATAGCCCCCTGGGGATTGGTAACTGCACATCCGCAAATCAATAAAAAAACAATGAAAATATAATGCTTCATAATGGTGTTCCACAATTTATTCTTCTTTCTCGAGCCACATTGGATAAAGATTATCTATTGCAGCTTGTGCAAATTGGTACTACGTCGGTCCAGGATGAATCACCATGGGTTGATCATTCGTTCTGTTTGCGAATAGGCGCCATTGCTCCACTGGATGATTAACAAACAGGAGGGTGGGGCGTTTGCCAGCCTAAATGCCCCGGCTGGTATACGCAAGCGGTTTTCTTGCTGCTGCAGCGCGAACATCGGCATAGGGTGGGAGAGTGACGCTTGGAAAGGATTCAGTTGATAGGGGGATGTAAGCCGAGCCATTGACTGCATCCATCAGTCATCGCGCACCGCAATGAAATTAGTTGGCCCAAACCACTGAATTTTGCTATTAATAGCCACCTTTGTGCGCTTATTTGACGGCAATAATGCCAAAACCGGCAGATCCGTAGCAACACTACCATAGGAGTAAATAATGAGGTATGTCAAAAAACTTGTCGCTGCGCTGGGCTTATGCATCGGCAGCACAGGATTTGCCGCTACCGAAGGCAATACTTACAGACTCTACTTTTTAGGTGGCCAGTCGAACATGGAGGGGTATGGGTATACCAATGAACTGCCAAAAGGCGCATTTAAAGCCAATGACAGGGTGAAGATTTTTGCCGGTCAGCCAGCCCTGGATAACCAAACCCATGGCGGCGTCGGCCTGTGGCAAACACTGGAACCGGGCTTTGGCACAGGTTTTAAAACGGACGGCAAGAAAAACATGCACTCCGGACGCTTTGGCCCCGAACTCTTTTTTGGCCAGGTAATGGCCAACACTTACCCGCAAGAGCGCATCGCCATTATTAAATACGCCGTCGGTGGCACAGGCCTGGCTCAAGGGGTTGGCTACGGAAACTGGCATCCGGACTTCAATGAAGGCGCCGGGCTGAACCAATACGACCACGCCTTAAAAACCCTGCGAAACGCCTTTGCAGATCGAGATATTGACGGCGATGGTGCCCCCGATACCCTGGTCCCTGCAGGGATCGTATGGATGCAAGGCGAGGCCGATGCCTTTGATAGCCAGGCAGCCGCCGACGACTACCGCGCAAACCTGCAACGCTTAATGGATTTACTGCGGGCCGCACTGCGCGTGGATGACCTGCCCGTGGTTATTGGCAAAATCACCGACTCCGGAATGAGCGAAGACGGCACAGTGATGGACTACATCAAAACCGTACAAGACGCTCAGCGAGACTACGTAAAAAGTGACACCTGCGCCGCCTACATGACCGCCACCGAAGACTTCGGTTACCTAGACGACGGCTGGCACTACAATACCGAAGGCTTTATCCGCATGGGCACCGAATTTGCCAAGGCGATGAGTAAACTGGAGGAGAAATGCGGTAAATAATGCGCTGATATGTGGCTTAGCTGACGATGTATGCAGGGCAGAGTGTAAACATGGATGCCCTGCATGAAAATTTGCAAATTTTGTTTGAAGTCAAGATTAATACGGAATTAGCCAGCCTCAAAAGTTACAAATTCTTCGCTTTCTATGACGTTAGCTGTCATCGCCTCTCCATAATTTGCAGTAAAAGTGCATGAACTGTTTCCGTATATGGCACCTAAATTGATTGGGGTCAGTTGCGGAGCCTATTGCCGTCCTAATGACCTGCTCCCCACTTTCTAGTCCACTTCAATCCTAGTAATGTTCATCACCAATGAGGACGATGAACATGAAGAAACGTTTTACTGAAGAACAAATTATCCCAATCTTGAAGGAAGCTGAGGCCGGTATCCCGGTGAAAGAGCTTTGCCGCAAGTACAGTATTTCGGATGCCACTTTTTACACCTGGCGTAAGAAGTATGGAGGTCTGGAGGTATCTGAGGCCCGGCGGCTCAAGGCCTTGGAACAGGAGAATGCCCGCCTTAAGAAGCTGCTGGCGGAGTCTCTATTGGATCAGGAAGCATTGAAGGCTGCCCTTAAGGGAAAGTACTAACCGTCGGCAACAAGCGCGAGGCCGTACAAATCATGCGGTCGGAAACGACTATCTCAGAACGTAGGGCCTGTTCGCTCGTCGGGTTATCTCGCGCGTCCATGCGATACCAGTCCAAAAAGGCTACAGAGTCTGAACTGGCTGAACGTATCAAGGAAATAGCACTCGAGCGACGGCGATTCGGCTACCGGCGAGTGCACCAGATGCTGCGTCGGGAAGGGCTGAAAGTGAACCATAAGAAGGTCTATCGGTTATATCACGAGGCGGGACTAGCCGTCCGCAAACGTAGGCGTCGCAAGGGCGTTATGGTTGAGCGACAGCCTCTATCGCTACCGGAAACCCCGAACCATACGTGGTCGATGGACTTCGTGATGGATGCTCCGGCCAGTGGACGTCGCATTAAATGTCTGACCATTGTCGATGACTTCAGAAAGGAAAGTCTCGCTACTAATAACGGACTCTAGAGCGAAAGTTTTCACTAACTGGGGCTGGTTGTTCATAGCTTATCCACAGAAAACTGCATAGTTATTCTACTTGAATTAGCCAATTCACCACATTATCTTGATGCCTGTTAGAAGGGTTGCCACAAGATATTGGGTTTTCAAGCCCGGTAGCTTGGACGGTGCGTAGTACTTCTGGCCTGCTGAAAAGAAAAAAGCCCAAATGAAGCGCCAACTTCAAGAGGGCTTTCGGATGTTCCAGCAGTCGCTGGTAGCTGGCCTGATCGGTAGCTACTTACGATTGTGGAAGCGAGTTAAGCGTGGATAGTCTAGTCATCTTTTGATGATGACGTCAAATATCGGTAGGTGGTACGTTTGCCCTCCCAATATAGACTGTTCAATTCGCCGCCCTCTCGTATTTGGTTTCTTTCAGGCGCAGCTATCTATGTTTAATGTTTAGAATGGGTTTCAGCCATGAAAAAGCCATTTATTTGCTCCGAATGTGGAGAAATCTGCAATGTTAGATTCGTCGCGTTTATTACTACGAAAAGTGGAGAAAGACTCTATGCGAGACAGAGAGGGAAGAAAGCTTGGCCTTTGCCAGACTGTGTTTGTGGTAAGAAGCTTTAACTATAAATGTTATGGTATTCAAGGAGTCTGAATTAGTGGGCGGGTATTCCCCGCCCTTTTGGTGGGTACATAATATTTAACACTATCTGATCTGCCCAAAGAGTGCCTCGAATTACCCCGCTGTGCTTGTTTTTCAGAGTGGGGTTTGTGTCTGCACGATTAATACGATTGATATGGCTTAATCGATTGGAGCTATAAAATTAAATTGAGCTGATAAATTTTGGGGTACTTTAGTGCCCAGCAATAACATCGTGGATTTTACTTTGCGGATAGGTCATTTAGAACTTCTCTAAAACTGTTCAATCCAGCTTCCAAATTCTCAATAATCTCCTCAGCCAGCTCATCCGGCTCCGGCAGGTTATCCAGATCGGTCAGGCTCTTATCCTTGAGCCAGAAGATATCCAGGCTGGTCTTGTCGTGGGCAATCAGCTCGTCATAGCTGTATTTGCGCCAGCGACCTTCCGGATTGTTTTCCGGATGCCAGGTTTCCTGCCGCTCGGCCGGGTTTTGCGGGTTATAGCAGCGGATGAAGTCCTGCAGATCTTCAAACCGCATGGGCTTTTTCTTCAGGGTGTGGTGAATGTTGGTACGGTAATCATAGAACCAGACTTCTTTGGTCCAGGGTTCCGGGCTGGCCGGGCGGTTGTCAAAAAAGATCACATTTGCCTTGACGCCCTGGGCGTAGAAGATGCCGGTCGGCAACCGCAGGATGGTGTGCAGATTGGTGGTTTCCAGCAGCTTGCGGCGGATGGTTTCTCCGGCACCGCCTTCAAACAGCACATTATCCGGCACCACCACGGCGGCCTTGCCGGTGGTTTTCAGCATGCTGCGGATATGCTGCACAAAGTTGAGCTGCTTGTTGGAGGTTGTGGCCCAGAAGTCCTGCCGGTTATAGGTCAGCTCGTCGGTTTCCTGCTCACCCTCCTCGTTGGTAAAGCTCATGGAGCTTTTCTTACCAAAGGGTGGATTGGCCAGCACATAGTCCACGCTGACCGGACTGGGCGCCACAAGGGCGTCGTTGGGAGAAACCAGACTGTCGCCGTCGATCTCGCCGATATTGTGCAGGAACATGTTCATCAGGCAGAGCCGGCGGGTATTGGCGACAATCTCGTTTCCGTAAAAGGTACTGTGCTTGAGGAACTGTTTCTGTTCCCTGTCCAGATTGTAGTTATCCGGATTGGTCAGGAAGTCATAGGCGGCGAGGAAGAAACCGCCAGTGCCACAGGCCGGGTCGGCGATGGTTTTCCCCGGTTCCGGGCGCACACACTCCACCATGGTCCGGATCAGGGCCCGGGGCGTAAAGTACTGCCCCGCACCGGACTTGGTGTCTTCCGCGTTCTTCTCCAGCAATCCTTCATAGATATCACCCTTGATATCAGCGCCCATCACCAGCCAGTTGGTGCTGTCGATCATGTCGATCAGGCGATAGAGCTTGGCCGGGTCCTGAATCTTGTTCTGGGCCTTGGTAAAGATCTGCCCCAGCATACCCTTACGGCTGCCCAGCTGCCGCAGCAGCTCCACGTAAAGCACTTCCAGCTCCGCGCCTTTTTTGCCCTTAAGCGCCGGCCAGCTGTACTTTTTCGGAATGCCTACATCCCGGTTGTAGGGCGGTTTTGAATACTCATCCGCCATTTTCAGGAAGATCAGGTAGGTGAGCTGTTCCAGATAGTCGCCGTAACCTACGCCATCGTCGCGCAGGGTGGTACAGAAACTCCAGACTCGGGAAATAATGGAAGCAGTGTTCATGAATGTTTGTTCCTGGCAGCAAGCAATTGTTTGCCTGTATGGGTTAATCGGTATTTTTGCAACCGGCTACGGGGCTTGTCGGGTATGGTACGTTCAATAACCTTTTGCTCCAGTGCCGGCGTCAGATAAGCTTTTCGGAAATGCTCGGCATTTTTCAGACCCAATGCCGTCATCAAGTCAGCCCGGCTCATCTCACCCTCAAGTGTGACAAGCAGGCGCTCAACTTCCGTGGTGACTTCCGTGGTGACTTCCGTGGTGACTTGCTCCGCCGCGGCAAACCCCTCATGTACCGGCAGGCGCACCAGAAAATAACTGCGCTCCTCATCGGTTTCAAATACGGGCTCCGGTGAGCCGTTGGCACGCATCACACGAAGGATTTTGGGTATTCCGGTAGAGCGGCCTTCGGTCAGGTCCAGTTCCTTCAGGAATTCGCCAATCCGGCGGTTACGGTAGCGACGGCTCACCGCCCGTCCGGCCTGCAGGTCTGCCAGTCGAATGGAGCGGTCAGGCCCGGGAAAACTGAGCACTACCAGTTCACGGTTATCAATGCACCCTCTATCCACCGTGCGGCGGTGGAGCTGGTCGTGGATGTTGATGGGGGGGTATCTGTCACAGTGTGCCTGTTCAAACGTGATACTTTTCTTGGCAACGAAATGCGCGGGTGTGCATTCAATACAGCTCTTTAAAGGCTGCATTCGTCTAGTTTTGTCTAAATCTGTGGTAACCATTTTTACTTAGACAAGCGCCACGTTCGCCCAGAAACATTTACAACTCCTTGATTTTTAAGGGATTGAAGAAGGTTTTTCACCTTGTGATACTTCTGATGTTCGTCTAGGATATCGGGCAGTTTGTCTAACAGAAGACGATCGATATCGGCACGCCTGGCGCTCCCGAACTGCTCCAGATATTCGACTATCAGCTGTTTGTAGTGTTGATCGTCAAAGGCCCGGTTGCGGATGTACTCGGCTTTTTCGCCACTGCGCTGAGCGACCTGCGCCGAAATGTAGTAGTTGGGGCGGCGCCCCTCTATCAGCCCCTTGCTTTTGAGGTGCCGGGCCTGATCAGTCGTCAGCGGCTTTTTCTTCTGCACCCGATCCAGCAAGATAATGTCATCCAGCGACAAATCAGAACACTCCGCGAGCTTTCGGGCGTAAGCCAGATCCAGCACCCGGCCGGTGATCACAACTTCAACACGCCCATTGGCGAGATTGTATTCCGGTAGCGGGAAGAAACGCTGCTTCTGGATCAGGAACATCTTGCGGATACCGCTGCCAATGGTGTCGATCATATTCAGATTCACCATGGCATCTGCCAGAAAACGATTACGGTAGCGGCTTTCGGGGGCATCGGCGCGCACAACGGACTCCACTGATCCCGGAATAAATTCCCCCTGATTGCTGAAGCAGAGGCGACCATCCTCGAACTCTACCAGGGTAACTTTGCCTCCCAACTCATAGTCCTGATGTGCAATCGCATTGTTCAGGGCTTCGCGGATGATATAGGGGTCGTACTGATCAACTTCTTCCGGAAACAGCGTACCTTCAATCATATAGCGGTACTTCAGGTTACGAACTTTACGGAATACCTCGTCGACAGTCAGCAGCAGTGGACAGCTGAAATGTTCATAGTCCCGCTCCAGTCCATCCCTGTCCTTCAGAATCCAGGTAATGGTGGCCGATGCGGGATTGAGCCAATGAGCCGCTTCCGGCTTGCCCAACAGCAGTATCGCGGTCCGGGTAATCTGACTGTTAATCGTAAGCTTGGCCTTGTTCAGGAACGTAGGCGTGTCCCACTGCTGCATCACTTCCGCCAGTTTGGGGTTCTTTTTCGCGAAGCTCGTCCTGGCCTGCATAATCGCGCCCGGGTCCAGATCCTCCAGAGAAGCACCGGGCAGTATTCCCGCGCTCCAGTCGCTCGCGCGGTTCTGCGCCCGGATTCGTTCTATCTCTTCCAGATTCAATGGCCCCAATGATTCACCATCACGGCCATAGTAATGCCCTTCCCAGGCAATCGGCGTTCCCTGAGGAGCCGCTGGAATTTCAAATAACAGCACCCGCCCCTGGGGATGTTGCACTTCATGAATGTCGACAAAGGTCAGACGATGAGTAGTTTTATCCGCCACCTCTTTTTTCAGGGATTGCAGATCGCTGGCACTGGGCCGGAAGCGGGTGCCCACCACCGTGCGATTGTTCTTTACACCGAACACCAGCCAGGCCGTTTTACGCCGGCACAGGTTGGCTTCATTACTCAACGCCGAGAAGTATTTGCCCAACTTGCTAAAATCGAACTGGTTTTTGGCTTCCTTGAACTCTACCACCTCGGTTTCACTGGGCAATTCCAGCAGGCTGGCCAGACGTTGCTCCGGATTCACTGTGCCACCTCCCTGGGCTTTCGACCCCGTTTGGCTGCCGTTTTTTTGCCCTTTGCAGCCGCCTGTTGAGCTGCTTTCTCCGCCTGAATCCGGGCCAGCAGCTCGCTGGCGGGTTCGTCGTTGGGGTCCTGTGGCACCAGCTGACCGGAAAAGGCTTTTTTTAGTATGGATTGACGGAGAGTCTCGCTCTTAGCTAGTTGAACCTCGATACCCTGCAAAATAGAGTCAACATTAGATAGTTGTGCGTCGAGCTTTCTTACGATTTCAGCTTGCTCTTCGAATGATGGAACTGGAATAGGTAATTTTCTACATATTTCAAGAGTCAAGTTGAATTGTCCCGCCGTCGCTTTTGACTGTGCCATCATGTAATTTACAGTTTTCTCGAATAATAAAAATTTACTCAAGAATTTTGGCAGTAGCACTGCGCTTCGGTATATCGCAATAGCTTGATTAATATTCCATTCGCTGTGCGATTCAGGAACTATTGACACTTTTCCTAGAGGTGGCCCCACGATATTCATGAGGACATCGTTTGGATAAACCTTAGAGCGCGCCAAAAACTCATTATGGGTTTTCGCACTTACAAACGTCGGCTCTATCGAAAAATCCAGCGTTCCATTCTTGGTTAGATTGTAAACCTTAATAAACGGAATATCACCGGAATTTACAAATAGCTCACTTTTTGCCGGAGTCGTTCCCTTCGTAATATAATCGCAAAGATGTTCAGCTTTTAAGCACACCCAATCAGCGGGCATTCTTGCCAAATAGTAGTCACTTGGAAAGTGGTAGAGCTCAACTTTGTCTTGTTCCTTGGGCTTGCTCGGCTTTTTCCCTTTTTTACCATTCGCTTCCCATTTTTCTACGGCAGCCTTCCACTCCTCCAGCTGCTGCTGGTACCGGGCTTCGCGTTCTTTCTGGATGCGGGCGAGGAGTTGTTCCGGGGTTTCCAGTTTGTCCTTGTTTTCCTCCCGCCACTGGGCGGTCAGCTTGCCTTCAAAGGCGTGTTTGAGCACGGCCTGGCGGTAGAGCTTGAGCTTCTCCCGGGCGGTTTTCAGGGCGGCGATGCCGTTGTCCAGCTCGGAGAATAGTTCTTCGATTTTGGCAACAATGCGTTTTTGTTCGTTAAAAGGAGCGAGATTTATTTTAATTTTCTCAAAGTTTCGCTTATTGACTATGGATATAGTTGTCGCCGTAGACATTTCCTCAAGCTGTTTTCTAAACTCGCTTGACTGCACTTGGTAAAATAGGAATTTTGGAAAAATTTCATTACTTGGAACTATTGCATTTATTTGTTGGTTGAACGCTACTGGGACAGTATTAAGCGCTGCTCTTCCTAAATTTCCAATACATGAAACAAGAATTGAATTTTCAGGTAGTATTCGTGCTAATTGAGCCCCTTTATCTGAAAGAGTTTCATCTCCAACTGACACTATCTGATTATTGAGTTGCGGTGGTTTTATGTAGGGAAGATTCCCACCATAATTACTAGGATCTTTGGTTGATGGTGTGTTGCCTGTTATGCAAACCCCTGCCTCACCTATACGAATTTGAATCCATGAACATGGGATTACTTTTCCCATCACGCCACCAACTCCCGATTCAGTTCATCCATCACCCAGTTCATCCTGTCACCAAACAGCTGATACATGCGCCCCAGCCCACCCTGGGCATCGAAGGGGGCCATATCCAGGTCGTCCGCTTCCAGATGGAAGGAGCTGGCGATATGGTCGCGGATCAGATGCAGCCATTGCATCTGCTGTTCGTTGAATTTTTCACTGCCACCGGCGTGGTATTTCATAATCCAGTCCTGAAAGTTTTTTCTTACGGTACTGCTGAAGGGGGTCAGGGTGGTGTCGATGCCGCAAACACGGCGGATCAGTGCCACCAGAGCCGTCAGTTCGGTCAGGGGGTTGTCGCCCCGGTAGTTGTCCAGATGGGCATAGGCCTGCCAGATGCGCAGGGGCGCCAGCTTGGGACGGTCCTGCTTCAGGGTTTCCAGCAGGGATTTGATCTGGGAATAGGTCACCTCTGAACGCCGGGCGGGCGTTTTGAAGTAGATGGTCAGGGCGTCGATCTGATCCGCCTGCTCGCGCAGGTAGTCGGCAAATTCCTGTACCAGCGCCCGGGCGTTTTCTTCGGTCTCCCCGGCCCACTCGGCCCGGATCACTTCATCCAGATCATCGTGAACGATGGTCTGTTCCTTGTCGCGGCGGATGCTGTCGATCAGTTCGATCAACTCGCCGTTGAACACATTGGCGGCCTGACTGACCAGTGCTTTCTGGGCCCGGTTGCGGGCGTCATCGCCGGGGTCACTGCCTGGGGGCAGGCCGGCGATTTCCAGTGCCTTTTCTTCTACCCGGTCACCATCGATGGCGTTGAACAGTTCTCCAACAATGACCAGCAGTGGCGTGCCGCCGGCTTTTTCCGCAATACGGGCGCGCTCCTTGTCGTCCAGTTGCTTGTCCAGTCGCGCCAGCCGCCCGGCCAGGGAGGAGACGGTATCCGTATCGCTGGCGCCCATCATCACGCCCATGGCCAGGTCTTTGAGCGGCACACTGGGTTTGGTGATCAGCGGCTGGCTGGCGGTTTTCACCGATTTCGTGACCCCGATGGCGTCCACAATCACATAGTGGGTTTTGGCGGTTTTCGCCGATGGCGTCACCTTTTGCAGGCTGTCCTTGTCCAGGGTGCGGGTGCCGCGTCCTTTCATCTGTTCAAAGTAGTTCTTGCTCTTCACATCCCGCATAAAGAGCAGGCATTCCAGCGGCTTGACGTCGGTGCCGGTGGCGATCATGTCCACAGTGACGGCAATCCGCGGGTAGTAGTCATTGCGGAACTGGGAGAGTACCGATTTCGGGTCTTCGCCCTTTTCAATGACTTTTCCGTCAGCATCGGTTTTGTCTTTAGCCACGCGGTAGGTGACCTTTTTGCAGAACTGGTTGCCCTCGCCAAACTCCTCGCGCACGGTCTGGATGATGTCATCGGCGTGGCTGTCGGTCTTGGCAAAGATCAGGGTTTTGGGCACCTCCTTTCGGCCGGGGAACAGGGTTGGCAGAGAATCCTTGAAGGCGCGGATTACGGTGCGGATCTGGTCCGGGTTAACGATGTCCCGGTCCAGCTGTTTGGCGGAATAAACTTCATCTTCGTCCTGAGTTTCCCAGCGCTTGCGGCGGGTGGTGCGCTCGCGCTTCTCCACCTGCTGTTCGGCAGTGATCTTGCCGCCCTGTTTGGTTTTTTCCGTTTCAATGACGAAGATTTCGTTACCTACATTGACCCCATCGGCCACGGCCTTTTCGTGGTCATATTCACTGACCACATTCTTGTGGAAAAAGCCGTAGGTACGGTTATCCGGCGTGGCGGTGAGTCCCACTAGATAGGCGTCGAAGTATTCCAGCACCTGCCGCCACAGGTTGTAGATGGAGCGGTGGCATTCGTCGATGATGATCACGTCGAAAAATTCCGGCGGGATCTTCTCGTTATACACCACCGGGAGGGGTTCTTTGGGTCTGGTCAGCTGCTCGGCCGGGTTCTGCTCTTCCAGTGACTCGTCCAGGGGTTCGTCCTTGAGAATGGAGTACATGCGCTGGATGGTGCTGATGCAGACCTGGGCATCACTGGCAATATACTGGCTTTTCAGGCGCTGGACATTGTAAAGCTCGGTGAACTTGCGGTTGTCATCATTGGGGACATAGTTCATGAACTCCTGCTCCGCCTGTTCTCCCAGGTTTTTGGTGTCCACCAGAAACAGGATGCGGTTGGCGCTGACAGGTTCCCGCAACAGGCGGTAGCAGGCGGTAATCGCCGTAAAGGTTTTGCCGGAGCCGGTGGCCATCTGGATCAGGGCGCGGGGTTTGTCTTGTTTAAAGGACGCTTCCAGGTTGGTAATGGCGGTGATCTGGCACTCGCGCAAACCCTCGGTGTTCAGGGGCGGAAAGTCCTGCAGGCGGCCGCGCAGGCTTTTCGGCTCCCTGAGCCATTTTGCCAGGGTTTCCGGGCGGTGGAAGTTGAACACCTCGCGGGAGCGCGGGTGCGGGTCCAGCCCGTCGGTAAAGCGGGTGATCACACCGGTGCTTTCATAGACAAAACGCAGGGGCTGGCTGTTGTTGACCCACTTCAGCGTGGCACTGGCATACCCTTGAGACTGATCTTCAACCGTGGTGATTTTCTCCCCCCAGGATTCGGATTTGGCTTCAATTACGCCCACGGCCTGTTTATCCACGAACAGGACGTAATCCGCCGGGCCTACATCGGTCTGGTATTCGCGCACGGCCACACCCGGGGCGGCGGAAAAGTCGATTTTCTTTTTGTCCTGCACCGCCCAGCCCGCTTGCCGGAGCTGGGCGTCTATGTGATCACGAGCGATTTGTTCGGGGTTTTGGTTGATCATGCTCACTTCTTTTTAGACTGATTGCTGTTGATGCTTGCCTGCTCAGTACGTTTAAGCAGTTCATCAATTCCGTAATTGAATAATGCACATCGTTTGTAGAGGCTTTTCAGAAGCACTATTTATACGGTTACTTTATTGAGCAAGATGTCATAGCCTGACTGTCCCTGGTTTTTTGGCGAGGCCAGTAGTAGGCATTTAGTGTTCGCCTGATATACGGCGAGATAGTAGTAGCTTATAACTGTGCCTCTCGCCGTTTTTTGCGAATAACGGGGAAGAATACCACGGCTTTTAGATCTAGCGACAATTTACGATTTGAAGCTGTACTATGTGCGCCTGTATGCAAATAAATGATGGAGGAATATAAAAGTTGTGCGGCATTTTGGGAGCCAGTAATAGGGCGCTGAATCGGTGATTTCTGTTTGGAAATAAAAGCTCGATACCAAATGGCACTATGCCCTGGGCCGAAGAAAGGGCGAAGCTGGATAGAAGTGTGAAAAGGAAAATAGAGTAACGAACGATTGCTTACTTCTCGCTTATTCTCTTGCCGATAGATACACAACCATGCTGGCTACGTTACGACTTCGGAACTGGCGGGGTTTAATGAGAAAGATGGTGGGCCCTCCGGGACTCGAACCCAGGACCTGCCGATTATGAGTCGGATGCTCTAACCAACTGAGCTAAGGGCCCCCAATGCGGTCTCGCGGTCGCGAGAGGGGTGGGAAATTACCTGATTTTTCTTTGCGGATCAATGGGTTCCTTTCGTTTGCTGCGTTTTCGGTGAGGTGGTCTGGATTACCAGGCCCAGCTCAGCCCTAGGTTGGCGCTTATGTCGCTCCAGTCGTAGTCATCCGCGGCGCTGCGGTAGCGGATATCGAGGGATAGGTCGGCAAAGGGCAGTTGCAGCAGGCGGGTGCCCAGGCCCAGTTCCAGCCAGCGGGCGCCGCGGGGGCTTTTCAGTTCCAGCTGGCCGCTGCCGTAGAGTTCGTCGTCGCCGTCCAGGGTGTACCAGAAGTTGGCGAAGGCGAAGTGGGGCTTGCCGGTGGCGTAGGCGCGCAGGCCGAGGCGTAGATTGAGTTCCGGGGTCACTCCGGTATCCATGCGGTAGCCGTTGGCGGAGAAGGCGTTCAGGCTGGTGTAGTTGGCGAGCAGCTGTGCCTGGGGCTCCAGGTTGTAGTGTTCGCCGAGCGCTATGTCGAGCCCGCTCTCCGCGGACAGGGCGATTTGTACACCGTGGCGGGTGGCACTTCTGCCGCTATGGGCGCGGCTGTCCGTACGCAGATAGGCCAGTTTGGCCTGGAGGTCGAAATAGTGGCCGGTGTTGCGGTAATCGCTGAAGTAGGCGCCGATAAAGTGGCTTTGCAGTTGATTTTGTCCCACCGGGAGGTTTGCGCCGCGTTCGCTCAGCAGGGCGCTGCTGTCGCCGTTGACGAAGCTGCTGCCTGCGCTGATGCCGCCCTGCTGGCTGCCGCGGCAGGAGGGGCTGCTGTAGAGGTCGCGGCTGATTTTCAGGCTGCTTAAGGTGCCGTCGATGCGGCTGGGTGTGTCGCCCTGCCAGTCGAGTTTCAGGTCGCCGTGGTGGAGTTGCAAGCGGATGTTGTTGTAGCCCGCAGGGTCGCTTCGCCATTCCTGGCGGCGTTGCTGAAAGCCGTCCAGTTGGTCCAAGGAAACCAGCAGGGCGAGTTTCTTGATTTGGGTGTGGACTACCAGTTCGCTTGTGGCCGGGGTCCCCTGGGAGAGTCCCTCAGCGGGCAGCGTGATGCAGAGTATCGCCGCCAGGCTGGCGGGTGACAGGGGCTTGAGCTGCATAAACCTTCCTTGGCTCAATTACTATCTCTGTACAGAAATTGTAGCTGGCACTGCGGCCTTGGCCGCTCTGGAAGGAGGCTGGCGGAAAAGTGTTGCTCTGCTGGCCGGTCAGCCGCCGATCCAGCGCGGCAGGAGTATGCAGCCCCAGGTAAACAGCCACAGCAGCAGGGAGAGGGACACAGCGGCGGAGCCGGTGTCTTTGGCGAATTTGGACAGGGGGTGTTTTTCGGGGCCAATGCGGTCGATGGCCGCTTCCACCGCACTGTTAAGCAGTTCGACGATCATTACCAGCAGGGTGGCGCCGATCATCATCGCGCGTTCAACGCCGCTACCGCCGAGCCACAGGGCGAGGGGGATCAGGAATACGGCCAGGGTGACTTCCTGGCGGAAGGCGGCTTCGTTGCGCCAGGCGGCGAGGAGGCCTTGCCAGGAGTAGCAGGTGGCGTCGATCAGTCTGGTGATGCCGGTTTTGCCGGGTTTGTTGGTGAATTCTTCTTGCATACGAGGTTTCGTGCGGCGCAATTTCTTTCACCCTTTACCTCGGCCTTAGGCGAGGGTGGGGGCTTGCGCGATCTTTCGTTTCATAAAAAAGCCCGGCGGTGCCGGGCTTTCCAGTGTAGCAGTTCTCAGCCTTCGTCGAGGAAGCTGCGCAGGTGCTCGGAGCGAGACGGGTGGCGCAGCTTGCGCAGGGCCTTGGCCTCGATCTGGCGGATGCGCTCGCGGGTCACGTCGAACTGTTTACCCACTTCTTCAAGCGTGTGGTCGGTGTTCATGTCGATACCGAAGCGCATGCGCAGTACCTTGGCTTCGCGCGCGGTCAGGCCTGCGAGCACGGCGCGGGTGGCGTCGTGCAGGCCGGTCTGGGTGGCGGTGTCGACCGGGGAGGCCTGGTTGGCGTCCTCGATGAAGTCGCCCAGGTGGGAGTCTTCGTCGTCGCCGATCGGAGTTTCCATGGAGATGGGCTCCTTGGCGATCTTCAACACCTTGCGCACTTTGTCTTCCGGCATGTCCATGCGCTCGCCCAGTTCCTCCGGAGTGGGTTCGCGGCCCATTTCCTGCAGCATCTGGCGGCTGATGCGGTTGAGCTTGTTGATGGTCTCAATCATGTGCACCGGAATACGGATGGTGCGCGCCTGGTCCGCGATGGAGCGAGTGATCGCCTGGCGGATCCACCAGGTGGCGTAGGTGGAGAACTTGTAGCCACGGCGGTATTCGAATTTGTCCACCGCTTTCATCAGGCCGATATTGCCCTCCTGGATCAGGTCGAGGAATTGCAGGCCGCGGTTGGTGTACTTCTTGGCGATGGAGATCACCAGGCGCAGGTTGGCCTCAACCATTTCCTTCTTGGCGCGGCGCGAGCGGGCCTCGCCGATCGACATGCGGCGGTTGATTTCCTTGATCTGGCTGATTTCCAGGCCGGCACGCTCCTGGCATTGGGCCAGTTTGCGCTGTGCGCGGATAATGTCGTCCGCCACATGGCGCAGGGCGTCGGAGTAGTCGCGCTTTTTCTTGATGACGGCCGGGATCCAGTCTTCGTTGATCTCGTTGCCGGGGAATTCCTTGATAAAGGTTTTGCGCGGCATCTTCGCCTTTTTGATGCACAGGTTCATGATGGTGCGCTCCTGTTCGCGCACCTCGTCGAGAATGCTGCGCACCTCGTTGTACAGCGGGTCAAATTGGCGTGGGGCCAGTTTGAAGTAGCGGAAGATTTCGCCCACGGCCTCCATGGCGGCACCGGCCTCTTTGGAGTCGCGGCCGAATTTCTTGATCGCGGCATCGGCTTTTTTCTGCGCGGCGATCAGGAGCTTCATGCGCTCTGCGAGCTCTTCCGGGTCGATGCCGCTGGCATCTTCCTCTTGGGTGCTGGAGTCGTCGTCATCGTCGGCGTCGACGTCAGCGGTGTCGGCGTCGGCTTCCTCCGCGGCTTGGCCGGCTTGGGCGCCGGGGGGGACGTCTTCGGCCGGGTCCAGCCAGCCGGCGACAATGTCGGCGATGCGGCGCTCTTCCTGGTCGATTAGCTGGTATTCATCGATTATCTGCTGCACGGCGCCGGGCCAGTAGGCGAGGGCGGCCATAAGTTCGCGCAGGCCCTCTTCGATCCGTTTGGCAATGGCGATTTCGCCCTCGCGCGTGAGCAGTTCTACGGTGCCCATCTCGCGCATGTACATGCGTACCGGATCGGTGGTGCGGCCTACGTCGGATTCCACTGCAGCCAGGGCGGCGGCGGCTTCGGCGGCGGCGATTTCGTCGGCGGAGCTGTCGCCCTCGGCCATCAACAACTCTTCGGCATCCGGTGCGCTCTCGAACACCTTGATGCCCATGTCGTTGATCATGCCGATGATGTCTTCCACCTGATCGGGATCGGAGATGTCCTCCGGCAGGTGGTCGTTCACTTCGGCGTAGGTCAGATAGCCCTGCTCTTTACCGCGGGCGATCAGTTCCTTGATGCGGGAAGTCTGCTGTTGGGTGTTGTCGGTCATGCACAACCCTGAAACGTAAGGAGAAATACGGGACAAAGACGCGGGATTATAGCGTATTTGCGGTAGCAATAACCACTTGTGACTGTCAAGTGGTGGTTTGTGTGGTTTCTGGTTTCCTACCTCCGGGGTGACTGATAATGGTGGCGGGCGTCCGGGATTCAAGGGGGCGGGCTATTCGCGCTTGCGCCAGTTGGCGAGCAGGGCGAGTTGCTCCGCGCTCAGTTGCCCCCCGGAGGCCTTGAGTTGGGCCAGTAGGTCGCGGTTGCGCTGTTTCCGTGCGGCCAGTTCTAGTCTCTGCAGGCAGTCATTGAATTCGGCTGCCGGGTCGTATTCCAGCTTTTCGTCGCCCTGGGCCAGGTGTCGTACGCCGCTGACCAGCTGTGAGGCGGCGAGTCGGGCGAGGATTTCGCAGGAATCGGCGCCGTGGTGGGCGCGCCAGTAGCCCAGCAGCTGGTTCAGATTGTAGTCGGGGCGGCTCTTGAGCAGGTCCACCAGGTCCGCGAACAGGGCCAGGTCCGGGTGTCCGCGCTGGCGGAAGTAGTCGCTGTCGTCGATCTGCTGTGCCAGGTGCGGGTGGTGCAGCAATAGGGCGATGAGCATGCGTTCGGTCGGCAGGCGATGCTGTCCGCGGCGGTGCGGCTGTGGCGGCGCGGGCACGTGGTGTTCCGGCGGTGGCGCTTCGGCTTCGGCGGACGTTTGGCCGGGATCGCGTGCTGGCGGTGGTTCCGGAGGCTGTGGTTGTGTCTGCGCGGTTCGGGCTTTTTCCGCGATGATAACTTCCTGCAGGGTGTCTCTGTCCAGGCCGGTGCGGGCGGCCAGCTGCTGGAACATCAGCTGGCGGTAGACGCCTTCCGGCAGCAGGTCCAGCAGGGGCGCGGCCAGTTTTGACAGGCGCGCGCGGCCGTCCATGGTCTGTAGGTTGATGCCTTCCCCCAGCAGGTCGAAGAGGAAGTCTTCCAGGGGCCGCGCCTGCTCATCGAGCAGCTGGTTGAAACGCGCTCCGCCCAGTTGGCGCACCAGGGTGTCAGGGTCTTCCCCTTCCGGCAGCAGCAGGAAGCGCAGGCTGCGGCCGTCCTGCATGTGGGGGAGCGCGGCCTCAAGGGCGCGCCTGGCGGCGGCGCGGCCCGCGCGGTCGCCGTCGAAGCAGAACACCAGTTCCTGCGTGTGGCGGAAGGCCAGCTGTATATGGTCTTCGCCGCAGGCGGTGCCCAGGGTGGCTACGGCGCAGCGGATGCCGAATTGTGCCAGGGCCACCACGTCCATATAGCCTTCCACCACAATGAGCCGCGCCAGGTCGCGGTTGGCCTGTCGCGCTTCCCAGAGACCGTAGAGTTCGCGCCCCTTGTGGAAGATCGGGGTTTCCGGCGAGTTGAGGTATTTCGGCTTTTCGTCCCCCAGTACCCGGCCGCCAAAGGCGATGGTGCGGCCGCGCTGGTCGCGGATGGGGAAGATAATGCGGTTGCGGAAGCGGTCGTAGTGGTGGCGTCGCCCCGGCTCCGTGCGCCCGTCGCTGTCTTGGCGGCGGATGGCGAGTCCCGCCTGTTCTAGCAGATCCGCTTTCTGCGGTGTGGTGCCGAGGGCGTTGAGCAGGTTGTCCCATCCCGGCGGCGCCAGGCCTATGCCGAAGTCCCGCGCTATTTCGCCGGATACGCCGCGGTTGCGCAGATAGGCCACGGCGGGTCCCGCGGCAGGGTGGTTGCGCAGTTGGTCGCGGTAGAAATCGGCGGCCTGTTCGGTGAGCTGATAGAGAGACAGGGCCTCCCTCTGGCGTTTTTCCTGGCCCGGGCTGGGCTGTTCCCTCGGTACCTCCAGCCCCTGGCTGGCGGCCAGCTTTTCCACCGCCTCGGGGAAGCCGAGGCGGTCGTAGTCCATCAGGAAGCCGATGGCGTTGCCGTTGGCGCCGCAGCCAAAGCAGTAGTAGAACTGCTTGTCTGGGCTGACGGTAAACGAGGGAGTTTTTTCGTCGTGAAACGGGCAGCAGGCGGAATAGTTTTTTCCGGTCTTGCGCAGTTTGACCCGGCTGTCCACCAGATCGACGATGTCTACCCGCGCGAGCAGGTCGTCGATAAAGTGCTGGGGTATTTTGCCGGCCATGCGCTCGGGTTCCGCGCTGTCAGCCCAGCTGGGCCTTGACCAGCTTGCTGACCGCGCCCATATCCGCACGGCCCTGCACCTGGGGTTTAACCTGTGCGATCACCTTGCCCATGTCGGCCATGCCGGCGGCGCCGGTCTCTTTGATGGCGGCGGCGACGATTTCGTTGATTTCCGCTTCGGACAGCTGTTCGGGCAGGAATTCCTGGATGACATCAATCTCGGCCTGTTCCACTGCCGCCAGTTCGGCGCGGCCGGCTTTTTCGTATTGTGCGATGGAATCTCGGCGCTGTTTAATCATTTTGTCCAGCAGGGCCAGGATGCGGGCGTCATCCGGCTCAATGCGCTCGTCCACTTCCACGCGCTTAATTTCGGAGTTGATCAGGCGCAGGGTTGCCAGGCGCTCTTTGTCGCGGGCTTTCATTGCGTCTTTGGTGGCCTGGGCCAGGGTTTCCTTGAGAGTGCTCATGGTAGTTGTTCCGTTTTCGTGTGGGGTTTACTGCCGTGTAGGAAGGGAGTGTAGGCGAGCGGCCTCGGCGTAAGCTGGCGGCGCGATCGCGGCTGCTCCCTCCCGCAAGGGGTTGAAGCGGTGTGCGGCCAAGAATAGCGCTTTCGCGGCAAACAAAAAACGGCGGGCGCCGGCTGAGAATATTGGGATATCGAATAAAAAACGGCGCACGAGACGGGCTCGCACGCCGTTTTTGTTTTCCGCTCTGGGCTGATTGCCCGCCCGGCGCCTGTTTGCTGCGCCGGTGGCCCGATTAATACAGGCGTTGGAATTTGCGGTTTTCGCGCTGCAGCTTCTTGGCGTGACGCTTTACGGCAGCAGCTGCCTTGCGCTTGCGCACGGCAGTCGGCTTTTCGTAAAACTCGCGGCGGCGCACTTCAGACAGTACACCAGCTTTCTCACAGGAGCGCTTAAAGCGGCGCAGGGCGATATCAAAAGGTTCGTTGTCTTTGATTCGTACAGAGGGCATTCGATTACCTGTAAAATTCGTTTCTCTCGGCCATTCCGGCTACTGCTTGCTCTCGCCTCGCAGTTGCAACCCGGAGGCCGGTCCACAGCGAGGGCGCAAATTCTAAACACTCCAAAGCGGGATCGCAAGACTTTTTGTCAAGCGCTCGCGGGAGCGGATTTCTGCAGCCCTGCGGGCTTTCCAGTATGATAGCGGCCTTTTCAACCAGTCACGAGAGATCAGGGCCAAGTGCGAGTTCTGGGTATAGAGACCTCCTGCGATGAAACGGGGGTAGCGATTTACGACACCGGGAAGGGGCTGCTTGGTCACGCGCTCTTCAGTCAGGTGGATCTGCACGCGGAATATGGCGGTGTGGTGCCGGAGCTGGCCAGCCGCGATCATGTGCGCAAATTGCTGCCGCTGGTTCGCGAGGTAATGCGCAGGACGGATACCCATCCGCGCGACCTGGACGGTATCGCCTATACGGCGGGACCGGGCTTGGTGGGGGCGCTGATGGTGGGCGCCTGTGCCGGGCGCGCTCTGGCATATGGCTGGGGGCTTCCCGCGGTGGCGGTGCACCATATGGAGGGGCATCTGCTGGCCCCGATGCTGGAAGAGCGTCCACCGAGTTTCCCCTTTGTTGCCCTGTTGGTGTCCGGCGGCCACACGCAGCTGGTGGATGTGCGCGGCCTGGGGGATTACCGCCTGATGGGGGAATCTCTGGATGACGCCGCCGGAGAGGCGTTCGACAAGGCGGCGAAAATGTTGGATCTGGATTACCCCGGTGGCCCGCGGCTGGCGGCGCTGGCAGAGAAGGGTGATCCGGAGCGCTTTACTTTTCCGCGCCCCATGACCGACCGGCCGGGCTTGGATTTCAGTTTTTCCGGTCTCAAGACCTACACCCTGACCACTGTGCGCCAATACGCCCAGGCGGATGGATTGCCGGATGAGCAGACCTGCGCGGATATCGCCGCGGCTTTTCAGGAGGCGGTGGTGGATACCCTGGTGATCAAATGCCGCCGCGCTATTCGGGTTTCCGGTCACAAGACTCTGGTGGTCGCTGGCGGGGTGTCCGCCAACAAGCTGCTGCGCACACGCCTGGAGTCCAGGCTGCGGGAAGAGAGGGCGGGCGTTTATTACCCGCGCCATGAGTTCTGCACCGATAACGGCGCCATGATTGCCTACGCCGGTTGCTTGCGCCTGCAGGCGGGAGAGCGGTCCGGCCTGGCGGTGGAAGTGCGGCCGCGCTGGCCGATGATGGAATTGGATGGGAGCCTCAGCTGAGCGATGGATATCGTTTATATACGGGATTTAAAGGTAGACACTATCATCGGTATCTACGATTGGGAGCGCGAGGTGCGCCAGACGGTGAGTCTGGACTTGGAGATGGCCTTTGATATCAGCGAGGCTGCGCGGACCGATGATATTCGTCATACCTTGAACTACAAAGCCGTTGCCAAGCGCTTGATTGCCTTTATTGAGGAGAGCGAGTTTCTTCTGGTGGAGACCATGGCGGAAAAAGTGGCGGCCATAGTGCGTGAGGAATTCGCGGTTCCCTGGCTGCGCCTGCGGCTGTCCAAGCCCGGTGCCGTGCGCGGATCGCGGGATGTAGGTGTGATTATCGAGCGCGGAGAAAGACCGGCGACCGGTGCGGCGTCGGCGATTTGAAGGTGACGGGTGTGGTGGAAGTTTTATTGGGCCTCGGCAGCAATATCGATCGCGAGCGGAACATTCGCGCGGGGCTTAAGGCCCTGGCCGGAGAGTTTGGGCGGCTGCGAGTTTCGCGGGTTTTCGAAAGTGTGGCCGTGGGTTTCGATGGCGACAACTTCTACAACCTGGTGGTGGCGATTCACACGGCGCTGCCTGTCGGTCAACTGGCTTTGCGTTTGCGTGGGATCGAGGATGCCAACGGGCGCCTGCGTGCCGGACCCAAATTCAGTGCCCGCACGCTGGATATCGATATTCTGATCTATGGTGATCTGACCGGTACCGTCGATGGAGTCAAGCTGCCGCGGGCGGAAATCGAGAAAAATGCCTTTGTGCTGCAACCGTTGGCGGAGCTGGCTCCGGATTGGGTGCACCCGCTCACGGGCAAGAGTTTCGCGCAGATGTGGGCGGAGTACGACAAAACCAAGCAGAAGCTGTGGCCCGTGGCGTTTGATTGGCCGTAGACTGAATCCCCCCTCCCTGTGCTGCAGGCGGGATCTTTCCTGATTTCTTCCGTGGTGCTCAGATATTGAGGCTGCGCCCGCCGTCTACTGCAATTACCTGACCGCTGATATAAGGTGCCTCACTGACGAGGAAGCGCACGGTGCGCGCTACGTCTTTCTCGCAGCCGGTGCGGGCCAGCGGGATACGCTCGAGTATCCGGGTCTTCGCCGCTTGGTTCGCGTTTTCCTGCTCGGGCCACAGAATGGCGCCGGGGGCCAGGGCGTTGACCCGCACGCGGGGCGCCAGCTCCAGAGCCAGGCTCTTGGTCAACATCACTAATCCGGCTTTGGCGATGCAATAGATCGGGTGCCCGGGCATGGGGCGCTCGGCGTGAATATCCGCCATATTGACGATACAGCCTTTACCTTGGGCGAGGGTGTCCGCCAGTGCTTGGCTGAGAAAGAAAGGGGCCTTCAGGTTGCTGCCGATCAGCTGTTCCCAGGCGGATTCGTCGGCGGTGTCCAGCGGGGTGGGGAAAAAGGCGGATGCGTTATTGACGAGTACTTCGATGCTGCCCCATTGGGCCGCGGCGCGCACGGCCAGCTGTTCGCAGTCGGCGGCGGTGGCCAGTTCGCTTTGCAGGGCAATGGCGGAGTCGGGGCGCAGGCGGTTTAGCTCCTCTACCAGAGTGTGCGCAGCGTCGGCAGAGCGGCGGTAGTGCACTGCCACCCGGTGGTCCCGGTGCAATTCGCGGGCGATGGCGCGCCCCAGGCGGGCGGCGGCTCCGGTAATCAGGGCGTTACGCATTGGGGTAGCTTTCCTTTACCTTGGCGATGGCGCGGACCCGCGCCCGGTCCAGGGCTTTGCCCAGGGCGGCCCCTTCGTAGCCCTGTTCCATCAACTCTTTTGGGGAGACCCCGCACGCGGCTTCGCGCACGGCGCGCAGGTAGTCCACTTGGGGGTATGGCCTGTCTTGCAGTCCTTTGCGACCGCGGGCGTCCGACTCGCAGGCGAGCAGGAACTGCTCAAACCGCTCGGGTCGGCGCAGGGCGTCTAGGGCGCGCAGTAATTTCATCAGTGTCTGCGGGCGCAATTCAAAGGCTTTGTGGCAGTGGAGGTGATACTCACACACGCCGGTGGCCAGGGCGGTCAATTCTTTGGGGGCGCGCCAGCGGCGGCAGACTTCGCGGACCAGCGGCAGGCCCGCGCGCTCGTGGCCGCGGTGGCTGGGGAGGATTTCCTCCGGGGTTACCCCTTTGCCCAGATCGTGCAGCAGTACAGCGAAGCGCACTGGCAGCTGTGGTGGCGCCGCGCGCAGTGCCAGCATGACGTGTTCGCCGGTATCGATTTCCGGGTGGTGTATGGCCGGCTGGGGTACGCCGAACAGGCGCTCCAATTCCGGCAACAGTATCTTCAGGGCGCCGCAGTCGCGCAGTACGCGGAAAAAGACATCGGGGTCCGGCTCGGTCAGGGCGCGGCTGACTTCCTTCCATACCCGCTCCGCCACCAAATGTTGGACTTCCCCTTGGTTCACCATCTGCCGCATCAGCGCCATGGTTTCGTCGGCGATGGTGAAGCCGAGGTGGTGGTAGCGGGCCTTAAAGCGGGCAACCCGCAGTATGCGCAGCGGGTCTTCCGCAAAGGCGGGGGAAACGTGGCGCAGCAGGCGCGCTTCCAGGTCGGCCCGTCCGCCGTAAGGGTCGACGAGCTCACCTTGGTCGCTCTCCGCCATGGCGTTAATGGTGAGGTCGCGGCGCAGCAGGTCCTGCTCCAGGGTGACATCGGAGCTGGCGTGAACGGTAAAGCCGCCGTAACCGTGGCCGCTTTTGCGCTCGGTGCGCGCCAGTGCGTATTCGTCGCCGGTATCGGGGTGCAGGAACACGGGAAAGTCCTTACCCACCGGGGTGAATCCGAGTTCGCGCATGTGGGGTTCGTCGGCGCCGACCACAACCCAGTCGCGCTCGTGTACGGGTCTTCCGAGCAGTTTGTCGCGCACAGCGCCGCCGACCAGGTAAATTTTCACGGAGAGCACTCCAGGGAGGGAAGGAGCAAGATATGCCGGGTTACGCGGTGCGCTGCCATAAATCCAATACTTTTGGCGCCGCCCGGGGCGGGATCTAGGGAAAAGTCCGAAGCTTTTGCAAGATAAAAAAAAGGCCCCAAAAAAACAAGGGGCCCAGGGTCTTAGGGTATTCGGTAGGGAATATCCATTTGCCATTCAAAGAGACTGATGCCCCGATGCCTGGTGAGGGGCTACCGCTTTGTGGCGGCTCGGCAGCCAACCGCTCTGCCGAATGATTGTCATTCTATTCCACCTGTCATAACTGTCAACTCTATCTTTCAGTATTTTTTGAGGGGGTTTCCGCGCCGTTCGTCAATAAAAATATAGGTGCCGAGTTTCGGGCTGGTTTTTTAGTTCTGAACAGCATAATTTATAAGATTGGCATGAAAAAACAGGATAATTTGATGTTGCGGGCTGCGATTATCCGCCGCCCGTCGCTCAGATGGACGTGGAAGGCATTTGCCCGTTACCGCGGGATGTTTGGGGGAAGACATAAAGATGAATGAACTGCATGTACTCACTACCGGAGAGGCGGCCAAGTACTGTGGTGTGAACTTCCGCACGGTGATTCGCTGGATAGAGCGGGGACAGCTAAAGGCGTACAAGTTGCCCGGTCGTGGTGACCACCGCATTTGCGTGGAAGACTTTGTCGGTTTTCTGCGCGATAACGCCATGCCGATACCCAGTGAGCTGGCCGCCGCCAGTCGCAAGGTGCTGCTGCTGACCGACAATCCCGAACTGACCGCCGCCGGTCGCCAGGCACTGCAGGAAGCCGGCTGCGATGTGGAGGTGGCTGGCGACAGCTTTGTCGCCGGGGCCCTGATGGCCGGTAGCAAACCTGCGCTGATGGTAATCGATGCGTGCTTCGTGGGTGCCAAGGGGTTTCAGATTCTGGACCACCTGCGCTCCCGCAGTGAATACGCCAATGTGCGTGTATTGGTCATTGCGTCTGCTGAGGACCGGGACCAACAGCGCTGGCTCGACGCCGGTGCCGATGCCCTGGCCGATTATCCAGTGGCGCGCAGCGAACTGGCAGCTAAGGTGAAGTTGTTGCTCGACGTTTGATTATCCAAGTCTGCCGATTTACGCATCATAGCTTTTAGATCGGTTTTGGAACGAGCATGGACTCCTCTTCGCTATCGGAACGGTCGCGGCCGATCTCCGGGCAGTGGTAGCTGGCGGTAATCTCATCGCCGTTGAGGCTGTGCAGGTGTACGTCGAACCCCCACAGGCGATGCAGGTGTTTGAGCACTTCGCCAGTGTCCTTGCCCAGAGGCCTGCGCCAGTGCTGGGTGTGGTGCAGGGTCAGTGAGCGGTCGCCGCGGGTATCCACCGAATAGACCTGGATATTTGGCTCGCGATTTCCCAGGTTGTACTGACCTGCCAGGGTGGCGCGCAGTTCGCGGTAGCCATCTTCGTCGTGTATGGCGCTGACCAGGATTTCGCTTTCCCGGTCGTCGTCGGTGATACTAAAGAGCTTCAGATCACGCATAACCTTTGGCGACAGGAACTGCAGAATAAAGCTTTCGTCCTTGAAGTCGCGCATGGCGAACTGAAGCGTCTCCTTCCAATTGCTCCCGGCGATATCCGGAAACCACTGGCGGTCCTCTTCGGTCGGGTTTTCACAGATGCGTCGCAGATCGCTGAATATGGCAAAGCCGAGGGTGTAGGGGTTGATGCCGTTGTAATAGGGGCTGTCGAAAGGCGGCTGATAGATCACATTGGTATGGCTTTGCAGAAACTCCATCATGAAGCCGTCTGTTACCCGTCCCCGGCGGTACAGCTCTGACAGCAGGGTGTAGTGCCAGAAGGTGGCCCAGCCTTCGTTCATTACCTGGGTTTGACGCTGTGGGTAAAAATATTGCGCCAGCTTGCGCACGATGCGCACCAGTTCGCGTTGCCAGTTTTCTAAAAGCGGTGCATTTTTTTCAATAAAATACAGGATATTTTCCTGTGGCTCTTCGGGAAAGCGCTGTTCCTCGCTTTCCTCTTCACCGGTGCCAGATTTTGGAATCGTCCGCCACAAATCGTTCAGTTGGCGTTGGCGGTATTCCTCCCGCTCTTTTTGTCTCCGTTCTTCCTCCACCGCTGAAATGGGATAGGGCCGCTTGTAGCGGTCCACTCCGTAATTCATTAAGGCGTGGCAGGAATCGAGAACGGCCTCGACTTCATCCAGACCATAGCGCTCCTCGCAGCTGGCGATGTAATTCTTGGCGAAAATCAAGTAATCGATGATGCTGCTGGCATCCGTCCAGCTGCGGAAAAGGTAGTTGTTTTTAAAGAAAGAATTGTGTCCGTAGCAGGCGTGAGCGATCACCAACGCTTGCATGGTCATGGTGTTTTCTTCCATGAGATAGGCGATACAGGGATTGGAGTTGATCACTATCTCATAGGCCAGCCCCATCAGGCCGCGCTGGTAGTTGTTTTCGATGTTGATGAACTGTTTGCCGAAAGACCAGTGGTGATAGCCCACGGGCATGCCCACCGATGAGTAGGCGTCCATCATCTGTTCGGAGCTGATGACTTCGATTTGATTGGGGTAGGTGTCCAAGCCGAATTCATCGGCCAGCTCAGCGATGGCCCGGTCGTACTTTTGAATCAGTTCGAAGGTCCACTCGGATGTAGTGGATATGGGGCCGCTGGAGTCTGACTCGGACGCATCCGCGCCGGTGGTGTAGGTATCGAGCATCAGGCGGGCACCTTCTGGCTGAACAACTGGCGGAAGACTGGATAGATGTCTGAGACGTCGACAATCTGTTCCATGGCGAAGTGGTTCGGGAAAAGCTCGCGTACGCGCTCGTATTCTTCCCAAAGTGCCTGGTGATCCCGGGGCGTGATCTCCACATAAGAGTAGTACTGCACGTAGGGCATAATGTCGTCGATCAGAATTTTGTGGCAGGTGCTGGAATCATCGTTCCAATTGTCTCCATCGGACGCCTGGGCGCCGTAAATATTCCACTCGCTGGCGGGGTAGCGCTCCCGCATGATGCGGCGCATTAGTTTCAGAGCGCTGGAAACAATGGTGCCGCCGGTTTCGCGGGAATAGAAAAACTCTTCTTCGTCTACTTCCTTGGCACTGGTGTGGTGGCGGATAAATACCACCTCGGTGTACTCGTAGCTGCGCCGCAGGAACAGGTACAAGAGCAGGAAAAAGCGCTTCGCCATATCTTTGGTGGCCTGATTCATGGACCCGGAGACATCCATCAGGCAAAACATCACGGCGCGGGACCGAGGGCGGGGCTGTCGCACCAGGAGGTTGTATTTGAGGTCGAAATCATCGAGATAGGGTACGCGGTCGATGCGGCGGCGCAGCTCTTCAATCTTTCCGCGCAGCTGTTCGAGTTTGCGCTGATCGCGCAGGGCCGGGTCTTTGGCTTCCTCTTGCGCCAGCTCGATTTCCAGCTCGCGGAGATTGCGCCGTTTACTACTGGTCAGTGCGATGCGTCGTGCATTAGCGGCGCGCAGGGAGCGGACCACATTGAGGCGGCCGGGCGTGCCCTCGTTACTGATGCCTGCGCGCACAACCTGAAAAGCGTCATTACCTGTCAGGCGGCGCTTAATCATATTCGGCAGTTGCAATCCCTCGAACATAAAGTCCAGAAATTCTTCCTGGGAAATCTGGAAAACGAAATCATCCATGCCCTCGCCGCTGTCGCTGGCGTTGCCGCCGCCACCGCCGCCACCTTCCTGCTGCCCCTGCCGGGGGACGCGATCGCCGGCGACAAACTCTTTATTGCCGGGCAACACCCGCTCTACACGTCCGCCGGGACCGTGGGAGAAGACGGGTTCTCTGATATCCCGGGTGGGGATGCTGATGCGCTCGCCCTTTTCCATATCGGTAATGGAGCGGCTGTTCATCGCCTCTCCGACAGCCTTTTTGATATGGGCTTTATAGCGGCGCAAAAAGCGCTGGCGGTTGACCGTGCTTTTCTTTTTGCCGTTCAGCCGGCGGTCGATGATATAGCTCATATTACTGCCTCTGCGTCGAACCATACCCAACTGCGGATCTTGCACTCAGCAACCGGATACCATTCGCCCTTGACCGCTCCAATTGCTACTGCGATTTGCGCACACGCAGATACCATTCCGAAAGCAGTCTGACCTGCTTCTCTGTGTAGCCCCGCTCCACCATGCGCGCGACAAAGTCCGCGTGTTTTTTCTTGTCATCCGCCGATGCCTTGGTGTTGAAGGAAATTACCGGCAGCAGATCCTCGGTGTTGGAGAACATCTTTTTCTCGATTACTGCGCGCAGTTTTTCGTAGGAACGCCAGTCGGGATTTTTTCCCTGGTTGTTGGCGCGAGCGCGCAGCACGAAATTGACGATTTCGTTGCGGAAGTCCTTCGGGTTGGAGATGCCGGCGGGTTTTTCAGTTTTTTCCAGTTCCTCATTCAAGGCGCCGCGGTCGAGGATTTCCCCTGTCTCCGGGTCCCGATATTCCTGGTCTTGTATCCAGAAATCTGCGTAGGTGACATAGCGGTCAAACAGGTTCTGACCGTACTCGGCGTAAGATTCAAGGTATGCGGTTTGTATCTCCTTGCCGATAAACTCCACATAGCGTGGCGCCAGATATTCCTTGATAAAGCCGAGATAGGTTTCCTGTACTTCCGGAGGAAACTGCTCCTGTTCAATCTGCTGTTCCAGCACATAAAGGAGGTGTACCGGGTTGGCGGCAACTTCGGTGGGATCGAAGTTAAACACCTTGGAGAGTATCTTGAACGCAAAGCGGGTGGAAAGGCCGGTCATGCCCTCGTCGACACCGGCATTGTCCCGATATTCCTGGATGGTTTTTGCCTTCGGATCTGTATCTTTGAGATTTTCACCATCATAGACCCGCATCTTTGAATAAATGCTGGAATTTTCGGGGTTCTTGATGCGGGACAGCACGGAGAACTGCGCCAGCATGCGCAGGGTGTCCGGTGCGCAAGGTGCATTGGCCAGAGAACTGTTTTCCAGCAGTTTGCCGTAAATCTTGATCTCCTCCTGTACGCGCACGCAGTAGGGGACTTTGACGATATAGATACGGTCCAGGAAGGCTTCGTTGTTGCGGTTGTTGCGGAAGGACTGCCATTCGGATTCGTTGGAGTGCGCCAGTATGGTGCCGTTGAAGGGGATGGAGCCCAGCCCTTCCGTGCTGTTGTAGTTGCCTTCCTGAGTGGCAGTGAGCAACGGATGCAGTACCTTGATGGGCGCCTTGAACATCTCCACGAACTCCATCAATCCCTGATTGGCGCGGCACAGGCTGCCGGAAAAGCTGTAGGCATCCGGATCATTTTGGGGGAAATCTTCCAGTTTTCGAATATCTACCTTGCCCACCAGTGAGGAAATATCCTGGTTGTTTTCGTCCCCCGGTTCCGTTTTGGCGATAGCGATCTGGTCGAGAATGGAAGGGTAGATCTTCACGACGCGGAACTTGCTGATGTCGCCCTTGAATTCATGCAGGCGTTTCATCGCCCAGGGCGACATAATGGTATTTACGTAACGGCGGGGAATCCCGTAATCCTCTTCCAGGATCTGTCCGTCTTCGCTGGGGGAGAAGAGGCTCAGTGGCGACTCAAACACCGGTGAGCCTTTGATGGCGTAGATGGGAACTTTCTCCATCAGTGCCTTCAACCGTTCCGCCAGAGAAGACTTGCCACCGCCCACCGGGCCCAGCAAGTAGAGGATTTGTTTCTTTTCTTCCAGTCCCTGAGCGGCGTGGCGGAAGAAGGAAACGATCTGTTCTATGGCTTCTTCCATGCCGTAGAACTCATCGAAGGCTTTGTAGCGCTTGATTACTTTGTTGGAGAAAATCCGTGACAGGCGGGGGTCGCGGGAGGTGTCCACCAGCTCCGCCTCGCCGATAGCCATCAGCATGCGTTCGGCGGGGGACGCATAGGCGCTGCGGTCATTTTTGCACAGTTCCAGGTATTCCTGAATGCTGAGTTCTTCATCCTGGATGGACTCGTATCTCTCCAGGTAGTGATTGAATATCGTCATGATGTACAACTCCCTGTAGCGTGTCGGACAGCATTCGGCGTATTGCCAGCCGCAGTGGACAAGCACATTGCATACTGCGTCAATGGATTGTCGGGCTGGCGAGCTGGGGCGGGCGCCCGCTCCTCAGGCTGCGCGAATGCTGGAAGGCGCTTGGCGCGAAACACTATCTTTATGGTGGCAGTCATATCGCTCTGCCGTGCGAGAGCAATGACAAATTGGTGCTCCCGCTTTTCCAGCATAGTTCGCGGCGGCGAAGCGGCGCCAAAATGGGTTGAATTGAGCGGCAGTTTTAGGCTCTACTAGGCGGCCTCTTGAGAATTCAAAGTGATTAAAGGAAGTTGCTATGGCGATCCTGGTTACTGGTGGGGCCGGTTACATTGGCAGTCACACATGTATCGAATTGCTTACTGCTGGCTGGGAACCAGTGGTGGTGGACAACCTGGTAAACAGCAGTAGCGAATCTCTGCACCGGGTAGAGATGATTACCGGACGCCAAGTGCCCTTTCATCAGCTGGATATTGCCGATGCCGATGGACTGCGGTCAGTATTTTCCCGCTACGACATTGATGCTGTCGTGCATTTCGCCGGCCTTAAGGCCGTGGGCGAATCCGTGGCGCAGCCACTGCGTTATTACCAAAACAATGTCAGCGGTACTTTGACGCTGTGCCAAGTGATGGAGGAGTTTGGTGTCCGGCAGCTGATATTCAGTTCCTCCGCTACCGTTTACGGCGATCCCGCCAGCGTCCCTATCCGAGAAGACTTCCCCACTGGCGCTACCAATCCCTACGGGGCGAGCAAACTGATGGTGGAAGACGTACTGCGCGATCTCTGTGCCGCACCGGATAGTGGCTGGAAAGTCAGCTTGCTGCGTTACTTCAACCCCATTGGCGCCCACGAAAGCGGCACCATTGGTGAAGACCCGCGCGGCATTCCCAACAACCTGTTGCCCTATGTGGCCCAAGTGGCGGTGGGGCGGCTGCCGCAGCTGCAGGTGTTTGGCGATGACTACGATACCCCGGATGGCACCGGCGTGCGCGACTATATCCACGTGGTGGACCTGGCCCGCGGGCACCTGGCAGCGTTGGAAAAACTGCGCCTGAGTGAAACGCCAGCGGGCTGCTACACCTATAACCTGGGCACCGGTCGTGGCAGCTCCGTATTGGAAATCGTGCGCGCCTTCGAGCAGGCTTGTGGTCGAGAAATCCCCTACAAAATAGCCCCGCGCCGCCCTGGAGATATCGCAGAATGCTATGCCGACCCGTCTCTGGCGGAAAAGGAATTGGGCTGGAAAGCGGAGTATGACCTGCAGCGAATGGTGGAGGATACCTGGCGCTGGCAGTCTAAAAACCCGAATGGTTATTCCGCGGAATAAAAGCAGATATCCCTCGCCTCTGATTAATATGTGTTCCACGCAGCGTTCAGGAACAGGAAAGAATATTTCCAGAAACTGATATATCAGTCGTATTAATCAGAGATCTCTCTCCTGAAAAGTTCCCCAGTTTTTCTAATCAATATACTTTCCTCAGCCGTTATCAGCGTCCGCCTCAGGAATGCTCGTCCGCATTTTTAAAGTGAAAAATGGTGGTTTGATCAGAGCATTTGTTTGTCTTTTATAAATTCGAATTACTGTTCGGTTTGTGTAATGGCGTGTAATAGATTGCATGTTGAATGAAGTGACTAGACGTTGTAAAAAATGTCTAAATGAAGACCGCATTCTTGCCGATGGTAGGCACCTTGAAAGCCTGTTGTTGAGAGAATATGAAAGTCAGCGACAATTGCTTACAGCGCAATTAGAGCGAAGTGAAAATATTTATCGACAGCAACAGCAGAATATCGAGCAGTGTATAGCCTCCACAGAAAAAGATTTGGCGCTGCTCGAGCAACAAATAAACACCCAAATTTAAATTTTACATGGTAAATAGTGGGCAAATATGAGTGAAATCTCTTACCATAAATTTTTTTTGCTTCTTGTCGTTGTTCTTTCAGTTTTAATGCAATTTATTGAAAATATTTTTATAAAAATTATTATTTTATCTGCTATTGTTCTTTTCGGTGTTTTCGGCATTGTTATTTATAGGAATCGATGATTATTTATCAAATTTGCGTATAGAGGGACCATTGAAATTAAGCCTTTTTTAAGAGTCTAGAGTTTAGGAAGGGGTTCAAAATTTTATGTCAGACAAGTAGTCTCATAGAATGATGTATTTCTCGAGGCGTTCCGCAAAGTGGATCGCCAGCTGTGACAGTGTCAGATTCCAATTCTGGATTGGGTGCGTCCAGCGCTCGGAGGCTTTCAGTATACCGACGTAGAGCAGCCTGAATAAGCTGTTCCCATTGGCGAAGCCACCCTTGGTTTTGGTCAGTTTTCGAAACTGCCTATGTGCGGCTTCGACGGCGTTGGTGGTGTAAATCGGTTTGCGTATGTATTCCGGATATTTGAAGTAGGCCGATAGTGTGGGCCACTTGCTGCGCCAGGATTTGATCACCATCGGCTATTTGTCGCCCCACTTAGCTTCCAGCTCGTCCAGTGCGCTCTCAGCAGCATTGAGTGTTGCCGCCTTGTAGACACATTTGAGATCCGCCATAAAAGTCTTCTGGTTCTTCGAAGACACGTACTTTATCGAATTGCGGATCTGGTGGATCACGCAGTGCCTTGATGGCGGCTTCCATATCGAAGGTAGGTTTGCTCATGGGGCATCTCTTTTTTGCTAATGGTAAAGAAATGACACGGAATTCTGAGCACTACATAGCTTAACGGGGTTGCCGTTTTTGCTTGATCATGCTAAGAGAGAGGTTTAATAGTAAGTGAGAATTATTTTGTACAGATTTGTAGGGCTAATAATAAACACTATTTTCCCTGGGATATCTGGAATTATTGTGGGTAGTCCGTTAGTGGCTTTATTGACACCCATATGCATTATTTGTGCAATATTTTTTGGGGCTTTCTTATGGGCTAAGTCTCCTTTTTATTTTTATGCTTCTTTTTTTATTGTGTTGATGTCGTACGCCATTTCGTCGTTAATTCTGTTTAAGATTAAGGAGGAGGTTAATCTAAAAAAAATATTATATTTATCTTTATATGCTTTCTTCTATTGTTTGCTTTTTTCCGTGAATCCTCCTCCATTCTATATAAGTGTGTTAAATGGAAGTTCATCGTATCCAAATTTGATCGATGGAGAAATTACGCTTGATGTTGGTGAAGGGTATGAAATTATTAGAGGGGATTTTGTGACTTTCAAATTTCCTGGAGGTGCATCTGCTTACTCAAAGCGAGTTATAGGATTGCCAGGAGAAAAAATATTTATTGAAAATGGAGTTGTTTATATAAATGATGTTCCTCTTGAAGAGAAATATAAAAATTATGATGGTACATGTTCTAAAAGCCAGCAATTAGGTCCAATTACGGTTCCGGATGATAGCTATTTTGTTCTGGGGGATAATAGATGTGGTTCTATAGATTCTCGTCATTATCATTATCCTTTTATTCAAAAAAATCAAATTTTGGGGAAGAAATTATATTTTATATGGTCTAAAGATATTTTTAAGCTAGGTAAGTATGTGCAGTGAATGCGATTCTTTTTATTATTTTTTAATACATTTTTTAGTGATATTCATCACCAATATGTAGAGTAAAAAAGTGTTCTTCGTAGAAGAGTGTACATCTATAGCATAAACAGACAGGCTGGGGACAGAACTTCAGCGACACTCTACAGCTTGATTGAAACCGCCAAACTATACGGGCACGAGCCGTACCGATATCTCAGGCAGGTGTTTACAGAACTGCCCAAGGCGCAGAGCGTGGAAGAGATAGAGCAGCTGCTGCCGTGGAATCTTGTCTGAACATAAGATGAGTAATGGCAATGGGGTGGTAGATTTACCGCTTACCTTGATCCAGTTGCTCTCAGTAGCAGGCAGAGATGTGACCAAGGAATTGAGCCAGATAAGTTCTTGGTGAAGTCAACAATCGATCACTTCCGGAAGAATCCGACAAGAGCTGGCCCGACAATTACGGAATTTTAATGTTCGCGGCTGGCGGAATGTTACCTGCAGGAAATTCGAGACGCCACATGGTGAGTTTTTGTCCGATTCCAGGTGGGGACTGTAAAAATAGAGATTTTTCAGCAGACAATTGGAGTTGTGTTGGATTTTCATTGGCTAATACAGGGCCGCTGGAGATCTAGCTCGCTCTAAACTCTAGTTATATATGAAAAGACAAAATATGCCTTGTTTTCAAGTAATAACTAACTATGGTGTGATATGAATTAAGCCGCAGTATTTTTAAGTAAAGAAGAAGGAAACGGAAATATCATGGAATCAACGTTTGAAAATAGCACCCCTGATGCTGGTTTAACTGCTGATCTCTCTTCGCAGCCAAAGCCTTGGCGCGCAGGGGGGAATGCCTGATCCGGCGGAAATTCAAGCTGCGGTGGCTGCACATTTGCAAACGCCGGCGGCTATAGTTGGCTCTTATCTGGTGCAGTTTTTTCTGATTATTCCGGTATTGCTGGCAGTGGCAAATTTCAAAACGCAGTCTCTCTGGTCGACATTGGCGGTGCGGCCTTTTGCGATTAAGTTGGTGTGGCTCTGGATTGGTTTGTTGCTGGTATTTCTGGCTGCGCAGTCTTTCCTGGTACGCCTGCTGGACGTAGCGCCGGGAGAATTTATGCAGATGCTGGCCGGAAGCCGTCATCTGCCATTGGTTCTGGTGATTGTTTTGGTGGCGCCTGTATTGGAAGAGTTGATTTTTCGCGGCTATTTGTTCACCGCTTGGCGGCAATCCCGGCTCGGCCTCACTGGCACTTTGCTGCTGACTTCCGCTCTATTTGCCCTTATGCACTGGGGGCAGTATCACTGGGTCCAGGCGGTTTTTATTTTTATTCTGGCTCTGATGCTGGGAATTGCACGGGAGAAAAGTGGCTCGGTGCTGTTGCCAATGTTGTTGCACGGCCTGAATAATTTGGCCAGTGCGATTGTGGTGATTTATTTGGGCATTCTTTAATGATTAATCCTCCTTCTTTTCCGTAGAGGGAGGAATAACCTCAAGAAAGCTTCAATTCAGATTTCTCTTGGGCCGGAAAGCAAGAATCCGCCAGGAGATTGGTTCAAGTGAAGGGGCAGCCCCGGCCTGCTACGGCGCGTATATGAGTTGATCAAGGACGCGGGGTACCCCTATAGGCTGCAATCCGCGCAGAAAAATTCTTCGTCGTTAAGCCGCATCGCGGTCAGGTATCCACCCCAGACGCAGCCGGTATCCAGGGCATAGACGTTGGGTGTGTCGGCTCTGCCTTCCAGTGCCGCCCAATGGCCAAAAATAATTTTGTCATTTTGGGTTTTGCGTTCGGGAAAGCTGAACCAGGGTTTGAAGTCGCCGTGGGCGGCAGCGGGGCCGCGCTTGGTGATCAGGTCCAGGGTGCCGTCGGCGGTACAGAAGCGCATGCGGGTGAAATAGTTGGTGATGCAGCGCAGCCGCTCGATACCAAGCAGGTGATCACTCCAGCGGTGTGGTTCATTGCCGTACATGCCGTAGAAATAGGCTTTTGCCATGGCGCTGTCGGCCAGCGCCCGGTGGACTTCGCTGGCGAGTGTCAGCGCCTTAGTGACACTCCACATGGGGGGAATACCGGCGTGCACCATGGTGAATCCCTTTTTGTGCACCACCAGTGGCAGGCTCTGGAGCCATGTAAGTAGCTTGTCGGCATCGCGGGCCGCGAGTACTTCGGCGAGATCCTTTTCTTTGTCCGTCAGGCGTTTGGCGCCGTGGGCCAGAGCCAGGAGATGCAGATCGTGGTTGCCGAGTACAGCGGTGATCTGGTCGCGGTGCTGGTAGAGGAAGCGCAGCGTGCCCAGGCTGTCAGGTCCTCTGTGCACCAGGTCGCCGGCCAGCCACAGTTTGTCCCGGTCGGGGCGGAAGTGAATTTTTTTCAGTAGTCGTTGCAGCGGCTCAAGGCAGCCCTGAATATCGCCGATGGCATATGTGGCCAAAACGCAACCTCAATGCTTTTCTGTTATTTGCTGTCGAGTTCTGCGCAGTAGTTTGCCAGTTGTACAAATTCCTGCACGCTGAGCGTTTCCGGGCGGCGCCCGGCATCTATGGGTAGTTGATTTGCATCCAGGTCAGGATACAGGGGTTTTAGGCCGTTGCGGAGGGTTTTCCGGCGCTGTTGAAAGGCGATGTTGACGATGCGTTCCAGTAATTTCTCGTCCCGTGCGGTGTGGGGCTGAGTGGTGTGGGGTGTCAGGCGCACGATTGCGGAGTCGACTTTGGGGGCGGGGCGGAAGGATTGCGGCGGCACGGGAAAGAGTCCTTGCACGCGGCAGAAGTATTGCACCATAACGCTGAGGCGACCATAGGCTTTGCTGCCGGGAGTGGCGCCGAGACGGTCCACCACTTCTTTTTGCAGCATAAAGTGCATATCTTGTATCGCGCCGCGGAAGCCGAGTAGGTGGAACAGCAGAGGTGTAGAAATGTTGTAGGGCAGGTTGCCCACGATGCGCAGCTTGTTGTCGCCGGCAAATTCTCCGAAATCGAATTTGAGCGCGTCTTGTTCGATGATTTGAAACTGTTCGTAGTTGCGGAATTTGAATTTCAGCGGCGGTATCAAATCCCGGTCCAGCTCTATCGCGGTGAGCGATGGGCAGCGGGCCAGTAGCAGCTGGGTGATCGCACCCTGACCGGGGCCGATTTCGACCAGCCGATCACTTTCTCTGGGCGCTACCGCGCGCACTATTTTTTCGATGATATTTTCATCGACGAGAAAATTCTGGCCGAAGCGCTTGCGCGCCCTGTGTTGGAAAAAGTTGTCCATCAAATCATGCTCGCCTGCGCACAGGTATTTACAGAGGAAATCAGTGAGGTTATAGATTGCGCAGCCTGACCAATTGAATGGCCTGGGACAGCGCCGCTTGCAGACTGCCACTATCGGCAATGCCCTGGCCGGCGATATTGAGGGCGGTACCGTGGTCCACGGAAGTGCGGATAAACGGCAGCCCGAGGGTAATGTTTACCGCGTGGCCGAAGCCCTTGAATTTTAACACCGGCAGGCCCTGATCGTGGTACATGGCCAGCACCGCATCGCAGCGCGCCAACTGCGGCGGAGTGAATAGGGTATCCGCGGGCAGCGGGCCGGTAAGCTGAATCCCCAGGGCGCGGAGCTTGTCCAGTGTTGGGCCTATGATTTCAATTTCCTCGCGCCCCAGATGCCCGCCTTCGCCAGCGTGGGGGTTGAGGCCGCAGACGGCGATGCGCGGTACGTCGATGCGGAACTGATCGCGCAGGCTGCGGTGCAGTATGGTGATTGTCTGCTCCAGGTGCGGGCCTGTTATTGCGGCACTCACATCCTTGAGTGGCAGGTGGGTGGTGACCAGGGCCACGCGTAAATCTTCAGCCGCCAGCATCATGACCACCCGCTCCACGCCGGCCAGGTCGGCGAAGAATTCTGTGTGGCCGCTAAAGGGGATTCCCGCATCGTTGATGACCCCTTTGTGGACCGGGCCGGTCACCAGGGCGTCAAAGCGCCGCGACAGGCAGCCTTGGGCAGCACTGCTCAGAGTCTCCAAGACATAGGTTGCATTGGACTTGTTTAATTGGCCTGCCACAGCGGGCTCGGCCATGGGGACCGGCTGGATATAGAGGCTGCCGGCGGGTGTGACAGCGGGAGGCTCGGAGGGATCGAAGGGCAAAAGCCGGAGCGTCTGGCGCAGCTGTGCCGCGGTTTTTTCCAGCAGTTGCGGATCGCAGACCGCGATCACTTGTGCGGGGCTGCCGATGGAAGCGAGCTTTATCGCCAGTTCCGGGCCTATACCGGCGGGTTCGCCGGGGGTGAATGCTATTCGGGGGATCATGCTTGCCAATGCCGCCAGAATGGAATGCGAAGGCGCCGGAGCCTCCGGCGCCTGTCGGAACTCTTAGTCCTGGGATTTCTCCTGCATGTCCGGCAGATTGATTTCCACATAGGCTTGGTCGCGGATTTCGCGGCGCCAGTTCTGCAGCTCCTCCTCGTAGCGGCGGTTGCGCAGCAGGTTGGCGGCCTGGTTGCGGATGTACTGGTCTGTCATGTCCTGTTTGCGGCGGCCTTCTACCTTCAGAATGTGCCAACCGAACTGAGAGCGAAAAGGCATGCTGATTTGGCCTACCGGAGTGTTGTTCATAGCCTGGGTAAATTCGGGTACGAACTGGCCGGGCATGGACCAGCCCAGATCGCCGCCCTGTAGCATGGTGCCGATATCTTCGGAGTTTTCCCGTGCCAGCTTGGCGAAGTCGGCGCCTTTTTCTATTTGCTCACGAAGTTCGACAAGCTTGTTGTAGGCATCATCGTCGCTGAGGATGGCGGAGGGTTTGATCAGAATATGCCGCACCTTAGTCTGTTCCACCACCTGCTCGGTTGCACCGCGCTGAGCGTGGATCTTGAGCAGGTGGAAGCCCGCATCGCTGCGGAATGGGTCTGTGACATCGCCCACCTTGAGCCCTTCTAGGGCGTCGGCGAACAGGGTCGGCAGTTCCACTGTCTTGCGCCAGCCTAGGTCACCGCCGGAGAGGGCGTTTTGGCCGGCGGAGTTGGCGATGGCCAGACGGCGGAAGTCGGCGCCTTCACGGGCCTGCCGGGCCAGTTGCTCGGCTTTTTCCCGCGCCTTTTTGACTTCGTCGGCGGGGGCACTGGAGTTGACGGGGATCAGGATGTGGCCCAGTTCGTACTGGGGGGACTTCCAAAATTCGCCTTCCTTGGAGCGCAGAAAGTTGTCGATATCCTGGTCGGTGATCTGGATGCGGCGGTTAACACTGCCCTGCTCGACGCGGCGGATCAGCATTTCCTGGCGGATTTGGTGGCGGAAGTTTTTCATGGAGATGCCGTCGGCAGCCAGCTGCTGACGGAAGGCTTCCGGACTCATACCGGCGTTTTGCTGTACCCGAGCGATGGCTTGATCGAGCTCCGCTTCGGAAATGGTGACGCCGGCGCGTGCGGCCATTTGCAGCTGCAGTCGCTCGATGATCAACTGCTCCAGCACTTGGCGGCGCAGTATGTCGATGGGGGGCGCCTGTACCTGCTGGGCCTGGATCTGGCTCATGATGGTGTTGAGACGCTGTTGCAGTTCGCTGGCCATCACCACGTCGTCGTCGACCACGGCGACGACGCGGTCGAGCGTCTGTACTTGGGCGGAAGCGGCGGTCGCCACCAGGGCACAGAGCGCAACCAGCGCCATCAGGCCGCTCTTAAGCGCGGATTTCTGCATTATTGTCATCACTGTTTCAGTACTTCTCTTTGATCAAAATTGGCGATGCCCTGGCTCAGCATATTGGAGACGGTGCTGCCCAGTCCGGCTAGCCCTTTCAATTGGAGTTCCAGATAGACGCCTTCGTCGAATTCCAGATCTTCAGGATCCACCACGTCCGCCAGATCGTTGTCGAGAGATCGGCGCCACACCAAGCGCGCGCGGTAACAGCAGCTGTCATATTCGACGCCGGCAAGGTATTCCAGTTCCCGGTCGTAGGTGAAGTCGTAGTTGGCTCCGGCCAGTATAGAGGTGTGGGCGTTCACGGGTAAGACGGCGGAGACGTTGCCCTGGCGGATGGATTCATCTGTCACTTTGCCATTTGTCAATATGATTTCGTCGTCATCGCGCTGGTAGACGTAGCCCAGGTTGAAGATGCGGAGCTTGTCGTCCAAATAACGCAGGCTGAAGTTGCCGCGGTTGATGTTGTGTTCGCTGTCATCGTAGACGATCTCGCTGGCGATGCGCAGCGGCTGGATTGGCCGGCTCTCCAGGCGGGCGGCCAGTTCCGAGCGGGGTGATGCTTCGATAAAGTCGCTGGTACCGATTCGCGCGTCGTCGGAATAATAGATCTGGCCGATACTGGCGGACAGTAGGTCGCGCCCGCTGCGCGGGTCGATAAAGCGCGTGGTCAGGCCCAGGGCCACGCGGTCGGCGTCGTCGATGCGGTCGTTGCCGGTGAAGCGGCTGTCGCGGAACAGCTGGTCGTAGCTGAAGGTGAACAGGGAGGTGTCGAACAGCAGGTCGTTGCCGCCGTCGAGAGCATCCTCGCTGATATCGATAAAGTCGTCCTGGTCGGCATCGCTGCTGACCAGGGCGAAGAGCCGCGGCTCCAGGGTCTGCACGTAGTCGTGGCCGAAGGCGTATCCGTCGCGCTCGAAGAAAAGTCCCGTATCCAGCGTGAACTGTGCTGCGGAAGCCTCGGGGGTGTCACTGGTCCCGGTTTTCAGGAATTGGTCGTCCAGGTTGTAGCCCAGGTAGCGGGCTGCAACGCCGGGCTTGATATAGCCCCACAACCACTGCTTGTCCCAGTAGAGTTCATAGTCCAGTCGCACCCGCTCGCCGGTGACGAAGTCGCGCGTGCTCTCGGTGACGCTGTCCGGGTCGTCGGTGTCGGCGATATAGCGGATGGTTTGGGTTTCGTCGTGGTCCCAGGAAGTGATCTCATTCTCCAGCGACAGCTGCCAGTTTCCCCAGCGGTAGTTGCCGTCTACATCCAGGCGCGGTAGCTGGGCGTAGGTATCGAATTGGTCCTTTTGCAGCAGCTGGTAGTCCTGTGTGCGCAGCGTCGCCCGCCAGTGGTCGTTGCTGACGCTGGCCTGGATGGTCTGGTTGACTTTGGTCTCGGCGGAGACGCTCAGGTTGGCGGTGTCCAGATCCCGGAAGTAATCCGGGTCGCTGACTTTGGTGTAGTCGATCTCGGTGCGCCAGAAGCTGCCGACGCCCCCCTGTTGCTCGATATTCAGCAGCCAGCGGTCGGTGCCTTTGGCTGGCAGTACCAGGTCCTCAGGGAAACCCGCATCAATCAGGTCGCGGGCATCTTCATCGTCGCCGCCCTTGTCATCCGGCAGGCCGGCGAGGCGGATTTCCGTGTTGAACATGCGACTCAGGTGGCGCACCTCTACCTCGGCGCCCGTGCCCCGGTACTGGATATAGCGGGGCACAATGGTGGCGTCCATTTGCGGAGCGATGTTCCAGTAGTATGGAATGGCGATATCCCAGCCATTTTCGCTGTTGTTGCTGATGCTGGGAAAAAGCAGGCCGGACAGGCGCGCGTCCCCCACCGGAAAACGGAGGTAGGGAAAGTAGAAAATCGGTACATCGGCGATTTCCAGGCGGACGTCGCGGGCTACCCCCTGGCGCTCGACGCTGTCGATCGTGATCTCACCGCCGCTGACGCGCCAGATCTCCTTGCCCGGCTCACAGCGGGTATAGTTGCCCTGAGTGAGGGTCAGTTCTCCACTGGCCTCTCGCGCGGCTTGGTTCGCGTGTCCGTGCACAAAGGCATCGTGCACGACATAGGTCGCGTCCTCAATGGCTGCAGCCTTGCTGTCCGTGTGTACCTCCGCGGCGCTGCCTCGCACCAGCAGGTTGGGTTCGCGCATTTCGATGCTGCCGCGTAATTGGGCGGTGTTTTCACTGCGGTTAACGTCCACCTGATCGGCGAATAATTGCCGGTACCCCTGGGTGACGTGCACATTGCCGCGCAGTTGGGCGGTGCCGTCTTCCAGCCAGATGGATTCGTCGGCGGTGGCGCGCAGCGGTGCCTCGTCGGGGGTCAGGTGCGCGTCGGGGTAGTTTCGCTGCGGTTCCACAAAGGCGCCGGAACAGACGGCTGGCATGGTGGCGCGCTGCGCCGGTGTTAGTTGCCACTTGGGCAGCCAGTCCAAATAGAGATAGGGATTGTATTCCGCGTCAGTCGGCGCGGAGCCATCCTGTACTTCGGTAGCGTTGGCCCACAGCGGTTGCGCGGCGATCAGGCCGATAGCGAGCGAGCGCGGGCGATAAATTCGTCCAATTGCCAGCGCCAGGCGGCGCCACCGGGAAACTTCCAGCATCAGGTGATATGTTCCGGCTATCTCTAGTGTTTTTTTGAAGAGGGGCGTGCGCCGGGGCGCGTGAAAACAGCGGACGATTCTACTTGAATGTGCGCCGTGTTGACACCAACTGGTGGGAGCACAGTGTAAATCTGCGGGAATTCGCCGCTGTCGCTGGACGCAACTCGCGGCCCGGTTACAATGCGGCCAAATTAATTGGAGTAGTAGCGGCGCATGAGAGAGCCTTTCACAGGCGAGGAGTCTGTCACGAAAGACAATACAGATAAAAGGCTCGAGGCTCTGAGCCAGTGGGCCGGCCGCGCGCTGCGCACAGGTAGCGTGTTGCGGCTGCGGAAACTGGCCGGTGACGCAGGCTTCCGCCGTTATTTCCGCGCCGGAACCGAGCCGCCACTGGTCGCAGTGGATTCTCCCCCGGAGCGCACCAATCCGGCGCGGTTTGTGGCGATAGCGGACTATCTGCGCCGCTACGGTATCCACACGCCGATGGTCGTCGCAGCGGATGTCGAGCGCGGGTTTATGTTGCTCGAGGACCTGGGGGACAAGCAGCTGCTCGGCCAATTGAATGACGACAGTGTGGAGACACTGTACGCGGAAATGCTGAGCGAGCTGCTGTGCCTGCAGCAGATACCGCCGGCCGAGAATCTCTTGCCGTGCTACAGCCGTGAACTGCTGTTGATGGAGATGCGGATACTGCCCGAGTGGTTGGCCAACCGGTTACTCGGTTACTCGCTGGATACAGCTGAGGAGCAGTTGGTGGAGCAAACCTTCGCTCTGTTGTTGGACTCCGCCTGCGAGCAGCCCAAGGTACTGGTGCACCGGGATTACCACAGCCGCAATCTGATGGTCCGCGATGGCGAACGGCCCGGCGTGCTGGATTTTCAGGATGCTGTCTGGGGGCCGGTCACCTATGATCTGGCCTCGCTGCTGCGGGACTGCTATATACGCTGGCCGCGGGAGCGGGTGGAGCACTGGGCTTTGACCTATGCTGCCACCGCGGAGGCGGCTGGTGTGCTGGAGCCGGTACAGCCCGGTACCTTTTTGCGCTGGTTTGACTGGATGGGGTTGCAGCGGCATATCAAGGTGTTGGGTCTTTTCCCGCGCCTCTATCTGCGCGATGGCAAACCGGGGTATCTGCCGGATCTGCCGTTGGTCATTCGCTACACCTTGGAGGTGTCTGACCGCTACCCGGAATTGCGTCCCTTCGCCGATTGGTTTCGCGAACGACTGCTGCCACTGGTTGAGCGCCAGGAGTGGTATCGGGATTACCGCAGTGCCGGTAACCGCTGAGCGTCCGCGGCAGGAAAGAGTAACTGTACAGATTTTACACATACATGATCGATTCCCTTTCACCTGATCCGGCGCCCACTGCCATGGTGCTGGCCGCCGGATTCGGCAAACGCATGCGTCCCCTGACTGACCGTACGCCCAAGCCGCTGCTGCCGGTAAACGGCAAACCGTTGATTGAATATGCGCTGGAGCGGCTGGCCGCGGTGGGGGTGAAGCAGGTGGTGATCAACCTCGGATATCTGGGCCATCGGATTCGCGAGCACCTGGGGGACGGCTGCCGCTGGGGGGTGCGGATTTGCTACTCGGTGGAGCGGGAAGAGGAGCCGCTGGAGACCGCGGGCGGAATAATCAAGGCGCTGCCCTTGTTGGGCGATGGTCCCTTTTTCGTCGTCAACGGCGACGTCTGGTGTGACTTTGACCTGTCGCACTGGTTGGCGAGGCCCCTGCCTGCCGGTTGTCCCGGCCGCCTGCTGATGGTTCCCAATCCGCCCCATAACCCAGAAGGGGATTTCGGTATCGAAAACGGCTTGCTGTCCGGCACCGCCAAGCCCCGCTACACCTTTTCCGGTATCAGCTGGTTGCGTCCGCAGGTGCTGACGGAATACCCCCGTGCACGCGAGTGTTTTGGACTGGGGGAAGTACTTACTTACAACGAAGAGCGCCTGCAGGCGGAGGTTTACGAGGGCGACTGGTGTGACGTGGGCACTCCGGAGCGCCTCGAGCGTTTGGATCAGCGCCTCAAAGGCAACCTATAAACTGAAGGATATTGCTATGTCGGATTACAAGATTGCCCCTTCCATTCTCTCCGCCGATTTCGCCCGCCTCGGTGAAGAAGTGGATGCAGTGCTGGCCGCCGGTGCCGACTGGGTGCATTTTGATGTGATGGACAATCACTACGTGCCCAACCTCACTATCGGTCCCATGGTGTGCCAAGCCCTGCGCAAGCACGGGGTGGAAGCGCCCATCGATGTGCATCTGATGGTGGAGCCGGTGGACGATATGATCCGTATGTTTGCCGATGCCGGCGCCACCTATATCACGTTCCACCCGGAGGCTTCGCGGCATGTGGATCGCTCGTTGCAGCTGATACGCAGCCTCGGCTGCAAAGCGGGGCTGGTGTTCAATCCGGCCACGGGTCTGGACGCGGCCAAATACGTAATGGACAAACTGGATATGATCCTGCTGATGTCGGTCAATCCGGGCTTTGGTGGCCAGAAATTTATTCCCACGGCCTTGGATAAGTTGCGTGAAGCGCGCGCATTGATCGACGCTTCCGGCCTGGATATCCGCCTGGAAATCGACGGCGGTGTCACCCGGGACAATATCGCCGAGATCGCCGCCGCCGGTGCCGACACCTTTGTCGCCGGTTCCGCCATCTTTAATGCGGATGACTACGGTGAAGTGATTGACGCCATGCGGAGGAATTTGGCGCAGTAACGCATGAGGGCGGAGAAGCGTGTGTTTCTCCGCCCGCTGAACCCCCTTGCCCACCCCGATCGGGATTTGTACACTTGAGCGCCTGCAACGAGGGAATGTCCGTGAACACTAACGCCTGCACCCATTGGGCCCCCCAAAACACCAGCTGGCGATGGCGCCGCTGATCCGCTGAGGTCATCCGGTACGGGTACCGGTCGGCCGTCTTTCCCGCGGGCACCTTAGGAATCCCGCCCGCCAACCGAATTCCGAAAAGCAATTTTGAACTCTGGAGTCGTCGCCATGACCCCAAGCGAATACGCCCAACTTGTGTCTGCGGGCTACAACCGCATACCGCTGGTGCGCCGTGTGCTGGCGGATGTCGAAACCCCCTTATCCACCTACATCAAACTGGCCGCGGGCCCTTACAGCTATCTGCTGGAATCGGTGCAGGGCGGTGAAAAATGGGGGCGCTATTCCATTATCGGCCTGCCGGCACGCACCCTGCTGCGGGTGTGTGGACACGAGATCACCGTCGAGCGCGACGGTGAGGTGATAGAACGGTGTGAGTCCGCCGACCCACTGGCGTTTGTTGAAGAGTTTCAGCGCCGTTACCGAGTGCCGGAGCTGCCGGATCTGCCGCGTTTCAACGGCGGTCTGGTGGGCTATTTTGGCTACGACTGTGTGCGTTATATCGAGCCGCGCCTGGCAGATAGCGCGCCGCCGGACACCCTTGGAAACCCGGATATACTGCTGATGGTCAGCGATGAACTGGTGGTGTTCGACAACCTGGCTGGCGCGGTGATCTTTATTGTGCACGCCGACCCGGAGCAGGAAGACGCCTATGATCGCGCTCAATCCCGGCTGGACCAGCTGGTCGGCAAATTGGCGCAACCGCTGCCGGCTATGGTGCCGCTGGATCTCAACGGTGCCGGCATCGATGAGTCGGCGTTCAAGTCTCATTTTGGCGAGGAGAACTTCAAGCGCGCCGTCGATCGGGTCAAGGAGTACATACTCGCCGGTGACGTGATGCAGGTGGTGCCCTCCCAGCGGTTGTCGGCGCCCTATGAAGCCCCGCCGCTGAACCTCTACCGCGCCTTGCGCAGCCTGAATCCCTCCCCGTACATGTATTTCCTCGACCTGGACGATCACCAGGTAGTGGGTTCCAGCCCGGAAATCCTGGTGCACCTGGAGGCGGGGGAAATGACCGTGCGGCCCCTGGCCGGTACCCGCCGCCGCGGTGTCACTGAAGAAGAGGATCGCGCTCTGGAAGAGGAGCTGTTGGCGGACCCGAAAGAGATTGCAGAGCACCTGATGCTGATCGACCTGGGCCGCAACGATGTGGGTCGGGTGGCGCAGACCGGCAGCGTGCGGGTGACCGAGCAGATGGTGGTGGAGCGCTACTCCCATGTTATGCACATCGTCTCCAATGTGACCGGTCAACTGAAATCTGAGTTGGGAGGCATCGATGCACTGCGCGCGGCTCTGCCGGCGGGTACGCTGTCCGGCGCCCCGAAGATCCGCGCCATGGAGATTATCGATGAGCTGGAGCCGGAGAAGCGCGGTATATACGGCGGTGCCGTGGGCTATTTGGCGTGGAACGGCAATATGGATACCGCTATCGCGATACGCACTGCGGTAATAAAGAATGGGCAGTTATATATCCAGGCCGGCGCCGGCTTGGTAGCTGACTCACAACCCCAGTCCGAGTGGGACGAAACCATGAACAAGGCGCGCGCGCTTTTCCGTGCCGCAGCCATTGCGCTTTCCGGAGTGTAATCGACAAGATCACCAGCGATGAACGAAGTTAGTATTTCGCAGAAACCGACCTTTGCCGAGCAGTGCAAGCGCCTCGCTGAAGCACCGTTGTTCCACCGAGTTATCATTGGCCTGATCCTGCTCAACGCCGTCGCCGTGGGCCTGGAAACCTCTACCTGGGTCACCGAGCGTTTCGGCGGCCTGCTGGGGGCGATCAATCAGTTGATATTGATGGCCTTTGTCGCCGAGGCCGCGGTCAAAATGGCCGCTCATGGCAGCCGCCCCTGGCGCTACTTTGCCAATGGCTGGAACTGCTTCGACTTCGCAATTATCGCGCTGAGTCTGATACCGGCCGCCGGCCCTCTGGCGACCCTGGCGCGCCTGGTGCGGGTGCTGCGGGTACTGCGCCTGGTCTCGGCTTTTCCCGAATTGCGCCTGCTGGTGGACACCCTGTTGCACAGCCTGCCGGGCATGTTCCACATAGCGCTGTTGATGACGATTATTTTCTACATCTATGGCGTGGCGGGTTATTTCCTTTTCCACGACGTGGATCCGCTCCACTGGCGCAGCCTGCCAATCGCGCTGCTGACTTTGTTCCGCATCGTCACGCTTGAGGACTGGACTGACGTTATGTACACAGCTATGGAGTCCCTGCCATGGGCCTGGCTCTATTTCGTCAGCTTTGTGGTCATGGGCGCATTCGTAATGATCAACCTGTTTATTGGCGTAGTGTTGAATAATCTGGAGGAAGCCAAGCTGCGTCGCCTGGACGAGCTGCGGTTGCCGCCAAGCCATACCGAAATACTGCGCGAGCTGCGCGCCACCCAGGACGCGCTTGCACGCCTGCAACGCCGTATAGAGCAATCCGGAGAAGGGGCCGAGCAATGATATTGATGATCGATAACTACGATTCCTTCACCTGGAATCTGGTGCAGTACCTGCAGGAATTGGGTGCGCATGTGAAGGTGGTGCGCAACGATGAAATTGCGGTCGAGGATATCGACGCGCTGGCCCCGGAAAAGATTATGATTTCTCCCGGCCCCTGCACGCCCAATGAAGCCGGTATTTCTATGGACGCTATCCGCCGTTATGCAGGGCGGATTCCGATACTCGGAATTTGTCTCGGCCATCAGAGTATCGGCCAGGTGTTTGGCGGTAAGGTTGTTCGGGCGCGCCAGGTAATGCACGGCAAAATTTCTCCGATAGTGCACAACAATCTGGGGGTGTTCCACGGCCTGTCCAATCCCTTTGAGGCCACCCGCTACCATTCTCTGGTTGTGGACAAAGACAGCCTGCCGGAGAGCCTGGAGATTACTGCTTGGACAGAAACGGAAAACGGCGAAATAGACGAAATCATGGGGTTGCGCCACCGCGAACTGGCGATTGAGGGGGTGCAGTTTCACCCCGAATCCATTTTGACTCAGCACGGCCACGATATGCTGAGAAACTTTTTGCAATCCTAGGGGGGGCGCCGCGAGGCACCTCGTACCCGCACTCTTTTTGAGCCTTGGGGGGAAGAAAGAATGAATATCCAAGAGGCCATCGCCAAGCTGGTTGGCGGCGAACACTTGAGCCGTGCGGAGATGCGCGAAATCGTGGGCCAGATTATGCGCGGCGAGGCCGCAGAAGCGCAAATTGGTGGCCTGTTGGTTGCCTTGCGCATTCGCGGTGAGACAGTCGATGAAATCGCCGGTGCGGTTGAAGTTATGCGCGAACTGGCGAAGCCGGTGGCACTGGATCTGACCAATGCGGTGGATATCGTCGGTACCGGTGGTGACGGTGCCAATCTGTTCAATATCTCCAGCGCCGCCAGTTTCGCCGCCGCCGCCGCGGGTGCCCGGGTGGCCAAGCACGGCAACCGCTCTGTGTCATCTTCCAGCGGTGCTGCCGATCTGCTCGAGCAAGCGGGTATTTATCTGGAGCTGACACCGGAGCAGGTAGCCCGTTGCGTGGATGCCATCGGTGTCGGCTTTATGTTTGCGCCCAGTTATCACAGTGCTGTGCGCCATGTGGGGCCGGCCCGCAAGGCGCTGGGCATGCGTACCATTTTCAACCTGCTGGGCCCCTTGACCAACCCCGCCGGTATCAAGCGCCAGGTAATCGGTGTCTACGACAAGCGCTATTGCCGCCCGATCGCGGAAGTCTTGCAGCGCCTGGGTTCCGAGCACGTGCTGGTATTGCACAGCGACGATGGCCTGGACGAGGCCAGCCTCGCCGCGGACACCCTTGTGGTGGAACTGAAGGGTGGCGAGCTGTACGAGTGGACGCTCCGTCCGGAGGACTTCGGTATCAAACGGCAGAGTCTCGATGGTCTCAGTGTATCCGGAGCCGCCGAATCTCTGGCTCTGATTGGCGATGCGCTGGGCAAGCGCGCCACTGAAGCCGGGGGCAAAGCCGCCGACATTATCGCCCTGAACGCCGGTTTAGCCGTTTACGTCAGTGGCGTCGCTGACTCCGCGGGGCAGGGTGTCGACATGGCCCAGGATGCCATAGCCAGCGGTATCGCCGGTGAGAAAATCAAAGACCTGGCCGCTTTCACCAGCGCCTTCCGCTCTTAATCGCGTTGAGGGACAACAGCCATAAGCCAGGGGGAACGACCATGAGCGCACAGGAGACAGCCGTGAGCGCAGACAATACAGCCGTAAACACACCGACCATCCTAAAGACGATTGTCGAACGCAAGTGGCAGGAAGTGGCGGAGCGCAAAGCGCGTTGTTCCCTGCAGGAAATGCGCGCGCGGGCGGAAGACCAGCCGCCGGCAAGAGGATTTGTCAGCGCCATAGAAAATAAGTTGGCCTCCGGTGAGGCGGCGGTCATTGCGGAGATTAAAAAAGCCTCGCCCAGCAAAGGGGTGATACGGCCGGACTTTATTCCCGCGGAAATAGCCACAAGCTATGAAAAGGGTGGCGCCGCCTGCCTGTCGGTGCTGACAGATGTGGATTTTTTCCAGGGCAGCGATGTGTATCTACAGCAAGCCAGGAGCGCGGTACGCCTGCCGGTGTTGCGCAAGGACTTCACGGTGGACCCCTATCAAGTGCTCGAGGCCAGGGCCATTGGTGCCGACTGCATACTGCTGATTGCCGCCTGTCTCGAGGATGCGCAGATGCAGGAATTGAATGACTTGGCGCGGGAGCTGGGGCTCGATGTACTGGTGGAGGTGCACAATCGCACTGAGCTGGAGCGCGCCCTGGCACTGCCGAATCGCCTGATCGGTATCAACAACCGCAACCTGCACACATTTGATGTACAACTGGAGACCACTTTCAAACTGCTGGATTTGATCCCTGAAGACCGCATCGTGGTCACCGAAAGTGGCATTCACACCACCGACGATGTGGCGGCTATGCGCGGTCACAATGTGAATTCATTTTTGGTTGGTGAAGCGTTTATGCGGGAGGCGGAACCGGGGCGCAAGCTGATGGAGATGTTTAACTAGGGCGCAAGGATAACAACTTAGCCCTCAGGCTGCCGGGCTCTATAGGGCGATCGCAGGGATCGCCCTTGCTGTGGTGGCGGTAACCTTTAGCGGGTTCCGTAGACCACCATCGTCTTGCCCTTCACCGACACCAGCCCTTGCTCCTCCAGTGTTTTGAGCACCCGGCCGACCATCTCCCGCGAGCAGCCGACGATACGGCCTATTTCCTGGCGGGTGATTTTAATCTGCATGCCTTCGGGATGGGTCATGGCATCCGGCTCGTTGCACAGGTCCAGGAGCGTGCGCGCCACGCGACCGGTGACGTCGAGGAAGGCCAGGTCTCCCACCTTGCGCGTGGTGTTGCGCAGGCGACCGGCCATCTGGGTCGCTAAGGCGAACAGGAATTCCGGGTGCTGACGGGTCAATTCCTGGAATTTGTTGTAGGAGATCTCGGCCACCTCACACTCGGTTTTTGTGCGTACCCAGGCACTGCGGGTGTCCTGATCGAACAGGCCCATTTCGCCGAAAAAGTCGCCGTCATTCAGGTAGGCCACGATCATTTCGCGGCCCTCGTCGTCTTCGATCAGTACGGTCACTGAACCGCGCATTATGAAGTAAAGGGATTCGCAGCGGTCGCCGGCGTAGATGATAGTGCTCTTGGCTGGATAGCGTCGCCGGTGGCAGTGAGCGAGGAAGTCTTCAATATTGCCGATAGTCATAGGGTCTTCGGTAGCAACCGTCACGGATCTACTCCTTATTTATTAATGTGGTGCCGGATCCCAACCGGAAAGCGCAGCAACATGGCGAATTATGGCGCTAAAACTCTGCCCCCAACAGTAGCCGGGTCCGGGAAACTCTCGCAGTGTGACCTGCGACACCTTTGTGGTGCCGGGAATGAAACTTATAGCGGCTGCGGCGCTCAGAGGCAACCGGCGTCTAACACTGTTTTGCTTTCTGTGACGCGGGTCCGCTGTAGTCACTAGGGGAAAAACCTGGGGGGAGCCAGGGGTGGAACGCGGATGTGATAAGCTTCGCGGCTTTATCGTGATGGAATAAAAGGAGTCAGGTGATGCGGGGGACTGTGACCTGGGTAGACGAATTGACCTTTGTTGGCGAGGCCGGCAGTGGCAATTCTGTGGTAATGGAAGGTGGGCGCAAGAACAACGGCATCCGCCCTATGGAGATGATCCTGCTGGGTGTGGGCGGTTGTGCTTCCTATGATGTGGTCACAATTTTGCAGAAAGCACGGCAAAAAGTTGTTTCCTGCCATTGTGAACTCAACGGTGAACGACCGGATACGACACCGGCGCCATTTACCCGTATCGAGATGGAGTTTGTCGTGCGCGGTAGCGGCTTAAAAGAAACGCAGGTGGCGCGGGCAGTGGAGCTGTCGGCGGACAAGTATTGCTCAGCGTCCATTATGCTCCGCAACGCCGGAGTGGAAATTGTGCACAGTTACCGGGTGGAGGAAGTCTGACATCCGCGTGACCTCCCACAGCTGGGGCGGTGGTGCGCCGCCCCGCCAGCTGTGGTAACAACCGCCGCAGTCATCCCGGAAGGTGGCTGCGGCGGTTTCGTTTAGATTCGGTAGCTGGTTGATGTCATCGCCTTGGAGACAAGGGTCATCAGCTTTTTCACCGGTGCCGGGAAACGGGCGCCGCCGGCCTCCAGCGCGGTGTGACCGTGTTTTTCCTCGTCTATCAGCATTTGCTCGACCACAGCACGACTTTTCTTGTCCTGGGCCGGCAGCCGCTCGAGGTGGCTCTGCAGGTGCTTGCAAACCTGCTCCTCGGTGGCAGCTACGAAACCGAGACTGATGCGATCACTGACCTTGCCGGCGGTGGCGCCCAGGGCAAAGGAGAGCCCGTACCAGAGAGGGTTGAGTAGGCTGGGGCGGCTGTCTAGCTCGCGCAGGCGCTGCTCGCACCAGGCCAGGTGGTCTATTTCCTCGTCGGCAGCGCGTTCCATTTCAGATCGCACTTCCGGCAGTTTGGCGGTCAGCGCCTGGCCCTGGTAGAGGGCCTGAGCACACACTTCGCCACTGTGGTTAACCCGCATCAACCCGGCCGCGTGCTTGCGTTCCGCCTCGGACATTTCCGTCTCTTCCTCGGCCGCGGCCGGAGTTTGCCGCCCGCAAATGGGCGCGCCGGGACTCAAGGTTCGCAGGGCGCGGTCCGCTTGTAGCAGTAGATGATCCAGGGCGGTCAGTTTGCGCTCACTCATAATTTGCAGCTCCGTATCTGTACTTAGAGGGATAGCGGTCAGTGGCCTCGCCTGGACAGTGATTACTGGTTTTCCTCCCGCTCCACCGCGCGGAAGCCGATATCCTTGCGGTAGAAGGCGCCGTCCCAGTAAATATTACGCGCGCAGGCGTAGGCGTTGGCCTGCGCGGCGGCGACGGTATCTCCCAGGGCGGTGGCACAGAGTACGCGGCCGCCATTGGTGACTACCCGTTCGCCATCCAGCGCCGTACCGGCGTGGAACACCTTGGTGTCACAGTCGTCGTCCGCGCGATCCAGACCACTGATAGCGTCGCCTTTGCGGTAGCTGCCAGGGTAGCCGTGCGCCGCGAGCACCACTCCCAATGCCGGGCGCGGATCCCACTCGGCCTCTACTTGATCCAGACGCTTGTCCAGGGCAGCTTGACACAATTCCACCAGGTCGGACTTGAGGCGGATCATGATCGGCTGGGTTTCCGGATCGCCGAAGCGGCAGTTGTATTCGATCACCTTGGGTGCGCCCTCCGGGTCTATCATCAGACCGGCATAGAGGAAACCGGTGTAGGGCATGCCCTCGGCGGCGAGCCCTTTAACGGTGGGCTCTATCACTTCGCGCATGATACGTTGATAGACACTGTCGGTAACGACGGGCGCGGGAGAATAGGCGCCCATACCGCCGGTGTTGGGGCCTGTGTCGCCGTCGCCGACGCGCTTGTGGTCCTGGCTGGTGGCCATCGGCAGTATATGTTCGCCGTCCACCATGACGATGAAGCTGGCCTCTTCGCCTTGCAGGAACTCTTCGATCACCACGCGGCAGCCGGCTTCGCCGAAGGCGTTGCCGGACAGCATGTCGCGCACGGCCAGCTCCGCTTGCTCCACCGATTCGGCGACGATGACGCCCTTGCCCGCAGCCAGGCCGTCCGCCTTCACCACAATAGGTGCACCGCGTTCGCGGATGTATTCGATCGCGGGCTCAATCTCAGTAAAGTTGCGGTAGGCGGCGGTGGGAATATTGTGACGCTCGAGAAAGTCCTTGGTGAAGGCTTTTGAGCCCTCCAGTTGTGCCGCAGCCTTGCTGGGGCCAAAGATGGACAGGCCGCGCCCGTTGAAGAAGTCGACGATACCGTCTACCAGCGGCGCCTCGGGGCCTACGATGGTCAGCTCTACGTCGTTTTCCTCGGCGAAATCCGCCAGGGCGGAAAAGTTGTCCACACCGATGGCCACGTTTTGCAGTTTGGGTTCGCGGTCGGTGCCCGCGTTGCCCGGGGCGACGAAAACAGTGTCGACGGCGGGATTCTGCGCCGCCTTCCATGCCAGGGCGTGCTCGCGGCCGCCGGCGCCAATCACCAATATGTTCATGTTCAAATCCCCCTCAGTCGGCCGGTGTAATCCAATAAGTGCGCTATTTTAGCCCGGAATAGGGTGGGCAAGAAAAAGCCGGCCCATTTTGTGCCGGCTTTAATGACCGGTTTGCAGTCGCAACCGGTTGTCAATGGCGGAAATGGCGCATGCCGGTAAAGACCATGGCCATATCGTGCTCGTCCGCGGCAGCGATAACCTCTTCGTCGCGCACCGAGCCGCCCGGTTGAATGACTGCGCGGATACCGGCGGCAGCGGCGTTGTCGATGCCGTCGCGGAAGGGGAAGAAGGCGTCGGAGGCCATAACGGAGCCCGCCACCTCAAGTCCCGCGTGGTCCGCTTTGATCGCCGCGATGCGGGCGGAGTTAACGCGGCTCATCTGGCCCGCGCCGACACCAATGGTGCGGCCGTCGCGACCGTAGACAATTGCGTTGGACTTCACGAACTTGGCGACCTTCCAGGTAAACAACAAGTCGCGGATTTCTTCCTCTGTGGGCTGGCGCTTAGTGACCACTTTGAGATCTGCTTCAGTGACTGCGCCGTCGTCGCGGTCTTGAATCAGCAAACCACCGTTGACGCGCTTGTAGTCCAGCGCCGGCTGGCGGGTTTCACTCCACTGGCCACAGGCAAGCAGGCGTACGTTCTTTTTCTCAGCCACAGCGGCTTTGGCTTCTTCGGAAATGGACGGGGCGATAATCACTTCAACAAACTGACGTTCGACTATGGCTTTTGCAGTGGCGCCATCCAGTTCCCGGTTGAAGGCGATGATACCGCCGAAGGCGGATTCGCTGTCGGTTTCAAAGGCCAGGTTGTAGGCCGCGCCGATGCTGTCGGCGATGGCCACACCGCAGGGGTTGGCGTGCTTGACGATCACGCAGGCCGGTTCGCTGAAGGATTTGACACACTCCAGGGCCGCATCGGTGTCGGCGATATTGTTATAGGAAAGCGCTTTGCCCTGCAATTGAACCGCGGTGGCGATACCGGCTTCCGCCGGCGCAGCTTCCACATAGAAAGCGCTTTTCTGATGGGGGTTTTCACCGTAGCGAAGATCCAGCTTTTTGATGAACTGGCTGTTGAAGGTGCGCGGGAAGGGTTGCTGCTGGCCGTCTTTGAGGGCGCCCAGATAGTTGGCGATGGCGCCGTCGTAGCTGGCCGTGTGTTCGAAGGCTTTGACCGCCAGATCAAAGCGGGTGGCCTGGCTCAGGGCGCCGCTGTTGGCTTTCATTTCCGCAATGATGGTGTCGTAATCCCCGGCATTGACGACGATGGCGACATCCTTGTGGTTCTTGGCCGCCGCGCGGACCATGGTCGGGCCCCCGATATCGATATTTTCGATGGCGTCCGCCAGTGTGCAGTCCGGCTTGGCGACTGTCTGGGCGAAGGGGTAGAGGTTGACCACAACCATATCGATTGGGCTGATACCCTGTTTAGCCATCACGTCGTCGTCGGTGCCGCGGCGACCGAGGATGCCGCCGTGCACCTTCGGGTGCAGGGTCTTTACCCGCCCGTCCATCATCTCGGGAAAACCGGTGTAATCGGAGACTTCCACTACCGGGATACCGGCCTCCTTCAGCTGGCGGTGCGTGCCGCCAGTGGAGAGTATTTCAACGCCCATTTCACTGAGTTGCCGGGCGAAGTCCACGATTCCGCTTTTGTCCGATACGCTGATCAGCGCGCGGCGAATCGCAACCTTGTCAGTCATAGCAGTTAATCCATCCAGGTTACAGAAAAGGGTTCTACCCCCAGTGGGGCGGGGAAATTCTGCTGCTGGCGTCCGCAACTTCGGTGCCTGCGCATCGATGAAGACATCCGGCGGTTGCGGTCTAGGGGAAATCCCGCGTCAGCAAACGGCGAGGGGGGATGAGTGACCTCATCCCCCCTCGCGTTGTTCGGCTACAGTGCCGCGACTAGCTTACAGCAGCCCGTAGCGTTTCAGCTTTTTGCGCAGGGTGCCGCGGTTCAGGCCCAGCAGCTGCGCGGCCCGGGTCTGGTTGTGGCGCGTGTGTTTCATAACCACTTCCAGCATAGGCGCTTCTATTTCGGACAGCACCATATCGTAAACGTCGGTGACCATTTGCCCATCCAGGTGGCGGAAATAGTTTTCCATCGCCTGCTCGACGGCGTCGCGCAGGGATTGCTGCTGCGGCTGCGCCAGTTGAGTCTGTCCCCCGACGGATACCTCTTCGTTGCTAGCATCCGGAATTAGTGCTTCGTTATTCATGCCGCTTGTGCCCCTCTCGTTATTCGGCGTTCAAACCACTGCTGAACGCTGGCATGTTGTGCTTCTGCGCTATCTAATTTGAAAAAGGTCTTGCGAAAGGACTCGCTCCCCGCGAGTGTCTTCAGGTACCAACCCACGTGCTTGCGGGCGATACGGACCCCCATTTCTTCACCGTAGAAACGGTGCAATTCGCCCAAATGGGCGAGCAAAATGTCCCTGATTTCTGCCAGTGAGGGTTCGGGCAGCCGCTCACCGGTGGCGAGATAGTGGTTTATCTCGCGGAAAATCCAAGGCCGTCCCTGTGCTGCACGGCCAATCATCACTGCAGCTGCGCCGGTGTAGTCGAGCACATCCCGGGCCCGTTCCGCACTGGCGATGTCACCATTGGCGAAAACTGGAATTTTCACCGTGGATACAATCTCGGCAATGGTATCGAATTCGGCTTGGCCGTGGTAGCCACAGGCGCGGGTGCGACCGTGTACCGCCAGTGCGGAGACGCCGATGTCTTCGGCCATTTTAGCCACCCGGACCCCGTTGCGAGATGCAGGACACCAGCCCGTGCGGATCTTTAGGGTTACGGGGACAGAGACAGACTGCACTACAGCTTGCAGTATGTCCGCGACCAGTTTCTCGTCCCGCAGTAGGGCGGAGCCCGCCGCCTTTTTGCAAACCTTCTTCGCCGGGCAGCCCATGTTGATATCGATGATCTGAGCGCCGCGCCTGACGTTTTCCCGTGCCGCTTCAGCCATCATATGTGGGTCGCCACCGGCGATCTGCACCGATATTGGCGCCACCTCGCCGGTGTGCTCCAGGCGGAACCGCGACTTGCGGCTGTTCCACAGGCGGGTATCCGCTGTCACCATCTCCGACACCACCAAGCCCGCACCAAGTTTTCGGCACAGCTGGCGGAAAGGGCGGTCGGTAACCCCAGCCATAGGAGCCAAAATTACCGGGTTGTCGATAATGTAAGGACCTATGGCGATGGACACTGTTGCTCCGCTCGGGCGTCAGGGGGCTTTCACAAAATCGGGACCAAATCGCTCCCGGCCGGGTAAAAACAGCGGCCTATGATAGCCGCTGCCCTGGCGTTGGCAAAGCGAAAAAACGCGCAAATTGATTGTGTTGTGCTCGTTTAGCCTGCGGTTTGGTCAATTTTTGCGGGTTCACGCGCCATTTTGTGCTGGTGTTACAGGGCGAGATGCGGCGCTCAAGGGGCAATTTGCAGCTCGTAGTTCACCGCCTCTTTGCCCGGGTCCACGATCTCTATTCCGATGTGGACCGGGCTTCCGCTGGGCATTTGTCGGCGCCCGGCCAGTTCGCCCTGCAAATAGTCTTCGGGTTCGAAAAGTCGGCTCGCGACTGGTTTGTTCTTCAGGTCCCTGAAGCTCAGTAACAGCCGCGGAAAGGGCTGATCGAAGGGCGCCGTGTTGAGCAGAATCGCGTCCACCACCAGGGCGCCCTGAATTTGTGCGTGGCTGCGCACCACCAGATTGGAGGTGTGTATGGCCTGCAGATCCACTTGCGGCGGCAGCTCACAGTCCAGCATTGGACAGACCGCAGCGTAAATGTTTCTCCACGGCTGTCGCTTGCTCAGGCTGTCGAAGCGGAAATAGGCGACCTGCGCCAGGATGCCGGCGGCGAGCAGCAGTGCCAACAGTGTCCAGAGCCAGCCCGGGACACGTCTTTCGCGGTGTGGAGACCAGGCGACTTCCAGAGGTGCGGGTTCTATGGCGGAGATCAGCCGCTCGCGCTCGGAGCCTGCGGCAAAATCGTGAGAGGCCGCACTGGCAGAGGTCTCTTTTGATGTGTTGGGCAGAGGGGTATGCCGCGTTTGTCCACTCAGTGCACTCCGGGGGGGCTTCCGCTCTTCCCGGTTTGTTGGCGGTGGGGTGGAGTCAGGCTTTTGCGGCGCTTGGGGGATTTCATTTGCCCATGGGGTGTCATCCCAATCGTCGTCCAGCAGAACTTCGTTGTCGTCGTCTTCTTCGTCGCCGTCTTCCTGTATCGCACTCGGCGCGGCGGCGATTTCCTGCCATTGGCTATCGCCAAAGGCGTCGTCGATCAGTGGTTGTTCGTCCTCTTCGCGCACCGCGCTCGGGGGCGGCGGGGTTTTGTCGGTGGGCGCTGTCGTCTCTTCTTCATCCTCCAGATCCATATCGTCGTGAATCAGGATGTCGTCGTCCTCAAGCAGCGCCTCCAGGCGTTTGTGTTCAGAGGGAGCGCCTTCGTCGAAGACAATGTTCTCGTCGGCGCGGAATACCTGCAGGCAAGAGCCGCAACGCACTGCGCCGCGGGCTGCGCGCAGTTGCTGCTCATTGACGTGAAACGGTGTGCTGCAATGGGGGCAGCGGGTAACCAGTTGCGACATGCGAGTTGCGTAATTTTTATCGGGGCGCCAAGTGTAGCAGCAGGTTGCGTGACGGCGAACCTTGTTCACCTTGTGTTAGGGAGACTCTGATTCATTGGCTCCTGGACGACAAAGAGACCTATCACCCAAATGAGAAGCTCAGGTGGTGGGATGGATATTTCGAAACCGTCGGATACAAGGACGTATCCGGCGGAGCTACAGGGAAGTACTCGTGCGTTTTCGAAATATCCATCCCATTACCTGAGCGCCCCGGAACCAACGACTGTGCTCAGGTGAATTCATCAGAGGCTCCTTAGGCGCCCGCGAGCCCGTAGCAGCGCTTGTACCGATTTATCGGTGCCTAGCGTACGCGGGTGCCGCTGAGGCGCACCCAGTCTTCATGTAGCCCGTCCGCGTCGAAGTCGATCCACTCCCGGTAGGCCGCTTTAACCTGGTCCGCCTGAGAAGAAAGTATGCCGGACAGGCAGATGCGTCCCCCTATGCGGGTCAATTCGCTCAGTTGCGGCGCCAGTTCCACCAGCGGACCGGCGAGAATGTTGGCTAGTACTATGTCGGCCTTTTCCCGCGGCAGTTGCTCCGGCAGATAGACCGGAAAGCGGGCGGGGTCTATGCCGTTGCGCTCGGCGTTGTCGCGGCTGGCGATTAGGGCTTGCGGGTCTATGTCGGTGCCCGAGGCGCGCGCTGCACCGAGCAGTATGGCGCCTATACCCAGGATGCCGGAGCCGCAGCCGAAGTCGATGACGTTTTTGCCGGTCAGGTTTTCCTGTCCCAGCCACTGCAGGCACAGAAAGGTGGTGGGGTGGGTGCCGGTACCGAAAGCGAGCCCCGGGTCGAGCAACAGGTTGACGGCTTCGGGCTCCGGCGGTTCACACCAGCTGGGACAGATCCACAGTTTGTCCCCGCAGCGGATCGGCTTGTAATGGGACATCCACTCCCGTTCCCAGTCTTTGTCCTCCAGCTGTTCCCAGCGGGCGTTGGGCAGCAGCTCACACAAGTAGGCGGCGGCCTTGGCTTCGGTCACGGCGGTATCTACTTCCGCGTCGAAGAGGCCGGTGACCCGGGTGTGGTCCCACAGCGGCACTTCGCCGAGGCCGGGCTCCAGGATCGGTTGGTCGGCGTTGTCCTGCAGCGTGACGGACACCGCGCCGGCGAAAAGCAGCGCTTCCTCGATTTTTTCAGCGTGTTCGCGATCGGTATCTACACGGAGTTGGAGCCAGGGCATGGTAATTCAGTGGTGAAGGTTGGTTGTGGGTGTCATCGGAACAGGGGCCGGATATTCCTTTCCGGCCCCGCGGCGGAGCTATAGCTCCAGTTTTTTCTCGAGATAGTGGATGTTGACTCCACCCTGGGCGAAGGCCTCGTCGCGCACCAGTTCTTCCTGTAGCGGAATATTGGTTTTGATGCCGTCGACAATCAGTTCCGACAGGGCCACACGCATACGCGCTAGGGCCTCTTGGCGGTCCTCGCCGTGGGTGATGATCTTGGCGATCATGGAATCGTAATTGGCCGGTACTGTGTAACCGGAGTAAAGGTGTGAGTCGACCCGTACACCCAGTCCACCGGGGGTATGGAAGTTGTTGACCTTGCCGGGGCAGGGGAAGAAGGTCTTCGGGTCTTCGGCGTTGATCCTGCACTCAAAAGCGTGGCCCCGGATCGAGATATCCTCTTGCCGGATAGAGAGCTTTTCGCCCGCGCAGACGCGGATTTGTTCTTTAATCAGGTCGACACCGGTGACCATCTCCGTGACCGGGTGCTCCACCTGGATGCGGGTGTTCATTTCAATGAAGTAGAAACGCCCGTCCTCGTAAAGGAATTCGAAGGTGCCCGCGCCGCGATAGCCGATGTCGATGCAGGCCTGTACGCATGATTCCTGTACCTGGCTGCGCACCTCGTCGGGGATGCCAGGGGCTGGCGCCTCCTCCAGAACCTTCTGGTGGCGCCGCTGCAGGGAGCAGTCGCGGTCACCCAGATGGATGGCGTTGCCTTGGCCGTCGGACAACACTTGGATCTCCACGTGGCGTGGGTTCTGCAGGAATTTCTCCATGTACACTGTGCCGTCGCCGAAGGCGGCCTCGGCCTCGGAGCGGGTGACGGAAATGGCGTTCAGAAGGGCTGCCTCTGTGTGTACCACGCGCATGCCGCGCCCGCCACCACCGGCGGCGGCCTTGATGATGACCGGGTAGCCGATCTCGCGGGCGATTGCCAGGCAGCGTTCGCCGTTATCCGGCAGCGGTCCGTTGGAGCCGGGCACCGTGGGAACTCCGGCCTTTTTCATGGCTGCGATGGCGGAAACCTTGTCTCCCATGAGCCGGATCACATCGGGGTCGGGGCCGATAAACGTAAAGCCGCTCTTTTGCACCTGTTCGGCGAAATCGGCGTTTTCCGCCAGAAAGCCGTAGCCGGGGTGCACCGCCTGGGCATCTGTGATTTCCATTGCGGCGATGATTGAGGGGATGTTCAGGTAGCTCTGGGGCGAAGGATTGGGGCCCACGCACACAGACTCGTCGGCGAGGCGCACGTGTTTCAGGTCGCGGTCTACCTGGGAGTGAACGGCCACGGTGGCGATGCCCATCTCCTTGCAGGCGCGCAGTATGCGCAGCGCGATTTCGCCCCGGTTGGCGATCAGTACTTTTTCAAACATGCCGATTCACCCCGCTCAGACGATGGTCACGAGCGGCTGGTCGAACTCTACCGGCTGACCGTTTTCCACCAGAATGGCTTCGATGGTTCCGGCCTTGTCGGCTTCGATCTGGTTCATCATCTTCATCGCTTCGACGATGCAGATCACGTCTCCCACTTTCACCTGCTGGCCGACCTTCACGAAAGGCTCGGCGCCGGGGCTGGGGGCGGCGTAGAAAGTGCCGACCATCGGCGATTTGACCACGTGGCCAGTGATTGCCGGTGCTTCTTCTTGGGTTTCAGCGGCTGCCGGCGCTGGAGTCGGTGCGGGCGCGGCGGCAGGGGCCGCGGGCGCCGCGTAAACGGGAGCCGCCTGGGGGGCACCGCTGACACCGCGGCTGATGCGCACGGACTCTTCTCCTTCCTTGATTTCCAGCTCGCCGATATCCGATTCCTCGAGCAGTTCAATCAGTTTTTTAATCTTGCGGATATCCATAATGTTCACTCACAGTGTTGGTTCGCTATTTGGTCGTTGTGTCCAGTTGAAAAATGGCTGCCTGCAGGGCCAGGGTGTAACTGTGCGCGCCGAAGCCGCACACGACCCCGCGGGCCAGATCGGAAAAATAGGAGTGGCGGCGGAATTCCTCTCTCGCATGGGGGTTGGACAGGTGCAGCTCGATAAACGGTATGGCCACAGCCGCCAGTGCGTCGCGCAGCGCTACGCTGGTATGGGTAAACGCTGCCGGGTTGATCACGATAAAATCCACGCCCTCGTCCCGGGCTGTATGTATGCGCTCGATCAGCGCCGCTTCGCTATTGCTTTGCAGCGTCTGCAGCTGGTGGCCGGCAGCTTCGCACTGGAGGCGCGCCGCCTCGTTGATCTGCGCCAGGGTGGTGGCACCGTAGATTTCCGGCTCACGCGTACCGAGCAAGTTGAGATTGGGGCCGTGCAGCAGGAGAAGTTTTGCCATGGAATGCTCTCAAAAAGGCGCAAAACAGTTAGAAAAAACCGGTGAAAATCTACAATCTTGCGGAAAAACTAAAGATTGCGGATTGTGTGCCCGACAGCCGGGGTGAGTGTGCCGCAAAAGTGACTCTATGTCCATGCCTGCGGCACAGCTTGCTGAAGTTAGCCGCATTTCGGCGGCTTTTCACTGATATTCAGCGCAGAAATATTGCGTTTGTCCTTTTTGCCGGTGGGTCTGGCTACAGTGGCGCACTTCTGCCCTGCTCAACGCATGGAAGTGCCGAGCCCACCTTCGGCGGCCGACTGCAGTTCCGCCAGCAGGCCCTCGCGGGTCAGGATCTGCGGCAGGACTTTTGCCTCGCCTCCACCGGCGGGGAAGAGCAGGTAGAGGGGGACACTGGTGCGGCCGTATTTGGCCAGCAATTCGCTGATTTGTGGATCTTGGTTGGTCCAGTCGCCTTTCAGTGCCACTACCCCCAGTTGCTCCACCGCCGTGACGATTTCGTCGCTGGATAACACCACCTTTTCGTTGGCCAGGCAGGTGATGCACCAGGCGGCGGTCATATTGGCCAGCACCGGGCGTCCTTGGCTGCGCGCTTCTTCCAGTCGTTCGGGCGAATAGGGCTGCCAGTAGCCGCTGGCGGTTTCCGAAGAGGCTTCCACTGTATTCAGTTGCGGCAGAAGACCGACAGCAAAAGCCAGTGCCAGCAGAGCTACCGCGCTTTTACCCCAGCGCCATTTGCTGCCGGCTTCAAGCGCGTGGGGCCATATCCACAGGGCAAAGGCGATGGCCACTGCGCCGGCCAGGACCAGCGCCACGCCGTCGCTGCCGCTCTGGCGACCCAACACCCACAATAGCCACACGGCGGTCAGGTACATCGGGAAGGCGAGGAGTTGTTTTAACTTGTCCATCCAGGGGCCCGGGCGCGGCAGGCGATCCGCCAGGGCCGGAATATAGGTCAGCAACAGAAAGGGTGCCGCCATGCCGGCGCCCAGCGCGGCGAAGACCGCCAGCGCCACCGCCGCCGGTTGAGTGACCGCGAAGCCCAGTGCGGATCCCATCAGCGGTGCCGTGCAGGGACTCGCCACCAGGGTTGCCAGAGCGCCTGTGGCGAAGGAGCCACGCAGCCCGGGGTGTGCGCTGACGCCGCTGCCGAGTCCCATCAGGCGGGTGCCGAACGCGGTCAGGCCGGAGAGGCTGAGCCCCATGGTGAAAAACAGGTAGGCCAGGGCTGCCACCAGCCAGGGGGACTGCAGCTGGAAGCCCCAGCCGACAGCTTCGCCGCCCGCGCGCAGGGTCAGCATCAGTGCCGCGATCAACACAAAGCTCACTACCACGCCAATACTGTAGGCCCAGCCGTGCAGGCGCCGCTGGCCCGCCTGTTGCGAGGTCTGGCTGATTGCCAGCAGCTTGATCGAAAGTACCGGAAAGACGCAGGGCATCAGATTCAGCAGTAGTCCCCCGGCAAAGGCCAGCACCACCGCCAGGGCCAGGGTCATGTCGGTATTGGTGTCCGTACCGCTTGAGGGGGGAATGCTGCTTCGTGCGGTGGGGGCTGTGACCGGTGTGGCGCTCGCTTTTGTAGGATCTAGCTCAAAGTGGCGCACCTGGGGTGGATAGCAGAGACCGGCGTCGGCACAGCCTTGGTAGTGGATTTCCAATTGCAGTGGGCCAGCGCTCTGCACCGCCAGGGGAATTTCCAGCTGCAGCCGGTAGACCTCTGTTTCCTTCTCGAAGTAGTCGTCCCAGATGACTTCGCCCTCGGGCAGGGTCAGGGGCAGTTCTTTCTTGGTGCCGCCGTCAATGTGATACAAGGCCAGCTTGTCCCGGTAGAGGTAGTAGCCTGGCGCTATTTGGAAGATGGTGCTGATGTTGTCGCCGGAGAAGAGGAAGTCCTGCTGGTAGGCTTGGTCAACCGGGAGGAACTCTGCGTCACTCGCGGCCAGGGAGGCAAAAGGGGAATCCGACGCCAATGTGCTGCTCCCTGTGCCGAAAGCCAGCGTTAGGACTGTCAGCAAGGGGAGGAAAATTTTGGAGAAGCGCTTGGTTATCACAGTCATCGGAGTAAAAATTCATTATAGTCTGACGAGAGCCTTTGACTGACGCCGTCGGCAGGGGTTCGGTCGAGCCGGCAGTATAGCGACGGCGGTGTCGCAAAAAAACAACAGTTGGGGGTTGGCTTGTCGTCAATTGACCGTCTTCGCACTTTTAGTTTGTTGTTGGTCCTGTATTTGGGGGGCTGTGTAACCACCAGGCCGCCGATACCATCACCGCGCGCGATACCTTTGCCGGAACCAGAGCCGACAGCACCCTCGCCGGAGGAAATACGCAGGCGCAATGTTGAGTTCTTTCTCGATCGCGCCGAAGAGGCCCTGCACCAGGGGCTTTTGATTTATCCCGCAGGCGCCAGCGCATATGACTATTATCTGCGCGCAAGGCAATTGGATCCGGATAACCGCCGTGCCGCCGGGGGTATACAAGCCATAGTGATCGAATTCGTCGAGCGGGCCCGCAATGCGCTGCGCAAGAGGTCTTTCGGGGAAGTGAACACCTATTTAAGCCGCGCCGAAGAACTGGCACCGGGCAATCCACTGGTGATGGAGGTGCGTGCACAGTTGGCGCGAGAGCTCAGTCGCGCGCGCCAGGATCTGCCCCAGGGCGAGAGCTTGGAACTACCGGTCGGGCAACTGGATGCAAAGTCGGACGCAGTGGTGGCTTTGTTGCACCGCGCCGCGGAGCGCATCCGCAATGATGGATTGCGGGTGATTATCGTGGCACGCACCGATGCAGAGGGGCGCTGGATCTATCAACAATTGCGCGAGGCAGTGCCCGGCTACCGTGTGCGGGGGGATATCAAGCTGGGCAGCCCGCCGCGGTTGCTACTGCAACTTGGTGGAAATACGGAATGAAATCTGGCAGGAGGCGATGATGCGAGGAGTGCACATTTTTCTGTATACCGTGTTTTTTTTGGGCATTGGCGCGTCGGTCTGGGCGCAAACTGTGCGGGTGCAAGGCTACGCCCGTGAAACTTTGCCGGGCGCGGCGATGACCGCGGCCTACCTCTCTTTCCACAACGAGGGCACTGGCGACATGCAATTGCAGTCCGTTGAACTGCCGGATATTGATGGTGCCATGGTGGAGCTGCATACAACTGTGGACGACGACGGTGTCAGCCGCATGCGTCCTCTGGCTTCACTAGTGATTCCCGCCGGTGGCGAAGTGCGTATGGCCCCCGGTGGTACGCACCTGATGTTGCACGGTGTCAAGTTGCGGGCCGGTGAACAATTGCAATTGCGCTTGCACTTTGCCAGCGGCGCGGTACTGGAGGTAGAAGTGCCGGTGCGCGCTCTGCCAGTGGCTGCGCAGCACCATCACCACCACTGAACTTTTACCGCTGACCGGGTACGAATTGAAGCGAAAAAACGCGTGAAAAAACGCAGGAGGATTTGATGAAAAAGCTGTTGTTGCTCCTCGGCGCTTGTGTACTGGCGGCCTGTGCCCACAGTCCACTGCAGATTCAGGTGCACCCACAGGTACAGGTAGTGCCGGAGACCATCGGCGCCGGGTACACTTTGAGTGTGCGCGGTGTCAATCAGCTGCCGGGCGGTGGACTGGGATCCTTAGGCGGCGTCTATGCAGAGACCGCCCGCGTGAGCCTAGCTAACGATGTAGAGGGGGCAATTGCTTCGACCCTGCGCGGTGGTTTCGATAAATGGGCTTTCCGCACGGTCGACGAGGGCGGGGACGTGCAGGTGCTGGCAAAACTGACCGGTCTCAAGTACGACAGCCCCAACAAGTTGTATACCAGCAAGGTGGATACCTCTGCTGAAGTGGAACTGGAAGTGAAGATCGGGGGCGCTACCTATTTCGGCAGCTACCGCTCCAGTGGCGTGGACCGAACGCTGATCAAGCCCAGCCGAGAGGAAGTCGAAGCGCGCATTAACGGCCTCTTGGGGGCGACGTTGCAGCGCGCGTTTGAGGATGAAAAACTGAAAAACTTCTTGCGCACCCATCTGTGAGTGTGTGATTTGCATCGAAACAGCGGGTGGGCAGGGAAGGCACCGTGCACGGAGTATTGTCGCGGACTCGAATAGTGGAGTCGGTGGAATCGCAATATTGCCGCTGCCGTGAGCAAGCGGCTGTTCCCGGTCGGCGCGGTAGGACTACTTAAAGGCGCGAGCTTGCAGCTTTGACTGAGTTTGACCCAAAATCCGTCGAATATCTCGGCCTGCTAACTCAGGTCGATGGTGACCTGATGCCCGGCGCACAAATTAGCCTGCAGGCCGCTGAGGTGGCGCTGGGGGAGATTGCCGACGGAGTGATTGTCACTGACGCCCGCGGCCGAATCACCTATAGCAATCCACTGGTCAGTGAGATGACCGGTGATTTGGTGGGGCTGCTGCCGGGGCAGATGCTCAATGACAGCCTGCAGTTATACGATGCTCAGGGCGTGCCTTTACCGCCAATATTACCGCCGTCCGGAGGGGACGAGGACGCGCCCAGCGTCCGGGAGTTCAGCGCCTGTATACGGCACTCCGGTGAATCGCATAGCCCCTTGGAGGTTAATGTACAAGTGTTGGCTGTGCGCGATGGCGCAGCCCTTAGCAACTTTGTTCTGGTCCTGCGGGACACTTCTGCCGCGCGCCGTATTTCCTCCCGTCTCAGCTGGCAGAACAGCCACGATGCCCTGACCCGGTTGCCCAACCGGCAGTTCTTTGAAATCGAATTGCAGCAGACTTTGTCCCTGTGTGTCGACCGGCGTCAACACCATGTGCTGTTGTACCTGGATGTCTATCAGTTCAAGGTGATCAATGACACTTTGGGCTACAGCGCCGGTGACCAACTGCTCACACAATTGGCGCAGTTGCTGCGCCGTTGCCTGTCGAGTGCCGATCTGCTTGCACGTGTGGGCAGTGACGAGTTCGCGGTATTGCTGCGCGACTGCACCTTGGAAGAGGCGCGCAGGGTGGTGGCGCGGCTGTTGGAGGCGGTAAAGGGTTTTGCCTTTCGCTGGGAGGGTAGTGATAGCCGCGTGGCGTTGTCTGTCGGTGCGGTCACCGTGGACCGCCATGCGCCCAGTGCCACCCAGTTGCTGGCGTCGGTAAACGACGCATGCCGCGTGGCGCGCGACCAAGGCCGCAACCGGGTGAAGTTTTTCGGCGACCCGCGCAAGGTACTGGAAAAGCGTCGCGAAACCACCTGGGTGGCGGAGATTCATGCGGCTTTGCGCGAGGAGCGTTTTTTACTCTACCGCCAGCCGGTGGTGTCGCTTCAGGGCGAGCCGCGGGTGCATCATTACGAGATATTGGTGCGTATGCGCGGTCGGGATGGAGGCTTGATCTCCCCCGGGCTGTTCCTGCCTGCGGCGGAGCGATACGGATTGATCGAGGATGTGGACCGGTGGGTGATTCGCGAAATCTTCTCCTACATGGCGCTGGAGCAGCGCATGGGCATGAGTGGTTTCAACTATGCGATCAATATATCCGGTATCAGTCTGGGGGATGAAACCTTCGCCGACTATGTATTGCGGGAGATGACCGAGAAGGGGGTGGCGCCGTCGCGGGTGCAGTTTGAAATTACGGAAACCAGTGCGATCAACAACCTCGAGCGGGCGCTTATTTTTATCCACAAGTTGCGGGCTGCCGGCTGCAGCTTCGCCTTGGACGATTTTGGGCGCGGTGTTTCCTCTCTGGCCTATCTGCGCCAGCTGCCGGTGGATTACCTGAAGATCGATGGCAGCTTTGTGCGCAATATGATCGAAGACGAGATCGACAGTGCAATGGTCAGCACTATCGATCACTTGGCCAAGCGAATGGGCATAAAAACCATCGCTGAATACGTCGAGACCCCTGAACTGATGGAGCGGTTGCGCCTAATGGGAGTGGACTACGCCCAGGGCTTTGGTATCGCTGCCGCCGCCTGTCTGCCGGAAATCTGTGGAGCGGCCCGGAATCCAGGGGTCGAGGCCCAGGGCGGTTCCTGAGACTCCCGACTAGGGAAACTCTGATTAATTCACGTTCTGGGGGCAGAGATTCTTCGTGGGCGGATGAGAAGCTCAGGTGATAGGGTGGATATTTCGAAACCGTCGGATCAGGGATGTATCCGTCGGAGCTACAGGGAAGTACTTGTGCGCTTTCGAAATATCCATCCTATTGCCTGAGCGCCCCGGAACCCACCGTAGTATCCCCTCGAATTAATCAGAGGTTCCCTAGGCGCCCTCCTCCTTAAACAACCGCCGCCAAAAGTTCGGCGTGTTGCTCCGCCCGCAACCGTGGTCCGTACTGACTCACTACCTGAGCCGCCGCCCGGCAGGCGAGTTCTCCCGCTTCGGCGAAGGGCATATCGCGGTTGATACCATAGAGGAAGGCGCCGGCAAACATATCCCCGGCGCCGTTGGTATCTATTGCGTGTACCTTGGGGCTGGAAACCCGGTGCTGCCGCTCGCCATCCCAAAGCAGGGCGCCTTCGGCGCCTAGGGTAATGGCAAAGCTGCGGCAGTGGCGCTGCAGCGCCGCGGCCGCGTCGTCGAGGGAATTGGTTTCGGTAAAGCCCAGTGCTTCGTCGCGGTTACAAAAGAGCATATCCACGCCGTCGCCAATCATTTCCCCCAGCCCGTCCCGGAACAGCTGTACCATGGCCGGATCGGAGAGGCTGAGCGCCGTTTTTACCCCGGCTTTCTCCGCCTGCTCGCGCAGGGCGATAGCGGCGGCTCGACCGGTTTCCGATGACACCAGATAGCCTTCGATATAGGCCCAGCGGGAGGCGGCCAGAGCATGGATGTCCAGCTCTGTTGTCGACAGTTGTTCGCTGATGCCCAGGTAAGTATTCATGCTGCGCTCGGCGTCTGGAGTGACCAGAACAAGACATTTTCCGGTAGTGCCCGGGACCGCTTCATCCAGTGCGTCCGGGTAGTCGACGCCGGCACTGGCGAGGTTGGCGAGATAAAAGTCTCCGTTGTCGTCCGCTGCCACTTTGCAGGAATAGAAAGTGCGCAGACCGAAATAGCTGGCGGCGATTACCGTATTGGCGCCGGAACCGCCACAGGCTCGGGTGGCGGTTACCAGGTGATCCTCCAGATCCGCTACCAGCTGCCGCTGGCGCGCATCGTCCACCAGGGTCATGACCCCCTTCTCAACGCCGAGCTTCTGCAGATCCTTGTCTGTGACTTCGATTTCCGTGTCGAGCAAGGCTGCGCCTATGCCGTAGAGGTCGTACTGGTGCATATTCGTCCTTTTCGGAGCTGATTGAGTAAATAACCGGCGCATTATCGCCGCCCTCAGGGCAAGTGCAAGGTGGCGAGTTTGACTTGTGTTGCGCAAGCCTTATAAAGGGCCGGCCCAGAAGTGCTGCTCTTTGTGGTGAACTTTTGTACAGCTGCCGCGGTCAATCCACAGATTGCACTCTATCTATAGTTGATTAAATAGTCTGAAACTTCGTTATATGGCATCGAACAAGCGCCGGCGCCAAAATGCGTCTAGACCGGGGAGATTACACCGTTGGATGGTGCGCCTTAGCCTGATGGCACTGGTGGGGGTACTGGCGCTGGCGGGCTACATGGTCTACCTGGACGTACAGCTGCGCGAGCGGCTCGACAGTCGCCTGTACCAATTGCCGGCGCGGGTATTCGCGCGCCCGCTGATTCTGCGCGAGCGCATGGTGATGCGCCCTGACGAACTGGAAGCGGAGTTTGAAGCGTTAAATTACCGCAAGCGGGATACATTGACGGAACCGGGTCAGTGGACCCGGAACGGAATGGATTACCGGGTGTGGCGCCGGGACTTTCAACACGCGGATGGCCGCGAGCCGGCGGCAGTGGTCAGCTTCCGCCTGCGCAACGACGAAATTAGCAACCTGCGCGACGAAAACGGTGAGCGCCTGGAAAGCTTCCGGCTCGACGCCGCGAACATCGGCACCCTTCTCGGTGGCGGCGACGATCGCAACCCAGTGCGTTTTGCCGATATTCCCCCGCTGCTGGCCAACACACTGATCGCAGTGGAGGATCAGGACTTTCTCAATCACTTCGGTGTGTCCCCGCGCGGCATTGCCCGTGCCATGTTGGCCAATCTCAAGGCCGGTGAGGTGGTGCAGGGTGGCTCCACCATCACTCAGCAGCTGGTGAAAAATATCTTTTTTGACCACAAGCCAAGTCTGTGGCGCAAATTCAATGAAGCCCTGATGGCAATCCTGATGGAATTGCACTACGAGAAGGGCTATATCCTGCAGGAGTACATCAATGAGGTGTGGCTGGGCCAGCAGGGAAGTCGCGCCATATACGGCTTTGGCCTGGCCTCCGAGTTCTATTTCCAGCGGCCCCTGGACAGGCTGGAGCCGCACCAGATCGCACTGCTGGTAGGGTTGGCAAAGGGAGCCTCCTACTACAACCCCTGGCGCCATCCGGAGCGGGCATTGGAACGGCGCAATACCGTGCTCGATATTATGCTCAAGCAGGGCTTGATCGATGCGGACACCCACCGGGCCAACAAGGCGAAACCGCTCGGCGTGAGCAGCGCCGGCGGCAACGCGCAAAACCCCTATCCGGCATTTACAGAGAGGTTGCTGGAAGAGCTGCGTCCGTATTATTCCTACGAGGAACTGCGGACGGCAGGTCTGCGCATCTACACCACGCTGGCGCCCTCGGTGCAGAAAGTGGTGGAAGACGCGGTCAGCGCCGGTGCGGCCAAATTAGAGCAGACGCGCGGTATTCAGAAAGACTCGCTGCAGGCGGCGACGGTATTGCTGGAAAATCAGAGTGGCAAGGTGCTGGCGATGGTTGGTGACCGCCGCCCGCACTATCCGGGCTTTAACCGCGCGCTGGAGGCGCGCCGCCAAGTGGGCTCTCTGATCAAGCCCGCGGTCTACCTGACCGCGCTGGAGCGGCCGCATAAATACAATCTGGCCACACCGATTGAGGATGCTCCGCTCCGTGTCGAGTCGGATGATGGTCAGGTGTGGATGCCCTCCAATTTCGACAAGCGCAGTCACGGCCCCACGCCCCTGTACCTGGCTCTGGCCAAGTCTTATAACCAGGCCACGGCGCGCCTGGGAATGGATTTGGGGCTTGAGAATGTACGGCAGACCATCCGCCGCCTGGGGGTGCAGGCGGATTTGCCGCGGGTGCCCGCCATGCTTTTGGGCGCGGTGGAGTTAACCCCCTTCGAAGTGGCCAATATGTTCCAGACCATCGCCAACGGCGGTGAACATGTGGAGCCTCGCACCCTGCTCGCGGTTTCCGATGCGGACGGCGGCCATGCGCAGTACTTCCGCCGTCGCGCTGACCGCGGTGTGGACCCTGTGCCCGCCTATTTGCTGCGCTACGCATTGGAACAGGCGATGCGCGAGGGTACCGGCAGAAGTGCCTTCCGACGGCTTCCGGGCAGTGTGGCTTTCGCCGGGAAAACGGGAACCACCAACGACTATCGCGACAGTTGGTTTGCGGGCTTCTCCCCGGGCGTTACTGCAGTGGTGTGGCTGGGCCGCGACGATAATGCGCGCACGAGCCTGACCGGGGCCACTGGCGCGCTGTCTATCTGGACCGAGGTAATGCGCAGCCTGCCGCACCGTCACGGTCGCGTGGAGCCGCCCCGCGGCGTGGAGTTCAAGCCGGTCAACGAGCGCGGCCAATATATGGACCCTGACTATTGCCGCGGTGGCACAGAGTTGCCCTTCTCCTATGAGACGCGTTTGCAACCGGCGCCGGAATGTGAGGGGCGCGACCGCTGGCGTTGGTTCCGCAACTGGTTTGATCGCGGGGATCAGCAGGAGGCCGCACCGAGGGAAGAGATGACACCGGGCTGGGGAATTGACCCAAGCGAAGAAGAGCGCCGCCGCGAGCGAGAGCGACAATTGCAGGAGCAGCTGCGCCGCGACGATGAAAGCCAACAGGACCCCCAGCCGGATGAGGAGCCGCTACAGTTGCCGCGGCGCGAAGAAGATCTCCGCAACCGCGCCGCGCCGGTGGTGGAGGCACAGCCCTGGCAGCGGGAAGCGCCGCAGCCCTGGGAGCTGGAGGACCAGTGGCCTTGAACCTCGATTGAAGCGCTGGCGAAGCGCCCCCCTCCTGGGCAACGCACTGCGTCCCGTCCGCAAGGGTTATTTCACAAGACTTGGCCCCCTCTTTTTTTGACCGCTCGAAGACTTCCTCTCGCGGTCTTTATTTTTGAGTGGATTTAGCGGTCGCGCCCCCCCCTTTGCCCTTTGTATATAAATGATAATAGTTGCCATTTATATTTATTTCAGCGCAAACATCACCTATACTCCGCGCCGGCGTTGGCGCTGGGTCATTTTGGGAGGTCAGAATAATGTCAGGACAGTACACAAAGAAAACACCGCTCACTCTGGGGGCGCAGACTATTGCTGCGGCGTTGGCATTCGGCACGCACGCCGCGGCCGTCTATGCAGAGGAGCCGGAGTGCGAGGATAAAAAAGATGTGGAATGCGTGGCCGATAAGGAGGCCATAGAGCACATCGAAATTCACGGCGTGCGGCACTCGGTTTACCGCTACGATCGTTCGGGGGACCCCCGCCGGGTCGCCGACCTGGTGGATACGCCGCAAACGATCAGTGTGTTGACTCTGGACCAGATTCAGGAATCCGGCAGGACCGACCTGAAAGATATCCTCAATGCCCAGGCAGGAGTCACTCTGGGCACCGGTGAGAACGGCAACGCCTTTGGCGACCGCTATATTATCCGTGGGCACGAGGCGCGCAGTGATGTGTTTGTCGACGGTTTGCGCGATCCGGGGATGACCACTCGCGAAAGCTTTGCCACCGAGCGCGTCGAAATCACCAAGGGGCCGAGTTCCACCTTTGCCGGGCGCGGCTCGTCCGGTGGTGCGGTCAACAGCATTACGAAAAAGGCTTCCACTGCTTACAACTTTGGACGTGTAGATCTGGCCGCGGGCAGCGATGACCACAGCCGTTTTACAGTCGATTACAACCTGTCACTGTCGGATGAGGTGGCAGTTCGCATCAATGGCTTGTCCGCAAGCGAAGACAAGCCGGGGCGCGAAGGCATCGAGCGCGAGCGCGACGGTGCACAATTGTCTGGTATATACAACCCTTCCGAAAAACTGTCTTTCATTGCCGACGTCTACTATCTGGATGCGCATGACAAGCCGGATCTGGGCAGCTATTTCGACAAAACTGTCCGCGAGCCGGTAGAGGATATCCCGGTGTATGCCCAGGACAACGACTTCCTGGATTCCGAGGTGACCACCTTTACCCTGCGCACCGAATACAAGATCAACGACAAGCTGCGTTTTTATAACGCGACGCGCACAGGGCAAACGGAAAACGGTTACATCACAACCGGTCTTCACGGTACCAACCGGGCCGATACCGATCCCGAAGCACCCGGTGCTGCCACCATGACCCTGAGTACCCATCAAGGTTGGCAGGAGGTGGACTATGTCACCACCCAATTCAACCTTTTTTGGGATGCCGAATGGTTCGGTCGGGAGCACAAACTGGTGTTCGGCCTCGAGTACACCGACGAGTCAGTGGATAACGGCGTTTATGACATCGAGTATGGCAACGAAACCAACTGCCTGACTTCGGGGCGTAGAGGTGTTTCCGGCGCATACTGTATTTTGGATGCGGAGGGCAATCTGGCGAGCGACCTCGGCCGGGTAATGGGTCGAACGTTCACTCGTGGTGAAGCCGATTCACTCTATGACATTGAAACCGTGTCGGCCTATGTAATGGACACCTTTGCCGTCACAGACAAGATGGATATCTTTTTCGGCCTGCGCCAGGACCGCTTTGACTACAGCAATGTCACCAGCGATCAGCTGTACGCCTATTCCGATACCATGTACAACGGCCACCTGGGCCTGGTGTATGACTTAGCCGAAAACGGCAATGTCTACGCGACATACAGCACCGCGACCAATATCAATGGCGGCGAGTCGGATCTGGGCACCAACTGTGGTTATGGCGGGCTGTGCGGTACGCCGGAGCAGGCTGCGCAAGCGGATCCGGAAGTGGTGGAAAATCTGGAGCTGGGCACCAAGTGGATGCTTTTCGATGAAAAGCTGATGTTTACAGCTGCGGCTTTCCGCATGACCAAAAGTGACGTGATGGAGAGTGTGGGTGACAGCTACTCCACCCTGGGCACCCTGAATACCGGTGAAAACCGGGTCGAGGGGGTGGAGTTTGGCCTAAGCGGTGATATCACCGATAAACTCAGTATTCAGGCCTCTGCCACACTGATGGATTCCGAAGTATTGGATTCTTACAACGAAGAGAACATAGGGCTGGCGCTGAGTAACTTCTCCGAGAAGAGTTACTATTTCCAGATCCGCTATCAGCCGACAGAGCGCCTCGCTTTTGGTGGCGATTACACTTACCAGGGTGAAATGTACGGCGGCCAGCCGGATACTGCGGCGGGTTACGACCACGAAAGCGGTCAATACAGCATTGTGGTCCCCAGTTACCAAGTGGTGGGGCTCTTCGCTAACTATCATGCGACGGAAAGACTTACCGTGCGGGCCAATATTGGCAACCTGCTCGATGAAGAGTATTGGACCGCGGCATACCGCTCCGGGGCGTTTATGTACCTGGGTGACGGCCGCAGTTTCCGCACAACGTTAACCTACGAGTTCTGACAAGGGGAGTGCGTACGGCCGATGGTTGTGATTGAAAACCTGCTGACACCAGAGGAAGTCAGCCGCTTCCGCGAGGTGTTATCGTCCTTGCCCTGGAGTGACGGCAAGGCCACCGCCATGGGGATGGCGGCGGCGGTCAAGAACAATCATCAGGCCGATGCCTCGAACCCGGGCGTGCAGCGGTTGGCCAACCAACTGCTGGCGCGCCTGGGGGAGACGCCCGCATTTATTTCCGCCGCACTGCCGCACCGCATATTTCCGCCGGTATTCAACCGCTACAGCGAAACGGAAGAGTATGGATTCCATGTCGATGCGGCGATCATGCGTATCCCCGGCACCACAGACGTATTGCGCAGCGATGTGTCGATGACGCTGTTTTTGAACGAGCCGGAAGAATACGATGGCGGCGAGCTAATCGTTGCCACTGAGTTCGGAGAGCAGTCGGTCAAGCTGCCCTCCGGCTCGGCTGTAGTCTACCCCTCCAGCAGTTTGCACAAGGTCACTGCGGTGACCAGAGGTCAGCGTCTCGCTGCCATTACCTGGATTCAGAGCATGGTATCCGATACGTCGGCACGGCGAAGCCTCTATGAACTGGATCAGAGTATCCAGCGGTTGTTGCACCAGGGGCAGGTGGACAGGGCCGAGCTGGATCGGTTGCACTGTGTTTACCACAACCTGGTGCGTCAGTTTGCGGTGATTTGATTCAGTCCTGCAGCAGCTGCGCTGCCTCTTCGGCGAAATAAGTCAGTATCCCGTCCGCGCCGGCGCGTTTAAAGGCCGTCAGGGATTCCAGTATCACCAACTCGCGATTCAGCCAGCCGTTGTCAAACGCGGCACAGTGCATCGCATACTCACCGCTCACCTGGTAAGCAAAGGTGGGGACTTTGAGTTCGTCTTTCACTCGCCGCACCACATCCAGGTAGGGCATACCCGGTTTGACCATAATCATGTCCGCACCTTCCTGCAGGTCCAGGGCGCACTCGTGCAGCGCTTCATCACTGTTGGCCGGGTCCATCTGATAGCTCGCCTTGCTGCCGCCCTTCAAATTGCCCGCGGAGCCGACAGCATCGCGGAACGGGCCATAGTAGGCAGAAGCGTATTTGGCGGCGTAAGACATGATCAGGGTGTTCACATGGCCCTCCCGCTCGAGAGCCTCGCGGATGGCGCCGATGCGGCCGTCCATCATGTCCGAGGGCGCCACTACATCGGCGCCGGCGGCGGCGTGCGATAGAGCCTGCTGTACCAGGACTTCGACAGTATCGTCGTTGACGATGTAGCCGTTGTCATCCATCAGGCCATCCTGGCCGTGGCTGGTAAAGGGATCCAGTGCCACATCTGTGATTACGCCCAGTTCCGGTACTGCATTTTTCAGCTCGCGCACTGCGCGCTGGGCCAGGCCATCGGGATCATAAGCAGCGCGGGCATCATCGGATTTGTGTGCCGGATCGACCACCGGGAAAAGCGCCACCGCGGGAATACCCAGCTGCAGCAGCGTTTTGGCTTTTTTCGCCAGCAAATCCACGCTCAGGCGCTCGACACCGGGCATAGACGTAACTTTCTGAGTCTCGCCACGCCCCTCGATCACGAACAGCGGCAGTATCAGATCGTCGCAGCTGAGGCTGTGCTCACGCACCAAGCGGCGGGAAAAGTCCCGAGCGCGCAGGCGGCGCAGGCGGGTATGTGGATAGGCGCCGCGGTGAAGGTTATTGCTCATGGGGAAGTGACTCCGGTTGGAAGAACGTAAAGCGGCGGCAATCATAACAAACCGGTTGCGGTTGAGCTGTTCCTCTTCCATAGCCTGTCGAAGCTCTCTGCAACACCCATGGGAATATGTCAGGGATTTCGCAGGTGCTGCACCAGAGCTTGCCCTGCGGCGCTGATATGGTTTCCGAGAATGCATGTCGCCTGCTGGATTTCTCCTTGGCGCAGAGCTGACAGAATTTCATAGTGTTCGCTCTGACTTTGGGCCTGATAATCGAGCCCTCGGGACTGGTAGCCGATATAGCGTTCACATTGTTGGTGCAGTTGTTCCACCGTCGCGAAGAGTGTCCGCCTGCCGGCGGGGCGGTAGAGACAGGCGTGAAATTCCCGGTTGAGCGCACCAATTTCTGCAGCCTCGAGTTGGTTGCCGATTTCCATGCGGTCGAGAATATCCTCCGCGCGACCGAGGATTTCTCCGCTGAGATGCGGCGCGGCAAGTTCGAGCAGCAGGGGTTCCAGCCGCGTGCGCATTAAATAAAGGTCTTCTACTTCCAGCGGGTCGAACAGGGGCACCGCCACCCCGCGTTTGCCATGCCCGCTGAGCCAGCCCTCGCTTTTCAGCCGCTGTAGGGCATCCCGCACTGGTATGCGGCTGACGCCGTACATTTCCGCCAATTCGCTCTGCTTTAAGATTCGGCCCGGCGCAAAGCGCCCCTGTTGTAAGTCTGACTTCAGGCGTTGGTACAGGCCCATTTAATCTCTCCGCTTGAAAATCCAGTGGCTGGCGAGTCCTCCGACAAGCCCCCAAAAGGCGGAGCCGACTCCCAGAAAGCTGGCCCCGGAGGCGGTGACCAGAAAGGTGATCAGTGCGGCCTCGCGGCTGTCGCTTTCGCGGGTGGCGCCCTCGAGACTGGCGCCAATAGTGCCGATCAGCGCCAGACCCGCCAGGCTCGCGATTAGCGCTGGCGGGAAGGCGCTGAACAGAGAAACCACAGTGACGCCTCCAAGACCGACCAGCAGATAGAAAATGCCCGCGGCGATACCTGCCGTGTAGCGCCTGGCCGGGTCCGGGTGTGCCTCCGGTCCGGTGCAGATGGCGGCGGTGATCGCGGCGAGATTAAAAGCAAACCCGCCAAAGGGTGTCAGTAAGAGTGATGCCAGTCCGGTGCCGCTGATGACCGGTGAAACAGGTACCCGCTCATAGCCGCTAGCGCGCAGCGTCGCGACACCGGGAATGTTTTGTGACGTCATAGTGACGATAAACAGCGGCAGACCGACCCCGAACAGAGTGGAAAGTTTGAACTCCGGCGCTACCAATATTGGCTGGCTCAGCGCCCAGTGTATCTGTTCGAAATGGGTCAGGCCCAGCAACCAGCTGGCGACAAAGCCGGTGATTAAAACCAGGATGATCGCGTAGCGAGGCAGCCAGCGGCGGCCGAGGAGGTAGGCCGCCAACATTGCGCCCACCAGTGCCGGGCTGGCCTGCAGCGAAGTAAATACGGACAGGCCGAACTGAACCAGAATGCCGGCCAGCATGGCGCTGGCCACAGGCGCGGGAATCTTTCGCGTCACCTTGTTAAAGGTGCCGGACAAGCCCAGCAAAAGTGTCAGCACAGCACTGAACAGGAAAGCGCCAACCGCCTCGGGCATGGACACGCCCTGCAAACTGGTGGCCAGTAACGCGGCGCCGGGGGTCGACCAGGCGGTGATAACCGGCGCGCGGTAGTACCAGGAAAAAAGGATACAGGTGAGTCCCATGCCGAGTCCGAGCGCACCGATCCAGGACACCATCATCGCTTCGCTGGCGCCAGCGGCGCGGGCGGCCTCGAAGACAATGGCAATGGAACTGGCGACCCCGACCAGCACTGCCACAAAGCCGGCACTCACTGCGGACAGGCTCGTATCTGTAAAAATGGAGCGAGACAAAATGTATACCTTTTATAAAATGTATACATTTTTATATGTCGCTTTTATTGTGAGCGCAACCATTTTGTGTGACAGCAGTTGCTGAACTTGTGGAACCTCTGATTAATTCGCTTCCTGACGGTAAAAATTCTTTGGCGCTAGATGAGAAGCTCAGGTGATAGCATGGTCATTTCGAAACTGTCGGATACAGGGATGTATCCGTCGGAGCTACAGGGAAGTACTCGTGCGTTTTCGAAATAGCCATCCTATTTCCTGAGCGCCACGGAACTAACCAAAGCGTTCACGCGAATTAATCAGAGGTTCCTTGTATTTACGCTGTCGTTGATTGCGGAGCACCCAGGTAATGGGATGCGCATTCGAATCTGAAGAAGCGTTGCCGCCAGGAAGTGAATAAATCTGAGGTGCCTTAGGGAGCCTATTGGACTGGGGAGGAGAAGGAGACAGAGTTGACCCGCACCGGGGTGCGGGTCAGGGAGGGGGTCAGCCCAGTTGGCCGAGCACCTTGCGTGCGGCGGCAATGGTTTCTTCAATATCTGCATCGCTGTGCGCCGTCGACATAAAAGCGGCCTCGTAAGAGGCGGGTGCCAGATAAACCCCTTGCTCCAGCATGCCGTGGAAAAAGCGGTTAAAGCGCTCACTGTTGCAGGCCATTACCTGTTGGTAATTGGTGACCTTCGCGTCGTCGGTGAAGAAGAATCCGAACATACTGCCGGCCTTGTTGGCGGTCATTGGAATGCCCGCATCTGCGGCGGCGGCCAGTATACCTTCGACGAGACGGTCGGTTTTCTCTGTCAGCTTCTCGTAGAGCCCCGCTTCCTGTATCAGGCGCAGTGTCTCCAGACCGGCGACCATGGCCACCGGGTTGCCGGACAGAGTACCGGCTTGGTACACGGGGCCGAGAGGGGCGATTTTTTCCATAATCTCGCGCTTGCCGCCAAAAGCGCCCACGGGCATACCGCCGCCGATCACCTTGCCCAGGGTGGTGATATCGGCTTCTATGCCGTAATGACCCTGGGCTCCAGTCAGGCTGACGCGGAAACCGGTCATCACTTCATCCACAATCAACAGAGCGCCGTGCTGGTCGCAGACTTCGCGCAGAGTTTCCAAGAAGCCGGGCACGGGCGGAACACAGTTCATATTGCCGGCCACCGGTTCGACGATGATGCAGGCAATCTGGTCGCCGATTTGTTCAAAACACGCCCGTACACCTTCGGCATCGTTGTAGGAAAGGGTAATGGTATGGTCGGCGAGGGAGGCCGGTACACCGGGGGAAGACGGCACGCCCATGGTCAGCGCGCCGGAGCCAGCCTTGACCAGTAGGGAGTCGGAGTGGCCGTGATAGCAACCTTCAAATTTGACGATCTTGTCGCGCCCGGTATAGCCCCGTGCCAGACGGATGGCGCTCATGGTGGCTTCGGTGCCGGAGTTGACGAAGCGCACTAGGTCCATATTCGGCCACAGGCGGCACAGCTCTTCCGCCAGCTCGGTTTCCAGTTCGGTGGGCGCACCGAAGCTGAGGCCGGACTGCGCCGTCTCGATCACTGCTTCGATAACTTCCGGGTGCGCGTGGCCGAGCACCATCGGGCCCCAGGATTGCACATAGTCGATATAGCGCTTGTCATCGGCATCGTAGAGGTAGGCGCCCTCTGCGCGGCGGATAAACAGCGGCGTGCCCCCCACGGCTCGGAATGCGCGCACCGGAGAGTTGACGCCGCCGGGAATGTATTGCCGGGCTTCGGCAAAGAGTTGCTCGGATTTGCTCATAGGAATTGGAAGTGCTTTGGAATAGAGGCGGGCTATTATCGCGTTCGGGACACGGTGCTACAACCGAGGGTATACGGGCGGGAGAGGGGCAGGGCTACGGCGGAAGCCGGGCAGCCCCTATCGCTTGGCCCAAAACAGGCGGTTGGGAATCGGTCGCCCCATCCCCAATCTGCGGCTGTCGGCGATGGCACTCCAGGTGAACTGCTGACTGCGGCTGACCGCCTCGATGACCGTCAGGCCGTGGGCGATATGGCAGGCAATGGCGGTGGCGAGGGTGCCACAGGTGCCGTAGGCCGCGGAGGGCAGCCGCTCCCATTGAAATTGGCGGATCAGGCCGCGTTCGTCGTAAAGGCGGTTTTCAAGGTGCTGATTGCTGGGTACCCCGGTGAGCAATAGATAGCGGCAGCCGCTTTCGAGTAGCTCCTGTGCCATGGCGTCGAGTACGTCCGCTTCCAGTGCCATGGCACAGGCCTCACGCCGGTTGGGGCAGGCCATGGTGGCGTAGGGAAGCAGTAGTGATGTCAAAGCCTCCCAAAGCGGTGGTGCCAGCAGGCTCTCTTTATCGGCGAGAGTGGCGTCCGGATCTATGATCACGGGGATGTCCGGGTAGTCGTGCAAAACACTGTGCAGGGCGCGCACATTTTCCACGGAGCCCAGGTAGCCCACTTTAATGGCCGCTACCGGCATATCTTCCAGCACCGCGCGTGTTTGCTCCACCAACAGGCTGTCCTCTACGGGGGCCACGCCCATCAGCTCGCTGGTATCGCCGACACTGATTGCGGAAACCACTGAGGTACAGTGACAGCCGAGGCTGGCGGCTGTCTCGGTATCGGCGGTGATGCCCGCGCTGCCGCTCGGGTCGTGGTGCGTGATCGTTAGTATTACGGGTTGGCGCGTATCCATTGGTTGTGTGCACGGCTGGCGGTTGCTGTGGATAAGTCCTCTTAGTTTAGTTGCTGCGCCTGCTGCTATCGGAGTGATTCTGCAGCGGAACGCCGATTAAAAGGGCTTCACCACTGCCAGGATCACGATCGCGATCAGCGCTATCACCGGCAGTTCATTGAAGACGCGGAAGTAGCGCCCGCTTTTGCTGACGGTGTTCGCGGCGAGTTGGCGCACATAGGCTCCGCATAGGTGGTGATAGCCAATCAGCAGCAGGACGAAAAACAGCTTGGCGTGCAGCCAGCCGGCTTTCAGGTAGTAGTTCCCGTTGTAGCTGATCAGCCAGATTCCGAGCGCTATAGTGGCGATCATCGAGGGTGTGGCAATGCCGCGGTAGAGGCGGCGCTCCATGATACAAAAGCGGTCCCGGCTTACGGCATCGGTGGCGTCCACGTGATACACAAACAGCCGCGGCAGATAGAAAAGCGCGGCAAACCAGCAGACCACGGCGATAAGGTGGAAGGCTTTGACCCACAGCATGGCATGTTCCCCCGGAAAAGTGGTTGGCAATTACTTGCGATAAAAGTTGTCAATATGCTGCGGCAGGATAATGCCAGCGGCATTCTTGTCCAGTGCTCCGCCGCTGCCTCTGCTGACGTAGAGGGCATCGATACCACTGGATTCCAACAGTTGGTGAGCTTCTAGCAGGGTGGCGCGCCAGTTCAATTTGGCCAGTTGTTCGCGTTCGCCGGGCAGTTTGAGCAAGTCGATCTTGTCCCCGCCGCCCTCCTGCCGGTTCTCGTGCCCCTCTTCCCGTGCCTTTTTCACCCGCTGGAGAAAGGTGGCCAGGTCGGCAGCACGCAGCAATTGCGGAACGGGTTCTTCAGGCAGATCAATGAGTATCCACTGAGGGTGCTGGCCGATGATCTGTTCGGCTTGCTCCTCGCTGATTAAGCGCTCTGCGACAACAAATCTCCGCTCCATCACACTGGCCACACCCACACGGCTCAACATCTGCTGGCGCCAGCTGGGGGTGCCGCTTTTGTCCAGGGCGCGCAGTGTCTCCTGGAAGATGCCTTCAGTGGAGAAAAAATGTCGGCTGACCAGGCAGGCCACCACAATCATCATCATGCCCGGGAAGAGCACGTTGGGGTTGTAGGTTAACTCGAGAATTGCCAGCAACGCGGCCAGCGGTGCGTTCAGTAGCGCTGCCATCATCGCCGCCATGCCCACCATGGCGTAGAAGCCTGGGCTGGCTGTGTATTCTCCTAGCCACAGGTTGGTCAGACCGCCGGCGATGCCGCCGAGGCAGGCGCCGAGAAACAGGCTGGGACCAATAACACCCCCGGGAATGCCGAGGCCGGTGCCGAGGGCCGTGGCGGCGAGCTTTGCCGCCACGATCAGCAGTAAGGTGGTGAGCCCCAACTCTCCGAGCATGGCCATTTCCAGGGTGTCGTAGCCGGTACCGAGGATTTCCGGCACCCAGATCGCCAGAGTGCCGGTGGTAAGTCCAATCAGCAAAAAGCGCGCCATTGGGGAGCGGCGCTGATAGGGCGCCAGGCGCCGGTGGGCGAGGATAAACAGCGCCGCCAGGGAGCCGATCGCCAGGGCGCACAGGAAAAGTACCGGCAGTTCCGCCAGAGAACTGAGCTGTATCGCGGGCACGTTAAACACGGGCTGGCGGCCAAAGGTGATTTGCGCTGTCGCGCTGCCAGCCACTGCCGCCAGTATGACGGGCAGGAAACCCGCCACGGAGTATTCCAGCATGACCACTTCCATGGCGAAGACCACGCCGGCCAGCGGTGTGTTGAAGGAAGCCGCTATTGCGGCGGCAACCCCACAGGCCAGCAGACTGCGCGCTGAATTGTTGGGCAAGCGGAGTTTGTGCGCGATCCAACTGCCGCTGGCCGCGCCCAAATGTACGGCGGGCCCCTCTCGCCCCACCGAGTGCCCGCTGACTAAAGCTGCGGCACCAGCGAAGAACTGTAGTACGGCATTTTGTATTGGCATTTGGCCCTGGTGATTGTGCAGACGGTCCAGTACATGCACTACACCCACGTTGCGGCGGCTCGGCTTCAGCAGCTGATAGACAGCGCCGAGCACCAGAGCGCCGATTAATGGCAAGGCGAACCGCCAGTGCGCGGGGAGTGACTCGTAGTGATCGGGGACCGGGAGGAAGAATTGCGTCGGCCATTCACTTAGCAAGCGGAAGGCGACGGTGACCAGGCCGGCGCAGGTGCCCGTGAGCAGCGCCATTACCAGCAGAGGCGCAAGGGCGTCCTGCGCAGCGAGCATCAGGCGCAGCCTCTCCAGGCCTCTTTCCCGCTGCGGCCAACTTGTATGGGGCTTTGCAATGGATTCTTTGGACTTCCGTGGCACCGCAAATCCTTAAACTGTTGTGGTAGAGTGCTCCGCTGATTAGAAGTCTCCGCCGCGGTGGCGGGCGCGTACAGGGAGAATCGGACGAAGTGATTAAAGTAGCAATTGTGGGCGGTACCGGCTACACGGGAGTGGAATTGTTGCGTTTGCTAACGGTGCACCCTGAGGTTGAGCTAACCGCAATCACTTCCAGAGCACTGGCGGGCACGCCGGTAGCGGAATTGTTCCCGAACCTGCGCGGTCACTGCGATTTGCACTTCTGCGAGCCGGATGTGGAGCAGCTGGCTGCGGGCGATTTGGTATTTTTCGCCACACCCCACGGCGTCGCCCAGGCCCAGGTACCGGAGCTGGTGCGGCGTGGCGTGCGCGTGATTGATCTGTCGGCGGATTTCCGCCTTAAAAATATTCCGCTCTGGGAGCAATGGTACGGCCAGCGGCACGCGGCGCCGGAGTTGGCGGAGAAAGCTGTGTACGGCCTGCCGGAGGTAAACCGCGCGTCGATAGCCAACGCGCAATTGGTGGCCTGTCCCGGCTGCTATCCCACCTCGATACAGCTGGGCTGGATACCGCTGCTGGAGGCGGGGCTGGTAAAACCGGAAACACTGATTGCCAGTGCCGCCAGTGGTGCCAGCGGCGCTGGCCGCCAGGGCAAGACGGAGTTGTTGCTGGCGGAGAACAGCGATAATTTCCGCGCTTACGCCGCCGCAGGTCACCGCCATCTGCCGGAAATCGAGCAGGGGCTGCGCCGGGTGCAACCGGCGGGCGCAGACGCCCCCAAGGTAACTTTTGTTCCCCATTTGTTGCCGATGGTGCGCGGCATCCATGCGACCCTGTTCGCAAAACTGCAATCCGACTGCCCGGCAGAGGAACTCCAGCTGCTGTTCGAGGCCCGCTATAAAGAAGAGCCGTTTGTGGATGTCATGCCCGCCGGCAGCCATCCGCAAACCCGCAGTGTACGCGGTACCAATATGTGCCGGGTCAGCGTGATGCGGCCACAGGACCGGGATACCGTGGTGGTGATGTCGGTGATCGACAACCTGGCCAAGGGGGCCTCAGCGCAGGCAGTGCAAAATATGAATATTATGTTCGGCCTCAATGAAACTCAGGGACTGGAGAGCCCGGCGTTGCTGCCTTAGAATCAACGGAAATTTCTTCAACGACCACTTATAACCAGAAAAAAACAGCGGATTTTATGGCGCGCAAAGTAAAAGGCAGCAAGCAGTACCGCATGAAGGTGGTTCCAGACCGCCCCATGTCCCGCGCTTTTTCCACGGTCGGGGTGGCCTTGCTGGTACTGGCCACTTCGACGTCTGCGTACTTTGCCGGTCAGCATCATCTGCGCAGTAGTCTCGATCAGAAGACTGTGGCCCACGAGCAGGCACTGCACCAGCTGGAGGCACTGAAAAGCGAAAATGAAGCATTGCGGCTGCGTGCTGTCACTGCGGAGCGCTCCCTGGCGATTGGAGAAAAAGCCAGTGAAAAGGTGCGGGCAGAGCTGGTGCAAAAAGAGAGCCGTATCGCGGAACTCAAGCAGGAAATCTCTTTTTATCGTGGCCTGATGGCCCCTGCCGATGGCAGTGAGGGAGTTTCGATTGGCCGCTTCAGTATTTCGCAGACCGCCGATGAAAGGCGTTACCAGTACAAGTTGCTGGTACAGCAGTCGGCGACGCGACACCAGTTAGTGACCGGTCGCGCGATATTCACTGTTGTAGGCCGCCAGGATGGACAGCCTAAACGCTATTCCCTGAGCGAACTCTCGCCGCAGGTGGATAGCGAATCGATACCTTTGCGCTTCAAGTATTTCCAGAACATCGAGGGTGAGCTGCGGTTGCCGCAGGGATTCCAGCCTGAAGAAGTCGAGCTGTCGCTCAAGTCGAGCGGGCGCAAGGGTTTCAACATAGAGCAGCGCTACGGCTGGTTGGTACAGAAGAACTAGCCGCCGCGCTGAAGTACGAGGTTTGACGGAATATTATGTTTGGTAAGAAAGAGAAGACAGTAACTATGGCCAGTTCCGGTAGCAACCATACGACGCTGATCGCGCGTCAGACCGAGGTATCCGGCGATCTGCATTTTCGCGGCAACCTGGTTATTGAAGGTACCGTCAAGGGCAATGTGAATGCGCACAGCGACAGCGATGCCCGGCTGCAGATTGTCGATGGTGGCGTGATCGAAGGTGAGATTCGCGTGCCTCACGTAGTTATCAACGGCAATGTAAAGGGCGATGTCTACGCTGCGCGCCACTTGGAGCTGGCATCCAAGGCCATGGTGGAGGGCAATGTCCACTACAAGTTGATCGAGATGGTCAAGGGCGCCCAGGTGAATGGCTCTCTGGTTTCCAATATCGATGTGGATACCGCCGGGGAGCCGCGTATGATTGAGTATGCGGAAGAAACTGTTATCGACGCAGACTGACCTGCTCCAACCACTGGTCAATTGGCTTGCCCCGGTACTTCTGCGAGGAAAGCAGAGGCCGGGGTTTGTTGTTTATAATACTTGACTGGTTTTCTGGGTTTTTGCAAGATGGCGGGCAGCGAAGCTGTACCTTGTATGATTTTTATACGGTACAAATGCTCCCCGGTCCAGAGAGAGGCATATGTCTGAAGCTGTATCTTTTTCTCCCGAACCACTTGTGGTGACTGACAAGGCTGTGGCCAAGGTCAAGAGCCTGTTGGAGGATGAGGGCAACCCGGAATTGAAACTGCGGGTTTTCGTGACCGGCGGCGGCTGTTCCGGCTTCCAGTACGGTTTTACCTTTGATGAACTGGTGGCTGAAGATGACGCCGTAATCGAGAAAGATGGCATCCAGGTGTTGGTGGACGCCATGAGCTATCCCTATCTGGTGGGGGCTAGTGTCGATTATGAAGAGGGGCTGTCCGGGTCCCGCTTTGTGGTGCAAAACCCCAACGCTTCCTCCACCTGTGGCTGTGGTTCCTCTTTTTCTATCTAGAATCTGTCTACTTTCCATTTGAGATCGCCGCGGCGGAAGCCGTTCTTGCACATACACAAGGCGCGGCGTCTAGCGGTGTGCGCCCTTTCAGATTGACGTGTGCCCTGTGTCCGAGCGCGAGGTTCAGGCTGGGTAAATAGCGCCCAGCACACTTTCCTTTTGAGCGCCTGTCACGGACGGGCAGTTCCCCGGCAGTCCCAGCAACGTCTGTCGGGCCAGCCAGGCAAATCCGACCGCTTCCACCCAATCCGCGTCTATGCCGTGATTGTCTGTGGGGGAGACAGACCAGTCCGGCAGCCGGCGGCGCAGCCGTGACAGCAGGTCCTTATTCTTTGCTCCGCCGCCACATACCAGCACGTCACCACTGTCCGCAAACTGGCGCACGGCATCGGCGATACTCGCTGCAGTAACTTCGGCAAGGGTTGCCTGTACATCGACCGGAGACACTTCCAGACCACTGCAGGCTTGTTCCAGCCAGCTCGCATTAAAGGCCTCGCGGCCGGTGCTCTTCGGCGGTTTGGCTGCGAAGTAAGGATCGGCCATCAGGCGTTTGAACAATTCACTGTGTACCTGCCCACTGGCAGCCCAGGCACCATCGCGGTCGTAAGGTGCACCCTGGTGCAGCCCGATCCAGTAGTCCAGCAGGACGTTGCCGGGCCCTGTATCGTAACCGTTGACACTGCCATCCGCGGCCAATTCGGTGATATTGCCCATGCCCCCAATATTGATGACCGCCCGGTTGTGGTCAGTGGCAAATACGGCGTGGTGGAAGGCCGGTATCAGTGGCGCACCGTGTCCGCCGAGAGCGATGTCCCGCCGGCGGAAATCCGCAACCGTGGTGATTCCCGTGAGCGCGGCGATGCTATTCGGGTCGCCCAGCTGCAAACTGAATGGAGAAGTCACTGTGCCGGGCGGGCGGTGGCGTACCGTTTGTCCATGGCTGCCAATGGCGGTTACGTCGCTGCTTTTGACTCCTGCATGTGAGAGCAGAGTGTTGGCCGCATCAGCGAAAACCTGACCGAGTTGGCGATCCAGCTGGCCGGCGCGGTCCAATTCCGCTGGGCCGGGAGTGCAAAGTGCGAGAATATCCTCGCGTAGCGGCGGGGCAATCGGGTGACTGAGGGTGGTCAGGATGTGAGGAGAGGATGATTTTCCTTCTTCATTGAATTCGACCAGCACCGCGTCGATGCTGTCGACGCTGGTGCCGGACATAAGGCCGATATACAGATTGGGCATCTGGCGCGGGTCCGATTGATATTAATTGACGCTGGTATTGTCATTGTTTTCATCCCGCTGTGCCAGGGCGGGTTGCCGGTAGTTTTCCAGCTGTGCCAGCAATGGCTGTGTTTGGGTTTTGAAGCGGGCCATTTCCGATTTGGGAATGGACTTGGCCTTGGGAAGTTTGCGCACAATGGTCGCGGGGTTGCGGTGTCGGCCGTCCACCAAAAACTCGTAGTGAAGGTGCGGCCCTGTGGCGTAACCGGTGGAGCCCACAGTGCCGATGACCTGCCGCTGTTTGACTCGCTGCCCGGTGCGCACCTTGCGTTTATCCAGGTGCAGATAGCGGGTCATGTAGCGCTCCCCGTGCTGGATAAATACGTAGTTGCCGTTGGCTTTGCTGTAACCGGCTTTAACGACGCGGCCGTCTCCGGCTGCATACACTGGTGTGCCTCGTGGCGCTGCGTAGTCAGTGCCGTTGTGCGGGCGCCGGGTTTTGAAAATGGGATGCAGGCGGCGCGGATTGAAGTGGGAGCTGATGCGGCCGATATCCACTGGCGTGCGGATAAATGCCTTGCGCATGCTCTTGCCATCCGGCGTGTAGTAATTGGCATCGCCGTTACTATCCACATAGCGCACCGCACTGTAGGTCTTGCCCTGATTGGTAAAAGTCACTGCCTGAATAGGGCCGTTGCCAATCTTTTCTCCCTCGAGGAACTCCTCCTCGAACATTACGCTGAAGCTGTCTCCCTTGCGGATGTCCAGGGCGAAATCGATATCGGAGCTGAAGACATCCGCCATCTCCATGATTAATTCGTGGCTGAGGCCGGCCTCGCTACCTGCGACAAACAGCGAACTGTCGATTTCTCCCTGGCGGTAGGCGGTGTAGCTATCTGCTTGGCGCTGGTGCAGTACATACTGGAATTCGTCCGCTGCGCGTTTGAATTCCACAAGGTTGAGGCGGTCGCGGTGCAGTTCCAGGCTCTGTAGAGCGCCGTCGCCGTCGATATGGAAGGTCAGCTTTTCACCCGGGATTAGGCGTGCCAGTTGCTTTGCTTCGCTGCCGCTGGCCAGCAGTCGATACATCTCCGCGGCGCTGACACCGGCGCGCTGAAAGAGGTCGGACAAGGTGTCGCCGGGTTTGACCTCGATCTTTAGTGCGCGCAACCGTTGTGTCTCGGCTCCAGCCGTAGCAGGGGAGGTGGTCGCGGCCCCCTCTTCAATGGGGGGCAGATTAACTGGCAGGGAGAGCCGTTTGGCTTCCACGTCCGGAGTGGAAATAAACATGGTCAGCGCCAGGGCGAAGCTGGCCGCGCCAGCGGCCAGTGCGTGAGTGCGCGGGAAATGCCGGCGCACGGCGCTGAGCAGGCGCGAAGTCGGATTGCGTTGGTCTTGCATGGTCTTAACAGGTGGCGCTGATCGTCTTTGTTATCGGTGCCCGCAGCGTGCGCTGCCTAAAAAACGAGCACTGAGAAGGCTTTATAACAAAAATCTGAAAGTGGTTCACGGGGTAATTGACTTGGCAATCCATGGCTGAGTTCCTCTGCACTTCTTCCCTGGCAGTGTGAGATGGGTGCAGTAACTTGTATTTACCGTACAGTCGGGTAAGGTTGCAGCCCATTTTGCCGCCGTTTGGCGGCTTTCATTCGCTAGTGATCTTCAAAAGGGGGAACCATGGCCGGGGTCGATGCGACACTGCTTAAAGACTTGGACCGCCGCGGGCTGATTAATCAGGCGACCGGTGACGGCGAGTTGGCGCAGCATTTGGCGGAGAGCCGGACCCTCTATTGCGGTTTCGATCCCACCGCAGATTCCCTGCATATTGGGAGTCTAGTACCTCTTCTCACGTTGAAGAGGTTTCAGGCGGCAGGGCATAAACCCATCGCGCTGGTTGGCGGCGCAACCGGCTTGATTGGAGATCCTTCGTTCAAGGCCCAGGAGCGCAGCCTGAATGCCCCGGAAGTGGTTGCCGGTTGGGTGGAGAAAATCAAGGCGCAGGTTTCGCAGTTTGTCGACTTCGACTGCGGTGAAAACAGCGCAATGGTTGTCAATAACCTGGATTGGACCCGCGAGCTGAGCGTACTCGATTTTCTGCGTGATGTCGGAAAATATTTCTCCGTCAACAACATGGTAAACAAAGAGTCGGTCAAGCAGCGTATCCAACGGGAGGGGGAAGGAATCTCTTTCACTGAGTTCTCGTACATGCTGCTGCAGTCGATGGACTTTTCTGAACTCTACAAGCGTTACGGTTGCACCCTGCAAATCGGTGGTTCCGATCAGTGGGGCAATATCACCGGAGGCGTGGATTTGACCCGGCGCCAACACCGAGGCCGGGTCTTCGGCCTCACGCTTCCTTTGGTTACCAAGGCGGACGGTACCAAGTTCGGTAAAACGGAAAGTGGAACTATCTGGCTGGATGCGAAGCGCACTTCGCCCTATGCCTTCTACCAGTTCTGGCTGAATACCGCTGATGCCGACGTCTATAAGTTTCTGCGCTACTTCACATTCATCGATGTGGATGAAATCGATGAAATCGAAGCCGCAGACCGGGAGCACAGCGGTAAGCCGGAGGCGCAAGGTATTCTGGCGCGGGAAGTGACACGCCTGGTGCACGGCGAGGACGGATTGGCTGCTGCCGAGCGCATATCTCGTGCGCTTTTCTCCGGTGACATCTCGGAGTTGTCTGCAGGTGATTTGGAGCAGTTGCGTCTAGACGGCCTGCCCAGCTCTAGACTGCCACAGCAATTCGCCGACAACAGTCTGATCCACCTGTTGGTGGAGGCGGGTATGGCGCCATCCGGCAAGCAGGTGAAGGATGCCCTGGGGCGCAATGCGGTTCTGGTGAACGGCGAGGCGGTGGGTATGGACCGCAATGGCGATCCCCAGTCCGTATTCTCCGCGGACAAGGCATTGGCCGGTCGCTTCTTTATTGTTCGCCTGGGCAAAAAGAAGTATCACCTGTTCGAGCTGGCGGACTGACTGGCGGCCCTTTTTCCGGGCGAAAAAATTTTTTTCATCAAAATGTAAAAAAGGGCTTGCGGAGCCCTCTCTGAATCCGTATAGTTCGCGCCCTCGCTGCTGAGGAATCGGCGGCAGGGCAGCTCCAAGTGATTGATTTTCTTAAGAAAATTTTTCAAAAAAGGGGTTGCCAAGGTCGGAGAGGTCGCTATAATGCGCGCCACTTCGAACGGAGCCGGAAGGGGCTTTGGGAGGTTTTAAGAGCGGCGTTGGCCGCGAATTGAAACCTCAAAAAAGTCTGCAAAAAAGCACTTGCTTAAGCAGATCGGATGTGTAGAATACGCGTCCCACGGTTAAGGCCAAGCGCCTAACCGAGTTGTTTAAAAAGTCGATCAAGCAATATGTGTGGGTGCTTGTGGGGCGATGGATCGATCATCTGGTTTCGGCCAGAGACAGATTTATCGGAAGCAAGCAACTCATGTCAATGAATTGCGCGTAATTCCGAGCAAGACTTAAGTCTGGAGTGAGAGATTATCTCACGAAGGGCGACTCTTTAAACTGAAGAGTTTGATCATGGCTCAGATTGAACGCTGGCGGCAGGCCTAACACATGCAAGTCGAGCGCGAAAGTTCCTTCGGGAATAAGTAGAGCGGCGGACGGGTGAGT
>NZ_FOKT01000011.1:0-21582 GCF_900112305.1 Microbulbifer thermotolerans
GACCTCTGGGCCCCTTTTTTTGCTGAAGCAAAGCTTCCGTCAGAAAACACTTCCTCCCAGCTCAGCAGTGACTGCTGGTCTAACTGCCGTAGAAATTTTCTCCAGGCTTTTAGCCAAGCTCCTTGCTCTTCCCAATATTGCAACCTCCTCCAGCATGTACTGGGTGAGGGATACCTGGATGGAAGATCTTTCCAGCGAGCTCCAGAGCGTAGAACCCAAAGAATTCCTTCAAAACAGGCTCGATTTTCTATTGGCCTTGGGCCTCCACCTCCGCGCTTTAGCGGAGGCAAGCATGGCTCGATCAGTTTCCATTGTTCGTCCGTCAACTCTGAATCAAACCGGCTCACACTTTCTCCTAATTGCTTGAAAAATTCGAGCATACCTTATTTCAAGTTATGAAACAGCTTCTAGGGAATAGTAGTAGTGGCCATATATTTAATTTTGGAACTATTGCCAACCTTAAGCTGGAAAAATTGGAAAATGCGCCAATAGAGCGCCCGATCCTATAAAATAGGTTATTTAATATTTCGTTTGCGGAATTCTGCGCTCAGCGAAAAACCTAGGTTTTATTGCGTTTCACCCACGCTGCTGCTCTTGTAAAACATTCAAATCAGCTACAGGAGCAGCACCTAACCTTATGGATAGCTTTAAAAGTGTCAGAAAAACCATACAAGGGAGTTAAAGGTTTCTCATCTTTCTAATTACATCCAACATCCGATTCGCAAACCCCCACTCGTTATCAAACCAGATCAATATTTTCACCAGCTTCCCGCCAGCCACACGGGTCTGGCTGGCATCGACGATGCCGGAGCGGGGGTCGTGGTTGAAGTCGCAGGATGCGAGGGGTTCTTCGGTGTAGCCGAGGATGCCGTTGTATTCGGTTTCGGCTGCGGATTTTAGCAGTGTGTTGACTTCGCCCTGTGTCACTGTGCGGTTCAATTGCACAGAGAGGTCGATGGCAGAGACGTTGACGGTGGGCACGCGCATTGCCTGGGCTTCGAATTTTCCTGCGAGTTGGGGCAGGATACGTTCGATACCGCGGGCCAGGCCCGTGTCCACTGGGATTATGGAGTTCACCGCTGAACGGGTTTTTCTCAGATCGGTGTGGTGGTAGGCATCAATTACCGGCTGGTCGTTCATCGCCGAGTGGATGGTGGTGATGACACCGGCCTCTATACCGAATGCCTTGTGCAATGCATCGATCACCGGCACGCTGCAATTGGTGGTGCAGGAGGCGGCGGAAATAATTTTTTCTTTGCCGGTGAGGCTGTGGTGATTGACACCGTAGACAATAGTGGCGTCCACATCCCGGCTGGCGGGCTGGGAAAAAAGCACTTTTCGAGCACCGGCTTTTAAGTGCAATTCCGCGCGCTCGCGCTCGGAAAAACTGCCGGTGCACTCCAATACGATATCGATGTTGTGTTTTGACCAGTCCAACTCTTCCAAGCGCTTGTAATGCGTCACTGCAATGGGGTCGCCGTTGACGGTCAAGGTGTCATTTTGCACAGCTATGTGGCCGGAAAAACGACCGTGGACGGAATCGTATTTGGTGAGGTGGGCAATAGTGGCGCAGTCGGCCAGTTCGTTGATGGCGACGATTTGTAATTTATCCCGCGCACCGGATTCATAAAGTGCGCGCAGTACGGAACGGCCTATGCGTCCGTAGCCGTTGATGGCAAGTCTGGTTGTAGCTGGCTGTTGGATGGTGGGTTCCTCGGTTTTTATTTCTCTCCCCCGGGTCTTCTCGCTGACGGAGACAGGGGCCCGGGGGAGAAAAACACTCGGTATTTATCCGAGTAGTTTTTTCACGGTTTCGGCCACATTTTCTGCGGTGAAGCCGAAGTGTTTCATCAGCTCGCCGCCGGGGGCGGATTCACCAAAGCTTTCCATGCCGACTATAGCGCCGTCGAAGCCGACAAATTTGTACCAGTAATCCTTGTGCCCGGCCTCTACGGCGACGCGGGCGCGAACGGAGGAAGGCAGTACGGATTCACGGTAGGATTCATCCTGCTCCATAAAGGCTTCGACACAGGGCATAGATACCACGCGGATTTTCTTGTCGGACAGCAGTTCTCGGGCCGCCATGGCCAGTTCCACTTCGGAGCCGGTGGCAATAATAATGGCGTCCGGAGTGCCCTCGCAGTCAGCCAGAATATAACCGCCTTTTTCAATCGCTTTCACCTGTCCTTCGTCGCGGCTTTGCGGCGCCAGCCCCTGGCGGCTAAATATCAGTGCGCTGGGGCCGTGTTTACGCGCCACGGCCATTTTCCAGCTGACCGCAGATTCAGTGGTGTCCGCCGGGCGCCAGGTGTGCAGATTGGGGGTCGAACGCAGAGCGGTGAGCTGCTCTACGGGCTGGTGGGTGGGGCCATCTTCACCGAGACCGATGGAATCGTGGGTGTAAACAAAGATCACCCGCTGTTTCATCAGTGCGGCCATGCGCACGGCATTGCGAGCGTATTCCATGAACATCAGGAAGGTAGCACCGTAGGGAACGAAACCGCCGTGCAGGGCGATGCCGTTCATAATGGCGCTCATGCCGAATTCGCGCACACCGTAATAGATGTAGTTGCCGGAGGCGTCGCCAGCAGTCACGCCTTTGGAGCCCGACCAGATGGTGAGGTTGGAGCCGGCCAGGTCAGCGGAGCCGCCGAGGAATTCCGGCAACAGAGGACCAAACGCATTCAGGGTGTTCTGGCTGGCCTTGCGGGAGGCGATCTTCTCAGCCTTGTCCTGACATTCTTTAATATACTCATCCGCTTTGACGAGGAAGTCCGCCGGCAGCTCGCCGCTCATACGGCGCTCGAACTCCGCTGCAAGTTCCGGGAACTCTTCCCGGTAATCGGCGAAGATATCTTTCCACTCTTCTTCCTGGGCTTCGCCCTTGGCGCGGGCACTCCAGCCTTCATAGATCTCCTGGGGAATCTCGAAAGGAGCGTGGGGCCAGTTGATGGTCTCGCGCACCAGGGCGATTTCATCTTCGCCCAGAGGCGCACCGTGGCACTCTTCGCGGCCCTGCTTGTTCGGAGAGCCAAAACCGATCACCGTCTTGCAGCAGATAATAGTGGGCTTTTCGGTCTCGGCGCGGGCCTCTTCAATCGCCGCCTTGATCGCCGCCGGATCGTGGCCGTCCACACCCGGGATCACGTGCCAGCCGTAGGACTCGAAACGCTTGGGCGTGTCATCGGTGAACCAGCCCTGCACCTCGCCATCGATGGAGATGCCGTTATCGTCGTAGAAGGCAATCAGCTTGCCCAGCCCAAGGGTACCGGCCAGGGAGCAAGCCTCGTGAGAGATGCCCTCCATCAGGCAGCCATCACCCATAAAGACATAGGTGTGGTGGTCGATCAGTTCATAGCCCGGGCGGTTGAACTGGGCGGCCAAAACCTTTTCCGCCAACGCCATGCCCACAGCGTTGGTGATCCCCTGCCCCAAGGGGCCGGTAGTGGTCTCCACGCCCGGCGCATAGCCGTACTCGGGATGGCCCGGGGTTTTGGAGTGCAGCTGGCGGAAGTTTTTCAGCTCCTCCATCGGCAGGTCGTAGCCAGACAGATGCAGCAGGGAATAGAGCAGCATGGAGCCATGACCATTGGAGAGCACGAAACGGTCCCGGTCGGCCCAATTCGGGTTGGCCGGATTGTGTTTCAGGTAGTCGTTCCACAGGACTTCGGCGATATCCGCCATGCCCATGGGCGCGCCGGGATGGCCACTTTTGGCTTTTTGGACTGCATCCATGGACAGGGCGCGAACAGCGTTTGCCAGCTCGGTGCGGGACGGGTTGCGGGAAGGCATAGGATCAACTCTCTGAAAGCGAATTGGAGCCGAGCGTATCGGAGATACACCTCGGCAGCGAAAATGTGGCGCGCCCAGGCGCGGCCGCTTTAAAAGGGTGCGTATTTTCCCGTAATCAGCCGCCGGGCGCAAAGGGCGGCCCCTGAAATCCGTAACAATAAAGGCGCCACTCCGCTGCCTGCGTAAGAAGATCAAATTCCATCAAAATCTTTCAATGAATCTATATCAAAAAACTTTGATATATAGGAAACCCCTGCTAGACTCCCCGCCATGCTTGAACCCACGCAAACCCCACACCGCTCTGAAGCCACCGGTGGCGACATAGCGCAGCTGGCCGCGCGCCTGAAGGCCGCCGGCGATCCGCTGCGCCTGGAGATACTGCGACTGCTGAGTCAGGACTCCTACAGCGTGCTGGAGCTGTGCCGCATCTTCGACCTGCGCCAGCCGGCACTTTCCCACCACCTGAAGGTGCTGGCCCAGGCGGATCTGGTCACCAAGCGGCGCGAGGGGAACAACCTTTTTTACCGCCGCAGTGGCGACGGTTTGCAACCGCTGTTTGCCGATTTGGACAAACTGTCGTTGCGCGCCGAGCTGGCAGACGGCGTGGAGCGCGTGGCGCGGGAGCGCGCCGAAGCATCACGGCGCTTTTTCGCTGACTACGGCAATCGCTTCCGCGAGCAACAGGAGCTTATCGCCGGTTACGAGGTCTACGGCCCCCAGGTGGCGCAACTGTTAAAGCCCGGCGGTACCGCGCTGGAAGTGGGCCCCGGTGAGGGGGAGTTTCTGGACGAGTTGGCGGGCCGCTTCGAGCGGGTTACCGCACTGGACCTGTCGCCCACCATGATGGAGCGAGCGCAGCAGTTCGCCGCCAAGCGGGGGCTTGGGAATATTGAATTTATCTGCGGCGACACCCGCGAGGCAGCCGCAAGACCACACAGCGCCGATACCATAGTGGCCAATATGGTGCTGCACCACACCCCGGAACCGGCGCAGATTTTCCAGGACCTGCAGGTGGCGCTGAAGCCCGGTGGGCAGCTGCTGATCGCAGAGCTGCAGGAGCACCGCCAGGATTGGGCCCGCGAAGCCTGTGGCGACCTATGGCTGGGCTTCGCACCGGAACAGTTGCAGGCCTGGGCCGAGAGCGCGGGGCTGCAGAAGGGGCGCAGTGTCTACAGTGCACTGCGCAACGGTTTTCAGATTCAGATTCGCGAATTTATCAAACCCTGAGGGGCGCGGTGGGTGTCTGCCCCACCAATCAACGGAGAGATCACATGAGTGAATACAAACTGTTTACCTCGGAATCGGTTTCCGAGGGGCACCCGGACAAAATCGCCGACCAGATTTCCGACGCCGTGCTCGATGCCCTGTTGGCGCGGGACAAACAGGCGCGTGTAGCCTGTGAAACCCTGGTGAAAACCGGCATCGCCGTGATTGCCGGCGAAATCTCCACCAGCGCCTGGGTAGACCTGGAAGATCTGGTGCGCAAGGTGATCACCGATATCGGCTACACCTCCTCCGACGTGGGCTACGATGGCGAGACCTGCGGCGTGATTAATGTAATCGGCAAACAATCCGCGGACATTGCCCAGGGGGTAGACCGCGCCAAACCGGAAGATCAGGGAGCTGGCGACCAGGGACTCATGTTCGGCTTTGCCACTGACGAAACCCCAACCTTTATGCCCGCGCCCATCTACTACGCTCACCGCCTGGTCGAACGCCAAGCGGAAGCGCGCAAATCCGGCCTGCTGCCCTGGTTGCGCCCAGACGCCAAGAGCCAGGTAACCTTCCGCTACGACGACCAGGGCAGACCCTGCGCCATCGACGCAGTGGTACTGTCCACCCAGCACAATCCAGACGTCAGCCAGGAAGACCTGCGCGAAGCCGTGCTGGAGCTGATAGTGCACCATGTCTTGCCGTCCTCACTCCTGCACGCGGACACCAAGTACCACATCAACCCCACAGGTAAATTTGAGATCGGCGGCCCCGTTGGCGACTGCGGCCTCACCGGGCGCAAAATCATCGTCGACACATACGGCGGTGCGGCCCGTCACGGTGGCGGCGCCTTCTCCGGCAAGGACCCGTCCAAAGTGGACAGGTCCGCTGCTTACGCCGGCCGCTATGTGGCCAAGAACATCGTCGCCGCCGGTCTGGCCAAGCGCTGCGAAATCCAGGTGTCCTACGCCATCGGCGTGGCTGAACCCACTTCGGTCTCCATCAATACTTTTGGCACCGGTGCGGTGAGCGACGACAAACTGATTCAACTGGTGCGCGAGAATTTCGACCTGCGCCCCTACGCCATCGCCAAAGCGTTAGACCTGCTGCACCCCATGTACCAGCTTACAGCGGCTTACGGCCACTTCGGCCGCGATCCCTTTGAGCACACCTACAGCTGGGTGGACAGCAACGGTGAGGAACGCAGCGAGACCTTTACTGCTTTCCCTTGGGAAAAAACAGATAAAGCTGCAGCACTGCGCGACCAGGCAGGCCTGTAATAGCGGCCACAACCGCTCCCGAAAGCATTACAAATTAATTAGGTTGAGAAATGAACCAAATGAGTACCGAATTCAAAGATTTTAAAGTTGCCGACATCAACCTGGCCGACTGGGGCCGCCGCGAAATAGAAATCGCCGAGGGCGAAATGCCGGCACTGATGGCACTGCGGGAAAAATACCGGGCCGAACAACCACTGGCCGGTGCGCGTATCATGGGCTGTATCCATATGACCATCCAGACAGCGGTTCTAATCGAAACCCTGGTGGCACTGGGTGCCGAAGTACGCTGGTCATCCTGCAATATTTTCTCCACGCAGGACCACGCCGCCGCCGCCATCGCCGCTCGCGGCATTCCGGTTTTTGCCTGGAAAGGTGAAACAGAAGAAGAATACGAGTGGTGCCTGGAGCGCACCGTCGGCGCCGACGTGCCCGGCTGGCAGCCGAACCTGATCCTCGACGACGGCGGCGATCTGACCGAACTGCTGCACCGCAAATACCCCGAAATTCTCGACCAGTGCCACGGCATCAGTGAAGAAACCACCACAGGTGTACACCGTCTGCAGGAAATGCTCCGCTCGGGCACCCTGAAAGTACCGGCAATCAACGTCAATGATTCAGTAACCAAAAGCAAAAACGACAACAAATACGGCTGTCGCCACAGTCTCAACGACGCTATCAAACGCGCCACCGACCATTTGCTGGCCGGTAAAAAAGCGCTGGTCATCGGCTACGGCGACGTGGGTAAAGGCTCTGCCGCCTCTCTGCGCCAGGAAGGCATGATCGTCCGCGTATCCGAGGTTGACCCTATCTGTGCCATGCAGGCCTGCATGGACGGCTTCGAACTGGTGTCTCCCTATATCGATGGGATCAACACCGGCACCGACGAAGGCATCAACAAAGAACTTCTCGGCAATACCGACCTGATTGTCACCACCACCGGCAACACCAACGTGTGCGATGCACAAATGTTGAAAGCGCTCAAAAGCGGGGCCGTGGTGTGCAATATCGGCCATTTTGACAATGAAATTGACACGGCCTACATGCGCGAACACTGGGAATGGCAGGAAGTGAAACCACAGGTGCACAAGGTTATCCGCAACCGCGAAACCAACGATCACCTGCTGCTGCTTTCCGAGGGCCGCCTGGTCAACCTGGGTAACGCCACCGGCCACCCAAGCCGCATCATGGACGGTTCCTTCGCCAACCAAGTGCTGGCGCAGATCCACCTGTTCAAAGAAAAATTCGCCGACCTTCCAGCGGATCAAAAAGTATCCGCGCTCTACGTCAAAGTGTTGCCGAAACAGCTGGATGAGGAAGTGGCACGCTATATGGTGCAGGGCTTCGGCGGCGTAATTACACGTATGACCGAAGACCAGGCCAACTATATCGGCGTTTCCGTGGACGGCCCCTATAAGCCAGAAAGCTATAAATATTAATTATCCCGGTACTGGATTCCGGCGCAGGCCGGAATCCATAAAACCCGGGGAGAAAGAAAATTGCACTATGACCGACTCCATCCGTATCAGTTTTGAGTTTTTCCCCCCAAAAACCCCCGATGGCCGGGAAAAACTCTACAAAACCCGCGCGGCTCTGCAGGCCTTCAACCCGGAATTCTTCTCCGTCACCTACGGTGCCGGCGGCACTACCCGGGAAACCACCGCAGACATCGTCACCAACCTGCGCCGCGACGGCATTTCCATTGCCCCCCACCTATCCTTTGGCGGCGATAACGAAGAGACTATTCTCGGCCTGCTGAACCAGTACAAAAATGCAGGCGTAAACCGCATCGTCGCCCTGCGCGGTGACATGCCTTCCGGCATGGGGGCAGTGGCGCAGCTGGTCTATGCCAACGAACTGGTCGCCTTTATCCGCCGCCACACCGGTGACCACTTCCATCTGGAAGTAGCGGCCTACCCGGAAATTCACCCGGAGGCCGAAAGCTACGACGCCGACATCGGCTACCTGAAAGGTAAGTTCGACGCCGGTGCCGACAGCGCCCTGACCCAATACTTCTACAACCCCGATGCCTACTTCTACTTTATCGACCAGTGCCAAAAAGCCGGCATCGACAAACCGATCTACCCCGGCATTATGCCCATCACCAACTACACCAACCTGGCCCGCTTCTCCCGCAACTGCGGCGCCGAAATCCCGCGCTGGCTGCGCCAGCGGATGGAGAGCTACCGCGACCCGGAAGATGTCAAAAAATTGGGGCTGGAAGTGGTGACAGATCTGTGCGAAACCCTATTGGAAGGTGGGGCACCGGGGTTGCATTTTTATACGATGAATCAGGTGGAGCCGAGCGCGGCGATTCTCACGTCTCTTGCGATTAGTCAACAACTCTAATAGAAAGAAGCCCGGCAATCACCGGGCTTCTTTTTTCACTTAGGAGGTATTACAAGGTGTAATTTATTCCTAAATAGAAATTACGTCCCAAAGTATTGTAGATGCCTGACCCACCACCGGTGCCGGAGAGTCCCACAGGGGGCTCGACATCTTCAATATTGTTGACACCTCCGTAGACCTCAAAATCCGCAAACTTATAGCGACCTTGCAAATCATGATACCGAATGCTCGGCGTTTTGTATGGATCCTGAAGATCTCTGCGTTGATCTGTTTCGATCAACAGCATGTCATCAATATAACGACTACGCCAATTGACCTGCAGATCGCCACGATAATAGGTGACATTCGTTGTATAGCTGCGGATCGGATCTCCCAACTCACCGCGAACCTCATCCGGGTCATCCGGATTGTCTTGGAATGGATAATCGTTACGTTCCAATAGCTCAGTACCAAGCAAGCTGAACTTGAGAGAGCCCCAGTCGGACTCTGAAGAAACAAGCTCAGACAGTTCGAATGAATAATCCACCTGATAATCGATACCACGAGCAGTTAGGCTAGCAATATTGAGCAAAGGTGATGTCAAAGAGATAACCTCACCAGTGGAAGGGTCACGCGGCACTAGCGGACAATAGATATTGTTGATACTAGCGCTATCGACGCAACGCTCCAAAATTTCCTGCGCGGGAATACCGTCAATCGCATCAGTGATTTCCATGTCCCAGTAATCCACGGTGATCACGAGCCCAGGTGCGAAACGCGGCGTAATGGCCAAGCCATAGGTAATTGTCTCTGCTGTTTCTTCTTTTAGCTCAGTATTACCGCCGCTTAAACCACTCAAGCTAGAAGCGTCCTTAACCGAGTTAAAATCCGCAGGAACTCCTAGCTCCGCACAACGGGCCGCACGCTGGGCAGGATCGGGCGCTTCGTCGATTTTGTCATAACTACATGGATCCTCCCAGCTAAAGTAGTTTTGTCCCAGCGGGGAGAAAAGCTCATCAATATTAGGAGCCCGTACCGCTTCAGAACTGGTAGCTCGGATGCGAACGTCCTCAGTAATCGCCCAGTCAATCGAGGTGCCCCAAGTAGTCGTTGCACCGATAGTGCTGTAATCTGAGAAACGCGCAGAGGCCCCAAGAGTCAGGCTATCCACTCCAGGCAGTCCCTCCACTAAAGGCGCCGAAACTTCGAAAAACACCTCGGATACGTCATACTCTCCCGAGGACGGTGCGAGAGCATTCATAAAAGTCTCGCCATCTTTGATAACCTGGTCGTAATCCACCTCAGAAGTTTCTTCCCGATATTCGACACCGACGGCCGTGGAGAGGGCTCCTGCAGGCAGCTCGAAGAGATCGCCCGTGACACTGGCTGAGAACACGGTCTGAGTCATGTTCTCCGTAGAACCAGTGTCCTGCAGCATAAAGTAATCGATGGCTTCCTGACTATTGAGGCCATAGCCGAATAGATTGATCGGCAGACAACCGTTGGCACGGGCCGTTTCGCTACGACAGACGATTTCACCTGTTCCAGGATCAACTACCGCGTCTACCGCCTCGAAAAAGCGAGCATTATGGCGGTTGTTTGTATAATCGACCTCTGCGTCGTACTGACCATATACCGCGTATGCTTCATAACTCCAGGAACCAATCAGATCACCCTCGATGCCCAATACATAGCGCTGTACTTCGCGTTTGGCGTCATCTCCACGCATTCCCAGGTCGGAGTGGAAACGGTGATACCAGAATTCTGTCATACCCGCATCATCCAATTCCTGCTTCAATTCTGCAGGTACAAAAGCGTTATCAGCGGAAATTACCAAGTCACCAAAGTAATCGAATGACGGCTGGCCATAACTTTCTGCGTTATTAACACTGTATTTGGCTTCAACAAAAAGACGAGTACTTTCGTTCAAGTCATAGTGGGCCTTGGCGAAATAGTTCTGAGAATCCAATTCCGGATATAACTGTGTAGAACTAATAAAATTAAGGCCATCGCCACCAACAGATGTAGTTTCTCCCGGAGGATGTTCGCCAGGATTAAAGGCCACTAGTTGACCATCATTGGTAAAAGTATATGGGCCAGAGGCTAAGCTGCCTAAAAGAGGAAAATAAGATGAAGGATAACCATAAATCGTGGTCAGGGGGTGTGTTCCCCAAATAACCCCATTTTCACTCAGTAGGTTGTTAGTAGTATTAAAGACCAATATCTCATCAGGAATTCCGTCATCACCTGTATCCGCAGGATTCACCTGATAACCAGGACTAGCAGCAATCCACGGTCTATCTTTCCCATATACTTCTGCAGTTTGAGAGTGCTGGAAACTTACCGCAACGTTACCGCGGCCCTCGGCAAAGTTACTACCCCATGTCACACTGAACTCAGTTGCCTCGCCACCGTTCAGTTCCGGTTGCATATGATGCAGATTAACCTTGAGCCCCTCAAAATCATCACGAGTGATAAAGTTGACCACACCAGTAACCGCATCAGCACCATAAATAGCAGATTGGCCACCAGTAACTGTATCCACGCGTAGCAAAAGATCTTCAGGAATCGTATTCACATCCACCGCTGAAGTACCGATAGATGAACCAATATGGCGCCGTCCATCTTGCAGCACGAGGGTGCGTTCATACCCCATGCCGCGCAAATCCAACAAATTCAGCCCCACGGTACCAATAAAACGACCTGAGTTGTTGTTTGAAAAAGTTGATCGTAGTGCGGGCAATTCATTTAGATAGTCACCTAAACTAATATTACCGCTTAACTCTATATCTTCTGCACTCACGGAAGTAATGGGGCTGGCTGTTTCCAGGTTGGCCCGCTTAATCCGTGAACCAGTGACGACTACTTCCTCTACGACCTGAGAATTTGTGTCTACAGAGTCGGTACTCTTCTCATCAACTTGCGCGTAAACAGTTGGCGCACTAGCTGTAGCAAACATAATTGCCAAGCTTAAAAAATTCCTTTTGAACTTAATCTCCATCTAACCCTCCAAAGATCGTAAGCATTAGCCATTTTTTTGATTTCTCCACTGGGACTGCCATTTTTTGCACTTTGACACACCCATGGGCTTCTCGATAATAGCGAGATTTAAACGACTACTCGAGCATAAAACAAAATCCACCAGAGAAAGATAAATATATCTTTCCTCGGTTGTTTCTCGCGCCAGATTGATTACAAATGTTACAAATCTATGAGAAATCCATCATAAATATTCTTCAAACATAACAAAAAAACTACATCTAATTCCAAATTTATAGATAACTGTTGTTTTTTATTTGCTCATATCGTTTGTTTTCCAACCTATTTTTTCAGGCAGTTTTCCAATCTGCCCAGGCAACATTCTGTGGCTAAGCAGCCTACCCAAGGGACAACAACCTCCCAAGCAAAAACCGTGCCTCAGCCTCCTGCCGCGCCAACTCCAGCGCTCTCCGGTACGAAACTCTGGCTTCCTCCACCTTTCCCAAACGCCGGCACAGATCTGCCCTGGCCGCATGCGCCAAGTGGTAGTCGCCCAATTGGCCGCTTGCGAGTATTTGCTCTACCAATTGCAGGCCTGTTTCGGGGCCGTCGCGCATGGCGATGGCCACTGCGCGGTTGAGGGCCACTACCGGGCTCGGGGTCAGTTGGTAAAGTGCGTCGTAGAGGCCGACAATTTCTCGCCAATCGGTTTCGATAAAGCTTGTGGCTTCAGCGTGCACCGCAGCGATCGCTGCCTGCACTGTATAGGGGCCAAAGCGCCGTGAGTGGAGCGCGGTTTGCACTAAGGCTGTGCCTTCACTGATCAGTTTTTTGTCCCATAAGCTGCGGTCCTGATCTTCCAGCAAAACCAATTCTCCGCACGCATCCGTGCGCGCGCTGCGGCGGGATTCGTTGAGCAGCATCAGGGCCAGCAGGCCCTGCACTTCCGGTTCGGGCATCAGGCGATTGAGCAATCGGCCCAAGCGTATGGCTTCGCCACTCAAATCCGGTCGGGTGAGGGTGTCGCCAACTGTTGCGGAGTAGCCCTCGTTAAAAACCAGGTAGATCACCCGCAACACGCCTTCGAGGCGCTCGGGAAAGTCGCGCCGGCCGGGAATTCGGTAAGGAATTGCGGCGCTGCGAATTTTATTTTTGGCGCGCACAATGCGCTGCGCCAAAGTGGTGGGAGAGCACAAAAAGGCGCTGGCAATTTCCTCCGTGGTGAGGCCGCAAACCTCGCGCAGAGTGAGCGCCACTTGCGCATCCGCGGAAAGGGCCGGGTGACAGCAGGTGAATATCAGACGCAGGTGATCGTCTTCCACCCGGTCTTCGGCCCAGTCGACCGGATCGACATCTTCGACTGCCAACTGCTGTGTCACAGCTTCAGTGAGGGCGTGTTGGCGGGTCTGGCTGCGCAGCCGGTCTATCCCCTTAAAGCGGCCGGTGGACACCAACCAGGCCCGCGGGTTATCAGGTATCCCCTCTTGCGGCCACTGCTTCAGGGCCGCTGCAAAGGCTTCGTGCAAGGCCTCTTCCGCCAGGTCAAAATCGCCCAACAGGCGTATCAACGTAGCCAATACCCGGCGGGATTCCACGCGGTAAATTTCCCCCAACCGGATTTTTATTCTCTCTCGACACAGCACAGCCATTCCCTTGCCTCAGTCAAAAAAGGTGAGGCTATTCAAGCATTGAACGAGAGGGAATCACAATGTCTGTCGGGCACCTCTGATTCATTCGCCGCTGGCTCACGAAGCTATACGGAAGACACACCGAAGCGCGCTATAGCGCTCCAGTCCTTGAATCAGAGGTGCCTTCATCCACAGCCTCTACTCGTACTGGCAGGGAAATATGCTGGTGGTTGATAAGCCAGCGTCCTTCGCAATGTATAAAGCCAAATGTTGCGCGCACGCGATCATCCAGTTCCCGCCACCCTTTAATATGCCCTTACAATGCAACACACAATGGGCAAAGGCCACTGTGTCGCCAGCGTGAATCTGCAGGTCTATAAACTCGAACAGGGGCGGTTCAATAAAAGGCGGCTGCCAGCTGTCCCAGTTATCCCGGTAGGACTGTAAATCTGGATACTGAAATGGTGGCAGAGCGTCAAAGATTCTCGCCGATGGGTGGTGGTTGCGCCAAATGGCTGCCGTTTCGTTATGCCGTACGGCCTCCGCCCATTGGTGCAATAGGCTTTCTATCCGCAAGTGCGCTTTGTGTCCCTCATTTGTAATCCGCATGCAAAAGCCCCAATCACAACTCCCGCACTGGCCGCACTTCTACACATCCCACGCGGGCCGCGGGAATACCGGCGGCGATATCCAGCGCCTCGTCGAGGTTTTGCGCATCCAGCAGATAAAAGCCCGCCAGCTGTTCCTTGGTTTCAGCAAAGGGGCCATCGGTGATCATCACCTTGCCGGCGCGCATACGCACCGTGGTGGCGCTGCTTACCGGCTCCAGAGCCTCCGCGGCAAGCATGCGCCCGCTTTCAGCCACCGACTCCGCATAGGCACGGCATTCGGCGTCCTCTGGGCTCTCCGGCAGTGAATACAGCTTTTCTTCATCGCTGTATACCAAACACAGATATTTCATTGCACTCTCCTCACGACAATTGGTAAACCCGGCACCGGCCTGGGCAAGGCGCCATAAAACGGCGCTATCGCCCTCCCCCAACAGGTGGCCGAGCCGCTGTAGCGCCCGGTTGAGATCCCGCGCGCCGAACAGCAAGGGCACGCCAGCGGCGGGCGGCAGGCTCGTGGCGGATACCCGTGGATAAACCGAGCACAGATATTTCACCGTAACCTCGGATTCAGAATTTAGACATTAGTCGAGCGGGGAGAGGAGAATTCGACAGGAAGGAAAATATTTTTACAAAATGTGCGAATAACGGCTCTTATCTACCGGCACACAGATAGAGCGGCTCCATGGAAGCTTATTCATTCACGTGCGGGCTGCCAGAAAGTGCATTAATCAAAACTGCCCCGTCTGTTTTCCCCATCCGGCAATGCGGTGGACTGGGTCGCAAAATTCAATAGGCGGACCACCAGGCGGCGATTCTTCGCCTGTCCCTCAGGGGTGCTGTTATCGGCGATGGGGCGGCTGTCACCAAAGCCCTCGGCCTGTACCCGCTCCTCCGCGATACCGCGCTCCAGCAGGAAGTGCCGCACCCAGTCCGCGCGCCACTGGGACAGTTTCAGGTTTTTTTCCGGATCGCCCTCGCTGTCGGTATGCCCCTCAATAACGATGCGCAGCGCGGGAAAATCCCGCATGATCACCAACAGTGCCTCAATATCCCCGATACTATCCATGAGCGGCGCAAAGCCGCCGGGCGCATAGCGCACCTGCAAAATAAATTCATTGCCTTGCGCGCGCGGGACACCTCGCAGATAACGCACCAACTGCTCCGCAAAAGGTGCGGCCACTTCACCCCCACTACCCCTCTCCTCAACCAAAGGGGTCAGGGCATACTTTTTGTGCGGGTCGTGGCAGGCGACCAGGGCCAATACCACTCCCATCGCCAATAACAACAACGCTCGGCGCAGCGGGCAGTGCGGAATCGCCATCACATCAACTCCCCAGTCGGGCTGGAAAAGCATATGGCGTCAAATTCATTGTAGTGCAGAGGATGGAAAAGTGGGGGCAACGCCTGAGGCTCACTAAAGGAAATCCAACACCGCCACCAGATCTCCCACCACTTTCGCTCCGGCCTGCGCCAATTGCGGCGCGCGCACCGGGTGGTTGTTGTACCCAACAACCGGCATACCCGCAGCCACCGCCGCACGCACGCCAGCGATGGAATCCTCCACCACCAGACAGCGCCGCGGTTCCACCCCCATCACCTCCGCCGCGTGCAGAAACAGGTCCGGCCAGGGCTTGCCGCGGGAAACATCGTCGGCGCTAAAAATACGCCCGTCGAAATAATCGTAGAGACCCGTTTTGTTCAGGGTCAGCTGCATCTTCTCGTGAGATCCGGAGGAAGCGACACAGCTCGGCAGATTGATTTGCAACAGGTGATCGAGCACGTCCTCGATACCACAGACTGGCTGCAGCTCGTTGTGAAAGGCCTCGCGGATACGGCGCTCGGTATTGTGGAAATAGTGTTCCGGCAGGGGGCCGCCGTAACGGGTTTCTATCTCTAGCAGACAATCCCGCGCCGGGCGGCCACTGAACTGCTCATCCAGCTCCTCGGGCGTCGTTTTCAAGCCCAGCTTGTTCATCTCCTCGGCGAGCACGCGGCAGACAATGGTCTCGCTGTCCACCAGCACGCCGTCGCAGTCAAAGATCACCAGTTCAGTGGCAGACATCTCACTACCCATTCAGCTGGCGGAAATTAACAACAGGCCCAGCAGCACCCCCACGGCACCGCTGACGCGCAGAAAGTTTTCATTGCCCTGGGCAATGCGCATGGCCAGCGCCTTGCTGCGCTCGAAGCCGATATGCAGCATATAGGCACCGGCCAGCACCATCAGCACTCCGAGCGCATTGAAAAGGATATTCCAGGCGCGGGTATCGGCGATCAGCAGCAGAATCAGGCCGATAATCACGCGCGCCCAGGCGGAGACCGCGTAGCCGGTTTCATTCAAGCGCTCACTGATACGGCGCGCCATCTGTGGCTGCAGGATGATGGTGACAGACAAGGCGATAATCGCCAGGCCGAGAAACCAGAGAATCAGTTTTACCATCGCTCTCTCCCTGTATGGATTGCTTTAAATTCCAAGAATAATACGGTTGCCTACAGGTCGCCCCACTGAAACTGCAACACTGACAGCGCCGCCACCGGGGCCGTTTCTGTGCGCAGCACCCGCGGTCCCAAACGCATGGGCATAAACCCCTGGGCAAGCGCCCCCTCAATCTCCACCTCCGACAGGCCGCCCTCGGGCCCCACCAACAGCAGCGCCGAATCCGGCGCTCCCCGCTGCTGCTCCAGCTGGCGCAGATCCAGCTCGGCGCGGTGATGCAGCACCAGTTTCAGATCGGCAGCCGCCCGCTGCAGATAAGATGTCAGTTTTTGCGGCTCGGCAATCAGCGGCAAGCGGTTGCGCTGGCACTGCTCGCAGGCGCTAGCGGCAATCTGGCGCCAGTGGCCCAGTTTTTTCTGCAGGCGCTCACCGGCAAGCTTCACCTCGCAGCGCTCGGTAAACAACGGCTGAATTTCCGCCACGCCCAACTCAGTGGCCTTCTGCACCACCCAGTCGAAGCGATCGCCGCGGGAAATACCAATGGCTAATGTCAGCGCCAAGGGCGATTGGCGATCCTCCGCGGAAAAGTCCCCCAGGCGCACTCTGGCCCGCTTGCCGGTTTCCAACAACTCCGCACTGTACTCGCCGCCGCTGCCGTCGAACAAAACCAAAGGGCGGCCGGGCTGCAAGCGCAGCACTTTAACCAAGTGGCGGGATGCGGCTTCGTCCAGCACCACCTCAGTGCGGCCGGACAGGAGTTCGGGGGAATAAACACGCGGGATGCGCATGGGCGGGAAATCCTCTGGAACGATTGCCATTACAGCGGCGGCAGTTAACCGGCCGATAGTGTAGGCATTCTGACGTCGGTTGCGCAATGTCGCGGCCGGCCGGAACAATCCAAACGCCATGGAAGCAAGAAGGCACAGCAATAATGATCCGCTCAAAAGGAATCGATGACGTGACCATCAAAACGCAATTCTACGAGCGCCAATTCCTCGATCATGGACTAAAAGTGCACGGAGCAATTTAACTAAACTTTAGATGTAAATGGCTTCCACACCTTACCGTAGCGCCCTTCAGCGCCAATCGACCGAATTTTTGTTTCTCACCATCTAACCGCCCAACGGCAGTCTTCGGCAAATTAGGCTTGGCGGGAACTATGTATACCGCAAGCTTGCGCTTTCCTACGGCCTGCGCCACGTTGGCAAAATACGCTCCATGAGTTCTCGCCAACTGTATATCGCCGCTTACGACATCCGCAACCCGCGCAGACTGCGCAAAGCACTGCGACTACTCAAGGATTTCGCCTGTGGCGGGCAGAAGTCAGTTTTCGAGTGCTACCTGACCAACGGGGAGAAAGCCGAACTCTTTGAGCGTATAGCGCAGGTCATGGATACAGACGAAGACAGTTTTCTGGTTGCCCCAGTCCCCGAAGGGGCGGCACAAGTGCTGGGTATAGGCATACCGCCGGCAGATCCGCAGTTTTACTACGTGGGATAAGACAATGGAGAACCTTTACATCGACCGGAAGGGCACAGAGCTGGATGTGGAGGGCCAGCATTTACTGATCCGCGTACCCGGAGAGCGGCCCCGGAGTCTGCCTTTGGTACAACTGCGCTTTATTACGGTTTCCGCCAGTGTTCAGCTCTCCTCCAGACTGCTGCTGGCCCTGGATTCAGCGGGCGTCACTCTGGTTGTTCTCAATCCCCGCAGCTCCGGCAATTGGCTGGTGTGTTCCGGCAATCGCCACGGCAACAGCGCCCGCCGGCTACGCCAGTATCAGTGGTGGAACAGGGAAAACAGCTGCCTGCAGGCCGCACGGCAACTGGTAGCTGCCAAGATCACCGGCCAGTACCGCAGCCTGTTGCAGCATCGCCGCCAGCGGCCGAACCTTCGCCGCCCCTTAAGCCGCGCACTGGAACAACTGCGTCAACGCCGGCAGGCTGTACTGCAGGCGCAAACTCTGGACGTACTGCGTGGCGTGGAAGGCGCAGCATCCGCCGCTTACTTCGGCGCCCTGACACAATTGGTGGCGCCGGTATGGAATTTCCGTAAGCGCCTGCGCCGCCCGCCGCCTGATCCGGTCAATGCCCTGCTCTCCCTCAGTTACACCCTCGCCCACGGGGAGGCGGTACAGGCGCTGGTGAGCTGCGGCCTGGACCCGGCGCTGGGGTTTCTGCACCAGTTCAGCTACAGCCGCGAATCCCTCGCCTGCGATTTGATGGAACTGCTGCGCGCAGATATCGATCGCTGGGTACTGGCACTGCTGCGGGACGGTGCCCTCACTCCCACCCAGTTTCACTTTCCCAGCGCTGATCAATGCTTACTGGGCAAAGAGGGGCGCGCGGTTTTCTATTCCGCCTACCGAAATGAGGTAATCAAATGGCGCAAGCGCTGCCGGAAGCTGGCCAGCCAGTGGGCCGCGAGGCTGGAGCAGGAAACAAGCTGTCCAGAAGAGCTGAAAGACGATGCGCAAACCACTGATCATTAATATGGACGAGGTCGAAGAACTACGGCGAGACGGCCCCGCCCTGCTGCTGCGCGCCCGCGGTCGCAGTCGCCAGTGGTTCCCCTTCCGCCGCCTGAGCCGTATCCTGATTACCGGAGTACCGGAAAATGCCTTACATACACTGCTGGCCTGCTGCGGTCAGGGCGTCCCCGTAACCATCCTCAACCGGCGCGGCCAAATTCTGGGGCAGATCATCCATCCCGGGCGCTTGCCGCACCCATTAGGGCACTGGATGGACGCACTTGAGGCCGAGCCGGAATTGGATGCTGTCTACAAGGACTGGCTGGAAAACCAGCAGCGTCGCGCCTATGGCCTGATCGGGTGTTTTGGCTACAATAGTGCGCATAGCGCACAGAAGGCACAACAACAATTACAAAAACTGGCGAGCAAAAAACAACTGCACGACACGCTCCCGAATATCCGCACTTGGCTGGAAAGCCTGCTTGCGACACACATGCAGTGTCTCGCATCAAACTACGGACTCCCTGGCAACAGCCGCTATCTGCAAAAATTGAAGCAAGACCTGATGCCCCCGGCACTGGCCCTGGCAACCACAAGCCTGGTCCACAAACTCCCCGCCGGGAAAAACACTCACAGCACCGCTCAACTCGCCCGCTTTTACCAGGCCCACTGCGCACAACCGGTGGAGGACTGGCTGCAAAAAGCATTCACAGCACTCTGCTCCCTGCTGGAAGAGTGTGCTCTCGGACAACAAGCCATACCGCCAAAATCCCCATGCGGCGCCACCACTACCTGATTTGCTACGACATCGCCGACCGCAAACGCCTCGCCCGGGTATTCCGCGCCTGCCGCGCGGTAGGCACCGCCTATCAGTACTCCGTCTTTCACTTGCATCTAAGCGAGCAAGACCTCAACACCCTGTTAAGCAGGTTGGAGGAAATTATCGATCAAGGTGCGGACGATATTCGCGTATATAGGCTGCAATCTCCGCAACAGATAGAAACTTTGGGAAAAGGCCCACTACCGGAGGGTATATTCGGCGATTAAGAGCCCCCTCAGCCTTCATCCTGTAGTTTGATTTTTATCTCTATTTAATCAAACCAGGCTGCCTGCTTAGAAGAAGATTTTCATATTCCGTCTTAATCCCTTTCAAATCAGGGCATCTTTCAAACGCCAGCGGGAAGTCACTGATGCCGACATTCAGGTCTTAATCCCTTTCAAATCAGGGCATCTTTTAAACCAGGAAACATGCGGTTCACCCTTGGCAGTTTCCTTGCTATGCCTCTGCAAGTTCGCCGGTTTCAATCAATGTCCAGGCCGGTGTTGCCATTACCCTCTGTTACTGGTCCCCATGCCTCCCAACTTGGGAGGCATGGAAACATATCAGTGGGCAGCAGGTGAGGTGGCTCCAAATATATTTGAGAGGTCGGGGTGGAAATAAATGCCGGTCAACCCTGCGTCTTCAACGGCCCGCTTAAAGGCATCTGTACAGAATACGCCATGGTAGAAGTCAGCTTTACACTTAAATACCATGGTGGATTCTGGGAGCTTGTCTTCCAAGATGCCCAGGTTCTGCAGCTCACCAAACTCGTCCGCAGTAGTCACACTTTGATCCAGTGCATCATGATCCTCCGCGATAGTTAGCGGGTTAAAGATATATCCAGTTCCCCCCTCGTAGACTACCGGAAGGAATTCCCCGTCTTGTTTCAAGTCCTCGTGAAGCTGGCTATAGGCTCGCTCACTCAGGAATAACCTCCCAATATTTACACAAAGATCTGGAATCTCCTCAAATTCGCACTTCTCTCCCTCCATTGCTGGCCCAAAATCTAAAAACAACGGTTCTTTCCAGCTTTCTGAATAGGCAATAGGAGCGCTGTTCATATGGAATGTGCAGTTCTCCCCCAACTTTTCCATGACTTCATCAATTGGTATTGCGTAGAAAAAATACCGATCATCATTATGTATTCTTTGAAGTGTCATATCGTCACCGCTTTGGAATGATGTGTTGAGGGAGTGTGCCAGTTTGAAGTTTGTGCCGAATCGATGCGAGAGTCCTTACTAGCTCTTCATCTGAGGATATTCTAGCGAGATTAATAAGCGGGGAGATCCATGCGTAATACGCCTTCCGATGAATTCGGCTATGTGGGACAGCACGTCTTAGGTGGTCGGGCATTTGCGATACTGCTTCTTTATTCCGCGGTAACCAGCACCCGTTAATTGGATCATCAATGCGGCGTTTAAACCAGGCAAGCACGGCTCGCATAGGTGCCGCTCGTCTATGCGCTCCAGAAACTATGGCATGAGCATCACACAGATTGTGGGGGCGGGGATCGCCGTTTAGCCCCATGTGTTTTCCAAGACGGGCAGAATTGTGGGCTTCCTGTACCAGTTCCTTTTGGGTCATCTCCTTCCCATCGGCTCTGTACCGCTCAAGCTCCTCCTCGACCTGTGAGATTGTACGTACTCAATTTAAGTCCGATACGGTAGGTTTTTCTAGGGAGGCAAATTCAGCAATGGCGCGGTCTACTCGGTCCATCTCGTGATACTTTTTTGACAGTGGAGCTCGTGTCATGGTGGGTTATTCCTTTGAAGAAGGTCTTCCTATGCGGTTTCCGATGATACCTGGAGGGGGATTCGGGAGACAACGGGCTACCAGTGAGGCGGTGCGGTTTTGCAGGTTGTTTCACGAAAGGGCCGCGATCAAAGCCTTTTCTCATTAGCTACTTGACTGTTCTAGCAATGGCGTAATGACAAGGCGCTGCCCTTAGATGAAAGTCGGCAGATTGGAGTGGAAGCCGTATCCAATTTGGGGGCTTAATCCCTTTCAAATCAGGGCATCTTTCAAACC
>NZ_FOKT01000011.1:22327-81806 GCF_900112305.1 Microbulbifer thermotolerans
GTCTTAATCCCTTTCAAATCAGGGCATCTTTCAAACGACCCCCATCAATTTTCCCTTTATTTTCAATAAGTTACAAAGGGGGCTTGGCAAGACGGTCTCTCCCAGAAAAGTTGTATGAAATTTAAACAAATTTTCGCACTCTAGCCGCCCTCTCCACCTTAAACGGTGTCAACACCCAGCCACTGACACAGCCGGCTGCGGAAATCCCTGACGTTCCGCCCGTCTACCACTTGTATATCGAGTACCTCCGCGCGGCGGCGGTCCGCTTTGTTCAGCAGGTAATGGCTCACCAGCATGGCGCGGGCGCGGATGCCGCCCAGCTGACGCACCAGGGTGGCGAGCTTGTAGAGGGCTTCGGCCGCGTCTTCCTCCTCCGCATTGTAGTGGCGGGTTTTGCACTCGATAATATGCAGGCGGTTGTCGTACAGCAGCGCCAGGTCCAGTTCGTTTTTCACGCCTTCCCGGCGGGACACAAGGGTTAGCCCCCGGCCCAGGTCCTGCAGGCGCGGCAGTTTTTTGCGCACTTCCTTCGCCTCCAGCAGGCAGTGGTCCTCCAGCCAGAGTCCGTTGCACAGAGCGCGGGCCTCCTCGCTGCTGAAGCGCACCCGGCTGCGCTCCGGCAGCAGCAGGCCCTCCTGTCCCAGTTTGTCGAACATGGCTTGCAGCTTCTGGTCATTTTGCTGCGCCGGGTTCAGCTCCGCGATCAGCTCCGGGTGCTGCGCCGCCCGGTGTGCCAGCCAGTTGAGGGTGCGGATAGACTCGGCATAGCTGCCTTTACCAATCCACTCCAGAAACAGTTCCCGGTGCCCGGGCTTGACCTGTGGGGATTTTGCCTCTGTCAGGTCATAGCCGTGGGCGAGGAAGAACTGTTTCAGCTTCAGCCGGTCTTCGATATCAAAGAGCTTCTCATCGCGGCCGCCCTGCTCCAGCCAGTGGACGCGGTCGTTGTGCACATAGAAAACCGGCACCTCCTGCTGATAGCCGGCCATATAGGCGGCGATGGACATTGGCTTGGTGCCGCCGGTGGCGTTGACCAGGACTTTTTCTCCCTTTTCTCTGCGCTGCGCGATTTCGCTGTCCAGCTTCTCCTGTATCCCCGCGTAGTCGAAGGCGTCTTCAATGGCCAGTTCGCTCACGGCAATACCCGTCGGCTGAAGAATATCTTTCAGCCAGCTGATCCGGTGGCGCTGCTGGGGACTGACGACAAATACCACCTCATCGGGCTTCAGGCGGCTGTCCAGCAGCGGGCAGATATTGGGGCTGGGCTGTTCCGAGAGCAGACAAAAATGCACTTCGCGGGCCATGGGGGTTTCCTCCTTTTTGTGTTATGCGGTTGCCGACAGCCGATAGTGGCCGAGTCCGAAGGTGGCATTTTTTCCCAGGTGCAGCCACTGGCCCAGTGCCAGCAGCTGCGAAAAAGGGGCCAAATCGCCGCTCAGGCGAATGCGCCCTACCAGACCGCCGAGGGCCATTTTCCTCTGCTGGCGGTTGGAGTAGCGCTTCCAGTCATACCAGCGCAGCTGGCTGTGCATATCAATGGTTTCCGCCGCGCGGGCGAGCGCGGGGAAGTCCGTCTGCGGCGGCTGTTGCAGATTGCTGTCGCACAGCAGTTGGTGGCGCCGGGCCAGCGCCATTAACAGCGCGCGGGGGCTGAGCGCTTCGGCGCCCAGGGGGCGGCCGTTGTTCTGCAGCCGCAGGGGCGTGAGAAATTCCAGCTCCACACTGGAGGCCGCCACTGCCCGCGGCTTCACCGGCGGGTGCCGGCGCAGGCTTTCCTCTCCCGGCCGGTATATCGGCTCTGTTTCCCCTTCCGGGTAGACGGCGAGCAGGCGGCAGCGCTTGCGCGCCACCCCCAGCCCCCGCGCCAGGGCGCGCTCCCAGGCCAGTACCACCAGGGGCAGCTGGTGCAGGGCGCGGCCGATCAGCACCAGGTGAAAATCAAATGTCCGCCCGGCTTCCACAGTGCGCAGGCCCAGGGGCGGCTCTATCACATAGGGGTTGGGCATGCGGCTGAATTTCTGCAGGCTGTGGCCGGATACGGGCGGCGCCTCGAACAGCTGCGCATAGGGGCAGGTGTCCTGCAGCGGGCAGCCGTTGCAGTCGCGCCTTTTGGTCATGCAGGCGAGGCGGCGCAGGGCGTGGCCGAAGGCGCCGCGCAGCATGGAGCCGGCATAGGGCGGCAGCTGCAGGGCGTCTTCCGCCCGCACCTGCAAACGGTAGCGGCACAGGGGCAGGCCGATTTCCGCGCTCATTGGCCGTCCCCCAGTTTTTTCCACAGGTCTCTGCCGGCGCCCTTTTTCTTGCGGTTCACTTTCAGGTACTCGAAGGCTTTGTCCACCAGCTCGCGCAGTTCTTCCCTGAGTTCCCCGTCCCAGCTCTGCGCCCGGTTCACCAGCTGCGCCAGGGCCTGCCCCACCGGGCTGCCGAGGCCGGTCTGGCGCGGCTGCGGGAAGCGCTGTTTTTCCTGTTCCAGCATATCGCGGTATTCCTGCATGGCGCGGCGCTCGGGGGGCAGGGCGGCCAGGCGCGCCTCCCGCTCGCGCGCTTCCCGCTCCTGGCGCTCTCTTTCGCGGCGCGCCTCTTCCTCTTTGCGCTGCCGCTCGCGCAATTCTTCCTCCGCCGCTGCGCGCTTTCGTTCTATGTCCGCGCGCCGCTCCGCTTCCCGGCGGCACAGATCGCGGTTGTAGTCGCGCAGCTTTTCCGCCAGCGCGCGGCTGCGGAGATCCTCCGGCTCCGGGTCGATTTCCGCAACCAGCCAGCCGAAAGGTATCAGGCTCTCGCGGGCGTCTTCCCGCTCGCCGGCCAGCCAGAGGGTGGTGGCTTCTGACTCGTAACGCGACCCCTCAATTTTCTTGCCCATAATTCTGATACTGCGGACGCCCTCTATGGTGACGCACTCGGCGCCGGAGTGACGGCCCACCCGCAGCAAGAGTGCGCGCCCCTCATCCAGCAGTTCGCCCAGCTCGCCGCGGAACAGTTCTTCCACAAGCCGCTGCCAGCGGGGATCGAGACAGCCCAGCTTAAGCAGTATGTCCATTTCCCGCTCCCACTGTTCGCGGTAAAAGCGGTTGCAGTGGCGCACTATATCGGCGAGGGCCAGCGTATTTTTCGGCTGCCCGTCGCCCAGTTCCGGCGCGGCCCGCAGCAGAGACAGTGGGGCGCGGAACAAGCGGCTGGCCATGGCCGGCAGCACTTCGCGCATCACCCGAAGATTGGATTTTCCCTCGGCTCTGGTTTTCTTGTCCGCCTTGTGAGGCTTTTTGTACAGGTTGTGGTCATAAATAATCCGCGGGCCGGGGTTGTCGCTGCTTTTCTGCCACTGGCCGTCGCCGATTTTGACCATGCGCATGGGGTCAGATTGAAAACCGCCGCCGAGCAGTTCCCTCTCCAAGCGGGAACTTTTTAATACTTTTCTGCGCTTTCCCCCGTTGAGGCCGTTAAGCACCCCCGTGCGGATGGCGCCTTTGACACTGGAACCGGGCAGCAGCGGCTCCTGGCTGTGGGGATTGAAACAGGTGCGCTGCAAGTGAAATTGGTTCAGCACATTTTTCTCGGATTTCACCTGGGCCACCCGGCCGATACCCTCGTGGTATTCCTCCGCCACCTGGGGAGCCACTGATACTATATGACGGGCGCGGGCCAGCAGCAGTTCGCGCCTCTTGTAAATAAACCGGCGCAGACTCAGCAGGGCCTTATAGCCGTGATCACCATGGTTGGACCCGGAGGAAGGGGTGCCGACTCCGCCAGCACCTGCGCTTGGACCGAGGACAATAGTGCTCAACTTGTTCCGGTCCTTTTCAGTCAGTACCGCATCCAGATCTTCGATATCGAACCCGAACAGTGTCTCCCCATCCATCACATAGTTGGTGGGCTCGTAGTCGATACCGCAGCCGATATGCAGCGGCCCCAGGGTGCTGAAAACCAGCTGGTGGCCGGCGAGAAACTCCGCGCTTTGTTTCATGGCCCTAACTCCTTTCAATGCGCGCCCGCACCCGCCGCAGGTTGAGCCCCACCGCCGGCGCATAGCCCTGGTGCACCGAATCCGCAACGGCAACGGAAAGGCGCCCGTCGCCGCCCAGCCCCCGCCCCAGGGGCTGGACCGGCCCGGCGCCCGGTGCAAATACACTGCCGGTATCGGCAAGCAGTACCGGGTTTTTGAAGGGGTGCCCGCTCACTGCAGCCAGGGCGCCGTGGCGCCCGTAGCGGGTGAAGGGTTTCCAGTAACTCGCCTCCGGCTTGTAGCCCAGTCCCTGGGGCGCGCAGGGTGCCAGCGCCATCCAGGTGTCGCTGTCCCCCTGTTCGGGCAACTGGTACAGCTCTGACAGTTCCAGGTGAAAGCGCCCGCGGCCGATGCCGGCATCTTTGCCATAGCCGCTGTCCCCAATATTTCGCAGCAGCTGCTCCAGCATTTCACCGCTGAAGCGGCTTTCGTCCACCAGGGCGTAGATATCCAGTTGCGCGCCGGGGTTGTACCACTGCTCCTCGACTGTGTAGGGAGCAAATGCTCCTTCGCCGGTGGTGCCGGTGCGGCGGTTGATGGTGTTGTGCACGCGGGCCCGGGCTTTCTGCCAGGCGGCGCGGCCGGCGATATCGGAGGCGCTGACACAGTGGTGCAGCCACTCTTCCACCGGCTGCTGGAATTTTTCCAGGGGCAGCCACAGGCGGTTTTTGTACTGTTTGCGTTTTTCCGGCGCTGTGTCTTCAGTGTCCGCGCTCAGGGCGAAGAGGGGCAGCTGCGGGCGCGGCAGATAGCCGGCCGGAAAGGCGTCGGAGAGCACGCAAAAAGGTGCGCCCTGGGTATAACCCTCAAGCTGTCGTACCAGCGCCTCTTCCCCGTTCGCCAGGCGCAGCGCCCAGCAGAGCTGACCGAAGAGGGTGTCGCCGCGCAGCGGGGTGGCGAAGGCGGACAGCGGGCGGATGCGGAATCGCCAGCTTTGCATAACCGGTCTCCTGTTCAAGCGGTTTCACCGAAGGGGTCCAGGACTTCAAGTTGTTGCTGCAGCTGCCCCTCGAGAACAAATCGCACTCTCCCATAGCCCCGCGAACCGGAACCGCCAAGGGCATCCAGTTCCAGCAGGCGCAGGCCGGTGAGCAGCAGATTGGTGAGCCGCGCTTCGTCGTCTCCTTCCAGCAGGCGCAGACTGAGGCTGAAGTCGAATTCGGCGCCGGCGGGCACCCGCTCGAAGTTGCGCGGATTTTCGGCGGTGCCGCTGATGCGGTTGATGCAGTTTTCGTATTTGGTTTCAGTGAGGGGCAGGTTTCTGTTCTCGACAGCGGCCAGCCACTCGGCGCAGGGCTCGCAGTCGCGAAACGCCAGGCGGGTGAAGCCCAGGCCGTATTGTTCGGCTTCTTCTTCGGTGAGCTTGTCGCCACCGGAGACGCCGAACAGCTGCAGCAGTGCCAGCGCCGGTTCGCGCTTGGGGGCTCTTTCCAGGTGGCTCAGCCCGAAGGGTTTGCCGCCGCTGATGCCCACCAGTCCCAGGCGCCACTCCAGCAGGCTGCGCAGCTTGCCTTTGAGGCTGCTGCCGGGAATATAGGGCTTATTGGTGTGCGGATTCTTGATTACCGGGTTGTCGGTGCCGCCGATATGCATTTCTTCATCGCCGCCGCCGATATGCAGACCGGAGAGCAGTTGGATCTTGCCTTTAACGTCGATAATTTTTTGCAGTTTCACGATGCCTCTCCTCCCTATTGCGGCCGGTACATTCTGTAAAAGCCCATAAAGGCTTCCATAAAGTGTTTGAAATTGTCGAAGGTCTGCCAGTTCTCCACTTGGCGAAGACAGGTCTGCATTAATTGATAAAATTTCTCGCCCACCAAATCACGGCTTTTGGCGTAGGCCACCTTGGACAGGATCATGTGCACAAACGGCAGTCTGCGCTCGAAGTCCCGCTCGCCCTTGTCGTGCAGCCGGCAGATTTCGTCGTAGAAACGGCGCAACTGAGTGGATTTATTAATATCTTTTTTACCTTTCCTTTTATTTTTGCCGTTCCTGTTGTTGTCATCAGCCTCGCTCTTGGCCTCATCAGCAATAATCTGCGCCCATTGGTCGGCGGTGGTGCTGAGCAGTTCCGCTGTGAGTGCCTGCAGTTGTACTTCAGGTTCCGCGCTGTTTTCCTTGATCATACCTCCCCCCTCTGTTAGTGCCGGTACTGGTAAAGGTGTGTGCAGAGAGCGATACGATAACCGCTCTGCCAGGTGCTGATGGCATTCGCAAGCTTGCAGTTCAGACTTTCAACCCACTGCCCGCGGCGCGCTTCAAAGGCTTCCCGGGTTTCGTCCGTCCGCCGCTGGAGGCGGTCGCCGATATGACGCTGTACCTTGTATGCGAGGCGCGAACGCCACAGGGCACCGCGGGGATTACCGGCTTTTTCTTCCCCGGCCATATCCACCAGTTGTAAAAGGCTGTAGACGAAGCTGCCGCTCAAACTGAATTCCTCTTTCAATTGACGCAGCTCTTCGCTTTCTGCCAGTAGGGCGCAAAAGTCGCTCCAACTGACGGTTTCCCCATAGCAGGTGACACTGTCTTTTCCCTCCCGCGCCTTGCTCGCATCCAGGGCTTCTTCCGCGGCCTGCCCGCGGCGGCGCACCGGCAGGCCGGGTTTGCCCAAGTGGAAGCCTGCGGAAAAGTGGATGTCCGGATTGCCGGCCACGTAGTTGGCGAAGTCTTTGCGCATGGCCTCAGCCAGTTTCAGCTGGCTGTACCAGGGGCCGATCAGGAAGAAGTCGTCGCCGCCGGCGAAAACGGTGTAGCTGTTGCGGAATCGCTCGCGGCAGCGCCAGGGCAGCCAAAGGGCGAAGAAGAAGTTCATCTGCCGGGACAGGGCGGCCATTTTGGCAAAACTGGGTTTTTCCAGTCCGCGCTGAAATATCTGGCCCAGGTTGTCTACGTCCCCCTTAAGGCTGTGCAACGCGGTAACTCCCTGCCTGCCGCCTTCGCTGTCTTTGCGGCGGTCTTCGCAGGCGAGATGGTTGAGGCTTTTTATTTCGTCGCGGTTGGGCGGTTCTTCACCCAGCTGTTCGTAGCGCGTCAGGTCCGCGATATCGGCAAGTTCAAAACGCGGCACATAGGCGTTGATAAAGCGCCGGGCACAGCCGTTCCAGAGGGGGGCCTCTCCGTCTTGGGGCAGCGAGAAATCCCACAGGCGCACCGGGTCCGATCCCGTCTCTCCGGTGTCGGCGAAAGTGATGCGGTAACCGAAAATATCTGTGTCCAGGGTGCGGTTATTCACTGGTTCCCAGGTGACCAGCAGGCGGTCGTACTTCGCCAGGGCCTCGCCGATGCGGATCTGGTCGCGGGCCTGGCGGCTCATTCTAACGTCGCGATGCGAGATCTCTGCCGGACTGTATTCGTCCAAGGGGCACTCGCCGTCTGCAAAGCGCTCCAGATAGCCTTCAAATACCGCCGGGGTTTCCTCGCTGCACAGGTCCAGGCGCTTGAATTTTTCTACTTCCAGCTGTTTGAACAGGCGTTCGACAAGGCGGCGGAAACCGTCCTGACCGCCGCGGAAGTCAGCGGCGCAGGCGGGCAACCAGGTCAGAGTAAGACCGGCGCGCCCCTGACTGTGGTCCATAAACCAGCGGTTGATCACTGAACGGGCCTCTTCCAGCGCCACTGTTGTCTCCGGCGTATTGGGCGCCACCAGCAGGAATTTTCCGGCGGCGTTGATGACCTGACTGGTGGGTGGCAGACCGAGACTTTCCAGCAGATAGAGCGCGACGCACTCGGTGAGCAGGGACACCATAAAAGAGCGGCCCCGCAGCAGTTTGGCGGCGTATTTCTGCGTCTGACTGCCGGCGGCGAAGATAAAGTCCTGGATGCCGGTCATATCGCCCTGAACGAGCAGAAACTTTTGCTCTTCATCGTCACTACCGTCGCGCAGGCGCGCCGCTGCGGCACTGTCTTCACGGCCGGTTTCCCGGTGCCAGCGCCAGAGTGCGGTGGCCAGAGCGGCGGTGGTGCGCGAGTGATCGTAGAGGGAGACATCCGCGGGAACCGGCACAAAGCGCCCGTCCACCTTGGCCGCGGTGGCGGAGGGGATGGCGTGGGTAAAGGTGAGCCACAGGCTGTCGAAATGGTCCAGCCACAGGTTCAAATCCCCTTTGTGAGAAGGGGGAATGGGGTTTTCGGACAGCGCCTTTTTAAACTGTTCCCACAGCCGGGCGTATTCCGCCCGCGCGCTCGCCTTGTCTTGAGGCTCGCAGTCTCTCGCTCCCTCCGGCATCAGTGCCTGGGGAGAAAGCGGGCGCAGCGGGTAACGGTGACTCCCGGCTTTTTGCCCGCCCGAGCGCTCCGACAGGCGGATTTTTTCCAGCAGCACTTCCATGCGCGCACTCAGGTGACTGCGGTTCTCCAGCCCCTCTTCCGCTCGGTTGTATTCCTCGAACTCGCTGCGCTCAAACCCGGAGGCCAGGCGGTCGGCACTGGCCACCACCCACTGCAAAAAGGTTTCCGGTTTGTGGTGGCGGGCGGCGGCGTTGATCAGTGAGTCGCCATCGGCCAGTTCGCTGCCGCTGGACCAGGACGCGAAAGGCGAACAGTCACCGGATTTGATATCCGGCAGATGTTCTTCCAGCAGATCCATTGCGATGGCGGTGTAGGCGGCGTGGATGTGGCTGTAGCGGCCTTTGAACTGAGGACAGTACTGCTGGACGTTCAGGTCTCGCAGACTATTACCTCTGTCGTCAGCCTGGCGCTCCGCTTCGGCAATGCCAGCGCGCTCGGCGAACTTGCCCAGGTCGTGTAAATAGGCGGCGAGCGACACGCGGGCGCTGGCCTGGGCTAACGGGTGTTTTTCCATATTGGGTTACTCCCGAGGGTGCTTTTTTCCTTTATATCTGACTTCATTCAGGGCGCGTATGTGGACGCAGTAAGTCAGCTTCCGCATTAATCGCGCCAGTCTATGTTTTCCTTTTCCAACGCCAGGCCGTAACTGGTATTGGGCCTTTTACCAAAACGGGTTATCTGGTAGTTACGCGCCAGCGCCTTGCCCAGCTGGCTTTCGAGTATTTTGTTTACGCGGCTTTTCTTCTCTTCGAAATAAGCCTTGTCCATGCCGTTTTTTAAACTGCGTTCAGTCAATTCTCTATCGCGTCCCATTTCACCTTCAACGGAGCGCACCAGAGTCATCAGTTCATCCGCGAACAGGCCATTAGGTTCACGCAAATCCGCAGCGCAAGGACGTGAATCGTCCCTCAGGTGGCGCTGAACGATCCACGCGTAGAATGCGAATAGCATAGGGGGGAGCTCCACCGCTAATCCACTGGCGCGGAGCTGCCGACAGGTCAAGTCCAACTCAAGCCGGGGCGGTTCATCGATACGCTGAATATGGCGGATGGTCTCACTAAAACCGGCACCACCCTCCAGCAGCGGCTGGGGAATTTCCGTACGCAATCGAACAAAGGGGATATCCGCCAGTTCCACTCGTGCGTCCCGGGCATCCAATACACGGCCGTTACCGACCTCTATCAGGTGGCTTTCTCGGGTGGGGAAGAAAAACTCCGGGTGGCTTTCGTAACCGGACGATACCAATACGTGAGAAAGACGGTCCTGCGCGCGGCCGAACAGCGACAATGCGTAGCCAGCAAAGTAGCCCATGGTTTTTCGTCCACCCGCGAGGGAGAGGTGCAGGGCGGCGCACGGGTCGGAGGTGAAACGGCGCACCCAGTCCACAATCTGGTCCGCGGCTATTTCGTTTTCCCGCGCAGTGCGAATGTCTTCCAGAGGCTGGCCTTGCGCATCGCAAAGTAAGTGAATGTTCTGTTCTTTAAACAGCTCCGGGTCCAACCCATATTCCTTGCACAAGCGTACAAAATTGCCTCCATGAAGAAGCTTGTGGCGTGCGCTGCGGGCACCACTGGCGGTGGTTAACAAGTGAATTTCAGTGGGTATGAACGCGGGGCGCTGAACGCAGGCAAGTGCATAGAGCGTTTCGGTGAGTATCTGCGGCGACATGCCGCTTACCGCCAGTAAAATCCGGCGTTTGCAGTTTTTTGGTTCCATTCCGTACATCAGGTTTTTCTATTTGCTTTTGCACGCGCATTATGCACGCCCTGATGAGCGCTTTCAGAAATCGCAAGCTTGCGATCTTTGCCCAATTTTTTGATTCTGCCTAAACGGAAGGGTAACTGTCCACACGGACGTCTATAACGCCCGCAGCTGCTAAAAAAAATACCCCTCCCCCAGAACGGGAGAGGGGGCGGGGATCAGGAATTTTCCAGGGAAACGGGCAGTTCTGTTTCACTGCCTTTGCGTCCATGCATTTTCAGACGCAGCACTTCGATCACCTTGTACAGGTTGGGCACCAGCAGCAGGGTCACAAAGGTGGCGCAGAGGACGCCGAAGGCGAGGCTGACCACCATCGGGATCAAGAACTGCGCCTGGATGGAGCGCTCGAACATAATCGGCACCAGGCCAATAAACGTGGTGAGCGAGGTGAGAATAATGGGGCGGAAGCGATCGCGGCCCGCCTGCACCACCGCATCCATAATCGCCATGCCGCCAGCGCGCAACTGGTTGATACGATCCATTAGTACCAGGTTATCGTTCACCACAACACCGGCGGCGGCGAGGAAACCGAGCATAGACATAATGCTGATTTCGTAACCCAGCAACAGGTGGCCGAGAATGGCACCGAAGAAGCCGAAAGGCACCGCAGTGAGAATCAGCAGCGGCTGCGAGTAGGAGCGGAAAGCGATTGCCAACAGCGCATAGATCGCGAACAGCGACAGCACAAAGAAAGCGATGATGGCGCCGTTGAATTCCTGCTCCTCCTGCATTTCACCGGCGGTCTTCAGAGAAAAGCCGGGGAATTGTTTTTCCCACTCGGGCACATTTTTTTCTCGGATCTGTTTGAGAATTTCGTGGGCGCTGGCGGAGCCCGGCGTCAATTCCGCGGTGATCTGCACGGTGCGCTCGCGGTCGTGGCGGCGGATGGTGGTGTAGCCGGGCACATAGACGGCGTCCGCCACCGCGCTGAAGGGAATTTCGCCCTGATTGGTGCGGATGCGGATTCGGTCTATCTGTTCTTCGCTCGCACGCTCCTCTTCGGGATAGCGCACCATCACGCGCACATCTTCGCGCCCGCGGGGGATGCGCTGTACTTCTTCACCGTAAAAGCCCTGGCGCACCTGCTTGGCCACATCGGCCAGCCCAATTCCCAAATTAGTGGCGTAGGGTTTGAGCTGGATTTCGATATCCCGGCGGGCACTGGTGAGGTTGTCGCGCACGTCGTAGACACCGGCATAGCTGTTCAGTGCCGCCTTTACCGCATCCGCCGCCACACGCAATTCATCCATGTCGCCGGAGGCGGTGCTCAGGTTCAGGCTCATGCCCGCGCCGTCGTCGCCGATGGTGGAAGAGATGTTCATCTCCTCCACACTGGCGGGCAGCTCGCCAATATACTCGCGCCAGCGCAGCGCCAGCTGCTCGGAAGTGACGTCTCGCAGTTCACCATCGGTCAGCTGCAACAGTACCGTCACATTGCCCCGCCACAGGAACACCATGGTGTTCGCCACAAACGGCTCACCGTTGTTAAGTGCCAGCATTTCCTCATCTTGCGCGAGTTGTTCGCCGGCGCGCTCGAACTGCTCCATAACCCGTTTGGCTTCCTCAAAGGATTCGCCCGGTGCCATCACAGTAGTGAGCTGCAGCAAGTCGGAAGGCACCTTGGGTGAGAAAGAAAAACCGATATAACCGCCCTTAAACACAGCGAAGGACAGCAGCAGTGCCACAAGGAAGGCCATCACTGTAGTGCGGCTGTTGCTGAGAGATTTCCCCAGCAGCGGCATATAGTAGTTGTCGCAGGCCGTCTGCATGCCACCGGCGAATTTGCCGCGCAGGTTCTGCAGCCAGTGGCCGAAACCGGATGTCGCCTTGCGCTCCGGCTTCAGGCCCACCAGGTGTGCGGGCAGAATCAACAGGGATTCGATCAGAGAGAAGGAAAGTGCCAGCAGTACCACCACCGGCAGCGACAGCATCATTTGCGCGGTATAGCCGGGCAGGAACAACATGGGAATAAAGAACACCATGGTGGAGACCACGGCGAATATCACCGGCGAGGAAACCTGCTTGACGCCTTCCTCCGCCGCTGCCAATCCCGTTATGCCCCGGTCGTGGGCCGCGTGCACCGCCTCGCCCACAATGATGGCGTCATCGACGACGATCCCCAGAATTAGCAGGAACGCGAACAGCGAAAGCATATTCAGGGTGACACCGGTCACCGGCAGCAACCACAGGGCGCCCATAAAGGCAGTGGCGATGCCCACGGTAACCCAGATGGCGAGCAGTGGGCGCAGAAACAGCATCAGCAACACAAACACCAGCACCAGACCGCCCAGCGCGTTGCTGAGCAAAAGGTTCATGCGCCCCTCATAGGCTTTGGAGAAGTCAAACCAGATATCGAACTCCATCCCCGGCGGCAGTTGTTTGCGGGCCTCTTCCATAAACGCCTTGATGGCGTCGGCGGTGGCCACCACGTCCAGCGGATCGCCCTGCAGCACACGCAGGTTCATGGCTGGGTTGCCGTTGAAACGGATTATCGAACCCTCTTCCTCGAAGCCATCTTCGATTGTCGCCACGTCACCGAGCAGCAGCTGGGTGCCGTCAGCGCGGCTCAGCAGCGGTATGCGCGCGAAGTCATCCGCGGTGTAGGCCTGGCCGCGGGTCTGCACCTGAATATCACCGCGGTCGGAGCGCACCATGCCCGCAGGTAGGTCCAGGGAGGAACGGCGCACCGCGTTGGCGACATCGTCGAAGCTCAGGTTGTAGCGGCGCAGATCCAGTTCGGAAACTTCAATGGAGACTTCGTCGGCGCGGTCCCCCCAGACATCCACTTGGCGCACACCGGGGAGGAGAAGCAGCTTATCGCGCAAATCCAACGCCGTGTCCTTCAGCTGGCGCGGCGAAACCGGCCCCCCGATGGCGATGTGCATGATTTGCGTCGACCACTCTTCCAGCGAAACCACCGGGCGCTCGATATCCGCCGGGAAGGTACTGATGGAATCCACCTGCACCTTGATATCGTTAAGCAAGCGCAGCTGGTCGTAGCCCTCCGCCGCTTCCACCTGTACGGTGCTGTGGCTGCGGCGAGAGAAGGAGTTCACCTCCTTGATGCCCTTGACGTCGGAAATGGCCTGCTCCACCCGCAGCGTGACCTGCTGTTCCACCTCCCGCGGACCGGCGCCGGGATAGCTGATATCCACCCGCACTATGCCCGGGTTGATCGCGGGAAAGACTTCGCGGCCGATATGGAGAACACCGAATAGACCGCCGATGATAATCATGATCATCAGCAGGTTGGCGGCCTTACTGTTGCGTACGAACCATCCAATAATGCCCTGCATAGTCAGAGCGCCTCCTGCGCAGTTGCCGCGGCCCCGCCGTCATCGCCGAGCGGCAGGCCGGTGGGTTTTTCATTCAGCGGGTTGGCGGTGATCACCATGCCTTCACGGGAATAACCGAGGCTGGAGACAATGACTTTCTCGCCGGAAGCGATGTCGCCGCGCAGCCAGACTTCCTCGCCCACCGCCTGCAGCAGTTCCACCTCTTTGAAATGCAGGCGGTTTTCCGCGTCGAGCACCAGCAGATGGTCGCCCTCGTGCAGCGCCTGGCGCGGCAAGCGGGTGACGTTGTCGAAAGTTTTGCCGACGATATCCGCCTCCACGAAAAGACCGTTCAGCAGAGGGGCCTCACCTTTATAGGGATCGCGCACCTGGGCAACGGCGTAAACGAAGCGGCTGTTCGGATCAATGCTCGCCTCGGTGCGCACTATCTCACCGCGCCACTCGCGCTCATGCCCGGCGATCTGTGCGGACAGGCGCACCGCGGGACCGTTTTCAACGGACTGCCCCAAAGGCAGATCCAGCAGAGCCAACTGGCGGTCGGTCAGCGGCAGGCGCACCTCGGCGATGCCGGTACTGTGAATCTTGGCCAGGCGCGTGCCCGGCGCTACGTACTGCCCCAGGTCCACATAAGTCTCGACTACGCGACCGGCGAAAGGCGCCAGCACTTTTGTGCGCGCCAGATCCAGTTTGGCCTGATCGCGCTCGGCGCGGGCCGCAGCCACCGCGGCCTCGGCGGCGGCCAACTGCGGCTTGCGCAGGAAAAGTTCGTTGGCGGCGGGGGACCCCAGGTCGCGCCACTCCCGCTTGGCCTGCTTGGCGCGGCCCTGTTCCTGGGCCAGTGCGGAAATGGCTTCGGCCAGCTGCGCCTCGGTGCGGGTGAGTTGGTGCTCGTAGTCAGCGGCCTCTATCTGCAAGAGCGAATCCCCGGCATCAAAGAAGCCCCCGGCCACGAAGGCGTCGCTCACCCGCTCGATCACACCGCCGACACGGGCCACCACTTCGATCTCGTAGCGCGCCTGTACCGTACCCTGACTGGGCACCAGCAGAGTTTGGCGCCCGGGGTCAGCGTAGAGCACATCGGCTACTGGTGGCGGTGTCGCCTCCGCAGCCTTTTCCTCAGGCTTCGGCGCAAGCCCCAACACCAAAGCAATAGCGGCGATGCCAACCAACAGAACAATCACCAGCAGCTTGTTTTTCTTAGAATTTTCCACAATACCCTCAACCCGGAATTGGATCACAGTTGTTCAAAAATTAACTAGCGGTGAATTCTACTGGAGTTCGACGACGAAAGATGCCACTTCGGATGCAGGTCACCGCAAAGCACTGCGCTTTGCCGCAAACCTTTCTCACCGCGCCCAGGTCACGCATAATGCCCCACCCAATTGGCCCCTCAGGGATGGCCGCAGGCCGCCTCTGTGAAGAAACAATCCCGTCATACGGATGTAAAACGAAGATGCTGGATATCAACGCCCGAATAGCTGAAGAACTCAACGTACGCTCGCAACAAGTGGCCGCCGCGGTGGCACTGTTGGACGAAGGGGCCACAGTGCCCTTTATCTCCCGCTACCGGAAAGAAGTTACCGGCGGGCTGGACGACACCCAGCTGCGCACCTTGGAAGAACGGCTGCGCTACTTGCGCGAACTGGAAGAGCGCCGCGCAACCATCCTCAAGAGCATAGAAGAGCAGGGCAAACTGACCCCGGAACTGGCACAACAAATCGAAGCCGCCGATACCAAGAACCGCCTCGAAGACCTCTACCTGCCCTATAAGCCCAAACGCCGTACCAAGGGCCAGATCGCCATTGAAGCCGGCCTCGAGCCGCTGGCAGACGCACTCTTCGCCGACCCATCCCTGAACCCCGAAGAAGAAGCGCAGAAGTATCTCAACACCGAGCACGAAGACAGCGCGCTGCACGTCAAGGACATCAAAGCCGCACTCGACGGAGCCAAGTTCATCCTGATGGAACGCTTCGCTGAAAATGCCGAACTGCTCGGCAAGCTGCGCGACTTCCTCAAACGCGACGGCCAGGTGAAATCCAAGGTACTCGACGGCAAAGAAGAAGAAGGCGCCAAATTCCGCGACTATTTCGAGTACAGCGAAGACTGGGCCAAGGTCCCGTCCCACCGCGCCCTGGCGATATTCCGCGGCCGCAACGAGGGCATACTGGCCATCAGTATCGGACTCGAAGGCGACGAGGAGCGCGCACCGACACAGGCCCACCCCTGCGAGGCGATGATTGCCAAGCACTTCGAAATTTCCGACCAGGGGCGCCCGGCGGATAAATGGCTGGGCGAGGTGGTGCGCTGGACCTGGCGCATCAAACTGCTTACCGCCCTGGAAACAGACCTGCTCGGCGAGCTGCGCGAGCGCGCAGAAGAAGAAGCCATCAAAGTATTCTCCCGCAACCTCAAGGACCTGCTGCTGGCGGCCCCGGCGGGCCAGAAGGCCACCATCGGCCTGGACCCGGGCCTGCGCACCGGTGTCAAAGTGGCGGTGGTGGACGCCACCGGCAAACTGCTGGACCACACGGCGATTTTCCCCAACCCGCCGCAAAACCGCGTACAGGAGTCCGCCGCGGTGATCGCCGCCCTGTGTGAAAAATACAACGTGGGCCTGATCGCCATCGGCAACGGCACCGCCAGCCGCGAGACGGACAAATTCGTCGGCGATACCATCAAACAGTACAAGCTCAAAGTGCAGAAGGTGATGGTGAACGAGGCCGGGGCCTCCGTTTACTCCGCATCCGAATTCGCCGCGCGAGAGTTCCCGGATCTGGACGTCACCATCCGCGGTGCCATCTCCATCGCCCGCCGCCTGCAGGACCCGCTGGCGGAGCTGGTGAAAATCGAACCTAAATCCATCGGTGTGGGCCAATACCAGCACGATGTCAGCCAGACCATGCTGGCCCGCTCCCTAGACGCGGTGGTGGAAGACTGTGTGAACGGCGTCGGCGTGGAACTGAACTCCGCCTCTGCGCCGCTGCTGGCGCGAGTGTCGGGTCTGAGCCAGTCCATCGCCAACAACATCGTGACCTACCGCGACCAGAACGGTGCCTTCAAAAACCGCGAACAACTGATGGAAGTACCGCGCCTCGGGCCCAAGGCCTTCGAGCAAGCCGCCGGCTTCCTGCGTATCAACAGTGGCGAAAACCCGCTGGATAAGTCCGGCGTCCACCCCGAGGCCTATATCGTGGTGCGCCGCATCGCGGAGAAAAACGGCCGCGAAATCAACAGCATCATCGGTGACACCGCCTTCCTGCGCAGCCTGAACCCGGCGGACTACACCGATGAAAAGTTCGGCCTGCCGACGGTCACCGACATCATCGCCGAACTGGAAAAACCCGGCCGCGACCCGCGCCCGGAATTCCGCACGGCGAAATTTGAAGAGGGCGTCGAAGAAATCAAAGACCTGCGCCCGGGCATGGTGCTCGAAGGCACCGTCACCAACGTTACCAACTTCGGCGCCTTTGTGGATATCGGCGTTCACCAGGACGGCTTGGTGCATATCTCCGCCCTGTCGGAGAAATTCGTCAAGGACCCCCACGAAGTGGTCAAGGCCGGCGATATCGTCAAAGTGAAAGTGATGGAAGTGGACGTAGCGCGCAAGCGTATCGGACTGTCCATGCGCCTTTCCGATGAGCCGGGCGAACAGGGCAGCGGCGGCGTCAAAAAAGGCGACCACCGCGAAAGCCGCCAGGCCCAGCGCCACAACAACAGAAACCGCCAGCAACAGGGCGGCGGGCGCGGCAGTATGGGCGACCTGCTGATGGCGGCGATGAAAAACAAAAAATAAAAGTAAAAAGGGCGATCAGCCGATCGCCCTTTTATTTATAAGGCCCCTGATTAATCTAGACCCGAGACGTAAAGATAACACGAAGCCAAACGAAAGTCTTAGATAACAAGACTACCATCTCGAAATCGCCAAACACCGGCAGCCACCCGAATTTTTAAATAAATTTTATTAGTAGAGAGACAGAAACCATCCGTAGCACTCTCACGAATAAAGCAAAGCAATGAACTTTAATCTAGGCACTTAATCTTCGACTATTTATAATTCTATACTTGCATATCAAGGATCTGTGAGACAAGGAGTTGTTGCCATGTCGATATATGAAGAAGAAAAACAGTATCACGAGAAAAACCTATTGGAGCGTGTAATCGATGACGTACTGAAGAACAAAGGAGGTGAGCTCACTCAAAGCGATTTGAACCGAGTTAGCGTAGCAGCTCAAATTCAAATAGGTATTGACACCTATCGTCTGCAAGCAAGCGAAATGAGCGAAGAGCAATTACGCAACGAGAAACATAACTCAACTCGACTCGCACGTCACCTTGAAGAGATTGGAAAGCCTCGACCACCGCGTTGCCATGCACATGCCATAATTTCTGGAAATCACAAATACGCAGCTCAGCTAAGAATCATTATGGCCGCACTTAAAATACGTATTGATGATCCTGACAATGTATGCTGGCTTCCGGAAAACACAGCTGCAACGCCTCACCCCGCGTTCCCTGCTGCTATACCACACAGCAGAATCCATAGATTCAATTACTTTTTCTGGTTATTCTCCCGGCTTAGAGGAATAAGAAGCAGTCAAATATTCAGAAAAAACCTGCAATTAATAGCCAAATATCTACAAGAAGGAAATATCCCCGAATATGTCATGCTGAAAAAAGGAGCTGGCCTTCCCAGCGGCGCGAGGTTTCCACAATGATATATAGACTTGGATTTGATCGAGAAAATTACCTGGTAGGCGATATATCCCTAGACGAAATAAAAGCTAAGATGGGAGATTATTTTGCACTGGACAGAGATTGCTGGTCTGAAATCTGGCGCCCCCCAGAAATTGTCTTCACAGACGAAAGCGACAAAAAGAATGTTACCAATCCCCCAGACATCACCTGTTGGTTTACTGATGACTTAATCCTCAACGAATTAGCTGTCAATAAAATTGGTCATGAAATTGAACCCTATGGAGAGCTTTTACCTGCAACGTGTGAGGGAATACCTTATTGGGTTTTACACGTTACACAAAAAACGGGCATGGATACCGTAGATCTTGAAAATAGCAAGCGCACAGTGGAGGAAGGCGGGTTCATTGATGTACATAATCTGAAATTTCTGGAAGATCGGCTAAAAGACATATTGATATTCAAAACCGAGTTCAGTGGTTATAAAAATATCTACTGTACGGAAAGGTTTAAAGCGTTAATAGAGTCCTCCAACCTAAAAGGATTAAGGTTTTCCATGGACCTCGCATCAATTTTTTAAAAAAACTGCGTTTCCGGCGCACTGCTAAACCGCAGCTGCTCCCCGCTCTCCGGATGGGTAAATGCCAGCTCCGTCGCATGCAGCAACAGTCGCGGTGCGGCGGTCCGGGCCTGCGGGTGGGCGTAGAAGGGATCGCCGAGAATCGGATGGTCTATGGCCTGCAGATGCACCCGCAGCTGATGGGAGCGCCCGGTTACCGGGCGCAGGCACACTAGGCTGAAACCGGCACATGCGGAGATTTTTTCCCAGCGGGTCAAAGATGGCTTGCCCAGTTCGAAATCCACCTTCTGCCGGGGCCGGTTGGGCCAGTCGCAGATCAGGGGCAAATCGATTTCACCGGAATTGTCCGCCAGCTCTCCCCACACCTTCGCACAGTAGACCTTCTCCACCTGACGGTTTTGAAACTGCGCGCTGAGCTTGCGATGCGCCTGCGGATTCCGCGCCATCACCACCAGCCCAGAGGTGTCCATATCCAGCCGGTGCACAGTCAGCGCCCCCGGATAACGCGCCTGGGCGCGAGAAGCCAGGCTGTCGCGGTGCGCCGGGTCGCGCCCGGGCACGCTGAGCAGGCCGCTGGGTTTGTCCAGCACCAGAAGTGCTTCGTCCTCGTACACCACGCTGAGGAAGGGCTCGGCGGGCGGGCGGTATGCGCGCAATTTCTCTCTCCCGCTATCTGACAATGGGGGGCGGTCTCTGTGTCATTTGCGCGAGCCTTGTGGTCAATATCGACCCCCAGGAGTCTGTACCGAGAAGCGGAGGATTCAGAGCCTCCCTAGTCCGCCGGCAGTTCGCGGACACGCTCGCGCGGTGCCGCCATTATACGCCGCATTATGCCCAGGCCCCTGCGCCAGCCGAGCACACTCTGGGCTGTGACCACGCCGCCGATCATGGCCCCGGTAACACCGCAGATCAAAATATCCTGCCCTGTCAGATACAACCCTTTGATTCGGGTTTGCGGCCGCAGCCAAGATTCCTTGAAGCGCGCCGGGTCGTGTTCGAGACCATAGATTTCGCCGCGGGAATAACAGCAGAAATAATCGGTGGACAGGGGTGTGGATAGCTCGCAGTAATCGATCTGCCCGCGCAGTTGTGGGAAGTGTTTGTACAGGTGCTCCAGCAACCGCTGGCTGAATTTTTCCTTCAGTGCTTCATAGTCTTCTCCGCGCTTACCCCAGGGCTTATCGTGCCACTGCTGGAACCACTCGTATTTGGCCGGCGCGACAATTTCTATGGTGGCGCGGCCTGGATAGCGCTGGTTGAAACTCGGGTCCTTGGCGGATGGAAAGGAGATGTATACCAGTGGTATTTCCGCCTCGCTGTCAGCGGTGAATTCGCGCACCGCACCTTCGTAATCCGTTCCGGGGTAGAGCCAGTAGTTGGTCTTCGGCAGCCCCAGCTCGGCGGCGGTTTTGCGCAGGCCGATATAGAGGCAGAGGTGGGCCATGGAGGGCCGCACGCGCCGCAGATCGCGGCAGTAACCGGCCTGCTCGCTGGCGCTGCGTGGCAGCAGGCGCTCGAAAGTATTAAATACGCCCGCAGCGGAGATCACCAGCGGGGCCGCTATCTCCGTGCCGTCCGCCATGCGCACACCGCGCACGCGCTTTCCGTCGAGCAGAATGGTTTCCACCTTCGCATAGGTGAACACCTCGCCGCCGCCTTTTTGGATCTGCGGGATGATCGTCTCCGCGATCTTGCTGGCACCGCCCACGGGATAGTAACCGCCGTAGAGATAGTGCCTGGCGATAAGGGCGTGCATGATAAAGCTGCCGGTCTGCGGCGTCATACCGTTGTCGCCCCACTGTCCGGTGAGCACGGCGATCAACTTTTCGTTGTCGGTCAGCTCGCGCAGGGCCTCGTAAGTGGTTTTGTTCAGGTAATCCGGCCAGGTGAATTTCTTCCACAGTGCCAGCAGCGGACCGCACCACTGCGGCAGCAGTTTCTCCATCGCCAACAGGCGCATGGCCCTGCCCGCCACGGATACCCGCTGCAGATAGGCCTCGATGGTTTTCTCTTCCCCGGGGAAATGTTTCAGGATTTCGGCGGCGAATTGCTCCCGCCCCGCACACAGGTCGAACTGCTCGTCGCCGATACAAATGCGGTCATAGCAGTTATCCATCGGCGCCCAGTGCAAATTCCCGGCAGTGAGAAAGTCGAACAGTTTTTTCGTTACCGTCGGGTGATGGCCCACATCGCCGATATAGTGCACCCCCACATCCCACTCATAGCCGTTGCGGTCGTAGGCGTGAGTGAAACCGCCGGCAGTGTAGTGCTGCTCCAGCACCAGTACTTTCTTGCCCGCCGCACTCAACAGGGCCGCCGTGGTGAGACCGCCCATTCCCGAGCCGATCACAACGGCATCGTAAGGCCCTTGCAGGCGGCCGGGTCTGTAGCGCCGCCCAATTCGGAGCCGGCTGGGTTGGGGCGCCTTGCGCGCGCTCGCGGTTGCTTCCGCCATATCGAGCCTCTCAATAGGTGATTAATTATTGTTGTAACGCAACCTTAGCCTCGAACGCCCCTATATGCAACTAGTTGCATATGCAGCTCTGTGTTCACTCCGACAAGCCGGCGCCGCTTCGAGTGACGTTTGACGGAATCCCGGGCGCCTCTGGTTCATTCACTCAGGCAAGGAGTTGGCAAGCCGCGATAAACCCAGCTTCACTGTTGCGTTAAACTGCGCACATTCGCCAGCCTGTTATTGAGCGAGCCCATGGCAAAATCCAACATCGAAGACCTGAAACTCGACAATCAGCTCTGCTTCAGCCTCTATTCCACCTCCCTGGCGATGAGCAAGACCTACAAGCCCCTGCTGGAGAAACTGGGGCTTACCTATCCGCAGTACCTGATGATGTTGGTGCTCTGGGAAGAAGACGGTATCACCGCCACGGAGCTCGGCCACCGCCTGAGGCAGGACAAAGGCGCTTTGAGCCCAGTCATCAAACGCCTGGAGGCCCAGGGGTTGATCGAACGCCGGCGCGACGCCAATGACGAGCGCCGGGTTCACCTGCAGCTCACAACCGAGGGAAAAAGCCTGCGCCGCAAGGCGGAATCTATCCCCCGGCAGGTTCTGTGCGCCGGCGGCCTGGACCGCAAATCCGCGCAGCAACTGAAAGCGCAAATTGACGCCCTGCGCCGCTCACTGGACACCCCCGCAGACACCGGCGACCAATAAGACTCACCCAGCGGTCTCCCCCCATGGCTATTACCGCCATAGATAAAACTAATTATCGCAATAACAGTTATCGCGATAACTTTATTTTCGCCCACAAGGCAAGACACCTCTGGCGAATGCACCACCACCGGGAAGCGAAGTATCCAGAGGTTCCCTAGACTTTTGCAGCAAAACAACCGAGGACACCATCATGCAAGTACTTTATAAAGCCGTGGCCACCGCCACCGGAGGCCGAGACGGCCAAGCCAAATCCTCCGACGGCATCCTGGATGTCAAACTCGCCATTCCCAAGGAGTTGGGCGGCCCCGGCGGCGATGCCACCAATCCGGAGCAGCTGTTTGCCGCCGGTTACTCCGCCTGCTTTATTGGCGCCATCAAGTTCGTCGCCGGACAGGAGAAGGTCAAACTGCCGGACGATATCCGAGTGCGCGCCGAGATCGGCATAGGCCCGATCAATGGTGGCAAGGGCTTCGGTCTGGACATCGATCTGTTTATCAGCCTACCGGGGCTGGAGAGGGAGAGTGCGGAAAAACTGATCCAACGCGCCCACGAGGAAGTCTGCCCGTATTCCAACGCCACCCGCGGCAATGTGGATGTACGCCTGCATTTGGAGACCTAATCAAGACGCCGCACCGCCCGGGCACAATGTGCCCAGCAACGCATAGCACCCGGCCCCGCTGGGGCCAGGTGCCCGCCAGGAATGCTTTCTGCACCCGCTCCGATCGCAAACGCAGCGCCGGAACTCGCGCAATTCATACAAAATAGATATCTCAATAAGGGACTTAAAAATAAAATACAGTCACAATAAAAGCCCCACAGAATCCGGCAATTATTGCGCAGTCTGCCGATACCCGAAATCTTTATCCCAATCATAAAATCCGCCTTCAGCGCGAGCCGCTCAGTGCGCAGATAACCCGGCCCCATCCGGATGATTGCGCATCAAGCTGGCAAATTGTGCCCCCCAATAACAGCAGCAGTAGCCGAAAAAGCAATGTATCGCCGCAGTAAGCAGTCCTCTTTCCTTGAGTTTCCCGCACATCAGCCGTCTCGCCGCCGGATGGGTATGACCTGGTGCAGCCTGCTGTTCGCAGGTGCAGTCTCTTTCTCTGGCGCGGCGCCGGCGGCGGAGGCGGAACCGGCGGATACATCCCTGCAGGCCATCACCGTGCGTATCGACAACGATTTTTTTGCCGGCAGGGACCGGGGTTATTCAAACGGCGTCGAGGTTGGATTCGTGTCGCAAACAGTCGACAGCTTTCAGGATGCACGCCTGCCATCCAGCTACCGCCTGCTAAACCGCGTCACGGGCTGGCTGCAGCCGCAGGGGTATACCGATTACAACATGACGGTAAGCGTAAGCCACGGCATATTCACCCCTACGGACTGGGAGGAGGAAGCGCTGATCGAAGACGACAGACCCTATGCCGGGGCGCTGATTTTTGAAGCCAACTACAATGGCCGCAATGACAATACGATGCGAGCCACCGGCATCTCGCTGGGTATTGTCGGCCCTTCCGCACAGGCGGAGGAGCTGCAGCGAGCAGTGCACAGTCTGCTGGGATCAGACCGCTTCCGCGGCTGGGACAATCAGCTGTCGGATGAGGTGGTCTTCCGCCTGCACTCCCATTGGCTGCACCGCTATCAGCTGCGCCGCGCGCCGCGCGAAAACTGGAAATCAGACCTGATCCTGCACGGCGGCGGCAACATCGGCAACCTGCTGACTTCCGCCAACACCGGCGTGGAATGGCGCTTCGGCCCCCAGCTGCCGGACAACTTCGGCAGCGCGCCACTGCTGCCCGCGGCCCTGAACACGGCGCCGGAGCGATCAGCGGACTATTCCCGCAGGTTGAAACTACACGGCTTCGTCAGCTTGGACTTGCAGCTGATCGCCCATGACATCACCCTCGACGGCAACCTGTGGAAAGACAGCCACAGTGTCGACCGGGAACCCTTTGTCGCACAACTGGGCGTGGGTGTGGCGGGCAGTTACGGCATGTGGCAATTCGCCTTTGCCCGCTTTGTACGCACGCGGGAATTTGCAGGCCAATCGGAAAAGCCGCAGCTGGGCAGCGTGACTATCCAACGCAATTTTTAGGGCGCGTCTGCGCGTGAGCGCGGCCTACGCTTCCGGAAGATCAAGCAGTGGTGGAATAACAGCTGGCAATTAAGGTTTTTATCCGCGCTGCGGACCCGCCATCCGCTTCGAGCCAGTAGCGGCACTGATAGTGCACAGGCAGCTGGTGTTTGTCCGCGAACCACCCCGCCAGCGTCAAGCTGAGTCTCCCGGCCCGGGGATTGCAGCCAGTCACCGAGGCCACCTCAAACCCGAAATAATCACCCACGGTTGGGTACAGTGCCTTAAACAAACTTTCCTTGGCGGAAAAGGTCAGGAACACGGCCTGAGACGGCGCCAAACCGGCATCAACCAAAAGCGCCAACTCCCTTTCCCCCATGACGGCCTGCTGCACATCCGCACAATCCATTTCAGGTGAGAGCAACTCTATATCCACACCGAGAAAATCATTGTGCGCACGGCGGCTGGCGGCACAGACAGCCCGCCCCGCGGCATGGGAAATGGAGGCGACAACCCCTTGCGGCCAAACCGGATTGCGCCGCGGGCCAATGCCGACCGGCCCGCAGGCCCGAACATCAATATCGAGGGCGGCCAATGCCAGGGATGCCGCATATCTGCCGGCCAGAAACTCCGCCTGACGCTTGCGCACCGAAGCGGCGATGGACGCCGGCATAAGCAAGTTCAGGACAGCGTAATCCGCCGGCTGAAATAAGGAGACATCGAATTTGCACGACACAGTAACAATCTGTGTGTCCACGTCGAACGCCTTGTGGACATCAGAAATGAATGCCGGCGCCGCGCTGTCCGTCATACTGGAAAACCCTGGGTTCGTCACTGCAATCACCACCAGACACCAGCGATTATGTGGAGGCGCAATCCCCTTCTGCGCCTTCTTTTTCCACTGCAGCTTCCTCCCCTTGCCTTCGCCCTGATACATCGCGCAGAGAGCGGCACCCCAACAACAGCAACAACCCGGCGGCAAAACTGCCCGCGCCGACAGCGAACACAGCACCGGTGGCGGAGAGCCATTTACCCAATAGCCCCGCCCCCAATGTGCCCACCGAATCCCCACAGGCATCTTGCGCCGTCCAGATAGCGTTTACCCGCCCCAGGTAATGGTCTGGGGTTGCATCCTGAACCAGGCCGTACTCCAGCAGTCCGGCTATGGCAACCAGATAACCGAACACCGCCAGAATGAACAAGGCTATTGGCAGGGCGTTACTCAAACTGAACAACATCAGACAGGTAAAGGCCCCCAAGCTCACTCCCGCCATGACCAGCCCCGGCTGCCGCAGGTGCGACGCCCAGCCACTCAGCAGCGCCCCCAGCGCCGCGCCGACCGGAACCGCCGAATACAGTAGTCCCAGTTCGAAGGCACCTCCACCAAACTGCGATGCATTCAGGGCCGGGAACAGTACCCGCACGCCTGTTGCCAGCGTGACCAAGATACCGACCCCCACCACGCCGAGAATCAATGGGTTGGAAAATACAAAAGCGAATCCTTCCGCCAGTGCCCACAACGGCTTCTGGCCACCGTCCTGTGCCGTATCCGGCTTCATGGTGGGCAAGCCGAGCAGAGGTATTAAAGTCAGCCCGGTTCCCAGCGCCGCAAGCATATAACTCCAGCCGAGATTGCCGAACGCGATAATCACGCCGCCCAAGGCCGGAGAAATCACCGACGCAAGGCGCATGCTCACCATAGACACCGCGCGCGCCTGGATTAAATGCTCCCGCCCCACAATAAACGGCATCGCGGCCAGCAGTGCTGTCACACCCAAGGCACCGAAAAAGCCATCCCATAGCGCCAATCCGTAAACAACCGCCAGCGATGGCTGCGGCAGCCAGGCGTTGATCGCCATGCCCAGAAAACCGACACCACAAATAGTGCGGGCAAACAGAATCAGTTTTTTGCGGTCGTAGCGGTCCGCCAAAACACCGCCCCACAATAGCCCCACAAATAACCCTGCGCCCTCCACAGCCATTACCGAGCCCACATGAAAACTGTCTCCTGTCAGTTCGTATGTCTGCAGCGGAATCGCCACCGAGAGGATACCGAGCCCGAGCAGAGAGATGGTGCGCGCGATAAATACATGGCGAAAGTGACGGTTGGACTTCAGGATACTGAAATCCACAAAAAGGGATTTTTTAGACATAGTTTTTTAATCGGTTGTGGCTCCCGGGCAAAGCCGCGCCCGGGCGCGATTAAAACGAAAAGTTGCTGGTTTCAGGTTTGGAATGATTTTTCGGCTTCGAAGCGACTGGCTCAGAAGTACATTGAAAAATCGCCGATTGCGGGGCGCTCAGGCAATCGGGCCGGCATTGCGAAAATACACGAAAAATTCCCTGTAACTACGCCGGATATCTCCCTGTATCCGGCGGTTTCGAAATACCAACCCCATTACCTGAGCTTCTTATCTAGCCGCGCAGTTTCTTTACCGCCATTAGAGATTCTTCCCTTTAAGCGGTCTCGGAAAGCTCGGCACCGTCGGCCTCAACCCCATCTGCCGCAAGGAGCAACCGATCAATCAAGGGCCCCAGTGTTTCCAGTGATTCCGGCGCAAGGATGTCATCGTGCGCGCGCTCCGGCAGCCGGTGGACATCCAGCTCGCCAACCAGAGGCGACCAATCCCCCACCGGGTCCACGTAGTCCGGCAGCGATCGCTCGGCGACAAACAGCGTCACCCGTCCCTCGTAAACCGGCGTCTGGGCACTGGACAGCAGCCGCACCGCATCCTGGTAGTTGGCAAAAATCTGCGCCAGCATGGCTTCCCGCTCCCGCCGCATCAGCTCGTCTTCCCGCGCTTCGCCCCCTGCGGTAAATGCCTCGTTTAACAGCCGGGTCTGCTCCTGTTCCGCACCCAGCGCCGCCTCGGCGCCATCCGGGTCATCCCAGTCGTGCACTTCCGACGGGTAGGTATCCAGCAGCCCCAGAAAGGCCACCTCCTCGCCGGCTTTTCGCAGCGCCGCCGCCACGCCATACGCCACGGAACCGCCCAGGGAATACCCCAGCAAGTAATAGGGGCCCGCAGGCTGGATGCGGCGCAGTACCGCCAGCTGCCGTTCGATCAGGGTTTCCATGTCCGCGCTGGTGGCGATAAGCCCATTGGGGCGGGGGGATTGCAAACCGATGATCGGCCGACCGCCGCTGAGATAACGGGAGAGCACCGAGTACTGCCAGGCGAAGCCGGAGCCGGGGTAGAAACAGATCAGCGGCGCGCCCTCGCCGCCGCGCAGGGGCAGCACTTCATCGAAGCCCTCGCTGCCGAAATCATTCAGCATGCCTGCTCGGTTCAGTACCGCGGCCAGCTGAGCGACGGTGGGAGCGGTAATAATCTGCCCCACGCTCACCGGACGCTTAATCTCGCGGCGGATTTCAGCCGCCAGGCGCATGGCCAGCAGTGAATGGCCGCCGAGAGCAAAAAAGTCGTCGTCTGCGAATACCTGTTCGCGCTGCAATAACCGCGCAAAGACTGCCGCCAAACGCGACTCCAGCCCCCGCGCCGGCAACCGCCGCTCGTTAGCCCTACCCCCTTCTGCGCGCACACAATCGGGTTTCGGCAGAGCGCGCCGGTCCAGTTTGCCGTTGGCGCTTAAGGGAAAAGCCTCCATGGTGACATAGGCCACCGGCAGCATATGCGCGGGCAGATGGGCGGCGAGACTTTCGGCGATGGATCGGGTATCCAGGTCCGCGCCTTCGGCCGCGATCAGGTAAGCCACCAGCTGGCGGCTGTCCATCTGCGATGCGGGATTTTCCACTCCCAGTGTCATAGCGCAGACTGCCGCATTGGCCACGCCGGGCAACTGGCGCAGCTGGCTTTCGATTTCCCCCAGTTCCACCCGCTGGCCGCGAATTTTGATTTGGTCGTCGGCGCGGCCGAGATATTCGATATTGCCGTCCGGCAGCCAGCGCACCAGGTCTCCGGTGCGGTACATGCGCGCTCCCGGTTCGGAAGCGTAGGGGTCGGCCACAAAACGGGATGCGGTCAGCGCTGCGCGGCCGAGGTAGCCCATGGCCAGCTGCACTCCGCTTATGTACAACTCGCCGGTAGCACCGACAGGCACCTGCCGCAGCCGGTCGTCCAATATGCGCAGTTGGGTATTCCACACCGGGCGCCCGATGGGCACGCCGTCCCCGGCACAACGCAGATCACCGCTCGACGCGGGGAAATAGGATACGTCCACCGCGGCTTCAGTGGGCCCGTAGAGGTTGTGCAAACAGGCGTTAAAACGCGTAGAGAAATCGTTTACCTGCACTTGGGAAAGCGCCTCTCCGCTGCAGAACACCAGGCGCAGACTCGGACACAGGTTGCGCTCTTGCGGGTATTGGGTGTTTGCGTGCTCGGTAAAGAGCGCCAGCATTGAGGGCACGAAGTGCAGACAGGTCACACCGAATTGCTCGATGGCCTCCACCAGTTGCTGCGGATCCCGATGTGCTTCCGGCTCCGCCATCACCAGCCGCGCGCCCACAATGAGCGGCCAGAAAAATTCCCATACGGACACATCGAAACTGCAGGGGGTTTTCTGCAGTACCACATCGCTGGCGCACAAAGCGTATTCGTGCTGCATCCACAGAATGCGGTTCACAATCGCGCGGTGGGAGACCAGTACGCCCTTGGGGCGGCCGGTTGTACCAGAGGTATAAATCACATAGGCCGGGTGTTCCGGTGTCACCGGGCGCAGTGGCGCGGCGCCGGGTGATGGCAGCGCAGCGCTATCCGCGAGCCGGTCGAATGCCAGCAGCTTGGTATCCGCCAGCGCGGCAAAGCGCGCGCGGTGATCGCTGTCGGTAATTAACAGTTGCGGTGCCGCATCGGTGAGCATCAATCCGAGTCGCTCGTCCGGATAACCGAGATCCAGCGGCAGATAGGCGGCCCCCGCTTCGATGACCGCCATCAGCGCAAGACTCAGACGCACGGAACGCGGCAGTGCCACCGCTACGATAGCACCGGGCACTACGCCGGCCTCGATGATCTCCTGTGCCAGGGCCTGTACTTGTGCGCGCAGCTGGCGATAGTCCAATGTATCGCGGCTGTCCAAAAGCGCGGGCACCGCCGGTGTACGCGCGGCCTGCGCCGCCAGCAGGGATTGCAGTGTTGCGGCCTGCTGCTGTCCGAGCGAATGCGCCGTGTCGTTTACTGAAGCGATCAACTGAGCTTCCGGTTTTGACAACAGCGGCGCTCGGCACAGGGGGCGCTCCGGCATCTCCAATAGATCCCGCAGCGCCTCAGCCACCCGTTCTGCGATCCAGCGCGGGTCCGCCACAGCGCCGCGGTTCTCCACCAGCAGCGTTAAGGCTTCGCCGGGAATCACCAGCAGCGCCAGCGGGTAGTGGCTGTAACCACGGTTGTGAATATCTCCGAAAACCAGTGGCTCACCATCGGTACCGGTGAGCTGCTGTTCCAGATAAGCACTGTCCGGATAATTTTCCACAACCAGCAGCGTATCGAACAAAGGCTCACCGCCAGACAGCTGCTGAATTTCCGCCAACCCCAAGCCGTCGTTTTCCAGTAGCTGGCTGTGGCGGGCCTGGATTTCCGGCAACTGTTGCCAGAGGCTTTGCTCCGGGCACAGGGAAACCGGTATCGGCAGTGTATTCAGGAACAGGCCAACCTGTTCCTCTATACCGGGAATGGCGGCGGTGCGGCCGGATACCGGCGTGCCGAACACCAGATCCCGGCGACCGCTGATACCCGACAAAACTTGTGCCCACACGCCTTGCATCACTGCGTTAAGGGTGTATCCCCGACGCCGGATCTCGCTATTCAAACGGGCAGTCAGTGCCGCCGGCAGACGCAACTCCGCCTCAGAAACCGGGGCCTGCTCGCTCTGTCCTCCGCCAAACAAGACGCAGGGCCGCACATCCGTAAGCACTTGTCGCCACAGGTCGCGGCTGGCGGACAGATCCCGCCCCACCAGGGCGCGCACCACCTGCGGGTAATCCACGCGCTGTGCAGGCAGAGGCTGGGGATCTTGCCGATAGGCCGTCAACAGATCCCGCAGCAGCAATGGCGTGGACCAGCCATCGATCACCAGGTGATGGGTGACCAGTAACAAGCGGTATTCCCGCACGCCCACACGCACCAGTGCCGCGCCCAGCATGCCGCCGAAACGGTCGGTGGGATAATTGCGCTGGAGCATTTCCCGCTCCAGCTGTACGACTTTATCTGCGCGCTTTTTTTCCGGCAGGTCGCTCAGATCCAGGCTGCGCCAGGGCCAGTGCACACTGCCCTTTTGCGGCAGCAGGAAGACCGGTGCGGTACCGTCCCCACCGTCGCTGTCAAACAGTCCGCCCAGCTGGGGATAACGCTCCAGTACGCGATTGAGCGCCCGCCGTAACCTGTCTTCATCCAGGGCACCGCAAATCCGCAGGCGGGTAAAGGCGTTGTAACTGTCCCCGGCGTCCCCCGCGGAAGCGACCGCACGGGTATGGGCCTGAATATGGAACAGCATTCCCTGCTGCAGCGGCAGCACCGGCGCTGCCGCGGCAAATTCGCCGTGGCGCTCGCGCAGAGCTTCCCGCTGCGCCGGCGGCAGCGACCAGGTCCCGGAAGCTACAGGAGCAGCGTGAGTCTCCGTCAAAAGAGGGGCGAGTTGGCGCGGGCTGCGGTGGGCAAATACCTGGCTGGGTTTCAACCCATAGCCGCTTTCGCGCATCCGTGTGCACAGCATGATGGCACTGATAGAGTCACCGCCGAGGGCAAAAAAATCATCTGCGGCTCCTACGGCGGCGGACAGTTGAAGCACTTCGCCCATCGCCTGGCAGAGCAGTTCCTCCCGCGCATTGCGGGGGCGTTCAGTCCCCTGCGCAGGCGCTTCTTGTAATGCTTGCTGCGCCAGTTCCGCCAGTGCTCTGCGGTCTATTTTGCCGCTCATATTCTGCGGCAGGCTGTCGAGTACCAGCAGTTGCGCGGGCACCATGTAATCCGGCAAGCGGTGGCGCAGCTGCGCCAGCAGGTCCACTGGCCGCTCACGCTTTTCCGCCTCTCCCAATCCGGGTATAGCCACACAGCCAATCAAACGGGCACTGCCATTGACCTGACGGGTAATAACCGCCGCGGCCTCCACCGCTGGCAACATCGAAAGCGCATTTTCGATCTCCCCCAACTCTACCCGGTGACCGCGGACTTTTACCTGATGATCACTGCGGCCGAGAAATTCCAGCTGCCCGGCAGAATTCCACCGCACCAAATCCCCGGTGCGGTACATACGCCCGCCGTCCGCGGTGAAGGGGTCGGCCACAAAGCGACTGGCGGTCAGAGCGCCCCGGCCCAGATATCCCAGTGCCAACCCGGCACCGCTCAGGTACAGCTCGCCCGCGGTTCCCTGGGGCACCGGCTGCAGAAAAGCGTCCAGTACATAAACGCGGGTGTTGCCAATGGGGCGCCCTATCACTGGTATTTCACAGGCGGACAGAGATGCACCGAGCGCATCGACGGTATATTCCGTAGGCCCGTAGAGGTTTTGCGCAAAGAGCCCCGGTTGTGCGCGCAGTATCCTCCACAGCGCTTCCGGCGCCGCCTCACCGCCGATGGCGATATAAGCGGGGTGGTGGCGGCCGGCGGCGAAAAGTCCATTGCCGATCATCTGTGCCAACAGCGAAGGCGGTAGATCCAGGGCATCGATTTGACGCCGTTGTATGGACTGCACCAATCCCCAGGCATCCCGCCGCGCTTCTTCGTCAAAAATATGTAATTCCTGGCCTAGCAGCAGCCAGAAAAACTGAACCCAGGAGGAATCAAACGAGAAGGAATGTGTGTGAGCGGCGCGCAGACTACGCCCCGGATGCTGCTTTTGCACTTTCTCCAGCACCGGCAGAAAAAGCTGTTCCCGGTGTGACTGGAAAAGGTTCAGCAAAGCACCGTGGGTGTTCATCACACCTTTGGGACGCCCGGTACTTCCGGAGGTAAAGATCACATAGGCAATGGCGTCGTTACCAATTTCACCCAACCTTTCTCCCACCTGCAGCGGCGCACTGGAAAATGACCGCAAGCGCTCGTCCAATTTATCCAAGTCCAGGCGCCTGACGGACGCTGGCCATAACAATTTAACCTCGCTCCTGCTGAGGAGAATGCTAGGGCTGGCGTCCTCACACATCTGCGCGATGCGCTCCGCCGGATAATCCAGGTCTATGGGCAACAACGCCGCCCCGCTGTTGAGTACTGCGAAGATGGACACTACCGCATCAACTGTGCGGGGCAGTGCCAGCGCCACCACCGTGCCGGGGCCCACACCTTCGTCGATTAACAGCCGGCTCAGCTGTGCCACCGAAGCCGACAGCCCCTGAAAATCCAGGGACTTCTGCGCAGCGTCATCGCCCCAAATCAACGCTCTTCTGCGCGGATTTATTTCCGCCTGAAAGTGCAACCAGTCCGCGATGGTATTGCGGCTGGCATCCCGATAAATCTGCCGGCCCTTTGACCAGCGCGCGATTTCAGCAATTTCCCCCGGTGCGCGCACATCCACTTGCCCAAGCGGCGTTTCCGGCGCCGCCAGCCAGCGCTCCAGGAGAGCCGAAATCCGCTCAGCGTGACGAATCAGATCCCGTTCTGAATAGCGGCTCCCATTGGCGCGCAAGTCGAACTGAACTGTCTGCTCACCTGTATCATCCGCAGCAAATAACAAACCGATTTCAATGTCATCCACCGGCCCCGTCGCCAGCTGATGGGTAATGCCGGGAGTGCCGGCAAAATCGAGCGCGAAATCAAACGGTTTGTAGTTAATGACAGGACCGTAGAGTGGGTTTTCCGCCGCCAGTTGTCCCCGGTCGCGCTGGATCTGCTCCGCCGGGTAACGCTGATATGGGCGAACCCGTGCCAATGCCTGCTTAAATGCCCTCGCACAGGCAGCAAGGGGCATCTCTCCCCCCAATTGAACCGGTACTGGCAGCACATTGACGACTGGCGCAGCAGAGGATATCGCTACCGATCCCATGCGCCCCATAAAAGGCACGCCGATTAGCTGGTGACTCCGACCACTGACACGACTTAAATATGCAGCCAGCATTCCGAGGACAAGATCCGGCGCACTCACTTGGTTATTCGACTCCGCCACTATCTGCATACGCTTGAGCGTCTCTGCAGCGAGACAAAAATGGTGGCGCAAAACATTCTGCTCAGAGTCCTGTTGCAAAGGCGGCGCTAGCGGCGCCGGGCGCGGGCAGGCGTTTAGTGTTTTTTGCCAGAAAATGCGGCTTTTTTCCCATTTTTCGGACGCTCGATAGGCACGCTGCTCCGCAACCACCGCCTCTACACTGGTAAGGTTTGCAGGCGGTAAATCCTCGTTGCGAACCCATGCGGTATAGATAGCCGCTATCCGCCGGGTAAGCGAAACGAAGCTGAATCCATCCAGCATAATATGGTGAAATCGCTGGTACCAGAGAATCCGGGATTCGCCACGGCCGTTTTTTACCCGAAACAATTTCTGGCATATCCATGCTTGATATCCGCTAACTGGATCAACACTGGCCGCGGGGCTTTCCGTCGCGTGCCAAATTGTGTTCCACGCTTTTTCCCACCCCTGAGGATCATGCAGATAATCCGTGTATTCCACTTCTGGCACACAGTCTGCAGATAAATTCCGCAGCGACTGCCGCGGTTGTTCACTGCAATAGTGTGCGGATACCGTGTCCACCTCGCTCAGCCCCATGCGGATAGCGGACCGCAATACTTCCATATCAACCTCACCGGTCAATTCCACGCAGTGAGCGATCACATAGCGGCTCTTGCTTTCCGATACCTTATCCGCGTACCAGATGCCTTCTTGTGCGTGAGTTAGCGGTATCCAATTTTCCACTTCACTCATGATTGCGCCTCCGGTTGTTTACCGGAGACAGAAAAAGGATTTATGGCCTGCCAATGCGCTTCGATAAATTCATCGCAGGCCCGGCGAGCTTCCGGCCCATACACAGACTCCCAGCCCGTGGGTATCGCCATGAAGTCTGGCCATAAGCTGTATTGCCCGTATGCATTCTTAAGCACCAGGAAATCCTTATCCTCGCTGTCGAATGGATTGTTATACTCGTCTTCTCTCATCGGGGCCTCCGTGAATGCACATATCCTGAATATCAATGGTGGGGTACAGCTGTATTTCCAATTAACGCGACAATGCCCTCCACTAGGGATCGTCTCCAACAAAGCCAGTCGTGACCGCCTGGAAATTCTCGATATTCAACAGAGAAACCTTGCTGAAGCAGTACATCCCGCGTCGCCCGGTTATCGTCTATAAGCAGGTCTTCATAACTCCCGACTTCCACCAGAAAACGCGGCTGCTTACGGCTTTGCGGATCGCCGCGAAAACTATTCTGCACCCAGTCGGAAAGTCTTTTTTCCCTGCGGTTTCCTTGCTCACTTTCTCGGGAACTGTTCGCCACCGCCGCCACAGGCCACCAGAAAGCGCCCGATTGACTGAGGGCGAGACCGAAACGATGTGGCCAGCGCAACGCGGCCCACAAAGCGGAAAGACCGCCGTAAGACTGGCCGGCAAGCAAAGTCAATTCCCCTTTATCAGTGACAGGCTCCAGCGCGGAAACCTCGGGTAAAAGCTCCTCCTGCAACGCTAACCAAAATTCAGGATTACACGGCAATTCTCTATCTCTGGTTTCCGGGGCCACACTATCGATCAACAAGTAAAGGGCAGCGGGCAGATCGCCGGCCCTGGTACGAATATCCAACTCGCCGAATAAATGATCCTGGGTAGACCAGTAATTGCCGTCCAAAAGAATAACCAAAGGTAAGTTTTCCGCTTCTGATGATTGATCATCACCAGTACGGTACAGCCATATGTCACGCGTATTTCCCAGTCGGGGGCTAGACCACCTTATCTTGCGCAATGCACCCTGTGGCTCCAGGTGCAGCCAGTGCACGTTATCGGGATAGATACCGGAAAGCGGCTCCACCCAGGCACCGTTGTGCGGCGGTATGGGATTGAAGGGATCGGCACTTGCGCGGTGTTTTATCATGTCTTTCCACCATCGGCGCCGCTCGCCCGAAGAAGTCGGCATCGGAGCATCCGACTCCTCTAGCGGCATAAAAAAATAACTTCCACACCAGTTCTTCGGCAGCGCCGTCTGCCAGTACCAGATATCGGTGTTTCCCACTCGCTGCATCTGTGTAGGCGCTTCGCGTACCGGATGCGGGGTGTGTGAATACACATCGATATATACTGTTCTGAGCTTTTGTTGCGGCCGTTCCCGCCATAGAAACAGAGTATGTTTCAGGCCGTTACTTTCTGAGATCACCATAGGCAGCCCCCGGTGAGCCATGCCTAGCCACCACGCCTCGCTCCCTGGCTGTTCTCCATCGGCAAAAAATACTTCTGGAAGTGTGGACTCCTTTACAGACGTCATATTGGAAACTCCTTGCGATCCAACCCCGGCGCCTGGCTTTTCTTGTCTTTGTAAGCGGACCAAACACTATCTGTGTTGCCGGAAAAAGCACGGCGTCGGCTGCGCACGGCAGCAAACATCAACACAACGGCAAAGGCGGCGGCGGTAAGGTCCACCATCAACACTGGCAGGCTGGTATATGCCCACAAGCCGAGCCCGGGAATCAACCATGAAGCGAAGGAAGTGAGCGGAATAAGCGCGCAGCTCAGTGAAGAAGCAAGCAACAAGTGCCAGGTGGCCCGCCCCACCCCAATCCATAGCGCGTATGCAATCGCTACCGCAAAACAGATGTAGTAGATGTTTACATAGGTGTAATTGATATTATCGCTAACCGCGTGCATCCACTTACCGGATACCATGGCCAGGCACACACCGATTACACAGCCAAAGGTAGCGCCTACGGTAATTGCGGCCATCCACTGCAAGTTCCTAGGCTGCGTGACCAATGTATCCGGCGCTGCGTTTTTGCGCAGCTTTTTCCTCCGGCTTTCAATCCAAAGCAGATTACCGGAATAAAACAAGAAGGCACCACTCAGCCCTAAAAAGAAATAAATCCAGCGCACCAGGCTTCCGCCAAAACTGCCAAAGTGGAGGGCAAAGAAATAGTTAACGATAGCGCCCCAGCCTTCGGCCTTGCCCGGCAACATGGCTGTTAGGAGGAATTCTCCGCTATAAGGATCGACGCCAACGTAGCCGGTTACTGGCCCGTGGACGAGCTCTTCCGGCTTATAGACCGCAATCCGCACCAGTGGTCTCGGCGAATCGAGGCGCATATACAACATTTCCGTGACGTCAAAGCCGGGAGCCTCCGCACGCACTTTCTGCAAAAGTTGGGAGGGCGGGAGAATGTCCTGCGGGTTCCGATGCTGTGACTCGCCCATTTCTTGCGCCCGCTCCTGATTCGGGTAAACCACCTCTTTGAGCGCCTCGTAAAATTCTCCATGAAAAGCGAACACGATAACGGTAAGGCTGATGACGATGTGAAAAGGCAGGCTGGTGATACCAACAACGTTATGGGAATCAAGCCAAAAACGTTTTTTATTCTTTCCGTACCGAAGTGCAAAAAAATCTTTAACCAGGGTTGGCAACAACAAAATGACACCGGATATCAGAGCGAGAAAATAGAGCACGCCGGCAATACCTAAAATATAGACACCCAGGTATTCATCACCCGTAAAGCCCGGTATTCCGCCAGTGCGGTGCAACATATCAACCAAGTCTCCAAACCGGGAGGGCATTTGTATATCGGTTTTAAGATTGCCGTTGCTGTCGAGACTGGCAATGCGCTGCTCAGCGGAAAGGTCGAGCTCTCTTCCACCACTGGTTTCCGTCCACACCATAGGAGCGGACAGATCCTCGCGCTCGATGGGATAAAGCGTGAATTCCCTTCGCGCACTGGGATACTGCTCCATGACCTGCGCCACAAGTTGATCTAGAGAAGACTCCTGAATCCATGGCATGCGTTTCTCAGGCGGATTTATCCAGCGGTCCATCGGCTGTTTGAACATGGTCAAAGCACCGGCGAAAAAACCAACCAGCAATAAAAGTCCAGAAGTTATACCGACCCAGGTATGGAGGCTGCGGTAAATTCGCAAAATATCACTGCGAACTTTCATGTTTTACACCCTCCCCTCAGAAATAAATCGCACAAGAAACAACAAACCAAATGCCAGCAGGTTAAGCCCGCCAAGAATCAACAGCGCCCGCTTTCCGGTTGGAATGAGATAAACCAAGCTGAATACGGTCACCCATAGCGGAGCGATCATCCACATCACAAACTGCCGCTTGTCCGGCGCATACAAACCGCCGGGACCAACCCACGCAAACAGCCCCGCCAGCGCCAACGCCAGCGTCAAACCGAGAACAGCACCTGCGAAGCTCTTGCTCCACCAATCAGGTTGAAGTTTTGTCGACGCACGGTTTTTCCGGCGTATCGCATTCCCTGGGCTTTGGTTAGTCATGATTTCCGGTTTTCCATAGCAGTGACACAAAAGGCAAAAGTCCCCATAACAGCATTAGTCCCGATAACCAGGTGAAAATAGCGGTATTGACCGGATATACATTGCAGGCAACCAGCAACGTGGCCACTGTTAATGTGGTACCGCACCAACCCCACTTTGGAGACAAAGAGCGACTTATCCAGCACTGGTTCCGATGACCCAGATACATCAGCGTTGCGCCGATATGAAAAAAAATGACTAGGAGTATTAGCATTCCGGGCTGGCCTCTCTCAGCGAATCAGAAGGGGTTTTCCCGCCACTTACAGTGTACCTCTTCAATCTTGTGGACTTTTCGATTCGTTCTTTCACAAGAACCTCACACCGCACCAGCAACAGATGGCACAAAGGCGTCAAAAATAAAATCATTGCTGTCGCGGAGGCCACACCACCAAGTACACTTGTGCCAATCGCTCGCTGCGCGGCAGAGCCTGGACCTGAAGCCAATACCAGTGGAATCACGCCGGCACCAAATGTTAGTGAAGTCATAAGAATAGGACGCAGGCGTTTTTGCACAGACGAACAAATCGCTGTAAGTAGAGGTTCGCCATTGACACGCGCCTGCTCTGTAAACTCCACGATCAGAATGGCGTTTTTTGCTGTGAGGCCAATGGTGGCAATTACACCGACCTGGAAATAAATATCGTGAGCCAGGCCCAACAAATTGGCTGCCAGTACCGCTCCTGAAAGCCCTACGGGAATAACCAGCAATACAGAGAGAGGGATAGTCCAGCGCTCATATAAAACGGCCAGACAAAGAAAAATAAACAGAATGGATACCGCATACATCATCGGCGCCTGGCCGCTGGATATTTTCTCCTGATAAGACAGGCCGCTCCACGCGTAGTGAGCCTCCCCCTGCGCCTCTGCCTGCTGTTCCACTGCGGCGAGCGCCGCACCGGAACTCACCCCCGGTGCGGCGACACCGCTAATACGGATTGCCGGCATACCGTTGAATCGGGCCAGCTCAACGGGCGCCGTATCCCAGCGGCTAGAGGCAAAGGCGGCGAATGGTGTCATTTCACCTTGTCGGTTGCGCACGTACCACCGCTGCAGGTCTTCCGGTACAGCCCGGGCTCCGGCATCCGCCTGGAGTATCACTTTCTTCAAACGCCCCTGGTGCACGAAATCGTTGATATAAGCACTGCCCCATGCAGTGCTGAGCGTTGAATTAACACTGTCAAGATCCAGCCCCAGCGCCGCCGCTTTGGGACGATCTATATCAATTCGCAGCACTGGACCTGGCTCTAAGGCATCACTATCGGCAAATAAAATTTCCGGTTTCTCATTGAGTGCCTGAACCAGGTTTCGCGCGCGTTCGGCGAGCGCCTGCTGACCTTCCCCGGTCCCGTCCTGCAGCCAGAACTCAAACCCGTCACTCTCCCCCAGACCGTCGATTGGGGGTAGCACGGTGGCAAAGACTCGCGCATCCATTAAGTGGCTGAGCGCTTCTGTGGCCCTCGCGGCAATAGCCTGAGCGCTATTCTCTTCGCTCGAGCGCAACTCCCAATCCACCAAGGGTATAAATGCGATGCCGGCATTTTGCCCGGCGCCACCAAAACTGAATCCGGAAACGGTATAAATCCCTGCGACGTTATCGGCCTCTTCTTCGAGGAAATATTTCTCAATGCCTTCCACCAATCCGGCGGTGCGGGTATAGGTCGCTCCAGGCGGCAGTGTGTAGCGGACCATTACCGTTCCCTGATCATCCACCGGCACCAGCGAATCCGGCAAACGTTGATATCCCCAAAATACAGTCCCAATCAAGACTGCATAAATCAGAGCAAAGCGGCCCGGACGTGACAGCACATAATTGAGCCCGGTGACGACAAGCCCGTCTCCCCGGGTTTTCCACCGCTGATTTCGTGGGGCGGATCTGAGCAGTTGCGCGCACAACACTGGCGTCAATGCAATCGCCACTAGAGCCGAAAGCGCCATTGCTGATACCAAGGTGATAGAAAATTGACGGTAAATAACCCCCACAGATCCGGGGAAGAATGCCATAGGCAAAAATACCGCACCCAGTACCATAGTGATTCCCACCAGTGCCGGGGTAATTTCCTCCATTGATTGGCGGGTAGCCGCCGCGGCATCCAGTCCGCGTTCCGCCATGATCCGCGCGGCGTTTTCAACCACCACAATAGCATCGTCAACCAACAGGCCTATGGCGAGCACCAACCCGAATAAGGTCAATGTATTGATGGAATAACCGGCCGAAGCGAGGATGGCGAAAGTTCCCAGTACCACTACGGGAATGGTAACGGCCGGAATCAGCGTGGCGCGCCAATCGCGCAGGAAGGCGAGCATCACCAGAATAACCAGCAGCACCGCTTCCAATAAGGTTTTTACCACCTCTCCTATGGAGCGCTTTACGAAACGGGACGCATCCTCCGGGTAAAATACTTTCACACCAGGCGGAAAACTGGGCTGTAACTGGGCAATGCGTGCACGCACCGCATCTGCAGTCGCTACGGCATTCGCGCCGGGTGCGAGATTAATGGCAAGTCCAGATGCCGGCTTGCCATTAAAACGGGAAGTGGTGGTGTAATCCTCGCTGCCGATCTCCACTCTGGCCACGTCCGCCAGGCGCACGACAGCACCATCCACAGACGATTTGAGCACAATATTGCGGAACTGCTCTACAGTGCGCAGACGCGATAGCGCGGTTACTGAGACGTTCAACTGTTGTCCGGGTCTGGATGGCCGCGCCCCCAATTCTCCCACCGGAACTTCTGTGTTCTGAGCCTCTATTGCCCGGGATACATCCTCGGGCATCAGGCCATAGGCGGTTAGCTTTTCCGGCTGCAACCAGATACGCATCGCGTAAGGTGAACCAAAGGGTTCGATTTGCCCGACTCCGGGTACGCGACTAATTGCATCAGCGACTTGGCTGTTGATCCAGTCGGAGAGGTCGGAATCATTGCGCACACCGCTCTCATCATAAAAAACAGCCACCATCAAAAAGCTGCCCTGCTGAGCCGAAACATTAAGCCCGGCCTGGCGCACCGCCGGCGGCAAGCGGTAGCTCACTTCATTGACCCGATTCTGCACCTGCATCTGTGCTACCTCCGGATCTGTGCCCTGGGCAAAAGTGAGACGTAGCCGCGCTTCACCAGCTGAGCTGCTACTGGATGAAAAATACAACAGGTGATCCAGGTTTTTCAGCGCTTGCTCCAATACCTGAGTCACACTGGCCTCGACCACTTCCGCGGAGGCACCGGAATAAACAGCGGATACATTGACCGTAGGCGGAGAGACAGGAGGGTATTGCGCAACGGGGAGTTGACGCAAAGCCACTGCCCCGCAGAGTATCATCACAAGGATCAAAACCCAGCTGAGTACCGGCCGTGCGAGAAAAAAGTGCGCTAAGGTTGCGCTGGTACCGCGCTTGGTGTTCAAGGTTGCGCCTCCGTTGCATTCTCCACCCTGACCAAGGCTGTGCGCTCTGAGGCTTCACCCGTATTCGTCCACGGCACAGCGTCCACCACCAATCCTGGATATACGCGCAAACTTCCCTCTACCAGTACACGCTCGCCCTCGGCCAATCCCTCACCCAAAACCCACTGATGCTCCTTGCTGGCCAGCAGCTCCACGCGGCGCAGAGATACGCTCTGATCATCTCCGACAACCCACACCTGCGCCTCGCCACGACCGTTAAAATGCACAGCCTGTTGTGGTACCAGAGCTACTGCTCTGGCCACACCCAGCTGCACCCGGGCACGCACAAACATACCCGGCAGCAACAATCCGTCGGGATTGGGGATTTCTGCGCGCAGAGTGAGTACACCAGTCTGAAGATCAATATTCCGCTCCGTGGCCTTAATCTGACCGGTATGCGGATAAACTTGATCACCGATAATAAGCTCTACTTCTCGATTACCGGGTTTCATCCAACCGCTGGCCAGTTTCTGCTGGACCAAGAGCATTTGCTCTCCCGATTGGACTATATCGATATAAATGGGATCTAACTGCTGAATACTGGCCAGGGGCTGGTTCTGGTCCGCTGCGACAAGTGCACCTTCAGTAATCCATGCCCGGCTGATCACACCTGCGATAGGAGCCCTGATTTCTGTGCGCTTTAAATCCAGTTCAGCCTGGTTCAGTGCTGCCTCAGCCACCTGCACACGGGCCAGTCCCTGCAAATACTCCGCTTGCGCACGTTCACTTAATTGCCGGCTGATTGCGTCATCTTCGGACAATTTCTTCAGGCGCGAAGCTTCATTTTTTAATGTTTCCAGTTCTGCCTTCGCAGCCATTACCTCCGCCCTGGCCCGCGCAACCTGTATCTGGTAATCGTCTGAGTTAATGATGTAGAGCAGGTCACCGGCATTGACAAAGGCCCCCTCTTTGAACAAGCGCTTCTCCAATATGCCGCTAACCTGCGGGCGAACTTCCGCAATTCTCAAAGGAGCAACCCGGGCTGGCAGCGTATACTCCACAGGCATAGGACCAACGGATACCTTTGTCACGGCAACTTGTGGAGATTTTTTTCCATCTATCTCTCGATCCGGCATGCTTTCTGCACAGCCAAACAGCATGAAAAATAGAACGATAAGTTTTACTAATATTTTATTTTTCACTACTGTTTTCCTATTTTTAATCCAGTCAATAGCATTCTCCAGGTTCCCACCCGCCTGAAGCCAAATCCATTTCCCAACAACATTAAAAACTCAACTAATTTGAATTGCCGAACCTCTGAATAGTTTTCTACTTGATGACAAAGATTATTTTCATCCAGATACGTATTACGCAATCAACTACAGCGCTCATGCAAATTAATCAGAGGTTCCACAACCCTTCTCTGACATGGCACATGGATAAATCTTTAGTCACCCGATAAAAGACCTGCTTTAATTTATCTATTTTTCTCAGGCAGATAATGTCGCTCCACCATCGACAACGATATTCTGCATGGTGATGTGACTCGCCTGATCGGAAGCAAGAAAAATCACCGTATTGGCAATTTCCTCTGGCTTTGCAATCTTTTTCAAAGGTATTCCCAATTTGTATTGCTCCGGAATTCCGGCAATTGTTCTTTGGTAGCCATCCTCAACATTTCCACGCTTATCCATCAGCATGGATTGCAACATCTCTGTATCCGTAGAGCCGGGAGAAACCAGATTGCAACGCACGCCAAATTCCGCAAGCTCCAAAGCGGCACAGTGACTCAGGCTTTGCAAAGCCGCCTTGGAAGCACAATAGCCCCCCATGCACATGCGCGGCACCCTGGACGCGTTGGAAGCGATATTAACAATGGCGCCCTGCCGTTGTGTTTTGAAATGGTGCGACAATTCGCGTAGCAAATAAAAAACGCCACTGACGTTCACATCCATGCATTTTTCCCAATCTTTCAGCGACATGGCGTTGCGACTTGTCTTGTCGATATCTCCGAGCCGCAATACACCGGCGGCATTAACAAGAACTCTTGGGCCCATCCCCTCGTGAAGCATTTCCTCAACTAATACACGGACCTGCTCCGGATCAGATACGTCCAGGTGACGGGTTGTAAAGGCATATCCCCTGCCTTCAAAACGACAATCCAACCCCAGTACCCGGGCGCCGAGATGCACAAAGCGATCTGCGACTACGCGCCCAATCCCGCGCGCGGCACCGGTGACCCAGACAGTTTGTTGCTGGAAACTGTAACCGCTACTGTTATCGACGATATTCACTAATCAAGCTGCCTGTTTTTGCTCAATCAATTTCCACCAATTGGCCAGGGTAGGCTCACCTGCAAGCTCTTCGAAACTAAGATGTATACCTAGCTGCTGCCAGCGACCGATCAGCTGCATTACCTGAATAGAGTCGAGCCCATAATCCAGAAGGTTGTCTTCGGGGTCCGGTGTTCCGGCATCCTCCTCTAACAAGGGGGTGATTTGCGCGGTCAGCCAGGGAAAGTCCACTTTCGCTACTGGATTTAAAATCTCTTCAACCGTCGTCACCGACCCACAGCGACCAGCGACAAAATCAAGTGCTTGTTGATGCTCCCGGGGCGAAAAGTCGGCGACAGCATCCGCAACGAGAAACGGCTTAATATCCCGCATAAATGCATCGAGCGCTGTAGTCATACAGCCGATGTGGGCATATACACCACCAATAATCAGCTGATCCCGCCCCCAATCGCGCATCAGGGCTTCAAGATGCGAACGCTGAAAAGCACTGTAGCGCCACTTCACCAGCACAGTGTCATTTTTCTCCGGTGTCAGTGGCGTAACAATTTTTGCCGCTTCTGGATCACTCGCGGTTATTCCCGGCCCCCACAGATCCGTCAGCAACGCGCGCTCTTCCGCCGTCTGACTGGGTGGCTGGGCGGTGTACACCACGGGGACTTTATGTTCCCAGGCCCAAGAACGCAGTGCGATGAGGTTCGCTAGCAGAGTGTCGATAAGCGCACTTTCTTCACCATAGAAGTGCAGGAAATACTCCTGCATATCGTGAATCAAAAGCACAGCTCTTTCGGCATCCAGATTCCACCGAACCCTGTTCTCGGGCATCTGCTGTGGCATTGGATAAGAGCGGATAGATGGAATACTCATATTTGCTTCCCAGCCTCCTTCAAATAGCTTCCTCGGCCAATAAGCGGCGCCCCACCTGAGCACGCAGAGCCACCTTGTCAATTTTTCCCACCGCCGTCAGCGGCAGCGCTTTGAGAAACTGGAACCGGTCCGGTATCTTGTAGTCGGCAAGCCCCTGCTCTCTAAGAAAACGGCGCAGCTGTACGGGTTTTAATTTTGCGTTGCGTGTGACGATACAGGCGCAGCTCTTCTCCCCAAGATTGGCATCCTGCAAGGCAATCAACCCTACCTGTTCAATGTCGCCGTGTTTCACCAGTAGGTTTTCCACCTCTTCCGCGGCTATTTTTTCTCCACCGCGATTGATCTGGTCTTTGACCCGCCCCACGACTCTTAAATAGCCGTCTTCATCCTGCTGCACTATGTCTCCGGAGCAGTAAAATCCCTCTTTGTCGAATACCCGTGCGTTTTGCTGCGGTGCCTTGTAATAACCGCGAAAGGTGTATGGGCCACGGGTATAAAGCAGACCGGGCTGCCCCACGGTTACTGGGTTGCCTTTTTCGTCCAGCACCCGAACCTCATCGCCATCGCTCATCGGGCGCCCCTGAGTGGTGAAAATTTTTTCATCGCTATCGTCCAGACGCGTGTAATTCACCAGGCCTTCGGCCATTCCGAAAACCTGTTGCAAACGGCACCCAAGGACAGTGGGAACACGGCGGGCCACTGTCTCGGCAAAATTCGCCCCGCCCACCTGTAACAATTGCAAACTGTTCAGAGGCTTCTCTCCGCGCGCCTGCGCGCGCTCAGCTGCAGACAGCCAGAGGTTTACCGCTGAAGGGACCAAGGCGGCCATGGTGACGCCGTGGCGCTGCACCAGTGCAAAACACTGCCCGGGCTCCGTTGATTCGGCCAGGATCACGGTGCCCCCCGCGTGAAAAACACCGAGAGCGCCCGGGGAGCTGAGGGGAAAATTATGCGGTGCGGGCAATGCACAGAGGTATCTGGTGTGCGAGCTCAGGCGGCAAATCTCCGCGCTGCGGCGCACACTATAGTAGTAATCATTGTGTGTGCGCGGGATCAGCTTTGGTGTTCCCGTGCTGCCTCCGGACAATTGGAAAAATGCCACTTGATGTGCCGCCGAGGGAGAACAAAACGCCCGTCCGGCGGGGCCCTCAGGGCTGTGGAGACATTGTTCCAGATCGTCTGTGTAATCTGTGGCCCCCAGCACCAATACGTGCACCTGGGGGAATTTCTTTTTCAGCTGTTCAGTGAAATCTGCACTTCGAAACAGCTTGTGACGCGCGCTGCCGATTACCAGCGCCGGTTGCAGTTGTTCCGCATAGGCATTGAGTTCCAGTTGTTGATGGCTAAACAGCGCATTGACCGGCGCCACGCCAAGTTTCAGCAAGGCAAAAAAGACAATATAAAACTCGGCGATATTGGGTAACTGGACCAGCGCAGTCTGCCCCCGGCACAGTCCGCGCTGCCCAAGCTCTGCCGCCAAATGGGATGACAGCCGGTCAAGATCCGCGTAGGTAAAGGCCCGCTCGCCACAAATTACAGCCACGTTTTTTGCAGAGTCACTCCCCTGTATCAAATCAGTCAGGGGGCGGTCTATCCAGTAGCCACTCTGCCGATAGCGACGTTGCAGCTCCTCGGGCCATTGCGTGTATTCAATTGCGGAAATCGCACCCATAGCCTCTGTAGTCATGCCGACACCTCCGACCTGGTGTCCAACGGCTTGCGCGCGGCCCGAGCAATTTCTCCGCTGTTATTTTTGTTCGCCCTTACATTGTCTTCGCCGATAACGTCAGCTTTTTCCCCGTCTTTTTCCATGTCCGCGTCAACGCCGAGGGCATTCAACATCGTCTTAAGTTTTGCCTGTGTTTCCTGCCACTCACTTTCCGGGTCCGAGTCCGCCACGATGCCTGCACCCGCAAAAAGCTGTACACGGCGTCCGGAAAAGAATCCGCACCGAATTGCCACCGCCCATTCGCCATTGCCCTGGGCATCACACCAGCCGACGATGCCACCGAACATTCCCCGGTCAAATGGTTCCACCAGTTGAATCAGTTTCTGCGCAGCTTCCGTCGGGAATCCACATAAAGCCGGCGTTGGATGCAGGCGGCAGGCCAACTGCAGTACTGTCATATCCGGGTTAGCCAGCGTTCCACAAATTGGCGTAGAGAGATGCCACATGGTGCTGGTTTGCATCAATTGAGGGCTATCGGGAATGCTTAGTTCGCTGCACAGCGGCGTCAATTGCGCGCGAATATCTTCAATCACCAGCCGGTGCTCGTAGGCATCTTTAGCGGACTCGGTGAGATTTTCACTGACCTTTTTATCCATCGCCGTATCGCCCTGCCGCTTGGCCGAGCCAGCCAGGGGATTGGTATACACTTGCGCTCCCTGGCGCCGCAGCAACAGCTCCGGACTTGCCCCTATCAATTGCGCACCGCTGGATAGCGGAAAGCGGAAATGATAGGCAGAGGGGTTGAGCGCAACCAGACGACTAAAAAATGTGTTCAGGCACACAGGGCCATCCAATTCCAACTCCAGCATGCGGGAAAGAACGGCTTTTCGGATATCACTGAGGGAAAAGTTCGCAATGATCTGCTTAACCGCCTGTTTAAAGCGTTGTTTTTCTGGCAGGCTCTTTTGGTGCAGCAACCGGGGGGATTTACACTCACCCTGTTTTGTTTTAACAGCTATAAAAGGCTTAATCCGCAGTGAACGCGAGAAAATTTCATAACTGCACGGTATTGTAATCTCCGCCGGCTGTGTCTGATCAAAGGGAATAGCGCCAATGGCAATCGGGTTGGCTATCCCTGCCTGACGCGCCCGTTGAAATGCGGCTCGCAACTTATGATGGAAGAAATCGTTGTCCGAATCTCCATCCTTGCCCCCCAGAATCCATTGGTGACTTTTATCCCCGCTTTTTACCGGCAGTAGCAATTGTTCAAATATCCCATTTCCACGAATGCCGCAGTGGGATGACATAAAAAGGTATTCCGCGTTTGCCAGCTCAGAATCCACCCCCTTGAACTCTGCAGCTTCAGCCAGTTCGTTCATCGCATTCTCCTCGCGAGTAAAGGAACATCTGACCACTTCCAAAATGGTCCCACGGGCGCTATTGGATATTGAAAAGAATCTGATTAATTCGCTTCAGGGCAATCGTTGCTGCACGCAGATATGGTGCTCAATTAAAGCTATGGATATTTAGAATATCGTTATATGTACGGGCGGAATCTATAGCGGCCTAGTCATACATTATTGAAATATCCATTTCATTACCTGTGTGCCCCTCAATCAACTGCAGCGCTCGCGCGAATCAAACAGAGATTCTTTAGTGAACCCGAGGAGTTTTTGGAATGAGTTTCCACCGGACATCAGTGCAATAAGCCGGGACCAGTATCAGCAACTCCTTTGCATATAGCCCCGGCACGCATCCGTGCGCTATCCAGCCCGGAATCGGGCCGAAGACAGGGTGCCCAGCAGTGGGCACCTGAATGCAGTTACAAGCAGAACCGCGCTTGATGGATGCACATGGGCGCATCCTTAGAAGCTATAGTGGGCACTCAGATAATAATTTCGGCCCAATTCCCTTGAGTAATAGCTTTCATTTTCCTCTTCCAGGTCGACATCCGTAACATTTTTTATTCCAAATCGCAGTCCGAATGCGTCCGTTATTTCATAGGACCCGGTTACGTCAAGGCGGGTGTAGGAAGGCAGGGTTTCCCCGTAATAATCTACTTGTTCGCCGACATAGTTAGCGGAAACGTTGCCATTTAGCGCATCGGTGATCTGCCAATTCAGCGCCAGGTTTGCCTGCGTTTCCGGCTGATTCTCCAGGTCTATATCTTCTCCGCCGTAGCTGTATTCCGCATCGAACATATGGGTGTAATTGCCGGAAAGGAAAACGCTTGGCGTCAGCGTAACACTGCCATCCAGCTCTATGCCCCGGGTGTGGGCGGTGGAGAGATTCACCCAGGCGCGGGCACCGAGGGACTCGATATAACTGGCCTCTATCTTATCTTCGACATCGTTATCGAAGACCACCGCACTTAGGTGCCAGCCGTCTTCACGCGCCTCAATACCCGCTTCCATATTGGTGCTTGTTTCCGGCTCCAGATCGGGATTTCCAGGTATATAACAAGAGCCTCCACAGCTGAGCAGTTGGTATTGTTCACTGAACTGATAAACATCCGGCGCCTTGAATGCCTCGCTGATACCGCCTTTCAATACAATTGCGTCCGTCAATGCATAAGTCACGAACAGCTTTGAGGTGAAATGATCTCCGAACAGCTCGTGATCATCGAGGCGCCCCCCCAGAGTGAGGTTCAATCGCTCGGTGAAGGCGATTTCATCCTGAACGAACAGAGAAGTAGTGCTGACGGATTCAGAGCCGGTATCTGCATAGGAAACTTTGTCAGTGACTTCCTGTTCCCGGTACTCAATTCCGGCTGTTACGGCGTTAATACCCAGCTCGGTAATGCCATACGCTTTAAAATAGGTATTCTGCTCTTCCAGTATCCGATCTTGCGGATCGTCGTAGCGGCTGTTGTAGTCCTCGATTTCGCTGTCTTCCTGCTTCAGGTAGACAACACTTTTACCCCAGCCCCACTTGGCATCGTGGGTCAAGCCGTAGGAAAAGCGCTCAATTGACTGCTCCCGATAGTCAGCCCAGCCATCGCCAGCACTGTAGCGGCCGTAGGGGCGCTCATCATTGTTATAACCCAGGTCCACATCGAGATTTTGATTGTCGGTCAGCTTGATCCGGGTGGTACTCACCAAACTGGAAGATTCTTTTTCCTCCAATCCGGGCACCTCTGTCAGATCATCGGCATCGTTGCGGTACCAGGCATCGCGCTGATAAATTTCCGCGCTCAGGGATTGGCTCACGCGATCGCTGAGCGCACCGGAAATGGAAGCATTCACACGTTGCTGCGCACCCTCTTCACCGCCGTCGACCCCGCGGAATTCCACGTTGACATTGCCGTGCCACTCCTGTGACGGCGCCTTGGTGATAATGTTCACCACACCCCCAATAGCATCAGAGCCATACAGCGCAGCCATAGGACCGCGCACGATTTCCACGCGCTCGATACTGCCGAGGGGTACGGAGTTGTAATCAAAATCTCCGCCTCGCCACAGGGCACCGATGGAGGACACCCGCTTTCCATCCACTAGGATCAGGGTGTAGCGCCCGCCCATCCCGCGGATCTGAATTTCATCCCGCCCCAGTGAGTCCGAGCGGTTGTTCACCCCCACCGTATCCCGCAATAAATCGGCGAGACTGTTGACGGAAGTACGTGTGATTTCCTCGGAGGTAATGACGCTGGTAAAGGCGGGAGAGGTTGCGCTATCGCGAGCGGTCAGCGTTGCCGTCACGACCATTTCCTCCATATCCCCCTTCTCAGCGTCAGCGGCGTATACCGGTACCGCCAGGTTCATTGCGATCAGTGCAGCAAGCGTATTTTTTTTAAACATTTGTCAAAACTCTCCCCCAGTCTGCGAGTTAACGCCACCCGCGTGTAACGTCCAATTGATGCAAATGATATAGATTCTTATTTAGCTTTACAATACTAAACAATGGTTAACCCCAAGCTGGGCAGGTAATTCGCGTCAATTTGTTTTCGCACAGCGCGGGCCGACAGCCGAAAGCCAGTGACAGCGCGCGAATCGACGGCAGGTGGCGGCAATTGGGTGTTGAACAATTTGCGTGCGCAGCAGAATTGCCACGCGAAGGGGAGCGGCCAGCCTGTGCCGCTCAAACGGAATGGACTGGGATCAAATTGTGGATTGCGGCAGCGCGGAAATGCCGTTGACGATCAGGAAGGCGATAATCGCCGCCGTGCGCGCGGCGCGATCTTCAATATCGAAATAGGGGTTGTACTCCGCCATATCCGCCAGGCACACCTTTTTCGATGCCAAAACCGTATCCAGCAGCGGTTCCAATAACTCCAGTGACACACCCCGCCCCGCCGGGGCACTGACGGCGGGCATCACCGCCGCTGGCAGAACATCCAGGCACACGGTCAGGTAGACAATGTCCACACCGCGGATAAATTCCCGAATCCGCTCTTGCACCGACTCCAGGTTCCAGGCGGTAATTTCGCGGTCGCGAATCACCCTCACACCCAGTTCATTGGCGCGTTGGTAGAGCGCGGGTGTATTGGCACTGTCGGCGGCGCCGACACACAGATAATTAAACGGGCGACCATTGATCTCGCACTGCTCGGCGATCTGATAAAAGGGTGTACCCGATGAGCCCTTGGGCGCAGGGATACGCAAGTCCAGATGGGCGTCAAAATTGATAATGCCGAGCGTCTTATCTCTGTGTTGTTCCCGCATCCAGCGGGCGATACCCAAATAGCTACCGAAGGCAATCTCGTGGCCGCCACCGAGCACCAGCGGAAAATGGCCGCCAGAGAGCAGTTCGGCGATGCGCGCGCCCAGCAGCGATTGCGCGGACTCCAGGTCGTCTTTTTGAACTCTGACGTTACCCGCATCGTACAGGGGCGCATCAAAAGTGGCGGGCAGGTTGGCCATGGCCAGGCGCAACACGCGCGGCCCCTTGGCAGCACCGATGCGGCCTTTGTTGCGGCGCACGCCCTCGTCGGAGGCAAAACCGAGTATCGCCACCCCTGGCGGGCTGTCCAGCTGCAAGGGCGCAATCCTCTGGTGCCAGCGCTCACCGGCTCTGCCGTCCTCTGTGTCAGTGCGGCCGCGCCACAGGCGCATATCAGCCAGCTGCAACATCGCTGCCTCCTACGGTTTTGCCGGCAAAAAATACCCGCGCTGGATTCAGCGCGCCTACTTCGTAAGCCAGCCGATCGGGAGTATCCATTGGCCAGAGGACCATATCCGCCCGCAGTCCCACACGCAGTGATCCACGGGAGCAACTGAGTCCCAACGCCCTTGCCGCGGCGCGGGTGACGCCTGCCAGGGCTTCCGCGGGCGTCAGCCCGAAAAAATTACAACCCATGTTCATCATTAGGCGCAGCGATGCCAGGGGGCAGCTGCCTGGATTGAGATCAGAGGCCAGAGCCATGGGGACGCCAGAGGCGCGCAGCTTTTCCACCGGGGGTGTACGCGTTTCACGCAGCGTGTAAAAGGCCCCCGGCAACAATACTGCGACGGTGCCGCTTTCGGCCAAGGCCGCCACATCCATATCAGTGGTGTACTCAATATGGTCAACCGAGAGAGCGCCGGCCTTGACCGCCATGGCGGTGGCACCGGTATGCGCCATCTGCTCCGCGTGTACCTTCACCGGCAGGCCGAGCTTCTTCGCACAGTCGATAACCCGCTGGCACTGCTCGACAGAAAAAGCGATGGACTCACAGAACATATCCACCGCATCGGCCAACTGTTCCCCTGCCGCCGCAGGCAGTATCCGCTCGCATACCAGATCGATATATTCATCCGCGCGGCCGTCGTATTCCGGCGGCAGGGCATGGGCCGCAAGACAGCTGGTGACAATCTCCACCGGGTAGTGCTGAGCCAGGCGGCGGGCGGTGCGCAGCTGCTTCAGTTCCGTGTCCAACTCCAAACCGTAGCCGGATTTGATTTCCACGGTGGTCACGCCTTCGGACATCAGCGCCTGCAGGCGTGGCACAGCAGCGGCGTAGAGCTGTTCGGCACTGGCGGCGCGGGTGGCGCGTACCGTCGACAAAATCCCCCCGCCGGACCGGGCCACCTCCTCGTAGCTTTCACCGCCGAGGCGGCGGGCAAATTCCGACGCGCGGTGGCCGCCGTAAACCAGGTGGGTGTGGCAGTCGATCAGGCCCGGTGTCAGCCACTGGCCCTCGCCATCTACAACTTCATCCGCACTGCAATCCGGCAGTTCTTTGCGCGAACCCAGCCAGACAATTTTGCCGCCGGTCACCGCCACTGCGGCGTCCTCCACGGCACCGTAGCCCCCGCGGATCGCCGGGTCCATGGTGGCGGCGTGGATATTGGTGATCAACAAGTCACAGCGTTCTGTCATAGATACTTTTCCCAACGCCGAAACGGCCTTTACATGACACGGACGGCGCGAATTTCTTCTTTTAACCATAGACGGTCGCCCGGTAGACCGAGCGGTTTCTCTAAGGAACCTCTGATTAATTCGAGTGAGCGCCGAAATTAATCCCGGGGCACTCAGGCAAACTCATCAGAGACTCGCCGAGCTGGCGGCGCGGGCGCGGCCTCTGCCTGACAGGCATCCCGACCCCACCCACTAATCCCACCTAAGCCGCACTCGGCTTGACAGCACTCGGAGTGGGCACCATAGTACCCACCATCTTGTATATACAACCATATACAAGCTGACGTAGCAATTGACCGAAGTCTATGAATACTGCAAGAGAGCCCTCGGGCCCCAACACCGGCGAGCCACGCTATGCAGCCATCAAGCGCCATATCCGCCGCCAGATAGAGACGGGCAACTGGCCGGTGCACTTTCAGGTGCCCTCGGAAAACCAACTGGCACAGGAGTTCAATGTCAGCCGCATGACGGCGCGCCGGGCGCTGAGTGAGTTGACAGACGAAGGGGTGCTGAAACGCTCCCAAGGGCTGGGCACCTTCGTCGCCGAGCCGGTGCCGGCGGGCTCGCTCTTGGAAGTGCGCAATATCGCCGACGAGATCTCCGCCCGCGGCCACAGCTACAGCAGCCGGGTTCTATTGTTGCAGGGGGGGGAAGCCACACCCGAAGTGGCCCACGCCCTGAACGTGCCCGAGGGCGCGCTCATCTTCCACTCGATCATTGTGCACTGCGATAACGGGCTGCCGATTCAGTGGGAAGAGCGCTTTACCAATCCGGCGCTGGCGCCAGACTACTTGCAACAGGATTTCAGTGCGACCACCCCCAACGCCTATCTGTCCCGGGTGGCACCGCTGGTCGAGGCGGACACCACGGTGGAGGCGATTGCCGCGGATGCGGCCATCAGCGCGGCACTGGCAATTGAAGTAAACAGCCCATGCCTGCAGATCTGGCGCCGCACCAAGAGCAGCGCCGGCACCGTGAGTTTTGCGCGGCTGGTGCACCCGGGGAATCGTTATCGGTTGGGCGCGCAGCTCAGGTTCTGAAGAATTGGCATGCGTACCCCACCGCCAAAATAACTTTCGCACCCACGGATTAAGACAACTACACACCCGATAAAGAAATACAAACGGGCGACTCCGAGAAAATACCTTGCGAGGCAACCATGACGACCAATAAACGCCGCGATCCCAACCGTAAAATCACCGCCCCCACCGGCACCCGGCTCAACGCGAAAAGCTGGCTTACCGAAGCGCCGCTGCGCATGCTGATGAACAACCTGCACCCGGACGTAGCCGAGCGCCCGGAGGAACTGGTTGTCTACGGCGGCATCGGCCGCGCCGCACGGGACTGGGAGTGCTTCGACAAGATCGTCGAGGTATTAAAGCGCCTGGAGGAGGACGAAACCCTGCTGGTGCAGTCCGGCAAACCGGTGGGTGTATTCAAAACCCACGCCGACGCGCCGCGAGTACTGATCGCCAACTCCAATCTGGTGCCCCACTGGGCCAACTGGGAACACTTCAACGAGCTGGATAAAAAAGGGCTGATGATGTACGGCCAGATGACCGCCGGCTCCTGGATCTATATCGGCTCTCAGGGCATTGTGCAGGGCACCTATGAAACCTTCGCCGCAGTGGCACGCCAGCATTTCGGCGGCCAGTCCAAAGGCCGCTGGATTCTCACCGGCGGTCTCGGCGGCATGGGCGGCGCCCAGCCGCTGGCGGCGACCATGGCCGGCTTCAGCATGATCGCGGTCGAGTGCGACGAAAGCCGCATCGATTTTCGTCTGCGCACCGGCTATCTGGACCGCAAAACCGACAGTCTGGATCAGGCGCTGCAAATTATCGAAGAGGCCAAAAACAAAGGCGAAGCGGTTTCCGTCGGCCTGCTCGGCAATGCCGCGGAAATTTTTCCGGAAATCGTCGCCCGCAATATCCAGCCGGACGCAGTCACCGACCAGACCTCCGCCCACGATCCGTTAAACGGCTATCTGCCCAAGGGCTGGACCCTGCAACAGGCCGCAGAAATGCGCCAAAAAGATCCGGCACTGGTGGTAAAGGAAGCGAAAAAATCCATGGCCATCCAGGTACAGGCCATGCTGGAACTGCAAAAGCGCGGCGCCGCCACCCTGGACTACGGCAACAACATCCGCCAGATGGCTTTCGAAGAAGGCGTAGAAAATGCCTTCGATTTCCCCGGCTTTGTACCCGCCTATATCCGCCCGCTCTTCTGCGAAGGCATAGGCCCCTTCCGCTGGGCGGCCCTGTCCGGCAATCCGGAAGATATCTACAAAACCGACGCCAAGGTAAAAGAACTGATCCCGGACAATCCCCAGCTGCACAACTGGCTGGATATGGCCCGCGAACGCATCCGCTTTCAGGGCCTGCCGGCGCGAATCTGCTGGGTGGGTCTGAAAGACCGCGCGCGCCTGGCCCTGGCCTTTAACGACATGGTGGCCAGCGGCGAGCTGGAGGCGCCGGTGGTAATCGGCCGCGACCACCTGGATTCCGGCTCCGTCGCCAGCCCCAACCGCGAAACCGAAGCCATGCTGGACGGCAGCGATGCCGTATCCGACTGGCCCCTGCTCAACGCCCTGCTGAATACCGCCAGCGGCGCCACCTGGGTCTCTATCCACCACGGCGGCGGTGTAGGCATGGGCTTTTCCCAGCACGCCGGCGTAGTGATTGTCTGTGACGGCACCGAAGCGGCGCGCAAGCGTATTGAACGGGTGCTGTGGAACGACCCGGCCACCGGCGTGATGCGCCACGCGGATGCGGGCTACGAAATTGCGAAGCAATGCGCCAGGGAACAGGGCCTGGACTTGCCGATGCTGAAAGACTGAAACCGCTTCGAAAATAACAATTTGGTGAGAGTTTTATGTACCAACTGGAAATTGACCCCGGCCAGCTGAGCCTCGCCCAACTGCGCCGCGTCGCGCGCGAGCCGGTAACCCTGTCCTTGGCCAAAAGTGCCTATCCAGCCATCGAGGCCGCCGCCAAAACCGTTGCCCAGGTGCTCAGCGAGGGGCGCACCGTCTACGGAATCAACACTGGTTTCGGCCTGCTGGCAAACACGCGCATCGAGAAAAAAGATCTGGAAACTCTGCAGCGTGCAATCGTGTTGAGCCACGCCGCCGGTACCGGCGACTTTATGGACGAGGCCACAGTGCGCCTGCTGATGGTGCTGAAAATCAATTCCCTCGCGCGCGGCTTTTCCGGCGTGCGCGCGGAACTGATCGACGCGCTGATCCAACTGGTCAACGCCGGTGTTATCCCCGCGATTCCGGAAAAGGGTTCAGTGGGCGCCTCCGGCGACCTCGCCCCCCTGGCCCATATGAGCGTGGTGCTGCTGGGCGAGGGCGAAGTATTTATCAACGGCGAACGCCGCCCCGCCATAGACGGCCTGAAAAAAGCGGGCCTGACACCGATAACCCTCGCCCCCAAAGAGGGCTTGGCGCTGCTGAACGGCACCCAGGCCTCTACCGCCTTTGCGCTGCAGGGGCTGTTCGCGGCTGAAGACTTGTTTGCCGGCGCTGTCGTCACCGGTGCTCTGGCGCTGGAGGCCGCCAAGGGGTCGCGCCGTCCCTTCGACGACCGCATTCATCAGGTGCGAGGACAAAAAGCACAACGCGACGTGGCCGCCGCCTACCGCGCACTGCTCGGCGACAGCAGCCAGATCGGCGACTCCCACCAATTCTGCGAAAAGGTTCAAGACCCCTATTCCCTGCGCTGCCAGCCCCAGGTGATGGGCGCCTGCCTGCAACAGATCCGCTTTGCCGCCGAAGTGCTGCTGGCGGAAGCCAACGGCGTGTCCGACAACCCGCTGGTGTTCGCCGACGGGGAAGACACCGACATTATTTCCGGCGGCAACTTCCACGCGGAGCCTGTGGCCATGGTCGCCGACAACCTGGCCCTGGCGCTGGCGGAAATTGGCGCCCTCTCCGAACGCCGCATGGCCCTGTTAATCGACACCAACCTGTCCGGCCTGCCGCCCTTCCTGGTGGAAAACGGCGGGGTCAACTCCGGCTTTATGATCGCTCAGGTAACCGCCGCCGCGCTGGCCAGCGAAAACAAAACCCTCGCCCACCCGGCCAGTGTCGACTCACTGCCGACTTCCGCCAACCAGGAAGACCATGTCTCCATGGCCACCTTCGCCGGTCGCCGCCTGCGGGATATGGCCGACAACACCTGCGGTATTCTGGCGGTGGAATTGCTGGCCGCCTGTCAGGGACTGGATTTCCGCGCGCCTTTGAAGACCACAGAAACACTGGAAGCGGCCAAGGCGATGCTGCGCGAGCGGGTGGCTTTCTACGACAAGGACCGCTACTTCGCGCCGGATATCGAAGAAGCCAAACAGCTGCTGAAAAGCGCCCTCTACCTGCAGCTTGTCAATAACGAGCTATTGCCCAGCTGCCACTGAATCTCCATCCCGCTTCTGAGGCGCCGTATCCGCTCGGCGCCTTTTCTGTTCCCCCTCCTCTCGACAAAAGAGATCGAAATCCGCGCAATTTGATGAAATTTGCGCCATCCCTGCTAGGCTGACTATTAGATGTTTTAGCCGCCAACCGGCGCGGAGGTCTGAATGAGCAGGCTGTGTGAAAGGGTGCTGGCGTCCGCCACCTGCTGTGTAGTGATGGCCACAAGTGTCCTGACGCTGTCCGCCTGCAGCGGTAGCGGGTACTCCCCCCGCAGTACCACTGTAACCGGCAGGGCTTATTACCGGTTCGGCGGCCCCTATTCCCACTGCCACCCGGACGGCGTCTGCCATAACGCACGCCACCCTGACTACTACTGGAGCGGGGGCTACTACCGTCCGCGGCCGCCCTATTACTACTGGCCGCCGGTGGCGCCGCGGCTTATCCCCTACTAACCGGCGGGCACCAACCAATCCCAGGCGAGCGACACAGAGGTGCCGCAGGGAATGCCGTAACCAATGGAGCTTTCCCAACTCGGAGATTGTGCTATGAACAGACTCCTCAAAACCGGGCTGATTGCCACCACCATCGGCTCCGCCCTTACCTTAGGCGCCTGTGTAACCGACGGCTACTACAGCGGCGGCTACTATTCCACCTATCCCTACTCTTACCCTTACTATTATCCATCCAGTAACGTCTATCTCTATTACTCATCTCCGCGCTACTACCGCTATCGCTACCACCCGCGCTACCGTTACTACGGACGCCCCTACTATCGCGGCCACTACCAATATCGCGGCCGTCCCTACTACCGCACCCGTCCCTACTATCACAACCGCTCCTATTACCGTGGCCGCAGCTATCACAGTGGTCGTTCCTATTACCGCAGCCCGAGCCGGTCAATACACCGCTCCAGCGGACACCGCTCGTCTCATCGCCGCTGATAAGGGCACACTTCCTCCCGCCGCTGCCGGTATCGCGCCGGCGGCGGCAGCCCATCGCATCACTGTTCTCATACCTTGGTCATACAGACCAGCCCCGGCACCGCTGCTAGCATTTTTAAAAACAAACACAAGACTCTAAATGCCGGTGCGCGGCGGATAGGCCGGACCGGAAAACAACTGCGGGGGTTTTTCAGTGCAGCAGGAACAAAAACAACCGGTTTTAATCAGCGGCTCCACCAGTGGTATTGGCCTTGCAATCGCGCACCGCATGGCGGGAGCCGGCCACCCTGTCATGTTGCACGGGCTGATGGAACCTGCGCAGGGCGCGCAATTACAGCGCCAATTCCGCGAAAAATACGCCGTGGAATGCGGTTTCAGCGCGGCGAATATCGCCTCAGAGGAAGGCTGCGCGCAGCTGGTGGCCGAAACTCGTGAAGCCATCGGCCAGCCGTCAATTCTGGTCAACAATGCCGGGGTTCAATTTACTTCCCAAGCCCAGGATTTTCCCACCGAACAGTGGCACAGAATTATCGCCATCAATCTGAGTGCGGCCTTCTTCCTCAGCCGGGAACTGCTGCCCGGTATGCGCGAGAATCAGTGGGGGCGCATCATTAACATCGCCTCTGTACACGGCTTGGTAGCATCCGAGCAGAAAGCCGCCTACTGCGCCGCCAAACACGGCCTAGTGGGGTTAACCAAAGTGCTGGCACTGGAAAACGCTGACTTTGGCATCACCGCCAACGCCATCTGTCCCGGATGGGTCGAGACCCCCTTAATACAACCCCAAATAGAAGCCATTGCCGAACGCGAAAGCCTGGATCTGGAAGCCGCCCGAATACGCCTGATCGGCGCCAAGCAGCCACTGACACGGGCAACGGCACCAGAGGCTATCGGCGAACTGGCACTCTATTTATGCGGCGACTTCGCCAACACTATTACCGGCGCTTCCCTGCCGGTGGACGGAGGCTGGAGCGCGCAGTAACATCTCCGCCCCGTTATATAAATTTTTCATCAACGGGGCGCGAAGTGAATTACCAACTGCTGATTGCCGACGATCACCCCCTCTATCGCGACGCCCTGGCTACCACTCTGTCCCGCCACTTCCCGGACTGCGAACTTCTGCAGAGCCGGGATCTCCAGTCCACCCTGAACGCCCTGGAGGATTCCACCATTGACCTGCTGCTCCTGGACCTGAATATGCCCGGCAGCGAGGGCTTCAGCGGCCTGGCGCAGATACGCAACGACTATCCGACGGTCCCGGTTGTGGTGGTGTCCGGCAGCGACAGAGATACAGTGATACGGCAGGCCGCCGCACTCGGGGCCAGCGGTTTTCTCTCCAAAACGGCAGAGCCGGAGGAAATTGTACAGTGCATCGAACAGGTACTGGCGGGAGAACAATGGTTCAGCACCGAGGCACTGGAAAGCGAGCAGGAAAGCGACCTCGCCGAGCGCTTAAACCGACTGACACCGCAGCAACTGCGCATTTTCCACATGATCGCCCGCGGCATGCTGAACAAACAGATTGCCTTTGAGCTGGAAATCACCGAACCCACAGTAAAAAGCCACGTGACAGCGATTCTGCGCAAGCTGGAACTGCGCGACCGCAAGCAGTTGATTCGCGAGGCTCAGTCTCTGGTCCAGCTTTAAGAGCTCTTTGTACGTCAGTGGTGGTGGCAGAGATTTTATATCCGGGTACCACTACATGGCTGCTACGAGGACCTATCTAACACCCAGTTAGTAATTTTTGTATTGGCTGGGTAGTGTTCAGAATTCTGTGTCATTTCTTTACCATAAACAAAAAAGAGATGACCCATGACCAAACCTACCTTCGATATGGATGCCGCCATCAAGGCACTGCGTGAGGGCAAAGACCTCAGTGGCAAAGACGGCATCCTGACCCCACTGATCAAACAGCTTACCGAAGCGGCCATGCGGGCGGAGCTGGAGGAGCACCTCGCAAGCGAGGACAAGCCCAACCGCAAGAATGGCCATACATCTAAGACCATGAAGAGCTCCGCTGGCAGCTTTGAACTGGATACGCCGCGGGACCGTGCCGGCACCTTCGAACCGCAGATCGTCAAAAAGCATCAGACGCAGCTTACCGACGAACTGGAGCGCAAAGTGATTGCCCTGTTTGCCCTCGGTAACAGCTACCAGGACATCCGCACACACATTGCCGAAATCTACGGTATGGAACTCTCCAACGGCACCATTAATGCCGTTACAGACAAGCTGCGCCCGAGCTTCAGGCCTGGCGTGAGCGCGACCTGGAGCCTATCTACCCTATCATCTGGCTCGACGCTATCCACTATAAAATCAAGGAAAACGGCCGCTATATCAGCAAGGC
>NZ_FOKT01000016.1 GCF_900112305.1 Microbulbifer thermotolerans
CTTGATGGCGGCATCCATATCGAAGGTAGGTTTGGTCATGGGTCATCTCTTTTTTGTTTATGGTAAAGAAATGACACAGAATTCTGAACACTACCGATCGTGATAGCAAACTATTTATCAATGGTGTCCCTACTCATAACGCCGCCAACACGCGCAGCTTTGTAGTGGAGGAGAAGCAGTAACGGAAAAGCTGTCGCTGTGCTTGGCTTTGTTAGAGCTATACATCTTCTCTGTCATTTATTTTTTCAATTATATTTTGATAGATCATCAAGTCATTGGTAATTTCTACCGCATCATCAGATTCGGGATCTAGAATATTTTTTCGCTTTATTAAGTCATCCATTGTTTTTTTAACGGATGATCTTATTAGGCGAAGCTCCATAACACTAAACATCGTTTTTAGCCCTTTTTTTCTGATTGATATGAACTGCGTACTTGTCAGCCCACTCCGTAAGCTTTTGCTTCCAGGTTGTAATGGGCATATCTACAAGTGCTCTGATTGTGTAATGCCCTCTAAACTTGCCGCCTGTTAAATCTTTGGATAGAGTGAACTCCGGCGGTAGTTTTGTTCCAGCAGGAATCATCCACCAATCTGGACCAAATCCAAAATTTGGGGCATTAAAAAGGCTCAGCCCACCCGATGTGTGGTCGATGAAGCCACTTTTCGGATTTATTTTACATCGTATGTTTGAGTTTCATTCCTTGGGGGCATGGTCCTCAGGTAGTCAAATTTGTGCTTTGTTGGTGTGCCTCCGCGAAAAAGGTCTACTGGCAACTTCACATAGAACTCTATTGGTGTATGCATAATGATCCCCTCTTTGTTGTTGCTCCTTGCTCTAACGCCGTGCTCTGGGGCAAACCGAAGCGTAGCGTAGGTTTGTCCCTAGCAACGCTTTGTTAGCACTAAGTCTTTGCAAGTTTGCTGAGAACTTTCTTGTACTTTTGTATAAAATCATCTGGCGGTGTCTCTTTACCATAGAATAATGCCGAATCTATCCCATCACTGTGGGTTAAACCTGCTTGTTTTCTGATAGATTTCACTAAGTTTTTTCCAACTGTTCGGCCAGGCCAGTAGGGTATATTGGCTACTTTTTTTCCTACTCGAACTTCTTCTTTACCAAAGAGACCTTTTCTTCTATTTTCCACCGTGTATTTAACAACGTCAACGTAGTTGTTTTTCTGGTTTTCAAAATAGACATCATGTTCGCGTAGTATTTGTTCTAGCTCTAGATAAGAAACCGACCTTTCGCCCTTTTCTATCTTGCGAGTCTTTTTCCTTATCCAGCCCGCCATTGCTTCAACTTCTGCATCGGAGTGGTCGTGGCCTTTTTTAATTTTTTTCTTTGGTGCGATTTTATGCGATGCGACGTTAAGCATGAAAGAATAGAGAATATCCTGATTAGTTCGATTGTTAAATGTAAAACCATTTTTATCTAAATGGCACAGCAATGCCACTAGTGCTGTGCGCTTATTTCCATTGTGTAAAGGATGATTGCTACATATCCCATAGCATAGTGATGCTGCATTAGAGATTGGATCATCATATTTTAGCTCACCGCCAAACCCGGCGTGTTGCCGTGCTATTGCTGACTCTAACAGGCCTTCGTTTTTAATTCCCGGAGGAGAAATAGGGTCGTCGGATTCAGCGGCGTCAGCCACTAGTCTTTCGTGTATTTCAATAACATCTTCTTTTGTCAAAGTTTTAATATTTGGCAACTCAGAGGCTCCAACTCATGCGGTGCTAACAGTTTTATTCAAAAGCCAGTGGCTCTATATCATCTTGGCTCTTGTTCACAGGCGCGCAATGCCACATGCTGGAAAATCTTCATTGAAATCAATGGGATAACCTACAGCTCGATTTAGATTCAGGAGTTAAACGAGCCAGACGCTCAGTTATCTTTTTCTATGTGGCTCAAATTTTTATCTCTATACCCTTTAAAGTCAGCGACTTAGCGGCCGTTCATCGGTGAACAAGAGCCACAGGCTGCTGAACAAGGGCCTGATATAACTATCTCCGCAACAGGCAGTTCATGAACACCCATAAAACAAAAAGCTTTCGATGCCAGTCATATTGCAACACTTATTACTACACAGGCAAGACTATCTATATATACAGTTATGCGCATGGCCCAAATGAGACAGCAGTGCCAATTACTGATCTCTCTCTATACTAAGCCCTACTATTTTTGCGTCTCTCTTGCGTGCATCACGCATTCCTGTGTAGCTGCGATGGACACACCGTGCGTTGCTTTGAGCATCGGAAGTAATGGATAGAAGATCGGCTATTAACGCTGGCTGGGATACTTGCATTTGATATCAGTGCCCGCTTGGTAGTAAGTAATCGCCAACATGCAATACTGCATATCAATTCAGCGCAGACTGAAGTCTGCGTTTTGCCCTAGGTAACTGACTGCAGGCACGGTAATGATTCATAGACACCCTTGTAATAATGATTCATAGACACACATGTAATGACTCCTCAATCTAGGGGTGTCCATGAAATTTATTCGCTTGGTGTAGTGGGCCGGTTTGCGCTCCGGTGGTGTGGCCCTGCGAGCGCATAAACCGCAGGATATGAGCCGCTATCTGGAGTCCGGCGGCCCCCTGAATTTGAAGCTGCGCCTGGATGAGAAACCCAGTGGCGAAGTGCAAGCTTCGGTGGATTGCGGATCAGACTGTGCCGGCAGCCTGTCATTGCTGGAATCTCTGCAGCAAATCCCCGTCAATGAATGGGCGGAGATGTCCATCGACACTCTAGTGTTTCGCCAAACAGTGCGCGGATTTCTCGCGGGTTAAGAGCAGTCTGCTGCTCGAGAGCGAAAAGCCCCTGTCATTGGCAGTGGCGGATATCAAATATGTGCCCGCTGGTGCGGAGAGCACCACGCTGCGCTGCGACGGCTGAGTCTTTTCAAAGCAACTGCGAAGGCCCCTCCCTCTTGGAGGGGCCGGGAGACACCTGTTTTTCCGAACAGAAAAATTATTGACCTCTCTGAATCTGTTACCCGAATAGCAAGCGCTGGCAACAGTGGACTGAATATGCAGTAGAGTTCTCAACTATTTTTAAATAGATGGGTGTCCATTTTTATTTTCTCAAAAATTAGTGTGAACAGGCCCTAGTAAGCGCCCCAACGCCCCTAATATTTACTCTGACTTTTTGTAACTCGCCAGCATTAGCCAAAACACCCGCCCCGTCCCACAATTTGAGCAATCCGCTCGGGCCCCAAAGCGGTTATTGACGCCATTCTTACGAATATGCCGGGCAGTTTGGCGGTTGGTCGGTGACGGTGTTCACAGGCCACATGGCCTGTTTATGCTCCAATGCACGCCCATCATAAAATAGTTAACAATCGACAATTCGATAAATGTAAACCACAAAAAAGAGAGGTCATTATGAAGTTTTTCGCTTCTGCTCTTACAGCACTTGCTATCAGCTCCCCCACCATTGCCGCCGACTGGGATGGGCTCCCCGTTCCCGCAGATGCCGGCGCAGGAAACATCTGGCAGCTGCAGGGCAATGTTTCCGATGACTTTAACTATTCCGCCCCGGCCAACGGCAAAAGCCAGGCATTTTACGACCGCTGGGCCGAAGGTTTTATCAATGCCTGGCAGGGCCCTGGGCTGACCGATTATCACAACCCGAATTCACGCGTTGAAAACGGCCAGTTAGTTATTCAGGCAACCCGCAAACCCAACACCGATCAAGTGTATACCGGTGCTATACACTCCAACGACAGTGTTCAGTACCCGGTTTACATTGAAACTCGGGTTAAGATTATGGATCAGGTGTTGGCCAATGCGGTCTGGATGCTAAGCAGCGATTCCACTGAAGAGATTGATATTGTCGAAGCTTACGGCAGCAGCCGCCCGGACCAAACCTGGTTTGCCGAACGCATGCATTTGGCCCACCATGTTTTTATTCGAGACCCCTTCCAGGATTATCAACCTCAGGATATGGGCGCTTGGTACAGCGATGGCCGCCTGTGGCGCGAACAATACAGTCGAGTGGGTGTGTACTGGCGCGATCCCTGGCACCTTGAGTACTACATTGATGGCCAGCTGGTAAGAACCGTGAGCGGTACGGATATGATCGACCCCTACGGTTACACTAACGGCACAGGGTTGAGCAAGCCCATGCAAATTATTATCGATGCGGAAGATCAGGACTGGCGCTCTGACAACGGCATTCTCGCCACTGATGCCGAGCTGGCCGACAGCAGTAAAAACCAGTTTTATGTAGATTGGGTTCGCGTGTACAAACCCGTCCCCGCCGACGATAATAATGACGACAGTGATGTTACTGTCAGTTTTGACTTTGACAGCTTTTACGCCACTGGCAAAGAAGGCGATGCGGTAGCAGGTGACACTGTTACAGGTTTTAACCCTTCGGGTAACGGCAACATTAATTTCAACACCTTGGGCGACTGGGCAGAGTACAGCTTCAATATACCGGAAGCCGGAGACTATCGGCTGGAGCTGGATACCGCCTCTACCGTTACCTCAGGTATCGGAGCTGATCTTCAGATTGACGACATCTACATCGGGCAGATCAGAATGCAAGCAACAGGCGGTTGGGAGAACTACCAAACCTTTAGCCTCAGCAACAATTTGACGATCGGTGCAGGCGCTCATATCCTACGGGTGCAAAGCAGCGGCAGCGCTCCATGGCAGTGGAATGGCGACAAAATTCGCCTGATCAAAGTGGGTGACAGCACAGGGAACAACGGTGGGAACGACGGCGGTAATGACAACGGCCAACAGACTCAGGTCATTACTCTAGAAGCCGAAAACTTTACCAGCACTGGAGGCACCTACGATGGTTTTCAAACCTACACACAAAACGGCGTTACCGCCATTAATTACAATCAGCGCGGAGACTACGGCGAATACACCCTGTCCGTTCCCAGTGGTGGCAATTATATTTTTAGCGCTGTCGTCGCCACGCCAGAAACTGGTGCCGCCATGGCGCTCAGCTTAAATGGCAATGCCTTACTGAATTTGGACGTTCCATCCACCGGAAGTTGGAGTCATTTTTCAACCATCAGCGCTGCTAATGCCGTAACCCTGCCCGCTGGCACACACACTTTGCGCATTACCAGCGCGGGTAACACCAGCAACACTTGGGAGTGGAACGCGGATAGCTTTGAATTCAGCCCACAATAAAACCAACCTGGCCTCTGCCGATAGGGCAGAGGCCTAACCCCAGCACCAGCATCCTGTGTTTGCGCCAAGTGAGAAGGTTGCGAATCATGGACACCCATAAAATAAAAAGTTTTCAATGCCAATCATATGGCAACATTCTCTACCTTATAGAAAGCACTGTTCATCCATACATATGAATGGATAGTTAAAATGGGACGCCCGCGCAAATCCCTTATCTCTCTTGAAGCTACGCCCTACTATCATTGCGTCTCTCGGTGCGTGCGCCGCGCATTCCTGTGCGGCCGGGATGAGCGTACTGGGCGCAGCTTCGAGCACCGGAGACAGTGGATCGAAGATCGACTGTTGGAACTGGCCGAGGTATTTGCGCTTGATGTCTGTGCCTACGCGGTAATGAGCAACCACTATCATGTGGTACTGCATATCAATGCCGCACAGGCTGAAGCCTGGACATTACGTGAGGTAGTGGACCGCTGGCATCAGGTCTGTAAGGGCTCTCCACTTTCCCAGCGTTTTGCCCATAACGAAACCTTGAACGCTGCGGAACTGGCCCGGCTGGAGGAGGTAGTCACAGAATGGCGTGCGCGGCTGATTTTTATCTGGACACTTCCATACAACGGCGAATTTCGGCAGCTCAGGATGGCAAACAGCCACATCAGCTCTTTCCCTTCGCTGGTAGCCCACGAGAACCTATGCCAATAGGACTGCCGTTTCAGTTACAGGACTATCTGGAGCTGGTGGACTGGAGCGGCCGTTGCCTGCGTGAAGACAAGCGCGGCGCGATCGATGAACAACTGCCGCCGATTCTCGAGCGGCTGCAGATCGACCCACGACACTGGCTCTACCTGAACCGCAATTCCGAAAGTCGCTTCAAGTCTCTGGTTGGTGCCACCCATTCAGTGCGCTCCGCCTGCAAGCAGTTCGGAAAACGTTGGGCCCACGGAATCCGCGACTGCGCGCGCTATCTATCCCCACCGATCACCTCTTAAAATTTCTCCTGTCACGGAAAAACGTCATCGCGGCTTCTGCGAAGGACTGCTGCGCCATAACAAAACTGTTTGGCGAAATTCCAAACAGGACGCAGGCTCTACTTGCCCGAAAACAAAGCTCTGGCAACAGCGGACTAAGAATGCAGTAGCCTTCCCATTAATGTTTCAATTGGTGGGTGTCTATTTTTATCACTCGTCCCACCAATTATTCAATTAGTGGGTGTCCAATTTTTTACAACTATCTTGAAAAACCCCGGTGGGCATCCAATTTTATTGCTTTCCAATTTTATTGAATTCATTCAGAAGCCACTGGTATTTGCTTTTTATTTTTTCATCTGCGTGAGAATCAGCAATTGCACTTATCTTATCTGGCGCCATCTCATAAGTATCCCTAAATTGGCGTAACACTGCCTCTCCAGACAAAACAAGTGAACTGTCCGTAAGCGTATGGTATAGGGATGTCGCTAGACTAATATAACTGTGCGACTCATCCTTACTTATTGACGATTCAAAGAGGCCAAACGTTCCCACTTCCCGGTATTTAGCAAGACACGGCTCGTCAATAAGAACACGTGGATACTTAGCTTCTTTAGATTCGAGATAATATGCTCTATTCATTGCAGGGCCGTAGAGAGGTCCACCCTCTATATGAGTCAACTTTCCGAGTGTTATACCACCACGGATAAGCAGACTATGATCAGTCCACATTTTAATTTTTAGCTTTATTACCAAGTCTATAACTAGCTGGGAAGCAATCACGTCATTTTTATGTGCAGATATTACTAGGCTATCTGAAAAATACGTGATCGTCACGGGATGCGCTGCCTTTCCCGCTTGCGCAAATACACGGGCTATCTCCTTAACTGCCTCTAGTTCTTCTGGGGGTATTAACTCTTCATTAACACGAGCATAAAGGTCTTCATTGAGTTTATCGGATTGAATGGAGTTAAGCGCCTCAAAAATCTTCTCCTGAATATTTTTATCTTTGGCACTGCTTTGGACTAAATCACCGAATCCGAGTATATCTATAAAAGCAATAAATCTATTTTCGTACACTTTGTTGCCTCAGGCTGAGAGTTTCCCTAACGCCTTCTGTAACCGGCGTATTTTTGGTGAACACAGCGAGCGAAAAATACGTCCGCGTATACGGCCTTGTTAGGCATTGCTATTAGTCACCATCCCGGTATTTATGTTCGTCAATTATTCGTTCCGCCTCTCGGTCGTAGCTGTCTGCCAAACCTCTCAAAGTAACGGCAAATCTCTGAAATCCGGCGTTCTCTACTTCCTCGGCTTTACTTCGGAATTTTTCAGCCAGTTCTCTTTCCGGTTTTGCGGTTGGGTCAACCCAATGAAAACCGCGTGACTTGTATGTCCCCGTCCTGTAACCGTCTTGCATGTCATCGGCTTCACGGTCATTCAGTGCGGCAGCGACTGCGCGGCGTATCCATAGGCCGTCTGGATCGGGTGGGGTGTGAATCAATACTTTGCCAATATTGAAAAGCGCATCTTCCAGGTGGCCGGATTCCGTACAGGCTTCCTTTACCCTTTGGAGCCAATTAGTAAAATGCTCTTCGCTGAACGCCCCATCTTGTTGTGTTCCAGGTGGTGTCTTCCACTCATCTAGTAGACGCAAGGCATTTGTCGCAATTGTCTCTGACTCCTCAGTAGGTTCTCTCGGCGGCTGATCTTCTTTCTTGGAACGGTAGATCAGTCGAATTATCTCGTAAAAGAACTTGGGATCATTGGCCAATCTGCTTTCAAGGAGTTGTGGCGTGGCACCTCTATCACGCTCCAATAAAGGAAGATATGCCCACTCAACCCTAAAGAGATCATCCTGGTTTATCGAAGGCTCTTCCTGAAGAAACTTGATCAGCTCGACGATATGATGCCCATCCATGGCGTAACTGGGTTCATGGGAGGAAAGCGCCGCAAGCAACGCTCGAACACATTGATTAGTATCGATTGGCTGCTTGTCATGGCGCATCCAGGCAAGACAGTTGATTGCTGCGTGTGGTCTGCCATGTTCAATCAGTTTCTCAATCGCATTGGTTAGATCACCATCGGCCATGTAGGCATTAGCGTCTGTGCGGGTCCAGTATTCACTCTCTTGTTCCTGAAGCCATTCAGAAGCTCGATTCCATGCTTCTTCGGTAAATGGCAAATATGCAAGAAATTGTCCTACTTGCTCGGGCGTCCAATCCGATTTGTCAAGGTTGTCAAACGACTTCCACCCTTTGAGATGGTAACGCTTCCAAATAAAACCGCTCACCAAGGCCTTGTGCTTATTCTCCGGCAAGTCCAGGAAATTCGGTAAAAGAAGGCGTTCGAATGTATCATCGTCAACAACGCCAAGTGCTAGCCCAACCTGATAGGGTGAAGAAACGGATTCGGCAAACCGGATAACGCCATCAGCACCATCTTGCCGAAAAATTTCTGCAATAGCCTCTTCACGGCGGATGTTGAGCTTCTCTCGCTGCTCCATCCTGTCGCCGTTCTCTTCGTAGAGATCAAAATCTCGGTCCGTGAAAAGATGCTGATATAAATTGAATGGGTTGGTGGGAGCGAGTTGCTCGGCAACGTGTTCAATTCTGGTAATCATTTCGTCGGGCAATGCCCACTTTGCATCGGCGAACCGGCGATGTTTGTTTGTGAATTTCGTGAGATGATCCCAAATAGAAAGTCGTTGCTCTTCGGGGAATTCTAAAATGGGTTGAGAGGAAAGAGCCTTGAGAAGTTGATCAAAAGCGGGTTCAGGCAGGCTATCAAAATGATCAATCAATACGGAAAGTCGAGCGGTATCTTGACCAGCGGCAGCCACGGCAAGTTCCGCATAAAAAGATGCCTGCTGCCAGTATTCCTGTTGCGCCACGCCTTTTTCCCAGTTATCGGGGATGGTCTTGCGCCAGCTTGGTTTGTGCGACCCAAAAGATGTCTGGTGCTGCCCGGGCAGAAGCTGAATGATCAGATCCCAAGCGATTTCCGGCCATTCCTGAAGGATCGTTCGCACCGCGACCTTGCGCTTGTCAACAGATGCCAGTGTTTGCGGCAGCCAGGGTAGCAAAATCGTTGCAAGCGAATTGGATGGTCGATTGGCCCACTGACCGCCGGGGTCATGGCTGGCAAGTTCAGCAAGTAATACACAGACTCGAACCATATATTGTTCATCCCAGGCCAGCCCTTCCAACGCCCAGAGCAGGCCGGTTAGATAATTGCCTCCGGTGATGCCGCTGCCTTCCTGGGAAAAAAGCTCATCAAAAGGACTGGGCGTCATACGCAGCGCCTTCTCGATCGCATCAAGAAACTCATCCGGAGCAGCTTCGGCCAAAGTGGGCAGCAAACCATTCAGGCTTCCCCACAAAACCCAGTCAGCATCGGTCAGAAGTTCACGTATCACCCATACGCAGGTTGCTTCAGCTTTCCCTTGCGAGCAGTTAGCGCACGACTCCGGCTGGCTTCCCAGAATGGCCAAGCCCTCTGCAATGCCTTTTCGCAACACGTGTGAACAGCTCAGCACCTTGCCATAAATGCTTGCCGCGTATCGCTCTTCAGCTGGCAGTTCAAAAGCCGGATCTGGCTCCTTCAGTACAGAAACAGCAAGCGACTTGAACCTCTCGAGGTCCTGATCAAGGATGCGAGATCCTAGTAGGATCCAAAGCTCGGCTCGATTAATAACTTTCCAGATGCCGTTTTTGAGATACAATGGGCTATCAGCGTGGTGCAATATTTCCCGTGCCTTGTTTAACCATTCGTCATAACTGATGCCAAAAAGTTGGGTTATCGCGTCGAGGTCACACTCACTTTTTTCGTTCCAGCTCCCAATCAGGACTGCTAGGGCCAAATAGGTTGCGTCTGGGTGCTGGGACCAATCGGTTTTAGGCTTCTCCTGTGTCGCCTTGAACTCTTCAGGCATTTCTGCCACGACTTTTTGTTTAAAGGCATCCAGTAGGTCTTCTGGCAGCTTGTCGGGTGTGATCGTACCGGCATCCTGATTCCATGTTTGTACAATATCGACAACGCGGGACCAGACCTGCTGCGGAGCCTGATGCTGGAATTGGGAAATGTGGGAATGCAGTAGAGACAGGACTACACCGAACTCGTTACCAAGATCGTAACCGAGCAGATGGAAGTGGTTCAGGAAGTCATAGAATTCGCCCCTTGAAACATCGTTTCCATTATTTGCGATCTTCAGGTGATGGTGAATGGCCTCCAGCTTCTTGGCACTTTCAGGTGGACTGAAATTTGATTGCTGGACGTTTCTGAAAAACTCATCAACATCTTGGGTGTGCCTCGCCTGATTCAGCAACCACTGTACATTGTGCGTATCGGTAGCACTGAGCGGCCCTGTGATCAGTGCAATAATATCCTTACCCCTAGAGAACACTTTGGAATTGTTGAAATCATTCCAGGCGGCCTGCATCACCTCTCCAAACAGGGAACTGCCCTGCGTGATGGAAATGGAATGCTTGACCTGCCCGAGAAGTTTCCGCCGCTCCTTGGTGTTTACGTTTTCTACGATAACAACGAGGTCGTCTGTATCAAAGCCGTCGATCTTGCCCTGAAGTTTGATTTCCGCAATGGGCCAGCAGGGAAGGCAAGGAGCGTGACCGCCAGTGAGCATCAGCGCAACAAAAGACGCCTGGACATGAGCTTCAAAATGAACTCCGCCACCGCCTGTAGAAAAGGGGTTGCTTAGATTTTTCTTCTGCACCATCTATGAACTCTACGCTTTGAGGGTAGCTCAGATACCTAGAAGCTGTTTCATAACTTGAAATAAGGTATGCTCGAATTTTTCAAGCAATTAGGAGAAAGTGTGAGCCGGTTTGATTCAGAGTTGACGGACGAACAATGGAAACTGATCGAGCCATGCTTGCCTCCGCTAAAGCGCGGAGGTGGAGGCCCAAGGCCAATAGAAAATCGAGCCTGTATTGAAGGAATTCTTTGGGTTCTACGCTCTGGAGCTCGCTGGAAAGATCTTCCATCCAGGTATCCCTCACCCAGTACATGCTGGAGGAGGTTGCAATATTGGGAAGAGCAAGGAGCTTGGCTAAAAGCCTGGAGAAAATTTCTACGGCAGTTAGACCAGCAGTCACTGCTGAGCTGGGAGGAAGTGTTTTCTGACGGAAGCTTTGCTTCAGCAAAAAAAGGGGCCCAGAGGTC
>NZ_FOKT01000029.1 GCF_900112305.1 Microbulbifer thermotolerans
AATGGCAAAAGAAAAGTTTGAACGTTCCAAGCCCCACGTAAACGTGGGCACCATCGGTCACGTTGACCACGGTAAAACCACCCTGACCGCGGCGCTGACCCGCGTGTGCTCTGAAGTGTGGGGCGGCCAGGCGGTAGCCTTCGACGGTATCGATAACGCACCGGAAGAGCGCGAGCGCGGTATCACCATTGCCACCTCTCACGTGGAATACGAGTCCCCGACCCGTCACTACGCCCACGTTGACTGCCCGGGACACGCCGACTACGTGAAAAACATGATTACCGGTGCTGCGCAGATGGACGGCGCCATCCTGGTTTGCTCTGCAGCTGACGGCCCCATGCCGCAGACTCGTGAGCACATCCTGCTGTCCCGTCAGGTAGGCGTACCCTACATCGTGGTATTCCTGAACAAAGCCGACATGGTCGACGACGAAGAGCTGCTGGAACTGGTGGAAATGGAAGTTCGCGAGCTTCTGGACCAGTACGAGTTCCCGGGAGACGACACTCCGATCATCGTTGGTTCCGCTCTGATGGCGTTGAACGGCGAAGACGACAACGGCCTGGGCACCAGCGCTGTGAAGAAACTGGTGGAAACTCTGGACGAATACATTCCGGAGCCGGAGCGCGCTGTTGATCAACCGTTCCTGATGCCGATCGAAGACGTGTTCTCCATCTCTGGCCGCGGTACCGTGGTAACTGGTCGTGTAGAGCGCGGTGTTCTGAAAACTGGCGACGAAATCGAAATCGTCGGTATCCGCGAAACCACTTCCACCACCTGTACTGGTGTTGAAATGTTCCGCAAGCTGCTGGACGAAGGTCGTGCTGGTGAGAACATTGGCGCCCTGCTGCGCGGCACCAAGCGTGACGAGGTAGAGCGTGGTCAAGTACTGGCCAAGCCGGGCTCCATCACTCCGCACACCAAATTCCAAGCGGAAGTGTACGTGCTGTCCAAAGACGAAGGTGGTCGTCACACTCCCTTCTTCAAAGGCTACCGTCCGCAGTTCTACTTCCGTACCACAGACGTAACTGGTGCGGTAGAGCTGCCGGAAGGCACCGAGATGGTAATGCCGGGTGACAACGTTCAAATGACCGTTACCCTGATCGCGCCGATTGCGATGGAAGAAGGTCTGCGCTTCGCGATCCGCGAAGGTGGCCGTACCGTTGGTGCCGGCGTTGTATCCAAGATCATCGAGTAATT
>NZ_FOKT01000012.1 GCF_900112305.1 Microbulbifer thermotolerans
GCTGCAGGCCGCGACGGATTTGCTCCAGCAGCTGGGATTGCTGTTCCGCCAACTGGTTTTCACCCAGAGGGTTTTCCTCGATGATCAGGCGGTTTTCCCGCAGGGCCAGATACACCTGCCGGTGCCTGTCGCTCAGATGGCTCGGCGCCTCTGCGTGGAGGGTGATGGAGTTGTGGCTTTCTGCGGTATGCAGGCTGCGCGCAGAAGGGTCGGGATATTTTTTGTCGAAGGCGAGGAATTGCTCGTAAATCTGATCGAGTACGTCCGTGTCAAAAGTCTCCAGCAGGAGGTGGACGTCGAGGTTTTGGGGCATCCCGGTGTGGTAGGTCCATCCCGCTCTCACCCGATAGCGAATTCCCCGGCGGTTTTCGACGCTCAAGTACATAGACAATCCCTTGGCCTGTTGTAAAAGCCAAATTTTAAATTAATGGAAAATTTTGGCAAAGGAGGGGGACTGTGATGAGTTACTAAAAATTAGCGAATAAGAGAATGCTTTTTATCAATTTAGCTACATTATTCGATATGTTTTAATTAATGCATGACTACGACATCCTCTCTGATGGTGGGGGGGCGGGGCTCTGCCGTTCAATTGTGCGAAACAAGGGCTCTAATTGATTCGCGAGGGAGATGTAGAGGGCTTCGCGGCGCTCCGGCAATGGGATAGGTTTTTCGAAAGGGCATGAATAAATCCTTACAACCCCTGCCACTCTACTATTCGGTGGTTTCGAAATAGTCATCTCTCCACCCGTACTTTTGATCTGGGTGAGGAGTATCTTAGTTAGCAAGGGAAATCAGAGGCCTCTTTGCGCTCCACAGCGGATGTGTAGCGTTGGAAGGTGGGGATTTCAATGAGGCCTCAATTTTCTCATGGCGGTGTGCTGAGTATCGCAATTGCGTTGGGAACTGGCGCGGGGTTTGGCATAATCTGCACTGCTTTTAGATGTGTTTAAAAAATATACTATGCGCCGCTGACCCTGGCACCCAACTCTATGACGCTTTCCCAATTCTTTGTCGCCGCTATTTTTATTCTGGTCATCGGCACCCTGATCTTTACCCGTTTCCGCCCTTCACTCATCTTCGCGTCCGCCGCCGGGGCCTGCTTTCTAACGGGTGTGGTGCCGGTAGAGCTGGCGCTGCAGAAAGGGGCCAACCCAGGGCTGGTGACGCTGGTTGTGTTGCTGCTGGTGTCGGTGGGGCTGGAAAAGGCGCGCTGGTTGAGAACGATATCCGACGGCCTGATCAATGGGTCTCTCAAGGCCAGTTTGGTGCGCCTTACCACGGCGACCGCACTGAGCTCCGCTTTCCTCAACAACACCGCGGTGGTTGCGGCCCTGGCATCCAGCGTCAAGGCACAGCGGCGCCACCCGGCGGCCAAGCTGCTGCTGCCGCTGTCTTACGCGGCTATTCTCGGCGGCACCCTGACGCTGATCGGTACTTCCACCAACTTGATCGTGAACAGCTTCGTGGTGGACCGCGGGGTGCCGGGGCTGGATTTCTTTGCCTTTCTTCCGGTGGGTGTGGCGGCGGCGCTGGTGGGGCTGTTGGTATTGTTGCTGTGTAACCGCCTGTTGCCGGCGGGGCCGGTCACGGATGAGCCGGTGACAGAGTATTTGCTGGAGGCGGAAGTGGTGGGCGATGCGCCCCTCGACGGCAAAACTGTGGAGCAGAACGGATTGCGGCGCCTGGAGACCCTCTATTTGGTGGAGATTGTGCGCGACGGGCATGTGATCAGCCCGGTGGCGCCCACGGAGGTGATCAAGTCCGGCGACAAGCTCATATTCAGTGGTGATGTGCGCGACCTGGGGCGGTTGCAGGATATCCAGGGATTGCGGGTGTTTGCCCTGGAGGACAAGGCGCTCGACATCGATTTGACCGAGGTGGTGATTTCGCCCAGCTCCAGCATTCTCGGACAGACCCTAAAAAGCTGCCAGTTCCGCACCCGTTTTGATGCCGCCGTGGTGGCCATGCGTCGCGGCGGTGAACGGTTGTCTGGCAAGCTGGGAGAAATCGAGTTGCGTGCCGGGGACGCCTTGCTGCTGGCGGTGGGGCCGGATTTCAAACACCATCTGAACATCGACAAGAACTTCTATGTGATCAGTGGAAGGGAGGTGCGCCGTGAGCTGTCCCGGCGCGACAACTGGCTGCTGGGGCTGGGTTTTGGCGCTGTAGTGGCAGGTGCGGCGCTGGGCTGGTTTTCGCTGTTAAAGGGGTTGGTGTTACTCCTCGCTGGTATGCTCTGTCTGGGCATTGTTTCCACCGCCGAGTTACAGCGGCGTTTTCCCTTCCAGATCTGGCTGATTATCGCCTGTGCACTGGTGCTGGCGGAGGCCTTTGCCGGCAGCGGGCTGGCGGATGTACTGGCCGGGGGATTGCGCGATCTGCTGCAGGGCTGGGGGCCACTGGCAGGCCTGGTGGGGATTTTCCTGCTGACGCTAGCGCTGACCGAGCTGATGACCAACAATGCCGCCGCCGCGCTGACTTTCCCCCTAGGGTGGAGCCTGGCGGAGAGTTTCGGCGTGAGTTGGATGCCTTTTGCGATGGCGGTGGCCTACGGGGCCAGCGCCAGTTTCCTGACCCCTTTTGGTTATCAGACCAACCTGATGGTGCAGAACCTCGGCGGCTATCACCTGCGCGACTTTATACGGGCGGGATTGCCGCTGACGGTGGCTTATTCCGTGACGGTGCTGGCTTTGTTGCCGCTGGTATTTCCCTTTTGAGAAATAAAAAAAAGCCGAGCCTGGGCGCCGAAAAGTGTAAAAACTGGCGGTCGGGAGCAGTGCGGGGTTGATGCCAGAAAATGAACGGAGGAGCAGTCTTTTTGCCGGTCGCCAAGCGCTTATTTGTCGTGGAGGAACATAAAAACCCCTCCATCGATTACTTCATCGCGCCTTACCTGCGAGAACTGGGCGTATCCCCCGTGTACTGCGCTTTTTCGCAGGTGCCCCCGCCGGAGCAGCTGCAAGGTGCCGGGGTGATTTTTGTGCGCTATGTACCTGCCAACTGGAGCGCCCTGGTGGAGCGCTGCCGGGACAGAATCGCCAGCGTGTACTTCTTTATGGATGATGACCTCTTTGACTGGCGGGCCTTCGCAGCTATGCCGCTGCACTACCAAATGAAAATCTTGCGGCTCAGCTGGTCGGGTCGCAAGTGGCTGGCGTCGGTTTCTGGCGTTTTTGCAACAAGTGTTTGAAAAAATAATCGCGGTGCGGGAACAGTGGCAGAAGGCGATTCGGGGAATTCCCCGCAGCTATAAATGCAGTGTTTTATATCTATAGTTGGGGGAAGTCAGAGTGCTGGAAACAGTGAGACGGATTATCCGCTTATTTTGACAGTGCCCCTGTGGCTGCTGGAGCTGTTGTCTTGGTGCAAGAGTTTTAAAAACAATTCGATGAACGGCAATTACTGACTGAACCTGTGCAGTTTGTATGCGGCATGGGTTGTGCTGGCGCAAGTGTTGTTTTGTTTCCGCTTACTGTTGTTGGTGTCTTTTGTATTGGCCTCGGGCTGGCGGGTAGCGATTATTTCGCCGAGGCTTTAGCCGCGAAATAGATCGGAGCGGGTTGATTTATTGGCAGTCGTATAGGTAGTTACAGGCGATTACACGCAGGGAAAACACGGGATCACCGCTGTGCTTGTGTATGGGGATTGCCGCCTCTACCACCGCCTGGCGCGGCAGGTGTGTAAAGAACTGGGGGTGTTCTTCGGGGTTTTCGAAGAGGGCTATTTGCGCCCGGATTTCGTCACCTTGGAGTGGGGCGGTGTCAACGCTTATTCCGGCACCGACTGGTCTCGCCCGGCTATCGACAGTTATCGTTCGGTTGGGCGCTGCGGCCCCTCCCGCAAAATCGGGCTCACCTTTTGGCAGCGGGCTTGGTTCGCGATTGCCTATTACCTGAGTGCGCGCTTCCATCGCGCCCGTTTTCCCCACTACCAACACCATCGCAACCGGGACTGGAAAGCGGAAACCGGTTACTGGTTGCTGAGTTTCTGGCGCAAGGGGCTGTACAAAGTGACTCAGCGGCGGATACTGCCGCGGTTAGTCAGTAATTTTTCCGGACGCTTTTTCCTGTTTCCGCTACAGACATGCGACGATTTCCAGATCCGCACTCATTCGGACCTGCTGTCGATCGAGCATTCGATCGATGTGGTTATCACCTCTTTTGCCGCCAATGCGCCACAGGGTGAGTTGCTGGTGATCAAGCACCACCCCATGGACAGAGGCTTCCGCCACTACGGAAAGCTGATTGATACCCTGGCGCGGCAGCGGGGAGTGGGAGACCGCGTTGTCTACTGTCACGATCTGCACCTGCCCAGCCTGTTGAAGCACGCGAGGGGTGTGGTGACTATCAACAGTACCGTGGGCATTTCCGCCCTGTTGCACGGGGTGCCGACCAAAGTGCTGGGCCGCGCCCTTTACGATATGCCCGGCCTCACTCACCAGGGGGACCTGCACGGCTTCTGGCGGCATCCCGATCCCGTGGACCAGGCTCTCTTCCGCCGTTTCCGCACTTATCTGTACGAGCGGACCCAACTGGACGGCAGCTTCTTTAAATACATCGACATCACGGTAGAAGCGGCCTGTCACCAACTGCTGCCGGTAATTGCCGCCAAGCCTGCGGCCGAGGCGATAGTTTCTGAGGCCGCTTACTGACAGAGGCCGGCCGCTATATGGCTGCGGGTGGTTTTGCCCGTTAAGCTGTTGCGGCGTGCCTCCTGTCTATGGAACCACTGGCGCTTGGTCTACCATTATCTGAGCCGGCTAAAATATATGCTGCCGGTTCCGTTAGAACCTGTTAGACTGCGCGGCCTTTTACCCCCGCCGTACCGGCGCCCGGCAGGGCGCACTGGCTCCAAGTGAACTCCGAAATGACCGATACCCCCAACGCTCCCAGCTTTGACCAGTTGGGTCTGCCGACGCAAATACTCAGCGCCCTTGAGAAGCTGGGCTATGAAAGTCCCTCGCCGATTCAGGCTCAGACCATTCCTTCTCTGCTGGAAGGCCGTGATGTGCTGGGGCAGGCGCAGACCGGCACTGGCAAGACCGCCGCTTTTGCGCTGCCCTTGCTGGCACAGCTCGACCTCAGCGAGCGCCGCGTACAGGCGCTGGTGCTGGCGCCGACCCGCGAATTGGCAATCCAGGTGGCGGAGGCCTGCCAGTCCTACGCCGCCAACTTGAAGGGCTTTCATGTGGCGCCGATTTACGGCGGCGCCGACTACCGTGGCCAGATGCAGCAACTGAAACGCGGTGTGCAGCTGGTGGTGGGTACCCCCGGGCGGGTGATGGACCATATGCGCCGCGGTTCCCTGGATCTCTCCGGTTTGAAGACACTGGTTCTGGATGAAGCCGATGAGATGTTGCGCATGGGATTTATCGACGATGTGCAGTGGGTGCTGGAGCAAATCCCGGAAGAGCGCCAGGTGGCGCTTTTCTCCGCCACCATGCCGAAGGAAATTGCGCGCATTGCTCGCGAGCACCTGCGAGAGCCGGTGGAAGTGAAAATCCGCGTAAAGACGGAGACCGCCGAGACCATTCGCCAGCGCTACTGGCCGGTGGGCGGTCTGCACAAGCTGGATGCGCTGACCCGGATTCTCGAGGCGGAACCGGTGGACGGCACCATTATCTTCGTGCGTACCAAAAACAGCACCGTGGAGCTGGCCGATAAGCTCACTGCGCGGGGTTTTGCAGTCGCTGCCTTGAATGGCGATATGGCACAGAACCTGCGCGAGGCGGTGATCGACAAGCTGAAAAAAGGCGCACTGGATATTGTGGTGGCCACCGATGTGGCCGCCCGAGGCCTGGATGTGGCGCGTATCAGCCATGTAATCAACTACGACATCCCCTACGATGCCGAGGCCTATATCCACCGCATTGGCCGCACCGGCCGCGCCGGACGCGAAGGGGATGCGATTCTGTTTGTCGCCCCGCGGGAGCGGCGCATGCTGCGGATTATCGAAAAGGCCACGAAAAAGCCCATTGAACAGCTGGAACTGCCCAGCGCCGCGGCGGTGAATAGTGCGCGTATGGAACGCTTCCGCGGGCGTATTACCGAAACCCTTGAAGGGCAGACAGACCTTGCCCCCTACCGCCAACTGGTGGAGGAGTATTTGGCTCACAACGAACGGGACCCTTTGGATGTCGCTGCGGCTCTTGCCGCTATGGTTCAGGGTGACCAGCCGCTGTTAATCAAGGAAGAGGAACGCAAGCCGCGCAAGAAAAGAGAGCGTGGCGACGACAACTTCGAGAGCCGCAAAATGGCCCGAAGGGCGGATTCCAAAGACAGGTTCAACAAGGGCGAGTACGAGAAAGATAAGAAGATGCCGCCGCCCGATGAAGGGCTGGAGCGTTTCCGTATCGAAGTGGGACGCGAGCACGGCGTACGCCCGGGCAATATCGTCGGAGCCATCGCCAACGAAGTGGATCTGGACAGCTCCTATATTGGCCGAATTGAGATTTACTCCGAGTACACCACGGTGGACTTGCCGGAAGGTATGCCGAAGGAGGTGTTTCTGCACTTAAAGCAGGTGCGGGTAGCCGGCCGACCGATGAAGATTTCCCGCCTCGGGGAGCGGTCTGGAAGGTCCAAGGCAAAGCCCCGCGGGGGACGCAGGGCAAAGCGCCAGTAAGATCGGTAGTCGCGGCCTGAGGCCGCGATCAGTGCTTTACCGCTGCGGCAACATGCGGGTCAGTGTGTTGTCCTTCTGCACAAAGTGGTGCCACAGGGCCGCCGCGATATGCAGTCCCACCAGAATCAACAGGGCTGGCCAAAAAACCTCTTTGTGTAAAAAGGCAATTTGTTTACCCAGGTCCGGGTTTTTCTCCAGCAGGCGCGGCAGCGCAAACAAACCGAAGAATTCGGTATCGCGTCCAAATAGCTGGCGCATTGAAATACCGGAAAGCGGCATCACCAGCAGCACCAGATACAGCGCCCCGTGAAGCAGTGAGGACAGGGCGCGCTGCCAGCCCGGCCCTTCGACCTGGGGGCGTTTATGGCGGGCCCGCCAGTACAGGCGCAGCACTAGCAACAGCAGTACAGTGATACCCAGGGAGAAATGCAGCCGTACCAGCCAGCCGCGCATGGGGTCTTCGCGGTCGTAAAATTCGTGCAGCTCTACTGCGCCCCAGACGCACAGCAGCAGTATCACGAACAGCCAGTGCAGGCCCTTAGTTACCGGGTGCCATCCCGAATTCTGATCAGTCATCGACAGTCTCCTCTTAAGCTATTGCAGTCATTCTAACCACATATTGAATACCGCCAAGGGGTAAGTGTTTGGTTTAAATTTCTTTACAGTTTGCCGTTATCCCCTGCTGAGCGTTCAGTAACCCACTACAGGCCAGCTTAATCTGTTACACAGCACGGATATCATTGAGGGTGGCGAAGCAGGTATCCCGCGCGGTTTGCAAAAAGTCTTCAATGAATGCCTGCGTCAGCATTTCTTCCCGCACCGCTGCGTAGAGGGTGCTCCACAAACCCTGCTCCCCCAGGCGGAGCTGGTTGACAAACCCTTTTTGCAGATACTCGTGCAGCGCCCAGTTCGGCAGCGCGCAAACGCCGCGACCACTGGCCGCGAGCTGTACCATCATCACCGTCAGTTCCGCCGTGCGCACATCGGCGGGTTCCACCCCGGCGGGGTCGAGAAAATGTTGGAAGATGTCCAGCCGCTCCCGTTCCACCGGGTAGGTGATTTGTATTTCCCCGGCCAAGTCCTCCGGTGACACCCAGCGCTTTTCCGCCAACGGATGCCTGCGGCTCAGTGCCAGCACCATTTCAAAGCGGAACAGCGGCTGGTAGTGAATCCCCTTCAAGTCCGGGTCTGGATTTGAGGTAACCACCAGATCCAGGTCGCCGCGCACCAGTGCCGGAAGAGGGGCGAAGTGGAAGCCACTGGACAGATCCAGTTCTACCTCCGGCCAGTTGTCCCGGTATTTGTCCAAAGTTGGCATCAGCCACTGGTAGCAACTGTGGCACTCAATGGCGATATTCAGCCGCCCGGCCTGGCCACTGGCCAGCCGGGCCAGATCCCGCTGTGCCAGCGCCACTTGCGGCAGTATTTCGTCCGCCAGTTGCAGCAGGCGCAACCCGGCGCTGGTGAAGCGCAGTGGCCGCGACTTGCGCACAAACAGCGCTTGGCCGTGGCGGTCCTCCAGTTCGCGGAACAGGTGAGACAGGGCTGACTGGGTGAGATGTAAGCGCTCGGAGGCGCGCACCATACTGCCGGTTTCCCGCAAAGTCGTGAGGGCGCGCAAATGCCGCAGTTCAATCATCTTTAGAAATATTCATGTTTCAGGCAAAAAATATGAAATTGATTGAACACCTTTGCACCCGCAGAATCAATCCCGAATTCGCCCCCTCGCTCCCCTTGTTGGAGAGGGATCGCTCCTAATGAACATTGAAAAGACCTGGGGAATTACCAATGGCACTGACACATATCCTCGGCTATCCGCGCATTGGCGCTGGCCGCGAACTGAAAAAGGCACTGGAGGCCTACTGGCGCGGGGATCTCCCGCAGAGAGAACTGCTGGCAGTTGGGGCGGAGATACGCCGCGGCAATTGGCAGGCGCAGAGGGAAGCGGGCCTGGAGCTGGTAACCGTTGGTGATTTCGCCTGGTACGACCAGGTGCTCAATCACACGCTGATGTTCGGCGCTGTGCCGCCGCGCTTTGACGAGGGCGCTGCAGACAACAAACTGGATCAGTATTTCCGCATCGCCCGCGGCCGCGCTCCCTCGGGCAGTCCCGTGGCCGCCAGTGCCATGACCAAGTGGTTTGATACCAATTATCACTACCTGGTACCAGAGTTCAGCGCCGACCAGAATTTCGCCTTGGACAGTGACTGGTTGCTGACCGAGGTGCAGGAAGCCCGGTCACAGGGCCACAACACCAAGGCGGTGGTTATTGGTCCTCTGACTTATCTGTGGCTCGGCCGCGCCGAGGGCGACGCCCTGGCACTGCTGCCGAAGTTGTTGCCCTGTTACACGCAGCTGTTGCGGGAGCTGGCAGAGGCCGGTGTCGAGTGGGTACAGCTGGACGAGCCGATACTCGGGCTGGACTTGCCGGGCGCGTGGCGCGATGCCTTTGCCCCTGCCTACCGGGAACTGAATGCGGCAGTACCTGCGCTGAAACTGCTGCTGGCTACGTATTTCTCCTCTTTACAGGAAAACTTGCCGCTGGCGTTTGCCCTGCCAGTGGACGGGGTGCATATCGATTGTGTGCGCGCGCCCGAGGAACTGTCCACTGCGGTGGAGGCTCTGGGCCCGAATCAAGTGCTGTCCGCTGGCGTTCTGAACGGTCGCAATGTCTGGCGCGGCGACTTGGCCAGCTGGCAGAGCCGCTTAAAGCCAATCGCCGAACAGTTGGGCGATCGCTTGTGGCTGTCTGCCAGTTGCTCTCTTTTGCACTGCCCAGTAGACCTGGAAACAGAAACTGGCCTGCCGGCGGAGCAGAGACAGAAACTCGCCTACAGTCGCCAGAAACTGGAAGAACTGAAGCAGCTGCAAAGCCTGTTGCAACAGGATGCGGCTACGGATGCGTCCGCGAGTGTTGCGGCGGTGTCTTCGAGTACTGCGCTGGAGGAGCTGCAAGATACCTGGCGCCCGCAGTCCTACGCCGAGCGTGCGCCACTGCAGGCCAAACGCTGGCAGCTGCCTTTGTTGCCCACTACCACCATTGGTTCTTTCCCACAGACGGATCTGCTGCGCAAAGTGCGCAAACAGTTCCGCAGCGGAGAAATCAGCGAACAGGATTACCGCGATCATTTGCGCGCAGAAATTGCCGAGGCCATACGCCGCCAGGAAATTCTCGGTCTGGATGTGCTGGTGCACGGCGAGGCGGAGCGCAACGATATGGTGGAGTATTTTGGCGAGCAGCTGGAAGGTTTCGTGCACACCGGCAACGGCTGGGTGCAGAGTTACGGCTCCCGCTGTGTGAAGCCGCCGATTATCTTTGGCGATATTTCGCGGCCGAAACCCATGACGGTGGAGTGGATCAGCTACGCACAGAGCCTGACGAAAAAACCGGTCAAGGGCATGCTCACCGGTCCGGTGACTATATTGAACTGGTCTTTCCCGCGCGAGGATATTCCCCGTGCCGAGAGCTGTCTGCAAATTGCCAAGGCGCTGCGCCAGGAGGTACTGGATCTGGAAGAAGCCGGTATCGGCATTATCCAGATCGACGAACCGGCCCTGCGCGAAGGGGTGCCTTTGCGGGAGTCGGAACACAAAGCCTACTTCGACTGGGCAGTGGCCTGTTTCCGCTATACCTGCAGTCAAGTAAAGCCGGAGACCCAGATCCACACCCATATGTGCTACAGCAACTTCAACGCGATTATGGATGCGATTGTGGCGCTGGATGCGGATGTAATTACCATTGAGTCCTCCCGTTCGGACCTGCAGTTGCTGCATGCATTCTCTGGCGAGAAAGGTGGTTACCCGAACGAGATTGGCCCGGGCGTCTACGATATCCACTCGCCCAATGTGCCGCAGCGGGAAGAGTTGGTGGCGCGCCTGAAGAAAATTTTGCAGGTTATTCCCCTGGAAAAACTTTGGGTGAACCCAGACTGTGGTCTCAAGACCCGCAATTGGGCGGAGGTGGGATCATCGCTGTTGAATATGGTGGAGGCGGCGAGGACGCTGCGCGCGGAGCTGGCCTGATTCGCTTGGGGCATTACTCCTGAACGAATTGCTCAGGCGATGGGGGACATTTCGAAACCACCGGCTGCAGGGAGGTATCCGGTCGAGCTACAGGGAAGTGCTCACGGGTTTTCGAAATGCCCCATTGCTTGAGCACCTAAGGTGCTCAAAGCGAACAAATCTGCGGTTTCTCAGTCCTCCGCGTAGCAATCCCGAGTGATATTCTCGACACCGTCTGCACGCACAATGGCGTTATCCTCGATACGCACACCGCCGAAGGGGCGCAGCGCATCGACCTTGCTCCAATTCACTTCTTTTGCCAGTTCAGAATCTTTCAGTTCCGCCAACAGGCTGTCGATAAAATAGAGACCGGGTTCGATGGTGAAAACCTGGTTTTCTTCAATAGTGCGCGTTGTGCGCAGGAAGGGGTATTGGGCCGGCGGGGGGGTGACGCCGCCTTCCGGACCGGCCTGATGGCCGCCCACATCGTGTACCTGCAGGCCGAGAAAGTGGCCCAGTCCGTGGGGCATAAAAGTGCCGGTAAGGCCGGATTCCACCGCATTGTCGGCGGAGGTTTTGATCACGCCGAAGCGATTCAGTAACTCGCCCACCTTTTGGTGACATTCCCGATGCAGGTCAGGGTAGGGGAGGCCCGGCTTCAGGCCGGCAACCAGCTCTTGTTGTTTTTCGTCCATCGCCGCCACAAGGTCCGCGAATTCGCCGTCGCGGTAAGCGTAAGTGCGGGTGATGTCCGCACAGTAGCCGTTGCAGTCGGCACCCGCGTCGATGAGGAAGGTCCTCCGTTCTGATTCCGGCAGGCGCTGTTCGGAGAGGTGGGTGTAGTGCAGTATGGCCGCGTGCTCGTTCAGGGCAATGATATTGCCGTAGGGCATGCGGTTTTCGCCCTGAGCCGCGGCTTGCAGATAGGCGAGGTTGATCTCAAATTCGCTGGCACCTTCGCGGAAGGCAGCTTCCGCAGCTCTGTGGGCTTTTACCGCTATGCGGTTGGCCTGGCGCAGGCAGGCGAGTTCATAGGGGGTCTTGTAGGCGCGCGCCCAGTGCAGCCGCGCCAGCAGTGCTTCTGGATTGGGGGTGCCGAGCGGCCAGCCATCCAGACCGTCGGCCTCGCCGAGAAAGGCGGCCCCTTCTGCGCTCAGGAATTGTTTGGCATCTGCCGGGCTTGCGATCAGCTCGATATCGTAAAAGTCGCTCCAGTAGGTCTGCGGCGCTGGCGGCACATAGTGCCAAAAGTCCACCGGGCGGTAGAACAGCAGCTTGGGCTTCTGCCCGCGGCGGTAGATCACCCAACTGTGGGGATTGTCGGTTACCGGTACCAGCGCTTTGAACTGGGGATTTACCTTGAAGGGGTAGTAGTTGTCGTCTAGGAACTGCACCTTGGGTGCGCCGCTGAACACGTTGAGTGTGTCGAAGCCGCAGGCTTCGAGAATGTCATCGTAGCGGCGTTGCAGGGTGGCGATATGTTCAGCGTAGAGATTCTTATCCATATTGTTCCCCGGATAGGTGAGCGGGTTTGTGAATCAGTCAATCGGCATAGTGTATAGTCTGGGCCTTGGATATTTGGCCTGAATTTCGAACATGGAAAAGAAGATACTGCTGACCGACTGCCCCGATGCCAAGGGGCTGATCGCGAAAATCACCAATATTTGCTACAAGCACCAGCTCAATATCATCAAGAACGATGAATTCGTCGATCGCGAGCAGGGCCGCTTTTTTATGCGTACCGCACTGGAGGGGATCTTCAACGACCAGACCTTTCTGGAGGATCTGGATCTCACTTTACCGCAGGGGGCAAAGCGGCGTTTGGTGGCCAGTGGGCGCAAACGCCTGGTGCTGATGGTGACCCGCGAATCCCATTGTCTCGGCGATATTCTGATGAAGTGCTACGCCGGTGCCCTGGATGTGGAAATCGCAGCGGTGATCGGCAACCATCCGGACCTGGGCTCGCTGGTGGAGAAATTCGATATCCCCTTCCACCACCTGCCGGCGGATGGTCTGGAGCGGGCGCAACACGAGCAGCAGGTGATGGCTCTGGTCGATGACTACTGTCCGGATTACCTGGTGTTGGCCAAATACATGCGGGTGCTGACACCGGATTTTGTGGCCCACTACCGGGACCGCATTATCAATATCCACCACTCATTCCTGCCCGCATTTATCGGTGCCAGGCCTTACCAGCAGGCCTATGAGCGAGGTGTGAAGTTGATTGGGGCAACGGCGCACTTCGTCACCGACGATCTGGATGAGGGGCCGATTATCGAGCAGGACATTATCCATGTGGATCACGCCTATTCCGCCGCAGCCATGGCTGCGGCCGGGCGGGATGTGGAAAAACTGGTGTTGACTCGCGCGTTACAGCTGGTGCTGGAGGAGCGGGTGTTTATCCACGGCAACAAGACGGTGGTGTTTAAATAGTTTTTACACTCTGAATTTAGGGAACCTTTGATTAATTCGCGTGAACACTATGGTAGCTTCCGGGGCGCTCAGGCTACAGCATCCATTCGGAATGGCGCTCGAACTGAGTGGCAAAAGAAAAGGCCGGGAAAATTCCCGGCCTTTTTTGCACACTCTCTTTCCGTGTATCGGTGAGAGGGGTTATTCCGCGTAGCTCTCTACCGGCGGGCAGGAGCAGATGAGGTTGCGGTCGCCGTAGACATTGTCGATGCGGTTAGAGGCCGGCCACACTTTGTGTGACTTCAGCCAGGACGCCGGGCGGCCGGCCACATCGCGGGAGTAGCTGTGTTGCCACTGGTCCGCCATCACGTCATCCAGGGTGTGCGGCGCATTGTGCAGCGGGTTGTCCTCGGCGCTGTACTCACCGTTGATCACCTGCTCGACCTCTTTGCGGATGATTGTCATGGCTTCGATAAAGCGGTCCAGCTCTTCCTTGGATTCGCTCTCGGTGGGTTCGATCATCAGGGTGCCGGCCACCGGGAAGGACATGGTGGGGGCGTGGAAACCGAAGTCCATCAGGCGCTTGGCGATATCTTCCTCGGAGATGCCGCTGGCCTCTTTCAGCGGGCGCAGGTCCACCAGACACTCGTGCGCGACGAAGCCGTTGCTGCCCGTGTAGAGCAGGGTGTAGTGCTCGGACAGGCGCTTGGCTACATAGTTGGCGTTCAGAATCGCCATCTCGGTGGCGCGCTTCATACCCTGTTTACCCATCATGCGGATATACATCCAGCTGATCGGCAGAATACTGGCGGAACCCCAGGGCGCCGCGGAGATGGTGCCGTTTGCGGTGTCGGTGCCCGGTATTTCGGTCACAGGGTGGCCGGCCAGATAGGGCTTGAGGTGCTCGCCGACGGCGATGGGGCCCATGCCCGGGCCGCCGCCGCCGTGGGGAATACAGAAGGTTTTGTGCAGGTTCAGGTGCGAGACGTCGCCGCCGAACTGACCCGGTGCGGCGACGCCGATCAGGGCGTTCATGTTGGCGCCGTCGATATACACCTGGCCACCGGCAGCGTGGATCAGATCGCAGATCTCGCGGATGCCTTCCTCAAACACGCCGTGAGTGGACGGGTAGGTGACCATCAGCGCGGCGATGCGTTCACCGTGTTCCTCTACTTTGGCCTTGAGGTTGTCGATGTCCACGTTGCCCTTGCTGTCGCAGGCGACCACAACCACTTTCATGCCCGCCATCATCGCGGAGGCCGGGTTGGTGCCGTGGGCGGAGGCGGGAATCAGGCAGATATCGCGCTGGGTTTCGCCCTTGGCTTCGAAGTATTTTTTGATTGCTACCAGGCCCGCGTACTCGCCCTGGGAGCCGGCGTTGGGCTGCAGGCTCACGGCGTCGTAGCCGGTGCAGGCGGCCAGCATCTGTTGCAGCTGTTCGAACAGCGCCGCGTAGCCCTGGGCCTGATCGGCGGGGACGAAGGGATGCAGTTTGCCGAACTCCGGCCAGGTTACCGGGATCATCTCCGCGGTGGCGTTCAGCTTCATGGTGCAGGAGCCCAGCGGGATCATAGAGTGGTTCAGCGCTATGTCCTTGGACTCCAGGGTCTTCAGGTAACGCAGCATCTCGGTCTCTGAGTGGTAGCTGTTGAAGACCGGATGGGTGAGGAATTCGCTTTTGCGCGCCAGCTCGGCGGGCAGGCCCTGGGAGCCTTTGGCCGCTATCTCGCTGTCCAGCGCGGACAGATCCAGGCCGTGCGACGCGCCGCAGAAGGCGTCGAGTATGTCGGATACATCCTGCAGGGTCGCGGTTTCGTGCAGGCTGACACCCAGGGCGTCGCCAGCTACTTTGCGCAGGTTGATTTCTGCGTCCAGAGCGCGCTGGTAGATCTCGCCCTGCTTGTCGCCGGTGTTGACGGTCAGGGTATCGAACCAGCTGTCGTGGGCCAGCGCGAAGCCTTTCGCTTTCAGGCCTGCGGCGAGGATATCGGTCAGGCGCTGAATGCGCGCGGCGATTGTTTTCAGTCCTTCGGGGCCATGGTAGATGGCGTAGAAGGCACTCATCACCGCCAGCAGTACCTGGGAGGTGCAGATATTGGAGTTGGCCTTTTCGCGGCGGATATGCTGTTCGCGGGTCTGCATGGCCATGCGCAGGGCGCGCTTGCCTTTGCTGTCTACGGACACGCCGATGATGCGGCCGGGTGCTGAGCGCTTGTAGGCCTCGCGGAAGGCGAAGAAGGCGGCGTGGGGGCCACCGTAGCCCATGGGAATCCCGAAGCGCTGGTTGTTGCCAACCACCACATCGGCACCCATTTCACCCGGTGCCTTCAGGGCCACCAGGCTCATCAGATCGGCGGCAACAGTTACCAGAGCGCCCGCTTCGTGGACTCCGGCGATGATATCAGTCAGATCGCGTACCCGGCCGGTGGAGCCGGGGTATTGCAGCAGCGCGCCGAAGAGTTCCGCGGGAATATCTTTTTCCACATCTCCAACGATCACTTCAAAACCGAAGTGCTCGGCGCGGGTTTTGACTACGGCGATGGTTTGCGGGTGGCAGTCGGCGTCTACGAAAAAGACGTTGGACTTATTGCGCTTCACCTGGCGTTTGCACATGGCCATGGCTTCAGCGGCGGCGGTGCCTTCGTCGAGCATGGAGGCGTTGGCCATTTCCATGCCGGTCAGGTCCATGATCATTTGCTGGAAGTTCAGCAATCCTTCCAGACGGCCCTGGGCGATTTCCGGCTGATAGGGCGTGTAGGCGGTGTACCAGCCGGGATTTTCCAGCACGTTGCGCAGGATGACGTTGGGCGTAATCGTGTCGTGGTAGCCCATGCCGATAAAGGTACGGTAGATCTTGTTGCGGCTCGCCAGCGCCTTCAGTTCTGCCAGGGCCTCTGCTTCGTCCACTGCATCTGACAGGTTCAGTTCGTCAGTTTTGCGGATGGCGGCGGGCACTGTTTTCTCTATCAGCTCGTCCAGACTGGAAACACCGAGGGTGTTCAACATTTCCCGGGTCTGCGCGTCGTCGGGGCCGATATGGCGCTGGATAAAGGCGTCGTGTTGTTCCAACTGCTGAAGAGATGGCTGAGTCATAAACTTCATTCCTGTAATCGCAGGGAAGTGCGGTTAAACATAGCCCCTGTTTCGATCCCGCGGTTCTGGCATTGGTGCCCTGTTGTTTTTTTGCGGGTAAACGTGGGAGAAGCGGGCGCAGCTGCCAGACAGGCGGATTGCGGGGTCTGGGGGCCGGCGAGCCGGCGCGCATCTTAGCAACCGCGGGCAGTGCCGGCAATCTGGTAGTTTTTGGCGGTAAATGTGCTAAATTGTGTCAAAAAATGTGAGATATATCCTGTTATAACGCAGTCGGCGTAATTTTATTCTGCTGGCGCTCAGAACCCTTCCTTGGTTGTCCGGGCTATCAACCATACTCCCTGGAGATTCTGGGCAGGCGATGGAGCCAAGCCGGCTGGCGCCGACTGTTGTGCTTTTGGGATAGGAGTTGATCCCAGTCTTTTCTGTGGGGTAGCAAAGGAAATGCAGTTACACAGTTTGCGGGTAAAGGCCTGCGTCTTTTCACTCTTGCTAATTGTGGCGATGTGCCTGTTCTTTATTCTGCTGGGCAACAGCAGTCTGCAATCGCTGCTGGAAAAGAGTCGCAACGACCGTTACCTCACTTACCAGTACCAGGTGTCCTGGTTGTTGCAGCAGTCGCGGAAGGATCTTCTTCAGCTCGCAGATCTTGTGGCAGTGGGGCGGGAAGGAGATTCCGGCGACGTGGAAACCATGCAGCGGCTGTTCGATCGCCGCTGGGAATATCTGCGAGCCAGCTGGGGCCTGGAATCCCTGAAATTGTACGCGAATGACCGGCGCCCGCCGATGGTTTGGGGAGAGTCCGCCCGCCAATTGGCACCGGAACAGGTCCGCGAAGTGATCATCAGCGGCCAGTCCCTGGAAAGCATCCACTGCGCGCGCATTTGTGTGCAAAGTCTGGCGGTACCGGTGGCAGCGGGGGGCGGCAGGGAATATGTGTTGCAGTTGGACCGCTCGCTTGCCGGGCTGCTGCTCGCTTTCCGGGAGATCACTGGATCGGACATCGGCATTGTTGCCGAAGTCCGCGGCGCTCCCGCTCAGCATCCCGGCGACTATCTGGAAAACTGGGAGCGGGAGGTGATCGCACTTACTTCCCAGGAAATCCTTCTGCCGCTATTGCACCGGGTAGCCGCAGAGCAGGAGGAAGTGCCCGGGCTGCAGTACTCAAAAAGCCACCCCTTCGAAGGGCGTCATTTCGATGTGAAAACCATGCCTGTTCCGGGGGACGGCGATCGCGGGGCCCGCTTTGTCATTGTCGATGACGTTTCGGACCAGGTTGAACATATCGGCAATTCCCTCAGGGTGCTGATAGTGTTCTCGGCGCTGGGTGCCGCTATGTTCACGATTGTGGTTACCAGTGTCTTGTGGCGGCCGATACTGCGGCTGCGGCGCCTGGCGGAGGCGCTGCCCTTGCTGAGCGAGGGCAAGTTTGACGCCGCCCGCAGTTTGATACGGCCTGTGGCCAAACACAGTTCCCGGTTTGACGAAATCGATGTGCTGGATTCCACCGGTCTTGCGGTGTGCGACCAGTTGGAAGTGATGAAAGAAATCGTGTCGCAGAATACGGCGGAGCTGGAGCGGATCGCCATGTACGACACCCTGACGGGGCTGGCCAACCGCCACAATATCAGCGAGGAGCTGAATAAATATCTGCACTGTGGCGACTTCATCGAGGGCACCGCCTACCTGTTTTTCGTCGACCTGGACAACTTCAAGCAGGTGAACGACTCCCTCGGCCACCAGGGCGGCGATGACTTGCTGCGGGTGGTGGCCCAGCGGCTGGTGAGTGTGATGCGCTTTGGCGATATTGTCGCGCGTCTGGGTGGGGATGAGTTTTGCGTCTTCGTGCGCTCTCTGCCAGCGGATGGCACCTATCGCACGCTGGCGGAGAAAATGTTGAAAGTGGTTGCCGAGCCGGTGCGCATTGGCGACGAAATGGTACGGGTTACATTGAGTATTGGCGTTGTCGCCATTCCGGAGCACGGCACGACATTGGAGACCATTCTCGAGAAAGCCGATATCGCCATGTATCACGCCAAGTACCGCGGCAAGAACAAATACCAGCTCTACACGGCGGATCTACCGGGCATCGAGCAGTTGGCGGAAGCCTGCGCGGAGCGGCCGATAGGAGAGGTTGTCGCCGCCGACTCCGGCGACTGACCCCGGGAGGTGCGGCTGTACGGGAGTGCCAGGTACAGCCGCGGGGGGATTACATTTGCTCCATTACCTCGATGCCCAGCAGGTCCAGTCCGGTGGCGATGGTGCGCGCTACCAGATTGCACAGCTGCAGGCGGCTCTGTTTCTGTGCTTCACTCACACCTTCTTTCAGTACCGGACAAGCTTCGTAGAAGGCCATATAGGCGCTGGCCAGGTCGTAGAGGTAGGTGCAGAGCACGTGTGGAAAGGTGTCTTTGGCCACCTGATCCAGCACTTCGCCAAACTGGCACAGTTTGATCGCCAGAGTGCGTTCTTCGGCGGTCTCCAGATGTATTTCGCCCTTCAGTTCGCTAGGCTCCACACCGGCGCGGCGGAAGATGCTGCGCACGCGGGTGTAGGCGTACTGCAGGTAGGGAGCCGTGTTGCCCTCGAAGCTGAGCATGGCTTCCCAGCTGAAAACGTAGTCGTTAGTACGGGTCTTGCTCAGATCGGCGTATTTGACTGCGCCTATGCCCACCTTGCGGGCAATTTCCGCACGGGTGGCCGGGTCCAGGTCGGGGTTTTTCTCCGCCACCAGGTTTGATGCGCGCTCTACGGCTTCGTCCAGCAGGGCGGCCAATTTGACAGTGCCGCCGGTGCGGGTTTTGAAGGGTTTGCCATCGTCGCCCATCATGGTGCCGAAGGCACAGTGTTCCAGAGTGACGTTTTCCGGCAGGAAGGCGGCTTTGCGGGAGGCGGTAAAGGCCTGCTGCAAGTGCAGGGACTGACGTGCGTCAACCACATAGAGGATGCGATCCGCCTGGAGCTTGTTGGCCCGGTAACGGATTGCGGCCAGGTCGGTGGTAGCGTAAAGGTAGCCGCCGCCTTTTTTCTGGATAATCATCGGGCTGGGGTTGCCCTCTTTGTCAGCCATCTCCTCCAGGAAAACGACAATCGCCCCCTGGTCTTCGACTGCGATGCCGCGGTCGAGCAGCTCTTTGACCAGTACCGGCAGGTCGTCGTTGTACTGGCTCTCGCCGTAGACATCGCTGCGCTTTAGAGTAACGTTCAGCTTTTCGTAGATCTCCTCGCTGTGGCTGATGGAGATATCGATAAATTGCTGCCACAGCTTCAGGCATTCGGGGTCGCCGCCCTGCAGTTTCACCACATATTCGCGCGCGCGGTCGGCAAAGCCTTCCTCGTCGTCGAAGCGCACTTTGGCCTCGCGGTAAAAGGCTTCCAGGTCGGCCAGGGCCACTTCTGCGTCGCTGTTCTCCAGCTTGTCAGACAGGTGTGCCAGCAGCATCCCGAACTGGGTTCCCCAGTCGCCCATATGATTCTGACGAATTACCTTGTGGCCTTGGAATTCCAGCAGCCGCGCCAGGGCGTCGCCGATAATGGTGGAGCGCAGGTGGCCGACGTGCATCTCCTTGGCCAGGTTGGGGTGGGAGTAATCAATTACCACCGTCTGAGGTTCCGCCGCTGGGGCGATATTCAGGCGCGGGTCTTTTTCCGCTGCAGCCAGCTGCTCCGCCAGCCACGCTTGGCTCAAATGAATATTGAGAAAACCGGGGCCGGCGATCTCGACCTTTTCGATCATCTCACCTTTGTCCAGGTGCTCGAGGATTTTGCCCGCCAGCTCTCGCGGATTGGTGCCCATACGCTTGGCTGCGGCCATGGCGCCGTTCGCCTGGTAGTCGCCGAAACCCGCCTTTTTTGCAGGGGCCACTACGGGGCCACAGTCTTCGGGGATACCGGCGGAGATCATAGCGGCCTGGAACTTGTCGGAGAGAAGTTGGCGAATATTCATAGATAGGAGCTGCTGCTGTAATTCGTGGAATCGCGGGATTTTAATGGAGGGCGGCGGCTTTGCAACCGGCCGGGGGGCGTGCTCCTCCGGTACTCTTTCCCCACACCGATGCTATGATGCGGCACAAACAGGGGGGAATGTGAGTAATAACACACTTTACTGGCACGATTACGAAACTTGGGGTACGGATCCCGGTGCGGATAAGCCCGCCCAATTCGCCGGTATTCGTACCGACGAGGACCTGAATATTGTCGGCGACCCGCTGATGCTCTATTGCCGCCCGTCCAGCGATTGCCTGCCGCAACCGATGGCCAGCCTTGTCACCGGCATCAGTCCGCAGAAGGCGCTGGCTGAAGGGGTCCCGGAAATTGAATTTATCCAGCGTATCCTCGCCGAATTGGGTGCGCCAGGTACCTGCGGCGTCGGCTACAACAGCCTGCGCTTCGACGACGAGGTGACCCGCCACACCCTCTACCGCAATCTTCTCGATCCCTATGAGCGGGAGTGGCGCTCCGGCAACAGCCGCTGGGATATTATCGATATGGTGCGCCTGACCTATGCCCTGCGCCCCGAAGGTATTGAGTGGCCGCAGCGGGAGCCGGGTGTGCCGTCGTTCCGTTTGGAGGAGCTGACCGCTGCCAACGGTATTGCCCACGAGGGGGCCCACGACGCCCTGTCCGATGTGCGTGCCACCATCGAAATGGCGAAGTTGGTGCGGGCCAAACAGCCGAAGCTCTATGACTATGTATACCGGCTACGGCGCAAGCAGGAGGCGGCGAAACTGATCGACCTTCGCAGCCGCAAGCCGCTGCTGCATATCTCCGGCAGGGTGCCCGCATCTCAGGGCCACCTGACTTACATAGTCCCTCTGGCGATGCACCCGGTAAACCGCAACGCGGTCATTGTCGCCAACCTGGCTATGGACCCCGAGCCGTTGTTTAGTCTGGATGCAGAGGCATTGCGCGAACGCCTCTATACCCCCCGCGACCAGCTGGGAGAGGGCGAGCTGCCGGTGGGACTGAAGCTAGTGCATCTGAATAAGTGCCCGGTACTGGCACCGGCCAATATGCTCGGCGATGGGCGTGCGGGGGAACTCGGTATCGACAAGGCCGCCAGCGAGGCCAACTGGCAGCGACTGCGGACGGCAGATCTCACGGACAAATTACACCGGGTTTTCCTGGATGGCGAATTTCCACCGCGCGACGTAGAAGCCCGGCTCTACGACGGTTTCTTCAGCGACGCCGACCGGGATCTCTGCCGCGAGCTGCACCGGGGCCTTGCCGAGCGCGGCCCCCAAGCTTTGGCGGCAGAGGTGCCATTTGCTGATCAGCGTCTACCGGAATTACTGTTCCGCCTGCGAGCGCGCAACTTTCCCGAGACACTGTCTGCGGAGGAGCAAAGCCGCTGGCAGGAGTGGCGTTACCGCCGCCTTACCGACCCCGCCGCGGGAGCCAGTATCACTCTGGAATCCTATTTCGAACAGATTGCCGAACTGCGCGAGCAGTTTCCCGACAAGGTAGCGCTGTTGGACCAACTGGAGGCCTGGGGCGACAGTCTGCTGGCATAAGTGAAGTGGGGCGTTACCGGTTTAGTGGAGGCTGCGGGATGTGTTCGCGTCTTTTGAAACCGTAACTCCGGTGCCGGGCGCCCCAAAATCAGTGACAGCGCTTATGTGAATTCATCAGTGGTTCCCCAGGGAACCTCTGAATAATTCGTGTGAACACAATGGTAGGTTCCGGGGCGCTCAGGTAATAGGACGGATATTTCGAAAACGCACGAGTACTTCCCTGTAGCTCCGACGGGTACCTCCCTGTATCCGACGGTTTCGAAATATCCGTCCTATCACCTGAGCTTCATATCCGCCCCAAATGAATTAATCAGAGGTTCCCTAGGCGCTTTACCTGGGGGCGAGTAAAATGCCTGCGCTAAAAACTCGCGCCCCAGGGCGCAACCAACGGAGTAACAATGGACTTTATCGGAGCCAATATCCTATCCGTCAGCCAGTTTGAACGCGGCGATATTGACCGTGTCTTCCAGGTAGCAGACAAAATGACCCCTTATGCGCGCCGGGAAAGGGTCACCCGGGTACTGGAGGGGGCTATTCTTGGCAATATGTTTCTGGAGCCGAGTACCCGGACCCGTCTCAGTTTCGGTGCGGCCTTCAACTTGCTCGGCGGCACTGTGCGCGAAACCGTGGGCATCAAGGCCAGCGCCATGGCCAAGGGAGAATCCCTCTACGATACGGCGCGGGTACTGTCCGGCTACAGTGACGTTATCTGTATGCGCCACCCGCAGGAGGGTTCGGTGGCGGAATTCGCCGCCGCCAGCCGCGTGCCCGTAATTAATGGCGGTGACGGTGCCAATGAGCATCCCACTCAGGCGCTGCTGGATCTCTACACCATCCGCAAGGAATTGGAGGCCAACGGCCGCTCCCTTGATGCCTTCCGCATCGCCATGATCGGCGACCTCAAGTACGGGCGCACGGTGCATTCTCTGTGCAAGCTGCTTTGCCTGTTCAGTAATGTGCAGATCATACTGGTGTCGCCGCCGGAGCTGGCAATGCCAGAAGCAGTGGTGGAAAAGCTGCGCAGTGCGGGCCACCAGGTGAAGATTTCCGATCAGCTGGAAAGCGCGATATCTCAGGTAGATATTGTCTACTCCACCCGCATACAGGAAGAGCGCTTCGCCTCCCAGGAAGAGGCCAACCTCTACCGCGGTCGCTTCCGCCTGAACCGGGAAATCTTTACCCGCTACGCGCAGCCGAACACCGTAATTATGCATCCGCTGCCGAGAGATTCCCGCGCGGAGGCCAATGAACTGGACACCGATCTCAACGAGCATCCCAGCCTCGCTATCTTCCGCCAGACGGACAACGGCCTGCTGGTGCGTATGGCGCTCTTCGCCCTGCTGCTGGGGGTGGAGGGCAAGGTCGATCACTACGCTCGCGAAGTGCGCTGGCACAGTCGCCGCAACCCGGAGAGCCTCTGAGCACCAGGGAACCTCTGATTATGAACACAATGGTAGGTTCCGGGGCGCTCAGGCAATAGGGCGGATATTTCGAAAACGCACGAGTACTTCCCTGTAGCTCCGCCGGATACCTTCTTGTATCCGACGGTTTCGAAATATCCGTCCTATCACCTGAGCTTCACATCCGCCCCGGAAGAACCTCTGCCGCCAGGAAATGAATTAATCATAGGTTCCCTAGGTTCGGGTGAGTGCTCCCTGTCAGCTCGCGCGGGCTGGCTAGCCGCGCCTGCGCTCCCCCGGCGGGGTGGCGTATGTGAAACCGGTTGCGGGGTTTTCTGTTACGCTGTAGCTGTTGCCACTCTCGTATCCGGGAGGGATGCCATGTCGAAATGGATTTCGAAATTGAGTCTCAGTGTCGCCGTGCTGCTGCTTGTGGCTTTTATCGCCGCTGGCGCCGGCGGCCAGCAGCAAGTCCGCCCCCATATTGCTCTGCTTTCCATTGAAGGGCCAATAGGTCCCGCCACTACCGACTATCTGGTGCGGGCAACGGAGGAAGCGGCAGAAGCGGGTGCACAATTGATCGTGATCCAGATGGACACGCCCGGTGGCCTGGACGCCGCCAGCCGCGACATTATTCAGCATATTCTCGCTTCCCCGGTGCCTGTCGCCACCTATGTGCATCCGGCAGGTGCCCGGGCTGCCAGCGCCGGCACCTATATTCTCTATGCCAGTCAAATCGCTGCCATGACACCGGCCACCACCCTGGGCGCCGCCACTCCAGTGCAGATGGGCGGTATGCCCGGGCAGCCCGCTCCCGGCGAGCAGCCCGGCGACCAGTCAGCCGGGAAAGAAGACAAGGAGCGCGAAGAGGGCGCGGCCAGCAACGGGAAAAAGGCGGTACCGGATTCCGGAACCGCCATGCAGCGCAAGATCGTCAATGACTCGGTGGCCTTTATCCGCGGCCTGGCCAAACGCCACGGGCGCAACGCAGACTGGGCGGAAAAAGCGGTGCGGGACGCCGCGACTCTCACCGCGAGCGAGGCCCTGGAAGAGAATGTCATCGATATTGTGGCCAACAATACACAAGACTTGATCAAACAGTCCGCCGGGCGCGAGGTAATTTTGGATGAGGGCTCACTCACCCTGTCTTCGGATCTCGCCGATCTGCCACTGGAGTCTTACCGGCCGGACTGGCGCAACGAATTGCTGGCGCTGATCACCAATCCGCAGATTGCCTATATTTTGTTGCTGATCGGTATCTATGGGTTGATTTTCGAGGGCTATAACCCCGGCGCCCTGGTGCCCGGCATCATCGGCATTATCTGTCTGTTGTTGGCGTTCTATGCATTGCAGGTACTGCCAATCAACTACGCCGGTCTAGCGCTGATTGTCGTCGGTGTGGCGTTGATTGTCGCGGAGGTCTTTGTGCCCAGCTTCGGCGCACTGGGCATAGGCGGCATTATCGCGCTGGTGATCGGCTCGGTGATGCTGATCGACACCGACGTCCCCGGCATGCAAGTATCGCGCGGATTGATTGGCGCTATCGCCGGCGTCAGTGGCCTGGCGATGTTGGGCATATTGTTGGCTGTGGGCAAGAGTCTGCGCAAGCCGCGCCCGGCCATGGATCAGGCGCTGGTGGGAAGCGCCGCGGTGGTCAGCAATATCGAGGACGGCGACGTACTGGTGCACCTCAACGGCGAAATCTGGCGGGCTAGTTGCGCGCAGCCTTTGCGGCAGGGGCAGCGGGTGCGGGTTGTGGCGCAAAAGGGGCTATTGCTGCAGGTCGAACCCGAAGAAAGCGGCTGAGGGGGCCACTGGAACCTCGACAGTGAATGGATCGGAGGTTCTCTAAAGGAGCCTCTGATTAATTCATTTGGGGCGGATATGAAGCTCAGGTGATAGGACGGATATTTCGAAACCGTCGGATACAGGGAGGTATCCGTCGGAGCTACAGGGAAGTACTCGTGCGTTTTTGAAATATCCGTCCTATTACCTGAGCGCCCCGGAACCTACCATTGTGTCCACACGAATTATTCAGAGGTTCCCTAAAGCAAGGAAGGAGAAAAAGGATGTTCAGTTATTTTTTGGGGCTGTTGATTGCAGCGGTAGTGCTGCTGGTGATGTATGCCGTGCGTATCATGCGCGAATACGAGCGGGCGGTGGTGTTTTTTCTCGGGCGCTTTCAGGCGGTCAAAGGGCCGGGGCTGATCATCATTATCCCGGTTATCCAAACAATGGAGCGAGTGGATCTGCGGGTAGTGGTGATGGATGTACCCACTCAGGATGTCATCAGCCGCGACAATGTCTCGGTCAAGGTCAATGCGGTGGTTTACTACCGGGTGGTCGATCCGGAGAGGGCGATTATTAATGTGGAGAATTTCCACGAAGCGGTGAGCCAATTGTCACAGACCACTCTGCGTTCGGTGCTGGGCAAACACGAGTTGGACGAAATGCTTTCCGAGCGGGACAAGCTTAACGTGGATATTCAGAAGATCCTCGATGAGCAGACCGATATTTGGGGAGTGAAGGTCACTAACGTGGAGATCAAGCACATTGATTTGGACGAGAGTATGATCCGAGCCATCGCCCGACAGGCGGAAGCGGAGCGTATGCGTCGATCCAAAGTGATCCACGCGGAAGGTGAGTATCAGGCCGCGCAGAAACTCACCTTGGCTGCGGAGCAGCTGGCAAAAAGTCCCAATGCAATCACTCTGCGCTACATGCAGACACTGATTGATATTGCCGGAGAGCAGAACTCTACTATCGTCTTCCCCCTACCACTGGATCTGGTGCAACCGCTGGTGAAACTGGCAGAGAAAAATTCCTGACAGCGGCAGCGCTGCTCTGGGATTTAGCACCATCAAATCCGCTGGAGAATCCCTAAGGAGCCTCTGATTAATTCATTTCCTGGTGGCAGAGGCTCTTCGCGGGCGGATGTGAAGCTCAGGTGATAGGACGGATATTTCGAAACCGTCGGATACAGGGATGTATCCGTCGGAGCTACAGGGAAGTACTCGTGCGTTTTCGAAATTTCCGCCCTATTGCCTGAGCGCCCCAAAACCAGCTACAGCACGCACATGAATTCATCAGGGTTCTCTGGGTCAATTCAGGCGATAGTTGTGACTCGCCACGGGGGGAGGCAGGGGGTGTTCTCCAAGGGTTTGCAGGCATTCTCTTTCCAGAGTACGGGTCAGCGCATTCAAGGCAAGGCCGTTGTCGTTAATGGCAAAGGGTTGCTCCAGATCGCAGCTGAGCTCGTCCAGACCAAAAAACGCGTAGGCCACGATTGCTGTAAGCAGTGGTGTCGCCAGACCGCTGTCGGCCACCAATCCGAACGGGAGTAGAAAACAGTAGATATAGCAGACCCTGTGTACCAGCAACATGTAAGCAAAGGGTATTGGTGTATTGAAGATGCGTTCACAGCCGGCCTGAACCGCACTTAGCGCCACCAGCCGTTGCTCGAAATTGCGCGCAGTGACCGAGTCTATGGCACCTTTGCTGACTTCTAGCGCAATTTGCTCGCCAATTAGCTGGAGAATTCGATCAGGGCGATTAACCGCTTGATCGACTGTTGCGCAGTCAGCCGCGGATAGCCATCGACGGACTTTCGGCATAGGGTCCTGATTGCGCAATTGATCGCGCAGGCAATCGGTAAACGCCATCAGACACTGGACTATGTGGCGATGGAGTGCGGATTGCCCCCCTCCATAACTGAGACCGAGGCGAAGTAAGCTGCGACCTTCGAAAAGTAACTGCCCCCAGAGCCTACGCCCTTCCCACCAGCGGTCGTAGCAGGCGTTGTTGCGAAACCCCAGGTACAGAGACAAAGCGATACCAATAAATCCGAACGAAGCCGTGTTTAGTTGCGGAAACAGGGAAGGAAATTTTAGATGCACCCAGACCACTACCGACGACAGTAACGCTACCAGCAGAATTTGCGGTATCACACGGGGAATGATCGAGCCGTGGTAGACAAAGAAAAGTGCCAGGAAACCCGGCTTGCCGCGCACAATCACAGATGACCTCGAGCAGTGAATTACGTGGAGAGAAGGGGGGCTCTAAATCCTGTAGCCCTCTACAGAAACGGCCCGGCATTATCGGCCGTCGATGGTGTAGGGTATTTATGATTAATTCGTGCGAGCGCGGTAGCTAACTCTGGGCGTCCAGAAATTAACTACAGCGCTCACATGAATTAATCAGAGGTTCCTTAGAAAAGTTTTTCCAACAGGGTTTGCGTCGAGCTGTCCCAGTCTTCCGGTGCTGTTTTGCCGATCGCTTCGTGGATACGTGCCCCGAGCAGTTTGCCCAGTTCGACACCCCACTGATCGAAGGGATTGATGCCCAGCAGACAGCCGTGCGTGAATACTTTGTGCTCGTAGAGCGCCAGCAGTGCGCCCAGGTGGTGTGGGTCCAGGCGCTCGATAATCAGGGTGTTGCTCGGGCGATTACCCGGTACCACTTTATGCGGCGCCAAGGCCTGGGCCTCGCGATGGGTGTGGCCCTGTTCTTCCAGTTCCTGTCGGGCTTCGTGCAGGCTTTTGCCGCGCAGCAGTGCCTGGCTCTGGCTGATACAGCAGGACAGTAGCCATTGGTGTTGTTCGCGCAGCTCCGAAGTGGGTTCCTTGACTGCGATAAAGTCCGCCGGAATCAGATCGGTGCCCTGGTGCAGCAGCTGGTGGAAAGAGTGCTGGCCGTTGCTGCCTTCAGTGCCCCAGATAACACTGCCACTCGGGTAGGACAGAAACTGTCCCTCTCGGGTGACTCCCTTGCCCAGGCTCTCCATATCCAACTGCTGCATCCAGGCGGGAAATTGTGCCAGTCGGCGGGCGTAGGGGAGTATCACCTGACTGCCGGCACCCCAGCACTGGCGATACCAGAAGTGGATCAGTGCGAGTAGTACCGGCAGGTTTTCGCCCGGGGGCGCACTGGCAAAATGCGTATCCATTGCGTGGGCGCCGGTCAACAGCGCCTCAAAAGTTTCGTAGCCGCAGGCCAGTGCGATCGGGAGTCCAATAGCGGACCACAGGGAGTAGCGGCCGCCCACCCAATCCCACATGGGGAAGATATTTTCCGCGGCTATGCCGAAGTCCTGGGCGGCGACAATATTGCTGCTCACCGCGACAAAATGCTTTGCCAGGTCGCTCTCGGGGCAGCCGGCATCTAGTATCCACCGGCGTGCGGACAGGGCATTTTGGCGGGTTTCCAGGGTGGAGAAGGACTTGGAGGCAACGATAAACAGAGTGTTTTCCGCTGGCAGTTTGGCAATGGTGTCACTCAGATCGGCGCCGTCGATATTGGCCACGAAGTGTACGGAGATATCGTCTTTCTGCCAGGGGCGCAGGGCTTCAACTACCATGCGCGGCCCCAGATCGGAGCCGCCAATGCCGATATTGACAATGTGCTCAATGCGCTTGCCCGTGAAGCCGCGCCAGTTGCCACTGTGAATCTGTTCAGTGAATTTCCGCATCTGCTCGCGGCAATCCGCCACTGCTTGTTCGTGCTCTGTCTGGGGCTCTCCTTGAAAGCGCAGGGCACTGTGTAGGGCGGGCCGGTGTTCCGTGTTGTTGATCGCGGCTCCGCTGAGCAGGGCCTGGATTTGTTCCGGTAAATCTATCTGCTCGGCGTAATTCAGCAGTAGCTGGAGGGTGTCGTCGCGCAGGTGGTTTTTGCTGTAGTCCAGATAGATGCCGGCTGCCTCGGCGCTGAAGCGTTGGGCCCGCTGGTTGTCGCTGGCGAACAGGTCCCGCAGAGACCATTTGTGCTGTTGCTGGTGGGATTTGAGGTGCGCAATGGCAGTGGTGTGACTAGAGGTTAGGGCTTCGCTTGTCATGGTGTTTTTGAGGTTACTACATCTAGGAGGCGGTTGTCCGTCACGGACGAAGGGGCCAATCCTAACGGGATTTTATGCGGTGGGCCAGATGTGATGCGGGGCTGTTGAGGAGGGTTTAGAGTGCAAATATCGCTTCTAAAAGTGGTGATTTGTGTGGTGATTCATACGAAATGAGGCTTGCGATCCTTTTAGGCAAGCCTCATTTAGTATGAATCACCACACTGGTCCTGCTCGAAAATAGTCTTATTTGACCACTTTCATGCAGCGCACGGTGTCGGAAGCCATCCAACAATCCGCGTCCGCGGGGCAGGCCATGGACATTGGAATTTGCTCAGAGCCCGGAGGGCAGGCTGCCGGTGGCACAGGCGCCGCACAGCAGCCCGCCAGAATCAGTGCACTGATAATTCCCATTAAGTACTTGGCTGGAGTGAAATTCATCCCCTAACTCCTTTCCGTTGATGATTAGCTATTAGCATAGCCAACAAAACGTCACCTGTTTGGTCTGCTTTGTAAAAGTCTTTTCTACAAAGGTACCGCCCAATGGAGTGTAATAGGCGCACGGTTTAAATAGCTGCCAGTGGTGAAGTCTGGATAAATCTTGTGCCAGTTTGTCGCACGGCATTACCTAGATTTAGCGACTCTTCTGCCAATTCAATCGCAGGGCTATTGCGGGGCAGCAGATTTTTTTCGCGGCAAAATAAAAATATCCGGCCGCGGTTGAAGGGACTGCGCCGATTGCCCAGGGTGGCCTCTGATTAATTCGTCTTGAAGCCTATGGAGCCTCCGATTAATTCGCTTCCCGGTGGTAAAGATACTTCGAGGCCAGATGAGAAGCTCAGATGATAGGCTGAGCGGCTCGGAACTAATTGCAGCACTTCCATGAATTAATCAGAGGTTCCTTATCGGGAACTCTAAAGCTGGGTGGAAAGCTCCAGAAAGCGGGTGGGCCAGTCTAAATATAAGGTGCGGGGGCTTTCTTCATCGCTATGCCATTTGCGACAAGGTTACACGTGTAACTTTTCTTGTGCTTGGTGGGCTTATCGAGTTTGCACGATAGTACTTTTGTTTGCTGGCCCTTTAGGGATGGAATAAAATGCTCGATTTAGTCGAATTTACTCCAATATAAGGCTGGCGATTTATGGCTTTTGAATACGGGGCTCAGAAACTCAACATCCGCAATCCCTTCCGCTTTGAGGGGATGATTCGATCTGCGCGGGGGCTTGTGCTAGTTGGCGTTGGTGTCTACCTGCTGTTGGGCATTCAGTCTGTGCTTTCTGAAAATAAGTTGCATGCTTGGGTGAACCTGGTGATCGGTGCACTCTTTGTCGCAGGTGGCTTGAAGGCGCTGGGTGGTGGTTTGTTTCAAGTCATGCGTTTCTTCGTTGGCCGGGCGGCGCCAGCTTCACTGGCCCGCAATGTGGCCCGGGAAGCGGTCAATGAAAATGAACCGACACTCTATTCTGCTCGCTCTCTGCACAATATGTTGATGAGCAAAAGCAATCCCACTTTCGTAGAACCTGTGGGCTGGTTCGGTCGGGCCGTTCATTCTATTTTCCCAAACCTGATTGTTACTCCCTGGCCGATGCGCAACATGGCTCAGAATCTGGCCCTGAAAGTCGCCAAGAGCCTGGTGGCCTTGGTCGCCTTCGCGGTAGCCAGCTTAGTACTCACCATGGTCTTCAGCAGTCAGGAAGCGGGAGAGACAGGTAGTGTCGTAGTTTCCCTGATGCTGCAGTTTGTGTTGTTGGTGTATCTCGGTTTGGTGTGGGCAAGGCTCGGCAATCCGCTGGCGCCAGAGAATCTGGGGAAGCTGCACGGCACCAATAGAAAAGGGCTGACGATGATGGTTATCGGTGCCATCGTGGTGCCTATCTTGCTGGCTCAGCTTTGGAACGGCGTATCTTGGGGGGTTAAGGCTGAACTCGCGCAATTCTTGCCACAGCTGGAGGCGATGTTTCATACCGGTTCACTGCTGGTGTTGACAGTGATAGGGGCTCTCGCCGTCGCAGTTATTACCGTTTTATTGATCCGGGCCCGGATTGGAATGGTTGCCATCGATACCGCCAGCTCGGAGCGCAATGCGAGCTGGCGCTACGATCTGCATCCGCGCCAGATTTTCACGACCCTGAGAGACTTGGTGCTGATGGACAAGCGCCAGCAGGAGCTTCCAAATCGCATTTATCAGGACAGCAACGACACCGGCCAGGCAAACCGGGAGAACGAGCAGTTCAATGGAGACCTGTTGGTGGAAATCCAGCCGGTGGCGGAAGAATTGAAAGAGCCGGGTTCTCTGCGCTGGGCCCGGATTACTGGCACTGTGCTGGCGCAGGTGTTTCTGTTGATCGGGGCGTTGATCTTCTTGTGGGTAGCGAACCGGGGGCTGGACCACGCCGCGCTTCTGGGGATGGAAAACAGCCCTCTTACGAATCCGCAAGCGCACATTGAGCTGTTTTTGATCCCAGTGGGCGGCACTGTGGCTCTGCTGCTTGCCAGTTTGCTGTTGTTGGGTTTCGGCCGCACTCTGGCCCGCATCTGTCACTTGTTCTGGGCGGAGGTATTCTTTAAGTCCAACCTGATCGACTTCCATTGTGAAGGAACCGTGATGCACACCACGCATTTCCGGGGTGCAGACCGACACAGTGCTTCCAGTGAGCAGGATGTATTCAGTTTCGATGCCACCTATTTTGCGCTGGCCGCTGAGGCCGTGAGCTCGACCTTTGCGGTGTCGGGTCAAAATAATCTGGAACAGCCCCGTTACTTGCTGTCCCTCAATGCCTGTGATGGTTTTATTAATAGCGTGATAGGCGATCTGGAAAATGCCTTCCGCCAGCGCCACGAGGAGATTCAGAGTGACAAGCAGATAGATCAGGAGCAGCGGCTGGATTACATCCGCCGGGAGCAGGAAGCGCGCCGCGCCGGCGATATGGCGGCGCAGGGGCTGGTCGCGCCCCAGCAGCCGACCGCATTGGAGGCCGACCCGGTTCAGGATCCAAAGCGGGAGCAAATCAGCCGCTGGGAGGGCGAGTCCAACGAGTGAGGTAGGGCAGTCTGGCAGTACACACAATGAGGGCCGCGTCGCGGCCTTCATTATTTTAAGGGTCACCTGGAGCAGTGCCGATAGAGGAGCTTCGATTCCTATGTCTCCGGCGGCTCAGGCTTTTCCCCAATCTCTTTTCACCGTTGTGAAGTTGCTGGAGAGAGCGGCATCTGCTTGAAATGGAACCAGCCGTAGGTGATCGCCAACAGCGGGCAGATTAGATTGAACAGGGCGTAGGGCGCATAGGCAAAGGTGGCCACACCCAGTGTCGCGCTCATATAGGCGCCGCAGGTGTTCCAGGGGATCAGCACGGAAGTGATGGTGCCCGAGTCTTCCAACGTGCGCGACAGGTTCAGTCCGTGCAGCCCGTTGTCGGCGAAAGCATCGCGGAACATGCGCCCGGGAATAATGATGGCCATGTATTGGTCTCCCGCAGCGGCGTTCATGCCGAAGCAGGTAAATACTGTCGCAGTCACCAGACCGCCGACGGTTTTTACCCGTGACAGAGTCCAGTCGACGATCACCTGCAGGAAGCCGGCGCGCTCCATGGCGCCGCCAAAGGCCATGGCGGAGATGATCAGCCATACCGTGTTGAGCATGCTGCTCATCCCCCCCTTGGAGAGCAGTTCAGCGACGTTTTCGTTGCTTGAGGTGGATTTGTAACCGTCGAAAAGGCTGTACCAGGCGCCCTTGATGGCTGCGAGGAAGCTGTCCCCACCGCCTAGGCGGCGCGCGGTTTCCGGCTCAAAGATCAGTCCGATGGCGCAGCCCACCAGGGAGCCGATGATCAGTGTCGGGTAGGCGGGAATCTTGCGCCAGGCCATTATCAGCAGCAGCGCCAGCGGAATTAGGCTGACAAGGGATATATTGAACTCCTCCCGCAGCGCCGCCAGCAGCTGTTCAATGTCGGTCGCTGATACGCTGCCGGTATCGGCGGTGAAGCCGAAAACGGAGAAGATAATCAGGGCGGCGAGAAATGCCGGCATGGTGGTCCACAGCATGTGGCGGATGTGCAGGAACAGGTCGTTGGAAGTGACCGCCGCGGCCACATTGGTAGTGTCGGACAGGGGCGACATCTTGTCGCCGAAGTAGGCGCCGGAGATCACTGCACCTGCGGTAATGGCCGGGTTCAGGCCGAGGGCGCCGGAGATACCCATGAGCGCCACGCCGAGGGTGCCGGCGGTGGTCCAGCTGGAACCGATGCTGAGGCCGACGATGGCGCAGATAAGGCAGCTGGCGGCGTAAAACCACTGCGGCGAGAGAATCTGCACTCCGAAGTAGATCATCGAAGGCACAGTGCCCGCCAGGATCCAACTGCCGATCAGCGCGCCCACGGCGAGCAGTATCAGGATGGCGCCGAACACCAGTCCGATGCCGTGCAACATGCCCCCTTCCATATCACTCCAGCTGTGGCCGTTTTTCATGCCCATCAGTGCCACCACGCCGGCACTGAGCAACAGGGCGATCTGATTGGGGCCGTAGGAGGAGTCGGCACCGTAGAAGTACACCGACAGAGAAAGTAGGGCGATCAGCAGGCCCAGGGGAACCAGGGCATCAGTGAGGCTGGCTTTGCGAATGTCGGGGTTGGAACTGGTCTGACTCAAGGTGAACTCCAGGTCTACAGCTGTTCATTATCGTTCTTGTTGCCGTCGGCGACGGGGGAAAGCGGTCTATTCTCCCGGCTGATGTGCCGCGTGTCTACACCGGCTGGTCGAGCGCGGCGCTGGCAGTTCGCCCGCGCTTCCGGTATGTTCTGCGCCGGCCGAGCCCGACCGGGCAAGAGGTCGTGTCCACAATAAGCAAGAATGAGTCCGGGCCCCGCGCTGCGGTCCGGCGGGTAGTGATTTCATGAGAGCAAGCGAGTTGGATCCCGCTCAATTCGAAGATATTCGTCCTTACCGGGACGATGAGGTGCGCCAGGTGCTGGACCGGCTGATCGCCGACCCGGAGATGTCCCACGCAGTAGCCCACCTGCTGCTGCCCAAACTGGCCAGGCTGGAAGGTCCCGTGGCCTGGCTGGTGCGCCAGTTTTTGCGTTTCGAGTTCCGCAAGGCACGGGATGTGCGCGGCGTGCAGGAAGTGGTGGAAAAATACATGGATTTGGTGGTGCGCCGCACCACCTCCGAATTCACTATTTCCGGCCTGCATAATCTGCCGCGCGACCGCGCCTGTCTGTTTGTGAGCAACCACCGGGACATCGCCATGGATCCGGCGCTATCCATTGTCGCCATGTTCAAGGAGGGGCATGAAACGGCGCGTATCGCCATTGGCGACAACCTGCTCACCAAGCAGTTTGCCACCGACATCATGAAGCTGAACAAGTGCTTCACCGTCAAGCGCAAGGCAGGCACACGCCGTGAGAAGCTGCAGGCCGCCACCCAGCTGTCCAATTACATTTACCACTCCATCGTCAATGACAACGAGCACGTGTGGATCGCACAGCGCTCCGGGCGTGCCAAGGACGGTCTGGACCGCACCAATCCGGCTCTGGCGGCCATGTTTGCCATGTCCAAGGACAAGCAGACCTCCTTTGCGGACTTCTGGCGCCAGCTGCATATCGTGCCTCTGACCATTTCCTATGAGTGGGACCCCTGTGACGCGCAGAAAGCGAGGGAGCTTTATTTCACTGAGCGCAAGGAAGAATACCGCAAGGGCAAGCACGAGGACCTGGGCTCCATCGCCAAGGGCGTGGTGGGGCAGAAGGGGCATGTGCACGCCGCATTCGGCACACCGATTGAAGATGATTTTCACGATGTCACCGCGCTGGCGGAGGAGATAGACCGGCAGATTATCGGCAACTACGTGTTGCACCCGACCAATCTCATCGCTTATCAGATGGTTTACGGTGAAGCGCCGGACTTGCCGGTGGGCTATCCGGCCACCCCCTGGAATCCCCGCGAGCACGAAGAGACGCGGCGCAAGTTTGAAGAGCGCATGGAAAACATCGACGAGCGCTGGCGCGACAAGGCGATCCAGGGCTATGCGAATCCAGTGGTTTCCCGCCTCGCATACGAATAGTGTGGAGAATAGGCGCCAACGGGAGAGTAGCCGGCGCGTTTTCGGTTACAATCCCGCGCCTATTACTTCGCACTCAGTCAGATTTCCCCTTTGCTAAGCGACCAACACAAAAAAGCCATTCAATCCGCCTACAGTCAGTTTCTCGCCGGCCGCGGCCTCAGGGCCCGCTACGGGCAGAAGCTGATGGTGGCGGCGATCGCGCGTACCCTGGGCGCAATCCGCCAGAATGCGAGCGGCGAGCGGGACAGTGGCCAGAGCGACGGCGATCATATCTGTGTGGTCGAAGCGGGCACTGGCACCGGCAAGACGGTGGCGTATTTGCTGGCTTCCATTCCCCTGGCCCAGGCGCGGGGTAAAACTCTGGTGGTATCCACCGCAACGGTGGCGCTCCAGGAGCAGATCATCAACAAAGATTTGCCCGAGGTGGCGCGCCACAGCGGCCTGGAGTTCGATTTCATTCTGGCCAAGGGGCGCGGGCGGTACTTGTGTCTGTCTAAACTGGACCAACTGCTTTCCGGTTTCAGTGCCAGTGGCACAGGTGTGACTCTCAGCCTCTACGGTGACGAGCAGCCGCTGTTGGGAGAAGACACTGTGCTTCTCTACCGGGAAATGGCCGACAAACTCGCCACTGGTACCTGGGACGGCGACCGCGATAACTGGCCCGAGACCCTGGATGCGGAAGATTGGAGCCGCATCACCACCGATCATCGCCAATGCAGCGGCCGCCGCTGCCCCCACGTGGGCAATTGCAGTTTCTTCCGCGCCCGCGACAGCCTTGGCAAGGCGCAGGTGATCGTGGCTAACCACGACCTGTTGCTGGCGGATCTGGCTTTGGGCGGCGGCGCCATACTGCCGCCTCCGGAAGAGACGATTTATGTGCTTGACGAGGCCCACCACCTGCCGGACAAGGCGTTAAACCACTTCTCCCACCACAGTCGCGTCGGCGCCTCCAGTGGCTGGCTGGAACAGGCCAACAAAAGCCTGGGACAGATGCTCGGTGAGATAGGTGATGGCGGTGATATAGACCGCTGTGGTGAGCAGCTGCCGGCGGTGCTTACGTCCGCCAAGCAGGGGCTGGAGCAGATGTGGCCGCTGATCGAGGAGTTGTGCGAGTTTGAAGCCGATGGCGGCAGCAGTTATTCCGGCGCCAGTGCCCGGCACCGTTTCGAGGGTGGTGTGGTGCCGGAACCCATGATGCAGCTGGCGGAAAAGCTGCGTGAAGATTTCGATGAACTGGAATCCCTGTTGGGCAAAATGTTGCAGGCGGCGCAAAAACTGCTGGAGGATCCGCACTCGCCAGTGCCCGCGGTTGACCTGGAGCGCTGGTATCCGCAGCTGGGCAGTTGGTACGGGCGGGCGGAGGCCAACCTGCAATTGTGGGCCAACTACGCGAGGCCGGACGCGGATGGCGCACTGCCCCAGGCGCGCTGGGTGACCCTGGTGGATTGGGGCGGGTCGCACGATTTTGAAGTGTGTAGCTCCCCCATACTGGCCGCGCGCACACTGGAGTACAGTTTGTGGCGGCGCTGCTATGGCGCCGTGCTGACCTCTGCGACCCTGACAGCGCTCGGTAAGTTCGACCGCCTGAAGTTGCGCGCCGGTACGCCGGACAATGCCAGCTACCAAGTGGTGCCCAGCCCCTTTGATTTTTCCCGCGCGGTGCTGAGGGTGCCCGCTTGCGCGGTGGATGCCGGCGATGCTGACGCGCATACAAACGCGGTGATCGACACCCTGCCGGATCTGCTGCAGGGAGACGGCGGCGCGCTGGTGCTTTTTTCCTCTCGGCGGCAGATGGAGACCGTCTATGAGGCGCTGCCCGGTACCTGGCGCAACCGCATTCTCATGCAGGGGCAGAGATCGCGCCAACAGCTGTTGGAAACACACAGGGACATTGTCGACGGTGGCGGCAGCAGTGTGCTTTTCGGTCTGGCCAGCTTCGCCGAGGGGCTGGATCTGCCCGGGGACTACTGCCGCCACGTGGTGATTGCCAAGTTGCCCTTCGCGGTGCCCGACGACCCCATTGAGGCGGCCCTGGCGGAGTGGATAGAAGCGCGTGGCGGCAATCCGTTTATGCAGATCACCGTGCCGGACGCGGCGCTGAAACTGGTGCAGGCCTGCGGCCGTCTGCTGCGCACAGAGGCCGATAGCGGTACTGTCACATTGCTGGACAGGCGCGTCGTCACCCGCCGTTACGGCCGCGCGATATTGGACTCCCTGCCGCCGTTTACGCGGCGCATAGAGTAATCCAGAGTGCGCGTGGCCGTTTTTCGTTAGTGCGGCTGTCCGCACCTACAATGAACGCACATCGAGTATTGGTTATGGAACGCATTTACAGCGAAGTCGCCGAGCAGCTGTTGCTGATTGAGGCGGAAATGCGCCGTCTGGACCTCTGGGCCGCGCAGCCGCCCTCCGCGGAAGCGCTGGCGAGCACAGAGCCTTTTTGTGTGGATACCCTCACCCTGCCGCAGTGGCTGCAATTCATATTCCTGCCGCGCATGCGGCAGTTGATAGAGCGGGAGCTGCCGCTGCCCCGTCAGTGCGGTATTGCCCCCATGGCTGAAGAGTACTTTCGCGGCGACGCGGGGGGGAAACTGGTCGAGCGACTGGCCGAACTCGACGGCCGGCTGCAGCGGGGCTGAGCGCAATGGAATCAGTTGGCGGTCCGCTCTGTTGAATCGGTCACAGTTTTGTTTCTGTCATGAAGATAAGGTCCCGCCTCCCGTCCACAAGCGGACATCGAGCGGTATCTGGGGCCGTCGCTGTTCAGTGACCGGAGGGATGCGTTAATATCCCGCATTTGCACGCCGCGGGGGCGGGACTCTCCGGGTGACAAAAATACGGACAACCGGAATACCCAGGGGCGGCTGCAAAGCCACAAGGTAGTAACAAGAATGCGGACTTTTTCCCTCTTATGCGTGTTGCTGGCAACCCAGTTGCTGGCCGGTTGCGAGTCGTTGCAGTTTCCGTGGCTGGGTAAGCCGCCGGAGACGGAGCCCGCTGAAGCGGCTGCTGTCCCCGCCGCTGAAGAGGCCCTTCAGTGCCCCGAGCCTGTCGAAGTGGTCTGCGCCGAGCCTGAGGTCAAGGTAGTCGAAAGGGTCATCGAACGGCACTTCGAGAAAGTGGTCGAAGTACCTGTGGCCAAGGACAAGCTGGTACTCGGCACCGTCGAGACGGTTTCCATAGAGCCCGGTGGCCTCTCTTTGGACTCGGTGATTGATACCGGCTCGTCCACCTCCTCCCTGAACGCCAGGGATCTGACCCCTTTCGAGCGCGACGGCAAGGAGTGGGTGCGGTTTAAGCTGATCCCCTCCGACAGCGCTGAAGGCGATGCGCCGGTGACCATAGAGCTGCCGGTCAAGCGCTATATGCGCGTGGCGCGCCCCGGCTTCGAGAGTCAGCGGCGCCCGGTCGTGGAAATGAATCTGACCATCGGCGATGTCACGCACATGGTCGAAGTCAATTTGACCGATAGGGGCAATTCCGATTTCCTTCTGCTGATCGGTCGCAATTTCCTCAAAGATGCAGCGGTGGTGGATGTGAGCAGACGCAATGTCCAAGGGGCGCCGAAAGTTCCGGTCGGCAAGTAGCCTTGAATGAAGAACGCCCGGTGCCGCATTAGTGCGGCACCCGCAACACTATGGGGAATGGCGGATGTCGCCACGCGCTCAGGTTTATATTCTCGCAGTACTTCTCGCCCTAATGGGCATCGGTCTTACTATCTACAAAAATCGCGAACTGGGTTTTCCCCTGTTGCCCGGTGAATACCGCACCGTCTGGACCATCGAGGCGAAGGTGAGCTTCGACGCCGACGGCGGCCCGGTCAAAGCGGCGCTTACCCTCCCGCGGGAACAGCGCAATATGGAGGTGCTGGGGGAGTCCTTCAGTTCCTCCGGCTACGGTTTCAATATCATCCAGCAGGATGATGAATACCGCGCTATCTGGTCCCGCCGCACCGCCGCGGGGCGCCAGTCTCTCTTCTATCAGTTGGACGTCCATCAAACGCCTGGGGCGCCGCTGGAACAGCCGTTGGATCTCTCCACCGAGGTGCAGAAGCCCTTCCTCGGCGCCCGCGAGCAAGAGGCCGTGCGCCTGGCCATCTATTCGCTGGTGGACTTTGCCCGCGAGCGCTCCTCGGATACTGAGACTTTTACCACCCAGTTGCTCACGGCCCTCGGCGACACCGGAAATCAGGATCGCAACCTGATCTTTGGTTATTACAAAGACAAGTCCCTGGTGGACGTGGCCCTGCTGGTACTGGCGGTGGCGGAAATCCCCGCGCACCGCATCCGCGGCCTCTACCTGGAGGATGACCGCCGTCGCCTGGCCCCCGAGGATCTACTGGAAATCTACGATGGCAAACGCTGGGTGGTTTTTGAGCCCGTCAGTGGCTCGCCGGGCGTGCCGAAGAACTTCTTTATCTGGCAGCGCGGTGGAAAGAGCCTGCTGGATGTGGAGGGTGGGCGCAACTCCCAGGTGACCTTCTCCGTCATCGCCAACGACGTACCGGCGCGGGATGTGTCCATGCTTAAAACCAGCAAGGAAAAAGAGGCGCTGGTGGACTTTTCCATTTACACCCTGCCGATTGAACAGCAGAGTATCTTCAAGCTGATACTGCTGGTGCCGGTGGGGGCGTTGGTGGTGGTCGTTCTGCGTGTTTTCGTCGGCCTGCGCACTTCGGGCACTTTTATGCCGGTGTTGCTCGCCATTGCCTTTATCGAAACGCAACTCTTTACCGGGCTGGCAATTTTCGTACTGATTTTGGTGCTTGGCCTCTGGGTGCGCTTTTACCTGAGCCGCCTCAATCTGTTGCTGGTGGCGAGAATCGCCGCCGTGGTGGTTACGGTGGTGATACTGATGGGGGCCATCAGTGTTGTCAGCTATAAGCTGGGAATCGAGCAGGCGCTGACGGTGACTTTCTTCCCAATGGTTATTCTCGCCTGGACTATCGAGCGCATGTCCATCGTCTGGGAGGAGGACGGCCCCTACGAAGTGGTGGTGCAAGCGGGCGGCAGCCTGTTGGTGGCGGTGTTGGCGTGGTGGGTGATGACCAACCGCTATATCGAGCACTGGACGTTCAATTTCCCGGAATTGCTGTTGGTACTGCTGGCGCTAATTCTGGTGATCGGCAACTATACCGGCTATCGGCTCGGCGAGCTGATGCGCTTCCGCCAATTGGTGAGGTGAGTCACCGATGCAGGGTTTTTCCGCAAAGCACCTGATTGCCAAACTGCGCGGCGGCATTGTGTCTCCACTGGCGCTGCGCCGCATGGGGGTGTTGGGTATGAATGCGCGCAATGTGCACTATATCGCCCGCTACAACGACAGAAGCAAATACCCCATCGTCGATGACAAGCTGAACACCAAACGCGCAGCCAAGCGCTGTGGTATTCCATCGCCGGAACTGATCGCCGCCTTTGAGACCCAGCCGAGCCGTGCGCGGGTTATGGAGGTAATCGAGCCACTGTGGCAATTTGTGATCAAGCCAGCGCGTGGCTCCGGTGGTAAAGGCATTCTGGTGATTACTGGCCGCAATGGTGACCAATATGTGAAACCATCCGGCGCAGAGGTGACGGCACTCGACATACTGCGTCATGTCAGCAATATCCACAGCGGTCTTTATAGCCTTGGCGGCAAGCCAGACCGGGTGATGATCGAGGCGTTGGTGGATTTTGATCCGGTGTTCGACAACTACTCCTTCGAAGGTGTACCGGATATCCGTGTGATCGTTTTCCGCGGCTTTCCAGTGATGGCAATGCTGCGCTGCTCCACACACGACTCCGACGGCAAGGCCAATCTGCACCAGGGGGCTGTCGGGGTGGGGATAGATCTCGCCACCGGGCGCAGTTGCCACGCAGTTCAGCGTGGCCTGCGTATCGACAAGCATCCGGACACCTTAATGCCTTTCGATAAGTTGGAGGTGCCCGGCTGGCGGGATCTGGTGCGGCTGGCTGCCAGTTGCTACGAAATGACGGGGTTGGGCTATCTCGGTTGCGACATAGTGTTGGACCGTAACCGCGGACCGCTTCTGTTGGAAGCTAACGCCCGCCCAGGGTTGGCGATACAGGTCGCTAACGGTGTAGGTCTGGGTAAGCGGCTGCGCCACATCGAGGACTTTGATCTGGAACAACTGGAAAAAAATGTGGACGAACGGGTGGATTACGCCATGCGCCAGTTCGCTGCGGGCAGTGGCTGGTAGGGAATTCCACCAGGAGGCAAAAAATAAAAAAGGGCGAACAAATGTTCGCCCTTTTTTATTTGGTTCAACCGGCGATCATTGGGTTGCGCTGACTGGGCAGAGATGGAACTGCTCCATCATGATTTGCAGGCGCTTGCGCTGCATGTTTAGGCTGTACTCCAGCTCTTTGACCCGGGTGCGGATGGCCGCGGACTCCCATTTTGCCAGCAGCCGCTCGCGCGCGTTTTCATAGCGGCGGGATTGCAGCTCTTTCCATTCGGCCAGGGCCGCGGCAAAGTCCTGTGCCTCCTTTTCCAGCACCCTGCGCCACCGCTCTTTATGGCTGGATTGTTGTAGCTTCTGCTCTGCGCGCTTGAACTGCATGGTCAGAATTGCCCGCTGGATGCGTATTGTGGGCACCGTTTTCAGATTGCGCGCCAACCCGAGCCAGCTCGCGGTTTTGATCAGCCATTTGGTGGGATCCCACTGATACCAGCGGATGCCGTTGCGGTAGTCGGTCTGGAATATGTGGTGGTAGTTGTGGTAGCCCTCCCCGAAAGTAAAGAAGGCCAACAGATCGTTATCCCGCGCGGTATTTTCGTCGGTATAGGGACGGCGGCCCCACATATGCGCCAGGGAGTTGATAAAGAAAGTGGTGTGGTGGTTGACCACGATCCGCAGTACGCCGGCGAGCAGCAACATGCCGATGATGTCACCGGTGAGCCAGCCGGCGAGGAGTGGCAGGCCCAAGTTCATGGCCAGAGTAATCGGAATGTAGTGGTTGTGCTGCCACATTACGATCTTGTCCCGCTGCAGATCCTTGGCATTGCTGAAATCCACCTTGCCGCTTGGGTAATCCCGCAGCATCCAGCCGATATGGGAGAACCAGAAGCCGCGCTTGGCGGAGTAGGGATCTCGGTCGTTGTCGTCCACGTGGCGGTGATGACGGCGGTGTCCGGATGCCCAGATCAGGATGCTGTTTTGTAGTGTTGCGGCGCCGAAGAGGGCGAATATTAGGCGCAGGGACCAGTGCGCCTCATAGGTGCGGTGTGACCAGAGGCGGTGATAGCCGGCGGTAATAGAAAAGCCACAGAGCGCGCCGTAGACGGCAAAGGCCAGCCACTGGTACCAGTGATAGCCGTGGAAGATACCGTACAGGGGAACCAGGATCAGCGCTGCCAGCGCGGTGCTGGAAAACAGCAAAGTGGTGACCCACAGTCGTGGAGGGGTCTTGGAAACTGCATTCATAGTACGACCTTTGTTGAACGCTACTGTGAAGTTGTCAGGTGGGACATTGTAGGTTGAGACCGATTGGTCGGGTATTTGGGTTTTTATCATCAGGGGGGAATGCTAACCCATCGGCAGGTGCCAGGCACCTTTGAAGGGGTGGTTTTGGGAAGTGAGTCCGCCTATGCCAATTTATGGTGCGTTGGCGCCATATATCGAACCTTGTTGGTTCAAGCTTCGCCAAATTTCTGCCACTGGCGTCCACAGAACTACGAATTCGTGGGGAAACCAAAGTTGGCACGGGGCTTGCAATATTACTGGCGTGGGCCAAGAGGCCTGCGCTCCGGGAATCCATCACGGGGTTATAGCATACGAAGACTGCGTGACTTCCCGTTTTCTCTCATCATCGCTGATTCTGGCCCCGCTTTGCGGGGCTTTTTTTTAATCTTTCCTGTATATAGCAATTGATCGTATAGGTCAATACTTAATCAGCCCTTACGCAAATTTTTTCAGTGGTATTGCGAAAACCGGCGCAGCTGCTGGCTGCGGTCTTTTCACGGCAAGCTATTAATGCTTCACTAAGCAGCCTCCGATAAATTCGACCGAAAGCTCCTCGTTGGTCCCGGCGTTGCGCTTCTCACGCCCACGCGGAGGGTTTTCATTGTCGGGAGCGAATGGACCAGAGCTTCGCTAACCGAGATAGAAGCGTATAAAAGAGAAATACGTGTCAGAGCAACAGCCTCCCAAGGGTTCCCCGCCGCTGCAACTGGCCTCCCCCGATGAGCTGCGCGGGCTGGAGCCTGAGCAGCTTGCCCGGCAGGCTGTCTATCTGCAGAGCCTGCTACTGGATGTCGACTGTGGTCTCTGGGAGTGGCATCCGCACAGTGGCCGCCAGCGCGCTCAAGGACCGGTCTGGTCGATTTTTTCCAAAACCCTGGACTCGGCCCTGTGCGGGCTCTGGACTAGCGAGGACTTGCCGCTGGTACATTCGGACGACCGCGAAAAACTGCTGGCGCTGCGCCAGCGCCTGGCCGGACAGGGGGGCTGTATCGATGCCGCTTTTCGCGCCTATGATGGTGCCGGCCAGTTATATTGGCTGCGCCTCTGGGGGCGTGCCTTTAAGTCCGATACCGGCGAACTCTTCGCTATCGGTGGCTGCGCTGATTACAGCGAGGCACTGTCGGTACCCTATCTTTCCAATCTCCCCGGTGAGTGGCCTTTGCAGGCTCTTGCGGGGATCGGTGACGGTCTCTGGGAGTGGGATTTACGCGCTGAAGAAATTGTGCTGGACAGAGCCTGCTGGGCGATGTTGGGTTACGAGCGGGGACAGGTGGATGCCAATGCGCGCACAGCGCTGTCCCTGTGGAAGTCGCGTGTGCTGCCCGAGGACTTGCCGCGCCTCGAACAAGCTTTTACGGACCACTTGGCCGAACAGCTTCCACTGGATGTGGAATTCCGTCTGTGGCACCGGGACGGCGGTATTGTGTGGATGCGCTGTCGGGGGCAGGTACAGCGCAATAGTCGGGGCGAGCCGCTGCGTGTACTTGGCGTGATGCAGGATATCACCGCCAGCCGCGAGGCGTTGGCCCGCGCCGAGCGCGAACTCACACAGTTGCAACGCGAAAATAAAAATCGCGCCAATCTGCTTTTCGGTCTCAGTCATGAATTGCGCACTCCGCTAAATGCGATACTCGGTTACAGCCAGATGATCGAACTGGACCAGAGTCTCAATCCCGATCAGCGCCAGCGGCTCGGGGAAATCCGCCGCGCGGGTCAGCACTTGTTGCATCTGGTAGGGGATGTGTTGGAACTGGCGCGTATTGACAGCTTTCGACTGGCGCCGTCGATGGAGCCAATTCAGCCAGCGTCACTGGTGGCGGAGTGCAAACGTCTGCTGGAACCCCTGGCGGAAACCCGTCGTGTCAGTTTGATTTTTGAACCCCTGGGTTGGGAATCCGCCTATATCAGTGCCGACCCGGTGCGCTTCAAACAGGTTGTATTGAACCTTGCCGGCAACGCGGTCAAGTACAACCGGGAAAACGGCCGTGTGGTTATCAATTTTGCCCCCCAGGCCGAGGGCTGGCTGCGGCTTAGCATTCTGGATACCGGCCGGGGAATTCCTGAGGACAGACGGGCGGAAGTGTTCGAGCCCTTCAACCGCCTGGGAGCGGAAAAGGGGCATATCGAAGGTACTGGCGTCGGCTTGGCGATTGCCAAGCGGCTCACCGAAGCCATGGGCGGGCGCATAGATTTCGACAGTCATGAGGGGCAGGGTTCTATTTTCTGGATAGAGTTCCCCCTGATTGACCCGCCGGCCGAGGTGATGCAACTGACGGCGGGGCCGAGTGACCCGGTTGAGCTCCCCTCCTGCCACATTCTGCACGTGGACAGCCGGCCTTCCAGTGTCGCCCGGCTGAAAGCCATGCTGGCAGGCTTCCCCCAGGTTCGGCTTTTGGTTGCGGCCGACGCTGTGGAGGCCATATTCACCGCTCGTACTCAGTGTCCGGATATCATGCTCTTCGATGCCTCGGTGCCGGGGATATCCGCCGCGGATACGGCGCGGATTCTAAAGGCGGATCCGGTGACAGCGTCTATTCGCTTCGTGGTTGTGGGCGAATACAGCGGTGAAAGTTGCGACGCAGGCCTGCCCGATTCCTATGACTTGGCGCAGTTATCCCGGGTGCTGAGCAAGTGTCTGGCGGATGCGATGAAAACCGCGCCATAAATGCATAGGGTTCCGGCAATGGTGGCGAATTTTTCGCACCGGGTTACACTTGCCCGGCTCTGCAAAAGCGCCGTGTCCGGCAGGTGCCCATTCAGGCGAATACACGGGAAGACAACAATAAACTGAGGAGGGAAATGTCTGCCACTCTACCGGATGCCCGCCCCGCGGGACGGGAATTCCGACAACGTCTGTGGGTTTCGGCTCTGTTATTGGCTGTATTGGCCGGCATCTTTGTAGCGGTTTGCAAACAGCTGCTCAGTGTCAACGGCGGGGCGGCGATTCTCTGGTTTCCCGACGCCATCGCTATTGCGTTTTTGTATCGACATCCACCGCGTGACTGGCCCCCGTTGCTGTGTGCTCTGGTGTGCGCCAATGTCGCCGTGGATCTGGCGATGGGGTTTGAAGCCGGAGCGGCGGCCATATACGGGTTGGCGGGATTGGCGGAAGTCCTGCCCGCCGCACTGCTGTTGCGGCGATTTTTCCCCAATGAGACGTATTTCGACAGTCTCGGGCAATGGGCGCGCTTCACCCTGATCACCGCGGTGTTGCCGCCACTGGCCAGCGCCACCATTGGCTCCGCCATAGCAGCGCTGCGCACCGGCATCGATTACTGGACCTTGTTTTCCGCTTGGTATCTGGCGGATGCTGTGGGGATACTGGTACTGCTTCCCCTGGCGCTCCACTGCAACGCGGAATCTTTGCGGACGCTGCTGGACCGGGTACAACTGAGCCGTCTGCTTACCGTGACCGGAGCAGTGATCGCGGTGATATTTCTGATTTTGGAAATCGCTCTGCAGTCTTTTGTTTTTGTCTCTCTTCCCCTGATCTGGGCTGCCACTCGGCTGCCCATTTTCCAGACGCTGATCGTGATCTTCGTCGCTATTTTGTCCCTAGCGCTGAAATATGTCGGCGTGGACGCGCATCCCAATCCCAGCCTGTCCCCGATTGCAGGCGAGAGAACCGGGCTGCACTTGGTGCTCTCCATATTTGCTGCCGTGATTCCAGCTTACGTCATGGCGGTTTATACCAATATTGAGCGCCATCGCAACGCGCGTATTATCGCCATGGAGAGCAGCTTCCGCGAGGCGGTGGAGCAGTCGCATATCGGCATGCTCCTGGTGTCTCTCGACGGGGTGGTCCGGCGGGTCAATCGCAGCTTTTGCACCTTCCTGGGTTACGAGGAAAGCGAACTGATCGGCCGCAGTGTCTTCGACCTCACTTACGCCGGTGACGAGGCCGAGAGTCGCACTTTCTGGCGGGAATATGTGCGTGGAGAGTGCGATGTGCCGCAGATGGAAAAGCGCTATGTGCGCAAAGACGGCGCGGTGGTCTGGGGCCATCTTTCATGCTCTCTCGCCCGCGGGGCCGATGGTAGAGCGCTTTACTCCATTGCCCAGGTTGAGGATATCGACAGCCGCAAACGCAGTGAGGCAAAACTACTGGAATCCCGTGAGCGGCTGCAGGTCACACTATCCTCCATTGCCGATGCGGTCATTTCCACCGACGTTGATCAGAAGGTCAATTTTATGAACCCGGTGGCCGAGCAGATGACCGGCGTCACAATGGAGGAAGCGCGAGGGCTGCCCCTGGATCGCATTTTCCATAGCACAATGGGGGTCGATGGCGAACCCTTGGACAACCCGGTCTCGGAGTGTCTGCAGTTGGGAGCGGCGGTGCGCGGTGCCGAAGGTGCCGTTCTGCACAGCCGCGACGGGCGTACCTATGAAATCAAGAATTCAGCTGCCCCACTGAAGACGGAGAGGGATAAGCTGTTGGGTGCGGTGATGGTATTTCAGGATGTCAGCGAGTCGCGCCAGCTGATACGCCAACTCACTTATAAAGCCTCTCACGACGATCTTACTGGCCTCCTCAATCGCGACGCTTTCAAACGCGAATTGCTGAAAGCCATTGACAGTGCGCGTTGTGGCGATGAGTGCCACGCGCTGGCATTTGTCGATCTGGACCGCTTCAAAGTGATTAACGACAGTGCCGGCCATTTGGCTGGCGATGCTTTGTTGAAAAAGATCGGCAGCTATCTGCGCGCCCTGTTGCGCACCAGCGACTGTGTTGCGCGACTGGGTGGAGACGAGTTCGGGGTACTCTTCCGCAACTGCAACAAGATGCAGGCAAAGCTGCGCTGTGAGCAGTTGATTCGGCAGGTTGTCTCCCTGCGCTTCCCGTGGAACGAACGCGTCTATGATGTCGGCGCGAGTATTGGTATCACGGAAATCAACTGCGACAACCACCGCCTGGGCGATTTGTTGAGCCAGGCGGACGTGGCTTGCTACTCCGCCAAGCACGCCAGCCGCGGTACCGTGATGATTTACGAGATGGAGCAGAGCGCCGCGGCTTTACGCCACCGGGAAATTATTATGGCCTCGACTATCCGCGAGGCGCTGGACGGTGGACGGCTGACACTTTATGCACAGGCGGTGGCAGAAACCGCCGATACCGGAGTAGTCAGTCATTGCGAGATTCTGGTACGCATGGTGGATCACCGCGGCGCGCTGATTATGCCGGCGGCTTTTATTCCCGCCGCTGAGCGGTACGGGTTGATGCTGCAGATAGACCGCTGGGTGGTGGATGAGGTGCTCGCGCGGCGCGCGGCCCAGATTTGCGCCGCGGGAATCCGCTTTTCCCTCAATCTTTCCGCCGATGCACTGGGCGATGCCGAATTCCAGACCCACCTGATCCGGCTGTTGGAGGAGACGCCGGTACCGCTGTCACGAATCGGCTTTGAAATCACTGAAACGGCGATCATCAATCAGATGGAGAGCGCCAGCCACTTTGTCGCAACCCTGCGCAAGATGGGGTGTGAGGTGGCGCTGGACGACTTCGGTAACGGACTCAGTTCGTTCGGTTATTTAAAAGCCTTCTCCATTGATTACATCAAGATCGACGGCAGCTTCGTGCGCCAGGTGGAATCCAACTTCGTCGATCTGATTATTGTCGAGTCCATCCATCAGGTGGCGCATCGCCTTGGTGCCAGGACTATTGCGGAATATGTGGAAGACGCCTCCACCGCTGAGCGATTGCGCCGTATCGGTGTGGATCTGATGCAGGGCTATTATGTCGGTCAGCCCCAACCGCTGGCGCAGCTGCTGGATGCGGCTGCGCCAACTGTCGCACAGCCGGCGGCGCTGACCGAGCGCTAGGTGGGGCGCGGGGTCTTAGCGAAGGTGGCCCAAATGCCTGCCGACGGTTTGCAGCAGTGGTTTGAAGACTTTGGGGGTCCCGCAGACCAAGTGCCCTGAATCCAGGTAGCTCTCCCCACCCCGGAAGTCACTGATCAGGCCGCCGGCCTCTTTCACTAACAAGGATCCCGCCGCGATATCCCAGGTATTCAGGTACATTTCCCAGAAGCCGTCGAAACGTCCGGCGGCCACATAGGCCAGGTCCAGGGAGGCGGCGCCGGGGCGGCGGATGCCCGCAGTCTGGCCAGCGATTTCCTTAAATGCCGCCAGGTAAGGGTCTATGGCATCCAGAGCGGGACCATTGAAGGGCACACCGGTGCCGATCAGGGCGCCGCGCATATTCTGCCGGGGCGATACGCGGATGCGGCGCCCATTCAGGGCCGCGCCGCGGCCGCGACTGGCGGTAAACTCTTCGCGCTTGATGGGGTCCAGTACCACGGCGTGCTCGATGCGCCCGCGGTAACGGCAGGCGATGGAGATCGCAAACTGGGGAATACCGTGAATAAAGTTGGTGGTACCGTCGAGAGGGTCGATAATCCACTCATAGTCTGGCTCCGCGCCCTCCAGTAGGCCACTTTCTTCGGCGCGGATACTGTGCTTGGGGTAGACCTTGCGCAGGTGGTAAATAATTTCCTGCTCGCTGGCTTTATCTACCTCAGTGACGAAATCGTTGCGGGCTTTTTCCTCGAACTTGGTGACGTCGCCTCGCTCCCAGGCTCGTTCAATCAATTCACCGGCCTTGCGCGCCGCGCGCAGGGCAATATTCAGCATGGGTTCCATAACAATTCCGCACTTGTTGTTGAAAAAAACTGGCCACGGGCTCGCCGCGGCGGAGCGATTGTAGGGATTCCGGCGCATATTTGCTACACTCGCGCGCCCGCGTCATCCCGACAAACTGAAATATCCGCAGAGTATGGCCAAGTCCCCTCTCGACAGCAATCCACTCGCTGTCCTCGACAATATCCGTGTGGTGTTGGTGAACACCGCTCATCCCGGCAATATCGGCGGCGCCGCGCGCGCGCTGAAAAATATGGGGCTCAGCCAGCTCTACCTAGTGGCGCCGCGGGAATTCCCTGCCGCCAATGCCGTCTGGCGCGCCGCTGGCGCTGCCGATTTGCTGGACAGCGCCGTAGTGGTGGAGACGCTGGAGGAGGCCGTGGCTGACTGCGGTCTGGTGGTGGCCACCAGCGCCCGCGAACGCCGCATACCCTGGCCGCTTTTGACGCCGCGCCAATGTGGCGCCAGAGCCGTGGCTGAGGCAGCTACTCATCCGGTGGCACTGGTGTTCGGACGCGAGGACCGAGGGCTGACTAACGAGGAGTTGCAGGCCTGCAATTTTCACGTGCATATTCCGGCCAATCCAGAGTACAGCTCCCTGAACCTGGCCACTGCGGTACAGGTGCTCGCCTATGAGGTTCGCGTGGCGGCGCTGGAGGCGGAAAAAGGTGAGGCTCTGAATTACGCCGATTGGGACAGGCCGCCTGCCAAAGCCGGTGATATGGAACTTTATTTCGAGCACTTGCAGCAGGCCCTGGGAGAGCTCGGCTTTATAGATCCGGAAAACCCGCGTCAGACTATGACCCGTCTGCGCAGACTGTTCAGTCGCGTACGCCCGGACGATATGGAGCTGGGTATACTGCGCGGCTGGCTGACAGCGATACAGAATTACATCTACAGGACCGGTGGCAAGGGACGCCCGGAATAGATGAACCAGGCGACGCCCGTGGGCGGCGAGTGGGATATAATTCCTGACACAAGAGCTGGGTTATATACTTGACTAACTTGGTGGGTTATTCCATACTCGCGGCCCGATCGAAAGAGGGTTGTAGATCAGTCGGGAGCTGATATGCGTTTGACAACCAAAGGTCGCTACGCGGTCACGGCGATGCTGGATTTGGCGTTGCACGCCGATCGTGGTCCTATCAGCCTGGCGGACATTTCCAAACGCCAGGGCATTTCCCTGTCTTATCTGGAACAGCTGTTCTCCCGTCTGCGTCAGTCCGGCTTGGTCTCCAGTGTGCGCGGTCCGGGTGGTGGTTACCGCCTGGCGCGGGATGGTGCCGATATTTTCGTGGCGCAGATCGTTGACGCGGTGAATGAGTCTGTGGACGCCACTAATTGCGGCGGCAATGCGGACTGTGCCAACGGTGAACAATGTCTGACCCATTATCTGTGGTCCGATTTGAGCGAACAGATTCACAACTTCCTCAGCGGTATCAGCCTCGCCAATCTGGTAGCCCGCTCGGAAGTGCAGGAAGTGGCGCGCCGGCAGGATATACGCGAGGCCCCGGAAGAGCGGGTCGCGGTGGTCGGCGGCCTGTAACCGGGCCCTTCCCGCGAGATGTACAAAGAGTTACTGAGCGAAACGGTATGACTATGAAGCTTCCCATCTATCTGGATTACTCGGCCACCTGCCCGGTGGATCCGCGCGTTGCCGCCAAAATGGCGGACTACTTGACGATGGAGGGCAACTTTGGCAACCCGGCCTCGCGTTCGCACCTGTATGGCTGGAAGGCGGAAGAGGCAGTGGAAGAGGCGCGTCGTCAAGTGGCGGAACTGGTCAATGCCGATCCGCGTGAGATCGTCTGGACCAGTGGTGCCACTGAGTCCGACAACCTGGCTATCAAAGGGGCAGCCCATTTTTACCAGAGCCGCGGCAAACATATCATCACCTCCAAGATAGAGCACAAGGCGGTGCTGGATACCTGCCGCCAGTTGGAGCGCGAGGGGTTTGAGGTCACCTACCTCGATCCGCGCCCCGACGGCATTGTCTATCCGGAGCAGGTGGAAGAGGCGCTGCGCGATGACACCATTCTCGTCAGCCTGATGCACGTCAACAACGAGATAGGCACGGTCAACGATATTGCGGCCATCGGTGAGCTGTGCCGTGCCCGCAAGGTGATCTTCCATGTGGACGCGGCCCAGAGCGCCGGTAAACTGCCGATCGATCTGGGGGCGCTGAAAGTGGATCTGATGTCCTTTTCCGCGCACAAGGTCTACGGCCCCAAAGGCATTGGCGCTCTGTATGTACGCCGCAAGCCGCGGGTGCGTATCGAGGCGCAAATGCACGGCGGCGGCCACGAGCGCGGCATGCGTTCCGGCACACTGCCGACCCATCAGATTGTCGGCATGGGGGAAGCTTTCCGCATTGCCAAGGAGGAAATGGCGGACGAGTCTGCGCGCATGCTGGCGCTGCGCAATCGCTTCTGGGACCAGATCAAGGATATGGAAGAAGTTCATGTCAACGGTTCCATGGAGCAGCGGGTGCCCGGCAACCTGAATGTGAGCTTCGCCTTTGTGGAGGGTGAGAGCCTGATTATGTCCCTGAAGGATCTGGCGATTTCCTCTGGCTCCGCGTGTACCTCCGCCAGTCTGGAGCCCAGCTACGTACTGCGCGCCCTGGGAGTGAATGACGAACTGGCCCACAGCTCCCTGCGCTTCAGTTTTGGCCGCTTTACCAGCGAACAAGATGTGGATACGGCGGCGGCGGAAGTGCGCAAGGCAGTGGAAAAACTGCGTGAATTGTCGCCGCTGTGGGATATGTACAAAGACGGCATCGACCTCAATACCATTGAATGGGCGGCGCATTAAAGGTTTAGGAGAGATTAGCAATGGCCTATAGCGATAAAGTCATCGACCACTACGAACGCCCCCGCAATGTCGGCCGCCTTGACGAGAAGGCGGACAATGTGGGCACTGGCATGGTGGGCGCACCCGCCTGCGGCGACGTCATGCGTCTGCAGATTCAGGTGAATGACGAAGGTGTCATCGAAGATGCCAAGTTCAAAACCTATGGCTGCGGTTCCGCCATCGCCTCCAGTTCTCTCCTCACTGAGTGGGTAAAGGGAAAAACCCTGGAGGAGGCCGAGCAGATCAAAAACACCGCTATCGCCGAGGAGTTGGCCTTGCCGCCGGTGAAAATCCACTGTTCAGTACTGGCGGAGGACGCCATCAAGGCTGCGGTACGCAATATCCGCGAGAAGCGTGGCCAGCTGGCAGAACAGGAAGTCGACACAAAAGCCGCGGGCTAAAACCCATCGGGCAGTAGGGGTAGAATTGCAATGGCCATTACCATGACGGAAGCCGCGCAGGCGCATATCCGCGGCCAGCTTGAAAAACGCGGCAAGGGCGTGGGTATTCGTGTCGGCGTCAAGACCGCCGGTTGCTCTGGCCTTTCCTATGTGCTGGAGTTTGTCGACGCAGTGTCTGCCGAGGACATGGTTTTCGAGCAGAATGGCGTCAAGCTGGTGGTGGACCCAAAGAGTCTTGTCTACCTGGACGGTACCGAATTGGATTTCGTCAAGGAAGGGCTGAATGAAGGGTTTGCCTTTTCCAATCCGAACGTGAAGAACGAGTGCGGTTGCGGCGAAAGTTTTCACGTGTGATCCCCGCCAGCCGTGGAAAGGCCGGGTGCGTCGTGCATGCCGGCCTTTTTCATATCTCCACCATCTGCGGGGCAGTGTAAACGCAGCCTGCCGGGGTAAATGCCTATGCCACTGAATCAGAATTATTTTGAAATATTCGGCCTCACCCCTGAGTTCGATATTGATCGCGCGGCCCTGGCCGAGCGCTACCGGGAACTACAGCGGGAGTTCCACCCCGATAAGTACGCCGCCAAGTCCGAGCGCGAACAGCGGCTGGCGATGCAGTACGCGGCGAAGATTAACGAAGCCCATACCACTTTGCGCGATCCCGTGGCGCGCGCGGCTTACCTGTTGCGGCTCTCCGGCGTGGAAGTAAGTCCCGAACAGACTACCAGCGACGCGGAATTTCTGATGCAGCAGATGGTACTGCGCGAGCGTTTGGAAGAAGTGCGGGACGCGGCAGAACCGGAAAGGGCGCTGGACCACCTTGGGGATGAAGTGCGCGGCCTTTTTGTTGCTGAGCAAAAACATTTCGCCGGGTACTTAACGGCGGGCGATTTGGAAGCGGCGAAAAACTCCCTCTTTAAATTGCAATTTCTCGCCAAGTTGCAGCGACAAGTGGAAGACCTGGAAGAAGATTTACTGGATTAAAAATGGCATTACTGCAAATCTCCGAACCCGGCCAGACTCCCGAACCCCACCAGCGCAAACGTGCAGTTGGCATCGATCTGGGGACCACCAATTCACTGGTGGCCACGGTGCGCAGCGGCTCGGCAGAAGCCATAGCGGCGGAAGACGGCAGTGTGATACTGCCGTCGGTCGTGCACTACGGTGAAGCGGGCATCAGTGTGGGCGCCGTTGCCCGCGCCCGCGCCGGAGACGACCCGTACAACACGCTGATCTCGGTCAAGCGCATGATGGGGCGGGGCATCGCCGATGTGCAGAGTTTCGGCGATCAATTGCCATACAGATTTGCTGATACCGATGGCGGAATGCCTTTGATTGAAACCGCTGCCGGGCCGGTGAGTCCCGTTCAGGTATCCGCCGAAATTTTGAAAACACTGGCGCAGCGTGGTCGGGAGGCCCTCGGCGGCGAGCTGGATGGCGCGGTCATTACCGTACCCGCCTATTTTGATGATGCCCAGCGCCAAGCCACCAAAGATGCCGCGCAACTGGCGGGTCTCAAGGTGCTGCGGTTGCTGAACGAGCCCACGGCGGCCGCGGTCGCCTATGGTCTGGATAGAGATGACGCCGACTCCAAGATCATAGCTGTCTACGATTTGGGGGGCGGCACCTTCGATATTTCCATTCTGCGCCTGTCCCGCGGTGTCTTTGAAGTGCTCTCTACCGGCGGTGATACCGCTCTCGGCGGCGACGACTTCGACCGCGCCATCGCCAGCTGGATCGCAGCACAGGCGGGATTGGGCACCGACCTGGACCCGGCCACCCAGCGTGAACTGCTGGATAATGCCTGTGCCGCCAAAGAGGCTTTGGCAAGCAAAGAGCAGGTGGAAGTCGCCTGTGGGGATTGGCGGGGCACTCTGGATCGCGCTGGTATGGCGCGGCTGCTGGACCCCCTGATCGACAAGACACTGCGCGCCTGCCGGCGCGCCCTGCGCGATGCCGGCTTGTCTGTTGAGGATGTGCAGGAGGTGGTACTGGTGGGCGGTTCCACCCGTACCCTGCGCGTGCGCGAGCGGGTAGAGGAATACTTCGGCCGTCCGCCCCATGCGGATATAGACCCCGATCAGGTGGTTGCCATTGGCGCGGCCCTGCAGGCGGACGTGCTGGTAGGCAACAAATCCCGCGACGACCTGCTGCTGCTGGATGTGATACCTCTGTCTCTCGGTATCGAAACTATGGGTGGTTTGACGGAGAAACTGATTCACCGCAACACCACGATTCCCGTAGCCAAGGCCCAGGAGTTCACCACTTTCAAAGACGGCCAGACAGCCATGGCGATCCACGTGGTGCAGGGAGAGCGCGAGTTGGTCAAGGACTGCCGCTCCCTGGCCCGTTTTGAATTGCGCGGTATACCGCCCATGGTGGCTGGTGCCGCCCATATCCGCGTGACTTTCCAGGTGGATGCGGACGGCCTTTTGTCGGTGACAGCGACGGAGAAGAGCAGTGGCGTCAGTGCCGATGTCACTGTCAAACCCTCCTATGGCCTGGAGGATAAGGACATTGCCCGCATGCTCCAGGATTCCTACGCCCACGCCGAGGAAGACAAGGTTGCGCGGGCGTTGCGCGAGGCCCAAGTGGAGGCGGAGCGCACCCTGGAGGCACTGCTGACTGCGTTGCAAGAAAATGGCGCTGAGCTGCTCAGCGAAGAGGAACTGAGCGATCTGGAGCGGGCCATGGAGGCGCTGCGGTTGGCGCACAACGGCGGCGATGCGGACGAAATCCGGCGGCGCATTGACGCGCTCAATCAGGTATCTGAGCCTTTCGCTGCGCGCCGTATGGATGCCTCCATTAAACGCGCCATGCAGGGGCACTCCCTGGACGAATTCGATCAATAAATGCCGGGACCCTGAGGGACCCACTGGATAGAGTTACAAGCCCATGCCAAAAATCGTTTTTTTGCCCCACGCCGAAATTTGCCCCGAGGGCAAGGTGGTGGAAGTGGAACCCGGAATCAGTATCTGTGACGCGGCCCTTGAGAACGGTGTTGAGATAGAGCACGCCTGCGAAAAATCCTGTGCCTGCACCACCTGTCACGTGATCGTGCGCGAGGGTTTTGACTCCCTGGAAGAGCCTGACGAACTGGAAGAGGACATGCTGGATAAGGCCTGGGGGTTGGAGCCGGAATCGCGCCTGTCCTGCCAGGCAATCGTGAGTGACGAAGATCTGGTGGTCGAGATTCCCAAATACACCATCAACCAGGTATCGGAAAAACATTGACCGGTTGGTCTGAATCGCCGCAGGTCTAGTTGCGAGGAGAAGACGCAGATGAAATGGACAGATATCAACGACATCGCTATCGAGTTGGTGGAAGCATACCCGGACGTGGACCCACTCTCGGTCAACTTTGTTGAACTGCGCAACTGGGTGATGGAGCTGCCCGGTTTTGACGATGATCCCGAGCGCTGTGGTGAAAAAATTCTCGAGGCTATACAGGCGGCATGGATCGAAGAGGCCGAGTAAGTCACCAGATAGTACAAACTTCGTGCAACAGCGCGTATAATCCGCCCTCCGCAAAATGGCGGTGATTAAAATCTGAGTGCTCCGCGCGGGCACACAAGAATTCATTGAAGAGCAACTGTTTGAGTTGCTCTTTCTGTATAAGCATTGCAAACACTGAAATTGGAGAACAAGATGGCCCTGGAACGCACTCTTTCCATTATCAAGCCGGACGCGGTAGCCAAGAATGTTATCGGCGAAATCGAAACCCGCTTCGAAAAAGCCGGTTTGCGTATTGTTGCCATGAAAATGCTGCACCTGTCCCGCGAGAAGGCCGAGGGCTTCTATGCCGAACACAAAGAGCGTCCCTTCTTCAAAGATCTGGTGGACTTCATGACTTCCGGTCCGGTCGTGGTACAGGTACTGGAAGGTGAAAATGCTATTCAGGCAAACCGCGACCTGATGGGTGCCACCAATCCGCAGGAGGCAGCTCCCGGCACTATCCGCGCCGACTTCGCCCAGAGCATCGACGCCAATGCGGTACACGGCTCCGACTCCCCTGAGTCTGCAGCGCGTGAGGTGAGCTACTTCTTTGCCGAAGACGAAATTTGCCCGCGCAGCTGATTTCGCGACAAAGGCAGTGTGAAGGGCCCGCTCCGCAGCGGATTGTGGCACTTTGTCAAAGTGCGCAGGCCGCTCACGGAAAGAAGCGGGTCCACTCCTAAGCCTGAACCCCACGAGGTAATCCCATGACCCAAGCGCAAACCGCCAAAACCAACCTGCTCGGCCTGTCCCCGGACAAGCTGGCCGCCTTCTTTGAATCGCTGGGCGAAAAGCGTTTTCGCGCGGTGCAGGTGCTCAAGTGGATTCACCAAAATGGGGTCGATGACTTCTCGCAGATGACCAATATCTCCAAGGTACTGCGAGAGAAATTGGCTCAGGTGGCAGAGGTGCGGGCGCCCGAGGTACTGGGTCAGTGGGACTCCGCCGACGGCACGCGCAAATGGCTGATCCGCGTCGAGGGCGGCAATGCCATTGAGACCGTCTATATCCCCGATGGTGACCGAGGTACCCTCTGCGTATCCTCCCAGGTTGGCTGCTCTTTGGACTGTAGCTTTTGCGCCACAGGCAAGCAGGGCTTCAATCGCGACCTGAGCGCGGCGGAGATCATCGGTCAGGTGTGGATCGCCTGTAAGTCCTTCGGTCAGTTGCAGCCGAAAGGTCCGCGCAAGGTGACCAACGTCGTTATGATGGGTATGGGCGAACCGCTGTTGAATTTTGACAATGTGGTCGACGCCATGACCCTGATGATGGAAGACAATGCCTACGGCATTTCCAAGCGCCGGGTCACCCTATCTACATCCGGCGTGGTGCCCGCGCTGGACCGCCTCGCGGATGTGACTGATGTCAGTCTGGCGATCTCCCTGCACGCGCCCAACGACGAGCTGCGCAACCAGCTGGTTCCCATCAATAAAAAATATCCCATCGCCATGCTGCTGGATTCCGCCCAGCGCTACATAGAGCGCATGCCGGACAGCCATCGCAAGATCACCATTGAGTACACCCTGATCCGCGAGGTCAACGACCGTCCCGAGCATGCCGAGCAGTTGGCGGAGCTGCTGCGCGATGTGCCAGTCAAGATAAATCTGATACCCTTCAATCCGTTTGAGCTGTCCGACTACGAGCGGGTAAGCAACAATGCTTTGCGACGCTTTCAACAGATTTTGTTGGACAAAGGTTATACGGTAACCGTGCGCACCACCCGCGGCGATGACATTGCCGCGGCCTGCGGTCAGTTGGCTGGCAGCGTTAACGATCGCACGCGCCGCTCTGAACGCTACCGCAATGCCCGGCTCCGAGACGATGGCGCAGACCAAGGCGAGATAGAAAGCCCGGTGCGCTTCGTCGGGTGATGTCGACAGAACATCACCGGAGGCCGGAACAAAACAATGACAGGTGATGTTGTGTTAGCGAAAAAACTCTCCGGACTTCTTTTTGGCTTGATCCTCTCGGTCGCGCTGAGCGGCTGTGTCACAACCGGCCTGCCGCAGCGGCAGGAAGTTGATATTGAAAAAGCGGTTCAGACCCATGTGCAGCTGGGGCTGCGTTACCTGAGAAATGGCGACAACCGCGAGGCGGCCCGCCACCATTTCAACAAGGCCCTGGAACTCGGTAAAAAGGACCCTATGGCCCATCTCGGACTCGCGCTGATGTATCAGACGGACGGCGAGGTAGAGGTGGCTGAATCCCACTTCAAGAAAGCGTTGCGCTACGGAGACAACTTCTCCATGGCGCGGACCAACTACGGTGCCTTTCTCTACCAGCAGGAGCGCTACGAGGAAGCGCTAGTGCAGTTTGAGAAAGCGGCTTCCGATCTCACCTATAACCGCCGCTCCTATGCGCTGACCAACTATGGCCGTACAGCCGCAAAGCTGGGCAAGGTGGAAGAGGCAGAGAAGGCTTACACCCGCGCCCTGGCGCTGGATGACGATTTGCCTCAAGCCTTACTGGAATTGGCCGAACTTAAATTTAATACCGGTGCTTATGTAGAGGCAAAGCACTACCTGGACAGATACAGTGCGAAAAACCGGCAGATACCTCAGTCCCTGTGGCTGGGTATCCGAATTGAGAAAATTTTTGGCAACCGGGACAAGGAACGGAGTTATGCCCTGGCGCTGAAAAATCTCTACCCCTATTCGGCGGAAGCGCTGAAGTACAAACAGACTATGGCCAATGACGGATAACCTTTCCGATATCGCCCGCGAGCAGACGGGTGAATCCCGTGAACAGCTGCTGGATAATTCCCCCGGCAGCCAGCTGCAACGCGCCCGGGAGGCGGCCGGCCTGAGCCGGGAGGAATTGTCCAACCGCCTGTGCATGACCGGGAACAAACTGGAACTGCTGGAGCGCGATCAGTACGACCGCCTGCCGGGCGCCATCTATGTGCGCGGCTATATCCGCAATCTCTGCAAAGAGCTGAATATCGACGAGGGGCCCGTGTTGCAGGCGTTCTCCGGCTATTGCAGTGCCGAGGAAGAGAGCCGTGAAATACTTGCCCACGTCAGCCGTGGAGGGGAAGTTTCTCCGGTTCGACACCGCATGCGGGGCCTATTGGTGTTGCCGCTGTTGCTGGTGGGGGTTGTTTTCTGGTGGCTATATGGCCGCGATGTGGCACAGCAGCCGGCTGCGCTCGCCAGCGGGGGCCTGTATCCGGAAGCGCCAAGGGATGAGCTGGCCGCCGTGGAGCCTGAGGGCGGTGACGCTGTCGTTGCGGATGGAACGGCTGCCACGGATTCAGCGGAGAGTGAGGCCGAACTCAGTACCATGCCTGCAATTGAGGCGGATCCGATCTCCGCTGTCGGTGAATCGGAACAGGTGCCGGCAATTGCTGAACCGCAGGCCGTCGTGACGCCGGCCACCAGTGCTGAAGAGTCTGGCTCCGGGCAGTCAGTGGAACCCTCCGCAGCACCTGTCGACGGCGCACTGCGGCTGACGTTTGTCGAGGAGTCCTGGGTCGAGGTCAAGGACGCCAGCGGCCGCGTACTGCTGGCCAAGTTGCAGCCCGCCGGTACTGAAGTCGAGCTGAGCGGTGAGGCCCCTTATCAGTTAATGCTGGGCAATGCCCGGGGAGCACAAGTGCTCTATCGCGGCGAGCTGATTGACAGTGACCCCATCGGTAGCCGCCGCACCCGCCGCCTGACAGTGGGCGAGTAGTTCACTCTTCGCTAGGGCGCGGCCCCTGTAGGTTTGCGCCCAATCTCTCTATAATCCCTCCTTCATTTTTTGTATCCGCAAAACTGCCAGGTCACCCTATGCAATTTGAGTCTCCCATCGCCCGTCGCCAGTCGCGTCAGATCATGGTTGGCGATGTGCCCGTCGGCGGCGGTGCTCCCATCTCGGTGCAGAGCATGACCAACACCGACACTTGTGATGTCGCGGCTACTGTGGCTCAGGTGCAGCGCTTGCAGCAGGCGGGTGCGGACATTGTGCGGGTATCCGTCCCGAGTCTGGACGCCGCCGAAGCCTTCGGTGAAATCAAAAAGCAGGTGAGCGTGCCCCTAGTGGCGGATATTCACTTCGATTACCGCATCGCACTCAGAGTTGCCGACTTGGGTGTCGACTGCCTGCGGATCAACCCGGGTAATATCGGTCGGGAAAAGCGTATCCGCGCGGTGGTGGACAAAGCGCGCGATCTGAATATTCCGATCCGCATTGGCGTTAACGCCGGTTCCCTGGAAAAAGACTTGCAAAAAAAATACGGCGAGCCGACACCGGATGCACTGGTGGAGTCCGCCTTGCGCCACGTGGAGATTCTCGACAGCCTGGACTTCCACAATTTCAAGGTGAGCGTCAAGGCATCGGACATTTTCATGGCCACCGCTGCCTACCGAAAACTGGCCCAGCTGATAGAACAGCCCTTGCACCTGGGGATCACCGAAGCCGGCGGCCTGCGTTCCGGCACGGTCAAATCCGCCATCGGTCTCGGAGCATTGCTGCTGGACGGGATTGGCGACACGCTGCGGGTTTCCCTTGCTGCCGATCCGGTGGAAGAGGTCAAGGTGGGTTGGGATCTGCTCAAGAGCCTGCGCCTGCGCACCAAGGGGATTAACTTTATCGCCTGCCCCAGCTGTTCGCGGCAAAACTTCGACGTGGTCAAGACAATGAACGAATTGGAGGCGCGCCTTGAAGATATCACCACCCCGCTGGATGTCGCCGTGATCGGCTGCATTGTCAATGGCCCCGGGGAAGCAAAAGAGGCGGATATCGGGCTCGCCGGCGGTACGCCGAGCCACGCGATTTATGTGGACGGCCAGCCGGACCGCAAATTCAAGAACGACAACCTGGTCGACGACCTGGAAAAACTGATTCGCGAAAAGGCCGCTGCCAAGGCCGAGCGGGAGGCGGATATAATCGCCAAGGCGTAGTGCCAGGGAACTTCTGATGAATTCGCATGAGCGTTGTAGCCGGTGTCGGGGCGCTCAGGTTATGGGCTGGATATTTCGAAAATACACGAGTACATCCCTGTAACTCCGCCGGATATCTCCGTGTTTCCGGTGGTTCCGAGATATCCATCCCGTTATCTGAGCTCCCATCTGGCCTTGCAGTCTTTTTACCGCCAGGAGGCGAATTTATTAGAGGCTCCCTACAGGAGCCCGCAATAAGTGGCAGAAAATCGATGTGCAGGCGCCTAGTCGATATCGGCTCTAGTGGCGCTGAGTTAACCAGTAAGTAAGGAACACCGTTGAAACAACTTCGCGCAATTCGCGGCATGAACGATCTGCTGCCGGATCAGTCTCCGGTCTGGCAGTATGTGGAATCCACACTGAGCGAGCTCTTTGCCCGCTATGGCTACAGCGAGATCCGCACCCCTTACCTGGAGGCGACGGAGCTGTTCAGCCGCGCCGTGGGAGAAGTCACGGACATTGTCGAGAAGGAGATGTATACCTTCGATGACAAGAGCGGTGACAGTGTAACCCTGCGTCCGGAAGGCACCGCCGGCACAGTGCGCGCTGCCATCCAAAACAATTTGCTCAACCAGCCGCAGCGCCTTTGGTATTTCGGGCCCATGTTCCGCTACGAACGCCCGCAGAAAGGGCGCCTGCGGCAGTTTCACCAATTTGGTGTCGAGGTTTTCGGAATCCCGGGGCCCGATATCGACGCGGAAATCCTGATTATGACCGCGCGCCTCTGGCGTCAGTTGGGCATTGCCGACAGCGTGAGTCTGCAGCTGAACTCCCTGGGCAATGCTGCCAGCCGCGCCGCTTATCGCGAGGCCCTGGTGGATTACCTGCAGGCCCGCCGCGAGCAGTTGGACGAGGACAGTCAGCGCCGCCTGGAACGCAACCCGCTGCGCATCCTCGACAGTAAAAATCCCCAGACACAGGAACTGCTGGCCGGTGCACCCTGTCTACTGGATTTCCTGGACGAGGAATCCAAAGCCCATTTCGACGGTCTGAAGGCACTGCTGGACGCCGCCGGGGTGAGCTACGAGATCAACCCCAAGCTGGTGCGCGGTCTCGATTACTACGGCAAAACGGTATTTGAGTGGGTCACCGATAGCCTCGGCGCCCAAGGTACCGTATGCGCCGGTGGCCGCTACGATGGCTTGGTGGAACAGATGGGCGGCAAGCCGACGCCGGCGGTAGGCTTCGGCCTCGGCGTTGAGCGCTTGGTTCTGATGCTGGAGACACTGGGCGTACTGCCGGAGTTTCTGAATCGCCAAGTAGATGCCTATCTGGTGGCCGTGGGTGAGGTACAATCAGCGGCTTTAGCTGCGGCGGAGCGGCTGCGTGAAGATCTGCCCTGGCTGCGTCTGCAGGCCCATATGGGCGGCGGCAGCTTTAAGAGCCAGATGAAAAAGGCCGACAAGAGCGGTGCTGACTATGCGCTGATCATTGGCGAGGACGAGGCCGCCTCGGGGCAGGTGACGGTCAAGTACCTGCGCGAGGAACAGCCGCAACAGACTGTGGCGCTGGAGGCTTTGGCGGCGCTGCTGCGGGAGTAGTGCACGGCAACCGGAGCCACCGGTGCCGGAGCATTGAGGTAATGCGAAGACAAGGCGGTCCGCTGTCCTCGCACAGGAAAATGGTAACCCGGCTTTGTGCATCCCGGGCCCTGGAACAAAACAGGAAAGGCAAACAATTACATGGCAGACCATCTGACAGAACAAGAACAGATAGAAACGCTCAAGCGCTGGTGGGCGGAAAATGGTAAGGGAATTGTGACCGGCGTGGTTCTGGCGCTGGCCGGCTATTTCGGGTACCAGTGGTGGCAGAACTCCGAGCGGGCCAAGGCCGAGGAGGCCTCCAATCTGTACCAGAACTTTGTCGAGGCGGTGTCCGCCAATGGTGGCGAGCCGGACAACAAGCAGATGACCACTGCCAAAAGTATTAGTCAGCAGCTGAAGGACGAATTCCCCAAGGGCATCTACGCCAGCCACGCGGCTCTGCGTCTCGCCGCTGAGGCGGCAGAGGAAAACGACCTGGAAAGCGCGGAAAAAGAACTGCAGTGGGTGCTGGACAACACCCAAGAGGAAACCTTGAAACTCTTGGCCAAGCGCCGCCTGGCCGCAGTGATGGCCGCGCGCGGGAAGCCGGACGAAGGACTGAAACTGCTCGAAGGTGCTGTGCCCTCATCCTTCGCCGCGCTGTTTGCCGAGACCCGCGGCGATATTCTGTTACAAAAGGGTGAGGAGGCCGGAGCCCGCGCCGCTTACCAGCAGGCGCTGGCGCAGCTGTTGCCGGAACAGGCGGAGAGCGCCCAGCTACTGCGCCTGAAGGCAGAGAGTCTGTCTGCACAGGATGACGGCGCAGAGGACAAGAGTGAAGCACAAGGCGGTGAAAACGAAGTAGAACCTGCAGACGCAGGGGCCGAGGAGAGCAGCGAACAATGAGTTTTCTTTCCCGAGCGGCCGGCCGCGCCGCCGCCGTGGCGCTGGCAGTGGTGTTGGCCGCCTGTGCTTCCAACGAAGAAAAGGAAGACACAGATCCCGTTGAACTGGTGGATATCACCACATCGGTGGATCTAAAGGAGGTGTGGTCGCGGAACATCGGTGATATCGATGCCACTCGCTACGCCATGCTGCAACCGGCGGTGAGTGCCGGCAAACTGGTGGTGGCCAACAGTGAGGGCGAGGTCATCGCCTTGGAGCGAAACACTGGCCGGCGCTTGTGGGAGACTGATCTGGAGATAGAAATCAGCGGTGGCGTCGGCGTTGGTCTGGGCATGGTGGTGGTCATCGACTACCGCGGTCGCGCTGTGGCCCTGAATCTGGAGGACGGAGCGGAACTCTGGACCTACCAGGTGTCCGGTGAAGTGGTCTCTGTCCCGGCGATAGGTGCCGGAGTGGTTGTATTGCAGACAGTGGATGGCAAGCTGCTGGGGCTGGACGCCACCAGTGGCGGTGAACTCTGGACCCATAATACGGTACTGCCGGTACTGACCCTGCGTGGAACCGCATCGCCGGTGATCGTGGGCGGTACGGTAATTGCCGGTCTCGACAACGGTAAGTTGATCGCATTGGACGCCCGTGACGGTATTCCGCGTTGGGAACAGCGGGTCGCCATCCCTCAGGGCTCTGCGGAGCTGGATCGGGTAGTGGATATTGATGGCGCTCCAGTGGTGCGTGGCGATTTAGTTTTCGCGGCCAGCTACCAGGGCCGTGTGGTAGCCCTTTCCCGTGAAGATGGCCGCGGCCTGTGGGCACGGGATGCCTCCACCCACCAAAGCGTGGCGGTAGGCGCGGGCAATGTATACTTGAGCGATGCCGGGGGCAGTGTCTACGCCTACAATGTGGGCAATGGCCAGATTGTCTGGAACAACAACGAGCTGCTGCGCAGGGAGCTTTCCGCTCCGGCTTACTTCAGCGATGTGCTGGTAGTGGGGGATTTGGAAGGTTATCTTCACGTTCTGGATCCCGCCAACGGCCACTTTATTGGGCGTAAGCGTATAGACGGTGATCCTGTGCGAATCCCGATGCTGGTGGATGGAGATCTGCTCTTCGCTCTGTCCGACGGCGGTGAACTCGTCGCTCTACGTCTCGAACGGCACTGATAGCAGCGGCGCCACAGGTATCTTCGCCAGATATCTTCCGGCAGGGCCGGACAGTGAGGGCGTCTGATTAATTCGCGTGAACGCTGTAATGGATTCCGGGCTGCCCAGGTCCGAAGAATCTCTAGCGGCGGGAAGCAAAATAATCAGAGGCTCCTAATAAATGCCAAGTTGAAAGTAGCCCGCTTCGTGCGGGCATTCGTGTTTTTTGGATAGGCTCAAATCAGATTTATATGCTGCCAGTAATTGCCTTGGTCGGGCGCCCCAATGTGGGCAAATCCACACTCTTCAACCGGCTCACCAAGAGCCGCGACGCCTTGGTGGCCAACTACGCCGGCCTGACCCGCGACCGCAAATACGGTGAAGCGGAGATCGGCGGCCGCAGGGTGATCCTGGTGGACACCGGTGGAATCAGCGGCGGAGAAGAGGGTATAGACGCAGCCATGGCTCAGCAGTCGCTTAGAGCGATTGAAGAGGCCGATGTCGTACTATTTCTGGTGGACTGCCGCGCGGGACTCACCGCAGCGGATGAGATGATCGCCGACCAGTTGCGCTCAAGATCCAAACCCACCTTCCTGGTGGCGAACAAAGTGGATGGCGTCAACCCGGACATCGCCCTGGCCCCCTTTTACGAGCTGGGCATCGGCGAAATATTTCCCACTACGGCGACCCACGGTCGTGGCGTGCGCAGTTTGATGCAACGGGTGGCGGAAGATCTGCCGGAACAGGTGGAGACGCCGCAGTCCGAAGAGGCAACGGGTATTAAAATCGCCATCGTCGGCCGCCCCAACGTGGGCAAATCAACCCTGGTCAACCGCCTGCTGGGGGAAGAGCGGGTGGTTGTTTACGACCAACCCGGCACCACGCGCGACAGTATCTACATTAATTACCAGCGCGACGACAAACCCTACACCATTATCGATACCGCAGGGGTTCGCAGGCGCAAAAATATCAAGGAGTCCGTAGAGAAGTTTTCCATCGTTAAAACTCTGCAGGCGGTGGAAGATGCCAATGTGGTGGTGTTGGTGATTGATGCCCGCGAGGGGCTGGTCGATCAGGACATGCACCTGATGGGCAGCGTCATTCAGGCTGGGCGCGCACTGGTAGTGGCACTGAACAAATGGGACGGCCTGGAAGCGGACCACCGCGAATACGTCAAGGCGGAATTGGAGCGGCGTCTGCGCTTTGTCGATTTCGCCGATATTCACTTTATTTCCGCCTTGCACGGCACAGGGGTTGGCAATCTGTATCAATCGATTGAAGCGGCCTATCAAAGTGCCACCGATAAGCTGAGTACCAACCACCTCACGCGAATCTTGCAATGGGCAGTAAGTGAGCACCAACCACCACTGGTGCGCGGTCACCGAATCAAGCTGCGCTATGCTCATGCCGGTGGGCAGAATCCACCGGTTATTGTGATTCACGGCAACCAGACCGAAGAAGTGCCCGCGCACTATGTACGCTATCTGGAAAAAACCTACCGTAAAGCACTCGATCTGCATGGCACCCCCGTTAAGATCGAATTCCGGACTGGCACTAACCCCTATGCGGGCAGAAAACAAAAGCTGACCGATCGCCAGAAGGCCAAAAAGCGGCGGTTGATGAAATTTGTAAAAAAGAAAAAATAACTTTCTTTTGTAACACGTGTGCACAATCAACACCTCTTTTCCATGTAGGAAAGAGGTGCGGAGGGAGAGAGCAAAGAACGGAGGCGATCATGCTCGAACTCAAAAATACTGCATTGCTGCGTACCCAATCCTACGTCAACGGTCAATGGATAGACGCTGACTCAGGAGAAACCTTTGCGGTCACCAATCCAGCCACCGGTGAAGTCATTACCAGAATAGCCAATCTGGGACCCGCGGAAACCCGCCGAGCCATAGAGGCTGCGGATAAGGCGTGGCCAGCCTGGCGCAAGGCAACCGCCAAAGAGCGTGCCAACGTTCTACGCCGCTGGTTCCATCTGATAGTGGATAATGTCGATGACTTGGCAAAAATCCTTACCGCCGAACAGGGCAAACCACTAACCGAGGCCAAAACCGAAATTCTCTACGGCGCAAACTATATAGAATGGTTTTCCGAAGAGGCTAAGCGCATCTATGGCGATGTGATTGCGCCCCCCTCCAATGACAAGCGCATTGTCGTAATCAAGCAGTCCGTCGGCGTTGCCTGTTCCATCACCCCCTGGAACTTCCCCAGTGCGATGATCGCCCGCAAAATGGCCCCCGCACTTGCCGCTGGCTGTCCTTTTATCGCCAAGCCCGCTTCGGAGACACCGCTATCGGCACTGGCACTGGCAGTGTTAGCGGAAGAGGCCGGTATCCCTGCCGGTATTTTTAATGTAGTGGCCGGTAAAAGTGCACGGGAGATAGGCGCCGAGATGACAAGCAACTCTCTGGTGCGCAAGTTCACCTTTACCGGCTCCACCGCCGTAGGGCGCCTGTTGCAGACCCAATGCGCCGACACCATCAAAAAAACCTCGATGGAACTGGGTGGGAACGCCCCCTTTATTGTATTCGATGACGCGGATATCGATGAAGCGGTCAAAGGCGCTATCACCTGTAAATATCGCAACGCAGGGCAGACTTGTGTCTGTGCTAATCGCATTTTCGTGCAAGAGGGTGTCTACGATGAATTTGTGGAGAAATTTACTGCTGCGACTAAAGCTTTAAAAGTTGGCGACGGCACTGATCCAGATACCCAGGTCGGCCCTTTGATCACCAGAAAGGCAATAAAAGGTGTGCAGGAATTAGTGGACGATGCACTGCAGAAAGGTGCCAAAGCAACGATTGGCGGTGCACCTCATGAACTGGGTGAATGTTTTTACGCCCCCACGGTGCTAACTGAAGTCAACGCGCAGATGCGCCTTTTTAAAGAAGAAATCTTTGGCCCGGTAGCGCCACTGTTCAAATTCTCCTCTGAGGATGAAGTGATTCGCATGGCCAATGACACCGAATTTGGCCTTGCTTCCTATTTCTATTCCCGCGACATCGGTCGTATCTGGCGTGTAGCGGAAGCGCTGGAATATGGAATGGTAGGTATTAATGAGGGCATAATTTCCAATGAGATGGCCCCCTTTGGTGGAATAAAGGAATCCGGACTAGGGCGCGAAGGTTCCAAGTATGGCCTGGATGACTATCTGGAAATCAAATACCTCTGTATGGGCGGCGTGAATTAATAGTTGCCCGACTTCCTGCCCCATAGCGGGCAGGAGACAGCGAGAAGATAGCTTTTGAATATTTCCCCTATTGCAACGGTACACTCCTGTTTTGGAGAAAAATTCGGTGTGCCACGACAGCCTATGCTGGCTGACGCCAGTCGCGCATCTATTGAATTACTGCCTCCAGTAAATAGCCCCGATGCCATTGCAGGCATAGCAGAACACACCCACCTATGGATTATTTTTCAATTTCATCAGACGAACGGGCAGTGGTCCAGCAAGGTGCGCCCACCACGTCTTGGCGGTAACAAAAAACTCGGCGTGTTTGCCACCCGCTCGCCATTCCGCCCCAACAATATCGGCTTATCCGTGGTGCGCTTGATCGAAGTACGTACCTCTCCAAGAGTAGAACTCATCATCGGTGGTGCCGACCTGGTGGACGGAACCCCGGTGCTGGATATAAAACCCTATATTCCTTATGTGGACGCGGTTTCAGAAGCGCGCAGCGCCTTCGCAGATGCCCCACCACCTTCCCTCGCCGTTTATATTCCTGAAGAAATACAAAAAAAAGCCACCGCATACAGTGATGAGTGGGGGACAGACCTTCCTTTACTGATTCGCCAAGTTCTACAACAAGACCCTAAACCCGCATACCAAACACCTGATCCAGAGCGTATCTATGGTATGCGGCTTTGTGGTTTTAACCTGCGTTGGCGTTATACATCTGGCGGTATTGAGGTTGTATCATTGAGTTAACCTGGTAAATAGGTTTTCCGGTCTAACTTGGAAAAAGGATTCAATTGATTGGATGTTCTTTATTGCTTCAGGGAATCCCTGATTAATTTGTATAAGCACTTTGGCTAGTCTTAGGCGTTCAAGTAACAGGGTGTCCGCTTCAAGAATGTCCCTTCAATTTCACTAGTCAGCTACCCTAATTTAAGAATTTTAAATTAGGGTTTTATCGCATAGACTTCATTTTGTTGAAGTGAGGTATTTATCACAAATAAGTTGTGAGCTATATCAATAAGTAGTGCACCCCTGAGATTAGTCTAAAAAATTTCGCTATGTAGCTGTGTAAGTATGTAATAGCTTGTAATGAAATAATATTGACGAAATTATGCTTGTGTCATTACTATTGCCCGCCTTGGGGGTGGTTTTTCTTTTAACCGCAAATAAATAACAAAATGAGTAATTAGGTGTGACGGGAACTTTCACATCTGTAATTCGCGGATTTGGATTGCTCTGCGTTTTTTGGGGATTTTCGTATTGTCTTAGTGCGAAAGCGGCAGAAGCTGAGGCTGATTACTGTTCCGCTGACGCTTCTGGTAATTACTTCACTCCACTTGCGCCCGTGAGGGCGGAAACATCCGAACTCTGCTTTACTCACTCTGAAGAGATTAAGAGTGTCGAGAATTTAGTGCTTGCTGATGTTGCTGTACAGCCTCAATTTCATGATCCCGCACTGAATGTTATACACCTGTCTGGCAGGCAGCTCAAAACAAAGGTGTTTTTGAAGAATAAGCCTTTGCTTATCGTTGCGGAGCCTTATAAAAGGCACTCGATGGCAAAATTATGTAAGGAGCTTATTCAGGGCGGATTTCAAAGCCCAAAGATTCTCATAGGTGGTGATATAGCCGGTAGCGATACTGTCAGCATTGTATCGGTAGAAGATTTTATTGTTGAAGTAAGCAACTTTGGTGCAGTTACAGTTGCGACCAGTCGGCAGGTGGCTAAAGAACTTTCAGTATTGGGAATCGCGTCAGTTGCTGTTGAAGAAAATTTACAGTTGGCACCAGTCGTGCATAAAGCAGCACTGGATTATTCAATAAATGGTTATTTTCCCGTATTCGTGGTTGGACGAAAAAGTGAAGAGGCAAAACTGAAATTACAGCTAGAAGGTGAGCCACTTAGTGATGTCTACTTGGTTTCTGGCGGAATAGAGCAGGTTAAAAGTGCGCTGAAAATGAGCGCACTAAGAGCTGTTAAAAGACAGGGATTGGATGGGGTGTCCAGCTGTGGCGGTTAAAAAAGAGGGTGTGAGGATTTTGGGTAGTGAATCTATAGCTGGAGTCGATAGTAAAGAAATAATGCTTTCACCTTTGTCTCATAGAGTTCGGATAAAACATTTTTTCGGTTATGTTTTTTTGGTTGCTCTTTTGGCGACTGTGTTGGCTGGGATTGGTTGGTTATATATTCACTGGCATAAGCGAGATTCTATTTACGAAATTGAAAAAACAATTCGTTATAGCTTTCTTGTGAAAAATAAAACTGCAGAATACCTTGAAAGTGCATCATTAAAGGTTTTTGCTCCTGTACCGCGGAATTCATATCAATTGATGGAAACTATAACAGCTAATAAACCTTTTGAAATTCAGTTAGATCAATCCGGAAATCAATCGTTGATATTTCATCTAAAAGGTGTTTCTCCCTATGCCAGTGAAGTGATAAGTATTACTGCAGAGATGAGGTTGGCCGGAAACCCGCAGCCATTTACTTTAGAGACTGAACCGCTTTTAGCTGTAGAGCCTAATATCGAAGTGAATGATCCGGATATTCGCGAATTGGCAGGCAAGTTGGGCGGAAATATCGATAGCATAGCTGCGTGGATTTATAAAAATGTAAAAGATGTTGGTTACATAGCGGAAGATCGGGGGGCGCGTTACGCGATCACCAAGTTAAGAGGAGATTGTACGGAGTTTGCCTCTGCATTTGTTGCCTTGGCAAGAGTTTCTGGTATTCCTTCGCGGATGGTTGCAGGTTTTATGATGGAGGATTCAGGAAGGTTGCAGGCGGAAAATTACCATAATTGGTCTGAATATCAGACGGGCAATACGTGGAGTGTTGCTGATGTGCAAAATAACACTATTGATTTCGGGTATGGAAAGTATATCTCTTTTTATAGTTTTGATAGGTATTCTCGGTTAGGAAATAGCCATAGATTCTTAAGTTTCGATGAGCGTTTAGATGTGCAGATGCTCTAAAAGGTCAGAGTTATGACTGCTCGATATGTATTGAATAGAGATTTGTTGTGTTAGCAATTTGAGAATTTTGACTGGTTCTATGTACAGGTATGTTGGGGATATGAATTACTTAGGGACTGAAGTAAAGGGATATTTGTCAGCGTTGCTGGTGCTTCTACTTTTCCTATCAGAGATTCCAGTGTGTGGAGCTGAAGATAGCGGTAAAGTAGATGAATATCGGAGTCTCGTTATAAATGATTCTCCGCTGGCATACTGGCCTCTAGATGACAGTATGAGTGGGGGGAGTGCTGATGTAATGGGGAATGCTCCTGATATTACTAGCGGTGAGGATCTAGAGTTTGTTGAGATGCAACCTAATTTGGGTGGTGCAATAAAACTGGATGGTGAAAAACAATACTTAAAGGTAAACCCAAACATTCCTCGTTTGCCAGATACATTCTCTATAGAGTTATGGATTCAGTTTGATGAAATGGCTGGTGAGGATGAAAGAGGAATATTGTTTGTTCCGTCTACTAATGATCGTAAAGGTTTATTTGTAGCTGATGAAGATAGTGAAGATTTTTCCTTTGGGGCTACAAAAAAAGGGCATGTTGCATTTTCTTATTGGGGGGATTTTTCGTATTCCGTATCAGATCCAGACCCTATAGTGGCTGGTGAACTTTATCACTATGTGGTTACATATGGAGATGAAGTTCTTTCTTTGTATAGGAATGGCACGCTTGTAAATTCTATCGAAGAGTTTGAGAGTATTTATATTTATTCGGATAGCTATTTTATTGGAGGACATCCTTCTTCAAATAATAATGATGTTCAAGTGGAGGAGGTGATAAATGGCTTGGTGAGTGATATTGCTATATATGATTATGCGCTCTCTGGAGATAAGGTAGAACAACATTATAAATCGGGTGTTGGTATTTCAGACTCTGACTATTTGGTGATAACCAATGATACAATAATTTTGGAATCGGATACTAGATTCGAAAATAAACATATCCACGTCGACGGAGCATCCTTGACACTTGATGGAAGTCACAAGTTTTCTAGCATGACTTTATCGAGTGGTGCAGTTTTAAAACATTCGGTTGGCGCAAGTATAGATTTGGAGGTGGAAGGGGTTTTAGAGATTGACTCATCTTCGAAAATCGATGTTTCAGAGCTTGGAAACTTATCTGATCCACAAAACTGCGAAGCTTGTGGCGGTGCACATGCTAGCTATGGCGGCGGCCGGGGACAGATACCTTACGGAAGTTATAAGCAGCCGTTAGAGTTGGGGGCAGGCGGGAAGCACTCAGTAAATGGCGTGGCAGGGGCCCGTGGGGGTGGTAGTCTTCATCTGAAAGCAAAAAAATTGATGTTGAATGGCAATATCCTGGCAAATGGGGGGGCAATAACGAGTTCTTATGAAGGGGGGTATTCTGGTGGCGGTGCTGGAGGTTCCATATTCCTGCAGGTGGATGAGATTGAAGGAGACGGAAGTATCAGTGCTCATGGTGGTGCTGGAAATAATTCATACGCTAATGGTGGTAGTGGTGGGCGAATAGCCGTTTACTATAAACCAGGCAGTGTTTTTAATTTTATTAAGCAGATTTCAGCAAAGGGCGGTAAAGGGAAGTTATACGGTGGCCCTGGGAGTGTGTTTCTCCATGACGGCGCCGTTGAAAAATTAAATGTTAAAAATGCTAATGCTGAATTTGGTAGCCTTAAATACTGGGATGTTGAGGAGGGTGATGCTCAAGTTCATTCTGTAAGCCCATCCCCTAGTTCTACAGATCTTGGTGGCTCCTATTATATTTATGGTGGCAGTAAAACGGAAGAATCCAGGATTTCACAAGAGGTTAGCCTTATAGGTGGTAATATTTCTCAAGCCGAAATTGATGAAGGAAAAATAGCATTATCAGTAAGCTGGATACAGTCGTCATATAGTGGGGATGACGAGGGTCAAATAATTTTGGAGTATCTTGATGCTTATGGAAATAAGATATCTGAAAGCACTAGCGAGCTTACGACGACAGAAGCTCAGGAATGGGAGCAAAGAAACTTAGTTTCAACTGTGCCGGTAGGAACGACTTCCTTTAACTTGGTTATTCGGTCTGTTCGCAGAAGTGGGGTAGATGCGGATAGTTATTACGATAACATCCGGATTACGGCTCATCGTATTGATTATGATCCTGTGGGTGGAGAGGATTTTTCAGGTCTGTTAATTTTGGATAATCAAGCATCAGATTCCAAAGCAGAGCCTTATGTTCTAGAAAACACAGCAAGAGAGGATATCTTGCTAAGAAATGCCGCGTTGCAGATTCCGGAAGGTGTTGATCTGAGAACTCACTCTATTCGAGGAAATAAAAACGCATTAGTAACCTTCAGTGGATCATTTTCGTATGAGGCGGAAGATTTTATAGTGGATGGATACACCCTTGTAATGAGTTCATCCTATGATTTTGATTCATTGTTTGCCGTTGTGAATCGGGGTGGGGTAACTATACCCTCTGCAGAAGAAGATACCTTTTTATTACAAATTTCAGCTAATGATATATATATCGCTGATAATTCTTCGGTAGATGTTAGTGCAAAGGGAAAAAAACCTATAGAAGGTAGCCATTTTAAATCTGGTGGCAGTTATGGAGGTGTGGGTGGTGCAGATCCAGTGTCAGGAACGGTAGCCGAGACTTTCGGTTCGATTGAGATGCCGACAGACTTTGGCGTAGGAGGTTATGGTTCGGATGTCTCTATGTCAGGAACCCGAGGTGGTGGCGCCATAAAGTTAATTGCCAATAACAAGTTCGAAGTTTATGGCGATATTTTGGCTAATGGAGAAGATGGTCTATCGCAGGTCGGTGCGGGAAGTGGCGGCTCAATATGGATAGAGGCAAAGGAACTGATCGGAAATAGCAATACGCTGATAGAAGCTTCCGGTGGACGTGGTTACTTCGCTGCTTCCGGTGGTGGTGGTCGAGTCGCAATTTATTATGACTCACTGACAGGGTTTGATCCTGCTGCCCGTGTTTTTGCGCGAGCTGGTAATAACTACTCTGGAACGACGGCTTATGGGGGGCCGGGAACAGTTTACCTTTATGATCGTTCTGCAGAATTCAACAATGCTAAGTTGCAGATCGCTAACCATAATGCATCTACATCATATGCGCCCTATACGTTCAGCGGACAGGTAGACGCCCCGATATTTATCAGTAATGCACGCGCGATTATAGAGGAAGGAACCTATCTAAACTCTTCGATTTCTGGTGCAGGATATAGTAGTGCCTATGTGAGTGCAAAGGGAGACTTTACAGTAGCCAATAATAACTTGGTTGTTGACGGTTATACGCTTGAGCTGCCTCAGGATTACAGCTTTGATTCCATTTCGGTTAAGAACAATGGAAAGATCACTACACCGGCGGCGTCAGGCACTTTTACTTCAGGCATTACCCTGACTGCTAATGACTTCTATATCAGCTCCAACTCCTATATTGATGTCAGCAGCAAGGGACGTCTACCGGAGGAAGGTGAACACTGGAAATC
>NZ_FOKT01000015.1 GCF_900112305.1 Microbulbifer thermotolerans
GCGCCGATTGCGATGGAAGAAGGTCTGCGCTTCGCGATCCGCGAAGGTGGCCGTACCGTTGGTGCCGGCGTTGTATCCAAGATCATCGAGTAATTCTCGATAGCCGCACAGTTGGGGTTCTCCAGCTGTGCCCTTTGCCAAATGCGGGGGAGGGTGTTAAGATCCGCCCCCTCGTTTTCCAGGCCAGTAGTTCAATTGGTAGAGCACCGGTCTCCAAAACCGGCTGTTGGGGGTTCGAGTCCCTCCTGGCCTGCCAATATCAATCGCCCCACCTTGTTTTGTGCCTGAGGGCGTCACAAGCACCTGCATTCATGCAAGGGTTTGTGTTTGTAAGCGCTAGGGCTTATCTATAGTGCGCTAAGGGCTCTTTTGTATGAATGCTAAGGTAGAAGCGAAAACCTTCCGTCTAGATGGCCTCAAATGGCTGTTGGTGGTGTTACTGGTTGGTGCTGCTGTCGGTGGCAACTCCTATTACGCCGAATTCCCCCTGCTTTACCGTGTGTTGGCGATGGTCGCCCTCTGTCTGGTGGCCTTGGTGGTGGCGATCAATACCGCCAAAGGTAATGCCTTCTGGAGTCTGCTGCGGGAGGCTCAGGCTGAGGTGCGCCGCGTCGTCTGGCCGACCCGTCAGGAGGCGACCCAGACCACTCTGATCGTGGTGGTGTTCGTATTGATCATGGCGCTGATTTTGTGGGCGCTGGATTCCGCTCTGGGTTGGGCGGCCTCCAAGGTTATCGGCTAAAGGTTGACGCATGTCCAAGCATTGGTACGTAGTCCAGGCTTATTCCGGTTATGAAAAGCGCGTGGCTTCTTCTTTGAAGGAGCGCATCGAGTTGCATGGAATGGGTCATTTGTTCGGCGATGTATTGGTCCCCACCGAAGAAGTGGTGGAGATGCGCGCCGGTCAAAAACGCAAAAGTGAACGTAAGTTTTTCCCCGGCTATGTGCTGGTGGAAATGGAATTGAACGACGACACTTGGCACTTGGTAAAAGAGACTCCGCGGGTGCTGGGTTTTATCGGCGGCAAGGCTGACAAGCCGGCGCCGATTACTGATCGCGAGGCGCAGGCTATCCTGAATCGCATTGACGACTCTGCCGATAAGCCCAAGCCGAAAACTCTGTTCGAGCCCGGTGAAATGGTGCGTGTCATTGACGGTCCATTCAATGATTTCAACGGGGTGGTGGAAGAAGTCAATTACGAGAAGAGCCGCCTGCGTGTGGCAGTGCTGATTTTCGGTCGTTCGACGCCGGTCGAGCTGGAGTTTAGTCAGGTAGAAAAGACCTGATTTTTATATGGCATTTTGAACCCTCTTCTGCCGCGCGGTGGGAGGGGGTTTTCGTGTCCCCGCTAGTTGCTGTCTGCGTCGTGGGGATATTCGGGGAGCTTGCCGTTGCGTCCCTCTGGGCGCCTCGTGCGAGCGTTACCACCCATCTACAGGAGAGCTGTAATGGCTAAGAAAGTCGAAGCTTATATCAAGCTGCAAGTTAAGGCCGGTCAGGCCAACCCGAGTCCGCCCGTCGGCCCCGCGCTGGGTCAGCACGGCGTGAACATCATGGAGTTCTGTAAAGCGTTTAACGCCCAGACCCAGAATCTGGAGCCCGGCCTGCCCGTGCCGGTAGTGATCTCTGTCTACAGCGATCGCTCCTTCACTTTTGTCATGAAGTCACCGCCTGCCGCGGTGCTGCTGCGCAAGGCTGCCAAGATCAAGAGCGGTTCAGGACGCCCGAACACCGAGAAGGTGGGCAAGGTAACCCGTGCTCAGATTGAAGAAATCGTAGAGATGAAAAAGGCAGACCTGACAGCGTCCGATCTGGAAGCTGCCGTGCGCACTATTGCCGGTTCCGCCCGCAGCGCCGGTATCGAAGTGGAGGGTCTGTAAATGGCTAAACTGAGCAAGCGTCAGCGCGCTATCGCTGAAAAAGTGCAACCGGGCAAAGCCTATGGCATTGAAGAAGCGGTTGCTCTGCTGAAAGAACTGTCCAATGTGAAGTTCGCCGAAACCGTCGATGCTTCCATCAACTTGGGTATCGATCCGCGTAAATCCGACCAGGCTGTACGCGGCGCTACTACTTTGCCGCACGGCACTGGCAAGGAAGTGCGCGTGGCTGTTTTCACCCAGGGCGCCAATGCCGATGCCGCAAAAGAGGCCGGTGCCGATCTGGTGGGGATGGACGACCTGGCCGCTGAAGTAAAAGCGGGCAACATGGAATTTGACGTGGTCATCGCTTCTCCGGACGCCATGCGCGTTGTCGGACAGCTCGGCCAGATTCTGGGGCCACGTGGCCTGATGCCGAACCCCAAAACCGGCACCGTTACCCCGGACGTGGCGACTGCGGTGAAAAATGCCAAAGCCGGTCAGGTGCGTTTCCGCGCTGACAAGGGCGGTATTATTCACGGCGGTATCGGCAAAATCGGCTTTGACGTGAATGCGATCAAAGAAAACCTGGAAGCCCTGGTAGCCGATCTGAAAAAAGCTAAGCCAGCTTCCGCGAAAGGTGTATACCTGAAGAAAATCACCCTGAGCACAACTATGGGGCCGGGGCTGACCATCGATCAGGCGTCCCTGAATATTTAATCGCCGGGCGCGGTGGTGCTGGGCCTGTGTGCCGGGCTCCCCGCTCCGTTGGCAATCCGAACTTTGGGGTCTACTCACTTTGTTTCGACAATAGAGTGGGCCGTCAAAGACCGTAGGTGCCGGTGCGGTTGAGGTTTAAATCGCATACGGCTTAATCCCGGCGGCAGTCTGTTGGCTGAAGCGCCCAAGCCTACGCAGACGGTGTTGCCCAAACCAGTATTTTGCTGGATTTGAGCTTTGAGCACCGGAACGGATCGGGAAGAATGGTTTCCCGGTCTTTTTTCAAATCCAGGAGTGACATTATGGCTATTGGACTCGAAGACAAGAAAGCAATTGTCGCAGAAGTCCAGCAAGCTGCTTCGAGCGCTCTGTCTGCGGTGGTCGCGGATTCCCGTGGCGTGACCGTGAACGATATGACCGCTCTGCGCAAAGAGGCTCGCGAGAACGGCGTTTGGCTGAAAGTCGTCCGCAACACTCTGGCGCGTCGCGCTCTGGCTGGTACCGAGTACGAGTGTCTCATCGAGAAATTCGTCGGTCCGAGCATTATTGCATTTTCTAACGAACACCCGGGTGCCGGTGCGCGCATCCTGACGGCGTTCGCGAAAAACAATGACAAGCTCGAGCTGAAGGGTGCCGCCTTTGAAGGCGCGATTACCGACGTCGCACTGTTGGCAAGCTTGCCGACTTACGACGAGGCGATCGCCAAGCTGATGAGCGTGCTGAAAGAAGCGTCTGCTGGCAAGCTGGTCCGCACTATTGCGGCCATTCGCGACCAAAAAGAGCAGGAAGCTGCCTAATCCGGTTCGTTTGTGCGAACGGCAGTTTCTCACTGTTTTATTGAATTAGACGAGCACTCCGCTGCTCAATCAAATCAGGTACTGACTCATGTCTCTGACTAAAGAAGATATTATCAACGCTATTGCCGAAATGTCTGTTAAAGACGTCGTCGAGCTGATCGAGGCGATGGAAGAAAAATTCGGCGTAACTGCTGCTGCTGCAGTTGTTGCCGGCCCGGCCGGTGGCGAAGCCGCTGCTGAAGAGAAGGACTCTTTCGACATCATCCTGGCTTCCGCAGGCGACAAGAAAGTGAACGTGATCAAAGTTGTTCGCGGCATTACCGGCCTGGGCCTGAAAGAAGCCAAGGCTCTGGTAGACGGCGCGCCCAGCCCGCTGAAGGAAGGCGCAACCAAGGAAGAAGCCGAAGCGGCGAAGAAAGAGCTGGAAGAAGCTGGCGCAACTGTAGAATTGAAGTAATTCGCTTGTTGCGACTCACCGCTGTCGACCGGAAAAGCCGGTCGCCGGCGGCAAGGCTGGTGGACTTTGTCCGCCGGCCTTTTTGCCGTTTGCGGTAGTGAGGTTTTGGCGGCTCGATCTTTTTTTGTTGCCAGTGCCTGAGTCTTTAATAGATTTTGCATCGTGCGCCGTGCAAAGGCGCGAGAGAAGCTTGTGATCAGTGCGGCGGGCCGTATTGATCAGAGGCTTCTTGCCCGGAGGAGCTGCGTATTGCCGCGCGGCGGCCGAAGCTCCACGAAGTCTTGTCACCGATCAAGCTGGGGAATTTGAATGGCTTACTCATACACTGAGAAAAAACGTATCCGCAAGGATTTTGGCAAACTGCCCAAGGTCATGGATGTGCCTTTCCTCCTTGCGATACAGCTGGACTCTTATCGCAATTTTACACAGGCCGATAAGCGCCCCGACGAGCGGCTGGACGTGGGCCTGCAGGCTGCGTTCAAGTCCGTATTTCCGATCGTCAGCTATTCCGGCAACGCCGCTCTGGAGTATGTGAGCTACACCCTGGGCAAGCCGGCCTTCGATGTCAAAGAATGTACATTGCGGGGCGTTACCTACGCATGTCCGCTGCGAGTGCGCGTACGTCTGATCATTTACGACAAGGAATCTGCCAACAAGTCCATCAAGGATATTAAAGAGCAGGAAGTGTACATGGGCGAAATTCCGCTCATGACCGACAACGGTACTTTTATCATCAATGGTACCGAGCGCGTGATCGTCTCCCAGCTGCACCGCTCCCCGGGTGTATTCTTCGATCACGACAAGGGCAAGACGCATTCCTCCGGCAAGCTGCTCTACGCCGCGCGGGTAATTCCTTACCGCGGCTCCTGGTTGGACTTTGAATTCGATCCAAAGGACCTGGTTTATGTGCGCATCGATCGCCGTCGCAAGCTGCCGGCGACGATTCTGCTGCGTGCCCTGGGCTACAGCTCCCAGGAAATGCTGGAGATGTTCTTCGAAACCAGCAAGTTCGACCTGCATGAAGATCACGTCAGCCTGGAGCTGATCCCCTCGCGCCTGCGCGGTGATGTCGCTTCTTTTGATATTCGGGACGACAACGGCAAGGTCATTGTCGAGGAAGGCCGCCGCATCACGCCGCGTCATATCCGCCAGTTGGAAAAGGCGGGGGTTGAGCGTCTGGAAGCGCCGTTGGAGTACCTGTACGGCCGCGTGCTGGCGCACGACATTGTCGATGAGACCACCGGAGAGGTGGCGGTTGAGTGCAACACCGAAATCACTGAAGAGGTAGTCGGTAAGTTGCGGGTGCTCGGCGTCAAGAAATTCGAAACGCTGTACACCAACGACCTGGACCGCGGTCCGTTTATTTCCGACACCCTGCGCGCCGACCCGACACGCACCCAGCTGGAAGCGCTGGTGGAAATTTACCGCATGATGCGCCCGGGCGAGCCGCCGACCAAGGAATCTGCGGAATCCCTGTTCGAGAACCTCTTCTTCACCGACGAGCGCTACGACTTGTCCGCTGTCGGTCGCATGAAATTCAACCGCCGGCTGGGGCGCGAAGATGAAAAAGGGCCCGGTACGCTGAGCAAGGAAGATATCGTCGATGTGCTGAAAACGTTGATTGATATCCGCAACGGGCAAGGCATGGTGGACGACATCGACCACCTGGGCAACCGTCGCGTACGCTCCGTTGGCGAGATGGCGGAAAACCAGTTCCGCGTTGGTCTGGTACGCGTGGAGCGGGCAGTGAAAGAGCGCCTGTCCATGGCGGAATCTGAGGGTCTGATGCCGCAGGATCTGATCAACGCCAAGCCGGTAGCGGCGGCAGTGAAGGAGTTCTTCGGCTCGTCCCAGCTGTCCCAGTTTATGGACCAGAACAACCCGCTGTCGGAGGTTACCCACAAGCGCCGCGTTTCAGCTCTCGGCCCGGGTGGTCTGACCCGCGAGCGGGCGGGCTTCGAAGTGCGTGACGTACACCCGACGCACTACGGTCGCGTGTGTCCGATCGAAACGCCGGAAGGTCCGAACATCGGTCTGATCAACTCCCTGGCTACTTATGCGCGAGCCAACCATTACGGCTTCCTGGAGAGCCCCTACCGCAAGGTGGTGGACGGCCAGGTGACAGATGAAATTGAATATCTGTCAGCGATCAACGAAGCCAATTACGTAATCGCGCAGGCGTCTGCGGCCGTCGATGAAAATGGTCGTTTTACCGATGAGCTGGTCAGTGTACGCCACCACAACGAATTTACGCTTAAAAAGCCGGAGGAAATCCAGTACATGGATGTCTCCGCGAAGCAGGTGGTGTCCGTGGCCGCGGCGTTGATTCCCTTCCTGGAGCACGACGATGCCAACCGGGCCCTGATGGGTTCCAACATGCAACGCCAGGCTGTACCCACTCTGCGCGCCGAGAAGCCGCTGGTCGGCACCGGCATGGAGCGCACCGTGGCACGGGACTCCGGTGTTTGTGTTGTGGCCAAGCGCGGCGGTGTGATCGAGCGTGTAGATGCCAGCCGGGTAGTCGTGCGTGTGCGGGACGAAGAGGTTGAGGCCGGGGACGCAGGTGTGGATATCTACAACCTGACCAAGTACACCCGCTCCAACCAGAACACCTGTATCAACCAACGTCCGATCGTGAAGACCGGCGATGTGGTGGACCGCGGCGATATCCTTGCCGACGGCCCCTCTGTGGATCTGGGCGAACTGGCTTTGGGGCAGAACATGCGTATCGCGTTCATGCCCTGGAACGGCTACAACTTCGAGGACTCTATTCTGATCAGTGAGCGGGTGGTGCAAGAGGATCGCTTCACCACTATTCACATTCAGGAGCTGACCTGTATCGCTCGCGACACCAAACTGGGCAGCGAAGAGATTACCGCGGATATCCCCAACGTGGGCGAATCTGCGCTGAACAAACTGGACGAATCCGGCATCGTTTACATCGGTGCAGAGGTGACTGCCGGCGATATTCTCGTGGGCAAGGTGACACCGAAAGGCGAGGCCCAGCTCACTCCGGAAGAGAAGTTGCTGCGCGCGATCTTCGGTGAGAAGGCGTCCGATGTGAAGGACACTTCCCTGCGCTGTCCGAGCGGTACCCGGGGCACTGTGATTGACGTTCAGGTGTTCACCCGCGACGGCCTGCAGAAAGACCAGCGCTCCCTCGAAATCGAGAAGGCGCAGCTGGACGAAGTGCGCAAGGACCTCAACGAGGAATACCGCATCGTCGAGGCCGCCACTTTCGAGCGCCTGCAGACAGCACTGGAAGGCCAGAAGGTCGCCGGTGGCAAGGGCGTCAAGAAAGGCGATGAACTCACTGCCGAAGTGCTGGAACAAATGCCGCGCGAGGATTGGTTCAAATTGCGCATGGCTGACGAGGCACTGAACGAGCAGCTGGAAAAAGCCCAGGCGCAGCTGAAAGAGCGCCGCAAACTGCTCGACGAAGCCTTTGAAGACAAGAAGAAAAAACTGGAGTCCGGCGACGATCTGGCGCCGGGCGTGCTGAAGATCGTCAAGGTTTACCTGGCGATCAAGCGTCGCATTCAACCGGGTGACAAGATGGCCGGTCGCCACGGTAACAAGGGTGTGATCTCCGTTATCAAACCGGTCGAGGATATGCCCTACGACGAAAACGGCGAGCCGGTGGACATCGTATTGAACCCGCTGGGCGTGCCCTCGCGCATGAACGTGGGGCAGGTTCTGGAGATGCACCTGGGCATGGCCGCCAAGGGCCTGGGCGAGAAGATTGACCGCATGATCAAGGAGCAGCAGGAGGCGACCAAGATCCGCGGGTTCCTGGAAGAGGTCTACAACTCCACCGGCGGGCGCAAAGAAGAACTCGACGCAATGTCTGACCAGGAAATTCTCGCCATGGCGGAAAACCTGCGCAAAGGCGTACCCATGGCGACACCGGTGTTCGATGGCGCCGATGAGAGCGAAATCAAACAGTTGCTGCGCCTTGCGGATGTGCCTGAATCCGGTCAGATCACCCTGTACGACGGCCGTACCGGCGATGCCTTCGAGCGACCGGTTACCGTGGGTTATATGTACATGCTGAAGCTGAACCACTTGGTGGACGACAAAATGCACGCGCGTTCCACCGGCTCCTACAGCCTGGTCACCCAGCAGCCGCTGGGCGGTAAGGCGCAGTTCGGTGGTCAGCGCTTCGGGGAGATGGAGGTCTGGGCGCTGGAAGCCTACGGTGCTGCCTATACCCTGCAGGAGATGCTCACGGTCAAGTCCGACGATGTGGAGGGCCGGACCAAGATGTACAAAAACATCGTGGACTCCGACCACCGCATGGAGCCGGGTATGCCGGAATCCTTCAACGTACTGGTCAAGGAAATCCGCTCCCTCGGCATGAGTTTCGAGCTGGAGTACGAATAAGACCGGTACCGGTGATGGGCACGTCGCTGCGCTCCCTTGCCCATCCTACGCAGCAAACCGAATGGTAGGATGGGCACTGAGAAGCGCGCCCATCAAAGCTAGAAGACAGTTTCTAGGAGAAAGGCCTTGAAAGATTTGTTAAACCTGGTGAAGTCCCAGGAACACTTGGAAGAATTTGACGCTATCCGCATCGGCCTGGCGTCTCCGGACATGATCCGCTCCTGGTCCTACGGCGAAGTGAAAAAGCCGGAGACCATCAACTACCGCACCTTTAAGCCCGAGCGCGAAGGCCTCTTCTGCGCCAAAATCTTCGGTCCGGTAAAGGATTACGAGTGCCTGTGTGGCAAGTACAAGCGCATGAAGCACCGCGGCATTATCTGTGAAAAATGCGGTGTGGAAGTCACCAGAGCCAAGGTGCGCCGCGAGCGCATGGGCCACATTGAACTCGCGAGCCCAGTGGCACACATCTGGTTCCTGAAGTCTCTGCCGTCCCGCATCGGTCTGTTGTTGGATATGACCCTGCGCGATATTGAGCGGGTGCTCTATTTCGAGTCTTACGTGGTCACCGATCCGGGCATGACCAGCCTCGAGCGTGGCCAGCTGCTGAGCGATGAGCAGTATTTCGAGGCGATGGAGGAGTGGGCAGATGAGTTCGAGGCCAAAATGGGGGCCGAGGCCATCCAGGAGCTGATGCGCGACATCGACCTGCCTTCCGAAATCCAGCGTCTGCGCGAGGAGATTCCGGCCACTAACTCCGAGACCAAGATTAAGAAGCTGTCCAAGCGCCTGAAGCTCCTGGAAGCTTTCTACAAATCCGGTAACAACCCGGAGTGGATGATCATGGAAGCGCTGCCGGTGCTGCCGCCGGATCTGCGCCCACTGGTACCCCTGGACGGCGGCCGCTTTGCGACCTCTGACCTGAACGATCTGTACCGCCGCGTGATTAACCGCAACAACCGCCTCAAGCGCCTGTTGGAGTTGAATGCGCCGGATATCATCGTGCGCAACGAAAAGCGCATGCTGCAGGAAGCGGTAGACGCGCTGCTGGACAACGGCCGTCGCGGACGCGCCATCACCGGCTCCAATAAGCGCCCGCTGAAGTCCCTGGCCGACATGATCAAGGGTAAACAGGGCCGCTTCCGTCAGAACTTGCTGGGTAAACGCGTCGACTACTCTGGCCGTTCCGTAATTGTGGTGGGCCCTACCCTGCGTTTGCACCAGTGCGGCCTGCCCAAGAAAATGGCTCTGGAACTGTTCAAGCCGTTTATCTTCGGCAAGCTGGAAGCCCGCGGCCTGGCCACCACCATCAAGGCGGCCAAAAAAATGGTCGAGCGTGAAGAGGCCATTGTGTGGGATATCCTCGATGAGGTGATCCGCGAGCACCCGGTGCTGCTGAACCGCGCTCCCACCCTGCACCGGCTGGGTATCCAGGCCTTTGAGCCGGTACTGATTGAAGGTAAGGCGATTCAGCTGCACCCGCTGGTATGTGCGGCCTATAACGCGGACTTCGACGGCGACCAGATGGCGGTGCACGTGCCGCTGACGATCGAGGCGCAGTTGGAATCCCGCGCGCTGATGATGTCCACCAACAACATCCTGTCTCCGGCCAACGGTGAGCCGATTATCGTGCCGTCCCAGGACGTGGTGCTGGGCCTCTACTGGATGACCCGCGAACGCATCAACGATAAAGGCGAGGGCATGGTCTTTGCCGATATCAAGGAAGTGAGCCGCGCCTTCTACGCCAAGCAGGTGGGCTTGCAGGCCAAAGTAAAAGTGCGCATTCGTGAAGTGGAAATTGGCGAAGACGGCGAGAAGCGCGAGAAATGCACCCTCTACGACACTACTGTCGGTCGCGCATTGCTGTGGAATATAGTGCCGGACGGCCTGGGCTTTGAGCTGGTTAACCAGCCGATGAAGAAAAAGGCTATCTCGCGCATTCTCAACGAGTGCTACCGCAAGGTGGGGCTGAAGGCGACAGTAATTTTCGCCGACCAGCTGATGTACACCGGTTTTGATTTCTCCACCAAGTCCGGTTCCTCCATCGGCGTAAACGACTTTGAAATTCCGGCGGCCAAGGCTGAACTGATCGCCGCCGCCGAAGCGGAAGTGAAGGAAATTGAAAGCCAGTTCGCCTCCGGTCTGGTGACCGCCGGTGAGAAGTACAACAAGGTCATCGACGTCTGGTCCCGCACCAACGACAAGGTGACCCAGGCGATGATGGCCGGTATCCGCAAAGAGAAAGTGGTTGACCGCACCGGTAATGAGGTGGAGCAGGACTCCTTTAACTCTGTGTACATGTACGCGGACTCCGGCGCCCGTGGTTCCGAAGCGCAAATTCGTCAGCTGGCCGGTATGCGCGGCCTGATGGCGCGCCCGGACGGCTCCATTATCGAGAACGCCATCACCGCGAACTTCCGCGAAGGCCTGTCGGTATTGCAGTACTTTATTTCCACCCACGGTGCCCGTAAGGGTCTGGCTGACACCGCCTTGAAGACCGCCAACTCCGGTTATCTGACCCGCCGCCTGGTAGACGTTGCCCAGGACGTGGTGATCACAGAGACCGATTGCGGCACCGATGATGGTCTGACCATGGCACCGGTAATCGAGGGTGGTGATGTTATCGAATCTCTCGGTGATCGGATTCTCGGCCGAGTGGTTGCCCGCGATGTGCTCAAACCGGGTAGCGATGAAATCGCCGTTCCCGCCGGCACCATGATTGACGAAAAGTGGGTAGAACGCATCGAGGCCATGGGTATCGATGAGGTTATCGTGCGTTCGCCGATCACCTGTGAAACGGCCCACGGTATCTGTGCCCAGTGCTACGGCCGCGACCTGGCCCGCGGTCACCGCGCCAACCCCGGTGAGGCGGTGGGTGTGGTTGCCGCCCAGTCGATCGGTGAGCCAGGTACCCAGCTTACGATGCGGACCTTCCACATCGGTGGTGCGGCCAGTCGCGCCTCCGCTGCGGACAGTATTCAGGTTAAGCAGCCGGGTACCGTGCGTTTGCACAATGTGAAAACCGTGAAGGCCGAAAGTGGCGCCCTGGTTGCTGTATCCCGCTCCGGTGAGCTGGCGGTAGCTGACAGCGCCGGGCGTGAGCGGGAGCGGTACAAGCTGCCCTACGGTGCCATTATCAATGTGGCAGACGGCGCGGAAGTTGAAGGTGGCCAGATGGTGGCCAAGTGGGACCCGCACACCCACCCGATCATTACCGAAGTTGCCGGTTGGGTGAAACTGTCCGGTATGGAAGAAGGTCTGTCGATTCGCAAGCAAACCGACGAAATTACCGGCCTGTCCTCCATTGAGGTGATCGATCCCGCCGAGCGCCCGGCGGCGGGTAAAGATCTGCGTCCGGCGGTAACCCTGGTGGACGAGAATGGCGAAGAAGTGACACTGGCCAACAGCAAAGCGCCGGCGCACTACGCACTGCCGCCGCGCGCCATCCTCAGCCTGAAAGACGGCGACAAGGTGAATATCGGTGATGTTATCGCCCGTATTCCTCAGGAGTCCGGTGGTACCAAAGACATCACAGGTGGTCTGCCGCGGGTGGCGGACCTGTTTGAAGCGCGTAAGCCGAAAGAGCCTGCCATTCTTGCGGAGATCTCCGGAACTGTATCTTTCGGTAAGGAGACCAAGGGCAAAGTACGCCTGCAGATCACTCCGGCGGACGGCAAGCCGCTGCCGAACGGTAAGGACCACTTCGAGGTACTGATTCCGAAGCATCGCCAGCTGACAGTGTTCGAAGGCGAAACTGTGGAAAAAGGCGAGGTGATCTCCGATGGCCCGTCCAATCCGCACGATATCCTGCGCCTGAAAGGCGTGGAGGAGTTGGCGCGCTATATCACTAACGAAATTCAGGAGGTTTACCGCCTGCAGGGTGTGAAGATCAACGATAAGCATATCGAAGTGATCGTGCGCCAGATGCTGCGCAAGGTGGAAATCCTCGAGATGGGCGACTCTGAGTTCATCAAGGGCGATCAAGTTGAGTACCAGCGCGTTATCGAGGAAAACGAGCGCCTGCGCGCGGAAGGCAAGCAGCCGGCCCAGTTCGAGCGCTTGTTGCTGGGTATCACCAAGGCTTCTCTGGCCACCGAGTCCTTCCTGTCCGCGGCTTCCTTCCAGGAGACCACGCGCGTACTGACGGAAGCGGCAGTGACCGGTAAAGAAGACCACCTGCGCGGTTTGAAGGAAAACGTTGTTGTCGGTCGTTTGATTCCGGCGGGTACCGGCTTGGCGCACCATGCCGAGCGTCGCCGCAAGCGCAGCCTGCAGCAGGAGGAAGGTTTTGGTGAAGGGCCGTCCGCCGCAGAGGTGGAGGCAGCTCTGACCGAGGCCCTCAAATCCTCCGGCGACTAACCTCGTACCCCTCTCCCTTTTTTGGGGAGAGGCTGGGGAAATGGGAAATCCGATTCCCAACAGGTGGCGGCGGAGGTTAGTAGTTACTCTGCCGCTGATTGACTAGGCGGATCGCCGCATTTAGAATGCGGCCCCCGCTTATGTGGGGTGTTCTGTCCGGCTTTGATGCCGGCGGTACACACAGTCACTGGGGCCCCCGCTCTCACGGTGGGGGCGTTTTATTTTGGAGTGATTTTTAATGGCAACGATCAACCAGTTGGTTCGTAAGCCGAGAAAACGCAAAGTCGAAAAAAGCGACGTTCCCGCTCTGCAGGCTAGCCCGCAGCGCCGTGGGGTTTGTACTCGCGTGTACACCACTACACCGAAAAAGCCGAACTCCGCACTGCGCAAGGTTTGCCGTGTGCGTCTCACCAACGGTTACGAAGTGACTTCGTACATCGGTGGCGAGGGCCACAACCTGCAGGAGCACAGCGTGGTACTGATTCGCGGCGGTCGTGTAAAAGACCTGCCGGGTGTGCGCTACCACACTGTGCGCGGTGCATTGGACTGTGCCGGTGTAAACGATCGCAAGCAGGGCCGTTCCAAGTACGGTGCCAAGCGTCCTAAAGGTTAATCCTTAAGACTGATTGCGTTTCGGTTTTCCAACCGGAGTAAGGCCGAGCTCGCCGAGGTGCACTGATGTGCGGCGGTGTCTCGGAGTAACCCTGAAGAGAGGCAATTCTCATGCCGAGAAGACGAGTAGTCGCCAAGCGCGAAGTACTGCCCGATCCCAAATACGGGAATGTTACCCTGGCCAAATTTATGAACCACGTAATGGTCAGCGGTAAGAAATCTGTTGCGGAGCGTATCGTTTACGGTGCTCTGGACATGGTTTCAGAAAAACTTAACAAAGACCCCATCGAAATTTTCGAAGAGTCCCTGGAAAATATCGCGCCGATGGTGGAGGTTAAATCCCGCCGTGTTGGTGGTGCGACTTACCAGGTGCCGGTAGAGGTGCGTCCCTCACGCCGTATGGCTCTGGCGATGCGTTGGCTGGTGGAGTTTTCCCGCAAGCGTGGCGAAAAATCTATGGCGCAGCGCCTGGCCAACGAAATTATCGACGCTTCCCAGAACAAGGGAGGTGCGGTTAAGAAGCGTGAAGACGTTCACCGTATGGCGGAAGCCAACAAGGCGTTCTCTCACTACCGCTTCTAAGTCTGATGAATACCACCATCGGAAATTAATACCGGAAGGCAGCACGGAAATTTCCAGGCTGCCTTTTGCCGTTATATCGAGGATACAACTGTGGCACGTAAAACGCCTATCGACCGCTACCGCAATATCGGTATCTGCGCACACGTAGATGCCGGTAAAACCACTACTACTGAGCGCATACTCTTCTACACCGGTCTGTCCCATAAGCTTGGTGAGACGCATGAAGGCGCCGCTACCATGGACTGGATGGAGCAGGAGCAGGAGCGCGGTATCACCATTACTTCTGCAGCGACCACTTGCTTCTGGGCAGGCATGCAGCAGCAGTTTCCGCAGCACCGTATCAATATTATTGATACTCCTGGACACGTGGACTTCACCATCGAAGTAGAGCGCTCTCTGCGCGTGCTCGACGGTGCCGTAGTTGTTCTGTGTGGTTCTTCCGGTGTTCAGCCGCAAACTGAAACTGTATGGCGCCAGGCTGACAAGTACGAAGTGCCGCGCATGGTGTTTGTGAACAAAATGGACCGCACTGGTGCTAACTATCGCAGGGTGGTTGATCAGCTGAAAACCCGTCTGGGGGCCAACCCGGTTCCATTGCAGATGACCATTGGCGCCGAAGATGAATTCAAGGGCGTGGTTGACCTGGTCAAGATGAAGTCCATTGTTTGGAACGAAGCTGACCAAGGTACAAGCTTCACCTACGAAGACATCCCCGCGGATATGGTGGATGAGTGTGAAGAGATGCGTGAGTATCTGGTGGAGGCCGCTGCTGAAGCCAATGAAGAGCTGATGGAAAAGTACCTGGAAGAGGGGGAGCTGTCCGAAGAAGAGATCAAGGCAGCTATCCGTCAGCGCACTCTCGCCAATGAAATCGTTCCTGTTCTGGGTGGTTCCGCATTCAAGAACAAGGGTGTTCAGGCGGTACTGGATGCCGTTGTTGAATATCTGCCGGCGCCGACTGAGGTTAAAGCAATCGAAGGTACTCTGGATGACGGTGAAACCGTAGAAAGTCGCGTGTCCGACGATAACGAGCCTTTCGCTGCGCTGGCGTTCAAAATTGCCACCGACCCCTTTGTGGGCACCCTGACCTTTTTCCGCGTCTATTCAGGCACCTTGGAAAGCGGTACAGCAGTGTACAACTCTGTAAAACAAAAGCGGGAACGCGTCGGCCGTATGGTGCAGATGCATGCTAATAACCGTCAGGAAATCAAGGAAGTACTGGCCGGGGATATTGCCGCTGCTATCGGTCTGAAAGATGTGACTACTGGTGACACCCTGTGCGACGAAAACCACAAAATCGTTCTCGAGCGCATGGAATTCCCAGAGCCTGTAATCTCTGTTGCGGTAGAGCCCAAGTCCAAAGCTGACCAGGAGAAGATGGGTATAGCTCTGGGCAAGCTGGCGCAGGAAGACCCCTCTTTCCGCGTGAAGACCGACGAAGAGACCGGCCAGACCATTATCTCCGGTATGGGTGAGCTGCACCTGGACATCATCGTTGACCGTATGCGTCGCGAGTTCAATGTGGAAGCCAATATCGGTAAGCCGCAAGTGGCTTATCGCGAGCGCATCACCAATACCTGTGAGATCGAAGGCAAGTTCGTACGTCAGTCCGGTGGTCGCGGCCAGTACGGCCACGTGTGGATTCGCTTCGAGCCTAGCGAAGAAGAAGGTGCGGACGGCCTGGAGTTCCACAACGAAATCGTGGGTGGTGTAGTACCGAAGGAATACATCCCCGCGGTGCAGAAGGGTGTTGAAGAGCAAATGCAGAACGGTGTGCTGGCAGGCTACCCGCTGCTGGGCTTGAAGGCGACCATCTACGACGGCTCTTACCACGATGTGGACTCCAGCGAAATGGCGTTTAAAATCGCTGCTTCCATGGCGACCAAGCAGTTGGCCGAAAAGGGCGGTGCCGTGCTGCTCGAGCCGGTGATGAAAGTCGAAGTGGTTACACCGGAAGAAAACATGGGTGACGTGGTTGGCGACCTCAACCGTCGTCGCGGCTTGATCCAAGGTATGGATGAGAGCCCCTCCGGCAAGGTGGTCAACGCTGAAGTGCCGCTGGCGGAAATGTTCGGTTACGCAACCGATCTGCGCTCAGCCACCCAGGGACGCGCCACCTACACCATGGAGTTCCTGAAGTACGCGGAAGCGCCGAAAAACGTCGCCGATGAAATCATCGCGAAAAACAAGGCTTAATCTCCCAACTTCTTTTAGCTAGAGGACATAGAAAATGGCAAAAGAAAAGTTTGAACGTTCCAAGCCCCACGTAAACGTGGGCACCATCGGTCACGTTGACCACGGTAAAACCACCCTGACCGCGGCGC
>NZ_FOKT01000017.1 GCF_900112305.1 Microbulbifer thermotolerans
CATCCACGATGCAGCCTTCTCTCAGCAGCATGCCAAGGTTCTTAAGGTGATTATTGATCTCCTCAAACAGCAGGCGACCAAGCTGGTGCTGTTCAAGCAAGTGGCGGAAGTTGAGAATGGTGGTTTCATCCGGAATTCGGTCTGTCAGCGTCAATCCCGCAAAATGGCGCATAGACTCAATCTCGTAGAGTGAGCCTTCCATTGCGGGATCACTGAGGTTGTAGAACAGTTGCATGCAATGGATTCGCAGCATGACCCGTAGTGGGTATGGCTGGCGGCCGCGCCCGGCCTTGGGGTAGAAGGGCTCGATCTTCGCTTCCAGGAGCTGCCATGGAACAAGGGATTCCATCTGCTCAAGAAACATCTCCCGACGGGTCTTGCGGCGCTTGTTGCGATATTCGGCTTCAGCAAAGCTGACTTGGTGCATGGTTTTTGCTACTGTCGTTGACTCGATGCTATTTTAACCCATCCGTCCGGGACTTATTCAGAGGTTCCTTAATTATGGAAAATGCAAGAAAAAGTCAGCTTTTGTCTTACTTGAATGATTTGGGTAAGGATCTATCTTTGGCAGTAGATCATGCACCTTCCTTACTTGGTGATGTTCATAAAAAGTGGAGTTCTGAGCTGGATGATGTCGTAAAGGCTGTATCTGAAAGCGATGTTTTTGTTCCTTTTGTTGGCGGTTTTAGTGCAGGGAAGTCAACAGCCCTAAATAGCCTTATAGAACGTCAGATATTGCCAGAAAAGGTTTCTCCAGAAACAGCAATACCAACCGAACTGCGCTACTCGGAGTCGGAGCGTATTATGGCGTTGAGTGCAAAGGGAGAGTGGACAGAACATGGTATTAATGACCTGGCTGATCTCTCTGCACATGCGGATCAATATCAGGTTGTAAGGGTATATGTAAAAGCCCAGTGTCTAAAGGATATTGAACCATTGGTATTGGTCGACATGCCTGGTTTTGATTCCGGTTTGGATCAACACAACCAAGCGATATTGCGTTACATTACCACAGGTGCTCTTTACCTCTACATGGTAAGTGCAAAGGCAGGCACAGTAAGCCGCCAGGACGTACGTCGGATTGAAGAAATCCTTGATTTGGGTCGGTCAGTTAAAGTTTACCTAACGATGACTGACTTGGCTTCACCCGAGGAGCTGGAAGCTATACATGCATATGTCTCTGATCATATGTCGTTTGTGACAGGTGATAGTGAAATTGGTCGTATTAATAAAGACGATATATCGGCGTTGAAAGAAACTCTGGCCAAAGCCAATGTGAATCAGTTGTTTGATGGATTGGTTTTGAGTTCCGTGAGGAATTTGTACTTTGATGCCAGCTCTCACGTAAATACCGCAATTAACGCTTTGAGTACCTCTGCTGCCGAAGTAGCCGAACGTACTAAAGCCGCTGAACAGTCCTTGCAAAAAGTAGAGCGTGAGCGTGAGAGAATGCTTGCTGAAGTAGGGCAGGGGCAGTTGAGTGAGAAGACTGAGCAGGTGATTCGTAAGCTTGAGCAAACTCTCAATAATTCGCTGGATGAGCTTGTAATGATGGCACGCACAGGTGAGGCGGCTTTGAGTCGTGGTGTTGGAGATCTGGTGCGATCAACACTTACAGTCGAAATTCAACGGGTAGTGCGCCGTATTACTACAGACGTGGCTTACCAGTTTTCTGGTGATATCTCAGTCGGAGGCATCGCTGTTTCTGGTGGTTCCAACTGGGTAAATAACATGATATCCGTTATTGAAAATGAGGCCATGAATGCTCTTGTAGGCCTCAGTGGTAATAAAGCATCAGGAGAAATGAAAGCTCCTGCTCATCAGGGAGGTGGAATTAAGGATGCGCTTTCTATTGCTGCTTTGTCAATTCCAAATCCTGTACTTAAAGTGGTTTTTGCCATACTTCCTGGTATTATTGGTAATCTTTTTGATAGGTTACGTGAAAAAAATGAATCGGAACAATATCGTCAGGTTATTTCATCTCAGGTTATACCTGGTGTAATTGCACAGGTACGTCCACAAGTACTAAGCTCTCTAAACTCAATTGAGAGTGAAATAATAAAAACAGTTTCAGACCAGGTCACTGCAAAAGTAGAAGCTCAACGAGCTATTTATAATGAGGTTGCTGAAGCTTCAGAAGCAGAGCTGGAGAAGCTACAAAACGCTGTAGAAGCCCTTAAACGTATTCGTGCTGACATGAGTAAGTCAGCAGAAGGAGTTATTGCATAATGAATACGCTACAGGATCGACTGATAACGTCGCTGCGCTCATTGGAATCTATAGTTGCAAAATATGATGATATTTGCGATTCATCTATCAGAAATGAATTAAAAACTGATGGTTTTTATAACAGTAAGCAGATAAGTGACCACTTGGCCTCGCTTCAAGAGGAAATTCGTAAGCTAAAAATAGGAATTATTGGCCGAGTTAAAGCAGGGAAGTCATCATTGATAAATGCCTTGCTATTTGACGGAAGAGAAGTGCTGCCAAAAGCAGCAACGCCAATGACAGCAGCATTGACATCCATAGGTTATGCAAAAGAATTCACGGCAGAGGTTCGATTCTTTGGTCTGGATGATATCGAACAGCTAAAAGCAAAAGATCAGAAGTTTGAGTCTGAGGTAACGAAACGAATAAAAATCTATCGTGACGAGATAGCGGAGCGCCAAAAGAGAAGTGCAAGACCAATTCCCGAACCTGATGATCAAAAACTACGCGTAAAAGCCATCCGGGAAATAGGTGAAGATGGCGATCTCTGTGCAGCAGCAGACCTATATTCGAGAATTAAGGCATCAGATGTAGATATTAATGAGCTTGGTGAGTATCGTCAGTTAAAGGCAGATTCAGCCGAAGCATTGAATACACAGCTAATGGATTATGTAGGGTCCAATGGCCGTTTTATGCCTTTTACACGTGAGCTGAACCTGGGTATGCCATTGGATAGCCTCAAAGGCATTGAAGTTCTCGATACTCCAGGCGTTAATGATCCGGTCAAGTCTCGTGAGCAGCGTACTTATGCGCTACTAAAAGAGTGTAATGCTGCATTTATTGTCAGTCCTACTGGTCAGTTTATGAGTGAACAGGACTTTGAGCTTGCTGACCGATTAACTGCCAGAGAGGGTACTCAGGAAATTTTCATCGTTGCTAGTCAGGCAGATACCCAATTGCATGCAAGTATCCGAAAAGATGCAAAGGGCATATTGCCAGTGGCGATTGACCTGCTCCGTACAACCATGGCTCAACAGGCCGAAAGAGCACTATCACAATGTGAGAATGAAGTTCTTAAGCGGATAGCTACAGAGCAGTCTGAACGCCTGATACTGACATCAGGTGTGTGTGAAACTCTGATTTTGGGGAAAGGGGAGAGTCAGGACACGACTGCTTCTCATGCCATGAAATATTTAAAAAAAAGTTACCCCGATTATTTTGCCCGCCCCGAAGATATGATCGCCAACCTGACTCTGTTGTCCGGTCGAGAATCACTAGAACGGGCGATCGAGTCTGTACGGCAGAAGAAGGCCCAGATTCTGGAACAGCAGGCTAGTCATTTCATCGATGCCCAGTGGCAGACGTTCCTGAAAGTGAAAGAGGGCGTGATCAACCGGCTGGCTGAACGGCGCAACGATGTTGAGAGTGGTGATAAGGCTCAAATTGAAGAAAAGCTGAATGCATTGCAGCAAGCATCTGCCAAGGGGATAGCTGCCGCAAACAATGAGTTTAAAAATCAAGTAGAGGATATGCGCCTGCGCCTGCCTGGGGAGCTGGAGAAGGTGATTCAGAGGGCCATCGATGTAGTAGACGAAAAGACAGAAAGTGCTGAGGGGAGTGAGCAGGAAAATCGCCTTGTAGAAAAAAGTGGCCTTTTGGGGAAAATTCAACGAGCGTTAGATATAGGTGGATATGAAAAAGAAACATATACAGTATCTACTTTAAAGCCTTTACCTGTAAGACGTGCACTTGAGGGGCTATCACGGTTGATGCGAAATGGCCTGAAAGATTGTGCTACTCAAAATATGCTGCGTTGGCGCGTAGATTTGATCAGTGGGCTTTCGCGTCAGTTACGTGAAGCCATGGGTGATGAAAGTGTCGACATTACACAGCTGCAAAGTGTCTGCAGAAGTGTGGTTAATAAGATAGTTGATTTTCCTGATATTGATATTCCTGAATTGCCCGCAGAGTTGGCAAAATCAAGAAAAATAAAGGGTAGCAGAGTAGATGATTTTATTGAGGCTGCACATGAGTATGTGTCTGTGCTGGAAAAAGCAGGTTACGGTTTCATTGATGAAGTCCGTCACTCAATATCTTCTATGACAGATAAGGACATAGGCTCTGAGCTGCTGAGCGATCTAAAGGAAGAGATGCAGAACCTACAACAAATGATAGAAAATAAGGCGCTAACACTTGAGAAAATTTCAAGAATGGATGCTGAACTGAGGGGTATTTAAATTGAAAGTAGAAGATGGCCCAATTCAGATTAGTGGTGCTGAAAAATTTTTCTCGAAAATATTCTCTTCTATAAAAGATCTGCGTCATAAGTATGAGCTTGCATTTTATTCTTATAAGAATGCAGCCAAGGCCTTAGAGCAAAAAGAGTCAGAATTGACAGCCGCTATAAATAATGGAAAGGATTTAAGTGACAAGCTGGCATCATCAAAATGTGAATATCAGGCTCTCAAATCTGAATATGATCAGATTCTTGAGAGCTATAAATCTACACGGTTGGAACTGGATTTAACGCTGAAAAAGTCTGCTGAGATCTCCGAGAATTTGGCGCAATCCATAAAATCATATAAATCTTTGGAAGCGGAAGCACAAACCTATCGGGATAAGGCTGAATGTAAAATTAAAGAGCTTAATGAAAAACTCGAAGAAATATCCTCATCTTACGATTCTCTTAAACAGAAGGCGGAAAGTGAGCGTTGTGATTTTCTGAATAAAATTGAAGCTCTTCAGAACCAATCTGACAAATTTAAAGAGCGTTTAATTGAGGTTGAGAGCCGATACTCTCTTGTGTGTTCTGCGATATCGCCCAATAAAATAAGATCAGAAAGATATGATAGATTTAATGAGGTCGTTACACAGCACCTGTTGCCACTTATTAACAGGGTAACGGTTTTGCCAAATGAGGCAGAACAAGTTATGAAAATACGTGCGGTGGATGATGAGCTACGCTTAGTTGAATCACTTAAGGGTTTTTCAGAACGCACGATTGTTGCTGTGGCGGGTGGTTTTAGTAGCGGAAAATCATCTTTTATTTCAAGTCTTTTTGAGAATGAAGATCTTTCCCTGCCCATAGATATTGAGCCTGTTACAGCAATACCTACATATGTTTTTCATGGCGAAAAATTGAATATTAATGGCTACCCATCAGGTGGTGGTTGCTTTGAAATTCCAGAAAAAATGTATGCCAGGTTATCACATAGATTTGTAGAGGAATTTGGCTTCAATCTGCGAAACCTGATTCCTTTTATTTCACTTGAAGTGCCAATGAAATCCTATAAGAATCTGGCGTTCATTGACCTTCCTGGTTACAATCCCGGCGATCGTGATGGTGTTACTAGTGGGGACCGCTCTGCATCTGAAGAGTATATTACTCAAGCGCAGGCCCTAATATGGATGATAGGGCTAGATTCAAATGGAACTATTCCGCGTGACGATTTGGAACACCTGTGGGAGCTGGCTGAAATCAATATCCCACTGTATGTTGTATTAAACAAAGCAGATCTACGCCCTTTAGTAAGCCTTGATGAAGTATTGGATCAAGTGGCTGATGAGTTAATGATGACTGGTATACCTTATTCTGGGCTGTGCGCTTACAGTAGTGAGAATGGTGGTGAACTAAGCTATCGCGAGCGTAGTTTATGGCAAGTTTTAGAAGAATGGGATCAGCCTCGTCATGCAATGAGTTCTGTAATGGCGAAGATAGAGGATGTTTTATCCGCCTACGAAGAGGCATTGTTGCAGGATATAGAAAAAAGAAAGATGAGAACAGGCCTTGTTAAAGCACTTGAATTGAATCTTCTAGAGCTCGGCGCGTTTGAGCCTGCAAGGTTTACGAATTTTGATTTAGATAAATATATGAATGATGAAAGTGAAAATGAAGAGGCGGAAGAACAAGAATCAACGTCTTCATTCATGGGTATTTTTTTTAAAACTTTACAGATTGATTCGGGAAATACGAATGGAAATAAGTCGAAGAAGTCTAAAAAAGATAAGTTAGATTCTTTTTCTAAAAGTAATGATGATGATCAAAGATCAAACCTTGTCTCTACTGTTAGAGACCAAATCCAGGATCTTCGTGATGACTACCGTACAGAACAGTCAGAAAAGGACCTAAATGATTTGCGCTATATTCGTAAAATGGTAAAGGATATATTTACGTTAGGTTGAGCGAATATCGCCCTTAATTTATATATGATAAATGGCTGGGGTTAATTTTATTTGTTCGACCCTGAAAATCTAATAACATTTTGATTTTAAATGGGTTGTTCTATACAAGATCAATGAAAACCTTTCGTTTTCACGCCTGAGAGCCTAAAAAGTTGCATATTCGTCGAATTATGAAGCCAAGAAAGAAGGCCTGCGAACCGCAAAGTGATATGAATCGGTCAAACCCGGGATGTATTTGTGCACCTGCCGGTCGCCTTGCATCCTGAATTTGATTCTTTCGACGTGGATCTTGATCGGCTGCTGAGCAGCAAGCTGATGCTGCAGGATGCCGTGGTCACTCCGGATGTGGTCACTGAGGCGGAGATGGTGAAATCCATGGGGCTTTGAGGTGAAGAAGTGGATGGCATCATCACTAAAGCAGGGTTGTGGTATCCACGAGTATTGGCTGCCCGAGTGGGGCATCGCCTGAGAGTGATTGGAATATTCTGAAAATGGACTTGCCATAATGGTAAATGACAAGGTTGTCAGCCGCTTTGTCGGGACTCCGGGTCGGGAGGATGCCGGCATCATCCAACATGAGCCGCTGTATCCGGCAGCAGAAGTGCTGGATCTCCTGGAATAGCGAGGTGCCGATTCACTTATTCTGTGGACGACCAAATGCCATCGGAATGTACAGGACCTGGTGTGGGATCATGATGATGTTGCCGAGCTGCTTCAGTTGGCCGCAAGCGGGGAGCAGGTCAGGGACAGTTCAGAAATGCCCAGTGGTGTCAGCAAAAGCCCGGCGGTCCCTGGGCCGCATGTGATGCCTATACCATCATCCGTTCGGAGTGGATCGGCGCGGCCTTCAAGTCGCTGAAGTGAGCCCCTCCTCAGCTGCACAGGTTATAGCGTAGCGGTTAGGAGGGTGAGGTGAGCCGCGAACCTGCAGTTAAACGTTGGGCTGCCAAGCGCAAGGCTGCCGTAGTCATGGATATCTTTAAGGGCAAGACAACCGTCACCGAAGTGGCGCGTGAGAATGATCTGACTGTCTCAGAGGTAGAGTCCTGGATTGAAGAGGCGCAGCGCAATATGGAGAATGGTTTCCGTAGCTGGCCCAAGGATATCCGCGAGCAGTATGAAGCCGAACTTCGAGAAACCAGGGAAGCATTGGGCGAGGCTCATCTGCAGATTTATGCACTAAAAAAGTTCAAGCGCCTGCTCGACGAGGACGAGAACTCATAAGGTCGTTGCAGGCAGAGCTGTCCCGGGAGGGGCACAAGGTATCGCTGGTAAAACTGAGTCAGTGGTTAGGGAGCCTCTGAAAAACTCCAAGATTTGGCATAATTTCTCCGTGCAATCCATTTTTCAGGGAGAGCTATGAGCCAGCTGACGTTTTCCGAAGCCGAATACGCGATTATGAAACGCAAGACCCGAAGAGAACTCTTCCTGGAAAAGCTGGATAAGCTATTGCCTTGGAAGCAATTAGAGGGAACCTCTGATCAACTCACCGTTTTCTGGGTATAAGCTGAGCCGCTCAAAAAATGAACGTTTAATGCTCAAATTTCCGATATTTTCACGCAATACCCCCTCGTTTCCTTGCCTAAAACCCGCTATCCGCGGATTTCAGGCGCACTGCCCCTAGACGGGCAGGTATTTTCTCCCGATTAACAGGTTGGTGAAGCCTGCCAACAGACACAGGCGATCGGTATTTTTTGCAAGCCCCCGGTAGCGGACCTTGTCGTAGCCAAACACGCGCTTGATGTAGCGGAAGGGATGCTCCACCTTCGCCCGGATC
>NZ_FOKT01000025.1 GCF_900112305.1 Microbulbifer thermotolerans
GTGGCCTGAATAACTATATCTACGTAAAAAACCCCGTTAGATGGGTCGATCCATTAGGCCTAACATGTAAAGAAATCCCAGAAAATTATGACCCCTTGACAGACACCTATACTGGTGTTGATATAAACCTATTCCCAGAAAATGAACAAATACATTATTCAGCAAAACTAGTAGCCAACAACCACACTAGTTTGAGTATTGGCGCCCATGGATCTCCGCACGCAATTGTTGACCAAAATCGAAAAGTCATTCCAGCCAAAAACCTGGCCCAAAGAATATTAAACCACCCCAAATACGAGCCGGGAATGCGTGTAAACTTACTGTCTTGCAATACTGGAAACTTCATGGCAAATAGCAACTGTTATGCGCAACAATTAGCGAATGAGTTAAATACAGAAGTTGTAGCTCCTGACACCTTGCTTTGGTATTGGACAAACGGAAATATAGCTCCTTACCAAAAATCGCCTAATGGAGAGATAGACTACAGCAAGCCTGGACAGTTTTACTTATTCAAACCGAAAACTAGATCCTAGTTATAGAAATAAAATGACTAAAAAAAAACCTGAACCAATAGATATGAGTTGGATGAACAAAGACAACTCCCAAAAGTCTAATGAACCCCCAACTTCCACTGGGGCCATTTACTTCCTTACACCAGAAGAATTAGCTTGCCATATAAAAAACGGAGAATCTGGCAACAAAAAAAGTGCAATAAAAGTTCTAAATTACTATATGTTTTCAAACCTCAACGAGGAACTAAAAGTTTACTGGATGAAAAAAGCTGCAGAATTAGGAGACACCCCATCCCAGTTTAATTATGCCTTATATTTGAGCGAGAAAGGTGAAATTGGAGAGGCAATAAAATGGGCTAAAAAGGCTGCATCATCAGGAGATTCCAGTGCGCATGAATTTATAAAGAGACTTAAATCTAGCTCGTAAACATGAAGACCTTTTGAAGAGCCTTTCTAAATATCCGTGAAAATGGAGCAGTGAAGGCCCACTTCCTGCGTCAATGGGGCTCCCCCATCGACGGCCAGTCTACCTACAGCTACCAATTCGACGGCACTATGATGAAAAAGGCGCCACCGGAACTGTGGTGGCGTAGACGGTACCGCCTCAACGGCCACCCCCACCCCATCTGCCACCACGCCCCGGAAGGCGCCGAGACTTCTGGAAAAATTTCAAACTAAAGGAAAATAAATGAGTAATTCCGATATTTAAGATCTTGTTGTAGGTAAGCGGTAATTCTTCCACACCTTAACACCCCGCTTCCCAAATGCCATCCTGCCTTCAAATCCATAAAAAAGCAGGATCAGCAATGCCATAAATCACCAAAAAGCAAAAGTACTGGCTGGACCACTACCAAGCCGCAAAATTCTCCGGAAAATCCCTCGCTGTCTATGCACGCGAGCACCAACTGGATGCCAAGTGCTTTCACAACTGGGTATACCTGCTGCGAAAACGCGGGCTGATTCCGGGGTCAGAGCCCACAAATTCCAGTGGCCGCTTTGTCCCGGTTAAACCAGTCGAGGCGGCTGTGTTACACCTACACCTTCGCCTGCAGAAATTGTGTTGCCCAACGGTATAGCCTGCAGGTTCCAGCGCTCAGCAAGGCCTTGCTGTCTGACTTATTGGCCCTGGAGGTGACATCGTGATCCGGTCATCAAAGCATTACCCCAGAGTTTACCTCTACCGAGACTGGATGGATATGCGCAAATCCATCAACGGCCTGGCGGCCATCGTCGAGTAAGAGAAGGCTCTCAATCCCTTTGAAGAAACGCTGTTTGTGTTCTGCAATCGGGCCAAGGATAAAATCAAGATTCTGTGTTGGGAGAAGAATAACATTTCGAGACACCCATAAAAATAGAAACCCTTCCTTAGCTTCATCGCCGACTGGCAAGGCCAGGCCAAAATCACCCACCACTACGACGCCGC
>NZ_FOKT01000022.1 GCF_900112305.1 Microbulbifer thermotolerans
CCGCCGCCAATCACCATGATATCCAACCCTAAAGGATCAATGGCGTTAACAGGATTCCCCCCGACATAGGTATAAGTATTTGGTCCGCCCGCCAGCCCGATAGGATCACTGGTGAGGTATCGTCCAAGACTGAAATCATAATCCCTGAAGTAGTTGTAGTAATGCTGTGCCTCACCACCCTGTATCTGCCCCGGAAACCGCAAATTTACAACAGTCTGCTCTCCATCGCTATCCGGATCAGTATCCGGCGCTGTCTGCCCAAACGCATCACTATCCCAGCGCCAGACAACAACTTCATTACCATCAGTTCCAATACGTGGCGTGTTCAAGTGGTCCGTGTGCAGATAAGTCAAGACCCTACCCGCGACACTGGCGCTACCTGAACCGAAACTTCGAGAGCTGCTTTAAGTCTCTGGCTGGTGCCGCCCATTCAGTGCGCTCTGTCTGCGAGCAACTCGGAAAGCGCTGGGCCCACGGAATCCGCGACTGCGAGCACTACCTATCCCCGACGATCACTTCCTAAAGTTTTGTCTTTCCTTAAAAAATACCGTCACGGGCTTCCTCGACGTGCTGTTACACCCCAATAAAGCTGTTTGGCACAATTCCATAAAGGACATCAGATCTAAGGAACCTCTGAATAAGTCCCGGACGGATGGGTTAAAATAGCATCGAGTCAACGACAGTAGCAAAAGCCATGCACCAAGTCAGCTTTGCTAAAGCCGAATATCGCAACAAGCGCCGCAAGACCCGTCGGGAGATGTTTCTTGAGCGGATGGAATCCCTTGTTCCATGGCAGCTCCTGGAAGCGAAGATCGAGCCCTTCTACCCCAAGGCCGGATACCCACTACGGGTCATGCTGCGAATCCATTGCATGCAACTGTTCTACAACCTCAGTGATCCCGCAATGGAAGACTCACTCTACGAGATTGAGTCTATGCGCCATTTTGCGGGATTGACGCTGACAGACCGAATTCCGGATGAAACCACCATTCTCAACTTCCGCCACTTGCTTGAACAGCACCAGCTTGGTCGCCGGCTGTTTGAGGAGATCAATAATCACCTTAAGAACCTTGGCATGCTGCTGAGAGAAGGCAGCATCGTGGATGCCACCATTGTCGGCCTTGGCTGCTGGGCCCATGTACGACGCAAATTTATCGACGCCCAAAAAGCCACCGGCAAAGGCAAGCGCAGCCGTGCGGACACAGCCATCCACCTGATCGGCAAACTGTACAAAACCGAAAAACAAATCCGCCACCTGCCTGCGGAAGAGAAAACCCGGATACGACAGGAAAGGGCAAAACCACAACTGGAAAAGCTCAAAACCTGGCTGGATAAAAACCTCCCACAGGTCCCCCCGAAGAGCACACTGGGCAAAGCCCTGCACTACCTGGCGGGACAGTGGAAAAGGCTGACCATCTATATCGAAGACGGCCGTCTGGAAATCGACAACAACGGCATAGAACGGTCCATCCGCCCCTTTGCCGTTGGCAGAAAAAACTGGCTCTTTGCCAACAGCCAGGCTGGAGCGAAAGCCTCAGCGGCACTCTACAGCTTGATTGAAACCGCCAAACTCCACGGACACGAACCGTACCGCTATCTCAGGCAGGTGTTTACAGAACTGCCCAAGGCGCAGAGTGTGGAGGAGATAGAGCGGCTGCTGCCGTGGAATCTTGCCTGCATATCAGATGAGTGATGGCAATGGGGTGGTAGATTTACCGCTTACATGCTACTGATGGTGCCGGTGAAGATGACTGTGGTTGTTGGAGAATCCTTGAACGCCGCAATAGTTGGTGGGATGGGGATCAGATATACTACGAATACCTTGAATGCCTACGCGAATGTAGGGAAGAACAAAATCAGTGTGAAAATTAATCAATAAGTGGTCAGATATGAATAAAGAATTAGCTGAATTTGTAGCGCGTATAGCCTTCAAAAATTCGTCGGAACTATCAAAGTTGATACCGTTTCTGAAAGATCATCTTGATCAAGATGAATATGAAGAATATGCCAAAACAATTTCAAAAATTACAGGGTTGGTTGGCACTGAAATTTTGTTGAAAATTTTTGAAGAACACCCTGATATTGATGAAAGCTTCAAGGACACCATCAAAAAATATGGAAGACTACCCTAACAGTTTGGCTTAGTCTTCCATTAGATACTTGACCATCTGTTCGTGACGATCAAGAAAGTCTTTAGTAACAGCGTAGTGTTCGGTATCTTCATACTTAACCACGTCAATGCCAGTTTCTGTGAATTGGTAAATTTTGGCGCGTGGGTACGCCAATAATATTGGGGAATGGGTCGCAATAATAAACTGTGACTTTTCTTCAACTAACTGATGAATAGCAGACAGTGCAGCCATTTGACGCGATGGCGATAAAGCTGCTTCTGGTTCATCCATGATGTACAGACCATTACCTTGCAGCTTGTTTACAAGGGTTGCCATAAATGATTCACCATGTGATTGCTGGTGAAGCGATTTCCCGCCATACATTTTCAAGTACCCAGTTTCATCCATTAGCGTGGCAAGGTTGTAAAAACTTTCAGCGCGTAAAAAGTACCCATCTTCAGGATGCTTGAAACTTTTTATCGTCTTTAGATAACGATGAAGTGGCGAATGTGTACGCTTTGTTGCAAAAGTAGATTGTTTAGTTCCACCTTCAGGATTGAAGCCCATTGCAATAGCAATGGCTTCAATTAATGTAGACTTCCCTGTTCCATTTTCACCAACAAAGAACGTTACATCAGGGTGAAACTCAAGGAAATCCAGTTCCCTAACTGCTGGAATGCAAAACGGATAATCGTTATGGGCATCTACTTCATCACGTTTGAACTGGATTTCACGTAGGTATGGCTTTTCATCAAATTTCATTGTGCCATCTAATTTTCACACTGATTTTGTTCTTCCCTACATTCGCGTAGGCATTCAAGGTATTCGTAGTATATCTGATCCCCATCCCACCAACTATTGCGGCGTTCAAGGATTCTCCAACAACCACAGTCATCTTCACCGGCACCATCAGTAGCATCATCAATTGCATCGGATATGGCTTCACCAACACCTTGTGCAGCTTCCGAACAAGCAGAATTTAATGCGCAGTATGCCGCTGCTGCTGCGGCAGCAATCGCTTCACACCCACCCGCAGCACATATACCCGGAATGACTAAAGGCGCTAAAAGCCCTGATGGGTCTGTACGATCAATCGGGCTGCCTTCAGCATAGTTGTAAAGGTGATTCAAACCACCATTATTCGGAATAGTTAAAACGCCTATCTGTTGGGCAAGTCTTAACTGGGGATCATTACTGCGACCCAATACATCCAACAAGTCTGACTGGATATACCTTCCAAGACTCGAGTCATAATCCCTGAAGTAGTTGTAGTAATGCTGTGCCTCACCGCCCTGTATCTGCCCCGGAAACCGCAAATTTACAACAATCTGCTCTCCATCGCTATCCGGATCAGTATCCGGCGCTGTCTGCCCAAACGCATCACTGTCCCAGCGCCAGACAACAACTTCATTACCATCAGATCCAATACGCGGCGTGTTCAAGTGGTCCGTGTGCAGATAAGTCAAGGTTCTACCTTGAACCTCCCCTTCGCTAAAGGTCGTTACAATCTGTGCCACCGGCATGTTGTCCAGGTAGATGTAGTCAGTCTGGCTCTGGATATCCGTGCCGTTGGCAGCGATATTGGTCTCAGCAAGATACTGTCCACCCAAGTCGTAGTGCAGCAGGTTGTCCTCGCTCTTGTCCGTACGCACACGCTGACCCAGAGCGTTGTAGAAGTAAGTCGCTTTGAGTTCGCCCTCTTCGCTATAGGTTTTTAAGCGGTTGGTGTAATTGTAAGCGGCTCCAGATAGATCCTTGACAATAGCTCTAACTGAACCGCAGCTTCGAAGCCGCAAGTCTCTGGCTGGAGCCGCCCATTCAGTATGCTCTGCCAGCGAGCAGATCGGAAAATTCAGAGCCCACGGAATCCGTGATTGTGAGCGCTACCTATCCCCGACGATCACTTCCTAAAGTTTTGTCTTTCCTTGAAAAATACCGTCACGGGCTTCCTCGACGTGCTGTTACACCCCAATAAAGCTGTTTGGCACAATTCCATACAGGACGTCAGATCTAATAACCCAAATAGCAGCCCCTAGAAACATCAGAGTAAGTGTGCAATGGTCTTCCCATCAATTTTTTAATTTATGGGTGTCCATTTTTACTTTACTCCCTCCAGAGCCAGAAAGTCGGATAGCAGCGCTTTGCTGAGCGTTGGAACCCGAAGAGATATACCATTGGGCAGTACAATTTCTGCAGGTGTAGGCGCAAC